>CAVYWT010000003.1:0-295914 GCA_963772405.1 uncultured Acidobacteriota bacterium | reverse complement strand
AAAACCCGAACGCGAGGCCTTGATCTCGTGTTTCTTGACGCCGCTTTCAAAAAGCTTGTCCGGCTGGTCACAAACGGATTGGTCGCCGTTCTGGCAGCCGATATTCTTTCGCAGAAGTTCCAGCGCTTCGCCGCCCGAAATTTTTGATCCGATCAGGGCGCGGGCCGACTCTACGGAATCCGATACGCCCGTCAGCAAGAGCATCCGGGCTGAAAGTTCAACGGACAGTTCAGTCGTCGCATTCGCACGCTCGTTCCCTTCACCTCGCAGGATCTTAATGCATTCGTAGATCTCGTGAGCATTGCCGACGTATTGGCCAAGCGGCTGGTTCATATCGGACACGATCGCTTGGGCTTTAACGCCAAACTTTGCGCCGGTCTCGACTAGCTCGTGAGAAAGTTTCTTCGAATCTTCCAGACTCTTCATAAATGCGCCCGAGCCGGTTTTCACATCCAGAACAAGAGCGTCCAGACCCTCAGCAAGTTTTTTCGACATGATCGACGCGACGATCAGCGGAATGTATGGAACAGTCGCGGTCGCATCGCGAAGCGCATAGAGCTTCTTGTCGGCCGGCGCGATCTGATCCGTCTGTCCGGCCATTGCGAACCCGCAAGACTTTACGATCTTTCGGAATTCATCGGTCGAAAGTTTTACATTGTAGCCCGGGATCGATTCGAGCTTGTCGAGAGTGCCACCCGTATGCCCGAGTCCGCGGCCAGAGATCATCGGAACCGCGACGCCGCACGCCGCGACGATCGGCGCTATCAGCAATGACGTTTTGTCGCCGACGCCTCCGGTCGAGTGCTTGTCGGCCTTTGGCATCTCGATATCGGAGAAATCCAGGACATCACCCGAGTACAACATCTCGCGGGTAAGCGTTTCGCTTTCGGCGGCGCTCAATCCGCGAATGAACATCGCCATTACGAGCGCAGAGATCTGATAGTCGGCCCATGTCTTATCGCATACGCCGAGAACGAACTCAGAGATCTCGTCCGTAGAGAGCTCAAGTCCGTCACGTTTCTTTTCGATGATGTCCTGTGGCCGCATCTTTATGACCCGGTGGTCTCCTGCTTACTTTCGATCCTAATCAACATTATCTTTTCTGAGCATCACAATGGCCGTCGCCCTTACGGCACGCTTTTCTCCGACCGCGTCGACGCCTTCGCCGGATTTCGCCTTGACGCTTATCGATCCGCTGTCCGTTTCCAGTACCTGCGCCAGGCCGTCGATGATCTGTTGGACGTACGGCCGCAGCTTTGGGTGTTCAAGCTCAACTGTCGAGTCCACATTCTCGATCGAATATCCGTTCTGCTTCACCAGTCCGACCGCGAATCGCAGGAACACAAAGCTCTCCGCGTTTGCCCATCGCTCGTCCGTGTTCGGAAAATGCGAGCCGATATCGCCGAGCGCTAATGCACCCAAAATGGCGTCGGTGATCGCGTGGCTCAATGCGTCCGCGTCGGAGTGACCGTCGGCTCCGAGATCGGACTCGATCGCGACGCCGCCGAGGATCAGCGGCCGCCCTGGCACCAATTTGTGTACATCGCTTCCGATTCCGATTCTGAACATACGAATCACCGAAAAGAAAATGCGACTCGAAGGCCACACCTTGCAACTGGAGACTGGTGATAAGAATACTTCGTCGATGGTTATTAGCCAGCTACCAGTATGCAGTAGAGAGTTTCCAGTTCTTAAGTATTACGTATCGTCTGAATAGATCATCTCGGCCAACCGCAGATCGTCGGCGTTCGTGATCTTGATGTTCCGCGCACTACCTTCGACCAACGCGATCGGGTGGCCGAGTTTTTCGACGAGATAGCATTCGTCCGTCACCGCTTCACTCAGCTCGCCGACTTCAAAGGCTCGACGCAAGACGTCGATCCGAAATGCTTGCGGCGTCAGTGCCCGACGAAGTTTGCCGCGATCCAACGTCGCTGCGATCTCGTTTCCAATGACCGACTTGATCGTATCCGTTACAGGAGCGACCAGACAAGCGGCTCCCATCTCCTTGGCCTTTGCGACCGTACGATCGATCTCCTCCGTCGAGACGAATGGCCGGGCGCCGTCGTGCACGGCAACTATGTCGGCATCACCCGCAGCGTTAAGGCCGTTGAGAACAGACTCTGCACGTGTTGCTCCACCGGCGACTACTTTATCAAGCTTATCAAATGCGAATGAGCTCTCATCGATACGATCGCTCGCAAGAACAAGGACGATCGAATCGATAGACTGCTGCATTCTGAAAACGCCCGAGAGTGTGTTCGATAAGCGGCTTTCCCGCGAGATCTAGAAATTGTTTTGGAGTTTTGGATTTGAAGCGTGAGCCGATCCCGGCGGCGACGATGATCGCTGTTGTCTTCACAGCCGTCTATTTCAGCTCTTCGATGATAGTCGTCTGTCGCAGCTCGCGCGTGGCTTTGTTGAACCCGAGCGAACGCGAATCATGAATGCCGACATTGGATTCGTGATGCTCGTCCTTATCTTCCCAGAGACGGCCGAATATCATCTTGCCGGCGGTGGTCTGAAGAACGCTCGTCACCGCGATGTCGGCCGTTTTACCGATAAGCCGACGGGCGTTATCGACCACGACCATCGTTCCATCGTCAAGATATGCGACGCCCTGGTTATATTCTTTACCTTCTTTCAGCACAAAGACACGCATCGCTTCGCCAGGAAGTACGACGGGTTTCAGAGCGTTTGCGAGCTCGTTTATATTCAGGACCTGGACCCCGCGCAGCTGTGAGACCTTGTTCAGATTAAAATCGTTGGTGACAATGACAGCGTCGAGTTGTTTCCCGAGCTCGATAAGTTTCAGGTCGACTTCCTTCACCGCGGGAAAATCGGTTTCGATGATCTGGATGTCGAGCTTGCTGTTATTCCGCAACCGTTGGAGCATATCTAGCCCACGTCGTCCGCGTTGCCGCTTTGACGAGTCGGCCGAGTCCGCGACCTGTTGGAGTTCTGCCAGAATAAAGTTCGGGATAATAAGACTGCCACCGAGAAAACCGGTTTCTGCGACATCGGCGATGCGGCCATCGATAATGACCGACGTATCGAGGATCTTGTAATCGCGCTTGACGTTTTTATCGCTGAATATTCCACCAAGAGCCGACAGATCGAGATAATCGCCCTTCGCGGCCCCGACCATCAGACCGATGTAGCCCATAAAGCACGCCAGCACGATCGTCAGAAATGTTCGCAGCTCTCCCGGCACAGTGTTGATGTCCTGGGCGCTGATAAGCATCCCGATCAAGTACGCACCGACGATGCCCATAATGGAACCGATCGCGGCGCCGATCAGCGTGCGTAAACTCGCTTTCCGAGCACGCATTTCGAAAGCAATGATGAATAACGCGACCATTGCGCCGACAATTCCCGATATTATCTGGCGTTCTTTGAATGCGCTCGTGAGATGGGTTGTCTGTGCAAGTGGGTTAAGCAAATAGCCCACGGCGGCAAGCAGTGCCACGAAAAATAGCCTGATAATGAGGACATCCCACTTCATTGCAGCAATTTTACCACGAAATATTTACAACTAAAGAACCAAAAAGCCGTTCGTCCCAGAGAATCTGCGTTTTAGTGCCTAAACTGGGTTTATCCAACTTTTAACGGATGGACTTTGGACGTAGGAAGTAGTTAAACAGAAAAGGCCCGGAAAGTTAGCCGCTTTTGAATTGCCTCCCGCTTGAGCGGGAGGCGATCTGGCTGGTAGGAAGGTCTTCTAGACCTGATTCCTAAATATAATTGGCGTTATTACTCCGAAGAGTGAGTCGATCCCGGACTCCACTGCGGATCGTTGCTGCGCTCGGTGTCCGAAAATTGTCCTTTTCGGCCCCCGGCGGTGTTCATCTCGTCATCGTCGTTGTTCACTTGCGAACGAGACGACCTTCCCTCTTCAGAACCTTGTCCGCGCTGTCCGCTTTTTCCAGAACCCGGATTCTGTCCTTGTCCCTCGAACTGACGATCATCCGAGCTGCTTCCCATTGAGTTCTTCGAATCTGACTTCTTCTGTTTATCTTTATGGCTAGGCATATATATATTTTCCTCCACGAATAAAATTCTCCCGCTCACTGAGCGAGCAATGCTTGTTAAGACAAGCCCTGTGCCGTGGCGAGTAAGCTTTTTAGTTCGGCGACTTATAAAAATGCTCTGCGTTACCGGTGTATAAAATCCTGACGTTGGATGTATCATCTTAGAACTGAGCCTTTTTACCTTCTTACTTATGGCAAAACAGCCCTCCACCATATTCGTTTGTCAGAGTTGCGGCTCGCAGTCGCGTAAGTGGTCGGGGCAGTGCCCGGATTGTGCGGAATGGAACACGATGGTCGAAGAGCGGTTTCGCGTATCGGCAAAGGCCGCGGCAGCCGGCGGCGGATTTTCGTCGCGGTTTACACAAACCGCACCGGTCGCTTTCTCAGAGATCGAATCTCAGGACGATGCTCGATCGCTGTCAGGAATTGAGGAACTTGATCGAGTCCTCGGTGGCGGCATCGTAGCGGGTTCACTCGTTTTGATAGGCGGGGCCCCCGGGATCGGGAAATCGACGATCGTCATTCAGATGGCCGACCACCTCGGACGAAACGGCGCAAAGGTGCTGTATGTTTCCGGCGAAGAATCCGAACGACAAATAAAAATGCGAGGCGAACGGCTCGGGCTCGCCGCCGACAATCTATTTATCCTCCCGGAAACGAACCTTCAAAACATCGTCGCCGAAACCGAAAAACTGCGCCCGGATTTCGTGATCGTGGATTCGATCCAGACAATTTTCAGCGACAAGATCGAATCGGCTCCGGGCAGCGTGTCGCAGGTTCGCGATGTCGCCGCCGAATTCATGATGTTTGCCAAGAAAACGGGCACGCCGGTATTTCTGACGGGGCACGTCACAAAAGAAGGGTCGATCGCCGGACCGAAAACGCTCGAGCACATTGTCGACACGGTCCTCTATTTCGAAGGCGATCGTCACCACAATCACCGCATCATCCGCGCGACAAAGAACCGATTCGGAGCCGCGAACGAGATCGGCGTATTCGAAATGACGAACGCCGGGTTGGTCCCGGTTGGAAATCCGTCCGAGCTTTTTCTGCAGGAGCGCCCCGAAGGTGCGAGCGGTTCAGTCGTCACAGTGTGCATGGAAGGTACACGGCCGATGCTCGTAGAGGTACAGGCGCTCGTTAGCGGAAACAAGTCCGCATCCGGTCGCCGTATGGCGCAGGGCTTTGATTACAATCGCGCTTCGCTGCTGATCGCGGTTCTCGAAAAACGGCTCGGCTTTCAACTCGCGGGCGATGACGTTTTTGTAAACATCGCGGGTGGGCTGGAAGTCGATGAACCCGCCGCAGATCTCGGCGTCATTGCCGCGATCGCGTCGAGCTTTCGCAACCTTCAGGTGCCGCCAGAGACGGCTGTGTTCGGCGAAGTAGGTTTGACCGGCGAAGTTCGCGGCGTACTCCAGGCCCAGACGCGTGCTCGCGAAGCCCAAACGCTCGGCTTCAAGAAACTGATCGTGCCGGCATCAAATAAGGTCGGTCTCGAAAAGCTTCTCGGCACTCGCGTCGTGGGTGTGAAGAATTTGGAAGAGGCTCTCGACGAATTGTTTTGAAGGGGACGATTTATTAATAGTTCCTTGGTGCGATGTAAAAGGTAGAAGTCAGAGACCTGCCTGGCTGGAAAAATCCGAAATCCGAAATCCGAAATCCCAAATCCGTTCATTCACTCGACATTGCCTCGGTCAGCATCTCTTCGCGCTCCTCACGTGCGGTCGTCACCCGCAGATCTTTCGGGAAACTAAATGTGTTCGGTTCTTCAAAAGGCGAAACGCTCAAGGGAACGCCTTCGACATCCATCCGATGGGCGATGATCTTCGAGATCAATTCCTGCTCGAACTGCGAGATGTTCAAAAACTTCACGCCTATGCCGGTGTTCTCAAATCGATAGACGGCCTTGCAGTTCAGCGGAAGACGATTTTTGTTTGGCAGTTCTATCTCGAGACGAAACTCGTCACCGACGTAGATATTTTCTTCCCAATCCGTAAAGCTTCCGCCGACGCTGATCTGCTGGAGCAGTGTGTTCTGCCTTTCACCGTACTTGGTGATAAGTACAGCCGGAATATCGAGTGAAAATCTTACGTGCTTTCTTTGATTGATCGACATGGGGGTTGAAACTACGAGGGCGGAAAATCCGCGAGAGGCTGTTAGTATTTTAGCGATTCGCCGAGCCCAAAGGCAACAAGTTTTTCGGGGAGCGCTTTTTCGTATGTTTTCGGCATTTCATTCGCGAGCCTGAAACCATCTAATTGCACCAATAAGCACGAAAAAGGCCACCCGCGAGCGGATGGCCTTGGTGTCTTCCTGCGATTCCTGCCTAGGCGGTCACCGCTTCGTTCTTTCCGCAATGCTGGTTGAACGCTTCCTTGAGCGCTTCAGCGATAACCTGCGGCGGACGGCCTTCGAGGTCGCGGCGTTCGAACATCTGGACAAGCTTTCCGTTTTTCAGAAAGCCGATCGCTGGCGACGACGGCTGATAGCCTGTAAAGAAGTCACGAGCCGTGTCGGTCGCGTCGATATCAGCTCCGGCAAAAACCGTGATCGCTTGTCTGGTTTAGCTTCCGAGTTCGCCAGGGCCATCGCGATGCCCGGACGTACGCCGCCAGCGGCGCATCCGCAAACGGAATTGACGATAACCATCACCGTTCCGTCGGTTGTCTCGACTGCGGACTTCACTTCTTCGGATGTCTTTGTTTCTTCGATCCCCAGCTCTGCGAGTTCAGCTCGCATTCCGTGGATCATCATTTCTGGATATGGCATAAATATTTCCTCTTAACTAAGAATTCCCGGCCCGATAGTAATCCTGACCTTTTGTTCAAGTATCCAGCAAGGTCCTGTCAACGTCAACCGGGAGCGGCGTTGTCTGTTTCGCCGATGGCATGGCTTGCTGATTGCACTAATATTCAGAACGACTGGTCGCGCCTGAATTTCGGACGAGGAGACCAAAAGGGGACAATTTATGAGAGTAATCAAGTTAGCAGCAACATTTTTTTCAGTCAGCCTGTTCGTGTTTGGATGTAATTCGGACCAGACGGATCAACTCGCAGGTGCTCAACCGTACTCAAACGATGCGGAAATCATTGAAGCGGAAGGTGATGAATACTGGGCAAAAGATAATTTCGATCTTCAAAGAGCGGGTGATCTCTTCCAACGATCAAATTCGCCTGAAGAGTTCGAACGGTATCTTAACGAAGACGACGGTATCAATAACCTCGATCTGAACGGTGACGGCTATGCCGACTACATCAGTGTCGAGGAGTACAATGATCGCGATTCAAATTCGCGCGGACTGTCGTTGTTCTCGCGTTTCGGGCCCGAACCTGATACAGGAGATCGCGACCGTTCTTTTATATCGTGACGGACAAAATTACCCCGGAGCCCGGGTTCTGTTTGACGGCAACGATCAGCTCTACGGCGATAATTATTATTACGAAACGAACTGGTTGGACCGAAGCCTCCCTATCGCGACGTACCTGTTCGGCAACCACGAACCCTATCGGTCGCCGTACTACTACGATAATTATCCGTCGTGGTACTCGCCGTATGACATTGTCGAGACGCCGATCTATCGCACACGGATCGAGCAGCTTTATCCGCAGCCCGCATTTGTCTACACGACGGCGATCCCGACCTATTACGAAAAGATCAAGATCAAATCTCCGAACAATGGCCGGCATCTCGGACAGATCCATGCCAAGCTCGTGAAACCGACCAAGGAGCAGGACGATTTCATCAAAGGAAATCCTGCAAGGTATCACGTAGCAAAGGATAGAAAAGGACGTCGGGACGACGGCTTCAAGGCGGACGATAAACCGGGACGCGATAACCCTCCCCGCAGCGATCGCGGCGACGAACGTGGTAACCCGGCGAAAGAAGATCGAGGAGCCGATCGAGGAAATCCAAACAAGCCCGATCATCAGAACATGAAGCCGGCGAAAATGGACAAACCCGGCAAAGGACAGGATCACGGTGGCGGCAACCCGAACAAAGGCGGGGGCGGCAAAGGAAAGAAGCCGTAAGAAGAGAGAGTGACGAGTGAACGAGTGATGAGTGATGAGTGATATGACCTATATGTCACTCGTCACTCATCCAGTAAAGTACAATCACTCCATGGACGACAAATACAACATAAGCAAGAGCAAGAAGCCCGAGACAAAGCAGGAACTTCTTGCCGCTCAGATCGAAGAACTGGTAAAGCGTCGGGACAATATCACAAACCTTTCCGAAAAGCAGAAGATCAATGCCGAGATCACGAAACTGTTTGCGCAGTACGAGAGACTGAAGATCTGAGTGTGAGAGACTGGAAACTGACGACTCGATACTGGAGACTGGTTTCTATTTCTTGAATCCCAAAACACCAACTCAAACATTCTTCCTGGCTTCAGCTACTTTGTGGGGAGGATCGTTTTTAGCCGCCAGTCTATATCTGCATACATATCTTCACGTTTTATCAGTAGCCAATTATTCGATTTGGGATTTCGGATTTGGGATTTCGGATTTGAAGCACGCGGGGACATGCGGATCAGGATAAACTCACCGCGGACCTTCTTACCTAGAAAAGTAAATTCGATGTGCCCCTCGTCGTACTGCAATTGCGGATCGACGAGAGTCTCGTACTTCCCGCTGTCCCATATGCGAACCTCGCCGGCGCCATAGGTCCCCTCCTCGAGCGTTCCCTCGAATTTGAAATAGCTCAGATTGTGATCCGGAACCGCGATAGCAAGGCGCTTGTCATCCGGATCCATCGACGGCCCTTTCGGTACCGCCCACGACTTCCCTGTCCCGCCTATCTCAAGCCGAAGATCAAAATGAAGACGCGTTGCGTGATGCTCGTGGATAACGAACCGCTTACGTATCGGCTTCGCGTGCGTCACCGCATTGCGTGGAACTTTCAAAACACGCATGTTGAGTATAATAATACTCTGCATGGAAAGACTCCTTTGTATTCTACTCGCCATTACTACGGGTTTTGTGTTAGGAGCCGACGCTCAGAAACAGATTGATCGGCCACCGCAGCCGACTCTCGATCAGCGCTCCGGAGCCTGTCTACCCGAAAGCGGCAAAGGACGCGTGGATCGGCGGGCGAATTACAGTCCGTGTGACTATCGGCGAAGCTGGGGAGGTCTTGTCCGTCGGTGATCCGACCGGCCCGGCGGACCTGTGCAAAGGCGGAGCGAACGACCCACGACTGCAGGCGCTCCGAGATTCTGTGATCGACTCTCTCAGACAGGCTAAGTTTGCTCCTGCCATAAAGGACGGCAAGCCTGTCAAGACGACGGTCTGGCTGACCTCGACCTTTGACCCGTTCGGTACTCCAAACGCGGGCGACCAGAAAAAGCCTGTATCGGCCGGAGTAGTAAACGGAAAAGCTATCCGATTGCCAAAGCCTGAATATCCCGGTGCCGCTCGGTCAGTGCGGGCCAGTGGGGCCGTATCAGTTCGAGTGCTAGTTGATGAGGCGGGTGAGGTTTTCACTGCAGAGGCTGTGAGCGGGCATCCACTACTTCGGGCGTCGGCAATCAATGCCGCGTGCTCAGCAAAATTTTCTTTGACGCAGGTTGATGGAAAGCCGGTCCGTGTCAGCGGCATCGTCACGTACGTTTTTATGCCGTAGCCGTGTCCCACTGCTACCTTCAGCGTTCTGCCTACGCCCACGATTCCACGTCCCCCGTCGCGTGTTGCGTGGAACTTTCAAAACGCGCATATCGGTTATGATAGTATCCGTCACCAAAACTTTTTGTACTCGTCACGCCGTTACCGCATTTTTTGCGGCTGACGCGTAGTCGGGATCGAAGTAAGGAGTAATTTTCGATATGCATGATCGCACACTCAGATTTTTTCTTATCGTCGTTCTGCTCGTGATCGGCGGAGGCGGCGCGTGTTCGAGCGGAGAATCGCAATACAATACCAATACAAACGCAGACGCGCCCGTGCCCGCCAGCACACGTAACTCAGCAGCCGACGTAAAGCCTCTAGCCACGCCAAGAAACGATTTCACCGCTGCAGATGTGGCTAAGCTTAAATGGATCGAAGGCACATGGCGAGGAATGGATGGCGACAAACCGTTTTATGAACGTTACAAGATCGAGCAGAACGCAATGGTCGTCGAGAGCTTGATGGAGGATGGCTCCGTCGATGGGACGCCCGGACGCTTTGAGCTGAACGACGGACAGTTCGGGAAAGGTGAGGGAGAAGTGCGTACGGCAGCAAGCGAGATCACAGACACATCGATCCAATTTGTTCCCGCCGGCAATGGAAACAGTTTCCGCTTTGTGAAGCAACCGCACGGTTGGGATGCCATTCTCGAATGGCCCGCGAAAGCCGGCAAACTGGCCAGCTCGAAAACTTACAAGATGGAACCGTGGACCGCTCCAAAAAAATAAAATGCTCTACATGGTGATTGAACACTTCCACGACGGAGCTGCCGACGAAGTCTACAAACGCTTTCGCGAGAGCGGGCGGATGATGCCGGACGGCTTGAATTACGTCGCGAGTTGGATCGAGCCGGACTTCACACGTTGCTTCCAGGTGATGGAGTGGACCGACCCGGCGGTCTTCGCGGAGTGGACGGCGAAGTGGAACGACCTAATGGAATTTGAAGCTATCCCGATCGTTACCTCTGAAGAAGCGCAAGCGCTCGATGCGGCCACCGAACTGATCTCTCTTCTCAGCGGTGACTGTACGCGCCCACGAGACAATACCCGCAACAGCACGGCTGGTCGATCTCGGTTCAACCTAACGCACGGGAGAGATCTCTTTCCACGGGATCGGGCGTTTCGAAATCTAGCGAGCGTCAAGGTCCTGCTAATGCCGCGTTTCGATCGGTATCAGATCGGCCGCCGCACCGTCAGTTTCGACAAACCGGATCGGCACGATGAGTGGCTTCGGGGCTGAAGACCTTCCGGCTCGAAACGCACCGAGATCGACCTGAATAAACTCCGCCTTCTTTTTCCCAAATCGTTTTTGGAAAAATTCGTCATCGAGGATAGAGACCGCTTTCATCGAGCCAACATCTCGTAGCAGCGTTTTGCGCTCGCGTTCATTCAGCGATGGCAGCATCGCGGCAAGCTCATAGAAATGCATCATGTCGCGGCCGAGACGATGAGTGGCGTTTGCGAGATCGTGTGCGTCGTCTCGGAGGTGCTTTAGCAGTCGAAAACACCGACGTCCGGATCGAATTCGACGCGCTGGCCGGCATCGGTAAGTAGGTGCGAGATCGAAGTATGTTTACCTTTCGATTTTACTGCGGCGATCACACGCGGCGGATCGGCAAGTTTACTGACAGCGTCGAGTCCGGCTTTCAATTGCGAGCGGCCTCCGTCGATCACGATCAGATCCGGTGCCGTTCGTGTAACTCGATCGGCGATGAACGCGCGGCAGCGTTTCAAGTTCGCTGTTGCGATCCGAGAGCCAGTGCTCGTACTCGTCGGGTGCGTCGTTGCCGTTCATCCACACTGAAACGCCGGCGGCAAATCCGGTCGCCGAGATATGCGCCGCATCAAAGGCTTCGATCCGCCTCGGTAGCTTGCGCAAGCCGAAGATCCGAGCGAATTCTTTTTTAATGTGTCGCTGCGTCCGTGTTCTTAGATAACGCCTGAAGCGCGATGCGTTCCATCGTCCTATCAAGCGCGCGCTCTGCGGTTACGCGACGAACCGAACTCGTCGCGACGATAATGTTTACTTTCCTGCCAAATTTCGAGCCAAGTTCTTTTGCTAATCTTCCGCGGCCCTCGAAATCATGCGAGACTCGAATCTCGCGCGGCAGATGATATCGATAGAACTGCGTGATCACATCCGGAATAGCCCGTGTCGCCGAAACGTCGGGACGTGCCGCAAAAGTGAATACGGCCTCACCCAGCGTTCGACGCCCGCGTTGCGAAATAACTATCACCGAGATAAGGCCGTTTTCCTCTTGCAGTTCAACAGTATCAACGCTATCGCCAAGCCAAACCTGCCAACGCGGAGTCGACCAGTAGCTTTCGACCGAACGAAGCACGTCACGAAAGAACGCCGCGGTTTCAAAATCGAGTTCGGCCGCTCCGCGTTCTATCTTTTCGTTTATCGCAGCCAGAAATTGCTCGCGGTCGTTTCGAAGAAAAAGGCGAACGAGCTCGACGATCTCAAGATAGCTTCCGCGGTCGCACAAACTTTCGACGCACGGGGCGACACATCGCTTTGCGTAATACTGTGTACACGGAACCGGGAAGGTGCCGTCGATAGTAATCGCACAGCTTCGAAGCCGAAATGTACGATTGAGAAAATCTATAAGGATTCGAACCGACGTACGGTTCAGGAACGCACCGAAGTATTCGTCGCCGTCGTCTTTGAGGATCCGAGTCGCCAATGCGCGCGGGAACGATTCACGCGTGAGTTTGATGTGCGGATGGATCGGCTGGCCGGCGATGGAGAATTTGTATCCCATGGGTTTAAGAATAGCGGGGGCGAGCCCGCCTTCCTGACCTGCGAATGTTATTTAACGTTTCGAAAGACAAGTCGTTTTGAGATCACCGAGGAGCTATTGCTACATTCGCAGGTTAGGAAGGCGGGCTTGTCCCCGCTATTCGTCATGTCTGAAAACTATCCAGCATCTCGTGAATTGTCTCGAGCGAGTCAGCCTGCTCGATCGACTTGTCGTCGCGAAAGCGGGCGATACGCGGAAACCGGACCGCAACTCCCGACTTATGCCGCGTTGATCTCTGTATCGCCTCGAATGCGATCTCAAAAACCAGTTGCGGTTTCACGCTGCGAACCGGGCCAAAAGTCTCGATCGTATTCGCACGCACGAACCGGTCGACGACTCGGATCTCGGCGTCGGTCAGGCCAGAGTACGCTTTAGCAAACGGGACAAGCTCACCCTCTCGCCAGACGGCGAATGTGTAATCGGTGAAAAGGTTCGACCGCTTTCCGCTTCCCTTTTGAGCGTAGATCAGTACAGCGTCGACCGTGAGCGGATCGATCTTCCACTTCCACCAGTCCCCGCGATGACGTCCGGTTCGGTACGGCGACTCGCGACGTTTCAGCATAAAACCCTCGACACCAAGATTTCGGCTTTCGTCGCGACGAGCTGCGAGAGCCTTCCAGTCCACGGCCTCGACCGTATCGGTAATCCGAAAAATATTACGTACATCAGGATCGAGCGATTCGAGCAACCCTTCCAGCATCTCCCGGCGCGTGCGAAAATCCAGCGAACGAATATCGTTCCCGTCTGACTCAAGCAGATCGTAGACCTGCAGGATCACGGGCACCTCGGACAATATTTTCGCCGACAGATTCTTGCGTCCGATACGGCGCTGCAACTCTGTGAACGGCAGAACGCGGCCTTCGATCCACGGCAGCACTTCTCCGTCGAGCACCGTGCCGTCCGGCAGTTGGAGGGCTGCATTTGCGATC
Source organism: uncultured Acidobacteriota bacterium (assembly GCA_963772405.1). Classification (GTDB taxonomy): domain Bacteria; phylum Acidobacteriota; class Blastocatellia; order Pyrinomonadales; family Pyrinomonadaceae; genus OLB17. The sequence goes on along the minus strand of CAVYWT010000003.1, from coordinate 282,481 downwards.
TCGGGGAACCGTTCTGTGATGAGATCTTCGCCGCGCGACCACATAAAGACTTCGCCTTTACGCTTGATGACCTGGGCCCGGATTCCATCCCATTTCCATTCCGCCTGCCAATCGGAAATATCACCGAGCTCTTCGGGCGTACCGTCGATCTGATGTGCGAGGTGAAACGGAAACGGCCGCGCGATCGGCGTTTCGTCAGAATCTGCGTGAGGACCCACCAGCTCAGCAAAAAATTGCGGCGTCGGTTCCCAATCACCCATCGCGCGATGAGTGATGATATCGACCGGAAGCTCGGACAATTGTGACAATGCTCGAACGACCAGCTGCTGCGAAACGCCGACGCGGAATGCTCCCGAGATGAGCTTGTTGTAGACCAGCCTCTGCGAATAATTCATCTCGGCCCACGCTTTCGTAACCGCGGCTTTCTGTGTCGCCTCGTCACTTCCTCGCAGCGGCAGCAGTTCTTTTTCGACAAGAACATGAAGCGGCGTTTCGTCTATCTCGACGGTGTTTGGTAGTAGTAAGGCAGTCGTTTCGGAACTGTCTCCGACAGTGTCGCGAGATTCCAGATAGAGCCACTCGGGAATCCCTGACATCTCGATCGCCCAGGCTCGAAGAAACTTTGAAGGAACGATCTGTCGCGGCTTACGACCGGACAAGAAATAGAATGCCCACGCCGCGTCGGCCGGTGTCGCTCGCTCGAAATAGAACCGCATCGCCTCGACCTTTTCATTGGTCTTGTTGGTTTGGTCGAGCTCGACGTAAAGCTGTGTGAAGAGCCTCATAGTAACTACGAACTATGAACTGTGAACTGGTGAATTTCGATGCTATCCGCAACTTGTCGAACCTATGAACCATGAACGCGAGTCAAAGTTCATAGTTCATAGTTCACAGCTCACACTTTTCTCCGATTCCTCATCGATCATGTCACCGGCGGCATCGTCACCGACGAATTGAGTTTTCAGCGGCACGGCGTTCATTCCGGTTTCGTTCAGATAGCGAACGACCTCCGCAGCAAATCCGTGAGTAACGTACACCGTCTCCGCTTCCGTTGCTCGAATTGCCGTGAGCAGCTCGGGCCAGTCGGCGTGATCCGAAAGGACGAATCCTCGATCGACAGCGCGTTGACGCCGGGCACCGCGCACCATCATCCATCCCGATGCAAAAGCCGTCGACTGTTTTCCAAACCGGCGCATCCACGTCGATGCCTGTGCCGACGGCGGCGCGATTATCAGTGAACCCGCAAATTCCTTCTTGTTCGTCACACTTCCTACATACTTTGTCTCAGGAAGATCGACGCCCTCTTCTCGATATGCCTGCGTTAGCCGTTCGACCGAACCGTGCGTAAAGATCGGGCCGATATTCCTATCGATGCCGCTCATCGCCCGCTGAGCTTTTCCAAGGGCGTAAGCGAACAGCACCGAAGCCTTTCCTTTCTCTGCGTTGCGGTGCCACCAATCGTTGATCTCTTCAAAAATTTGAGACGTCGGCGGCCAGCGATAGATCGGCAAACCGAACGTCGCTTCGGTGATAAAGTGATGACATTTTATGGGTTCAAACGGCGCACACGTCGCATCGGGTGTCAGTTTGTAATCTCCTGACGCGACCCAAACTTCGCCTTTGTATTCGACACGCACTTGAGCCGATCCGAGGATGTGTCCGGCCGGATGGAATGATATCTTGACGCCATTGACCGACGTCGTCTTCCCATAATCTTGTGACGCGATCTTAGCGTCCTCATCGAGACGAATTCGCGCCAGCCGTTCGCCGGGTTTTGCAACCAGATATCTGGTGTTGCCGCGATACGCGTGGTCTGCGTGGGCGTGGGTGACAATAGCCTTCTTCACCGGGCGCCACGGATCGATGTGAAAATCGCCCTGCTTGCAATAGAGACCGCTTGAAGTAAGAGTTATCAACCCGCCCCGTTTCATGGCTTAATCTTATCGCATCCAGGACATATTGTTGCGTCGCCCATGGACTGGACCGCAGGCATCTTGCCTGCAAAGCCGCTGGCGGCGTAAAGCGGCGGTGGAGTCGACAGCTACACACACCTATGCTCTTTCGCGTCGAAGCGACGCTCATGCAGGCAAGGATGCCTGCGCTCCAGTCATATTTATTTCGCTTGCCCGACGAAGGTCAGCAACAGTCGTTTGTTTTGGTACAGCATCAGCTTCCCGTGCTGGATCTCGTAGCGATCTGTCTTCTCCAGTCCGTCGATAAACCGGCGTTCGATCTGCATTCGGTCGTCCTCTATGCACGCTCGCATTGTCGAGATGACCTCGGTGATCTTCAACTTAGTCGCAGAGGCCGAATAACTGCCGCCAAAAACGTTGCAGCTCGAATTTCCGCCGGCACTTCCCTTCTGCTTATCGAAAACAACGAATGCAGTGCGGCCGACTTTCGAAACGGACACCCCCCTGATCGCTTCAAGCATCCACTTTCTATCTTCGAGCTGAATCGTCGCACCCGGATCTTCGGGCGGCTGTTTCGTGAGGGCGACAAACTTCATCGCCAAGCCGGCGCCGAACATACAGCTCAAGCGTGTTATCCCGACGCACGAATCGATCCGATGTTCTCAAGATTGCGGATAAAGTCGGACTCCAAACGTTGCGTACGCCGGTCGGTGCAAGCCATTTTTGTCGTCCCGATCCTAGAAAAGTCGATACGGTTCCGCCTGATGCCAACCGCCCCGAACATCCGATTGCAGCCCGCATTGCCCGTGAACCGTGTTTCATCGGCATTCAACTCGAGATACGCTCTCGAAGTATCCGGGATATGCACTCCGTTCAGCCGGACAAGCTTCCATTGTCGGACGCCGACCTGTCCCGCCTGCGCTAAAGCCGATGCTGCGAAAGCCGACATGATTGCGATAAGTACTAATAGCTTTTTCATTTGTATTCTCCCCTTTCTCGTTCGTTCCTAACTTTATATTTTTACGCAAAGTGCGTACCGCAGCCCAAAGGCTCCGCTACTTTTGAACGAAAATCCGCATCGCAACTTGCGGAGATAAAAATTTGCAGGCGCGGCTTTCAAAAGATGTATAATTCCGGCGTGGTATTTAAGTCCAACTAACCGAGACTCGTTTCGCATCTTCTTTCCGGCAAATACCGGCAGGATCCGCATTCACAGGTCTGTTGTAAATCCTCTTCCCGAACCGCAAAGCTACTGGAGGAATTATGTCGTTTAGATCGAAAATATTTCGTGTATCAGTTTCTGGCCTCCTGGTCGTCTTATTTGGCATTAGCGCGTTTGCGGACACGATACGGCTTAAGGACGGCAGTAAGGTAAAGGGTAAGATCGTCAGCTTTTCGGGCGGTAAGTTTATCGTCGCTGTCGGCGAAGGGTCGCGTAGACGAGAACTGACCCTGATGGCGGGTGACATCGATTCGATCGATTTCGACACCCCTCGATCGCCGGCGTCCAACGTACTGGCGTCGAACCGAACCACCTCACCCACTCAGATCCAAAACACGAGAGTAACCGACAACAGGCCGATTGCCGCTCCGGTAGAAGAGGAAGAGGAAGAGGAAGACGCAGTCGTAAGCGTCCCGACAGCTTCCCCATCAACGTCGCCCACGACGAAGAAAGTATCTTTTGGAAAACCGATCGAACTTGGCGTCAAGGTTCTTGCCGACAATACGGCGAACGGTTGGACGAATTCGGGTTGGGTCGTTAAGAAAGGCCAGAGAATTCGCATAAGCGGCACGGGCCAGGTTTCTATCGGACGCGGCAAGACCACTGGTCCATCCGGGCTTTACGACCTCGAAGATAAGGACAAGCTTCTGAAGAGTGTCCCGACGGGAGCTTTAATAGCCGTCATCGGTGATGACAATAATGAGTTTATATACATCGGAAGCGAGCGCGAATTCACGGCCGCCCGCGACGGGGCCTTATTTTTGGGCCTAAACGAAGGGAACCTGAACGACAATTCCGGCTCGTTCGACGTCAAAATCGAGATCTCGCCTGACGGCAGTGATTGACCCAAACCTTGCTTTCAACCAACCAAAAGCGGAAAATCGGTATCAAACCGACATAGGACTGCCTCGTCTTAAGGAATAAATTATGCAAGCCCTCTTTCTGCGATCCGCTTTTCTGGCTTCGTTTCTGCTCATCTTTGCGTTCGCGTTCGGTGTTACGGCAGTCGCTCAATCGCGGCCGCAGCGTCCCGACCCGTCCAAAGGCGAGGGCAAGCGAAACCAGCGTCCGACTCCAAAGACCGAAGAAGAGTTGAAAAAAGAAGAGGAAGAGCGTAAACGCCTTGAAGAGGAAAAGAAAGCTGTTGAGGAGCCGGGAGTTGTTAAGGTAGAAACCGATATCGTCAATGTCGACGCGGTGGTCTACAACAAAAAGACGGGACAGATAATCACCGGACTCAAGAAAGAAAACTTCGCGATATTCGAGAACGGCGTCAAGCAGAGTATCTCGAGCTTTACGACGCCCGAATCTCCGATAACGGTCACCCTGGTGTTGGAATACAGCAAGTGGACCGAAACTTTCGGCAATGCAAGCGGCGGATATTTCGAGCCCGGCGTTTACGAATCGGTGCGGCCCGTCGCCCAGTTCCTTTCGAAATTCATCAAACCGCCCGACGATTACGCATCGGTCATCGCCTTTGATATGCGCCCGACGCCGATCACCGACTTTACTAACGACCCGAATCGCATCAGGCAAACGATCGATTTGCTGCTTAGAAATTCACCGGCGTTTCGCGAAAACAATCTGTATGACGCACTGAAGTTCGCTCTTCTCGGAGGAAGAGGCGATTCTGTCGTGCTCGAAAAATCGGAATCGCGAACGGCCGAGTACGGGGGAATGGTTGATGTCAGATCCAAGCGAAAGGCGATCATCCTTGTTGCGTCCGGGATCGATACTTTCAGCAAGATCAATTTCGGCGATATTCGCAAGATCGTCCAGGAAGCCGGCGTTCCGCTCTATATCATCAGCACCGGAAATCTGTTTTGCAAAAAGTACTGCGAATATCTTGATCCGTCGAGAGTAATGCCCGGGACGCCCGATAGAATGACGTTCCTTACTGCAAAGAATCAGATGAACACCTTTGCGAAGGAATCGGGCGGTGCTCACTACGAAATGACCTTTCCGGGCGAGATCCCGGGCTATCTGAACAACATTAACGCGTTTCTTCGCAGTCAGTACAGTTTGGCGTACGACCTCGAAATTCCGCATGAGGCGGACAAGAAATACAAGCTTGAAGTAAGGGTGGACGTTGACGGGGATGGTACTTACGACAACAAACAGTTCGTCGTACAGCACAGGCCGTTCGTCGTTTCTCCGAAAGCAGCCGAGCCGAGGTTAAAGAATTAGGGCGTCTTTTGCACGCGATCTCATCATGATGGGCGAAAGTGACACACTTCGCCCATCATTTATTTTGGACGCATGCAGATGCAGTCTGATACTCTCTTAAATTGCAATTTTTATGAATCGACGCATCGTAGACAGTTACAAAAAGAAGCTCGCCGGCGAGGAAGGCTACACGATCGACCGCGGATCTTCGCTTCGAATAGCCCTCTGCTATCCGAACACGCACGCGATCGGAATGGCGAATCTCGGGCTGCATACGATGTATGAGTTGTTCAATCAGATTCCGGATGTTTCCTGCGAACGCGTCTTTCTTCCCGATCCGGATGAGATGTTGGAATACGATAAAGGGCGAACACCGCTGCTCTCACTCGAGACCCAGACTCCGGTCCGCGATTTCGACGTCGTTGCCTTTTCGATCTCGTTCGAGACCGACTATTTAAACATGGCCCGGATGCTTCAGCTTTCGGGAATCCCGGTCTGGGCATCGGAAAGAAATCATTTTCATCCGCTGATCGTAATGGGCGGTGCTGCATCGTTTCTAAATCCCGAGCCGATCGCAGACTTCACGGATGTCATAGCCGTCGGTGAAGGCGAGATCCTCGCGTATCAACTTACGGACGCGATCGTCGAGAACGAAACGAAAGACGACATCCTGTTAGCTCTCGCAAAGATCGGGCGTGGATTTTACATTCCCAGTTTTTACGACGTGATCTACAACGAAGACGGTACCGTCTTTGACTACATACCGAACAAGGAAGGCGTTCCGCGCCGAGTCGGCCGGGCCCTCGCGAGCGTTAATCCAAAGGAAGGGACCTTGCGTCGCGCGATGAAGCGTGGTGAGAAAGAGCTGGCTGATTTTCTTGTTAATCAGGAGATCTTTTGTCCGTCGACGTCGATCTGGTCACCCGGAGCAGAGATGGGCGATCGACTTTTAGTTGAGATCTCGCGCGGATGCTCGCAAGGCTGCCGCTTTTGCTGGGCCGGATACAACTACTATCCGCCGCGTGTAGTTCCGGCCAAAGACATTCTAGCGAAGGCCGCGGAGTGGCGTTCGAAAACCAATAAGATCGGACTTGTTTCGACAGCCGTATGCGATCACCCGGAGATCTCGACGATCCTGCGCGAGCTTCGCGCGATGGATTATCGAATTTCAGTTTCGTCGTTGCGATTGGATCAGATCTCGGATGAATTGCTGGATGCACTCGTTGAATCGCGCGATCAGCAGATCGCGGTCGCACCCGAAACGGGATCCGACCGTCTCCGCCGCGTCATCAACAAAAATCTTACGAACGACGAGATCGTCGATATTTGCGGCGCGGTTTTCGATCGCGGGATGCTGACCGTAAAGCTCTACATGATGGTCGGGCTCCCGACCGAAACGCAGGAAGATCTGGACGAGATGTTCGTTCTTGTCGAACGCATCAAAGACCGGATGCTCGAGGCCGGAAAGAAATTCGGCCGTGCCGGAAAGATCATTCCGTCGCTCAACGGTTTGGTGCCCAAGCCGAACACACCTCTCCAATGGGATGCGATCTGTGATGAGAAAGAATTGAAGAAACGGATCAAGTACGTGTGCAAGGGGCTATCGCGGATCCCCAACGTCGACGTGCGATTCATGTCCGCCCGCATAGCTCACGAACAGGCTCTGTTCTCCTCCGGTGACCGAACCATCGCGAAAGTCATCGAACGCGCCGCGATGCTAAAGGGCGACATCGACCGCGCACTTCGCGAGACTGGCGTGGATGCTGCGTTTCATACCTCGAGAGATCGTGAGTATGGCGAGTTCCTGCCCTGGTCGATCGTAGATTCAGGACTTTCGTTCGAGTTTCTCAAAACGGAACATGAAAAAGCACGGGAAGCTCTGTCGAGCCTTCCGTGCCCAGCTGTCGAAAAATGTACCACCTGCGGAGTCTGTCCGACGACCTGGCTGGCCGACGCACCGGAATCTTTGATCCAGATCCAGCCGGCGAAGATCCGCGCGGCTCTCGTATCGGCTTGATCGAACTTATTGCTTCAACAAATAACCGGTCGGTTGCGCCACGTAATCGAAATCGTAGCTGTATTTATAGAGCCCGAACGGCAGCATGTTTATTTGCCGGGAATAGGCTACGCGGACCTCGACCACGCCGTTTACAGGTTTGATCTCAACAAATGCATCCTCGGGAATGTCATGGTCGGAAGAGGCTCTTCTGATAGAAGCCGTGACAGCTTCCATCGGCTTAATGCGGCCCGATGCTCCCAAACCTTTGACTACCGCGGTGTCCATCTCCTGTTTGAAGCTTGCTCCCTGATAGGCGACAGGAACATAATTGAACCCTGCGTTCGCAGCGAGTCCTAAAGCCAAAAAAACCAGCAGAAACTTTATCGTAGAGCTGCCCCGCTCCGGGGTTCGGCTGCTATTTAACTTTTTCATCTTGATAAAACTCCTAAAATGAAAAGAGTGTTCTCACTTTTGGAAGATCGTTTTGAAGGTCGATGAGATCGCGGAGCCGGGTATTTTGACATCCGGCACAATTACCGGTTTGCCGATGCCCCTGATGAGCACCCATTGAAGTGATTTACCCACCCGCTTCTTATCGTGTTTGAAAGATTCCAGGACCCTTGACCGGTCAATGTCGGCGATTGCTGGCAGGATGCCGGCACGACGCACAACATCGTTCAACGAGTTTACTCCATCTTGACCGAACAATTCAAGATTTTTCGACAGTTCGGCGGCGAACATAATTCCATACCCGACAGCCTCCCCATGCTTTAAGTACTTGTAATCCGTAGCTTTTTCTAGTGCGTGAGCAAAAGTGTGACCGAAATTAAGTATCTTGCGAGATCGAGGCGAGACGTCATCGGCGGACTCAGATTCGTCATTTTGAACGATTCTAGCCTTGAACTTGAGTTGTTCGGTGATCAATTCGATCAAGGCCGGCACAAGCGTCTCGTACTTTGAGCTGCGGCGAAGATCTCCGGGCGTGTGGGCCTCGAGAAATTCTGCCGTCTGCCGGAAGAGAGGGCGACCTGAAATTACTCCCTGCTTGATAGCTTCGCAAAAGCCCGCTGTGACCTCTCGCGTCGGAAGGGTCTGCAGCGTATCCGTGTCGATGAGGACTCCACTGGGTTGGTAGAATGAGCCGACAAGATTCTTTCCAAAAGAAGTGTTGACCGCCGTCTTGCCACCGACGGACGAGTCGATCATGGAAAGAAGGGTCGTTGGAATTTGTAACAGTCCTATTCCGCGCAGGTGGATGGAAGATGCAAAACCGGCGAGATCACCGACCACGCCCCCGCCGAGAGCGACAACCGCATCGGTCCGGGTGAAGCCCTTCTCGCTAAGTGTCCGCAAAGTATTCTCGAGTGTTCGAAGATCCTTAAATCTTTCGCCGTCACCGATCAAATGAACGTGAGTTTCAAACCCGCTTTTTTTGAGACTCGTGTCGACCGCCTCACCGAAAAGACCAAACACTTTCCGGTTTGAGACGATCAGCATCCGTCCGGATCCGCGCCCGAGAGTCCGGACGGACCACGGGCCGACGTCTCTGATGAGCCCCGCTCCTATCTCTATCGCGTAAGCGGATTGTTCACGGGGAATCCTGATTGGAACGATCGTATTAGCCATCCGAGCATTTCTGAGAAAAGAAAAAAGCCGCGAGGCTAAGGCGGATCTCGCGGCAGGATTGATAATGTTGTGCAGGTGAAGCAACGTGGAAGTGCACCGCACCTGCCAATTCGTGGCAACCGTCCTCACCCCGGCTGTCACTGGAAACGGAGGTTCCACCTACCGTTTCGGTGGTCATAATATACAGGCTATCCCAGAGGTTTTGCAAGAGATCGATCTCGTGTCAGCCGAGCGAGGCTTTGATAACTTCGGCAAGCCTGTTTGCCTGTCGTTCGATCTCCGCCTGATCTTTTCCTTCGATCATCACGCGAGCCAGGTTCTCGGTTCCCGAATATCGAAGCAGAAGCCGTCCGCTGCCATCCAGTTGGTCCTCAATTTGACCCGCCGCCTCGGAGATCGTCGAAACATTTTCAAATGGCTGCTTTTCGCGTACCCTGACGTTGACCAAAACCTGAGGATAGCGCGTAAAGCCTTCAAGAAGATCTGAAACCGGCTTCGCATTTCGGTGGATCGCCTCGAGTATAAGAAGCGTCGTCATGATACCGTCGCCCACCAGGCTTATCCTGGGAAAGATGACATGACCCGATTGCTCCCCACCAAGATCGGAGCCCGTCCGTATGAGCTCATCGAGCACGTACTTGTCTCCGACCGGGGTTCGAATCATGTTCAGCCCGGCCGACGTCAGTGCGATCTCTAACCCGATGTTGCTCATCACCGTGGCAACTACCGTATCGTTTGCCAACCCGCCCTTGCCGCGCAGGAATTGCGCCATTATCCAGAGGGTCGCATCGCCGTCGACGATGTTGCCTTTTTGGTCGACAAACAATGCTCGGTCCGCGTCGCCGTCGAATGCGACGCCGAGATCCGCTTTCTCCGTGAGGACCTTCTTCTGCAAATGCTCAAGGTGCAGCGATCCACAATCCTTGTTTATGTTCCGTCCGTCGGGTCGATCATTGAAGGCGATGACATCCGCACCCAACCGGCGAAACAGCGGAGGTGCCAAATCAGACGCCGCACCGTTCGCGCAATCGACCGCGAGTTTGAACCCTTCGAGGTGAGGGCCGTTGAACGCGCCCGCAAGATGGTCGGTGTATGCCGCATGAAATTCGGGCGACTTGAGAATCGTCGACAGCCGATCCATCTTGGACATCCGCGCCGGAAATCAAACTGCGAATGTCGCTCTCGATGACGCCTTCAATTTCCTCACCGACCTTTTTTCCGTCCGGGGCAAATATCTTTAGGCCGTTATCTTCGTATGGGTTGTGCGACGCGCTGATAACTACCCCTGCGTCGAAGTCGAAATGCCTTGTGACGAAGGCGACCCCGGGAGTTGTAATAACTCCGGATGACTTACAATGAGCACCGCCCTCAATAGCCCCGGCGTGAAACGCACGTTCGATCCAGTCTCCCGATTCGCGCGTGTCGCGCCCGGTCACAAACCGGGCAGGTCTTCCGAGTTGTGCTTTGTATTGCCGCGACAGTGAGAGGCCAATGGTCTTGACCGTAGCTGCATCGAGAGGAAATTCACCCGCATGTCCGCGAATCCCATCCGTGCCGAACAGTTTTTTCATAGTGAGACCGAATCGAAGAATCTGTGTATACGTTAATCGGAAGCAAACTAACGCGCAACCGCGCATAACTTATCTTTGTGGTTTACATAAATGAACGTTTTTAATTTGACAACCTTTTTATTAATGAGCGAATCTTTACCTACGCGGGCTTGCCAAAGCTCACACCACGACGACACCCTTTTTTAGTAGTAAATCACCGGAACAGCTGTCTATGAATACGAAGCTTTTTTGCCTTGCCTTTTTTCTCTATTGTTTTTGCCTCACGGTAACAGCGCAATCGGAGCTCGAGCCAACACCGACACCGGTCAAGGTGATCGTGACCGATTCGATGCCAACGATCAAGCTATCTTCCGCCCCGGTGCCGAGAGTATCACCGACACCGATAATCGTCGGCTCGTCGGACACAGTTTCGGGCCCGTCGGCGATGCCGGAAAATGCATCCGTACCCGTTACGAGCACGGCGAAGGTTTCGGGTTCTGCTCGAACGCTGAGCTTTGGCCAAATGAAAAGCAGGATCGCCGAGGCTAAGCGTTATATGCAGTCGCGACCATTGGCGACCGCATTGTCCGAGGGAACCGTGCCCACCGATTTTGTAAGAGTTGCGTTCCAGGATTGGAAGAATGATCGGATCGATTACGTCGTCCTGAGCAAAGAAGCATTTCTCTCGATCGTGAGCGAGAAGCTTGTTTCGTCGGAGAACGGCCGCAGTCTGCGGGTGCGAACGATCCGTGGAAACGGCGTGAACACGCCGATCGTGATCGTGGACGACTCGGGCGAAACACACCTCCCGCTGCTGGTGCAGTACCCGGTGGTCCGGGAGGGCAAGTATATGGAGACGGCATATTACATGTCCACACATCCGGGTCTAGGAACGCCGGAAGTGGTCAATGCCGGCCGCTACTACGTGCATAATGTTATCGAGATCGCACGCGACCGCTTAAAAGAAAAAGGGATCTTCATTCAGCCGAAGATCGCGGACATCGCCGAACGACTCGCGACGGTTGAACATGTCGATCACATGCGTTTTCGGACCGAGCTTCATCAGAATATTTTCAACGACATCTTTACTCTCTACGCATTGAACGAAGGCCAGACCTATAGATACTCCGTCAGCTCTGCCGGCGCGGGTGGAATGGTCCAGATGATCCCGTCAACTTATCGAATGGTTAAGTCCTGGCATCCGAATGTGCAGTTGATCCCGGACTTCGTCGAGGGTATGCGCAATCATGTCAACGCAGCTCAGGCGATGCTTCTATACATGCAGCGAACGTGGAACGACCTGACTGCGAGCCCGACGGTCGCCAATGCGTTCTCAAAAGGTATCGCGACGCAGGAACAGTTAATGGCGGCAGGGTACAATTCAAATCCCGCGCGGTTGGCGGGCTATATCAATCGGGGCGGTGAAAACTGGACTTCCCTGATACCGCGAGAGACCAAGGTCTATCTGCAGATCTATAGTTCGCTCGAAAAGAATGTTGCGATGACTCCGCGGACTAAATAACAATTAGGAAAACGGTAAGAGCAGGCGGCCGTAGTGCCGCCTTTTTTATTCGTCCGGAACGCGGCTGGCTACGATCTGGCCTTCGAGCCTGGCAACCTCAGCCCGAACTTCATCGAACGTCTTTGTCACCAGGATCTCCCCCAGAAAGAAAGGATCGTTCGTGATCTCCAGAACTCCGAACGGCGGCGGCTCAAATTGGTCGAGCTCGCTGACCGTCTCGAATTCGATGCGGGTAATGTTCAATCCCCACAGCTTTCCCAGGAAAACGTCGAACGCAAAAGTTCGTCGATCGAACTCATGAAAGTATCGGTTCTTTCGAATCTCAGTACCCTCGAAAATCTGAAAGTGGGCGTGTTCGATATCATTGAGATAGATCTCCGAGATCTTCATGCACGACAGATCGTCATCGACGACTGGAAACCGCTGTTGCAGGATACGGGTAAACGCTCCGGTTTCCGGATGCCGAACCGAACGCAGTCGAAGACGCGTTTCGGGAATGTAGTTATCGAAGATCTGGATATGAGCGCTCGCCCGGGTCAGCGGTTCGGGCAGCCCTTCGACAAGAAACGATCGATGTAATTCGGTGCGGTTGGTTTTGTCCATCGTATTTCGATTTATTATACTTTGGACTTTGAATTTGGACGGATTATGAATATGCCATTTAAAATTTTTCTATCTCTCGTAATTAGCTTAGGAATTCTATCGGCCGCCTGCGGCGGTACGGATGTGGCGGTAAATATCGCGAACACAAATGCTGTTAATGCGAACGTAAATAGCCCTGCCGCAAACACGGGTCTTGAAACAACCAAGAAGCCGGAAGCCTCAACGACGAACAATGCTCCGACGCTTGCGCCGGTCGTACAGACATATTACGAAGCGCTGAAGAAGAAAGACGACGCGTTGCTCAAAAGCGTAATGTCTGCGGATTTCATCAAATCGGTCGAAGCCGATATGAAGGAAGAAAAAAAGACGAGTATCGCAGCGTACATGGCGGAGTTTGATACGATCCCGGAAAAGCCGGTCGAGGTTCGAAATGAAAAGATCGAGGGCAGCGACGCGGTTGCTGAAATAAAAGGCGGAGCCTATATCAACTGGACGCCATTCGCGTTTATAAACGAAGGCGGGAAATGGAAGTTCACCGGCGGTAGTCCTGTTCTAAAATAGACGAGACGGGGGACGGAGACAGGAGACAGGAGACAGGAGACAGGAGATTGTCTCTTGTCTCTGTCTCCCGTCTCTTGTCTCTCTCTTCTCCCGTCTAGCCCGCTGCTTTTGCTTCGCCCGGCTCGTAGGGTGGCAACACGACTCTCGCGGCTTTTTCCTTTTTCAAACCGAAAGCCCAATCGGCCTGCATCAGCGTGTGGATGTCGCGCGTTCCTTCGTAGATCACGGCGGCTTTGCAGTTTCGCAAATATCGCTCGACGGGATAATCGTTCGTGTAGCCGTTCGCACCGTGGATCTCGATCGCCATCGACGCAGCGGTCTCGGATCGGATCGTCGCCTGCCATTTTGCCAGGCTTGCTGCTCGTGCCGACGGCAAGACCTTCGTTCTTCAGATAACCGCATTTCAGCCACAGCAGATGCGACATCTGATAATCGGCTTCCATGTTGGCGATCTTTTGTTTGACGAGTTGGAAGTTCGCGATCGTCTGGCCCTGAACCTCGCGCGTATTCGCATACGCCACCGACGCATCGCGGGCCGCGCGGATGACGCCGGTCGCTCCAGACGCAACCGTGTAACGTCCATTCTCGAGAGAGAACATCGCGATCTTGAATCCTTCGCCTTCCTGCCCGAGCATGTTCTCTTTCGGAACCCGAACGTCCTGCAGTGAAAAGTAACCCGTGTTCCCTGCTTTGATGCCGAGCTTGCCGTGCAGCGTGCCGCTCGAAAATCCCGGTCATCGAGCGTTCGACGATAAAACAGCTCATTCCGCTGTGATCGCGCTTCTTCTGTTTTTCGTGATCGGTCCAGCAGAAGAAAAGGAAATTGATCCGCGACATCGCCGAGCGAGATCCACATCTTTTCGCCGTTCAGGATCCAGTCGTCACCGTCGCGTTTTGCGTATGAACTTCATCCCGACAACGTCGCTGCCGGCGTTCGGCTCGGTCAGGCCGAACGTCGCAAGCTTTTCACCCTTCGCTTGCGGAACGAGATACTTTTGTTTCTGCTCTTCGGTACCCCAGCTAAAAACGCTGAGCGAATTCAGCCCGACGTGGACCGACATCGCAACACGCAGGAATGTGTCGCACGCCTCGAGCTCCTCGCAGACAAGCCCGAGTGAGATGTAGTCAAAGCCCGCTCCGCCGTACTGTTCGGGAATGCACACTCCAAGCAGCCCAAGCTCGGCCATCTTTTCAAAAATGCTTCGTTCAAAATGCGATTTTTCGTCCCATTCCTTGATATACGGAGCAACTTCACCGGCGCAGAATTCGCGGACGGTCTTCTGCAACGCCAGGTGTTCTTCGGTCAATTCAAAATCGATCACGGTAGTTACTTATCCTCGTTAAATTGTTGTGTATGCTAAAATTCAGGTCGTAAATCCGAACCAGAAGTTTAGCATTTTCATTTAGCTTCCGCGAAGGCAGTTCGCTCTCCATCTCTATGAAGAAGTTCGTAATCGCTACATTATTATTGTCACTTTTGCCCTTTGGCTTGCTTGCACAGAACCGTTCGAACGAACCGATTCCCGCGATGCCGAAACTGCTGTCGCAGCGCGACCAGATGGACGTTCGCGAATCGTGGCTCAGAAAACGGCTGGGTACGCTGTTGCTGCCGATGATGAAACGAAACGGCATCGATATGTGGATCGTCGTCAACGAGGAGTTTCATTCCGATCCGGTGACCGAGCACATCGTCCCACCGATCCCGATCGTCGGCCGGAGAGACTTCTTCGTTTTCATCGACCGCGGAGGCAAGCTCGAGAAATACGCGATCGTTCGATACGCTCGAAGAGCGGCTCAAGAACCATTACACGGTCCTGAATCCTCCGCGCGACAAGATCGCCGCAACGCTTAAAGAAACTCGTCGAAGAGCGAAGCCCGAAAACGATCGCGCTCAATTTCGGCGGCACTCGCGGACAGCAGAGCGGACTTACGCACGATGGATTCCGATTTCTTTCTGAAACTCTTGGAACCGACAACGAAAAGAAATTCGTTTCCGCTTCGAAGCTTCTTACAGAATTTTTTGACACGAGGCTGCCGGAAGAACTCGAGCACTATCGACAGGCCGTTCTAGCGACCGATGTAATAACGCGTCGAGCCTTCTCGAACGATGTGATCAAACCGGGAAAGACCACCGTCGGCGATGTGCGGTGGTGGATGATGCAGCAGGTCAACGACCTCGGTCTCGGTATCTGGTTCCAGCCGGACCTTCGCGTCCAGCGACAAGCCCAAACCACAGGCACGACGCAGCAGTTCCTCGCAGTAGCCGCTGAAGATGTCGTCCTTGAGCGCGGCGATCTGATCCACGTCGACTTTGGATTGATCTACATGGGCCTCAGCACCGACTGGCAAAAGCACGGCTACATTCTAAAGAAGGGCGAGAAAGATGCTCCGGCCGGAATGAAAAACGCGCTGAAAAACACAAACACGCTGCAGGACATCATGTTCGGGTTTGCGCGGGCCGGAATGACCGGACCGGAGGTCTACGAAGCGACCATGGCCGAGTGTAAAAAACGCGGGATCGACGCGATGATCTATTCGCATCCCATCGGCGCCTCACGGTCACGGGCTCGGTGCTTCGATCGACTTTCGCCGCAGCATCGGAGGCAATGAAGAGGACCGTTTGAGGCTCGGGTCGTATACTTCGATCGAGTTGAACACCTCGACGAATGTCCCCGAATGGAACAACCAGCGAGTCACGATGATGGCGGAAGATGACGCGGTGATGACGGACAAAGGCTTCCAATTCGTACGCCCGCGGCAGACTGAGCTCTATCTCATCAAATGATCTCTGTCGATAACGCGCTCAAAATAGTGACGAAAGAGACACCAACGCTCGGATCGGAACACGTCCGGCTGGGCGACGCTGTCGGACGGGTCCTGGCAGAGCATATCGTCGCTGATTCGGACATGCCGCCGTTCGATAGATCCCAAATGGATGGATATGCGATGCAGGCCGACGACGTGCGGCGGGTGCCTGCACGGCTTAAGATCGTGGGCGAATCGGCGGCAGGCCGCGGATGGCATAAAAAGGTTCGCAGTGGTGAGGCCATTCGGATAATGACTGGAGCTCCGCTTGCGCCCGGAACCGATGCGATCCAAAAGATCGAACTGACGAACGAAGAATCCGACGTGGTTGTCATCAACGAGCCGACCGACGTTGGAAGATACGTCGTTCGAAAGGGCTCCGAAATAAAAAAAGGCGAAAGGCTTTTCGCCCCTGGCGAACGGATAGACGAAAAGATGATCGCGAGCCTTGCGGCGTTTGGGTATGCGAACGTGAAGGTATCGACGAGACCCAAAGTCGCGATCCTCGGCACCGGAACTGAGATCGTTCCAGTCGAACAGAAGCCGGGCCGCGATCAAATACGCAACTCGAATTCGTTAATGCTGAGAGCGCTGTCGGACAAGGCGGGTGCGATCGCACGAATGCTTCCACAGACGGGAGATGACGTCGGGCGATTGAAGGCCCGAATATCAAAGAGTATCGATAGCTCCGCCGACATGCTCGTCATAACCGGCGGTGTTTCGGTTGGGAAATACGACCTGACAAAAGTCGCGTTGCGTGAGCTTGGCGCCGAGATCTACTTCGAAAAGGTCCGTCTTCGTCCCGGCAAGCCAGCCGTTTTCGCGTCGTTTGAGCGACACCATGATTTTCGGGCTTCCGGGAAATCCCGTTTCATCAGCCGTGACCTTCTATCTGTTTGTGCGAAAAGCGATCCTTCTGATGCAGCAGGCGTCCCTGACGGATCTTCCAAGCGGGACTGCGGTACTGACCTCTGCGGTGAAGGCTGCGAAGGAACGCGACACTTATCTTCCCGCCACTTTGGACACGGATAAGAACGGTCGGCAGTTGGCGACGCCGCTTCGCTGGCATGGGTCATCGGATTTTGTCGGCTTTGCAAAAGCTGACGCGCTCATCTTTGTACGACGCGGTGAGGAGGTCTCCGATGGAGGCGTCGCGCGGATCGCGTACCTTTAGTTAGATGGAAACACCCGCAGCAATGGCCCGTGAAGGGGCTCACGAGAGAGTTGAAGAGATCCTCCGGAGCTCGGCCCGCGGTCGCCTGCTTGACGTGCCCACGGGCCACGGAGCGTTGGCGGTACGGCTAAAGCAAATAGGCTTCGACGTCGTTGGCTGCGATCTTTACCCGCAGATCTTTGACGCCGAGGGTATCGAGATCACGGCCGGCGATCTGGACGCGGCATTACCGTACGACGATCAATCTTTCGAGTACGTCGTCTGTATCGAAGGGCTTGAGCATATTGAAAATCCGTCGAATGCGATCCGCGAGTTTTCGCGGCTTCTAAAACCGGGCGGGACACTTGTCGTCTCGGTGCCTAATATCCTGAATATCGAAGAACGTCTGAAGTGGCTTTTCACCGGATATACTTCGCATTTCAAACCGCTGTCGAACGAGGCCCGCTTGGCGATCGCAAGAGATTATGGCGGCATCGAAGAAGTGGCGCTCCATGTAAACCCGATCGGTTATTCCGAGGTCCGTTTCCTCCTCGAACGAAGCGGATTCGAACTGCAGGCTGTACATCTCGATCAGAAGAAGAAAAACTCGTGGATGTTTTTTCCGATCGTCTTTCTTATCCGGCTGGCGGCTCGATTCTCTTCCACCGCGAAACGTCGTGAGCGTTGGACAGAAGAGCTAAATGCGGACGAAGTACTGCTTGGGCGGCAATACCATGATCTTCGAGGCGAGAAAATTATGAGCAAGCTTTCACATTACGATGAGGCCGGCCGCGTGAAGATGGTCGACGTATCGGCCAAGGAGGTCACGACACGGCGGGCCGTCGCATCGTGCAAGGTTCTGTTATCAGGCAAGACCCTCGAGGTACTTCGCTCGCAGACGAATCCGAAAGGTGATCCACTGGAGATCGCACGCATCGCCGGGATCATGGCCGCGAAGAAGACGGCCGAGCTGATCCCCCTCTGCCATCAGATCAATTTGTCGAAGGTGAATGTGACGGCGGAAATCCTCGACTTCGGGATTCATATCGAAGCCGAAGCGGTGACCGACGCGAAAACCGGTGTCGAGATGGAAGCTCTGACGGCGGTGTCGGTGGCAGCATTGACGATCTACGACATGTGCAAGGCAGTGCAAAAAGATATCGAGATCACGGATATAAGGCTCGAAAGAAAATCAGGCGGAAAGGAAGAATACGGCAGGCAGTAGGCAGTCGGGATTTGGTCTTGGCTTTGGCCTTTGTTTTCTTTGCGACTTTGCGCCTTTGCGTGAACACCAATTCCAACGGTCTCTAACGCCGGTTTCCCGCAAAGACGCAAAGCCGCAAAGGTCGGACTAAGACCAACGACATCTGCTGTCACTACATCAAATCCTTACCATCAACCGAACTTTGATGTAATATCGAACGTAAAGGCAGACGAAGGAGTTTTACGAAATATGCGACACAGAATTGCCGAGGAAGCTAAACCGCAGCTTTTACTTTTGCTGCTTGCGACCGCGATCACGGTCGTCCTCTATTTTATCCCGCTCGCCGATTATCTCGTCTACCCGATCCGATTATTTGTCACCTTTGTACACGAGAGCAGCCACGCCATAGTCGCCGTCGTGACAGGTGGATCCGTTCAAAGCCTGACGATCTCGGCCGACGGCAGTGGGGTTGTCTATTCGGCTCCGGGCGGAATGATCGGTGCATTGCTGACTTCAAGCGCCGGCTATCTCGGAACGACCGCGTTCGGTGTGTTGATGTTGTACTTGATCCGCAGGTCGTTTTCTCCGCACAAGATCCTGACGGCACTCGGCATCTTTGTCGCTGTGATGACCGTGGTATTTACGATCATTAGTCCGGTGTTCAACTTTCTGTCGCTTAACGCTTCGTTTTCCAGTATCGCCTTTACGATCGTCGCGGGTGGTTTGCTTGCCGCGGCACTCGTCGGCCTGGGCATTTACTCCAAGGCGAATGTCGCGAACTTTGCAGTCGCGTTTCTCGCTGTGCAGTGTCTACTGAACGCGGCCCTTGATCTCGTTAATGTTTTCTTCATCAATGCTCCCCTCGTCGGAGCTGATATTCAGAACGACGCGAGCAACATGTCCGCCGCAACCGGAATACCGGGCATCGTGTGGGTCGTGAT
Source organism: uncultured Acidobacteriota bacterium (assembly GCA_963772405.1). Taxonomy (GTDB): domain Bacteria; phylum Acidobacteriota; class Blastocatellia; order Pyrinomonadales; family Pyrinomonadaceae; genus OLB17. The sequence goes on along the minus strand of CAVYWT010000003.1, from coordinate 263,216 downwards.
CTGGATGGGCATTTCACTTCTTATGATCTCACTTGGCCTGCGTCTGTATGCGGTAAAGCAGAACGAAGCCGCGGCGGACGATTCGGTGTTTGAAGATTAGTCTCTTGGCGGTACCGAGTACCTCTGCTCCTGGCTCCGGTGGACGGATCACCATCTGTATATGAAATTATCCCTGTTTGCTTTCACACTCGCGATTAGCGCTCTCTCGCTCTCCGCACAAATCAAAAAACCTGAGCCGCCAGCCGTGAAGATCCCGTTTTCGGAATCGCGTCAGGCGGTCGTTGTCACCACGAAGGACTGGAATACGACAGTGGGCCAGGCCCACTTATACGAACGGTCGTCCAAAATGGCTGAGTGGAAATCGAAGGGTGAATCCTTTCCGGTGGTTGTCGGTCGCAACGGAATTGCATGGGGACAGGATTCGGCACCCGAGAAGGTAAACGAATACAAAAAGGAGGGCGATGGCCGGGCACCCGCCGGATTATTTCCGCTGACGTTCGCTTTCGGGACCGCGGTGAAACCTGACCAGGTCACTTTTCCGTACAAACGTCTTGGACAATCCACGGAATGCGTCGATGATGTGAATTCGCATCACTACAACAAGATCGTCGGCCGCGACCAGGTCGGTATTTTTGACTGGAAAAGTTCTGAGAAGATGCTGGACATCGGTGAGCAGTATGCTCTCGGCGTGTTTGTCGCGTACAACTCGTACCCGGTCGTCAAGGGAAACGGGTCCTGTATCTTTTTACATGTCTGGAAGAATGCGACGAGTCCTACCAGCGGCTGCACCGCGATGGACCGTCGCGATCTTGAACGGATCGTTAGCTGGCTGGAACCTCAACACAATCCTTATCTCTTGCAGCTTACTGAGGATGAATATAAGCGCTACCGAAAATCGTGGAAACTTCCGAAACTAAAATAACGCTCGCGAGCATTCCACTTGGCGGACGGCTGCTCGTCCGATCGAAAAAAGACTGGCGAGTCGCAGTGGTCTCGCGGATCGGCGAAGATCAGATCACTATCTCGGTCGCTTCGCCGACGGGCTATAACTATCGCCTGCGACGCGCGCTCGACGCATCGATCTCTTTCGACGGCCGAATTCCCTTTCTGGTTATCGAAGAAAGCGATACCTGGCGAGACAATTTTTCTGCCTACGACATGCGTTGGTAGGTTATCGCAACTTAACTTTCCCTACTCCGATGATCCTTCTCGCCTCGTTCTCCTGAACAAAAACGACTACTTTGAGATTTTCCGATTTCCAGTCCGCGCCGATCCGGAGGTCAGACGAAACTTCTAATTCGTTCTGATTTGCGGCGAGAACTCCCATCGTCTTTAGCTCACGAACCACTGAAATATGTTCCAGCGTTTTGCCTGAATTCTCGCCTCGCTCGACGCGCGTACTGATACCGTCCTCAGCGATCGCCGCGTACACAGTCGCCTCGCCGTGTATTGGAGCATTCGTGATCTTCACCTTCAAATGATCTTGTTCCACCGCGACTTCGATCGACGCCTTTGCTGTTTCCGCCGACTTCAAGATCGCATTCGAAGCCTTGCCCGAATCGCTTCCGACAAACTGAGTCCGGCCGTCAACCACCATTTGCGGCGTGTAATTCGATTCGAGATTTAGAACCTGGGTGTAGATCTGCTGCCGCCGGCTGTAAAGTGGCGACGAGAAACGATCTTTCCACCCGAGACGGTCCCAGTAATCCACATGAAACGCTAACGTAATTATCTCGGCCCGGGCCACCGGCTGTTGCTTTTCGAGAAACACCAGATTTCGGTCCGCCGGCGGGCAACTTGAACAACCCTCCGACGTAAACAGCTCGACCAATACCGGTTGACGATCGGAAGAGGCAGGTGGTTCCGACGACTCATGTTCGACCTTTTGAACGTCTTCCGCCGCGTGTTGAGGGCACGACGAGAATGATGCGCTGAGCGAAACTGCGACGATAAAGAGAAATAACAGCATATGCGTAACTATATCCGACAGCCCGCGCTTTATTCCCGTTTTGTTTCGAAATCCGCCTTTGCTAAACTTAAGTTTTTCGTACGGGGCCGGATTCTCATCTATGCAAGCGGTACTATCAAAACAGGACGAAGCCATCGAAGTTCGCGGGGCCCGCGTCCATAACCTCAAGAACATATCGGTCTCGCTTCCACACAATAAGCTGACGGTCGTTACCGGAGTGTCCGGTTCCGGAAAATCGAGTCTTGCATTCGACACAATATACGCCGAAGGCCAGCGGCGTTATGTCGAATCACTCTCCGCTTATGCACGGCAGTTCCTCGAAAGGATGGACAAGCCGGATGTCGATGAGATCACCGGCATCGCTCCGGCGATAGCGATCCGCCAGAAGAACGCGACGCGAAATCCGCGCTCGACCGTTGCGACACAGACCGAGATATACGATTACCTTCGGCTGCTCTACGCCCGGGCCGGTCAGACGTTTTGTCACGTTTGCAGCCGCGAAGTGAAAAAAGATTCGCCGGAATCGGCGGCAGATGAAATTCTCGCCGAGTTGCCGGAAGGCACGCGGTTCTACGTTCTGTTTCCGATCCAGGAGAACGGTTCCCGCAAAGACGCAAAGCCGCAAAGGAAGACGAAGAAAAAAACCGCGGCGACTTCAGATGAGTTGAGCGTCTCAGCTTATCTGATCTTGCTGCTTCAGCAAGGTTTCTCACGGCTCTTTCGAGATGGCGAGGTCATCGAACTGCAGAAACCCGAGGATTATCTATTTGATAATTTCGATGGCACGTATGTTCTGATCGACCGTCTAAAATCGGATAAGGAGATCCGCCAGCGTCTCGTCGATTCTCTCGAGACATGCTTTCGCGAAGGACACGCGGCCGTAATCATAATTGTCCAGAACCGCCTGCGGTAGCGGGCGGTTTACCTCAGCCGACTACAAAAACTTCGAAGAGGGCTTCTATTCAACCACCCGCTACCGCAGGTGGTTCTGACTGAAGTTTTCGGACAAATATATCTGCAAGTACGACGGCACGGTTTACGAAGAGCCAGAGCCGCATCTATTCAGTTTTAACTCGCCGTTCGGAGCGTGCCCGGTCTGTCAGGGCTTTGGCAACACGATCGGCGTCGATTACGATCTCGTGATCCCGAACCCGCTGCTGTCGATCAAGGACGGGGCGATCGAACCCTTTACGCGTCCACAGCACGCATGGGCACAGAAAGAGCTGTTGAAATACACGTCGGCGGCGAATATCGATGTCAAAACGCCTTTCGCGGATCTCGACGACTATCAGCAGAACGCGATCATCTACGGGGACGAGGGCTGGCGGGGTATCAAGGGATTTTTCAAATGGCTCGAGACGAAAAAGTACAAACTTCACGTCCGTGTCTTTCTCGCTAAATATCGCGGCTACACGAAATGTCCCGAGTGCGACGGTGCTCGTCTACGGCAGGAAGCTCGTGACGTGAAGGTTGGGATGCGCTCGCTACCCGAGATAGTCGCGATGTCGATCACTGACGCCGCAGCATTCTTCGATCAACTTACATTGAGCGAGGAGCGTGCGAAGATCGCCGATAAGGTCCTGCTTGAGATCAGGCGCCGTTTGAAGTTTCTCGTGGATGTAGGTTTGGATTACCTAACCCTCAGCCGTGTCGCCGCGACCCTTTCGGGTGGTGAGGCCCAGCGTATTCAGCTTGCGACCAACCTTGGCTCGCTGCTCGTCGGGACACTGTACGTGCTCGATGAACCGAGCATCGGCCTTCACCCCCGCGATAACGCACGGCTGATCAAGATCCTCGAAAACCTTCGCGATATTGGCAATACGCTCCTCGTCGTAGAACACGACGAAGATACGATGCGTGCTGCCGATCATATTCTCGATATCGGATTGTTCGCCGGTGAGCTGGGCGGCAACGTCGTATTCGAGGGGAACTTTCAAGAGCTGCTAAAGGACAAGTCCTCTTTGACGGCCCGATATCTTCGCGGCGACAGCGAGATCAAGATCCCGCAGAAACGGAAAAAGAAAACCAAGCACAAGATCGCGATCACCGGTGCCCGCGAGCATAATCTGCAAAATGTGTCGGTCGACATTCCGCTGGAGATGCTCGTCTGCGTGACGGGCGTTTCGGGTTCGGGCAAATCCACCCTCGTCCACGACATCCTCTACGCCGGACTAAAGAAAAAGCGCGGTGAATGGAATGCTCACGTCGGACTGTTCAAGGAGTTGTCAGGATCCGATTTGATCGACGACGTGATATTGGTGGATCAGTCCCCGATCGGAAGGACGCCGCGTTCGAACCCGGTCACTTATATAAAAGCCTACGACGCCATACGCGAAGTCTTCGCTGGAACACAGGCTGCAAAATCGAAAGGTTACAACTCGTCGCATTTTTCATTCAACGTCCCCGGCGGACGCTGTGAAACTTGTCAGGGCAGCGGGACGGTGACCGTCGAGATGCAGTTTCTCGCGGATGTCGAGCTGACGTGCGAAGACTGTCGTGGGACGCGTTTTCGCGACGAGATCCTCGGCATCAAGTACAAGGGCAAGAACATCGACGAGGTTCTCGGGATGACGGTTCGCGAAGCGCAGATGTTCTTCAAGGACGTGAAGAAGCTGACATCGCGCCTGAAAACGCTCGAAGAGGTTGGGCTGGGTTACCTGCGGCTCGGCCAGTCGGCGACGACACTCTCCGGCGGTGAAGCACAACGCGTCAAACTCGCGGCACATCTCGCGCAAAAAACACGCTCGAATACGCTTTTCATCTTCGACGAGCCGACGACCGGTCTGCACTTCGAAGACATCAACAAGCTGCTCACAGCGTTCCGCGCATTGATCGAGAACGGCGGCAGCCTTGTTGTCATCGAGCATAATCTGGATGTTATTAAGACCGCCGATCATGTTATCGATCTCGGGCCTGAAGGCGGAGTCGGTGGCGGCGAGGTCGTTGCGGTAGGAACTCCAGAACAGATCGCGAAGAACGACAGATCACATACGGGAAAGTACTTAGCCCAGATGCTCAAATAATCGACTTTTCCGTCTCTTCACGTCGATAACAGAAATCCCGTCGGACAACATGCGTTTCGCGATCGAGAAACTAAGTGGGATGGACTTCTTGTCCGATTCCTGGCGGGAAAATGCCCGGCGATATAGGTAAGCCAAAGATTCGCGAAAAGCCGATCCGAGATCCTCAATAAGAGTACCCCGCAAGATCAGAGCTACTGAAAGTTACTCGTCGCACAGTGCTTCTTTCCGTACGGACACTCGCCTACTTGCACCCATTCGTAGAAGTCGTTCGTGCTGCCTTCGATCGCATAATACACTCTTTTGATAGTCGGAAATTGTTTGAGCGTCGCTTCGATCATTGAGAAGAATCCGCCCCCGCAACTCGAGGTGGCGTTACCCATCTGCTCATAGACGGCCTTTGTAAAATTCACGTACGCCGTACCGTTCTTAACCCCAACACTCTTTAAAATTCCATTGGTCTCTGGCGGCTTAAAGCCCGAGAAGTCCATTTCCTCTTGCGGCGTGGGACCTTTTAGAAGTTCCTGAAGGGCCGCGGCTGCGACACGTGAGGTTTTGGGGATCGTCCGGGTCACCGGAGCCACCTTTTTGCAATCGGCCCAATCCGGATCCAGCTTGTCGGGGTGAAAATAGACCTTGATGGTCGTCGTATCGGCTTTCTGCGCGAAGCCGACACCGCCAAAGGCGATCAAGGCTAGCAGTAACAATATTGATTTCATCAGTCGTCACCAAACTTCGCCCGCCACTTAGGGGCGATCTGCTCTATCACCTTGCAGTCGCAGTAGCCGCCGTTCTCGTTTAGCCACGATGTTATCTTCGGAAAATTCAGTTTGTTCTCCATCATGAAACGCATCGAGTACTGCAGGCTGTGATTACATTCGGATACGGAAAGCTCGTCCTCGACGTGATCAAGCAGGCCGCTGATAGTATCCTGCTGCGCCGGTAGGCTATCGAGAAACGCCTGCAGCTCCTCGCCGCTCATCTGTTCGAGATTTTCGATCTCACGTTTTCTTACAACTGGCATATCTTTCTCTGTTTAATGTCCAAGGCTTTTGGTCTTTGGTTTTTGGTCTTTCCACTGACCACCGACCACCGACCACCGACCACTGCCCACTACTTCAGATAATCCGTCCAGTGGAACAGCCATGTCGCATAGATATTCGCCGCAAAAGAAAAGCCGTACGCGGCCCATTCGAGCCGTGTCAGTTTTTTCGGCGAGCTTTCAAGCATGATGACAAATATCCACGGTAAACAGACCATCGCATATCTGTATCCGAACTGCCAGCCCCCGGAATTGCCATGCATCCACAGCAGAACGCAGAGGATCAGCACGGCGAGCCACGACGCCCACTTCAATGCGGTGTCCCGCGAACCGCGGCGGAATGCAAACAAGATAAATGGGCTACTCCAAAAGATCGAGCTGCTGAAAGGGTTGGGGACAAGATATGGAAATGTCGATCTTGTCTCCCACGACCGCCACATCATTTCCCACATCTGTCGCGGAATGTAGTGATACGAAAAAATGCCATGGTTGTACCACGGCTCGTCAAGTACGCCGGGGATGCGTGCATATCCAAAGTCGGTGAACGAATGAAATCGAACGAAGTTGTAGATCAACGTCGAGATCCCAAGGATAAACGGGACGACGCAAAACTTCGCGACGCGGTGAAACGGCGACGCGGGAGACGCGGAGAGACGGATCTGCGTTTACTCGAACTAGCCTCTTAGTCGCCGCGTCACCGCGTCTCCCCTTCACTGCGTCGCTCCGATAAAGCAGCCAAAAGAATATCGGTGCAGTCAAAAGGATCTCTGTCCGGTTGCCGAACGCTAACGCAAAGAACATTCCCGCGATCATAGGCCGGCGGTCGTACACGGTAAAGTAGATCGCTCCGAGCTCGCCGATCATCGCAAACCCGAGCGCAAGCTGCCACGCCCCGGCCATCGTGAGGTTCGTCCACATCCACGTGCCGAACAAAACCCCAAGCACCATGACGATTACGCGTGTATGCTCTATCGCGTACCGGCGTGCGATCAAGAACAAAAATACGCAGATAACGCCAGCCGATAGAGCAGAGATGAACGCCGCGGGCATCTCCGTAATGAGGCCGACGGTTTTTAGTAGAGCGAACGGGAGCATCGTCACGACGCTGCCAAGCGGAAAGACCGAGTAGTAGAGGCCCTCGAAGGGCACGAACTCGTTGAGCCAGGTCGGCTGCTTCTCAGTGAACGCAATTCTACCGCTCAGGAAGTTCGTCGCGACGCGAAATGTGTAGTCGTAATAGCTCTGTGGTTTAGGGTTGGAGAAGAAGTAGGTCGCGGCCGTCAAGAGAGTGACGACGGCGTAAAGGCGATTTACATATTCGGGCGGCTGCGGTGAAACGCTCTCGTTTTTCGGCATTGAAGGAACAGTCTTTGCTTGTTTGTGGATGGTGGATCGTGGTTCGTTGATCGTTGATCGTTGATCGTTGATCGTTGATCGTTGGTCGTTGATCGTTGATCGTTGTTCGTTGATCGTTGATCGTTGCGCCGAGACGGTTGTGTTGAGTTGCGTCTTCAACAACGAACCACGAACCACGAACCACGAACAACGAACAACGATCAACGATCAACGATCAACGATCAACGACCAACGATCAACCATCAACGATCAACCATCTCAAACCCCGTAGATCTTTAACTTGAACTCATCGTTCGCCGTGTACAGCTCGGCACGTTTTCCCGCCATCCGTTCCGACTGTTGCAGGATCATCGGCAGGCCACCGCGCGGGACGCTCGTGCCATATTCACGACGGCTGAATATCGACGCGATCTGCGGATTGAGCCGCTGCGTAATGCCATATCGGATCGCCCGCGACGCGGGTGGAACAAATCCCTGGGTCCGCCGCGCGTTCGCGATCTCGATAAAGTTGTCGTAGATGTTGACCCGCGTCGGAATATCGCGGAGCGCAAAATCGCGATGGATCAGCGCGTTCGCGACTGCCTCGCGGACAGCATAGACATGATAGGTCGAACGAGCCGCAACCGGCGATCCGACGAGGTGGAGAGATTTTTTAGGTTTCTCCTTTTCCAGGTCGCAATAACGCTCAATGAACCGCAGGATCGCTTCGTTCTGCGTATGAAGATTTCCCTTGATCTCCAGCTTTTCAACCAATTGGGCCCCGCCGTTATCACCCGAATACCGTGCGACCGTTACAACCGACCGCGGAAATAGTTCCTGAACGCGCTCGTCCTTGCCGAACAGCACCATCGCCGCCACGGTAGGGAAAAATTCATCCGCGACACCAACCGCGAGGATCAGATCTTTCTTGAGAAAGTCGGCCGTTTGGTAAAGGTTGATCGTCGGACTGACCTCTTCAAAGGCACCTGCGAACGTCCACAACAATCCGTCGTCGAAATCTCCGGGCTCGGCCGTGAAGAGGGGAATATTCTCGTATCCAAGCGGCCGGATCTCATCGAGCCACATGGAAAGCTGCTCGCGCGAAACCTCGCGTTTCTCCGAGCCGAAGCGCATATAGAAACGACCGTCGCGCGTGCGATAAGGCTTACGCCGCGGCTGTACATCGAGCGCGACAACGCGTTTTCCGCTGTCGAACGCAATGGTATCGATCAGCGGAGTGATCGGCGGAACGATCTCTTCGCGACAGATCCGAGCCAACTCTTCCTGCACCCACTCGGGATTCGCAACGCCCTCGATACGGAGCTGGTCGTTTACACCGAAGACGATGGTCCCGCCATTTGTATTTGCAAGCGCGACGATCCCCTGTGTTATTTTTTCTGAATTCGAGAGTCTGACCTTAAGCTCAAGGTACGTATCTTCGCCGCCGCGGATCAGACGAATGAGTTCTGTCCGGGTCGTTAATTGAGCAGGTTGGGAAAGTAAATATTCTGCGTGAGAACGATCGGCCTGTGTTTCGAACCGTTGACTGTGTCGGAACTTTCTTCTTGGCATCGTTTGAGGCGTGAGAATTTTTGTCAAGACGGGTCGCACCTGATGCCCGCCCGAATGTTTTCTAAACAAGGAAAACACTGCTGGATTCGATCAATGATCTGGCTCTATTGAAACATCCAAAACGGAAAATGTAAATAACAATGGGTCGCTCCAGCGTTTTCCATTACATAATTACCAAATTACTTAATTATGTAATTACGTGATAAAAGCTTCCTTGCCCTAAGCAGTTGTTACACGAGCGAAAAGAATCTTATTATTGATTCGATTGGACACTGAAACCATTACAGCTTACGTCGGTATAGGCTCGAACCTCGGGGACCGCGCGGGAAACCTTTTGCTCGCAGTTCGCGGATTGATGGAGGCCAGTTTCTGCGTCACGAAACTTTCAGGCATCTACGAGACCGAGCCCGTTCAGATCGAGAGCGAAACGAGTTTTCTCAACATGGTCGCCGAGCTGCGCTGCGAGAGCATTACACCGTCGCAGATGATGGCTCGAATGCTGAGGATCGAGTACCTGCTCGGGCGTAAGGACAAGTCGCTAAAAAAACCGCGAACGATCGATCTCGATCTACTGTTTTACAACCATGAACAAACGGAATCCGAATTCCTGACTCTTCCGCATCCACGTGCTCATCTCCGAAACTTCGTTCTCGTCCCGATGTGCGAGATAGCTCCAGGGTTTGTTCATCCCATCCTTCAGAAAGATATCAAGACGCTCCTTTCCGAATCGACCGACCAGTCCACAGTGCTGCGTTGGAATCCATACTCGGTAAACGGCCTGGGCCCAAATCCGAACCACTAGACTTGAAATCTGCAAAGGTCTATCCTATTGACGATTTATGGCCTACCTAAAACCTGATAAACCCGAAAAGGTATACGTTCCCGCACTTCGCACGGCAAAGGAAAAGGGTGAGAAACTCGTCTGTCTGACGGCGTACGATTATCCGACCGCCCGGATCGTGGATGAAGCCGGCGTCGATATCGTTCTGGTCGGCGACAGCATGGGTAACGTGATCCACGGTTATGGGAACACGATCCCCGTGACGCTTGACGAGATCTGTTCGGCGACAAAGGCGGTCAAGCGAGGCTCGAGCCGTGCGCTTATCGTCGCCGATATGCCATACGGCAGCTTTCACACAGGCGACAACGATGCGGTTCGAAACGCTCTCAGGTTAATGAAGGATGGCGGTGCCGAGGCGGTCAAACTCGAAGGTGGGCGAAATCGAGTCGATCTGGTAAAGCGTCTGGTCGACGAAGAGATCCCTGTGGTCGCTCACGTCGGTCTGACTCCGCAATCAGTTCACAAGATGGGCGGCTACCGCGTGCAGGCAAAAACCGCAGATGATGCGAAGATCCTGATCGAGGATGCAAAGATGCTCGAGGAGGCCGGTGCGTTTGCCATAGTCCTTGAGCTTGTACCGCGTGAGGTAGCAGAGATCGCTACAAGAGAGCTCACTATTTCGACGATAGGCATCGGTGCCGGCAGCGAGTGTGATATTCAGGTTCTCGTCCTGCACGATCTGATCGGCTTTACGTTTGGACGCCAGCCGCGATTTGTACGTCAGTACGCGAACGTCAGTAAGGTAATTAAGGACGCGATTATTAGTTGGATGGAAGACGTAAAATCCGGAAACTATCCGAATGAAAAAGAATCTTACGGTCTGCCGAAAGACGTGAAACTAGTCGAACCTAAGTCAGCCAAGTCGTCCCGCTGATCCTATGGAGATCATCAACCGTCGGCAACGCATGGCGTCGATCTCACGCAAACTTAGGCGTGAGAACAAAACTGTTTCCTTCGTCCCTACAATGGGTGCGCTACACGAGGGGCATCTCGCGCTTGTAAAAGAGGCCCGTGGGGCATCTGACATTGTCATTGTTTCGATCTTTGTAAATCCGGAACAGTTCAATGACAAGGGCGATCTGGAACGCTATCCCCGGGACCTGACGGGCGACGCAGCGCTTCTGGCGGAATACGAGGTCGACTATATTTTCGCTCCCGAACAATCCGAGATCTACCCCGAAGGATTCGCGACATACGTCTATGTCGAAGGCGTCTCTGAGGGTTTAGAAGGAGCATCGCGGCCTGGCCATTTTCGCGGCGTCGCAACTGTCGTCGCAATATTATTCAATGCGGTCCGCCCGGATCTGGCATTCTTCGGTCAAAAAGACGCTCAGCAGGTCGCGGTCATAAAGCGTATGACCGCCGATCTTGGATTCGAGACGGAGATCGTCGTCGTGCCGACGGTTCGTGAGGAATCGGGATTGGCGCTGTCGTCGCGTAATCGGATCTTGTCGCCCGAGGAACGTGAGAAAGCCTCCGTCATTTTTGCGGCTCTCCGCGAAGCGAAGATCGCTTTCAAGCAGGGCGAACGAAATGCCGCGAAACTGATCGAAATGGTGCAGGAGCGGATCGGCAGCGAACCGCAAGCGGCTATCGACTATGTTTCGGTCGTAGATCCACGAACGCTGGAACCGGTCCAAAAAGTCACCAAAGCCGAGACACTGATCGCGGCTGCGGTCCGTTTTGGCAATGTCCGTCTGATCGACAATATACTCTTAAACCGGGGACAGTAGCTTGGTATCAAAAATGCATCCAACTACCGGTGAACACGTCTATTCGTGTTTCAAAACATATGAGATCGATAAAGAAGTTGATTGCAGTTTTTAGTCTCGCACTGGTGGCGGTTACCGTTGCCTCAGCACAGACATCGCTGCCTGCGTTGGGTGGAGGCCAGGTCGATGTTCAGGGTCATCGCGGTAAGGTAGTGATCCTTGCGATGGGCGCGAGTTGGCTGCCGCTCTCGAATAAGCAGGCGGAATATACCAACATTCTTGCAAAGCGATATAGCGGCCGGGACGTTGTCGTTTATTTCATCGCCACGGATTCGACCAACACGAAGTCGAAAAACTTTGCCTCGGACGCCGATGTCGAGAAGTTTATCGCCGGCAGCAAACTGTCGGTCCCTGTGCTTCGCGATTCGGATGGTTCCGCGACGTTGAAAAAATTCAGCGTGGACCAGCTTCCCTCATTCGTGATCCTGGATAAGGGAGGGAACGTTGCCGGTGAGGCGTTCGGCGGAATCGATCCGAAGTTCGATATAACGATCCCGATCTCGAAAGCGGTGGATAAGCTCCTGTGATCTCGAAGAAATAGAGAGGTAAGAGGGCCGGCATGCATGCCGGCCCTTCTCATTTTGATCTGGAAACCGGTGACTGATGACTGGAAACTGGATTCTTTACGACTCCAGTTTCCAGATAGTCACCGACCGCTTAGCATTGCATACACTAGACGGACCGGCAGACCGACGACATTCCAGTAATCGCCTTCGATCCCTTCAATGAATAACGCCGCCTGGGCCTGAACTGCGTATGCTCCCGCTTTGTCGAGCGGATCACCCACATCTGCCAGGAAACGAATTTCCGCGTCGGTCATCTCGGCAAACTTGACCCGCGTCCGTTGTAATCCCACTTCGACCTTTCCGTCATCCATGACCGCGATGCCGGTCAGCACCTCGTGCCAATTACCCGAAAGCATCCTAAGCATCCGCCGGGCATCCGAAAGGTCTTGGGGCTTGCCAATGATCTGATCGTCGATGACGACCGTTGTGTCGGCTGCGAGTACGATCTCGTCCGGGTGCGACGCAGCGACCGCCGCCGCTTTTTCTCTCGCCAGACGCTGAACATATGCTTCGGGTGTCTCGCCCTTGCGTTCACTTTCATCGATGTCGGGAATGTCTTTTGTAAATGTCCAGCCCACCGAGTTCATTATCTCGGACCGTCGGGGGCTGCCCGATGCCAATACCAATTTAGGTAGTTTGATCATTGAAAAGTAGTGGTTTAGTAATTACTTGTTTTCTCGTTTAAGATAATAACCATGCTCGACATTTTTCGCACATTGCCCGGGATTTTGGACGACGTCGAGGGCTCAGAAATGATTCGCGAAGCTGTCGTTTTTGCTGCATGGCGGCGGATCGCGGGCGACGGCCTGGCAGAGCATGCGGTCCCTCTCAAACTTGAAAACGGGAGATTGTTTATTGCTGTCTCGAACCTCATGTGGCAGCGTCAGTTGAAAGATCTGTGCGGCCAGATGGTTTTCAAATTGAACGCAGCGCTGGGCACACCGGCCGTCACGTTTATCGAGTTGCAGATCGATGAGCAGGCAGTATTGGATCTCAGGTCAAAACAATCGGGACCGAGCGATGCAGAGCTTCGTAGCCTGGCGGAAAAAGAAATTTCACCCGAACTGGTGGACGCCGCGAACGGTATCGCCGACGATGAGCTTCGTCGCCAGTTTCTGCTCGCCGCAGGAAATTGTTTGGTAAGACGGAAGCTCGTTAGCAGTAGATCGTGAATAGATGGTACTGATGCTGTTACGCCGTTATGCATGATCCGGAACTTTAGCCGGCACGAACTTTCACGCTTCACCATTTACTATTCACACAATTATGGACGTTAGAAAAATCGCGACGCTTGCGCATCTGGAAATCACTGATGAAGAGGTTGCCCTGTACACTCCGCAAATGGCGGAGATCGTAAAGTACGTCGAGCAGTTGAATGAGCTCGATACCGGAGATATAGAGCCGATGCTCGGCGGGCTGACCGCCGAAGGAGAAGCAACGGTCACGACCCGTGACGATGTCGTCAGCGGATCGCTCGGCCAGAAAGCAGCGCTGGAACAGGCTCCGTCGCCTGTCGCTGGGCATTTTCAGGTGCCGAAGGTTTTATGAAAGCAGTGGTCAGTGGTCAGTGGTCGGTGGTCAGTTTGCGCGGACGGCTGTTCTGCCTTCTGCTTTCTGCTTTCTGCCTACTCGGTTGCAGCGTTCCGAATCTGGAAGAGGCCGACTGTATTCAGGCCCGCGATATCGTTCGCGAATTCTATTCTTTTCATTTCGCCAATGATATGCATCCGACGCAGGAGAACATTCGACTGCGGGAAAAGTATTTCACGCGCGGTTACGCGACCAAATTAATGCATGACGAAGACAGTGGGACGCAACTGACCAGAGATCTCTTCACCAACTCAGAAGATTTTCCAAAGGCGTTCCGAGTCGGACAGTGCAGAGTCGTTGAGGCCGGAACAAAGGTGCAGTTCGAGGTTCTGATGTTTTGGAAGGATGACGAGAAAAGCGAGCAGAAACCTGTAGTCGCGTTCGTGAGAAAAGTAGATGACAAATGGCTGATCGATTCTATTTCGCCGTTAGATAAATGACTGATAAGAACATCCGCACGAGCATCGGAAAGACGCTCGACAATGCCGAGAAGCTAAATCCTGAACTTAACTCTTTTCTTTCGATCGAACGTGAGCACGCCGAAACCCGTCTTTCGCAGATCGAATCGATCGCCGACGAGCTTCCGCTTCGCGGCCTGGGCATCGCCATAAAAGACAATATCTGCACGAAGGGCTTGCAAACGACTTGCGGCTCGCAAATCTTGCACAACTACCGGGCACAGTACGATGCAACGGCCATTAAACGGTTGAACGATGCCGGCGCGATCGTCGTCGGCAAGACAAACATGGATGAGTTCGCGATGGGCTCTTCGAACGAAAGTTCCGCGTTTGGTTCGGTCAAGAATCCCTGGGACACGTCGCGAGTTCCCGGCGGCAGCTCCGGCGGATCAGCTGTGGCGGTCGCGTCGGGCGTTGTACGTGCGGCTCTCGGGTCAGAGACCGGCGGTTCGGTCCGTCAGCCCGCGTCACTTTGCGGCATCGTCGGCTTCAAGCCAACCTACGGACGCATATCGCGCTACGGGCTCGTCGCCTTTGCGTCGTCGCTCGACAATATCGGGATCTTTGGAGCGAGCGTCAATGACGTCGCGGATGTGCTCCGCGTTATCGCGGGGCGGGACGAGATGGATTCGACATCGGCCGATGTGCCCGTGCCGGATTATTCCAAAACCATTGAGAACGACATCACGGGAAAGACGATTGGTATTCCGCGCTGCATTGTTTGGTGAAGGGCTGGATGACGAGGTTCGGGACTCGGTAGAAAAATCGATCGATAACTTCCGCTCGATGGGTGCCAAGACGGTGGACGTTGAGTTGCCGTACGCGAAGTACGGCATTGCCGTTTACTACATCATTGCAACCGCCGAGGCGTCGTCGAATCTGGCGCGCTACGACGGTGTTCGTTACGGTTTTCGCGTCGAAGAAGCCGAAACGCTTCGAAAAATGTATTCGAACACACGCGAAGAGGGTTTCGGTGAAGAAGTTAAACGCCGCATCATGCTCGGCACATATGTGCTGTCGAGTGGATACTACGACGCGTATTATTCAAAGGCGCAAAGGGTCCGCGCCCTCGTCAAGCGGGATTACCAGAAAGTGTTCGCCACTTGCGACGCAATCCTGACCCCGACATCGCCGTCGGTCGCGTTCGAGCTCGGTGCTAAATCAGACGATCCCTTGGCAATGTACTTGAATGACGTGTATACGGTTTCCGCCAACCTCGCCGGCACTCCGGCCCTCAGCATTCCATGCGGCCTCTCGAGCGAAGGATTGCCGATCGGAACGCAGTTGATCGGAGACTTCTGGTCCGAAGGACAGCTGTTAAATCTTGCCCGACGCTATGAAGGTGAGTTCCCGTTGACGGCGAGGCCCACGGTCTTCGTGCGATAGGCTTTAGTGAAGCCGGTCGCCTGCCCGCCCGCACTCCGAATCCACGATAACGAAGTTTCCGCCCAAGAGAAGGCTCTTCCAACGGCCGTGATCCGAGAGCAAGCTCTCCGCACCGTCTTTTGGGAGAGCGTGCGAGAAAAGAAATCCCTGACCATACTGACAAGATAAGACGCGAAGTTGATGATACTGATGGATGCTTTCGATACCTTCGGCGACTACCTCGAGGTTCAGCGAATCGGCTAATGCAAGAACCGCCCGAACTATTTCTCCGTTTTGCCGGCCATCCTCCATCGATCGAACGAAGACACGGTCGATCTTCAACGTATCGATCGGAAACTGCTGCAGGTAGCCGAGACTCGAATATCCGGTTCCAAAGTCGTCGATACTCAACTGAACGCCGAGGTCTTTGATCTGTCGCAGCATTGTGACGGCATGTTCACCATTCTCCATGATGGCGGTCTCTGTTATTTCCAGCTTTAAACATCGCGGGTTGATGCCTGTTTTCCTCAAGACATCTTTGATCTGCTCGACAAGCGACGGATGGGCAAAATGCACCCCGGAGATGTTGACGCTGACGAACCGTGGTGGCGACTCCGGAAAACGTTTTTGCCACTCGACAGTCTGCGAACACGCGGTCTCGAGGACGGTCACAGTCATAGGGACGATAAGTCCGGTCGATTCGCTGACGGGGATGAAGCGGTCAGGAGCGATCTGCCCAAAGGTCGGATGATTCCAACGGACAAGAGCCTCGAAGCCGGCCAATTCAAGGGTCTGAAGATCAATGATAGGCTGATAATGAAGCTCGAATTCCTCACGCTCTACAGCAAATCGTAGATCGGTTTCGAGTTCCAGTAGCGACACTGCCCGCGAGTGCATCTTCTCATCGAAGACCACGAAATCCTTTCCGTGGTCCTTGGCGTGGTACATCGCAATATCTGCGTCCCGTAAGATTTCCTCCGGCTCGTCGTAGCTAAGATTTCCGAATGCGATCCCGATACTCACGCTTGTAAACACCTGCATCGCGTCAAGAATGTACGGCTGGGCGACCGTGTTGGCGACCGCGTCGGCAAATTCCGTGGCGCCGCGTTCATCGGCGTCGCCGATCAAAATGATCGCAAATTCATCACCGCTAAATCTTCCAACTATGCTGTCCTTTCGTTGGATCTTTAACAGTCTGCCGGCAACCTGTTTAACGAGTTGGTCGCCGATCGAATGTCCGAGACTGTCGTTGATTTTCCGGAAGCCGTTCAGGTCGAGAAATAGAACGGCATATGAGACGACGGGCCGGGTCATCTTCTGTTGGATCAACTGCCGGATCGTGTCAATAAAGTAGTTGCGGTTGGGCAGCCCGGTGAGCGCGTCGTGATACGCAGCATGGCGAAAACGCGAACGACTTCGCTTCACTTCCTCGCCGCGTTGTTCGAGTTCCTTGACGTAATGCTTCAGTTCCTGGACGTGCCGCTCCGCTTGCTCAGCTCGTTCCCGTTCGGCGTGCTCTGCCTGCACCGCAGTCCTCTTGATGTCATTGATGTATCGGCGGTACGTGATGTAAACCGTTCCAAAAAAGACGCACACGGCGGCAAACAGGAATATGTTTATGTCCTGTATTGCCTTCGTAGTGAAACCGGCAAGGACCGCGCTGCTGAGATACATCACTAACGCGTTAAAGCAGTACTCGGTCCACACCGTAAATACCCGCTTATCTGTCTTGGCCGCTACGACCAAGGAAACGAGTGCCGAATTGAAGATAAAAAGTGCAAATCCCAGCATGGACAGCAGCAGGATAAATTGCGTCGCATCTCCAGCTTCGAGAACTAATGGAACCCGTCCAAAGAATGCACGAACCATTATGGTCGTCGCAAACAGGGCGACGACCGCGATCACGATGTTGACCAAGATCGTTTTGTAGCTGATGGTTCCGCCCTGTCGGCGAAAACTGACCGAAGTAAACGCTGTCTCCAGAACGGAAAGAATGATCGCCGTCTCCCCGCCGTACCAAAGAAATGAAAGGATGATGGCCGCGTCCGAGGTTGTAACGTGGATGTTTGTCCTTGGCAGTTGGATCCTGAGGAACGAGCTGAAAAAGACGGTAATTATAGTCAGGGCGCCCAAGCGCCAGTCGATCCTCTCACTGGGAAAGTTGTAGATAGCCCACCCGAGAGCTCCTACCGCAACAGGCAGCAGTAGCGCCAAATAGAGATTCTCAAGTGACTTTTTAAATTGCATTTGTCGGGTGGAATGACCGAGGGTCTCGGCCGGAAGGTGGGAAGGAGCGGCAAGTAATGGGGTTTGCCGTTATTAATATAGCCCGAATGGCCGCTTTTTTTCCAGAAAATAATGCAAGAAATAAAAAAACCGATAGGCGGCGGATCACCTATCGGTACTTTGTTTATGTAGTGTGGGGCCTGGAAACTGATCTAAATAGCCCTTGCCCTTGTAGGACTCTGACAGAACTCCATTAGCTATCGGGTTTACCGTCTCGTTATACGCGCTCAGCCAATGGTCAGACCGATGTCAGTTCGCTCTAATTCATGTTTTGGGTGTCGTCACCTTGAAGCAGCGTCGGAACGCCCAGGGTCAACCCGCCATTCGGAAGAAGTCCCAAATTAAGCAGGAAACTATCGCTGATCAGAAGACCGTCGCTGATCAGCAAACCGTCACTTATCAACAGCCCGCTCCCGAAGATCTGCGAGTAGTCCAACAAGGGAACACCATCGCTGATCAAAAGACCGTCGCTAATAAGCAGTCCATCGCTAATAAGGAGTCCGTCGCTGATCAACAGTCCGTCGCTTATCAGAAGTCCGTTACTCAAAAAGAATCCGTCGCTCAGAATATAGCCGAGCCCGTAGACCTTCTGGTACTTCGACATCAGATTGCTGCCGCGTGCCCAACCCTGGTTGACTATAATGCCTTGCGACCATTTTACCGTCTGGCCCGCGATCGACGACTGCTGAGCAGGGAATGTCGATGTCGTTAACATCGCTGATCCTACCGGAGTTGTAGCTGTAAGGTTCTGGCGCACAAGTTTCGCAAGCCGTACCGCCCCTTCGATATTTATCTGCCCCGCGCCCTGTTCCAGATGGTCGAAGCCCCTCACGGGTTGTGCGGTGTACATCAGAATGGCCTTCACCATGTTAGGCGTAAGCTTTGGATTCGCCTGAAGCATTAGTGCTGCGGCCCCCGAGACGATAGGGGTTGCCATGGACGTCCCGGACATGTAAACGAGTTGAGTTTTCGGGCTCAGTCCGTCGTTCCATCTCTCGAGAAGCGGATTCAGAGTCGTTAGTACGTTGATCGGCGAACGTGCGGAAATAAGTCTGTTGCCGGGTGCGACGACGTCGGGCTTAACGAGATGATCGTACTGCTTCACGCCATACGCGTCGGTAAAATAAGATCGCGTAGGCCCACGAGAGCTGTAGGTCGCGATACCGTCATCGGAACGGGCGTCTGTTCCGAAGCTGTTCGTCGCACCTACCGTGATCACCGTCGGATCGTTGCCAGGCGAGTGGATATTTCCGTACGTCTTCTGTCCGAAGAGACTTTTTCCGTCATTGCCGGCAGCGGCAACGACAACGACGCCTGCCGCAGTCAATCGGCGGATCGCACGGCAGAGCGGATCGTTCCGCCATGTCTCGACTGCGGCCGTGCCGAGACTGAGGTTCACGACACGAATGTTGTAGGCCGCGCGGTTTGCGTAAATCCAGTCGATCGCCTGAATGAGCTTTGCGCTCGAACCGGTGCCGAGATCGGTCAGCACCCGGACCGCGATAATATTTGCGCCGGGGGCAATACCTTGATAGTTGCGAAGAATGTTTGTCGAGATCAGGTCTCCGGCCTTCCCTCCGCGTCCCGCGGCAAGCGCGGCGACGTGGGTTCCGTGGCCGTAGCGATCATCGCTGCCACCTATCTCGAATTGCACGTTCTTCACAATTCGGCTCGCACCGTTGGATCCGGTAAATTCGTCGTGACTCTGATAGAGCCCCGAGTCAACAATCGCAATGCCGATGCCGCGGCCGTCGATTCCACTGTTCCCGCTGACCGCGCGCATTGCGGCGACGCCGGTTGTCGTCTCGACGTGGCCAAGCGATTTCGTTTGAAGGTTACTGGAAATGTGCAGCGTTCCTTTATGGGCGGCAATACGCTCGATCATGCCGACTGCAACTTCCGCCTCCAGCATATTCAGGTTCTTTGCTTCGCTGACGAGTCGCACACCGGATTGTTTGAGGAAACGTCGGAATTCGAGATCGTTTATATCATCGGCCTGAAGGATCGTACTCACGCGCTGTCGGGTTTTCCCTCTTGAGACGAGCTCGCGCAGATCCGGCGATAATTTGTCACCAACAAACGTATCGTCGTTGGCGACGATGCTCGGATCTGAAGCCGCAATCGTTTTACCGATGCTGTCGCTATTCACCGAGCCTCGGATCGTGGACGGTGCGATGATCGTGGTAAGCATTGCTGCCGCAGCGACGCCCGCTGCCCAAATGCTGTTTCTTTGTCTCTTCATAAATTCTAAACTTAGGGGAGAATTTTGGTGGGAGAGACATCGAGTTCTATGGCAAACAGTGTTCCGCTGCCGTAAATCCAATAAAATGGCGTTAATTAGGGAATTCGCCCGAGTGGACCTCTCTACGACCCGGTCAGACTGACCGGTTAGGCCTTTCAATTTGACAAAAAAGGCAGCTGAGCGAATGTCAGCTGCCTGCCTGAGAATCGATGATCCGACTGTCTACTTTGTGATGCCCACCTGACTCAATGCGTATGCGTAATCGAACGCGACCTCTTTGAGCCGATCGTACCGGCCCGACGATCCGCCGTGGCCCGCTCCCATATTGGTCTTAAGCAGGACCGTGTTGTTGTCCGTCTTCAGTTCGCGGACTTTAGCTGCGAACTTCGCCCCCTCCCAATACGGCACCTGACTGTCATTTAGTGAAATCTCAATAAGCATATTCGGATATTTTTGCGCGACGACGTTCTCGTACGGCGAATATTTGATCATATAATCCCACGCCGCCTTTTCGTTCGGATTCCCCCATTCGATCCACTCGTCGGTCGTTAGCGGAAGCGTTTCGTCGAGCATAGTATTCATGACATCGACGAAGGGGACCTGAGCGATCACCGCGTGAAAAGTGTCTGGCGACATATTGCTGACCGCACCCATCAGCAGGCCACCCGCCGAGCCTCCCTGAATCACCATTCGATCGCTCGACGTATATTTATTCGCCACGAGCCATTTTGCCGAGTCGATAAAATCGTAAAACGTATTCAGCTTTTTAAACATCCGGCCTTCCATCCGCCACTTCTCCCCGAGCTCACCGCCGCCGCGAATGTGAGCGATCGCGTAGATCATCCCGCGATCGACCAGACTCAGCCGTGCGGTCGAAAAGCCGGGCGTCATCGATGCACCGTACGAGCCGTATGCATATAGCAGCATCGGCGATTTCCCGTCGAGCTTTGTCCCCCTCTTCATGACGATCGAGACCGGAACTTTTACTCCGTCACGGGCCGTCGCCCAAACACGGGTCGTCTCGTACTGGGTTTTGTCGTAACCGCTCGGTATTTCCTGCTGCTTGAGGAGGTCGCTTTTTCGCGTCTTGAGATCGAATGCATAAGTGGAATTGGGCGTGGTCATGGAAGAGTAGTTATAACGAATTACGGTTGTGTCGTATTCCGGGTTCATACTCAGACCCATCGTGTAAACAGTTTCAGGAGTCTCGATACGCGTCGATGCCCGCCGCGTCTTTCGATCCATCACATGGATGTACTCGAGCCCGTTCTCGAGCTCGGAAACTACCGCGTAATCCTTAAAGAAATCGATGTCCTCGATCTTGATCGCCGGGTTGTGGGGAATGAACTCGACCCACTTCTTCTCGCTTGGATCACTTGCCGGGGCACGCATAACCCTAAAGTTTTCGGCGTCTTTGTTGGTTAGGATATAGAATTCGTCGCTATCGTAATCGACAGAGTATTCGTGGCCTTCGCGCCGGGGGCTGACGACTTTGAATTCGCCCAGCGCGTCGTCCGACCTCAGGTATCGCGTCTCACGCATCGTTTTCGCGAACGACGTGATGAACAACATCTTCTTGTCACGCGAACGTCCGATGCTGATCCCGAACAGGACGTCCTTCTCGTCGAATATCAGCACATCGGGCTCGGTCGCTCCGACCTTGTGTCGATATAACTTATCGGACCGCTTCGATACGGCGTCCTCCTGTACGTAAAAAATGTATCTGCCGTCATTCGACCACTCCTGCGATGTCACCCGCTCGATCTTTTCGGGAAGAATTTTCCCCGTTTGCAGATCTTTTAGCTGGAGAGTGTATTGGCGATATCCGGTCGCGTCGGTCGAAAAAGCAAGCATGTTGCCGTCGTCGCTCGGCTCGAAAGCTCCGATCGACAGAAACTTCAACCCTTTGGCCATCTCATTCTGATCGAGCAGAACTTCAGCGTCCGCTCCGTCTTTCGCGCTTACTTCGAAGATAGGTCGGGTACTGTTTCCCCTCTTCGGTCTTATTGAAATACCAGAAGCCACCCAGCTTGTACGGAACGCTCATATCAGTCTGCTTTATACGGCCAAGCATCTCTTTGTACAGGCTGTCCACAAACTCCTTATGCGGTCCCATATGAGATTCGGTGTACGCGTTTTCCGCTTCGAGATGTTTTACGATGTCGGGCTTTTTCGGATTTTCGCGATCGCACATCCAGGCGTAGTTGTCGGTTATCGTGTAACCGTGGATCTTCAGTACTTTCGGTTCTTTCTTAGCAACAGGTGGTTTCATCGATTCTTGGGCGGCCGCGCTCAGAGAGGCGGCAATAACGGCACACATGCAAAGTAGTATTTTAATCACAAAATGCACTCCTTATCTTAACCGTAAATTGAACTTTAAACTGCACGATAAATTTTTACGCCGCTTGGACGCAAACAGAGCTCTCCCGAGCTTTAAGCACTTCGAGTCAAAATAAAATCGGCGATATGATTCAGGATCGACGCTCGCTCGCCAAGCATCGAGATCGCATTTTTTGTCTCTTGATGAACTTGGTTCGCCAATAATTCTGTTCGCTCGATCCCGCGTATCGCAGGATAAGTCGCTTTCGCCGCCGCCAGGTCCTTACCCGCTGTCTTACCGAGCTCTTCCGTTGTTTTTGTTACATCCAGGAGGTCGTCTTTCATCTGGAAGAGAAGACCAAGTCCTTCACCAAACGCCGAGACGGCGTTAAAGTCCTCATTATTTGCATCGGCGATGATCGCACCAGCTTCGGCCGAAAATCGAATCAGTGCTCCGGTCTTGTTGCGGTGTATGTACTCGATCTCGTCAAGCGAAGTTATTTCGCCTTCAGCTTCGAGATCCATTTGCTGTCCCGCCACCATTTTCGCCGCCGCCTGTGCGAGTTTCGACGTCAGTCTTATACGGGTGTCCGCGCTAAGGCGGTCGTCCTCCGCTATAACCTGAAACGAAAGTGCTTGCAGCGCATCGCCCGCGAGTATAGCCGTCGCCTCGCCGAATTTCTTGTGACAGGTTTCGCGGCCCCGCCTAAGATCGTCGTCATCCATCGACGGTAGATCATCATGGATAAGCGAATATGTATGGATCATCTCTACGGCCGATGCCGTGCGGACAAGCTTGTCGTCCGTCGCCGCAAAGGCACGGCCCACGGCGAACACAAGGGCCGGGCGAAAATGCTTGCCACCGCCGAAAAGGCTCCAACGGATCGCGTCCCGCAGACTCTGCGGTCGAATCCCTTCAGCCGGGATCAGCCAATCGAGTTCGGCATCAACAAGTGTGGTCACTTCAGCAAAAAAGTCCTCGAGCTTCGGCATTTCTTGAAGGATAAAGGATAAAGGATAAGGGATAAAGTAAGAGTCTTACCTTTCCTACTTTATCCTTCATCCTTTATCCTTCATAGGTATGCCCGTCAACCCCGACGATTTCCGATCCGCACTTTCAAGATTTCCAAGCGGTATAACCGTCGTCACGTCTCGAGCGGCGACCGGAGATCCGCACGGGATCACCGTGTCTGCGTTCTGCTCGGTATCGTTGAACCCGCCGCTCATACTAGTCTGCATCGAAAAAACGACGGGCAGCCATGTGGCCATCACCGACACCGGGTCGTTTATCGTAAACATTCTGGCCGCCGGCCAGGATGAGATGTCGGAGCGGTTCTCGCTACCTAGATCCGATAAGTTTGAAGGCGTTAAATATCATGCCGGTGTCGGCGGTGTTCCGATCCTGACCGACGCGCTGGTCATGCTTGAATGTCGCGTTGAAAACGCGTTCGACGGCGGTGACCACACGATTTTTGTCGCGGTCGTGGAAAATGTTTCGATCAGGGACGGCGAGCCGCTCGTCTATTTCCACGGCATGTATCGCGACTTGCTCGATTCCTAGTCCACCCCGGATCGCAGAATTGCTTCCAGATCGGTTTCGTCCAACTGATAGATCTCACTGCAAAACCCGCACGACATGACGGCTCCGCGATCGTCGGTGAGCATGGATTCGACCTCCGTTCGTCCAAGTGCGGCGATCAAGGTTCGGGCCCGCTCGATTGAGCAGTTGCATCGAAATTCGACTTCGCGTTCCTCAAGTATCTCAAAGTCGAGCTCGCCCAATGCGAGCCGCGCAAGATCCTCGGGTGTAGCGTCCTTGTCGATTACGGACGTGAGGTGCGGAGCGTGGGCGATCGTGTCCTCGATCATCGTAATTATGTGCTCGTTCGCTCCTGGCATCATTTGGACAAGAACACCGCCTGCTGCTCTCACAAATGGCTCAGCGTTCTGGAGCAGGACACCGAGCATTACCGCCGACGGAATCTGCTCGGACTTTGCGAGGTAAAATGCAAAGTCCTCGGCTATCTCGCCCGAGACGATCGGAACCGAGCCGACATACGGGTCGCGATGAAGGCCGATATCGAAACCGGATTCGCGAATCACGTAAAAGGTTCCCTCGCCGACGACGCCGCGAACGTCGAACTTTCCATCTTCGCGTGGCGGAAGCTCGGCATCCGTATTCTTAACGTAGCCGCGCACCGTGCCGTGCCGCGACGCTTCGGCGATGATGCCGCCGATGGGTCCGTCGCAGTCGATCTTTGTCGATAGTCGATCAAAGTCTTTGAGAGTTGCCGCCATCAGCAGCGTTCCCGTGAGAACGCGGCCGAGCGCCGCGGAAGCCGTGGGGGAAGTCTGATGGCGTCGAATCGCCTCGGCGACAACATTGGTCGTGATGGCCGAAAGAATGCGGATCGTTCCGCCCGCGACGGTGCCGTGAATTAGCTTATCCATTACGAACAGTTTCAAAAAACGGGTCTTGCAAAGTCAAATCGGCAGCCGTGCAGAATAGCCATGGTCATAGCCCATATAGAATGTTGAGTTCGGTCGAGCCCAATATCGTGTATAAAATTTTGTTGACAACGATCTGATTCCGATTTACTATGACCTCACTTGAGGAGCAATTTCTCAGTCGACACCAAGCCCTAACAATTACAACACCCAACTTCCCCGAAAGTTTTTGAATGCCGCTTGTGGTGTTAAAATAGCACTACGCAAAAATTTCGTGTCGGACGACACAAGGAGAGGCGCATGAGCACAGTTTTCGAACCTTCAATGAGTGGATTGGCTGCCAAAGGCGACGGAAACGGCACCGGAACGGCAGTCGGACGAGAGATCAAACCGCTTGGATTAAACGCGCAAAAGGTGGTCGCGAAACGCTACTCCCTGAAGGATGAGAATGGCGAAGCTCTTGAAACGTGGGCCGACATAGTTCGACGCGTCGTGGGTCACGTGTCACGGGCCGAAACCGATCCTCAAAGACAGGCGGCTTTCTATAACGACATGTCGGCGGTCATGCTCGCACGGGAATTCATTCCGAACACGCCGTGCCTGGTGAACGCAGGTAAGCCAAAGGGGCAGCTCGCCGCTTGTTTCGTGTTGAACGTACCCGACTCGATCGAAGGCATCATGGAGCACGCGCAGAATGTCGCGATCATTCACCAGACCGGCGGCGGCACCGGGATGACGTACGAGTTCCTGCGTCCGGCCGGTTCGATGGTCAACTCGACGCGCGGTGTCGCTTCGGGCCCGGTCAGCTTCATGAACATCGTCAACCAAACGACCGAGGTCGTAAAACAGGGCGGTGTCCGCCGTGGCGCGAACATGGGGATCCTCGCGATCACGCACCCTGATATTCTGCGATTCATCCATGCAAAGAATGATCAGACAAGCCTGACCAACTTCAACATCTCGGTCACCGTCACCGATCTGTTCTATGGACGCCGTCGACAGCGGCACGTGGTTTCAGACCGAATTCAAGGACGAACCCTGGACGCAGCCCGTCTTCGACGCCGTAACCGGATCCGATTATGTCGTCTATCGACGCCCCGACGGATCGACGGCCACATTCGCGGACAAGTTGGCGTTCGAAACGACCGATCTATCGGATTGCACGATCGAAGAGCCGCCGATGGCGGGGATGGTCTACGCTCCGGACATCTGGAATCGAATCATCGCGTCGGCACACAAGTACGCCGAGCCGGGCATCATCTTTATCGACGAAGTTAATCGTCACAACCACATGATGGCGTCGATGGGCCCGATCTACGCGTGCAACCCGTGCGGCGAACAGCAGCTTCATTTCAACAATTCGTGCAATCTGGGTTCGATCGACGTCGCAAAATTTTACAAACACGTCGGTGACGGAACCGATCCTGAGTCCTGCATAGAGTGGGACCGTCTGGCGACGGTAACACATGCCTGTACACGGTTTCTCGATAATGTCATCGACGCCGGCCACTTCCCGCTTTCCCAGATCGACGATGTCGTCAAGCGAACGCGGCCTGTCGGTCTGGGGATCATGGGATTTGCCGATCTCGCATTGAGCCTCGGCATCACATATGGCGAAGACGAGTCACTGGAGCTGATGGAACGAGTGATGGGATTTGTTCGTCGCGAGTCCTGGCTCGCGTCGCTGCGGCTTGGAGCCGAGAAAGGTGTTTTTCCCGAACTCGAAAAAAATCGTGACGCGTATGCAAAGTTTCTTTACGACGATGTCGGGATTCCGCGGGACATTCCGCTCACGCCGCGCAACTACGAAGTGACGACGATCGCCCCGACCGGTACGATCTCCCTTGTCGCTGAAACATCGTCCGGCATCGAACCAAATTTCTCGTGGGCGTATGTCCGTCAGGACACGCTCGGAACGCGGACCTACGTCCACACGCGAGCTGCCGAAGAGTTGGGCATCGAGGTCGATCAAACCGATGAAGAATCGATCAGGTCGGCAGCCGAGTATGTCGTCGAACACGAGCACGAACTGCCCGAACATTTTATCTCGGCGATGAACATCAAATCGATCGAGCACGTTCACGTTCTGGCCGCAGCGCAAAAGCACACGGATAACTCGATCTCGAAGACATGCAACGGAGCTCGCGAAGATACGGTTGAATCGGTTGATGAGCTCTACCACCTCGCCCGTAAGCTCGGATGCAAAGCCGTCAGCTATTATCGCGACGGCAGCCGGGAGAATCAGGTACTCTCGACGATGCCTACCCGCGAAGCGGCCGGTTTCGGCGACGCGGAGACGCGGGGACAGGGAGACGCGGAGAGCGATTCCGAATCACTGGGTGACGACACCTTCGCCGGGTCGCCGCGTCACCAACTCTCCGCGTCGCAAAGAGTTGGGCGTCCGCGCGAGCTTCAGGGTTCGACGTGGCGGATCCCGTTTGAGAATCAGAATCTGTACGTAACCGTTAACCACGACGGCCATCGGATTCTCGAGGTATTTGTCGCCGGGCCGATCAGTGCCGGCGTCGGTTTGCTTGCATCGAAAATGCTTCGCGGTGGATTCGAGGTTGCAGAGGTCGCCAAGAGCCTTAACAAAGTTACCGCGACGCACGCGGTGTGGTTCAACGAACGGCTTTTGACGTCGCCCGAACAAGCCGTTGCGGAATGTTTGTTGCTCATCGACCGGCGTTTGAAAAACTTGCCTCCAACCGAACGACAGATGGCTAAGGGATCGGCGACCGAGGTTGTAAACCACGGGATGTCCAACCTGATCGGCGAATGCCCGGAATGTCGCGGCCAACTCGAGCATGCATCGGGCTGCGACTTCTGCCGCGACTGCGGCTATTCGAAGTGTAAATAAAATCGAATTTTCGCAGGCGTACTACTTACCCCTGTTACTGACCACTGGTTACTGACCACTGGTTAAATGGTTACTGGTTACTGGTTACTGACTTCTGACCACTGGCTTCTGACTACTGGCTTCTGACGACCAATTACAGAGCCACGGTCGGAACCGCCTGCGGTAGCGGGCGGTTTAAGTTAGGGGAAGGTGCCGGTGTTGTTGTGTCCACCCGCTACCGCAGGTGGTACTGACCTAGGGAACAAACGCGTTCGGTAAAGGTCTATCACCGGTCGCACCGAACTGGACGATCTGTGTTCCGGCGGTCGTGCGACCGATGAACCATGTCGCACTCGATGGACGGAATACGGTAGCGTCGAACTTTCCGTCGCCGTCGTAATCTCCCGGCGCAACTACATCGCCATTCGCACCGAACGGGAATCCGTAGAATGAGAAGTCTTCACTGCGGACGATGAACCACTCGCCTGTCGATGGACGCCAGATCGCGACATCGGCTTTTCCATCGCCGGTGTAATCGCCTTGCACAGCTTTGTCAGTCGATGCACCGAACTGGAGTGCAAGTAAGCCTGCCGCCGATCGATTGACCCACCACTGGGCTGATCCACCTGCGTTTCGGAATATCCCGACATCCGCTTTTCCATCGCCGTCATAGTCGGAGACGACAGGAACATCGCCCGCGACGCCAAACTGCTCGATGCGCGTCGGTGCTCCCGAGGATTGCGAAATGAACCAGGTCGATGTCGATGGTCGCATAACTGCGAAGTCCGCTTTTCCATCGGCGTCGTAGTCGGCCGGAACCGGAACATCACCGTTTGTTCCAAACGGCAAAGCAAAGAACGAGAAATCTTCGGACCGGAGAACGTACCATTCACCGGACGATGGACGGAAGAATGCGATGTCGGCTTTTCCATCACCCGTGTAATCCGCCGGCGTAATACGATCGGTCGATGAACCAAACTGCAGCGCGA
Source organism: uncultured Acidobacteriota bacterium (assembly GCA_963772405.1). Taxonomy (GTDB): domain Bacteria; phylum Acidobacteriota; class Blastocatellia; order Pyrinomonadales; family Pyrinomonadaceae; genus OLB17. The sequence continues at coordinate 234,563 of CAVYWT010000003.1, read as the reverse complement.
ATGTCTGACCATTCCCACTTCGATTGATCCACCATTCCGATGCCGCACCAACCGGGCGGAAGATTCCGATGTCCGTTTTGCCATCACCATCGAAGTCGAACGGCGTCGCAAAGTTTGAAGCGGCATCGCCAAAGATCGTGAACTGAAACAGACGCGAGACCGCAAATCCGTTTGCCGCCGCCGCATCATTGACATACCATCTGCCGAAAAATGTCTGGCCGATAAACGAGCGATTGTTTGGGATCGAGAGATTCGCCGAACCGTAGCCCGAACCGGCACCGCCGCCAGCCAAATTAACGTTAACGTGGGCAAACGATCCGGTCGGCGGGAATGCTCGAGCCGACACCCGGATCAGACGAATCGATAACCAGCACAGCCGAGGCACCGCCGGCGCTATTCGACACACCGACTGAAAAACTCGCATTGCCTACCAAAGGTGGCTCGATCGCGATCGCATTCGGCGTAAATCCGCCCGCACCGGCCCGACCGCTCCCAGAAACAACGGGAACATGTATCGACTCCGTGTAGAGCTGCGGCCGATCGAACGGCGGCTGCTCAAGCCGCACTCGCTCGTCGGTCAGAGGCCGCTTCATGAACGCAGTGAGATCGGCCTTCTGCTCATTCGTAAGATTGAGTGGACGGATGATGCTGTCCACGTTCGGCTGATTTGGAAAGTCGCCGCCGCGGTTGTAAAACTCGACCACGTCTTCGAGAGTCGCGAAGCGGCCGTTGTGCATAAATGGTCCGTGCAGCTCGACGTTTCTTAAGTTCGGAGTCTTGAACTGTCCGTCGTGGGCGGTATTGCCTGTCACGGCTCCGCGGCCGCGATCCTCGAGCGCGGGCCGGACCGCAATATTGTGAAATTGATGATCTGCAAGAAGCGGTCCGCTGTGGCAGATATTGCACGACATCTCGATGAAAATGTTAAGCCCCGCGTCTTCGGAGGGCGTGAGCGGTGTGCCGATACCTTCGGACCACTTATCAAGTGGCGTGCGATCCGAAAAAAGTGTGCGCTCGTGAGTCGCGATCGCCATCGAGATCCGGGCTGGCGTTATCTCAGGTGAGCCAAACGCTTCTTCGAAAAGCTCTGAATACGATCGCCCGTCGATCCATGAACGAAGGCCAACCGGAATATCTTGCGCGAGCGCGAGCGGTCGTGACGCGGCAACGCGAGCGGCAACCTGCGGCCAGTCCCGTCCGGTGTGCCCCATCTCAGCATCCGATACCGGCGGGCCAGCCGACTGGCTTTCGAGTCCGGCGCGCGCCGCCAGGATCAGCATATTCGAAACAGGATCACGAAATTCATCTCTCGCCCGACCATCCCAGAAAAGACCATTCCGCGCGTAACCGGCATTCAGATACGAAGGAGCTTTCCGACCCGTGACCTGAAGCCCCATGCCAAACTGGGACGACCATCCGTAGTTACCGTCGGAATAATTCACCGGGACACCGGGTGAGCCAAAAACGTCATCCGCCGTGCCAAACGCATTGTCATATCCGGGATGTCGGGTCGAGTCGGATGTTCGCGGATCGCCTCCGCCCTCGGCGGGTCGGTGGCATGTGCCGCACGCGACCGTCTTTGTCGATGACAACTGTTCATCCCAGAACAGGGTTTTGCCGAGGTAGGTCTTAGCAGCCGTGACCGGATTTCCGGCTGGGGCAATTGGCGGCTGAAGGGCGGTGATGGGTGGGCCGGTGTCGATCCCCACGGCGCGTCTGCCGGCGTCGGAATTACTAAGTTCGCTGTTCGTTTGCGAGTTTTCACCACGCACCCAGTAAAAATATTCCTGACCAATTGCAGCTGTCGTATCGAAAAAGTAATTCGCCGCAGTCGATCCGACATTCGTCGCCCCACCCGGATCGTTCCCGATGTTGCGAAATATTCTGTACGACGTCGCACCGCGGACTGGCTGCCAATGCAACCCCACCTTCGACGCGTAATCGCTGTCCGACGCCGTGAGCCCGGTCGGCGGCGATAAGGCAACGCCACCAACCGTACCGGTTACTACCACCGACGGCTCATAGAGCCAGACGCTGGCCGCGGCGAGTCCGAAACAGAGTACGATTGACAGTTTGATACGTTGCTGCGAGGGCCTTAAAAATTTCATCAATATTGTTCGTGAATTAAGACGATCAGGATGCGGGTCTCAAAAACTCAATGAGTTTATCATCCAGCCCCCAAGGGCTCAAGAAGGAAATATAACTAAAGATTCGCTTCGCGGGTCACTTCGCTAGATCGGTCGAGTGATCAGAGCGGGAAGCAGACGGCAATAGCTTTCGCGACACGCAGAGCACGGGGAATCTGCAGCTGGCGGCCACCACTGAAGTGAGGCGTGTGAAACACGCGTCTATTGCAACCTCACCTTTTTCACAGGATCGGATTCCAGAACGCGAATTGCGTCAGCTCGATCAGCTCGCCCGAAGGCACCTGTTACCGGCTTTTCGGACATCTTAGTTTCCGGTAGAATCGGACGCAATGAACAGAAAATTTCAGATCGCCATTCTTTTATGCATATCGGGTGCGATCTCGATCGCTGCACAGTCCCCGACTCCGTCACCGGTCCCGCAACCCTCACCGATAACCGTCCAAAAGCAAGTCCAAACTCTGGCCGATCTGCAGTCACGCATTCGCTCGAGACTGCTCGCACCTGAGCTTCGGCGGGGACACGTTGGCATAAAGATCGTCTCACTAAATTCCGGCAAGGTCGTGTTTGAGGAAAACGGTGAGAAATACTTCATGCCCGCGTCGAACATGAAGAATTTTACCGTCGCCACGGCAATTGAAAAGTTGACGCCCGACTTCAGATTCGTGACAAGTATTTACGCGCCGACTACGCCCGATCAGGATGGCGTTATCAAAGGTAATATCCGGATCTTCGGACGCGGCGACGTCTCTGTATCGACAAGCTTTTCGGATGGAAACTATTACAAGGGGCTCGACGATCTCGCGGATCGGATCGCTGCGGCGGGCGTAAAGCGCGTTGAGGGCGATCTGATAGCTGACGAAACTCACTTTACCGGAGATCCCGTTCCGGGTGAATGGGAATGGGACGATCTGCAGTGGTATTACGGTGCGGAGATCTCGGCGCTTCCCATCAATGACAACGCTCTCGATCTGAGTGTCAAGCCCGGTCCTGCTGGATATCCTTGCTTAGTGCGCGTCCTGCCATTCAATCCGATCGTTCGCGTCGTAAACCAGTGCGTAACGTCGGCCGCCGGAACGCTCCGCACGTTGAAGATCGAGAAAAAGATCGATCGCAATATTATCGAGATCACCGGCTCGCTGCCGGTTGGAAACGTCGGCTTCAGCGGTTCGATAACGGTGTCGCGGCCCGCCGAGCTTTTTGTCGCGTTGCTAAAGGAACGCCTCGCGTCAAAGGGCGTCACCGTCACCGGTCGGACCCGCGCAGTCAATTCCAAACAGACTGGTATACCAGACGCTTCAGTCGAAATTGCCAGGCTTGAATCGCCGCCTCTGAGTTTGATTGCCGCGAAGACGATGAAACCCAGTCAAAACATGTATACGGAAACTCTTTTGTGGACGCTGGGCGAGCAGTCACGTGCATCTATGTCGATGCCCGGCGGAGCCGTCGCACCCGTGACGAATGCAACGAGCGCGGATCTCGGCGTGTCGGTCGTAAGGCGATTTCTGACTGAGATCGGTGTCGCTCCGGACGGGATCATCCAGCACGATGGAAGCGGATTGTCGCGACATAATTTGATGACGCCGGCGGCCGTCGTCCAGCTCTATACCTACATGGGAAGGCAGAGTAAATTCTCTCAGGTGTGGCGCGACAGCTTGACGATCGGCGGAGTAGACGGAACGCTGCGGAGACGGTTCGCCGGTACGCGGGCGTCTGGAAATGTGAGAGGCAAGACGGGAACGATCGATCAGGTCTCGGCACTGTCCGGCTACGTGAAGACGAACGCGGGCGAAGAGCTTGTGTTCTCGATGGTCGTTAACGGCGTGAACGAGGTGACTGCTCGAACCTCTGCTATGGATGAGATAGTCGTTAATCTTGCGAACTTTGACGGACGAGTTGACTAGGAAAAGTTTAAAGGTGAAAGCGTGAAAAGGTGAAAAGGTGAAAAAGTTGAAGGTAAAAAGGATTGCGTTCCTTTTTCACTTTTTCACCTTTTCACCTTTTCACTTTGATGAGTTACCAGCGGCCGCCACCACCACCGTTGTTTTCCCGGGGACGTGCCTCATTGACGACTATATTTCGGCCGTCGTACTCCTGCCCGTTGAATTGGGCGATCGCATTGTTGGCGCTATCCTCGTCTGCCATCTCGACAAAGCCGAATCCTCGCGAGCGGCCCGACTCGCGATCAAAAACCACGTTAGCCGACTCTACCGTCCCGGCGGAGGCAAAGTAATCCTGTAGATCTTCACTCGTCACGCGAAATGACAAGTTTCCAACATAAAGTTTGTTACTCATTTTCCTCTTCTATCTGATTTGCAAAAGAAGCAAGAAGGTAGGACAAAATGGACTGGATTCTTCGAAAACAAAGTTCCATGCAGCGACGCACCCCACACAAAAATTAAATGCTTCCGTGACCTTAACCCAACTCTCTTAACCGAACCGTGAATCGTCGCTAAATGACCGGACGGACGCATCTTTCGAGACACTGATCGAGAGCAAAAACACGAAAATTATGCATAGTTTCGGAATTTTAGGCAAGCGAAACCTCCACCGCAATAACGTGCAATTTTTGGTCGGGGTCTAGTTTGTAGTATTGGGCTGGGCGGGTTTCGCGGCAGAGTCCGAAATGAGCAAAGCGGAACACGAAGCGAGACACGAGAAAGGCTGAGGCCCGGCCGGTCGGGAGGGTGTTCCGCACCTGCAGAACCTGGGCTCTGCTATGACGATCTTTTCAGCTCATCCAGCAGCTTGTCGTGTATGCCGCCAAAGCCACCGTTCGACATGATCGCAATCACATCGCCTGCCTTCATCACGGGCTTGAGATGTTCGACAATCGCGTCGGCGTCGGGAAAGCTCATTGCGGGCTTGCCCTGCATCTCGATATCTTTCACCAGCTCACCGGTATCCAGCACCTTGCCCAACTCGCTCGCCTTGGACGTATTGTAGACGCCGGCAATGATGACATAGTCGGCATACGAGAAAGCCTTTCCGTACGGCTCTTGAAATATCGCCAAACGCGAGGACCATGAACGCGGCTCGAATACGGCGATCAGACGTCGGCCGTCGTACTTCATCCGCAGAGCTTTCAATGTCTCTTCGACTGCCGTCGGGTGATGGGCGAAATCGTCGATGACAGTCACCCCGTTTACTTCTCCTCGGATCTCGACACGCCGCTTTACCGACCTGAATGTATGGAACGCCTCTTGAATCTTTTCTTTCGAGATTCCCCATGAGTCCGCCGCGATGATCACCGCGAGGCAGTTGCGTACGTTGAACTCCCCGATCAGATGCGTTTCGAATTCGCCCCAGCTGCTGCCGTCTTTGAAAACGGTGAAACGCGTCGTGTCACCGGTAAAGTCGATATACCGTGCCTGCCACTTGGCGTCGTCACTGAGCCCAAACGTATCGACGTTTGTGAAAAGTTTTCCCTCCATCTCGTCGAGCACTTCACGAACGACGGGCGAATCGATCCCGACGATCAGCCGTCCGTTTCCGGGAACGAGATTCATGAGCCGCGAAAATTGAAATTTTATCTCCTGCAGATCGCGATAGATATCGGCATGATCGAATTCGATGTTGCCGACGATCGCGATCTCGGGCAGGTAATGCATAAACTTGGGCTTTTTGTCGAAGTACGCGGTGTCGTATTCGTCGCCTTCGATGACGAAATGATCGCCGTCGGTGACGCGAAAGCTGGCGTCGAAATTCTGCACAATGCCGCCGACGAGAAAGCTCGGGTTCAATCCGCCGACCTCGCATAACCACGTGGCGATGCTTGTCGTCGTCGTCTTGCCGTGCGTCCCAGCGACGACGAGGGAACGCCGTCCCCGAATGAATTCCTCCTTCACGATCTCGGCCTGCGAGCGGTAGAGCATCTTGCGGTTCAGTATTTCTTCGAGCTCAGGGTTGCCGCGACTGATCGCGTTGCCGACGACTACGCAATCGGCGCCGATCTCCGCATTGGACGCCTTGTAGCCGTTCAGGATCTCGATACCCAAAGCCTCAAGCTGAGTCGACATCGGCGGATAAACATTCTGGTCCGAACCGGTGACCTTGTGTCCACGTGCCTGCAGCATTCCAGCAAGGCTCGCCATCGCCGTCCCGCAAATTCCAATGAGGTGATAGTGCATATTTCTTTTATCGAGCGATCTTGATTGACCCGTTCAAGTTTGAATAGCTTTGAGGACGTGGTTTACCGACCTAACCGCTGGCTGCTCCAACGATGACGGTTATACAGACCGCTATCGTTCTTCCCGATGCGCATTCTATAACGCAGTTTACGACCTTACCAAAAAAAGTCGCTTTGGAAAGACGCAGATGAGAGAGCACTCAAAAATTCTCTGGAGAGGTCAGTCGCCTTGACTGATACCGTTGTCAATCTGACCGAAACTGAATAACCCGTCTGGCCATCAAAGTCAGCTAACCTCCCTTCTTACCCAATTTAGCACAGCGGCACGCAACGTGACTATTAAGATCGCGAATAACGGTGCATCTTCCAGCCCGTAGACCGAGAGTGAATAGGAAGTTCTTAGCGGTCAAAGTCATGAAGCAAAACCTTACCAAAAGAACCAAGTTCGTGGTCATCGGGGCATTAACGCTCGCCCTCGCTTTCGCGGCGCCCCCTTCAGTCGATGCGGCACCGAAACAGAAGAAGAGCTCAAAGCTCGAGAAGAAGATGCGGCATACATCGCCTAACGATCTTGTCGACGTCATCATCTCGCCGACGAATGGTTGGACAGCCGCTTTAACGCGCGAACTGAATAACAAAGGCTCGATCAAGAAAAGGGACTTCGCGAATTTTCCGTTTCAGGTCTTCCGCGTCAAGCAGAAAGATCTCAACTCACTCTCAAACCACCCGGATGTCGGTTTCATCACGCTCGACGATACTGTCAAGGGCCTCGGTCACCTGACGACGACGACGGGCGTTAATAACGTCCGTGGCCTTCTCGGTAATTCCACAGAACTGGATGGTCGCGGTGTCGGAATCGCTATTGTCGATTCCGGTTTGGACGCCGGTCACGTCAATCTCAAAAATTTGAATGGAGGATCGCGAATCGTTTTCTCGCAAGACTTCACGGGAGAAAACCGTACGGACGATCCTTACGGACACGGAACTCATGTCGCCTCGATCGCCGCCGGCAACAATTTGCACGCACGAGGGGAATACGAAGGTGTCGCATCCGGAGCGCATCTCCTCAACCTTCGGGTGCTGAACGGCCTCGGAAAAGGCACCACGAGCGGCATTCTTGCCGCCCTCGACTGGATATACTCGAATCGCCTTAATACTTCTTACAATATCCGCGTGGTCAATCTAAGTCTCGGTGGCAACGCCATCGACAGTTACGTGCAAGATCCGGTTTGCCGCGCTGTACGGAAACTCGTAGACGCTGGAATCGTCGTCCTCGCAGCAGCTGGAAACGAGGGCAAGGACGGCGACGGTAATAAGATCTACGGACAGATCCACTCGCCGGGAAATGAGCCGTCGGCTATAACAGTCGGAGCCGTGAACACGTACGGAACTGACGCTCGAACAGACGATGTTGTGACGAGTTATAGCTCGCGCGGCCCGACCCGTTCGTTCTACACGGACGAATCAGACGTCAAGCATTTTGATAATTTGATAAAGCCCGACCTTGTTGCGCCGGGCAATAAGATAATCAGCGGCACAAGCTAATGAGAACTATCTCGTAGCTCAGGACCCTTCACTCTCCGCAAACAACTCCGGCTCGAACGCTCGAAAACAGATGTATCTTTCGGGTAGTTCGATGTCGACTCCGGCCGTTGCCGGCGCGGCCGCTGTGATGCTCCAGGCAAATCCGAAGCTAACGCCCAATCTCGTCAAGGCGCTTCTGATGTACACAGCCCAGACCATCAACGGAGCAAACACATTCGAACAGGGTGCCGGCGGACTAAACATAGATGGTGCGGTTAGACTGGCGAAATTGGTCCGTCAGGATCTTACGTCCCAGACTTCGACCGGATCTCCGCTTCTTACCGAGGGGGCTCCGGCTCCAAACAGTACGATTAGCGGTCAAACGATCGCGTGGGGCCAGGGCGTTATCACGAACTACGCTTTCGCGACGGGTACGAACCTGATCACTCAGTATCAGGGAATTTACCAGTTGGGTGTCCTTATCGGTGACGGAGTTCTCATCGGCGATGGCGTGCTGATCGGCGACGGCGTGCTGATCGGCGACGGCGTGCTGATCGGCGATCACATCCTAACTGGGAACGGAGTCCTGATCGGAGACGGCTCACCTTTCTTAAGCTGTGGCGTCCTGATCGGTGACGGGGTGCTCTTAAGCGATGGCGTACTTATTGGCGACGGCGTTCTTGTCGGGGACGGTGTCCTGATCGGCGATGGAGTTCTGATCGGGGATTCGACCATGGCGACCGGAGTTGCGGCACAGTCCCGTTTGGCGATCTACGGCGACCAGACGGCAGGTATGATTCCCGTCTGGGACTCAAGCCCAGACTCTTCACCCACGAACCTTTCGGGTGTGGCCGTTGGCGGTTCGCAGATAAACATCACGTGGAACGAAGATGTGACAAACGAGGACGGCTTCTCGATCGAGAGTTGCCTTGGCTCGACCTGCACCGACTTTGTTGAGATCGGGACAGTCCCTGCCGGAGCAAGTTCTTACTCGGTCAGCGGTCTCTCGTCAAATATGACCTACCGGTTTAGAGTACGTGCGTACAACGACGGCGGATATTCATTCTATACGAACGTCGCAGCAGCAAACGCGAATTAAATAAGTGGAGATTCCAATAGGAGCATAATCAATGTCAGTCGAACAGATAATGCACACCGTGATGGAAGACACCGCTTATCTTCCGCACCCGATCCTGCCTCTGACCGTCGCCGAACTAGCTGAGACGGAAGTGACCGAGGTACTCGGATTCTTGCTGGAACGGCCTATTCATACCGTCATCATGATGGGAATGATCCGCGATAACGGGCTGGTTAGTGAACTGAATCGCGGAACGTTTTACGGATGCCGAAATTCCGAAGGCCGGCTCGAAGGTGTGGCGTTGATAGGCCACGCGACTCTCGTCGAGGCTCGAACACGAGCGGCCATTCGGGAATTGGCTGTAACCGCTCAGATCCATTGCGGGCTGGGGATGTTCTTAGCCGAGCAGCGGACCGCTGAAGAATTCTGGAACTCTTACGCCGACGCAGGGCAGCAGATGCGTCTTGCCTGTCGCGAACTACTTTTCAGGCTTGACCGGACGCTCGAATATCGCGAGGAGATCGACGGACTTCGACCGGCAACTCTGAACGATCTCGAGCTTGTCGCACCCGTTCACGCGGACATGGCCGAAGCGGAAAGCGGGATCAATCCTCTTAAGTCGGATCGTGACGGATTTCTGAGCCGCTGCGCAAGGCGCATCCAGCTGGGACGCGTCTGGATCGTTGTCAAAGACGGCAAGCTTCTTTTCAAGGCAGACATTCAGGCGGACACACCCGATATAGTCTATCTCGAAGGTATCTATACCGCTCCGGAAATTCGTGGGACAGGTTTGGGCCGGCGATGCTTAACCAAGTTATGTGCCAAGCTGCGGTTCGGAAGCCGTTCGGTCTGTCTGTTCGTCGCCGAAGAGAACCGCCGGGCCCAAGCCTTTTACCGGATGTGCGGATTCAGGTGTGAGAGTCAGTACGACACCATCTTCCTGGAGCAGGAAATCGAAGGAACAATCAACTAGAAAAACGGGGAAACCTGAAGAAAGAAGTCGGATCGATCTGCCAGGATCGATCCGACTTTTTATTCTCCGACTAACTTCTAACGGGTAAGAACGGATGTCAGTTTCGCCAAGGCGTTCTCGAGTATGTGATCTTCACGGGCGATGCAAATGCGGACATATGAATCCCACATGTCTGTGTCGGCAAACGCGCTGCCCGGTGTCATGCCGACGCCCGCCTTCTCCATAAGCATCTCGTTGAACGTCAAAGCGTCGTCAAAATCGGGCGGAATCTTCGCCCATAGATAGAACGCCGAACCTGAATTGTAGATATCGAAACCAAGAGAGCGGATACCATCGCCGAAGCTGCGTCGCTTGGCGTCGAACTTATCCCGTAGTTCGGGATAGTATCCGTCATTCGCCATCAGTACGCGCGAAAGAGCTGCCTGCAACGGCGTCGCTGGACAAACGTAGATGACATTCGCGGCGTTGTTGATTGGGGCGATCAGCTCGCCTTTCCCGTACGCATAGCCAAGTCGCCAACCCGATATGTTCCACGATTTCGAAAAGGAGTTGACGGTGATCGTCCGCTCCCACATGCCGGGCAGTGTCGCGATCGGGACGTGCGGATGTTCGCCGGTAACGTAGTGTTCGTAAACCTCGTCCGAGATCACGAGCAGATCCAGCTCTTGCGCGACTTCGGCGATCGCCTCGAGCTCGGTTTGCGTCATGACCTTGCCGCTCGGGTTCGCCGGCGAGCAGACGATGATCGCCTTTAGAGGAAATTCGTTTCGATCGATCAACTCTCTACACCGAGCAAGCAGAGCGTCCTTCTCAAACGACAGCTTTTCATCCAACTCGAACGATTCGGTCTTGCCGCCAAATTCTTCGAGAATGCGGCGATGATACGGATAGTAGGGTTCGAAAACCAGTGCGGATTTTCCGACCAGATAGCTTTGGGTCAAACCGATCAGAGCACCGGTGCCACCGTTCGTGATCATTAGTTCGAACGGCCGTGCATCGACGTTAATATCGATCCCGTTATATCTTTTTATCTTTTCGGCGACCGCCGTGCGCAAGTCGGCGTTGCCCTCGCTGCCGCCATAATGGTTCCGGCTCGCCGCAATTATTTCGGCAGCTTCCCTGGCTAAACGCGGGTCGATAGGGAGTTCAGATTGTCCCTGCACAAGATTGCCGCTTGGCGGAACAAGCCGGGTTATCGCCCGAATGTCGGGCTTGATCTTTTGTACTTTTGACTGGGGCATACGCTTTTAAAAATACCAGATAGTCGGTTAGGTCGCACGGGCCAGGAGTCAGAACCGGGAGCGGTAGCGACCGGGTAGCCACGCATCGCCCTCGCGACCAAGTAGGTCAAGGGGAAACCCGGTCGCTACCGCTCGCGGTTCTGACAAAACTGTCACAATGCCACGTGACACCAGGACGTTTCCGGCGATAATCGTTGCGGATGAACTCGCTGCCTCCATCTCAAAAACCAAATCTCATCGGCGGACACTTTCGAAAGTTCCGTACGGATCCGACGGGCTTTCTTACAACACAGTCCAAATTGGGGGATGTTTCCTATTTCCGTATGGGTTCTCAGCCGGGATACTTTCTCAATCATCCCGATCTGGTTCGCGATCTTTTCGTCGTCAACGCGCACAAGTTCATGAAGGGCCGCGCGCTCCAGCGTGCAAAGAATCTGCTTGGCGAAGGATTATTGACAAGCGAAGGCGAGTTTCATCTCCGCCAGAGGCGGATGATACAACCCGCCTTTCACCGCGCAAGGATCGCCGAATACGCTATATCGATGGTCGAGTTTGCCGATCGAATGGCGGAGACGTGGAAGGACGGCGATGTTCGCGACGTCGACAAAGAAATGATGCACCTCACGCTGCAGATCGTCGGCAAGACCCTGTTCAACGCGAATGTCGAAGACGATGCGGACGATGTCGGAAACGCGATGACGACGGTCAGCAAACTTTTCGATTTTCTGCTGCTCCCCTATTCTGAATGGCTGCAAAAGCTGCCGCTGCCCCAGGCACGTCGATTCAATAAAGCACGCGCGACGCTGAACGCCGTGATCTACGGCATCATCGACGAGCCGCCGGAGGTCGGGCAAAGATACCGGCGACCTTTTGTCGATGCTGCTCCTTGCTCGCGACGAAGACGACGGCGGATCCATGACCGACTTACAGATCCGGGACGAGGCTCTAACGTTATTTCTCGCCGGTCATGAGACGACATCGAACGCACTGACGTTTACCTGGTACTTGCTTTCGCAAAATCCGGAAAAGGCTGAAAAGATGTGTGACGAACTCGACCGAGTGTTGCAAACGGGCAGAAACCCGAGCGGTAGCGAGGGTGCCGCAAATGCGGAACGCGGAATGCGGAGTGCGGATTCAAATCCAAAATCCGAAATCCAAAATCCAAAATCGACCACTCGGCTTCCGACGATCGACGACGTGCCGAACTTGAAATACACCGAGTCCGTGATCGCCGAATCGATGCGTTTGTTTCCGCCGGCGTGGGCGGTCGGACGGCTCGCGATCGAAGAGCACGAGTTTGGTGGATTCAATGTTCCGAAAGGCGCGCTTGTTCTGGTCAGTCCGTATGTCGCCCATCGCGATCCGCGGTTTTGGGAAGATCCGGGTGAGTTTATTCCCGAGCGTTGGAATACGCAGAGCGTGAAGGAGGCGGGACAAAAGAATATCTACTTCCCATTCGGGGGCGGCATTCGCCGTTGCATCGGAGAAGGCTTTGCGTGGACCGAAGGAATCTTGCTGCTCGCGACGATCGCCCGGAAATGGAAACTACGTTTAGTGCCAGAACAGAAGATCGGTTTGCAGCCTCTGATAACCCTGCGGCCTAAGTACGGGATGAAGATGCGGCTAAGCGCTCGAAATTAGGATTTTAATGCAGAGCCCGCGGAGAACGCGGAGGAACGAAACTCTTTTTTCCTTCTCAGCGATCTCCGCGGGCTCCGCGTTAACAAATCCCTTATGTGGGCCTCGTCTTACTAACAAACTCATTCCCCTTCACCCAAAATCTCCACGGCATGTCGACGAACTCCTCGGCGTAATCGATCCCGACACGCGGGCCGTTCGCGATCTCAGTCTTCTTAAAATTGCGATATTCCTCTACCCATATTCGTTCGCCCGACAGATCTTCACCGTTCAGATCGCGGGTGATCCCGAACGCGATGCATAGTTTTCCCGGTCCGGACGTGAGATTCGTATCCTTCATTTTCCCGCGCCGCTCGCGCATCAGCTCGATTCCCTCGACGGGCTCGACCGCGCGGATCAGAACTACATGCGGATGTTCGGCCAAGGCCGTTACAAGATTGAGCTGGTAGTACATCCCGTAAACAAAAAAGACATAGACATGTCCGCCCTCGGCATACGTGATCTCGTTGCGCGCCGTCCGTCGTCCGCCATAGCTGTGCGCCGCCTTGTCCATCTCGCCAAGATACGCTTCGGTCTCGACGATCATCCCCGACACCCGCGATCCGTCCGGCGCCGGAACGACCAGCAACTTGCCTAAGAGATCGCGGGCGACACGGAGTGTGTCAGCTCTGATAAAGAAATCCTGATTGAGTCGCGTGGGTGACATTGTCTGTGGAACGCAGCTTGCACCATTCTAATTGCTCTAAGAGTTCAATCGAAAAACGTGCGGAAAACGTACGGGATTTGCCTTCGAGTGTATCAAAGAAACGCGGGAGAAAGAGATATGTTTGTCAGCGACATCATGAGCACATGCGTAGCGGAATGCACGGAAGATGCGAGCCTCGAAGAAGTATTTGAATTGATCCAGAAATGCGATCACGGCCTGGTCGTCGTGCTCGACAGTCTCGCACACCGGGTACCGATCGGCGTCGTCACAGAACATAGCATCTGCGAACAGGTCATCCGACGCGGAAGAAATCCGAAAAATCTTTTAGCCGGATCGGTCATCGATCCTCGGATCCGCAAGGTCGTCAGCACCGACCTCGTTGAAAAGGTCGGGGACGCGAAAGACGGCGATGTTGCCGCGATCATCGTCGTCGATGAGGACCGGCAGATTCGCGGTTTGATCTCAAAGGACAAAATGAAGAATCTGCGATCGTCGGCGACCCGATCGTTTGAATCCGCGCAGGTCGCTGGCAGTGCTTCGAGCCAGAGTTCGACGACAAATGTGAGTGGAATACCGGCACTTGGCTGGATCCAGTAAGTTTTAAGGAGAAAATATTATGAACGTTTCAGAAATCATGACAAAAGATCCCGCGTGCTGTACGCCGGAGACAGGTCTTCAGGAAGTTGCGAAGATGATGGTGGATTCCGATTGCGGATGCATACCGGTTGTCGACAGCCAGGATTCGAAAATGCCGGTCGGTATGATCACCGATCGGGACATCGCATGCCGCGTCGTCGCGAAGGGACAAAATCCGCTGGACTTAACAGCTCAGGACGCGATGACGACGACGGTCGTCTCGGTAACACCCGAGACATCGGTCGAGGACTGCTGCAACCTAATGGAAGAAAGTCAGATCCGTCGCGTGGCGGTAGTGGATGAGAAAGGTTCGTGCTGTGGCATCGTCGCCCAGGCCGACATCGCAATTAATGCGAGCGACAAAAAGACGGCCGAGGTCGTGCAGGAAGTTTCGAAGACGACGAGCGCCTAAGTCATTTGTTTAAAATCGCTTTTCCCGACGTCGTGCTTCTGCCATAAGATGCAAAAGCCCGACCGTTAGGAAGGGCGATATGCTCAACTCGGTTAACGGCTGCCCGCTGGGCTCCCCAAAGGTCGGGCGTTGCATTGCGCCGCAAGCTCGGATGGCTAAGTGCATTGATTAGGGGAAGGCGACACCCGAGATCTCGCAAAACTGCTCACAGGGGAGTAAACTAACCCGTCCAAACATTAAAAAAACCTGGAGCTAACTCCCATGCTCGACGATTACGGTTTTGACGGCTACGAAGAGAACGAATTTCCGCTCGCATACCTTCTTACCTTTCGCACATTCGGTACCTGGCTACACGGCGACATTCGATGGTCGGTTGGTAAACGCGCTCGACATCCCAAAGAGTCTCGATTGATCGCACCAAATGTTCCACTAAATGAGGCAATGGCGGCGGCGATGAAGCAACCGCCCGTTAAGCTGAGTAAGATTGAACGCGCGGTTGTTGAGGCCGCGATTGCCGAAGTCTGTATCAATCGCGGGTATCTGCTTAGGGCCGTGAATGCGCGAACGAACCATGTTCACTCAGTTGTCACCGCCCAAACGAAGCCCGAGAAAATAATCGAAACGTTCAAGGCTTACGCAACTAGAAAACTTCGAAGTGAAGGTCTGTGGACTCAAGATTCGAAGGTGTGGTCCAGAGGTCGAAGTCGTCGGTATCTTTGGAAACCACGTCATGTTGCCGCGGCCATCGACTACGTCTTGTATAGCCAAGGATGGGTACCGTTTGAAGACTGGTATAACAGTTGGTCTCCGCCGGATGATGAAGAGTAATCCCGCGGGAGGGGTCTTTAGTTAGGGAGGAGGATACGCTCAACTCGATTAACGCGGAGCGCTCACTACCAGCGACAGAATCAGACCTCGACTCGCGCTGCCTTACGGTCGGGCCTGTACATACCGCGGCAACGACCGAAGACGCGAGAGAATTGCGCCGTCGCGAGATCAGTTGAGCATATCGCCCTCCCTAACGGTCGGGCTTTTGCATGATGTCGTAATGCTCGTAGGGTAGGTTAGCTACCTTCCATTTCAGCTAAGTCCTGAAGATCCTCATACGCTTTCGACAAGACTGGACGGGCGCGAGTAGATCCGTCCATATCGCCGATGTAGCCTTCCTTGACCATCGCGTCGAGGATGGCGGCGGCTCGGCCGTAGCCTATGCGGAGGTGGCGTTGGAGAAGAGATGTCGATCCGCGCTTGGCGTTGACCACACACTTCAATGCGTCGAGGAACAGAGGATCGCGGCGGCCCGGCAGATCACCTGAGTCGTCAAGCTCTTCGTCAGACTGTGTGATCGTCGTATCGTATTCCGGCCTTCCTTGCGCCTTTATGTGATCGACGATCTTCGCTATTTCTTTTTCGTCGACGAACGCACCGTGTACACGTATGACCTGCGATGTAGCGGGCGGCAAAAACAACATATCGCCTTTGCCCAGCAACCCTTCGGCACCGTTGCTGTCGATGATCGTTCGCGAATCGACCTTACTCGAAACGCGGAACGAGATCCGCGCCGGAAAATTTGCTTTGATAAGTCCGGTTATGACATCGACAGACGGCCGCTGTGTCGCAAGTACAAGGTGTATGCCGACGGCGCGGGCCATCTGAGCAAGACGCGTGATCGACTCTTCGACTTCCTTGCCCGAGACCATCATCAGATCTGCAAGCTCGTCGATGATGATGATGATGTACGGCAGTACGCGATGCGGGTCGCCGCTGTCATCCCACATCTCGAGCGTGTTGCGACGCTTTGCTTCGATGTTATATCCGTCGATATTTCTGACGCCGTATCCGGCGAGGTCCTTGTACCGCCGCTCCATTTCGGTGACGGCCCACTTGAGCGAGATCGCTGCGCGTTTCGGATCGGTGATGATCGGTGTCGCGAGATGCGGGATGTCGGCATAGACCCCGAGCTCAAGCCGCTTAGGGTCGACCATGATGAACTTCACTTCGTCAGGCTTCGCTTTATAGAGGATCGAAACGACAAGCGAGTTCACTCCGACCGATTTACCCGCGCCCGTAGCACCCGCGATCAAAAGATGCGGCATCTTCGCGAGGTCGGTCACGTAATTCAGACCGTCGATCGTCTTCCCGAGGGCGATCGTCATCAGAGACTCGGAGTCGCGAAACTTTTTTGATTCGATGACGTCACGGAGCTGGATAGTTTCGCGCTTTCGATTCGGAACTTCGATCCCGACAAATGCCTTGCCGGGAATGCGGTCGATGCGGACGGACTCGGCTTTTAGCGCGAGGCAGAGATCGTCGACAAGGCCTGTGACGCGCGAATATTTGACACCGGGATCCGGTTTGAACTCGTAAGTCGTGACGACCGGACCGGGACAGATGTTCACGACCTTACCCGCGACATTGAATTCACGTGTTTTCTCAACCAGTGAATCCGCGAGCGCGAGCAGCTCTTTTTCCTTTTGCTCGATGTGCGGTGCGGCCGGCGTAAGTAGTTGTGAACTGGGCAGAACGTAATCTTCGTAGCTCCGCGTCGACTTGCCGAGTTCGAGCGGCGTTTCATCTTCGGTGATCTCGGGTCCGGGCGTTTCGCTATTCAGCTCGTCCGTGTGTTTCGTCGGTGTGATCGGGATCGAGCCCGGTTTCGAGATCGAATCTTCGCCGGAAATTATCGTATCGGGAACAGTCTCTTGCGGAGTGATCGACGGCGGTGTCATCAACTCGTCATCGATCGCCTTCGATGTCTCGAACGGGTTCTGACCCACACCTGCCGCGGTGGCGGCCGCCAACTCAGCCGCCCTACCGGCTTTTGTTTTCCGCGATTCGGGAATAGAGATCGTCGGCGAGTCCTTGAGAGACTTTTCTTCGAGAACCTCGCGGCGTTTTTCCTGTCGTCCCTTTGCAAGATTTATCTGCTCGGAACGAGCTTCGCGCCGCTTCGCCTTCCATTCGGCAAAATGGATGCGGAAATTCTCCCATCCAACTTCGAAATGCCCGAACGCCCATGTGAGTGTAAAGTTTGTGATCAAGAGCACCGATGTTGTCGCGAGCGAGAGCAGGAGAACGGTGGCTCCCACGGTACTCAGCAGACGGACCGAATAGGTCGTCAAAAGAGCGCCGAGTATTCCTCCATGCCAACCGATCAGGCTGCAGAGGGCCGAGATCGACGCGACGAATAGCGAGAATCCGATCAACTGGCTTACACGCGGACGAAGACTTTCCGATTGAAAAACTCGCCACGCGATCAGCGCCAGGAGGGCCGGGAAAATATAAGCGACGATACCGACGGCTGAGAAAAGTGCCTCGGCCAAATTTGCACCTACAACGCCGATCCAGTTTTGGACCTTTTGCGAAGACGCCGTATTGAATGTCGGATCGCTCGGGTTGTACGAGACAAGGCAAAGAAAGATCAACACCGAAATCGCCAGCAGAACGACGGCTATGATCTCGTTCAGACGCGAATGACGCGTCGTCACACCTGTCTTTTTCCTGATCAGGGTGGTCCCATCCGACAGACAGAAGTTCAGATTGTCGTCCTTATAGGTCTCCTTACATGTCGGGCAGATCTTCATTAGTGATTAGTGAATCGTGAATAGTTAATGGTGAATGGTGATTGGTGAATGGTGAATCGTAAATCGTGAATGATTAAGAGAGTAATCGACGTCACTCTTCACTATTCACTATTCACTATTCACTAGTTTCACTCCTTTCTTATATAACAGAAACTCCTTGATAAAGTCATCAATCTCCCCGTCGAGCACAGCATCGACATCGGTCACTTCAAACTTTGTTCTTGTGTCTTTCACGAGCCGGTATGGATGGAGGACGTAGTTACGAATTTGCGATCCGAACGAGATGTCCATCTTTGTGGCTTCGAGGTCGGCCGAATCGGCACGGCGCTTTTCAAGTTCGAGCTCGTACAGCTTCGATCGCAGGACCTGCATTGCAACGGCGCGATTCTGGATCTGCGAACGCTGGTTCTGACACGTCACGACGATGTTCGTCGGTATGTGTGTGATCCGCACAGCGCTGTCGGTAACATTCACGTGCTGGCCGCCGGCACCCGAGGAACGATAAGTATCAACGCGAAGATCCTTGTCCTGTATGTCGACTTCGATGTTCTCGTCGATCTCCGGAGAAACGAACATCGACGCAAAACTCGTTTCGCGACTGCCGCCGGAGTTGAAGGGCGAGATCCGAACAAGACGATGTACACCGGCTTCGGTGGAGAGCAGTCCGTACGCATAATCGCCCTCGACGCGGAAAGTCGCGGACTTGAGTCCCGCTTCGCTTCCCGACTGTTCGTCGAGAACTTCGATCTTAAATCCCTTACGCTCGCCCCAACGCAGATACATTCGCAAAAGCATCTGGGCAAAATCTTGAGCGTCCGTGCCGCCGGCTCCCGCCTGGATCGAACAGATCGCATTGTTTGCGTCGGTGTCACCAGACAGCAGACTCTGTGTTTCGGCACCGGAGACACGCGTCTCGAGACTCTTCATCAACGCATGAAGCTCAGACGCCGAATCCGGATCGTCAGCCGCGAATTCAAAGAGCACTTCCGCATCCGAAACTCCCGTTTCGAAATCCTTCTGCTGCTGCAAAGCCTTTTCGATCCGGCTGCGCCGGCCCATGATCTTCTGCGCGCCTTCGGAGTCATCCCAAAAGCCGGGTTCGGAGATCTGCTTTTCTATTTTTTCAAGCTCGGACCGTTTGTGAGGTACGTCAAAGGAACCTCCCAAGTTGAATAACTTTTTCTTTTATCTCTTGGTGTTTTGATTGCAGTTCTGACAATTCCATAATGTCTCAGTCGTTGGGGTTATTGTGCAAATAATTTCGCATGCCTTCAAAACTATTCTGCCAGCCCGCGACACACGCATCGAAAAAATCATCGAGCAGCGGATCGGCCGGAGACAATTCCTGAAGGATTCGCAGAATACATCCCGCTGGTACCTCTTCTATCAAAAACTCCGTCGTCATGTTCGTGCGGATCGGCCAGTTGGTACCGGCAAAGTACTTTCCAGACCCGAGCAGCATCCGGTGCGGGGCATCGAACTCGAGGATCTCGAATGAATTCACAAATTCGGTGTCTTTTTCACCTTCGCCCGATGCTGTGACCCAGCTTCCGCCCTTGCGGGCATCGATAACGACGGAAGTTGCACCCCACCAATCGCGAATCGCGCTTGGTGTCGTGAGCAAGCTAAACATCCGCTCGGGTGTTACGCCGAAGGGCTCTTCCAGAATTTTACGACGCGTTTCCGGGGGCATGAAAAAGCTTCAATATCTTCTTGGCTTGAGAGCGAATGCTAATAAAACGATCGTAACTATACTACAAAGCCATGCGAACCAGTCGCCATATCTTACATAAAAAGTTTGGCTGCCGTCGGACTTTGCCACCGACCATACGCGTGTGGCTTCGGTGTAGCTGTCAGCGGCGTCGAGCACTCCGCCGCGTTCGTGGATGTACGCGGTGATTCCGACGTTCGTTACGCGGAGGACCGGACGATTCGTTTCGACCGCTCGGAATACAGCGTTCGCGAGATGCTGCCTGAGAACCGGCGTCGGTCCGAGATAGCCGTCGTTCGTCATTTCAATCAAGACATCCGCTCCGTTACGGACATACTCGCGGCCCAATTCGCCAAAGTGCGATTCGAAGCAGATCATCACTCCGGCATTCGCACTACCCAGCGGGAGAAGATCGTACTCATTCCCGTAAGAAAAGCTTCCGACGAACGCGGGAACTATGGATTGCAGCGGAGCGGGCACGGATTCGCCGAACGGGACGAGGTAAATCTTATCATACTGGGCGATCTCTTTTCCGTCCGGGCCGACGAGCACCGCCGAGTTGAAATACTTATTGTTTGGAGCGTCCGGCTCGGCGGAATTGAAGAGAACATTCACGTCATTTTTCGCAGCGAACGCGTGGACGAAATTTCTGAAACTCCTCGTCTTCTTCGTAAGCGAAGTTCATGGGAGACTCGGGGAAAATTACCGTTGTGTTCGTTGATCGTTGATCGTTGATCGTTGCTAATGCCGATTCGGCCAACTCGACATGTTTCTGGCGGAGAGCTTTCCATTTCTCGAATGTTAGACCCGACATCGGAACGTTGGGCTGGATCGCTACGACGCGAGCCGAATTAGGGTCGGATATCGGGTCGGAGATCATCCAGCGTGGTACAGGAGAAAACCAGAATACGAAGATCGTTAGCGCGATCGGAGCCGTGGCAGCGGCAAGTCTAGCTCGTCGACTCGAGCGCGGCTCGATGAAAATAGAAACCGCGTAAGATAGAGAGGCGTTAAATCCCGTGATCGCAAAACCAACAAGCAAAATACCACCGGCAGGCGCCCAAGCGTGGAGGATTTCGACAAATGCCTGCGAATACCCGATCGCATTCCAGTTATTCCCCGTCAGCCAATAGCGGAGAAATTCCGAGAACACCCAGACGAACGGCGCGGCGAGGATCGCGATGTTTCCGTACCGTTTCAGCAGGACGGAGAAGATCGAGGCGAAGATGCCCGGGAAAATTCCAACGATCGCAGTGAGACAAAGCAGAAGAAAATACGCGACGATCGGCGGAAATCCAGCGTAGGTGATGGGGGCGAATGTCAGCCACCAACACGTGCCGGTAAAGAAAACAAAACCCCAGATCCATCCGAGGACGAACGATCTTCCGACGGATTCTTTCTCCCGCTCGATCGCCCCAAACAGAGGTATCAGAGCAAACCACGCGAGAAGCCAATATTCAAAATCCGGGAACGCAAGGATCAACAGGACTGCCGAGACGATCGAGAGGACGGCGTTTTTCCACGACGGCAAGCACCGCTTTAGTCTCGGCAATTTCATGCCGACAGTGTAACAAACGGACTGGAGCGCAGGCATCCTCGCCTGCAACGCCGCGGGTTTCGCGGCGTCATGCCCTCGACATCTCGAACAATAATCGCTTGTTCGTGCTTCGCACTCATGCAGGCAAGGATGCCTGCGCTCCAGTCCATTGTCGCAGCTGCCGCACCGTTGCAGGCGAGGATGCCTGCGCTCCAGTCAAACTTTAGTGCCACCGATACCGTCAACTCGACCGTCGCGTGACTCGATAGACTTCAAAATGATCGAACCCTTAAGCGCCCCGCACAAATTTTGTCAGGGGCAAAATGACGGATTTTGTCATCCAGGCCCCTATTCCGAAGTCCTTCTGTCAAATTGAAGCGTTTGTCCGGAAAGGTTCGGTCAACGGCTACGCAATTTGATTAGGCGGCCGATTCCGATTGATAGGCCTAGATTTTATTGAGTTTAAAAGTAGGTGAGCCCGGTCGGTGTCGACCGGGCTCATAATAGGAAGGACAACTGAAGGAACGCTCGGAAGGTGATCAAGCACAGTGGCAAACCGCGCTCGGAGAAGTGTTGGCGGCGGGGTCTTGATATTGTTATCAAGCTAGCCGCTGTCCTATTAGCATCTGCCGTGCCACAGGAATGGTCCCAGGTCCCAGGTCCCAAGTCTCAGGTCGATATCGGCTAAAAAGCCTTTATTTACTAAGTTATAGAAAATATTCCGGGCAAGCAGGGCGCTTAAGATGGGACTGTGGGACTAGGGACCAGGGACTTTTCACTTACACTATTTGGAACATCGGTCTGCTTGCCGCTGCAAAGCGATCGCGTCCTGGTTATTTGAATCTATCTCCATCGCCGATGCCGAATAGTTTTTTACTTGCAGGCATTCGCCGCGTTCAAGATAGATCTTGCCCAGCGAAACGTGCGCGTCGATCTGTCGGTTGTCCCAAAAGATCGCGGTCTTGAATGAGCTCACCGCCTGATCCAGATCTCCGCGGCGCAGATGTATTTTTCCGAGTATCAAATAACTCTCGGCACTCATCGGTTCGCCGGCGAGGACGCGTCGGAGCACGGTCATCGCTTCGTCGTCATTGCCGTTCTTGTAATGTGTCCGCGCCTGCGTCAGCAGGTTCTCGGTCTCACTGACCGATGTCTGAACGGGGGCGCTGCCGCGACGGCTAAGCACGACGCTGACAAAATCTTTGCGCTGCGGCTGCTCAACACGGAGCGGTACCCCGGCGATGGTCTTCGACTTCAGCCATTCTTTCTCAAGATTTGCGTACCGGTTTCCGGAGGTTAGAAACGTGCGGGCCTGATTATCAACCACGGCCGCGGCGGTCGGTGTCGTTTTGATGTACGAGGGATTTCGAGAGCACGTAATATGCTTCACCATCGGTTGGTCTCGCTGCGATGATCGGGCGAAGCTGCGACGCGGCCTCGACAAAGTCGTCGTGCAAAAACAGAGCGATACCATAATTGAATCGGATGTTCAGGTCTTCCGGCGAAGACTCCGCTGCCTTTTTCAACAGATCGAGCCCTTCCTTCAAAGCGCCGCCGACTTCCCTTCGCTTTTCTTTTCCGCACGCGACGCCTGAACAGCGATCGCACCCAGAGTGTTATAAACGCTCGTCAGCTTGAGATCCTCGGCCAGAGGCCGCAGTACACCGAGACGCCTGGTCGTAATTAGATTGCTGCCACTTGATCAAGCCGATGTAGAACGACGCCTCGGCAAAGCTCTCGTCATTGCACTGCGCGAGCTTGTTCTCATTTTTCGCCCTATCCTTGCACTGTTGGTTCGCGTTGATGACGCGCTCGAATGAATCGACGGCTTCGGAAAACTTTCGTTGACCGAGATACAGATGTCCGAGCTCGAGTGCTGCGTCGGCAAAGGTTCCGTCCGGCGTTGCGTCCTGATAAAGCCTGAGCGAGTTTCGGAAGTAATTTTCTCGTGCCTCGACCGCCGGAGTGAGCAGCCCTTTTATGTACGCCTCGAACGCCCGCGCAGGAACTTTGTTCGCCGATTCGATCAGCTGATTTTGCGAGAACGGCAAGGCTTTGTCTCGCTGGTAGAGGATCTGATATGCGACCTGGCCCTGCATCGTCTGCAGGTTCCCGAGCGCGTCGTTCAAAATGATGTCGCGTTGGATCTGCCTTCCATCGACCACTTCGCTTAAAAATCGCCCTTCATTAACACGAACAATCTTTGCCGTAAGATTCAATGTCGCGGCGGTGTCGCCCTCGGCGGGAACAATGTTGTACTTGCCGGATACTAGCAGCGTTGCCCCGCTCTCGCGGGCCAATTTAAGCGAGGTCGCAAGGCTCGGCAGGTTTGTCAGCGGTATCCGCAGGCGTTGCTGAATGATCTTCCTTTCGCTATTCGAAACGACATTGAGCGCCGGCAGCTTTAGGAGCTCGGACAGCGAAAGTGCAAAGCTTTCGCCAACCCAGTTGAACTCGGGCTTATCCGAAGTGTTCTCGAAAGGGAGAACCATTACCACGTCCGTCGCACGCTGGGCGCACAAGGTTCCTACGGAGAAAAGTAAGACGAGAACTAAAAGAACTGAGTATCTAACCTGCATAAAACGCCTGAACCCTTTGTCGTCAGAAACCGCCTGCATTAGCTGGCTGTTACCGATTGAACGTCGACAGTAATAACCTATAAAGGTTGCATCAACCGCCCGCTACTGCAGGCGGTTCTGACAAAATCATCGCACAAAACAAAAAATTCGCTTGTTGTTGCAAGCGAATCGACTTAACTGCTCTGATGCTAAGAACCTTTCAAAAGATGGTAACCGGTACGGGATTTGAACCCGTGTTGCCGCCGTGAAAGGGCGGTGTCCTAACCCCTAGACGAACCGGTCGTGTCGAACGCAGGGCGAATTGTAAGAATATAGACTGGTAATTTCGTTGTCAAACTTGAATCCGAAAGCCGATTTCCATAAATTCAGTTCTATTAATATGTTTCTCTTAACCCGTCCAACCAATGCCCGGATCGATGAATTTCTGAAAACGCGGGAAGCTGATTCCTTTTCATATCCGGAGGTCGGAGCGACCCGGGCCTCGCCGCCGGCTGGCTATTACATCGATCATAACCAGACGCTTCTAGGTCGAGGCGAGGCTGTTTTCGAAAAGGGAAAACAGGCGATCCGGGAATGGAAAATGTTTGACGTGCCGGGCATGGAGCTTTTCTATCCCGACACTCCGATCGAGGCCGGCCGCAACGTCGCACCGCTTGCATATCACTTGGGTTTCTATTCGCTAAACTCCTGCCGGATCGTGTACGTCATCGACGAAC
The DNA here is from genome assembly GCA_963772405.1 of uncultured Acidobacteriota bacterium. Classification (GTDB taxonomy): domain Bacteria; phylum Acidobacteriota; class Blastocatellia; order Pyrinomonadales; family Pyrinomonadaceae; genus OLB17. Next base: position 209,955 of record CAVYWT010000003.1, on the reverse strand, counting down.
CCAATAAATTCGGATTTGCGTATGGCACGTTGACGGATCACGCCGAGATCGGCGAGGAGAGATTCAGTGTCGAGTTCGATCCGGCGACACGGCGAGGTATCGTATGAGATCTTTGCGTTCTCGCGACCCGGACATGTCCTCGTGAAACTCGGATATCCGTATAGCCGCTACATACAGAAAAGATTCTCCGTCGGATCGATGGAAGCGATGCAACGCGCGGTCCGGCAGCCGTGACAACACGACAGCGAGGAGCAGGTCCGAATGCGGTAGCCAGCGGTCGACCATATTAACCGCAGATTACGCAGATCACACAGATAATACTGATCAAATGCTTTCTCTTATCTGCGGCATCTGTGTCATCTGCGGTTCGAAGAGCTTCTGCGAAAACGTACAGCCCTGAACGGTAAGACCGAACCCCTCTTGCGTCCAACGGCTCACCATCCGCTTGTTTCCACTTCCGCCTTTCTCTATCATCAAACCTAAAGCAATGAAACGAGTATTTCTCATCGACTCGATGTCGCACATCTATCGAGCGTTCTTTGCCCCGATGAACGCTCGGGCCGAGCCCCTTCGCAACAGCAAAGGCCAGGTCACACAAGCGGTATTCGTCTTTACGAATATGCTGCGAAAGCTTCTTAAGGACGAGAAGCCGGATTACATCGCCGCGATCTTCGAATCCGAGAAAGAGACATTCCGGCACGAATCGTTCGCCGCCTACAAAGCGAATCGCGAGGAGATGCCGAGCGATCTGGCGGACCAGATCCCATATATTCTTCGTGTCTGTGAGGCGTTCAATATCCCCGTTTTGCAGGCGGACAGATTCGAAGCAGACGATGTTATCGGGACGCTTGCAAAAAAGATCTCGGACAAAAACATGCAGGCGGTTATCGTCTCGAACGACAAGGATCTGTGCCAGCTGGTGAAGGACCCGACCATCGTCGCGATGCGGCAGAATTCGCAGAATCTGAAGCGAAAGGTCCCGGTTCCGCCGATCGAGTGGTGTGACGAAGCGTGGGTGGTGAATAAATTTGGCGTGCCGCCCGCAAAAATAATCGACTTGCTCGGTCTGATGGGCGATTCGATCGACAACATTCCCGGGAGCTCCCGGGATCGGCGAAAAAGGTGCGTTAAAGCTTGTCCTGGAATTCGGTTCGGCAGTTGGGGCTTTAGAGAACGCCGACAAGGTCAAACATAAGACCTATCGCGAAAGCCTTCAAAACAATAAAGACATCGTCATTCAGTCGCTAGAGCTTGCGACGATCCATTGCGAAGTGCCGATCGAACTCGACCTCGATCAGATCAGGGCACGCGAACCGAATCGTGAAGCTGCGTACACGCTGTTCCGCGAACTGGAGTTCAACTCGCTGATCCGTGAATTTGCCGATTCAGCCACGCTTTTCGAAACCGTGGACGGACATAGTCCCACCGCCGCGGAGAGGAATTATGCTTTGATCGACAACCGCGAAGACCTCGACAAGCTTGTCCGAAAGCTTTGGGAGACCGAGCATTGGAGTTTCGAGGTCGACGATTCGAACGCTGACGAGAGATCGAGCTGTTTTCACAAAGTGCCGCCGGTCGGGATCGCGATCGCGGCGGCCCCCGGCATTTCGCATTACATCGACCTTGAGAACTTTAAGGAAGGAAAGGATTCGGCCCTTGCGCCGTTGCGCGATGTTCTTTCGAATGGCTTTCTTGAAAAATCGGCGTACGACCACAAGCGCAACTTTGGCGTATTGGCGACCATGGAGATCGAGCCAACGGCAGTGACGGATGATCCGATGATCGCCGCGTATTTGCTCGATTCGACACGTTCGAACTATTCGATCCAATTTCTTGCACAGGCACATCTTGGATCCGAACCGGCGACGGACGTTCCGGAGACTTTTCCGGAAGCCGCGTTTCGCACCGCCGAACGCGCCGATTGGGTGCTTCAGCTTGCGCCGCTTCTTCGGTCAAAGATCGCGGATGCTGAGCTGATGAAGGTCTACGAAGAGATCGAGCTGCCGATCGAAGCGGTCCTCGCGGACATCGAGATGGCCGGAATGAAGGTCGACGGCGATAATCTGAAAGAGTTCTCAGATTTTATGGCGACCGAGCTCGAACGTTTGCAGAAACAGATCTACGAACTCGCCGGCCGCGAATTCAATATCGGTTCGCCGAAACAGGTCGGCGAAGTTTTCGATGAGCTGAACATCGCGACCGGGAGAAAAACGGCTACGGGGCAGGTCTCGACAAGCCGCGACGTGCTGGATGAACTTGCTCACACGTACGAGATCGCACAGTTCATCATCGACTATCGTGAGATGGATAAGCTCAAGGCGACGTACGCCGATGCACTGCCGAAAATGATCTCACCCGACGGACGTATTCACGGATGTTTGAATCAGACGGTCGCAGCGACCGGACGTCTAAGCTCGACAGATCCTAATCTGCAGAACATTCCGATCCGAACCGAACTCGGCCAGCGAATTCGTCAGGCGTTCGTTCCCGAGAAAGGAAACAAGATCCTCTCAGCGGATTATTCTCAGCTCGAATTGCGGATCCTCGCTCATATAACGCGCGACCCGGTAATGCTCGAGGCGTATCAGACAGGCGAAGACATCCACGCGAAAACGGCACGGCTTGTATTCGGTGCTAAGACTGACAAGGAGCTCAAAGAAAAACGACGCGTTGCGAAGATCGTAAACTTTGCGATCGCATACGCCGTCGAAGCGTATGGACTGAGCACGCGCGTCGGGCTCAGCCGTGCCGAAGCTAAGCAGGTTATCGCGGATTATTTCGAAACGTACAAGGGAATTCGGACCTACATGGACGAGATCCCGGAAACGGCGCGGAAGCAGGGGTATGTGACGTCGATGTTCGGCCGTCGCCGATACTTTCCATCGATCAGCGATCGCAACTACACGGTTCGTTCGCGGGCCGAACGAGAGGCGATCAACATGCCGATCCAGGGCACCGCTTGCGATATCGTGAAGATCGCGATGCTTCGCGTCCACGAAGCGCTGAAAAAAGAAAATCTAAAAACGAAAATGATCATGCAGGTGCACGACGAGCTTCTGTTCGAAGCACCGGCCGACGAAGTGAAACGCGCAAGCGAAATAATAAAACGCGAGATGGAAGCCGCCGCCGATCTGGATGCTCCTCTGGTCGTCGAAGTCGGTGCCGGGGACAATTGGATGGATGCGAAGTGAAATGATAGCTTTCGCCACAACCGACGAAGAGATCCAGGGCGTGCTACGACGTGATGTCGGAGCTGCGGACTCACATCGCACGCGAAGATTTTCTTCCGAGAGTGCAGACGACAGATGGACGACTTCGATTATCGTCTTGCTTATTTGAAGGACAATGGCGAAGTAAAAGCGGTCGCCGGCATTCGGATAAGTGAGTGGCTGCACGGAGGCAAGTATCTCGAGATCGACGACCTCGTTTCGAAATCCGGTGTGCGATCGAAGGGATACGGCGGGAAACTATTCGATTGGGTGGTCGAGTTTGCTAGAGCTGAGGGCTGCAACCACCTCAGGTTGCTGTCGGGCGTACAGAGATTCGATGCACACCGATTTTATCTATTGAAACGAATGAACATCGAAGCACATTATTTTACGATGAAGTTGTGACCTGGCAGCCAATGACCGATCTAGCTCCGTTAGGAGCGACATGTTGGTAGTTACGATCGCAGGTTTTTGATCGAGCTCCGTAGGAGCGGCATGTTGGTAGTTGCGAATCGGAAGTTTTTGATCGACCTTCGTAGGAGCGACCCGTGTCTTTGTTACGCTCCTACGGAGCTCGACCCATTTCCATTCGACTGAGCTACCAACATTTCGCTCCTACGGAGCTAGGATTCAGCGGGTTAAAAATTCCAGATGAACTCAACAAGTACGCAAACCGACCGAACCACAGTCAAACGTCTCCCTGCTCGGGGCCACTACGACCGTGAAACCATTAACGCGATCCTCGACGAAGGCTTTATTTGCCACGTAGGATTTGTTCTCGACGGCCAGCCGTATGTCATACCCACAGGGTACGCACGCGTCGGCGACGACGTTTATATTCACGGTTCGGCGGCGAGCCGCATGCTCCGCAATCTCTCGCAGGGTATTAGCGTGTGCGTCACCGTGACGCTGATCGACGGACTTGTCCTGGCCCGCTCCGCGTTTCATCATTCGATCAATTATCGCTCGGTGGTAGTACTTGGAGTCGCCGAACTCGTCGCCGACGCGGACGAGAAAAACAACGCGCTCGAAGCATTGACCGAGCACATCGTACCCGGCCGATGGGCCGAGGTCCGCTGGCCGACGGAACTCGAGCTGACCGCGACCACCGTGCTGAAACTTGCGATCGACGAGGCCTCGGCAAAGGTTCGCACCGGCGATCCGAAAGATGATGAAGAAGATTACGCGATGAATGTCTGGGCTGGCGTCCTGCCGCTCAAGCTAGAAACGGCCGCGCCCATCGCCGATGAACGGCTGGATCCAACCATCGTTCCACCAGACTACATTACTGATTACAAGCGACGTTAGATCTCGAATCTAGAATCTAGAATCTAGAATCTAGAATCTATACGGAAAATTGCTTCTGTATAGATTCGAGATTCGAGATCATAGATTCCAGATTGCCATACATGCTTTCAGCTCAAACTCGATTTTTTTACGGATGGGTGATCGTCGCCGTGGCGACTCTCGCTCTGGTTGTCAGCAATGGACTGTCGATCGGAGGCATTCCGGTTTTCTACCGGTCGATTCGCGAGGATTTCGCGGCTAGCGGCTATGTCGCCGCGGACCGGGCCGAGAGTTTCATTGCGTTCGGCGGCGTCGCTTACGTTTCTTTTTTCGGGATTGATCTCGCCACTAGCAGGCTGGTTGATACAGAAATTCCCTTTGAAAAATCTGATGCTTGTCGGCTGCGCCCTGCTTGGAGGCGGGCTGATGCTGCACGCGCTCGCGACATCCGCCCCGCAGGTTTACGCAGCGCGGATCACAATGGGGATCTCGCTCGGTTTCGTCGGCGTGCTGCCAAATGTCGTGCTTGTTTCAAACTGGTTCGTGCGTCGCCGCGGCACGGCGCTCGGGATACTGTTGACCGGGACGAGTATCGGCGGTGTCGTGATCCCGCCGCTTGCGACGCCGCTGATCGACGGTTTTGGCTGGCGCACCGCGATGGTCATCGTGAGTTTCATTATCTGGCTTGTTCTAGTGCCGGCGATCATGCTCTTGGTGAGATCGGATCCGGCAGACGCAGGCGAGTTCCCGGATGGCGATCCTGTGCCGTACGATTTGCCGGGGACGATGGCGAGTGATGGGCTGACCTTCGCGGAAGCGCTCCGGACGCCCGTGTTCTGGATCTTCGCCGTCGGAGCGGCTTTGATCTTTTATCCCATCTTTGTCACCAGTCAGCAACTTATCCTTCAGACGGCGAAGATCGGATTCACGTCGTGGCAGGGAACGCTCATACTGTCGGGGCTATTCGCTCTCAGCCTCGCGGGAAAATTCTTGTTCGGGTATCTAAGCGACCTGTATTCTCCGGTGCGTGTGATCCTGTTCTGCACCACGGTCATGTTCGGTGCAACGTTCCTGCTCCTGGACCTGAACGCGACGACGGCCTTAGTTTTTCTCGTACCGTTTGGCCTAGGCTACGGCGGAGCGTTTGTACTGATACAGCGGCTCGCCGCCGACTTTTTCGGCCGGCGTGATTATCCAAAGATCCTCGGGGCGATCACTATTGGTGAAACCCTCGGAGCCGTCGCGGGTGGGATGGTCACCGGCTGGCTCGCCGATCGCTACGGCGGCGACTACTCGGTCGGATTTTACGGCGTGATCGTCGCCACGGGCTGTGCCCTGGCTCTGATGATAGTTCTGAATTTGCAGGGGAAAAGACCGCTGCGATGAATTCGGATAGGCCGCTCTGTTTGCGGAAGACTTTTGCTTTTGCCGGCTATGCCACCGGCGGCGAAGCCGCATTTTTTCAGATGGTCCAATGCGGAAAAGCAGAGCTTTTCCGCAAATAGATGGGCGGAGCCCAACCGCATTCAAGCCGAAATGTCTCAGGTCTGCACGATCAGGTATTTCTGTCTGACCTGTTACCCTGACGCTCGAACCAGATCGTGACGCGGAAAATTACGAGGGTCAAGATCGTGGCTATGATCGCGAGCCCGAGACCGCCGAGGCCGACGGTCACTCCGATCGCCGCTGTCATCCAGATACCGGCCGATGTCGTCACGCCCGAGATATTTTTGTCGGTTTCCCGTTTCAAGATGGCACCGGCGCCGACAAATCCGATGCCGGTTATTATCCCCTGAATGACCCGCGAAATACCGTCAGAGTTCGCCTTTATTCCGGCTCCGAGACAGGCGAGAATAAAAACCGCCGTCCCGGTAGTCACGAGAATGTGCGTCCGTAATCCGGCTGCTTTTCCCGCACGCTGGCGCTCAAAACCGATCGCTGCTCCAAGAACGGTTGCCGCCATAAGCCTAAGCAATAAGATCGTAAGATGTGTTCCGTCAGGGAGTCCACCCGTCAACTCCGACCATAGAATGTCCATGGTCGAAAATTATAGATGAAATCGGACGGGTCGCAACGTGGGCGTCATACCTCGTGGGACGTCCGTCGCCCGTCGTCTGAACTCGCTGTATATTTTCTTTCGAATTCTCGATTGAACTCTTCCCTTTCGCGCTGGTCGGCTTTCCACTCCTCGATCGTTCTGTACGATGAGAATTCGAAGCGATCGTCCATATTGCAGCCATCGAGATACCAGAACATCGGTGTGTCGAAATCCTCCGCAAGCGCGACGCAGCATGGACAGTTCTCATCAATCAGCGTTTCTTGCGCCGACAATGCGATGTTCATCCTCTGCCGCTCAAGATCGATGATCTCCAGCGGTGTACGCCCCGATATTTCCGAATCCGGCGTTCTGAGCCACTCATCGCGCAATCTCGACAGGCGGCTGATCTCCGCATCCAACTCGACCGGACCATCTGATCGCCGACGTTCGGCGGCAGCAGCCAGGAGATATCGGATCAGATCGTAGTAGAGAACCCATTCGTGAGTGCCAAAGCCGGCATTAAAATAGGCGAACGAATTCTTCGCCAGAGGTGGCGGACAAACCTTTGTCATCGACCACTGGATCGAACGTGACTGCAGATCGAAGTCAATGAAATCCTGCTTCTCCAGAAATATCTCGCGAGGGCTCCGGCCGCGAAGATCCTTTCGCGTGGAGACCAACCAATCGGCGTGGATGTCCGAAAAACAATCTTCGGCGTCGAGATCCGATACTTCGGAAATGGCGAGTGCGATATACGTGATAAGGGGTCTGCCGAAAAGTATCGGACGTGCGTCGAACGGAGCTCGTCGTAAACGATCTTCGCGTCGGATCATCCTGGTCCCGCGGTAGACCGGCATCGATTCAACAAAGATCCAATCGTCGGGTAGCTTGTAATGGATCCAGGTATCGTTTTCGTCTGCAAACTCACATGGAACACGGACCCTGCCTGCGGCACACGGAATTGAATAGGTAGTGTCGAAACCAACGGTGCGCCCGTAGAGATCGATAGCGACGATCCCCGCATCGTACGGCTCCAAGTCCTCACCGCTCTTAAAGCTCTGAAGCGGCGGCCAGTCGGAACACGATTTTATGAAACGGCGGAGGGCTGTTTCGAATTCGGGGATGGTCTCTGGTTCGGCGGTGAGTGTTGCGATAAGCGATTCGGTCATCGAGCCGTGCAGATCGCCGGAGATACACCTGTCCTTATCGGAGATATTAAATCGTACAGAACTCATATTGTGGGAGCCTCCTGGAGATATATTTATGGTGATGGACGAGATAACCAGCCTTCGCATACGTCGAATAGAATTGGCCGGATTCTCCCCTCAAATCGGCGTTGTTCGCGTCGGTCTGATGCACTGGGACCTCAAGGTTTGTCCATTCGGCAGAGAGTGTAGAACAACAACCCACCCGAAGACATTATTCTCCGTAAAATCTTCTAAAGATTTCTGAACCCCGGCTCGTTCGCCACCGTGCGGGTGCGGGCAATATTTTGATTTCGGCCGAATAAAGAAGCGACAAAGAAAAGGCGTTGCCCGAAAGACAACGCCCTGAAGGATTGGTGGAGATGAGGAGGATCGAACTCCTGGCCTCGGCATTGCGAACGCCGCGCTCTCCCAGCTGAGCTACATCCCCACGTCGCTACGCGACATTTCAAATTAATTGAAATTTCAAACCCAGTCCAGCCAGAATTCTATGTTCCGTGTTCCACGTTTTTCAACTCGAAACTTGGCACCCCGAACTTACTGAACGCCGGCCGGTAGGAGCGAGCCCTTCGGATCGGTCGCGAATGCGTGGCCGTCCTCGATCTTTCCAATGATGCCGTGAAAATTGACCTCGTCGCCCGAGACCACAACAACTACGTCGCCGGGGCTGAACTTTTTCTCGTCGATCGGAAACTTGATGATCGTCGCGTTCCCGTTCTCGTGGGCGACGGCCTCGTATTCAAACGTATCCGCGTTAAAACTCATCGTCTGACAAAATGATACTTCCATAGAATGCGATTCTACTTGCCGGAGAGGACAAAGTCCAAAGTGATGGCATCGTGATCCGATAGCGGCGTGCCGTCGGCATCGACCAGATCTCCGATCGTCTGCGGCTGTGTTCCGGGGGCAATTTCGATATTCCTTACCCGCAAACCAGTCGAGCCGACCCGAGACGCTGCCCCCGACGCGGTTCGCTGCCCAGAAGATGAATGGGAAGCACCACTCCGGGACCCAATCGCGGAGATTCGTGTTCTTTTCGATGCTGCTCGACATCGTAGTGGATCGTCCCTGCACCCGGCTCATTCAGCGATCTGTACTCGTAACCGCGGCGATTCGAGTTCCCGAACAGAGCCCCTTTTCGAAATAACGATCGGGGTGCGGGTAAGTGGTTCTTCGCCACATTCTTCACACCCATCATCACCCGCCGCCAGTATCCGAGGATCGCCCGCGTCGCGTTCTGTGCGTTGAATGTCGTCGTGTTCCAATCGCCGCCGATCAAGGTCGGGAGCGGCGGCAAGCGTATCCAGATGATCGAGAATGATCTTCATCTGTCGGTGTCGATGCATCCGCGAACAATGCGCGTCGAGATGGACGGTAACTGCGCGAAACGTGCCGGCCGGATGTTCGACATCGGCAAACAACGCCCGCAGATATCCGAGCCGCTTTTCTTTTCCCCACATCTTGTCTTTCCCGTTGGGTAGAGGGATCGCGTGAACATTCTTTATCGGCCATTTCGAGAACATCGCGAGGCCGTGGATCGATTTCGTATTCTCGCCTTCGCTTTCGGATTCAACACCGCTTCCCTTTTGCAGCGCGATGTAGACCGGAGCAAATGCGTAGTTCAAGTTCAAGCGTTGCGCGATCTCTTGAGCGACAAATCGATTTCCGCTCCGTGCCATTCCGTAGTCGAGCTCCGTGAGAAGCAGCACGTCCTTTTCTTTCAGTTGATCGTGATTCAGGAGGGCATCGACGATCCCATCGAAGATATTTCCGCGCTCGATGTTCCAGGCGAGCGCTCTCATGTCAGAACCGCGAGCGGTAGCGACCGGGTTACCCTTCGTTGACGCGGTGCCATGGGATAACCCGGTCGCTACCGCTCGCGGTTCTGACACGACCGCATTCAGTATCCGCTCGACCTCGGGCCGGATCCGCGTGTACATCTCCGACCCTTCCATCTCGGGAGTCGATTCGAATTTTAGAAGTTCCGGAAAGTGTTTGGCGAGGTCGTGGTCGAGCACGCTCGGATCGGACGAGGTCATAAGGAGTAAGGATAGCGAAACGGATGGCGAGTGCAAGCGACTGGAGCGCAGGCATCCCTGCCTGCAACGCCGCTTGCGGCGTCAAACGATAATAATCTCAAACGGCAGTTGCTTTTCGTGCTTCGCACTGATGCAGGCAAGGATGTCTGCGCTCCAGTCGCTCTCGATTCAGTCATCATACCGTTCCTTGGCAGGAGCAACGGCGAGGAAATCTTCCGCAATGCGTTGAGAATACGAATCAAGCAGCTCGCTCACACGTTTCTGTTTTCGCGAATAAAATATCAGGCCGACGTGTTTCGGCTTCGAGACGCGATAGACGATCTCGGAGTCGTCATATTGCGACGTATCGGGCGTGTCCTGGTTTGCGAGGGCAAGTGCGACGCCTGCGTAATCCTTTCTTAGCTTCGGCAGCTTGTACGGCTTCTCGGGCGTCGATGTCTCAAGCTTTGCCCACTCACGCCAGAGATTGAAATTGCACGCATGCTCGAGAACATTCGCGATGTATGCACCCCCGACGCGGCAGGCGACCTCGAGTAAATAGAACTTTCCGTCAGCCTCACTTTGCAAAAACTCCGCATGCGACACACCGCTCTCGTAATTAAACGCCCCGAGAAGCTGGCTGTTCAGTTTTTCAAGCTGCTTCCTTTCCTCCGAGCGGTAAGAAACGATCGACGTCGTGAACACTCCGCCGTAATGCGTGACGCTAAACGGAGGGGTTCCGTACTGACTGACGCCACACGCCCGGACCTTTCCTTTATCGACGATGGAATCGACGTGGAATACGTTCCCGGCTATGAAGCGCTCCAATACAAATTGCGAAGGATGATCGCGCCAGTTGTTGCGCGTATCCAGATCGTGGAGCACTTTCCACACCTGTTCTTTTGTGTCGCACTTCTTGATACCGAATGCGGAGACTTCGTACCGCGGTTTAACGACCCAAGGTGCCGGAACCCGTTCGAGAAATTCTTCGATCTCGGCCTGATTGAAGACGGAGGTAAAGTCGGGACACGGAATTCCCGCCGACTCCGCGATATTTCGCATCGACAACTTGTCGCGGAAGCGCAGCGAGTGCGAGCTTGTCATTCCACCGAGCTGAAGATGTTCGCGTGCACGTGCCGCGGTCGTCACATCGAACTCGTCAAGCCCTACGATCCGATCGATCTTTCGCATGCCGGCGACGTTTGTCACGGCGCGAATATAGTCTTCGGGCAAGGCGGCGTCGTCCACGGTCTTGACGTCGTGCAGCGCGGTCCAAACCCACGGCTCATCGAGTAATTTTTTTCGCGTGACAAGCGTGACGTGCCAACCCGCGCTGTGGCATTCGTCGAGAAACTCATTTCCCTTTTGTTCGCTTGCAATGCAGACAATATGTTTCTTCATAGGAACGCCGGCATCCTGCCGGCAGATCATCGGAGCCGGCAGGATGCCGGCGTTCCATTATCCACCACCCAAAAGTATGCGTTTCCGCAACGATCTTTTACCCGTAACCGTTTTATTTTGTGCTAAAAGAATGGCACAATTCAAACCTAAAGACAACGCACATGCGTTTCGGTTTGCGTTAGCGGCGACCGATCTTTCGAGGCAATAAATGGGTGAGATCGACATTGCAAATCTTGTAAGCCACCTTGTTATATTCATGGTGGTCCTCCTGCTCGCGGTCTCGGTTCACGAGGCCGGACACGCGTGGATGTCATACAAATTCGGTGACGACACGGCATATATGCTCGGCCGTGTGACGCTGAACCCCGTCGCTCATACCGATCCGATTGGAACGCTGCTGATACCGATCATTGCCTTCGTTCTCGGGACGGTGGGCGGAGCTCTCGGCAGCATCCCGCTCATCGGCTGGGGAAAACCGACGCCGGTAAATCCGAGTAAGTGGGAGCGATACAAACTCGCCAACGTGATGGTTTCGATCGCGGGTGTGCTCGCAAATATGATCCTGCTGATAATCGGGATCGGACTTGCAAAGATCCTCATGACACAGGGCTTCACACCCGCCGATTTTTTCGGGGCGCGACCAACCCGCTCGTTATCTTCGTCGGGAACCTGATGATCCTGAATCTTTCGCTGTTCGTTTTCAACTTACTCCCATTTCCGCCGCTCGACGGCAGTAAGATCCTGGCGACGTTTCTTCCCGAAAGTGCCACGCCGATATTGAACATGCTTGAGCAGTTCGGATTTCTGATCCTTATGTTCCTGATCTATTTAGGCGTGTTCAGAATGATCATTTATCCCTTTTATGTCCTTCTCATAAATATCTTGTTCGCGATCTATTAGCCTGATGAAAAAACGCATCTTTAGCGGCGCCCAACCGACCGGCCAGCTTCACATCGGCAATTATCTCGGAGCTCTGAAAAACTGGGTCGCGTTGCAAGAAGAGTACGAGAGCTTTTATTGCATTGTGAACCTGCATGCGATCACTCTTCCGCAGGATCCTGCGACGCTGCGACAAAAGACGCGCGATCTTGCCCGGGTTTATCTTGCGGCCGGAGTGGATTCGGAACACTCGACGATCTTTATTCAATCGGATGTTCCCGAACACGCCGAGCTGACGTGGATCCTATCGTGCGTTTCGCGCATGGGCGAGCTCGAGCGGATGACGCAGTTTAAAGATCAAGGGAAAGGGAAACAGCGAACGCGCCGGCGTCGGGCTATTCATCTATCCGGTGCTGATGGCCGCAGACATCCTGCTCTATCAAACCGATCTCGTTCCCGTCGGACACGACCAGAAACAGCATCTCGAACTAACCCGCGATCTCGCCGAGCGATTCAACCGGGACTTTGGCGAAACGTTCAAAATTCCCGAGCCTTACATTCCGCCGGTCGGTGCGAACATCAAATCGCTCCAGGACCCGGCGAAGAAGATGTCGAAGTCGGATGAAAATCTGAACGGCTCGATCTTCCTGCTAGACGACGCTGATACGATCACGAAAAAGATCAAACGCGCGGTGACGGACTCGGGGACCGATATTCGTTTTGATGAAACGCGTCCCGCGATCACGAACCTTCTTACTATCTATCAACTGCTCACCGGTAAATCGAACGCGGAGTGCGAACAGCACTTCGACGGCAAAGGCTACGGGAATTTCAAGACCGAGTTGGCCGAGACAGTCGTCGAGTTTCTGCGTCCGTTCCAGGATCGCGTAAAGCAGTTCGACGATGCGACGCTTGAAGCGATCCTCAAACCCGGTGCCGAGAAAGCGCGTGCGATCGCGAGCGAAACGTTGAATTCTGTCTACGCGCGGATGGGAATTCGGTGATTGGAACGCCGGCATCTTGCCGACACCGCCGACTGGAGCGCAGGCATCCTTGCCTGCCGCCGCTCGCGGCGGAAATTCTGGCAGCACACCGAGCTTACGATCGACATAACAGAAGGACGCGGTACCAGCTTCTCGCTTGAGATCCCGCTCGGCGTGAGATTCGTAACAAAATCCCGAGTCTTCACATACGAAGAAGCGCATAACCTGATACCGACGCATTTGGGTAACGCAGCCGAAGTGGTCAGGTAGGTGTCGAAGAATCTCTAAACTAACCACTTGAAACTATCAACTATCCACTGGAGAATTCAGTGAATAGTTGATAGTTTCAAGTGGTCAGCAAATAATTCACATGAAAAAGAACAAGATCACGGTTTACGAAAAGCCTACGTGAACGACGTGCCGAAATCTGGCTAAGCTGTTTCGTGAAAACGGCATCGACGCGGAGAGGATCAACTACTTTAACGAACCATTTACCGAGCAGACGCTCAGGAAGTTGATCATGAAAATGGGATTGTCGCCGTTCGAAATCGTTCGAAAAGGAGATGCGAAAGCTAAAGAACTCGGGTTGACGGCCGAGACGCCGCCGGGAGATATCATTAAATATATCGTCCAATATCCGGCGCTTCTGCAGCGGCCGATAGTCGAGGTTGGCGATCGCGCTATTTTGGCGAGACCAGCGGAGAAGGCGTTAGAACTTGTAAAATGATCGGCCCTTGATCTGCGTCGTGTATTCGTGTGTTTGTATATTTGACACAGTAAGGGCGAATTAGTGTGATTTCGTGTGAGTTAGTGGTTCCAGGTTTTCGGCTAGGAGCCTGGAACCACTAACTCACACGAAATCACACGAACAAAGACGGAACACGAAGCCGGAACCGTTTCAAAATCCTTGTGTAACTTCGTCCGTTTCGTGATTTGCCTTTTTCGAAAATCCCGGGCCACGAAACACACGAACTACACGAAAAACAAAATCATGAGCATCACAAACGGAAACGGCCATTATCCAAAACCGAGAAACGTGCTCGGCACTGAGCTGAAGGTGTGCTGCACCGCTCCGATGACCGGGTTTTATCGCGACGGCTACTGCCGCACCGGCCCGGAAGACGCGGGACGACACACGGTCTGCATACGTGCAACCGACGAATTTCTCGCCTATTCGAAATCGGTCGGAAACGATCTTTCCACGCCGATGCCTCAGTACGCTTTTCCGGGATTGTCGGAAGGCGATCAGTGGTGTCTCGTCGCAATGCGATGGAAACAGGCGCTCGACGCAGGGATGGCACCAGACGTTATTCTTGAAGCGACGCACGAGTCTGTTCTTGAGATCGTATCGCTGGAAGACCTTCGAGCTCACGCACTCGAGGACGACAAACTTTAGTTTGTCGCGGAGTGCAGCAAACTGAAGTTTGCTGTCCTATGGACGAACATTTGCGACATTTATTCGAATACGACGACTGGGCAAATCGTCGGACCATCGCTGCTCTGGAAACTTATCCATCCGATCGTTCACGCCGGATCCTGGCTCACATCCTGATCACAAAACAAGAGTATTTCGACCGGCTGGGAGGAAAGGACTCGACGGGTTTTGATTTCTGGCCGGATCTGGATCTGAAAGAATGCAGACAACTCTCAGACGCCACAACCGCCAGTTACAACGTGCTTTTGAAGAAAGCAGATGAGTCTGAGTCTCGAACGGATCGCGATTTACAAAACGAGCGAAGGAGTGCCTCACAAGAACACGTTTCGAGAATTACTAACTCACGTACTGATTCATTCGTCCGTCCATCGCGGCAACATCGTTTTGAAAATGCGCGAGGAAGGTTTGGAACCACCGAAGATTGATTACATAATCTACCTCCGGGAGACGGAAAACGGGTAAGTTTCCTTTGCGAACTCTGCGATCTAACGAAAGCACGTATAATACCTACCATACCCATGGAGCAAGAACCGCTCGAACAATTCGTTTTTGATTTTAAGAAAGAGACGGCCGAGATCGTCGGCGGATCGAGTGACGAATTAAAGCTCAAGCTTGGTGAATTCGCAGGGCCGCTCGATCTGCTGCTGTTTCTTATCCGCCAGGAACAGGCCAACATCTTCGACATTCCGATCGCCCGCATCACTGACGAATACGTTAAATACATCCGGCTGATGAAGGGCCTCGACATAGCGGTCGCGGCCGACTTTCTGGTCATGGCGGCGACGCTCATCGAGATCAAGTCGAAGATGCTGCTGCCGCGCGATCCATCGGAGTTGGAAGAAGAAGAGTTCGAAGATCCGCGGAAGGAACTTGTCGACAGGCTTCTCGAATATGAGCAGTACAAGGCCGCATCGCAGATGTTGTACGAGCGAACGACGATCGAACAGGCGGTGTTCGGACGCGGAAAGATCGAATCGGACGACGCAAATGCCGAGATCAACGCATCGGTCTTCGATATCGTGACAATTTTTCAGAAGATCCTTTTGCGTCATCGCGATGAGATCAAAATGGAGATCGCACGTGAGGAGATCTCGCTCTCGGACATGATCAAGACTCTCAGGCGACGCATTTTGGAAGAGCTCGAGTTGAACATTCAGACGTTCTTCGAGGAGATGCAATCCAGACGCGAGCTGGTCACGGCGTTTATCGCCGTGCTCGAGATCGTCCGTACGGACAGCGTGAAACTGACGCAAAAGAAAACGTTTGGCGAAATAATTCTAAAGGCGGTCACGAATGGAACCGGAAACTAAAACTGCAACCGAAACTGTAACTCACACTGCAGACGAAAAAACCTCGCGCAGCATGGCCGAACTCGTCGCAATAGTCGAGGCTTTGATCTTCGTCGCCGACGAACCGATCACGACGAAACTTCTCGCCGAAGTTATCGAAGAAGAGCGCGATTCGGTCGAAGCGGCGGTTGTCGAATTGCAGAAAGAATACGAAACGCGCGAGAGCGGTCTGCAGATCCGTGAGATCGCCGGCGGATGGCAGATCGCAACACGAACAGAACTGCACGAAGATGTCCGCAAGTTTTTGAAAACGCGTCCAAGCGGCAAAACTGTCGCTTGCGTCGCTTGAAACGCTCGCCGTGATCGCTTATAAACAGCCCGTCACAGTTCCCGAGATCCTTGAGATCCGCGGTGTTCAATCCGCATCGGCGATAAAGACACTGCTCGAAAAACGCCTTATCGTCACAAAGGGCCACAAGGAAACGGTCGGACGCCCGATGCTGTACGGCACGTCGAAAGAGTTTCTGATCCAGTTTGGATTGAAAGATCTGACTGAGCTTCCGAGTATCGAGGATTTTGAAGATTTGGCAGGGTAGGAACTTTTGACGCGGGGAAGAGATTTGCCCGCGAAATACGCGAAAGGACGCGAAAGAAGGAGGGCTTTTTTCGCGTCCTTTCGCGTATTTCGCGGGCATGTTCTTTTCGCTGTGTTTCCCATCTCGGGGGCAAACTTCTTTTGCCTCTGCGTTCTCCGCGGTCTCTGCGTTAAACTTCCTGTGTGCAGGAAAGACTTCAAAAATTAATCGCCCAAGCGGGAATCGCCTCAAGGCGTGCGGCGGAAGAACTGATCGCGTCCGGCGCCGTGACCGTCAATGGCAAGGTGATCACTGAGCTTGGGACCAAAGCGGATCCGGACACCGACCACATCAAGGTCAATGGAAAATTGATCAACACCAAGCTTCGGAACAGAGAGAACGTCTATGTTCTTCTCAACAAACCGAAGGGATATCTCTCGAGCGCTGCCGATCCGCAAAGCCGTCCGCTTGTCACCGATCTGGTTAAGGGTCACGGCAAGCTTCATCCCGTCGGCCGCCTCGATTTCAATACCGAGGGCCTCATCATCCTCACAAACGACGGCGAGTTCACGAACGCCATCACCCGTTCCAAGACGATCCCGAAAGTCTATCAAGTCAAGACAAAGGGAATGCCCACCGAGGTTGCGATAAGAAAGTTGCGGCGCGGTTTGAAGCTGGAAGACGGATTTAGAACTGCACCGGCGGACATCAAGATATTAAAACCTACGGACAAAAATGGTTGGTACGAGGTCACGCTGTTCGAAGGGCACAATCAGCAGATCCGCAAAATGTTCGATGCCGTCGGGCATTCAGTTGTGAAGCTCAAGCGCATCGCGATCGGGCCAATAACGGACACGGGTCTTCCTGTAGGGGGATTCAGGAAGCTGACCGAGGATGAGGCCGCTTTACTGGTTGGGGCCAAAAGGCAGAAACCCGACCGGTAGGGAGGGTGTATGGTCTCGCCGAAAGACGATCGTGTCAATGCAGATAGCGTCACCCTCCCTACCGGTCGGGTTTCTGCCTGCTTACGCCAGAGCTCGGTGCTCGACCATTAAACATAGATTCTGTACAACCTTGATTCCCGCCTTCGCGAATGCTTCGGCTGCCTCGTCATTCCGAATTCCAAGCTGCACCCAAACTGAATTTGGCTTAGTTTCAATGATCTCGTCGATGTGCTTGGTGATGTCATTGGGGCGCCGAAAGACATTCACCATGTCGATCTCACCTGGTACATCGCGCAGATCGCGATAAATCTTTTGTCCAAGGATCTCGGTGACGTCCGGGTAGTAGACCGGGACGGGCACTATGTCGAATCCCGCGTCCTGCATATATTTTGAAACGTAAAATGCGGGCTGCGAGAAGCGCGACTCGGGCTTGATTCCGAGGACGGCGATCCGCTTCGTTTCCCGCAGGACTTGGGCGATCTGTTCGTTGGTCGTGAGGATGTTTTCTTGCCAGTTCATATTTCAGTGTTCAGTGTTCGGTGTTCAGTGTTCAGTTTGTTGATTGGGCGCGTTCGTGGCCTCTGGTAGTGAGAAATTGAAAACTGACCACCGACCACTGACAACCGACCACTGTTTCAGACTATAATATTTCAAAATCATTATGAACTTTGAGTTAAACGAAGAACAGCTTCAGATCAAATACAGCGTACGCGAATTTGCGGAAAGCGAGATCCGACCGCACGTAATGGAATGGGACGAGTCGCAGCACTTCCCTGTTGAACTGCGACCGAAGCTGGCCGAGCTGGGGCTGCTTGGCGTGCTGTTTCCGGAAGAATATGGCGGCGCGGGAATGGGCTATGTCGAGTACGCAACCATCATCGAAGAACTCGGACGTGTCTGCGGATCGGTCGCCTTGTCCGTCGCGGCCCACAATTCACTCTGCTCGAACCATCTCTTTCTGTTCGGCAGCGAAGAACAAAAACAGAAGTATCTCGTGCCGCTCGCCCGTGGCGAATCGTTCGGCGCATGGGGATTGACCGAATCGCAAGCCGGATCGGATTCGGCCGGCACGCGAACAAACGCGATCCGCTCGAACGGTGGATGGAAGGTCAACGGTTCGAAGAATTTCATCACCCATGCCATCGCGTGCGAGACGCTTGTCGCCGTCGCGGTCACGGACAAATCAAAAGGTAATCGCGGTATCTCGGCTTTTGTTTTTGAGAAATCGATGGACGGATTCCGTTCAGACCATAAAGAGAACAAGTTAGGCATGCGGGCGTCGGAAACGGCGTCCGTTGTTTTCGAAGATTGCCATGTCCCGGACGAGAACATACTCGGCACCGAAGGCGAAGGATTTCTGCAGTGCATGCAGGTGCTCGACGGCGGTCGTATCTCGATCGCAGCATTATCTGTCGGCATCGCACAGGGAGCCTACGAAGCGGCGGTAAAGTACGCCAAGGAACGCCAGCAGTTCGGTCGGCCGATCGCAGAATTTCAGGCGATACAGTTTAAGCTCGCCGATATGGCGACGCAGACCGAAGCTGCGCGGCTACTGACGATGCAGGCCGCGGCAATGAAGGATGCCGGCAAAACGACGACACAACAATCGGCGATGGCGAAACTGTTCGCTTCTGAAACGGCCGTGAAGGTCGCTGAAGAGTCGGTTCAGATCCACGGCGGTTACGGCTACACGAAGGATTATCCACCGGAGAAATACTGGCGCGACTCCAAGCTTTGCACGATCGGCGAGGGCACGTCGGAGATCCAGCGGCTTGTGATCGCAAAACAACTCTTGAAACTGTGAACTATGAGCTGTGAGCTGTGAGCTGATGAGCTATGAGCTATGAGCTATCAGCTATGAGCTATTCCCGGTTCCCAGTTCACAGTTCACAGTACAGTTCACAGTTCACAGTTCATAGTTCACAGTTAACACCAGTTCACCGCTGTCTCCTTGTTGCATGGATGAAACAACTCCGCTATTATTTCCGTCCGATCTAAAATCAATTCGAAGGAGATAGCTTATGAGTTCAACCGGAGTTAGTTCTAATACCATCGCAACAGCCCTGATCGCGGAAATGGAACACGAAGCGGGGGTTACACGGACCGTTCTCGAGCGGGTGCCCGCCGAAAAGTTCGATTGGAAACCGCATGAAAAGTCGATGGCCTTCGGCCGTCTGGCGAGCCACATCGCCGAGATGTTCGCCTGGACGCCGTCAACCATGGAGCATGCTGAGCTTGATTTCTCGAAAATGGATTACAAGCCGTTTGAGCCAAAGACGACCGAGGAACTGATCGAGTTTTTCGATAAGAATGTCGCCGAGGCAATTACAACGCTCAAGAGTTCATCCGATGAGCGATTCATGGAAAACTGGACGATGCGAAACGGCGAGACGGTCTATTTCACGATGCCCAAGGTTGCCGTCATGCGTTCATTCGTGATGAACCACATAATCCACCACCGTGGGCAGTTGTCCGTTTATCTTCGTCTGAACGACATTGCCGTGCCGTCGATCTACGGCCCGTCAGCCGATGAAGGCCAAATGTAGGACGTTGGAACCCGCGAAGGATGGCGAGTCGTTCGATCGGCTCGCTATTTTCGTTTTAGGGCTGAAAATGAGAAGATTACGGTTCTAATTTCCGCTCCAATGACGTTTTCAATAGATAAAATTCTGGCGGGTGAGCCACGGGCGATCGCCCGCACGATCTCGGCCGTCGAAAACGGTGACGAAACGTCGGCGGAGCTGATGAAAGCGATCTTCCCGAAAACCGGCAAGGCACTGATCATCGGGATTACGGGGGCTCCCGGAGCCGGAAAATCGTCACTCGTCGATAAGCTGGCGCTTCATTACAAGAACCTGGGCGAACGTGTGGGAATCGTTTGCGTCGATCCGACAAGCCCCTTCTCGGGCGGTGCGATACTCGGCGACCGAATCCGGATGGCGACGCTCGGACTCGATAAAAACGTCTTCATACGTTCGATGGCAACACGCGGAAACCTCGGCGGCCTCTCGCGTGCGACGGTTGATGCGGTAGCGATACTCGACGCCGCGGGTTTCGATAAGGTCATCGTCGAGACGGTCGGTGTCGGTCAGGACGAGGTCGAGATCGTCAAAACTGCCGACGTATCGGTGGTTGTGCTCGTCCCGGGGATGGGCGATGACATCCAGGCCATCAAAGCGGGGATCATGGAGATCGGTGATGTCTTCGCGATCAACAAAGCCGACCGCGAAGGCGTGCTGCGAACTCAGAAAGAACTCGAATCGCTGCTTTCGCTCGCTCATCGGCCGGATTTCTGGGATCCGCCCATCGTAAAAACCATAGCAACCGAAAACAAGGGCATCGAAGACCTGTCGGTGGCCATCGAATCGTATCGCGCCTTTCAAAAGCAGGGTGATGGGAGTTTGACAAGAAAACAAGCGATCGCCCGTTGGCGCCTCGTCGAGCTTTTGCGAGAGAGGCTTTTGATCGACCTACTCGGCCGGAATGGGACCGAGGCGAAACTCGAGCAAATGGCCGAACGGGTTGCCGCAAAAGAGACCGATCTTTACTCGGCGGTCGAAGAGCTATTGAAATAACCGAATTATGAAGATCGACCATCTCGGCATCGCTACAAAAGGTATAGACGAAGCTCTCGGTTTTTGGGTGGACGCGCTCGGACTTGAAAATATTCATACCGAGACCGTCGAAGACCAGAAGGTCCGGATCGCGATGCTGCCGCTCGGAGAAAGCAGGATCGAGCTTCTCGAGCCCACCAGCGACGATTCGCCGATATCCAAATTCCTCGAAAAGCGCGGAGGTGGAATCCACCATATTGCCGTCGAGGTCGAGGATATCGAGGCGGCATTAGCTAAGCTAAAGTCGCAGGGGGCTCGTTTGATCGATGAAGCCGCCGAGAATCGGAGCCGAGGGATGCCTTGTGGCATTTATTCACCCAAGCCGCTGCAAACGGCGTCCTTCTGGAGTTGGTCCAGCGAAATAATTAGCCTTGTTTCTAGGAAGTAAAGGGTATTTTTGATACTATTGCCGTTTGAAATTTTTAACGTATTTTGAATAGAAGAGTTTTAGTCATAAGTGAGGATCTGAAAATTGAGTAATTTAACAAAGGGCCTGATTTTGTTGCTTGCCGTTCTGGGCATCGGTGCCGGTCTCGTGGTTTGGAAGAATAAGGTCGGTGGACATTCTTCCGGAGCGTTCAATCGCATCAGCAAGGAAGAAGTAGAGATGCTTCTCGCTGATGTCGCAAAGGTAAATCCGATGGTCTTGAAGCGTTTTGCGGAAGACCCGGAAATGAAAAAGCAGCAGCTTGAAAACCTCAGACAGCTTCTGGCGTTTGCCAGCCAGGCGCAGAAGGAAGGGCTGACCGACGAGCCGAATAACCGGCAGGAGCTGAAGAACATTGAATCGGAAGTCATCGCCGTCAACTACGACCGTGAGACACATAAAGATGCCGGGCCGATGCCGCCCTTTGGCTTTATCACTGAAGATCAGATCAACGCATTCTGGGGCCAGGGCGATCAGGCTCCGCAGGGATTCTGGGCGTCGTTAAAAAACAAGATCGGTCTCGGGCCGAAAAACAACGAGCTTGAATTTCAAAAATTCCTTGAAACAAAGGTCGCGCTTCTCAAGGAGAGCAACCCTCAGATGAAGGACCGCGAGATCTCTGAAGAAGAAAAAACTCAGGCTCGCGAGATCTACGCGAAGATCGAGATCTATAGAAAAGAATACGAAGACAAACTGGCTGCGGGCGAGATACCGAAAGAGTTTCAGGACAAGGTCGCTCTTCAGGTAAAGCTCCAGCAAGCGCAATATCTTGCTCGCCTATATTCGGAAAAGATGGCCGAGAAGGTAAAGGTGAGTGACGAAGACATCGCGAAATATATCGCGGAGCATCCCGAACTTGACACGAGCGCGAAGAGAACCAAGGCACAGGAGATCCTCGACCGTGCCAAGGGTGGTGAAGATTTTGCGGCGCTGGCAAACGAATTTTCGGAAGATCCTGGCAACGCCGATCCCCAAACGAAAGAGAAGAAGGGCGGATTGTATGCCGATACGCCAAAGGGACGGATGGTCCCGGCGTTTGAACAGGCCGCGCTGGCTCTTGAGCCCGGCCAGGTCGCACCGGAACTTGTCGAAACCGATTACGGCTATCACATCGTAAAGCTTGAGAAAAAAAGTGAAGGCAAGGACCCGGCAGGACAGCCGACCGAAACCTATGACGTTCGTCATATTCTGATCGGGACCGGGTTTAAAGACCCCGACAATCCGATGGGCCGCGAGATGCCAGTCAAGGCTTACGTTCGTGCGAAGCTCGAGGAAGAAAAGCAGAAACAGGCGATCGACGAGATGGTTGCTAATAACCACGTCGAGATACCTGAGGATTTCACCGTTCCGGAAGTGTCGGAGGAACAGATCAAGGAAATGATGCAAAAGCAACAGCAGATGTCGACAGGAATGCCTCCGGATGGCGGGGCTCCGGAAGGGGTCGATGCTCCGTCCAACGACAAACCTGAGACGAAAAAGCCCGGCACCAAGAAGAAGTGATCTGTGGAAATTGGTGATTACCGATTAGAAATAATTCCGGACACGGAATTCAGATTGGACGGCGGGGCGATGTTTGGAGTCGTCCCGCGTGTTCTTTGGGAACGTGTCTGCCCGCCCGACGAACTCAATCGAATTCGCATGAACATGAATTGCGTGTTCATCGACACGGGAAAGGAAAAGATCCTGATCGAGACAGGCATTGGTGAAAAGTGGAGCGAAAAAGAAACCCGGATGTACGGGATCTTCCGTGAGAAACCGTTTGCCGAAACACTGTTCGAGAAAACCGGCAATCGCACCGAAGACATCACGATCGTCGTCAACACACATCTGCATTTCGATCACGCTGGGGGAAACACCTCGATTTCGGATTTCGGATTTCGGATTGCGGATTCGGAGAATTTGGGCGAACCGAGTGATAAAACCGGTGCAAATCCGCAATCCGCAATCCCCATTCCGCAATTCCGCAACGCCCGATACTTCGTCTCAAAAAGCGAACTCGAGGCTGCGGAGAATCCGCACGAGCGTGATCGTGCAAGCTACCTTCCTGAGAACTGGCAGCCGATGCAGGAAACGGGACAGCTCGAAACAAAACCGGACGAATACGAAGTCGTCGAAGGCCTTCGGATGCAGACGATCAAGGGCCATTCGAAGACGATGCAAACATGGCGTCTGGATCGCGGGGACCAAACTGTCTACGGCTTTGCGGATCTGATACCGACCCGCCATCATCTCGCTTTGCCGTGGATCATGGGCTACGACCTCTATCCGACGGAAACTTTGGAATTTAAGAAAGCGGTTTTGCCTCAGGCTATCCAGGAGAATTGGCTCTGCCTCTTTTACCACGATCTTGAGAGGCCCCTTTGCAGGTTAGCCCAAGTGGACGGCAGGATCGCCGCAACGTCACTAGATCAATAGCAGGTGAAACAATGAGAATTTTTTTGTCCGCAGTTTTTTGTCTCTTCGTTCTCGCGATCGCGGGTCCCGTGGTGTCTGGCCAAACCGAGCAAGAGAATGTTGTCGCCGCTGCCCAGGCCCTCGAATCGGCGCCTCTCGACAAAGATGGAGCAAGATCGACACAACGGGCGCTTAAATGGCTTATTGAAACCGACCAGGTGAGCCTCACGGTGTGCGGCGGTACGTTCGGCCTATTCTCCGACAAGAAAAATAAGCATAGCAGCTCAATGACAATGGGTTACACGATAGGCATGGGCGCATATCGGATTCAGAATCCGACGGCGGATGAGAATGCAGTTCAGCTCGCCGGGCTTGAAACCGCACTAAAGGTCTACGAGATCGGTGTAAAGGAGAAACCGAAGACGAAATTCGACGCGGTGGAAGCTCTCCTCCCAAAACGCTCAAATGGCGAACTCGCGGCGATGGTCAAAGGCTTCGACTGCGGTAAGAAATAGTCACGCGAATGGAAAAAGTAAATATTGGAATCATCGGCGGCTCGGGTCTATATCAGATGCCCGAGCTTCAAAATGTAAGAGAGCAGATCGTAGAGACGCCGTTCGGCGATCCGTCCGACGCATTCATCGTCGGCGAGCTAGAGGGAGTTACGGTCGCGTTCCTCCCGCGTCACGGACGCGGGCATAAGCTGCTCCCGACGGAGCTTCCTTTTCGCGCGAACATCTACGCGATGAAGCTGCTCGGTGTCGAATACATTTTGTCGGTCTCGGCTGTCGGGAGTCTGCAGGAGAAATACGCACCGACCGACATGGTCATTCCCGATCAGTTTTTCGATCGCACGCGCGGTCGTGTCAAAGAATCGACGTTCTTTGGCGAGGGCATCGTCGGCCACGTTACATTTGCGCATCCGGTTTGTAACGAGCTCGGCGATATTCTCGAAGAGTCGTGCAAATCTGTGGGCGTTACGACACATCGCGGCGGCACATATCTTTGCATGGAAGGCCCGGCGTTCTCGACAAAAGCCGAGTCGAACGTCTATCGCCAATGGGGAATGGACATAATCGGCATGACGAACCTGCAGGAGGCGAAGCTCGCTCGCGAGGCCGAGATGGCATACGCGACCCTCGCCCTCGTCACCGATTACGATTGCTGGTACGAAGGGCACGACGATGTGACCGTCGACATCGTCATCGAATATCTGAACAAGAACGTCCGCAACGCACAGTTGATCCTGAAAGATGCCGTGAAGCGCGTCGCCGCGAAGAAAACGCCAAATCAATACGCCGAAGCGACGAAGAACGCGATCTTTACGGCGCCGGACCTTTGGCCGGAAAAAACTTTCAAGAACCTGGAAGCGATAATCGGGAAATATCGTTAGGGTTGATAAACCTCCCCTCATTGTGTAGGAAAGAGTCTAAGCTCACGGCGTAGCTTTTAGACACGGGAAAACTTATTCGGGATTAATATCATCTTTAGGTTGTTATGAAACGCATACTTGTCTCCATTGTTTTTATCGTCCTCAGCGGATTGCTGATCAATTCTACGGTCTCGGCGCAACGCAACATCGACCGCGCGATCGACCGCGACCCGATCCTCGAACAGGACGCTAAACACAATCTCGACGTCGCAAAGCAGGCCTTCTTACTCAAGAAAGCCTACAAGGGCGTCCTGATGCGTTTTGAAGAAACATTCGCCGCATATCCTGGGTTTTCAAGAATGGACGAGTTTCTCTATCTCGCCGGAATGAGCAGCTACTATCTCTCCGAAAATAAAGGCAAGCAAAAGGTCAACCTTAAATCGGAAAAGGAAAAAGAGAAGTTCGATCCGCAGAAACTACGCGAAGACGCAGTCGCTTACCTTTCACTGCTCATAGAAAGAAATCCGGAGAGCCAGTACCGCAATGACGCCGAGAAGACACTGGCGTTGCTAAAGAACACTGCCACACCAAACAGCCATTAATAATTACAATATTACGGAATTAATAATTACCTTCCAGAAACATGTTGCCCTAACACTCGTTTCCTTTCCTTTCAGATGTAATGATTAATTTTGTAGTTTAGTAATGATGTAATGGGAAGGTTAGCGTGAATCTAAATCAAGTTACGGTCTACACCGATAAGCCCACTGAGACCGCCGAGTTTTTCCAGAAGCTCGGCCTTCGAATCATTGTCGATTCCCTTCCCCGTTATGCCCGGCTTGAATGTCCTGATGGCGATTCGACCCTTTCGATCCAGCAGGTCGACGACGTTCAGATCACAAACAGCATCGTTCTCTATTTCGAATGTGAAGACCTGGACACAACCGTCGATGCGCTTAGATCGAAGGGCCTCGCATTCGACGAAGACCCGACCGACCGCCCATGGCTTTGGCGGCAAGCCTATCTAAAAGACCCAAACGGCAACAAGATCTGCCTGTTTCACGCCGGTGATAATCGCAAAAATCCGCCATGGCGTGTAAAATCTTAAGGAGTCAGGAGTCAGGAGTCAGAAGTCAGAAGTCAGAAGTCAGAAGTCAGAGGGGCACCAAGAACAGTTCTTCGCCAAATCCTGAATTCTGAATTCTGACTTCTGAGTTCTAAATTCTAATCAAATATGTCATTAACAGTAGTTGGTTCGGTTGCGTTCGACGCTTTGGAATCGCCGTTCGGAAAACGCGATAAGATCCTCGGCGGTGCCGCGACTCATTTCTCGCTATCGGCGAGCTTTTTCACACAGGTCAACGCGGTCGGCGTTGTCGGCGGCGATTTCGGCGACGACGAATGGGCAGTGTTCAAGCGTCACGCGATAAACACGGACGACATCGAGATCGTGCCGGACGGCAAAACATTTTTCTGGAGTGGCCGGTACGATTACGACATGAACACGGCCCACACGTTAGACACGCAGCTCAACGTGTTCGAAACATTCGACCCGAAGCTGTCGGAACATTCGAAAGACGCGCGGCTGCTGTTCCTCGCGAATATTCAGCCGATGCTTCAAAAGCAGGTTCGTGAACAATGTGCCGCCGCGGAGTTCGTCGCAATGGACACGATGAACTTCTGGATCTCGTCGACGAAGGATGAACTGATCGAAACGATCAAGGTCGTCGACTGTGTGATCATCAACGACGCCGAAGCTCGGCAGTTGACCGACGAACCGAACATTCACAAAGCCGCGAAAAAGATCATGGACTACGGTCTGAGAGCGGTTGTCATAAAACGTGGTGAGTATGGCGCGACGCTGTTCACAAAAGACAGCTTTTTTTCCGCACCGGCTTATCCGCTCGAGAGTGTTTTCGATCCGACCGGTGCGGGCGATACGTTTGCCGGTGGATTTATGGGTTATCTCGCCAGCCAGAAAGAGATCACGAACGAAACGATGCGTCGCGCGATGGTTTACGGATCTGTGATGGCTTCGTTCAACGTCGAGAAATTCGGCACCGAACGCGTCGATGCTCTCGATTACCCTGAGATCAACGAGCGATTTGGCGATTTCAAAAAGATGACGCACTTTGATGACATCCCGTTTGAGCGTGCGAATGTAGTGTGAGAATTGATAATTGATAGTTGATAATTAACGGTGCTCGCTAGTTGGGCGACCAACTATCAATTACTAGCCCATGGCAAGACAACTCGACAACTCATTCGTCAGGTTCTCTCAGCACGAGGCGGCTTCCCCGCTCACCGGATTGAGCGTAACGATCGGCGTTTGTCTGGCGGCGGGGCTTGTTCTCGGGATCTTCTTGCGGATGTGGCCGTTCGTCGCGCTTTTCGCGATTTCGTTGATAGGCCTTTCCATTTACGCCTTTCTAAATTCGCGAACGGCGCGCAGATTCGCCGCCGCCCGGGACGAATCAAAGATCGATTGGGAACCCGCTCTGCCGGAGGTTCAACGAGAGAGTTTGAACATTGAGGTCGTCGAGCTTTCCCGAATACTTGAGGTGACGCCCGAACAGATCAGCGATCTGCAGTCTGCTTATATCGTCGCCGAGGATCTTGCGTTGCGGCAGATACAACAGGAAGAGCAGGTTCCGATCCTCCGGCATGTGAGCCTCGGCGACGTTCCTTTCGACGCTGTTCTCGTCAAACAGGAAATGCTGATCTGTGCCGAAGTATCGTTTCTCGTGGGACCCGAATTGCGGCAAGAGCGAATTGACTCGATGATGCGAAAGATGGCTCGCGTCAAATCGATCATCGGGCAGATGAATGTTGCGATGGGAGTCACGACTAATGGTGATACTGGTCACGCAGCTCAACCCTGAGGACGAGGAACGTCTGCGTAAGAGCTTGAACACGAAACGCTTTTCGGGTACGCCGGTCGACGTGGATATACGCCTGCTCGATTTTGAGGCGCTGCAGAGAATTTATGTAACGGATTAGTTCGTTGATCGGTTGATCGTTGATCGTTGATCGTTGTTCGTTGACACGCCATTTCCGTGACGACGAACCACGATCAACGATCAACGAACAACGATCAACGATCAACGATCAACGATCAACGATCAACGAACCACGACACAATATGTTAGAAAATAAAGTTGGATTGATCTTCGGCGTCGCGAACAAGCGTTCGATCGCGTGGGCGTGCGCATCGGCATGCGGAGCCCAAGGTGCGAGTCAGGCGTTCACCTACCAGTCTGAGCGGATAAAAGAAAATGTCGAGGATCTTGCAAACACGCTCCCCAATTCACTCGTCGTTCCATGCGACGTGTCGGACCAGGCGCAGGTCGACGCGACGTTCGAGGCCGTCAAGGAAAAATATGGCAAGCTCGACTATTTGATCCACTCGATCGCCTTCGCACCGCGTGAGGCTCTCGAGGGCGAGTTTGTCACTACCACTCGCGATGCTTTCACGACCGCTCTGCAGATAAGCGCCTTTTCACTGACCCAGCTGGCCCTTGGGGCAGCCCCCCTGATGACCGAAGGCGGAAGCATCGTGACGATGAGCTACTATGGCGCCGAAAAAGTGGTCATGAACTATAACGTAATGGGTGTGGCAAAGGCCGCTCTTGAAGCATCGACACGATATCTCGCGGCCGACCTCGGCAAGCAGAATATCCGCGTCAACGCGATCAGCGCAGGCCCGATCAACACGCTTTCGGCGCGAGGCGTTCGCGGTATGAGTTCGCTGCTCGGTTATGTCAGCGAACGCTCACCGCTGAAACGAAACGTGTCAGCCGCCGAAGTGGGCAACACGGCTTTGTTCCTCGTCAGCGATCTTTCTTCCGGGATCACCGGCGAGACGATCTACGTCGACTGCGGCTACAACATAATGGGAGTGTAACGAATGTGGATTTCGGATTTCGGATTGCGGATTTCAAGTCTCGATCCTGCTCTGACCGTCTGAACGCCAAAATCCGAAATCCGAAATCGTCGAAATCCGAAATCAAAATGGCTAAGACTGACGCAAACAAGAAAAAGGCCAAAGGCCCGAAAACAGCCGGCGAACCGGAAACCGTTGCCGAGGCAAAGACGCTCGAAAAGGTACCCGAGTACTGGCGGCTTACCGACGACGAGGTCCTGCTTCGCTCACCGGAACTCGAAGACGAATATAAGACCTCCGATTCGTGGAGGGTTTTTCGGATCATGGGCGAGTTTGTCGGGGGGTTCGACGAACTGGCAACTATAACGCGCGGAGTTTCTATCTTCGGCTCTGCTCGAACTGAAGAAGGCACCGAGATGTACGACGCTGCACGCGAGACGGCGAAGCTGCTCGCGGATGCAGGTTTTGAAATCATCACCGGCGGAGGCCCCGGAATAATGGAAGCGGCTAACCGTGGTGCTTTCGAGGCTGGAAAGGTCTCGGTCGGCTGCAACATCGAGCTTCCTTTCGAACAGGCTCCGAATCCGTATCAGACAAGATCTCTGTCGTTCAAATACTTCTTCGTCCGGAAGACGATGTTCATCAAGTACAGCAACGCGTACATCATTTTTCCTGGCGGCTTCGGAACCCTGGATGAACTCTTCGAAGCTTTGACCCTTATTCAGACGCGCAAGATACGCAATTTTCCGGTTGTGCTTTTCGGCTCGCAGTACTGGCGCGGCATGCTCGCATGGCTGACCTCAACCATGCTTAACGAGGGAAACATAAATCCTGAAGACCTTAGCCTTATTCATCTCACCGATTCGCCGCACGACGCGGTTGAATTCGTCATCAAGACCTTTACCGCCGGCGCTCCTGTCGCCGCCGCGGGTAGCGGTATCGAAAGCTGATATCTAGGATTATTCGGTCCCGCGGATATATTCGGTCAACCAACCGAGATATGATTTCGATACCCGTTCGGCATCGACGGCGACGATCTCGGGCACCTCATAGCTGTGATTTTTCAGGATGAATTCTTTGAGCGCGTCGAACTTTTCCTCGAGGGTCTTGATTAGCAGAAGATGCTCCAGCTCGCTCTGAACCTTTCCTTCCCAGAAGTAAACCGAGCTCATCTTCGGCAGGATCTGAACGCATGCGGCGAGCCTGTTCTCGACTAATTTGAAAGCCAGACGCTCGGCCTCATCCGTGTCGGCGGTGGTAGTTAATACGATCAGCATGTTTGTGCGGTGATGTTGTTTATCCACCATCATGCTCGACGTTGAGGAGATCGCTCAACGAATCGAAATCTACTGGCTTCGTAAGATGATGGTCAAAGCCGGCTTCCCGAGAGCGCTGGCGGTCTTCCTGCTGTCCCCACCCGGTCAATGCGATGAGCAACACGGTCTCTCCCCGCTGTTCCCGGATCCGCTCCGCCACCTTGTAACCGTTCATTGTCGGCAGGCCGATATCCAGAAGAATCACGCCGGGCTGAAAAGCTTCCGCTTCCTGGACTGCCGCAAGGCCATCATCCGCTGTCCGTACGTCGTGACCTTTTATCTGCAGAAACATTGCCAGGCTGTCGGCGGCGTCCTTATTATCGTCGACGACAAGGATACGGTGCTTAATTTCCCTTTGAACCTGTTTGCCTGCGGTGGGGGATACCGGCAAAGATTGAAGGTCCGTTTCGACGGTTGGCAGCCGCACGATAAACTGGCTTCCCTTTTGTGGGCCCTCGCTTCGCGCTTCCACACTCCCACCGTGCATCGCTATCATCCGCTGAACCAGCGTCAGGCCGATTCCCAGACCGCCCTGCGAACGTTCGCTGGAACCGTCCACTTGCGTAAACATATCGAAAATTCGTGACGTCATCTCGCCGGGAAGTCCGATCCCAGTGTCCTTCACGGTAATCACGACCTCGTTGCCCTCGAGCCCGGCCGTGAGCCAGATCTCACCCCCCTGATCCATGTATTTTGCTGCATTGTTCAGTAGATTCTGTATCACTTGAGCGAGTCTCGCGGGATCTGCGTCCAGAAAAACCGGGTCACGCGGAAGGTCGATGGTCAAGGTGTGTCCGAGCTGGTTCACCAACGGACGGCTCGCATCGATAGCGTCTTCGACGACCTCGCGAGGGTTATGTGTTTTTTGCGGAGGTCGATCTTGCCGCGTGTAATGCGAGAAACGTCGAGCAGATCATCGACGAGCCGTGTCATCTGATCGATCTGGCGATCGATGACATCGCGGGCCCATTCGAGTGTCGGTATGCTCGGACCCACTTCTCTAAGGATTTGGACCGCGCTCCGCATCGGAGCGAGAGGATTGCGAAGTTCGTGAGCAAGGATCGCGAGAAACTCGTCTTTTCTTTGGTCCGATTCCTTTAGCGTCGCCAGTAGCTGTGCGTTCTCAATAGCGATCACTGCCCGATGGGCGAGATCTTCCGCCGATCGAAGATCATCCGAGGTGTAGACACGACCGGACTCCGCCGTGACAAAGCTCACCACGCCCAGTGTTCCGGAACGCGATCTAAGAGGCACGCAGATATAGGACTTCAAACCAAGCTCACGGATCATTCGCAAGTGTTCTTCGTCCTGTGCCGTTTCTTCAAGCACCTCATCGGGCAGCGACTCGAACCATTCCGGTAGGCCGGTCCGCAACACCTTCATTACACCGTGCTCATCGTCGGGCCGGGGCGGATAACGGCGGAACAGTTCGTGTGCCAGCCGCACCTTTTCAGGGTCGATATGTGTGACCGCAAGTCGGCTAACTGAGGTCTCGCCCTGTCGCATTTCGACCGCACACCAGTCGGCAAAAAACGGTACAGCAAGCGAGGCTACCCGCTGGAGCGTGCTTTGGTAATCGGTGAGTTCAGCCAACGCAGCGCTCGCGTCGGCGAGGAATCGGGTCGCCTCCTCGGCGTGCTTGGTGTCATTGATATCGGTACATGAGCCGAACCATCTGGTGATCGCGCCGTTGTCGTCGCGGGCCGGGAAGGCACGGCCGAGAAACCATCGATAACCGCCAGTCCGGCGGTCTTTGAACCGGTACTCTATTTGATATGGCCGTCCGCTATTGATGGCTGAATAGTAGGTGTCCAGGCACCGCTGTACGTCGTCGGGATGAAGTATCGGTTTCCAACTGCTGTCGCCGTAATCGTCACGCGCAAATCCCGTGTATTCGTACCAGCGCTCATTGTAATAATCGATAAACCCGTCGGGGCGGGCCGTCCAGACGATCTGCGGCTGAGCGTCCGCCAGCTGACGGAATTGAGCTTCGCTTTGCCGTAGCCGCTCTTCGTCGCGGCGCTGCTCGCTAACGTCCCTAAAAATGAGAACCACACCGCACAATTCGCCGTGTTTGTCTCTGATCGGGGCGGCACTATCATCGATCGCATGCTCAGTTCCATCCCGCGCGATCAAAATCGTATGATTCGCGAGGCCGACGATCTTCCCCTCTCTCAGCGACCGTTCAGCCGGGTTCTCCACCGGCAGACGGCTGCGTTCATTTACGATCTGGAACACGGTCTCGAGCGGAGTGCCAACTGCATCCGGCTCGGTCCCAACCGGTCAACGCCATAGCGACCCTGTTCAGCGACGTCACGCGGCCAGCGGTGTCGGTAGTGATCACAGCATCGCCGATGCTAGCCAGAGTTACGCGCCACAGCTCAGATCGCTCACGCAAGCTATCTTCGGCTCGCTTTCGCTCAATGCACTGGGCAAAGCCGTCCGCAATTGGATGCAGATCGGCAAGGACCGTCTCCGAGAGCTTGTGATGCGAGAAAATTGCCAGAACCCCGACGCAGCGTCCCTCGACGAGCAACGGATAACCTGCAAATGCGACAATTCCTTCGCGGCGCGCCCATTCGGGATCGCTGACCCGCGGGTCGTTCGGGACGTCATTGGTAAGATGCGGTGTGCGTTCGGCGGCGATCGTGCCGATCTTGAACTGGCCGACCTCGACTCGGCTATGCGGGCCGTCGCGATGGGTGTATAAACCCGCGCTGGCCTGAAGATCTAGGACCCTCTCCGCCTCATCCAGAGTCCAGATACGGGCAAAGGCCACCTCGAGACGGTGCACCAGCACTTCGGCGCATTGTTGAAGGATAGATTGCAGATCCCCGGACTGGGCGAGGACCCCCGCCACCTCCGCCCGGAGCACCGATAATCGAACCCGCTCGCGGAGAGCCATCTCAGCTCCCCTGCTCTCAGTGACATCGCGAAAAGTCCAAACGCGTCCCGCATGACGGCCATCTACATACTGTATTTTGGAGAACCGCTCAAACGATCGGCCGTCGGAGAGCTCCAACAGGTCATAGCTCTCGGGCGGTGAGCTTGCATAGATCTCCTCGACCCTGCCGACGAACTTGTCGGGATCTTCGAAATGCCGCATGCACGCGTCAACAAGCTGACGGTGATCCTGCTCGCCGGCAACATCAAATGGAAGACCCCACATGTCGGCATATTTCTGGTTACAGTCGGTCACTCGACCGTCACCATCGGTGACCAGAATTCCATCGGTCGTCGATTCGAACGTTGCGCGCAGCATTGCCAGCGAGCGCGCCAGCTCCGCCGACTTTGCTTCAAGCTCCCGTTTGGTTCGGCGAAGCTCTTCCTCCGCCCGCTGGCGGACGAGAAATATACTCCTCGCGCTCTTTGACGCAACTTCGCGAAGCCGCTTTTCCTCTTCTTCTTCTTCTGTCGATCACACTTTCCCTCCGAGCAAGGCGGAGGCAAGAGCGGTACCGCGAACGCGAGCTTCGATCTTGGCGAACGCGGTATCGCGTGTCGTCGAAGCATCGTCGCAAAACGGTGAAAAGCCGCAGTCGTCGGTCGTCCCAAGCTGGTCGACCGGGATAAACTCAGCGGCTTCGATCACACGGTCGCGGACCTCTTCGGGCGTCTCGATGCGCGGATCTATGGGTGCAACGACACCGATGAATACCTTGTGCTGGGGCTTCATGTGTTGCCGGATAATCTTAAGGACGCGGACACGATCGGGCTCGCCGGCCAGGGCAACGTAAAAATTGGTAACGTTGAGCTCGAAAAGGCTGGGCAACAGTTCGGAGTAATCGACCTCGGCGCTGATGGGTAGAATCGAGATCGCCGCCGGGACATGTGTGAACACCGATCCGCTTTCGTTCCTCCGCGGAGAACCGAGATAAAGCAAGGTTGTTAAGATCGATGAAACTATGGAGAAGGTTCCCGGTCGGATCGACCTTTATCGCCAGCCGGCCTTCCGTAAAATCGATCTGCACCGCATGGGCACCCAATTGAAGGCAATTGCGTACCTCAGTCGTGTGTTCTCGCAGAAGATCATCAATAAACTCCTCGCGAGTGTATCCGGGAATCTCTTCTGCCGGGTACATCAAACTCAAAGCGGACGGCGAAATGACGGCCTGCTTAAGCGGAACATTTGCGTAACGTTGGGCCTGAGCGAGATAGCTGTCAGCCCGGTGCAGATAATTGAACGGGCCTTTGGTCAGACGAAGCATGCGGCGGACATGCCCTGCCGCAAACGGTATCTTGAAGCCATCTGGGGCCGTGTTCGGCAGCCCCTGCACGGAATACGTCCAAAAGTTATGATATTTGCGCTGCTCGCCGTCCGAAATGACGGGCGATCCCGTCGCCTCAAAACGCTCGACCGTATCGCGGGTCGCTTCTTCGTAAAGCGGCTCAAGCTCCGGGCCGCTACCCTTGTTCGCCGTGATCGCTGCGATAAGTTCGGGCGGACGTGGAATACTTCCGATCGGCTCTGTGGGTATGATCATCTGTTTTGCCCTAGATCTTCAGAAGATAATCTTTGTGCAAGTATAGTTGGTTTTGTCTTCGTTTGTAACGCCCAATCGGCACTCGGTCATTAGAAAGAGTGGTCAGCACACGAGAACCCGCCCGAGTGCAGTGGCACAGTTGCGGGTTCCGGTCACACCTCGCGGGACGTCAGCGGCAAAGGATGCTACTTAATTCTTCTCCAGTACTTCCGAATATTCGCCTGATTCGACCCATTTTGTAATCTCAGAGACACGCCAGATCGGGAAAGGATGGGAGAGTCCGGCGTTGATGATGTCCGCCCAGAACTTGTCCAGCTTCTTTTCGTCGTAATTCTTCTGGAACTCACGTCCTTGTTCGAGAAACTGTTCGTAATCCATCTTCGACGCAAACGTCCCGCCGGCGAGCTTCATCATCGTGCGCCCGACGACGTGCGGATCTTGGACGACAAGCAGCGCCGCTCGGTCGCACGACAGTTCGGCTCGTCTTGCCCAAGCGAGCAGGGCGCTCGCGATGCCCGCCGAGATGATGAACTTGACGATCTCGGAACCGGGGATGATTCGCGCGACGCTAAGATTCGCAAGCGCCTCCATGAGCTTCGCCGCCGTTAGATACAGAACGTGCTCCGCGTGGATGTGTCCGACCTCGTGTGCGATGACGGCAAGCGTCTCTTCATCGTTGAGCCGTTCGATAAGAGCCGAGTGGAGCACGATGATGGGCTTTTCGACGCCTCCCGTGAATGCATTCACGAGTGGGTTCTGCTGTACGTAAAGATCCGGCATGTCGACGCCAAGCGTCGTGCATGCGATCTGAAGTTTCGCGTGCAGATCTGGGCATTGTTTTGGGGTGACCTTGACCGCGCTCGCCATGAACATCACACGGATCGCCGACTCGCCTGTCCACTCAAGCAGCTTCTTCAGCGACGAGTCGACACCCGGTATCGCCTTGACCGCCGCCAAAGCTTTACTGTCTGCCGGGTGAATGTATTCGTGCTTGCTCAGGTCGGCAAACTTTTTGTGAGGTTCGTTCGAAAGCGGCAGCTTGCACTTACCGCATTTCGCCCCGTTGTTCTTGTAATCGGTTTTGACCGAATTCTTTTGCCCGCAGTAGCGGCAACGCACAAAATGACTTTTGGTCAATGCGTCGGACTCATCTTTCTTCTTTGCCATAAGTTAAGTTTAGTTTGCGAACTCCGGCAATACAAACGATCTTGGTGCCGGAAAAGTTTTGGAGATGCTCAGTAAACCGATGTTTTCGACGCAAGGGCTCCTTTCCGTGTTTTAGGAAGTGGAGCCAGGGCTTTGCGAGGCGGCGTGGGAGTTATGCAGAATCGGATCTTTTGAACTACCACCGGGTCCGTACAAATGTCGGCCACACCTTCTAGACAAGGAGTGTGGTTTTGAGCCGCACAACCGTTTCGACGTGATGCGTCTGAGGAAAGAGATCGATAGCCGTTATCGATTCGATCTCGTAACCTCCGTCGAGAAAGCGGCGGAGATCACGCGCGAGAACCGACGGGTCACATGAAACATACGATACGATTCTCGGCCTCAGCTTTATCAAATCGAGAACCGTTTTCTTTTCGGTGCCGGAACGCGGCGGATCGAGCAGCGCGAAATCAACTTGTCCACCGGCGTAATCACTAAGGAAGGCTCCGACGGGCCGGCTTACCAGATCTACATTAGCTAAAGCTGCATTCCCGATATTCCGACGCGCGAATGCCACGGCCGGCGAATAATCCTCGACGGCTGTTACATTCTTGAATCGCCGGGCGAGCGGAAGCGTAAACAGTCCGACGCCGGAGTATAGATCGAGTGCACGATC
The DNA here is from genome assembly GCA_963772405.1 of uncultured Acidobacteriota bacterium. Classification (GTDB taxonomy): domain Bacteria; phylum Acidobacteriota; class Blastocatellia; order Pyrinomonadales; family Pyrinomonadaceae; genus OLB17. Next base: position 173,380 of record CAVYWT010000003.1, on the reverse strand, counting down.
TCCGCGGGCATCGCCTATCGCAGTCTCGATCAAGGGTCCTATCAAATACCGATTACCCTGAAAAAAAACACTGGCTGCAAAAGTATAATTCTCCCCAGCAACGGAAAGCTTGATGTCGTTGTCGCTGAGATCAAGAGCTTCTGAAAACAACGAGGTGGATCCGCCATCGCCGCACGCTGCATCGATGGCGCCTTTTGTCGGTCGGAACTTGTCCCATTGGAAATTGCTGCGCACGGTTTGGAGCTCGTCATCAAGTTCGGAAACAAGGATCGGACAGTGTTCGATCGCTACAAGATTTCGTGAATCTCGTTGGTAGTACCCGATCTCACGTTTGTCAGCATCGATGTGCCACTGTGCGCGCAACCGGTAGCCGAATTCGTAGGGACTCGGGATCATTTTTATTTCATCGTCGTATTCGATCTTTCCGATCCGGTGAAGATTGTCGCGAATAATCCCGACTTTTGCTTCGAGCTGCGCCGCATAGGTCATCTGTTGAAAATCGCATCCGCCGCATCGGCCGACGTATGGACACGGTGGCGAAATGCGCTGCGGCGATGGCGTTAACACTCTGTCGACCTCGGCAAAGGCGGTCTTTCCCTTGATCTCGGTCAGACGCGCAATGACCGTATCACCCGGCACCGCGAGCGCAACAAAGACCGTAAGCTCAGGAGCAAATGCGAGACCGAAACCCCGAGGGACGATCTTTTTGATTTCGACCTCGATGAGGTCGCCAGTTTTATACATGTGCAAGATCCTAAAACCAACCGCAGAACTCGCAGAGAAAGATTAAGAAACTCCGCGTTCTCCGCGATCTCTGCGTTAAATAAAACGCTACAGATAAAACAAACTCAAACGCGGAATTCCTTCTTCGTCCCGAAGGCGCTTTAGTATCATCACCCGCGAGGTCTGCTTGTATGCGTCGGCATCCATCTGCGATTTGTAAGGCTTAAGTTGAGACGCAATATCCTTTTCAATTTCCGCCAGGCGCTCTTTGTTCAACTTGGTCAACAGTACATGCTCGAGCAGGCTTTCGACATCCGACAATGCCTGATCCGCGGTGGCGAGATCGTTCGAATGATTCGTCGAAAGCTCGCGAAGACGTGCGATAGAACGTTCGATATCTTCGCGAAGATCCGGATTTTCCGACCGCTCGAGCTCGGTAATGACCGTCTCGATATGCTTCTCGATCTGATCGGGTGAAAATTCTACCGAGCCTTCATTCGACTTCGACTTGCCGGCCTGCATCGAGGTCCATTCGAGAAATTGAGCTTCGACCTCTTCGCGACAATACAGCAGTCCTTTAATCGAACGCGGGCCGGGATTTTTGTCATATCCATCGAATACGCTCTCGATCGCCCGGATGACGATGTGAAGAGGAATACCGCGCTCCTGCCAGCCTTCGATCATCGCCCAATCGATCGGCGAGAGCAGGAGGTGCTTTCCCCGACGGCGAACAAACGTGTCCTCGATCTCTGTGAAGTAGTTGTAGTAGTTCAAACGATGTAAGTATGGTGGTTACGCGACTCCAGGCCGGTACTAAAGAGCACCTTCTTAATTGCCTGTGCAACAAGCTTTATGCTAGCGTAGACGACTCAAGAATTACAGTTTAACACTGCCACTAATAGGAGGACGGAAAATGCTTTCGATTAGATTCTTTGCTGTCGCGGCCCTGGCGGTCGCCTTATTGACTGCGTGCGGAATGCTGGGCGAGAAGAAAGTGCACCAGTCGGAGGATGACCTTAGGCGCGAATACAAAAAGTCGGAGAGTGCGTTTAAAACCAAGTACGACGGGAAAGAGGTGTCTGCATGGGGAAGGGCTGGGATCATGAGCGTTTCCGACGATAGCGGCGGTATTGTTTATTTCGAGTCAAACACGGATGAAAGCGTTTCCGGTGCACCGTCGATCAGTTGCTATGTCGGCAGCGATGACGCGGCGCGATTCAAGGAACTCAAGGTCGAGCCGGGAACTCTTATCAGGCTAAAGGGCAAGATGAAGCTCGAGGGCGGATCGATGCGGTTCGAAGATTGCAAGCTCGCAGCGGCCGGATCGACGGCACTCTCGGACGAATAGACCTCCGAACCGACTCGCGACCTCGGCTGTGCTAATCTTAGCGGTAGCATGTCGGAACGGAGATCTAACTTCAACACATCATCTGGCATAGAGCTGCCAAACGACTTTAACCCCGGTAACACGTCATCCGTTGAATACGAGGCTGACCTTGGTGCGCCGGGCGAGTTTCCTTATACACGAGGCACTCGCCCGAACATGTACCGCGGTAAATTCTGGACGATGCGGCAGTACGCCGGCTTTGCGTCCGCGCAAGAGTCAAATACCCGCTACAAGTATCTGCTATCGCAGGGCACGACGGGTTTGAGCGTCGCGTTCGATCTGCCGACACAGATCGGTCTGGATTCGGATGATCCGCTCTCCGCGGGCGAGGTCGGCAAGGTTGGCGTGGCGATCGACAGTGTGGATGACATGCTGACGCTATTCGACGGCATCCCGCTAGATCGGGTTTCTACGTCGATGACGATCAACTCGACTGCATCGACTCTGCTGTGTCTTTATCTTGCCGTGGCTAAAAAGCAAGGCGTCGCGTTCGACAAAGTAAGCGGCACCATTCAAAACGACATTTTGAAGGAGTACATCGCCCGCGGGACTTATATCTATCCACCAAAGCCAAGTCTTAGGCTGATCACTGACACGTTCGCATATTGCGCCGCCGAGGTTCCTAATTGGAATACTATCTCGATCTCGGGATATCACATCCGCGAGGCGGGATCGACGGCCGCACAGGAGATCGCGTTCACACTGGCTGACGGCATCTGTTATGTCCAGTCGGCGATCGACGTCGGACTCGACGTCGACAGTTTTGCCCCGCGGCTTTCTTTCTTTTTCAATTCGCATAACAACCTGATCGAAGAGATCGCAAAGTTCCGGGCCGCGAGGCGTTTGTGGGCACGGATTATGCGGGACCGATTCAAAGCGAAAGATCCAAGATCCATGATGCTTCGCTTTCATACGCAGACGGCCGGCTCGACGCTGACGGCGCAACAGCCCGAGGTGAATGTCGTTAGAACAACGATACAGGCGCTCGCGGCAGTGCTTGGTGGCACCCAAAGCCTGCATACGAATTCGATGGACGAAGCACTATCGCTGCCGACGGAGAACGCCGCGCGAATCGCCTTGCGCACCCAGCAGGTGATCGCGCACGAGTCGGGTGTCGCAGACACGGTCGACCCCCTTGCCGGAAGTTACGCAGTCGAAGAGATTACGACGCGACTAGAAAGTCTCGCCGTCGATTACATCGAAAAGATCGACGCCATGGGAGGCATGTTACGGGCGATAGAAACCGGTTATGTGCAGCGGGAGATCCAGGAAGCGGCGTATGTTTACCAGCGTGCGGTAGAAAGCAAGACCGCGATCGTCGTCGGGATGAATGAGTTCCGAAGCGATGAATCCGAAACGATTCCGCTGATGACGATCGACGATGAGATCGAGCGCGCTCAGATCGAACGAGTGCGATCGGTCCGAGCAAAACGGGATAATGATAAAGCGAATGCTGCGATCATAGGGCTGCAAGAAGCCGCTTCCGGAACCGCTAACCTTCTGCCGAGAATATTGGACTGTGTCGAATGTGACGTCACCGTGGGCGAAATAAGTCATGCGTTGAGAAAGATTTGGGGAGAGTATCAAGAGGCGGTCACCGTTTGATTCGGCACGCGACAGAACGCTTCTTCAAAAAACATTTCTTGCTGACACGAATAACCCCGTGTGCTATTCTTTCAGAGAGCAAATTCTTGCTCGGCTATTGACCCATCCTTTCAGTCTTTCACCTTTTCACCTTTTCACCTTTTCTCTCATTAACCTTCTCGCCATGGAACAGCTTAATCAATACTTGCACACGCTCTTGTCGTCAGCGGGATACGCGTTGCATCTCGAGCCGAACAAAAATCCCTATGTCGTGGCAGCTAGCGGGCAGTCAGACATCGCCAACACGCCGCTGCTCGGTACCCAGATCAGCATGATGGTATTTCCGCTGATACCGCCGGATGTAAAGCAAGATTTGCCGAACCTGCCCACGATCCAGTTCGTCCACCCCCACAATTTGGGAAAATTTAGTTTCACGATTGAAAAGTCTCCCGCAGGTTTCAACGTGACCGTCCGGCCTTTGCTTGGAAACGAGATCGAAAGCAGCCTCACCAACCCTCCAGCATCATCGGACGTCAGTTCAGAATCCGGTTCGGCAGACAGCCCGATCGCCGGTGCCGACGTATTCTCGGTCGAAAGTTCTTCAATCGGTCGCGAAGTAAATGTGGCATCACAGATCGATGTGCCAGTCATTTCCGAACTGGTCGTAGAGGATCGCGAATCTATGCCGAAGATCGAGGTTGAAGGAGGACCCGCAATCGAGATCGTGTCGGCAAACGATCCGCAATTTCAAACTGTTTTCTCCGACACATCGAGCTACGAACCACCGGGACGCTGGCAGGATTTTGAGGTGCAGGCTGATCCGTCTTCCGTGCCGGACCTTAAGCAATCCGTCCGTGAAGATGGTTTGATCGAGGCATCCAACCCCGTACTAACTACTGTCCCCGCGGACGTAGTGCTACCTTCACTCGACCGCCGAAAGACCGATCGGCGAAAACAGAATCTGATGATGACGGCGAGGATGGACGCTCTGTTCAATCGCATGGCAGAAGTTGGTGCGTCTGATCTTCATCTTTCGGTCAGCATGGCGCCGATGGTGCGAAAGGACGGCAAAATGCAGTTGCTTGAGTGCAGCGAAACAACGCTCACGCCCGAAGTGATGGATGAGCTGCTGCATTCGATAATGCCGGAGCGAAATCAGGATGAGTTTGAAAAGCGTAACGACACGGATTTCGCCTACGAGATTCCCGGGCTCGCACGTTTCCGCTGTAACGTTTTCAAGGACCGCAAAGGAATGGGTGCGGTGTTCCGCATCATTCCGTCGAAGATCCTGACATCCGAAGAACTCGGGTTGTCGAAGGCCATCATGGATCTCTGCTCATTGTCGAAAGGTCTGGTCGTCGTGACCGGTCCGACAGGATCGGGCAAATCTACGACGCTTTGCGCGATGGTCGATTCGATCAACAAGCAGCGCGAAGACCACATCATCACGATCGAAGATCCGATCGAGTTCGTCCACGAAAATCAGAAATGTCTTGTCAATCAGCGCGAGGTTCACAATCATACGGATAGCTTCAAGGACGCGTTGCGTGCCGCCCTTCGCGAAGATCCGGACATCGTTCTCGTCGGCGAAATGCGTGATCTCGAAACGATCGCCATCGCGATTGAAACGGCGGAGACCGGCCACCTCGTTTTCGGCACGCTGCATACGACGACGGCTCCGTCGACGGTCGATCGGATCATCGATCAGTTCCCTGCCGATCGTCAGCAGCAGATCCGCGTCATGCTGTCGGAATCTTTGAAGGGCGTGATCGCACAGACGCTGCTGCCGAAAAAAGGCGGCGGTCGCGTGGCAGCCCTAGAAGTTCTGATAATCACGCCGGCGATCAGTAATCTTATCCGCGAAGGCAAAACGTTCCAGATCCCGTCGGCCATGCAGACGGGAAAGAACCACGGAATGGTGATGCTCAACGATTCGCTGTTCGACCTCGTCAAGAAAGGAATTGTTGAACCGCGGGACGCATACGTCAAAGCCGTCGACAAGTCCGGATTCGAGACGATGTTGACGCGCGGTGGGATGCAGCTCTAGGCAGTGGTGAATGGTTAATGGTGAATGGTGAACCATCATTTTCCTTTTGCACTATTCACTGTTCACCATTCACCATTCACCATTCACCATTCACTCTTTAGTCACTGAACCTCGTACGGCTTGAGCTGCTCGTCGATCTTCGACTTGTCGCCGACGATGACGAACGTCATCTTGTCTGGCGCAAGATACTTTTTCGCCATGTCCTGAACATCCTTTGCCGTAACCGCGGTGAGTTTCTGGATGTACGTATCGAGATATTTCTTGTCAAGATCGTGGTAGTTCATCGCCTCTAGCTGACCGATGACGCCGGGTCTGCTTGAATTCTGCAAGACGTAGATCCCGACCAGATAATTCTTGATCCCCTGTATCTCGGCGTCCGACGGGGCTTCTTTTTGAAGCCTGTCGATCTCAAAAAGGATTTCCTTGATCGAGGCTCCGGTCGCCTCGGTCGTGACGTCGGCACTCTCGATCCAGTAGCCGGTCTTGAATCGGTTCCAGACAAAGCTGCCCGGCGAATACGTGTAGCCTTTGTTCTCGCGAATATTCGATGTGATCCGTGAACCGAACGAGCTGCCAAGCAGAGAGTCCATCACGGTGAACTTTACGAAGTCCGGATCCGACGGAGAAACCGCCGGCACTCCCATGTATATCGTCGACTGCGGTGCGCCGGGACGATCGATCGTAGTCAATGAACGTCTGCCGACAACCGTCGGAACATTTCTGATCGCATCCGGGCCCTTCTTCCAGCCACCGAATGATCTCTCGATCGCCGATCTAACTTTCGCGGTATCAAACTGACCGACGACATAAAGGTGGGTACGGGCAGCGCCGTATTGATCGTTGTAATATGCGCGAACATCGTCGAGCTTGTAGGACTGCACGATCGGCTCGGAAGCGATGACCGCGGAGTATGGGTGACCGGCAAAAACGATCTCGCGAAAACGCTCCCATGCCTGCGTACCCGCCTGCGCCTTCGCAACCGCGATCTCGCGGAGCTTGTTCGAACGCGCCTTTTCGAGATCGATCGCCGCAAATTTCGGATTCAGAATGACGTCGGATAGCAATTCGATGAATCGGATGTCGAACTCGCTGAGCGCCTCGCCGCCGATCGTCGTCTTATCGTTGCTCGCTGACGTGAAGATACTACCGCCCATCTCGGCGGTCTCTTTCGCGATCTGCTCAGCGGTGCGTTTCGCGGTTCCGTCCTTGAGCATCGTCGCGACGATATCGGAGATCCACCGCTGATCGGCTTTTTCATTGAGCGTACCGGCGCGGACGACCGCCTGCATCGCGACCTTCGGCACCGCCCCGTATTGCACGAGCGTCACTTTCATTCCGTTCTCAAGCGCATAGGTATCTGCTTTCGGAAAAACGAACGCCTTCGGTTGGCCACCCGCCGGCGGAGTTTCTTTTTGCGCAAATCCTGAAATCGCTACGAAGAGGAGGATTCCCGCAAAGACGCAAAGACGCAAAGAAAGAACATTTTTCACTTTTAACCTTTTACTTTTCACTTTATTCTTCCTCCACATCGGCAACTTTCTCAGTATTCAGAATGACGACCGTGCGGTTCGTTTTCCGAAGATAATCCTTCGCCGTCCGCTGTATCAGCGCCGGCGTTACTTTACGAAAATTCGCTTCGATCTGATTTATGTTCTCGGGTTTGTCATCGAACAACGCAAAACATGCCAGCAGATCGGCCCGGCCGACGCCTCCGAACTGCGTCATCGTATCGTAGAGCCCGGAACGAAGCTTTACGATCGCGCGATCGATCGTCGCCTGATCGATCGGCTTATCTTGTACCTTCGCGATGATGGCGTCACTCGCCGCAAGGATCGCCTCCGGCGTGTATTTTTCGTCGTGGATAAGATCTACCGAAAACAGCATCGGGCCGTTGTAATTGAACATATTTCCAAGATAGCCGTTTATACCGCCGTTCAGGCCACTCGTGTAGTTCTTGTTCTTGACCAGTTCCTGATAGAGCATGCTGTCTTCGCCCTGAAGCAGGATCTGATCGAGCAAACCCATCGCATAGTACTCGGGCGTACCGCGTTTCGGCATTTGATAGCCAAACCCGACCGCCGGTTTTTTTGCGAGCTTGTCCGTTCGTGTGACGGTCTTTTCTTCGGTTTGTTTTGGTTCGCTAAGATCGCCGAGGGCGTCCGGCTTTTGCGATGGAATGCTCGCGAAGTATTTCGCAACCCAGCCCTTCGCCTGAGCTTCGTCAAAGTCACCGGTCACGACGACGACCGCATTCTGCGGCGAATAATATTTGTCGAAGAACGTCTTTGCATCGCCTAGCGTCGCCGCCTCAATGTCCTTCAGATCACCATAGAAATTGTGCGAGTTGTACCAGTTGGTGAATGCCGCCATCGGAAGATCGATCCACGGAAAGGAACCGTACGGCTGGTTCAGCACGTTGACCTTCACCTCGTTCCCGACCACACCTTGCTGGTTTTTGAGGTTCTCCTCGGTGATGTCGAGACCGCGCATCCGATCGGCCTCTGCCCACAGAAGAGTCTCGAGTTTGTGCGACGGCACGACGGCGTAGTAGTTCGTAAAATCGAAACGCGTCGATCCGTTCAGTACGCCGCCGTTCGATTCAACAAGCTTGATGAATTCCATCTTGCCGAGGTTCTTGGAGCCCTGGAACATCAGATGCTCGAATAGATGTGCAAAACCTGTCCGCTCGCGCGGCTCGATGCGAAAACCGATGTTGTAATAGACGGCAACGACCGCGAGCGGTGAACTTCGCTCCTGGGAAAGCACGACCTTCAGACCGTTCGGCAGTTTGTAATAGGTCACCGGTACGTTTATCCCGGCCTGTTGGCCCTGTGCATTCGCGGGCGGAATGATCCCGATCGAGATGGCAACCAGGCCCATGGCGACCAGCGCCTTAATAAATAGTTTTTTCATATGATCCTTGCAGGGGAATTGATGCGAATTTTATCAAGGTTATTCGAAAACTTGCTTTGGAGGGTTTCAATTTGTTACGAGATGGAAGAATTCGGGGATGAGTGGAACAACAGTCAGAACCGCGAGCGGTAGCGACCGGGTGTCCCGTTGGCGAGGGAATCAGTTAAGAGTCGACTGCAGAAGATCGCAAAGGCTCGGGACCCTCGTCGGGCTACCCGGTCGCTACCGCTCCCGGTTCTGACCGATCCGAGTACTCCACGCCGTGTTCCTTCGATTCGGCAGGATCGTAAATTCCTGTTTCTGTGAAACCGTTACGTTGTTTGCCGACAATGTGGTGCCGGTCGCTCGTTGAAATTCCGATATCGCTTTGTTGAGATCCGTCTGGGCTTGCAGCTCACGGCTGCGTGCCGCGAGCAGCTCGGTCTGACGCTGTAGTACGAGATAGAACGTTGTCGTGCCGGAGCGAAATTGGCGCTGCTCGCTTGCGAAAAGCTGCTCTGCCGATTGCCGCGACGCGAGTGCAGATGCAAGTCGTGCCTCGCCAGATCTCAAAGCCTGCATCGAATTTCGAACTTCCGCGACGATGATCTGTTCCGTCTGAGCACGTTGATTGCCGATACGATCCGCCTGCACAAGCGTGCGGCCGAGATTCGCCTTGGCGACCGTATTTCCCCACGGCAGGCCAATCGTAACCCCGACGCGATACGTCGGGTAATCCTGTCCGATCAAGTTGCCGAGCGATGTGAAATAGGTTCCGACAAGATTCGGTGGCACAGGTGGATTGGCCGCTTGCCCGCGCGGAGTCAGTTGTCCCGCCAACCCCTGCGACGTGTACGTGCCTACGAGATCGATCTGAGGTTTCGTTTGATTGCGGTAGTAGCGCTCATCGATCTTATTGATCTCTGCGTTTGTTTCGAGCTGTGCGATCTCCGGCCGATTTTTCAAAGCTTCGGAAAGAGCGATCTCGAGGCCGACCTTTGGCGCGTCAAGACTCACTTCCGATACGGGGGTGATCGCGCGAGCCCAAACATCCGACATTCGGTCGGGCAGCATCAACGTTTTCAGATTGTTCTCGGCACGCGTGACCGACTCCTGAGCTGTGTAAACATTCTGCTCGAAAGTGGTGATCTGGGTCGTCGCGGCGACCACGTCGATCGGTGCAAGCACGCCTTTGTCGACAAGCCTTTGATTGCTTTCGAGCTGCGTCCGCGCCTGTTTGACCGCGTCGATCTGTACCGACAAATTCCTCAATGAAAAGGCCAGGTCCCAGTACGCCTGTTCGACCTGTGCGATGACCTCGATCGCTTGCTGCCGAAATTGGGCGTCCGTCAGACCCAAAGACTTTTTCGCGATCTCGATCTGCCGGCGGTTATTGTCGATACGAAAATTTCTAAACAGCGGCTGTGTGTAGGTGAAGGTCAACGCCGATGGAAACTGCGGATTCAAGAAGGAGTTCGTGTTGCTGGTCGTCGTGCGTGATGAGCTGAAGTCGGTCGAGTAGGTTCCGCCACCGATGGGCGAAAAACCATTGACACCTGCCCTACCGAAAAACCGGGTCTGCGTTACGGCACCATTCACGGCTCCTCCGATCGCCGAGGCGGTCGGCGTCGTCGCACTCTCATAATAATTGTCGGCCGATAGCAGCGGATCATAGACGCCCCGAGCGGCACGTAAATTAAACTCTGCAACCTGTACGTCATTTCGCGAAATGTCGATGTTGTTGTTGTTTTTCAAAGCGAGTGTGATCGCTTCTTCCAAAGTCATCGGCAACTGATTTGCGATATCGACACCGACGCGATTTGCATCCGGGAGCGGGCGCGCCGGTGCGTAAAAGTTTGGTGCGATAGGTGGCGGCTCGTCAGGTAAAATGGCCGGAGCGAACGCCGCCCGTCGTTCCGATATTCTGAGTCGGACTTTGCTGAATTACAGGATTCGGATTCGAAACCTGGCCGCCCGGGGTCGCCCCCGGCTGAACCGGCAGCTGTGGAGTCTCGGGTTGGGTCGTTGGTTGCTGCGGTGGTGGAGTCGCCTGCGGATTCTGCGCCTGCAAAGAGACCGTCAACAGGGTCAACAAACAAATCGTGAATGTAAAAATCCTAGACATCTTGATGGAATCTAAGCGCCCTCTTCACCGCGTTCTTCTTCCTTCACGGCCCTCGTCGTTCTCAAAGTCGACGAAAATCGATCGACTACCGGTCGAAAGATCGCCTTTCTCACCGCCGCACCTTTCGATCTAACACCTCTGAAAAATTCGGTCTCCGACGCATCATCGAACAGCGAATAAAATACGGGTACCGCCAACAGCGTCAGCAGCAAGCAAAGCGACTGTCCGCCGACGACAAGTATTCCGATCGAACGATTTGTCGCCGCACCCGCTCCGCTGCCGACCACAAGCGGGATCATCCCCGCGACGAGCGCGATCGTCGTCATCAGAATGGGCCGTAAGCGGTCGCGGTTCGCCTGGATGATCGCGTCATAACGGCTCAGGCCTCTCGCCCGAAGTGTGTTCGTATGATCGATCTGGAGGATCGCGTTCTTTTTCACGATGCCGAACAACAGCAATATTCCGAGCGCGGAGAAAATGTTCAGCGTCTGTCCCGGCGATCGCCGTCGAAAGCAGTGCGAACGGCACCGACAAAGGCAGCGTCAGCAAGATTGTCACGGGATGGATGAACGATTCGAACTGCGCCGCGAGGATCAAATACATGAAGACGAACGACAACAAGAACGCATATAAAAAAGAGTCGTACGCTTTCTGCAATTCCTTGGATTGGCCGGTGACACCTGTCAGATACTCAGGCGGCATCTCGAGCTGAGCAGCGTATTCCTGGATCTTAGCGACCGCGTCCGATTCGGACGAGTTCGGCGGAAGGCTCGCCGAAACCGTTACCTGTCGCAGACGGTTAAGGCGATTGATCGATGACGGGCTGAGCCCTTCGGTCAGTCTTACAACGCGGTCCAGTGGTACGGTTCCCACTGCACCGCCCGAAGCGGTCTGGCCGGTACTGTTCGAACCCTGGTTGCTTACGCTCGCGTTGCCGGGCTGCACCGCTCGTCCGACATTTGTCGAACTTACAGTAAACTGCGGCAGATAGCTGCGATCGCGGCGATACTGTTCGTCGGCCTGAACGACGACGTCGTATTGATTAGAGCCTTCGCTAAATGTCGAGACGATCTGGCCGGCCGCGAGAATGTTCAAGGCTTGTGCGATGTCGGCAGCACGTACGCCGAGATCTGCAGCCTTTGTCCGGTCGATCACGACACGGATCTCGGGCGATCCAACTTCGATAGACGTATCTGGATCGCGAAAGATCGGATCTTCCTTCATCTTCTCGACGAGTGCATTCGCATACTGGGTCAGATTGACCATGTCCGGACCGGCGATGAAAACGCCGACACCGGATCCTCCGCGTCCGAGCCCGATGCTGCCGGCGATCGACGACGATGCCGAAACACTCACCTGATAATCCTTTGAGGAGTATTTCTTTACGAGGCCGCGTGTCTGGTTGATCAGTTCCGATTGTGAACGGCTTCGCTCGGCGACGGGTTTCAAGCTGACGTTTACAAATCCGTTATTCGGCCCCGACCCGCGGCCAAAACCGGCGAGCACAAGCGTGTTTCGCACTTCGGGCATCTGAGCACGAACATCGCGAGCAATGCGATCGAGGATCGATTGCGTCGCCGACAGCGACGTTCCTTGCGGCCCCCGAATATTGATCTGAAAAAGCGATTCGTCTTCGTCCGGAAGGAACGCCATTCCGACAAATTTATACAAAGGGACGATCGACATAACCGTCAGCACACAGATCAGAACGACGGTCCAACGGAAACGCATCGCCGTCTTTAACAGCCATGTGTAACCACCATCGATCTGTCGGTAGAACCAACCAGCCTTACTTGAATTTTGGATTTTGGATTGTGGATTTTGGATTTCGTCCGACCCAGGTTCGTACGTCTGCGCGTCAGAGACGTCGGAATCCGCTTCGCCTAGTCTCCCCGTCTCCCCTTCTCCGTGTCTCCCCCTCTCCCCTTCTTCTTCGGGCCGTTTGATCCATCGCGCCGCAAGCATCGGCGTCAGCGTAAACGAAACGATCAGCGACACGGCAATAGCAGCGGCCGCGGTCAAGCCAAAGGACGACATGAAGCGCCCGACGATCCCCGTCATGAAGCCGACCGGCAGGAACACCGCGAGCAGCGATAGCGTCGTTGCCAAAACGGCAAGCCCGATCTCGCGCGTGCCCTCGATCGCCGCCTGAAAAGGGTCCATTCCCTTTTCTTCGACAAAGCGATAAATGTTTTCGAGGACGACGATCGCGTCGTCGATCACGATCCCGACCATCAGCGTCAGAGCGAGCATCGTCATCTGATTTAACGAATACCCGAATGCCGCGATTGCAGCGAAGGCCGCAATGATGGAAACCGGGATCGCGAGAGCCGCGATGATCGTCGACCGGAAATTCCACAGGAAAAAGAAAACGACGATCGCGGCGAACAAACCACCGAGCACGAGATGTTCTTCGATCGCGTGCAGAGAATTCTCGATGAACTCAGACTGGTCGCGGATGATAGCGACACGCATGTCATCCGGCAGATTCGGTACGATAGTCGCCATCCGCTGCTTGACGTTATTGATGACGGCGATCGTATTCGCACCCGACTGTTTCCTGATCCCGATCGAAACCGACTGAACTCCATCGAGTGAGGCCGCCGAGGTCGGGGTCGCACCGCTCTCTTCGACTCGGCCGATGTCCTTGATCTTTACCGGAAACCCGTTACGCGTCGTGATGACGATGTCGTTGAACTGATCTATCGATGTCAGCTTACTCATCGTCCGCAGGCCGAGCGTGCGGGCTCCTTCGACGAGACTTCCACCGGGAAGTTCCTGGTTCTGGGACCGGATCGCGTTTGAAACTTCGGTCACGGCCAGGTTGTATGCACGCAGTCGATTGGGATCGACGTAGATCTTTACCTGTTTTCCGCGCGAGCCCCACATGAAAACTTCACCGACGCCGTCCGCCGATTCGATCCGGTCCTGGATGAGGTTCTCGACGAGTTCGGTCAACTCCATCACATGGCGCGGGGCGCTGACCGTATACATCAAGATCGGCTGGGAATCGGGGTCTGCCTTTTGGGCGACCGGCGGATCTGCGGTTTCGGGCAGGCGATTGACGATCGTGCTAAGTTTCTGCTGGATCTCTACAAATGCCTGGTCGGGATCTTTTTCAAGATTGAATGTGAGTGTGACGTTTGAGCTGCCGCGTGATGACGTCGAGCGCATCTCCTCGACCCCGGGAACCGTGTTCAACGCGCCTTCGATGACGTCCGTGATCTCGGCTTCGATCTCTTCCGGAGCGGCTCCGGGGTTGGACGTGCGCACAGAAACCGTCGGCAGGTCGATCTTCGGAAACCGATCGACGCCCAGCGTGAAAAAGCTAAAGCCCCCGACGACCGTCAGGAACATGACGATGACGGTCGCAAAGACCGGACGGTGCACACAAATTTCAGCAAGCCACTGCATAAAGCCAAGTTTCTAGTTCCACGTTTCTCGTTTCTAGTTCGTCATCTATTTGAATTTGACGCCCGAGAAACCAGAGCCCTTTAAGTACTTCGACAAGCCCGCTATCACGCGGCCACCCTCTCTCGCCTTCGCATAGATAACATCGAAGTCTTCCTGCGTGACATAACCCTGATCCAACGCGACGTACAATTGCGATCGGACTTCTCCCGCCGAGCCCTTTCCAATTGAAAGGAAGTTACAAAACTCACGATTACCATCACGCTCAAATCCTTCGGCAATATTGGACATTATCGAAACCGATGCCTTTCGGATCTGATCTTTCAAACCGAAATCTCGCGAAAACCTATCACACGACGTAACGCGGTAAACGTCTCGGGTTAGTTCCCTCGCGATCTTCCACGCATCCAAATCTTCAAATCGAACGATCGTTGCCATTTCCTTATCCTCCGGAGAACAAAATCCCTACTACCCTTGTAAAGGTTCGCTCCCCGAAAAACTAGAAACAAGAAACTAGAAACTAGAAACTATTTTAGCTCCCTCATAAAGCTCCGCCAGATTACTCGTCGCGACGGTTTCGTCGGCGTTGAGGCCGTCAAGAATTTGATAGCTGTCACCCTCTTCCGGACCGAGTTGCAAAACCCGAAGTTTCGCGACGCCGTCAACGATCACAAAAGCTCGATACGACTGCGTGCTCTGGTCATTGTAAACAGCGGTCTTCAATACGAAGATCCCCGTTCCGCCGCCCGCTTTCGTGATCCGAGCCGTCCCGAACATTCCCGATCGGAGCGCATTGTCGGGATTCTCGATAGACGCTTCGACGACCGCAGAGCGCGAAGCCGGATCGATCGCCGGATTTATCGCAGTCACAACACCTGCGAAACTCCGGTCCTTGTACGCATCCACCGTTACCGACACACCACGACCGATAGCAACCGTCGGCACGTCGGACGCAGCAACCTGAATTTGTATCTTTATCGGATTCGACCGAAGGATCGTCGCGATGATCGAAGCCGAGGAAACGTATTCGCCGACGGCGACGGGACGAGCACTGACAAATCCGGAAAACGGAGCCCGAACGACCGTGTCCGCAACGGCCTGCCGTGCCGTACCCACTTCGGTTTGTGCTGCTTCGACATTGGCCTGTGCACTTTTGATCGCCTGATTACTCTGGCGCGCCAGATTTACCTGCGCATCGAGAGCCTCTCGAGCGGCGTTTGCCCGAGCACGCGCCGTGTCGCGGGCCGTCCGATACGTTTCGTACGCGATCATCGACACATCACCCGTTTCAACGAGTTCGCGGTAACGTTTTTCGTTCGCCTCGGCTTGCTTCAGCTCCGCCGACGCCTGGTCGTAATTTGCAGCCGCCGATCGGACCTCCGGGATGCTCGACGCATTGAATCTTCCGTTTGGTTCAAGGCCGAGACGTGCTTCGGCCTGACGCACCTGCGCCACAGCTTGCTTTACACGCGCCTGTGCAGCGGCCAGTTCGCGGCGTGCATCGCTGTCATCGATTTTTGCGATAACGGCGCCCTGTGTCACAAACTGGCCCACATTCGCGGAAACATTTGCCACCTTGCCTGCGACCTTTGGTGCAACGTCCGACGTTTCGTCGGCCACCAGACTTCCGGTCGCTTGAATGTAAGCCGCGACGTTTCTCGTTTCCGTTTTCGCAACGGTGACGGCGATCGGCGCAGTTTCCGGCTCGGTATTCGAGTCGCCGCGTCGAGCGCCCCTGGATTCGCCCGACGAGCACGAAAGGCTCGCGGCCGTCGTTAGAATTACCAGAGAAGCAAGAAATGTGAACGGCGCTCCGAACCGTAAATGAAAAGCTCGATTCATACGATTGATTTAAGATGACAATTTTATCTCACTTCGTTTCATGACCTAACACAACGTGTGTAAAGTTTTGTAAGCGCAACGATTTAGGCTTAGATCGAGTTCAAGACGATACCTCAGACTCCAGGCAACGTTCGTTTGCGCTGTCGCCGGAATGTTTATAAAGTTTACATAAAGCATTTGTTTAGAGGAGATTTGATGATCGAGGAAATTTCGGCAACCGACCTTAAGCGTCGAATAGATGATGGTGAAGATATTCAGCTGATCGATGTGCGGCAGCCTGACGAGTGGGCGTTTGCAAAAATCGAAGGGGCCAAACTGATTCCGCTCGGCGAGATCCTAAAGCGAATGGATGAGATCGACGAAAATCGCGAGACGGTGATTCACTGCAAGATGGGTATGCGGCAGCGCGAGGGCGGTTGATGCTCTGCAGCGAGCAGGGTTCAAGGGCGAACTCAAGAACCTGAAGGGGGGCATCACCGCGTGGTCGAACGAAGTCGATCCGAAAATTCCAAAATACTAGAACGTCTCACCGCTTCGGCAAGGTCATCGTTTCCCCTTCGGAATTCATCTCGAGATGCTTAGTCGTCGTATCGGTAACACTCGGAGGTGCGAGATCGCCGGTCTTATATCGAGACTCATCCGACACATAATTTGTCTTGGTCGGCGGTAGAGCGGCGTTCGAAGCAGGCGTTGATATCGAGTCTTGATCCGGCGTAGCCAAGCGCACCCCTGTCTGGCCGGCATTTTTTACCTGAAGATATTGCGCGATGCCGCCGCCGATAAACATGAGGGCGGGAATCAGCATCCAGAACCACCAGCCGCGGCCCATTCCGGAAACTCCAAGAACGATCGATACGACCAGAAAAGCGACGCCCATAAAGAATTTCGTGATCGCGCTTTCGAGGCTGATCGGCCTGCCTCTGTGATTTACCAGAGCCCGGGGTGCTGAAAGCTTTCCCGACAGTGCATCGGAAACATTTCCGAGATCTGTACCGCAGCTTCTGCAAAACTTCCCAGTTTCAGGATTCTGAATTCCACATTTTGGACAGAACATATATTTAATCCTTGCGCGATCGTTGCCGTCGTGCCTCAAACAAAATTACGCCGGCGGCGACTGAAACGTTCAGGGAATCTATTTTTCCATA
The DNA here is from genome assembly GCA_963772405.1 of uncultured Acidobacteriota bacterium. GTDB lineage: Bacteria > Acidobacteriota > Blastocatellia > Pyrinomonadales > Pyrinomonadaceae > OLB17. The sequence continues at coordinate 156,224 of CAVYWT010000003.1, read as the reverse complement.
CATCGGTATTTTTACCAATACGTCGCAATTCTCGGCGACGAGGCGGTGAAGTCCGCTGCCTTCGGCACCGAGAACGAGAGCGGCACGGCCCGCTCCAGTCCCATTCAGTGTAGTCGGTCGCAGCGTCGGCGCTTGTCCCGACGACCCAAATGTTTCGTTCCTTAAGATCTTCTATAAGTCGATTTAGGTTCGTCGTCTTGGCAACTTTGACGTATTCGATCGCCCCCGCCGATGACTTCGCTACAGTTTCACTAAGCCCGGCAGCTCGACGATCGGGAATGATCACGCCATCGGCCCCGGCACATTCGGCACTCCGCAGGACTGCCCCGAGGTTCCGCGGATCTTCGACTCCGTCAAGGATGACAATCAGCGGAACCGTCGCTCGCGTACCATCGAGGATCTCGTCGACCGCAACATAGTCAGCCGCCGCGGCGAACGCGACGACGCCCTGATGATTGGCGGCAGGCTCGACGAGTCTTTCAAGAGTTTCCCGCGGCACGCGATCTACTCTGACGCCATTCGCCCTGGCGAGAGCGAATATTTCGTGAAGCCGTTTCTCTCGCGCACCATCGGCGACGACGATCTTGTCGATCCGTCGAGCGTTTGCACGCAAGGCCTCCAGCACAGGCGACACACCGTACGTCTGCGCCATCCCCGACGGCCGTTCGCGATCCTTGCCCGGCGGTCTTCGCGAATCGGTCCGCGGCCTGGCTTCGCTAAACTTTCTTTTCATAAAGGTGCCACTGAAGCCGCGAATATTTTGTGAACTGATTCACGTTATTCGATGTAAAAATATTAGCCACATCCTTTTTACGTAACGATGACGTGGTGCGTATCTCGACGAGTTTCACTCGGCCACGAGAATTCAAGTATCGGTCGCAGCTTTACATAATCTTCAACAAATTTCGCGGAGGATGAGAACTCCGCGAGTTTCGACGCGAGCATCGTCATGTTCTCGGCTGCGATCAGTTTCTTCCCCGAACCGAGGCACGAAAAATCAAAACCGCTGGCCGGTATCCGCCATCCCTTCGGATCACTGCGAGAATAAATATCGATCACGGGTTCGTCTGAAGACATCTCGCTTTCGCTCAAGGTTTGCGCCCCCCGGCGTTTACGCTTTTCAAGCGATTCGTTGCGCGCATGGAAGATGCGGCCGAGTACAACAAGCGCCAGTTCATCGCTCTCGAGCGATCTCGTCTCAGGAAGATTGAAAAGCCCTAACTCGAGCTCACCGCTCCCGAAATTGATCGATCTCAGTCGCGTCGGCGGTGATGACGGATCCAGCGACTCATCGGGGACCACGATCGTCCTGATTCCGAATTCTGCGAGCATATTCGCAACGGCAAGAGCCTGGGCGTCTGAGTCGACCCGCATCACAGGCACAATTTGTTCTGCGTCAAAAATTGTAATTAATACCGTTTTATCCGATCCGATAAGTGAAGCGAGCCGAACCGCAGCCCCATCAGTGTCCGCCCCGGCAGCGTCGACCATAATGACGCTAAATCCATTTTCCCAACTCTCAGGCTCGCGAAGATCCAGTTGCGGTTCGATCTCGACGCCTTCGACTGCCACTCCGCAATACAGACACGAGTTCCGATTGGGTGCGTTGGCCTTGCCGCACGCGGTGCATTTGATCAGCTGATCCGGGGCAAAACCTATCTCTTCCGAACGAAGCGGCAAATTCCGCAGCCAATCGGGCTCACTATTTTGTTCGCTGTCACCTGCCATGGTTTCCAGCGAACGATGTTAGCACTTCGTATCGCAATTTGCCTTGACCGATCTCGCGAGGCATAGCAAACTAGAACAACGACTTTTTTTATAGCTGGATTTAACGAGCTCATTTTTTTAGATCATTTTTTAAGATACTTCTGTTTGATTTGATGATTTGATATTCGTCCCGAGCCAGGAATTTTGATTTTTTCTCTGATCCGCGATCGACGATCCTGTTCCAGCCTTCCTAAAAAAAGCCGCGACTAAATATCTCACGAGGTAATCATGCAGTTTGATACGACGACCAGCTCGTCCTGGAAATTCGGACACCGAGGTCGTGTGGCGGTTTTCATTGACGGCAATAACCTGTTTCACGCGGCGCGCTTTCACACGATCGATATCGATTACAACAGGCTGCTAAGGATCCTGCTCGGTGATGGCCGGCTGCTCCGCGCTTTCTTTTATACCGGCGTCGATGCCGGGGCCGAACGACAGCAAGGGTTTCTTCTGTGGATGCGCAGAAACGGCTTTCGTGTTGTGCAGAAAGAGCTTAAGACCTTTTATGACGGCACGCGGAAGGCGAATCTTGATGTCGAGATCGCCGTCGATATGTTGAGCCTGGCGGGGCGTTACGACACCGCGGTGCTCGTGTCCGGCGACGAAGACTTCGTTTACGCCGTCAACGCCGTTGCTTACAAAGGATGCCGCGTCGAGGTCGCAGGATTTCGTTCGAACACCGCGCCGAGGCTGATCGATGTCGCCGACTTTTTTATCGATCTCGGCGACATAGCTGAGCTGATCAGAAAGGACAGTTCACAAAGCGACGATTACGATATTCCGTCGTTTGTGCCGCCCGAAGAAATGCCGATGCCGGACCTCGCTCGCGGCCGCGAAAATAATATTGCCGCGAAGCGGCCGAGGTCCCGGCCGTGCATCGATGCACGAAAGGAATTCCGATCTCGCCGGGATGGATGACGACCAATGAAGCTCTTTACCGTCCACGAAGCGAATGCTCTGCTCCCGGACGTCCGCGCCAAACTTGAACGTATCCAAAAACTTTACGGGCGGCTCGGGGATTTTCGCGAGTCCGCCAAAGCCGCGGCTATCGCGTCTGAATTTGGCGGCGGAATGGAAGGCGGTCCCGCATATGTCAAAGCGTTGTACGAAGTCGGTAAACTCACCACTGAAATTCACGAATTCGGCGTCCAGCTAAAGGATTACTCGCGCGGTCTGATCGATTTTCCGTCGATGCGTGACGATCGCGTCGTGCTTTTGTGCTGGCAGCTCGGTGACGGCGATGAGATCGAGTGGTGGCACGAGGTCGAAGCCGGTTTCGCGGGTCGTCAACCTCTGTGAACGGGCTAACACTCACCGAGTGTGGCTTTCCTCATTGTGCTCAGAAACCATTTCCGATTAAAGTTGGCTCGATGGAACGTCTCCTCGTTGGATTCTGTATTTTCCTCGTGACACTTGCTCGGAGTCTGCACTGTTGATCCCCGCCTTCTATTCTTGAAGCCGGACGTCGAATGCACGTTGTTCGCACATTGCTACATAGACGAATTGAAGCCTGAGTAGTCAAGAAATTAGGCCATCTCCAGACCGCAGTTCGCATATAAGCGAATTTAACGAAATGTAAATATTTCTACGTTTACTGTTGACGCCTTAAAGTAATCTCTGATATTATTTCTGCGATTTGCCCGAGTCGCGCTGACCTCAAATCCAATCGAAGTTGAAACGCCTATGATGTGTCCCGTTTGCAAACGCGATCTTGCCCCGACTCTATCTATCTGCTTGACATGCGGAACAATGATAAACGACACCGTTCGCGAAGAATTGGAAACAAAAATTTCCCGATCGGCTGAACTGGTCGCACCTAAGAGCGGCGGACCTCTGCCTAAAACTACGGTCGCAGAACAACCGATGAAGATAGAAGCGCCGAAGCCGATGCCCCCACCCGCCAGGCCGTTGGGAGCACGCTTTGAGACGGGTGGTCTGCGAACCAAGAAGACAAGTCCGACGCTTGTCGAATTTCAGACAAAGAAGGCGACCGTTCCCGAGTGGCGGCTGCAGCTTCAGAATTCCGTTCGCCAAAAAGTCGGCGCGAACAGACGCGACAATGCGACGGACGCAATCGCGACACCGCAAGCGGCGCGCTCGACCAACGGAGCCAATGCTTTAAAGGTTGAATTTGTCGAAGACGAACAGACGTTGGCTGGGCATCAAAACCCGAAAGTCGCAAGCGCCCTGAAGCGGATCGAGGAATCGCGCCGTACGTTTTCGAATAAGCCGATAATCGAACAGCCGCTACAGACCGGAAAGCCGTCACAGGCTCGTAATTTTCCGTTCAATGTTGTCGCTAAATCGAACGAGCCTCCTGCCCGGCCGACCGGACACAAGGCAACGGTCAATCCATCGCCAAAGCCGATGCTCGTCTCCCCGCTCAAAATAGAAAAGAAAGGCTTTGACACCAACAAGCTTCCGCCGCTGAAAAATCCGGCAGCAGCGTCGCGCAGCTTTATCCCCGCGGCCGAACCTCCGAATGCGAGGAACGCATCTGCGACGTCGGATAAGAAAGACCAAGCGGTAGAATCCGAGGAACTTGAGCTTGAAGTCGAAACCGACGAGATCGATGATCTCGCACCTCTGTCGATGCGGTTTAACGCCGGGATCTTCGACACGATAATTGGTAGTTTCACGACCCTTATCATTCTTTCGCCATTCATTTTGTCAGGCGGAAGCTGGTTATCCCTCTCCGGTTTTTTCGCCATCGCGGCCGCCTTCGCGATCGTCATGTTCCTTTATCTGACGATCTCGATCGCATTTTACGGGCGCTCGTTCGGAATGCGACTTTTCTCGCTTGAGCTTGTCGATGTCGAAGAAAACGCTTATCCGACGATGCATCAGGCCGCCGTCAGCTCGGCTGTATTCCTTTTATCTCTCGCATTTGCGGGGATCGGATTTCTACCGATGTTCTTTAACGAGGAACGCCGCGCGGCACACGACATCCTTTCCGGTACTATTCTGATCCGCGAATACTAGAGCCGACTGATTTTTTTTTTCACCGAGTCCAACGACGAGTCTCTCGTCCTTGGACTTTTGATTTTTGGCACTTAGACTTGGCGTGTGGACCTCGCAACAATAACAGCGATTCGTAGAGAGCTCGAAGCTGATTTAACGGGGCGACGGTTTGGCGCGGTCTTTCAACTCTCCAGAACCGATATCGCTGTCGATTTCCGATTGCCGGATTCTCGTTATCTGTTCCTGAGTGTCAGCCCTAGAAACCCGCGGATGTTTTTGATCAGGCGACGGCTTCGCGATCTTGAAAAATCCAGCGGAACACCCGGCACATTCGCCCTCATCCTTCGAAAAGAACTCGCCGGTGCCGAACTATCCTCAATCACGCAAGTGGAAGCTGAGCGAGTCCTGCTTCTCACGTTCAACGTAGAGAACGAACTCGGAGACCATGCTAATTATATCCTCGGCGCACAACTTACCGGTGCGTCGGCGAACTTATTTCTGCTTGATAGAGAATTAACGATCATTGCCTCAGCCAGGCAAACGCACGGAACCGGTCAGCAGCCCGGAGAGAAGTACGAACCGCCCGCGAGAAGAAAAACCGAAACGTCGAAGCCGACGGCAGGGATCGATGCGGGAAGCCTCCAGAATCTTTCGGCACGGCTAGACGCTGAAGATCGAACTGCGGCGGAAAGTGCTCGCTTTGACTCGGTTGCGAATGCGGCGAGGGCTAAGCTGAAGCAAGAGATCTCAAAGCGCGAAAAGCTCCTTCACAAACTTGAAGACGACCTCGCCGGGCACGGAGACGCGGATAAGTGGAAACGATTCGGCGATCTGTTGCTTGCGAACGTGACGTCCGCACGGCGAGATGGCGAAACGGTTTTTGTTGTCGACTACTTTGACGATGCCGCGCCCGAGATCGCGATCGACATCGATGAAAACGATTCTCTAACGCAAGCTGCAGAGAAATTTTTCAAGCGCTATACGAAAGCTCGAAACGCGAGCCTTGAGATCGAAAGACGTACGAAAACGATCGAGAAAGAACTTCGGCGCTTCAGGGCGCTTCGCGATGATTTGGAAGCGGCAATCGGGTCACATGACGAAGATCGTATTCACGAGATCGTCGGCACGCGAAAACAACCCGTTACCAAACGGCCGAACAAGCGCCCTGAAACTTTGACAGGGACGCGGCAGCTTTGTTTCGTCAGATGGTTTTGAGATCCTTGTCGGGAAAAAAGCCAAAGACAATGACTTTCTCACTTTTCGAATCGCGAAGTCCCTCGACACGTGGATGCACGCGGCCGATTATCCCGGCTCGCACGTCGTCATCCGCAACCCGAATCGGAAAGAGGTCCCGCATCGAACACTGCTCGAAGCCGCTCAGCTCGCAGCATTTTACAGTCAGGGAAAATCCCAAACGAAGGCGGCGGTTCATTACACGCAAAAAAAGTTCGTGAACAAACCAAAAGCTTCAGCCGCGGGGTTAGTAAGTCTGGCGAGTTTTAAAACTGTGCTTGTCGAGCCGAAGATCGGAGATGCGAAGTTGAAGGAAGAGCTATGAGCTATGAGCTGTGAGCTGTGAGCTGTGAGCTATGAGCTGTGAGCTGTGAGCTGTGAGCTGTGAACTGTGAACTGGAAACTGGAAACTGGAACCAAACTTCCTTCTAAGAGTTCATAGTTCACAGCTCATAGTTACTCATTGACCACCATTTCGACTAGCTCTTCCATTTTTTTGATATCCGCCGGATTGGCTCCGCGAAAAACTCCACGCAAATTACCCTCTCGGTCGATAACAAAGCTCTGCGGAATACCGTTAAATTTGCTGATCTTCAAGAGTGCCGCCTGGATAGCCGTATCCGCCCACACCAGTGTGTAGTTCAGCTTTAGCTCCGCAGCGAACCGGTTGATGTCCTCGACCCTTTCATCGTCTGTGTTGAGGCCGATCACTTCCAGGCCGCTATCCCTGTGTTCGTCCTGCATTTTCACAAGAGAGGGCATCTCGGAACGGCAGGGGCCACACCAGGTCGCCCACATATTGAGGAGAAGTACCTTCCCCTTCTTGTCAGCTACCTTGAATGTCGAACCATCCAGATTCTTGAGGTCCGCCTGGGCGACCGCGACAGCTATCGGTGGATAATCGGTTTTCTTTTTCTCGAGATTAGCCTCGGGAGCAGAACTTCCCGGGGACTCCTGCGAACCTCCGGCCACACCGTTATCGGTCGTCGCGGTATTCGTGCAATTCGTAACCGCGGACAAAGCAAAAGCTAAGACCAAAAATAAAAGCAGGTTTGTAAAAATATTTCTCATTGTAAAAAGCTTAAAAGGAGCGAGCAGGTTTGAATCCTGATCCACCGCATCATGGCCCAACCAGCCTAAAGCCGATCTCGGCGCGCCGCGTATTCGCCGGGATACCTACCCGAAAGGTCGACGTGATCGCGTTGTTACCGGTGGATTTGTAAATTGCTGCTCCGCCACGGATCATAAGATGCGGCTCGGTCAAGGGGCGAACCTCACCGGAACTTCCCGGGTAGAGAGACGGTTCGGAGGAGGTCCATTCAAAGACATTTCCGATCAAGTCGTGCACACCCCACGTATTCGGGCAGCTCTTTGATGCGACGACCGTCGGATCATTGCTCGATTGATCTATGACCGCGCACTGCGGATCAAACTTATCTCCCCAAGGATAAAGATTCTGCTTGCTGCCGTTGCGTGCAGCAAATTCCCACTCGTTCTTCGGTCGGGAGTCTATATTCCACTCCGTCGCGCTTTGATCGCCAGGCTGCAAAGGCTTCGACATCGCTCGCATTCACAAAGCGGACCGCCATTCGCTCCTGTCCGGGTATCGGTTTTTCATTCACCCAGTGAACTGGAAACGGCCGATATCCCGTTGCCGTAACAAACTCGTGATATTCGGCGTTCGTGACCTCGGTCTTGTCCATGCTGAATTTCTTGACGGTCACTTCATGTTCCGGGCGTTCATTATCGTTCCCGTTGTTGCGCCCCATCTTATAGGTTCCGCCGGGAATCTCCGCCATTTCTGGCTTAACAGTCACGGATGGCGAGACGCTTGGCACGGGGGGCGGTGCCGGACCGGGCGTGTTGGCGGATCCGGGAAGTTTGGGAATCAACCCGAGCATATACGCACCAGCAACCCCCATCGCACCAACCACAAGAAGCAAAGCCAAGCCGAGAACGCCGAGAACAAGCGGAGAAAACAAGCGTGGTTTGGGTGGCTGAGAGACGGTGCCAATATCTTGACGGCCCGTGTCCCAGTTCTGCAACTCCGTCTTTTGCATGTCCGGATGCGACAGTTGAGTCTGGGCAAGACTATGCGGAGTTTCCCCGGCGACAGGAGCGATTCGCGGGCTTGTCGAGCCCTGCGCTCGCAATTCAGCGACCACTTGCGTCGGTTTACCATCGCACACCACGTCACCAAACCAGTCCTGGAATCCTGCGTGGCTGACGCGAAGGTGGTGATTGCCGCTTTGAACGCCTTCAAGCAGAAGCCGGCCGTCGTTGTGACTTTCTCCCACGGGGACGTTATCGACATAGACCCGCGATTGCGGCGGGCGTGTGTGGACCGTAAGCGTCGAAACCGGTAGCGAGCCGTGCCCCGACCCCGTGCTCATGCCGATCGATTGAGGATGGATCGCTTCCTTTAATTCGTTAACGAGAACTTCGACCGACGACGTCCGTTGTTCTTTCTCTTTCTGAAGCGTGTGGAGAACCGCAGCCTCGATCTCGGGTGCAATCGTGACTCCAAGCTCGATAAAGCGCGGTGCAGGATCGCTGACATGCTTTTTCATGATCGCCGGAATCGATGATCCCTTAAAAGGAACATCACCAGCGAGCATCTGGTAGAGCATTACGCCAAGGCTGTATATATCGGAACGCGAATCGGGCTCGTCGTCGGCCCATTGCTCCGGAGCCATGTAGTACGGCGAACCCATCAGGCCCGTCGTCTGGGCCTGTACGAACGAACCGAGCAACTCTCCGGACTTGATCTTTGCCAGACCGAAGTCGAGGATCTTCACCGCTTGCGACAGATTTGGTTTGTCGCTGCAGATCATGACATTCAGCGGCTTGAGATCGCGGTGAACGATACCTTGATGATGCGCCGCACCGACACCAGCGCATATGGCCGTCATTAGTTCGAGAGCTTTCTCCGGGTGCAGCGATTTTTCGCGAGCGAGCAGATCGTGCAGCGATTCGCCCTCGACGTACTCCATCACGAGAAACGGTAGCGTTCCGTTGACGACACCGTAATCGGTCACGGCGACAACATTGTTATGTCGGATCGCGGCCGCGGCGAGGGCCTCCTGTCTAAATCGAGTGACGAGCTGTGGATCGTTACCGACAAGATCGGGGAGGATGATCTTTATCGCAAGCTGGGTTTTCAGATACGCATGGCGAGCTTTGTAAACAACGCCCATGCCGCCCTGCCCCAGACGGCACTCGATGTGATACTTCCCCTCCAGCACAGGTTCGCCCGCGATAGTATGAACGGTCGGCATTCCATCGTTCGGACAAGTCGCTACGTCATCGGCGAAGCAATTTTTACAAAGCTGGCATTCCTTCATTTGAACGTTTAAGCAAAAACCAAACGCGTGAGAAGATCAGGACTTAGTTTTCTTAGGCACACTTCGGGCGACGTTTTTTCTTTCAAAGCTCTAATTGATTCTAATTTCTTTGGCTTTTTCAAGCAAGGTAGTCCCGTATCCGGAATCTTTACAGCCTCAACCGCGGATAACGATATTCACAAGCCGTCCCGGCACAACTACTACTTTTACTACGTGCTTGCCGGCTACAAGTTCTGCGATCTTCTCGTCCCCGAGTGCCATCCCCTCTAATGCTTCATTCGAGGCCTCAGGCGGTGCGAAGATCCGCGTCCGAAGCTTTCCGTTCACCTGCACAGGTATCTCGATCTCGTCCGCCTTTGCAAGCTCCTCACTATACTCGGGAAACCGCGCCCCGCTTGCGAGCATTCCGTCGTCATCCTGCGTAAGTACGCCATGCAACTCCTCGGCTATATGCGGTGCAAACGGTGTCAGCATCAGCACAAGGCTTGTCAGAGCTTCCCTTGCCGCGTGTCCGGCACCTGGCTCTTCGACGTCGATATCGCCTATCGCGTTTGCCAATTCCATCAGTGCGGCGACCGGCGTGTTGAACTGTAACGACTCAAGACTGTCCGAGACCCGTTTTATCGTCTGGTGGGTCTTACGACGAAGTGCTCTGTCAGAACCGCCAGCGGTAGCAGGTGGTTGAACATGTGGATCCGACGAGGCGTCCTTCCACTTGTAAACCAATCGCCAGACGCGTTGTAGAAATCGGACCGCGCCTTCGATGCCGGCTTCGTTCCAAACCAGCTCGTGCTCGATCGGGGCGGCGAACATGACAAACAGGCGTGTCGCATCGGCACCGTAGATCTCGACCATCTCATCGGGGTCGACACCATTGCCCTTCGACTTCGACATCCGCTCGATCCCATATTTCAGCGGCTTGCCGTCGCTCGATCTCGCTTCGACGAGCTTTCCCTTACCATCACGCTCGACCGTGACGGCGTCGGGCGGAAAATAGATCCGTTTCCCCGTTGCGTCGTCAAAGAAAGTTTCGCCGACAACCATCCCTTGAGTCAGCAGACGCCTGACGGGCTCATCAAATTTCACCAAGCCGATGTCCCGCATGACCTTTGACCAAAACCGCGTGTAGATCAAATGCATCACCGCATGATCGTCGCCGCCGATGTACTGGTCGACGGGCGTCCAATATGCCGCGAGCTCATCCGAGAATGGGAGCGTCGCGTTTGTCGGATCGGTATATCGAAAAAAGTACCAGGACGAATCAACAAACGTGTCCATCGTGTCGGTTTCGCGATGTGCCGGGCCATCGCAGTTCGGACATTTTGTCTCGTAAAACTCGGGCACTTTTGCGAGAGGCGATTCGCCCGTACCGGTCAGTGGTGCGTTCTCAGGCAGACGGACCGGTAGATTTTCAAACTTCTCGGGAACCATGCCGCACTGATCGCAATAGACGATGGGGATCGGCGAGCCCCAAAAGCGCTGGCGGGAGATTCCCCAATCACGCAGACGATAGGTCATGGCCGCTTCGCCAAAACCATTCTCCGCCGCGAAGGCCACCATTTCCCTTTTCGCTTCTTCGGTCGTTTTCCCGTCCCAACTGCCGGAGTTGATCATTATCCCGTAATCGGTGAAGGGAAGGTCTTGAGTTACGAGTCTGTCGAGTCTGTCGAGTCTGTCGAGTCCGTCGAGTCTGTCGAGTCCGTCGAGTCTGTCGAGTCTTGAGAGTCTTGCAAGTCCGACTCCCCGGACTTCCCAGACTTCCCAGACTTCCCAGACTCCACGACTCTCCTCACGGGCAATTTGAACTTCTGGGCGAATTCAAAATCGCGTTCATCGTGAGCGGGAACACTCATCACAGCACCCGTCCCGTATTCCATCATCACGTAATTGCCGACCCAAACAGGCAGTTCCTCGCCGCTGAACGGATTGATCGCCTTCAGGCCGGTGTCGATGCCGTCTTTTTCGATTTCTGTTTCGCGATCGGTCGGTTTCAGTTTCTGTGCCTTGATCTCATCGATCTTGGCGATCACGTCGGCTGAGAATTCAGACCTAAAGTTTTCGATGATCGGATGCTCGGCGGCAACGACCACCGCATTCGCTCCATAGATCGTGTCGATCCGCGTCGTAAACACCCGGACGGATCTGAGATCCGGGATTTCGGATTTTTGAGATTCAAATCCGCCATCCGCAATCCGCAATCCGAAATCGATGTACGCTCCTTCGGAGCGTCCGATCCAATCGCGCTGCCGCTTTACGACCGCGGGAGCCCAACCGGATTCGATCTCATCCAGACCGTCGATCAGCTCATCCGCGTAGTCGGTTGTCTTGAGGAACCATTGTTCGAGCGACTTTTTCGTTACAGCATTTCCACATCGCCAACAGAGTCCGCCGCTCGCCTGCTCATTGGAGAGTGTCGCCTGATCATGCTCGCACCAGTTGACCTGTGTCGTCTTCTTGTACGCCAGGCCCATCTCGTACATCTTCAGAAAGAACCACTGATCGAACTTGTAATACTCGGGACGGTGCGCCGCCATTTGACGACGCCAGTCGTAACTCAAACCCAGGCGCTCGATCTGGCCGCGCATCGCCTTGATATTCTCTTCGGTCCACTCACGCGGATTGACGCCGCGTTTTATCGCCGCGTCTTCGGCCGGCTGCCCGAACGAGTCCCACCCGATCGGATGCAGCACGTTGAATCCCTTTAGCCTCTTGAACCACGCGACGACGTCACCGGCCGAATAGTTTCTAACATGGCCCATATGAAGGTTGCCGGACGGGTACGGCAGCATTTCGAGCTGATAGAACTTGGGACGCCGATCTGCTATCTCGGCTTCAAATACACCGCTCTCGGCCCATTTCTGCTGCCACTTCCGCTCAATCTTTTTTGCAAAATATTTCTCGTCCATAAATGCACTTTCGGAATATCCACGACGGACATGAAAAAAAGTCAGTTTAGCCGATAGAAGCTCTACTATCTATCAGACCGATCGAAAACAAAATGTCGTTGAAATTACGGAGACGTCGCCACTCTCGCCGAAGATCTCTTCAGCGGGTGGCTATCTAAGGGCGAGATAGAGTTGCCAGCAAACCATGCGGAACAGGTTAAGGGATTTCGCGACCCAAGGCAACTGCAGCCAGTTTTTTCTTGGCCGATCTTGTCATGGTGTGATATCCTGTCGGGACCGATTTGTAAGGAGAAATACTTAAACCATATTCTTAATGACGACAAAAGATTTATTGCAGGCGGTGCCGACCTAGACTAATAAAAGTGAGGTTTTGCCGTCTGCTCCGAAAGGAGGAAAAGATGGCAAACCGAATCCGCAACAACGCCCCCGGCGAGATCCTACACGAACCCGAAATCATAAACCAGCCTCCGATTTTCTCCTCGAGTAAAACCCGACCAACTGAGAAAAACGACGATTTGATATTGTCTTTATCCGACGCATACGAAAATCGACGCGCCCAACAGGTTGGCGAATGGGAACGACTCTATCCTCAAAACGTATATCACGAGGTTTGAAAAACAATCTCAAAACAAGACTTCGGGAACGTAGGTGTCTAACACCCTGCCGGATGTTCCTCTTTTTTGCATTGATTTGCGTCCTGCATCTCTTCTCCACCGCATCTGGTTTCGCTCAAGCTGATTCGGAAGATCTTGCTCCATCAGTTGTCGCTCGGCTGCGGCAGCAGATCGCCAACGGATCGCTCGAAGAAAAACGTGCCGCTCTGTTCGAAATCCGAAATTTGCGATCGTCGTCTGCATCGCGTCTCGCTGTTCCGGCTCTTCGCGCTAGGGAGCCGATAGTTCGGGCGTCTGCCGCCGCCTCAGTCGTTTTTCTTCCAAAAGACGAATCGGCAAGGTCGCTTATTCCCCTTTTGAGCGACAAGATGGAATTTGTACGCCGCGAAGCGGCATACGCGCTCGGCGATGTGCAGGATCGCTCCGCGACGCCGCTGCTTGTCAGCATGATTCGAAGTGACAAGATCCTCGAAGTCAGGACCGCCGCGGCCATTGCGCTCGGAAAGATCGGTGATACCTCGGCGATCAATGAGCTTTTGCGGATCCTCGAGACGCGGCCACGGGAAGACGATGAGTTTCTCCGCCGAAGTGCCGCACGCTCCATTGGCCAGATCGCTCAGATCAACGTCACCGGAAACCCGAGTGTTCTTACTCCACAGAATTTCCTTCCCGAAAAATTTAAGGATCTCGGTTCGTCAGATGTAACCGGCGCGATCCCGCATAACCTGTCCAAAGCACGCGAAGTGTTGACCGTGGTGCTTCAAAACAACAGCGAGTCGGATGACACCCGGCGAGAAGCGGCGTTTTCACTCGGCGTCATCGGAGACAAGAACTCGATTCCGGTCCTGCAAACCTATGTAACATCAGGCGATCCGTATCTCGCTGAAATTTGTAAAGAGGCTCTTTTGAAGATCGAGCGCCGGAGCAAGATCGCGGGTCCAAGCAGCTAAACCTAGCCGCGACCGGCAAGTTTTGGTTTAATAGGTACATGCAGGCTAGTTATCCTCAAACTATCGGCGCGGCTGATCTGGCAGAACTTTACTCTTCCGTCCGAGGCTACACGGAAACACTATGCGAGCCGCTCGAGATCGAAGATTACATCCCGCAGCCGACCGTCGACGTCTCGCCTCCGAAGTGGAACATCGCTCATACCACTTGGTTTTTCGAGGAGATGATCCTCAAAAAATTCGTCGAACGGCTATCAGGTTTTTGACGAGCAGTTCGGATATCTCTTCAACAGCTATTACAACTCGATCGGCGAGCGAACATCACGCGATCACCGCGGCGATCTTTCGCGCCCTACCGTAAAGCGGGTCGTCGAGTATCGAAAGTACGTCGACGAGAAGATGCTCCAACTGTTGTCGAAACAGGCTGGGGCAGCGGGGGACTCTGACCAGCTTCGGGAGATGGTTATTCTCGGTCTCAATCACGAACAGCAGCATCAAGAGCTTTTTCTCACCGATCTAAAATTTACATTTAGTCTCAATCCGCTTTTTCCTGTCTATCGTGAAGGTTATTCACTTGTGGAAAAAGCCGACGGAGCCGACACCGGGTTCGCGGAAACCGATGCGGGCACGCACGAAATTGGATTTTCAGGCGATGGATTTTGCTTCGACAACGAGCGTGCCCGTCATCAGGTCTTTCTCGATCGGTACGAAATACGGAACTCGCTTGTCACCAATCGCGAGTACCGCGAATTCGTTGAGGACGGCGGATATCGAGACCCGCTTCTATGGCACGCGGAGGGCTGGGATTGGGTCGATCAAAACAAGGTTGAGTCGCCGCTCTATTGGCATCAACGTGACGGCACGTGGTTTAACTACACCCTCGGCGGATTAAGGGAGCTGAGTCCTGACGCTCCGGTTTGCCACGTTTCGTATTACGAAGCCTCGGCCTTCGCCGAATGGAAAAGCATGCGTCTGCCGACCGAGTTCGAGTGGGAGGCCGCGAGCGATAGATTCAATTGGGGATTGCGTTGGGAGTGGACGAACTCCGCGTACCTGCCCTACCCCGGGTTCAAAAAGCCCGCCGGTGCGGTTGGCGAATATAACGGCAAGTTCATGATCAATCAAATGGTTCTTCGCGGAGCGTCGGTTGTAACTCCGCCAGGCCATAGCAGGAACACCTATCGGAATTTTTTCCACCCGCATTTGAGGTGGCAATTTACGGGAATTAGATTGGCGAAATAGGGAATGTCTTTGTTTGCCCTGCGAGCTTTGCGTGATAGAAACACGGACTTTCACGCAGAGCTCGCAAAGTTCGCAAAGGAACTGAATAGTATGCAATCCTCTCCAACACCGGAACTGACACAATTCGCCGACGACGTGCTTAGCGGTCTGTCGTCGACGCCGAAACGGCTCTCGTCGAAATATTTCTACGACGACGAAGGCTCGCGATTGTTCCAGGAAATAATGCGGCTTCCGGAATACTATCCAACGCGGGCGGAACTCGGAATATTTCAGAATCAGGCGCATTCCATATTAGAGGCGTTCCTCGGCAGAGATTCGAGCACACCAACGAATCCGCAATCCGCGATCCGCGATCCGCAATTGCTTGATCTGATCGAGCTTGGGGCCGGCGACGGCACCAAGACAGCCGTACTGATCGAGCATTTTCTAAAGTCAGGCATCGACTTCACGTACTCGCCGATCGACATCTCTCAGGAAGCGAACGATGCACTTTCGGCGCGATTCAGAAAAAAGTTTCCGGACCTCCGCATAAACCCGCACACAGGCGACTACTTTAAGGTCCTGGGCAGCCTTCGAAACGGCGGTGACCGTCGCAAGATCTTGATGTTCCTTGGTTCGAACATCGGTAACTTTCTACGGGCGCAGGCGGTCGACTTTTTCCGCCATTTGCGCGGCGTCATGAATTCGAATGACCGTGCATTCATCGGTTTTGACATGCAGAAAGATCCTCGCGTGATCGTGCGAGCATACGATGATCCGACGGGCGTTACCGCAGCATTTAATCTCAACCTGCTAAGCCGGATCAACCGCGAACTCGGGGCCGATTTCGATGTCGAAAAATTCTCGCACTATGCTCAATACCGGCCGGTCGAATGTGCAGCACGTAGCTTTCTCATCAGCCGCGAAAAACAAACAGTGACGATCAAGGCTCTGAACCAGGCTTTTGATTTTGATCAGTGGGAGCCGATCTTCATGGAGATCTCTCAGAAATACACTCGGACGATGATTCAGGAACTCGCGGCCGAAAGCGATTTCGAGATCGAAACGGAGTTTTGTGACGATATAAACTTCTATACCGACAGCCTTTGGAGACCCGTTTAGGGGACACGCTTTGGCTTGGACGTTTTGCCGGCAACAAGTCAGAGCTTGCACTCTGAACTATGAAGTTCTCTCTTATCACATTCGATATCCTGGACTCCACGAACACCGAAGCCCTCAAGCAGGCTAGAGCGGGAGCAGACGAAGGACTGTGTGTAGTCGCTCGACAGCAGACTGCGGGGCGGGGCCGACATGGACGGACGTGGGTGTCGGAACGCGACGCCGGACTTTATTTCAGCGTGATTCTTCGCCCAAGGATCGATTCACGCGATCTGGGGTTGATAACGTTGATGGCTGGAGTTGCAGTTCACGACACTCTTGAAAAGTTCGGGATCACGCCAGACATTAAATGGGTAAACGACGTCCTCGTGAACGACAAAAAGATCGCCGGCATTCTCGCGGAGACAACAGAAACCGCTATAGGTCTGGCAGTGATAGTCGGTATCGGCATCAACCTCCAGTCTTCACACTTTCCACCGGACCTTGTTACGACGGCAACGTGTGTCGCAGATAACTCGCCGACGATCATAGGCCGGGAAGACTTGATCGACATCCTCACCGATCATCTCGGCCGTTACTACGAAAAACTTCAAGGCGAGGACGGGCCGGCAATCATTATCGACGCCTGGACGCGTAGATCTTCGTATAGCTCGGGCAAATTAGTGCGAGTCGTTTTAGAAAACGAGACCGTGACCGGAACGACCGACGGTCTTGAGAGTAATGGGGCTCTGCGAATCAAACGCATCGACGGATCCGTAGCGATCGTTCAAGCCGGGGATGTCGAACAGGTTCGAGCGACAAACTAATGCGAAGACGCCTTTCAGAATTTCACCCCGCAATCTATCGCACGCGAATTTTGCAGAAACGATTGTTCCGAACGGTCGGAGACATTGCCGGAGGTCTCGAATTCGCCTCCGAACGAGTCGAAGTAAATCTTCCTTTTAGCTGCACAAAGCATCAGTCACTCTTGCGTCGACGCCTGGGCAACTCGGACCCGCAGCTCCAGGAGAACAAGATCGACAACTTAAAGATCGCATGTCCGCCGATTGACGGCATCATCATAAGACCGGGTGAAACATTTTCGTTTTGGAAGTGTGTGGGCGAGGCAACGGCGGCCAAAGGATATGTGGAGGGAATGCAGCTTTCGCGCGGTTTGGTAGTCCGTGGAATTGGCGGCGGATTGTGCCAGTTGTCGAACTTGCTCTATTGGATGCGCGCTTCACACCCCTCTTACGGTGACCGAGCGACATCATCACAGTTTCGATCCGTTCCCCGATGAGAACCGCACGCTCCCCTTCGGCAGCGGTGCCGGTGTTTTCTACAATTACATCGATCTACGATTCCTTAACCAGACCGAATTAGCATTTCAGATCAAGGTTTGGCTGACCGCTGATCATCTGAAAGGTTCCATTTACTCGGACGCAGAGACTACTAACTCCTATCACGTGTTCGAGAAAAGCCACCGCTTTCTTACACGCAACGGAAGCAATTATCGGGAGAACGAGATATGGCGGAATGTCGTCGATAGGCGGACCGGCAATAAGCTGAGGGAAGAGCGTATCGTCAAAAACTTTTCTGAGGTGAAATACGAATTGAACTTTGGAACCCAACAGTGTAGTTTCTAACTACGCTTAGTTTTATGAGTAACGAGTTTGACCTTGAACATGATTTCGATTTCGACGACGAGTTTTCGGACGAGTTAGCCGATTTTGAGGATTTTAGCGACGACGACGCCGACGTCCTCGTTCGCACCGCCGTTTTGCAGAAGAACAGCATGATCGCGCTCCTTTGTATCAAAAGCGCGACCGCCGGTGCCGCAATATGCCGGGTCGATCCGCGCGAAAATAATCCGGCGGTACAGCTTTACGATGATCCCACCGCGGCGCTTGCATGGTTTACCAAGAGCCTGCGTACAAGCCGCAAGAACGGATGGACCATCGTCTACGACGGGCTGCCGCTTCAAGGTTGATTTCTTCAGTGGATAGTTACAAGTTGATAGTTGAGAGTTACGAACTATCCGCTATCCACTACTCACTATCCACTGTAGGAAATGCTCTTAGCCGCTGACATTGGCAACTCCAATATCAAGTTTGGTTTGTTTGAAGGCCAAATACTTACCTCAAAGTTCTCGATCCCGACAAAACGTAACATGGCGCGAGACGAGATAGGGCTCGCTGTTGCAGATCGCCTGACCTCGCCGATCGAAGCCGCGATCGTTTGCTCGGTCGTGCCTGATGTGGAAGAAACGGTGCGCGAGTTTCTGCGCGCGGCGGCGAATGTCGAACCGGTGTTTGTCGATAACACTTTCGATTTCGGCCTGAAGATAAAGTACGTCCCCATCGAATCACTCGGCACCGATCGCGTGGTCGCGGCATTTTCCGCCGTCGAAAAGTACGGCACACCCGTTGTCGTGTGCAGCCTCGGCACGGCGACGACCATCGACGTCGTCAATGCCGTCGGCGATCTGCTGGGTGGCGTCATCGCTCCGGGAATGGACGCGATGGCCGAGGCTCTGCATTTGAAAACAGCGAAGCTTCCGAACGTGGAAGTAACGAAACCCAACGAAGTGATCGGCGCTTCAACGATCGAATCGATCCGGTCGGGTGTTTATTGCGGATACGTGTCGATGGTGGAGGGCCTGATCAAAAAGGTCCGAGCCGAGGCGTGCGTCGGTGCTCCGATCGTTGCGACCGGTGGAAACGCAGCACTCCTGCCCACGAAGATCGGCAAAACGGTCGTCGCCTTCGACGAGAATCTCATCCTCGACGGACTGCGATCGTTGCACGTCCGGCTCAGCTAGCCGTCGCAAGGAACTTCGGTTTCCTTCTCGCCTTTGTCATTTGCTCGAACGCATAAGCAATTCGAATAAGAATATGTTCGGTGTACGGCCGGCCAAAGAATGATATCCCGATAGGCAATTCGCGAATGAACCCCGCCGGAACCGTGATGCTCGGATAGCCCGCGACGGCAGCGAGTGAAGAGCTCGAGATATAGTTACTTCCGCAGTCGCCGTTGACCCAATCTGTCATCCACGTCGGTGCATTCGACGGAGCCACGATCGCATCCAGTTTGTCCTTATTCATTGCGGCGTCGATTCCCTCTTCCCGCGTCAGCTTGAGACACAGTGCTCGAGCCTCCAGATATTCCTTCGTCGTTAAGGGCCCCTTCTTCGCCGACGTCTCGAATATTTCCTGTTTGAAGTGCGACATCTCGCGGGCTGCGTTGTCGTTGTTGAATTTGATCAAGTCATCTAGGTTCTTGTATTTTGAACCGCGCCCGCCGAGATACTTTTCCAATCCGTCTTTGAATTCGAATTGCAGAACTTCGAATTCCGCATCGCCAAATTTTTCCAGGTTCGGAAATTTCACATCGACCAGAGTCGCTCCTGCCTTCTTCATCGCATCGAGCGCTGCATCCGTGACCTTGTCGACCGCTGCACGTTTTCCCCAGAAGTCTCGTGCGACGCCGATCACGGCCCCCTTCAGACCATCCGGTTTTAGAAACGTTTCGTAATCCGTTCGCCCCATCGTTCCGTTCTTCGCTGTCGCCGGATCCGACGCATCCACGGCCGTCATTGCGGAGAGCATCACAGCCGCGTCGGCAACGGTGCGCGTCATTGGGCCTGCGGTGTCCTGCGAAGCCGAGATAGGAATAACACCGCTGCGAGAGATCAGACCGACGGTAGGTTTCAAACCAACAATTCCGCAGATCGACGACGGACAGACGATCGAGCCGTCCGTTTCCGTCCCAATGCCGATCGCAGCGAAGTTTGCCGCGATCGCTGCACCCGTACCCGATGACGAGCCGCACGGATTGCGATCGAGAATATACGGATTCCGCGTTTGGCCGCCGCGTCCGGACCAGCCGCTTGTCGAACCTGTCGAGCGAAAGTTCGCCCATTCGCTAAGATTCGTCTTGCCGAGAACTACCGCACCCGCGCGTCTTAGCTGCTGGACAAGAAAGGCGTCAACCTTCGGGACGGGAGCGTCGATCAACGCAAGGCTTCCGGCCGTCGTTTTCATCTTGTCGGCCGTATCGATGTTGTCCTTGAGCACAACCGGAATTCCGTGCAGCGGACCGCGCATCTTTCCCGCCTTTCGCTCCCGATCAAGTTCTGCCGCGATACTCAGCGCATCGGGGTTGAGCTCTAACATCGAGTTCGTCGCGGTATCGCCGGTCCGGATCCGCGCCTCGTATGCGAGAACCAGGTCGCGGGCCGATATCGCACCGCTTGTCATTGCAGCCTGGAGACTTGCAACTGTAGCCTCTTCTACGTCGATCGGCTGCGGCGAAGCCAGGCCTCGGCCGGCCATCAGCCCGACGCAGGCGGTCGTCGTCGCGGCCAAACTTAAAAACTCTCTGCGGTCGATCATTTCGTTTTGTCTCCTTTTAGTTTTTCCAGTCTATTCTTCGCCTCCGGAAAATCGGGCCGTATGGCGATGGCCCGTTCGAACATCAGCACGGCGTCATCCCGTTTACCTTTCGCTTCGAACAACAAACCGCCCTGATAGAACGTATCGGCATCGCCGGCATCAAGTTCCACCGCGGCTTGGATCTGTGTCAGACCTTCGTCGTATCGACCGAGAGCGTATAGCGAAGCGGCCGTAGATCGTCGAACATCGGCCCGATATGGCGCGAGAAATATCGCCCGGATGTAATTCTCCACTGCCTTCTCGTGTTTGTTCTGCTTTGCGTAAAGATCCGCAAGATTCTTGACCGGATCGATCCACATCGCGCGTTCCTCGGCATTCTCGTCAAACTGCGCCCCTTGGGCGAGTGCGCTTTCGGCCTCCTCCGGTTTCTCTTCGATCGTCAACGCGACCGCAAGGTTTACATAGCCGGGCATGTACCTAGGCCATCGATCGAGAATATCTCGAAACGCGCGCTCGGCCTCGGCCGAATTTCCCCGTTTTAATTTCAATATCGCGAGCGTATTTTGCGCATCGACATAGTTCGGATTCGTTCGGATGGAGTTGTCGCAGTGAACTTCGCCCTCGTCGAGCCGGCTGGAAAATACATACTCATGACAAAGATTGTGCTCGATCAAAAAATTATTTTGGGTGACGCTCAGTGTCCGCTTATAGAGCGTTTCGCTGTCGCGCCAATACGATACCTGGATGAACGCGAAGACCGACAAAACGATGACCAGCGAAATTGCAGTGGCCGTCTGAGCTTGCCGCGGGAGCCCTCGGCGTTCGTGGATCTCCGCTCCGCCCCAGACGACCATGACAAACAAGCCGAAGTATGGAATGTATGTGTAACGATCGGCCATTGCCTGTCCGCCGACCTGCACTAGGCCGATCACTGGGACGAGGGTTCCGAGAAACCAAAGCCAACCGAACAGAAGATACTTGCGCACGGATATCTGCCAAACACAGACGATGGTTATTGCGATAAGCAGGATCAAGGCGAGCGAGACCGACAGCAATCCGACGTCTTCGCGCGGATATAGTACTGCCAGATCCACGGGATAAAATAGCATCGCGATGTATTTCACATACGCGACTACTGCGTTCGACAAACGAGACGAGAAGGGCAGGAAATCGAGTGTGGCGACAGCTCCGCTTGACCTCTGCGCAAAAAATGTAATGACCGAAGATCCGACTGTGAGAAGAAAAAGCGGTAGTTTCTCAAACGTAAGCGCGGGCAGATCGCGAAGTTTGTTCAACCGTCCTAACGGCCAAAAATCCAATAGCAGCAGGACGAACGGCAGCGTCACCAACATCGGTTTAGCCATCAGGCCGGCCGCAAACAAGAGAACCACCAGAATGTATCGAGGCGAAAGAAATCGCCTCGCAGTATCAAAACGGCCGGCGGGTTCTTGACGCTCGCCCGGTCTTCCGACAAATCTGACGTATGCGAGAATCGTCAGTAAAAAGAAGGTGCCGCTCAAGACATCCTTGCGTTCGGCGATCCACGCGACCGATTCGACATGGGCGGGATGGACGGCGAACAATGCGGCCACAAGAGCACTTTTCCAATGGTCACCTGTCAGGATTCGAAAGACGGCGTAGGCAAGAATGCTGTTGATCGCGTGAAACAGAAGGTTCACCAGATGGTGAGCTCCAGGATTCATCCCAAACAACTGTACGTCGACCATGTGCGAGATCCACGTCAACGGATGCCAGTTCGCCGCATAGAAACTTGTGAACGCCCAGCGCAGCGACGAAAAATTCAGACCGCTGGCGACGGCGGTGTTTTGAGAGATGTATTGATTGTCGTCGAGACTGACGAAGTGAAAGCCCCCAACCGGTGAGTAGACCAGAGCACATAGCACGGCCAGCGCGACCGCGACAGTGATCTCTTTTTGCGTGATGGACGCCATAACTTTATTTTCCAAATGCGATGTCCGTATCACGGTGTTGCCCGAACCGGGCAAAATGAATGCTCGTGAGCCGGCATTTCCCGTCTGAGATCAAGCTTTAAGGATCGCGAAGTCGACTGCGGCTGGATCAACCAGAGCAAAAAGGATCGCGTACGAGACGAACGGCGGGAGTGGCTTTCAAAACACCGCTTTCCGGTATCCCGCTCTCATCCGTAAATACGGCTGCTACCGTTTCTCGGTGACGCTTTCAACCTCGATCTGCTTGTAATAATTAGGCAAGAGGCGCTGCCCTCGCACACGGAAGATGCGAGAGCGAAAAAGTTTCATCCGATGCAGTCTGAATCGCAAAGATGTTGCCAGCACGCCAAGACCGTACGTTACGCTCCGCGAAAAGTTTATCGACGATGCCTCGGCAAAGTAACGGGTCGGCGTCGAGATCTCGCCGACGCGGAATCCGAAATGAACGACCTGTGCCAGCATCTGATTGTCGAAGACGAAATCGTCCGAGTTTTCATTCAGCGGCAGAGCTTCGAGCACTTCGCGGCTAAAAGCGCGGAACCCCGTGTGATATTCCGACAGCTTTGCGCTCAGCATTATGTTCTGGAACAGTGTGAGGAAGCGGTTCGAGATGTACTTATACAGAGGCATTCCGCCGGCCAGGGCTCCCTTGCCAAGGATGCGCGACCCGACGATGCAATCGTACTCACCGTACGCGATCATCCCCGCCATCGGCACGATAAGGTTCGGCGAGTATTGATAATCCGGATGGACCATCACGACGATGTCGGCACCGCGACTGAGGGCTTCCCGATAACATGTCTTTTGATTGCGTCCGTAACCGAAGTTATTTTCGTGAACAAACACGGTCAGGCCGAGCTCGTTCGCCAATCCGACCGTCTCGTCCGAGCTGGCATCGTCGACCAGTAAGATTTCGTCGACGATATCGCGCGGAATCTCGTCCACCGTTCGTGCCAGCGTCCTCGCCGCGTTATACGACGGCATTACAACAACTATCTTTTTACCATTGAGCATGAGGGATTTTCTAAATCATTATGCGACAGAAGCCCGACAAAACTCTAGAGCCGTGTCTCGATGTCATCTGTCCGGCTTTGCGACTTTGCGGGAAAATAAGCCGCGGGTTCCCGCGAAGCCGCAAAGCCGCAAAGATAAGCGTGATATCGAAACTAACTTTCTAATCTTCCGGCCCCGGCTCAAACACTAAGGCTTCGTTGATTGCGAGGCGCTTTACCTTTTCTCGCACTCCGTTCTTCTCCGCTTCTTCCATCAAAAGTCGGAGAGGCTGACTCGGCGGTTCGTCCGAAAGATCAAATGTACCGTAGTGCATCGGAACGAGTGCGCTGGCACCCGAATCAACAAACGCACGCACGGCATCTGCCGGATTATTATGGTTTGGCTCCATGAACCAACGAGGTTCATAGGCCCCGATGCCGATGATAAAATAGTCTAACTTCGGGAAAAGCTCCGCAACTTCGGCATAATGCCGTCCGTATCCGCTATCGCCTCCGAAATAGATCGTTTCGCGATCGGACTTGATGACATAGCCGCCCCACAATCTCCAGTTCGTATCGAAAAGGCCGCGACGCGACCAATGTCTGACAGGCACAAAGAAGATCTGAAGTCGCTCATCCGCGAGAGCAAATTCCTGAAACCAACCTCCGGTCTCAACTGGGTTGGTCGGCGTTTTCCAATCATTCAGCACGTCATCGGACCGCAAGCCCGCGACGAACTTTGCATTCGGAAATTTCTCAGCGACCGCGCGGAGAGTGGCCTCGTCCATATGATCGCGGTGGTCGTGCGAGAGCAGAACGTAATCGACCTGCTTTAGATCCTCGATCGGCGACGCAACATCGACAAATCGTTTGACGACCGGCGGCTTTCCGAAGATGGGATCCGTCAACAGACAAACTCCGTTGATTCGTATGAAAAAGGAAGCGTGCCCAAGCCACAATATGCCGTCATCGTTCGAGGAAAGAAAACCTCGCGGATCTTTTACTTCGAGCCGTTCGGAGTCGTTCTCTTTTTCCTGTTCGAAGGTGTTTCCTCCCAACTTCCACTTCAACAGAGCGCGTGTGCTCGGCAAAAATGGAAATTCGTGATTCATGAACCTGTCGTTTTGATCAACGGGTGTTCCGGGCCAGCCTTCCTTGATCGTACGCAACTCAGGGTTTTGTTTATATCCTTTGAGAACCGCCTTATCAGTCTCGGTCCACGCCGCGATCAAAAAAAGCGCACCGATCAAGATCAAAACAACAAACCCTATCCTGAAAAGCCACTTCTTCATCGTCAAAGTCAGAATAGCACGGCGAAAGAGTGATGAGTGATGAGTGACGAGGGACGAGGGACGAGGGACGAGGGACGAGGGACGAGGGACGAGGGACAAGGGACAAGGGACAAGGGACAAGGGACAAGGGGCAAGGGACAAGGGACAAGGGACAAGGGACAAGGGACGAGGGCTCCGTCTCCCGTCTCCCGTCTCTCGTCACTCGTCACTCGTCCCTCCTCCCTCGTCCCTCGTCCCTCTGAGTTATACTTACCCAATGAACCCGCGACCGCCGGAAATTCCGCCGCATAAACTGATCTCGGCTTTGCGTGGCTACGATCTGCTCCCGGCAATAATTTTTATGCCGACCCGCCGAAAATGCGATGAGGCAGCGTCGGAGGTAGCGGGCGACCGGTCACAAAAAACCGATCCCGACAGGCAAAAGCTCCGCGAGCAGATCTTTCTCGAATTCTCCGCGGAAAATCCGGAGATCTTACGACACAAGCACCAGAAGATCCTTGTAAATGCGGGTGTTGCATCTCATCACGCGGGACATATTCCAGCGTGGAAGCTACTCGTCGAAAAGATGATGTCCGCCGGTCTGCTGAACGCCATCTTCGCGACATCGACGGTCGCCGCCGGCGTCGATTTCCCCGCCAGGACCGTCGTCATAGTCAACGCCGATACACGCGGAAACGACGGCTGGCGTCCGCTGTTTGCAAGCGAGCTGCAGCAGATGACCGGACGCGCCGGACGACGCGGCAAGGATAATGTCGGCTTCGCCGTGCTCGTACCCGGACAGTTTCAAAATCCAAAAAAGATCGCCGAGCTTTTGCGTTCGAACCCGGACCCTCTTGAAAGCCGTTTTCGATCGACGTATACAAGCCTCTTGAATCTGCTTGACGCATTCGGCAATTTTGAGCAGGTTCGCGACATCGCGCAGAAGAGCTTTGCGTATCGGAAGACGGCGCGAAAGATCGACGACCTGAAACGTTTGCGCGACGAGCGACGCGGGAAGCTCGCCGAACGACTTCGCGGAAATGAGTTCGGCATCACCGAATCCGATGTCCAGGGATTCGAACGGCTGGTGAGCGCAAAGAATCGTCTTGAACAGAGCATTCCCGCCACGCGGGCCGAGCTGCGGCAAAATTGGCTTCGCGAAAATGTTAAGGAAGGCAGGATCGTTACCCAGGGGCGAAGCGGCAAACGACTGTTCATAGTGTTCAATACTTTCGGAGACAAGGTTTCGGCGATGCGCGATGACGGTCAGGGGACCACGTTAGCGCTCGACAGGGTAAATCGCGTCTACAAGAATATTTACAGCACGCGTGAAAAACACATCGAGCAAGCTTTTCTTGAGACGTTTGAGGGAAAGAACAAACCGCTCGATGAGCCCAAACCGTGCGTTTAAGAAACACGGAGTTTCGGACGACGCGTCGAACTCTTGAACAATTGATCGCGAAATTGTCGGAACCGCCTGCGGTAGCGGGCGGTTCTGACATCGTCAACGAACTCAAACCCCGGCTTCAACCGCCCGCTACCGCAGGCGGTTCTGACAACCTCAACGAAGCTCGCGAACCACATCTTCAACCGCCCGCTACCGCAGGCGGTTCTGACAACCTCAACGAAGCTCGCGAACCACATCTTCAACCGCCCGCTACCGCAGGCGGTTCTGACAACCTCAACGAAGCTCGCGAACCACATCTTCAACCGCCCGCTACCGCAGGCGGTTCTGACAGACTGCTGTGGGAATGTTACGAGGACGCCGAGCGCATCGAGCATTACACTCGCGACATCGATTTCCTTTACCTCGACATCTGGCTTCCGTTCGAAAGGCGTGCAAAAGTTCTCGATCATTTCGGATATCTGGATTTTAACTCCCAGACCGTTACCGAATCAGGTAAGTGGCTCGCCGATGTTCGTGTCGATCGTCCGCTGCTTGTCGGCGAAGCGTTGCGTCGGGGAATATTCGATGACCTGACGCCGTCGACGTCTGCCGGGCTCATGGCATCGCTTACCGCGGATGCGGAGCGAAACTATGGTGAGCTTTATCTTTCGGACGATCTACTCGATGTGATCAGCCATCTCGAAGAGATCATTCTCGAAGTATCGAACAAAGAATGGAGTTCGGGGATCGAACCTTCCGAGGCGATCAATCTTTCCGCTGCTGCGGCCGCCGAACGATGGGCAGGCGGAATGTCGTGGGACCAGCTTGTAAGAAGAACCGGAGCCGAAGAAGGCGATCTTTTCCGTCTGCTTGCCCGCACCGGCGAGGCACTTCTCCAGATCGCGTACCTCCGCGAATCTCATTCAAAAGCTGCGGCCGTCGCTCGCAGCACGGCCGAGGTCTTACTTCGGGAACCGGTGAGGTGATCACAATTCCTTCAGCATTTCGAACTGCCCTAATACTTTTTTGAACCCTCGATTTTGAAAAAACACGACCGATTCGGTCATCGATTCGTCGAGATTTATGACATGCAGCTTTTGTCCCGGAGCATCACGCTGCATCTCCAGTAACAGACGACTCGCAATACCCTTTCGCCGATGATCGCGATGAACCGCAAGTTGAGCAAGTCGTCCCACGCCGGCCGAAAAAACGATATAGCCGACACACATGTTGTCGATAAATGCCCCGAGCAGTCGTTTCATCCGCACACTTCGTTGGATCGCGTCGAGCGAGTTCTGCCACGATGGCTTACCGTCCCAGAAAAACGCATAAGGTATTTCTTCATGGCGATGGATCTCCCGGATCTCGACGTCTTTGGGCGACGGGCGTTCCAGCTGAATTGTAGGTTTGGCCTCGAGCAGCAACAGCTCGCGGGTCTTTTGAAATCCGAGATTCTCGTATAGACGCACGGCAGGATCGTTGTTGGTGATCACCTCGAGAAGGAATTGTGTATAACCCTCCGCCGTAAACATCGGGATCATCCATTCGAACATCGAACGGCTGATACCCCGACGACGAAACTCGGGGATCACTGTCGTCCCCGCATCATAGACCGTCGGCTTTCCTTCCCATCTTCCAAAACCATTGAGTGAAACCCCGACGGGCCGATCGGCATCGAAACACCCGGCAGATCGATTAAGGTCGACGGCGTTCAGCGTGATGTGGTTCTTGAACTGTTGTTCGGTCAACTCAAACTTGACGAGGTAGTCGGCGAAGCCCTTGAGAAACGTATTGTGGATCGCGGCGAACTGTCGCGAGCGAAGGAAACGGCATTCGAGGTCGGAGTTTTCGTTTGTCAGAGGCATTTGCTAAAATCGGGGTGTTGGGGCGATAGTCCAAAAGTAGTAAGAAAATAGACAGTTACGGCGGAAAATGCAAGTTTTATTGGCAGATGAATACGGATTTTGTTTTGGAGTCGAGCGTGCGGTCGATATGGTCGAGGACGCTCTTGGCGAAGGCGAGACCGTTCGCAGCCTTGGCCCGCTGATCCATAATGAGCAGGAGATGGCCCGGCTCGGAATTCAGGGCGTAACGACTATTACCGACCCGATACAGATCAAGCGCGGCGAGACGGCGGTAATTCGCGCTCACGGTGTAACGCCCGACGTTCAGAGAGAGCTCGAGGAAAAAGCTTCAAAGGTTGTCGATGCGACTTGTCCGTTCGTGACCCGCGTGCAAAAGCTCGCGGCCCGCACCGCCGAAGAGGATCGACACGTCATTATCGTTGGCAGCCCGGACCACCCCGAGATGATCGGAGTCAAAGGTTACGCACCGGAGCATGCGTTTGTGATCCGCGACGAATCCGAAGTCGCGAGCCTTCCGCGTCTGCGAAATCCGCTTGTCGTTTCACAGACCACGATCAAGGCAAAAACATTCTTCGACACTGCCGAGGCGATCAAATCAAAAACCGACGACGAAGTTCAGATCGTCAACACGATCTGCTCAGCCACGCGCGATCGTCAGGACGCCGCTCGTGCACTTGCCGGAATGGTCGATGCGTTCTACATCATCGGCGGCCGACATTCTTCGAACAGCGTCAAGCTTCTGGCCGTCTGCAAAGAGCAATGCGAAAAGAGTTTTCTTGATCGAGACTGAGGATGAGATCAACCCTAATGACGTCGCCGGTGCGACCCGCGTCGGCGTCACCGCGGGAGCTTCAACTCCGGAGTGGCTGATCCAGAAGATCGTCAAGCATCTCGAAGCTCTTGGTCCGCAACAAAAGCAAGAACTGGCGTTGAAGTAGCCGCGGTTACCATCACAATACGCCCGCTACCAACGAATTAATGCCAATTGCACGCTGTGAGTTTTCATCGATATCGCCACGATCTGGCACCGGTGTACGTCGAGCTCGTGTAATTTGTCTTCCTGCCTCGTCCGTGATTTCGGAGAACTGCTATGTCAGTTGTGCACTTTCAGGGAAAGCTTTCGTTATCCTGCGTCTCTAGCTCCTCGGGCAGACTATTCACCAGCGCGTTGACGCTCGAGACTTGCGCTTTGTCAGATCGACGCCCGTTTCATCCGTTTCGCCGTACGGCCACGCACGTCGACGTCTAGTCGCGTCCTGATCCCACCTTGTCGTTCCGACGCGTACGCTTCGATTCGCGTCTCGCACGTCTCCAGCCAATATTAGATCTGATCGATCATTTGAAACGCGAGCGAAGAGTCGATAGAATCGTCCAGAGTCAAGTCGAGTGCTGCGGAAAAATCCGCCACACCAAAACCCGCAATAGGTTTGCGACGAGGGAATGGGCTTTTCGGCATGGGATACTCCCGAGCAGCGGTCTTGATCCGAACCAGACGCTGGAAATACGATTCAAACAACAAGAAGCACTCCAGAATTGAAGTAAAGGAAAACTACAATGGGGACAATTCCGTGTCAAGGATTTTCTTGGCGAACGGTATGCGGGCGGGCGCAAAAAGGCGGGCCCTATAAACAGGCCCGCCGAGAAAATCGTTAGCACATGATCTACGGATTTACTTCAGCAAATCGCGGGAGCGAAATGGCTTGATTCAGGATCACGCCGAACTCGGTTCCCGATCGCACTTCGGCATCTTCGCCTTTGGTCATACGCTCGCCAAGCAAGCCCGCACCGGCACCGAGCAGACCGCCGATCAGAGCGCCCTTGCCGCCGCCGATCGCACCGCCAAGAACTGCACCGCCTGCTCCGCCGCCGCCGATAAAGATGATCTTCCGATGTTTCATTCTGTCACCGGAGGCTGTTCCCTCGGCATCGCTCTTCGCATCATCGCTATTAAGATCGGTCAACGAACCGTTTATCCGACGCTTTACTCCGTTCGGGAGCTGCACCTGGTAAAAACTGACGTCGATCGTACCCGGCTTGCCGCCCTTTCGCGAAGCGACAACCGCATCGACGCGGCCAAAAACTTCGCTTCCTTCGGGAATGACAACCACACCATTGCTCGAATAAACCGATTCGGTTATGTTCGCGGTAAACGTGTCGCCGACCCGAGCGGTCTTTGAGCTGATGGTCTCGTTCATCCGCGCGATGTATACGCTTGCCGCTCGCGACGGTGTAGAGCCTGACCGCCGGTACGGTTCGCTTTACCACGGCTCGCTTACGGGCGACCGGACGTTTTCGAGTCTGGGCCGACAGATCGTCGGCAAAAACGGTCATCAGCGATAACATCACCGCAACTATTGAAACTTTCCACAGCTTTTTCATATTTTCCTCCAATCACCGATATCCGATGAACGCACGGCACTAGGCAGCGCGGACATTCGACGCCGGTTCAACCAAAATCGTTGTAAAAACTTCCACTCCGCCCGTATGTAATTTCAAGTTTAGCACTTCATATCTTGTTCGAGGAGTAGAAAGATCGGTCAAAGTTTTTCTTGAAATAGGAAACTGTTTAGACATATTATTGGAGCATTACAGTAGCTTGTTTCGTTTCAAGAGGCCCCCGACCCGGGCAACCTTGCTATGCCCATTTTGGATCGAATTGGCACGATTTACTGAACCTGGGGATGATATGCACCTATTTCGCGAGACGTTTCTTTTATTCTCACTAAATCTTCTCGACGCGATCCTAACTATTATTTGGGTACGTAATGGTGTGGCGACTGAGGGTAACCATCTGATGGCAAGGCTTCTCGACTCAGGCGACTTCACCTTCTTGACGGCGAAGATCGCCATCGGTACGATAACCGCGCTCGTGCTGTTACGCTGGGGTAACAGGGCACTTGCGAGACACGGCCTTACGCTCGCGCTGGCTGTTTATATCAGTCTTATGGGGATCCATGTTGTCACCGGGCTGTCGGCGTTCGGTTATATTTCAAAGACAGCTTTCTCCGATCTTGAATCGCTTACGAATAGTTTTCTCGCAATGATCATATGATCTAAGGAATCCCCGATAGATATAGAGCCTCATGTTTCGCGGGAAACACGAGGCTTTGTTTTTTCGTAATCACTACGCAACGCCGCTTTGAATTTAAGGCATCAAAAACGTTGCAATCAATTACAAAAAGGAAAAAGTCATTATGGCAAGCAAACCTATCTATCAAGTGTCGGCCCGTCAAATTATTCTGCTGGCTTTCGCCGCAGCTATTGCCGCTGTCGGGGCGACCGTCCTCGTCTATTCGCTGACAAATTTTCTTCATGATAAGGATCGTTCAATGGTCAGCCTTGCCGAAGCAAGCACCGCAGGGCATTTCGGATCCGAACGTCGTCAGCGATGAGCAGAACAGCATCGAGGTTTATAAATCTATCTCGCCGGGCGTCGCGTTCATCAACACGACATCCTACCGACAAGACTTCTGGGGCGGGACCCAGGAGGGCAAGGGAAACGGATCGGGTTCGGTGATCGATTCGAATGGACATATCCTGACGAATTATCACGTCATCGAAGGAGCTCAAAAACTTACCGTAAGTTTCGGAGGGGAAAAGAACTATCCGGCGACGTTTGTGGGCGGCGATCCGGACACGGACCTTGCGGTGATCAAGATCGATCCGCCGACGACTGGTTTGACGGTCGTGCCGCTTGGAAATTCCGATAGTCTTGTGGTCGGCCAGAAAGTGTTGGCGATTGGAAATCCGTTCGGTCTCGACCGAACGCTGACGACCGGTGTCATCTCCGGACTTCAGCGTCCGATCCGGGCCCGCAACAATCGTCCTATCGATGCGGCGATCCAAACTGACGCATCGATCAATCCTGGAAATTCCGGCGGGCCGTTGCTCGATAAATACGGCAAAATGATCGGTATAAATTCACAGATACTTTCTCCCGCCGGCGGCTCGGTCGGGGTCGGATTTGCGGTTCCCGTCAACACGGCGAAACGCGTCCTACCGCAGCTTATCCAGTTTGGCGAAGTTAGACGTCCGAAACTCGGTGCGTCGCTACCGAGCGTCAAGGATCTTGCGGAGCGCGGATATCGAATGCCCGTCCAGCAGGGACTGCTTGTTTACAGTCTCGTACCCGGCGGTGCAGCTGAAAGGGCCGGGCTTCGTGCCGTGACCGGGGACGGAACTCTGGGCGATATTATCGTTTCGGCCGATAACCAGACCTTGAATGATATGGACGATCTCTACCGTTTGCTCGACAAGAAACAGATCGGGGACACGATCGAGCTTCAGGTCTATCGGGACGGACGGACCAGTTCGATCCCGGTTCGGCTGACTGCTCCGACCCCCGGACGAGGAACGACGCGGCGGCCGGTCCAATAGGCCTTCCGAAATGTCTTTGCTAACTTGGCGGGCTTTGCGTGATACTTTTTTTTCACGCAGAGCTCGCCAAGCTCGCTAAGGAAGCCGAATGATCGAGCTCAATGATTTCTACAACGAAGGTTTTGGCTGGATATGCCGTCAATGCGAACGCGAGTTAGCAGCAACGCCGAACGCCGGGCCATCGCGGTTGATGCGAGAAGGCGAGGCCGAGAGCAAACATCCGGAACTATCGAGCCCGGCGCTCGCAAAGTGGGTGGACGCGGCGCAACGCGTACTGGTTTGTCCCCGCTGCGGGATCAGCGAATCGATCGAAAAATCGTGATCGGCGAAGGTTGTGCTAATTTTGATCTATGTTTGAACACGAACTTGAAACGGCTCTCCGCCTCGCCCGCGAAGCCGGAGCCAAGGTCCTCGAATACTACGCCCTCGAGATCATTGCCGAAGAAAAACTGGGAATCGACAATTTTTCCGAACCTGTAACGATTGCGGACCGTGCGTCGAGCACCATCATTGTTGAAGGCTTGACGGAACAATTCCCGGACGATTTTGTTCTTTCCGAAGAGGAATTCGACGATCCGGAAGGACGAACAAAATCTGATCGTGTTTGGATCACCGATCCGATCGACGGTACGTGGGGCTTTCTGAAAAAGGATGGTGACTTTGCCGTGCAGATCGGTCTGGCGATAGCTGGAGAGCCTGTTGTCGGGGTCGTCTATGTCCCGGCACATGGTCATCTGTACTTCGCCTCGAAAGGCAACGGATCGTTCGTCATAAAAAATGGCGGCCAACCAGAACGTCTTACCACATCCGGCAACACCGACCTCTCAAAAATGAATTTGGCTGTTTCGCGAAATCATCGAAGCCCCAAGATAACGCGGATCGTCAGCGAGTTGGGATTGCAGAGCGAGATTCAAAGAGGTTCGGTCGGATTAAAGGTCGGACTTGTCGCGGAAACCATCTGCGATCTCTACATCCACCTGTCGCCGCGAACAAAGTTTTGGGACACATGTGGTCCGCAGATCATCCTTGAGGAAGCGGGTGGACGTTTGACCGATCTCTTTGGCGAGCGGATCAGGTACGGCATCTCCGACGTGCAAAATCATGGAGGCATCGTTGCCGCGAATGGTGCCGCTCACGAAATGATCATCGACAGACTTCGTCCGATCTTGAACGAATTCGGAAGGTACAAGGTAAAAACGAAAAGCAGTTGATCGTTAATCTCTTGTCGATGGTTCGGTCACTACTTCTGAATCAAACTTTCGCGCCATGGATGCGTCGAACCTCGATTCTTTCCTCGCCTTTCGCCACGTTTTGAGGCCCTCTCCGGTAAGACTCAGGATAATTCGCCGATTATCATAAATAAGCTTAAGCCAGGCACGCTTGTTCATTTGAGGAAAGTAGATACCTCTGAAGAAGAGCCGCGCGACGATATGGCCGATCCGGATACCGATCGGCGTGTCGCGGATCGCTTCCACGGCTTCGCGATTTCGCTCCGGGCTATAGCTGCGTGACCAGGCGTGGAATGTTTCGTCCTTTGCTTCGTCGATCGTCATCTTCAAAGGATTGTGGGCCATGACGAACGGGGCGAATTCCAGCCAATGCTTTGGCCGATGCAGCCGTCCGGCGTTCTGAAGCCGGTCGTACAAAGGTGTCGAAGGGAACGGTGTAAGTTGTCCGAAAACCGGAAGGCCGGGCTGCCAGGTCTCGATCTCGCCGACGGTTCGATCGGCGACACCGACAGTATCGTTGTCCATCCCGAAAATAAACGAAGTGATGGCGAAAATATTTCGGCGTGCAAGGCCGTCAAGCACATCCTTATAGTTTGCCGGTTTTGAAAACGTCTTGTTGACGTCGGCCATGTTAGCCGGGTCGATCGATTCCATCCCGATGAAGATCCATTTGCCGCCCGCATCGGCGATGAGATCTACAAGCTCTTCGTCGGCGAGTAGGTTCGCGCTGATCTGCGCGACCCACGGCAGCGTTGCACCCGCTGCGATCATATCGCGAAGCAGGCTCTTGAGCCGCTTTTTGTTGATAGCCAGATTGTCATCGATAAAGAAGACCGCGATCTGTCCTTTCTCGCGTTTGGCTCGTTCCTTGAGGCGTAGCAGCTCCTCGACGACGCTTTCGTTGTTTCGAAACCGGATCGAGTCACCGAAGAATCCAGTCACAGTACAAAACTCGCAGCCGTATGGGCAGCCGCGGCCCGTCTCGATCGGAACGACAAAGAATTTGCCCCAGCCGTCGCCAAGTTTCGACATGACCGGCTTCAGAAATGCGGGCACCAGGCTGAATTGATCAAGGTCAAGCGTCTCCCACGGGATGTGCGGATAGGGCTGAAGACTCGGCTTCTTGTCGTTGCCCTTCGGATCGACCTCGGGATGGTATATCTCCTTAAGTTCGCCCCGAGCGGCATCTTCGACTATCGTCGCCCAATATTCATCTGCTTCGCCAAGGGCGACTGCGTCCGCGTGGCGCGGCCCGCCGTCCTTTCCGAGAGCTTCGTCCGCACATTCGGTCACATGGGGCCCACCCATCACCACCTGAATGCCGGCGGCGCGCAATGAGTCGGCGACAAGATACGCTCTAGCGACCATTCTCGTCATTGCACCGATCCCTACGAGGCCGATGCCCTCCGTCTTACAAAAACTGACGAGTTCCTCGCGCGACATCGCCTTTGCATTGCCGTCGATCAATATGACTTCGTGCTCCTTCGGTGTTAATGACTGAAGAAGAAACATCCAAAGATGCGGCATGAAGTTGCGTGTCACACCATTGTCGGGATTGTAAAGTAGAATTTTCATTCGCCTATAAAGCAACGCGGAGGAAAGCAGAGATGTCTGCCTTCAAAAGACGGGGAAAAGTTTGGAAAAAAATAAAGACCCAGAAACGTTGTTGCTTACATAATCTCACCATTTGTGGGATTTGCCTACCTTAAAATGGCATTCTCCAGTTGGTGGCTGCAATTTCCATCCAATAGCCGTTCCATTCACCAGCTTAATGACTCGTTATCGGCCAAGAGCTGGCGTCAGAGCTCGGCAGACTGAAACGTCGTACGGGCAATGGCATTTATACCCTTTTCGGGAAGAAAATCAATCGAACGAGAATATTTCGTTGCGTTTCGTTTCTGGCCGGAGCTACGAAGCAGATGCAATGGGCCCAGGTTGCCCTCGCTGGTGAATATCAGATATGTTTTGAGGAGACAGGCGATGCCGAGATCGTTGAGTGAGATCGCAGACCAAAAAATAGAACGGGCAGTAGGCTAATGGAAAGAATGTTTCAGATCGTGGCGGTGATCCTTGCCGGGATCGCCGTCTATTTTCTTTGGGCGGAAAACAGCGACGGAGCGTTTGTCTCTGCCGTTGTTGCATGTGTCGCGTTCTTCCTGAGCATCCGGTCCCAGGTCCAGGCGAGGAATGCGGAACGCGAAGCTGGTCGGGAAGATTGATCGAATGGCTGAGATCGTATTGGCAACGTTCGGCTCGCTTGGCGATCTTCATCCGCTCGTCGCCCTGGGACTCGAGCTAAAGCGCCGCGGGCATCTCATAAGGTTCGCGACGATGGACTTTTATCGCGAAAAGATTGAGTCACTCGGTTTCGAATACGCTCGAATGGCTCCGCACCTCAGCCCGGACGACATCGAGAAAATGCCGGAGTTGGTGGATGCAAGGAAAGGCACCGAAAAGATCCTGCGCGAGATGATCATCGGGAACGTTCCCGAGATGTATGACGACCTGCTGGCGGCGGCCCAGGGTGCGGACATTCTGGTTTCCGGCGAGATAATTTACGCGGCGAAATCGGTCGTCGAGAAGACCGGGATCAAATGGGTGACGACGACGCTCGCTCCCATCTCTCTGTTTTCGACATACGATCCGCCTGTCCCGCCGACCGCGATGTGGTTCGAAAATCTCCGCTTCCTCGGATCGGGATTTCACGGCCTGCTGTTTCGAGTGATACGAATGTCGATGCACAACTGGCTCGACGAATATCGCGTGTTCCGGCTCAAGATCGGCCTCGATCCGCATGACGATCCGATCTTTCGCGACAAGTTTCTCGCGCGATCTGCATTTAATAATGTTCTCGCGGGCGTTGGGTGCACCTCAACCGGACTGGCCTACGGGTGCTGTACAGACCGGATTTTGTTTCTACGACGGGCAATTGGATTCGGGGCAGATGCCGGATGCTCTGGCCGAGTTTCTTGACGCCGGCGAACCGCCGATCGTATTCACACTCGGGTCGGCAGCGGTGATGGATCCGCGCGATTTCTTTGACGAAAGCGTGAAAGCGGCGAAGATGCTCGGCCGTCGTGCGGCCCTCGTGTACGGCGTCTTTGGCGAACGTCCGTCCGGCCTGACCGATGACATCGTCGGGTTTGAATATGCACCATACTCACTTCTATTTCCCCGCGCCGCGTGTGTCGTGCACCAGGGCGGCGTCGGTACTACCGGCCAGGTGCTACGTGCCGGAATTCCCCATTTGATCGTCCCGTTCGCCCACGACCAGCCGGACAACGCAGTCCGTTGCCGGAGGAGCGGCGTCGC
The DNA here is from genome assembly GCA_963772405.1 of uncultured Acidobacteriota bacterium. GTDB lineage: Bacteria > Acidobacteriota > Blastocatellia > Pyrinomonadales > Pyrinomonadaceae > OLB17. Next base: position 119,336 of record CAVYWT010000003.1, on the reverse strand, counting down.
CGAGATCATCGGCCGCGACGATTACACGGCCGAGTCCGCGTCAAAGATGCTCAACCACATCCTCGTCGACGATACGTACCGAAAACGCGCCGCGGAGGTCGCGGCGATAGTCGATTCCGAAGGCGGAACAACGGCAGCGTGCGATGCTATCGAACGCGTTTTGAGCTAACATATCCCTTGTGAGCACACTCGAACACCTCCTTGCCGGCAACAAAGCCTGGGCACAAAACATAAAAAAGAGCGATCCGACCTTTTTCGAAAAGCTATCCGAGATCCAGACCCCGGAATACCTATGGATAGGTTGTTCGGACAGCCGGATCACACCCTCGAACAGCATCGGACTCTTGCCCGGCGAGATGTTCGTCCATCGGAACGTCGCCAATCTTGTTAACCACACCGACATGAACTGCCTTTCGGTAATGCAGTTTGCCGTCGAGGCTCTCAAGGTAAAGCATGTCATCGTCTGTGGACACTACGGCTGCGGCGGAGTGATGGCGGCGCTCAACGACACGAGGCTCGGTCTTATAGATAATTGGCTCCGACACATCCAGGACATCATGCACAAACACAGCGGCGAGCTCGATTCCCTTCCCGACTACGGCGCTCGGCTGGACAAATTGTGCGAGATAAACGTCATCGAACAGGTGGTCAGCGTCGGGGAAACCACGATAGTTCAGGATGCGTGGGATCGAGGCCAGAAACTTGAAGTGCACGGGTGGATCTACACCATCGCCGACGGGATCTACCGCGATCTAAACGTTAGCGTCAAATCGCTCGAAGAGTTAGACGCGATGCGCGAATCGACGTTTCGTCAGAGCGGAAAGTGAAAAAAGTTTAAAGGTGAAAAGGTGAAAAAGTTTAAGGGTGAAAAAGTTTAAAGGTGAAAAAGTGAAAAAGGCAGGACGCGGAAAGGTAAAAACAGTTAACGGTGGAGTTGGGAATTTTGCATTCGTCGCAAGAGATCTTAGGGCCGTATTCTCATTTTTACGTCTTCACTTTTCCACCTTTAAACTTTTTCACCTTTTCACTTTTTCATCTTTTCACCTTTTCACTTTTTCACTTTTCCAACTTTTTACGTTTTCACTTTTTCACCTTTTCACTTTTTCACCTGTCCACGCTCAGATGTCCCGCAAGCCTTCACCGACACGCGAGCCGGCCGGAGTGATGGACAAAAAGCCGGATTCGGCGAAGAATTCGCTTCTCGATATAAGATCCCGGGCCGACTTCGATTCGATCGCACGTGTCTATCATCAAAATACCCCGTACGCTTTGCCTCACACCATGTTCGTCATCGACCGGCGTGCAAAAAACAAGATCTATTTCGTAAATTCGCAGCGGTTCCGTTTTCACAAAGATTTTCTACTCGCGACGTATCTCGTACCGCGTGGTGCAGACGTCTTCAAGCCGATCTATATAGACGAAGATCGGCGGTTCATCGTGGGCACGATCGCGTGGCAGAAACCGGTCGAAAAGTTTACATGGGAATTATGGGAGGGCGATCTTGCAACCGCCGATCACATTAAGTCAGCCGACGAAACCATCAGCAAGCATTTCTTCGAACCGGTCGCGTTCAAGCCAAACTCGCTCCGCCAAGAAGACGTTTCCGAAACTTTGGACATCGATCGTGTTTTGCAGAGCGACCTCAGCAAGAACCAGGCCTATCTTGCACTGAATACCGGCGAGGCCGTCGGACGCATTCACATAATCGACAAGCTCGACGACACGGTTGAGATCGGTGACAACGAGATCGTCGTATTAAAAGAGCTTCCGCAAACGCTGCCTCCGGTTCGCGGCATCATCGTCGCCCAGCCGTCGACTCCGCTTTCGCACATAAACATTCTTGCGAAGGGCTGGAAGATCCCAAACGTCTACATAAAAGACGCCGATAAGTTGTTTCGAGAGTTCGACACGTATATTTACAAGCTCAGCGCGTCACTGACCGATTACAAACTGGAGCGCGCGTCGATCGACGAAATAAAGGAAAAATTCGTTTCGCCCGATCAACAGGTCCCGCCCGTGGATCTGGCGGTCAGGAAACTCGCCGGACTCCGCGAGATGCGCAAAAAGGACAGCGTGATCTATGGCGCAAAGGCGGCGAATCTTGGTGAGATGCTCAATGCACGCGTCACCGGCGTGACCGTGCCCGACGGATTTTCGGTCCCATTCTATTGGTACAAATCGTTCATGGAAGCGAACGGTTTCAACGATCGGATCGGCGAATATCAGGAAGACCTGGAGTTCGTTCATAATCCGCGTATTCGGCGCCAGAAACTCGAGGAGTTTCGCAATGCGATCCAGAAAGGGAAATTCGATGCGTCGCTTCGGCGGGCGATCATCCGGAAATGGCAAACCCAGCTCGCAGGCCGGCCGGTGTTTGTAAGAAGTTCTTCAAACGCCGAGGATCTGCCGAATTTCAGCGGTGCGGGTTTGTATTCGAGTGTCCCGAACGTCAAACAAGAAGACAAGTTGATCGAAGCGGTCAAAAAAGTCTGGGCCTCGCTTTGGAAGTTCGAAGCGTATGAAGCACGCGTTCGGAATTATGTCAGTCAGAGGGACGTCTACATGTCGGCGCTTATCCAGCTCGGCATCGACATGACAAAGGGCGGTGTGATGATCACAAAGGATCCGTTCGATGCGGAGAACAAGGACGCCGTCTATATCAGCGCGGTCTGCGGACATAATTCGAAAGTGGTCGACAACTCGGGACTGCCGGAGCAGATACTTTTTAATCCAAAGTCTAATTCGGTGATCGTGATGACGCTCTCGCAGCAGGAGAATGCGCTCGCCTTCGATGAAGACGGCGATCTTAAAGAGACGAGCGATAAATGCGCAAACGCGCAAAAACGAGTGTTGACGGATCTTCAGGCTCGTACGCTCGCAAAGACGGCGATCGACATTCGCCGGATCTTCGGTAAACGCGAGCAGGATATTGAGTGGGGCATCATGAACGGACGCATCTATATCGTTCAGGCCCGACCGTACATTGATAAGCAGTGATCGGTGGTCGGTGGTCGGTGGTCGGTGGTCAGTGGTCGGTGGTCGGTGGTCAGTGGTCGGTGGTCAGTGGTCGGTGGTCAGTGGTCAGTGGTCAGTACCGGAAGCAGTAGCTCCGGATTCTTATTATGAAACTATTCTTAATTATCATATCGACATTTCTTTTTCTCGCATGCAGCAGCGCAGCTCCGGTCGTCAACACGACGAAGCCGATCAACGTTGCTCAGCAAACGAACGAAGCACAAAGCGTGCTCGCGCACACAACGGAAGGCAAAACGCCGGCACCTGTCAATTCAAACGGCGGCGGCAAAATGTCGTCGGGCGGCGATCCGATCGATACGTCGAAGTTCGACGAGAAAATCAAGGAGGCGGAGAAAACCGTCAAAGCCAAACCGACGGACGACGGCTGCTAAGAAGGAATTGGCCGAAGCCATCTTCGAACGCGGGTTCGCGTTGACCGAAGCTCGTCAGTACGGAGCGGCTCTCGGCGATTATCGCCGAGCGTTAAAGCTCGATCCGGATCATGCAGAGTCAAAGAAGTGGATCGACCAGATCACCAGTATTTACGCGATGCTAAAGAAAGACGCACCGAAAGAAGGTCAGGAACCGCCGCCGCTTCCTTTTAAGAAGCAGGATTGAGAAGAGCGGGGGGCAAGCCCGCCTTCCGGACTTGCGAATGTTGCGACAAAGTCTCGGTAACGCAATAGATTTCATGTCAAACAGGTCAACCGATTCACATTGACAGGTCCGGAAGGCGGGCTTGCCCCCGCTCCTCCCGTTTTACATTTCGCGTAACCGTCCGATAAACTTACAGCTTTGCAATCTTAAGATCTCGGAGCTAGTACAGGATTTATGGCAATTTCGGCAAACGATATAAGAAAAGGAATGGTTATTTTGCACGAGGGGTCGCCCGTGAAAGTGATGGAGTTTCACCATCACACACCGGGCAACCTGCGTGCGATGGTGCAGGCGAGGCTTCGCAATCTGCTCACGGGAAACTCGTTCGAGTTTCGCTTTCGTTCGAACGACACGCTGGAAAAGATCACGCTCGAACAGCACAAGATGGAGTACTTGTATTCCGACGGTTCGCACCATCACTTCATGAATTCGGAAAATTACGAGCAGGTTGCGCTCACCGAGGACGAACTCGGCGATGCGGCCCAATGGCTGATGCCGGGCTTGAAGATCGAGGTCGAATTCTACGACGGCACGCCGATCGGCGTCGCACTTCCGGCGTCGATGGATCTGACCGTAACGCGAACCGATCCGCAGCTGAAGGGTGCGACCGCGTCCAATTCGAACAAACCCGCGACCCTTGAGAATGGCGTCACGCTTTCCGTTCCGCCGTTTATCGCGGAAGGCGAAAAGATCCGCGTCAATCCTGCGGAGTCGAAGTACATCGAGCGCGTTAAATAACGACTGTCCCAAGTCCCATGAGTCCCGAGTCCCAAGTCTCTTGACTTACTTGGGACTCGGGGCTCATGGGACCCGGGGACTATGCTCCTTTTTTACTCCGTCATCCTGTCCATCGGCTTCCTGCTGATGCTGCCGCTGTTTCTGCTGCGGCGGGAAAAGTATGCATCGGGATTTCGCGAGCGTCTCGGAAACTATCCACCATTCAAACACGACGGCCGCGACGTGATCTGGCTGCATTGCGTTTCCGTCGGCGAGACAAATGCCGCACGGCCGCTTGTCGCCGGGCTGCTTGAGAATTTTCCGGATCACCGGCTTGTTCTGTCAACCACGACGAGAACTGGTCAGGAACTCGCACAAAAAATATTCGCCGACACATCCGCGGCTATCTTTTACTTCCCTTTCGATTTTAAGTTCAGCGTCCGCCGAGCGCTTGCGAATTACAAACCTTCGTTGGTGCTTTTGATGGAGACCGAGATCTGGCCGCGATTCATTCGCGAGACAAAACTCAGCGGAGCAAAGGTCGCGATCGTCAACGGACGATTGTCGCAGAGATCATTCCAAAGGTATTCGCGTGTCCGGCCCTTCGTTAAGAATGTTCTTTCGAATATCGATGTAGCCCTGATGCAGGGCGAAGCGGACGCGAAACGGCTTATGGACCTCGGCATCGATGTCAGCAAGGTCGCGGTTACAGGTAATCTGAAATTCGAACACGAGACTAGCGACAGGGAAAGCAAACTAACCGATGAGTTCCGCTCACGCTTTTCTATTTCATCCAACAAGCCGTTGATCATCGCCGCCAGTACTCACGAACCGGAAGAAAGATATGTCATCGAATCGCTTGAAGGTGAGCTAGGCACCTCCTGCCGGCTTATGATCGCGCCGCGACATCCGGAACGGTTCGCTGCCGTTGAGAAACTACTTCGCGATTCCTCTTACTCGTTTGTCCGTCGCAGTTCTCCGCCGAGCGCGACTGACCATAACGCCGACATCGTTCTTCTCGATACGATCGGCGAACTGCGGTCCGCGTATCCACTTTCCGAGATCGTTTTCGTCGGCGGCAGTTTGATCCCGCACGGCGGCCAGAGCATTCTCGAACCGGCCGCTGCAGGGAAAGCGATCGTCACGGGTCCGCATACGACCAACTTCGCCGCAGTGGTAAAAGAGTTCCTGAACAACGACGCCTTGCGGCAAACACCGATCGCACCTGACGAAGGGCAGATCTCTAAGCGGTTGAATGAAGAGTTTATGGAGCTGCTGGAGAACGAAAGCAAGCGGATAAAGTTAGGTCAAAATGCTCTCGAGCTGATGACGCAACAAGATCGGAATGCGACAACAAAGACGCTCGAACTTCTCCGTGGACTGGTGCGGCGTTAGCCGCGTTCGAATTTAGCCCACGGTTCGAGCGGAAGAATGAGCGCGTCGCGTAGCGATGCCGGAATCAGCAGAGATCTCGAAGAACTCGTCCGTCGCTGACGCGACGGGAAGAAAAATCGGACCTGCCCGTGGTCTGAAGGCCACGGCTAAATTCCAAAGTCGCTCCGCGACGAAGCACGAAAACTGAAAACTTGCTGACTTACCTCTTCTACATACTCGCCGCGCTGCTTATCTATCTCAGCTACCGATCATTCCGCGGCGGGATAGATTATCTGAAATATTTCGAACACGAGTTGGCGAAGCCTCTGCCCGACGACGCGCCGCTTGCGACAATATTTGCACCGTGCCGCGGTATCGATCAGGGAATGCTCGAGAATCTGGACGCACTGCTTTCGCAGAACTATCCGGAATACGAGGTTGTTTTCATTGTCGACGAGAATAGCGACGAAGCCACCGCGCTGATCGAATCGGCATGGCGTGAAGCAAGACGGCCTGTGAAGTTGGTCGTCGCGCCAAAGGCAACCGATGCGAGCCAAAAGGTCACGAACCTGCTCGAAGGCATTGGGTACGCCGATCCCGCGTCGGAGATATTTGCTTTCGTCGACTCGGATTCCCGTCCGGGAAAAGATTGGCTTCGCAATTTGATCGCTCCGCTGACCGACGAGAAAGTAGGCGCGGCTACGGGCTACCGATGGTTTATATCGACAAACGAGACGTTCGCCGCCGAAATGCGGAATATGTGGAATGCATCCATCGCGTCCGCTCTTGGTCCGAATAGACAAACAAATTTCTGTTGGGGCGGTTCGACAGCCATTCGCCGCGACGTTTTCGAACAACTGAATATTCGCGAGAAATGGCGCGGCACCTTGTCAGACGATTTCACGATGACGCACGCCGTCAAGGATGCCGGGATGGAGATCCATTTCGTTCCGCAAGCTCTCACACCGTCGATCGAAAACTGCTCGGTGCGCGAGTTGTTTGAATTTACAACCCGTCAGATGAAGATCACACGAATGTACGCTCCGAACTTATGGATAATGTCATTCGTGGGATCGGGACTTTTTTGTGCGGTCATGCTTTCTTCGCTTCTTATTGTGATGCTCAGCCGAAGGAACGACCTCGCCGTTGCCATCGCGATGTTCACGATTCTGATCGTGACGCTTTTCAGCATCGGCAAATCTTGGCTGCGGCTGAAGGCCGTCAAACTCGTCCTGCCACAGTACGCCGGAAAGCTCAGACGGCAGATGCTTCCGCAGATCACGCTTTGGTCGCTTGCCCCGGCTCTGTTTTTTTACAACTCGTTCGCCGCTTTGCTTTCACGTCGAATCGAATGGCGTGGAACCATCTATGAAATGGTCTCGTCAACGCGGACCCGCGTTATCGGCCAGACAACGCCAAAAGAGTGATATCATTAACCGCACGCTTCTTTGTTTGTAACAAATAAGGGAGGAATGGCATCAAACGCCGTATGAAGAACGAATCACGGGTAAGATTCTTGGCGCTATTTGCGGCTCTTTTGCTGAGTTCTGTCGCGTCTTTTGCACAGACAACCGCTATCGCTGCTCCGGCCACCGGCAAGGCTCCGGTGATCATCATCCCTGGCTTAACCGGTTCAGATCTCGTCAACAGCAAAACAGGTGAGGAAGTATGGTTTAGGGCCCGACGGGCAAAAGACGACGACCTCCGACTGCCGATCTCCGGAAATCTCGCACGAAATCGGGACAATCTTGTCACAAAGGATATTATTCGGAGCGTGAAGTTCTTGAAGATACTCCCCGAGACAGAGATCTATGAGAGGCTCATCGATGCACTTCAGACACGTGGTGGTTATCACGAAGCAAAATGGAACACCGCCACGCGAAAGGACACCCAGGACACCTTCTACGTTTTTCCTTATGACTGGCGACGCGACAACGTAGAGAATGCTCGGCTTCTCATCCGTAGGATCGAAACGCTCAAGCGGCGGCTCGGTAAACCAAACCTGAAATTCAACATCATCGCTCATTCCATGGGCGGCCTGATTGCCCGCTATGCGGCGATGTACGGAAACGCGGAATTGCCCGCCGGAGTTCCGAAACCGACTTGGGCGAGGAGCAAAGCATTTCGACAATATTTTCCTTCTCGGCACGCCGAACGAGGGATCCGTGATGGCGCTCAATGCTCTGCTCAACGGCTTTTCATATATCGGCGGCGGGCTAAATTTACCCTTTATTCAAGACATCAGCCGGTTTGACGTGTTCACCATCCCGTCGGTCTACCAGCTGCTGCCGCATGCCGGTGCTCTCAAGGCTTACGACGAGAATCTTACGCCGATCGCTGTCGATGTTTACGACCCTGCTGAATGGGAAAAATACAATTGGGCGATCTGGCAGGACAGCGGTTTTACGAAAAAGTTTAGTGCAGTGGAGCAAAGGAACGCCCGTGTTTTCTTCAATGCGGCGCTCGCTCGAGCAAAGAATCTGCAGGCCGCTCTCGATGCACCCTCGAGCGTAAGACCGCCCGTCTCGTTTTATTTGATGGGAGCCGACTGCAAGGACACGCCCGCTGCGTTGTTGCTGCTTCGAGATGAGAAAAAAGGCAAGTGGGAAACCCGATTCAAGGCGGATGGATTTACACGCGCGAACGGTGAAAAGGTTAAGTCTGAGGATCTCAAGCCACTTTTATTTTCGATGGGCGATAGCGTTGTGACGAAGCGTTCGCTAGAGGCTCTTGGACTGACGGAGGGTGGCAAAACGGGCGTGCCGATCGCCGGCGAGCTTTATCAGTGTGTCGGTCATAGTAAACTCGTGACCAGCCTGGAGGTTCAGGATAAACTTTTTACATTTTTAAGGATTGTGCCGTCGCTTCTGCACGCTTCCCCTTAGACGACGGATGGAGAATCGAAATGATCCAAAAGCTGTTGAGCGACGATGAACCAGATGCGGTGCGTGGATCAAAGCCCTCATCGGCTCCGACCAGCACTGTTCTCAGCCTGTTTGGTTCGGATGACGAGTACGGTGACGAATCGGCCTCCGGCTCGCCGGTCGTACAGGCCGAACCGGAATCGATGGCCGAAACAGTGCGTCGCAGCGGCCTCGCCTATTCGGCCGGGATCGCTTTGTTCGCAGCGGTAGTCTTCATGCTGGTGCTCGGCTGGGGAGCCGATCTACTTCTCGGAACTTCACCCTGGGGGATCGTCGCCGGAATTATCCTCGGGTCAGTGATCGGTTTTATACAGTTTTTCAGGCTTACCTCGCAGATATTCAAGAAATAACACCCTGCCTTTGAACTTTTTACCGTGTCTTTGTAGAATCTAAGGTTCGCAATGGGCGAAGATATTGAACCTACGGCCGAAGCGGTGGAAACAGTCCAACCGCCATCTCATGAGAGGATCTTGTGGATAATGGCGGCGCTCGGCGTCGGTGGCGGAATTGCGGGGTTTGCGTTCAGGTCGTTCGATTTCGGGCTTGGTATTCTGATCGGAACGGCCCTCGCATTTGTGAACTATTACTGGCTGAAAAGCTCTCTGCGAAAAATATTCGCGACCGCGGAGTCAGGCGAAAGACCTCGGATGCTGGCAGGAAAGTATTTCGTGAGATATATCATCCTCGCCGGGGTTGTCGCGATAATTTACGTAACCGGAATAGTGCCGATCGTTCCTGTCATTCTGGGGTTGGCCGGATTCGGGTTCGCGGTCGTAGTCGAAGGATTTATACGAATATTCTCAAGCGTTTTTAGAGAGAAGGAAATTTAATAATGCTTTTATTTGCGGAAGGCGGTCATCACGTTCCCCTGATCGTCGAATTCATAAACCATTACGTCGGTGAGCCCGTGCATCATTTCCAGATGACGTACACGAAGCCGATCTGGGACAAGTTCTTTTCGAATTTCGGAACCGAAGCGGAGAAAGTGTTTGGCCCATACACGGTCGAGAACGCGGTTCCGTGGTACACGATCATGTTCGTCATCGCGTGTTTGCTGACGATCTTCATCGTCTACCTGCTGAAAGGTAAGCTCTCGGAGAGTGATCCGACGGAAGGACAGCTAACTCTTGAGGCGGGTTACCTCGCGATCAAGGACATGATCACGAGCATCATCGGCGAACACGGCTACCGGCATCTTCCCGTTGTCGCGACGTTCGGGATCCTGATCCTCGTCTCAAATTTGATGGGGCAGTTCCCTATGTTCATGTCGCCGACGGCGTCCGTGAACGTCACCTTCGCCCTCGGCATTTCGTCATTCGTCTATTACAACTACGTCGGCATCAGCGAGAACGGCGCATGGGGACACATCAAGCACTTCGCGGGGCCGAAGCTGCCGCTGTTGATGATTCCGATCACGGGCCTGATATTTTTCATCGAGATCATCAGTAACTCAATCCGGCCGTTCACACTTGGCGTACGGTTGTTCGCGAACATGTTCTCGGACGAGCAGGTCTTTGTTCAGATCACGAATCTGTATCCGCCGGTCACACAGTTTCTTGTGCCGCTGCTACTGACGGCACTCGGAGTGTTCGTCGCTCTCGTACAGTCGTTCGTGTTCACGCTGCTTTCGCTGATCTACATTGGTGAGGTCTCGCACGCACCGCATGACGAACACGATCATGAAGAGCATGGTCACGCAGTATCACACGGCGATGCCGCGGCGGCACACGCATAGAGATGGACGACAAACTTTAGTTTGTCGAACAGGTGAGTGACGACACCGGCCGTTATTCCTAACGGCTTAGTCCGACAAACTGAAGTTTGTCGTCCGAAGGGATCGTTATTTGAGAACTTGTGTTTTATAGAAGCTATGCCCGCACGCTACAGGAGACGCGGACTCTAAGGAGTATAAAATCCGCGGCATACCGGAAGTGAGGCGAAATAATAACAGCGAAACAAGTTCGAGAAGCGGTTCTCCTGATGGAAACGTAGATAAACAGAACAGGAGATAGATAATATGAACAGAATGAAATACGTCTTTTATGCGACACTCGCGTTGGCGTTGATGGCGATACCCGCGATGGCGCAGGGCGCGGCTGACAACGAATCGACGGTGAGCGCCGCTAAGGCGATCGGCGGCGGAATCGGTTTCGGTCTCGCGGCTGGATTGGCTGGTATCGGACAGGGACTCGTCGGCTCACGAGCCGCCGAAGGTGCAGCACGCAACCCGGGAGCTGCCGGCACGGTTCAGACGCTTATGATCATCGCCCTCGCGCTGATCGAATCGCTGGTGCTTTTCGCACTGCTTATCGTATTCGTTAAGCTTTAATTCGCGGCAGTAACAGAATTTGCGGACGCCAGTATAATAAACCGGCGTCCGTATTTTGTTTTGCAACCTCAATAGTATCGTTACGTTCTAAAAAGAAATGACTGGAGAATTCGAAGGAAAGGACCTCGCTGAAAAGTACGAAGTTGGTGAGCTTATACGCCGCGGCGAGATCGGTGACATCTATCGAGGGCGTCACATGTTTATGGACCGCCCCGTGACGCTTCGGATCGTCCCGCGCGCCCTTGCCGTCGACGACCAGATCGTCCGTCGCTTTTTTGAAGAAACGAAGACGACGTCCCGGATCGATCATCCGAACGTCCTCAATGTCCAGGATTTCGGTTCGGCATCCGACGGTATCGTCTATGCCGTTTACGAAGGGGAAAACGGCGATACGCTCGATGAAGTCATTCGTAATTCGGGGAAGCTCGACGCTACGGCCGCGATCGACATTACAAACCAGGCAGCGTCGGGCCTCGCGGCGATACATTCACACGATCTTGTTCACGGTAACCTGACGCCGGAAAATATACTCGTCTCAAATAGCGACGACTTACGGCCGCAGGTCAAAATTTTTGGTGCGGGATCGGCCGGACCGATGTCGGCAAGTAGATCCGACGGCGATGCCGCCGCCGCAGATTTTACATACCTCGCGCCCGAGCAGTGTTCGGGTGCCGATGCAGCGGATGCTCGCTCCGACGTCTATGCGCTCGGGATCATCGCGTATGAAATGTTCGCCGGCGAACCTCCGTTTACGGGTGAGCGGCCGTCTGATGTCATGTTGAAGCATACGGAGGAAGCTCCGCCGCCGTTGTCTGCATTCCGGAGCGACGTTCCGGCAACGCTCGAGCCAGTTTTGCTGAAGGCCCTGGCAAAAGATCCGGAATTGAGATATCAAACCGCGGGTGAATTCGCAGATGATCTTTCTCGAGTTGCTGATGGCCAACCGGCCCTCGCAGCCGCCGGGGATGGGGACCGTAATAACATTTGGAAAACTGCGTTCATCGTTCTGGCCGGTATCTCGCTGCTTTCGCTTTTCCTGATCTACGCAACTTCAAGCAAGCAGACAAACCCGGCCACGGTGCTGCAACCTGACGCGAACGGCCAACCAGTCCAGCCTATAAACCCGGCGACCGGTGCCGAAGAGCAGGACCTTGTCGCGATGCCTGGAATGATGCCGCAGATCATCGGGAATTCGAATTCGAATGGAGCAGTGCCGGGAGTTGCACCCGGAGGCGACGGTTACAATCCGTGGGCAAGCGGTGCTCCGCCCGCGGGTGCTCCACCGCAAACCTATACAGGGCCAGGTGGGTCCACAATAAATATTCCGCCCGGACAGAGTCCGTTCATGCAGGACATACCTCCGGGCTGTTCGGTGCAGCCGAGCGGACTGATCTTATGTCCCGTACCGGTAGCCACTCCGAAACCGACAGCAACGCCTAAGCCCCCCGCGGCAAATGCGAACACGACGGTCGCACCCGCACCAACCCCAAGCGCCAGACCGGCGCAGAATCCGACACGTCCCACGCCGACCCCTGCAACAACGAAGCCTCCGGCGAATGAGAAGAAGGACGGGGACGAGGGAATGGTGAATGGTGAATGGTGAATGGTGAATGGTGAATGGTAAATGGTGAATAGTGAATAGTGGACAGTGAAGGTGAATGGTGATCTCGAGCTCAAATGTCTCAAGCTTTGCTATTCACTATTCACTATTCACTATTCACTATTCACCACTCACCATTCACCATTCACCATTCCCTCTTCACTACCTCGGCACTTCAACGGTGCGAAGAATATCTGAAATCACTGCATCAGTGGTCGCGCCTTCGAGTTCGGCTTCGGCCCGGAGTGCAAGGCGATGACGAAGAACCGGCAGGGCGATATCGCGGATATCATCAGGCGTAGGGAAATCACGTCCGCGGATAGCGGCGAGCGCTTTCGAACAGAGTAGCAGGGCGATCGACGCACGAGGACTCGCACCGTAGAGGATCGTCGGATGACTTCGCGTCTTTCGAACAATGTCGACGATATATTTTTGGACCCCGGGTTCCATCCGCATCTGTCGAACTTCGAGACGGCATTTTTGAATGACACCGGCATCCGGCAATGGAACTATATTCAATTGCTCGAGGTGATGAGAATTAAAGCCGGCATCCCAACGGGCGACGATCTCCTGCTCGTCTTCCTGTTCCGGATAGTCGATAAGGATCTTTAGCAGAAAACGGTCCAACTGCGCCTCAGGCAAAGGATACGTCCCCTCATATTCGATCGGATTCTCCGTCGCAAGAACGGTGAAGATCGGCGATAGCGGATACCGCTCGCCATCGATCGTCGTCTGCCGTTCCTCCATCGCTTCCAGCAGAGCCGCCTGGGTTTTCGGCGGCGTTCGGTTGATCTCGTCGGCAAGCAAAAGGTCAGTAAATATCGGTCCCTGCCGCAGGGAGAACTGCGACGATTGCATGTTAAAGACATTCGTGCCGGTGATATCGGACGGCATTAGATCGGGGGTGAATTGAATTCGCGAGAATTGTGCCCCAAGGATCTGCGAAAGGGTTTTTACCGCCAGAGTTTTTGCGGTTCCAGGTACACCCTCCAGAAGCGCGTGGCCTTCAGCCAACACGGCGACGAGGATCTGTTCGATCACCTGGTCCTGACCGACGATTGACTTACGCAACTCATTGAGGATGTGGGCGACGGTTGGTGGTGTGTGATTAAGCATTTTGTATTGATAGTGACGCGAGCCACCGGTCTTAGATTCCTCCCTTGTTGAGGAGGGTGTCGAGGCTTTCGAGGCGGTTTCGTGTCAGAACCGCGAGCGGTAGCGACCGGGTTACCCCTAGTCGTCTCGAATTCAACGGGTGACCCGGTCGCTACCGCTCCCGGTTCTGACTACCACCCCGTCAGCCGAAACGGCGACCACCCCTCCTAAACAAGGAGGGGAGCTTTTATGAAAAATCAAAAAGCGTCTTAATCGCTAAAATGAAAACCGTAGCTATGAAAATCCGTCTCAGCCAGATCTCATTCATCTTCGTCGCGTAATGAGCTCCGATAAAGGCCCCGGCGAACATCGAAACTGCAAGGAAGATCCCAAGTTGATAATGTACTAAACCTTGCCACATAAAGACTAGCGTGGCAATTCCCGACGAAAACACGTTTATGAACTTGGTCGCCGCCACCGATTCGCTAAAGCTCATCGCCGCGAACGTCACGAGCACCGCCGTTAGCACGGTCACATATCCGCCGCTGTAGAGTCCTCCGTAAATGGCCAGAAAGAATACAAGCAGATATGTCGCAAACGACCAGCGATGCTTATTCGATGTCGCTCGATCGGGGAGATCCGTGGCTTTCGGTCGAACGATGGTAAATACGATCATCGCAATCATCGATATCGTCACGATGAGCTTGATCGACTGGTTTGTGATCAGACCGACCAGCATCGCACCGGCCGCCGAACCCGCCACCGTCAGAACGATCAACGGAGTGAGTTTCCCAAACTCGATTTTTCGCTGACGAACGAACGGAATCGTTCCACCTATCGCCATGAAAGTAAGCCCGAACATGTTAGTGGCGACCGCCATCTTTTCATCTATCCCGAGCTGAAACATCACCGGAACCGTGATCAACGAGTTGCTGCCGGTAACTACGCCGACGACGCTTGTCGCGAAGAAAAGCAATATCAGCAAAATGAGGTGCGATAGGGCCATTACTAAGGACCGTTCCTTGCTACTCGCTTGAGCCCCAGCTTGTCTTCAATCTCCCGAAGACGCTCGACGACGGAAACGGTTTCTTTCTTACCGATCGGTTCACCGTGAATTACGTCCTCACATTTGTACATCAGTTCTTCCAATTCGCGGGCATCGCCGCGGATCCGATCCGCGATCCGGCCAGCGATCTCTTTTCTCGTCGCCGTTGTATTATCGACCCCGACTAGTGCGGCGGCCCGCCGGCGAAAATCCGTATATATGTTCTCGACCGCGAGATCGTAGGCACGGGTTCGCTGCTGCAGCTCTGCCATAGCCGAAACGTATTCAAGTTTCGATAGACGGTTCGGCTCGGGTTCGGGAATCGGACGGGCGAAACGGCGGCTCTGCGAAAAGAAGATCAGAGCGACGACCAATCCAAACTGGAGAAAGATCGCGATCACCGGAGTTCCCTCGAAGTATTCAAAGAAACGGTTGTTGTTCGCACCATAGCCGTGGTGATACTCGTCGAAAGCGATGATGCCTGGCCGCTCCGTCACCAGATTTATCGCCAGCTGCGCGTTGTCTACGAGATTGATGCCGTTGTTCGAGACGATGAACGGGTCCGACAGGATGATCACACGCCCCTCCGAGAATGGCGCTTCGACTAACAAATTCTTCCCTGACGATCCGATGTGGACTAGCGGAGCTTCGAACTTCGCCGCTTCTTCATCAGGCTCTGTGACCTCCTCGTCCATCGACGTTTCGTCCGTTTCCGAAACTGCAGCTTGAGATTCGTCGCCCGCGTCCTCGGGTAGTAACGGCGGAGGGCTACTTGCATAAAAATCAAAAGGCGTCGGCGCAGGTGTTTCAGTTGTACTGGCGGCGTCGCTCAAACCACTCTTCGGCTCGGTTCCGTCGCCAAAGCGCTCGAGGATTATCGACGAGGCGAATCGCGAAGCCTGAACGGCATTGACATCCTTCGAGAAGCTGGACGGCTGGACAGGTTTCTGCGCCGGTTTGTCGGAGGTCATCTGTTTCTGGTCCGAAGCGTCGACGACAAAAAGGTCGGGACTGACCTGCGGTGATACCGACATCTTCCATTGAGAAGTCGTTACGAGGAGTTCGGAAGTCGGTTCGCGATCGACAATTACTAGAATCCCTCCGGTCGATACCCAATGCATGAGACTGGTGCTTTCCTCGTCGCTCAACTCACGCCGGAGCGGTCCGATCATCACAAAGACGGCCGGGCGATTTTTTATGTCCGAGTGCAAAGTCTCGAGCGACGTCTGCCAGCGCGTAACGTTTCGGCCCGTTTCGGAAAGCAATGCATAAAACGCCATCGTCCCCGTACTACCCGAGTTGTACGTGGAACGGTTTGGCGAAAATTCCGTGTCGGCGACTTTCTCTTTTTGGACATACGTCGCCGCGTTGAGCCCGGCAAGCAGCAGCACCATAAAGATGAGGACAACAAAGATGAGAAGTTTCTGCTTCATTTCCTGGCTGCCGGACCTATACGCTCCGGATCGCCTCGTGATACTCTTCGCGGAATCGCACCCAATCCTGATCCGCCGATTCCTGAAATCCGTACCAATGCCGTTCGAATGTGTCCGTTACGGACTTCATCCGTGGGTGGAGATCGCGACGCGATCGGACATCGCGAAGATAATCACGATTGGTCTTGTTGCGGGCGAGCCCTATTACTTTGCGATCGCTCAGATCGCATAGGAGCGCGACGTAACCTTTACGGATCGCTTCGCGCAGATTTCCTTCGCGTGCCAGTCGCTCAGCCTCGGCAAACAGATCTGTAGCCGTTGCATCTTCCCCGAGCTGTTCGCCAAGTATGACTCGCTCCTTTTTTTTCTTCGACCTTCGGCCGCGTTTTAACTTAGGAATGAGCAAGGGCGCGATCTTGTAGACGAGAATACCAAGCACTACGAGCAAGCCACCGTATACCAGGATCTGTAACAAGACCGTTAGTGAGCTCAGCCCCGAAAACGATGGAGCCGGTACGCCCGATCTTGAAAATATGCTCTCAAGCCATTCCAGGAATCGGCGCAGCCACGCCTGAACCACGCTTTCCTGTTCTTTCTGCGGCTTCTGATATTCTTCACGTCTCAGGATCTCGGCGAGCTTCTGCTTGTCCCCATCCTTTGTCCGCTCAGCCGCGGCGGCGAGTTTTAGCTCTTCGAGCTTGAACGAAATAGCCGACAGATATTCGCGAATCTCAACAATCGACACGAGCCGCTTTACAGGGTCAGTCTCGCCTTCCAGTTCGCGGGCCTTATCGAGCAGCCAGCCGCTTGTTGTCTCAACGGTTCCGCCATTCCACTCGACGCGCTCTGCAGCCGGAAAATCCCGACGGATCCGGACAGCGAAATCGCGGGTAACCGATTCATTGCTGCCGTCATTCCGTAGCTCGGTCTCGAGCTCGATCGCCAGCTTTCGGGCAGAATCGATCTTGCTTTTATATTCTTCGATGGTGGCGGCGAGCGAGCCGCTACTGAAGCACAGCACCAGCATTGCGAGCGTCGCCCCGCGGATCAGGCTTACGATCATGGAAGGTACACTGCGATTCATTTGAGGTTCAGGGTCGTCAACGACGATCTGCTCGACGGTGGCGGAGCCTCCGTCGGCTTTTGCGTCGCGAGTGCCGGCTGCAGCGGGTTGATGTAAGTGTGCGGGACCGATGGGATGTCGCCCAATCGCCGTGCTGCCATCAGCTCGATGTCGTAACCCTCGTGCCGCACGCGCTCATCTACATAAAGCAGACACAATCCAACCATCCATACAGGGGTTAGCAGTATGAGACTAGCCTGCCATATAAGCTGTGAAGCGATCTCGTACCATGCGGGAACAAGATCCGATTCGAAAGCAAAAACCTCAACGCCCTGGGTCCATGCGTACCAGATCAGTGGAATGTAGAAAAGCGCTAGTGCCGAATAAGTTGCCGTGATCGAGAATAAAAAAAGAGCAGCAAGGCGCCTGACGTTTCCGCTCGCGAGGCTCGCGCTCCTCGAGATCGACGAAAATACTCCTTGGCCTTCGACAAGCATCACCTGCGGAACGTATGCGAACCTCGAGGCGACAAGAAAAAATAGCCAGAGAGTTCCGAGAGTCGTCGCGACGCCGAGCACGACACCTACTAATACGGCTAGGGGAGGTACTATCGAAAGAGCGCTTGCGACCAGAAAGATCAACAGGGCCCCGACGATGAGGCCGATATAAACAACGACGATGCCAACTGTTCCTACCAATACGGCGATGATCGAGGACGCCAGGAGGAGTCCGGCGAGTCGGTTCCATGTGTTCGCGTATGTTTCTCGGAAGGTAAGCGGTTCATTGAAAAGAAGGTGGCGGACGAAGTTGCGCGATGCGCCGCCCATCACCGAAAGCGTCGCAACAGTTTCGGTGAACCAGATCACCATCGCACCCAGCCAAACGAACATGTAGTAGAGCGTGAGATCGAGAGCGTTGTTCCCGGCGCCGAATGAGAACAGCGATCGGGTGAGAAACGTCCACCCGACCGAGATCACCGTTCCGGTTATAACCGGAGGTGCTGCGATGAATACGAATGTCCAGAAATTTCGACGATAGAACCGCACCGCACGATCAATCAGATCGCCGGGGCCGACAGGAACGAGCGAGAGTCTATTATCGAAGGAGTTCGTATCCATCCGAATCGGAAAAGAGTGATTAAAGTATAGCGTCGATGCCGAAGCCTATGAAATGAAAAAGAAAAAGCCCGCCGGTTTTTTCTACCGGCGGGCGAAAGTACAGCAGGATTGCTGAACTAGAATTCGAAACGCGCAGCGAACTGAAGTTCGCGAGCAGCGTTTGCAGTGGAAGTTATTTGGCCAAACGTGGTGCTGTTAATATTCGATAGCTGCTGAGCAGCCGAAATATTAAAGTTCACGTTATTAAGTACATTGAACGCCTCCATACGGAGCTGAAGACGCATTGATTCGGTGAACTTGATGTTCTTTAACAAAGCCATGTTGATGTTAAAGAACGCGGGTCCATCGATCAATGTCCGACCCATGTTTCCTGTTTGTCCCGGTTGGACATTGAAGAAAACCTGTCCGGGGAATGTTCCGGTGCCGTTAATGTTGTAGCCACTCGAGCCCGTGCTATTCCAAACGCCTGTGGTTGTGTTTAAGGTTTGGAGCAACACACTCGGATTGATGAAATAGATGTTGCCGTTCTGTTCGAAAATCCCGGTCAACGCCTGAATCTCATTATTAGTGAGATTAGTAAACGGTGTCTGTCGACCGGAGCGACCGCTACGGTTGTACGTACCACGGCTGTCAACGAAAGTTATCGGAGCACCCGAGAACCAAGTTCCGAGACCCGAAAGTTCCCAGCCGCCCAGGATCTTGTCCGCGAAGCCGCGATAATTAAGGAATCTCTTCCCCTGACCAAACGGCAATTGGTAAATGCCACTAAAGTTCAAGACATGAGTTGTGTCAAAATCGGCACGCTGTCTATCAAGTTCTCTGCGGCCATTATCCAAAAACGGTTCGAAAAGTGCCTGCGAGGTGCCGATGGCATTCGTCAGGTTTTTCGAATACGTATAGTTGACCTTGAAAAACAGACCATCGGAAAACCGCTTACGCAGTTCGACCTGAAGCGAGTCATACCGATACCGTGCGTCGTTCAGGAAAAGATCGATGACTCCTGACGAGTTATTGGGAAGGAAATTAACCCGCGGAACCAAGGTCGGTCCTGCCGAACTCGGCTGGTTGTTCAGGTTGGCCGGATTCGTGCTGTTGATATATGCAATAGCAAGGTCAGCCGGCGTTCCGTTATTCAAGTGGCCGATGAACGTATTCCGCTGCAAAGTTCCGGCTGGCGTCGAAGTACTGGTCGGAGCGACCCCTAAACGGCCCGGCGAACCCGCAGATTGCTGGAAGATCATCAGAGCTTGACACCCTGCGGCAACACAAAACGGATCCCCTGTCAGCCGCAAATTATTCTGAGCACGAAGAAAGTCCGTAAGGAAACCGTTGTTCACAATGTCGATCTGTCCCAGATCAATACCGCGAGCCAGATTATTACTTCGGGTTCCTACGTAACGAGCTTCGAAAGCCATGTTACCCCAGAATTCACGCTGGACGCCGAAACTGTACTGTTCGACTTTCGGAGTTTTCAGGTTCGGATCGATTGCAAAGACCGTACCAAAAAAGTTTCCGACTCCCAGCCTGTTGTTATGCAAATAGGTTAACGGGAAAACCGGCTCCGGAAATGTCGGAACCTCGGGGGGCGGACCAGCGTCAATTCGGTTATTCAAACCTGCGAATTGAAGTCCGCTTCGGCCCAAACCGGCATTCCCGACGGCAGCGTTGTTCACGGACGTAACGATCGAGTCGTTGCCGTAAATATGGCTATAACCGGCACGAATAACGGTCTTCTTCTCACCGAAAAGGAAGCGGCCCAAACTGCCACCAACACTCGGCGTCCAGGCAAAGCCCAAACTCGGAGCAAAGTTGTTGTAATCCGTCTTGTAGTACGCGTTCTTTCGACCCGCGTTACCTCCGATCGGCTGATAGGTACCGAGCGGATCCAGAAGCGATCCGATAAGGTCGTCACCGATCACCGGTTCGAGAGCGTTACCCGTATTGTTTCGGAGAGCCGGGAACAATTCGTAGCGGACACCCAGATTCAAGGTCAGTCCCCTGGCTACTTGCCAACGGTCGGCGACATAGAGAGCATGGTTTTCGTACCTAAAGGCTCGAAATTCCGTCGCAAGACGTTGGAATGGGGTGCCAATGTCCGGTTTGTTAAAGAACTGGGTAACGGTAGTGTAATGTCCGCCCAATAGCCCAAGAAGGCTGTTGGCCGTACCCAATTGCGTGGTACTAATTCCACCGATAGCGGTAAAGTTCCCGGTAGTAAATGTCGTAGCAGAACCGGCACCGACGGCCACCAAGGGATAGATCTGCGCGTCATTGTATGCGTTGACCCTGAAGATCTGCGCCTGGCCACCGAATCTGATGGTGTGGCTTCCCACGATCCAGTCAGCGTTGTCCTGAACAGTGAATGCCTTGGTGTTGCGTCCCTGATTCAAGAACTGGAGCGGTGTCGTGACCAGCGGCAATGAAAGAATGTAGTCACCCACCGGCGACAGACGGTTAAAGGGAACCTCGCTGCCGAAGAATCCACCGCGAACCTCATTGATAAAGTTCGACGAGAAAATGCGCCGATATGCCGCCGTAAACTGTTTATTCTTTGAAGTTTGGTCCACGTCCGGAGCGGTATTAAACCCTGCCGTATCTACATCAGGGCGAAGGTTCAGCTCCTTGTTCATGTTATAGATGACGCTCATTGTATTCGAATCGTCAAAATCAACGTCGAACCGAGACGCGTACTGGTCTCGAGTCTGATCGGAGCCGCGATTAAAACGAAAACCCTGTGTATTCAACCCGTCACCGCCGGTGAAGTTGCTTGCCGGCAGGCTGTTGAAATAGCTGCCGATGACCGGCGAGGTCGTGCTCCGGATATTGCCCGCAGGAAATATCGACTGAGCGTATTGCAGGAAGTTCGTGATCGTACAAACCGATCCGGCGGCCGCCGGACAGTTGACGTTGGCGCCATTGATCGTTGTATTGATCGCGGCACCCGCAGTCGCACGGTTGTAGGTGAACGTGCCCGCTCTCGCCGCCTGTGACAAAACTGTTCTTGTCGCTGAGGCGCTTACAGGATCGCGTATCCCTTCGTACGCAAAGAAGAAGAATGCCTTATCCCAAAATAAAAGCGGCGTTCCTTCGCCAAACCCCGGAACCGGAAGCCTCCAACTCGCCTTACCGCCAAACTGGTTTCGATTACGAAACGGTTTTACGGTGCCAGTTCGATTATTGAAGAAACTGTTAGCAGCAAACTCCGAGTTGCGGTTGTATGCGAACAACGCGCCATGAAGGTCCTTGGTGCCGCGCGGCGTCACCAAACGGATCTGGGCTCCACCGTAACCTTGGTCGGCTTCTTGATTCGATGTTGTGATCGTGAATTCGCCAGTATCGTCGACAGAGGGACGTCCGGGCGGCAAAATCCGTAGCGTTCGAACGAATAAACGTGTCCTGAATATTGATACCGTCACGAGTAATATTCGTGAAAGTCGTGCGCATTCCGTTGATCGTCGTGTTCTGGGCGGTATTTGCTGATACGCCAGCCTCGCCAGCCGCAAGGGTCAGCGGATTACGCGTGACCATTGGAAGCGATAAGATCTGTTGCGGGCTGACGGTATTGCTGATCTGCGCGGTCGTTGATGTGACAACATCGGCACCGGCGGTTATGACCACCTCGGCAGTAACATCTCCGATCTGCAGAGTCGGGCTGAGCGTAGCCTCGCGGCCAACGTCAATCTTCTGCTCGTTTGCGACTAGCGTCTTAAATCCGCTAGCCGTGATGCGAATATTGTAAGTTCCGAACTCGAGCTGGGGAAAACGGTAGAAACCCTCTTCGTTCGTCGTTACGGTTAGTTCCTTTCCGGTTTTGGTGTCGGTAGCTGTCACTGTTGCCCCGGGAAGCGCGCCGTCGGGTCCTGAAATCGTTCCCGAGAGGCGGCCCGTGGTTTGTGCGAAAGCCACTACAGAGCTCAACACCACAAGCAGAAAGACGGTTAAAAACCTCTTCATAGTACTCCTCCTAAATTTTTGTTGATCTTTACGTATGCCTTTTTATATGAACAGGAAGAAAGATATCTTTTCTAGAGAGACAAATTCCATGCCACTGAAGCGTCTGTTTTAATTAACGCTGATATTAGAGTTATCTACCTTCGGGTGGGCGGCAGTAATACAATACTTTGAAGTATCTACAAAATTTTGCATTTTTCAGTGCGAAATCTTCGATTTCATCCCTGCGGGCCAAGGCCGCTCAGGATCTTGGAATTAGATTGTAGGTTTTGATCTTGGAGTTTAATGTGGTCGCGTTCAGACCGAGCAGGCGTGCCGCCCGGGACTGATGGCCGCCGGTCTGGTCGAGAGCTCGACGTATCAAGTCGATCTCGAAGCGCTTGACCTCATCGTAAAAATTAACGCCCCGTCCGATCTCTATACTAGCCGACGTTCCTTCGGACTTCCTCATCATCTCGAATGCCAACGCCGGGTCTCGAACTTCGGGCCGGAGACACTCGACCGTGATCTCGTCCGTTGCAGCGATCACCACGGCCCGCTCGATAATGTTCTCGAGCTCGCGAACGTTTCCCGGGTAATGGTAGTTCTCCAGTAGCGACAGAACCTCAGGCGACAGATTTTCCGAAATGGTCCTCAGGTTTTCTTCGTTGTACTTTTGTATAAAGTGCTTTACCAGCGGAAGAATGTCTTCGGCACGTTGACGCAGCGACGGCAGCTCGATGGGAACGACCGAAAGACGATAATAAAGATCTTCGCGAAACGTTCCGGTCTTTACCGCGTCCTTGAGATCTACGTTCGTCGCGGCAATGATCCTAACATCAACCTTTACGGGCGTTGTTTCCCCCACCGGTGTGAATTCCCGCTCTTGAATTACGCGTAGCAGCCGCACTTGCGTCTCCGGACGGAGATCGCCGATCTCATCGAGAAATATCGACCCGGTATCGGCAACTTCGAACAGTCCCTTTTTTGCCGCAACGGCTCCTGTGAAAGCACCCTTTGTATGGCCAAATAGCTCGGATTCGAGCAGCTCCGAAGGAATATTCGAGCAATTGACGACGACGAACGGACATTCTGCACGAGGGCTTGCTTCGTGGATTGCCTTTGCCATCAGCTCTTTTCCGGTTCCGCTTTCACCAGTGATCAAAACCGTCGAACGGGCCGGAGCAACGCGTTCGACAAGTCTGAAAATGTCTTCCATCTTTTCAGACCGTCCGACGATCGCATCGCGACTGACCGAACGCGTCATCACTTGCCGAAGCGTCTGGCGCTCCTCTTCCTTCCGGCGTTTCTTAATTCCCTTCGCAACAAACCCGAGGATCTGCTCGTTCTGGAAAGGCTTTCGGATGACCCCATTCGCACCTTTTTCCCACGCCGAGATCGCGGTATCAAAAGTCGCGAAGGCCGTGATCATCAGGACAACGGCTTCGGGATCGGTCTTGATCAACTCTTCGAGCGCCGTCAGACCGCCCATTCCCGGCATCGAGACGTCCATCAAAACAACGTCATACGATTTCTGCGAATAGACTTCGAGCGCTTCCTCGCCGGTGCGTGCGAGATCGACCTTATATCCGGCACTCGACAATATTGTGTCGAGCACGTCGCGGATTATCTCTTCGTCATCGCAGACGAGAACTGATCCTTTCTTCGCCATAGCCAGCTAAGTCTAACGAGAAACCTAATCGGAAAGGTTAGAATTATAGACGCTTATTCTAACGAAAGCGAAGCTAGCAATCCGGACGCCCTATATATTCGGTAATGGATGATTTGAGACGCTAGCCGAACAAATTCGTAGTGTTCGGAGAGGCGCCAAGCCGCCTTAGCTCAGGCATCCTTGCCTGCAACGTCGGGAGGGCGACGTCAACCGTTTAAGCGCAGGTGCTGCGGTTTGTTCGTGCTTCGCACTCGTGCAGGCAAGGATGCGTGCGCTCCAGTCGCTTTAGCACAAACCTTTTCTACCCGATGGACGTACTAAGTTGGGCCGAATAATTCGGCCATAGACTTTAATTACTCAAGTATTGGAACTATTCTTACGCCATGGCAATGTCAAAAACTTCAAAAGTTCTGCTGATCGTCGGTGGGATCATCTTCGTCGTGCTGATCGTCGGCATCATCGCGATCTTTCTATTGGCCGAATCGATGGGCCGGCCAAGCGTTCCCGAGAACAGCGTACTGGTTCTGAACGTCTCGGGTGATCTGCCCGATTACATTCCCGAAGACCAGCTTGCGAAGGCGTTCGGAGTAGGCGGGGGACAATCGTTCACCGCGCTGCTCACGCAGCTCCGAAAGGCGAAGGTCGATAATCGCATCCAGGCCGTTTTGCTCGATATCAACTTCCCGGGCATCGGATGGGGCAAGGCGGACGAGCTTCGCGATGCGATCAAAGAGTTCAGAACGTCAGGCAAACCGGTCTACGCGTATATGGAGACTCGGCATGAATAAGGAATATTACATCGCGACCGCCGCCGACAAGATCTTCGTGCCGCCGTCGGGTGATCTGTACATCAACGGCTTTGCCGCCGAAGCGATGTTCTACAAAGGATCGCTCGACAAGCTCGGTATCGAGGCCGACGTCATTCAGATCGGGCCGAAATATAAGAACGCTCCGGACCAGTACACAAAAAAGGAAATGGGCGAAGGACAGCGTGAGGTAATCAACGCCGTCCTCGACGAATACTTACGCGCGATTCGCCGGCGGGATCGCCGAGTCGCGAAACAAATCTGTTGAGGACGTAAACGGACTGATCGATGGAGCACCTTACAACGCGAATCAGGCGAAAGAGTTCGGTTTGATCGACGAGGCGTTTTACAAGGAACAGGTTTTCGATGACCTGAAAAATCAGCTCGGATATAAGGGCGACGACAAACTGCGCACGATCCGCGGTGGCGAGTATCGCGAGATCCCGTCGGATTCAGTCGGTCTGAACAACGGCGAAAAAGTCGCGATCATATACGCCTCGGGAGCGATCAACATCGGTCGTTCGAATAATAGTCCGTTCGGCGGCTCGATGGTCGGGTCGGACACGATTGTCGCTGCAGTTAACGATGCCGCCGAGGACGATTCGATCAAGGCGATCGTTCTGCGAGTCGATTCCCCCGGCGGGTCGGCACTGGCATCAGACCTCATGTGGTATGCACTTGAGAAAGCAAAAGCGAAGAAACCGGTCGTCGTGTCGATGTCCGATGTCGCGGCGTCAGGCGGATACTACATCGCGTGCAACGCGAACAAGATCGTCGCCGAACCATCGACGATCACGGGTTCGATCGGCGTCTTCCTCGGAAAGCCGGTTGTCAAAGGTTTTTATGATTGGCTCGGCATTTCTAACGAATATATAATGCGCGGAAAGAACTCCGGCATCTTTCGCGAGACCGAAAAGTGGACGCCCGAGGAACGCGCCAAGATGGAAGAGGGAGCGAACAACATCTATTTCAATAACTTTATTCCGAAGGTCGCGAAGGGCCGGAATAAGACGAATGAAGAGGTGAATACGATCGCCCAGGGCCGCGTCTGGACCGGTACACAAGCGAAGGCGAACGGTTTGATCGATGAATTCGGCGGACTTGAGAAAGCGATAGATATTGCTAAGCAGATTGCTGGGCTGGCAGCCGACAAAGATGTAAAGCGTGTGGTTTTTCCGGCCCCACGTCCGTTCTTCGAAACGATCTTTGGCGACAACGAAGAAACGCAGACTTCGGCGGATGTAAAGGCGCAGGAAGCCCTCGCCGCATCGCTCCCCGAAGACGTCCGTCGGATGTTCCGCTACGCCGCATTATTCGATCAGATGAAACGCGGCGAAGCTATGTTCATGCTGCCGTTTGAGTTGGAGATCAAGTAAGGGACGAGTGACGGTGGTCGGTGGTCGGGGGCAGTGGTCAGTGGTCAGTGGTCGGGGGCAGTGGTCGGTGGTCAGTGGTCAGTGGTCAGTGGTCGGTAGGCGGTAGGGGGTGGATGTTTCAAAGCAAGCGTTGCTCCGGGCCGGTTACCGTGCCACGCCGCATCACTGCACTCACGTATAACGATCCACGATCCACGATCAACGATCAACGATCAACGATCGACGATCGACAACTCACTATTCACGATTTACTATTCACTCCGCTTTCGCTTATACTCGCCCCGAGTTCACCACTTAACCACCGAAAATTGAATACGGACAAGGGGAGTTTCATCGCTTTCGCTTGTCCGTTTTTTTCATGGAGAAATAATGCTAAGAATCATTTTGGGTGTTGTCGCGGGTTTCATTGCATGGTCAATCATCTGGGTCGGGAGCGATCAGTTTCTGCATACAATCTCGCCCGACTGGTACGGCGCCCATCAGGATCGTGCGGCAATCGCCGTCGTTAACGGGGAGTCATTCAGTGCTGAGTCGACGATCGCGATCATCGGGCTTGTCCGGAGCGCGATCGCCTCCATCATGGCCGGATTTCTCGCCGCCGTGATCGCCGGAGAAAATCGGCGTTCGCCGCTGATACTCGGCGTCATCCTTCTTGCTGTCGGCATCGCCGTTCAGGCTAGTCTCTGGAACGTGTTCCCGATCTGGTTTCACTTGATCTTCTGGTTGATGCTGATCCCACTGACGATTCTCGGTGGACGAATGAAAGAAACCGCTTAGGAGGAGAGCATGCGAATAATTGTGGCCGGCATCGCCGGTGGTGTCGTTTTGTTTATGTGGAGTGCGTTCTCGCACATGGTTTTGCCGATCGGCGAGATCGGTTTGAAATTCCTCCCGAACGAAGATCCGGTCATCGCGGCAATGAAGGCGAATGTTCCTGAGCCGGGTCTGTATTTTTATCCGGGAATGCCGGGCGGCCATTCGGCCAATGAGGCCGAACAGGCAGCTTGGGTAGCGAAGTATAAATCAGGGCCGCATGGCATTCTGGTTCATCACCCGACCGGCACCGATCCGATGCCGCCGAGCATGCTCATCACCGAGCTCGTCTCGAACATACTCGCCGCTATCGCCGTCGCCCTCGTTGTATCGTGGCTGATCTGCTTTTTCTGGGGACGCGTCGCCGCGGCCGGTATATTTGGTCTTGTTAGCTGGCTTTCGGTGGATGCTTCGTACTGGAACTGGTTCGGCTTTCCGACAGATTATTTTCTCGCACAGGCGGCCGATCATGTCTTCGGATGGCTGCTCGCCGGGTTCGTTATCGCGTGGCTGATCAAAGGACGCGACGAAGCTACTGAACACGCTTGATAGCGACCGGTATTGATAGCCATTCGGCGGGCTTGCGATACGTCTGCTCGTTAAGCTTTTCAACTTGGGCCCCATGCCCGGCGAGTAGATCGTCGGGCGGAAGGTCCTCTTTATTTTCGTAGCATGCGTGGAAAATGCACGGCGATGGTTTGCCGTCGTGATGGACTAGACAACCCGTGCCTTTCTCAAACAAAGGGCACGCGTATGTTTTGGAGAACGTATCACCGTCGGATAAAAGTCCGTATTTCGAAATTGTCTCTTCGACCCGCCGGAAAATTTCTTCCTGCTTTTCTTCTGAAAGTTTCGCTATCGCGTTCCGGATCGCTGCGGCTTCTAATCGTGTTATGTGGACATTTACAAAATGGGCGTCGAGGCAACATGCACCGGGAGTTTGGCATGTCGCACAACTCTTCGCACGATCCTCGTATCCGTCGCGGATCCGCCCCGCGAAGTCGGTTTTTATCTGATGAAGTTTTTCGAGTGCGCGAGTTTCGCTAAGTAGTTTCATCACGTGACTGGACCGCAGCTGGACTGGACCGCAGGCATCTTGCCTGCAACGCCGCGATAAGCGGCGTCAACCCGCTATGGTCTACGGCGGTTCGTGCTTCGCACTCATGCAGGCAGGGATGCCTGCGCTCCGGTCTGCATGCTACAATCTCAGACAACGTAATATTACATTCTCAGGAGGTTTATGCTCAAAGAAGGCGATAACGCACCGGATTTCAATTCAAAAGATCAAAACGGCGATCCCGTGAAGCTCGCAGATTTTAAGGGACAGCGTGTCGTTCTTTTCTTCTATCCGAAAGACGACACACCTGGCTGAACGAAGGAAGCATGTTCGTTCCGTGATGCGAACGACGAATTCGAAAAAAAGAATATCAAGTTGCTGGGCGTGTCGGTCGATGATGAGAGAGCTCATCAAAAGTTCCGCTCAAAATATGATCTGCAGTTCGATCTCGTAGCCGACACTGACAAAGAGGTCGTCGAGGCGTATGGAGTCTGGGGCGAGAAGACCATGTACGGCAAAAAGTATATGGGGATAGATCGCAAGACTTTCCTGATAGACGCAAATGGCAAGATCGCAAAGATCTTCGACAAGGTAAACGTCGAACAGCACGCGGACGAAGTGCTCGAAGCGTTTGGTGAGAAATAAAGTTTATGAATTTTAAAGTCCTACCACTTTTCATTCTGGCGATAGCAATTTTCGTCGGTGCGTGCACCGACGCGGCGAAACCGCCGGTCGTCGTCAAGGCCACTCCGACGCCGGCTTCGGCCCAGGTCGACAGTCACGGTCATGCTGAAGGCTCCGACGCCCCGCGAATCACGCTCGCCGAAGCGAAGAAGGATTTCGACGCCGGGACCGCGGTCTTCATCGACACGCACGCTCCTGACCAATACGCACAGCAACACATTCCGGGCGCTATCAACGTTCCGGCAAATAACCTGGAGCCGTACCTTAACAAGATCCCGAAAGGCAAAAAGATCATCGCCTACTGCTCCTGAGCGAGCGAGCATTCCAGTGCCAGTTTGGTATCTGAACTACAAAAGAAGGGATTCGAAAACGCATTCGCTCTGCACGGCGGAACCGTCGCGTGGACCAGCGCGGGTTATCCGATGGAGAAAGGACAGTAAGCAGTAAGCCCCAGTCGATGTTAGTTTCGGCTGGGACTTATTGCTTATTGCTTATTGCTTACTGCTTACTGCTTACTGCTTACTGCTTACAGCCTGACGATCGTCGCCTTGCTTCCGTTTCTATCCGTCTCGCTCAACGCGTTGCGGGTGTCGACGATCAACTTTGCCTTGCCGCAAATATCGCCGTACTCGATGCCTGAATGTTCCGTGCAGATAATAACGCAGTCGGATTCGCTAATGATCTCGTCCGTCAGCTCATTATTTCGGAGAGGCTCACCGTCGCCGATCGTGTATGCATGATCGAATGTGATCTCCGGCACGAACGGATCGTGATATGAAACTTCGGCGCCGCGGGCCCGAAGCAGGTCGATGATCGAGAGCGCCGGCGACTCGCGCATATCGTCGATGTCTTTCTTGTACGCAACGCCGAGGACAAGGATCTTCGATCCGTTCACCGCCTTTTTCTCGTTATTGAGCGCCGTAGAAACCAGCTTCACGACATACGCCGGCATCCCCGAGTTGACTTGTTCGGCGAGAGAAATGAACTGCGAATCAAAGCCGTGCTGACGCGCCTTCCACGAAAGATAATGCGGATCCAGAGGTATGCAGTGGCCGCCGATCCCGGGTCCGGGATAAAACGGCATAAAGCCGAACGGTTTCGTCGCGGCCGCACGCACAACTTCCCAGGTATCGATGCCGAGCGTGTTGCAAAGACGTGCCATCTCATTCGCCATTCCGATGTTGATCGCGCGAAACGTATTTTCCCAGAGCTTGCATGCTTCGGCGACACGGGCCGATGAAACCGAATGTACCTCGTCCACGATTTGACCATAAAGCATCGATGCGACATCGGTCGAATCTTTCGTCACCCCGCCGACAACCTTTGGAATGTTATGCGTTTGAAACTCGGGATTTCCCGGATCAACCCGCTCCGGCGAGAACGCGAGCAGAAAATCTTCATCGAGCTTGAATCCCTTCTCCTCAAACATCGGCAGGAGAACTTCGTCAGTCGTGCCGGGATATGTCGTCGATTCGAGGATCATCATCTGACCGCGGCGCATGTACTTCTGTATCTCTTCGCCGGCCGAGATGATGTAGGACATGTCCGGGTCCTTCGTCTTTCTAAGCGGAGTCGGAACGCAGACGATAATCACGTCGCATTCCGAGAGCTTGCTGAAGTCCGTCGTCGCGGACAGGTTTCCTTCGTCGACGCATTTCTTAACATTCGCATTTGGAACATCGACGATATAGGAACGGCCCGCGTTGATCTCCGCCGCTTTTTTTTCATCGACTTCGAAGCCGATGCCGCGAAAGCCCTTGAGCCCGAATTCAACGATCAGAGGTAACCCTACGTAGCCTAGTCCAACAACGCCTATACAAGCGCTTCTTTCCGAGATCAATTTTTCCAGTTCGTTCTTTATCATTATGAGTGACGTTAGGTTACAAAATTCTGAGGATAATTACATATGCCGAGCAGTTGGTACGAAGCAAAATGTTACGTTACGGTACCGATAAGTCTTAGTCAAGAGCTTCGCCGCTTGTGCTAAGATGTACTTCACCGGCCGTCTCCATAAGGCCACCGCAAAACCTGAAGTTCAGATTGCTCCCATAATCCCGTCCATATGAGTTTCGTTATCGAATCGGAAAATCCGGTTGTAAAGGCTGTCATTGAGGGCACTGCGCCCCGGCCGGCGCAGCTCGCCGCAGCGAGGGGAATTCTGCCATTGCCTGAACTGGATCTGCTTGAGGTTCTTGTCGCGTTTGCCAACTCCGATGACTCCGAGTTGGCGGGGCATGCCCGCGAGACCATTAGGATGCACGATACCGAAATGCTGAATACGCTGGTGCGTTCAGATGAAATACCGGTCCCCATTCTGACCTACCTAGCGACAGTCGGTGAGCTGCCGAAAAAGATCCACAAGTCGATCATCTCGAACGCTCGGACACCGGTCACCGCCATCGTGAGGTTCGCCGCGGAAACCAAGAGCGCCGAGCTACTCGACGCTATTTCGCTCAATCAACAGTTGCTCATCCAAACTCCGGCGGTCATCGAGGCGATTCTCAAAAACCCGATCCGCAGTTCTGAAGCCGAGCGCCGCGCATCAGAAACGAAACGAGAATTTTTTGAAAAGGAGCGCGGTCAGCAGCAGATCGCAAACGAGTTGCGGGCGCAGGGCAAAGAAGCGGCCGCCGAATTCATTGAGAATGGCGAGTTCGATAGTCTGGGCATTAGTGAGGAAGATGCTCTGTTCCTTGCCGAACACATCGTCATCCCCGATAGCGAAACCGACGACAGTTGGCTCGGACTGGAGTTTATCGAGGAGATCTACGCAGAGACCCCGGAACAACGTCAGGCGATCGTCAACAAGATACTTGGTGAGTTCAAGTCGGACGAAATGGACCTGCCGAGTGAGCGTATATCCATCATCAACCGGATCATGAAGATGGGGATGAAGGACAGAACTAAACTTGCGATAAAGGGCGACCGCGAAGCTCGAAATATCCTGATCCGCGATCCGAACCGCATTGTCGCTCAGGCCGTTGTTGCCAACCCCCGCATCACCGAGCAAGAGATCGAAAAGATCGCGTCGATGCGCTCGATCACCGAGGATATCCTGCGTGAGATCGCGTCGAGCCGCCAGTGGTCGCGCAGTTACGCAATAGTTCACAACCTCGCCCGAAACCCACGCACACCGATCGCGAATTGCATGAACATCCTGTCGAGGCTTCAGCTCAAGGACCTCAATGTGCTGGCGAAAAATCGAAATGTTTCCGATGCGGTTCGACGTCAGGCGATACGGCTATCACAGGCCAGGGCCGGGAAATAATTCGAAGGTAAAAAAGTGAAAGAGTGAAAAGGTGAAAGAGTGAAGGGGTGCGAAGGTTAGAAATCATTGTCACGATATCTAACCTTTCACTTTTTCACTTTTTCACTTTTTCACTTTTTCACTTTTTCACCTTTTCACTTTTTCACCTTTTCACTTTTTCACCTTTTCACTTCTCCTAGAACATGTCACCGACTCTTCCCGTCTTAACGTACGAGCCCGCGAGATCGGTGACCGTATGGCTCGCGGCTCCGAGCCACATTCCGACAAAGATCGCACTCAAGCCACCCGGTCCGAGCGCGGCGGCCGAATGTTGTCGCAGCGTGGACCAAACGCGCGGAAAATCCCACACGGCAGAAATTTCACCCCCGGCGAGAGTCGTGTATCCGACCATTAATAGAAAAGCAAGACAGGTCGCAACCCCCATAAAATAAACTACACGTAAGAACGTCCCGAAGATCAACCCGTGCGACCACCGGGACCTGTGTTTGAAAAAACTCCGGTAGGGAAACCACAAGAACGCTAGAAATTTCCATCGCGAGTACTGCTTCGAAACCGTATCGAGGTCCGGTCCGAACATAAATCCCCCAAACAGAAATCCAACCGCCGCGACGGTCGATAGCCAGATGTCATGAGTCAGCAGAAGTGTAGCTCCGAAGACCGGGCCGGCAAGGATCAGCGTGATCGCATCATGGGTTTTCCCGCTGGGCATAAGTTTCTTTGTACCAAGAAGTTAACCGGAAAAGGTCAGGTTATTGTGCCAGCTTCTTCGCTGGTTTTCCACAACGCCTCTGGAAAAACTGTCTGCTTCTGGTAGAATCATCGTTCCGCTATGTAAGGAGATGTTCCCACCGGCCCGACCGGTGCGCCCGCTATGGCAGAATTTTGGGGCAAATTGCGAATTACGCTCGAAATGATCAAGTTCGAGCACACGCTGTTCGCGCTTCCGTTTGCTTTTCTCGGGGCCATTTTGGCGGCGAATGGGTTGCCCACCATCCAGCAGATCGCCTGGATCACGGCCGCGATGTTCGGGGCACGCTCCGCTGCGATGACATTTAACCGGATCATCGACATCGATTTCGATGCCGCGAACCCCCGCACGTCCGGTCGCGAGCTTCCAAGCGGACGGCTTTCCGTTGGCTTTGCATGGGCATTCCTTTTCGTTTCGATAGCGGTGTTTCTGCTCGCATCGTACATGCTGAACTGGTTGACCTTTGCCCTCTCACCTGTCGCATTACTCAGTGTTCTTGGTTATTCATACGCCAAGAGGTTCACGGCATTTTCGCATCTGATGCTCGGATGGGCTCTCGCGATCTCGCCGACAGCGGCCTGGATCGCAGTTCGGGGAACGATCGATTCGGAAGTACCGATCTTGCTCTCGCTCGTTGTGCTGATGTGGACGGCCGGATTCGACGTGATGTATGCGTGTCAGGACCACGACTTCGACAAGCGTGCCGGCCTTCGTTCGATTCCGGCACGTTTCGGCGTTAAGAATTCGCTCTGGATTGCGCGTTTATTCCATCTTCAGGCATTTCTAGCCTTGTTATTGCTTTACTTAGCCACTGGCTTGGGATGGCTGGCCTTTGCCGGAGTGATCCTTGTCGCGGTGTTGCTGATCTATCAGCACACACTGGTTTCCGAAAAAAATTTAAGCCGAATGAACGCTGCGTTCTTTACAACTAATGCCTTTGTTAGCGTAATATTGTTTATATCCTTTTCGGTGGCAGTCTTCACTGCAGAGTAGTCGCTTATGTCGTATAGGAAGCGAAATATCGCGTGTCTCGAGTCGATGTGGAATGGTCACATCGAGAATAAGCTCAATGTTTTACCCACTTTAGAGCTTATCTCGAAGACCATGGAATCGAAATTCAGCCACCTCACCTGTAACACCCGCGAAGAGCTGCAGTACAACCTCAATCTGCTTTGCAAACGGAACTACGGCGTCCTTTACTTCGCATTTCACGGCTCGCCGGGACGTATCCACCTGCATCGCGACCGTGTAAAGCTGCCAGATCTGGCGGGAATGATGAATCACCGGTTCACGAATTGGATAATTCACTTTGGAACTTGCAGCACCTTGAGAACTCCGGTCGCGGTTCGGGAATTTGTCGAGCAAACTCAAGTCGCGATGGTAACGGGATTTACGAAAGATGTAGATTGGATCGAATCATCTTCGTTCGAGCTGTTGCTGTTCAAGGCATTTCATACCTTCAAAAGCCCAAGGGTTGTCATCAGGCACCTCCAACAGAAATATCCGGATCTGGTCGAATCGACGGGATTCAAGTTCTTCCCCGAGATAGATATGTCCGAAACCCGAAGCGGGAAGCCTTACTGCTACGGAACAACCTTCAAGGGCAAGAAGAAGCGATAGATGTGCCAATTGTCTAAGCTCCGTTAGGAGCGGCATGTTGGTAGCAGCATTCGGCCAAATGAGTTCGAGCTCCGTAGGAGCGACATGTTGGTAGCCGAATTCACGCAAAATGAATTTTGAGCTCCGTAGGAGCGACATTACGGTGCCGCTCCTACGGAGCTTTCCGGTTTACGTGACGGCGTTTCTACCAACATTCCGCTCCTAGCGGAGCTAAAACGATGAAGCGATAGAAAACTAGGTCAGCGTCTCAGGAACTTTCAACTTCGTCCCGATCTTCTTATTCAGCTTCTCAATAAAATAAGCAGACAGCAGCGGTGATTCTACTTCGACGTTCTGATGGACGAAAAAGGCCAGACTCCTCATCCCCTGCTTCTTCCATTTTGCGAGCCGTTCGACCCACTCGTCTAGGCGAGTGTAATCGGACGGGTGATTGGCCCCGACCCATCGGATGAACGGTGTCGGAGTCGTCATCCGCATGTGCATCAGGTCGCGGCGGCCGGCGGTGTCGACGAGAATGTTCGTTATCCGCTTCGATTCGAGCAGATTGTAGAGCTGCGATGAAACTTCCGGATCGGTGTGCCATTCGCTTTTTCGAAACTCCATCGCGATCGGCATGTCGTAACTCCAGATGTTGGTCACGAAATTCTCCACCTTCGCGAACTCTTTTGGTCCGAAGTTGTCGTGCATCTGAAGAAATGGCATCCCGAGTTTCTTTTTCAGGAACGCGACATTCTCAGCGAACTGCTCGCAGCGCTCATCCACGTCTTTGAGCCGGGCGTAATGCGTTACGCCCTGATTGAACTTTGGAAAGAATTTGAAATCGTCGGTTACGCCATCGCGCCAGGCTGTGTAGTTGTTTTCCCAGTAGCGCTTATAAAAAGTGGCATTCAGCTCGATGCAATTGAACTGCGTCGAATAATAGTGAAGCTCTTCCTTGGCCTTTACACCCTTTGGGTAAAAACCCTTCAGGTCTTTGCTGTTCCACTTCGCACACCCGACATAGACCTCAATGTCCTTCGCTTTCTCGCTCGCAAATATTCTTTTGTTCGCCTTGTCGTCAGGCGGGATCGTGAAATCCACCTCGTCGGGGTTTTCGACTTTTCCGAATTTCATAGGCCAGATTTTATATTCGTTAAGGACTTTTTGGAATCGCTGGCGGTTAAATAAGGCTCGCGTATGCGAGCTGCATGCAAGCAAACGGATGCACAACCTCGCGAATGCGCTTAGAATAGTGGAAATGCAGTTTTCATTCGATTCCAATCTCCGCGATATCGCATTCAAGGTCGAGGACGGCGAGCGTCTTACGTTCGACGACGGACTCGCACTTTACAACTCGTCGGATCTCAACGCGCTCGGTAAACTCGCCGATCACGTCCGCCGCAAGAAGCACGGACTGACGACCTATTACAACGTCAACCGGCATTTCAATCACACGAACATATGCGTCGCCGATTGTAAGTTCTGCGGATTCTATCGACGTGCACGCGCCGAGGACGCGTATACACATTCGGTCCAGGAGGCGCTCGATATCGCGCGCGAGGCGGTCGGCGAAGGTGCGACCGAGCTGCACATTGTCGGCGGGCTAAACAGCAAACTTCCCTTCGAGTACTACACAGATCTTTTCTCGTCGCTCAAGCGTGAGTTTCCGAAGCTGCATCTGAAAGCGCTGACGATGGTCGAGCTGGATTTCATGGCGCGGTTTTACAAGATGTCGGACGAGGATGTTATCGAAAAACTTCACGCCGCAGGCATGGATTCATGTCCCGGGGGTGGTGCCGAGATCTTCGCCGAGCCGACGCGTTCGCGCATATGTGATCACAAATGCGATGGCGACCGATGGCTCGAACTCGCCGGCAAAGTTCACAAGGCGGGATTGAAAACGAATGCGACGATGCTCTACGGTCACATCGAAACCATCGAGGATCGAATTGACCACTTCGTGCGATTAAGAGAACAGCAGGACAAGACCGGCGGATTCCAATGCTTCATCCCGCTCGCGTTCTACCCCAGCGGCACCGCTCTCGACAGCCTGCCCGGCCCGGACGCGATCGACAATCTCAAGACCATCGCCGTCTCGCGCCTGATGCTCGACAACTTCGACCACATCAAGGCCTACTGGGTCATGCTCGGCAAAGCCACCGCGCAGACTGCTTTGCATTTCGGCGCCAACGACCTCGACGGCACCATCACCGACGGCGGCGAACTCACCCACAGCTACGCAAACGAAGGCGAAGTGAAAATGACCAAACAGGAGATCATCTCGATGATCGAACGCGCCGGCTTCGAGGCAGTGGAAAGGGATACGGTCTACAACCGCGTCGAAAAGATTGGTGCGTGATCAAACTCCATTCGGATCATCTAGAACGGTTGCTGGAACGTGTGTCTGATAAAGACAGCTTTCTTATTTTTCTCGATGCTCTCGCAAAGGATCGATCGGCAGGCAGGGATACTTCGTCATTGGATCGATCTGGTGGGAATCGAGAGGCCGGCCTTGAAGCTCGCCGTGCTTGACACTCAGATACGTCCTCATCTGGCGCAAGAGGTGCTGGATGAGGCCCGCGTAGCAAACTCGCAGATCGTTTTGGTGGATTGTGAACCGGAAATACGAAACGATCGTCTCATCAATGAGCGTAAGCAACCGGATCTTGCAAATCCGCAAATGGATTGCTGGGCCGCATATTTAAGAGGTCAGGCCGATGCACTGAGGTTATCGATCATTGAAACGGGCAAAGCCTCATTGGACGAGAGTTTCCTGGTGCTTCGGGAGATCGTTGGCGAACTGTTGTCGCGGGAACGAGACACGTTGTAAAACCGCTCGGGTCGAGTTACGGCATGAAGTTGCGATCGAAACGAATGGGCTAAGGTAACGCTATGAAAGAGTTAAACCTACGGAACCTCACGATGATGGCGCTCGTCGCGTGCTGCCTGATGCAGATCGGCGCACAGCTGTTTGCCCTTTCTGTTGTTGCAAGCACGGTGTCAGCGGCTCCGCCGCGGTCGTTTGCCATCCTCGAAGGAGCATATCGGTACGACAGCAGCTGCGTTTTGGAATACGGTCCCAACGATCACCTTCGCGCTGTTCATCATCGCTCTTGTGACTAACTGGAACACTTCTCGGCGAAAGCTTCTGCTCTTCGCTCTTACGCTGTTCGTCGCGGGCGGGCTCGTCGCCGGCCTGTATCTGGAGCCCGTTTTCGACGAGATGAAGGCGATAGGCTTTAGAGACGAAGTGGATCCGGTGTTACAAAGCCGAGCGGCGACGTGGTATGCCTTCGACTGGGCGGTGTGGTCGACCGGAGCGTTGGCCGGCGTGGCTCTTTTGTTGGCGCTCATACGCCCGGCACCATCACCGACGTCGGCGAGGTGACACACGGCTACGCAGACGAAGGCGGCGTGAAGATGAGCAGACAAGATATCATCGAAATGATTGAACGCAAGCGGTAGAGAGAGATACGGTTTATAACCGTGTCTGAATCACGAGATGCTGCATGCCTACAGGATCGAAGAGCTGCTGCTGAAGAAGGATTGGGAATAGACACGCGTCGTTACCTCGCGACGAGTTCGCGCATGACGGAATTCAATTCGGAAAATTCTTCTCGGGTTTTGGCTATAAAGGTCCGCGTGCGGTCGAGCGCTCCGGTTATTATCACGAGCCGCGTACGCGGAGCTTCTTCCAGCCGGTAGAATTCGTGAACTTCGCGCTCGCAGATCGATACCGGCCCGTCCGGAAGATCGAACACGCGGTTCGATTCAATGACTTCGCTTTCACAGAGTTTGATAGCTTTCATATCCGTCCTCTCTTGCGGACGAGCCATTCGCCGTTCCGCGTAAAGTACTAGTGCACCTAACGTGCCGCGAGGGTTAAGTGATAGGTAAAGCACAGTTAATCAGGATCGGACGGATTTGAACTGAGCGGTTCCTGCGTTTTTTACTCCGCGACTCAACCAAAACGTTGGTCGCCCGGAGCGTTATACTCGACGAATAGGAGGGGCTTCAATTTGTAATGGCAAACGAAAGAGTTTTCGCGATGAGCTTTGCGAGTGTCTATCCGCACTACGTGACCAAAGCCGAAAAGAAAGGCCGCACGAAGGAAGACGTAGACGAAGTCATTCGCTGGCTGACCGGGTACACGAAAGCCGGTCTCGCAAAACAGATCGACAAGCGGACCAGCTTTCGCGAATTTTTCGAGAAGGCGCCGAAGCTCAATCCTAATGCTTCGTTGATCAAAGGTGTCGTCTGCGGGATTCGCGTGGAAGACATCGAGGACCCGTTGATGCAAAAGATCCGGTACATGGACAAGCTGATCGACGAACTCGCAAAGGGTAAAAAGATGGAAAAGATCCTACGCATTTCGATATGACAGGCTTTTCATGCAAGACTGATGGCCGAACTGACGAAGGTCACGGACAAGAAAGTTTCCGGGTTGATCTAACTAAGTCCGATCGCACGTACGAGCCGCAGCTTTTTAATGTCAACGACCGAAATAAGAGAAATTATCCCTGCTCCGGCCGAGTCTGTGTTCGCGTTGATCCATAATTATCGACGGAGGCTTGAGTGGGACACACTATTGAAAGAAGCATATCTCGAACCTGAATTCACCGAAGCGTGTCTGGGCGCGATTTCCGTTTGTCGAGGAAAGGCCGTGTTGGGGATCTTCGCTTTGCGCACACAATACGTGTCGTTTGATCCGGGCCGGATCGCTGCCGTAAAAATGCTGAATCAACCGCCGTTCTTCGATGCTTTTGCCGCAAGCATACGGCATTCAAAGATCGACGACGGTCATTCGGAAGTAATTTATAAAGTGAATTTCTCGGCTCGACCGGCTTGGCTGCGCCCCATCCTAAATCCGCTTATGCGGGCCATTTTTGTTTGGGAAACTCAAAAACGCTTGAGAGCGTTGAAGCATTTCTTTGAGACATCTGCCGGGGGTAAGATATGACCGAAAGTGACGAGACCGATGAGCGATACAAGATTGCCATATTCGTATTCAGTCCTCACCTGACGAACGTTCTATCACGGCACCAGGGCCGACTTGAAACCGGGAGCCCGGTTACCGGCGCGATCATTATTTTCTTGAAAGGCTATATCCAGATGAAAAAACTAACCAT
This sequence comes from uncultured Acidobacteriota bacterium, assembly GCA_963772405.1. Taxonomy (GTDB): domain Bacteria; phylum Acidobacteriota; class Blastocatellia; order Pyrinomonadales; family Pyrinomonadaceae; genus OLB17. The sequence continues at coordinate 79,884 of CAVYWT010000003.1, read as the reverse complement.
TCTCGGAATATTCGTATCCGGCCTTCTTCTATCGAGTTTGTCCGTTTCACCACAGGTAAAAAGAGCACGATCGAAAAGGCCGCTACCTGTCATTGATATGCATCTGCACGCAAGCGGGGCAAACGACCAGGGACCTCCGCCGATGAAAATGGGGCTTCCGTTTGACAGTTGGGGTGCTCACGATCCGAACGATAATTACGGTTCCACCTTTGTGCAAGCAATGAAAAGCGGGAGTCTGGCAAAAAATACGACGTCATCGCCCCTCACCGATGACTTGCTGCGAACTCAAACGTTAAAGGCGCTCGAGGACAACAACGTCTACGGAGTTACCAGCGGCAAACCTGAAATGGTGAGAAGATGGCATTCCGAAAACCCGAAAAGAATTATCAATGCGGTGCTTTGGGATTTTGACGCGGCAGAAAAAAGCGGCTTGGATATTGACGCGTTGACCAAACTTTTTCGATCAGGGGAATTTAAGGTTTTTGGTGAGGTGACGATCCAGTACGAAGGCTATTCGCCAAGCGATCCAAAGTTTGAACCATACCTTAAAATGGCTGAGCAGTTAGACATCCCTGTCGGCATCCATGTCGGCCCCGGACCTCCGGGGGTTGTCTATTTGGGCGCCAACAATTACAGAGCATCGCTGCATAGCGCATTAGGATTAGAAGAAGCTTTAGTGAAGCATCCGAAGCTGCGCGTCTATGCCATGCACGCGGGTTGGCCGATGCTGGACGATATGCTCGCCTCCTTGTACGCACATCCTCAACTGCATGTGGACCTCGGCATTATCAGCTACGCCATTCCGGAGAAGGAGTTTTACTTTTATTTGGAACGGCTCGTGAGTGCAGGGTTCGGAAAGAGAATAATGTTTGGCTCCGATAACATGAACTGGCCTGGAACGATCGGTTTTGCAATTGGCAGAATTAACAACGCGACGTTTTTGACTAAGGAACAAAAGCGAGACATTTTATTCAACAACGCGGCAAGATTTTTGAGGCTGACGCCCGAACAGATCAGAACGATGAACTGAAGACGGGGCAACCGGAGAATCTGACCACTTGATATTAACTAAAACCATCATTACTCAAAAAAAGATCGCCGTTATCGTCGGAAGCCTGCGTAAAGAATCCTGGAATCGCAAGATCGCCAACGAATTGATCCGCATCGCACCGGACGGACTGAAACTCGAGATCGTCGGGATCGGGGACATGCCGCACTACAACGAAGACCTCGAGACGGAGACTCCGCCAAAGGCTTGGACGGATTTCCGCGCCGCGATCGCCGCGTGCGATGGAGTGATCTTTGTGACGCCCGAATACAATCGCACCCTACCCGGCGTCCTCAAGAATTCGATCGATGTCGGATCGCGTCCGTACGGCAAAAGTGTTTGGCAAGGTATGTCCGGTGCGGTTGTGAGCGTCTCGCCGGGTGCGATCGGAGGCTTCGGCGCGAACCACGTGGTGCGGCAATCGATGGTCTTTCTTAATGTTCCGATGCTTCCTCACGAAGCCTATATCGGAGGCGTCACAAAACTCTTCGGTGATGACGGGACGCTGTCGGAAAATACAGAAAAGTTCCTCAGTGAGTTCCTCTCACAGTTCGAGTCTTGGGTTGACCGAATTTCGTCCTAGGCCTGCATAGTGATCGGCGTAGGAGAAGCTACACATCTTCCTTGTCTATAGCCCACTTTAGGCTGATCCGCCTCCGCGTGATATAATTCTTGCGAATCAAAAACAATTTTTGAACTCTTTCACTCCGAGTGCTCCGGAATTAACCGGACGCGCTCGGATTCGCTATTAATTAACCGTAGGAGGTGAAAATGTATATTGACCATGAGCACAGTTTTGCGCGTGCTTCGTTACTAACCGTATTTATAATGATCGTCGTTTCCGCGCCGAACTTGTTCGCTCAGAACGATCTAATGCCGATAACTGCGACAAAAGATGCTTACTCGCTATTTGTCGCGGGCCGGGAAAAGATCGAAAACCTGGAAGATCCCGGAATGCTCTTCGAGAAGGCGACCGAAAAGGATCCAAATTTCGCAATGGCATACCTTTTTGCCGGCAGAACGAACCCGGAGTTTCGCAAGAATCTTGCAAAGGCTGTCTCGCTCGCCGACAAAGTTTCCCCTGGTGAACGCGAGTGGATACTTGCTGTGAACGACAACGTAAACGGCAACACTGTCGGCTGGAAACAGCATTTAGATAAGCTCATCGCGCTGCACCCGGGAGACAAACGTGTCCAAACGCAGATGGGGTTTTACTATCGAAACCTGGGCGACAACCAGGATGCTCTGCGGTACTTCAAGGAGTCGGTAAAGCTTGATCCGAAATACGCGCCGGCTTACAACAATATTGGCTACGCCTATATGAGTCTGGAGAAATTCCCGGACGCCGAGGCGGCATTCAAGAATTACATCAACCTGATCCCGAATAACCCGAACCCGTACGATTCGTATGCCGAATTGCTGATGAAGTCGGGTAAGTATGACGAATCGATCGCGGAGTACAAGAAAGCGCTTTCAGTCGACTCGAAGTTTTTCAATTCTTACAGGGGCATCGGCAACAACTATGTGTATAAGGGCGACTATTCCAAAGCCCGCGACACGTATAAGACGATGTATTTCGAGGCTCCGGATGATAACGGACGTGACCTCGCCCTCGTGGCGATGATCAATTCGTACATCGCCGAACGAGACATCGATAAAGCAATCGAAACCAACAAGCGTCGCCAGGCGGCCGCTATGCTCAACGACGATGCTGGTTCTTTGATCGGAATCCATGATCTCGCGGGATTTATCCAGCTTGAGGCTGGACGGCTCGATAAGGCGGCGAAGAGCTTTGCAAAGGCCGACGAATACCGAAAGGATCCTTCACTGCCCGCGGCATCCCACGCAAACAGAATTTTTGCAGGTATGGTTTCCAATACGAGACTTCTTATCGCCAGGAAGCAGTTTGACGCCGCGAAAGCGGAGCTTGAAAAGATCAGGCACGATGTGGAAGCTCGGAAAAATGTAAACCGGGAAAGAACCTACAACGAGTTAGAAGGCCATCTGGCACTCGCCCAGGAAAACTTTTCCAAGGCAGTCGAATCTTTCTCAAAAGCCAACCCCGCTGATCCGTACGTCTGGTACTACAAGGCTCTGGCCCTTGAACGTGCCGGCGACAAGACAACAGCAGCCGATCTGCGGTCGAAGGTCACTCACTGGAACTCGCTTCATAACCCGGGTTTCGCGATCGTCAATTCACGGATAGAATCGCAAATGTCCTCCCGTGTAAATTAGCCTATGCGGTCATACAAGAATTTTGAGATGTGATGACTGTTTGACAGGGCCCAGCCCGCCGCGGGTTGGGCCCACTCTTTCGAACATCGTGACCGTCGATCAACAGAGGGGAGGTAGGGGAAATAAAATGACCCGCAACAAGCAATTCGCAGACGCGGTTACTACCATTAAGAATCACTTTTTGGGCGAGGTAATTCTTCCCGGTGATCCGGGATATGACGAAGCCCGCCGAGTGCACAACGGACTGATAGACAAGCGACCGGCTGTGATAGCCAGGTGCCGCGGCACGGCAGATATCGTTGACGCCGTGCGGTTTGGACGTGAACTGGGTCTGAATACGGCGATTCGCGCCGGAGCCCATAACGTGTCGGGCAGAGCCACGGTTGAGGACGGACTGATGATCGACCTCTCACTGATGCGCGGCGTTCATGTCGACGTTGCCGCCCGGACAGCGACGGCACAGCCCGGGGCATTGTGGGCCGATTTTAACCGGGAGACACAGCTTCACGGCCTCGCGACGCCCGGCGGATTTGTCTCGACGACCGGAATAGCCGGTCTCACTCTTGGCGGCGGCTTTGGGTGGATAACCAGTAAGTTCGGACTGGCGGCAGACAATCTGGTCGCGGTCGACATCGTTACGGCGGATGCCAGCGTCCTCCGCGCCAGCGAGAAAGATGAGCCGGACCTCTTCTGGGCTGTGAGAGGAGCGGGGGCCAATTTTGGAATCGTGTCATCGTTCGAATTCCGGTTGCACCCGTTAGGGCCCGTTGTCATTGGCGGCCTTGTGGCGCATCCTATTGAAAAAGCGGGCGAGCTCTTGCGCTTCTTTCGCGAAGTAACGGCGATGGTCTCAGACGACGAAACGGCGATCGCGGGGCTGATGCATGCACCGGACGGCTCGGGAACCAAGATAGCAGTCATCGCGATATCAAACTTCGGTTCCGAAGGTGAGAACAGCGCCGCCGTTCGTCGGGTACGATCGTGGGGAAGCCCTCTAATGGATACCATCGGTCCGATCGGCTATTGCCAGCTGAACACGCTGATGGACGACGCATTTCCTAAGGGTGCACTAAATTATTGGAAATCCAACTTTCTCACCCAGCTCAGTGACGATGCGATCGACACGATGGTGAACGCATTCTCAAAGTGTCCCGCACCGCTCGGACAGGTATTACTCGAGCACTTTCATGGCCGTGTAACCCAGATTCCCATCAGCGAAACCGCCGTTCCCCACAGATCCGAAGCATTTAATTTTCTCGCACTCTCACAATGGTTGGAGACGAGCGACAACGATCTTTGTATTGGCTGGGCGCGGGAAACAGACCAGGCCATGAAACCCTTTATGGGCGAGAACCGGTATGTCAATTATCTCGGCGACGACGAACCGCTCGAGGCAGCAGCGGCCGCATACGGAAGCAACTACGCGCGCCTGAGAGAACTAAAAACAAGGTTCGACCCGGACAATTTCTTTCATCTCAATCAGAACATCGTGCCCGCCTAGGCTGCCTATGCAAGGCACGACGGTACTACGCCCCTTTGCGTTATGACGAAGATCGATCTCTCGAACGAGAAGAAAAAGCTTTCTAAACTTCTGGGTGCTGTTACGCTGCTCGTGCTGCTTTCGAGTCTGGTTTCGGGGCAGCAGCAGGTGCCGACGAAGATCAAAATAGACGGCATCGAGATGGCCTACATTGAAAAAGGCGTGGGTGAGCCGTTGATTCTTCTGCATGGTGGCCAGGGCGATTATCGTTCGTGGGGCCCACAGATGGAGTTACTCTCAAAAAAGTACCGCGTCATCAGCTACAGCCGCCGATATAATTATCCGAACGAAAATCCCGTCGACCCAAAGTACAAACCGGGCTATAGCGAAGCCGATGATCTTAAAAAATTTGTCGACTATTTAGGCATTAAGCGTGTTCACCTGGTCGGCACATCCATAGGAGCCACTACAGCACTCATCTTTTCGATTCAAAATCCGAGGATGGTTATAACACTCGCGGTTGCTGAGCCGCCGATACATGCCTGGGCCAGGAACGATGATCGAGGGAGACTGCTCTACGACAATTTCCTTAGGACGATCTGGCATCCCGCAGCTATTGCGTTTCGCAATTCCGATGAAACGGGTGCAATGCGGTTCCTTGTAGATGGTTTTGGTGGGCCGGGCACGTTCGACGCGATGCCGGCAAAAGGGCGCGAGACGGCAATACAGAATGCTCGATTCTTCAAGATGGCGACGGCGGCTGCAGATCCATTTCCCGCCCTCTCAAAAAAGAAAGTCGCGAACATCAAGATGCCGATACTTATCATCGAAGGCGCTCATACCATCGAGCTGCACCAGTTCGATAACAACGAGCTTGCACGCCTACTGCCAAAGGCGAGACGCGTCACCATCCCGGACGCGGGACACGGATCCGCACGGGAAAATCCTGCCGCATTCAACGCGGCTGTCACCGAATTTTTGGCGCGGCAGCGTCCATGAATGACATTGGAGAATTGTGACCTACACCTAGAGCGAGAGCTTGCAAGGGCATTTGTTCGGTCCAACGGGGGGCTGCCCCTATCGGGGCTCTGCCCATCTATTTGCGGAAAAGCTTCGCTTTTCCGCGCTAGTGCCTAACACACATATGCGGCTATGCCGCCGACTCTAATCGGCGGCATAGCCGCATCATTCTTTCGCTTCACCGGCGAAGCAAGCTTCGCCGCAAATAGAGCGGCAAGCCGCGTCGATCAAGCGATGTCAAACCTATCCAGGTTCATCACCTTATTCCACGCCGCGACGGTTATGCGATGTCGAACCTATCCAGGTTCATCACCTTGTTCCACGCCGCGACGAAGTCGTTGACGAACTTATCTCCGCCATCCGCAGACGCATAAACCTCGGCCAAAGCACGAAGCTCGGAGTTCGATCCAAAGATCAGATCGACACGCGAGCCTATGTACTTGAGCTCACCGCTTGCGGAATCGCGTCCCTCGAACACTGTCTCGCTCTCATCGGCGGCCTTCCAAGTCGTACCAAGATCAAGCAGATTGACGAAAAAGTCATTCGTCAGTGCGCCCGGCTTTTTCGTGAAGACGCCGTGCTTTGACGCGCCGGAGTTTGCGTCGAGAACACGCATGCCGCCGACAAGAGCCGTCATCTCGGGCACCGTCAGCGTCAGTTGTTGCGCCTTGTCGACGAGCATTTCCTCCGCCGATGTTTTGTAATGGCTCTTCTTGTAGTTACGGAAGCCATCGGCACGCGGCTCCATGTGACGGAATGAATCCGTGTCCGTTTGTTCCTGTGATGCGTCAGTACGGCCGGGTGCGAATGGGACCTGAACGTTGTAACCCGCATCCTTCGCCGCCTTCTCGACAGCGGCGCAGCCGCCGAGAACGATCAGATCCGCGATCGAAACTTTCTTCCCGCCTGCGTTGAACTCGCCCTGAAGTTTCTCGAGCGTGCTCAAAACATTTGCCAGCTGGGCCGGGTTGTTGACCTCCCAATCCTTTTGCGGTTCGAGGCGGACTCGCGCACCGTTGGCACCGCCGCGTTTATCCCCGCCGCGGAATGTCGATGCCGAAGCCCATGCTGTGCTGACCAGTTGAGAAACCGACAAACCGGAATCCAGAATCTTGGCCTTGAGGGCAGCGATATCACCGTCGTCGATTAGTTCGTGATCGACATCCGGAACCGGATCCTGCCAGATCAATTCTTCGGCCGGCACCTCAGGTCCCAGATAGCGGACTCGGGGCCCCATGTCGCGATGCGTCAGCTTGTACCACGCACGCGCGAACGCGTCGGCGAACTCGTCCGGATTCTCGAGAAAACGCCTCGAGATCTTTCCGTACTCCGGGTCAAACCGGAGCGAGAGATCCGTCGTGAGCATCGTTGGCCGGTGCTTCTTCGTCGGGTCGTACGCATCCGGAATTATTTCCGGACCGTCTTTCGCGACCCATTGGTGGGCGCCCGCCGGGCTCTTGGTCAGTTCCCATTCAAACCCGAAAAGATTCTCGAAGAAGTTGTTACTCCACTTGGTCGGCGTCGCGCTCCAGGTCACCTCGAGCCCGCTCGTAATGGTGTCCGGGCCCTTGCCGGTGCCGTAGCTGTTGTGCCAACCAAACCCTTGGGCCGCGAGGCCCGCACCTTCCGGTTCCGTGCCGACATGTGTCGATTCGGCCGCACCATGGGTTTTGCCAAAGCTATGCCCGCCGGCGATCAATGCGACGGTCTCATAGTCATCCATCGCCATTCGGCCAAACGTCTCGCGGATGTCGTGCGCGGCTAGAAGCGGATCGGGGTTACCATCGGGGCCTTCAGGATTCACATAAATGAGACCCATCTGCACCGCGCCGAGCGGATCTTCAAGATTGCGTGTGTGAGTGTCGCCGTCCGCATCGTCATCCGATACAAGCGTTCCGTTTTGTTTGTCGGCGCCTTCGGATCCGTGCTCGTAGCGCACATCGCCGCCGAGCCAAGTGTCTTCGGCACCCCAGTACACGTCCTGATCCGGTTCCCATACATCCTCGCGACCGCCCCCGAAACCAAACGTTTTGAAACCCATCGTTTCGAGCGCGACATTACCGGAAAGGATAAACAGATCGGCCCACGAGATCTTACGCCCGTACTTCTGCTTGACCGGCCATAATAGCCGACGCGCCTTATCGAGGCTCACATTGTCCGGCCAGCTGTTGAGCGGAGCGAAACGCTGCTGTCCGCGACCGCCGCCGCCGCGGCCATCGCCGATGCGGTATGTGCCGGCGCTGTGCCACGCGAGGCGGATAAACAACCCGCCGTAATGTCCAAAGTCCGCGGGCCACCATTCCTTCGAGTCGGTCATCACCGCAGCAAGATCTTTTTTCACGGCCGACAAGTCGAGCTTTTTGAATTCTTCAGCGTAATTGAAACCTTCGCCCATCGGATCCGAGAGCTCGGAGTGCTGACGGAGAATATCCAGCTTCAGCATGTTCGGCCACCAGTCACGGTTGGCCCTGAAAGTTCCGTGAGTGTATTTCATCGCACCACTCGTGAACGGGCATTTGCCCGAACCATTCTGTTCTTTGTTGTTTTCCATCTCGTTTTTTTCCTTTACCTTAAAATTATTCCGACGAGCTCTTGACGACCAAGAGCAAACTCATGCGTGAGCGCACTCCGGACACAAACCGTGCAGAGTAAGCTCAATAGATCCGGCTTCAAATTTCGAGAGGGTCGCTGCCTTTTCAAGCAATCCTTTCGGAACACTTAGCTCGAAATCGACAAGCTTTCCACAGTTGTTGCAGATCGCGTGGTCGTGGCGCGTCAGCTTTCTGTCGTAGCGGGTCACATCTGCACCGAACCGAACCTCTCCGATCAGCCCTTCGTTTTTCAGGTAGCGGAGAGAATTGTACACAGTGGCAAATGAGATGCTTGGAAGAATAATGCGCGCGGCATCGAAGACCTCATTCGCGGTCAGATGCTCATCCGCTTCGCGGATCACCTGGAGAATGGCCTGTCTCTGCTTAGTAAGTCCTAAGCTTTCGATGTCTTCCATCAAGTTCCTGTTACTCAAGAAATTTGATTTAGAATAATTCTATTTTCGAATTAGGTCAATCCGGCATAAATACCGGTTCGCACAATTTGTGAGGAATGGCGGTCGAAAGAAATTCGCACGAACAAGTTTTATTCGCGGCTTGGTCGTCCCTCATCACCGACGGGACCGCCCCGTAATCGCAGCAACCAGTACCACCACAGTACGTGAAAGGCGACGAAAGTGCCGACGAGCATCCAGCCGATCCATGGGTATTTCAGTCCGCCGTCGAGGACCGACCACGCAAGGCCGACGGCGGCGAATGCCGACCAGATCAATTTCAGCTGCAACATGCCCTTGAACGCCTCACGGCCGGCGTTTCGGCCCATCAGCGATTCGAGCCCGATGCCGAAGAAAGCGGCCGCAACAAGTCGTGTCGCAAGCGGATCGACCGCCGTCCAGCCAAGTAGTGTAAGCACCTCTCGCGGTGCGAAGAACAGCGGCAGCGCTACGATCATGTCGATCGCGAAATGGATCACAAACCACATCCGCAATGCTGACGGTACGCCTGCCGTGACTTCGGAAAATTCGGTTCGTTCGGTCATGTTCTTTGTTCGATTCTGATCTGCTGGCCGCAATATGCAGGTCAGGCAGCCGAAGCCTCGGCCGGAGGATACAACCGATCGAACTCAAGTGTAGGTCGAACGGCGCGTTCAAGCAATGTTTCGATCCGAGAACCGAAAAGTTGTGGCTCAGGTGTGCAAACGATCTCCGGAAAGCAGGCGGATCGCTATCGACGAAATTATCGAGATAAAGACGGCAGGCGTTTCTTGATCTGGGGTTATAATTGAGGGAAAAGATGATCGTGTAAGGAAAGTGTCTTTGGATCGAGCGATGCAATAAGACGGCAAGCGTGATCAATACCGGAGGCCGGATGAAAGTTTTCATAAAGTTAGCGATTTTCGTTGTGTTGGTCCCGACCTATAGTTCTTCTCAAGAGCCGGTTCCCGTCCTGAGTTCTCGATGGTATCGGACGGTAAAACCGGCGGCGAAACCGATCATCGCGGCATCGGGTCCGGTAAGGCCGGTAAATCCCGACGAGAAAAATTTCCAGCGCAAGGCGCGCGAACAGCGGACCGACAATCCGCGCGATCCGTATGACGACAGCATCGAAGGCCGCAGTGCGGCCATGGACCGCGCGGTACAGCAATCTCGTGCACCGCAACCCGACGATGTAATCGGTTACACGTACGTCGCAGAGATGCGAAACGACACCGGTCAGACGGTCGATGTAATTTTTTGGGAATACAAATTTACCGAGATTGCGAACCCGTCGAATGTGGTCCGTCGGCAATTTCTCTGCGGTGTGAAGGTGAAACACGGGGAACGAAAAGAGCTCTCGGTTTTTAGTTTGCTGGGCCCGAGCGACGCTTTAGATTGGAAAAGTCTCGCGAAATCTACGGACGGCCTTTTCGACGAAAAGGTGCGGATCAATCGAATCGAGCTTGCGGATGGCAATATCCTTCAACGCAATGACTGGAGATACTCGGATCTTAAGGCGGCCGTCGAACGAGCGACCGCAACACCTTGGGGGAACGACACGTGCCGGGCGTTGTAAGGCCGGCTGAACTGCATTAACGATTTCCGGAATCTGACGGAAGCGTTACGCCTTCAGGCTTGATCACCCGTAAACGCATAACTTTTACTCGCCCGAAACCACTCGACAAACTTTGGAATTCCCTCTTCGATTTTTGTCGAAGGATCGTAGTGCAAAAGTCGCTGAGCTTTTGAGATATCCGCGAATGTGATCGGCACGTCGCCGGGTTGCATCGGCTGACGATCGATTACCGCTTTTATCCCGAGATTTTCTTCAAGCAGTTCAACAAGGCGTGTGAGCTCGGTCGTCTCGGATTCTCCGAGATTAAATACCTCGTGCATCGACCCGTCATAATCTATCGCCGCCCGAACACCCTGAATGATGTCGTCGATGTACGTATAGTCGCGACGCGTCGTCCCGTCACCGAAGATCTGGATCGGAGTCCCTTCGGTGATCAACCGCGAAAATTTATGTATCGCGAGATCGGGGCGCTGGCGCGCACCGTAAACCGTAAAGAATCTCAGGCAAACAGTTCGAATGTCGAAGAGATGCGAGTAAGTATGGCAAAGAAGTTCCCCGGCCGCCTTCGTCGACGCATAAGGCGAGATCGGTTGGTGGATCCGGTCGTCCTCCGCAAACGGAACTTTCGCATTGATCCCGTAGACTGAGCTTGATGAACCAAAAACAAATTGTTTCACTTCAAAATCTCGAGCAAGCTCCAACAAATTCAAAGTGCCATCGATATTCGTTTCGCAGTACAACTTAGGCTGACATAAAGAAGGCCTGACGCCTGCCCGTGCTGCAAGGTGGACGATGCAGTCGAATTCTTTCCGATCGAAAATTTCACGGAGCTTTTCGCCATTGCGGATGTCCAGCTCGACAAATTCAAATGCCGGGTTCGTTTTAGCGGATTCCAGGTTCGCACGCTTAATATCTGGCGAGTAAAAGTCATTCAAGTCGTCAACGACGGTGACGTTCGAGTCACCCTCGGCGAGCAAACGATCGACCAAATGCGAACCGATGAAACCGGCTCCACCCGTAACAAGTACACTTTTTGAAGGCATCGATTAACGTCTAGAAAGGTGATCTAATGTGGGAAGATAACATAGTTTGCTTTTCTACCGCAAAACAGATTATTTTGTGCTAAGCAGTAGTAAACCTCTGATCAAAGGTGACATTTGAACGTTTCAAGTCACATCTAACATGTCATGAAAATAAGACCTTTCAATAGTCCACTCGTTTACTTCGGTTCATTCATGTTCTCGCTTTTGTTACCCGTGATAGGCATGTCGCAGGGCTTTGACCGGATCGAGAGAGCCCGGATGAAGGACATGCTAAAGATCGTCAAGGCCGAAGTGAAGAGCAAGTACTACGATCCGAATTATCACGGTATCGATCTCGAGGCGCGATTCAAGCAGGCTGAGGAAAAGCTGGCTCAGGCGAACACGACCACCCAATCCCTCGCGATAATCGCCCAGGCCCTCATCGACTTCAACGACTCGCACCTGTTTTTCATTCCACCATCTACGAATATTGCCGTCGAATATGGCTGGAGGATGCGGGCCATCGACAACAAGGTGTTCATTACACAAGTAAAGCCGGGCAGCGATGCCGAAGCGAAAGGACTGAAGATCGGAGATCAGATCGTCGCAATCGGCGGCTTTCGCCCGTCGAAAAAGGAACTATGGAAAATTCGGTATTTTTACAACCTGCTTAGCAAACGCAGCAATGTGCAGTTGAGTATATTGAGCCCCGGTGACACCTCGCCTCGCGACCTGGAGATCAGCTCTGAGGTAAAACGTTTGCCGCAAAAGATCGTCTTCTCGTCGTACTTTCGACTATTCGATGACTTTTACGACGAAGAAAATGACAAACATCGATTCGTCACGATCGGCGGGATCACGATCTGGAAGATGCCGTCCTTCGCTGTCGACCCTGAGTTAATAGATGGGATGGTCGGCAAGGCAAAAGGTGGAAGCCTGATCCTCGATCTTCGCGGGAACGGCGGCGGCTACGTAGTAGCAATGGAAAAGCTGGTCGGCAATTTTTTCGATAAGGATATCAAGGTCGCCGAGCTAAAAGGCCGCAAGAAAATGGATCCGATGCTCGCCAAAACTCGCTCCGGAAATATCTTCAAAGGAAAACTTATTGTCTTGATCGACAGCGAGTCGGGTTCCGCGGCGGAGATCTTCGCGCGTGTCGTTCAACTTGAGGGCCGCGGTCAAGTTTTGGGAGACGTGTCCGCGGGAGCCGTAATGCAATCGATTCGATCCCAGCACGAAATGGGCACCGACAGCATTGTCCCCTTTGCTATCAGCATTACGAACGCCGACGTCTTAATGGCCGACGGAAAAAGTCTTGAGCACGTGGGCGTTACCCCTGATATCCCGATGGTGCCGAGCGGAGCGGATCTCGCTGCAGGCCGAGACCCTGTACTTGCACGCGCCGTCGAACTGCTCGGGGGGAGGATATCTTCCGATGAGGCTGGCAAGATATTTAAGTACTACTGGAAAAAATAGCCAGATTAATTCAAGAACCGTTGACGTGCGTGGTAGCGATGAAGTACCTCTTCGAGAAATCCCTCGTATGAGAAAGTCACGAGATCGTAGTCCGGTTTCAGCTTGTACATCAGCGGCAGAGCGATTCGCCACGCCATCCAGATGCGCTGTCGCTCAGTCAGATCCCAACGCCGTCGAAGAAAGCTTTCGATCACTTCGATCTCCGGCCCTGACAAGATCATGACATTGGCGGTAAATTCGGTTCGCTTTTGAACCCGTCTGAAGGCGGCGTCGGAAACGCGATTTGAAAATGTTTCGTCGAATGTCGGTGCCTCGTCCGTTCGCTCACGTATAACAACGGTACCGGCAAAGATATCTCCGACGCGTTGGTCGCGACTGCTCAAAAAGATCGCGATCAATCCCACCGAATAGATCGGGAGCAAAAATCCCGGCATTGCATCGAACACTCTCAACAGATTACGCGCCATCGCCTCCCAGAGAGTGATCGGCCGGCCATCCTCACGGATCACACGAAGCTTGAGAAGGCGCTTGCCCGGCGTTTGACCGTCCCATAGCCATTCGAAAAGAACGAAGTACCCGGCGAAAAGCAGAAACAGCAGAACGATCATTACCGCGATCAGCCATTTCGGTGCCTCGTTCTGGATTCCGTCGATAACTCCGGTCACACCGCTGCCCACGTCTGCTGCCGTCAGAACGACCCAAACCACGATTCCAATCGAAAAATACTGAATGAAATGGTCGATCGCGGCGGCCAGGAAGCGATTTCCGATCGATGCGAGGGCGAAAGCCAGCGGTACGCGCTCCGGCGTCTCGATCACCAGGGTTTCTTCAGTTTCGATTATAGCTTCGGACACTGTCCCACTTTCGCACTGAGCTTTTTTGCTTGTCAACGGTAGTTCGTGTTTCTATACTTGTTCGAGGCAAGCGAGCTTGCCGGGAGAAATGAGTTTGCAACCAAGAGTTCACCGAGGCCGAATAAATGCAAAGGGCTATCGATTCGCGATCGTCGTCAGTCGCTGGAATGATTTCCTTACATCCAAACTGCTCGACGGTGCCCTCGATGCTTTAGAGAGTACCGGAGCCGATGAAGACGCTGTCGAGGTCTTTAAGGTTCCGGGCTCGTTCGAATTACCGCTGACGGCTCTCAAGGCTGCGCAGTCGGGGAACTTTGACGCCGTTATCGCGATCGGTGTGGTCATCCGCGGCGAGACGCCGCATTTCGATTACGTCGCCGGTCAGGCAGCCAGCGGGATTTCCCAGGCCGCGATGCAAACAGGTGTTCCCGTCGTCTTCGGCGTTGTTACAACTGACACAGTCGAACAGGCGATCAATCGCTCTGGCGTGAAGTCTGGTAATAAGGGTTATGAGGCGGCGATGTCCGCCGTCGAGATCGTGAATCTCTACGCAGAAATGGCCGGCCGCGAAAGCGGCGACAAGAGCAAGGGACAGGACAAGGTTTTTCCGCATGTCGTTTGAAAAAGAAGCTAAGGGTTCAGGAACTCGCCGGAAAGCGCGCGAATGCGCTTTACAGATGTTGTTCGCCGCTGATGTCGTAAAGAACTCACTTGAGTTTTCGACCGACGACTATTGGAAAGAACTCGGCGATGGCGACTTTGACGAAAAAACTCGGACTTTTTCCAACAACCTCGTTCTCGGAACACTCAAGCACAGCGAATCGATCGACGACAAGATCAGGACACGTGCCGAGCATTGGCGTATCGAGCGCATGGCCCTGGTCGATCGCAACGTCCTTCGTCTCGCTGTATACGAATTTCTTCACGAAGACACGCCGCACACCGTCGTCATTAACGAAGCTCTAGAGATCGCGAGGCGATTCTCTACTTTCGAAGCGACCCAATTCATCAACGGCATCCTCGACGCGATCAAGCTTGACCTCGAGAAGGCCTCTACCCCCGAAGCTCCTAAAGCCGACAGCAAATCAAACGCCTCTGCTTAACTTTGAGCTGTGAACTGTGAACTGTGAACGTGTGGAACTGTGAACGGTAATCTACGAATTCCAGGTTCATAGTTAATAGCTCGTAGTTCACAGGTCACAGCTCATAGTTCACAGCTCAAAGTTCACAGCTCATTGTTCACAGCTCATAGTTCATAGTTCACAGTTCATAGTTCACAGCTCATAGTTCATAGTTCATAGTTCTTCACAGTTGACCACGTCCGGTCGCGTTTCTGGGCGCGGATAAGCTAAAATAGTGCTTGCACCCGGGTTGCAAAACACAAAAGTGAGCGAGAAAACTACCAATATATCGGCCTTTATTACGGAGAATTTCGGAGCGAATGCGAGCTATGTCGAGGGCTTACTCGCTCGTTTTCAGGCGGATCCAAAATCGGTTGACGAGTCCTGGCAGACCTATTTCAGCGATCTGCTCGCGGGTGATGGCGCTCGCGTAGAGGCGCAAGAAGATAAGAAGGAACCAGCGTCTGCGGCACCCCCGAAGGAGACGAGCACCGCAACGCCGGCGCCAAAATCCCCAACGACCACAGTCCCCGCGGACGCGGTCACTAAACCGCTCACCGGCGTCGCGAAGAAGATCGTCGAGAACATGGAGCAGAGCCTCACCGTTCCGACGGCGACAAGCTTTCGCAACATTCCCGTCAAACTTCTCGAAGAAAACCGACGCATCATAAATGAGCATTTGACGGCGACGTGGCCGCGGCAAAGTTTCGTTCACACATCTTATCGGCTGGGCGATAATCCGAGCGGCGAAAGACTATCCCGCGATGAACAACGGCTATGGCCTCGTCAATGGCGCGCCGTCGCGAATCGAGAATCCCGGCATCAATCTTGGCATCGCAATCGACATTGAGAAAAAAGACGGCTCGCGCAATCTGCTCGTGCCAAACATCAAAGGCTGCGAAGAGATGAACTTCGCCGGGTTCTTCGACGCCTTCAACGATCAGATTAAAAAAGCTCGGGACGGCAAGCTCGAGATAGCGGATTTTCAAGGGACGACGATCTCGCTCACCAATCCGGGAACGATCGGGACTGTCGCGTCGAACCCGCGTCTGATGTCGGGCCAGAGTGCGATCATCGCGACGGGTGCGATCGAGTATCCGGCGGAGTATCAGGCGATGACGACCGGAGCCCTCAGCCAGCTCGGCATAAGCAAGACGATCACGATCACCAGCACCTACGATCATCGTGTCATACAGGGTGCAGAGAGCGGCTTGTTCCTCGCTCGAATTCACGAATTGCTCATAGGGCCAGCACGATTTTTACAACCAGATATTTTCAGATCTCGCCATAAACTATCCTCCGCTTCGCTGGGCCGAAGATTATAACCCGAGTTTGCTTGGCGGCGACCGTTTTAGCGAACAAGCCGGGAAACAGGCGAATGTGCTTCAGCTCATCAATGCGTATCGCATACGCGGCCATCTGCTGGCGGACGTCGATCCGCTCAACATGACGTCGCAGAACGCCGCCGAGCTGGAGCTCGAAAATTTTGGCTTGACGATCTGGGACCTCGATCGCGAGTTCATCACGGGCGGCCTGCACGGCGAAAAGACCGCCACCCTTCGACGGATTCTCAACATTTTGCAGAGCGCGTATTGCGGCAAGGTCGGCAGCGAGTACCGTCACATTCAGAGCAAGGAAGAAAAGGAATGGATCCGTGCCCGTGTTCGCGAGAACTTTGTAGACATCGAACCGCTCGCTCCGGAATTACGAAAAGAGCTTTTGCAAAAACTTATCGAGGCCGAGCAGTTCGAACAATTCCTGCACAAGAAGTATCTCGGACAAAAACGGTTTTCGCTTGAGGGCTGCGAGACGGTCATCCCGATGCTGGATCAGCTTGTCGAGGGAGCTTCGGAGCGCGGCGTCGATGAGATCTACATGGGTATGGCACACCGCGGCCGGCTCAATGTTCTCTCGAACATTATTGGCGATGCGGCGACCGGCGACATGGCAGAGCGCATCTTCACGGTCTTTGAAGGCACATCGCACCCATCGTTTCCCGCCGACGAGGGCGACGTGAAATACCATCAGGGTGCGATCGGAAATAAAAAGACAAAGACCGGACGCGAAATAAAAATTCGACTCTCGTGTAATCCGAGCCATTTGGAGTTTGTGAACCCCGTAGTTGAAGGGATGGCGCGTGCCCGACAAGACGACATCCGCAACGGCGAGCAAAAAATGCGTGAGGAAGTTTACGAAAAGATTCTTCCGGTTCTGCTGCATGGTGACGCGGCATTCGCCGGGCAGGGCATCGTAATGGAAACACTCCAGCTCGCTAATCTGCCGGGCTATCGGACCGGCGGGACGATCCATATCGTTATCAATAACCAGATCGGATTTACGACCTCGCCTCAGCTCGGCCGCAGCTCGATCTATTCGACCGACGCCGCTCAGATAACGCAGACGCCGATCTTTCACATCAACGGCGACGCACCCGAAGCAGCGTATCGCGTGATGCAGATCGCCCTTGATTATCGACGCGAGTTTAACAAGGACGTCGTGCTCGACCTGATCGGCTTCCGGCGGCTCGGGCATAACGAGGGCGACGAGCCAAGCTACACACAGCCGTTGATGTACGCCAGAGTCAAAGCCCACCCGGGAGTACGTCATCTGTACGCCGAGAGTCTTATACGCGAAGGTGTGATCACAGAAGATGAGCTGAAGCAGATGACCGACGCCGTGGTTGCAAAGTACGAAGGCATTCTCGGCCGGGCAAAACAGATCGCTTCTGAAGTAAAGCCGAAAAAAACGTCTCTGCCCGCACGCATTCCGGATGAAGACGGATCGGCGATTCTCGAAACCGCCGCAGCGGCGGATGTTCTACGTGAGGTGTCCGAGAAGATCTCGATCATCCCGGACAGCTTTAATATCAATCCGAAGATGGTGGGCCAACTCGCCCGCCGCGCGAAGATGGGTGCCGGCGAAGCTCCGATGGATTGGGGATTTGCCGAAGCGATGGCGATGGGATCGCTGGTCGTCGAGGGATTTCCGGTCCGCCTTAGCGGTCAGGATTCCGGTCGCGGAACCTTTTCACAGCGACATGCGTCGATGTACGACACCTTGACCGGCGAACGTTGGACACCCCTCAGCGAGCTCAAGAACGAAAGCGATCCGCACGCACGCTTTTATGTTTTCGACAGTAGCTTGAGTGAATCCGGCGTGCTCGGATTTGAGTACGGATATGCGATCATCGCCCGCGACGAGCTGGTCGCGTGGGAAGCACAGTTTGGCGATTTTTCGAACGGGGCGCAGGTGATCATCGACCAATACATCGCCGCGTCCGAAGACAAATGGCAGGAACGATGCCGGCTCGTGCTGCTGCTGCCGCACGGTTACGAAGGACAGGGGCCGGAACATTCCTCTGCACGGCTGGAGCGCTATCTCCAGCTCTGCGCCGAGAATAATTTGCAGGTCTGTTACCCGACGACGCCGGCGCAATATTTCCACATGCTTCGACGTCAGGTTAAGCAAGAGATCGTCCGGCCGTTGATCGTCATGACGCCGAAGAGCTTGCTGCGTCTTCCGGCTGCGTCATCGACGATGGAAGAATTGACGACCGGGGGATTCCAGCCTGTCATCGGCGATGCCGCGATTACCGACAACGCCGCCGTCAAACGCGTCGTGCTTTGCAGCGGAAAAGTTTTCTACGATCTCGAAGCGGGACGTCATGCGGATGGCGAAGTGGTGGACGCTCGTGTTGCGGTAGTCCGACTTGAACAGTTCTATCCGTTTCCTGCCTCACGCCTGAACGAGATCTTTACTTCATATCCTAATGCGAAACAGATTTTCTGGACGCAGGAAGAACCACAGAATATGGGCGGGTGGACATTTGTCGAGCCGCGGCTGCGTGAGATCATGCCGGACGGGACATCGCTTCGGTATGTTGGCCGGACTGCATCGGCTTCGCCGGCGACCGGTTCGTATGCGATCCACGAAATCGAGCAGAGGCAGATCGTCGATGAATCTTTGTTTGGCGACTCGGATGACATCTCACCTGCAAGCGACCCCGAAGTTTCGGAACGCATTGCACCGGCGGGTGCGTGATCTTTTTCGTCGATCGAGCCAACCCCGATCGGCGCTGTCTAACGTCTCTTTTGGCGCGGACTTGGCTTTATTACAGCTTTAAGGGCTGTCACACCGATTCGCCCGGATCCCACCGATCCGCGCAATTATTTACTTTATGAACTTACTTAGTGTATTTGGCTTCCTCCTCCTATCGCTGTTCTCCGTTTCGAGCCTGTTCGCTGGTGCCGGTGATCTCGATCCGACATTCGGAACGGGCGGTAAGGTCTACAATCTACCGACGAATTTCATACCGGCCGAAGATGTCGCCGTCCAATCGGACGGAAAACTCGTTCTCGCGGGAAGCACGTTGGGCCCCGACAATACACAAGATTTCGGCGTCGTTCGTCTGAACGCGGATGGCAGCCCGGACGCGGGTTTTGGGACGAACGGATTGGTCGGCATTCCATTCGATAGCTTCGCCAATGAGATGGCGACGGCTATTGTGGTCCAGCCCGACGGCAAGATCGTCGTCGGTGGGAGCGTACAGTTCGGTTCACCCGGCTGGGATTTCGGCATTGTCCGGCTCAATGCGAACGGGACGCCTGACGCAACTTTTAGCGGCGGAAAAGTAAAGATCAATGTCGGCGGTGACGATTTCGTCAAGGCGATGCTGCTGCAGCCGGATGGAAAGATCGTATCTGACAGGAACCGCCCGTCCGACACCGAACACCGATGTCGCCGTCGTTCGTCTAACGACGACCGGAGTGCCCGATGCCAGCTTCAACGGCGGAATTATCTACATTGGCATCGCCGGCGGCAACAACGATGTTGGGAACTCACTCGCGCTCCAGCCAGATGGAAAATTGATCCTTGCGGGTTCCACGCGAGATGCAAGCCGCGGGTATTTTCTTCTAATCCGTCTGACGACCGGTGGTGTGCCGGACACGACATTCAATACTTTCGGCTTTGTTCAGACCTCAGTTGGAAGCCAATACGACCAGGCCTACTCGGTCGCTCTTCAGACCGACGGTAAGATCGTTGCCGGCGGCACGACAACCAGCGGATCTTATGACGACGCAGCGTTCGTCCGATACGACTCCGCCGGTGCGCTGGATTCGACCTTTGACGGCGACGGCAAGTTGAGCATTGACGTTCGACCGATGAATTCGGATATCATTCGTTCGGTTCTTATACAGTCGGACGGAAAGATCATCGGCGTTGGTGCGAGCGGTGGGTCGTACATTCTGGTTCGCCTGCTTTCGGGCGGCGGGCTGGATCCTCAGTTCGGCACCGGCGGAAAGGTAATCGAGAACATCGCTCCCAACACGAGTGCGGCGAGCCGGGCGATCCTGCAGCCGGACGGAAAGATCGTCGCGGTCGGTGACGGTTCTGGAAATTCTACATTCGGCTTTACTGCGGCGCGTTTCTCGACGGCTTCTTCACAACGCGCTCCATTCGATTTCGATGGTGATGGCAAAACGGACATCGGAATCTTTCGTCCCGTCGGCGCGGCTTCGGAGTGGTGGATCAATCGAAGCTCGACTGGTGTGACTTTCGCGTTGCAGTTCGGTGCATCGACCGATCGTATTACGCCTGCCGATTACACCGGTGACGGAAAGACGGACATTGCATTCTTTCGTCCCTCTTCCGGCGAATGGTATGTTCTGCGGTCCGAAGACTTCTCGTTCTTTGCTCTGCCGTTTGGGACTAACGGTGACATCCCCGTCCCCGCGGATTACGACGCCGACGGAAAAGCTGATTTTGCAGTCATGCGGCCTTCGACATCGACGTGGTTCATATCACAATCGGCGTGGATCACCGACGCGCATCGAGCAGTTCGGTATCGCGGGCGATGTTCCTGTTGTCTCCGATTACGACGGTGATGGAAAAGCGGATGTCGGTATCTTCCGGAACGCTGGTGGAACCGCTCAGTGGTGGATCAATCGATCGACCGCTGGACTTCTCGCAATGCAGTTCGGAGCATCGACTGATAAAGCGGTGCAAGGTGATTACACCGGCGACGGCAAGGCCGATGTCGCGATCTGGCGACCATCGACCGGCGAATGGTTTATTGTCCGGAGCGAGGACTTCTCGTTCTACGGATTCCCGTTCGGTGCGAATGGTGACATTCCGTCACCGGGCGATTACGACGGCGACGGCAAATTCGACGCTACCGTTTTCCGTCCATCGAGTGCGACATGGTTCATCGGTCGCACGACCGCCGGAACACAGATCGTACAGTTCGGTGCGACGGGTGATCGGCCGATCCCAAATGCATTTGTGCCTTAGAGAGCCCCAAAGGCGAAGATATTTAGCCGCGGATAAACGCGGATAACGCGGATCAGAGTAAGAAATATTTCAGGATCGGTGTCATCCGCGTTTATCCGCGGCAAAATGTCTGCGAAGCAACCTCGAACGAAAGCGGCGGGCAGGCCCGCCTCTAAACGAGTAGTAAAATTCTCATTTACCAAATCGGCGAAGAGTGTTCTAATACCGTTTCGCCGATTTTTTTTCCATCAAAGCTGTCGGATTCGACATCTTATGAACGGTATCGCCCCAAGCTTTATGCCAGACCAGAAGTTCCTTCGTATGACATTTGTACTTACCTTTTCGCTCGCTTGTGCGGTGGTTCTCTCGTGTTCGACTAAAGATCTGACTACACCCGTCGCCGAGGCCGAGACAAACGTGGCGGCGACCCCGACGCCGAGATCTTCCGAACCGATCACGATCGCCGCGGTTGGTGACGTTATGCTCGGCTCACCGTTCCCGAACGATTCGCGAATGCCGCCAAACGACGGAGCGGACATTCTAAAGGATGTGACTCCCGTGTTGTCCGCTGCGGACATCGCGTTCGGAAATATGGAAGCGCCGATCATCGACGGCGGCGTCTCGGAAAAATGCGGCACGCCAAAACCCGGTCAACCGATCAGGTGCTTCGCTTTCAGAATGCCGACGCGTTTTGCAAAAAATCTAAAAGCCGCTGGGTTCGATGTGATGAGCGTCGCGAATAATCATGCTTCAGACTTCGGCGAGGCTGGCCGCGCAAGTACGCGCCGGACGCTTGATGATCTCGGCATCAAACACGCCGGCAGCGATCGAGCTCGATTCTCAACCGTAGTTCTCGAGGTTCGGGGAGTGAAGGTGGCGTTTGTCGGATTTGCACACAACAACGTCGTTCCTAATGTAAATGACCTCGACACGGCACGGCGACTCGTCGAGCTCGCCGATAAGAAAGCAGACATCGTCGTCGTGTCGTTTCACGGCGGAGCCGAAGGTACCGGTGCGCAGAACGTTCCGAAGCGTACGGAATTATTCTTTGGCGAGAAGCGTGGCAATCTGCCGATGTTCGCACACACCGTGATCGATGCGGGTGCTGACCTCGTTCTCGGCCACGGGCCGCATGTGCTGCGCGGGATGGAGATCTACAAAGACCGGCTCATCGCATATTCGCTCGGCAACTTTGCGACCTACGGATGGTTTAAGCTCGAGGCTGAGACTGCGTTGACAGTGATCCTCGAAGCTCGACTGGATCCGGATGGAAAGTTTATCGGCGGAAAGCTGAACTCCGCGCGACAGGAAGGACTCGGCATTCCGGTTCTTGACAGCTCCGGAGCCGCGATCAAAAAAGTACGTTCGTTGTCGGAAACGGATTTCGGTGCGTCGGCTCCGAGAATCGCGGATGACGGAACGATCTCTCTAAAATAAAGCTACGATCTGGAGGTATTATCATGCGAAATCCCGTTGGATGGTTTGAGATCTATGTTGATGACATGGAACGTGCACGGGCCTTTTATGAGGCAGTTCTGCAGGTAAAGCTCGAAAAGCTACCGGGCCCGGACGTCGAGATGTGGAATTTTCCGATGGATTCCAATGCCGCCGGCTCAGCTGGCTCACTCGTACACATGCCGGGCTTTCCGGCCGGCCAAAACAGCGTCCTGATCTATTTCAGCTGCGAAGATTGCGCAGCCGAAGAGTCAAGGGTCGTCGGCGCCGGTGGACGAATTGAAAAAACGAAGTTCTCGATCGGGGAGTACGGATTTATCTCTTTGGTGTATGACACGGAGGGGACTATGTTCGGCTTGCATTCGTTAAAATAGTTTCTCGTTTCTGGTTCCTGGTTCCTAGTCGTCGTCCTCCGGGCTCAAAGCGAAACTAGAAACAAGGAACCAGAAACTACTTCCTCGTTCCCTTCTCGATTCTCTCCACCAACTTCCCGGCGTGATTCCTCGAGATCAGAGGGATACGTTCGTCGTCCTTCATGTCTTTCAAAATAGGCAGTAGTTGTGATGGATCGGAGATCTCATTGCGCTTCAACAGCCCGTCGAACGCATCGAGAAGTCTCGGTGTTTCGAGCGGCTGATTTTCGCGGGCGACCGTTATGTCGAAAATCCAGATGAACTGATTTCCGAGTTTGCGGTATTCATCGGCGAGAACTTTCGCGTCCTTATTTACGGTGTAGTTAAAAACGGTCGTACGCGGTCTATCGCCTTTCTTCAGCCTGAAGGTCGATACGCCAAGATGCGAATAGTCTTTTTCGTATTGATAACTTTCGTTTGACTCGAGGAAGTTCAGCGCGGCATACGTCGCATTGATGCGCTCTAGAGCTGCCGTCGAGACTTGAAGCGGATCGGTCACCGTGTCCCCGAACAACTTTTTAGTGAACGTGATGGTTCCGCGTCCCGTCTCGTCATGCTCGATCACGATCTTGCTGATCATGAAATCGGGCTGCGAGAATTCGTAGAAATATACGGGCTCAATTTTGGGACGCGGATCCTCTGCTCTGTGGGTGCTTCCGTTAGGTGCCGGTCTCTCGTTCTTTTTCGGTTCGGGCTTTATGGCGCTCGGCTCGGCTGGAGAAGGGCTCGGTGTTGGTTCGGCTACTGTGATGACTGGCTTTTTCACGAGCGGCCGTGTTCGTCGTTTGGTCTGCGCCAAACCTGCGGACGCCAAAAGGACGGCGGCCAAGAGAGCAACGATAGATCTATGAATACGCATGAATGGGTGGATTATCTATCCCGGGGGTTTGATGACGCAAATCGCGGAGGGGTTTGTAGTCAGGTGTGAGCTGTGAACTTCGAACTATGAACTGTGAACTATGAACTGTGAACTGTGAACTATGAAATGTGAAAGGGTAGTTCATAGTTCATAGCTCATAGCTCATAGCTTATAGTTCATAGTTCATAGTTCATAGTTCATAGTTCATAGCTCATAGTTCATAGCTCATAGCTCATAGCTCATAGCTCATAGCTCATAGCTCATAGTTCATAGCTCACAGTTCACAGCTCACAGTTACTATTCAAACTTCACCGACACCACCTTCGAGACGCCAACTTCCTGCATCGTCACTCCGTAGAGAGCGCGAGCGGCTTCCATCGTCCGTTTGTTATGCGTGATCACGATGAACTGTGTCTTCTCGGCCATATCGGCGATCTTCGCGACAAAGCGGCCAACGTTTGCGTCGTCGAGCGGGGCGTCGACCTCGTCCAGGAGGCAGAACGGAGACGGGCGATATTTGAAGATCGACATCACGAGTGCGATCGCCGTCATCGCTTTTTCGCCGCCGGAAAGCAGAAGAATATTTTGAAGCCGTTTACCCGGAGGCTGGGCGACGACTTCGATCCCCGCCTCAAGGATGTCGTCATTTTCGAGAAGCGTCATCTCACCCTTTCCTCCGCCAAACAGCTCGCGGAAAAACTCGATGAAATTTGCGTTGATGGCTTCGAACGCGTCGCGGAAACGGGCGCGTGATCGTTCTTTGATCTCGCGAAGAGCTTCTTCAGCCGAAGCAATGCTGTCGATAATATCCTGTCGCTGCGAGGTGAGAAACAACAGACGCTCTTCGGCCTCTGCGAGTTCGTCGACCGCAAGCATGTTGATCGCGCCGAAACCTTCGAGACGGTTGCGAAGATCGTCCACTGTATTGCGGCACGATTCCAACTCAAATTCCTCATCGAGCGCTTCGGTTTCGATCAGCGTCGCGAGTGGAGTGTTCAGTTCCTGGACGCATTTTTCATTGACGTTCTTGAGTTGAGTGACTGCTTCGGCCTGACGAACCTCGATCGCCGCACGCTCGTTCAAGGCGTCCGCCGAACGATGATTTAGATCGGCCAATTCAACGCTCATCGTGTCGGCCGCTTCGCGTGCAGACGTTACCTCCGCGATGGCGGCCGTCAGCTCTTCGATCTCCGCTGCTTTTTCAACTTCAGTCGCCGCGATCCGGTCTGCGATCGCCGCGGTCGATTCGCGCAAACTGGCGATCTTAATATCTATCTCGCTCAACTCGACCGTCTGCATCGCCGATCGTGTTTCGAGTTCCTTCTGCTCATTCTCGACGCGCTTTAGTGCAGAATGCACTGAGCGGCGACGTTCTCCGGAAGTTGCGGCCAGTGTCCGCTTTTCGTTGACGACCGAATTTTCGGCGTCGGATCTTGACCGGGCCTCCGCAAGAAGCGTGTTGACACGCTCAACCTCACTCCGCGCACTGTCGCGATACTGTTCGGCCGTCCGGCGATTCTCCGCCGCTTCGGTGATACGCACAGTGTTTTGCTCAAGCTCTTCACGTGTCTGTTTCTGTTCTTCGGCGACGACTTTCTTGTGTCGCTCGGCCCGCTCGATCTCCTGGCGGGTTGTAGAGCGCTGAATATCGAGTCCGTGCAAGCCTCGCTCGACCTTAATGATGAGCGACTGGAGATCGACGGTTTTCTCTTCGATGGATGCGAGTGATCGTCCGTCTTCTTCGGCGATCGAACGCGCGATCGAAATTTCATCACCGAGCGCGGCGAGCGTCGTTCCGAGTCCGGTCAGCTCGCGCTTGAAAGCGAGAAGCGAAGCATTTGGCCGGTCATCGGCCGCTTCGCGTCCGCTGACAAACAATCCTTCGCGGCTGATCACGGTGCCGCCGCGAGTGACACAAATTTCGCCGGTGTTTGGCTCGACATCGCCGATGCTCTCGATCAACCTGGCGGATAATTCGCGGGGAAACGCGTTTTGCAATGTTTCCAGAAGGTCACCCGAGACACCAAGCACGTCGCGGACAAACTCACCCGACGGCGACGATCTCGTATTTCGCCCTTGAAGCGACGGGGCCGCGAGGATAGTGATGCGTCCTATCGCATTGTTCTCAAGCCACGCCGAAACCATTTTCGCATCGTCAACGCTTTCGACCAGGACCGTCTGCAGCCGCTGTCCGAACAAACTCTCGATAGCGAGTTCCGCTCTCTCATCCGCGGAAAGAAAATCCGCGAGAACGCCCGACAGACGAACACCGATGTTCTCCTGTTCGGCAAAAAGTTTCTGGATCTGCGGCGCGTAGACCGCCCGTTTCTCATCCAGTTCGAGAAGCGTGTCGCGCCGGTTACTCGTTTTTAGCTGCTCGGCTTCCAGGTTCCGAAGCGACTCTTCGGACGCACGCAGTTTTTCCCGGGCCGCAGCGGTCGCGGAAAGCAATTCCACCTTTTCCGCCTGAAGCGATTCAAGTTTCAGCGCTTCGTTTTTCTGGTTCGATTCGAGGTCGGAAGATTCTTTTACAAACGCATCGAACGCCTCGGCGGCGCGAACCTCCTCACGCTCGAGTCCTTGCAGCCGTTCGTTCAGCCGCTCTGCGTTTGCGTCGAGCTGTCGTGCTATCTCGTCAAACCTTTCGAGGGCGGCGGTGTGCTTCATCAGCTCGGTGCGATGCGTTTCGAGTTCTTCTTCGATCTTCTGCACATCGTCGAGCTTTAATGCATACTGCTTTTCTGCTTCCTGTAGGATGAGGCGGGACGCATCAGCCTCGGCACTTTCCGCTTCGTCTTCTTTGTGCAGTCGAGCGAGTTCGGATTCGATCAGTTTCAAGCGCTGCTCAACCGCATCGATCTCACCACGGACGGATTCCGAGCGATTGTTCAGATTGACGATCTGTTCTGCCTGATAGCGATGCTCGCGTTCGGCGCGGTCGCGTTCGAGCGCGTTCTCGGCATGGCGGTGTCGGATCTCGGCGAGCGTTTCTTCCACAAAACGAGCACGCTGAGTGGCGTCGCGAAACGCTTCTTCCTGGGCCGCAACCTTCGCCGCAAATCCCCTTTCGACTTCGACTGCTTCGGCCAGCTGCTTCTCAAAATTCTCAATTGCAGAAGAGAGGAATTTTCCTTCGGCGGCGAAAAGCTGTCGAAGCAGAACACGAAATTCTTCCTGAAGTACGATGTAGCGGCGTGTCTTTGACGCCTGTCGCCGCAGCGAGTTGGCATGCTTCTCGATCTCGGAAACGATATCCGAAATGCGTCCGAGATTTGTCCGCGCCGAATCAAGACGCGTTTCCGCGGCACGCTGCCGAGTACGGAACTTGGATATTCCTGCCGCTTCCTCGATCAGATTTCTGCGGTCCGACGGCTTTGCCGAAAGGATCTGCCCGATCCGGCCTTGTTCGATGATCGCGTAATGCGCGCCCGACAAACCAGTACCAGCAAAGAGGTCCTGAATATCGCGCAGCCGGCAAGTTTTGCCATTGAGCTGATATTCGCTTTCACCCGACAAGTAGAGCCGTCGTGTTACCGCGATAGCCTCGCCGGGGGCAAAGTCGAGCGCGAACGAACGCGGACGCCAGTGACGTTTTGTTTTTATCGTTCGCTCGACAGTCTGGACGGATCCGACCTGCGCCGCCTGCACTTTCTCGACCTCAAACTCATCTCCGATGTGGATCGCGGATTGAGGATCGCGAATCTCTTCGGCGTCGGCCGGAAGCGTCATAACCTCGAGTGTTTCCGCGTCTAAGGTTTCAGCTTCGAGAGCATCGACATCAACCGCCGTCTCGTCCAGTGCGCTGAGTGTTTCATCGATGTCTTCGAGTTCGTTCTCGTCGATGTCGAACGCCTCTGTGTCACGAACGAGGTGGAGGACAACTTCAGCCATCCCGCCGGGTTTGCGGTTTCGCGAACCCTGAAAGACGACGTCCTTCATTTCGCCTCCGCGGAGCGACTTGGCCCGCTGTTCGCCAAGGACCCATGAGATGGCGTCGGATACGTTCGACTTGCCGCAGCCGTTGGGGCCAACGACGGCCGTAATACCGTTGCCGGTGAACACGATCTCGGTATAGTCCGCGAACGACTTGAAACCGGTGATTTCTAAACGTTGAAGCTTAAACATTCTATAGTGCTGGGGAACTCGAGGTGCACTATATTTTGGGGTAAAGAGAATGTTAAGTCAAGAAAAAGAAGTCAGAAGGCAGAAGGCAGAATTCAGCAGTTTTCGGAGAGAATCTGACTTCCGACTTCTGACTTCTGACTTCTGACTACAGCTCCGAACCGACATTTCGAAGACCCTGTTTCTCGGCGCGCTCGTTGTCGAGCTCGGTTAGGACGTCGAGCAGAAAGTTTGTATTGCTGACAACGTTAAGAACGACCGGAAACTCGTTTTCCGAAGTCGAAAACTCGAACGTACCGCTGTTGATCTCGATCACTTCGCGGAACGCATGGTGCCCATTATGACCGTTGCATTCCGCATCGACGATCTTTCCTTCATTAAATGAAACGTTAGCCAGATGGAGATCCGATTTAACGACCAGCAGGCCCGTCATTTTCGAGCTTTCGATGACCTGAACCGCGTCAAAGATGCTGACGTAGCCAAGGTTGCCGGCGAACGTCACGTCAGTCCGAACCTTCTGCGGAGAACGATCGCGATTGACGGCAAAGTCGGGGCGGCGTGCTCGGCGGATCGCTTCCAGGCCGGGTGCCACAGAAACACGCGGGTCGAGCAGCTTCGCTTCCTGCAGGCGATCGTATGCCAGATCGAACTCTTCCCGGCCGATATAAAGACTTACCAGCGCGAGACACTGACGAGCCGCTTCGTTCAGGTTCTTTTGCTTGATGCAGATGTCGCGGAGTTTCTCGCGGAAGGCGATCGACCGCGGACTTCGTTCAAGCGAATCATGGAGCAGCTTAAAAGCCTTGTCCGGTGAACTGTATTTTACGAATAGATCGGCGTCGAGAAGGACCGACTCGATTGAAACTTCGGTGAGCACGCCTGTGCTCTCTTTTACGTGGCTCATAGGCGGCGTGAACAATGGTGTTCAACAAGTACTAAACTATCACATTCGACTCTGTTCGTCAGCAAAATTTTCCCGACTGGCCGCCGTTAAAAAAGCCGGCGCCCGCGAGCAACGCCGGTAATTACAGGGGTATTCGGCATTCTAGAAGTCTAGTCGCGTCCCAATCCGTATCTGCCGCTGGCGATAGGTGCGCGTCGGCACCAAAAAATTCGCTTTTGTGGCGGAATTAGAAAGCGTCAGGTTACTGAAGTCGATGAATGCGGCCCCATAATTAAAAACGGCCGCGTTCAAGATGTTGTCAAATTGAACGACCGGACGCAGCTTCACGCGATCACCGAATTTCCACTCCCGGGTTACGCTCAAGTCGAAAGTATAAAAAGATGGGCCAGACCCTGCATTACGCGGAAGATTCCCGCCTCTTGCGCCGATCGGAGCAAGCGAAAATTGGCCGAGGTATTCGTCCGTCGGAATAGTCGAACCCGGCCGCCGCCAGCGTAACTGTCGTAGATCGCCGCTGTAATTGATCCGATCCGTGCCAAGATCGTCAAGGTTTCTGTCGGATCCGCCGTCCCCGATATTGAACGGCGAGCCACTGCCCCAACGATAGAGCGGCGCGAGCCTCAGTCGTCCCAGCCACCAAGGCGTTTCGAATATGCCCGAGAAAGCGACACGATGTCTGCGGTCCTGCAAAGTCCGCGCCCATTCGCGGCGAAAATCTCCGTTGATCTCCGCGTTCGAAGTATTGTTTAGCCCGTCGTCCATTGATTTCGAAAGCGTGTAGTTGAACCGAAACGATGACCCGAACCCCAGCCCGAGTTTCCGATGCCTGGTTCGAAGCTGTAAGACCAAGCCCTGATAAAATGCGTTTCCAGCCGACCCTATGATCGATGTTTCTTTAAGGGTCGGATCTGGCCTGAGATGGCTGATCGCGGCCAGCGGAATACCGATCGGACCGCCGGTCGCATTGTTATTTGTCCCCGGCACGGCGACCAGTGGGGCGGTGGTTGAGCCACTCGTCGTGTTGAGATTCACAAAACAATTTGCTGTCGTGACGCTGCAGATCGTCGTGCTCGCTGGAGAATTTGCATGCAGGCCGTTAGTGTCGCTCGCCGATCCTCGAAAAAATGTATACATGCGAGTCGGTGACAATACGAATGGATGATCGACGAGCCACGCCGTCCAGTCAGCGTAGCCCGATGGCAACCGAGGCGCATTCCCGTTTCGGTCGCGCCACAGGTGAGCGGTCTTGTTCCACGTGTAATTAGCTTCGAAAACCCATCCCCTTCGAACTTCGCGTTCGAATCCGATGTTGAATTGATAGCTTTCAGGAATTCTCAGATCTCGGTCGACCGTTCTGAGCGGGTTCCCGCTGCTTGTCACACTGGAGAGAAAGCCGAGATCGGTCGTGCACGGAGCGGGCGGTGCCGGCGTCACGTTTGGGCAGACGGCTGCCAGAAGATTCCTGATGGCATCGACGGACGCGAACGCCCCCGGAAAGTTTGCTGCGATCGCCGCAAGCACGTCGCGCCGGCGGTTGTCCGTCGCAACGAGCGGGAATTAGATTTGTATCGAACGAGACTTGATTCCCACCTGTGTTCTGGATCGAATCTGCGACGGTGCGGAGAAGCACTCGGTTGTAAAAAATACCGGCGCCAAAACGAACGACGCCTTTCCCGTTCTTAAACGGATCCCACGCGAATCCGAATCGCGGGCCCCAATTATTCTTGTCTTCGACGGCGGTTTCTCGTTCGTAGCGAAGCCCGAAGCTGATCGTCAGATCTCTTCGAAAACTGATCGTGTCGTTGAGAAACAGCCCGATATAGCTATTCGTGACGTCCGAAGCAGTGCCGAAATTCTGCCGGTAGCGCGACAGAACGTTATTCTGGAAATTCAATACCCCGCTAAAATTAAAGGTACCTGTTGCGTCCCCGAGCCCGATCGCTTTCGACCTAACCTTCATGACATCGAATCCCGTCTTCATGGTGTGGCTGCCCGCGACGTAACTGAACGAGTCCTGAACCTGCATGCGCGTCTCCCGCCGATTCTGCGGAAAGCCCGTCGCGTCACCGGCGATCGCCGCCGTCGAATTTCCCGCTACCAATGTTTGAGCACCACCGGCCGGATTTGTATATCCGATCAACACGACCGGGCCAAACGGATCACTCGTCTGAAAACTCGGGTGGTAGATCGAATACTGGCGCGCGAATCTGGTTTACGCTTTTCGCCGCCGAAAACGTGATTGTCCGTAAAGTTGTAGGCCTCGGACGCAGTGTTCCGAACCTGAAGCGCGTCGTCCAGCCTGGTCGTCGATGCAGAGGTGGTTCGCCGATTGTGCCTGCGACCGAATTGCAGGCCGAACGTGAAGCTGTTCGCCTGTGAGAAATTATGATCAACCCGGGCTGTAAAGGAATGATTGACGTTGGGCGTGTCCAGAGCGGCTTGGTATGGAAGAATCGGCGTTGGCGGAGAACTGCTCGAGTCATTGCAGGAGGCAATAGTCGGCGGACATGTCGCGGTCGTCGGCGCCGGGAGACTAAAGTGCGGATTCACGCCGACCGGCACCCAAGTGTCTATGAATGTCGTATCGACAAGATTGTTGTGTTCATACGCGACGGAGAAAAAGGTCCTGTTCCTTCCGTTGTAGAACGGCACCCGAACCGGTCCGCCCAACGTAAAACCCGGGTTGTATTCGGTCAGGGGCGTTCGGCCGACGGCGGGCGTACGGCTGTTGTTATACCAACTATTCGCATTCAAGTTATTGTCGCGAAAAAACATAAACAGGCGACCGCGAAAATGATTCGAACCGGCCCGCGTTCGGAGATTGATCCGGCCGCCGGACGCTCGTCCGTATTCGGATGAGAATTGGTTCGAAATAACCTGGACCTCCTCGATCGCTTCGAGGGACGGCCGAAATCTGTCTTGCGACGACCGGTCGTCATTATTGTCGAGACCGTCGATCGTCAGATTATTGGAATACGCGACACCGCCCGACAGAGAGAAGTTTCCCTGTTCCAATGGTGCGGTCGGCGGCGACTGAAATCGGTCTTCGGCCATGCCGCTCGTCGAAAGCTGTTCTTCCGACGTCCCGCCGAGCGTCAGCACGAGATCCAGCGGGTTCCGCGAGTTATTTGGCAGTTCTTCGATCTCGCGTTGAGAAAGCGTTCCGCCGACGACGATCCGCGTTGTGTCCACCTCGGGAATGTCGTCGTCGGTGATCGAAACCGTCGTCGCGGCGGTAACCTCCGCGGGTGAGAGCCTGAAATCGAGCCGCACGTTCTGGCCGGAGAGTATTTCGATTCCAACCGTTTCCCTGATACCGAAGCCGGCCGCACCGGCTTTTATTTTGTACGTACCGGGTTTGAGATCGATGAAACGATACCCATCCTCGCCGGAGATCACCGCGCGCTCTGAATTTGACTGGATGTGCGTCGCAGTTACTACGGCACCAAGTATAGGCAGGTTATTTGAATCGGTGATCCTTCCGGAAACGGTGACATCGTCCAGATCCTGTCCGGCGGCGAGCGACGAAGTAAGAAGTACAAAGGTCGCGTAAAGCACTACGGTATGCAGGGAAATCTTCATGTGGGAGCCTCCTGTCCTGCTGGTATTTAGTTGTTGAGGACGGTATTCTGTCTCTACAAGGAAGGATTTGTAGCAAAACTTTCTGAATTATTCGAAAGATAAATGAAAACTGCCGGAAAAAGACGACCACGCATTTCCGAGCGTATCAATTCGCTTGTGACGGCTGAAAAGCCGTTTCGGCAATTCGCCGGAAACGTCTCGAAGATCGCAAAGAACGCGATGGACGAGGCGAGCAGCCTCTCGCTCGAGAAGGTCGAGATCAAACTTGACCGCCTGCCGAAAAAGCTCGATGGATTTAAGATCATCCACCTTTCCGATATTCATCACAGCCCGTTCACGGATCTTGTGCATATCGAGCGAACGATCAAGATCGCTAACCGCCTAAAGCCTGACATGTTCATCCTCACGGGTGACTATGTTTCACACGAGAAAAAATACATCGCTCCGGTAGCCCGGGTATTGGGGAAGCTAAAGTCTGAATTCGGAACGTTCGCATGTCTTGG
Source organism: uncultured Acidobacteriota bacterium (assembly GCA_963772405.1). Taxonomy (GTDB): domain Bacteria; phylum Acidobacteriota; class Blastocatellia; order Pyrinomonadales; family Pyrinomonadaceae; genus OLB17. The sequence continues at coordinate 46,919 of CAVYWT010000003.1, read as the reverse complement.
CAATCACGATCACTGGACCGATCCGGATCTTGTCGTGAAAAGATTCAGCGACGCGGGCATCAACATGCTCGTTAATGGAGGTTTCCGCTGTGAGGCCCGCGACGCGTCATTTTGGTTGTGCGGCGTTGACGACCACATGGTCGGAAAAACAGATCTCGCCGCCGCCCTCAGAGGTTCTTTCCCGGATGAGATGAAACTTCTGCTTGCGCACAATCCGCTTATCTTTCGACAAGCCACGCGATTCGGTGTCGATCTTACGTTGAGCGGACACACGCACGGCGGCCAGGTCAAGGTACGCGATCCTGAGAAAAGACTGCTGCCTCGTCGAAAGCTCTCGAGCGGCCTGCACGAGCGAAAAGATTCGCAGATCTATATCACTCGCGGCATCGGCACGGTTGTCCTCCCCATCAGATATCAGTGCCCGCCGGAGATCAGTCTGCTTGAGCTGAGGTCGACAAGTGGGATTCTCGATTTTCGAATCGCGAATTGCGATCTCGTAATCTACCACCCCCCAAAGATCCGCCGAGTGTTCGCGAAGCCGCGGAAGATCGTGAGTTTATACACGAGATCCGCATTCCGAAAATCCGAAAATCCCCGCACAGGTTCGCGAATCCGCAATGAACTCGCATCCTCACAATTCCCAACCTCCTGACCTTCATGCGAATGGCGTTGATCCCAGTCTTTGCGAGCCTGCTTTATTACGGCTACAGCACATGGGCACTTGTCATATTCGTAACCGCCGGTATATCAGACGGCATCGACGGATTTCTCGCTCGACGCTTCAACCAGGAATCCGAGCTTGGCACGATCATCGATCCGATCGCCGACAAGCTCCTCATGACAACCGCGTTCATAATCCTCACGATGCCGAATATCCTGCCGGCGGTCCGGCATCTGCCGGTCCCATTCTGGGTAACGGCCGCGGTCATCGGCCGCGATGTACTGATCATCACCATCGCCGGAGCGATAAACATCATGACCGGATTTCGCGGATTCAAACCGTCGTGGCTCGGAAAATTGAGCACGCTAGTCCAGGTCATCGCCGTCGGGATGATCCTGCTCGCCGCCGTCACCGGCTACGGATTTTATCTCCCGACAACCTACTTCATCGTTGTTCTGCTTGCCTTTGCGTCCGGGTTTCATTACGTCTTCCACGTCGCTCGTCTCATGAGAGAAGCCGACGAGCCGCCTTCGCGATCTACTCGATCTTTAGAAGTTGATCGAACCCGCGTCACTAAAATTGAAAAAACCGTCGAGTGATGCTATCGTGACCGCGTTTTCGGCCACAGGAGATCGTCTATGAAAAAACCGCTCGTCGCCATCGTCGGATGCTGTTTATTCTCCATCTTGTGTATCACCGTCGTCGGTCAAACGGCCGACGATATTAATAAGCGCGGCCTCGCCGCCGTGGAGAAAAAGGACTATGACCTCGCCCTCGCCGAATTCACACGTGTCATTCAGATGAGTCCGAGCGACCCGGTCGGATACTCGAACCGTGGAATGGCCTACGGTTACAAAGGGGATCAGCCAAGTGCCTTTCGTGACTTCGAGAAAGCTCTCCAGCTCGATCCGAACAGTGCCCTCACCTACGTTAATCGCGGCCGTTCTTATTTCCTCGCAGGCGATAGCGAAAAGGCCTTCAACGATTTTAATCGGGCGATCCAGCTCGACCCGAAAGCCGCGATAGCCTACAACAATCGTGGGTACATGTATTCGGCTTATAAGAAAAATAACGAGGCCGCACTTGCGGATCTCAAGAAAGCTATTGAGCTTGACCCTAAACTTGCACTCGCCCGTTATAACCTGGGCCAACTTTTTTTGGAGACCGACAAATGTCCGGACGCTATCTCAGAATTTACAAAGGCGATCAATCTGGATCCGTCGTCCGCAACTTTCTTTAACGGCCGTGGACGGTGTTACCTCGCTGCCTCGCAGAACGAAAAGGCCGCTGCCGATTTTTCGCGTCGAGATCACTCGAGCCGTCTGAGGCTAGTTATCACTACAACCACGGCCTGGCGAGCTATAGGTTGAAAAATTACGCGGCAGCCGTTGCCGATTTCGACAAGGCAATCCAGCTCAACCCGAGGGAAGCCTCGTATTACTTCGAACGCGGCCGTTCGAACTATTCTTTACCGAACGCGGCCGCCGTAGCCGTAAAAGACTATTCGAAGGCCCTCGAACTGGAGCCGGAATGGAGAATCGCGTTTTATAACCGCGGTCTCGCGAATTTTGTTCTGGAAGATTGGGCGGCTAGTGTGAAGGATTTCGATAAGGCCATCACGATGGATCCGACGGATCCGAAGGCGTATGAATTCCGCGGCCGCTCGCTCTCGAACCTTGAACGATACGACGAGGCGATCGCCGATCTTACAAAAACGATCGAGCTGAGACCCGAAAGTTCGAACGCCTACTACTACCGGGCTATCGCGTACGTAGAGAGCGGTCAATACGAGAAAGGTATGATCGACTACGACAAGACCCTCGAACTCGCTCCAACCTTCAACGCCATCTATAAGTCCAAGGCCTGGGCGTATCTCTATTGGAACAAAGGCGATTTGGCATACGAGCAGGCGAACACTTATCTGGAACTTAACGGGCTTAAGAACTCGGGAGGTGACAACGCGCCGTACGCGATCATCATCGGGTATCTCGGTCTGCGAAAGGCGAACAAAGTTACGGGGGCAAAGGCCTTTCTGGAAACTTGGCTCAGCCAGGTCAAACCCGACGATTGGACGACAAAGATTCTCAGCTACTTTAACGGGGAGCTTACGTCTGCCCAGCTTCTCGGACTCGCCGATACCAACGGGAAGCTTACCGAGGCTCACACGTACATCGGCGAGATGCAGCTGCTCGCCGGCCAACGGGCGAACGCCCTCATGCATTTCAAATGGTCAAAGGAAAAGGGTGAGAAGACGTTTACGGAGTATGTGCTTGCTGTGGCTGAGCTGAAACGGCTTGCGGCGGTTCCCGCCACACCGACCAGACGCCGGCCTGCGGGGAAATAACAGTACCTCCCCTTCGGCCACGCTTTTCGCCAAGTGCTACCCGCCGTTTTGCGACATTTTCTGGATCGTTGCGAGTAGCTCGTCAAAGTTAACGGGTTTTGCAACATGTGCCTGGAATCCGGACGCGAGAACGCGCTGGCGGTCATCGACAGATGCATAGGCCGTTAAGGCTATCGCTTTGAGAGTCGAGTTTTTTGCACCGGCGTCGGAGCGAAGCCGCGAGACGAGCTCATAACCGTCGATCTCGGGCATCCCGATGTCCGCGATCATCAAATGAAACTCGCTCTCCGCCAAATGTGCAAGAGCTTCGAGCGCACTTGTCGCGGGCGTGACGTCCGCCATCTCGTTTTCGAGAAAGATCTTAAGCGGTGTCAAATTCTCGTTGTCGTCATCTACCAGCAAGATCCGCTTGCCGGCCAGCGCCCCGTCCCGGGACTTTTGATTCTTGTCCGCCAGATTCAAGTTCCTGTAGAAATCCGATGCTAGCGGAAGCGTCAAAGTAAATGTCGCTCCCCGGTTCGTCCCCTCGCTGTCGACATCGATCGCTCCGCCGTGCAGCTCGACAATGTTGCGCACGATAGTTAACCCGAGTCCCAGTCCCGTAAAGTTTCGACGTGCGGAAGCATCCGCCTGGCGAAAGCGGTCGAAAATATACGGCAACAGATCTCGCTCGATACCGACCCCGGTATCCTTGACACGTAGTACCGCGGTTCTCTCGCTTCGCTCGATTGAGATATCTATGCGGCCGCCAGCCGGTGTAAATTTGATCGCATTCTGCAGAAGATTGGATACGACTTGCTGCAGACGCACGGCGTCCGCCGTCAGAAATACTGACTCCTCGTCATGCACAAAGCTGTAGTTCACATCTTTTGCATCCACAAGAGGCCGGATGGTCTCCGACGCCGTTTTTACAACCGAGATAAAGTCGACAAGCTCCGTTTCGATGCGCATCTTGCCCGATATGATCCGTGACACGTCCAACAGATCTTCGATCAGGCTGCTCTGAAGCCGCGTGTTTCGCTCGATAACCTCGAGAGCTCGTTCGGAATTCTCGGCGTCCAGTACGCCGGCCTTTAGCATTCGCACCCAACCGAGCATCGCGTTCAGAGGGGTTCGCAGCTCGTGGGAAAGCACCGACAAGAATTCGTCTTTTGCACGATTAGCTGATTCCGCCGCCTCACGTGCCGCAGCCTCGGTTTCGATCAGCCTGACATTTTCGATCGCGACCGCGGCGAGATTCGCGGCCATCTCAAGAGCGACCGCGTGTTCGTCGTTGAAAGCCTCGTTATGATGCGCCTGGACCTCGAGCGTCCCAAGAACTGTGTCTTTGATCATCATCGGCACGATAAGCGACGACATCGGATCGACTCCGTTCTCTTCAATAACAACGTGCGGACGTTTTTTCATCTCCTGCCAAAGGTTGTTGGTAATGACAGTGCGTTTTTCGAATACAGCACGTGAGTTCCCTCCACCGGTCTCGGGGTCAAGCGGCATGGGCGGAAGCTCGGAGATGTCGACCTCCTTACCTTCTCCCCAAACATATCCGGCGTGACGCAGATTCGTCTCGGATTCAAAGAACGAGACAAAGAATCCGGAGCATGTCATGGACGCACAAATAAACTCCCTGACTGCTCGATAAATGGATGTCAGGTCTCGAGCCCGACCAAGCGTCGCGGCGAGCGGAACGATCCGCCCCAGAAGCGCCTGATACTCCTCAGCCGCCTGTCGTTCGGCTCGAACGATGGCCTCCTCGGCAAGCTTTCTCTCATGGATGTCGACGACCGACCCGATATAACCAAGATAGTTTCCGGACACATCGAACCGCGGCTGTGCAGAATCGATCGCCCAATGATACTCACCCTCAGCGTTGGCAAACCGATACTCCGCCGTCAGCGGCTCACACTTCTCGTTCGCCGTCAGGAACCCGCGTTTGGCGAATGCCCGGTCATCCGGGTGCACCGCGTCGATCCATCCGAACCCAAGACCTGTCTCCGGAGTCTGGCCGGTGTATGCGTACCAAGACTGGCTGCGGAATGTGCAGTATCCGGTGGGATCCGTGACCCAGATCATGACCGGAGCGTTGTCGGCCATCATCCGAAAACGCGCTTCCGATTCCCGGATCTTCTCTTCCGCCAAACGACGCTCTGTCACGTCATGATGCGAGACGACAGCTCCACCGCCAGTACGCGTGAGCGGCGAAACGGTCATCGAGAACCAGCGATCGGCGTCAGGCGACGGGCACGGATACTCGGTCGAAAAATGATCGGCTTCTCGAGCGAGCACCGCCTTGATCCCCGTGTAGATATCATCCGCCCGGTCGGAGTACATTCCCTCCGCCGCTTTGCAGATCTCGAGGTAGTTTGTGCCAACGCCAATTCCCTGCATCGTGCGTTCGGCACCGTTCTCAATACCGAATTGCCCCCAGGCCTTGTTTACTGCGGTGATCTCGCCGGTCTCGTCAAGTACCGCGATGTGCGCGGTTATCGAATCGATAACATCCTGATTGAATTCCAAACTCTCACGGAGGCCATCTTCCGCCCGAACGCGACTCGTAATATCCGTCAACAGAACCGCCACACGATTCGTTTTTGCTCCTTCCGGGCAAAACGCATAAACATCGAACCACCGGTTGAGTGATCTGAATTCATTTGCGAAGCGGATCGGCTCGCGGGTGCGTGCTACCCGCCCATAATTCTCGAGCCAGTAGCTTTCGATATCGGGGACAAATTCCAGCATCCGACGTCCGGTCGGATCGTCCATTCCGGTCTGCCGCTCAAACCCCGAGTTAATCTCGACAAACCGGTAGTCGACGGGCTTTTGATCTTCATCGAAAATGACCTCGATGATGCAGTACGCCTCGTCCATCGAATCGAACAGCGCACGGTATTTTTCTTCCGATTGCCGGAGGGCCTCTTCGGCTCTTCCACGCTCGATCCTCGGGTAGATCCGCGACGCGAGCTCCTGCACTATCTCGACCTCGTCCTGCCGCCATTCCCGCGGGGCGCTGTTGGATGCGGATACGACAAATTTTAGGCCGCCTTTGCTCAGGTATGGCGAGTTCAGCAGTGATCCTATGCCGACCTCGTGGAAGCGTTTCGGTGTCGCGTCAGGTCGGGATTCATCCGCGACATCGTTGATAACGAGCGGGGACCCGGAACGCAAAAGGTCGATCTCCTCTCGGGTAAGATATTCGCTGAGGACATAATCACCGGAAAGACTCGGTGCGTCGGGTGCGGCGTGATCGTAAAGTATAAAGGCTATATCCGTAGCCTCGTCGATCTCGACGAGCGCACAGCGTGTTAGCTCTAGGTACTCCGCCACAAGTCGTCCTGACGTTTCGAGGATCTCATCAACCGAAAGCAGACCGGAGATCGAGGCCTGCCAGTTGGACAGAAAGGCCAGGTTCGCTTCGCGCCGCTTTCGATCGGTAATGTTGGTGAAAACAACCGCAACTCGATTTGCCGTGGGTTCCCCGATCCGCGAAATAAAAATATCGAACCACCGGCTCATCCCACGAGCTGCGTTCTCAAAACGGGCGGGCTTACCGCTTCGAGCAACCTCCGCGAGCGCGTCGATCCAGTGCTGCTCCAGATCCGGGACCAATTCGCGCGCCGTCCGTCCCACTGCATCCGGCGGAAAACCGGTCAGGGTATAGAAAGCCGGATTCGCCTGCTCGAATCGGTAATCTATCGGCTTGTCATCCGCGTTGAAGAGAACCTCAGCAATGCAAAACCCCTCGTCGATCGATTCGAACAGAGCCCGGTAGCTCTCTTCAGATGTTCTCAGGGCTTCTTCGGCTTGCTTCTGCTCGGTGACATCGATCGCCATTCCGCCGATCAGCGCCGGACGACCGTCCGCACCCGCTATCGGGAACTTGCTGACTATCGAATGATGCACTTCTCCGTCATCTTCGAGCAGCGTTTCGGCTATCTGAATACCCGAGGCGCTTTGAAGCGCACGCATATCGTGGGCACGAAATTGTTCCGCCGTTTCCTCGGGAAAGACATCCTCATCCGTTCGGCCATACAGTTCCGATCGCCATACACCGAAGGCTTTTTCTGCCGACTCGTTTGCGTAGACATACCGGCCTTCGAGATCTTTGATCCAGGCGAGCCCTGGGAGATGCTGCATGAAACCGGAGAAACGCCGTTCGCTGTCACGCAGGGCCTTCTCCGCCTGTTTTCGTTCGGTGATGTCGATCCCGACGCCATACAGCCGAATCGGCGTGCCCTTCTGCGAGTAGACAGCCTCACCACGACCTTCCATCCAGCGGATGCTTCCGTCCGCATGGTGAAACCGGAACTCGATCGTGTATTCCCGGTGCTCTGCGATCGCTCCGCGCACCTCGTCCCATGCCGCATCGCGATCATCCTCGTGCATAAGCTCGAAGAAATGCTCTTCGGTGCCGCCAAAGCCGCCCTTTTCGAGTCCGAAGATCTCTTCGAGTTCCTCACTCCACGAAACCGTATTTGTCGCGAGATCCAGCTCCCAAACGCCCATCCGGCTGCTCTGCATCGCAAGGGTGAGCACAGCCTGACTATGATGGATCGCTTCCTCGATACGTTTCCGGTCGGTGATGTCGCGGATGATCTTCGACGCTCCGATCACATTGCCATCGGCGTTCCGGATCGGGGACACCGTCAGCGATACGCGGATGTCTGAACCGTCTCGCCGCCGCCGAACTGTTTCAAAGTTCTCCAGATTTTCTTCGCGTCTGATCTTTCGAAGTATTTCAGCCGATTCATCCAGACGATCCGGGGGCAGGAGTAGAGTGATAGGTTTGCCGACGATCTCTTCGGACCTATAGCCGAACATCTTTGCCGCCCCGACGTTCCAGCTTGTTATGTTGCCCAGAAGATCTTTGCTGATGATGGCGTCTTCGGATGAAACTACGATTGCGGCGAGTCGTGCGGTCGCATCTCCCGCGAGCTTTGTCTCGGTAACATCGCGCTGGGTTCCCCACGCCCGAACCAGGAAACCATTCTCAACGATTCCGACAAAATTATTTAGAAAGTATCTATCGCGTCCGTCGGCATCTTTCTCATGGGATTCTGCTTCGGACAGATGGTAATCCGACTCAATGAAGGCCCTAAGAAATTCGACATTTTTTGGATCATCCGCGACGAGAAGGTCGGAGAGCCGCGAGCCGATGATCTCAGCCGCAGATGAAAAGCCGTATTGGTTCGCCATCGCGTCGTTGCATTCGGCCAGATAACCATACATGTACGTAAGCTGTACCTGATCCTCGGTCGAAAGGTCGATGGGGATCGGGCGTTCAAGCTCAAATCGCCAAATACCCTCAGTACTGTGCTGGATAAAAGCCTTGTATCGCTCTTCGCTTCGTCGTATCGCGTCCTCGGCAAGCTTCTCTTCCGAAATGTCGACGACCAGCATGTAGATCCCGCGGACTTCACCGTCTAAAACATCCGGCGTATAACTTGCGCGAACAGAGCGTGTGCCCCCCGAGCGGTTAGCGATCTCGGTTTCGAACACCTCGGGCTTCCCTGTAAACGACTCGTCGACGTGCGGCTTGAGATTCTCGAATGTGTTCTCACCGACCACTTCCGACATCGTTTTCCCAATAATTTCTTCGGGCTCCTGACCTACCCAATCGCTGTAGGCTCGATTGACGAACTGATACCGATACTCTTTATCGACGTACGAAATGAGTCCCGGCATCGCATCGGTGACCGCCCGGATCCTGCTCTCGGATTCGCGCCGCTTGGACTCACTTTCGATGAGGGCGTCGAACGCCCCTTCGCTACTGAGCTCATTTGAAACAAGCTCCGCAAAAAGGCGCATCGACTCGAGGATCGCGGGGTTCGATAAACTTGAGGGTCTGGAATCAATGGCACAAAGGGTTCCAAAGAATTCGCCGCTCTTCAGAACGATCGGAACCGCTATGTAACTTTCTATCCCGTATTTTTTCGGTGTCGGATGCCCGCAGTAAAGGGGGTCATCGCTTGCGTTCTCGATCACGATCGGGCTCAGGTGATCGCGAACCTCGCTGCATAGCGTTGTAGAGACTTCAAGCTCGCCGCCGGGAGGCAGGCCGAACTGCATCTTGTCGCGTACGGCACATGCGATCCAACGATGGTCGGTGACCCTGGCTATGGTCACGAATCGCATCTGCGTCAGGTCAGCGACGGCCTTTAGTATCGATGGAACCGTCGCCATGCGGCCCACAATCTCCACCTCGCCACCCGATGTGAGAGCCGCTGGCGGATTGTTTGAAGACAAATGCGGTTTCTGGCTTTCTGACCCTTTTTGCTTGCGTTTCACGTATTAAAGTCCCGGCGCGTTGTTTAATTATTCTTAAGTAATTGTGAGGAAACGTCAAGAAAATACTAGATTGGGCCCGGAGCGGCCCCGGCCTCAATAGAATTTGACAACAGGACACTCAACTATTATACTTTCGCCTGGCTCAAGTCATATTTTTATACGTAAGAGCTGGGTATATTACATAACTACTGGAGAGAAAGATGAGCAAAATAATTGGAATCGATTTGGGAACGACTAATTCGGTCGTTGCCGTTATGGAAGGCGGTGAACCGGTCGTCATTACCAACAGCGAAGGCGGCCGCACGACTCCGTCGGTTGTCGCGTTCGCAAAGGACGGTAATCGACTGGTTGGCCAGGTCGCAAAACGACAGGCCGTGACCAATCCGGAGAACACGCTGTATTCGATAAAGCGGTTCATGGGCCGGAAGTTCGACGAAGTTAAGGCAGAGATCAAGCAGGTTCCGTTCAAGGTCGAAAAGGCTTCGAACGGCGATGTGCGGATTGACGCTGAAGGGCAAGCAGTATAGCCCGCCCGAGATATCGGCGATGGTTCTTCAAAAGCTGAAGCAGTCGGCCGAGGACTATCTTGGCTCGAAAGTAGATAAGGCGGTCATCACGGTTCCCGCGTACTTCAACGACGCTCAGCGTCAGGCGACCAAGGATGCCGGCAAGATCGCCGGGCTTGAAGTGCTGCGTATCGTGAATGAGCCGACCGCCGCCGCACTGGCGTACGGTCTGGATAAGAAAAAGGACGAAACCATCGCCGTATTTGACTTCGGCGGCGGTACGTTCGACATCTCGATCCTCGAAGTCGGCGAAGGCGTCGTCGAGGTCAAGTCGACCAACGGCGACACTCACCTTGGCGGCGACGATATTGACGAAGCTTTGGTCGGATGGATCATCGACGAGTTCAAGAAAGATCAGGGAATCGATCTGCACAATGACAAGATGGCGCTTCAGCGTCTGAAAGAAGTCGGCCGAAAAAGCGAAGGTCGAGCTTTCTTCGACGATGGAGACCGAGATCAATCTGCCGTTTATAACGGCCGACGCGTCGGGACCGAAGCACCTCGTAATGAAGCTCACGCGTTCGAAGTTCGAACAGCTCGTCGAGCCGATCCTCAAACGATTGATGCCGCCGGTCGAACAGGCGATCAAGGATGCCGGCCTCGAGCCGAAGGACATCGAAGAGATCGTGCTGGTCGGCGGTTCGACGCGTATTCCGAAGGTCCAGGAAATGGTCAAGGGTTTCTTTGGCAAAGAGCCGAACAAGTCGGTCAACCCGGACGAAGTCGTTGCACTTGGTGCGGCGGTTCAGGCCGGAGTGCTGGGCGGCGAGAAGACTGACATTCTGCTTCTCGACGTTACGCCGCTGACGCTTGGCATCGAGACCCTCGGCGGCGTTATGACGCAGATGATCTCGACGCAACACGACGATACCGACGCGAAAGAGCGAGATATTCTCGACCGCCTCGGACAATCAAACGTCCGTCGAAGTCCACGTGCTGCAGGGCGAACGTCCGATGGCAGGTGACAACAAGACGCTCGGTAAATTTCATCTTGTCGGGATCCCGCCCGCACCGCGCGGTATTCCGCAGGTCGAGGTCACTTTCGACATCGACGCCAACGGCATCGTAAACGTCTCGGCAAAGGATGTCGGCACGGGCCGTGAGCAGAAGATCACGATCACCGCTTCGTCGGGTCTGTCGAAGGAAGAGATCGACAAGATGATGAAGGACGCAGAATCCCACGCCGGCGAGGACGAGAAAAAGAAAGGCGAGATCGAAGCTCGCAACCGTCTGGACGGATTGGTTTACAGTGTCGAGAAAACATACGGCGAGAACAAGGACAAGCTCGACGCGGCCGCCAACGGAGAGATCGAAGCTGCGATCGCCGAATCGAAGACCGCGCTGGCCGGAGCGGACGTCGATGCGATGAACAATGCATTCGAGCGTCTGCAAACCGCATCGCACAAACTGGCTGAGGTCCTGTACAGCCAGGCCGGAGCGGCCGCCGGCGATGAAGCGTCAGGCGAGCAGGCTTCGTCGGCAAGTGCCGGTGCGGAAGGCGATGCTGGCACGACCGGCTCGACGATGACAACGTGATCGACGCCGAATATGTCGACGTCGAAGACGAAGAGAAGAAGTAATCAAGGGAAAAGTGACGAGGGACGAGGGACAAGCCAGGAATAAGTTTGCCTCTCGTCCCTCGTCACTTTACACTCGTCACTAATCTCGAAATGGCAAAGAAGGATTACTACAAATACTCGGCGTCAAGAAAGACGCAAAAGCGGACGAGATCAAAAAATCGTATCGCCGGCTTGCGCGCAAGTTTCATCCCGACGTAAATCCGAACGACAAGGTGTCTGAAGAAAAATTCAAAGAGGTACAGGAAGCCTACGACGTTCTGTCGGACGAAAAGAAGCGTAAGGTTTTCGACCGATTTGGATATTACAACGACAATCTCGATCCCGATTCGCCGTACGGTGCCGGTGCCGGAGCTTCGGCAGGTGGTGGAGCGGCGGGTTTCGATTTTTCGGGCTTCGATTTCTCAAGCGGACAGGCCTCGGGTGGGAGTTCGAGTTTCCGCGATATTTTCTCGGATCTGTTCGGTGGCAGCGGCGGAGGAGCCGGAACGCGCGCGAGAACCGGAACCGCCGCGGCCTATGCCGAAAAAAGGCCGCGATATCGAAATCCCTCTTGCACTCAGTTTCGAAGAGGCGTTCACCGGCCTGACGACCAATATCACTGTCAATCGCAGCGAGCAGTGCTCGCGTTGTCAGGGTGCCGGTGATACGGGCGGTCCTGTCGTCACTGCACGACGTGCAAGGGCACGGGACAGGTAATGCGAACCGGTGGGCGGCTTCAGTTTTCGCAGCCGTGTCCCGATTGCGAAGGTACCGGTCGACGTCGACTGCCGTGTTCGTTGTGTAACGGCAAAGGCACGACGCCGAAGACCGAGCAGGTGAAGATCAGGATCCCGGCGGGTGTGGATACGGGTTCGCGTGTTCGAATTCCGAAGAAAGGCCACGGCGGCCGCCTCGGCGCAGAGCCCGGCGACTTGTTCATTCTGACGAATGTCGGCAAGCACAAGTTTCTCGAACGCAAGTGGCGATAACGTTTACATCACTGTCCCGATCACCGTACCTGAGGCGGCGCTCGGCACCAAGATCGAGGTCCCGACCGTAGAAGGAAAAGCTCAGCTGAAGATTCCGGCGGGCACAGAATCGGGACAGAAGTTCCGTCTTCGTGAACGTGGATTTCCAAGCCTGCGAAATCCAAAGTTGCGCGGCGATCGAGTTTATCGAAGTGAAGATCATGCTGCCAAAGGTCACCTCGGAAGAGACAAAAGACGTGCTGCGACAGTTTGAAAAATTGAATCCGGAGAACCCTCGAAAGGCGATGGGACTGGACTAGTTAGTTGATAATTGAGAGTAAGAGGTCTGGTTTCTAGTTTCTGCGTTTCTAGTTTCTAGTTTCGGGTTTCTGGTTTCTGAATTCTGAATTCTGAATTCTGACCTCTGACTTCTTCCGAATGAAACGAAAGATCAAAACTTATACGATCAGCGCGGTAGCGGAGCTATATGACATACATCCGCAGACGCTGCGGTTGTACGAACGCGAAGGCTTGCTAAAGCCGTCGCGTTCGGTCGGCAACACGCGAATGTACGAAGATTCGGATCTCGAACGTCTGGAAGTGATCCTTGCTTTGACGCGCGACTTGGGCGTCAATCTCGCGGGTGTCGAGATCATCCTGAACATGCGTGAAAAGATGGATTCGATGCAGCGGGAATTCGAAAGATTTTTCGAGTATTTGAAAAATCACGCGGACGAATTTTCACGACCGGCCGGTGCTACCAGCCCGACCGATGCCGCTGATACCGATCTCACGTTATCGTCGAGTGCAGTACGAAGAAGTAACGATCGAGGAAGAATGAGAGGGGAATTTGGGATTTGAAATCTGAAATCTGAAATTTGAAATTTGAAATTTGAGATTTGAAATTTGAAATTTGAGATTTGAGATTTGAAACTTGAAATTTGAGATTTGAGATTTGAAACTTGAAAGCGCTGTCAATTGCCCATCACCTTCAAGAACTTCAACTTCCCTACCTGGACCAACACACCGTTAGCATCGATCTGAATATCGGCATTGGGTGCCGTCGCTTTGTCACCGTTGATCTTTACGCCGCCCTGTTGTATCAATCGACGGGCTTCGCCCTTTGATCCGGCCATTCCGACATCAACCAGCAACTGCGCCAACGCGTACGACCCGGCTGAAACTTTCCTTTCTTCGATCTCATCCGGAATTTCCTTCTTAACAAATCGCCGGTTAAATTCCTCTTCTGCCTTCTCCGCCGACTCGTTAGAGTGAAAATCAGCGATGACGGATTTCGCAAGCTCCACTTTCAGATCGCGCGGATTCTCACCTCCCGATTCACACTTGGATTTCAGTGCGTTGAGATCGTCGACCTTTCTATCCGTAAGCAGTTCGTAATATTTCCACATCAGATCGTCGGAGATCGACATGATCTTTCCGAACATCTGATCGGGTGTTTCTTCGATACCGATGTAGTTGTTCAGGGACTTCGACATCTTGTTGACGCCATCGAGCCCTTCGAGCAGAGGCGTCGTGATAATGACCTGCGGCTCCTGATCGAATTCGCGTTGCAGGTTGCGGCCCATTAAAAGGTTGAACTTCTGATCGGTCCCGCCTAGCTCGACGTCGGATTCGAGTGCGACCGAATCGTAACCCTGGACCAGCGGATAAAGCAGTTCGTGCAGAGAGATCGGCTTCTCCTCCGTCATCCGTTTTGTAAAATCGTCGCGTTCGAGGATCTGTTTGACCGTCGTTTTCGCGGTCAGCTTTACAAAATCGGCGGCGGTAAATTTGTCCATCCACTCGCCGTTGAATCGGACCTCGGTCTTTTCCGGATCGAGCAAACGAAACATCTGAGCTTTGTATGTCTCGGCGTTGGCGTCGATCTCATCTCGCGACAAAGGCGGACGTGTGACGTTCTTTCCCGACGGATCGCCGATCATTCCCGTGAAATCGCCGATCAAAAATATGACCGTGTGACCCAGCTCCTGAAACGCCCGCAGCTTTCTGATCACAACCGTGTGACCGATGTGAATATCGGGCGCCGTCGGATCGAGCCCAAGCTTGACGCGCAAGGGCTTGCCGGTCTTTGCAGATCGCTCGAGCTTTTTTTTCAGATCTTCCTCGCGGATCAGGTCGACAGTTCCCTTTTTCAGGAATGCGAGTTGTTCGTCGATAGTCATAAATGATTAAATCGGTGACGTTAACACGTATTTTGCACGAACGCCCGGAGTTTTACCAAAGCAGTTATGGCCGACGAGTTAGAAAACACACGCTTCGCGTTCATCGGTTGCGGCGTGATGGCCGAATCGATGATCGCCGGTTTGATGGGCCAGGGTCTCGTGACGGCTAAGCAGGTTATCGGTAGCCATCCGCGAGAGTCTCGACGACGTGAGTTGTCGGAGAAGTTCGGTATCGAGATGGTCGAGTCGAACGCCCGGGCCGCCGAGTTCGTCCGTCACGAAAAGAGTTCGGCGGTAGTTCTGGCGGTCAAACCGCAGCGCATATCTCATGTTCTAAGCGATCTGAAGGACAGAGTGGCGAAAGACACTCTGGTGATCTCGATCGTCGCCGGAGCGAAGATCGAGACGATCGCCGGCGAGCTCGGAACCGACCGCGTCGTTCGTGCAATGCCGAATACACCATCGCAGATAGGTGCCGGGATCACCGCCTGGACGTGCGGCGACGCCGTGGGCGAGGACGAGCGATCTCGCGTCCGGAGGCTGCTTGCAGCTCTCGGCAAAGAGCTTTATGTCGAGACTGAGAACATGATCGATATGGCCACCAGCTTGAGCGCTACCGGCCCGACCTACATCTTCATGGTCATGGAAGCTCTGACGGACGCCGGCGTACATCTCGGCTTTTCCCGCGAGATCGCAAAGGAACTCGTACAGGAAACTATGCTCGGATCGGTGAAATTTGCGATCGCGTCGCATAAGCATCCCGCCGAGCTCCGCAACATGGTCACATCGCCGGGTGGCACGAGCGCCGAAGCAATTTATCAGATGGAGAAAGGCACCCTGCGGACAGTTCTTTCGAAGGCGGTGTACGCGGCGTATAAGCGGGCTGTCGATCTTGGTAAGAAGTAGAACGGAGTCTTTCGCGCGTTTCGTGTGGTTGGTGGTTATTCTTTGAGATCCAGTCACGAAGCACACTCAGTCACGTCAGGATATTGAGCCGACTTTGATTTAATGTCCTCTTCTTGTTCGTGTCATTTCGTGTGAGTTAGTGGTTCCAGATACTCGGCGACGGCCTGAAACCACGAACTCACACGAAATCACACTAAGTGCGAGCCCGCCAGTTCAACATACGAGATACACGGATCACACGAACCGAAGCAGCCGTAGTCCGAACAGAGGGAGGCCCTTTCACAGCTTCCTATACATGATGTATGCATTCGTCAGACCGTTCTCCCGATGATCGAACGCGTCCGGGATCTCGCCGATGATCTCCATTCCGACGCTTTGCCACAGCCTCACCGCGGCGATGTTTGATTTCACAACGAAGTTGAATTGCATCGATTTGAATCCGAGCCGCTTTGCTTCTTCGAGCGAGTGCTCCGCCATTAATCGGCCGATCCCCTTCCCCGCCGCCGCGGGTGCGACCATGTACGCGGCATTGCAGACGTGCGAACCGAGGCCCGGTTGATTCGGCTTTATCCAATATGTGCCGAGTATCTTGCCATCCTCTTCGGCAACGTAGACGTATTTTTCGGGTGAGAACCAATACGTGATCATTTCGTCTTCCGGCGTATCGGGTGAAAAGACGTAAGTTTCGCCTGTCGCGATCACTTTGCGGATAATATCCCAAATTGCATCACGGTCAGATGTTTGCGCTTTTCGGATACCAGTCATTTATTCCACCGTCATCTTTAGCACCGAAGGTGCGCCGTAATCTAGCCAGGGCCATCGGCCCTGGAACGTGGTAAATAATGGAACGAGCCGCAACGCGGCGGAGTAAAAATCGGATGCGGTCTCTCCGTTACTTCGCCGCTTTGCGGCTCCAGATTCCCGACGCGATCCAGGGCCCGCGGCCCTGGCTAAATTACATCGCACCTTTGGTGCTTGCGACGGGTACGCGGCTTGTTGCCTCGACTTACTTCAAATACTTCTCAAACCAGTCCAGATTGGTCTGCATGGCAGCGACTTGCATTTTTGGCTCGTTCGGGCCGTGCGGCTGGCGCGGCAGAACGATCATTCGCGTCGGCACGCCCTGCGCCTTTAGTGCGTTATGAAGCTCGTAGCCCTGTGAGATCGGCACGCGCACGTCAGCCTCGCCGTGCTGCACAAGCGTCGGTGTCGTGACGCCTTTGATATTGAACATCGCCGAGTGCCTCGCGTAGACATCCGGTTTTTCCCAATACTGTGCCTCGAAGTAATCGGGAATGAACCCGGGTATGTCGGCCGTCGTCGTAAAACTCATGAGATTCGTCACCGGAGCTCCGGCCGACGCGGCCTTGAAGCGTTTTGTCTTGGTGATGATCGTCGACGTCATATAGCCGCCATAGCTCCAGCCCATAACGCCGAGACGATCCGGATCGGCAACTCCCATCGCGATCACGGTATCGACGCCCGTCATCAGGTCCTGATAGTCACCGACACCCCAGTCCTTAATGTTTGCACGCCGGAACTCAGTCCCGTATCCGGACGAACCTCTTGGATTGGGGCGAAGGATCGCGTAGCCCTTCGACGCAAATGTCGCGATCGGATAAGAACCACGGCCGCCGATATACGAATGCTGAAAGACACCCGCCGGTCCGCCGTGGATATTCAGGATCAAGGGAACTTTCGTCCCTGCCGTGTAGCCGACCGGATACGTCAGCAGGCCTTCGATCTCGCGGCCGTCGGTGCTTTTCCACTTGATCACTTCGGTCCTGCCCAACGGCATCTTCATCATTTCGGTATTAACGCGCGATATCTGGGTCAACTTTTCCTGACCGGATCTTATGACCGCCACCTCGGGAGGTTTATCACTCGACTGAATGACAAATGCGTAGGCCGAACCGTCCTTCGACATTGAGACGGCTGTTATCACAGAGTTCGAATACTTGATCTCTTTGATCGTCCCGGCGGCGACGTTTGCTTCATAGATCGCCGTGCCCGTTCCCTTTCCCTCGCTGAACACAAGCTTTGTCCCGTCCGGCGACCAGCCGATGATGTTCGGCTGGCCGTCGAATGAGATCGGCATCATTCGTGAAGTTCCACCTGCCGCCGAAATGATGGCAATCCGATTGCTTTGCGCCCATCGTACGGGGAGGTCGCTGACAGACATTGCAACCCACCTGCCGTCCGGCGAATAGACCGGGGAGCTCTCGGCTGCGTCAGTAGCCGCGAACGGAGTTGACTTTGCGTCCGCCACATTGACCACGCCGACATCCATCGACGGCCAAACACCTGCAGCCGGTGATTTCGCGTGGCTGAAAATGATCTTTGAGCCGTCCGGGGACCAGTTAAAGCTGATCACATGGCGGCTGTCGCTCGTTAGTTTATTTGCTACTCGTTTTCCGCTCTCATCTTTTGCGACCGGGATGACGTAGAGCCGGGCCATCTTTTGGTTTTCGTCGACCCATCGAAAATCGTTCTTGCCCTTATCGTTTTTGTCCTCGTCCTCGGATTTTGCGTCGGCCATCGTGTAAGCGATCCATTTGCCATCCGGTGACCATTCGAAATCGGCAATGCTGCTCTTGAGATCGGTGAGCTGCTCGGCCTCACCGCCCGAAACTCGAAGCACATAGAGATTGTTTTTATTGTCTTTTCGGTTGGAGGTAAATGCGATCCAGTTGCCGTCGGGCGACCATCTCGGATTGGTCGAAGATTTATCGTTGAACGTGAGCTGATAATTGTCCCGCCCGTCCGATGATCCAAGCCAGACCTGGGTCACGAATTCGCTCTTCTCGGGGGTCATTACGGCATCATTGACGGTATAGGCGACGCGTGTGCCGTCGGGCGAGATCCGGGGGCTGCCGAGTGCCCGCGTCTTTACCTGCATCTCGGGCGACCAAACAGTCTGGGCGGTAACCGCAGAAATTGAACTCAGAAAAAGTGCGACAAGAAAAATGGTCCTGCAAAAAGACATTGCGATGCTCTCCTTAAATCTTTTTTCTTTCTACCGAATTTGGTGTAGGGTGAATTTCCACAACATTCTATTCTGTTTCTCGTCAAAAACATACTTACCGTCGATGACGCTCCAAAACCCCCGGAACTCCCATTTACCGGGCGACAACTTGTTGAAGAGCGGAACATCAATATGCTTGCCGACGGCGTCGAGCAGAGCTCGGTTTGCGGCGTCAAGTTTTTGATCCCCGCGACGCCCCGAACCGGTGTAAAGGATCGTGTCGACCGTTTCGCCATGCACGTCGGGGTAACATGGATTGATGCGGCCAAAGTCGGTCAGCAGTGAGATGAGCTGGCCATTACGGTGGTAGATCCCGTTGCGAACACGGTGGAATTCGGAAACAGTTGCCCACGGAAAAATCTCTCCGAATTTCGCTGTATATGGAAATTTTATAGCCGCTATCATATTGGCCAATTATTGCCTTGACAACCCGTTTTCCGTAGGACTAAACTCTGTCTGCTGTACTCAACCCCCGAGAGTGTTCTACTAATTCTTAATCTGTCCTTCACGACACAGGAAGCGCAAGTCTTTAACTCCTAGCGTCGGTCTTTTTGCGGGATCTTCGTCATTTATTTATACGGCTTGATATTTTTATCGGCACAGAATAAATCCCAAAGGAGACATGAAGACGTGAAGAAACTCTTAAGTATTTTTGCAGTTTTCGCGACGGTACTTTTTGTTTTTGGAATAGTATCGCGGCATACCGGAGCTAGCAAGACCGTATTCAACGACGGTGGCGACGGCGACCGCGAGCTTGCCAAGCAGATCAGCATGGGAATCCTGCGTGACCGCGCGACACAGCGTGCGATCGGGAATCCCGACGAATACGCCGTCAAACGGGTCGAGATCGACGACCTGAAGATGGCACATACGCACGTACAGCAGTACGTCGGCGGCGTACCGGTGTGGGAAGGCGAGGCCATCGTCCATCTCAGATCGGATGCGGCCCTTTCACTGATAACTGATGACCTTAAGGAAGGCATCGCGATCGAGACCAAGCCGACACTGTCGGCGGAGGACGCTCTCTCTACCGCGAAACGGATGTATCGCGGATCCCGATTTATCACCGAAGAGCCCCGAGTCGAGCTCTACATCTATAGAGGTGAAGATCGTGATCACCTCGCTTATCGCGTCGAAATGCCGCGCCTTGACGGAACCGAAGAAACCGCGATCCCGGTCATCTTCATCGACGCTCACACCGGAGAAAGAGTCTTCGAATACAACAACCTCCAGACGGGTTCGGGTAATTCGCTCTACAGCGGAACCGTGACGATCTCGACCAGTACATCGGGTGGCACGTATTACATGGAAGATCCGACCATTCGCCGGCAGGGAACGTTCAACATGAACAACACCGGTAACACGACGACCGGTACGGGCGGAACACAATCTCGTTACACCGGCACGGACGATGTCTGGAGTGCGACGAACGAGCGGGCCGGCGTCGATGCACATTACGGAGCGGCGTGGACCTACGATTATTTCAAGAATGTGCACGGTCGTAACGGCATCAACGGCAGCAACGGCCCCGGCACGACGACCTCGGCAGTCGGCGGCGTAGCACTGGTCGTTTCACGCGTCCACTTTGGAAGCAATTACAACAACGCGTTCTGGTATAACAACCAGATGACGTATGGCGACGGCAACGGGACGACGTTCTCGCCGCTGGTGACTCTCGACATCGCGGGCCACGAGATGACGCACGGAATAACCCAATACACCGCGAACCTGACGTACGCAAACGAATCGGGCGCACTGAACGAATCGATGTCGGACGTCTTCGGAGCGATGGTCGAATCCTATTCTCGCGGCGGTGTGGTCAACGGCGATACATGGAAGATCGGCGAACAAGCGTATACACCGGCGACCTCGGGTGACGCTCTTCGCTATATGGATAATCCGCACCTTGCCGGTAACGGCGGTTATACCTCGGATGACGATCCGGATCACTATTCCGAGCGCTACACAGGATCCGCGGATTCAGGCGGTGTGCATATAAATTCGGGTATCGGTAACAAGGCGTTCTATCTGGCGGTCGCCGGCGGGACACATCACCTGAGCGGCGTTACCGTGACCGGAATGGGCTCAACCGACGCTGCGAAGATCTGGTACCGTGCATTGACCGTCTACATGACGTCGAGCACGAATTTCTCGGGTGCGAGAACGGCTACTCTCAACGCGGCGACCGATTTGTTCGGGTCGGCCAGCACCCAGTACAACAAGATCGCAACGACGTGGTGTGCGGTTGGGGTTGGCTCATGCCCTGGCGGAACACCAACGCCTACGCCGACACCAGGCGGAAGTGAATTGCTGGTCAACGGCGGATTCGAAGGCAGCGCATCCCCGTGGGTCGGTTCCGGAACCGGTTACTTCTACATCGCCAACGGAAATTATCCCCATGGCGGAACCGGTTACATCTACTTCGGCGTGAACAACAGCGTCTCCGGACAGTCGTACCAGCAGGTGACGATTCCGACGAGCGCGGCCGGTACGCTCACATTCTGGCTGAATGTGACATCGAGTGAAACAACGACGACGACACAGTACGACAAGTTGTTCGTTGAGGTCCGCAATACGGCCGGGACGCTACTGGCAACACCCGCGACGTATAGCAACCTAAACAAGGGAACGGCCGGCGTCTATTCGCAAAAGTCGCTAAGTCTTGCGGCTTACAAAGGACAGACCGTGAGAGTTCAGTTCCGTACTACGACGGACAGCTCGTTAGCAACGACGTTCAGGGTCGATGATGCGTCGCTGAAATAGAGCGATTCGGATACTAGACTAGAAAGAGGCTGCCGGGAACGGCAGCCTCTTTGAATTGCATCGTCTTTAGACGGAGTCACGCAGCGGCCCGATCACTGAATATAAAAAGACGGTACCGGATCGTCGGTGCTGATCCCGAATGCGACCGCCGCGAACGAGCCGTTGCCGCTGTTCAGTCGATACCACGTTCCATTCGAAGGCCGAAAGACCGAGACGTCGGTCTTTCCGTCGCCGTCATAATCCGCCGGCGCGGGGACGTCATCCGAAAGCCCGAAAGCAATCGCCGAAAAGGCTCCGGTTCGCGCTTCGTATCGAGTACCACACGCCGTTCGAGGGCCGCCACACCGCGACATCCGACTTGCCGTCGCCATCGAAATCACCCGCTAAGGCTTTGTCACCCGTCAGGCCGAAGTTCACGGCGTCGAACGAACCGTTCGAACTGTTCAGCCGGTACCACGTACCGTTCGACGGACGGAAAAGGTTGATGTCGTCTTTGCCATCGCCATCGTAATCGCCCCGGACAGGAACATCACCGGAAAGACCGAACCGAACACTCGAGAATTCACCGTTTTCGCTCGCAAGCGAGTACCAAACGCCGTTTGCGGGACGGAAGACGACGACGTCGGCCTTACCGTCACCGTCAAGATCCGCCGGCGAAGGGATATCCGTCGGGAGGCCAAAGCTGACTACATCCATTGTGTTCGTCGCACTTCGCAAACGGTACCAGACACCGGCGCGATACACCGCCGCATCCGAGCGTCCGTCGCCGTCATAATCCGCCGCTACCGGCTTGTCGCCGTTGATACCAAATTGAAACGCCGTGAAACCGGCACCGCTTCGATTCAGATACCAGACGCCGTTTGAAGGACGAAAGACCGAGATATCCGAACGACTGTCACCGTCGAAATCGAAAGGGGCTACGCCGGAAGATAATTCGGACAAACAGCTGTTGTTCGCGGCAACATACGCTGTGATGGCGTCGCGCGAAAAGGTGCAGAACGAAAGCGGCGTGGTATTAGTCAGGGTGGGATTCATCAGACTGTTCGTACAGTTCTGCAGGACATCCGCGTGATCAGCCCCGACGTTATGCCCCAGTTCGTGGGCCGGAACGAGGAACTTGCCGGGAACCCAGCCGACATAACCGCTCACGCCGTAAGAGAACGCCGGTGCCCGGCAGACCACGCCAAGGTATGCAAGACCTCGAGACTGGGCCACCGCTTTTCCGCTAAACAAGTGTGCCGCATCCCGCGAAACTCCTCCGAAATTCGCGTTCCAATGATTCACGAACGCGGCAAGGATGCCACTCATATCACCCGCACCAAACGGATCCGATGTCGACCACGTGTGCTGGTAGACGACACGGATCGAAAGGTTCAGTTCGGTATTGTACGTCCCCTCGACCATGTTCAGGATACTGAGGATCTCGCTGTTTGCCGCGGCTGGGCCGCCAACCGTGTTGACCCATTCAAGGTCGGCTTCGGTGGCGAGTTCGAGAACACGCAACGCGGACGTGCTTTCCGCTACTCCGACCATCGCGCGGCCTATCTCCAGCTTTCCCGGAATATCCGCTTCGCAGAGATACGTATTGTCCTTTAGCGAATCCTCTACGCGATAGATGACCGAGTCTCCGGGTTGAGCAAATGATGAATATTTCCCTGCAGGCTCGATAAAGTGCCGTCCACCCGCATCCTGAAAAAAGCCCTCGATCTTAGTACCGTCGATCGTCAGACGGACTTCGGAATTGACTGAGCCTGCGATCTTGCCTCTGTAGGTCTTCACGGCGGGACGCTCGAGCATCGAAACGCCGATCATGTTCGTGTCTTCGGCTCGATAACGGGGTGAAAGAATATTGTTCGGCGTCATCACCAGCTCGAAGCTCTTTCCCTCGGCATGGAGCGTCAGCGTCCTGTCAGCCCCCTCCGAACGCAGCTCGTCGCCGGAATCGATCCTGACAAGATCAAATTTTGTGAATGACGATCGAAGGTCGTTTCTGAGGTCTGCGCTTTGGGCGAATGCGGAAATTCCGAAGAGTGTGATGAAGAGCAGAAACGAAGACACTCGTGCGCAAAAATTGCTTGCTTTCATTCGTGAATCCTTTATGAGAAAAGTACTATCTACTGGATGGCCGGTGATCGAAAAGAGGAATCGACTGCTATATAAAGTAAATCTCTAACTGTATCGATGTTCCAATTCCGCGCGGGGAGCAAAATGGCGGCGTTGACGCTGGTCGGATATTGATGGTGTGGAAACAAATCGGGTTCGCCTGGAAAATACTTCCCTCCTGGACGCGTTTGAGGATCATTCGCGTGACGCAGCAGAAATTTACCGTCTCGGCTGCGGCGGTGATCGTAGACGCGGAAGGAAAAGTTCTTCTACTCAACCATTTGCTGCGGCCTTTTTCGGGGTGGGGTCTGCCGGGTGGATTTATTACCGCCGCCGAACAGCCTGAAGATGCGATCAGACGCGAAATACGCGAGGAAACTGGTTTGGAATTGACTAATGTGCGGATGTTTCGAATCCGAACCGTCGCGCGGCATATCGAAATGCTTTTCCTTGCCGACCCCGCCGGAGAGGCGTCCGTACAAAGTCGTGAAATTCTCGGCCTCGGATGGTTCGACCCGAACGATCTGCCGGAAAAGCTGAGTAATGGGCAGAAGAAGGTGATAAGGGAAGTGGTGAGCGGTGAGCGGTAGGCAGTTGGCAGTTGGCAGTTGGCAGTAGGCAGGTTGCTGAGTTTGCCAAAGCGACCGGTTACTTACTGCTTACTGCTTACTGCTTACTGCCCACTGCTTACTGCTTACTGCTTACTGCTTACTGCTTACTGCCCACTGCCCACTGCCCACTGCCCACTGCCCACTGCTTACTGCTTACTGCCTACTGCTTATTGCTTATTGCTTATTGCTTATCGCTGATCGCTTCTATTGCTAATTGCTAATTGCTAATTCCCATATTTGAAAATCCTTCCGACGCTGTTTAAGATTGAATCTACTGTTTAGAAAATTTCCTGGAGCTAAAATGGACACAGCAATTGATTTGGTGCCGTCGCCTGAGTCGGTGATGAGCATACTGCAGAAAACGGGTGCGTATCGCAAAGGCCACTTTGTCTATCCGAATGGAAAGCACGCCTCGCACTATTTCCAGATGCCGCTCGCGTTTCGGTATTACGATAACGCCCGCATCCTTTCGGTCGGCCTGAGCCGTCTCTTTCGGATGGAGAAAGCGATCGCCAGCCAGCTGCCGAAGGTTTCGGTGATCAGCCCGAGCCCGGGCGGGATCATGGTCGCGTTCGGCGTCCGCGAAGCATTGAGCGCCGAGCAGATCTACTGGGCTGAGATGGAGGAAGGCAAACGTCAGTTTCGTCAGTACATGAGCGAATCGGATGTGTACCCGGCGATCATTGTCGACGATATTCTGCGCTCGGGACGGGCGATCCAGGAAACGTTCGACCTCTGCAAAGATATCGGAACCGAGGTCATCGGCTGCGGTGTGATCGCAAAATTCGAAGATGCTCCGAATCACTTTAACGGCATTCCGGTGAAGAGTCTGCTCAGCTTCGATGTTAATTTCTACGAGTCGGAAAAAGAGTGGAAAACCTCGCGAAGTGCTTCGGAAGCCCAGGAAGAGAAAGTCAGATTTTAGCGACGCGGAGAATTAGAGACGCGGTGACGCGGGGAGCGAAATCTCCGCGTCGCCGCGTCTCTCTTTTCACCGCGTCGCAGACTAATCGAAAGTCCTGAGTGCTTCCTGCAGTTCCCTTCGCTCGACGAACAATCTCAAAAACTTTTCTTTCTTCGTTAGAAACAGCCATATCGCTTTTGTCCACCCGCGCATTTCCTGAAATTCTTCGAGCGAGTAGAGCGCGACATATCCGGAGAGCATCGAAAACGGTATCGACAACAGCGCGAGCTGCCAACCCGACAGAAAGTACAAGACTGTAGCCGCGATCAGCCACGTCAGCGGAACAAACATCATGCCTGCAAGGACCTTGACCGTCGATGCGACGTCGTCGGCGCCGTGGCGAGAATAGAGGTACGCGACCAGTCTGCATAACTGATAAGCCGGTGCATGAAGGATCGCCCCGAATAGAGCAAGGGGCGAGAGCAATACAAGGATCCACGTCTGGACGAATGCTCGATAGACGACAAAAGCCTGTGTGAGCTGGGCGAGCGAAAGGTGCTGCGGCTCGATACCAAACGAAGCAAGTCGGGCATCGTAAGAGCGTAGGCGCCCGGAAAATTCCGCATCGGCGGCTGACATGTTTTCACCGCTGGATTCCCCAACGTAGTTCTTTAGAAAATCCAGCTTCTCGCCAAGATTTTCATTCTCGGCGGCCGTTGCAAATATCTGCTCGGCAATTCGCGCGACGTGAAGCTCAGCTTCACTCTCTGCGTTAAGTGTCACCTCACGAAGCTCGCGTTCGATCCTTTCAGTCAACTCTCGCACCGCATCGCGCGGCGGTTGGCCGTCATCATCCAAATCGATCTCAGGCACGGTGAACGGTTCGCCGAAATGCAGAAGAGCCTCGCTGCGAAATGTCGTCTTGCTTGTGTAATAAAGTCCGACCGGAACGATCTTCACCTCGATCGGTGTCTCGCCCGGTGCGGCCGCACCGAGTGCGATCCGCGCCGCACCGGTTTTCATCGGAAGTAATTTCGGAGAATTGTGAGAGATGCCTTCGGGAAACAGCGCGATCGATCCGCCGCGTGCAAGCATCTCGCGGCTAAGCTCGAATGTCTTTTGATTTTTCGAAACGTCCTCGCCGGCGTCGATCTTTCGGTAGAGCGGCAAAGCCTCGACGGTGCGAAGCAAAAACGAAATGACCGGCATTTTAAAAAGCGTAGACTTGGCAAGGAACGAGATCTTCCGCGGCAGTGCGACAAAAACAAGCGCCGGATCGATAAGCCCATTCGGGTGATTGAGGACGAATATAACGCCCGTCCCCCGCGGAACGACCTCGGCATTCACCGTCTCAATGCGTCGGAAAAAGAAACGAAGCGCGACTCCGAAGGCCGCGAGGATAATACGGAACGTGACCGTTCCGCGCCGGTTGAGGATGAGATCGGGGAGTGTGAGTTGTTTGAATTGAGCTGGCATCAGCAGTCAGAACCGCGAGCGGTAGCGACCGGGTCTCCCGTTGAGTTTCTACGAACTCATCAAACCGGGTCGCGTCCTGTCAGAACCGCGAGCGGTAGCGACCGGGTCTCCCGTTGAGTTTCTACGAACTCATCAATCCAGGTCGCGTCCTGTCAGAACCGCGAGCGGTAGCGACCGGGTCTCCCGTTGAGATTCTACGAACTCATCAAACCGGGTCGCGTCCTGTCAGAACCGCGAGCGGTAGCGACCGGGTCTCCCGTTGAGGAAGGGCTACCCGGTCGCTACCGCTCGCGGTTCTGACAAGCCATTCGTTAACCACCTTTCGGGGCTCTGACAGGGATACCCGGTCGCTACCGCTCTCGGTTCTGACCCGTGTAGTCGCAAAACTGATCTAGCGGCCGAAATCCCAAATCCGAAATCCCAAATCCCAAATCGTTCAGAACTCATGCCTATTCGCGAGGGCTCGGTCCATCGTCACTTCGTCGACGTATTCAAGATCAGAACCAACCGGCATTCCCATCGCGATCCGCGTGACGCGCACGCCGAGGGGCTTTAGCAGACGGGCAATGTAATTCGCCGTCGCTTCGCCCTCCGTTGTAGGATTTGTCGCGACGATGACCTCGCGGACCTCGACGCCGTCGTTATTTTCGGGCAAGAGTCTGGGCAAGAGGTTGGGCAGCATCAGCTCATCGGGCCCGACGCCGCGGATCGGCGAAAGCGACCCGTGAAGAATGTGATAGAGCCCTCGGTACGAGCGGGTTTTTTCCACCGCGACCAGGTTGTACGGCTCTTCGACTATGCAAATTACACCGCGGTCGCGTTTCGGATTTGCGCAGTACATGCACGGATCGACATCCGTCAGGTTATTGCAGACCGAGCAGAAAATGATCTTCTCTTTGACCTCGCGCAACGAACTGATAAAGTTTTCGACTTCCGCATCCGGCCGACGCAGAATATAAAACGCGAGCCGCTGCGCAGATTTGCTGCCGATGCCCGGCAGCCGTTTGAATTCGTCGATAAGCCGGGAGACCGGTTCGGAGTAGTCAAGCATGTTAGTGGTGAATGGTAAATGGTGAATGGTGAGTGACATGAAATCTTCATTCACCATTCACCATTCATAATTCACCATTACATTAGTCCCGGCGGCAGCATTCCGCCCAACTTCCCTTTCAGCGATTCTTCGATCTTGCGGTGAGCTTCGTTCAGTGCGGCCACGGTCAGGTCCTGGATCATCTCGACATCGCCGTCCTTCACGAGATCAGGCGAGATAATCACTTCCATCACTTCAAAATCGCCGCGCATTTTTACCGATACGGCACCGCCGCCGGCCGATGCATCGACGACCGTTTCCTTCATCTCTTTGCCCATCTGCTCCTGCATCTGCTGGGCCTGTTTCATCATCGAGTTCAGATCAAATCCGCCGGGTAATTTCATAGTAAATATTCCTCTTTTATAAGCCAATCCTAACCGTCGGAGGGTGTATTTGCAAAGCTGATCGTTGTTCGATTTGATCGTTGATCGTTGATCGTTGTTCGTCGTTCCTTGTTCGTCGTTCGTTGTTCGTTGTTCGTTGTTCGTTGTTCGTCAAGCGAGATAGGGACGATAGCCCACGAGTCAGAACCGGGAGCGGTAGCGACTGGGTGTCCCGTCAGCGAAACGGGCTCACGAGCCGAAGTGAGAAAGTGAAGGCAGGCCGCATTCGAGAGACCCGGTCGCTACCACTCCCGGTTCTGACTCGTGTTGGATGTTTACAAGAGACTTACCGACAAATCCAAAATCCAAAATCCAAAATCCAAAATGGGACTGTGGTTGACCACAATTCAGCTCCGTGCGAAGCTCCGTTCAGACTGAGCCGGGGTTGATGTAGATTTGTACTGTCGGAGCGGAGGAACACCCAAAACATGAACGGAGAAAAGAACAACTACCTATTCAACATCGGAACGGCTCTCGCCCTTGGCTTGATCATTTCGTCACTGATACTCGGATGGTCCTATTCGCGGAAGCAGAAGGGCGACGAGGCGATCACGGTTACGGGTTCGGCGAAGCGGCGGATCACATCCGATCTCGTCGTATGGAGCGCCGGCGTGTCTGCGCAAGCCGCTGGCTTATCCGAAGCCTACAAACAGCTTTCAGCCAGCACCCCACGGATCAAGGAATATCTACTGAGCAAAGGCATCCCGGAAAATCATATGACCGTTTCGTCCATAACGACGATGCAGCAGAAGGGACGCAACAGCGATGGAATGGAAACTTCGCAGATCCTCGGCTACACGCTTTCGCAGAGCATCGAAGTGCGTTCGAATGACGTGGCAAAGATCGCACAGATCGCACGCGAAGCGACCGAGCTTATCGATCAGGGCATCCTCATCGAATCGAGCGCACCGCATTATTACTACACGCAGATCGGCGACCTGAAGATCGAGATGCTCGGCGAAGCGGCAAAGGACGCGAAAGAGCGTGCCGAACGGATCGCCCAGAGCACGGGCAATTCGATCGGCGCCGTGCGTTCGGCGAGAATGGGCGTGCTGCAGATAACCGCCGCCGACTCGACCGACGTATCCGACTACGGCGTGTACGACACATCGACGATCGAGAAAGACATGACCGCGGTTGTGAATGCGAGCTTTGCGGTGAATTAGGATCGTTGTTCGTTGTTCGTGGATCGTTGTTCGTTGTTCGTGGATCGTTGTTCGTTGCGGGGGATCAGCAAGGCTCCCCTCCTTGTTTAGGAGGGGTGGCAGCCGCTTCGGCTGACGGGGTGGTAGTTCAATAAACATCTGATTCTACTTCGTGTCTTTTCCTGTGAATTCGTGGTTTCGGTCTTCTAAGGCCTAACCACTAAACAACACGAAACACACGAACGAAATCCCAAATCCGAAATCCGAAATCCGAAATCCCAACTCACTTTCCGTAAACGACCGCGCTCGGCGTAAACTCCGAGACCGCACCTCCGCGGACGGCCCGTACCTTGTACTCGTAATACTGCCCGGGCTCGACCGGCGAATCGTCGAAGCCACGCTCTCCGGTCGTCGTGTGAAGATACCAATCCACTGTATCTCCGTGCCGCCGCCATATTTCAAAACGGATGTCATCGGCCCCTTCGAACTCAAATTGCAAACGGATAATTCCCTCCGCGGCAGCGGTCGCGGATAGGCCGGCCGGAGTCTGTAATCTAGTACTGTCGTCCATTGATTAACTGTGAACTGTGAACTATGAACTGTGAACTGTGAACTGTGAACTGTGAACTGTGAACTGTGAACTGTGAACTATGAACTGTGAACTGTGAACTGTGAACTGGGAACTGGGAACTGGGAACTGTTCATTCTTCGTAACTCATAGCTCACAGTTCATAGCTCACAGTTCATGGTTCATAGTTCACAGTTCACAGTTCAAATAGTTCACCGCGTGTACGCACTCGGGACCGGGCGATCGCCGGCAGTTCCAAACTGTACCAGCCCCGCTCCGGACGTCGAGCCCAGGATGTACCACAGTGCGCTCGAATCGAACCGGACGACCGCGGGATCGGCTTTTCCGTCACCGTCATAATCTCCGGCGGCGGGCAGGTCGTTCGAGACGCCCCACTGAACGCCATCGTAGTTCGTCGCCGGATTCGTCGAACGATACCAGTAGCCATTGGAAGGACGGAACACTGCGATGTTATCGCGGCCGTCTCCGTCATAATCCGCCGGGACCGGTATATCATCCTGGATCCCGAACGTGGTCGAGCTCGCCGAACCATTGGAGCTGTTGAGGATCCACCACGTTCCCTGTAAACCCGCACCCGCTGCGGCCCTGTATACCGACACATCCGTTTTCCCATCGCCGTCGTAATCGCCCGGCGTCGGAATATCGCCGTCAATGCCGAACGCGATCGAAGTATAAGTTCCGTTCGGCTTCAGGATCCACCATGTTCCGGTCGAAGGGCGAAACACCGCGATCTCTGCCCGGCCGTCGCTGTCATAGTCTGCCGGCACCGGAAGATCCCCGGTCGTGCCCCACGTGTTTATCCCGATCGTACCGTCACCGCTGTTCAGTATGTACCAAGTGCCTTCACGGAAGACGGCAATGTCGGCTTTTAGATCGCCGTCATAATCGGCAGGTGCGAGGTTGTCAGTCGCGACACCAAATTCCTGGGCGGTCGTCGCACCGGGCGCTGCCGGCGATCCACCACGTTCCGGTCGACGGCCGGAACACAGAGACATCGGTCCGTCCGTCGCCGTCAAAATCAAACGGCACGGAACGCGAAGGCGCCTGGTTGACGGTGACGACAAGGTCACCTATACCAATTGTCGCCGAGCGGGCCGACCGCGACGTGTTCGGCTGAACCGTAAAGACAAGTGTTCCGTCGCCCGTCTGTGATGGCGATGTTATCTGGATCCAGTTCGCAATCGTCGAGCCCTGCCACGTACAGCCACCGCCGGCCGAGATACTTACGTTCGCGGCTCCGCCGGCCGCTGAGAAATTCACGATCGAACTGCTCAAACTGAGAGGGCAACCGGAGGCCTGCTGCACCTGGAACGAGCGGGTCACCACACCATTTGTTACGTCGATGGTTCCGGTGCGGGCTGCGCCCTGGTTCGCCGCGACCGAAAAGCCGATGGTCCCGTTACCGCCGCCGCTGGTGCCAGTGAGGATACTTATGAACGAGTCGCTTGTCGATGCCGACCACGAACAGCCGTTTGGCTGGACGACGTTAAAGTTACCGCTGCCGCCCGCGACGGGAAATGCCTGGACGCCCGGCGATAGCGTGAGCAGACATGCGCTTGTGGATGTCTGAAGCGAGATGCTCCATGAACCGGCAATGCTGCCCCAAGTCGAATCATTCTCATTCGCTACGTACAAACGCCATATGCCATTCGGCGCACCGCCGTAGAATGCGTTGAGCGTCGTCCCGGTCGGCGGCCCCGAGGGCGCCGGCGATGGGAATGTCTCTCCCGGTTCATGATCCGCCGGACGATACGTGCCGCCCGTGAGTGGTCCGTTATCGGGGATCGCCGTCGCCGCCCCATCGTCAAAGATCAGGTTCAGTCCGCCCACCTCGTTCAGTCCACCCGCATCGGACATCAGAACTATCCGACGGCCGTCAGGGCCGACAAGCATTATGTCGACATCATCAGGCGCGAGATGGCTGAAGTTGGTCAGCGTCACGGTCGCGCGGGTGATCGAACCGGGCAGACCCGTGATCGATAACTCCGCCGGATAAGGTTGAGCGGTGCCGCTGCCCGAAATATTTATTGCACCCGAAGTTGTTCCGACCAGGATGTTCCATCCGCCCGAAATGCTTCCGTCGCTATTTCCCGAATCATCGACGACAAATAGTTTCCACTGGCCATTGGCGGCCGTGCCATTGAGCGACGACAGCGTGCTCCCCATCGTGATGCCCGAAGGAGCGGGCGCGGGGAATGGATCGCCCGGCTCGAAATCGGTCGGGCGAAAGACGCCTGACGTAAGCGTGCCGCTGTCGGGCAAAGAAGTTGAGCCCGTATCGTCGATAGTAATGTTAAGACCGCTGACCGGATTAGAGCCGCCGACATCCGACATCAGGACGACCGCTCTGCCGCTTGGACTAACCAGCATCACGTCCACATCGTCAGGCGAGGAGTGGCCAAAATTAGTTAACGTGACAAGAACGCGCGAGACCGGATCGTTGTGATTCGTAACGGCAATTTCGGACGGGTAGGGCGAAGCGGCACCGTTGTCGGGTATCGTGATCGCACCGGTGTTCTGACCCGAGATCGCACTCGTAATGGTCAGCGTCCAGCCGCCTGCGATCGAGCCCAAATCCACAGACGCGTCATCGACCAAAAAGAGCCGCCATTCGCCGTTCGGATTTGTGTTATTGAAAACCGAGAGTGTCGAAGTTCCCGAGGGAACCGGAGCAGGTGCCGGGAACGCATCGCCGACGCCGAGATTGGTCGGCTGATAGGTCCCCGGAGTGATCGCCGTCGATGGCATCGGCAAGGCAGCGGCGTCATCCAGCGTAATGGTCACGCCGTTCAGATCGGTTGAGCCTCCAACGTCCGACATAATAACCGCCGTCTGGCCCTGCGGCCCGACAAGCAGAATATCGATATCGGAGGGAAAGGTATGGCTGAGGGAATTCAGCCGGACCGTCACTTTTGCGAGCTGGACGGGGATATTTGAAACGTTGATCGTCGA
The DNA here is from genome assembly GCA_963772405.1 of uncultured Acidobacteriota bacterium. Lineage (GTDB taxonomy): Bacteria > Acidobacteriota > Blastocatellia > Pyrinomonadales > Pyrinomonadaceae > OLB17. Next base: position 14,409 of record CAVYWT010000003.1, on the reverse strand, counting down.
CGGATAGGGTGTACCGGGACCGCTGTTCGGGATGGTGATCGGTGCGGTATTCGAGAATACATTGGTGATTCCCTGCTGAGGTGTGAGGTCATCCGCAGACCCTTCGGCGCCTGTTCCGTGCCATGCAAAGGCTTCCGTTCGGTGATCAGGGAGCGCGAGTAAGAAAGATCGCGCAGATCAGAAAGATCGAAAGACGCGGAAATTGCCGCGTTGAGCCCACCCCGTGTTCCCGGTTCATGTTTACCCCTCCAGACAATTAGAGGAGGCGTGTTTTGAGAGACACGCCACGCTCTCAAAAATCTTTATAGAAAAAGATATTGGTATGCATAATATGCTACCGTCCGCCGCCAAATGGCAAGATTTTTTTGCGATCTGAAGGAACGCGAGACTTTCTCCCCGTCTCCCCTTCTCCCCTTCTCCCCTTCTCCCCCTCTCCCCCTCTCCCGCTCTCCCCCTCTCCCCCTCTCCCCCTTTCTCCAAACCTCTCGAAGTGCTAAAATTACCGCACATCAGATCACGAACGACGGGGGGGAATCGATTTGAAGGGTGACTCGCACGCACACACCGGTTGGCTCGAAGCGATAATCGAATCGGCAGACGACGCCATCATCAGCAAGACTCTCGACGGCAACATCACAAGCTGGAACCCTGCGGCGGAGCGTATCTTTGGCTACGCTGCGGACGAGGCCGTCGGCCGTTCAATCTTGATGCTGATCCCCAAAGATCTGCAGGACGAGGAGCAGATGATCATCTCAAAGGTCCGGGCCGGCGAGAGCGTCGATCACTACGAGACAAAACGCATCACCAAAGCAGGGGAGAGGATCGACGTGTCGATCACCGTCTCGCCGATCAAGGACGACAGCGGAAAGATCGTCGGTGCGTCCAAGATACTTCGCGATATTACGCACCTCAAGGAGGGCGAAAAAGAGCGGTTGCTTTTCCAAAAGCAGCTCAAGGAAGAGACCGAGATCGTCGAGGCGATCAATCGCATCGGTACCGTGCTTGCGGGCGAATTGGAACAGGAACGCCTGGTCCAGGCCGTGACCGACGCGGCAACCGAGCTGACGGGTGCCGAATTCGGAGCGTTCTTTTACAACGTCCTCGACAACGATGGCGGTGCGTACATGCTGTATTCGCTGTCGGGTGTTCCGCGTGAAAAGTTCGCGAACTTTCCGATGCCGCGTGCGACTCAGTTGTTCGGTCCGACGTTCCGCGGTGAGGCGACGATCAGGATCGCGAACGTTAAGAAAGATTCGCGTTACGGACATCACGCACCATATTACGGAATGCCCGAGGGTCATCTGCCGGTGACCAGTTATCTCGCGGTATCGGTCGTCTCGCGTGTCGGCGAGGTGATCGGCGGACTGTTCTTCGGCCATCATAAGGAAAGCGTCTTTACGGAACGGCATGAGCGGATCGTCGAGGGGCTCGCCGGTCAGGTCGCGATCGCGATGGACAACTCGCGTCTCTACGAACAGGCACGCGAGGCGATCCGCGAACGCGAAGCCCTGCTTGCACGTGAAAAAGAAGCTCGCGAACAGGCCGAGATGGCGAGCCGTGCGAAAGACGAATTCCTCGGCCTGCTCTCGCACGAGCTGCGAACACCGCTCAATTCGATACTCGGCTGGACGCGAATTCTGACGACAAACACTCTTGACGAAGCCGGAGTCGAACAGGCGCTCGAGACGATCGATCGTAACGCAAAGCTACAGGCGCGTCTGATCGACGACATGCTCGATGTTTCGCGGATCATCTCCGGCAAACTGCGGCTCGACGCACAGCCGATCGATCTGACGACCGTCATAAACGCGGCGGTCGAAACGCTGCGGCCGGCGGCTGAGGCCAAGAACATACGAATGTACGTGACGCTGGATTTCGGGACCGGAAGCGTGCTCGGCGATCCGGTGCGTCTTCAGCAGATCGTATGGAACCTGGTTTCGAACGCGGTGAAATTTGTCCCGCGCGACGGCAGCGTCCGAATCGCGCTCCGGCGTGTGAACTCGCATTTCGAGATCCAGATCAGCGACACAGGGCCGGGCATCGACGACGAGTTTCTGCCGCACGTTTTCGAACGTTTTCGCCAGGCCGACAGCACACCGAACAAACGATACTCGGGGCTCGGCCTCGGACTTTCGATCGTTCGCCATCTGGTCGAGATGCACGGTGGAACCGTCGAAGCCGCGAATTCACCCGATGGCGGAGCGGTATTCACCGTCAACCTGCCGATCATGGCGGTCAGCCGGCCGCTCGGCGAGATGGTCGAGAGCTCAGAGGAATCGGGCGGGCCGCTCTCGGGCAATTTGTCGTTCGATTCGCCACCCGATCTGAAAGGCGTCAAGGTGCTCGCTGTGGATGACGAACCCGACGCCCGGCAGCTGCTAAAGACTTTGTTCGAACAATGCGGTGCGGAAGTTGCGATCTGCTCATCGGCGGCCGAGGCATTGGAGCTGCTCGACGAGTACAACCCCGACGTTCTGGTCTCCGACATCGGAATGCCCGGCGAAGACGGCTACAGCCTGATCCGCCGCATCCGCGAATCCGGCAAGACCATCCCCGCCGTCGCCCTCACCGCATTCGCCCGCACCGAAGACCGCTTTCAAGCCCTCTCCGCCGGCTACAACATGCACGTCCCCAAACCCGTCGAACCCGCCGAACTCGCGCTCGTTATTAGTCGGTTGGTGAAATAGTTTCTGTGTTTCTTGTTTCTGAATTCTGAATTCTGACTTCTGACTTCTGACTTCTGTTTTTCAGTTTCAAATCTCAAATTTCAAATTTGAAATTGGTTTCGTCTGGTCTTTGGTTTTAATTTCAAATCTCAAATTTCAAATTCGAAATCGGTTTGGTTTGGTCTTCGGTTTTAATTTCAAATCTCAAATTTCAAATTCGAAATCGGTTTCGTCTGGTCTTTAGTTTCAAATCTCAAATTTCAAATTTGAAATCGGTTTCGTCTGGTCTTTGGTTTTAATTTCAAATCTCAAATTTCAAATTTGAAATCGGTTTCGTGGTAGCGACCGGGTAACACGCCGGCCTTGTCAGTACCACCTGCGGTAGCGGGTGGGTTCTTGTCAGAACCGCGAGCGGTAGCGACCGGGTTTCCGTAATTTGCCTTCAGTCGTTAGCCCTGTCAGAACCGCGAGCGGTAGCGACCGGTTTCTGTAATTTGCCTTCAGTCGCGTCAGAACCGCGAGCCGTAGCGACCGGTTTTCCATAAGCCTTTCGAATTTTGGGCGGCCCGTATCTGGGTAGACTCCGGATCTAAGGCTAACCGTTCCTGATCACTCTTACCGTTGGGGCTTCTTATTTCGCATTGTCGTAGTCGCAAAGCCGCTTATCCGTCTAAATTGAGATTTCATTCGAGCGCTAACGATCCAAGCGTCAAAGCCGCCTCGTCGAGTCGTGACTCAAAAGCGATGCGGCGTCCTAGTTCTGTACAACGCCGGGTCTCAATGAGCCGCTCGACGAATCGCTTCGGGCTGGTACTTCTCGATCCAGACTCGTGGCACCGATAGGGCCCGACTTGGAATTCGAGCAATTTCTTATAGCGTCATGAAACTCCGGATACTTGTGCGAGAGTTTTGCAGTGACCACGTGCGTGTAATACTGCGCTATCCCTTCCTTGAACTCTTTGTCAGCTTCACCAAACATGGACTGCCAGGACATCCCGTCGATATCACGACCGACGTGAGTGTAAGCGTGCGCAAGTTCATGGCACAGAACGACAACGGTTAGTGCTCGCACCGACACACCCAGGTACCGCGCGACCGTTCCGATAACAATCCAGTAAAGCTCGATTCGCGTGCTCGAGACATGAGGACCGAGAAGCATAGCTTCTTCCCGATAAAAGTACGCTCCAAGAATGTCTTCCTCGATTCGCTGCATTAGATCTCGAAGGCGTGACTTTCGGGCGTAGTGAAGCAGCTCCTCACAATCCCTCTGAACCTGATTGATATTCGCAAGGTATTCTGATGTCTTTCCCTCCCAACCGGGAATGGCCTTTAGAAGGTTGAGCAGTCCAGGCAACTCTTGTGAGTTTTTTTGAAGGTCAAAGAGTCTATGTTGCCAAGTTCCGATCAACTCGGTGCGCCGATTCGTCTGGTGGGATCTCCTCATTGAGTAAATCTTTTAGGGGTATTGGGTAACCATTGACGACGGTTATCGGCACTGACGCTGCCGGACCGTCACCAATCTCGGAGACTTCAAACCGGTCACGGACCGGACGGCTTCCCGTATCGGCTTATTCCAGCGCGGAGAAGGCACGTTGCACCTCCTGCTCGAGCGTCACCGCCGAGAAGCTCCAGAGATCTTTGATGTGCCTTGCCATAACGACAATTTCCTTATTCGCGGTGGTTTCGGCGATGACCGAATGCAACATATCACCGATATAAGTATCGCGGTCATCAACTGCGAAGAGAATGTTCTGTTCGCGCATCTCGGACTTCGTCGTATTCCACTGGCCCTGCATTATGGCCGCCGGAGAATTCGAGATTATGAACGAGTGCAGATCAATGGTTTGAGCGGCCAAGAGCTTTGCAGTGTCTTTGATACCCTTATAGAACTCGATCTTAGGGTCTCTTGCACCGAGTAGACGAATCCCCTTGGGATCCACAAAAACGATGTGTTGCCTATCTCCTTTAAGCAACCACAAAATGAAGTCTGGATAGAAGCCGCTCGCTTCAAAGAAACCGGTTCCCCGACCCCTGCTATGATTACGAAGAAGGAAAAGCTTTACGTCATGGAAAAACTCCGGGTTGTTATCGTAGTAAGAGCGCAGATCCTCGACGAATCGCTTTTCCCCGTCGTTTAGTGCGAAAGGCTGTATGCGGATGGACGATCCGCCATCGGACCATAGAAGCGGCATGTAGAGGTGACGATCAAAAGCGAAAGCAGCGAAGCCCGCATGGATTCCGGTTAGTGATACGGGCAATGCCCCGCTACCATGGTTTCGGAACCGTTCTGCAAACGCTCGTAGCTGAGATATGAGTTGGGTCTCACTTGGATCAACCGAGACTGAATAGTATCCTTTGGCGTCTGGCGACGCCGGATCGGGTTTGGGCAAATTCGGGTCACCGGACGCTAAGCCAGCATACTCGAGATGCTTTGCTTCCCACTCGCGGCGATCATGCTCATAGCGTCGCTGAGCAAATTTCAGAAGCAGGTTCTCTGCGATCTCCTGCCAAACAGCCACATTTTCGAACCGCGAAACTTTAAGGTAGTCGGCCGGTACGAACAGATCGTACCAATCGGCCGCCTCAAGCAAGTCGAGGATTGCCGATCGTGGAATGTTGTAGTTGTACCAGCCTCGCTCATTCTTAAACCGAATGAGACGAAACCACAGGCGATCGATGTCAAGCATTGCGATCTGTGGTTCTCGCAGCCGTCCGAGATTAAGTGCGCCGGTGCCTTCCTGTCGCTGGCCGCCAAAGTGCGGACCTTGGGATACCAGTTGAGCTGAACTCTATTTCTAATTAGCCAGTGTTCGTCCGGTTCGACCTTTCTCAGTGTTGGCACCGGGGCCAACTGCCGAAAAGCCGTCGCCGGCTTTACGGGTTGGCCATTGATCTCCGCTTTAAGCCGGATGACCTTGAGTTGCTCGGTACCGGCAAGATTCTCAGTAACCGGCAGCCATATCGTTTCAACGTCGCCGGTCGGCACCCCTTCTTCCTTCAAGTACTCGCGAAATCTCTCGATATAGTCAGCCTCGATCCCGAAACACATTTAGGGTCTCGAGAAGGTCGATGTATCGTGGTCGCTCTACGCCAGGTGGAAGCAAAGCCTCGCGGCTTCGGCGAAGCGACCAGCCGTATCCTTTGTTTCTTACGCCCCGACCGAAGAGCTGTATTATCTGGGCTCCTTCCGTCGCGCCGATCCGCATAAGTCCGATATTGCTGACACGCCAACTATTCCAGCCTTCAGTAAACCGCCGCGATCCGATCAACAAGTTGATGCGATTACCTCGCTCGTTTAGTCCCTTGAATAACGACCCAGAGAACTCACGTTCTGTCGTAACCAGTCCGGTAGTTGCCTCGCAGAGATCGAATAGTTTCTTGGCGTCACCAACGTTAATAACACCAAACGGCTCATTCTCGCCGACCTTCAATGCTAGCTCGCCTTCGCCACCTTTAAGATATTCAACGTGAAAGTCCGCCGCCGTTCGGCGCGTCAAACAGTCGCGAGAGAACGTCGTCGTATATTTGGGTTGGGGTTAGCCGTAACGAGGCCAGAAAGACGAACTTGTTCGCGAAGATCGGCAAACCGGCCGCTGAGAGTACGCCGCGCTCCAGTATTTCGTCGATGATCGATTCGTACCTCTGCCGGTCACCTAGAAAGCGAGAGAGAAATAAGAGGATACTGGTGACGTCGGAAACTGCCTGCCCCTGCACTGTCCGCACTGCGTTCACACTCGATCCAACAAAGATCCATAGCGGTCGCTCGATATTGAACGAACGCATCTCGTTTGTCTTATCGTCGTAGAGTCTTAGCTGCTGATACGCAGTCAATAGACATGCGGTTAGGTAGACCTCTAGATGCGGATTCTGCGTCGCCTGGTCGAGATTTAGAATTCTGTAATCTTTGCCGTAACCGTCTCCATAGAAAAATCGGTACGAGTAGTCGAAGATAATACTTCGCCCGTACTTTTCGTTCAGGGCCTGCTTCAGCTGAGTGTTTCCGGCCAGAGCCTGTTTGAAGGTTGCCGAGTATTCAAACGAAAAACCTTTTTCACTGAGTGCATTTCGCCGTTTAAGAAAAGGGCCCTCCTCACCGGATTTCAGACCGACGTGTCCCTCGTCTACGAGGACAAGATTGTTATCTAGAAACGCCTCCACCGGTACAGTCTTCTCGCCTTTCGTCTCGGCGAGTTTATGAATGTCGATAATCTCAACCGCTTTTCCTGCGAACAAGCCCGCTCCGCCCGAGCCGAATATTTCACCTTCGATGCCGGCTTCCAGAAGCTCGCCGCGATGCTGCTCCAGACCAAACCTCCATTCGGGGTTAAGAGAATGATCCCTCGCATGTCATGCGGCTTCCTGTGCTCAGCAATATAGTGCTGGAACTGTTTTATGTTTGCGCGCACGAGGTGGGTCTTTCCGCTGCCTGTCGCACACCAGTACGCTAACATGTTAAGACCCGTTGCCGCTTCGTTACCTTCAGGGAAGCGGGCGATCTGATCTCTCTCATCTTTACCTCCATTAATCGGTCAATGTGTGAGTTCAGTTCCCCCGCCAACGCTAAGGCGCAGCAAAGTAGCGGTCCAAATAGATCTCGGTAAATAGCAGCAGGCCGAATATATCTGAAGTATTTCCCACTGCCAGCGATCTTTGCGCTGTGCCGAAGCCGAGATTCCGTTCCTCGCTTCCGTGTGACGAAGGCGGTTCCGGTCAAACGCACCGAGCTGAGTCTCCTCCAGTAATGCCAACTGTCTCCAAGGAAACAGCCGTCCGAGTATCGCTCCAAGGAAGTGGCGTTGGCCTTCATTCTCCAGACCGTCCTTTGTATCCCGATCAATCTGATATCTGTGGCGGAAGGCATGAAGAAGAGGAACTGTCTGATCTTGCGATCGCACCCAGCCGTCCCGTGTCCTGCGATTCCGAAAAGTCCAAACAACCACTGATTGACGATCAACCGTTGTTCCAGAGGCACCGCCATCTACGCGTCCTCCATGTCGAACATAAGTCGATGGAAGTTTTCCTCGATAGCCGGACTTTCCAATTTTCATTTTCTGCGCGGATATTCTCGAGATTGTTGTCTCCGTTTACGAAGATCAAGTCGAATTCCAAATCGCATTGCGTGTCGATTTGAAGCTTGTCCTTTAGCCAGGTATCAAGAACGAGGTTATCTTGCTCGGCGTCGCCGGTGAGCTTTCGCCAGACGACAAGAGCTTTTCGACCGCGTGGCATAGTGCCGGTCACCGTTCTGAGCCAGAAACCCTCCTTCAGCGTCCTGCTTTAACCGACCGTCCATTGAAGGCGTTTCTATGTCACGCTTGAAAGCGGCTGAGAATGTACGTGGAGCGGCGATGTGTTGAACGGTCAGGCCGATCAGCCAGTTAAATGTTTCGACGACATCTGCACTGATCTCGCGGGTCGATCTGTGCCGGGACGTTTTATTTTTAACTTGTATCCCGTTGGGTCGGCGAACTGCGAAATATTACGAGGGACTGGCTCTGCAGGGTTTCTGGATTTCGAGCATGTACCTGAGCAAGTATTGCTCCCGGAGGCTACCCATCTTCGGCACTGGAGAACAAAGTACCCTGCTTGATTGGTCGTGCGTTGAAGATGAAGGCTGTTTACAGAATCCTCATACGACTCCAATCGAATGTATTTAATAAAGTGATCAGCCGCGTCAATGGCCAGCGGTTTTGCATCGCTCCATTTCGCAGCAGAGCGGATTTAACTACCCGCGGTTTCAGGACATCATCGAAATAATTCGCGGCCTCGATTAGTACGAATTTCCGGTTGCCGTTATCCTGTCTGTTGAGCTTTGATGACCGGCATGTGCGGTACCTCCCCGAGCCTCCAAAACAATCCAAGATAGTGCTGTCAGCTTTCCCGGCATGTTGGATGAAGCGGGCAACGAAATCCGAGTGCTTAGGTGCTAGAAAAACTCCCGATCGGCCAAACATCGCCGAAGTCTGCTTTTCCGCCGTCGGAATAATCCAAATGACGCTCTTGCCTACGTTTGTCTCCGCCTCATGCAAAAATCGCTTGATTTGCGGTATTTTCTTTTCGTCTGAGCCCCAGACAATTCGGTTATCCTCGGCAATCGAGGAAAATGACCGTTGCCCAGGGAGGGCTTTCAATGGAGCGTTCCATCCGCGTTTGGGTGGCGGACACGGCTTGCCAGTAACTGGGTGCGGCGGATGGATAAAAGCGGTAGTTCGGATCTCCAATGATTTTTGTCGTAGGTGATTGTTTTGTCGCGGGCATTGACATGTCGCCCTCTCGCCAAACCCAAAGGCGAGCGTTGGCCCCAGGAGCTTCACCCTCCGCTACCAAGGTTCCATTCGCGTCGCGATATTCGGCTCGATTGTAGTTAAAAAGACCTTTCCAAGGATCGTTTCCTTTTTCTATGGACCAATCGAGCCCAGCCAACATTACTGCTCGCGATATTCAATGACATGTTCGGCGTACAAGCGTTTGAGTGCGGCTTCGACATCCTTCAAGGCCGGATAAGAGGGATTCAGAACTTCTCGACAAGTTCCATCACCTCTTCCATAGCCTGGCTTCGGGCTCGCGGAACATATATCTATCTTGCTCTGCCGTCTTTTATCCTCAGCGTAGACGAGAACATATTCATGAGTCGTTGAGTAATTGGGAGCCCTGGCTATTACTCGTCGTTCATGGACCAGATCAACTCTTCGATAAAATTATCTTTGCCGAAGACATTGTCGAGGGCGTGCTGAACAATCTGCCGTTCAGTTTATCGATGCTGAGAAGATCGCGCCGTCCTTCAAAGCGAGAGCCACAGCCCACGCAGCCTGTCCTGCAGCTCATGTCGTCGCAAACGAAGAGTGCTTGTAATCGTTCTTGTACGGAATTGAGCTACTCTCAGTGTTATACGGTGGGTCGATGTAAACACACTTTACCGTTTCGGCGAGCCTCGATTTTTAACAGCCTCAACGCCTGAAAAATATCACTGTGAACAAGTAGTCCCTCAACTGATATCGATAAATCCATTTCGATATCAATTCGTCTCGCAATGCCTCCGAGAAAAACCTCGTGTCGATAATTAAGTTTTGGCCTCCTTCAATAAGCTCCGGCACTGTCCGGTTTGTTACGGCGTGAACGCCGTAAAACTCTTCTCCACTCGGCAGTTGTCCTGCGCTTGCGACAATTTCTTCATGAAAAGCTGCTCGGGCACGAGGCTGAGCGAAACGCAGTAGTTTGTTTCCACCACAAACTTTTTCTTAAGCCACAGTTTTTTCTGAAATCTTCAGAGCTGCGGCAACGAAATCGATGATCTTGACGCGATCGAGCGAATGACCTTAATCTTTGACAAGTACTGTTCGACGCGTGGGGCCGTTTCAGCTCCGCAATATCATCTAAATGCATCACCTCGTTCTTGATATAGAAATCCAAGCTTCGCGGCGAAGGAACCCGCGGAGGTCCTTGTGAGTGAAAAAAGTAGTCGAATGTATTTCGGGCCGCGTAGCGATTAAGATGTGCTCTCAGCCGCGAGTAATCCGCCGCTTCGCCCTTTGCCTTTATGTGCGTCTTTCGTAGCTCGTTGATCCATCCGAGCATCGCTGAATTATCGATAGCGAGTATGCGGTTTTCGGCGATCGCCGATAGATCCTTTTGAACCGGCGCGTTCTTCTTCCCATTCGCTGGTCGCCCGACCAGTCCAGAGAGAGTCGCCTGGCGATACTCAAAATCGATGATAAGCTCATTGCCGTCCTCGCCTTCTTCGATTGCGATGAAGTCGTGTTCACCGAGCAGAAAAACGCGCGTCTTCCCTTCGCCTTCTTCACATTGCCATGCTCGCCCTCGAGCAGCATCCCGCAGACGAAAATGCACTCGCATCGCATCCCCGCCTTTCGTCTCATCAGCGTCCGATTAACCGAAAGGCATAATCACGCAGATACTCGCTTGTCTTGATGTAGTACTGATCAGCGTTAGCCCAGTGGTGCTCTGACCTCTTCACCCTCGTAGGGGAAAAAGTAAACGCCCTCCTTGTAGACCCGCTTTGAAAGAAAATCGCCCTCGGAATAGTAACGACGAAAGAAGCTAAATAGATCGGTCGTAGATCTCGCCTTCGAGCTTCGTAATATCGACGGCCACCGCGATTTGCCGCTGCCAGTTCGAACCTCATCGTAGCCTCCGATATCTACGTTCGCCTTAACGAGAACAGCCAATCATCTCATCAAGTTCTGCCTGGAGTTCCGATTTATCGGCAGACTTATATCGTTCAAAGGCGGACTTCACCTGAGGAAGAAGATCCTGATCTAGAAACTTTGAAATCTCGTCGGCTCGGGCGTGAGTACTCCGATAAATTCCAAAATCGAGATCGGGCTCATCGAGCTGAAACAGCTCCATCAGCAACTTTTTTAGCTTTTCGTATTTCTGAGACATTTTTGAGAACTAATTTTTTGCAAGGACTTCTTCAAACCAAAGAATCGAGCCCTCGCCCTCTTTCCGCGCTACCTCATGAACAGACCTACTGTGCCTGATTCCATTTCGAAGTTCTGCAAGCTGGTCGAACTTCTTGTTCAGCCCATCCTTGTTTGAAAAACGACCTTCGAAATCAGTCCAAAGGGTCGAGTTCGTCGAAAACAACCTGAAGCTCTCGGAGGTCGGCATATTCGAGCCGGCAACAATTCCGTCGAAATCCTGCTGCTCGAGTGCCGGGTTTTTCTTCAGGGCGTTCTGCCACCCTCTCGGCAATCTTCTGCGTGACATGCGGCGGTAGTTTCGGTGCTATCACCGTCAAGTGTATCAGCGATGAGTTGTCGCAGGCCAAGTTCAACGGCCTCGACTCGCTGATCCAGCTCGCGAAGTTGAGGAGTGAGATCCAGACGCTCCTTGATCAGCAAGCTCTCAATCGCTTCGAGCAACGTGCGATTCCGTTCCGAAAGAAACGCCTCGAAGTCTTCTTTGGTGAATGGATCCCCTAATAAGATTACTTGTGCGGCCGGGGAGATGAATGGAGACTTGAGGACCGGCGCACGCTTGCCTCTCCGTTTTCCGCCATCAGTTCGGGTAGGTACTCATTCGGGCATCGATCGCGAATTACATTCCGATTTGTTTCAGCAGTTAACGGCGTCCGGTTGAGGATCGAATGTATTAGCAGCCGCTCCGACGCCAGTTCGTCCGCCTTCGATGCGGGAATGATGTGGTGATCGTCGAGGTCTTCCCCATACTGCGGAACATTCCCAGTCATCCAGTCGCGAGGACCTTGGATCACGAGGAGGTTAAAGATGCCGTTGTAAACCGATGTTCCCCCTCTTGCTCCTTCCTCAGATCGAGGCTTCTGAACCTGTCATGAAATTCATCGATCACTCCAGGTTGAACATCATCAATTCGTGAGCCATTCGCCACCGACATCCTGAAAGTCTCGAGCAGTGGTTGATTCAACAGAGCCCGAGTAACCGACCAAGGAAGACCGATGCCCAATACCAATGTCGTACTTTCTTTTGAGCATCAAGTTGCCGATTAGCCGGCAAACTCTCCATCTGCCACTGCAATGCGGGAGAAGGCTGGAAGTACAGAAACGTACGGTAAATAGCCTGAGGAAATCACGCCGAACTCCTGTGGGTGACGAAGCAGAGTTGATCGCCCATGTGAGTGCATTTACCGCTGAGTCCCAGCGCGAGCTTAAAATCAACTGTATCTGCAATCAGAACCTCCTTCCTTACGGATCCATCGGCGCTTCTGACAAGATCTCTCCTGCCCCGGTAGTAGAAAGTAAAGATACTTGGGCGAAGAATATCCTTGTCGGAGTAGTGACATGACTTGCAGAATGTACGTATTCATCTTGTCGGTGTCGACAAAGGATAATTGCTCCTGAGCTTCGCGCCACATTTGCTTCAACTGAAGTCCCTTCGGTTTCAGCAAGGCGTTTATCAGGTCGAAGGTGTCGAGCTGAACGCCCGTACTATTCAATTTCGTGAATATATCGCATACCTTCTCGATCTCAAGCTGTTGATCGAGTTCAACGTACGAAACCTGATACTGTTCGATAATCCCTCGAAGGTGGTCGCCAAATTTCTTGGCATTCTCCGCGTTTAATTTCGCCTTCTCTGCCGCCTGTTCGTCACCGTTCTGTTCTGCCTCGGCGGCCTTTTCGGTCCAGTGCTTCTCATATCCTTGCGCCCACGTCGAAAGCGCCCACCCTTCCTGCCCTACAACCAACAGCGGAAAGATATGTTGTTCATATTGAGCGGTGGCATCGGTGATAAGCCTCTTCCACCGCCTGGTCCAATCGTACGAAAAGGCATTGTCGACCTCATCCGCCATAAACCTGTCGACCTTTATGTAGAAGTAGTAGCGGTTGTTTCGGGTCGGTAGTTCCTTATCGGGCGCAAAAAAGCAATAGTACATTGCCGTAAGCCGCTGCTGCCCGTCCAACACAATGTGTTCTGGGTTGGCCGATGATGTGAAACCGTATATTGGCTCACACGACATCGCCTCGAAGTTCTCCCGCTTCCCCTTCCAAAGCAACAGGCTACCAATATAGTAATCGGAAAAAATTGAACGCATTAGGTCACTGACATCCCATGGCTTCCATTCGAATTCTCTTTGGAAATCGGGGATGACAAATCGTCCTTCGCGAAGTCGATTAACAAGGGTATTCAGACTGACATGGTCAGGTTTCTGTGCGTCACGCATGCATATTCTCCTAAACTACACTCCACCTGATGGTGAATAGTTCATCAGACTCAGTTTTTTGGGATAAACGCTTTTGGAGCTGCTCTACAAGCTGGTCGCGTTTGTCCATTATCTGGTCCTCGACCTCAAATATCTCTTGACGTTGCTTTCGTTGCTTGCGTTCTACTGACTGCAATTTTTGCTGGATCTCATGTTGTTCTTCCAGCGAGACAACTTGTCGCGATTGCCGACGCAAGACTTTAATTTGTTCCTTCGTGTCACGGAGCGCCTTTTCCGCCGATAAGACCATATCGTCGGCCCACCGCTCCAATTTCTCGCACACCTCATTAAAGTACTTGCTGTTTTGCTCGAGTGAACGGTTTACCGTCGCTTTTGCATGCAGTTCGGCGTCCTCGTCCAACCGCGATCCCACAGAGGACGGCATTTCTCTTACGATCGTTCCGGCGCAGCCGAAGAGCTTTTCCATCGTCTCCTGATCCAGCGTGTTTCCATCATCATCGAGGCCCGAGAACAGTAGGTATTCTTCTTGCTCATAGGATTCGATGGTGAGCCGCCTAAGTGTTAGCCAGCCACTCTTGCCTCGCAATGTCTCAACCGCTGCAATGCGTGCCGGATGGTTTGTGATATCGAAAGCTATTTCAGCGGCCGGAGTATGAAGCTGCTTGCCCGAAATCACAACATGCTCACCGAGAGGGTGGGAAAGTCGGTATAGAAAAACACTGTCATCGTGGGGAGCATTACTCGATTTCGAGATGAGGCGATAACGTCCGGTCGGTATCGCCTTCTGCGGCGATTCGATTAGATCAAACGACAAAGTTCCATCGTCAAATTCGGCTCTGCTTTCAAGCATATGTCGAGATAGTTCCCAGAACTTCCTTCCGAATCGATCCAGTTGGGTCTTCGCGTCTGCCAGTTGTAAACGAAGGCGACTGTGAACATCCTCGTCGAAGTGTTCGAAGAGGGTTCTCTGAGTGTCTTTTATCCGTAAGCGGATTTGCTCATCCATTTCAGCCTGAAGCGCCTGAAACGCGGCGTCGATCTCTTCCGTGGTGCGACATTCCTGGTAAATGGCAAGGATGCGCTT
>CAVYWT010000002.1:0-838624 GCA_963772405.1 uncultured Acidobacteriota bacterium | reverse complement strand
CAACGCATCTGCTCAAACCGCGACAGCTCCTCCGCCGACGGGCTCGCGGTGCGGATCCGCTTGACCGCGACCTCGCGCCCGATGGTGTCGTCGATCGCGAGCAGCACCTCGCCCATACCACCGTGCCCGAGCACCTTGTCGAGCCGATAGCGCTCGGTGACCTGCGCCATCGCTCCGCCGGCCTCCCCGAGCCTCACCGTCGGTAGCGAGGAGGGTTGCGGATTCGACGGTGCGAGCGCGGTCTCCGGCGCTACCCGCATCGACCGGCTCTGGCAACGCCGCGGATCGTCTGCGCGCTGCCTCGAATCGTCGGGTCGGTCGGATTGTCCATCAGCGGACGATCCTACGTCAGCGGACTCGCACCCCCGCGGACCGGCATGACGAGGAATTCCGTCGATCAGTCGGCGACGCGCATCGCGTGACGATCCAACCTCAGTTGACGGGGGCGGGTTCCTTGCGAGCGGGTGGCGGGGACTTCCTCGTCTTCCTTCTCGCGGGCTCGCACTTGATCTCGATCTTGCCGTCCTTGACGTCGACGAGCGCGATGCCGCCGTCGACGAGCTTGCCGAACAGGATCTCGTTCGCGAGCGGGGCCTTCAGCGTCGACTGGACGAGGCGAGCCATCGGGCGCGCGCCCATCGCCTTGTCGTAGCCGTTCTCGACGAACCAGTCGATCGCGGCCGGGCGTGACCTCGAGCTCGACCTTCTTCTCGCCGAGCTGGCCGTCGAGCTCGTCGAGGAACTTGCGAGCGACCTTGCTTGATGACCTCGACCGGCAGCGCGTCGAAGAACACGGTCGCGTCGAGCCGGTTGCGGAACTCGGGCGTGAACACGCGCTCGAGCGCCTTCTTGCCGTCCTTGTTGTCGGCGAT
Source organism: uncultured Acidobacteriota bacterium (assembly GCA_963772405.1). Classification (GTDB taxonomy): domain Bacteria; phylum Acidobacteriota; class Blastocatellia; order Pyrinomonadales; family Pyrinomonadaceae; genus OLB17. The sequence goes on along the minus strand of CAVYWT010000002.1, from coordinate 837,752 downwards.
CGAGTCGCCGAAGCCGATCTTGCCCGAGCGCCATCTCGCGGCTAGCCCGCGTTGGTCGTCATGATCAGGATGACGTTGCGGAAGTCGCTCTTGCGGCCGTTGTTGTCGGTCAGCGTCGCGTGGTCCATCACCTGGAGCAGGATGTTGTAGATGTCCGGGTGCGCCTTCTCGATCTCGTCGAGCAGGACCACCGAGTACGGGTGCTTGTTGATCGCGTCGGTGAGCTGGCCGCCCTGATCGAAGCCGACGTAGCCCGGCGGCGCGCCGATCAGCCGCGACACCGTGTGCTTCTCCATGTACTCGGACATGTCGAAGCGGAGGAACTCGACGCCGAGGACCGTGCGCGAGCTGCTTGGCGAGCTCGGTCTTGCCGACGCCGGTGGGGCCGGCGAACAGGAAGCAGCCGGTCGGCTTGTCGGGGTTGCCGAGGCCGGCGCGCGACAGCTTGATCACCGTCGCGAGCTGCTCGATCGCCGTGTCCTGGCCGTAGATCAGCGCGCTTGAGCTCGGCCTCGAGGTCGCCGAGCTTCTTCTTGTCGGCGGTGGACGACCGCTGCGCGTCGGGATGCGCGCGATCTTCGCGACGACCTCCTCGATCAGCGACGGGCGGATCTCGTCGGGGCGATTCTCGGGGAGCATCAGCCGGACCTTCGCGCCCGCCTCGTCGATCACGTCGATCGCCTTGTCGGGCAGCTGCGAGCCGGTGATGTGGCGCGCGGACAGCTCGACCGCGGCCTCGATCGCCGCGTCGGTGTACTTCACGTCGTGGTGCTCCTCGTAGCGCGGCTTGCAGGCCCTTCAGGATCTCGATCGCCTCGGGGACCGTCGGCTCGCCGACGTCGATCCGCTGGAACCGGCGCGCCAGCGCGCGATCGCGCTCGAACGCCTGGCGGTAGTCCTTGAACGTCGTCGAGCCGATGCAGCGCAGCTCGCCGTTCGACAGCGGCGGCTTGAGGATGTTGGCGGCGTCCATCGTGCCGCCGCTGGTCGCGCCGGCGCCGATGATGGTGTGGATCTCGTCGATGAACAGGATCGACTTCGGATCCGCGATCAGGACCTTCATCACGGCCTTGAGGCGCTCCTCGAAGTCGCCGCGATAGCGCGTGCCGGCGAGCACCGCCGTCATGTCGAGCGAGTAGAGCTTCGGCGTCCTTCAGCGGCTCGGGAACCTTGCTCGTCGACGATGCGCAGCGCGAGGCCCTCGGCGAGCGCGGTCTTGCCGACGCCGGGCTCGCCGATCAGCAGCGGGTTGTTCTTCCGGCGGCGCCACAGCACCTGGATCATCCGCTCGAGCTCGTCGGCGCGGCCGATCAGCGGATCGATCTTGCCGTCGCGCGCGCGCTGCGTGAGATCGACGCAGAAGCTCTCGAGCGGGTTCGCGACCTTGCCGTCGTCGCTGGCCGTCGTCCTCGACGCCGCGCGTGCGCGGCACGACCGGACCACCGCCGGTCTCGACCTTCGAGACGCCGTGCGAGATGTAGTTGATGACGTCGAACCGCGACACGCCCTGCTTCTCGAGCAGGTAGACCGCGTGCGAGTCGCGCTCGCGGAACATCGACGCGATCACGTTGCCGGTCGTCATCTGCTGGCGGCCGGCGGCCTGGACGTGCATCGCCGCGCGCTGGAGCACGCGCTGGAACGCGAGCGTCTGATCGGGTCCGGACTCCTCGCCCTCGGGAAGCTCGTCGACCTCCTCGTCGAGGAAGCGCTCGAGATCGCCGCGCAGGCTTCTCGACGTCGCCACCGCACTTGGTGACGATGTCGGCGCCGCTCGGGTCGTCGAGGATCGAGAGCAGCAGGTGCTCGAGCGTGAGGTACTCGTGGCGGCGGCCGCGGACGTCGTCGACGGCGCGCTGCAGGGTGGCTTGAAGCTCGGGTGACAGCATGGGTGACCTCTCAGTCCGTGGGCTCGATCGAGAGCTGGAGCGGAAACTGCTGGGCCTTCGCGAGATGCATGCGTCTTGGTGACCTTGGTCTCGGCGACCTCGAACGTGTAGACGCCGGCGACGCCGACGCCGTTGTTGTGCACGTGACTCATGATCGCGATCGCGTCGGCTCTCGTTCTTGTGGAACACGGTCTGGAGCACCCAGACGACGAACTCGCGCGTCGTGTAGTCGTCGTTGTGAAGCAGCACCTTGTACATCGGCGGCTTCTTGGTGCGCGTGCGTTCATCGAGCACCAGCCCGTGTCTGCCGATCCCCCTCGCGCTTCGGGGCGGGGGGCTTCTTCTCATCCGCCATTTGCACAATAATACGAGACCCAGGGCTTCTGTGTAGCGTCGCCAAGCCCCTTCCGCACCCGCGATTTCAGGCAGGTTCCCTAGCGGTTCTGCCCGTCTAGCGGGCGAGCACCGCTAGGCGAATCACCTCGACCCCGAGCGCGGAGCTTGCTGACGTAGCTGCGGTTGCACGTGATCGCGGGCGTCCGCTCGACGATCGCGAGCGATCGCGGCGAGCACGGCATGCGGAAGAACACCTGGCCAAGGCGCCGGTACTGGATCTCCGCCTGGACCGTCACGCGCCGACAGATCGAGCACGAGCTCGAGGGGGCGACCCTCGAACACGCGGTCGTGACGCGCGAGGAGGTAGTCTCCGGCGGTCAGGCGCAGTGCGCGGGTCTCGTAGCCGACGAGCGGTCGGGCGGTCAGCTGCTCGCGAGGGCGATCATCCGGGCGATGCCGCGATCGAGCGCCGGGTGGCTCGGCTCCGCGATCTCGTAGCTACCGCGATCGAGCAGCGCGTAGCGGCGATAGCCCGTGATCGAGGAGCGCATCTCCGGTCGCGGTCTCGACATCGACCGCGCCCGCGGCGAGCTCGGCCACCGGGACCATGTCCTCGAGCGTCATGGGTGGAACCGCCCGGCGAGCGACAGGCGCAGGCCGCCGAGCACCTCGCGCACCTGATGGAGCGACCGGGTGCCAACCTCGAAGACCACGAGCCGATTCGACGTCGGCTCGATCAGGGTCGCGCTCGGTGTCGCCGTGATCTCGTCGTCGACATCGAACAACTCGAGCTCGCCCCCGGCGGGTGCGTCGGGCGACGGCAGGTAGTACGCGTACGCGAGCAGGCGCGCGAGCCCGTCCTGATGATCGGTGTGCGGCAGCAAGTAGTGGCCCGGGCGATACGCGTACGCGCGCATGTCGATCTTGCCGAGCGCGTGCCCGGTGATCCGCGACAGCGCCTCGCAATAGGTCGCCGCGAACTCCGCGCGGATCCGCTTGAGCTCCTCGCTCCGCGGTTCCGGAGGCGAGGCCTCGAACACGAACAGGTCACCCTCGTACCGCGCGATGCCCTCTTCCTCGAGGAGCTCGAGCAGCGCCTCCGGATCGCGGGCAGCGTCATCGATCACGAGGTGTGGGAACGGCGCGGCCGACGTCCACGCAGCGACGCACTCGGCTTCGATCAACGGTCGCCACACGGCGCGATGTATGGCCTAGCTCGTCGACAAACGCACGCACGAAACAGGAAGTGGCGTTCAGCGAGGACGCGTCACGGTGTAGGGTCGCGTTCAGATGGCGAAAGCGAAGACGAACGCGAAGACGAACGCGACGGAGCCCGGGGAAGACCGTCGCGAAGGACGACGACCGCTGGTGGGACCTGATCGAGCGCGCCCGCAAGGATGCCGAGGATCCCGACGAGCAGACCGAGCTGCTCCACGACCTTCTCGTCGACGAGCTCAACGCCGACGAGATCCTGGAGTTCGACACGTTCGTCCACGAGAAGCTGCGCGATGCCTACCGCTCCGACCTCTGGGCGGTCGCGTACATCATGAACGGCGGCTGCTCCGACGACGGCTTCGACTACTTCTGCGGCTGGCTCGTCGGCAAGGGCAAGAAGCACTACGAGGCCGCGCTCGCCAACCCCGAAGATGCGGCGAAGGGCGTCAGCCCCGACGACGAGCCGTTCGAGAACGAAGGCTTCTGGTACGTGACCGCGAATGCGTGGAAGGAGAAGACGGGCAAGGACGACGACGCGTACGAGAAGGCCGCGACCGACGTGGAGCGCGAGCTGATCGGCGAGAACTTCGATGAAGACACCGTTTCGGAGACCTACCCGAAGCTGGCCAAGAAGTTCGGAGGCTAGCCATTTCCGGTTGGTTCGGCGCTCAGTGATTCGCGGTTTTACTTCTCGGAGTTCGACCCATGGCGTCTGCGAAGGGACTGCTGCTGTCCGCGATCGGCAAGCTCGTGCTGCGCGACACCAAGGTGAGCGCGGTGCGCGAGCTCGCTCCATCGCTGCGCGCGATCACGGTCGAGGGCGCGGACCTGCGCGACATCGCGTGGACCGCCGGCGACAAGATCCAGCTGCTGCTGTCGTCGCTCGACGTCCGCACGTACACGCCGATCGCGTGGGACCACAAGACCGGGTCGACGACGCTCGTCGTCTACGATCACGGCGACAGCCCCGGCGCATCGTGGAGCCGGCGCGCGAAGGTCGGCGACCCGTGTCGGTTCGTTGGTCCGCAGCGCTCGGTGCAGCGCCACGGGGGCAAGCCGGCGGTGGTGTTCGGCGACGAGACCAGCATCGGCGTGGTCGCCGCGCTCGCGCGCGAACCGAACCTGACTGGCAGTGCTCGAGGTCAGCTCCCCCGAGCACGTCACCGCGGCGTTGGCGGCGCTCGGCACGCAGGCCAGGATCGTCTGCATCGCGCGCACCGCGGGTGACGCTCATCTCGCCGAGTGTGCGAGCAAGCTCGCCGAGCCTCGCAGCGCCGAGCTGATGCTGACCGGTCGGGCGCAATCGATCCGCGCCCTGCAGTCCAAGCTGAAGTCGTCGGGCGTGCGCTCCAGCTCGAACAAGGCGTACTGGTCGGTCGGCAAGACCGGCCTCGATTAGTAGACGATGACCGGGCGCTTGCCGACGTAGTCGCGCGCCTCGAGCTGCTGGAGCATGAAGGTCGCGACATCGGCACGCGCGATCTTGCCGCCGCGCAGCTCGTTCGCCGTCGAGACGCGCCATTTGCCGCGCCCTGCCGCGTTGGTGAGCAGCCCCGGGCGCACGACGATCCAGTCGAGCTGCGTGCTCTCGAGCTCGCGCTCCATCACTTCCTTGTCGCGGAACGCGCGACCGAGGACCACGGAAGCGAGCGGCTTCATCAGGGTGGCGACCTCCGAATCGCCGGCGCCCTGCGTCGACAACGCGATCAGCCGCTTCACACCCGTGGTCTGCATCGCCTTCGCGATCACGCGCACGCCGTCGCTGCAGATGTTCTCGTGTCGCCACGGTCGGGTGCCGAGGCACGACAGCACCACATCGTGACCGCGGATCGCGTCGGTGACGGCGGTCTCGTCGAGCACGCTGCCCGTCACGACGGTGACCTCCGACAGCTTGTTCGAGCGCGCGAACGCGGTGACGCGATGTCCGAGCGCCGGCGCTTGCTTCAGGATCTCGAGGCCGGTGTTACCGGTCGCACCGAAGACGATCAGCTTCACGGGGTCTCCGATGCAGCTCGCGAGGGTGTGAGGTCTGTGTCATGCGGTCGCATCACGTGGCGCACCGCGATCGACGTTCTCGCCGGCTCCACGAGCCGCAGCCTACTTGATGCCGCGATCGACTTCTGCTGATCGCCGGGGAACTTCGAGATGCTGCGATCACCTCCGGTCCACCGAACACGCCGAGCTGGACATCGAACCGCGGCGAACCGATTCTTGCCCCTCACGGTTTTCGCCTTTGCCACGGGCGGACCATAAACACGAGGGGTAGAGTCCGGCGCATGCCCGTCGCAGACAGCACCACCAAGTGGGTCGACGAGAAGTTCGACGACGTCGATCGTCCCGACGCTCGTCGACTACATCAAGATCCCGAACAAGTCGCCGATGTTCGATCCCGAGTGGAAGCGAGCACGGCCACATGGAGAAGGCCGTCGACGCTGCTCGCGGGCTGGGCGCAAGCAGCAGCTCCCCGAGGGCGCGACGCTCGAGGTCGTGCAGCTGGCGGCGACGCGCACGCCGGTGATCTTCATCGACATCCCGGGCACCGGCGGCACGCCGGGCGACACCGTCATGCTCTACGGCCACCTCGACAAGCAGCCGGAGATGACCGGCTGGCGCGAGGGCCTCGGTCCGTGGACGCCGGTGATCGAGGGCGACAAGCTGTACGGCCGCGGCGGCGCCGACGACGGCTACGCGATCTTCGCGTCGCTCACCGCGATCAACGCGCTGCGCAAGGACAAGCATCCCGCACGCGCGCTGCGTCGTGCTGATCGAGGCGTGCGAGGAGTCGCGGCAGCTACGACCTGCCCGCGTACATCGATCACCTCGCGCCGCGCATCGGCGAGCTGTCGCTCGTCGTCTGCCTCGACTCGGGCTGCGCGAACTACGACCAGCTGTGGTCGACCACGTCGCTGCGCGGCCTCGTGATCGGCAACCTCGAGGTGTCGCTGCTCACCGAGGGCGTGCACTCCGGCGACGGCACCGGCGTGATCGCCGCGAGCGTGCGCGTGATCCGCATGCTGCTCGATCGGCTCGAGGACGCGCACACCGGCGTCGATCAAGCTCGACGAGCTCGCGATCGCAGATCCCGCGCGCAGCGCGTCGATGCAGGCCGAGCGCACCGCCGAGGTGCTCGGCGACGAGGTCTTCAACAAGTTCCCGCTGCAGCCGGGCGTCGAGCCGGTCACCGACGAACCACGTCGAGCTGATCCTCAACCGCACGTGGCGCCCGGGCCTCGCGATCACCGGCGCCGACGGCTGGCCGCCGATCGGCAACGCCGGCAACGTGCTGCGCCCGATCACCGCGCTCAAGCTGTCGATGCGGATCCCGCCGCGCGTCGATCCGGCGAAGGCGCAGGCCGCGGTCAAGGCGGTGCTCGAGAAGGACCCGCCGTACGGCGCGAAGGTCACGTTCGACCGGCGGCACGGCGAGCGCCGGCTGGGACGCGCCGGCGCTGGCGCCGTGGCTCGAGCAGGCGCTCGACGCCGCGTCGCAGCGGCACTTCGGCAAGCCGGCGATGTACATGGGCGAAGGCGGCACGATCCCGTTCATGGACATGCTCGGCGAGAAGTTCCCGGAGGCGCAGTTCTGCATCACCGGCGTGCTCGGGCCCGGCTCGAACGCGCACGGCCCGAACGAGTTCCTGCACATCCCGACGGCGAAGCGGCTCACGCTGTGCGTCGCCGACGTGCTCGCCGAGCACGCGCAGCAGTAACGCTCGGCCCACCACGCTGCCGACTCGATCACGTACCCGAGGCCGTGGCCAGCGATGTGCCGCGGCAGTGTGCGCAGGCGGTCGCTCGATTCGCTACGGGCAGTCGCTCGGACAGTTGATCTCGTCCTCGCCGAGCTCGGGATCGCAAATCCCGTCGACGTTGCACGGACCTCGGCGCCGCCGCCGAGCCCGAGGCACGCCTCGCAGACCGCTTCGCTCTGCGGCGCGATGCACGTCGAGGGATCGAACCAGCAGAAGAAGCAGTCGACGTCCCCGCTGCCCGGACAGGTGCCACCACCGCCGGTGCTGCAGTCGGTCGGGCACGACAGATCTTCACCCGCTTCGCAGGCGAGGTTTCCGCACTGCGCGGTGCCGCCAGCGCAATCGTCCGGGCAGGTGTCGCTGGTCTCGCTGCCGTTACAGAGATCGTCGCCACACGCCGAGCTCGCCTGGCAGTCGTTCGGGCACGTCGCGGTCGTCTCGCCGCCGGTGCACTGGTCGTCGCCACACGCCGCGGCGGCACCGCAATCACTCGGACAGTCGCCGACCTCGCTGCCCTCGCAGACGCCGTCACCACAGCTCGGAGCTGGCTGCGACGCATCTGGCGAGGGCGCCGGATCGGACGGGTTGCCGCACGCGAACAGTCCACACAGCACCAGTGCTGGGATCCTCATCACGCGCAGCATCCACCTCTTATTGACTTACCGTCAACTAGAACGGCCGTTCTCGAGCAACGAATCCACCGCTCTCTGACTGGACGATCAGGCGGCGAGATCGGGGACGCCCGGTTGACGAAACAATGACAAGTCGTCGGAGGCGTTCGGCCAGCATGAGCTCGTGCGCGTGGTGCTGATCGTCCTCTTCGAGCCACGAAGCACGACTCTCTCACTGCGCGATCTCGCGACGAGATCGGGGACGCCCGGTTGACGAAACAATATCAAGTCGTCGGAGGCGTTCGACCAGCATGTGCGCGTGACGCGGATCGTCCTCTTCGAGCAACGAAGCACGAATCTTCTGATCTGGGCGATCACGCGACGAGATCGGGACGCCCTGTTTACTGACACAATGACAAGTCATCGGAGGCGTTCGACCAGCATGAGCTCGTGCGCGTGATGCTGATCGTCCTCTGTGTGGTCGCGTCCGCGCAGCGCTCGGCCCATCGGGCTGTCCGAGGTCGTCGGCGCGTATCACGGCAAGCTCGCGTGGAGCGGGTGTCTGACGCAGGAAGTCGCCAGCGCGACGATGGTGGTCGATTCGATTGATGGTGCACTCGCGATCGATGCGTCGTCGGTGCGGTCACAGCTCAGCGCAGTTGCGCTCGTCGTCAGCGCGCGAGGCTTGGTCGGCCGGCAGGCAGCGACGGCGACCATCGAGCCGCGGTGACAGCGGTCTGGCTCGATTGAGCTCGAAGATCGCGCTCGATTCACGATGTCGAGCACGCGCGCGATGCACCGCTCGTCGTCGGGGCTCCGCGACTGCGACCGGCTCGTCGCCCTCGCGCGCGTCGAGGCGAAGTGCGCGCAGCTCGGCCGGCGCGAGCGGACCTCGCCACGTTGTTCGCCACCACGTGGAAGCCATCCGATGCCGCGACGTGCTCGCGGCGTGCCGAGCAACTCGAATCGAGGTTGCACCGCGCCGGTTCGTATCCCGGCGCTCCCAGCGCCAATCGCCGCGGCGCGCCCGAGCGATTGCCAGGAGGCGGCTCGGATCGCGCGGAGGTTCTCGGTCTGCTGGCCGAGGTGGGGGCAGACATACGTCGCCGAAGCGCTCGACCTCCAGACGAAGCTCCGACGCTGCCGAGGCCCACGCCGTGCCGGCGATCGAGAGCCGCTGCCGCGAGATCTCGACGCAGTTTCAGAGGTGGGCCGGCTCCGACTGCAAGGGGTGGCGAGAGTGAGCGCGAATGAGACCAACGGGGTGGACAGCTCCCCGGTCTGAAGCGAAGGTGCGGGTCGCATCGATGTACCATCACAGGTTTGTCCGGATCCGACAGTCCCTCCCGTTCCTCGCGTTGTTGGGCTGTGCGGCGCGCGAGGTGAAGGCTCCGCCGAAGGAATCGGCACCGCCGATCACGCAGATGGAAGAGAAGACGCTGTCCGTTGGCCTCACCCTGAAGGACACGAGTCTTCAGATCTCGGTGCGAGACAACGGAGCGCCCGCGCGCACGGATCTCTGGCTCTACACGCTAGAAGACGGCCAGCTGAAGCCGTTCACCGCGTTCAAGGATCCCGATTCCAAGCGGAAGAGCCGCAGGCTCATGTTGCCGGCGACGATCGCAGGACAGCCTTCGCAGCTCGTGCCCGCGGATACCGGGAACGAGAACGGCTTCATGTCGGATGGCGTTCGCGAGAAGCGACAGAACGGAGCGCTCACCTCCGCCATCGATGGCGATGTCGTCGTCACCCTCGAGTCGATTCCAACGTCTCCTGTCGTGGTCGTTGCAGGTCTCGAGGACCAGCGTTATGCGGGTGCAGCCGGCCTCGACACGAGTGGCGCGAGCATCACGCTGCCCGCTGGGATCGGCGCCCCCGAGAAGCACACCGTGCGCAGCTTCGAGACGGACATCAAGCCGATCCTCAAGGAGTGCATCGAGTGTCATGGACCGAAGGGAGAGGCGGAGGAGTTGAGGCTCGTCACGTACGACGACGTCGTGAACTTCGACCTTGCCTTCGCGGAGGGACGCGAGAAGTGCGTGAAGAAGCACGCCGGAGATGAGGCTCTGCGCACGACCTGCGTGAATGCCCTCACCGACGTGGAGTATCTCGTCGAGCCGGGTGCACCGGCACTCTCACCGATCGCCCGACGCACACGACCCGATGAAGAGCGCGGGGCGTCGCCCGCCGGGCTGAAGTGGTTCGGAAAAGACGGCAAGCGCTTCGGCGGTCACGGCGATCGTCGGATGCCGCCGCAGAACACGACCGAAGCAACGACAGACGATCTGAACGAGCCAACGTACTTCGACACGCACCCGGCGAAGTTCCAGGTCCTCTTCGACTGGATCGCTCAGGGCGCGAAGCGATAGCCGCTCACCAGACGGTGCAGCGCTTCGCGGCGAGCACGACCATCGGCGCGTCGGCCTTGCACGAGAACGCGGCGTGGAACTCGGGCAGGTTGCGAGATCGGCCGATCACGCGCCACTTCGCGACCGCGTGCGGATCGCCCTGCACCATCGTGCGCTGCGTCTCGATCCGCGTCGCGTCGCCGCGCGCTCTGGCCCCACGCGATGAAGAACTGCTGCTCGGGCGTGAAGCCGTCGATCGTGCGGCGCCGGTCGCCGTCTGTCGCGCCTTCTGGAACGCGCGCCAGTCGCGAGGTTCGACGCCGGCCGAAGTCACCGATCGCCTCGCCGAGCACGAGCTTGCCGTCGTGGTGCACGCTCGGCTCGATGAAGTAGTTGTTGTACTGGTCGACGACGCACTGGCCCCTTCGCCTGGAACGCCTCGAGATCGCTCCGGCGTCCACCAGTTCGCGAGGCGACCCTGCGCATCGAACTGCGCGCCCTGGTCGTCGAAGCCGTGGCTGATCTCGTGGCCGATGACCACGCCGATCGCCGCCGTAGTTCACGGCATCGTCGGCGTCGACGTCGAAGATCGGCGGCTGCAGGATGCCGGCCGGGAAGACGATCTCGTTCAGCGACGGGTTGTAGTACGCGTTCGACGTCGGCGGCGTCATGCCCCAGCGGCGCGCGATCGACCGGCTTGCCGATCTGCGCGCGGTTGTCGCGACGTTCCACGCCGCTCGAGCCGAGCTACGTTGCCGAACGCGATCGCCGCGCGCGATCGCGATCGCGCTGTAGTCCTTCCACTTGTCGGGGTAGCCGATCTTCGGTGTTGAACGTCGCCAGCTTCTCGAGCGCCTTCGCCTTGGTCGCCGCGCTCATCCAGTCGAGCTCGTCGATCGTGTCCTCCATCGCCAGCGAGCACGTTCGTCGACCAGCGTCCTGCATGCGCTCCTTCGCCTCGGGCGGGAAGTACTTCTCGACGTACTTCTGCCCGAGCGCCTCGCCGAGCAGCGCGTCCGTCGACCTCCGCGCAGCGCTTCCAGCGCGGCTTGATCTCCTTCGCGCCGTTGAGGAACTTGCTCGTTGAACTCGAAGTTCGACTCGTCGACGAACGGCTTGCGACAGCGCGTTCGCGGACGTTGCCGATCACGTGCCATGTCGAGATACGTCTTCCAGTCGGCGATCGAGCGTGCCGCTTGAGCTGCGCCTCGAACTTCCTTCGATGAACTTCGGCTCGCGTGCACGTTGAGCTTCGTTCAGCCGGGATCGCCGCGGTGCGTCGAAGTACGCGGTCCAATCGAAGCTCGGCGACGAGCTTCTGGCAGCTCGGCGAACGTCATCTTGTGGTCGGTCTGCTTGCGGGTCGCGCAGCGCGACGTTGTCGAGCGACGCCTTCGCGAGCGCTGTCTCGATGCGCCATCACGGTCTTCGCCGCGGCCTTCGCCATCGGCTTGCGGCCCGCGAGCTCGAACATGTGCGCGACGTGGACGATGGTACTTCGTCGCGCGCCTCGACGAACCGCTTCTCGGTCTTCACGTAGTAGTCGCGATCCGGCAGTCCGAGGCCCGCGGCGTAGACGTGCGCGACCACGTCGATGGGCGTGTGCAGATCGCTCGTCAGCCGTAGACCCCGAACGGGACGTTCAAGCCGATCTCGGCGAGCTTCGAGATCATGGCGCGCAGCCCGCTGCGATCCTTGATCGCGGCGATCTCGCCGAGCAGTGGCTCGATCGGCTTCGCGCCGAGCTGATTCGACGTGGTCGCATCCATGCAGCTCGCGTAGAAGTCGCCGAGCTGCTGCTCGACGCCCCTGCTGGCCAGTCGAGCTTGCCCGCGATTGGCTCCAGGATGTCGCGCAGCCGCTCCTTCGCGGTCTCGCCGGATTGCCAGCGCCGACTCCACCGCACCTGCGAGGCCGGGATCGGGTTGGACGTGCGCCACGCACCGTTCGCGTACTCGAAGAAGTCGGTGCAGGGGTCCACCGCCTTGTCGATGTCCTCGAGATAGATGCCCGCGAGCTTCGGGGTCGACGGCTGGGGCTCGTACGGCTTCGCTGCCTCGGTTGGACCGGAGGGCAGAGACGGTTGCTCCGTCGGCTTCGACGGTCCACTACACGCAGCGAGCAGGAGGAGCAGGCGTTGCACGGCGGCACTCTACATCGTCGACAACCCGTGCACGACTGCGACGCGTGCGACGACCGAGACAGTAGTCGTTGACCTGACCAGCAATCGATTCAATAGTCGCGCTCCATGCGCGCCTTGGCACTGATCACGTCGCTTGCGCTCACCGGTTGTTCGTTCCTGTTCGCGAGCGGCCCACCCGCGCAACACCGGCAACTGCCGATCTTCGAGTGCACGACGAGTCGCGCCGCACCGATCGCCGACACGGTCTTCGGTGTGCTCCAGGTCATCGGCATCGCGATCACCGCGAGCCAGTCGGAGGCGGAGTACAACGAGGCGAACGAAATCACCAAAGGTGGCCGCGACCCGATCATCAAGCGGAGCACGTCGATCGGACTCAACGTCGCGTTTGGCCTGATGTGGGGCCTCAGCGCGTACACCGGCTACTCGCGCACGTCGGCGTGCCGCGCCGCAAAGAACGAGCTGCTGATTCGCGCGAGCACCGGCCAGTACAACTACGGAACGGGACCGCAGCCGCAGCCGTACGCGCCGCAACCGGCGCCGGCTCCCGCGCCGCGTGCCCGAGCCTGCTCCTGCTCCTGCCCTCCTGCTCCTGCTCCGACACCCGAGCCCGAGTCACCGTACTGATCAGAACGCGGGCTTGATCGCGTGGCGGCGCTCGGCCCGCTCGACGACCGTCGCTCGGATGAGAAACGGCGCCGGATCGACGAAGCGGACGGATCCGAACGTCGTGTCACGCGAGCCCGCATGGAGCGGAACCTCGAGGACGAAGTGCAGGTGGGGCGCGCCCGGCACCGCGGAGTCGCCGAGCGTGCCGATGTACTGACCCGCGCGGACGCGATCGCCGGGCTGGAGCGGCTCGGCGATCTCGTCCATGTGCATGTACGAGGTCAGGGTGCCGTCCTCGTGCTGGATCCGCACGAACCGCCCGCTGCGACCATCGCTGCCGAGCTCCCGCCGCTCGACGGTGACCAGCGTGCCGGCTGCGACCGAGACGAGGGCTCGACCCTTGGGCCCGTCGAGATCGACGCCGCAGTGACCACCACCGCACTCGGTGCGATCGACCCCGGTGCGCGCTGCGCCGAAGTGCCGGCCGGGATTTCCGGGAAACAGCTCGTCGGCGCTCGTGATCGGATGGACCCAGCCGTGGAGCGACGCGAACGTGGCGTCGATCGGCTTGTTGGAAAGCTCGGGGATCGGGAACTCGTCCTCGAGGCGCTGCACGCCCCTTGGCTTCGGTGGAACGAGCTCGTGCTCCGCGCTGCGCGTGCGCAAGGAGGTCGCTTCGTCGATCGCGACCCCGACCGACGGTTGGCTCTCCACGATCTCCACGACCTCCACGACCGTGTCATCGCCATGCGCCGCGCGAATCGCGATCACACCGACCGCGACCATCGCGAGTCCGGCGGCTGAGAACACGACCCGTCGACGGGGCCTCACCACGGGCATCGCGAGCACAACCGGAGGCAGCGGCATCGGTAACGGCTCCGCAACAACGACCGCGTGCCGATTGTTCCAACAGGCTGGATGCCACAGCTCGACGGTGCCGTTCGTCGTGACGAACGGACGCCCCTCGTGCAGGGTGACCACGCTCGCGCAGCGTGGACACGACGTAGCTGCCATGACCGCTGATGCTAGCTGCTCACCGACGACGATGCAGGGATCGTCCGGCGCGTTCTAACTGTGCCGCGTTGGCCTACAGCGGCGCTCGCTCGCGCAGCCGCCTCTCGGGGCGACCGCCGCGCTGTCAGCTCTTCTTCTTCATGATCACGAGGTGATCCTTGGTGTCCTTGTCGTAGTAGCCGAAGCGGAACGCGAGCTTTCGCTTCTCCTGCGAGTTGAACATCGAGCGCCAGTTCTCCGAGACGCCGTTGCCGCTGTCGAGGTGCGCGGTGCGAAACGAGCCGTAGGTCTCGTAGTCGAAGCCGGCCGGCTGGCCCCACTTCGGCGCGACGCCCGTCGCATCCGACACCATCCACGACGTGTTCTTGATCAAGGTAGTTGCGCATCGTCGAGAACGAGTCCCACGACAGCAGGTAGCTCGCGGCCTTCGTCATCGACACGATCGGGCCCTTCATCTCGAGGTGCTTCACGACGCGCGGATCCTTCTGGAGCTCCTTGTCGGAGAGGTCCTGGCGGATCTGGCGATGGATCTGGATCTTGCCGCCCGGCTTGCGGAACCGGATCTCCGAGTTCGAGAAGATGCGGTTGCGCTTCTCGGTGATGCGGCCGTCGCCGACACCCTCGAGCGGGCTCGGCGCGCCGGTGACGTCCTCGTCCGAGAGGTACTTGATCGAGCCGTCCTCGTTCAGCGTGAAGTAGCGCAGCGACACGATCTCGTAGCCGTGCACCTTGAGCGCAGACAGGCTGAAGATCAGCTGCGTGGGGAGCGTGCCGGAGCGCATCGCGTCGCGCATGTTGCTCGTGTTCGAGAAGTTCAAGCAACCGATTTCGCTGCCGAGGTAATGAGCATCGACTACTCGAATTTGGTTTATCAGATGGCGAAGGCGGTACTGAGACATATAGCTACTGAGAAAACAGAGCCGTATCGGGAAGCCCTTCGAAGCTTGTTCGATGAAGGCACACCATTGCAGGAGCGTATCGACGGGTTTCGTTCGGATATCGAGAAGGTTTACCGCGAGATGGGAGAGACGCTTGGCACTCACCACGACGAGAGAACAATTGCGACGTTCCTCACGTTCCGATATCCCGAGAAATACAACCTGTATAAAAATACAGTTTATAAAAGTCTTTGCAGCCTTCTAACAATGGAGCCAGTGCGGTCCCCGCATTGCTACGTACACCACCTGGAACTGACAACGGACCTGATCGATAACTACATTTCTAAAGACAACGAACTCCTCGAACTCGTCAAGTCGTTTCTCACGCCCGACTGTTATGCCGACGCCAACCATCGCATTCTCGTTCAGGACATTCTTTATCAAATGCTCGACAAGAAAGGGGAACAAGATAAACCGGTTTCAGAAACTCGCCGGTTCTGGGTTTATGCGCCCGGCGAGAATGGAGGGCAATGGGATAGGTTCCACGCGGCTGGAATTATGGGAATGGGATGGATGAGTGGACTAAGCAAATACGAGTCGCGCCACGCTATTGAAGCTGAAGCTCATGCGAATTCACAGTTCCCAAACCGCACCGAGCAACGACTCTCTTGCTAACTACGAATTCTTGAAGGCCATAAAGGTTGGTGATGTTATCATTCCCAGCGGCGGCATAATGACCTACCTTGGCTACGGGCTTGTCGATTCGGATTACATCTTTGACGACTCCCAGCCAGAGTACAAGAGCATCCGCCGGGTGAAATGGATCAAGAAAGGCGAGTGGACCGAAGATCAGCATCCCATAGTCCTGAAGACGCTGACGGATATCTCAAAGTTCCCAGATTACGTGGAGCGGTTAAAGATTCTCTTGGGATTGACGGGCAGCACCAGTTTCGCCTACTCC
Source organism: uncultured Acidobacteriota bacterium (assembly GCA_963772405.1). Lineage (GTDB taxonomy): Bacteria > Acidobacteriota > Blastocatellia > Pyrinomonadales > Pyrinomonadaceae > OLB17. Next base: position 822,002 of record CAVYWT010000002.1, on the reverse strand, counting down.
CGTACTGCCGATATCAAATCTGCCAAGCGTAGGTGCTCGAACCGGATCCTCTACGGCCCACCTGGAACGGGAAAGACATACAAGAGCATCGAGATCGCCGTTGAGACCATTAATGGCCGAACTGACGCGAGTCACCGTGAAAGAAAGCAGGAGTTCGGACCAACTTCGTCAAAAAGGTCAGATCGAATTTGTCACTTTTCACCAGAATTATTCGTACGAAGATTTCATTATTGGTATAAAGCCCGACGTCGAGAGTGATGATCTACGCTTTCAGACTCAGAAAGGCATCTTCTATCAACTTGCTCGGCGTGCGAGAGAGAACTACGAGCTTTCATTATCCGGACGGGCAGCGAGGCGCTCCTTTGATGACGTGCTCACGAACTTCTTGAACCTCTCGAACGGGACGAGGAAGTTGCGATCAAGATGGCTTCCGGTATCTCATTTTCGATAACTGAGCTAGTGATCGGTCGCTAGGATTCCGGAAACACTCGGGTGGAACTGCACACCGCATCAGTCTCGCGACTCTCCGCGACATGGTCGACGGTGAGAGACGCTCCCGGCGGACTGCGATCGTACTATGATCCGTTAGCGAACCTTATCAGGGAGCATCAGCAAACAAGGAAACCGGCTGTTCCTCTCAAACGGTTCGTCCTGGTGATCGACGAGATCAATAGAGCGAACATATCCAAAGTGTTCGGCGAACTGATCACGCTTCTCGAGGAAGACAAGCGCATGCATCGGTCAAGAAAACGAACTGCGAGTGACGCTGCCAAACGGTGAACGGGATTTTGGCGTTCCACCAAATCTCTACGTCATCGGAACTATGAACACGGCCGACCGGTCAATTGCATTGATTGATATCGCACTTCGTAGGCGATTTGAGTTCGTGGGCTTCTATCCCATTTATGAGGATTACGATGAGGAAGCAGCCGCACTGCTAGAGCACATAAATAAAGGGATATTCGATAAGAAGAAATCTGCGGATTACCTAATCGGCCATGCCTACTTCATGAACGACCGACCGATCGACGAAGTATTAAAGAACAGAATCATTCCACTGTTGATGGAGTATTTTTCGGGAAACACCAAATTCGTCTGCGACATTTTTAGCAACTCAGGGTGGGATGTTTCATACGACGCCCGGTTGTACTGCTGGAACTCCAAACGATCAGAAGATGCCCCTACTATTTGAATACGGCGAAAAAACAGCAACGATCAATGATCGACAACGCTCGAGCAGTCGCTGTTGGAGCTCTGGCGACAGCGCTCGTTTGTCGATCCCGAGGCAGAACCACCTGAGGAAATTTCCGACAACAATTATCAGCCTTTCTTGAAGTTTGACGGGAATAAAATCCGCGTAAACAACTACGCCGGCTTTATTCAAACCGGTGAAGACCTGATCGAGATCTTTCCGAAGGTTTTCCGTAACGTGCCGGACATTCAAAGTAAACGATCTTTGATGCTTCGGCATATTTTTTATTGGTTTGGCTATTGTCGAAAGTGGCGGTTCCCCTTTGCACGCACTTCCCTGGACACCATCGACATCGACAGCTTTCCCGAATTGATCATTAACCTGATCGCGAATCAATTCTTGGAAGCGGTGTCCGGCAATCCGCTGACGATGTATCAGCCGATCGAAGAAGCATTGGTCACGCCGCGCGGATCGATAAATTTCGATCGGTACACAAGCCAAAGTTTGTCGCGTGGCAACTTTCACAAACTCGAATGCGATTACGAACCATTCCTTTTCGATAACAAGGTCAACCGGATCATCAAGTACTGCACTCGCCTTCTGCTAAGTCAGACCAGGTTTACGGAGAACCAACGAATTCTGCAGGAGATTACGTTCATTCTCAGCGATGTTGAGGACGGAGCTTTTACGTCTGCCGATCTCGAGAGTCTGTCGATAAATCCTTTTTTTGGTGAGTATGTTTCGGTGATCGACTCGTGTCGAACGGTACTGAATCAGCAACTTTATTCTAGTACAGCCTATGACCTGTCACAGTGGTGCCTGCTATTCCCGATGGAGTACATTTTCGAAGACTTCATTGCCGGATTTTTGGAAACTCATTTATCGTCCGAATGGAAAGTCGAATATCAGAAATCCGATCGATACGTTTCCGATGATCCCAAAGCATTTCAAATGCGACACGACATTTTCCTCACCGCCCGCGAAGGCTCGAACCGAAGGATCATCGTCGATCCGAAGTACAAAATGCGTCCGACCGACTATAAGAAAGATACAAAGAAGGGCATCGCCCAAGCCGATCTTTACCAGATGTTCGTGTACGCGGTGAAGCGAGATTGCACAGAGGTCATTCTCCTTTACCCGAACTTGTCCGAGAAGCGGCCCTCTACCGACAAATTCGTCATCAAGTCAGAATTCGCGGGCAACAAAGAGATTATTATTACCGCTATGGAATTTCCGTTTTGGAGCTGTGACGGGTTCAACCAATTGGAGTCTCGACAAACGGATTTTCTTAACGGGTTTTTTTTCGCCTCTAATTACCAGGACTTGCCGGACGGTCGGTAGAGAAGGAGTCACTCCTTCCACCGTCGGTATAAAATGAAGGCAAGTCTCAATAGACTATTTATGCACAAGAAGTCCGAATTAAGCTGGGCACAGGCTTGCATAACAAGCATCGGCTTCCCGGATTCGTTTGAAGGTGTTCTGGATATGGTCGACGGTAACGCCTACAGAGGACAAAACCTTCTCGACCTCGACTGCTTGCTGCAGTTCCGTCCGGGTGATGACACCTCTTGGACCGCTCCAAAATGGTTAACGAAGGATGATGTTCTCTTCTTTTACCACACAAAAAGGGGGACTAAATGCATCGCGGTTGCGGAATATTGCCCTACGATCGTATCCCAACGAACCAAACTTGGTTTCAGTTCTGGACCATGCCGCCGAGTTAGCAACTTTGTTTGCGGGGACGATTTTCGGCTGTGCATCGGTTTCGGGTTCAACGGAATATCTGGGAGCTCCCGAAAAACATTTCGACGGCAGACTCTTTGCCCCTCTGGGTAATGTTCACATTTTTGACGTTCCGCTTGCATCCGCGAGATTCACGGAGTTCGTGAAGATCGGGCAAACGACAATTACTCCAGTCTATACACGCGAAGCAAAAGGAATCCGCTTTTTACTCGCAGAAGACAATTTCCTTCCTGCCTTTCTGAGCGACGTAGAGTTTGGTGACAATACGTTTCGAAACGTCACCAAGGAAAATTGGGCAGATATCTCATGCTTACCGGGTACACGTTTCATCCATGAGGCGCAACTCCGGTCATACATGCTTGATTACTTTCTGTCCGCTATGAAAGACAAGGGCTCAACTTTATTAGAGGAGTGCCAGTGCTTTCGGGACGGTCATGCAACTGGAATAGTTGATAACTTCCTACGGGTCGGAGGGCTTTGGGTTCCTTGTGAAGCTAAGCTCAACATTCTTTCGGAAAGAGATATATTTGCGGAGGCCTCGAAATACATGAATATTGACGCGTTCGTTCCGACACGAGGATCTCGTCGGTTCGAGACCTTTTATCCGGAAAAATCGAAGTGCTGCATTGTCATTGATCAGTCGGGCCTTTATTTGATCTCTTCAGAGCTGGAGTTTGTTAATTGCGATTACGGAACGCCAATATGGAAACGTGAACAGCTCGGACAACTTGAACCTTCCAGATTCCGAGAGCTAGTAGACCAATAGCCTTAAACACCCCCACCGAATCGGAAGCCAGTGCCCTCGCCAAACGGCATTTTAACTTGCCCTCGCCTATTCGCAGTCAAATAGCCTTTCCAACCCACAAGATTCGGGGAGCCACTGGTAGGTACACTTCGAGGTGACACTCTAATTCCGTGGAAAATCTTTGCCAATCTAAGTATTTACTCTTCCTATAGGATCGTTTAATATCCCGGGAAACCAATTTCAACGGTTCGAAGGGAAATGGAGGGCATTCGTATGGAAACTAATACGTTTTCGATTAATGTCATAGCACACAACGTTAATCGTGTAGTGAGAAACGTCCATGCTTTTCTCGCGGAGAGCGAGAGATCGAGTGTGATGAAAGCGTCGTTCATACAGCACTTATCGATTGGACCGAACTAAAATCGGCGGGCATATGGGAACAGGCCGAGGACCTCTTAACGAATCCACATCACGGAGCCGAGATTTCAGAATTTATGGGGATCGTTAGATCTCGGATAGCGGAGTCGGAAAAGCCGAAAGTATATTTAACCGAAACCGAGCAGCCACACCTCTTTGACGAGAAGAACTCGCGAAACGGGTTTCGACAATTCTCTTTCGACAAACTGGGAGCTATGATCGTCCACCTTTCCTACCGAGGCAAGAACGTAATGCCGACGAGGCTGAACAAACTCTTGTTTTATTCGGACTTTAGTTATTTCCACGGTAGAAAACAGAGTATCTCGGGAACGGGCTACACGAAACTAACGCATGGTCCTATTTATGACGGTTACCGCAACATATTGAAAGTTTTGGAAAAAAAGCGGCAAATCCGGATCAAGCGGCATCAAGTCGAAAGGTCAGGATGCTCAAATCATACTTCCGAAGAAGAGCTATCGCCCAAATAAGAGCATTTTGAGTACGGTCGAAAGGAATCTCCTAGACTGGATTGTTAAGACCTACGACCACCTTTCCACACCTGAATTGATAAAGATGTCTCATCGCGAAATGGCATATTGGGACACCAACTGGTGCGAGCTCATCGATTACAAATACTCCGACCATCTTGAGTACGCTCCGCCTCTGTATCTATTTCGTTAGATCTCTCTTTTATTATTCAAACGCTTCAGCATCTGCTCCCCCAGGCGGATTTTCATCATCTGGCGCCTCTTTATTCAAAGGGCGGACGGTTAAAGCCACAGGTTTCAGATTGGGCATGTCTTTGTTCGCAAGGGTGCCGCCAATGTCCTTGATCTTCGCAACATGAGGAAGAAACCTGCTCTCTAAGAGGAACGAATGGTGCCGTTATAGGCATTGACAGCTCGAGTCAGGCCGGTCCCAACATTGCTAAAATGCTCGAGCATATTAGTTGTGCGGTTGAATAGCTCGAAGCCAGCATCCCGCATTTCGTAGATACTTTTCGCCAGGCGCTCTGTTGCCACACGAAGCCAACGGTCCGTAGCATCGTGATTAACGTGGAGGGCGTAGCGAGCACGACGTTTTTGTTTATTGCATCTTCGATGAGTCGAGGATCCTGCATGAGTGCCGCTCCAAACGAGGATTCGATTTGCATATACATGATTACGAAGTCAGGAGTCTCGCTGAATTGCTCCCAGTACGCCTTGTTACTTAGCTTTTTGAGGTGGTCACGAACATCCTTTGAATGTTTTGCCAAGCAATCCACTCTCTCGGCTTCGACCGTGGTTTCAAACGCTTGCATGTACGCGAGCAGCGGAACCTTTGAATCCAAGATTAGCTGCCGCTGCCCAGGGAGATCGATACGCATGTCGGGAATCAGCCGTCCATCATCGGTGGTGATCGTGGCCTGTTCGGTAAAATCGCAATGCTCAGACATTCCCGCTGCTTCGACAAGTCGTCGCAGGCCAATTTCACCGTAGCGACCCCGAACGTAGGAAGTCTTTAATGCTGTTACTAAGTTAGTAGTACCTGCGTTTAGCTGATCCGTCGAGAGCTTCATCACGTCCAACAGCGTTCTCATTTCTGAGTACGCACCCTCGCGTTTTACCTCTATTTCCTGAACCTTCTGCTGAAAGCTTGATAGGGTTTCGCTCAGCGGTTTCACAAGTGTGTCAATTGCTTGTTGTCGTGCGTCAAGGTCGGCTTTCGATTCTATTATCCGGCTGTCGAGTGACTCTTTGGCTAGTTCAATGAATGACGAATTGTTTTGGTGGAGAGCATTAGATGACAGGGAGTTGAAAGCTTCCCGGAGAGATTCATTTGCCTTATGAAGGAATTCTCGTTGCTCCTCAATGGATCGAAGGGATGCGGCGTACTTTGCGACAAGCTCGGCATTTGATTCTTTTAACAAGGTCGCCTGGCGCCGCTCGGAATCCAGCTCGGCATTAGTTGATTCGGCCTCCTCTCCAAGCCGATTTACGGCATCTTGAGTTTCTTTCAGCTCGGTCTCCTGCAACCGCCGTTGCTCTTTCCGCGTCAAGTAAGGCACGCTGCTTTCGCCCATCCTCTTCCGTCAGTGAACGAATCTGATCTCGTAAGACAGACTGCTGTTTATCCAGTTCAATAGACTTTGTCTCGAAGTAGACTTTCTGCTCGTTCGATTCAGATGTCTTTCGTGACGCAATTAAATACGCCGCAAGAAAACCGAGAATCAGTCCAACGATCGCACCTAAAAGGAGAGGGAGTAGGAGGTTTGTATCCATATTATTTTCATCCTGTCATCTTGCGTCGTTTGGACTCCTTTTCCTGGATGCCTATTCACCTTCGTCTTTTCCGTACCGCCACCGAATCGTTCCACACTCGCACTGGATAACTTCCGGCCCCCCTGCCTTCGCATACCATACTTGCTTTCCGCACGACGCGGATTCAAATGCTTCAAGCGTTTTTTCACAAACGTCGATGAGTTTCGTCGCTTCCGGCTTCATCAGGTCGTGAGAATGCGATCCCTTGTTTCCCCATGCGAGGAGGACCTTATCCGCATCTTTGAGAATATCTACAGCTTCACCATTTTTAACCCATTTACCGCCGTCCTTTTGCTCGAAACATTTTTCAGCGGCCGAGGCCAATCTCGTCGCAAAATCATGAGCCATTCGGTGGTCGTTTTTCTCGGCTCTAAGATACGGCATCTGAATTTGAAGTTTCTCGGCCACGAGAGCCAATTCCGTGTCCATGATTTTTCGAGCATCGTTGCCAGCGGCGTCGGCCCTCGAGTCAACAAGTGCGCAGCTTCTTCGCAATGTTGTGGACTTGGTAGACCAACGAATGCCGACTTCTGGTTGGTCGTATGGAAGAAGAACTTTGAACTCCCAAGTTGACCTCGGGAGAAATACAGAGAGCTCCGCGTACCAGTCACGGTCATGAGTAAAAACTAAAACCTGATAGTCGGAAAACTCCTTACGCAATAGTTCCGCAATCATACCCCGATGCATCCGATCAAGACTGACTACGACGTCATCCAGAATTATCGGCCTCTCTGTATCACCCCCAAATTTCACCATTGCAAGAAAGATGCAGAGGCCTAGACTGTTTCGGTAACCTTCAGAAAGCGTGAGTCTGGGCGAGTCTTGCTCCTTTCCATAGAACTTGAGATGGACATCGATAGCCTTGTCTACGGCAGGTAAGTGAATGGAAACATTTTCGATCGGCACGTCTGGATGAAGAATTTCCCAGAACCTCTGAATGTCTGTTGAGATCGCTTCCATCGCCGCTCTTGCCTGCTCGCGAAGCTTATTTCGGATGCTTTGCTCTGTCTCGTTGAGAAAGCGGATTAGGTTCTCAACAGCCGCGACGGTGCTTCGTGTGGTTGCTATCCTCGTTACGTCCGAACACAGATCGGCAATACCCTTGTCACCTACAAGTTTCTGAGCGTCCCTCGGCGCGTTCACTTCGGCGTTTTTTGCGCCTTGAATTACGGCTTGAGCGTGAACGAGCACATCCACTAGACTTTCCTCGCTCCAGCGTCGCGAAGGGTCTCGACGTCAGTGCTTTCAATAGTCGCAAGATGCGTCGCGTCGAGGCCGTTGCGCCAGTCAGCAAGTTCGACATTCTTCAAACCGCTTTGAAGTGTTCGAAGGCTGTCGCAGAATCGCCCACTCGCGAACTTCCGTTCGGTTATTACCTCTGAAAGATCTTTTAAGCGCGTAGCTTCTCGCTCGATGTGTCCCCGGAAATCATCCGTAGATACAACTTGACCGCAGGCCGGACAGGATACCGTCTCCTCGGCTTCGGCACCCAGGAACGTGGAGACGTTTTCTAGAACTCTTATTCGTTCCGCTACACGCGGTTCGATGGACGCAACGATCTTTTCGTTTAATTCTCGAACCCGTTCAGCCGCGTCCGACATTTTGAGACCTGCGATCTGCTGCAAAAGAACATGTCGGCGCTGTTCGACGGTTGAACGCTGGATTCGATCATCTATCGCTGCTATAACTTCGTCGGTCCTGGGAGCGAAAACCGTAGCTGTAGAGTCGGGACAATAGATGCCGTGCAGCGGCTTCAATCTGATTTGCAAGCGAATCGATCGCTTCCGCACTAGCTTGGCGGCGTGCCACTTCCGCAATAGATGCCTTGCTGACCTTAAGATTTGATTCTGACTCAACCTTCCTAGCTAGAGTGTGAAGGTTCCCAGCCGCCATCTCCATTTCCTCGAATCCTAAAAGCGGAAGGAGGGCGGAGTATTTGTTAGCTTTGGTTTCCTTTATGAAGTCCGAGACTTCGTCCTGCCTAAGGACGGTGCGGCGGTAATTCCAACTTCTGGGATCGTCTGTAGGGTTGCCCGAGGAGCAGCTGTTACCTTTTTCGTCTATCTCAACTTCCAATTCGGAGCTGTCATTCAGCTGGAGTTTGATGCGAGTTTTCTGGTGTTCCGGAGTGCTCGTGTTACTGATCCCCTTTCTCCTGTTTTCTCCCGCTGTATTCATGTGATAGGTGGCCTATTTTGCCGTTGCGGGTAATGTATTCGAGTGAATCCACAAAGCATGACTTTCCGGCGCCATTGGGACCGTATATGACAACAGACTTGTTGTTTGTTTCCAGACAAATTTCACCACCGGCGCCGCGGAACCACTCGAGGCAGATACTCTTAATTCGCATCTGTGACCTCCTCTCGTAACGCAGCCAATAGCTGGGTTGCTAGTTTGCCGCTCTGCGCACCGGTAAGGGCGTCTTCGTGCAGTTCGCGACGTATATGAGTGGTTAATATCTCGATGACTGGAGATGGAAGGTCCTTACCTCGGTTCTGGAAATTCTCAATCTCCTCTTCGATCCAATCTGTATCGGCCATGGGAGCTCCTATTCGAAAGAGAGTTTTGGTAGACCGGCGACAATATCAACGGTCTGGGTGCTAACGGCAATGATCGATAGCAAAAGGTCAAGGATGTAGCGCGGATTTCCAACTTCAACGGCCCAGTCGTTCGGATCGTTTCGGATGCCAGATTCTTTGTGAATTGCTATTTGATAGTGCTCCATTATCCACTCGATCGCAGACTTGCCGTTGATGACGTACTCGTACGCCTTGGCCGGAATGTTTGAAACCGTTATGGAACTGTTGTAAATGATCGTGCCTTTCTGACCCTTGGCAGGGAAGCGCATTTTTTCGACGTGGTAGTTTCCCGTGTCGGCACCCGTGACAATTACCCCTTCGGGCAGGGGGGGGACTTCCTCATAGTAAACATGAAGCTCAGCTAGCCTTCTGCCCGCGCGGCTAAACGTCCAAAAATCGGTCATGGCATCAACAAGCGGAAGTCGAGGCAGCATCTTCTTCAAATCATTTTCAAACCTCTCCCGGTACTCCGAGCTATGGAGAATACCGTAGACGTAGTAAAAAATATCTTCCTTGCCGACTTTGTTACCGTATCGTGAGCGAGCCGTCCCCAGGATAAATTCGCTGATTGCGTCGACACGGATGAACTCTTTGTTATCTGCCCCGTCGAACAGTGTCGGATTGTCTTTCTCACGTTCTTGATAATAAGAAAGTGGAAAGCACTGAGTGCTGCCAACCGCGTCGAGGCTCGTTAACGTGTTCGTCATAGCGGTCGAAAATCCCCTATTGCTACTTGAACCTGCCAGGCAAATTTGCCTATCGGATCCCGGGTCTCCAAGCAGGAAATTTGGCGTTATGCCAGGTCTTTCAATAAAAGGTTTGTCGAAATATATTTTTTGCTTGCAGAAAGGCCTATATATACCATTGCAAATTGCTTCCTCATTAAACAGGTGTCGAACCCCCCTCCGCAGGTCATTCTTTAGATTTAGGGTCCAGCTGATCTTACTTAGATCTTTCACGATAGAGGTCTCGACCTTCGCTTTCGAATCGAGTTTAATAGCCTTCATAAAGCGATCGCGGATGTTTCCGTAATGGCTTACCATGAGCCTTGCTGTTTCTCGAAGGGCGACTACCGAGTAGTTATAAACATAGGCGTCTCGATTTGTTGAGACACCAATCCCGTGGGTTACAAAAAATGACTTTGCCGCGAGGTCAAATTTCTTAGAAGCCTGAATAGGAAGAAATTCTGCAAAAGCTTCGCTTCTGTCGGTGATCCAGTCACCCTTAGAGTTCGGTTCCAGTCGCTTCCAAGCCAGTCCTTCATTTCGAACTGTACGAAAGTTGCGAATGGCTGATAACTTTGCTTCTCGGCTTAAGTAGTCCCCAATGTCGTAATAGGAGATCTCCGCTTTTGCTTTTTTTGTCGAGGGGTTCTTGACGAACAATGTGATTGCAATAGGTGTCCTCGAGCCCGACCCAAAGATCTCCCCCTCCTTCTCGGCGAGAGGCTTCTCCGCTCGTCCTCTGGTTGCCTCGAAGATTAAACACATATATCGAAGAGAACTCGTGCTCAAACGCCAGTCGAAGACCGTCGTCTGAATTACCGTCGATCCATGCGCCGTTGGTTACAAAACACACTATTCCACCATTTTCATCCAGACGATCCGAGCTCCACCTGAATGCTTTCTTGTATGAGTCGTAGCTTGATTTGCTCAGCCCCGCGTTGGACAGTGCAACATACGTGGTCCTAATTCTCGATTCCAGTCCAGGATAACTTTGGTTTTGCGCATTGTCGTTTGCTGACTTTTGTCCGACAGAATAAGGGGGGTTTCCAAAGATTACTCGAAGAGGAGCTGTTTTCTGTCGCTCAACTCGCTTCGAGTTTTGCGGGAACATATCGGAAAAAAGGCTCTTTCCGTCGGACTTTTCCCCAAGCTGAAATGTATCTGTAAGGCAGATTCCTTCGAACGGGATGTAGTCTTCGCGTTCAGAAGCGTCGTGGAAGGCGTTCTCAATGTTAACCGCAGCGATGTAATAAGCGAGCAACACAATTTCGTTGGCAAAAATCTCACGGCGGTATTTTCTTTCGAGATCCTTCTTATCGATGAGGCCACTTTGCAGAACGCGTGTGATGAATGTTCCTGTTCCCGTGAACGGGTCAAGTATATTGACGTTCTCGTCTGAAAGGCTCCGGCCGAATTCCTGTTTCAAAACATCGTTAACGGAGTGGACGATGAAGTCGACAACTTCAACCGGCGTGTAGACAATGCCGAGTCGTTCGACCATTTTCGGAAAGGCAGTCTTAAAGAATTTATCGTATAGCTCAATGATAATTCGCTGTTTGCCTTCGGCATTATCGATGCCCGACGCACGCATTTTTACCGATTCATAAAACTTCTGAAGCGTGTCTGTGTCCTTTTCAATCGCCTGCGATTCCAAAAGGTCTAGCATGGTCTGCATCGACTTGGAAACTGGGTTGTTCTTGACGAATGAATAGCCTTCGAACAAAGCTTCGAAAACGGGCTTAGTAATAATGTGCTGGGAGAGCATTTCGACGGCTTCCTGCTGAGTGATGCTCGGGTTGATATTCTTCCGCAGCCCGCCGAGGAACTTTTCAAAGGCTATTTGATGTTTCGGCTTCTCTCGAATCAGTCGATTGATTCGCTCTACTTGCCGCGTCGCAATTTCAGAAACATTCTTTGCCCATTGCTCCCAATATCGCCTGTCACCAACTTTCTGTACCATCCGAGCGAAGACGATGTCCTGAAGCTGCTCGAATTGGAGCGTTAGCTGGCGCGCCAGCTCCTTGTTCTCCTTTTCCTGATTGGGATCCGCAAGAACCGCCTGTCCGTTTTGAAACTCGACCTCGGGTTTACCGACTAGAATTTGAGTTGGTTTCTTTTTGTTTAGCTCAACCTTGTTCACGGTCGCGTTAAAACGATCGTCGTGAGCTCGGAGGGCGTTAAGTACAGTCCAAACGACCTTATAGCGTTCGTTGTCGTCCATTGCTTGCGAAGCGTCGACGTCGGACGGGACAACTACAGGAATAATAATGTAGCCATACTTCTTGCCGGGAGCTTTTCGCATCACGCGACCCACCGACTGGACGACATCGACGGGTGAATTACGAGCAGCCAAAAACATTACAGCGTCTAGTGAAGGAACGTCCACTCCTTCACTCAAACAACGCACGTTTGTGAGAATGCGACACTCACCTTGCTTAGGTTCTTGTTCAAGCCAGTCGAGCAACTCATCACGTTTCGGTGCGCCCATAGTGCCGTCAATGTGCTTCGACGCAACCGAAACCATCTGCACCCGCTTTGTCTCGGGCAGAGAATCGATATATGCATCCGTTGCGGTGTTGAAAATCTGAGTAATTTTCTTCGACGTAACAATTTTTGGACAGAATGCAACGGCGCGTCTCATCGGTTGTGGATCGATCCGGAGTGTAGATCCTTCGTCACCCAGGATTTGTTTCGACAGAGCGTTGATGCAACCGATTAGCTTCGACGCGTCGTCAGCGTTGATCTCGTTTTTCTCATCAGCGATCATCTCCTGCACAGCCGGTGGGACGTCTTTGTCGCTGAGAGTGAGTATTAATACTTTATAGTCAGTCAGTAGATCGAGCTCGACGGCCTCGCCGAAACCAATTCGATAAATCTCTTCGCCATAAAGTGATTCATCATCCATCGAGCACAGGATCGCATCGGCCTGCGCAGCTCGGCTCCGGGCGTCATCGCTATACAGGCGTGGTGTCGCCGTCATGTAAAGACGTTTCTTGGCTTTGAGGAAATCGTTGCTGTGAACTTTTGTGAATGAGGATTCATCGTCACCAGCTAGAGTGACGCCGGTTGTTCGGTGAGCCTCATCGCAAATAATCAAATCGAACTCGGGAAATCCGTTCTTTAGGAGTTCGGCTTGCGATCGAGCAACAACATCGATTGACTGGTAGGTCGAGAAGACAACCGTCATTCCCGGTCGCTTCTGGAACTCAAATAGCCTGAACTGGTTAACGACGGCTTTGGCGTTCGTCGACGCGGGATATGCAAGGCTGATTACGTGATCATAATCCGCATCTTCGACCTTAGTTCTCTTTCTTGAAACTTCCGGATCTGAGCAGATACAAACAGCGTTGATTTGTTCCGCAGCGTAGGTCGTCCATTCCCGAAGCGTCTGACCAAGCAAAGCAATCGACGGAACGAGAAAAAGGACTACACCCTTACCGTGTGTTTCGTTTTCCGCAATTCGAAGCGCATTGAAAGTCTTACCAGTTCCGCAAGCCATAATAAGCTTGCCCCGGTCGCGATTCTTAAAGTACTCGTGTGCCTTGTCGACAGCCGTTTTCTGGTGATCCTTTAGTTTTCGATCTCGATTTACCGCCTTCTTACCATGAATGCCTTCTTCGAGTTTGTCCCAGTCGACTGGTGCAGCTCGCAAGTCGGAAGGCTTAATGAGAGTGACGGCCGGTTGCTGATTCTCAAAGGCCTTCTCAGCGTTAGAAGAGAAGCGATTCGTAGTTGAGATCCAAAGTCGATGCATGAAAGGGACGCGTTGGAGACGCTCATCTTTGAATGTTCGGCTAGAAGTAGAGAGGAAAGTGTCGACATCTGCCTTGTCGATGATTTGAGTTTCAGCGAAGAATTTGCATTGTATTGCCCAGTAATCGCCCACTACGGTTTCCGCTACCAAATCGATGCCTGAATCGACCCCACCGAGTTCGCTCCGCCCGAAGAAGTCCTTCCAGAGCCATACCTGCTTAAAGAATGGCGCGTACTGCGGATCACTAAGGAGGTACGCCTGCATTAAACGTTCAAATTTGTCACCGGTGTCGCGAGAGTGAAAAGAGTCCTTCCGATACTTGTCTAGGAGTTCGTCGAATGTCATGTGGGTAATTCGTCGTTATGAAGATTGTCGGTATAGTAGCACAGGTAAATACCAGTTCTTACACGCAATATTAGGCGGAACAACCGAACGGTGAAGAGCGATCTCGCCGCGGTGTATGTGAATGTGTTCGAAGCGACCAATCGTTGCCAGTTTGGAGTTACGTCGATGGATTCGCCATGTCAACAGATTCGTCATATTTTGCGGTTTTATCGAGACATCCTTATCAATTTTCAATGGGGTCGGCTCTCCGTCACGGATTTTAAGAAAAAGTAATCAATTTACAAAACAAATTAATCAATCTCATCTCGTCGATCGAACTCGCTGCTGTACCGCTATCCGGGGATCTCCAACCACCACCGCGAGGCATTGGGCGCGGGAGATGGCGACGTTGATTCGGTTGCGGTCGAGGATGAACCCCAGGCCGCGGGATCCGTATTCGCCGAAGCTTGAGCAGAGCGAGAGGATGCAGACTGGGGCTTGCTGGCCTTGGAATCTGTCGACGCTTCCGAAGCGGGTTCCGTTGGGGAGGCTTGCCTGGAGGGCTCGGACCTGGGCGTTTTAGGGGGCGATGAAAAGAAAATCGGAAAGATCGAGGCGCTTTGTGGTTCCGTCGGAGCAGGTGAAATTACGGCCGATCATTTCTTCGTAGACGGCTTTTACCTGGTCGACCTCTTCTTCACTTTTCTGAGTATTGCCGTCGTGTTCTACGCCGATGAAGACGATGCCGCTTTCGGTCGAGACAAGTGTCGATCTTCCGTCCGGAATCTGGATCTTTTGTTTCGCGCAATCGGTGTGGCAACCGAGGCGTCCTTCGTAAATACTATCTGAAATAAACGTACAAATTTCCGGATGTATTCGAAAGGACTCGCCGAGGAACAGTCCGTAGTCCGATGGAACCACCGCGTGAAACCGGAGCGTCTTCTTTACTAAACTCGAGATCTTTCAGCGCGAACATTGCCCGTGAGGAGATTAGGCCCTATAATCTCATCACGAGGTGAGGAGAATAGAGGCTGTATTCTCCTCATGGCAATAGCGTTCATTACCGAAACGGCACTGCCTTGTCGAGCTGCCATCGCTTTACGCCGCTTCGCGACGTTGCAGGCAGGATGCCTGCGGTCCAGTCGGGATGCCTGCGGTCCAGTCAGGCATCTGCGGTCCGGTCCACAAAATAGATGACTTACATCCACCAGCTAAGTGATTGGCCGAAGTTTCGATGGCAAGATTCGGTTCTGGCCGCGGACCTCCGGCGTGTACACCATCTGCAGGGTCAGCTTATCGGGCGGATGGAGCATCTCGGCTTTAACCTTCGCGCCGAGTCAGCCCTTCGCACCCTTACCGAAGAGGTCGTCAAATCAAGCGAGATCGAAGGAGAAAAACTCGATCGGGATCAGGTCCGTTCGTCGATCGCGCGGAGGCTCGGGATGGATGTCGAGGGCATGGTTCCGGCCGATCGACATGTCGAAGGCGTGGTCGAGATGATGATCGACGCGACGCAGAACTCCGCCGAGCCGCTGACCGAGGAGCGGCTCTTCGGGTGGCATGCGGCGTTGTTTCCGACCGGGCGAAGCGGCATGCGGCAAAATCATGGCGGGCGAATGGCGTGACGATGCGCACGGCGGCATGGAAGTCGTCTCCGGTCCGGTAGGTCGCGAAACAGTTCACTATGCTGCGCCGGCGCCTGAGCATCTACCGAACGAGATGAGCGCCTTTCTCGAATGGTTCGAAAGCGAAAAGACAACTGACCCGGTACTCGACGCTGCGATAGCGCATCTATGGTTTGTCACCATTCATCCGTTTGATGACGGAAACGGGCGTATTGCGCGGGCGATCAGTGATCTTGCACTCGCCCGATCCGAACACAGCCCGCAGCGTTTTTATAGCATGTCATCGCGAATCAGAGAGGAGCAAAAGGAGTATTACAATGTGCTCGAAGCGACGCAGAAGGGAGACCTCGACATCACCCGGTGGCTGCAATGGTTTCTCATATGTCTTGAGGGCACGTTGAATAGTGCGGAAGAAACTCTGCGAGGGGTAGTCGAGAAGGCGCGCTTTTGGGAACGGATAAAGGACATCTCCATAAACGAACGTCAGCGGAAAGTGCTGATCCGATTACTGGATGATTTTGAGGGCAAGCTTACTTTGTCGAGGTGGGCAAACATCACTCACACATCCAAACCGACTGCGGGGCGTGATCTGGAAGATCTCGTGCGAAAAGGCATCTTGGTTTCAGTCGGTGCGGGTCGTAGTACGAGCTATAAGCTAGAGGGCAGATCTGATTTCGCGAGGCGAAGACAAGCTAGCCGCGGATCTGCGCGGATGACGCGGATCAGAAAAGATCTATCCGCGTTTTTCGGCCCACACCCGCAACCGCAGGTGGTACTGACAGATCTGCGGTCGCTACCGCTCCCGGTACTGACAAGACGACGTCGCCTATCGCCTCGGCTGGAGCCCCGGTCGCTACCGCTCCCGGTACTGACAAGACGTCATCGCCGACCTCCTACCGTCTACCTCCGCCTACCGCCTTCGCCTCTGCCTACCGCCTACCGCCTTCTGCCTTCCGCCTTCTGCCTTCTACTAATTTCCCGGAACAAAGCTCCGCTTGCATCCGTAAGCTCAGCAGTCGACAATTCCATTCAGACAATTTCCTCGGAGACAAAAACATAATGAAGACCGCAAGGCTGATCGCACTATCTATCGTTACG
The DNA here is from genome assembly GCA_963772405.1 of uncultured Acidobacteriota bacterium. GTDB lineage: Bacteria > Acidobacteriota > Blastocatellia > Pyrinomonadales > Pyrinomonadaceae > OLB17. Next base: position 805,500 of record CAVYWT010000002.1, on the reverse strand, counting down.
TTCGCTGCCGCGACGAACGCATTCACGCAGCAGACGTCGCAGAAGATCGACGAGTTGTTCAAGCAGTATCATGACTACGGGCAATTCAACGGGTCGGTGCTGGTCGCTGAAAAGGGCAAGGTCATCTACGAGAAAAGTTTTGGGATGGCGAATATGGAATGGGCGATCCCGAACCGGCCCGACACGAGATTTCGCATCGGATCCGTGACCAAGCAATTTACTGCTGCGCTTGTTTTGCTGTTGGCCGAAGATGGCAAGATCAAGCTCGATGGCAAGATCACCGATTACCTGACCGACTATCGAAAGGACACGGGTGACAAGATCACCATCCATCAGCTTCTAAATCACACCTCCGGCATCCCGAGTTATACGAACCGGCCGGATTTTTCCGAATTCAGCCGCAATCGTTACAACGTTCCGGATTTCATAAAGAAATTTGCAAGCGGCGATCTCGAGTTCGAGCCCGGATCGAAGTTCGCGTATAACAATTCGGCTTATTCGCTGCTTGGGGCAATTATCGAAAAGGTCACCGGGAAAACTTACGAAACTGTTTTGGCCGAACGCATACTGAAACCGCTCGGGATGACGAACACGGGCTACGATCATCACGCTACATTGATCGAGCGCTCGTGCGAGCGGTTATCAAAAAACGCCGACCGGTTATATCAACGCTCCGTATCTGGATATGTCTCTGCCGTACGCGGCGGGCTCTATGTACTCGACCGTCGGCGACCTGTTCAAGTGGGACCAGTCATTGCACGAAGGCAAACTTCTTTCGGCCGAGAGCAAGCGTTTGATGTTTACGCCCTATATGTCGGATTTTGGGTACGGGGTCGTTATCATGGAGCGCCCGGTCGGAAAGTCGGACCAGAAGGTCAAGGTCATCGGGCACGGCGGCGGCATCAACGGTTTCAACTCGCTGCTGACGCGAGCGATCGATAAACAACAGACGGTGATCATTCTCGATAACGTGGGCCTCGGTCGGATCCATCAGACCATCACGGATTCGGTCATCGGCATTCTCAACGGACAGCCGATCGATCCGCCAAAACGATCGGTCGCCGAAAAGCTCTACAAGACGGCGATGGAAAAAGATGTCGCATCGGTCATCGCCGAATACCGAAAGCTGAGGGCGGAAAATTCCCCGACAATGGATTTTTCCGAGCCCGAGCTGAATGTACTTGGCTATCAGTTCGTTGGAATGAAACGTCTGAAAGACGCGATCGAGATCTTTAAGCTCAACGTCGAAATGTTTCCCGCTTCTTCGAATCCGTACGATTCGCTCGGCGAAACCTATCTCGCCGATGGACAGAAAGAACTTGCACTTGCGAATTATAAAAAGGCGGCCGAGCTTGATCCGCAAAATGCCAATGCGCTGATGATCGTACGGCGGCTTGAAGGTAAGGAAGTGAAGGTCGATGCTTCGAGCTTTGATGCGTACGTCGGCGAGTATCAGGTCAACCCGCGTCTGACGCTGACGATCACGCGTGAGGGCGACAAGCTGTTCGGACAGATGACGGGACAGGAGAAACTTGCGCTCGAGCCGGTCTCGAATATGCAGTTTACGATCCCGGAAGTGAAGGCGAATATCACGTTCGAAAAAGACGCTGCGGGCGCGGTCGTCGGTCTTTTGTTATCGCAAGGCACGCGGACCGCGAATGCGAAGAAGATTCGGTAAAACCAGAGTCCCTTGTCCCAAAGTCTCAAGTCCCAGGTTCGTGCTGATCAACCTGGGACCTCTGCTATTGCGGATTGCGGATTTCTGAACTCTGATTTCTGTTGATCCACCACCCCGTCAGCCGAAGCGGCTGCCACCCCTCCTATCCAGGAGGGGAGCTTATGCGGATTGCGGATTGCGGATTTCGTTCGCATGCTTCGTGTTCAGGTTTGAAAGCCGAAACCACGAACTCACACGAAACACGCGAACAAGAAACACGAAAAAAACCACCCGCTACCGCAGGTGGTACTGACAAGGGCCTACTGACTACCGTCTACTCCCATCTGCTAACTGCTTACTGCTTACTGGTAACTGCTTACTGCCTGTACTGCTTACTGCTTACTGCCTACCGCCTTCAGCGAATACCGTCCCGTCTTTTTGCTGCCGAGTTTTTCGACAAGGCCGGCGTCGATGAGCGGACGCAGCAGATCCATCGCACCCTGGCGGGACACGCCGAGCGCGGCCCAGATCTCGGCAGGCGACATGCTGGCATGATCGGCGAGAAGTCTTAACAACTGTTCCTGCTTTGGACGAAGCGTGAGTTTAGATTCGCCGCCGGGCTGGAATGCCTGAACGCGGATCCAGACACGTGCAAGCGTTTCACGCAGGCCCTCGGCCGAATACTCGAGCCATCCGGTGAGATCGCCGTCGGCCTTTCTGCCGCCGTCGAGCGCGGCGTAGTAACGCGGGCGATCTTCCCAGTAAAACTCGTCGACGGAAAATATGTGATGCGTATCGAACCCGCGACGATACAGTTCCCAAAGCGACAAAGCACGACCCGTCCTACCATTCCCGTCGGCGAATGGATGGATCGACTCGAACCGGTGATGCAGGATCGCGGAGCTGATGATCGGTGAAAGTTTGGGAGACAACTCATTCCACCAGTCGATCAGCTCCGTCATCATGGCGGACACATCCGATGCGGGTGGCGGAATGTAGTTCCCGACGCGGACCCCTATCGTCCGATAGCTTCCGGCGTCGCCCTGGTCCATAACCCCGAGTGCGAGAATCTTATGCAACGAAAAAACGTCCTCGTGTCGAAGCCGCTTTTTCATCGCGTTCTTTTCTACATAACGAAGCCCTGCGAAGTAGTTGAGCACCTCGAGCTCGGAGCGGTCAGTCGAAGCGGTTAGCGTGCGCCCCGCTTCGAGCGCGACAACTTGTTCGAGTGTCAGTGGATTGCCCTCGATCGCGGTCGACGCGTGAACATTTCGGGACCGTGCGTCCTTTTGGAGGGCCGGCACCCACGACAGCTGGATCGCTGCCGCCTGTATGCGTTCGCGGATCACGGCGATCTCCTCGCTAAGTGCAAGAAGGCGCGGAGTTATGCTGAACTTTGGTTCGTAGCCCACTTCGTAAGTCAAGCATTAGTCAAGTTATTAGTCAAGTGGGAGGCGGTGGTCGGTGGTCGGGGGTCGGTGGGCGGTGTCGGTGGGCGGTGGGCGGTGGTCGGTGGTCGGTGGTCGCTGCATGCTCCCCTCCTGGATAGGAGGGGTGGCAGCCGCTTCGGCTGACGGGGTGGTGGATAGTCAGAATCTATCCCGATCCCGGCTTAGGAGCCCCGGTCGCTACCGCTCCCGGTACTGACAAGCCCCCTACCGTCTACTGCATACTGCTACTGCCTACTGCCTACTGCTTACTGCTCGTTACTGCTTACTGCTTACTGCTTACTGCTTACTGCTTACCGCTACCCGATCTCCGCCCGCCACGCTTCGTAGATCATGACCATGGCGAGGGTATCGAGCTCGCAGTATTTGAGAAGCGCGGATTCGATGGCCGCACGTTCCTCGGGCGACATCTCCTGAAACTGTAGTTTGCCGTACGCGGTCATCGCGGCTCCGCCATCGGAGATACGGTCCTGTTCGAAAATGATCTCGTAGTCGCGCGGGGTCTCGTCGGTGAAGAGCGCAGGGAGAAGGCGGTAGGGATCGACGGGAATGCGGATTTCGGATTTCGGATTTGGGATCTCGAGTGGTTGTCGATCCGGGTTTTCTTTCAGTTCCGGTGTTCCCACGGGCGACCCGGTCGCTACCGCTCGCGGTTCTGACAGTTCTGCGGTCGCTACCGCTCGCGGTTCTGACAGTTCTGCGGTCGCTGCCGCTCCCGGTTCGGACATCACGAACCAGCGCTGATCTTTGAAATTCAAACTCCGAATCCCGCCGTCGGCGCCATAGACCGGCTGCGAATATTTTTGCTTCAGAAACTCCGAGGTGCTCAGCACCGCGGGCAGGACATATTTTAAAGAGATCGATCCGCGTGTTGCCGGGTGATAGTAGTACCGTTTGACCATCTCATAAAGATCGACCATGTTACGCGGGCCGGCATCCCAGTTGTCTTCGGGATGGTCTTTTTGACCGCGCGGCTTTGCTATGGTCTCGATGAATGCAACCAGATCGTCGCGATCGGGCGGTGCGTCGGGATCGCGAAGCATCTGCTCGCGGATCGAGCAGAGGTGCGAATTCTCGTGCGAGTGATATCGAAAGATGGTGCCGCTGTCGCCTTCGAGCTGGTTCTTAAGCTCACGAACCAGATCGTAACTCGGAAACCCGCCCGGCGCAGCGCTCGAGAAATTCGCCACGGTGCTCAACGCGGCCATCGGCGTCCGCGGTGTGGTGTGAGAATTGAAAAGCGAGGCCTTCGTATGGACGCCGGCCGCGCTTGAATGGAATGACCGGAGATGCAGTTTCGAAGTCGATAAAGTGCAGCGGGAACGTCCACGAATCCATCTCGCGTTTTAATTCGTCTCTATAGACATGCGGAGTGCCGTCCCGATCGGCCGCTTTTCGAATCTGCATCCACTGACGCTCGGTCGTTGAGAATCCGGGTTTAGGATCGCCCTTAGGTTTTGTCTTTGGTGCAATGTCTTCGGGTGTAACTTGCGCCATCTTCACTTTACCCGCGTTGATAAGTTCGTCCTTGCGTCCGAACGTCCAAAGATCGAGGACCGTTGAATCTTCAAAGTCCGAGTCTTGCCAGTTGAATGCGTCGCTCCAGCATTCGCGGAAACCGCTCTTGAGATCGGTGTCGTGATCGCCGTGATGGAATTCGCAATCGCCGCAAACGCTCGAGGGCGGGGTGATGATCTTTTCATCGCGTGCGTAGTGATCGGCGAGGTAGTCGAGGTAGAGCTCGAAGTCCGATCGTTCGGACACCCTCCCTACCGGTCGGGTTTCTGCCCTATCGCTTCCGACTTCTGCTCCCGCATAGACCTTCTCGCAGCTTTCATCGACGCATATCTTTCGAAGGATGGGCGTGGCCAGATCCGCATCACAAAGATCGGGTGAAACGATGACACCTTTTCTTCCGTCCATGGTGACGATCCGAAATTTTTGATTCAGGCCGTCGGTCGCGGATGTCACGTCTTTGCTCGCGAGCATAAGGTGCGCCTTAACTTTTAGCTCCGGGTGTGCGTGTTCGACCACGTACTTCTGAAACGCGACATCCTCGAGGTAGGGCTGCCACGACGAGCTGATAGTTCCGTTCTTGTTCCAACAACCCGTCTCGGTTTCGAAGTCACACGATTTTGCTTTGACCTCGATAAGCTCGAGTGAATCGCCGTTCTTGACGACGATGTCCGCGCGGATGAAGAAATTGTTGAATCGAAACGCAGCCTCAAAGATAGTGGCGTTGTCGCGTTTCAATAATTCTTCCGTCTGGCTCACTGCATCGTCGTAATCGAGCGTCGTTACATCGACGCCGCCGGGGAAATAACACTTCGCCAATTCACCGACCTGAAATCCGCCGTTGGCAAGCGCCATCAGAAACGGATCGTCAGTTTTTTGATTCGCGTACTCTTTTTTTGCGGTGTAAAAAAGCTTCGTCGGACATTCCATCGCGAGCTTGAATCGCGATTTTGTGAGATATCGTGGTTGAGACATTGTTAGACGATTTCCCCGCAGGGACTTATCGACCCACGCTCCGAAACCGGATGCGGGGATTGTAGCACGGACGGAAAACCTTATACGAGGCCGAGCTCCGCGGTCTGATTTCCCGCTGAGCGCCCTGTTCGAACGAGGATTACCGATCGCGTTGAAGTTGATTTCGGTCAGTGCCCGACGGATCCCAATTCCTTGACATCCGGCCCAAAGTCGGGGTACCTTGCAAGCCACTTAGTTTAACTTTGTTTTGGTTTTGGGAATGCTCACACCTTTCTGATTACTTTAGGAGAAAACTTATATGTCTTGGAATCTTCACCGACAAGGCCGTCTATGGCTTTTCTCGGCCGCCGGAATCAGCGCCGCTGCGTTCAGCTTGTGGTATGGTGCAACCCTAAATAACACAAGCGCTAACAACACACTAATTACACAACCGGCTGCGAGTCGCGGACTGGTTGCCCAACCGGCGGCTACATTTTCCGGTGCCGATGTTGGGGCAATTCCGGACGCTACGGCAGGTCAATGCTGGGGAGCGTTTGTCCCGACACCCCGAAACGTGACTTTTAATGTTTCCGGTGTTGCCGGCCCGCCATCCAATGTCGAACTCAGCACGACATTCAGCCCGAACCACACGTGGGTCGGCGACGTACGTGCAACCTTGATCGCTCCGAACGGAGCTTCGCACGTTGTCTTTGGACGGACCGGAGCCACGACTTCGGGTGCATCGGGCGACAGTTCGGATCTGGCCGGGCCGTATAACTTCAAGGATTCGGCGGCGGGCGTGAATTGGTGGACCGAAGCTTTGAATCGCTTATCAACCGAAGCATTGACCGCCGGTAATTACCGGACAACAAGCGGCGGCGGAGTTGGCGGTGCAGGCACCAATACGAGTATGACGCCGTCGTTTGCTGGTGTGGCGAACCCAACCGGTACATGGACGCTTCGACTCGAAGACGGTTGTGCAGGTGACAGTGGTTCAATCTCGGCTGCCACCCTCACAATTGAAGCGGCCGTTCCGGTTCGGCGCCCCTTCGACTTTGACGGTGATGGCAAGACGGATATCGGCATCTTTCGTCCGAGTGGCCCGGCGTCAGAATGGTGGATCAATCGAAGCGGAACGGGTCAGACCTTCGCGTTGCAGTTTGGCTCGGCGACAGACCTCATCACGCCGGCCGATTACACAGGTGACGGAAAAACCGACATCGCATTTTTCCGCCCGTCCACCGGCCAGTGGTTTGTGCTTCGGTCGGAAGATTTCTCGTTCTTTGCAGTGCCGTTCGGCACCAATGGAGACCGTCCGGTTCCAGCCGATTATGACGCCGATGGAAAAGCTGACTTCGCCGTGATGCGGACGTCGACATCGACGTGGTACGTTTCTCAGTCAGGTGGTGGCCCGACACTGATATTCGGGTTTGGCATCTCGGGTGACTTGCCGGTTGTGGCCGATTACGACGGTGATGGTCGGGCGGATGTCGGTATCTTCCGTCCTACCCCTCGCGAATGGTGGATACAGAGAAGCACTGCGGGACTCCTGGCGATCCAGTTTGGAAATGCGGGAGACCGGGCGGTACAAGGTGACTACACCGGCGATGGCAAAGCAGACGTCGCAATTTGGCGGCCGTCGACGGGCCAATGGTTCATTATCCGCAGTGAGGACTTCTCGTTCTACGGATTCCCATTTGGAACGACCGGGGACATACCTGCCCCCGGCGATTACGACGGCGATGGTATGTTCGACGCGACCGTGTTCCGACCGTCATCGTCGACGTGGTTTATCGGACGTACGACAGCCGGCACGCAGATCGTGCAGTTCGGTGCCACGAGTGACAAGCCGCTGCCGAATGCATATGTTCCATAAGTCAGTACCGCCTGCGGTGGCGGGCGGTTAGAGACAATAACACCGGCAAACTTCTCCCGACTTGAACCGCCCGCTACCGCGGGCGGTTCTGCTTGCGCCGTGTTGCTGTATGGACAGAAGGCGGAAGGCGGAAGGCGGAGGGCGGAAGGCGGAAGGCGGAAGGCGGAAGGCGGAAGGCGGAAGGCGGAAGGCGGAAGGCGGAGGGCGGAAGGCGGAAGGCGGAAGGCGGAAGGCGGAAGGCGGAAGGCGGAAGGCGGAAGGCGGAAGGCGGAAGGCGGAAGGCGGAAGGCGGAAGGCAGAGAGCAGACTCTCCAGATTCGAAAGACTCGCTAGACTCGAAAGACTTGCTAGACTCGCAAGACTCGCTAGACTCTACCCTCTCCAGACTCTCCAGACGACAAACATTGTTCGTGGAACTATTGAACCAGCGACAATCGATGCCGTGCCAAATCCTGCACTCGCCTATCAAGATAAGTCGGCGTAAAACCTGCGGGGGCAATGTTAATAGAATATCGCTCGAGCGACGGTAGTAGGCGCCCGCTTGCAGAAGCCGCCTGCTGCTCAGTCCCCGAAGCGACCCGTCTCGATGCAACACGCTTAGCGCGAATGGGTCGCCTCACCCGTCGATTTCTTGACATTGGCTCGCAACCACGATATGTTGCCCCCAAATTCACTGCCGTTTTGATTGGTCTGGGGAGTCCTTCCCGCCTCTCCGTTCATCGAGGAGAAATTTACATGTCATGGAATATTTTTCAGGGAACAGGCGGTGCATGGCTGTTCTCCGCGGTCGGTTTGTGTGCGGCAGTGGCCAGCTTGTGGTGGGGAGCGACTCTCAATAACACAAGGGCAAATAACACAATGGTCGGCCAGGCCGCTGCGAGTGGTGGATGGGTCGCCCCGCCCCCGGTTACTTTTGCCGGTGCCAACGTGGGTGCAATTCCAGATCCTGCGTCAGGTAACTGCTGGGGAGCGTTTGTACCGACACCACGAAATATTACCTTCGTTGTTACCGATGTTCTAGGTCCGCCCAGTAATGTCGAACTCAGTACTACATTCAGCCCGATCCACTCATGGGTAGGCGACGTGCGGGCCACCTTGATCGCCCCGAACGGTGCGTCGCACATTGTCTTTGGACGGACCGGAGCGACAACCTCCACGGATTCGGGCGACCGTTCGGACCTCGCCGGGCCATATGTTTTCAAGGATTCGGCAGTAGGCGTGAATTGGTGGACGGAAGCGCTTAATCGCTTGGACCTCGAAGCATTATCGGCAGGTAATTACCGGACCACAACCGGCGGCGGAGTCGTCGGTGCCGGCACGAATACGCTGATGACACCGGCCTTTTCCGGCGTCAGGAACCCAATCGGCACTTGGACATTACGAGTTGAAGACGGCTGTAGCGGTGATACCGGTACCATCTCGGCCGCTACTCTCACGCTCGAGGCAGCCCTTCCTATTCGGCGGCCGTTCGACTTCGACGGCGACGGGAAGACCGACATCGGCATCTTTCGTCCGAATGGCCCGGCGTCAGAATGGTGGATAAATCGAAGCGGGACGGGTCAGACGTTCGCACTTCAGTTTGGCGCCTCCGACAGATATAATCGCCCCGGCAGATTACACGGGTGACCGGAAGGCCGACATTGCATTTTTCCGTCCGTCCTCCGGTGAATGGTACGTCTTGCGAAGCGAGGACTTCTCATTCTTCGCTCTCCCGTTCGGCACAAATGGCGACGTTCCCGTACCGGGAGATTATGACGCCGATGGAAAAACGGACTTTGCCGTCTTCCGTCCCTCATCGTCGACCTGGTTCGTATCACGTTCAGGCGGCGGCTCGACGCAGATATTCCAGTTCGGTATAGCGGGCGACGTGCCAGTCGTCTCGGATTACGACGGTGACGGCGACGCAGATGTCGCGATCTTCAGGCCAGGGCCGCGGCAATGGTGGATCCAGAGAAGCACTGACGGACTTCTCGCAATGCAGTTTGGAGACCCGGGAGACAAGGCGGTGCAAGGTGACTACACCGGCGATGGCAAAGCAGACGTCGCGATCTGGCGACCGTCGACCGGCCATTGGTTCATTGTCCGGAGCGAGGATCTCTCGTTCTACGGATTTCCGTTCGGCGCGACCGGGGACATAACTGCACCAGGCGATTATGACGGCGATGGTATGTTCGACGCGGCCGTGTTCCGTCCCTCGAGTGCGACTTGGTTCATTGCACGGACTACCGATGGAACACAGATCGTACAGTTCGGGCTGACAGGCGATCGGCCGATCCCAAACGCATTTGTTCCTTAAGTCAGGATCGCCTGCCGCCGGGTTGCTGTCTGGACAGAAGTCAGAAGCAGAGGGCAGAAGGCGAAGGGCGGAAGGAGGAAAGCGGAAGGCAGACGGCAGAAGGCGGATGGCGGAAGGCGGACTCACCGCTTGTTCGTGCTTCGCACTCATGCAGGCAGGGATGCCTGCTCCAGTCGGGCTTCCCAGACTCTCCAGACTTCCCAGACTTCCCAGACTTCCCAGACTTCCCAGACTTCCCCGACTTCCCCGACTTCCCGGACTTCCCAGACTTCCCAGACTTCCCAGACTTCCCACACTTCCCAGACTTCCCAGATTTCCCAGACTTCCCAGACTTCCCAGACTTCCCCGACTTCCCCGACTTCCCCGACTTCCCGGACTTCCCAGACTTCCCAGACTTCCCAGACTTCCCAGACTTCCCAGACTTCCCAGACTTCCCAGACTCCCCACAGACTCGCTAGACTATCAGGAGTGGCGAAATACGTAATCAAACGCGATCAGAGCGGATTGCCCGAACGGCTGACGCGATATAAGAGCGAGCTGAACGAAGAACAGTTTCGCGTCGTGACTTCGCCGCCGAAGGCAGCGCTCGTCGTCGCCGGGGCGGGCACGGGCAAGACGCGTGCGATCACGTATCGTGTCGCTTATCTCATCGAGCAGGGCGTTCTCGCCGCAGCGGATAATGCTCGCAACGTTTACGAACCGCGCTTCGAGAGAAATGCTTCGCCGGGTCGAAAACCTAACCGGATCACAGAACGTTCATCGTGTGTGGGGCGGGACGTTTCATCGAATTGCGAACCTTATGTTGAGACGCCACGCGGTCAGCATTGGCTACGATTCGAACTATTCGATTCTCGACGCAGAGGACGCACGCGATCTGCTCAACCTCTGTATCGAAGACGCGGCGATCGATACAAAAAAGAAACGCTTTCCAAAAGCCCAGGTCGTCCAGAGCATCATCAGCTACGCGACCAACACCGACACCGATATCGCCGATGTTGTCGTCAGCCAGTATCCTTACTTCGAGCTGCTCACGGCTCAGATCAAACGCGTCGACTTCATATACCAGCAGCGAAAGCGCGAACGGAACGTGATGGATTACGACGATCTTTTGCTGAACATGAAACGGCTGCTGGTCGAGCGGCAGGAGATCTCCGATCTTTACGCCGAACAGTTTCAGCACATTCTGGTCGACGAATATCAGGACACGAACAAACTGCAAGCCGAGCTGATCGATCTGCTCGCGGTCAAGCATCGAAATGTGATGGTCGTCGGCGACGACGCGCAATCGATCTTTGCGTGGCGTGGTGCACACTTTGCAAACATCTACGAATTCCCAAAACGCTATCCGGAAGCGGAAGTGTACAAGCTCGAAACAAACTATCGCTCGACGCCCGAGATCCTCGGACTCGCGAATGTTTCGATCGCGAATAATCGGAAGCAGTTTGCGAAGATCTTGAAGTCCGCACGAGGCGGAAACCCGACCGGTAGGGAGGGTGTCTTCGCCATGGCCGAATCGGATCGATGATTCCAGCGGAACACCCTCCCTATCCGGTCCGGGTTTCTGCCCGCACTTGGTTCCCTGCTCCGATGTCGAGCAGCAATCGGCGTTCGTCGCAGCACGCATTCTCGAGCTTCGCGACGACGGGACATCGCTCGAGGATATCGCTGTGATGTATCGCTCGCACTATCATTCGATCGAATTGCAGCTCGAACTTTCGCGACGCGGAATTCCCTATCGCGTACAGTCGGGTGTGCGATTCTTCGAACAAGCGCATATCAAGGATGTCATCTCGTACCTTCGAGTGATAGTAAATCCGCGTGACGAGCTCGCATGGAAACGCATTTTGAAGATGATTCCAGGCGTGGGGCGGGCGACCGCGTCGAGGATCTTTGAGTCGATTGCATTGCACGACACGGGGATGGGGGGACGCGGGGATTCGGAGAATGAGCGACACGGGGAAGAGGAGACGCGGGGACGCGGAGATGCCGCCCGAGAGATTGTAAAGATGCTGTCCGGATCTAAGGACGCCGCCGTGTCGCCGCGTCACTCACTCTCCGAGACGCGTGAAAAGGCCCCCGCGTCACCGCGTCTCCGCGTCCCCGCGTCGCCGTCATGGTGCGAATTCGTCGCGCTGCTCGAACTTCTCGTATCGCCCGAATACCGCGGACAGCCGTCGAAGCAGATCGCTTTGATCCTCGAACGCGGGTACGAACAGTATCTGGTGGAGAACTACGAGAATGCCGAGTCGCGGGCCGAGGATATTCGCGGGCTTTCGCTCTACGCAAACCGTTACGATTCGACTGAGACATTTCTTTCCGAGCTTGCTCTGCTATCGACCGAGCGGTTTGCCGAAGCTCAGCCTTTGACCGGTGAGGACGTCATATCCGGTGGTGACGAAGACGAGTTGCTCACGCTAACATCCGTTCATCAGGCGAAGGGTCTGGAATGGAAAGCGGTATTTATCATCTGGGCCGCCGAAGGAAAATTCCCGAGTCCGCGCTCGCTTCGCGAGATCGATAGCGAAGAAGAGGAGCGGCGGCTGTGGTACGTCGCCCTGACGCGTGCAAAAGACGAGCTTTACATCACATACCCGCTGCTGCTCACCGATTACAATCGCCAGACGGTTTTGCAAAAGCCTTCGCGATTTGTGACCGAGTGCCCGCCGGCGTTGTTCGAGATCTGGGATCTTGAAGAAGAGTCCACGCCATCGATCAGAAATTTTTCGCCGCACCGGACTCCGACGAGTACATAAACTAGGGACCAACCGCATTTAATTTTTCCGCCAAAGCAACCAAATAAAATTGTCGCCGCATCAAGAGTGCAGGCACACACAAAGAACGTTCCGTCCGGAACAAATAGCAGAAAAAACTGTCTAACCAGTCCGAGCAGAAGCTTGTGAAGTAAGTATTGCTGTGTGAGGAGGAGTCTATGAAAAAGAAGCGTTATATCGAGACCCTGAGTGTCAAAACACCTTGTAACGAAGCGTGGGACCGGATGGTCGGGACCGATCAGGTCCGTTTCTGTTCGCATTGTTCGAAGAATGTGAACGACCTTTCGTCGATGACGAGAGCGGAGGCGATGCGTCTTGTGCGACGATCGAAAGGTCGCCTATGCGTTCGCTACATAAAGCACCCGACGACCGGCGCACCGATGTATGCCGAACAGCTTATACAGATCTCGCGTCGTGCTCCGCGAATGGCGGCGGGTGTGATGGCGGCATCGATGAGCCTTTCCACATTCGCGTATGCCCAGGGAGGAGTCGGGTCGACGAAGATCGAACGTTTGGGCCAACCCGCTGTCGAGAGATCTATACTTCCAGCTCCGGTGAAAGAACCGGCGGTCCCGGTCCCGGTCTCGGTGAACGGAGCGCCCGCCGCGACGACGATGTCCGATGTGCCCGAGACGCACCACTCCGTGTGGGGAACGATCACGGATGAAAGGGGAGCCGTAATTCCCGGTGCGACCGTTGTGCTTCTCGACAAACGCGGCAATGAATTAGTGAAGGTCGTCACGGATGTTGACGGCGTTTACCGGCTCGCGCAGGTTCCGATCGGACGACATCAATTGGTAGCCGACGCGGAACACTTTCGGAAACAGATAGCTCTCATCGAGATAACGGCTGCGAATGAACGTATCGAAACCGTCACGCTAATGGTTAGACGAGAGATGATAGTCATGGGACTCGTAGCGAAATACCGGCCACCCTACAATTGGCCGAACCCGCAAATCCCCTGACGATCGCGGTCGACGATGAGGACATCGACAAAGTCCGCGACTTGATCGCCGCCGGCGAAGACGTAAATCGCGCGGAGGAGGACGAATCGACGCCGTTGTTCGCAGCGGTAAGATCGGGAAATCTCGAGATCGTCCGTCTGCTCATCGATTTCGGTGCAAAGGTAAATGCGCTGAACGAGGAGAAGGAGACTCCGCTGATGATGGTTGATGAAGACTCGCCGGTGGAGATGGTCGAGTTGTTGATCCGCAGTGGGGCGAAGGTGAATCGCGTCGCCAGTGACGGCGACACCGCCATCATCCGGGCGGCGAAGGGTGCGCAACCTGAGGTACTTAAAGCCTTGATTGACGCGGGTGCCGAATTGGATGTGAGGAATAAAGAAGGCGTCACGGCGCTCATGAACGCGGCGGACGATGAGAATCTCGAGAATGTGCGAGTGCTGGTGCTTGCCGGTGCGGACGTAAACATTAGGGATGAAGCAGGAGACAACGCTTGGGATTATACGGCCGAAGAAGAGATCGAAAGTTTCCTTATAAGCCACGGCGTCGTGCTCGATCCGGAAGATCTTGAAGGTCAGCCGAGCGACGAGCCTGAATCAGATGGCGAACCCGATGACAATTGAAAGCGCCACCGGGAAGGCTGATAAATAAGCCTGCGCTCTCGGCTTTTTCGATTCACAACAAAAGCGACAACGTTAAGCGGCTGTCCGATAGCCTCTAAAATCGAAAATACATAGCCCGGATCTGGAGTCCGGGCTTCTTTGTCGGCCGGTCGCGCTTCTTCGCGTAATTGCGGCGATGTGTTAAAACATTCGTACAAATACCTCTGCGACATCCAAACCATATGAAATATTGCCCAACATGCGAGACGCGTTATGACGAAGAGATCCTGCGCTTTTGTATGAAGGACGGCACACCTCTTTTGGATGAGGAAGAGCCGAATTTCGTCGCGATGCCGAGCGAAAGCCTCGGCGAAGAGGACGAGGACGATGCCGGCGAAGTGACGGTGGTCCGGCGAAACGTACCGGTGCCCGAAGCCGACCCGGAACGCCCGCGAATCGTCGTACCAACCTACGAAGAAGCCCGTGAACAGCAAGCTCGTGCGCGAGTGGCCCCGGCGTACCGCGGCCCCGCGAAATCGAACACCGCAAAGATCGTCATTCTGACGATCCTTGGAACACTTGCCGTTCTCGGCGTTGCCGCGATGGGTGTATGGCTCCTGCAACGCGATCGCTCGGCGGACTCGAACGTCAATGCGAACGTCAACGCAAACGTCAATGCGAATACGAATCTCGGCATCGACACGAACTTCAATTTCAATCTGAACGCGAATTTCAACTCGGGTGCGAATCTCAATACGAATGTCAACGCAAACGCGAATCTCAAAACTCCGACACCCACCCCGAAACCGACGCCGAGCGCGACCACGTCGCCGACGCCCGATGATGACGCGACACCGACGCCGAGCCGCACGCCCGTCCCAACTCCGGAGCCGACGATAATCAGGCCCGGTACTTCGCCTACGCCGCGGCCCGCCTCGACACCGAACCGCAATCTGAACGGCGGCGTCCTGAACAGCATGGCGATCAGCCTGCCTCGACCGATCTATCCGCCGATGGCGAAACAATTAGGTGCGTCGGGTGAGGTACGCGTGCAGGTTGCGGTCGACGGAACGGGCAATGTCGTCTCTGCCCGCGCGGTAACCGGCCATCCACTGCTTCGAGCCGCCGCCGAAAGCGCTGCACGCCAGTCGAAGATGCGCGTCGATGCGGCTAACACCACCGGACAGATCGTCTATAACTTTAGGAACAACTGAGTTAGTTGATAATTGATAGTTGATAATTGAGAGTTGCGTTTCCCAATTATCAACTATCAGTTATCAACTATCCATTAAGGGCCATCTCCACCGCCATTCTCGGATCAACGACGCCCCATCCTTGCCGATCGACTTCGTAATGCGGCAGCCGCTCGGCGGTCGAAATTAGAATGCGTTTTATTTTTTGAGGCGTTAGCTCGGGGTTTGCCTCGAGCATCTGGGCGACGAGCGACGAGACGATCGGTGCCGAGAACGATGTTCCGTCCACATATTTGTAATGCTGGGTGATGACGTTCTCGCGGCGGAGCTTGAGAACGATTATCTGGCGGATACTGTGCACAGGCCGGTCGAGCGCCGCATCCAGTTCGGCGTCGATGCCGGGATTTCCCTGTATAATTTCAAAAAGATCAGCGTCATCGCTCTTGTCCAGCTTCTCCAGGAGCTCGGCTTGCTGGGCGGTCGGTGTGTTTGGAAGTATCGGGGCCGGTATCCAAATTGATGGTGCGATCACTTCGGGCTTCTGCAGTCCGTCGACCGTCGGTCCGTACGAGGACCGGTACATTCCGCGCTTCGCCCGATTGATCGAATTATTATCGTCGAGGCCGCCAACCGCGATGCATGACGGCGCGCTCGCCGGCGGGAAAACGGGATGATTCGGAAGATGACCGGCGTTGCCGACGGCACAGACGATCGTTATACCGGCTGCCGTACATTCTTCGACCATCCGCGAGAGCGGATCTGAGAGATAACTCTGCTCATAGTCACCGCCGGCGGAAATGTTCACGACTCGAATATTGTATTTCTCCCGATTCTCAAGCACCCATTCAAGTCCCTCCTGAATATTCTCGTTCGGTGATCCGTCCGGTCCGTGCAAGCTTTACGAGAACGACATCAGAGTCCGGAGCCAGCCCGCGATAAAATCCGTTCGACAGCGATCCGTTCCCCGCCGCGACGACCGACGTCATCATTCCGTGCCAGCTTGCAACGTCGGGTTGAAAGAGCGAGCCGAGATCGCCGTCCGGTTGAAGCAGATCGCGGTATCCGATGATGCGGTTGTTGGGCGTTGTGAGATCGACGTGCGGGTAGAATCCGGAATCGAGAAACGCGATCGTCACGCCCTTTCCGGTAAACCGATCGTCGGCGTCAAGCCGAAGCGGCGTCGACAGAACATGCGAGCCGTCCTTCTGAACTGCGGCGTCGCGTACGATCTGATCCTGGGCCCGTTCGAAAAGGCGGAAACATCGAGCACAGATCGCCTCGAACTCGCGCGTGTCCGGAGCGTTGGCGGTGACCAGCTTTCGCAGATCCTCTTCGAGGACGACAAGTGGGACGAATTCGTCGGCGGTCTCGCGCGAGCAGACCGGACACACTTTTTCGCCGCCGGCGATGTCCGATCCGCGTTGTTGTCTCGGGAATGAAAGGGATTCTTGAGGAGTCATTTGATGCGGCTTAAGTTTTCCATACGGGGCGCGTAAAATCAATGGAACAGAATTCTACCCGCGAAATACGCGAAAACGCGAAGGATTCCTTTCGATCGGCCGGTCTTTAGAAACGGCCATCTTCTTTTTCGCGTCCTTTCGCGTATTTCGCGGGCGACTTTCTTATGAGTAAAAAAATCGGACTGGCACTTTCAGGCGGCGGTGCACGCGGGTTTGCCCATGCCGGGGTGTTAAAGGCACTTCTCGAAAACAACATCCCGATCGATCTGGTGGCGGGCACCTCGGCCGGTTCGTTTGTCGGCGGTGCATTCGCATCCGGTCTGACGGCCGAAGCGATCGTCGAGATGGGAAAGAAGGTGAGCTGGTTTGGCGTCGCGGGTTTTTCCTATTCGCCACGCGGACTCTTATCCAACGCCCCGATGGGAAAATTCATAAACGACAATTTCCCTGTGAACCGTTTTGAGGATCTCCCGATCCCCTTCGCAAGCGTCGTCTGCGATCTCGAAACTGGAGAAGAAATAGTTCTAAAGGATAAGGGTGACCTTGCCGAAGCAATACGGGCGAGTTGTGCGATCCCGGGTGTATTCGTTCCCGTCATCGACGATAAAGGACGGGCGTTGATCGACGGCGGTGTTGTTTCGCCGATGCCGACTCGGGCAGTTCGCGGCATGGGAGCCGAAATTGTGATCGCGGTCGATCTTCTGACCTGCGGATCGACGTTCTGGGGACGGCCGAGCACTTTGCTTGGAACATTTTTTCAATCGGCAATGATGATGATCCGCACCGCTTCGCGAAATCAGCATTACCGCGCCGACATCGTCATCGAACCGCAGATCGCGCACATCCGGCCCGATGAGATCGCAAAACGTGATGAGCTAGTCGAGCTCGGAGAAAAAGCTGCGCTCGAGAAGATAGATGAGATCCGCGCAGTCTTGGAAGTCTAGGAAGTCTGGGGAAGTCTAGACAGTCTAGGAAGTCTAGACAGTCTTGGAAGTCTAGACAGTCTTGGAAGTCTAGACAGTCTTGGAAGTCTCAGTCTGAGTCTAGACTAGTTTCTCGAGACTTCCACAGACTTCCCAGACTTCCCAGACTTCCTAGACTTCCTAGACTTCCTAGACTTCCTAGACTTCCACGACTTCCCAGACTTCCTAGACTTCCTAGACTTCCTAGACTTCCTAGACTTCCCAGACTTCCCAGACTTCCCAGACTTCCAGACTTCCTAGACTTCCCAGACTTCCCAGACTTCTAGACTTCCTCGACTCTCCTAAAACCTCAACTTCGCACCCAGTTGAATTCTTCGCGGATCGAACGCCGATGTGAAACCTAGCGGTGTGCTTGGGCTCACGCCTTCGATGCCGCGGACGTCGAGCGTTGTCGGGAATGTCGGGCCGACGGTGTTGTTGACGGACGCATAGTTCAAACGGTTAAAAAGATTAAATGCTTCGGCCGTCAATTCGATCGACACTCTTTCGCTGAAACCGATCTTCCGCGTCAGCCGAACATCGAAGGTCTTAAAGTCCGGACCCTTTCCGATGTTGCGTGGAATCGGGGCGACCTGTAGACCATTTATAAGAAGCAGCGGCCGATCGCCGTTCGAGCTGCGGTCGCCGTTCACGTCGAGCCCGGCAAGCAGATTAAAGGGCCGCCCACTGTTTGCACGGAAAATCGGTGTCAGGGTCCAATCTCGCAAAAACGCATTTCGCCAAGGGCTTTGGAGGACGGCGTAGACGACGAACTTATGTCTCTGATCGAACGCCGACAATGAATATTCGGCCCGGTTATCTGTCTGATCGAACGCGCGAAAGTCGCTGTTATAGTCGGTTACCTGATCGAACGCCTTACTGTACGTGTAGTTTCCGGCGATCGCGTAGTGGCTTCCAAACTGTTTCTGAAACTCTACGATCAGGCCGTTGTAATTCGCGGACGAGCTCGACTCGTAAAGTATTTCCTGGAACAACGATGGATCGCGGAAACACGTAAAGATCGCAGCGCCTGTGCAGCCCGATGCAGCTGACCACTCGCGGATACCGCGCGAGCCGACCGGTCGCGGAAGCAGATTGATGTCGCGCGCACGTGTGATGTACTGCGTCAGCGCCCAGATGTAACTGACCGATGTGCTAAAACCGGGTGCCCATTCATGCTCAACGGCGATGCTCGCTTGTTGTGCCCGGGGGCTGCGGTAATCCGGATCTTCTCTAAACAATACCGTCAGCGGATTGCGCGGCCCGGTCTGCGAGACCGTGATCCCAAATTGCACCAGATCGGCAGGCGTGATCGTCCGCGTCGTTGTCGGAATACCGATCACACCCTGTGCACGGAGCGTTCTAAAAATATTTATCGGCCCGTTGATCGCGAGCGGGTTTGCCGCATTCAGCGTCGTCAGCACCTGCGGTATCTGACGCACTCCATTGATCTCGTTCAGCGACTGCACAACGTAATCGATGACGAACGGGATCTGTGCATAGAATATTCCGTACCCGCCGCGGATGATGGTGTGCCCCTTTCGGGACGGATCCCATGCAAACCCGACCCGCGGGCCAATGTTGCCATACGATGTCCGGAGCGGTGCTCGGCGGTGATCGACCTCGTAACGCACGCCAAAGTTCAGCGTCAGATTCGACATAGCTTTCCACGTGTCCTGTCCGTAGATCGCCCAATATGGAAGTTTGCCGCCGACGATGCCGTCGCCGAAGCCCTGCTGATACGATTGCGGAAGGCCGAGGTCAAGCGACTGCAATGCATTGATCGAGGTCGTTGCAAGCTGTGGACTGACCAGAGCACCGGGCAATGTTCCGAAACCGAAGCGTCCGCCAAAGAACGTCCGAGAGTCAAAAAAGCCATTGCGCATGAGATAGGTCGCACCAAATTTCAGGCGATGCTGCCCGCGATCCAACGTCATATCGTCGGAAAGCAGATATCGACGGTCGATGTTGTAACTCGGCAGGAAGATATCGCGATTGAAAAATCCAAAACCGGCGACGTTCAGCTCGGGTCCGTTCAGATCGTTAGATTCGACGAACAGCTCGTTGTAGTTGAACTGCGCACGCAACTCATTCGAAGTGCTCGAGTCGAATATATGCGTCCATGAGCCGGTCAGATTGTGGTCGAGAACGGAAACGTTATTCGAACGCGAGAACGCCAGCAAGGCTCGTGTCGACTGGTTCAGGTCCTCGCGGTCGTTATAGCGATAGCTGGCAAAAAAGCTGTTCGATGTGCTCGGTACGTGGTCGACGCGAAATGAGAACGCATGCGAGTCGCTGGGGAAAGGAAACACGCCGCTGTTGTTTCGGAACAGATCTATCGTCGGTTGATCGGCGGTCAGAAGTCCCTGAAGAATCGGCGCGCAACTGGCTCGTGGGACGGTGACGCCGGTGACGCACGGAACGGGAGTCGGGTCGGAACTGGCGGCAAGAGTCGCGATGATCGCAGCCTGCGCCGCCGTCGGTTGAAAGATGCGAAGATCGGTGACGAGAGGGACGGCCGCCGATTCGCGTTTGCGAAGCCCTTCGTAGGCACCAAAGAAAAATGTCCGGTCCTTTTGAAACGGACCGCCGAGGCTGAAACCAAACTGCTGGCGGTTTGCATCCGGCTTGATCCTCGTGAGAGTCGTCCCGTCCAAAACAAAGGCGAACGGATCACCCGCGTCGAGCGATTGATGACGGAAGTACCCGAACGCGCTGCCGTGAAGATCGTTGCCGCCGGTCTTTGCGATTATGTTTATGACACCGCCGCTCGCCCCGCCAAATTCCGCATTGTAACTGCTGCGATTTATCTGAAATTCCTGAACGGCTTCCTGGCTAAGATTTGCGCGGACACCTCCGCCCTGATCGTTCGCCTCCGCACCATCCACCGTAATGCTATTGCCGCGCCCGTTATTTCCGTAAAAGGAGATGCCGCTCTGCGGCGTCTGCGCGACGCGAAAATCGGTGTTATCGGCAAGTGCATTTGAATCGACGACGCCGGGTGCGAGAAGCGTGAACGCAAGATAATCGCGTCGGTCGATCGGCAGATTGCGAATGTAACGATCGTTGATCGTCGTACTCTGCTGGGTTCTGTCGCTTTCGATCACCGGAGCGTCGGCCGTGATTTCGACCGTCGCCGTCGCGTCACCGATCTGGAGCGCGAAATTCTGATCGGCGATCTGTCCGACGGTCACCTGTACCGCAGGGACCAGCTGCATCGAAAATCCAGACGCTTGAACACGCAGCTGATAGGTCCCCGGCGGAAGTGTCAGAATTCTGTACTCACCCTGCTCGTCGGTGGTGACGGTCCGGGTCGTCCCCTTTTCCGTGTCCGTCGCCGTGACGGTTGCTCCGCGAACAACCGCTCCGTTAGGGTCGGCCACCCGGCCTTTGATCTCCGACGTGGAGACCCCGGCTTGTGCAAAAACAGATACGGAAAGTGCCGAGACGAAGATCAGCAGAGATAGTGTGCGTGTCATTTAACAATCCTCCGGACGGAAAATTTACTGTTCGACTGTTGGCAGCCGTCTTAGCTCATGTAAAAGAGCGAGTGGTTCGCAAGAGCTCTCTTTTGTAAAACAGAAACGACAGGGTAAATCGGTTTGTTGTGCGATGATACGCTCAAAAAAAATGAATTACAAGACGTAATATCGGAGGTTGATCGAGAGCTGAGAAGAACCGCGTTAGATCAGCGATCAGGTGTCTTTACGGGGCCGGCCAATCGTGACGGGTCGGAGGCTTTGGTGTTAGGCGGTTTGACGCCCGGCTTTGCCTGGACCGCTTTCTGAACGGCGAACTCGCGGCTCACGACCGGCAACCGTCCGACGAAAATATCGACTCGATATCTGCCCGCGACCCACTGCCCCGCGGGGCGACCGGAGAAATTTACTCGGTCCTGGTTATCCCTCGTTGTATAACTCGTCGAGACGACCTTGGTCTCTGCCCTGACACCCGGAACGGCAACGGCGACGAGATTCATTTTGACGGTCGTCGGCACGGCCGAGTCCAGCTGAACGACGCAATAGATCGGCACGTCGGTGGTGACAAAACTAGTAGTTTCCTCGCCCGCGTTCCCCGTCCCGTCGTCTTTCGCAAAATAGATCTCCAAAATGCCGGACTTTGACGGCACGGCGTCAGCCTGCTGGGCTACGCCCGCCAGGCTGCTAACGAAGATAAATGCTAAGGATAACGCTAATCTGCTGTACAACATCACGTATCTAAGGTCGGCTAATCGTTTGAGATGGGAAACCGGATTTTAGTTGCTTCAAACGCTAAAAGATTCTTGGGCAGTGTTCGATAATTTACGTACAGATTCGCCGACGCCGTTTGATCTGCAACATCCTCCTTCGAAAAAAAGGCGGGATGGCTGACGGCGTATTGGCGGGTGGTGCCTGATGTTATAATCGCCGCACTTAAATGCGTTTCGTTTTCTCACGTTTGTTCTTGATCCTCCTCGCCGTCGGACTTGTGCCGCTCTCGGTCTCATGGCAAGTAACATCGCTGCGCACGGCGGTGATCGTGTTCGACGTAGGTCTGATCGTCGTCGCGTTATTTGATTACCTGATCAGCCGAACAATGCTTGCGGGCGTCTCGGCAACCCGCGAGTTCGACAGGCGATTTGCCATTGGCGATCCGTCGGAAGTCAGGCTCGTGATAGTAAACGAAAGCGGTCACGATCTGCGGATCAAAATAAAGGATGAATATCCTGCGTCGATGCGGCTGCACGATACGCGCGAAGCGGAGATGTACCTCGACGCCCACGAAGTTGGAAAGTTCTCGTATTTTCTTACGCCGCCGCGGCGTGGTAAGTACGAGTTCGGTAGCCTCGCTGTTCGTTATAAGTCGAAACTGGGACTTGTCTGGTGCCAGGCGGCATTAGGCGCCAGTCAGACCGTCAAGGTTTATCCGAGCATGCGGCGGGCTCGCGAGATCGAGCTGCGTGCACTTGGCGCCCGATCGTTTCTCGCGATCCAGCGGCGTGCTGTAAGACGCGGCGAAGGCCGCGAGTTCGAATCGATGCGCGACTATGTACGCGGCGATGAACTTCGGCATATTTCTTGGACAGCAACCGCGCGGCGAAATCGCCTGACGACGCGCCAGTATCAGATCGAGCGCGATCAGACTGTGATAATCGCGCTCGATGGCGGACGTCTGATGACCGGCCGTATCGGAGACGAAACAAAATTCGACACTGCCATCCACGCATCCCTCGCACTGATCTCAGCCTGTGGACGCGCAGGTGACAACTGCGGCCTCGCAGTATTTGGCCGACGCGTCAAAAAATATCTTCCGCCCAAGCGCGGGCTCGAGCATATGGACGCCGTGCTCGAATCGCTCCACGACATGGAACCGGAGCTTATCGAACCGTCTTACGCCCGCGCGTTTCAGTACATCGCATCGAATTCGAAGAAACGTTCGTTCGTCGTCATCCTGACAGATCTCGTCGATAAGGAAAGCTCAAAGGAATTGATCAATTCTTTGAAGCTGCTGCGGCCGCGGCACCTGCCACTGGTCGTCACGATCGGCGACCGTGATCTAAATATCACGGTCAGCAAACCGCCCGGAGATATAAAAGATGTGTTCACACAGTCCGCCGCCGAGGAGATCATTCACCAGCGCGAACAAGCGCTGAGATTGGTTGAATCGCTAGGCGGGCTGGCACTCGATGTGACGACTCAGACACTCGGTCCGAAATTGTTGGAGACTTATTTGAGAGTGAAAGAGCGAGGGTTGTTGTAGGAGCACCAAAGGTGCGGCGATAATCTAGCCAGGGCCGAAGGCCCTGGTAACGCGAGTACACGCATCGTAGCCGCAATGCGGCGGAGTAAATTCAAAATACTTCGCCGCGTTGCGGCTTTGATTTTCTTCGGTTCGATTTCCAGGGCCGTCGGCCCTGGCTAAATTACGTCCGCACCTTTGGTGCTCTGGAAGACCGTGTGACAGACGACAAACTATGACAATCGCTCTGGCAATCCAACCATTCCATTCAAGACTAACGGCGTATGTCATCGGCCTTTCCTTACGTTCATAACATCGATCCGATCATCGGGACCATATTCGGCGTTCATCTGTGGTGGTACGGTCTGAGCTACACGCTCGGCTTTTTCAACGCCTTCAATTTTATTAAGAAGCGTCGAGGGAGCCTTCTCATGACGGAGTCGCAGGTTTACGATCTCAGTATTTTGATCGCCGCCGGCGTATTGGTCGGCGGACGTGTCGTCGAAGTCGTTTTCTATGAGTGGCCGTTCTACGGCGAAAACCTCGCGCTGATCCCCGCGCTCTGGCTTGGAGGAATGGCGAGTCACGGATTGCTGCTTGGCGGACTCGCGGCGGTCTGGATCTTTTGCCTTATCACGAAAAAGCCGTTTCTTGTGATGACCGACGTGCTCGCTGCCCCAGCGTCGTTCATACTCGGAATGGGTCGTATCGGCAATTTCATCGACGGTCAGATCCTGGGCAGCATCACTGACGTGCCGTGGGCCGTGAAATTTCCGGACGCCGAAGGCTTCCGTCATCCGGTCGTGCTCTACGACGGAATTAAAAATCTGCTTATCATTCCCGTGTTGCTGCTCGTCGCCCTACGAGCGCCTCGACCCGGCTTTGTCACCGGCCTTTTTCTGTTCCTCTACTCATTTCTCCGCATCCCGGTCGATATTTTTCGCGAATACCCGACGAGCCTGCTCGGGCTGGCGACCGGACAGGCGTTGAATGTGGCGTTCTCGATCGTTGGGTTGATCGTGATGTTTATTGCGTACCGACTCGTTAACCCGTTAGAAAACTTCACGGCTGAAGGTGTGTCTATGACGAATGCCGAGCCCGACACTTTTGGCATTGATTGGAGACGTCCTGTGTTCGTTTCGCTGCTCCTGTTCTGTCTCGTCATTCCAAGCGACTGGACACAGGATGTGCCTGGCCGGTATGGAAAGCGCCATCCGGGGCTCGTACATTCGGCCCTATATCCCAGGCTGGCTCAGTAATTGCTCCGGCACCTTCGAGGAGTAAATATGTATGCGAGACGTACCCACCCGAAGCGCACTGGATTACTTTCCAGACGAGATCAGTTACAAAGCGATGAAAGCGGCCGCCGAGGGATGTATGGGCTGCGATCTTTATAAGAACGCAACGCAGACAGTGTTTGGCGAAGGGCAGGTTCGGGCGTCGAAGCTGATGTTTGTCGGCGAACAGCCGGGTGATGAAGAAGATCTTGCCGGACGTCCGTTTGTCGGCCCTGCAGGGCGCCTCTTTGATAAAGCCCTCGCCGAGGCAGGGATCGACCGCACACAAACTTATGTCACAAATGTCGTAAAGCATTTCAAATGGAAGCCGCGAGGAAAGCGCCGGATCCACGAAAAGCCGAGGGCAAGCGAGGTCCGAGCATGCGAGCCCTGGCTAGCGGCAGAGATCGAGGTTGTGAAACCTTCCGTCCTGGTCTGTCTCGGTGCGACTGCGGCTCAGGCATTGTTCGGAAAGGATTTCAGTGTGATGCGAGAACGCGGAAAGTGGCTTGAAGCTCCGTTTTCACCGATGGCGACCGCGACGGTTCATCCTTCATCGATATTGCGCGCGCCAGATCCGGAATCGCGCGAAGAACAGTATCGCGACTTCGTACGCGATCTGCAGTTTGTCGCCAAAGCAATCAAATGACTGGATCGCAGGCATCCTTGCCTGCATGAGGGCGAAGCCCGAAAACGCGCTGATAGTCTTGCCGTTTGACACCGCGAAGAGTTATCTCGACAAAGTTCAACGCAACGCGCAGCTCACACGAGGTGAGATCGTCTGACGTCTTGAAGTCTCCAGCCTCACCCGACTCACTTAATCGAAATAGCGGTAATGTCCGGTGATCTTCCATTCGAAAAGACGGTCTTCGGCCCGAGCACCCGACCCGATGTTGTGAATGATCAAATGGCGCTTTTGGTCCGCATTCCACAGATTCGACACGACGCCGATGTGGGTCATCCCATTCCCGTTCAGATCCCACGACACAATATCGCCGGGCCGATATTCCTTCCCGTCCGTCGTCACCGGCAGAGATTTTCCTATTCGCTCAAAATATTTCTGAAGATTTGGAACGCGGCGGTGATCGATGTTCGAATCCGCTTTTGTCAGTCCCCATTTTTTCGGATACTCGGCAAAATGAGCGGCCATGTCCTCGTGAACATCTTTCTGCAGATCGACGCCCGCGGCACGAAACGATCGAATAACAACGTCTGTACAAGCTCCCGTATGGGCCGGAACATCTCCGTTTGGGAACGGAATGACGAAATAGTCCTGCGTGTAGCCGGTCGTTGTTTTTGTCTGCTTGATGGCGCTCTCTATTATCGAACGCACGGGTCCGGGTGCAATCTCCACTGTCGAAGGCCTCTCGACGTTTTGCGAGCGTAAGATTCGGTCCGGGCCACAGCCATTAATGACGAGGCTCACTGAAACTATAAGAAACGCAAAGGTTGATCTCATACGGGTTTCAAGAAGGGGCGAACTAATAGACGTCAGTTCCAAAGAAAGGTTCCATAAAGGTTGTGTGCTCGTGTGCAGGTGAATTTGATACTTCCCCATCGATACGCGATAGTCTTAACTCAAACATGGCTGAGAACTACTTTGGAAAAGATGCGGCCGTAACACGTCGCGAGCTGGTACCGACCGAGGATGCGGTGTGTCCGCTGTGCGATCGTGCCCCGGTCGAGTTCGCCGTCGATTACCAGGGCTTTCATCTATGTAAATGTCCGGACTGTGGTCTGCAATTTCAAAGTCCGCGGCTGAGTTTCGAGGTACTTGCAGACAAGGTCTACACCGAGGATTATTGTCCAGGCCATGAAGAGTCGGCCAACGAAACCGCATACGCACGCCAGCTATCAAATTTCGAAAACTTCATTGGAAAAAAAGGGAGCATTTTGGACGTCGGCTGCGGCAACGGATCGTTTCTCGAATATGCGCAACGGAAAGGTTGGGAGACCTTCGGTGCCGACATACGTCTGTCGCCGGAAACCGCGAATCTGACCTGCCCGCTGTTCGAGGGCCGTCTGCCGGAAATCGATTTTGGCGCGGCACGTTTCGATGTAATTCGTTTCAATCATGTGCTCGAGCATTTGCAGAATCCGCTCGTCGAGCTTGCTCGCTGCCGCGAGCTGCTGAACGCCGGGGGAATTGTTTTTGTCGGTGTGCCGAATCTCGCCGGCGTCAGCCCGCGGATCAAAAATGTGCAGAGCCGTCTCGGTTTGAAAAAGAAGGCCTGGCGCCACTACGCCGCGACCCACCATTTATATTTCTTCACACCGCAGACGTTGACGAAGATGATTGAGAGGGCTGGGTTTGCGGTCAGGTTTTGGGAAACACCGGTTGATAAAGACTATGGAAGGATCGGCGGCAAATTTTATCGAAGGCTGATCGAAAAAACACGGGTGGGCAGCATTCTCGATTTCTATGTCACGCCGCGTTGACGGGTTCCGCCTCCGTTCGTCCTACCAGGAACAGATACGAAAACATCACTAGCCCGGATAGAATTCCGGTCCCGAATTTGAACGCCGCGGGCAGTGGCGACGGCGAGATAAATCCTTCGATCAGTCCGGCTATGACGAGGAGGCACGCGCATCCGACGACTATCTTTGCGGCCTCCATCCCCTTCTTTTTCAAAGCCTGGGCTCGCGTCAGATCGCCGGGATTAACGATCGCGTATCCGATCATCATACCCGCACCCCCGCAAAAACAGACGACCGAGATTTCGATCACGCCGTGGCCGATGACGAACGTCGCGAGATCGTATCCGAACGGCGGATTCAGTTTGTAACACGCGCCAAAGACACTGCCGACGTGCGCCCCAAAGAACGCGATGTCGTAAAACGCTCCGACCCCCAACAACGCTCCCATCGCAAAAGCCCGTATGCTGACGATGATGTTGTTCGACATGATGAAGCTCGCGCCGATCTGATTGGAATCGTTAAGCGACAGCCACCACCGTTCGCCGGATTGAATGTTATCGACGACGCCCGAGAGATATACGAAGCGCGTAAAATCTGTATCGATCGATGTCGCGACGAATCCGAAGACAGCGAACAAGATGAACGTCCCGCCGGCAAGCGCCATGTAGTTTCGGTTGTCGCGGAACGTGCGCGGAAAATCCTTCAGAAAAAACTTTCGAATGATGCCCGCGCCCTCGCCTTCGGCGCGATAGATCTTTCCGTGCGCGCGGATCACAAGACTGTTCAGATAATTGATCAGTTTCGGATCGCGCGTTTCGGCCCGCGCGATCGCCAGATCGGTCGCCGCCCGTCGATACAATTCACCGAACTCACGCACTTCGATCCTCGACAAACCCTTGAGAGACGTGCCCTGCAGCAACCCGAGCAGATCTTCGAGCCGCCGCCAGTTGTCTTTTCGCTCGTCTATGAATCGGTTCATCCCGTTTTGGATTTTAGATTTTGGGTTTTGGATTTACAACTTGGGTTGGACAAGCAAGCGAATTTCCCACAAAGCCGCAAAGCAGGTAATCGGGAAGAGATTTCCCGCAAAGACGCAAAGTCGCAAAGAAATCCGCCGCTCAGTATCCGCTCAAGCCTGATCCACGTCCACTTAGCTTTGCGACTTGCGGGAAATCTCCTCTACTCTGCTTTGCGGCTTTGCGGGAAATCTCCTCAAGGTTGCTAATCCAAAATCCAAAATCTAAAATCCACAATACAAAGTGTCGGACGAAGCAAAGAAATATCACGAAGAAGATGCGATCGGGAAGACCTACGATTTTCGGATCGCCCGGCGTTTGGCTCGATATCTGAAGCCTTACTGGAAGATCGTCGCCGCTGCCCTGACGCTTACGCTGCTCACGAACATTCTAATGAGCACGCAGCCGTATTTTACAAAAGTCGCAGTCGACGATTTCATTGTTCCTCGAAATACGGACGGCTTGTGGATCTTCGCCTTCGCCTTTTTCGGCATCTTTTTGTTCCGATTCGTTTTCTCCTACGTTCAGGAAATCCTTCTCAACAAGGTCGGGCAGCGGGTCATGTTTGATCTGCGCACCGAGATCTTCACAAAACTGCAGCGGCAGGAAGTCGCATACTTCGACCGCTACCCCGTCGGCAGGATAATGACGCGTCTTACATCCGATGTTGACGCGTTGAACGAGATGTTCACGTCGGGGGTTATCGACGTCCTTGGAGACCTCGTAGTTATTTTTGCGATCATCGTTTGGCTGTTCGTTATCGACTGGAAGCTTGCGATCGTATCGCTGATCACCGTCCCGCTCTTGTTTGCCTGCACGAACTGGTTTCGAAAACACGCTCGAACCGGCTTTGATAAAGTTCGCACTCGAAACGCCCGGCTCAATGCTTTTTTGCAGGAGTATATTTCCGGAGCTCAGACGGTGCAGTTGATGAACGCCGAGACAAAAGCTCGACGGCGCTTTCGTGATATCAATGACGACTATCGGAAAGCAAACATCGAGACCATCTATTACTACTCGGTATTCTATCCACTTGTAGATTTCATCGGCGCGGTGGGCATCGCGGTTGTTATATTCTTTTTCGGCTATGAGTATCTTACCGGAGTGTCGGCCGGCGATGCCGGTTTGAAGATCGGGGTGCTCGCGTCATTCATACAATATTCGATCTATCTCTTCCAGCCGATTCGGGATCTGTCGGATAAGTTCAATGTCCTGCAGGCAGCGATCGTTGCATCGCACCGGATCTTTATCCTGCTTGACCTCGACATCGACATCAAGAGCCCGGCCGAGCCCGCGAAAATCGGTCGAGCTCTCGGCGAGATCGAATTTCGAAACGTGTGGTTCGCGTACAAAGAGAACGATTGGGTGCTCAAGGACGTCTCGTTCAAGATGAACGTCGGCGAAAGCATCGCCCTGGTCGGAGCAACCGGTTCAGGCAAGACCACCGTCACAAACCTGCTGATGCGCTTTTACGATGTGCAGAAGGGAAAGATCCTGCTCGACGGTGTCGACGTACGTGAGTGGGACCTGAATGATCTGCGATCGAACTTCGCCGTCGTGCTCCAGGATGTATTCCTGTTCAGCGGGTCGATCGAAAACAACATTCGCCTCGGGCGAACCGACATCGACGGCGGTCGAATACGCTGGGCCGCCAAAGAAGTGCGGGCGGACGAATTCATTCAGCAGCTCAGCGGAACATATAAGTTTGAGGTCCGCGAGCGCGGCGCCGGATTGTCGGTCGGTCAGAAGCAGCTGATCTCGTTTGCACGCGCCCTGGCGTTCGATCCGACGATCCTGATCCTCGACGAAGCGACGAGTTCGATCGATACCGAAACGGAACAGCTGATCCAGCAAGCCGTCAATCGCGTCATGGACGACCGAACATCCCTTGTTGTCGCACATCGGTTGTCGACTATCCAAAAATGCGATCGCATAATGGTTTTCCACCATGGCGAACTCCGCGAATCCGGCACACACAACGAATTACTAGCAGCGCGCGGGTTGTACTGGAGGCTCTATCAGCTACAGTACTCCGAAGAGAAAATTCACGTGTCCGAATCTGGCCTGATCGGTCGGGACCCCGCCACCGAGTCGGGGATGTAGCCCCCCGACCTGCAAAGAATCCAAACTAGGGTTACAATTGGCGTCTTATTCTCTTAGTGGATGTCCGTATAAATATGCAGCCTGCGGTCTCGAACGAGGAATTCCTTAGTCAATACGATGCTCGCCTCGACGAACTATTCGCGCGGTGCATGGAAAAAGCGCCTAATTTCGCAGTCACCCCGGAGCGTTTCAAAGCGTCGGTAAATAAATCTCTGCTCAGATTCGCGTCCGCTTCGTCCGATGCTCCGAAACAAGAGGAGACCCTCGAGTTCATCAACCTTCTTCAGGCCGATGATCTTTTCATTGCCCTCGCATGCGCCGACGGGAATGAGCGAGCGTGGTGGGAGTTCGATCAGCAGTATCGGGGATATCTGGAACGTCTCTCGCGGCACTTGGCCAAGACTGAAGGCGATGCGCAGGAAGTGGTCGACTGCGTTTATGTCGAGCTCTACGGAACGCGATTTGTCGATGGTGAGCGTGTTTCGAAGTTTGGAACCTACAGCGGACGCGGAAGCCTTAAGGGTTGGCTCAGGACCGTCATATGGCACACGCTTGTCGATCTGCACCGGGCGAGTCATGACGAAGTTTCGCTCGACGAAATGACAGAGAACGCCGGTGAGGGCGCAGTCCACGCGAATTTCCTGGATCGGCCACCGGGAGGCGACGGTGAGATCGTCGAACAGATCGCGCGAAACAGATATCGGACCGTCACGCTCAAATCACTTGAAGCAGCTTTTTCCCTACTCGAAGAACACGAAAAACTATTGCTGCTCTACTACCATGTCGATCAATTAAAGCTTCGTGAGATCGCGCGTCTTGTTGAGCTGGAGAACTCGCCCCTCCGCCAATGGTTTCAACGCAGAATGCAGAGCCGCCGGGACAATCCGCAGGGCCGCATACATGAATCGACCGTTATGCGGTGGCTTGATAAAAGCTATGCGAAGATCTTGCAGCTTTTCAGGTCCGAACTGGAGTTGACCCACGAGCTCTCCGCAGTCGAGGTCGAGATTTGTCTGAATTTGGTCACAGAGGATCTTGGCGGGACAGATTTATTTCAACAGTTGGCCGTTTGAAGGCGCTCTCGTGTGTTTCGCGTGACGAGTTGGTTAGGCAAATGTTTCACTTAGCTCCGTCTTTGTTTTGGAGGCTGATATCGAAATGGACAATACAAGCAAACTTGGTCGCGACGAACTGAGGATTCAACGTCTACTGGAAGCCTTCCTTTTGTCTCGCAAGTCGCTCAAGAGTTCGGCCGCCGAGACTAGTGTCCACGTTGACGAAGACTTCCTGACTGCGTTTGCCGAGGGAAATTTGGACGAGCGTGAATCTACGCCTGTCGTAAATCATCTGGTCAAATGCGGCTTTTGCCGTCATAAGACCGCCGAGCTCGTCCGCCTGGATCTCGCATTTGATGGAGTGCCGGACGATTCACGTCCTGTGTCGGCAAATGAACCGCAAAAGCTTTCGGATGTGTTAAGCGGAATCCTTACCAAGATCTTCGGTACAAACGACGGTGCTGTTTTTGCTCATAATGAAAAGGCCACGGAGGATAACGTGGCTAATGACCCAGATGTGACAGATCTGACAAAAGATAAAGAGTAGATGCTTTCCACATTAGGAATATACGGGGCCCGCGGCAAGAACGCGGGCCTTCTCTGTGTTCCCGATCCGAAACGGATGAGAGATTAAAAAGACTCAGTTTGTTACAATTGGCGACTCATGGGGTTATAATTTAACCATCGAAAGAATTATAAAAGTGACTATTCAAGACTGCACTGTGGACCCGCCAGACTGTCCGACCGACCGGCCTCCGATCTCGGTCGAAAAGGTCGCCGTGGCGAAACTCCCGACAAACCTCGGCGAATTCATGATCGCCGGTTATCGTTCGCTGACGAGTGACGAGGAATTCGTCGTCCTCTTCAAGGGCGACATGGAGCCCGACGTTCCGACCCTCGTCCGAATACACTCACAATGCCTGACGGGCGACGTCTTTGGTTCTATCAAGTGCGATTGCGGACCGCAGCTCAACAAGGCGATGGAGATGATCGAGGCGGAGGGCCGGGGAGCGATCGTCTATCAACAGCAAGAAGGGCGTGGCATCGGAATTCTCAACAAGATCCGTGCGTACGCCCTGCAGGACGACGGGGCCGACACCGTCGAAGCCAATGAGAAACTCGGTTTCGCCATAGATGCTCGCAACTACCAGCAATGCGCGGAAATTCTGTTCGACATCGGTTTATGCAAGGTCCGTGTTATCTCGAATAACCCTGATAAGCTTAGGGCCCTCGAGGAGGCCGGGCTGCGAATTGTCGAGCGCATTCCCATCGAGATCAAGACTGCTCAACCCGCCGCCCATTACCTTCGTACGAAGAAGGAAAAGCTTGGCCACCTGTTGAACTTCTAGCCGCAATTCAACTTTTCCGTCCGGTATTCATAAATTTGGACATTTTGGCGAGAAAGTCAGGCCTCTCCTGAACGGCAAATGTTGCAATAGTGGGTCTTACCCTCTATCCCTTGGCAGGCATGGCATTTGCGTAAACTACACCCGGATGTAAACCATAGAACCCGGGATCCCTTCCCTGTATCTGTTTGCATAATCTTTAGAAAGGAATATCTGAAGCATGAAAAAGAATATTAAATTTTTTGCGTTGGCTATTTTCGCAGTATTTTCTCTGTTTTTCGTAACTGCGATAATGGCCCAAACCAGCACAACTGGATCCGTCGAGGGTGTGGTACTGGATGCAAACGGAGCTATTGTTCCGAATGCCAGTGTCTCGCTTTCCGGTCCAAATCTTATTAGGGCTCAAACCACAACGACAAATACTGATGGGCGATATCGCTTCCAGCAGGTTCCTCCTGGACGCTACACTGTTGAAGTAGCCGCGTCATCCGGTTTCGGAGCGACACGTCAGGAAAACGTCGAAGTTAACTTGTCTAGGACCACCACTTCAAACTTCACAGTTACGGCTGCGGGTGTCGGAGGCGTGGTTGACGTTTTGGCGACCCCTGAGATCGATCAGACCAGTAATACTACTGGAACTAACATTTCGTCTGACCAGTTCTCAAACTTCCCGACCGGACGTACCGTCCAGTCTCTTTACACGATCGCTCCGACGGTTGCCCGTTCGGGTCTGCGTGACGCTTCGGGCCGCGATCGCGACCCGTCGGTTGCCGGCTCGTCGGGTCCGGAGAATAACTACATTCTTGACGGCGTGAATGCTACCGACCCGGCTTTTGGCGGTTCGGGAGCGAATATCCCGTTCGAGTTCGTACAGGAAATCGAGATCAAGACCGGTGCATACGGCGCCGAGCACGGAAAGGCGACCGGTGGTATTTTCAACGTCATCACCAAGTCGGGAACGAATGAGTTTCACGGCGATGTCTTTGGTTACTTTTCGACCAGAAATCTTGTCCGTGACGTAAAATCAACGGCCATCCCGTTCACGGGTTCGGCTCCGGACGGTTTCTCTGAAATCGACGCCGGTTTCGATATCGGTGGCCCGATCGTCAAAGACAAACTTTGGTTCTTCGGTGCGTTCAATCCCCAGATTCGAAAGAATCACTTCCTTACCCAGACCTTTTTGCAGGAAGTTAACAATGAGATCACGACCCCGTTCTATGCGGGTAAACTGACTTGGGGAATTAACGACAACCATACATTCACATTCTCGACATTCGCGGATCACACCAAGCAGGAAGGCCATCTCTTCGGATTCAGCGGCTTTGGTGCAAATCTTGCGAGCTTTAGAGGTACGACCGAGACCGGTGGTTCAAACTATGCGTTCCGCCTGAACTCGTCATTCTCTCCGAACTTTATCGGTGAGTTTTCGGCCGGTTTGCACTATCAACGTGCCAACACGATTCCGGAACTCGACGAGACACTTGTCACCGATCGATTCGCAGTTCTTCGAAGCGGTGCTGTTCTCAGTCCGACCGAAACGACGGTCTTCTCTTCAGGCGGCCTCCGGCTTGCTTATGTTGAAGGGACGGGCGGAGTCGTTCAACGTAACTACGTTCGTCAGGGTTTCGGCCTCGAATCTCAGCAGGACCGCGACCGTTGGGAGTTTGCAGCTCGACTCCAGAACATCTGGGGCAAGCACACGTTCAAGTATGGTTTCGAGTTTAACCGTAACCTTTACAGGATCGATACGCGTTCGACCGGACCGGATCTGAGCTTTACGCCTGCAAACCCGGCTGGTCCTCATCGTATCGAAAATCGTTGGGCCGTCTGTGCCCGCACGTCCACGACTACAATTACTTGCCCGAGCGCATCGCGTACGACAAACGTTCAGGCGATCATCACGGCAGGTCAGGCCCCCGCTGGCGTAACCACTGCGGTGACGGGTCCGGTTTCGCTCAATCCGACGAACCCCTTCCTGCTTCTCGACGTTGTACGTGCTCGTAATTTTAGCCTGAATACACAGGGTGGATTTACGAAGACCGATACTCAGAGCTTTTACATTCAGGACGATTTCCGCGTCACGCGCGATCTCCAGATCAATGTAGGTGCACGGTGGGATACGCAGAAGGCATATTCTGTTGGTGGGGTTCAGTATCTTCCCAATAGCAACTTGACCAACCTCTTCGATACGCTTCAACCCCGCCTCGGCTTTACCTATGACTTTACGGGTAAAGGAAAAGGCAAGGTTTTCGCTAACTATGCTCGATTCGTAGAAACTCCGATCCCGCTTGACATCAACGTTCGCGCGTCAGGTGGTGAAATTCAGAATGACTATCATCTGAATCTCAGCCGTATCAACGGTGCAGCTGGAGCGACTTCGATCGGTAACTTTGGAAATCTTGGTAACCACGCTACTCCGGGTCCGGATGGGTTAAAGCCCCAAACGGTTAACGAATTTACGGCCGGTGTTGAATACCAAGCTTTCAAGGATGTTACGCTGGGATTCCGCGGCATTTATCGACCGCAAGGATCTGTTATCGAAGATGGTTCCTATGATGACGGCAACTGCTACTTCCTCTTTAATCCGGGTGAGACCAGCACCCAGGCGGTAGTAAGCTTGCTTGAACATGAAGGATGTTTGAACGGACCGGGCCAGCCCACGTCTGCGGATCTTTTGGCTGCCGGCGATGTTTTTGGACGTGCACGACGTTTTTACCGAGGCCTCGAATTCACTGCGACGAAGAGATTTTCGAACAACTACCAGTTCGTTGCTTCGTACGTGTTTTCAAGCTTGACCGGTAACTATGAAGGCCTGTTCAGAAATGACAACGGCCAGTCGGATCCGAACATCACTTCGTTGTTCGATCTGCCCAGCTTGCTAGCTGGCTCGTATGGACGTCTTCCGAACGACCGTCCGCATCAGTTCAAGTTTAACGGTTCTTACCAGACACCGTTTAAGTTACTTATTTCGGGTAACTTCTACGCTCAGTCAGGCATACCGTTCAACCAGCTGATACCGCACTTCTTGTACGGAGACAACGAAGGCTTTGGCGTTCCGCGTGGAACGGCAGTCAACCCGCTTACGGGCAGCACTCGAACTCCGTTTACATGGAACCTCGACCTGGGCGCATACTATCCTATTCGCTTCAGCGAAAAGCGTGAGTTGCGATTCACGGCCGATTGGTTCAACGTAACGAATAACCAGAAGGCGATCCGCCAGGATGAAACGTTCCAGATCAATAGCGGAGCTCCGGGAATTAATCCGGTACCGAATCCGTTCTACGGTACTGGTACGATCTTCCAGTTCCCCTCGGCTCTTAGATTGGGAGCGAAGTTCACCTTCTAATTGACTGCCCGCATCCGTTTCTCGGAACGCGGGGTATTTTAAGAGGCTCTTATGAAAATAAGGGCCTCTTTTTTTTGGCGCATACACGGTTAAAGCCGGACCTGAAATACGATCGGCGATCGTCGATCAGCGACATGGAAAGAGTGTCCCTCCGCCATTTTGTCGCCCGCAGGAAGATCGTGAGCAGGTGACAAGACATTTCATAAACCCGCCCGGACGCCGAAGCTGAACGGACAATTTAATTGTCTTTTTTATCCGCAAATGAGGTCCGTCTGCTCTAAACGAATCATTGTATTTGATGAGGAATGGGAATAGACTAGTCTATACAATTTGCATCAGTACCGGAGGTCCTATTATGTATTCCGCGGTTTTCGTTCACAGTTGGGGACGGTTGTCCCTGGTTGTCGTTCTGGTACTTTCTTTCTGTATTATCTCCGCGCCTAAAATTAAAGCCCAAAGCTCTTCGAACGATCTCGGCAACGGGGGACGCCACACCATTCATGGGCGTCTTTACGCCCCGAACGGCAGGCGTAGTCAGTTCTCAGGCCTAAAGATCCGCCTCACTACATCGTCCGCCGGCGACATCTTTGTTATCACAGACGAAACAGGCACATTCACGTTTAAAAACGTGAATGCAGGATCTTATTTGATCGTTGTCGAAGGAGGTGGAGTGTTCGAAGATGCTAATGAAAGCGTCTACATCGATGATCCGGGAAGCAGTAGTATTCGAAGTCCCATCCGAACCCGGGGAGTTCCCCGTTATGTGAATGTGCAGATATATCTCCGGATGGCAGCGGGAGCCGCGAACCAGACGACGTCTCCCGGCATCCTGAACGTGAAGTGGGCCAGCGTCCCAAAGGCGGCGATCGAGCATTACGAACGTGGACTAAGACTTGTCCGCGACGGTAACGACCTCGGTGCGGGAGCGGAATTTGGTCGGGCGGTCGAGATTTGGCCATCGTTTGCACCGGCGCACACTCAGCTTGGAAGGATCGCGCAGCGGGCCGGCGACCTTGCCGGATCGATCACTCACCTTAAGACGGCGATCCGATATGATGACGCAGATTTCGACGCACACTTGAATCTCGGAATCGCCATGCTGAATTTGAAGAAGTACGACCTTGCCGAGCCGGAACTCGTAAAAGCGGCGTATCTTGATGAGACGGCAGTAACCCCACATTACTATCTCGGAATACTCTTCGTCGTGAAGAACGATCTCGATATCGCACAAAAGGCCTTCGAAAAGGCGAAGGAACTCAAGGGCGGACGCAGCCTGCCCGCCATACACAAATATCTCGGCCGGATCTACATGAGAAAGGACATGGGGAAAGAAGCCGTTCACGAGCTGGAAACTTATCTTAAACTCGCACCCAAAGCCCAGGACGCCGAAAAGGTCAAGAAGGACATATCCGACATGAAGGCGAAGCAAATAAAGAATGCCTTCGTCTGAACGGATCTATCGCGATTCGGTCCATAACATAATTCGTCTCAAGACGGATTCGCCGGAAGGCGCGTTGATCGGACGCCTCGTCGATTCGGCGGAGTTCCAGCGTCTGCGCCGCATCCGGCAGCTTGGCCTTGCACACTTTGCGTACCAGGCGGCCGAGCACTCGCGTTTCACACATAGCCTCGGCACCTTTCATCTCACAACACGAATACTCGCGAAGCTGAAGACGAAATACGAGATCTCGCCCGACGATCACACCGCCGTCCGCGTTTCGGCTTTGCTTCATGATCTCGGTCACGGTGCGTTTTCTCACGTCCTCGAAACGATTTTGGGATTTCACCACGAAGACTTCACCATCGAGACCGTATTGAGCGACGAGACCGAGGTCGGCAACCTGCTCCGATCGTATTCGCCAGATCTCGCACCGCGTGTCGCCGATATTATCCGAGGCACTTTCCGGCCGATGGCCCTCGCTCAGATCGTGTCGTCGCAGCTCGACGCAGACCGCATGGACTATCTGCTTCGCGATTCACTGATGACCGGCGTTAAGTACGGCGTCTTCGATCTCGAATGGATAATAAAGTCGCTCGAGATAAATGAAAACGACGATCAGTTGTACGTCTCGGCTCGCGGCCTATACGCCGTCGAAGATTATCTGCAGGCCAGGTACTACATGTTCCGTCAGGTTTACTTTCATCGAACGCTGCGGGCCGCCGAGATAATCCTGAAGGCCATTCTCAGGCGTGCGCTTCAACTGTTTCAGGAAGGAAAAGCTGTATGGCATGCTCCGGGGACCGCGTTCGAGCAGATACTGAGCGGCAAAAAGTTGGGCTTGAAACAGCATCTCGAGCTCGATGACGCCGATGTCATCTATTACATCAAACAATGGCAAAAATCGAGCGACGAAATTCTCGCCGATCTCTCGAAACGATTTCTTAACCGGCGATTGTTCAAGGCGTTCGACCTCGACATGCCCGAAGAGCAGAGGTCGCGTTTTATCGAAGACTCGCGCTCGGTTGTCGAAGCTCACGGATTCGATCCTGAATACTATTTCGTTGAGGACAAGCCGGCCGACATTCCGCATTATTTTTATACGAGTGACAATTCGAAGCCAAAGAACTTGATCTATGTCGAGGATGGATTCTCACGGCCGCGGATCCGCGAGATCTCGGAGGTGAGCAGTGCGGTCCGCGGCCTTCAGTCGGAATACAGTATTCATCGGATTTGTTTTCCCGCGGAATTAAAAGATGAGGTCGCCCGTCTCTATCACCGATAATTTAAGGAAGTTAGGAACACCTGGGGCCGTTCTCCGTCTTGTCGTTTGCGTTGCCTTCCTCGCGACAAATATCGCGGCGCAGCGCGTGGCGATCATTGCTCCTCAAAATAATGCGCCCGATACCGAATACGCGGAGCTGTTGAGCGAACGTCTCGGCTCAAGCTTGAGAATCCTCGACAGATCACAATCGGATACCGCATTTGGATCCGTCAGCGTACGTAACGTTTTTAATATGGGGCTCGACGAAGCGAAGGCGGCCGGGACGGTTATGGGCTGCGATTACTTCGTCCTCACACGAACCGGAGCACAGAGAAGGTCGTCTTTCTCGCGGCCGGACTATTACGAAGCTTTCGCCGTGCACTATGTCGTCAGCACACGAACCGGCGAGCTTGTGTCGTGGCTTCTCAAAAGTTTCGCAGCCGTTGACCAGATCAAAGCGGACCGCGCTCGGGCGGATTCGGTGAGCGATACCGCCAAAGAGATCGTGGATAAGGTCAGCAAGGCCACACTCGACGAGCGTCGTGCACCGCACGACACTCAAGATCGAAGAGGTACCCGTCGCGGATTCGCCGGCCGCAACAAATCTCAAAGCACCCATTCCGTACCGCCGGATCAAGCCCGATTACACCTCGATTGCATTTCTTTACGACGTCCGCGCAACTATAGATATCGAAGCGGATATTGATTCCGACGGACGGATACTGGCGACACGACATCGTCCGCTGGGCCGGATTTGGTCTTGAGGAGTCAGT
This sequence comes from uncultured Acidobacteriota bacterium, assembly GCA_963772405.1. Taxonomy (GTDB): domain Bacteria; phylum Acidobacteriota; class Blastocatellia; order Pyrinomonadales; family Pyrinomonadaceae; genus OLB17. The sequence goes on along the minus strand of CAVYWT010000002.1, from coordinate 766,050 downwards.
CGAAAAAGCAGTTCGCACCATGAATTGGCGCCCTGCAATGCGATCCGGCAAGCCTTTGCCGATGCGCGTTTTGCTGCGATACAATTTTACGAAAGTGGACAAGGAATAGTTGGTCCTCTCGATCCCCCCTCATGATAAAAAAAGTCCGTGCGACAATTCGATTCGTAATGTTCGTAGCCGCAACCCTTGGGCTCTACAGCCTGTGGTTCGTGCTTCGCGTCTTTGTTCCCAACAAGGTTTACTGGCGACAGCTCGCGTTCGGATCCTGGACCAAGGCTTTTGTATGGATATCGGGAATGGAGATCGAGGTCATCGGGACACCGCCGAAGCCACCTTTCTTTCTCGTCACAAACCACGTCAGTTATGTCGACATCGCCGCATTGCGGGCCGTGGTGAATGGAATTTTTGTCGCAAAAAATGAAGTAAGAGGTTGGTTTCTCGCGGGCCGTATCGTCCGCGACATGGGTGTTATCTTTATCGATCGCAAGAACCGGCGTGATATCCCGCGGGCCGGTGAAGAGATCATACGCAAGCTCAATGACGGCGAAGGCGTGATCGTATTTCCGGAAGGTACCAGCACAAAAGGCGAGGATATTCTTCCCTTCAATTCGTCGTTTCTCGAGTTCGCTTCGAAAACCGATCTGCCCGTATCGTACGCTTCGATAGGTTACCGAACGCCCGACGGCGAGCCGCCGCCCAGCGCTACGATCTGCTGGTGGGATGACATAACCTTCATCGATCACCTGTTTCGACTTTTTACGTTGCCGCGATATACGGCCATCCTGAATTTCGGTGAGGAAAGTGTCGTGAACCCCGATCGAAAGCAACTTGCGGCCGATCTGCGGCGGCGCGTAAAAGAAAAATTTATTCCGGTCATCTAGCGTCGGCACGCGGGTTTCTTCCCGCGTATCCGCACCGTTGTCACACCTGGTTTTGAACGGGCGGGTCGTCGGCGTACACTGTTGGTACATCAAAACAGCAATGTTTCCCGACTATTTCCAAGGAGCAAGATCAATGCACACGACTTTTTTTCGATCGGTGACGGCCGCGGCACTTCTTTTTTCGCTATGCGCAACGACATTCTCGCAAGGCAAAGGTTTCGATACGCAGCGCATGGATGCTGCGACCGATGCCTGTCATGATTTTTTTCAGTACGCGAACGGGACCTGGCTCAAGACGACAGAAATTCCCGCCTCCGAAGCTCGCTGGGGCAGCTTTAACATCCTGGCGAATAACAATAATACAATGCTGAAGGATGTGCTGGATACCGCCGTGAAGAAGCGATCGCCGGCGGGAAGCGACGCCCAGCTCATCGGCGATTTCTACGGCTCGTGTATGGACGTCGCATCGATCGAGCGGGCGGGCATCTCGCCGCTCAAGCCATACCTCGCGCAGATCGCGGCGATAAAGACGGGCGATGATGTCGAGCGCCAGATCGCCGTGCTGCACCGTGCCGGGCTGCCTGCTGTCTTCGGATTTGGCGCGGGTGCGGACCTCAAGAACTCGAATGCCGTGCTGATCAACGCCGGCCAAGCCGGGCTTACGCTCCCGAACCGCGACTACTACACGAATACCGACGATAAGTCGGTTGAGACCCGTGAAAAGTTCGTCGAGCACATGACGAACATGTTTAAGCTTCTCGGCGATTCGCCCGAGACCGCCGCAGCCAACGCCGCAAGCGTTCTTGATTTCCAGACTCGGCTTGCAAAGGCGTCGCTTACGCCCGTTGAACGCCGGAACCCGGACAACAACTACAACAAGCTTTCGCTCAATGCCGCCGCGGAACTGACCCCGAACTTCTCCTGGACCGAATACATGTCGGCGCGCTCGGTACCGGCGGTCACGGAGATGAATATCGCCCCGGCAAAGTTCTTCGCTGAAGTCGACGCGATGCTGAAAGACGTACCGGTCGACAAATGGAAGACCTATCTCCGGTGGATGGCCGTTAACGCCGCTGCTCCGCTGCTGTCGTCCGCATTCGTAGATGAAAATTTTAACTTCTTCGGACGCTACCTCAACGGGCAGAAAGAACAACAGCCGCGCTGGAAGCGTTGCGTGCAGCAGACCGATGGAAACCTCGGCGAGGCCCTGGGCATGGAGTATGCACGGCGTGCGTTTAAGCCGGAAGCGAAAGCCCGAATGAACGAGCTGATCGATAACCTGATGGCCGCAATGAAGGAGCGCATCGACAACCTCGAATGGATGAGCGATGCGACAAAGAAAGAAGCACAGGCCAAGCTGTCGACATTCAAGCGAAAGATCGGCTATCCGGACAATCTTCGCGGGTTCAAGGGTCTGAAGATCGACAACAAATCGTATCTCGGAAACGCGCTGCGGTCGACGCAGTTTCAAACCATGCGAAACTTCGAGGACCTCGGCAAGCCGCACGACAAGACGCGCTGGCCATATTCCCCGACGACGGTGAACGCTTCGTATTCGAGCATAAACAACGACATCACTTTCCCGGCCGGTATCCTTCAGCCGCCGTTCTTTAATTTCGAGGCCGACGACGCGATCAACTACGGAGCGATCGGCGGCGTTATCGGCCACGAGATAAGCCATGGCTTTGACGATTCCGGCAGCCGGTTCGACGCCGCGGGAAACCTTAAAATGTGGTGGACCGACGGTGACCGCAAGCTCTTCGAAGAGCGGGCCGCATGCGTCGTTGAGCAGTGGGATAAGTACGAAGTGCAGCCGGGTATCTTCATGGTCGGAAAACTGGCCCTTGGCGAGAACATCGGCGATTTTGCCGGGCTGAACATCGCTTACGACGCTCTGATGAAATCGCTCGAAGGTAAACCAGCAGCGGCGAAGATCGACGGGTTCACGCCTGAACAGCGCTTCTTTCTCGGCTGGGCCCAGGTCTGGGCATCGAAGTACACTCCCGCGGCCGAGGTGCTGCAGGCGAAGAACGGCCCGCACTCAGTTCCCCGCTGGCGCGTCAACGGCCCGCTCTCTAACATGCCGCAATTCGCGAAAGCATTCGGCTGCAAGGACGGACAAGCGATGGTTCGAAAGGACGCGTGCTCTATCTGGTAAGACATTGGCTGTCATCGAACCAATAGATGTTCTGGCCAATTTTGAGAGGGGTGTGTAAAAGAGACCTTCCTTATGAATTGCCTCCCGCTTTAGCGGGAGGTCAACAGCTAAATTGTCGTCCGGCTTTTACGCCAACCAATTATAAAGACGAGAGATTCGTTGGCTTAACCACGAAATCCTGCCCGTACTCCGACACCCCAAACAGACAACCCCCTTCGCCGGGGGTACCATGTGCCGAATGCTCCGGCGGTCCTTTCTTATTGCCGCGATCCTTTCTAATATAGATATACACGTCGCAAGCGCCGAAATCGATTAGATCGAGATCGAGTGCGAAGTCCCTTCGCGAGCGGAAATTGCAGGGTCACTGGAAACCAATATGATAAACGAAGAAATAATTAAGGCGTAATAACGTGAAAGTATTTGGCAAAGGCACGCAGGCGATGGTGTTCGCACACGGATTCGGCTGCGACCAGAACATGTGGAGATTCGTCACGCCCGCTTTCGAGAGCGATTTCAAGATCGTTCGTGTTCGATTACGTCGGTTCGGGAAAATCCGATCTTTCGGCCTATCGGCCCGAGCGATATTCAAAACTCGAGGGTTACGCAAGCGATCTGATCGAGATCTGCGACGCCCTCGAGCTCACCAAAACTATATTTGTCGGACACTCCGTAAGCTCGGTCATCGGTATGCTCGCTTCGATCGAGCGGCCCGAGCTTTTTGAGCGTTTGATCCTGATCGGACCATCTCCCAGTTATATCAATGACCCGGCAACAAATTATGTCGGGGGATTTGACCGAAAGGACATCGAAGGCTTGCTTGATCTGATGGATAAAAATTACATCGGCTGGTCAAGTTTCCTCGCACCGACCATTATGAAGAATGAGGAGCGTCCGGAACTCGCGACCGAGCTCGAGGAGAGTTTTTGCTCGACCGATCCGCAGATCGCCCGCCGCTTTGCCGAGGCGACTTTTTTCGCTGACAATCGTGCCGACCTCGCGAATGTGACGATCCCGTCCCTCATCATGCAATGCACCGACGATGCGATCGCTCCGTTAAACGTGGGTAATTATCTGAACGAGCATCTGTCCGGCAGCACGCTTCGTGTTATGAAGGCAACAGGCCATTGTCCTCACATGAGCCATCCCGAAGAGACGATCAAGACGATCAAGGAATACTTGGGTGAGTCGAACCTAGACCGTGCGACTCTCGCAACAAAGATCTAATATTTGATGGAAGATCTGCTCAATACGATCCCATGCGGTTTCCTAAGGTTCAACGATCAGGGTGATATTCTGCTGGCCAATTCATCACTTCTCGAGACGCTTGGTTATAGCGAGGATGAACTCGTCGGCGAACGTCTTGAGCGGATCCTCCCGATGGCGAGCCGTATCTTTCACCAGACACATTTCTTCCCCCTGCTGAAACTTCATAACGAGGTAAATGAAGTCTATCTCTCGTTGGAAAGCCGGGACGGCGAAGTCATTCCGATGCTGGTGAACGCACGGCGACGTACTGACGAAACCGATCCGGTCAACGATTGCATACTCATGCAAATGCGCCAGCGAAGCGAGTACGAGGATGAAATTCTTAAGGCGCGGCGGGCAGCGGAGCATGCTGTCCGGGCAAAAGACGAATTTCTCGCTATGGTTTCGCACGAGCTAAGAACGCCGTTGTCGGCGATCAAGGGCTGGAGTCGTATACTCACGGGTGGCCACTTGGAACCTGCCGACACGCTCCGGGGAATGGAAGCCATCGAGCGCAGCGCTGAAGTGTTGCAAAGATTGATCGAGGATCTGCTCGATTTTTCGCGAATCATATCCGGTAAGTTGCGGCTGACGGTGGAGCGTGTGGAGCCTGGTACGGTGATAGAATCGGCCCTCGATGTCATCCGTCCCGCCGCGGAGGCTAAGGATATCCAGCTTGAAACGGTCCTTGACACGGATCCGCCCGCGGTCTCCGGCGATCCGTCGCGGCTGCAGCAGGTACTATGGAATCTGCTTTCTAACGCGATCAAGTTCACCCCCAAGCACGGCCGCGTTGACGTGCGGGTCAGTCGGGTCAACTCGAGCGTCGAGATAGCCGTGGCCGACACCGGCGAAGGCATTAGTGCTGACTTCCTGCCGTATGTTTTCGATCGTTTTCGCCAGGCTGACAGGACCGATTCTCGCGGCCATGGAGGACTCGGGCTTGGGTTGGCGATCTCGCGTCACCTGGTCGAGCTCCATGGCGGAACGATACGTGTCGAAAGCGATGGCCCGGGCCATGGAACGACCTTTTACCTGCGTTTGCCGGTAATGACCGTGAACGAGCGATCGTTTGCTCGTGTGTCCGGAGATCCGAGCGGGGCGGACTCACCCGAGCGTCCCTCGGAACTTGGTGGACTCGATAACCTAACGATCGTGGTTGTAGAAGACGACGCGGATGCTCGCCGGATGCTGACGACGGTTTTGGAGCACAGCGGGGCCCGAGTAGTCGCCTGTGCAACCGGAAATGATGGTCTGGAGAAAGTAAGGGAACATCGGCCCGATGTCTTGATCAGCGACATCGAGCTTCCGGATATGGACGGGCATTTCCTGATCCGTAGCATTCGTTCGCTAGGGGATGATCAGGTCTCGAGCCTGCCGGCGATCGCCCTTACAGCAAATGTACGGCCCGAAGACCGGGTTAGGGCTCTAGCTGCTGGATTCCAAATGCACATCACAAAACCGGTCGAGCCCATCGAGCTTGTTCTCGCGATCTCCAATCTGACAAAAAGACACCGCGTTCTGCCGCCGGAGTAGTTGTTTCTATTCATTATTCCCTCCGTCTCAGAAAATACTTTCTATTTATCCCGAAGTTTTGCCGGTTTTTCAGCCGTAAAGGAATTATGGGAATCGAGTCTTTTCATCCGAACTTCCCAAATCGGTCAACGATTATTTGCGCTGTTTCGGCCGCAGAAAGATTCGTATTGTTGATCTTTAAATAGTTCTCATTTAAGAAAGCATCGCCGGTCGAATTCAATTTGTATTTCTTATCTTCTTCGAGCAGCCGCTTTCTGGATCTTGCTAGATCTCGTTTGGATGGTTTTTGAGATAGCCTGAATTCCGTTTCGTTTCGCTTTAGTCGTTCGGTTAGATCCGCTTCAAGCTCGACGAAATAGATTCCTGCCCCCTTCTCGCTAAAAATACGACAACTGCTTTCAATAAATTCCGTGTCCTCATCCAGGTCCAGCGCCCAGACAAAAGTGAATATCAGTCCGGGCAGATCGCTGGCGGCGGCCTCTTCAAATATTCTCTTGCGAAATTCCGAAACGAGGTCCTTAAACTGTGGACTGCCGGGATCAAAAACATTTAGAACCAAATCTACGGTTAAATGATTGTGAAAAAGTCTAAAACCAGTAAGTTTCGCGATCTCATACCCGACCGTCATCTTACCGACCGCGGGTGGTCCGAATATTGTTAAGAAGTTCATATAGCGCCGCCCCTCAAAACATCATTTAATTCCTCGCTCATCTCTGCGTTTCCAACTTCTTTATTTGCTCGACGGCATTATTGTTGTTGGGATTCAGTTCCAGGGATCTTTTGTAGTATTCGATCGCCCGAGCCTTGTCGCCTTTGAACACATAAACTTCCGCCAGGCTATCCCATGCGTTTGCGGATCTCGGAAAATACACGCTGTTCAGCTTAAAGAGTTCTTCTGCCTTTTCCAGATTCTTTTGCCTAAGGAAGGAATAGCCCTGAAAGTTTACGGTAGACTCAAAATAGCCCGCAATTTCATCGGTTTTGTTTGCTAAACGCTTATATTCTTCAAGGGCGCCCCGGAAATCGCCTTTTGAAAAATACTTCTGGGAATCCTGGATGACGATCCAAAACGGTTCGTACGACGAAGCCAAGTTTTCAAGCGATCGAGCGATCCTGGCTTTTGAAAACCACTGGCCGTTTGCAAATACTCCGCTTATTTTCTGTGTATTTCGAATGTCTTCTAAAGGGTTGCCATCAAGCAAAACCAGGTCCGCAATTTTTCCGACCGCAACGGTCCCGAGCTTGTCGTCTATGTTAAGGAACTCGGCAGGGGTAAAGGTTGCCGACTTCAACGCATCGTACGGCGTAAAGCCTGCATCGACCAATCTCTGCAGTTCGTCGTGCAAAGAAAATCCTTCGATAACGAATGGCAGAGTCGCGTCGGTTCCGGCCATCATCGGAACTCCTGCTTTGTAGAACTCTGTGACCATCATTTTTTGAAGTTCGACGAGATATTTATGAAGCGTCCGCATTTCATCCAGACGATCCGACCAACGCCCCTGATACGAATTAAAGCCGGGACCCGCATAAAGTCTCTGCAGCGGATAAACGTACCGCATCCGCGCGTCGGCGAGCATCTCCGGGTACTCGGCGGTTATCTGCCGCCAGATGGTTTCGTAGGTAAACAAACCCGGTGTAAAGACCAGGGCCGATCTCTTTACGTCCCGGGCGAGCTTCTTTAGCAACGGCAGGATCTCTGTTTGAAGATCGGGAAACCTTGCGCCAAGTTTTCGATACTCTTCAAGGCTGATCTTGCCGAATTGAAAATCCGCTATCGGTCCCATTCGTTCGAGGATCGGCTGATAGACATAGTAGATCTCTTCAGCGTGATCGACCGATGCCTGCCCCTCATCCAGCACTGCTTGAAACGGCAAACCCCGCGGCGTATGACCGACGACCCGCATATTGAGTTTTCTGGCAGTTACCAATAGGCGGTGATACGTCTCTTTGCTCATCGCGTAACCGGGTCTCGTGCCGTACATCTTTATCGAGTCGTATCCGGCGTTTTTCTGATCTGCGACAAACTTTTCGGCCGCTTCCGGCGTGTTTGCGAGCCTTGCGCTGAAAGTTGTCGGACCCGTGGTAAAAAGCCGCGGACCGATCACCTCACCTTTGCCGATCCGCTCGCGCAATTTCATATGCCACGGGCTCCCGTGCATGTTCCGAACGGTCGTCACACCGCTTGCGAGATACAACACCAGCGACGTTTCACGACCCGGTTCGATGTGGATGTGCATATCGAACAGGCCCGGAATCAAAAATTTTCCGCCACCGTCGATCACCTCAGCATTTTTCCGCGGACGGATCCGACCGGTGCTGCCCATGGCAGTAATTTTTCCGTCTGTTATGACGACGGTTTGGTTCGCAATAACACGCTCGGAGTCCATCGGGATGACCGTCACACCGGTGATCGCAAAGACCCGGGGAGCGTGAAGTTGGCCCGCCGCCGCGCTCGGAAATGCACACGAAAGCAGCAATAACAAACTGCAAATTTTTGACATAAACCCTGCCATAGTCATTCTTTGATCCGTTTCTCTCCGTAATTCAAGATTGCTTCTAAAGCCGGGTCGTGATTTTCGCGATAGGCCTTGAATGTCGGCGGTAGGTAGACGAGCGGTGCGATCCACATCGCGCTTATCGAAGGGTGATGAGCTCTGGTGAAAGACATGTGAGACGTTGACGAGGATCTTGCTGAAAGGCAGAACGAACGGTTCTTCTTCGCCTACAAAATTCGGGCTTGCACCGGTAGGCTCGCCCACGAATATCGCGTTAGTATCGCGTTCGATAAATGTTGCAGCATTTTGGGCCGCTGAGAATGTCCTTCGTCCAATGATGACAAACAATTTACCGCGTTGATTGATCTTTTCGGTTTTGATCAGACCGTGTATAAGCGGCCGTAGAAGCATCGTGTTGCCGCCATTGTTCCAACGCAGATCGATCACCAGCTTTTCAACCGCGTTCTCGTTAATAAACTTAAACAGGCGATCCGAGAATGCGGCAAGCGGTTCAAGCGAATCATTTCTAATTTGATTGAACTGAAAATAAGCGGTCCTGCTTTCGGGAAGATATTCGAACCAATATTTCGTGCCTACATTTTTTAGATAATGCGGCAGCGGCAAGGGACGCGTCTTCGGAAAATTTATCCATGGCGAGGGGTTTGGTTGCGTATTCCAAATGATCGTGTGCTCTCTGTTTCCTTCGACCGTAACGACCCGCTCTTTCCCGTCCATCGTTCGCACCGCAAGCGAAGCTTTTTTCGGACCGGAGATCAGACCGAGGGCGTGCATCAGGGATAAGAACCGCATTCGGTACGGCGCTACCTCTCTGATCCAGATCGCATTATCGCGGCTGATGACGGGATCGAGTTTCCGAACGACCTCGTCGATCGTGCTGTTCTCGAAACGCAAAACCTGCGAGCCGAGCAAGTCTGCATATTTCGGATCGGCGGCTATTATGAACAGACCCTCTTCAAACAAGTAAAACTTAAGCGGCAGGGTCAGCGGCGGTTCGGCTCTCGTATCTCTCATGCCGAGAAATCCCGAATGACCGTCCCCTATCTTTACCATTAATTTCATGATCCCGACATTTATCTGTTCGTCGGTCTTGCCTGGGATCGTGTCAAAGAGCTTTTGTACGTCGGCATCGAATTCCTTTTCCGCCTGCGCCGTGAAAGTACCGTAGCGGCGGCGTTTCACTTCCCGCACGAGAAATTCGAGATCGCTTCGCCAGCCCTCTACCCGTGACGTTTTGTTCGCATCGGTGATACCGACAAGTTTTTGGAATCGCAGATCGGTGTGTAAGATCTGGAGGTCTGGATCTTTCCGTGCGTGCTCGAGATCGAGGAAGCCCATCTGAAAAGCCCTTTCGATCCATCGGAAAGCCCTCTCTTTTTCGCCCAAGAGGGCGTAGCCGGATGCGATGTTGTATGCGTTATTTGCCGGATTTCCGTAGCCGAGCTCGATCGCTTTTTCGTATGCCGGGATCGCCTTGCGGAAGTTCTTAGTGTTATAGAAAGCCGTCGCCAGACGATTCCAAAATTTACCTTCGACCGGATTTGCCTTGACGACCTTTTCCCAAAGCAGCGCCGCCTCGTCCCATTGTTTCGCCGCCGTCCTTGCTTCCGCCTGAGCAAGGGTTTCTAAAAACATATCGATCTCTGATTCCTGGCCAACGGTCATTACCGGACACGACCCCGCTCCGAACGAAATGATCAGGAGGACGATCAAGGCGTGCTTTGATCTATTCTAGATATATATTCATCTGATCGATCCAACGTATTCAGGCAGCTTTAGTAGGCTTCGACCTTCACAGGAATTTCCTCATCCATCCGGAAATCGCCTGCCCGATCTCATTTGGCGATTCTTCCGGCAGATAATGCCGGCCTTTTACTTCGACCTCGGTAATGTTCCTCCACTTGCGGCAAACTTCCTCGCGCCCGCGCGAGATCAACGCTCCGGGTTCGCCCTTGATAAAAAGCTTTGGGATGTCGTTTTTCGCCATCCAGTCGAGGTGCCGGACGACGGTCTCGTGAACGTCCTTCGGATCGCCGTTGATGGGAACATGTCGGGGAAACGTGAGCGTCGGGCGGCGCGATTCGCCCGCTTTGAGAAAAGGTTTCCGGTACACCGTCTTATCCGTTTCGCTCATGTCAGGAAACTGGCGCAGGAAAACATGCTCGACAAAATGATTGTCTTCGAGAACTTTCTTTTCGAATTCGTCGGTGCGAAATGCCCGGAACCAATCGAGGGTTTCTTTCGGCGTGTTCGAAGAATCCTGCGAAACGACGAATGTCTCCATAAAAACGATGCCCTTGATCGCTTTTTCGTTATTCATTGCCCAATCGAACCCCAAACTGCCGCCCCAATCGTGGACCACCAGCGTGACATTCCTCCGGACTTTCAGATCCTGGAGGAATCCGGCAAGAAACCGCTTATGCTCATCGAAGCTGTAGCGGCCGGGCCCGCTTGGATCCAATTTGTCGGAATCGCCCATCCCTATCAGATCCGGAGCTATACACCGTCCGTGTTCGGCGACTGCCGGGATGATGTTGCGCCACAAGTATGACGATGTCGGATTGCCGTGTAGGAACACGATGGGGTCGCCTTTTCCGGCTTGAACATAGGCCATTCTGCGGCCGTGGACCCTCGAGAACCGCTTACCGTCCGGCGCCGTAGCGTCGAACGCGGCCGCGCCATACGCCATGTGCCTTGCCACCACAGCACTGCCGGCCGCACCAGCGATTCGTAGAAAATTTCGTCGATTCAACATACCGGTCGCTTTTTTATTGAGCCGCAGAGTGGACGGCCTTGACTTCCTTTTTCCTCACGTAGATCGCGTCCCAGACGGTCTGCCAGGTCTTGCCGCCGTCGCTCGATGTCTGCCAATGCTGTCTGACGGTCTTATCCGGCAGGTTGTGAAAGCTCAGAATATTCAAGACCCTGGCACCGTTCTGGCCAACCGTCTCACCTTCGAGCCGCATCACGTTGTCCTTGTATTCACCCGCGACCTCCAAAACCATTCCGCCGCTGCCTACGTAAAACTGCTTCCATTTTTTTACTGCCGGATCGTAGACATTAAGGCTCTTGCCGATGTTGCCGCTGCCACCTTTCCAGTTCTCGACCAACGTGCAGCCACGTGCCTCGAGCTCGACCAGGTTCTCACCGACGGTCTGACCATTTACCTGCACATCCCAGTTGCCGATCCAGAAATCGAACTGCCGGCGCTCCGCCGCATGCATACACGGATTCGCGTTCTTATCGAGTCTTGCAACCACCGCCGCGAAGCGTTCGTCGTTGCGGATACCGGCAAGATCGGCGTCGTTGCCTAAGAGCCGCCGACTGACTAAAGCCAAGATCAGCCGCCTTGTGCAGCCACTCGAATGCCTTGTCCCGGTTCCGCATCCGGGAATAAGAACACGCCATGTTGTAGGCGGTTATCGGGTCACCTGCGATGGCGAACGATCGTTCGTATGCCGCGACGGCCTCAGGGTATTTCGCCAGCGAATGCCGCGCGAGCCCGAGCAGTCCCCACGCTCGCTTATTGGACGGTTCGTTGCGGACGATGACCTCGAGTGCCGTCGCGGCCGCATCCCACTTTTTGTCCCGTATCAGGCCGGCGGCGACGTCGATGCCCGGTGCAGATGTGTCCGGCCCCGAAGATTGAGCAGCCGCCGCAGCCTGAAAACCTGCGGTTAGAACCAGTGCAAAGAATATTCGAATAAACATATTGATCTCCCGTCTTAACGATTGCTTATCTCCCGTTGTTTTGTCCGGAAAGGCAACGCAGCGCGTCACCCATGCCATCCTTTCTAAGTTCACTTTAAACACAACGATCTGAGGCAAACCACCTGTTGGTTATTGTCCAGCCACCGAAAATGAATCTGATCCGACTGCATAAGCGAAAAGATCGCACTAGTTTCCCGGAACGTTAGACGCGCGGCCTCGCCCGGCGAAAGCATGCTGACCTCGCGTTGACAGCGGTCGCACCACGCCAGGACGAAGTTTCGCCTTCGGGTGACGACATACGTTTCCGAAGTTTCGATTGTGATCTCGGTGCGTGTTTTTGCCATTGAACTTTGTTCGGTCACTGAAAGAAACTTATGCGTGTCACATTCACAATCTGCTCATGTGCTGTTGTGATCAGGTCATCATCTTACGGGGCGGTACAAGCAAAGTCTTGAAAAACGTATAAAATGTTCTTGAAAACCATTTGAAAACGCTGATGAAAGAGCAATCGAACCACTTTTACGAGTTTGACGACTTTCGCGTCGAGGTTGCCGAGCGCTGTCTGCGACGAGCCGAGCAGATCGTGGCGTTAACACCCAAGGCATTCGACACGCTGCTCCTGCTGCTGCATAACCGCGGTAAAGTCATCGAGAAGGACGTTTTTTTGAATGAGGTCTGGCCCGACACGTACGTCGGCGAAGCGACACTCGCTCAAAACATTTCGACCGTCAGGAAAGCTCTGGGCACATCCGGCGGCGGTGAGAGCTATATTGAAACCATTCCGCGACGCGGTTACCGGTTCATCGGCGATGTGCGCGAGTTCGCCGGAGAAGAAGAGACCATCGTCATCGAGCGCAGACACCTCGCCCGTATCGTCGCCGAGCATACCGACACGGCGGAAGATGAGACCGCGATCACCGTATCCGTTCGAGACACGATTTCGTCCCGCCCGGGCGTGGTCGCGGCAGTCGCCGCGCTGACATTGATCGCCGCGGCCTTTGGCGTCGCATCATACCTGTATTTTTCGCGGCCGTCGCCGATGGCCGAGACGGCCTTTAAACAATTTAGCCATTCGACCATCGCCTCGAGCGCCGATGTCGAGATGGCAACTATCTCCCCCGATGGAAGATACATCGCGATGATCTCGAACGGCCGCGATAAACAGACGCTAGCCATGAAACAGACCGACGGCGGCAACGTTATCGAGGTCGTGAGCCTGTCGAACTCGCGGATCATCGGAGCCTCCTTCTCGAGGAAGGGCGAACAGCTCTATTACTCGTCTTACGACCTCAGCGACGATACCCGACCGACGCTCGGATCGCTGTATCGAGTGCCGATGCTGGGCGGAGCGTCTGAGCGCATCCTCGAAGACATCGACAGCCCGGCCGCCATTTCGCCGGACGGAACCGGGATAGCCTTCATCAGGCACGACCCTTCCCGGAAAGAAAGCTCGCTGATGCTGGCGGATGCCGGCGGGCTAGAGCGCAGGCTTGCGACGCGAAGGCTGGACGAGCACTTTGCTGAGAGCGGCCCGTCGTGGTCGCCCGACGGCCGTTTCCTTGCCGCAGCGGTACACAGCCGCGCGAGTCAGCGTCGGCGTATGGAGCTGGTCGTTATTGACCCCGCAACCGGCGAACAGCAGCTCGTCGCGAGCCCCGATTGGTACTGGGTCGGAAATTCGGCATGGCTCAGCGACGGCAGCGGCATCGCCGTCGTGGCATACGGTTCGTCCTCGCCAAACCTGACGGACGAGATCTGGTTCGTTTCGTTTCCGTCGGGCGGCGCTCGACTGTTGACCAATGGCATTAACGGGATCTTCGGCATTTCGCTCACCGAAGACGGAAACTCGATCGTCGCGGCAAAGCTCAATCAAATATCCACATTTTATACGGCGTCCGCATCCGAGCCGGCGCGGCCGACGGCTCTGGCAAAGAATGTCGCCGAAGAAAGTCTTTTGCCGCTGGGTGCCGATTTCGCACCTGACGGACGCATCGTCTATTCACAAACTCGGAACGGAAACTCGGACATCTGGATGATCGGCGGCGACGGAAGCGAGCCGAAGCAGATGACCTCGGACCCAGGCGCCGATCTGATGCCGCGAATGTCTGCGGACGGACAGTCGTTGATCTTCGTTTCGAACCGCTCGGGCTCGATGAACCTTTGGCGGATGGATCCGGACGGGAAAAATGCCGTGAAGATAACCGACGCCGACGATGTCCGCTCACCTACCCTCTCACGTGACGGAAACTGGATCTTTTACGCGGCCAGGGACACTGGCGATTTAAGACCAGGTCTCTGGAGGGTCGCCGCCGTAGGAGGCAGCGCCGTCAAACTCACCTCGCAGCCAGCCTGGTCACCGCGGATCTCGCCGGACGGAAAACTGCTGGCATGCCTCATTCCCGACACAAAAAACATTCCCAGGCTTTCACTTGTTTCCGCGACGAATGGCGATATCGTTCGCCAGTTCGATCTGCCCGGCGAGGCAGCCCCGCTGTTCGAATGGAAGGCCGACGGCACAGGGCTCTATGTGATTTTGGACCAGAATAGCGAGCCGAGCCTGTGGCTACAGCCGGTCGTCGAAGGCAAGGCCGGGAAACTGCGGGATTTCGACCAGAAGATATTTCGCTTTGCCGTTTCAAACGACGGCAAGAATCTGTTTTGGGAGGCGGGCGAAGCGGCAAACAGTGTCGTACTGCTGAAAAATCTCTCCTAACCGATCTTCCGGCGCCGCGCAACCGGGTTCAATTCGCCGAATCGCATACACAGACGCAGAGAAAGCTGCCCGATCTCTCGAGCAGCTTTCTTCCTTTCAAGCCGGATACCAGCGATCTAGAAATCGTCGTCCGCATCGGCGGCCGCAGATTTTGCCGCGGGGTCAAAGACCTCGTCGTCTTCGAGACTGATGTCGTCGAGCGTTTCTTCGGCCTCGTCGTAACCGGCATCGGTATCGACGCCGGGGACACTTGCGAGAACCGGGATCTCCATGCCGCCTCGAAGCTCGGCTAATTCATCGAACTCGTCCTCGTCCTTGCGGTTCTCCGTCGCTGTCCGGAGCGACCTTGACGTTGCGGTAGTACTTCATACCGGTTCCGGCCGGGATCAGACGTCCCATGATGACGTTTTCCTTCAGGCCGCGAAGATAATCGACGCGGCCTGAGATAGCCGCCTCGGTCAGCACGCGAGTCGTTTCCTGGAAGCTGGCCGCCGAGATGAACGAGTCGGTCGAAAGCGACGCCTTCGTAATACCGAGCAGCAGCGGTTCGCCGACCGATGTCTTGCCGCTCTTCGTCCGCGACGCGACGATTCTCGTCCTCGTAGCGGAAGCGGTCGACCTGTTCTTCCATCAGGAATTCGGTATCGCCGACTTCCTTGATCTTGACCCAGCGAAGCATCTGACGAACGATCACCTCGATGTGCTTGTCGTTGATGTTCACACCCTGCAGACGATAGACTTCCTGGATCTCATTCACCAGATAGTTCTGCAAGCGCTTCCATACCGAGAACACGCAGAATATCGTGCGGATTGAGCGGGCCGTCCATCAAGCGGTTCGCCGGATCGGACGCGGTCGTCTTCCTGCACGTTGATGTGCGTACCGCGCGGAATGTCGTATTCGCGTTCGCTACCGTCGTCGCCGGTGATGATGATCTTACGCTTACCCTTCGAGATCGGGCCGAACTTCACCGATTCCGTTGATCTCGGACATCATAGCCGTTTCGCCCGGACGGCGAGCCTCGAACAAGCTCGACGACACGCGGCAGACCACCGACGATATCCTTCGTCTTGGTCGTCTCACGCGGGATCTTCGCGATGACGTCGCCCGGCTCGATCTCCTGGCCGTCCTCAACCATCAGGTTCGCCCGGATAGGCATCTGGTAGGTCTTGAGCGTCTTGTTGCCGTCCTTGATCTCGAGACGCGGCTGATTTTTCTCATCCGAGTCCTTGACCACGAGACGCTTCTGACCCGTGACCTTATCGATCTCTTCTTCGACCGTTTTGCCTTCCTTCAGGTCCTGGTACTTGACCGTACCCTTCACCTCGGTCAGGATGGCGAACGTGAACGGATCCCACGTGACGAGCACGTCGTCCTCTTTGACCTTCTGGCCGTCCTTGACGTGAAGCTGAGCACCGTAAACAACCTTGTAATGAGCGACCTCACGGCCGCGATCGTCGACTCAGATGCGATCTCCGACTGACGACGAGCGAGACCATTTCCCTGTTACGGTTCTTAATGACCTTCAGGTCGCCGAGATACTTGACGGTTCCGTCCATCGCGGCGACGTGCTTGGTCTCCTGTTCGAGACGGGCCGTACCACCGACGTGGAATGTACGCATCGTAAGCTGCGTTCCCGGTTCGCCGATCGACTGTGCGGCGATAACGCCGACAGCCTCACCGATCTCGACCGTGTTGCCGGTCGCCAAGATTACGGCCGTAGCATTTCACGCAGATACCGCGACGCGATTCGCAGGTCAGTGCCGAACGGATCGGACCTTCTGCAGACCCGAAAGCTGAACGCTGTGCCGCAAGATCCTCATCGATCTCGGTATTCGCCTCGACGATCACCGTTCCGTCAACCGGATCGATAATGTCGTCGAGCGACGTGCAGCCGACGATTCGGTCACGAAGCGATTCGACTTCTTCACCGTTACGAATAATGGCCTCGGCCCAGACGCCGCGAAGCGTTCCGCAGTCCTGTTCGGAAACGATAACGTCCTGTGCAACGTCAACCAGACGGCGTGTCAGATAACCCGAGTCGGCCGTCTTCAGCGCCGTATCGGCAAGACCCTTTCGAGCACCGTGCGTCGAGATGAAGTACTGCAGAACGTCCAGACCTTCGCGGAAGTTCGCGAGGATCGGATTCTCGATGATCTCACCCGACGGCTTTGCCATCAGGCCGCGCATACCGGCGAGCTGACGGATCTGAGCGTCCGAACCACGAGCACCTGAGTCGGCCATCACGAGGATCGGATTGAGCTCTTTACGTTCGGCTTCACGCGTGTGCATCGCCTTGAACATTTCCTTCGCGACGTGATCGGTAACTTCGGACCAGATGGCCGTCACCTTGTTCTCGCGTTCCATGTTCGGTCATGGTCGCGTCCTCGTACTGCTTTGCGAAGTTTGTCGACTTCTTTACGAGCGCCTTTCGATGATGCCCTTCTTGCTTGCCGGCGTGACCATGTCGTCGATACCGATCGACACGCCCGACTTGCGTCGCGTAGAGGAAGCCCATCGTCTTCAGATCGTCGAGCAGAAGCAACCGTCTGCTCGTGGCCGAGTCTCAAGTGGCAGAAACGTGACGAGCGACTGCAGACCTTTCTTCTTCAGAACGCCGTTGACGAACGGCAGACCGTCGCGCGTCAGACGTTCATTAAAAATGACGCGGCCGGCCGTCGTGTCGATCACCGATCGACATTCTCGCGGACCGTCGCACGCATCACGTCCTGGTTGTTATGCTCGAGCGTCAGATCGATCAGATCGCCGCTGCCAACGCAGACGGATCTTGGTCTGCGTTTCGACGACGTCCGGCATCGAGTGCAAGCAGCACGTCATCGATCGAGCCGAATACCTTGTTCTCGCCCTTCATCTCGTCGCGAGCCGAGCGTCAGGTAGTAGCAACCGAGAACGATGTCCTGCGACGGAACCGCGATCGGCTGGCCGCTCGCCGGTGAAAGTAGATTGTTCGACGCAAGCATCAAAACGCTCGCTTCGATCTGTGCCTCGGCCGACAGCGGAATATGCACCGCCATCTGGTCACCGTCGAAGTCGGCGTTGAATGCCGTACAGACGAGCGGGTGGATCTTGATCGCCTTACCTTCGACCAGTACCGGCTCAAAAGCCTGAATACCGAGACGGTGAAGCGTCGGAGCACGGTTCAAGAGAACCGGATGCTCGCGAATAACTTCTTCGAGAATGTCCCAAACGATCGGCTCCTGACGCTCGACCATTTCGCGGGCCTGCTTGATGGTTGCGGCATGAGCGTCCTTTTCAAGCTTGTTGTAGATGAACGGCTTGAACAGTTCGAGCGCCATCTTCTTCGGCAGTCCGCACTGGTGTAGTTTCAACTCCGGGCCGACGACGATCACCGAACGTCCCGAATAATCGACACGTTTTCCGAGCAGATTCTGACGGAAACGTCCCTGCTTACCTTTGAGCGTTCCTGAAAGCGATTTGAGCGGGCGATTGTTCGCACCGCGAAGCACGCGGCCGCGTCGTCCGTTATCGAACAGAGCATCGACCGCCTCCTGCAGCATTCGTTTTTCGTTACGAACGATAACCTCAGGAGCACGAAGCTCGATCAGCTTCTTCAGACGGTTGTTACGGTTGATGACGCGGCGATAGAGATCGTTAAGATCCGATGTCGCAAAACGTCCGCCGTCCAGGGGCACGAGCGGGCGAAGCTCGGGCGGAATGACCGGAATCACGTCGAGGATCATCCACTCGCGGATTATTGCCCGAGCGGAGGAACGAATTCGAAACCTTCAGCCGCTTCGAATACTTGAGCTTTTTCTGCTGCGACGTTTCGTCCTTCATCTTGGCACGAAGTTCGTCGACCAGCTCCGGAATGTCGATCTGATGCAAGCAGGTCCTTGATCGCCTCGGCACCCATTTTTGCGACGAACTGATTCGGATAATCGCGCGTCAACTCGCGAAATCGCTCGTCGGTCAGCAGATCTTTCTGCTTCAGATCCGGCACATCGCCTTCGTCGACGACGATGTAAGTCTCGAAATAGAGGATCTTTTCGAGATCGCGAAGAGTGATATCGAGCAAGATGGCCGATTCGCGATGGCAGTCCCTTAAAGAACCAGACGTGCGAACAGGGCGATGCAAGCTCGATATGGCCGAGACGTTCGCGACGAACCTTTGACTGCGTGACCTCGACGCCGCATTTGTCGCAGATGACGCCGCGGTGCTTCATTCGCTTGTACTTTCCGCACAGACATTCCCAATCCGAAACCGGGCCGAAGATGCGGGCACAAAACAATCCGTCGCGTTCCGGTTTGAACGTACGGTAGTTGATCGTTTCCGGCTTCGTGACCTCGCCGTGCGACCACGAACGGATCTTTTCCGGCGACGCGAGAGAGATGCGGATCGCTTCGTAATTCGTCGTCAATTGCGTCTTGTTGTCGTTATTAAATCGAAACATATTTCTCCATTATTGGATCTCAGAGCTTGCCGAGTCTCAGATTTCGGCGAGACGCTCGGTCTTCAATCCGAAATCGCAATCCAGCAATCCAAAATCGATTAATCGACTCCTACCAACGCATCAACGCCGGCGACGATTTCCTCAGGATCGATCTCATCTTCCTGGATCAGTTCGACGTCGAGACACGAGCGATTGCAGCTCGCGAACCAGCACGTTGAACGACTCGGGGATGCCCGGCTCAAAGTTCGAAACGCCCTTGACGATCGTTTCGTAGATCTTCGAGCGGCCGGCCACATCGTCGGATTTGCATGTCAGCAATTCCTGCAGAATGTGTGCCGCACCGTATGCTTCGAGTGCCCAGACTTCCATCTCTCCGAAACGCTGTCCGCCGAACTGAGCCTTACCACCCAGCGGCTGCTGCGTGATCAGCGAGTACGGCCCGATCGAGCGTGCGTGGATCTTGTCGTCGACAAGGTGTGAGAGTTTGAGCATATAGATGTAGCCGACGCACACCTTCTGCTCGAACTGCTCACCGGTCAAACCGTCATAGAGACGCGTCTTGCCCGACGGCCCGACCGAAGGCGGCAGCTCGAGTTCGTCGTACTTCTGCGTTCGCCTGGCCGATGTATTCCTTGATCTCCTCTTCGCTCGCACCGTCGAAGACCGGTGTCGCAAAGTGCAGACCGAGAACACGTGCGGCCCATCCGAGATGTGTCTCGAGGATCTGACCGACGTTCATACGCGAAGGCACGCCGAGCGGATTGAGCACGATCTCGACCGGCGTTCCATCCGGCAGGTACGGCATATCTTCCTCAGGCAAGGATGCGGGCGATAACGCCCTTGTTACCGTGACGTCCGGCCATCTTGTCGCCGACGCTGAAGCTTTCGTTTCATCGCAACGAAGACCTTGACCATCTTGATCACGCCCGGAGGCAATTCGTCGCCCTGCTTGAGCTTGGTGATCTTTTCGTCGTAGATGTCACGAAGAATGTTGATCTGACGCTCGGTACGCTGTTCGTATTCCTTAACCTCGGCCGTGATATCGATCGAGCCTGCAGCGACCTCGGCCTTTCGCAAGAAGCTTGGATCGATCTCTGCAGTATTTCGCGGTTGAGCGTCGTCGCCCTTCTTGAGAATCACATCCTTGCCGTCCATCAAGATCTTTCGTCAGCTTGCGGCCGTCGAACAGTTCATAGATACGCTCGTCACGCTGTTCCTGAAGGATACGGATCTCGTCCTCAAGGTCGCGGTGGAAATCTTCTTCTTCCATTCCCTCGATATCGAGCGATACGTTCGTCCTTGTCCTGACCCTTACGGGTAAAGATCTGAACGTCAACGACCGTACCGTCGATTCCCGGCGGGCAGGTCAGCGAAGCGTCTTTAACGTCGCCGGCCTTTTCGCCGAAGATCGCACGGAGAAGTTTCTCTTCCGCGGTCAACTGTGTCTCGCCCTTTGGCGTGACCTTTCCGACGAGGACCGAACCGGGTTTGACCTGAGCACCGATGCGGATAATTCCCGATTCGTCGAGATCGCGGAGCATGTTCTCGCCGATATTCGGGATGTCGCGCGTGATCTCTTCGGGTCCGAGCTTTGTATCGCGGGCCTCGATCTCGAGTTCCTCGATATGGATCGACGTGTAGTAGTCGTCCTTAACGAGCCGCTCGGAAACGAGGATCGCGTCCTCAAAGTTGTAACCACGCCAAGGCATGAACGCGACCAGCACGTTGCGGCCGAGAGCAAGTTCGCCGCGATCCGTACACGGTCCGTCGGCGATCACCTGGCCTTTCTTAACGCGTTCGCCCACGGCGACGATCGGACGCTGGTTGATACAGGTGTTCTGGTTAGAACGCTTGAACTTGACCAGCGAATAGATATCCGCCGTCACCTCACGCGAGATCGTGCCGTCGACCTGATGGTCGGCCTTGACGATGATGCGTTCGGAGTCGACAAAATCGACAACGCCGTCACGTTTCGCGATGACGACCGCACCCGAATCGCGGGCAGCGATCTTCTCCATACCGGTTCCGACATACGGCGACTCGGCACGCAGAAGCGGCACCGACTGACGCTGCATGTTCGATCCCATCAGAGCTCGGTTAGCGTCGTCGTTCTCAAGGAACGGGATCAGCGATGCCGCGACCGAAACGAGCTGCTTCGGCGAAACGTCCATGTACTGGATCTCCGTGCGGTCGGCGGTGATAAACTCACCCTTCTGCCGGGCGGCGTTTCGCTGCATTTACGAAATTTCCCTTCTCGTCAAGCTCGATATTTGCCTGGCCGATGATCTAGCTGATCTTCTTCCCACGCCGTCAGATAGAACGGCCACGGCTCGAACTCCGCCTGCTTTGCCGCCATCCTTCTCGAGCTTCTTATTTGCCGTCTCGACATCCTCAAGCGGAACGTGCTCGCCCGGCTTGAATTTCGTGTCACCGCCGTTGTGGATCTTGAACGTATTCGATCACTCGGCCATCCTCAACGCGACGATACGGCGATTCGATAAAGCCGAATTCGTTGATCCGGGCAAAGCACGACAAGCGACGAGATCAGTCCGATGTTCGGGCCTTCAGGCGTCTCGATCGGGCAGATGCGGCCGTAGTGCGTCGGGTGAACGTCGCGGACCTCAAATCCGGCACGCTCACGCGACAAGACCGCCTGGTCCGAGGGCCGACAAGCGGCGTTTGTGCGTGATCTCGGACAACGGATTCGTCTGATCCATGAACTGCGAAAGCTGCGACGAACCAAAGAACTCGCGAACCGCGGCCGTCACCGGCTTTGCGTTCACGAGGTCTCGCGGCATCGTCGTGAACATGTCCTGCTGAATGGACATCTTCTCCTTGATCGCTCGTTCCATGCGCTCGAGGCCGATGCGGAACTGATTTTCGAGCAGCTCACCCACCGCACGAACGCGGCGGTTGCCGAGGTGATCGATATCGTCCTGATGATAGATGTTCGCTGTCCTTCTTCATCCGAAGCAGGTAATTGACGACCTCGATAAAATCGGTCGGCATCGAGCAGCGGATCGTTGATCCGGTCGTTCTCAGGACGGCCCATCTTGATGTTGAACTTCAGACGACCGACACGCGAGAGATCAAAACGACGCGTGTCGAAGAACATTCCTTCGAGCAGACGATAAGCCGTCGGCACGGTTGGCGGATCGCCGGGACGCATCTTGCGATAGATCTCGAGCAGTGCGTCGACCGGCTTTCAGATCGGGTCCTTTCTTAAGCGTCGCCGAGATGACCTCACCGATCACGTCGCGCTTCGGGAAGAATACTTCGAAAGCTCTGAATGCCTTCCTCGATGATCTGCTGAAGCTTGCCGGCGACGATCTCGGTGTTCGATTCGACGATGACCTCACCGGTCTCGGTGTTGACGACGTCGTCGAGAGCATATGCCCCTTCGAAATCGGCCATCGCAACCTCGACCTTCTCTTTCTTCATACGGCGAAGCTCGGCGATGGCCGACTTGGTTACCTTTTTGCCCTTCGTGTGACTCTTCCTTCTTGTCCTTGATATCCTCTTCGGCACGCATACCCGACGAGGTGAGTCTCGCCTTCTGGTCTTTACCTTCAAGTACAGCTTGCCCTTTTCGATACGACAGCTTCGTCGGTCACGTAGAAGAGCTTGAGGATGTGTGCGATTCGAGATACTCGGCGTTCTTGACGACCTCTTCGAGAATGTTGTCCGACACCGTTTTCATGTCGATCTGCGGGTTGAGCCACAGGCCGAGTGCACGCAGGAAGATCGTCGCGAGGATCTTTCGCTTGCCGAGACGCGCGTGCAGAATTCCTTTCTGGTCGTATTCAAACTCGACCCACGAACCGCGGTACGGGAATGATCTTCGCCAGATAATCGTCGCGGTCGCCCTTAAAGAAGACACCCGGGCGAACGGTGAAGCTGCGACACGATGACGCGCTCGGTTCCGTTGATGATGAACGTTCCGTTGTCGGTCATCAGCGGGATCTCGCCAAAGAAAACGTCCTCTTCCTTAATGTCGCGAATCGTCGAGACGTTCGGTCTCCGCGTCCTTGTCGTAAACCGTCAGGCGGATCTTGACCTTGAGCGGAACGCTGTACGACATTCCGCGTTCCTGACACTCCTGCTGATCGTGCTTATGCTTCAGGCCGACCGGCTCACCGCAGTTGTTGCAGAGATTCGGCCGAACGGCGTTGAAAGTTCCGCAGTTGTTACAAAGCACTTCGGCCGGATTGAACGGATCGACCTTTATCTTGGCCGACAGTTCTTACAGTTTGCCCGCAGGTGCTCGAGGCCCTTCGAGATTTCCGCACTTACACTGCCAGTTACCGATCTGATACTCGACGTATTCGAGCGTCGCCGTCTCGCGAAAATCCGACACCGGAAAGATCGAACGCAAAGACCGACTGCAAGCCGATGTAGTCCCGCTCCTCGGGAATAAGATCCATCTGCAGGAACCGGTTGTACGATTCGCGCTGGACCTCGATCAGATTCGGGATCTGCGCCGATGTATAGATCTTCGAAAAATCCACGCGCTCCGGCGACTGGCTTGTTCGGCGTCCCGAGGCCGTGTGAATTATTTTGAAGAGGATTGTTGATCATATGAGTAATAAGCGCTGAAGAAAAAACCTGTTGATTTATCGCGTCGTTTGTTGTTAGGATTCCCGTGTTAACCGAAGACTCCCAGATAAAATTTTCGAAAAAGACAGCAAATGCGGTCGAGGGTAAAGTTTACCCTGACCGCTTTTCAGCAGTAAATCGCTGTTAATTTAATTTTTCGAGCGTGCCGAAAAGAGACACTCACTCTCCACTTTCTGCGATCAAGAGATCGCGTCAAAACCGCAGGAAACCCTGATTAAACCTAAGCGTTTCCGCATCCGACCAGACGGCAGTCGCTACTCAGTAAAACTGAACTTAATGCGAGCCAGTAGCAAGTTTAACAGCTACGCCGTGACGAGACAAACTCAATTCTGAGTCCGAGCCCTTACCGGCCCGCGAACGGTCATGACGCCAGTCTCTCAAACGGCGGTCATGCCGGCTGGAGCCGGACTTAAATCCACTATTTGACTTCGACGGTTGCTCCGGCTTCGGTAAGCTTGGTCTTGATCTCTTCGGCTTCGTCCTTCGAAACGCCTTCTTTCAGCGCCTTCGGAGCTCCGTCGACCAGGTCCTTTGCTTCCTTGAGGCCAAGGCCCGCAACGACTTCGCGAACAACCTTGATCACCGCGATCTTGTTGCCGCCAGCCGCCGTAAGGATCACGTCAAATGAATCCTTTTCTTCGGCAGCAGGAGCGCTCCGCCACCACCGGCCGGGTGCCGCCATCATCATCGGAGCAGCCGCCGCAGCAGCCGAAACACCGAATACTTCTTCGAGTTCCTTGACCAATTCCGACGCTTCGAGAAGCGTCATACCTTTCAAATACTCAACTACATCGTCTTTTGTAATTGCCATGATTATTATCTATCTCCTACTAGGGTTCTCTGTTTTCGATCGTGGTTCGTCGATCGTTAATCGTTGCTTTCTACAACGACAACCATCCACGAGCACGATCACTTAGTTGTCAGCCGCTAGAACCCAGGGACCTATGGAAATGGGTTGCATCACCTTTTCCGTTCAGGTCCGAGACGCCGATGCGACCTGACAAATCACTTCGGCTCGTTTTCCTTGAGTACGGCTTGTGCGAACGTTGCCGTTCGCAATTTCAAATCTGATCTCGCAATTTCAAATTTCAAATCTGAGATCTGAAATTGCAGAGTTCAAAATACTATTCTGCTTTCTCGTCGCTCTCGACAGCCGGAGCTTCTCCGAGTCGCAGCTGCTTCAGCCGGTGCCGCTTCTTCAGCCGGCTGCAGCTTCTGCAGCCGGTGCAGCCTCTTCAGCCGGGCAGCCTCTTCAGCCGGCGCGCTTCTTCAGCCGGTGCGGCTTCAGCGGCCGGGGCCTCTTCAGCAGCCTGCAGCTTCCTCGGTTGCCGGAGCGGCTTCAGCTTCTGCGGCAGGTGCCGCATCTTCGGCCGTTGCCTCGACCGGCTGCTTCGGCTTGAACGTCGGCTGCCAGCCCGAGCTTCCTTTCGCCGATCTGTTTGATCACAACCGCCAGATCACGCGGCACGGCATTGATGACCGTGACGATACGCTGCGCCTGTGCATTGAGCACGAACAGCAGCTTCGAAATAAGCTCTTCCTTCGAAGGCAGGCTCGCGATCGTCGTGAACTGCTTGAAGATCGACCAGCTTGCCGTCGACCACACCCGTTTTGAAGGTGTAGATGTCGGCATTGTCCTTCATGAACTTCGAAATCGCTTTCGAAAGCACGACCGGGTCATTCTCGGTCCACGCGATCGCGGTCACGCCCTTGAAGTGCTCGGTCGCCTCTTCGAACTGCGTTCCCTTGACAGCGATGCGGGCAAGAGTATTCTTTACGACCTGATACTTTGCACCGGCCTCACGAAGGCTGTTGCGGAATTCCTGGTCCTTGTTGACCGTCAGCTTCGAAAAGCTGACGACCATCGCGGACTTAGAATTCTGCAAGCGACTCGGTGAGGGCGATCAGATCTTTTGTTTTGTTTCTCTTGATTTCATTCTTCCTCCAACTCCCTTCCATAATGTCATCGCTCTATCGCTCCGGCTCTGCATCCTCACTTACACGTACGCAAGCTCATCGAGCAAAACGCCCGGGCTCATCGTCGCCGCCAGATTGATCTTTTTAAGATAACGGCCTTTTGCGGTGGTCGGCTTTGCCTTGATGACCGCGCTGATCAGAACCTTCGCGTTTTCCTGCAAGCTTTGCCTCGTCAAACGACACTTTGCCGACCGGCGAGTGAATAACGCCCGTCTTATCGACGCGATATTCGACCTTACCGGCCTTGGTTTCTTCGATGGCGGTTTTCACGTCCATCGTGACCGTTCCTGTTTTCGGATTCGGCATCAGGCCTCGAGGACCGAGGACCTTACCCAGCTGACCGACCTTGCCCATCATATCGGGCGTCGCGATCAGTGCGTCAAAATCGAGCCAGCCGCCTTTGATCTTTTCGACGATATCGTCGCCGCCGGCCATATCGGCACCTGCTTCTTCGGCTTCTTTGATCTTATCGCCCTGAGCGATGACAACGACCTTTTTGGCCGCGCCGCCCAGTCCGTGCGGCAGAACGATCGTGCCGCGAACGAGCTGATCGGCCTTTCGCGGGATCAACGCCGAGCCACATCGTCAGTTCGACCGTTTCGTCAAACTTCGCAAATGCGATCTCTTTCAATTTCGCAGACCGCTTCTTCAAGCGTGTGCTTCTTGTCCGGCTCGATCTTTTCGAGAGCCGCAAGATATTTCTTTCCTCGTTTCATTTTACCTCCAGGTATTAACGAGACGATTCGATTGCGTTCTCCCTAATTTGACACTCAGAATTGATCGTGAACGTATCGAATATCGCGATCACTAATCGCATTCTAACTATTCGACTGTCAATCCCATCGACTTCGCCGTTCCCTCGATCGTCTTCATCGCGGATTCGATGTTCGTCGTATTGAGATCGCTGCATTTTCTTTTCGGCGATCTCGCGATCTTGTCACGCGAGATGGTGCCGACCTTTTCTTTATTCGGCTTTCCCGAACCCTTTGCGAATCCCGACTGCCTTTCGCAAGCAAGATCACCCGCGGGCGGCGTTTTCGTCTCAAATGTGAACGAACGATCGGCGTAAACCGTGATCACGACCGGGATTTTCATATCCGGATCGTCGTTCTGCGTCTTGGCGTTGAACGCCTTGCAGAACTCCATGATGTTCACGCCGTGCTGACCCAAGCGCGGGGCCGATCGGCGGCGCCGGATTCGCCTTGCCGGCGGGAATCTGCAACTTAATGTAACCTTCTATCTTCTTTGCCATTTCTTTCGTTAAATCTGAATCGTTAATCGTGAATCCTCGTATTCTTGCTATTCACGATTCACGATGTACCATCACGCCTCTTATTCTTCTTCTGCAAACGTAACTTTTTCGACCTCGAGGAAACTCAATTCGTACGGAGTCGAACGTCCGAAGATGGTGATCGATAACCTTCAAAGTCGTCTTGTCCTCGTTAACCTCTTCGACCTTTCCGGTAAAGCTCGCGAACGGGCCCGACTTGATCCGAACGACCTCGCCGACCTCGTACGAGAACTTCGGTTTCGGTTTCTCGGTCGCGACCTCGATGTTGTGAACGATCTGGTCGACCTCGGCCTGCGTCAGCGGTGTCGGCGTGCTTTCCGCCCAGGAAACCCGTAACCTTCGGCGTCGACTTGATCGCGTGAAAAACGTTATCGGGGATCTTTCCCTTATCGTCGCACTCGATCTCGACCAGTACGTATCCGGGATAGAACATCCGCTCGGACGATTCGATACTCTTTGTTGCCACGCATCTCGACGACCTTTTCCTTCGGCAGCAGCACTTCGGTGATCTGCTCGGCAAGTTCCATGTCGCGGATACGGGCATGCAGGCTTTCGACGACCTTGTTCTCGTGTCCCGAATATGTGTGGATGAAATACCACTGCTTCATTATCAAATATCCTTATGCTAGCCCCGCGATCTTGTTCACCACCCATGTCAGGCCTTCCAAAATGTAAACCCACGCCTGATCGATCAGAAAAAGATAGACCGCAAAAAAGATAACGCTAATGATAACGATGATCGTCGTGTTCTTCACATCGTCAGACGACGGAAACGTCGTCTTATCGAGCTCGGCGCGAGTCTTCTGAATAAACTCGCCGACACTTTCTTTCTTTTTTCCTTCAATGCAACTGCTTCTGCAGTCACTTCTTTTCTCCTACAATTCAACTGATCGTGGCAGGGGTAGCAGGACTCGAACCCGCACCTAAGGTTTTGGAGACCTCCATGCTAACCATTGACACCATACCCCTGTGAACATTGATGAATTTAGGATTGCGAATGTTGGATATATGCTCGTTCGAATCCATGATCACCATTCGACATTCACACTATTTGTTTTCTTTGTGCAGCCGATGGCAGCGGCAGCGACGACAGAACTTCTTGAACTCAAGCCGATTCGGCGTGTTCTTTTTGTTCTTTGTCGTCACGTAATTCCGCTCTTTGCACTCGGTGCACTGCAAAATTATGTTATCTCTCGGCATAAAACCTACTCGCTCGTTGTTCAGTAGTCCGTTGTTCGTGGCATCTTGCAACGATCTGACAACGATCAACGACTCTAATCCTTATTCAACTACTTCCGATACCGTGCCGGCACCGACTGTTCGGCCGCCTTCGCGGATAGCGAAGCGAAGTCCTTTCTCCATCGCGATCGGAGCGATCAGCGTGATCTCCATCTGGATGTTGTCGCCCGGCATCACCATCTCGACTCCTGCCGGAAGGTGTGCGACTCCCGTCACGTCCGTTGTTCTGAAGTAGAACTGCGGGCGATAGCCGGTGAAGAACGGTGTGTGTCGTCCGCCTTCTTCCTTTGGTGAGGACGTATGCCTCAGCCTTGAACTTCGTGTGCGGTGTGATCGAGCCCGGCTTGGCGATAACCTGTCCGCGTTCGATCTCTTTTCGCTCAACGCCTCGGAGCAGCAGTCCGACGTTGTCGCCTGCCATTCCCGAATCGAGCAGCTTCTTGAACATCTCGACGCCCGTCACGACCGAGTTCCGCGTGTCCTTGATGCCGACGATCTCGACCGGCTCGTTGACGTTGATCGTGTCCGCGTTCGATTCGTCCCGTAGCAACTGTTCCGCGGCCCTGGATGGTGAAGATGTCTTCGACCGGCATCAGGAACGGCTTGTCCGTCTCGCGTGCAGGTGTCGGGATGTAATCATCCACCGCCTGCATCAGCTCGTCGATCTTCGGCTCCCATGCCGCATCGCCTTCGAGTGCTTTCAGTGCCGATCCCTGCACGACAGGAATGTCGTCGCCCGGGAACTCATAGCTCGAGAGCAGCTCGCGGATCTCCATCTCGACCAGCTCAAGCAATTCCGCATCGTCGACCATGTCCACTTTGTTCATGAACACGACCATCGAAGGTACACCGACCTGACGTGCCAAGCAGGATGTGCTCGCGTGTCTGCGGCATCGGTCCGTCCGTCGCCGCAACCACCAGGATCGCTCCGTCCATCTGGGCCGCTCCCGTGATCATGTTCTTGACATAATCAGCGTGGCCCGGGCAGTCGACGTGTGCGTAGTGACGGTTCGCCGTCTCATACTCAACGTGTGCCGTCGCGATCGTGATACCACGAGCCTTCTCTTCAGGTGCATTGTCGATCGAATCAAACGCACGCACGATCATCTTCGCGATTGTGCTTCGACATCACCTTCGTGATCGCCGCCGTCAATGTCGTCTTCCCGTGATCCACGTGACCAATCGTCCCGATATTCACGTGCGGCTTAGATCGATCGAATTTTTCCTTGCTCATCTTCTATGTTCTTCTCCGGTCAAAAATACAGCAAATTCAGTTAGATCTCGACAAACTTAAGTTGTCGTACAATCTGGAGCCCAAATCGGGATTTGAACCCGAGACCTCATCCTTACCAAGGATGCGCTCTACCCCTGAGCTACTTGGGCGCGTATACTCGCTAAGAAACGAAATGGAGCGGGAGACGAGACTCGAACTCGCGACATTCAGCTTGGAAGGCTGACGCTCTACCAACTGAGCTACTCCCGCAATCAATTTTCGATTTTGGATTTTGGATTTTGGATTCCAATCGAAAATCCAAAATCCAAAATCCAAAATCGCAAGGTGGTGCATGGGGTAGGATTTGAACCTACGTAGGAAATTAATCCGACGGGTTTACAGCCCGTTGCCTTTGACCGCTCGACCACCCATGCAGCTATCAGATTGTCTACGCCAACGGACTTTTTGAGCCAATTAGCAAATTTCCAATACTAACGAAGGAATGTTTGAAGATGCAAGTCTAATTCAGGCAGGTTTTCCGTGGTGTCGGACTTAGCCCGTGGGTGAAATTGGTCATAGATCGGCTGCAGATGGGCATCGGTCATGTGAGTGTAGATCTGCGTCGTCGAAATGTCAGCGTGCCCGAGCATTTGCTGCACGGAACGGATATCGGCACGGTTTTGAACGAGGTGCGTGGCAAACGAATGCCGCAGAGTGTGGGGCGAAATGCCGTCGAGCCCGCCTTTTCACCGTAGTTTCTAACAAGCTCGTAGATCACCTGCCGATTCAACGGTTTACCGGCCGGGGTGACGAACATATTCTGAACTTCAATGTTTTCGTTCTTTCTTCGCGGTGCGAAATAGGCCTTCAGCCACTCAACCGCACTCGTGCCTACCGGAACGCGACGCGTCTTGCTTCCCTTACCGGTTGTCGTAAGAATCCCGGATTCGAGATCAATGTCCTGCATTTTTAGATCGACTGCCTCGGAAACCCGGAGACCGCACGCATACATCACCTCGAGAACTGCCCGATCTCGAAGACCGGTTTCAGTTGTCACGTCCGGAGCTGCTAAGCAGCAGATCGATCTCGGCCTGATTCAGAAATTTCGGCAAGATAGAGGCCCTTTCTGAGGAAGATCGAGATTTTCGGCAGGATTGATCTTGATATGCCCGTCGATCATCAGGAACTTATAGAATCCGCGAAGTGCACTGACGAGACGGCGTTTCGAATTGTCCGTTAGTTTCGTCCGTCCGAGATCGATCAGCCATTCGCGAAGATCCTGTCGCGTAAAGTTTCGATCGGCAAGGCCATTCTTCTCCGTCCACGCCTTAAGTTTGCCAAGGTCGTTTTCATAAGCCGATAGCGAATTCTTAGCGAGCCCCTTCTCGACACGGAGATATGAAATGTATTCGCGGATGAGATCGCGGGACATGCGATAAGTCTAACATTTCCTCGCCTTTCAAAACGGCGATGGATTCGCCGGTGCACAACCTTCCGTCAGCCACTTGTTCGGTCAGAGACAGGAAGATTCGTGGCTCGAGCAGTAGTTCGCTGTGCAGTCGAGCGCGACAGATTCCACGAACGCAGATCGCGCTCCTCTCGATCCAGAGCGTGCGATTATGGAGCTGCGCATTTACCGTTGCACTGATCATCGGAATCCATTAACGGACAGAGACTCGATTAAAACTGGAATTGCATCATCGCTTAAGCTCAGCCGCGTTATAGTGCGCGTCGAACTCGCGGCCCTGCTGCATCAATTCGATGTTCGTACGGGCAATGAACGCATCCGGATTCATTAGGTTCGTCGCCCCGAGTATGACGATCGCAGACCACAGAGCTCCCCACGCGAAGTGATTCCGAGCATCGCGAAGGACGGTCAACGCAAACCATCCAAACACGACCGCGAGCCAGATCATCACGACCATCGGATAAAAACGCACCGTCGTCAGTCCGTAGCCAAGCTCACCCGTCAGCAGCAACAGTCTCTGTACGGCCGAAGCCATGATGACGAAAAGCAATGCGATCTGAATTCCGGCAAGGATCCGGAAAATGCGTTCGGGGAGATGTGTCTCTCGCCTGCAGCAGCCAGTGCGAAACCAGCAGCATCGGCAACACAAGGGCGGCGACCGCGACAAGCTCGCCGAATCCGCGCCGTGCATAGTCCGCGAGTTTAAAATCCGGCGTGCTCTGTACCAGATCCATCCCGCCGAAAAGATACGGCACCTGAACGATCACAAAACTCAGGAAAAGGAGATCGACGAGGCCGAGGATGATCACGGTCTCGATCGTTCCAAATGTAAAAACCGATGCGAGCGATGAGCTGTCCAGATTCTGCCAATCCCGTTTCGATTTCGTCTTGCTCGGCGTTCGGCGGATCGCTTCGATTGATGTGTTCGAGGATCGTCGCGTTATCGGGAAGGTTTGCAGAAGTGTCCGCCGGCTCAGCCGCGACCTTTGCGACGAACGATATTCTTTTTCGTCTTTCGGTCGAACTGTGTCGGTCGCCGTGGTCGAGCAACTGCCGCTTCCTCAAATACCGGTGTCATCGCTCCGCGGAGATAACCCGCCGTCAACCACGCCAAGATCGAAGTGAGAATCACGTGCGAAACGACAATCTCAAGATCGAAATTGATCGCGCGATTTACCCATCCCTCGAAAACGGCGTCAGCCGCCATAAACAACCCGCCAAAGATCAAAAGAAGCGGCAACGCGATCGCAAAGCCGCGAAGAACCGCGAACAGTGTTCGGCTGATCTTATTACCGGGCATCGCCTTCCAATCGATGTCGGCCGCGAGCAGCGCGATCGGACCGAACACCGAGGTGATGCCCGACCAAATGAAACCTGCGACGTAATGGAACGCACCCGCGACATGCGCTTTGACATCGAAATTGACGAGCAGAATAACGCCCATCAGGATGAGGATCGCGATCGTGTCGTACACGCGAAGCTCGATCGAATCGCGGATCAGGAACATCGATGCGAAAAAGATCATCGCTGCGGTAAGCGCGATCGTGTTCGCGGTCAAGAGCTCCGGCCGGCGTCGACGCATCAGCATTAGCAGCCCGGCGACAAAGACTGTAACAAAAAGAAATGCATTCAGTCCCCACGGTGTCTGCCGCAGGAGAATGTTTCCGAGCACGCCGATGAGTGCGGATGCCTGTAAGATCTCCAGTCCCGTTTTCGTTCGCTCGCCCATAATTTAATGCATCCCTGCAACTATGTCCTCAGACAAGTGATTTTCTATTCTCGAAGTTTTCATACATTCCTCATCGCCTGAATCAGCGCTTCCATGTGATTTAGATATTGCTCGAGCGCGGCTCGGCCGTCGGCCGTGATCGCATACTCGGTGAGCGGTGTTCGCCCGCTGAATGATTTTTCACACGTCAGGTAACCGGCGTCTTCGAGCTTTCGCGCGTGGACGCTGATGTTTCCGTCTGATGTGTTGAGAAGATTTTTCAGATCGGTGAAGCTGAGCTTTTCATTCGCGGCGAGGGCGCTGATCATCCCGAGGCGTGTTCGATCGTGAATAAGCTTGTCGAGAGATTCCGATACCTGCCCCGCCGCTTTTTCGACTCGTAGCGGCTGCCGACCGCCGGGGCCGCCTTCGCTTTTTGTACTGCGTTCTTACTGGACATATTCTTTGACCCGATTCGATTTCCTTCTTAGCTTCCAGCGAGCGGGTCCCGAAACACCCACGCGAACTCTGCCCACGCGACGAAGAGGGCCAGTAGGATCAACGCACAGAGCGAAGACGGTATCCAACGTGCTTCTTTCTCAATACAAACTCGCACGTAATGCCCGTTCCAAATAGCAGGACGCCGGCGACGAGGAAGTCAGACCAATTCCAACTACCTCGTCCGTAAACAGCATCGCTATATTCGGGATGAGCAATAGGGCCGCTACCAAAAGAAAAATGCCGAAAAGTCTCTTGTTCTCGAATGTCATTGATCTCTACCCTCCATATCTCCGGGCGATGATCAGCCCGAATACGATGTGAACAACCCAAACTCGCACCCATCAAAATATTTCCAAAGCTCGCCGGGAGAGCAAACGCGAGCGCTCCAACCCCATAAAGATCCAACCCATGACCGGAACGACGCGCACGGAGAAAGCTCCGCCGGTAACGACCGCCGCACCATAGAGCAGCATCCATACCGGTGCCATCATCTCGTAATGCTCATATCGCCAGAGCCCGAGAGTGATCGTCACGCCGCAGATGAGCGGCGGGACAAACCCGAACGCAAACTTTCGAGCCGGGGCGGAAAGCAACGACGTCTTCGCGATCTTCGATTTCTGCCACATCGCAAGCAAGCCGATCGCGAATGCGAGAAACGCTTCCGTCAGCCACACAATGAGCCAATCCCGAAGATAGATCTGCTGCGATGCAATGTACGCCGCCACGATCGCGGTGACGCCCATCAACATCCCGCCGTATCCGGGCACTGCGGTGAAGTGCGTCGAACGCTCCATCGTCTCTCGAATAAAGCGCAGGTTCTCACTCGCACGGTCGCTGAGCCTGACCGGCTCATTCGTCTCATCGCTTTTCACCGCATGAAGTTTCGCCATCTCAGAAGAGACGATACTCCAAATGAATTTCTATTGTCAAGTACTTTGTAACGTAAAGTCGAGTTAAGGAGTGACTTCTCTTTTGAGTTCGCCGAGGAGTTGTTGTGAGCGGATACATCCGGGCCGCGACCACGGGAAAACCAGGGGCTGGACCTTTTCAAGCTCGGCAAGAGCTTCGGCCTTTCGACCTGCGGTGTAGTAGAGGACGGCGAGATTGGTGGCGAATTCGCATGCCGCAAAAGGAAATATGTTCCGACCCGTCTGCAAAGCGTTCTCGGCGGCAGCGATCTGCCCGCGTTTTTGGAATTCGATAGCTTGCTTCATCAAACCGGTCGGGGACGGTGGCGAGGAACGTTCCGCTTCATAAGGAAATCCGTCGGGTGCAAAAGATCGTGTGTCTGCAATATTCCATCTGGCGTCGTGGATCCTACGAAGCATGGCAAAAGCCTTACTTGCCGACGCTTGTCGTTCGAAAACTGCCAACCGATCGGCGGGCCGGAAAAAGCGTTCGGCGATCGTCGCACGACGAAACGCATCTTCGTCGGACCGCAGCGGCACCACGGCGTATGTCGCGACCATCACGAACCCGATGGAGAGCCCGATCGCGAATTTTCTCGGGTGACGAACGGTCGTCGTGACGATATAGACGACTCCCGCGAAAGCGGCCACGAGCGGAACAAGAGTCCACGCCGACGATGGAGCACCGAGCACATTCGATAAGTTCGGAACATACCAGCCCTCTTGCAGAAGGAGCGGCATCCAAAAATCGTTATGCGGTGTCGAAAATTCCGGCGGGGCAAATGGAAACGTCAGGATCGGAAGCGTACAAAAAATAAATGACGCACTGAACAAGATTCCAAGCCAGACGTTTGATAGAGGATCGAACTCGCCATCGAAATACGAATCGAGAAGCAGCGGGATAATGGGTACAAGATATCTGGGGCCGAATGCCCATCCTCCGTGAGCGGCTCCGTGTCCGCTGATCACCAGGATGGTCACGAGAACTGCGGCAACCTTTACGCGATGCCGAAGCGTGGCTCGGTCCTTTGAGGAAAAGAATCCCACAATACCGATTGCAAGGATCGGTGCGAAGAAGAACAGCCCGCGGGACGGCGAGAACAGGATAAGGAAAAGATTAGAGAGCGTAGGAAATCCGATACCAAACACTCCGGTCTTCGCGACCTCGGCCCATTCCGGAAAGGTCTCGTGCGCATACGACATCGAGAATGGCGATCCGAACAATGAGTAGTTATAGGCGAGAAGAAATATCGCGAACGGCAGTCCGCCGAGGATAAAAGACCCGAGACGGGAGTAACGTTCGCCGCGGTTCATAAAGAAGATCCCAGCCGCGAACACGCCGATCGGAAATACAGCCGGGAACTCGGAGATCACCGCGAGACCGGAGAGTGCTCCCGCAAACAGGAAGCGGAGACGCGATCCGGCACCCTTGTCGTACAAAAGGCGAAATGCAAAGTAGATCGCGACCGCGACGAACACGTGCGAGAAAAACAAGAGGCTGTATACGAATAATGGTGAGGCGAACAAAAGCGTCACCAAGCTAAGCTCTCCTGCGCCTTTTCGAAAAAGCCAAACCGCTAAGATCGCCAACGGCACGGTCGAGATCGCAAAGCGCATCGCGAACCACGAGATGCGAATGTTTGACGCATCGGGCGGGCCAATAAACAGACGGGTCGTGGCATAGATCGGCACCGCCGCGATCGCCGTTCCCGGAGCTTTATTCGAATAAAGATTCGCACCGACCTGCGCAGTGTCAACGTTCGGCCCGATCAGCGATTCGGTCGACGCAATATCGAACGATCCCGTTTCGACGATCGATGCGGCCGTCGCCCATCGCGTCAGTTCATTAGCAGAGCCGCCATGCGGAAACATCGGCAGCACGTAGATCGCTATCCCGATATAGATCGCGATCAGGATCGTTCGCCTATTTTTTGGCATTCTTTGCGGCGGCGTTAACGACATCGCCGTAATTTTCCAGCGGTATCGCCGAAGGGTCGGCCACCGAATAGGTCAGACGCTTTCGCTGCATTAGAAAGTTCTTGCCGTTCCACTTGTAGAAGGTGCGCGTAAAGTATGTGGGACAGCAAAGCTGCTCTTCGTCACCGGTGATCTTGCCGGTTTCGATCTGGCCAAGGAGAAACCGGTCCTGACCGAAAAGCTCGACGATCAGTTCGTCGTTCTCTACACGAAAATCTTTTAAACCTCCGTCCGCCCTATCACCGGTCCGAAAATTCCAGATCAGTTCCGGCCGAT
The DNA here is from genome assembly GCA_963772405.1 of uncultured Acidobacteriota bacterium. Lineage (GTDB taxonomy): Bacteria > Acidobacteriota > Blastocatellia > Pyrinomonadales > Pyrinomonadaceae > OLB17. The sequence goes on along the minus strand of CAVYWT010000002.1, from coordinate 729,687 downwards.
CGTTTTTCCACTCGTAAATATATGCGAGCTGCGGTATCGCGTGTCCGGTAGTTTCGATCTTTAAAATAACTACTGCCTCGTCTTGTCCATCGCCGGTCACATCCAGATATCTTGTCGTAACGTATGACATCCCGATCCGTCTCGTCGCTCGTGCCTCGGCCTTCTCTTCGTCTTCCATTCCTTCGCTGACGAATTTGGCGACAGGAACTACACGACCATCGGTGAGGGTAAGGTCGCTTCCGTCCGGATTTTGCCACCCGCGCGGTAGCGGGTACGTGAAGTTCTTAAAATCGAATGTTCCGAGCGGCGAGCTTGTAACCCTAAATCGATCGTCGAGAATTTCCTTCTGCAGATCAGGCATATTGGGCGACGGCGATGCCGACAATTGGGCCACGGGTGGGCTGACCGGCTCGGCGGATACGGATATCCGTTCCGCCTCGGTGGTTCGTTGACATGCGGATGCAAACAAAAGAACTCCAATAGCAATGCCGAATGCTATTTCTTTCATATGATCTCCTCGGGAAGAGGATTTCTAGGCTCGCGTCAGATTGCGATATTTGATCCGATGCGGCTGGTCCGCATCGACGCCGAGCCGACGTTTGCGGTCGGCCTCGTACTCGCTGTAGTTGCCGTCGAAGTATTCGACTTTTGAATCGCCTTCGAACGCCAGGATGTGCGTCGCGATGCGATCGAGAAACCAGCGGTCATGGCTGATGACGACTGCACAGCCGGCAAAATTTTCGAGCGCCTCTTCGAGAGCACGCATTGTGTTTACATCGAGATCGTTGGTGGGCTCGTCAAGTAGGATGACGTTCGCCCCGGATTTTAACATTTTCGCCAGATGAACGCGATTGCGCTCGCCGCCCGATAGCTGCCCGACACGTTTCTGCTGATCGGAGCCTGAGAAATTGAATCGCGACACATACGCCCGGGCATTCATCTCGCGCTTTCCAAGTGTGACGAAATCGAGTCCATCCGCGATCTCATCGAAAAGTGTTTTCTCCGCATCGAGCGAATCGCGCGACTGATCGACGTAACCGAGCTTTACGGTCGAGCCGACCTTGAACTCGCCGGCGTCGGGTTTATCCTGTTCGGTGATCAGCCGAAACAGCGTCGTTTTTCCAGCACCATTCGGACCGATAACACCGACGATACCGCCGGGCGGCAAAGAAAATTCGAGGTTCTCGAAAAGAAGCTTGTCGCCGTACGCTTTGGAAACTCCATGGGCCTCGATCACGACATCGCCGAGCCGCGGACCGGGCGGGATAAAGATCTCGAGTTCCTCGCTACGTTTCTCGGATTCGGTCGCGACCAATTTTTCGTAGTCGTTGATACGCGCCTTCGATTTTGCGTGACGGCCTTTCGGCGACATGCGGATCCATTCCAGTTCGCGTTCGAGCGTCTTCGCGCGTTTGTCTTCGGTCTTTTGTTCCTGCGCCAATCGGCCCTGCTTTTGCTCTAGCCACGACGAGTAATTCCCTTTCCACGGAATTCCCTCGCCACGGTCAAGCTCAAGGATCCAGCCAGCGACGTTGTCGAGAAAGTAACGGTCGTGCGTGACGGCGATGATCGTACCTTCGTACTTCTGCAGATGCTGTTCGAGCCACCCGACCGATTCGGCGTCAAGATGATTCGTCGGCTCATCAAGTAACAGAATGTCCGGTTTTTGCAGCAGCAGACGGCACAGCGCGACACGACGTTTCTCACCACCGCTCAGGTTCTTGACCGGAGTTTCGGCCGGCGGACAGCGAAGGGCGTCCATCGCCATCTCGAGTCGAGAGTCGAGATCCCACGCATCGGCCGCGTCCAGTTTTTCCTGCACCTCGCCCTGACGTTCGATGAGCTTCGTCATCGCATCGTCGTCCATCGGCTCGGCAAATTTTCCGTTGATCTCTTCGAACTCTTTGAGCAGGTCGACCGTGGCTTGGGCTCCTTCCTCGACGATCTGCTGGACGGTCTTCGATTCGTCCAGCTTCGGTTCCTGTTCGAGAAATCCGACCGAGTAGCCTTTCGAAAACACAACCTCGCCGTTGAACTCTTTGTCCGTGCCGGCGATGATCCGGAGCAGCGACGATTTGCCCGAGCCGTTCAAACCGAGCACGCCGATCTTCGCACCGTAAAAAAATGAAAGATAGATGTCCTTGAGGACTGGTTTCTTGTCGTAAAACTTACTGACCTTGACCATCGAAAAGATGATCTTGTTTGGTTCACTCATAATGTAACGCCGGCGTTTTATCCGGGAAATCGAAAAAATACCTTATCATTTCGCCCATTTTTGGCAAAAACACAGAGCCGTCGGATAGTCGGCCACTTTCGATTCTGGCTTTCTTTGCTTTCTTTGCGGCTTAGCGGCTTTGCGGGAAATCCTCCTATGCGGGAAACCTTCCTTCGACCTCGGTTCGGACGAAGGATGTTTCAAGCACAGTGAAGATCTTTTCCCGCAAAGTCGCAAAGCCGCAAAGTCAGACCAGAACCTCATAATCCTCAAGTCCGGCGCGGCCTTTGATTATCCAAGTGGGCTGACCAACCATTTTTTTCTCACTTTGCTATTTTGTGGCTTTGCGGGAATCCCTCTTTTTCGCATATGCGGGAAAAGCAGCGTGTAACCCCAAAACAATAAAGAAGAACATGTGCGCAAACGAGAAAGGCAGAAACCCGACCGGTGGGGAGGGTGCTCCGAAAAAAAAACTTCTCATCAGACCAAACAAGCGAAAACGACTCGAGCGATTAACTCAAGTCCTCCATTCGCGATCCTCAATTGAATCCGCGACGGATGCGTTCTACACTGGGAACTTTGCAAGTGGACAATTCGCTCATCATAACGCTCGTCGTCCTGGGGGCGGCGCTCGTAATCTTCATCACGGATCTGCTGCCGTCCGATCTGGTCGCGCTGCTGGTTGTCGTCGCGCTTGGCCTGTCGGGCGTTCTGACACCGGAGGAAGCGTTCTCCGGTTTCAGCCGCGCCGCGGTCATTATCATCATCGCTATCTACGTCCTTGCCGAAGCACTGAAACGCGCCGGTGTGACGGAAACCGTGGGTCGGTTTCTAATGAGGATCGGGGGTAAGACCGAGTTGCGTTTGACAGTGGTGGTGATGGCGACTGGTGCCTTTCTTACGCTCTTTATGAACAACATCGCGGCGGCCGCCGTGCTTCTGCCCGCAGCTTCGGGTGCGGCGAAGAAGGCGGGCGTAAGCACCTCGAAGATACTGATGCCGCTTGCATTCAGCACGGTCATCGGGGGGGCCGCAACGCTGTTCGCGACGGCAAACATCATTCTCAGCACGTTGCTTCGCGACAGCGGCTTCGCGGGACTCACCATCCCTGAGTTTTTCTGGGTTGGTTTCCCGGTCGTGATAACTGGCATCGTCTATATGGCGCTCTTCGGGCGCAAATATCTTGCCGGCGAAACACCGGTCGAGCGGACCCAAGTTCCTAACGTCGGCGAACGCGACGACTTGATATTCGCGTACGGCCTCGAGCGAAACCTGTTCCGCGCACGTGTCCCAAAGAACTCTTTCCTCATCGACAGGCCGCTCTCCGAGAGCACGCTCCGCGAAGATTTTGCGGTAAGTGTCGTGGCGATCGAGCGCGGCGGACGAAAGATGCTCGGCCTCTCTCCGGAGACACGGATCCGACAGGGCGATGTGCTCGTGCTCGAAGGTGACGAAGTCGATTTTCGCAGTCGTGATGTCGAGCCGCTGATGGAGCATCTTGAGCGGAACGCATGGCGAAAGAGCGATCTCGAGTCACGCCAGATAGATATTGTCGAAGCGATGCTCTCCCCGCGTTCGCGCCTGATCGGCGAGAATCTGCGGGACGTAAATTTCCGCGAGAAATATGGATTGACCGTTCTCGCTATACTCCGTCGCGACCAGGAGATCACGATAAACCTCGGCGGCGAAGCGTCTGCAGTTCGGTGATGCTCTGCTGGTACAAGGAACACGCGATCGCCTCGCGATCGCGGCGGCGGATCCGGATCTCATCCTCTTGATGCCGCAGAAAACGCGGCAGATAACGGCGCCGGCAAAGGGCCGTGCGGCAGTCCTGATCTTTGTCGCGACGCTCGGGCTGGCGATCGCATTCCCATCCGTCATCGGCCCCGTCATGCTCGGCGGTGCCCTCGCGATGATGCTGACGGGCATCCTTACTACAGATCAAGCGTACGCCTCGATCGGCTGGCGGAGTGTCTTTCTTGTCGCCGGAATGCTTCCGATGGGTATCGCGCTCGTGAAGACAAACGCTGCCGGTATGTTCAGTGGTTACATCACATCGACCGTCGGCGGCGGCGGGACGTTTTTGATCGCTGCGGGACTTGTTTTGGCGACGATGCTGCTGGTCCAGATCCTCAATACTGCTGTTGTCGCGACGATCATGGGCCCGATCGCGATCAACATCGCGCAGCAGACCGGGACCGACGCGCGAGCGCTCGTGATGAGCGTCGCGATAGCCGCGGCGATGGCTTTCGTGACACCGCTCGGCCATCCCGTAAACGTTCTCGTGATGGGCCCCGGCGGATACAGTTTTAGGGATTTCGCAAAGGTAGGTGGACCGCTCGCCGTCCTAATGTTCTTTGTAACGATGTTGTTTCTGAAGCTGTTTTGGTTGTGAGGTAGTGGAACGCCGCTCTGATGGAACGCCGCCTTTCGTTCTAGCATAGCCACGCCGTTCACGGCGTGGTGAACGTCGGAACTGGATCGCGAGGGCGTTTCAACGCCCTTACCCAGGATCTTCAAGCCCGTTGAAACGGGCTCCCAATAATCGTTGCTATCTAACCACGCCGTGAACGGCGTGGCTATGCGAAGCCCGAACTACAAATTGGAAAAAGCTGCGTAAGCTACGCACCTACTGAGTGCTTGCCAGAACGAGAGTTGTACTTGTGTAACTTCGAATCGCTCCAGCGGTTCATCGACATCACTCCCTTTTCGTGCCCAGTAACAATGCCTGAAAAATCACCGTTATAGTCCAGCAATTCATCGCCCTTTTTACGATCTAACAACCGCCGTTCGAACGGATAATTTCTCGATCCTCCTTCGCCTCACCTCAAACCCGATTCCCGGATCGTCGGGAGCCGTGATCGTACCCGACGATGAAACTTCGACCTCCGGTTCGATTATATCTTCGTGCCAGTATCTCTTCGATGCAGAGACATCACCGGGCATCGTGTAACCCGCAAGGGTCGAGATCGCGATATTGTGCGCACGGCCGATGCCGGACTCGAGCATCCCGCCGCACCAAACGGGCATACCGGCTCCGCGGCAGATCTGTTCGATCTCCTTCGATTGGGTGTGACCGCCAACGCGGCCATTCTTAAGATTGATTATTTTTCCCGACTTCAGTGCAATCGCTTTGCGTGCGTCGTCCGGTGATTTGATCGGCTCGTCGAGACAGATCGGCGTCTTTATCTGTCGCTGCAGCTCGGCATGATCGACGATATCGTCATAACCAAGCGGCTGTTCGAGCATCATCAGATCGAATTCATCCAAACTGCGAAGCTTATCGATATCCGCTAGTGTGTAAGCCGAATTTGCGTCGCCCATCAACTGAATGTCGGGAAATTTTTCCCGCACGCGCTTGATGACGTCGTAGTCCCAATGCGGTGCGATCTTGATCTTGATCCGCTGATATCCCGCGTCGACTTCGGTTCCTATTTTTTCTATCAACTGCTCGACGCTGTCCTGAATGCCTATCGATACACCGCATTCGATCTCTTGGTTGACGCCGCCAAGATGACGCCACAGCGGTACGCCGAGCTTCTTTGCCTCGAGGTCCCAGCATGCGGTTTCGATCCCGGCCTTCGCCATGCGATGGCCCCGCGCGCGTTTCATCAGATCAAATATTTGCGATGCATTTTCAACTTCTTTGCCGACGACCATCGGCACGAGTATCTTCTCTGCCGTGACCCACGCAGAATCCGTCCATTCATCTGAGTAGCCCGGCCCTTCGCCGCAAGTGATCTCGCCCCAGCCGTCGGCGCCATCGCTATCTTCGACACGGACGAGAATGATACGGCGCTCGTAGGTTCTACCAAAGCTGGTTTCGAAAAAATGTACGAGCGGAAGGTTTATCTCGGTGAGTTCTATCGACTTGATCGCAAACATAAGAAATTAGGGTAGTGATAAGCGAAGCGAAAATCAAAACCCGTTATCGGCGCGTTAACTTTGCCGTGTCGGGTCAAACCATGACTGGTCGTGCGTTTTGAGCACAAATCGAGGCGCAGAACAAAAGTGCGAGAGCAATCGGGAAAACTACGTTTCTCATTTGGGACTTCTCCGGGCAGCGGAATTTCTTTGCTATCATATATTTTTCCGAGTCTCATTGAAACGAAATTGTGCTGCAGAAACTTTTGAACGCCCGCCGCGCATTAGCATCAAATACCCAGGAGCTTTTAAACAAGATGGTTTGTCCTAATTTCAGAATCGTGTTCGCGTTTATCTTCAGTTTGACGCTTTTTTCGCTTAGCTGTTCCGCCCAGCAGACCGAGGAACAGGCGCTCGCGAATCTGCGGCAGATGACGCGGGGTGGGCAAACGCCTTCGGACGCTTACATCGCGGGGATCGAATCGCGCTTTGCCGGGAAGCGAACCGGTCTGCTGGCAAAACTTTTGCGGGCCAGGATCAAGTTCGATAACAAAGATTTCGTTGGTGCGGCGGCATTGCTGAACACCGACGATTTTCGGACCAAGACCAAGGTCGCCGATCATGCACTATGGCTGAGGGGCCGGGCCTTGCAGGAAGCCGGAAAACACGCCGAGGCGATGGATGTCTTCGCGCGGCTGACCGCGGATTTCCCCGATTCGCTTTACATCACGGATGCGAAGTTAAAATGGGCGGGCTCGGCGATCGTGGCCGGGCGCGCGGGACAGGTCCCGTCGTCGCTTCACGAACTAAACGAAACAAAGAATGGAACCGCGAATCTTCTAACGGCAAAGGCGTTCGAAACTTTGGGAAACCAGGGTGACGCGATTCGTTTTTATAGGCGAGTCTATTTCTATAGCCCTGGGACCGACCCGGCCAAAGAAGCCGAAGCAAAGCTGACTTCGCTTTCACAACCCGTGACGCCGCAGTCGGCAGAGGAAGCGGTTGCAAGAGCCATTCGACTTTTCTCGTCAAAGGATTTTACTGGAGCCGAAAAAGCGTTCGGCGAATTGAGCTCGGCGTATCCCGCGGCGATGACTTCTGCGGTGCGGCTGAAGCAACTGACGACATTTTCGAATCTCCGGAAAGCGGCCGATGCCCAAGCCGTATTCAACGCGATCCCGTCGTCGGCACCAGAAAAGCAAGAGGCCTACTACCAACTGGCGATGGCCCAGGCGCGGGCGCGTCAATGGCCGCAGGCTCGAGCAACGGCGGAAGATATGCGACAGAAATTCCCGGCCGGGAAACTGACTCCTAAGACGTGGGTCGACATCGGGATGTCCGCACGCGACGCGAAAAACAAAATCGAAGAACAGTCCTTCCTTCGGGCCGCCGTCACAAACTTTCCCAACGCGGTCGAGGTTGCCGGAGCCCAGTTCGAGCTTGCATGGCTCGCACACGAGAGCGGAAATGTCGCTACCTCATCGCGAATGCTGGTTGAGCATCTGGCACGTTACGCGGAACGGGATACAACGAACCGCGGCAAGGCCGGCTATTGGGCGGCGCGGGATTCGGAACGGGCCGGTAAGACTGCCGATGCCTGTGCTCTTTACGACGGTGTCCTATATCGCTACTCGGCTAACTGGTACGGGTATCTCGCACAGCAGCGCCTGGCCGCGATGAGCTGCATGGCCGGAGCGAGAGTCGATCCGCTTGTCGCACAAGCCGTCGCGGCGCTGCGGACGGTGACGGTCGCGCCGGAGACATCGGGATCAAGCGAACTTGCACGCGCCGAAAAGAGCGATGAGCTAAGTTCAGTCGGACTTTTCGACTGGGCGATCGACGAGCTCGAAGAAGCTAAAAAGACGGCGCAAAACTCGCCGAAGATCAACCTTGCGCTGGCTCGCCACTATCGCATGAAGGGAGATAACGTGAACGCGTTGCTAGCACTGGCCAAGAGCTATCCGGACTATTCGCAGATGTTCCCCGAGGAGATGGGACGCGACGAGTGGGAAATTTTCTACCCCCTTACCCACTGGGACCAGATCAAGGCGTGGGCGAAAAGCCGGAACCTGGATAAGTATCAGGTCGCCGGACTTATCCGGCAGGAATCGGTTTTTAACCCGCGTGCCCGATCGAGCGCAAACGCGTACGGAATGATGCAGCTCTTGATCCCGACAGCCCGGGCGACTGCACGCAAATACGGATCAACGGCAACGATCACCGCGGACGCTTTATTCCAGCCTGAGTTGAACATAGAGCTCGGGACGGCTTACATGCGTGATCAGTTCGACAAATTCGGTCGCATCGAATATGTCGCCGTTGCGTATAACGCGGGACCGGGCCGTGTGAACCCGTGGCGAGCAAGCTTACCCATCGAGATAGACGAATTCGTCGAGGGAATTCCGTTTAGAGAGACAAAGGGTTATGTGCAGGGCATCATCCGAAACTCGGCGCAGTATCGCAGGCTTTACGACGAGAATGGAAACTTCAAATCGAACGTCGGGACTCGACCGCTAAGAGGTGAGATCGACTCAAGAACACCGGAACAGATCGCGGCCGAGTTTCCTGATGTTGTTCTGGATGGCGGCGCGAGTCTGGATGAGTAAGTAGCGTAAACACCTGCGAGTTAGCTCCGTGAGGAGCGGAACGTTGGTAGGCCCGTAGCTATAACAATTTCGAGCTCCGTTAGGAGCGACACCATCCAAGATGTCGCTCCTAACGGAGCCCGGTTCATTTTTACAAACGGAGTGCTACAAACATTTCGCTCATAGCGGACCTTACAGATTTTTCAGAACGTAACTCCGTCATCATCGTGTACCAATGCTTGACCTGCTGCGGGGTTGGTCAAGCCGTGTCGTTGTGTCGGGTAGAACATCATGTCGAACTGCTTTCCAGCTTTCTGAAATTCGTAGGCGAGCTGCACCATGTTCTGCATATGAACGTTGTCGTCCATACTGCCGTGGATCAACAGTATTCGGCCGTGCAGGTTCCGTGCGGCTTTCAAAACGGATGTCTCGTCGTAACCGGCTTTGTTATTCTGCGGCGTCATCATGTAACGCTCGGTGTAGATCGAATCATAGAGCCGCCAGTCGGCGACGATGCCGCCGGCAATTCCGGCCTTGAACGATGTGCTGTGCGTCATCGCATAGCTCGTCATGAATCCGCCATAGCTCCAACCCCACAGACCGATGCGATCACCATCGACGTAGGGTAGCGATTTCAAATAGTTCACGCCGTCTTCGATGTCACGGAGCTCATGCACGCCCATCCGCTTGTAGACCTGCCAGGTCGATTCCTGTCCTTTACCGCTCGCCGTGCGGTTGTCGCAGATCCAGATGATGTAACCCTTTTGCGCAAGCATCTGATGCCACATCCCGCGCGATCCGCCCCATGCGTTTCGTACCGACGGAGCGTGCGGGCCGGCGTATGTGTACTGCAGCACGGGATATTTCTTGCCCGGGTCGAAATCCGGAGGCTTGATCATCATCGCCTCCATTTCGAAACCATCACGGGTCTTTACTTTCAAAAACTCAGGCTTGCCCAGCTTGTATTCCGCGAGAGCCGGAACCGCATTCTCGTTTATCACGCGAACAAGTGTTCCGTCCGCGGCAAGCAGACGCTGCTGCGCCGGAGTGTTGATGTCGCTATAGCTATCGACAAAGTGGGAAAAAGTCGAATTGAACGACGCCGAATGATTTCCGTCGCCGGTCGTCAATCGCTCGATCCGTCCGTCCGAGATCCGCACACGATATATGTTCTCCGCGATGTGACTGTCCTTTGTCGCCAGAGAAATAAACCCATCCACCCGCTTCATCGACACCGTGGACCGTTCGCACTTCCCATTTGCCGTCCGTGATCTGGCGGATCAGCTGGCCGCTGTTGTCGTAAAGATATAGATGGTTCCAGCCGTTGCGTTCCGACTGCCAGATCGCAGACCCGTTGTTTAGAAATGCCGGATTATCGTTTATCGATACCCAGGCGGGCGAGACCTCGCGAAACGCAAGTGTCACTCTGCCGCTGAGGTCCATCGCATTCAGATCCAGGAAAGTTTGTTCACGATTCTGCGCCTGAAAGAAAACGTTGCGGCTGTCGGGTGCCCATGCTACGCGGCCGATCAAAAGATCTTCCGGCTTGTACTTTGAAAGGTTTGCAAACTTCGCCGCGTCGCCGATGCGAAGTACGCTCGCCGGAATTCGTCCACGAGCTCCGGGAATGCGTGCGGCGTTCGGGATGATCGAGCGGCCTGCAACGTCAGCGATACCGAGCCGAACCAGAGGATTAGGATCGCCCGCCTGCGGATAATCGGTGTTCTCGACGACTTGATTATCGACAGTGTCGTTCGTTAGAACGAACTTCGGCACAGGCGATTCGTCGAGCCGCAGAAACGCGATGTAATTCGAATCGGGCGACCACCAATAACCGCGTTTCTTCCCGCGGCCATAGAGTTCTTCTTCGTAAACCCAGTCGAGATAGCCGTTGTAGATCTTCTCGTCCCGTCGCGCGTAAGCTGTTTCTCACGTCCGCGAGCGACATCGACGACGAACAGATTATTGCCGCGGACAAAACTGATCCATTTCCCATCGGGGCTGAAATCAGCCTCGAGCTCCTCATCCTTCGTGTTCGTCAAACGCCTGATGGAGCCGCTTGCCACATCGTAAAGCCACAGATCGTTCGCCGTATTGACAAGTATCGACGTTTCACTCGTGTTGAACTGCATCCCAAGCGCATTCGACATGCGTTCGGCATCTTCGGTGCTGACGCCCGATTGGGCGAGCGCCGTCTTGTATTTCGTCGAATCGAGATATGGCTCAGCATCGCCCGTAGCGGGATTCACCCGTACAAGTTTGCCGTCTTTTATCTGACGCAGAGACTTCCCGTCCGCCGACCATGCGAGTCGCGTCGGCGTGCCGCTGAAACTCACACGGACTTTCGAATCGAGACTGAAAATATCGTCGATCGTCAGCAGCTTGTCCTGCGCGGAAGCGACGGATGCGAAGAGAACGACGGCAAGCGATACGAATTTGATCTGTTTCATAGGTTTGAAATGAATACGCGGATTTTGATGAAGTATAGATGAGAAATAGTTTGATTTGCCAACAGGTTTGCCGCCCTTAACCAACCCGACCAAATTACGGCATTAATAATTACCTCATTAAAAAAATTACTTTGCCAAAGATCGCCTCCGGATAACGGGGTTTGTTTTCGCTTATTAATTTTCTAATGAGGTAATTATTAATTCGGTAATGCGATCTGCGTGCTACGCCTTTGGATGTGCTTTGTCATAAACCTCGATCATCTTCTCCATAGAAACTTGAGTATAGATCTGCGTAGTCGAAAGCCGTGCGTGGCCGAGCAGCTCCTGTATGTCGCGGAGGTCCGCACCCGAGTCGAGCAGGTGCGTGGCAAACGAATGCCGCAGCGAGTGCGGCGAAATGTCGTGGATCGACGCACATTGTTTGATGTACTTGTCGATCATACGCCCGACGCTGCGGGTCGTGATGCGCGTTCCCTGGTAATTCAGAAAACAGGCTTGCATATCTCGAGTCGCCTCCGGACAAGCGCTCAAAAACACCCCGCGCGTTTCTTCCAGATACTGCATCAGCGCGTGGAGCGCCGGTTCGCCGAACGGAACAATACGCTGCTTTTTACGTTTGCCGGTCACGCGGACCAGCTTTTCGCGAAAATCGATGTCCTTGATATCGATGTTCACTAGCTCACCGACGCGGATGCCGGTCGCGTACAAAAATTCGCATATCGCACGATCGCGTCGGCCGAGATCCGTATTGGTGTCCGGCGTTTCGATAAAGCGCACGGCGTCTTCCATCGAAAGATGGTTCGGAAGTTTGCGTTCGATTCGCGGCGTTGCGACAAGCTTTGCCGGATTCGATTCGAGATTTCCTTCTCGAACAAGAAACTGAAAAAACGTCCGCAGGCTGGCAAGCTTTCGTGCGATCGACGCTTTCTTTTTGTCGGCCGCATGCAGCTCCGCCATCCACTCACGGATCGTCAGCCGGTCGATCTCCTTCACCGGAATGTCATCCCGTTTTTCGATCCGGATAATATAGTCGCGAAATTGTCCGAGGTCGCTCGCATAGTTTCGCAGCGTGTGCGGGCTGAGATTCCGCTCGTACTGAAGGTGTTGTAGGAACTCCGTTAAACGATCGTTGAGCATGTCCGTCAAAAAAAAATTTCTTCAGTGGATAGTGGATAGTAGTTAGTGGATAGTTGGACGGGAAACTATCAACTATCCATTATCCATCTATCCACTGAAGAACCATTTATTTCTTCGGGACATAATATCCCTTCCTCGTTCTCAAGCTAAACCCCGATCTGTTCTTAAGCTCAAGTTGTATCTCGCGAAACTCACCGCGCTTTCCGACGTCGTCATCCGGGTAGTAACTGAGAATATATTGCTGGGAAAGCTCTGCTGAGATCTGGCGAAAAGCTTCGTCGAGTTCCCTTTCGTCGATCGGCGAATAGACCGCACCGCCGGTCTGTCGTGCTATCTCGCTCATCCGACGTTCCGCGGAAAGTTGTCTTAGATTGGCGTTACCGCTCCGCCTACCAGTCCGCTTGAAATTTTCAAAGTCGGTCGTCTTCACGACGTAAACCTGGCAGTTCGCTACCTGCAGTGCTGCGCAAAGCTTCTTCCAGAGTTGCATCTGCCATCGTGTCGTCACCATCTGAGACGATGACCATCACCCGCCGGCCGCGCACCTCACGCAAATATTCCGACGCCTTAACAATCCCTCCGAGCAGCGACGTTGCTCCTTCTGGCGGCGGAAAGAGCTCGATGGCTCTCGTCAACAAAGATATCTCTGCAGTAAAAGGCTGCTTAAGCTCGGTCGCAGTAGCAACACTGTATAGGGCCGCCAGGTCTTTCTGAGGTCGGATCACTCGGCGGAAGAACTTTATCGCCGCGTTTTTCTCAAACTCGCGAGCGATCAGCACACTTGAAGAGTTATCAAACAACATCGCGAGTCGGATCGGCGTTTCGCTTCTGGACAGTTCGCTGATCTCGGCCGCGAGGCCGTCGATCTTCAATTCGAAATCGGAAAGATTGAGATTCGCAACCGAACGTCCGTTTGCATCGAGAACAGAGACAGGGATAGGAACGAGCGCGGAGGATACCTTTATTACTTCGTCATCGTCGGCGGGCGTCGGTGTCGGGCCCGGCCGAGAGATCAGTGCAGCCGGCTGTGTTGGAACATAAATAACATTCGCCGGATTCAACGGCCGCGGAGTCGGCGTCTCAGTTGGCTTCATACGGCCGGACTGAGCGACGACGGCGGTCGCAAGAGCTAAGAAAAGAGTTGCAGCGAGGAAACCGAACTTCATTTGGGTAAACAATAACAAATCCGCTGGTTTGATTAGCAAAGCCGATATGCGGTTGCTTCTTGTCAGAACCGGGAGCGGTAGCGACCGAGTTTCCCTTCGTTAGTCGCGACTTCGTGGGGCGACCCGGTAGCTACCGCTCCTTTGTTCTAACACCTGCCCACCGTCACACCACCATCAACTTCGCACCTGCAAGCACTAAAACCACAGCCAGCACCCGCCGCAACGTCAGCGAATCGAATCGCTTTGCTCCCAGCGTCGAACCTATCAGACCGCCCAGGACCGCCGCCGTTACCCAGATCCACACGTTCGGTGGAAGGTCGACGACTTGCGAGTAATTACCGGCAAGGCCGGCGGTTGAATTCACTAGAATGAACAGCGCTCGACACGCCTGCGGCGGTTTTCGTATCCGACCAGTTCATCAACAAAAGAATTGGAGTAAGAAAAATTCCGCCGCCGACGCCGACAAGGCCGGACAGCAAACCGATCAGGGCGCCGATCATAATGGCGATCAAAATATTTGGTTTCTCCGTCTCGACATCGGACTTCAGATTCCACGCCAATCGAATCGCGGCGACGACGAGTACGATCCCGAGAGCGATCTTATACAAGGTCGTCGGTAACTCCATCATTCCACCGATGAAAGCGAACGGGATGGAGGTGATCGCGAACGGCCAGAATACACGCCAGGAAAAAAATCCTGCACGATAAAACTGTATCGTCGCGATCGCCGCGACGAACACATTGAGCGCGAGCGCCGTCGGCCGTGTGATCTCCGGTGCGACGGCGAGCAGTGCCATCACCGCCAGATAGCCCGACGCCCCGCCGTGACCGACGGAAGAATAAAGGACAGCGACGACGAAGACGGCGAGGATGATCAGCAATGGTGCCACGTCGAAGATATAAAAAGTTTGCTCCATTCGATTAAAGATTTACGTTCAAATCTTTTGCGACTTCGCGTCTTTGCGGGAAACACTATCGATGAAATCATCCCAATCCTCTAACGCTCGCTCGACCTGAACCACATGCCGCTCACGTTTGTTACGATGCTTCTTACGCAACTCGACCGGCAGCGGCTCGAGCAAACCGAATGTGATATTCACCGGCTGAAAGTTCTTCGTCTCGACATTCGAGACATACCGGCACAAGGAGCCGATCGCGGATGTTATAGGAGCGGTCAGCATCGGCTGCTGACGCAAAACGCGCACTGCGTTGATCCCGGCGAGCCAGCCCGTCGCGACGGATTCGACATAGCCTTCGACACCCGTTATCTGCCCGGCGAAAAAGAGCCGCGGATTCTTTTTCGTCGAAAGATCTTCGTTGAGAATCTTCGGAGAGTTGATGAATGTATTTCGATGGATCTGCCCAAATTGAAGAAACTCGGCATTCTCCAAACCCGGGATCAGGCGAAGCACACGCGCCTGCTCGCCGTAACGTAGATGATTTTGAAAACCGACCATGCCGTATGCATCGGCCATCAGATTTTCCTGTCGAAGCTGCACGCACGCATACGGCTCGTATCCCGTTTTTGGATCCGGCAAGGCCTTTCGGCTTCATCGGACCGAAGCGCAACGTCTCAACCCCACGACGTGCGATCTCTTCGATAGGGAGGCACGACTCGAACCACCGAGTCTCTTCAAACCGCTTCAGCGGCACCGACTTCGCGACAAGCAGTTCGTTGATAAACGTCTCGTACTGATCGCGATCCATCGGACAGTTGATGTAGTCGTCGCCGCCCTTCCCATAACGCGCCGCCTTGAATGCGATGGACATGTCGATCGAATCCGCGGCGATTATCGGTGCGATCGCGTCGTAAAAATATAGCTGATCGTCACCGGTGAACTGCATTATGGATTCCGTCAGCGCTTCGCTGGTCAAAGGGCCGGTGGCAACAATGACGATTTCGGATTTGGGATTTCGGATTTCGGATTTTGAGTCTCTTGCGGTCTCCAATTCAGAATTAGTCTCGACGCGTTCGTCCAAGGAATCCGAAATCCGAAATCCCAAATCCGAAATCGCCTTCACCTCTTCCCTGACGATCTCTATGTTCGGATGCTGCTCGATCTTCTCAGTAATAAACTCTGCGAACTTGATCCGATCAACCGACAGCGCCGAGCCTGCCGGGACGCGCGTTGCTTCGGCGGCTTCCATGACGAGCGAACGGCCACGGCGCAGTTCTTCTTTTAAAAGATAAGGTGCGGTTCCGGGTTCGTCTGTCTTAAGTGAGTTCGAGCAGACGATCTCAGCAAGCTTATCCGTCCGGTGTGCAGGCGTCTGCATAACCGGACGCATCTCATACAGCCGCACCCACGCACCCATCTCGGCCGCTTGCCACGCGGCTTCGACGCCGCCCAGTCCGCCTCCTATAACATTTACAACATCGCTCATGGTTCAGATTATAGACGGTATCGGAACCGGCGACGAAAGACGTAACTTATCCCGCCGGAGAAACGTCTTATCACTAAACGTCACAAAGCCCCTGCCTGTGGTGTTATCTTTTTGTGACAACAAGGAGGACGCTCCGATGATCAAGTCAGTGCTTTGTATTCTGACCTTAACCGCCTTTGTTTTTTCCGTCTCCGGCCAACGACGTTCGCGAAATAGCCCGCCAGTGAAAAGCAGCAAGGCTTCGAAACCCGTTCAGCCCACTCCCGTCGATCCGTTTAGCATTCCACCGCCGCCGCCTGCGTCAAAGCCGACTCCGAACCCGGAAGACGAGGTCGTTCGCGTTGAGACGAACCTTGTGACGACTCCGGTCTCGGTCCTGGATCGCAACGGTCGTTTTATCCCGGGACTCAGAAAAAAGGATTTCAAGATCTTCGAGAATGGAATTCCGCAGGCGATCACTTATTTTCAATCGTCGGAGCAGCCATTCACCGTCGTGCTAATGATCGACACGAGTCCGTCAACCCGATACCACATCGATGAGATCCACTACGCCGCGGTGACGTTCGTCAATCAACTCCGCCCCACGGACAAAGTGATGGTCATGTCGTTCGATAGCCGTTTGCGGATACTGTCCGAGCCGACGACCGAAAAGCAAAAGATCTTCGCCGCCATCTACAAAGCCCAGTTCGGCAGCGGAACCAGCCTCTATGATTCGGTCGACTATGTGACGGAACTGGATCTGGTCAGAGCGCTGGGCCGCAAAGCAGTCGTCATATTTACCGACGGAGTCGACACAACATCGCGTCAGGCAAGTTTCGAAAGCACGGCCGCAGCCGTCGAAGAAGTCGATGCGCTCTTCTATCCGATCCGTTACAACACGCAAAGGCCGAGTGGTGCCGCCGCTGCTGCGGTCGCGGCGGCAGGTGTATGGGATCCCATTTCCAACTGGAATGATGGTCCAGCTCGGTCGTGGCCAAAGCGATGCGGAATACCAGAAGGGCAAAACCTATCTGGCAATGCTGGCGACAAATACCGGCGGGCGAATGTTCGAAGCGGACACGATCTCGAACCTCGAGGTTGCATTCGCCGGCGTCGCAGAAGAGCTACGCCGACAGTATTCGATCGGCTATTACGCATCCGAGGACGGTAAGCCGGGTGACAGGAAGAAGATAAAGATCCAGGTTGTTCGACCGCCGCAGGCCGTTGTTCGCGGCAAAGTCGAATTATGTAGTGAAGCAAAAGGCCGATGCGCCATTGGAGGTACCGGCGAATTCGTCATCCGGATCGCGGTAAACTAATTTTATTGTACTTCCGAACGATTAGGCTCGGACGACGCGATCTTTCCTACCATTACCCCGTTCGTCTTGGGAACCGGTCCGGGCATCTCGATGTCACCCATCAGCGGAACCAACCTCGGTGTCGGCGATGCCTTGGGCACAGCTCCCATGACGCCGACCTCACCCATCGTTTCGCGGCCACTGAACATTGACGCGAAAAACAATCCGCCGGAAATACTGATCAACAGCGAGAAAGCGGCGGTCGCGAACACTGATACCCGCTCCTTCACGCGTGCCCATCCGACCGGACAATCTTTTGTCAGAATTGTTCCGTCCGACCGTAAAAAATAGCGAACGCACAATTTGCCCTCGGAAAGCCGCAGCAGATGTTCCGCATCGTACCGGGTCATATTCGAGAGATTATAGACATTCAATTTGCACTCGCCGCAAAAGCGCGTTGCGCTCGTCGCCGTACATTTGATTCCAGTCCGCCGAGCACGGGCTCGCTATTCTCATGTTATCCAGCGGATTATCGTATTTTGCAGACATAAAAACTCCGTTCATTCCCCTCGTTGGTGAATGAACGGAGGCTTCCGCGTCTTCTTGCAGAAGTTTTCGAAAAAGTTCCTACGATGCGGTCGTGAGCCGTTAGGAGCGGAAAAAGCGGCGGCGGTTTGGACACCTTTACCAAAAAATTTATGTAGTTGGCCGCCTGTACTTGTGCGTGATGGGGCGGCGGCGGCCGACGCCGATCGCGTTCTTCGAAATGATTATCGAGGGCGGAAGCTGTTGGCGTTTGAACTCATTCGCCGGATTTTCGACCTTGTTAAGGACGGCATAGACGAGATCTCGATCATTACCTGCCGCGATGATCTCCGCGGGCGAAAGCTTTCGTTCAAAATAAAGTTCTAGGATCGGGTCCATCAACTCGTACGGCGGAAGGCTGTCCTGATCGAACTGGTTCGGAGCAAGCTCGGCAGACGGTTTCTTTTCGATGATCTTGTTGGGAATGATCTCGCGTCCCGCCGATTCGTTGATATGTCGGGCGATCTCCCATACCTCGGTCTTTAATACGTCGCCGAGCACGGCGAGCCCGCCGTTCGTATCGCCGTACAACGTGCAATAGCCCACGGCGAGTTCACTTTTGTTACCGGTCGAAAGCAGAAGTCGGCCCTCCGCGTTCGATATCGCCATGAGGATCACGCCGCGCAGACGCGATTGCATATTCTCCGCCGCGATACTTTCGCCGCCTTTTGTCGGTTTGTCGAGTTTCATCTGCTTGAGCAGAATTTCAAATGTACCGGTAATAGGTTCGAGCCGGCTTTCACATCCGAGATTGTTTATCAGTTCCTCCGAGTCCTTGACGCTTCCCTCGGATGAGAACGGCGACGGCATCATCACGCAAAGAACATTTTCCGGTCCCACAGCTTCGGCGGCGAGTGTTGCGACAAGCGATGAATCGATTCCGCCCGAAAGCCCCAACACGACCTTTTCAAAACCATTTTTCGCCGCATAATCTCGGATCCCGAGAACCAGCGCTCGTCTGATCGATTCACACTCACTGCCCGTAATGCCTCTCGCATCGGGCTTGCCGACATCCAGTTCGACGGTCTCGACAAACTCTTCAAACGCTGTCGCCTGCAGAATAATGTCGCCTTCCTGATCGGCAATGAGACTTGCCCCGTCAAAGACGATGCCGTCGTTTCCGCCGATCAGATTTACAAAAACTATCGGTACATTTTGCGTTTTGGCGCGGTGTGCGACCATGTCGCAGCGGAGCTTGATCTTGCCCTTGTTGTATGGCGATGCATTTATCGATACGACAAGATCGGCACCCATTTCGATGACCTCGTCGGCGGGATCGTGATCGTAGAGGCGATCCTTCCAAAACGTTTTGTCGTTCCAGAAATCTTCGCAGACGACAACACCTAGCTTGACGCCATTGACCTCGAACAGTTGCCGCTGCCGGTTATTTGGTTCGAAGTATCGCGGGTCGTCAAAAACGTCGTATTCGGGTAAGAGCGTCTTGTCGGCAAAACCTAGAAGCTCGCCGTCGTGGATCACCGCCGCGGAGTTATAAAGGCGTCGACCATCGTTGTCTTCATTCGGGCGGATCGTCCCGACGATGGCGGTTATGCCTTCGGTAACCGGAATGATCTCTTTCAAGGGATCAAGCGAATGATGAATAATGTCGGGATCCTGAAACCAATCCTGGGAAGTGTAGCCGTGAGTTATGAGTTCGGGAAAGACGATGAGGTCCGATCCGTCGGACTTTGCCCTTTCGATCGCCGCGACAATTCTTCTAACGTTGCCGGCGATATCGCCGTTGGTCGAATTGATCTGACCGATCGTTACTTTCATGTGATTTAAATTCTAGAGAACAAAGGAATGTCAGGCAAGCTAGTCAGCGCGAAGGTTCAGAAAAGCGGAATGCTTCTGTTATATTTGCCGATACCGGAGAATTAGCATGAAACACATCTTTATTTCGGGGCTATTACTATTAACCGCATTTTCTTTCAGCATCTACGCCCAGAATGCCGTAAGTAAAACACAACCGCTTAGTTCCGGAGCAATCGCCCCGGACTTCACACTCAGCGACGTGAACGGCAAGTCGGTAACACTCTCCGCCGTAAAACAGACGACCGTGCTCGTTTTCTACCGAGGATACTGGTGACCGTTCTGCGCTCGGCAGTTGGCCGATTTACGCATGCTTCTGGAACCAGGTGAAAACGTTTCCCTCCTCGCGATCAGTGTCGACGACGCGGCGACCAGCAAGGCTTTCGCGGAGAAAATTGCGAAGGACGGTAAAGGAGCCATCGGATATTCGATACTTTCCGATCCTATGCATAAGACGATCGACGCCTACGGGGTCTTCGACCCGGCTTATGCCGGTCAAAGATTCGAGGGCATCCCGCACCCCGCGGTTTTCGTCGTCGACAAGAATAGGAAGATCCTTTGGGCAAAGATCGAATCCGATTATAAGAAGCGTCCGACGAACGGCGAGATAAGAGCTGTTCTGGATAAAAGCAAAATGAAGAATTAAGAAGCGGGTTCGGTATCTGAACGCTTGATCATCGTGAGGCGATTTCCTCGTTCGTTGTATTTCACTTCGTCCATGATGTTGTAGATGAAGAGAACACCTCGGCCTGAAGTCTTGAACAGATTCGAAGGGTCGAGCGGATCCGGAATTGAGTTCACGTCAAATCCCTCGCCCTCGTCCTCGATCGTGAATCGGGCCTCTCCGGCGGATACATCCGTGGATATTCGAACAAGTTTCTTCGCATCGAACTTGTTGCCGTGCTTAACGGCATTTACGAAAGCCTCATCAAGGGCCACGAAAAGGTTCGACTGTTCCGATTTCACGACTCCAAGCTTTTCCACACGCTTCATCAGATACTCGAGCACTATGTGCATCAGAGAGATCACACTCGGCACCTCGAACTCGATATGTTCATGCAGACCCTGCATGCATTCCCTCTTATCGATGTGCCGGGTCTTGTAGTCGAGAACGGTTGCCATGATCTCCTTTAGCTCGGATTCGTCGAATTCGCTCCGGTTAAAGTTTGCGGCGGAAACCTTGAACGCTTTGACATGCTCTCCGGCCATTTCCGTACGGGAACGATCGCCGTTCAAATTCGGAGATCGCCGGGGATGAACGTCGAGATCGGTGATGACAAGGTCAAACTTTTCGAAGTTAGGGACCTCAAGGGCGTCTGCTCTGCTCCCCAAAAGGACAACGGAATGGCCCATAGCCGAAAAAACTTCTTCTAAGGCTGTGGCGAGATCGTCGTGATCGTCAATGATCAGAATTCGTCGCTGCATAAACAGGCGTGGCAGTCAAAAGTCGATTACGATAGGCTTATTGACGTTGTTGCAAATAATAACCTGAATTGTTACTTATTGCCTATCTGTGCCCGACGAAATTGAGAGAGTTTACAACTTCGAGCCTCTGGAGAAATATTCGTTTCGCGATCGCGTGTTGATCAGAGTTGCGGACGTCGTGTTTTACCTCGCCATCCGGCTCATCGGCTCGACGATGCGTTGGGAAACTGTAGGCGATAAAAATTTGACGGATGCGACCTCTGATGGCAAGCAACCGATCTTTTGCCTGTGGCACGACCGGATCTTCGGCGGAACATTCTTTCTCCGCGATCGGGGAATCGTTGTGATCACCTCGCGGAGCCTCGACGGCGAATACATTGCGCGTTTTCTCAAACGATTTGGCTTTGGAACGGTGCGCGGTTCGTCGAGCCGCGGCGGCGTACGGGCGCTTGTAGAAATGATCCGATATATGCGCCGGGGCCTTTCGATGGCCTTCACGGTCGACGGGCCGCGCGGGCCGAGATACGTCGCAAAAACAGGACCGATCATCCTGGCCAGGAAAACGGGTAACCCTATAGTGCCGTTCAGCGTCGAGTGCTCACGGTTCTGGACGATCAAAAGTTGGGATCGAATGCAGATCCCGAAGCCGTTCACGCGGGCCGTCTTCATAGTTGCGGCTCCGATCTTCGTGACGTCGGAAGCAGATATTACGATCGCCGAGGATAAAAGGTTGGAGTTGCAGAGGGCTCTTGAGGGCCTCGTCGGAAAGGGTGAGCAGTGGAGAAGTGAGCGTTAGGGATCCACAGGTCGGGACAGGAAATTCGCCGACATGAGGATGAACGAGATCCAGAGCAGATCGGCGAGGAGCAGATGCCCGACCTGCATTAATATCGGGGCCATTGTGAGAAGCGTCAGAGCCCCGAATGCGACCTGAGCAATGACGATCACCGTGAGGATCGTCGTAGAACGTCTTATAGTCCGATCCTGACCGGACAACGAACTGAGCCAGCCAGCGAGAAACAGTAAATAGACGCTCGTCAATATCGACAGGATGGGATGACTGACTCGCAACTTGAGCAGAATATTCGATCCGGTCGAAAAGTCCTGTGCAATTCCTTCGGCAAGTGTCGCGGACGGAAACAACATGCTGCTGAGTGCGGCGACAGAGCCACTGGTGCCAACTAAAAGAATAGCGACGACCGCAACGGCAAGGTGGAGGATCGTTTTGAGCTCTATGTTCGGATTTAGAGTTCGGTGGCGCTCCGAAAACCAGGCTGCGAGCGTCAACGATGCAATCAATAGAAAACTGTTAATAAGATGTCCGACAGCGAGGAACGGACGTTCGGTCGTGAGCGTTTCGGCCGTATTGCCCGTCAGGACCAGGATCCCCCCGATCAAAACTTCGGAAACTATAAATGCAAACGATGCCAAAGCGGCCTTGCGAACCGCACTGCCTTTCCCAAAACGGCGAAACGCCCAGATGAGGAGGACAACAACCAGGATGAACGCGGGTCCGGTCGTCATGCGGTGGGTGAACTCAATAATTGTCTTTAGCTCGGGGGCTGACGGTATGAACTCGCCATGACAAGTAAGCCAGTGCTGTCCACAGCCGTCGCCGGATTTCGACGCTCGTAGAAAGACGCCCCACAGGATCACAAGCACGTTATAGCCAAGTGTGAACCAGGCGAACTTTGCGAAACCCGTTGTCTTAGCCGCAGTCTTCATAACTTTAGTGCTCGTCGTAAGCTAAAATACCACCGGGCATCGGTTTCGCAAACGGAGTCGAAAATTAGATTGCGCGGTGATGAGTAACTGATTTGCTTTTATTTGATCGATGAAAAAGGAACGGATCGACAAGCTGCTCGCCGACCTCGGATTTGCAGAATCGCGCTCAAAGGCGCAGGCGATGATCATGGCGGGCGTCGTTCTCGTTGACGACAGGCGGATCGATAAAGCGTCGGAATCTTTCGCTCCGGATGCAAAGATTCGGATCAAAGGTCAGAGCGCGGAGTCCCGCTACGTCGGTCGGGGCGGTCTAAAGCTCGAGGCCGCACTCGGACATTTTCAGATCGATCCGATGGGATATTCATGTCTCGATGTGGGCTCTTCGACAGGTGGCTTTACCGACTGTCTTCTGCAGCACGGTGCCCGGTCCGTCGTGGCGCTCGACGTCGGGACAAACCAGCTCGCCTGGGAACTTCGAAACGATCCAAGGGTCGATGTGCGCGAAAATACGAACGCACGTGGCTTGCTACCGACCGACTTCGAACGGCTGTTCGATCTGATAGTCATGGATGTCTCGTTCATTTCGGCCACCAAAATTTTACCTGCAATATTTTCGCTGGCTCGTCCGGACGGCCGCATCCTGGTTCTCATCAAACCACAATTTGAAGTTGGCAAAGGCGAAGTTGGAAAAGGTGGAATTGTAAAAGAAACGGAAAAGCACGAGCGGGTGGTAATGGAAGTGAATGGTTTCGCAGAGCGGCTTGGCTTGAATATTGTCGGTGTGATGGAATCTCCGATAACCGGCGCTGAAGGCAACAAAGAGTTTCTTGCCTGCTATCAGAAGCGGGAGGTGAAAGCAGACGAGCCAGCTCCGAAGTTGATCGAAGGTACGGATTTCTATCTTGAAAATGGCCTCATGGTTTTGACGGCGAAGTTTTTGCGGGACCGCGGATATTGTTGTAAGAGCGGTTGTCGCAATTGCCCCTATCCGACAGCAGATCGGACATCTAGCTAAAGCAGGAAGTCTTCAAGCTCATTATGGTGGACGGCAATTACTTCTCGTTGATTCTCGTATGTGGGCTCGCGCCTTGGCCGCGGACGCGTCGGTAAGATCTTGGGCTTATTCTCCGGTGGCGTCGGATGTGCGTGCGACGGATGGGCTTCCAGATATTTGTCGCGGTCGAGACGTAAGACTTCCTCGCCCTCCATCCACCGGAACAGTTCGAACAAAAGTTTACCAGTGTTGTCATCCAGATTTGTAGATATGCTGTAATGCATCCACTTTCCGTCTCTTCGCGCTTCGACGATCCCGCTGTTCCTAAGATAAGCGAGATGCCTGGAGATAAGAGGCTGACTATATCCCAGGGTATCGGTAAAGGAACTGACGCATATCTCGCGGTCGCGCATCAGGTTCAGTAGACGCAGACGGGTTTTGTCGCCCAGTGCCAGAAATAGGGATGCGGTGCCAGCAAGTATGGTTTCAGGGTTCATGACCAGCAAGATAGCATAGAAAGGGCTTGTTGTCGCGCTAATATATATGCCTTGAGCAATATGTAGTGTCGACATATGCGGAAAGGCACATATGAGAACTTTATCTCACTAACTATTAAGGATTTAGTGCTTGAAGGTTAATTGAGGATTGCGCCCGTCTAAAAAGAAATCTAGTATGAACCGGAGCCGTTTAGCCTTTACTTATTAGTCATGAAATACAAGTCATTCAGCACGTCCGCCGTGCATGCCGGCGAGGATCGGACCGCGAACCACGGTGCCGTATCGGTACCTGTCTACTCGACATCAGTATTTGCATTTTCCGACGCCGATGAGGGAATCGCGATCCACAACGATGAAAAGCCGGGTTATTACTATGGCCGTCTCGGAAACCCAACCCAGGAAGCCCTGGAGCGGACGGTTGCGGAATTGGAATCAGGTGAGGATGCCCTCGCGTTCGCGTCGGGGATGGCAGCGATCTCGGCCTCCGTCCTGACATTAGCTCAGCAGGGAGATCACATCGTCGCACCTCGCTCAATGTATTCCACTGCAACAAACCTGTTCCGCTATCTGGAGAATCTGGGAATCGGTACGGCTTTTGTCGACGCCACGGATGTGGCGAATTACCGAGCAGCCGCTCAAGGGAACACAAAGATCTTCTGGATCGAAACTCCGTCGAATCCGCTGGTTCAGATTACCGATATTAGGGCTCTTGCCGACCTGGCGTGCGAAATGGGGATCGCAACCATCTGCGATAACACGTTCGCGACGCCCTACAATCAACGCCCTCTGGAGCTCGGGGTCGATCTGTCGGTACACAGCGCCACAAAGTATCTCGGTGGGCATAGCGATCTCACGGCAGGCGTTTTGACCGGAAGCAAGAAGCTAATCGATAAAGCCCGTTGCGGTCCAGGCAAATTATTCGGTGGAAACATAGCCCCCCAGGTCGCATGGCTCGTTTTGCGAGGAATAAAAACATTGGCTCTGCGTATGGAACGTCACAATGACAATGCATATGCGATTGCGCATATGTTGAGCTCGCATTCGAAGGTGAAAGCGGTTTATTATCCGGGTTCCGAGTCTCATCCAAACCATCTCGTAGCCAAAACTCAAATGAGCGGATTCGGCGGGATGGTCAGCCTGGACGTTGGAACGGCAGAAGCTGCAAAGGCTTTTGTTAATAATGTGGAGCTTTGTACGTTCGCGACTTCGTTGGGCGGCGTCGAAACGATCGTTCAGCCCTCAGCCCTCATGACACACGCTGCGATCTCGGCTGATGACCGGGCTGCCGCCGGCATCTCAGATGGATTGATAAGAATGTCGGTAGGGATCGAATCCGCCGAAGATATCATGACCGATCTGAATCAAGCCCTGGAAAAAGTCTAACCGCCTTCGATCAGCCAATACATATGCCTTCGCGTATACGTACGGGCGCATCACTTGGCATCATATGCTATCTGCCGCATATGTTCTTGGTGGCACCGGACCTCCCGGCAAAACAAAAATAGGGGCACGGTGCCCCTATCATAAAACCTGTCTGGCAAACTAACCTATGCGTCGTTACGCTCGCCCTTCGATTTACTCATCCCGCTTGCGGCCTGAGCTTGTGGCAAGGGAGCTCCGACAGCATCCGATTTTACAAGCGGAGCTTCATCTATCCCTTCGTCCGGTGTATCCGTGATGATCATCTTGCCGGAGTGCTTTCTAAAAGTAAGGAGATTAGTATCCTCATCGAGGCCGACCGTCACGAAATCGCCGGTCTCAACCTGCTGCGTGGCGACAAGATTAGAAAGCGGATAAACCAGAAATCGTTCGATCGCACGCTTCAGATGTCGGGCGCCGTATTTCAGATCTATTCCTTCGCCAAGTAAAAATTCCTTTGCTTCGTGGGTACATTCAAAAATGAACTTCGTACCGGCTGATTCGGTTATCCGGTCCTGCACCGCAGTCAATTCTATGTCGAGGATCTTCCGCAAATGATGCTCTTTCAGACTTCGGAATACTACGACCTTGTCGATACGATTCATGAACTCAGGCGAGAATTTTCGTTTTGCCGCCTCGAGAGCGGTGCGATATATCTTCGTATCGATCTCGCTATCTTCCTGGGGCTTGCCCGCCTTGGTTGGTGCGAACCCGATGCCGCCCGAGATCATGTCCGACATTTCGCGTGCACCGAGGTTCGACGTCATGATGACGACGGTCCTCGAAAAATCAACCCGTCGGTTATCACCGAGCGTAAGCGTGGCCTTGTCGAGTATGCCGAGCAAAAGCTGCCATAATGAGTCCGAGGCCTTCTCGATCTCGTCAAATAGCACAAACGTCAGCTTCGTGTCATCGGTATGCGCTTTGTCAAGATTCTCCTGCGTAAGCATCGGAGACGTTTCTCGATGGCCAAGATATCCCGGAGGTGAGCCGATCAGTTTCGCGATCTCATGCGAGTGCTGAAACTCCGCGCAGTCGATCTTCACCACAGAATGAGGCTCACCGAAAAGAACCTGGGCCCCGGCTTCGACGACCCGCGTCTTGCCTGAACCGGTCGGGCCAAGAAATAACATCGTTCCGATCGGTCGCGAAGGATTGTTCAAGCCCGCGAGATAAATTTGAAACAGCCCGCTCACGCGCCGAACGGCGCGTTCCTGTCCGACGATCAGATCGGACAGCTTATCCTCAAACTCTTTGGCCCGCGGACTCTTTCTTTCCGGATCCAGCAAAATACCAATTTCCGAAGTCTCCTTTTTTTTGGCCATTTCGTTTTTCATCTTTTTCTCCTCGTCAATCCTCTAGTCCGACCCGGAGGCCTGACACCACGGAAGACGCAATTTTAAGACCAGATATACCGAGAGCCTTCGGGGCCATCCGTCTTTAGTAACGATGATTTCAAAATTTTAGACGTTTGCTGGACGCAAAAGGTTCAGAGTTGAGTTGTCCAGATGTTAGGTGAACCGGCCCGAGCCGACCGATCTGTCGATATTTATCGCACAAATAATTGAATTGTTCAAGGAAAAAATGAATTGCGCCGGACGTGGTGTGCGAGCCGCTTTCGTCGATCGAAAGCCGGGAGCCACAACAACGGAAATGTATGAAGGTACACCAAAGCGTCGGACTGGCTGCATAAGGTGTCCAATTTTCGTCGTCGAGCGCAGCTAATCGTAATACTCCAATCCAAGGTGAGTTATAAGATCTTCGCCACGCAGGTGCCTCAGCGTGTTCTTCAATTTCATTAATTGAATAAATATATCGTGCTCGGGATAAAGACCCGGAGCCGTCTGCGGCGATTTGAAGTAGAACGACAACCACTCTTGAACGCCCTTCATTCCAGCCCGCTGCGCGAGATCGAGAAAAAGAGCAAGATCCAGACACAGCGGCGCAGCGAGGATCGAATCGCGGCAGAGGAAATCGATCTTGATCTGCATCTTGTAGCCGAGCCATCCAAAGATGTCGATATTGTCCCAACCTTCTTTGTTGTCGCCACGCGGGGGATAGTAATTGATACGGACGACGTGCGAGAAATCGTCGTACAACTCCGGGTAAACGTCCGGCTGCAGGATGTGCTCCAGTACAGACAACTTCGACTCTTCCTTCGTCTTAAAATTCTCAGGGTCGTCGAGCACCTCACCGTCACGATTTCCGAGGATGTTCGTTGAGTACCATCCGTCAAGCCCGAGCATCCGGGCCTTGATGCCGGGTGCGACGATGGTCTTCATCCACGTCTGCCCGGTCTTAAAATCCTTACCGCAGATCGGCACACGCATCTGATCTGCGAGCTCGGTTAATGCCGGGATGTCCACCGCGAGATTCGGAGCGCCGTTGGCGAACGGTACGCGGGACCTTAGGGCCGCGTAAGCATAGATCATCGAGGGCGCGATCGCCGGATCGCTATCGTACAGCCCGCGTTCGAACGCCTCCAGAGAGCCGTGCACCTCGGACTCTTCCAAATAGATCTCCGTTGAGGCGGCCCACACCATCACAAGCCGGTCGCAGTTGTTGTCAGACTTGAAACGTGCGATGTCAGCGATGAGCTGCTCCGCCAGCTCCATCTTGTTTTTGCCGGCTTTGACGTTTTCACCGTGCAGACGTTTGACGTAATTTTGTTCGAACACGGCGGGCATCGGTTTGAGCGATGCGAGCGGTTCCGAGACTTGATTGAGCAAGTCCTTCTCAAGCACGCCGGCATTCATCGCGGCGTCGAATGCGTTGTCGAGGAAAATGTCCCACGCACCGAACACGATATCGTCGAGGGCGGCGAGCGGCACGAAATCCTTGATCCGGGGAACGTTGTTGTCGGTACGCTTGCCGAGGCGTATCGTGCCCATCTGCGTCAGGCTCCCGACCGGCTGGGCCAGCCCCCGCTTGATCGCCTCGACGCCCGCCACGAATGTCGTGCTCACCGCCCCCAAGCCAACCAACAGCACACCCAGCTTCCCTCCCGCGGGAGCAATATCCACACCCTTCTCAGCCATCAAACCTCCGACTTAACGTATTGAAAAATGATAGCCGTGCGGCAAGGGTAAGGCAAACAGGCCGGAAATAACTCGACCCAGGGAACGCGTTGTCACATCGGTGACGAGGAAAGCTCCGACGGCAGTATAGGCGCTGATTGACGCCCACCATAAAAACCGCCGCGTATGGCGACGGCTCATAAAATAGATTGGAAATGTTCCCACTGTCCGCGGAGTTTTGTCATCAACCCCTCGAATTTCTCATTCCCACGCAGATTGTCAAGGTTCGCATCTGCCGCAAAAAGTGGGTAGCACGGAAAGCCGTCCTCAGCAGCCACGGTCAGCCACTTCACCGCCTGTTCGGCGTCATTCATCAACGCGTATGCGCAGGCGATGTGATATGCCGTGTGGTGAAAGTGGCCAAACCCTTTGCCCTTTTTCACGGCTGCCTGGATCTTTTCCTCTGCCTCCGCATTCCTTTGATTTGAAGCCGCCAGTACCGCTTGAAGACTTGTATACAGTCCGCGATTGTCCTCCGGGTGGTCTCTTAGAAATTGGTCGAGCGTTGCTGCCGCCTCATCTTTTCTGCCGAGGTTGAAAAGTGCCCACACAAGTTGATGGCCGACGAGCGCCGGGTTAACTTCCTTCGGCACGGTTCGCAGCTCCGCCAGTGCCTCTTCAAACTTCCGCTGAAACAAAAGCGTCTCGCCGATCCGAAACTGGGCAAGGGTGTTGCTCGGATTCGTCTGGACCGCGCGTTTCAATTCTGTGAGTCCCAGGTCGAACGCTCCAATGTGGATGTAGACGAGTGCGAGTTGATTACGGGCTTCGTCGAGATTCGGATCGAGTTCGAGGGCTCTTCTATACTCCCTGATGGCCTTCTCGTGAGGAAAATGGTTGGCCGGCGTCCACAGCAAACGTCCGCGAGCGAGATATGCCACGGCCAGGCCCGAGTCGTGTGCAAGTGCCTTCTCGGCCGACACGAATGCCTTTTCCGCCAGATCCGTCTCTTCCGGAGCGAACAGAAACAACTTCCAGACATAGGCCTGTGCAAGCTCTGCATGGGCGGCCGCGAAACTGGGGTCGGCGGCGACCGCACTCTCGAGCGCTGCGATCGCGGTCTGGTTATCCACTTTGTTCTGACGATACAGGTAAAATTTTCCTCGCAGGTAATAGTCGTAAGCCGCCGGATCGACAGAGTTGGAGCGGCTGACCCGGACCTGCTCTTGTGGCGTAAGCTTGATCTTGATCTCACCGACAATGTCTCGAGTTACCTCGCTCTGGAGGCCCAGCACATCGCGGACGTCGCGCTCGTAGCTTTCCGACCATAGGGTGCGCCCGGTTGCCGCTTGGATCAACTGCACTGCGATGCGAACCCGTTCTCCGGAACGAAGAACGGAACCACTCAGAACCGCGTCAACATTCAGTTCGCGACCGATCTCGGAAACGGGTTTTCGGGTGCCTTTGTACGGCATCACCGCCGGCCGCGACACGACGTGGAGCGCTCCGATCTTGGAGAGGTCCGTAATGAGCGCCTCCGTCATTCCATCCGAAAAATACTCTTGTGCTGGATCTCCCGATAGGTCTTCAAGCGGCAGCACGGCGATCGACTGCACGAGCGGGACAGGGGTAGGTAGTCGGAACAGCCGATCGCGGAGTCCTCCCGCATTGATCCCCACGAGAATCGCAAGGGTGAGCGGCACAACTACTAATAGCAACATCCAGCGCCGGTTTGCTGAAACGCCCCGTTTCTCTCCTTCACCACCGGCCGCGTCGTCGTTCGCCAAACCCGCACCATTACGCACCTCGGTAACGGGCGCCACGAATCGATATCCGCGCCGTGGGACGGTTTCGATGTACTGGACTCCATCGTCACCCTTGCCGAGTGCCCGACGGAGCTCCGACATTTTTACCGACAGATTCGCCTCCTCAACGAAACTGTCGGGCCAAACACGCTCCATCAACTCGCCCTTCTCAAGCAAATGACCGGAACTCTCGACCAGGACGACGAGCAGATCGAACGACTTTGGCGTGAGTGCGACCGGAGTGCCGTCCCGAAGAAGTTGGCTCTCTTCCGGATCTAGCCGAAAGGGCCCGAATTCGAAAATACGCGGTATTGCCTTGTCCATTAGAAGCCTTTCGCAAAACTGTTAGAAGTCTTTTAGAGAAACATTGGGGGCACGTAAGGACTAGGGATCGGCCGTCTCGTTAGGATCTACCTCGCAACGATTACTGCACATTATATTACATGCCTATGGCCGTAAACAGTGTGCAGTTGTCCTAAAACCAATAAGGAGAACTGGAATGAACATACGAAACCTAAAAGCAGAAATATTAACGGCAGCCGGCCTGATCGCGATTTTCGTGGGAGCAACGCTTTTTCCGGGATTATGCAAAGCGGGGGGTTCCAAATCCCCGGCGATGGCCTTGACACCGCCGCCGATCGACATCGTAACCGAATGGAACCAGCAGGCCGTTACACTGACCCTTCTTCCCGCCTCGGCGGCAAGCCCCGGTCCAGCAGACACGCACAATGGCAATCGTCCAGGTATCCGTTCACGACGCGGTGAACGGAATCACCGGATCGTTTGCGACGTATCTTTCACCCGGTCCGGCCCCTTCGGGAGCTTCACCAGAAGCCGCAGCTATCGCCGCGGCACATCACGCGTTGCGGAACCTCTTCCCGTCCCATGCTTCAACCCTCGACACGACATTCACCGATTCACTCGCCGCTCACGGGCTGTCACCCGCGGATCCGGGGATCGAATACGGTCGGTCCGCCGCGGCTGCAGTTCTAGCGGTCCGTGCAAATGACGGTGCCGCTCAGGCTCAATATGCGTATGACGCACCGGGTGCCGGAAATCCCGGCGTCTGGGAAAGGATCAATAACGCTCCGGCCCTGTTACCAGGATGGGGAAACGTAACGCCGTGGGTACTGCGAAGCGCCACACAGTTTGCCCCCGATGCCGCACCGGTACTCAACAGCGAAAAATACGCCAAGGATTATGACGAGATCAAAAATATTGGCGCTCTAAATAGTCCAGCACGAACGACACTACAGACCCAGATCGCGACTTTCTGGCGCGGGTCTCCGACAGCGATCTGGAACCCCGTGATTCGCCAGGTGGTCGCCGCCCGAGGAACGGACATTTCGACAAATGCTCGGACTTACGCCCTTGTATATCTCGCCGTTGCCGATGCCAGCATCGCTTGTTGGAACACCAAATATCTATATAATTTTTGGCGCCCGCAAGCGGCCATCCGTCGGGGCGATGAGGACGGGAACGACGCAACGACGCCTGATCCGTCCTGGACACCACTTTTTGCAACCCCACCGCATCCGGAGTTTCCCTCTCGCGCATGCGACAAACAGCGGAGCAATGGCGACAACGCTCGGACTAATTTTCGGCGACAAGCCGGGAATGCCGATCTCCGTAACTATATCGGGCATCACCCGGGAATGGAACTCATTCAGCGCTGGGGTGGATGAGGTGATCGACGCTCGCGTCTATTCGGGAATCCACTTCCGGTCGACCGATGAAGCAAG
The DNA here is from genome assembly GCA_963772405.1 of uncultured Acidobacteriota bacterium. Taxonomy (GTDB): domain Bacteria; phylum Acidobacteriota; class Blastocatellia; order Pyrinomonadales; family Pyrinomonadaceae; genus OLB17. The sequence continues at coordinate 697,587 of CAVYWT010000002.1, read as the reverse complement.
CGCCCGGCAGGGCCATCAGATCGCACGCTTTGTAATGACACACGCTCTGCGCCCGTGCATCGGCCGTGGAATTCGATGTCCCTAAATCGCCCGCATCGCGACAGTGTTTCACCGAGGCTTCGTTCATCCGTGAGCGAAGCCTTTCTTGTCAGTTCAATGAGTACGGAGCGAATACTCCGCAAAAGGAAATGAAGCGTCATGTGGGCGTCAATTCCTCTATAATCCGAGATGATGACCGAACAAAAATTTGAAGTTACTGTTAGAGAAATGTCGCACGAGGTGCGGACACCTCTGACGAGCATCATGGGATTTGCCGAGTTACTGCTCGAGGACGAAAATCTCACTGGCCAGACTCGCGAATACCTGACCGTGATCAGCGAAGAGTCGAGAAAGCTCTCAGCGATGCTCGACCATTACCTGTCGGTTTTGTTGGTCGAGAGTGGATCCTTCGCCCTGCCCTCCACGGAAACGACAGATTCGTCGTCTGCAGACGCGGACAAGCTATGATCTCCGAAAAAGCTGCCGCGTCGCGAGCCAGACGAATCGTGGATTGACGAGCAGATAGCGCGAAAACAATCGACGGGGTTCCTGAACGAGGCGAAACATCCATTCAAGTCCCAGCTTGCTTATTACTGCGGGTGCCTCGCGAATATTTCCCGCGTAAAGGTCAAACGCAGCGCCGACGCCTATCATCACCGCACTGATCGATTTTCGATTCGCCGCCATCCATCGTTCCTGTTTTGGACAGCCAAGCCCGACGAACAGTATGTGCACGCCTGCATCGTTGATCTCATTCGCAAGCCCCGCATTTTCTTCGCCGGTGAGTTCGCGAAACGGCGGCGAGTTATGGAACGAAATATTCAAACTCGGAAATTCTGTAGCGGCCCGCGAAACGATACTTTCCAGTACATCCGGTCGGCCACCGAGAAATCCGACACGAAGTCCCTCAGCTTCAGCTCGCTTCATCAGCATCGGCATAAGAGACGGTCCGCGCACTTGAACCGCCCCGTCATTTCCCTGCAGCCGCTGCATCCATACGAGCGGAGTTCCGTCCGGCAAAACGATGTCGGCGTCATTAACGAGATCGGCGAATTGCGGATCATCTTCGGCTTCGATAGCGACGTGAACATTTGCGACGCAGACGAATCCACCACGGTTCGCTCGCGCGAGTTCCGTAATTCGGCTGATCGCGATCTCGTAATTGCAGAGGTCGATCTGCAGTTTAAGTACGGGCACGCGGGTGCGATCAGTTGGTTCGGTTGTCGTCATTTGTTGGTGAGAGTATCGGCGTAAAGCTTCTGTAATTTTTCCGAGTAAGTGTCTATATTGAACCGGGTGCGGACCGTCTCACGGGCTTCACGCCGATATTCGTTCCACCCGGTCTCGCCCTCTGAGAGAAGAAATTTCAGCTTCCCCACGATCTGCGTAATATCGCCGGGGTCGACGAGAAAGCCGTTCCGTCCATCTTCAACAACCGTTGGCATAGATCCTCGATTCGAGACGATTGGAACGCATCCGGCCGCCATGGCTTCGAGCAGAGCCAGCGAAAGACCTTCGTAACGCGACGGCATAAGGAAAATGTCCGCCGCTTGGAGTGCTCGAATTTTTTCCGCTCCGGATATCACACCTCCGAAGCGAAAATCATCGCCCAAGACAGCCGTCATCCGCCGAATAAACTCCTGCTGGTCGGGGCCCGTTCCAAAACAAGAAAATGTGAATTTGAATCCCTGAGCAGCAAGCAGCCTCGACGCTTCGACCATCTCGCTCAAACCCTTGGCTTCCTGCAAACGACCGAGATAGATGATGTTCTTGGTGCCCGACACGCGCTCGGCTTCGGGAAAATCGCTAGCGACCACCGCGTTCGGCAAGATCGCTATTTTCAAGCCCGGTAAAATCTTCAAGATCCTTTCAGCCTCAGCTTCGCCAAGCACGACGACGAGCGACGCCATGCCGAGTAGTTTCCGCGCGAGCGATCCGAGCACCGCGTTCGGAAAATCCTCCATCACGTATCGGCCGCCGTGAACCTGAAGTACGATCGACCGTTTTCCCGCCGACTTGGCAAGGATCAGGTCTCGGATTATCGCTCGGGGTTCGAACGCTGTATTGAGATGGATTATTTGCGGATCAGCCAGCGCCACGGCACGACGAAATGCCAAAGGCAGTTTCATTTGGGTCGCCGCCCAATTGAGGCCGAACTTTTCCCCGTCCCGCCGACCCGTCTTAAAGTGCGCGAACTCGCACCCGCCGTGTTCAATGATGCTGGAAATCATCGTCGAGATTCCGCTAACGTTCTCGTTTTCGTACAGGCTGGGTGACGTTATGAGGACTTTCATCGGCTCGACGAAAGAATATCGCATCGGCATTTGTGTTGTCATAACCGAAAGACGAATTGCACTACAAGAGTTGGCCACGCGGACACGGAGTTGCAAGTCGCCCTGCATTCGCTTAAAAAGAAATAGTCGTGAGAACCGAAACCGCCGTTCGAAATGATGTTGCAGCACTGAAAGCAGAGAACCGTGTCCCGCGGTTTGTAATGCCGCTTGTCAAAGGCGCCGTTGTTGCAACCGACGCGGCGTTGACCGTGATCTGTTTTCTCGCCGCGTTTAGCCTTAGAGAGGGGACGTCGGTTTTTTCCGCAACCGGATGGGCATGGTCCCCGGCATTCGTGCCGTACTCCGGCATTCTGTATTTCGCCGTGCCGGTGCGTGTTCTGATGTTTGTATACGAGCGGGCGTACCAGTTTCAAGGTGCATTCTCTTACACACGCGAAACCGTAAAGGTCTTCAAAGCTGTCGCCGTCGGCTCGCTCCTCATCACCGGCTGGGCCTTTCTTATTCCGCGGTGGGTACGCCTTCCGCGATTTTTCCTATTCCCGCGGAGTATTTTTTCTCGACTTTGGCCTCGCTCTTTCGATCTTTCTTATTTCACGCCTCGCGTTGCGATTTGCACAGGGCAGGATTCGCGGCCGGGGAATAAATCTGATCCCGACTCTTGTCGTCGGAACGAATGCGGAGGCCGTCCAGACGGTCCGTGAATTAAAAGATCGGCGCGATCTTGGCTATCGAGTGATAGGCGTCATCAGAACGGACAGTGTCGAAGCCGGAGAACACTCCGATCTGGAAGCAGACGTTATTGGACGATTCGATGATCTTGCGCGGCTTATTCGGGATCTCGAAATACAGGAAGTCATCATCACGGACAATACAATTTCCAGTGAAAGGCTCTTCGACGCAATGATGCAGGTCGGGCGCCGGCAGCGGGTCGAGTTTCGTTTTGCTCCGACGTTGTTCGATCTTCTGCCGCAGAAAACGAGTGTCGAGCAGATCGGCGTCCTTCCGATGGTGCGGCTTTTCCGCGAGCCGTTGTCCGATCTGCAGCGTTTCCTAAAGCGTGCATCGGACATCTTGATCTCCGGTTTCGCGGTGATCATTCTCTCGCCCGTTTTGGTCGTCATTTCGCTGATGGTGAAAAGAGACTCTCGCGGACCGGCGATGTTCAGGCAAGAGCGGGTGGGAATGGATGGAAGGATCTTTCTTTGTTACAAGTTTCGAACGATGTACGCCGATGCTGACGAAACAACTCACCGCGAGGCGTACCGGAAAAATATTCTCGGCGATGCCGAAGCAAATGCCGGTGACGAGAATCGGCCGGTGTTCGGAAAGGTCAAAGACGACGATCGGGTCACACGCACGGGCAAATGGCTGCGCCGCTCAAGCCTCGATGAACTACCGCAACTCTTTAACGTTCTCAAGGGCGACATGAGTATCGTCGGGCCCCGTCCGCCGATAATGTATGAGGTCGAGGGCTATGAACTGTGGCATCGCAAGCGTCTCGACATGAAACCGGGCATCACGGGCCTATGGCAGGTATCGGGACGTAATCGGCTGACGTTCGATGAGATGGTGCGGACCGATCTTTACTACATCGAAAACTGGTCGCTGTGGTTGGATCTAAAGATCATCCTCCTTACGCTGCCCGCGGTTTGGCGGGGCGACGGTGCGCGGTAGATTTTCAGCGCTGAAATAATGAGCTCGATAGCCGACTCGATATCAAAGGCTGAATCACTCCTCGCGACGAGCGGTGTCGCGGAGCCTCGCCGCGAAGCTATGTCGCTTCTCATGCTCGCCACTAAAAAGGACAAGGCTTTTCTATATGCTTTTCCAGAGCATATTATCTCGCCGCACGAAGCTGCGACCCTCGAAACATTTCTGGAACGTCGCTCGAGACGCGAGCCGCTGCAGTACATTTCCGGTGTGCAGGAATTTTACGGGCTTGAATTTGAGGTGACGGTAGACGTTCTTATCCCAAGACCCGAAACCGAGATGGTCGTCGAGCGGGCGCTCGAGATCCTTCGCACCTCTGTTGGCAAGTTTATTTGCGATGTCGGTACCGGTTCTGGCTGCATCGCGGTTTCGATACTTCATAAACTGGAGGCCGCACGCGCGATCGGTCTCGATATTTCACCGGCGGCCTTGGATATCGCGAAGCGAAATGCCGAGAGACACAACGTCGATGTCCGATTGAAACTAATTGGATCGCATATCTTCAGTGCTCTCACAAACGAGAAATTCGACTTGATTGTCGCGAATCCGCCGTATATTCCGGTACGCGAGATGGCCGGTCTGCAACCCGAGGTCCGTGATTTCGAGCCGCATAGTGCCTTGACGGATAGTTCGGACGGCCTTTCTATCATCAGGCAGATCGTCCAGCAAGCTCCGCAATTTCTGACGCCAGCGGGTCATTTACTACTCGAGATCGGTATCGATCAATCGGCGAAGGTGGCTGCGATGTTCGAGACGGCGGAGTGGAGACCGCCCGAGCTGTTCTCCGATCTTCAAGGCATTCCGCGCGTGGTTTCCGCCCAGTTGAATTGAAGGAACCCGGCGGTGGTATGAAGCGTAAATAAAATGCTCGAACTTGCTAATTACTTGCCTTTCAAGTTTGAATGGAGTTACTATAAAGGCATTTCAATACAAGCATTTTGAAAAACTTACAGGTGATTTTAGCTAGAGCACGCTCGCGTTTCTCGGTTTGCCATTATCTGAAAAGTCCGCGTAAGTTTTGACCTTTTTTTCGACAATCGGAGGTGAAGGGAATGAATGGTTTGATGGCTTTTGTCTCGCTAATCTTGACCGCTGTGTCGTTTTATATGTACCGGAGCAGCCCGGAGAACACTTTGTGGTTAGTTGGTGTAATCGTTTTCCTGATCGGAACACTAGTGTTCGGGGGCTTGTTCTTGTCGGGCCGGGTAAATAAAGGCGAAGATATCCACATTACCGAATAGGCCCGCCAAGGGACCTCTCGGATGACGCATTGGCGAGTTATCGCCGAGTTGCGTCCCAGTAAAGATGCGGGCGACCAGTTCGATCAGCCGGACTATGATTCGCCCGCATTTATTTCCATACATCTCTGGCTGGTGAAATTTCCTCTAAGAACAGGTATAATGTTGACTAAAATGTAAGGTTTAATAAATCCTTGCATTGTCGTACCCGAGATCGGGGTTAAGAATGCCAAAAATTGCAGACATACAAGAGACGCCAAACCCGAACGCGGTCAAGTTTATTTTAAAGGAGCCGGTTTCGCACGGGACGTCACACTCGTTCAAGGCCCGCGAAGATGCGGTTGGAAATGAGCTTGGCCGAATCCCTTTTTGCGATCGAACAAGTCGTCTCCGTCTTCTACATGGACAAGATGATCACGGTCGAAAAGACGGATGAGGCTGAATGGGACGAGATACTTCCAGATCTCGCCGTGCCGATCCGCGCGGCTGAGGCGGCACAAAGTGTACGGGCGTCCAACGGAAATGGAAATGCGGCAGCGGCGGTAGGCGGTGCGATAGCGGCGGCCGTGGCCGATGATCCTAAGCTTAGGGAAATCGAGGCAATTCTGGATGAACGAATTCGACCCTACCTTGCTGGTGACGGCGGCTGGCTCGAGGTTGTTGAACTCACCGATAATACATTGCGGATCCGTTACGAAGGTGCCTGCGGCAGTTGCCCGAGCTCGCTCACCGGTACCCTGGCAGCGATCGAGAACATGATCAAGGAAGAGATCGATCCGGATATCGAGGTCATCGCTGTTTGATGACCTATTCCCTTGAAAGACAACAATTTTCTTGACATAAATCGCCACCGTTCGTCATAATTTACAACGGTGGCGATTTTCCGTAAATTGTCATGCTCACCCGCAAATAACTTTCTACTCAGAACCGCCAACCTAACCCACAAACTCGATTCGTTGCGTATTTTCAAGATTTGGAGGAGAAACCCCTGTGAACAGTGAAGAACTCGAACTTAGTCTGAGAACTGAATTCGAGATTTACCTCAAAAACGTACTTGCCGGCATGCAGCAAGACGTTGCCGACTTTCAAAAGAACTTTGAAGCTGAATTCGAGAAGCACAGATCACAGATGGACTCAGCTATCCGGAGCCTGACCGATCGCTTCGGATCCGAAATAAAGTTCGACAAAGCCTTCACCGAATCTGTCGTGGAACATCTGCGACTCGCTCGGGACGACGGAGCACAACTGTCGGCAAACGCCTTCAATGAAGCTCAACGACTCGAGGTCGCCTTGGCGCCGGCTCATTACGATGAGATCCGCGATGCAATAGACGCGATCAGCAGCCAGACGATGCAGTCTGCAATCTTGAAGTGTTTGGTTGATCACGTATCGAACTTCGCATCGCGCGGAGCATTTTTTATTGTCAAGAATGACACCCTGATTTGCTGGCGGCGCTTCGATCGGACACGTGATTTCAGTGACGACGGTGCTCGGGAGATAAATCTTCCGCTCTCCGCTGATACCCTGCTCTCCGACTCCGTCCGAAGGTTGACGACGACAGATAATTTCTCTTCATCGCATGCTGAGGATAGGGTCTATTTGGACGCGCTTGAGTTTGGCGCTCCGGATCGAATGTTCGCGGTCCCGCTTATTGCGAGAGGTCGCGGCGTCGCGGTTCTATACGCCGACTCGGGCATTTCGAGCGAACCAATCAATCTTGAGGCGATCGAAAGTCTCGTTCGCGTAGCAGGTCTAACTGTAGAGCTCCGGGCGGCGACATCCCCGCAGTCGGGCATCGCTGAAGCACCGTCCTACATTCCAATCCGCGGAGATGAAAGCGTTACGCACGTTGAAGTGCAGGCCGAGACCTCGACGGAAAGTGAGTCTGTCTCGGCGGTCGAGGAGCCTACGGATTTTGCCGAATATACGGGCGATGTTGCTGCGGTCGAGGAAGTGGAAGAAATTTCGGAGATAGAAACTGCAGAATCGGAAGCTGAAACGTCGGGAGCGGAAGACATAGCTTATTTCGAACCCGTGGCGACTACCCCGCAAGACGAAGCAAGCTCGGACGAGATCGAGGCCGGCTATGGAGAGTCGGTCGACCCGACACCTGCTGAAAAGGTCAATGATTTTGCTTTCGCGCCCAGCGATGATTATGATGCCTCGGCAGGTATGGAGCCGGAATCTGTCGATGAGTATGAGTACACTGACGACACAGCCAACGGCAGCAACGGCCGTTCATTCGAAGCGTCACCGGAGCCGGTAGTGGAAGTTGCGTCAGCGCCCACGACGAAAAGCCGACTTAGTGATCGAAACGTTGATCTTCCGATCGAAGTTGCTGATGATGAGAGACGCTTTCATAATGACGCTCGTCGATTCGCCCGGCTTCTTGTCTCGGAGATCAAACTCTACAACGAGCAAAAAGTAAACGAAGGCCGCGATTCTTCCGATCTTTATGACCGCCTGCGTGAAGCGATCGATCGCTCAAGGGAAATGTATGACAAGCGGGTTAAGCCGCAGGTCGCAGCGAAATTCGATTATTTCCATTATGAGTTGGTGAGCAATCTCGCCGAAGGACACGATGCGAAGCTCGGAGGCAGTTATCCGGGAGCGGCCGTGTAAAAAAACGGCAATAATTTCTCCTCTCAGGCGAGTCCACAGCTCGCCTTTTTTTATTTTGTCTCCGGCTTTTGGCGCTCCGAATCGAGGAGAGGGCGTGTCAGCGGAACATTATCAGGCGAAGTGTGAACGTGAACGACCTTCCAATCCTTAGCGATCAATTTAAAAATCAATGTCGTACGCCCCGATGCACTTTCAAGCTTGTCGTCAAACTCCTGCGTCTGTTTCCATTTGAACGAGACGTACGCCGAAGTCGGGCCCAGCACCTCGACGCGTACGCCGGTCGTTTCGAGGGTTACATTTTTGGTCTTGGAATAACTGGACGTCCTATTCTCGTTCATCTGTGTCCAGCCCATTGTGACCGAGCCGTTGTTGTTAAAAAACAGGGTGCGTTCGTTGTTGTCGTAAACGCTCATTAGTTTTTCAACGTCGACCTGACGGATTCCTTCGGTTAGGCGATCGAATGCAGAGCGCACGTCTTTCGCCGGATCCGGCTTAGCCCGGCCGGCCGCTCCTTTTTGTCCAAACACCATCCCGATGCCAACAAGAATCACAAAAAATATCAATCCGAATCTTTTCATATCATGAACTCCTCAAACCGTGAGACATTCCACGCAAAAGTTTATAATCTATCAACTTCGAGTGGCAAATCAGTGTCACCCGCCCCTTTTCGCACAAGTATGACCAACAGTTTTAGATCCGCTTCGTGTGCTGCTCCGCTCGAATTTGCAGGAACGGCGACCCAGAAATGCCCGTACTGTGGAAGTACGGTCATCGCTCCGTCGGACATGCTCTATTCCCATGGTCCGGCCTTTCTTGATCTTTCATCACTCACAGGGATCGCGCGTAAGATCGCCGAAATAACTCGTCTCGTTCGCGACGGGCGCACGGCAGAGGCGATAAATCGCTTTCGTGAAACTTTCGGTGTCGGGACGGTAGAGGCAAAGCATGCGATCGATCGGATGACGGAAGGGCGAAGCGTCGCGATTTCCGGAATGCAGATCGGGACCGAAAGCGACCTGATCGATCCGCAAAGTCTAAAGGCGGTCAAGAAGATAGCCTACACAGCCGGCGGGTCGATCGTTGTCATGATACTGGCAACTTCTCTTATCATTGGCGGAATCGCGGTTGCGGCCGTGTTCTTCGCCGGAAGCTCCGCTTCCGACTCGTTCTCCACCAATTCCACTGACGTGTCCGAACCGTCCCCGAAATTCGAACCGACGCCAATTCCGGATCATGAAGAAACGTTGAGATTCGGAGGCGAAGGAAACGGCGCCGGGCGGTTCAAAGACAATCGGCATGTTGCGGTGGATGGAGAAGGTCGGATCTACAGTTCGGATTATTCTCCGCATCGTATCCAGGTATTCGACGCCGATGGCCGATTCGTGAATCAGTGGGCACCGGAAACAGGCTCGAATCTTTACGACCTGGTGTCGGATAGGGCCGGCAATGTCTTCGTGGCAAATAACAAGGGTATCTTTAAGCACGACGGCCGCACGGGGCGCCTGCTCGCAAAGTCGACCGACATCAAACCGCGCGGGATCGCGCTGACGTGGGATGGAAAATTGGTTTCGGTCGCCGGCAAATCGATTGTCATACTCGACAGTTCGCTAAACACATTGACTGAGTTCACTGATGCCGCCGAACGCGCTAATTCAATATTCGGATTTGAAAAAGTTGCGACCGACGGGAGCGGCGTGATCTATGCCCTGGATCGCCACAACAAACAGGTCTGCAAATTTTCACCCGATGGAAAATTCCTTGATCGCTTTGCCACCGGAGCACCCGGCGCCCATGCGATCGCGGTCGATCCAAAAGGTCGTTTGTTCGTCTCGAACACGAGTTCGATCCTCGCTTTCGACTCGGAGGGCCAGCAGGTCCGAACACTTAAAACCTATCAGGCCTTTGGCATAGCGTTCGACCAGAATGGACACCTGCTGGTCGCCGCGCGGCCCAATGTTCTCAAGTACAAGCTCAATTTTTAGCCCGGGAATGCACGATTTGGTAGCCCGTCGGGCCGCGACCTACACGATTTCGTTTAGCGGTCTGCCACGCCCCTCTAACAAGCGTAAGTGTTTTTATTGCTTAACGTATGCTCGATCGGTCGGCACGATTCTTGCCGTAATATCTTGCGTGATACGCAATTTTGTTCCCGCTGCGTTCCGATTTACCGCTCTTCCCGAAGAGTACAACTAAAAATTAGGAGGGAAGCTTCATGCATTCCACGAAAAAGATCCATTGGGCAATACTGTTAACTATATTGCTGTTTTCGGGCACGGGTGCACTTGCGAGCGAGATAGACGACTATATTCCGGAGATCAAGGACCGCGTCGCGCGTATCAGCTTTGTTCAGGGTGATGTTCAGATCCGTCGCGCCGACAGCCAGGATTGGGAGGTCGCTGTGTTGAATCTCCCGATAGTCGAGGGCGACGAGATCGCGACCGACGGGAACGGAAGATTTGAGATCCAGTTCAATACCTACACACACCTTCGGGTTGCTGAAAATTCGCACATTAAGTTCGTCAGCCTAAAGGACGGCGGGATCGCCGTTAGCGTGCCTCTCGGCACCGTGGTTCTACGTACGTCCGAGTTCGATCCGAACCGCTCATACTTTGAGATAGACGCTCCGAAGACTACGATCTCGATCCAAAAAGCCGGGATGTATCGCATCGAGGCAGGTGTGCCGGACAGCTTTGAGGTGATCGTGTCGGCGACCGACGGTGGCGAGGCTCGTGTGTACTCGGCCGATGCCGGATTTACCGTGAAGAATGGCCGTCGAGCAAAGATCTTTATCGGTGGCAGCCAAGCAGGTGAATGGGAAACCGCAGCGGCCGGTCGTTTCGCAGACGAGTTCGACTCATGGGCTCTGGAGCGTGACACCGTCATTGCCCAGCGTATTCGAAACGCATATTACGATCGCTATTACGACCGGGACATTTACGGAGCGGAAGATCTGAATGATTACGGCGAGTGGATACACACGCGGAAATACGGTTACGTCTGGCGACCGTTTAGCTCATCGACAAACCGCTATTCGAACTGGTCACCCTATCGTTACGGAACGTGGCGCTGGGTTCCGCCCTATGGTTGGACGTGGGTCAACGACGAGCCTTGGGGTTGGGCGACGTATCATCACGGCCGATGGGTTTGGGATAACGGCTCATGGTATTGGACGCCATACGGTCGTTATCGCTACAGCCGAAGCTGGTGGCATCCGGCGTTGGTCGTCGTAAGTGTCTTAGGCGGAAACGTGTGCTGGTATCCGCTTCCGTACAACTACCGATACTACAATTACAACTCGTATTATTACTCTCATTACGGCGGGGGCCATCACGGAAACAATAACGGTCCAGGCCCCGGGCCTGGCTCCGGTAATCCCACTCCGACCCCGACGCCCACAGGGGCTCCAACGAATACACCTATTCGTGGCGGCCGAGATAAGGTCAATGCTCCTCCGTTTGAGAATGTTCCGCCGGGTGGAGTGGTGACCGTACCGGCAAGCGAATTCGGCCGCGGCAAGACGCAATTTTGGAACGCCGCCGCTAGCGGTTGCGAAGGCCGTGTTGTCGAAGGTTCCGGATGAAAGACAATCGCCGCCGATCCTTCCGACCTACACTGATTTGGACGGCAAGATCACACAGGAAATCAGGTCGACACGTCCGCCGATGGCTAGAACAATATCCGAGACGAAGACCGGAGCGACTGTTCGAAAATCGGATGTGCCGCTCGATCGGGAGCTGCAGAAATCTCGCATCTTCGGCGGACGCCCGCCGCTTCAGATAAACACAAGCCGTGGCGAGATAAAGACCATGAATTCCGACGATAGCGAACCGCGGAAGACTGGTGCGGTCGAACGACCGGTCATCAAACCGGACAACGGCGAAACGCCGCCGATCAGGCAGGTACCGACGCGAAAGCAGGAAACTCCCGTCTATTCGCCACCGACAAAGCAACCTGTCGAAAAGGAGAACGAACCCGTTCGAGTACCTCGGTCTGATCCGCCTCCGCAGAGGGAGCCGCGTCGGAGCGAGCCGATCCGTACGCCAAAGTACGATCCGCCGCCTCCGCGCAACGATCCTCCGCCGCGTAACGATCCGCCACCGCGCTACGATCCTCCGAAACGCGACGATCCTCCGCCAGCAAAGAGCGAGCCGACCAAGCCCGATACTCCGGTCGAGCGTAGATCAAAGGACGGACGGTAAACAAGAAAGGGAGAAGGGGAGAAGGGGAGAAGGGGAGACCGGGAGACGTACTCTCCTTTCTCCCTTTCTCCCTTTCTCCCCTTCTCCCTTTCTCTCCTTCTCCGTGTCGCGAAAGATCACTCCGTCGGCACAAAAATATTCTTGTTAATGCCGGTCTCGTTTCCGACTACCGCGAAGCGAATGTTCTTCATGTACTTGTTCGAAACATTCCGGATCTCATCAGGCGTGACCGCCCTAACACCCTTTAGAAACTCAAATGAGTTTCGCCATCCTCCACCGATCAGTTCGTATTTCGCAAGCTCGCCGACCTGGGCCGCGCTCGTCTCTTGACCGAGATAATATTTCGTCAAAAAGAAGGCCGCTATCTCGTCTATCACTTCCTTGTTGAGCGTCCGCGTCTGCAGTAGCTTTATCTGGTCGAGCATTACCGAAACGGCTTGGTTCGCATCCGTTGTTGAAACGGAAATATTTGCCGTGTTGGCTGCGTTGTTACCCATTTCCGCACCTGGGGCGTAGGACAGTTGCCGACGGACTCTCACCTCCTGATTGACGAGCACGTGGAGGATCGATGTCGCTACTCGCATCGCATAATAATCACGTTCCGCGAGCGCCGGTGCCGCGAATACGCCCTGAACATAATTTGTCGGCAGCGGGCGCTGAGTTATGTTCAGCGTACCCTTCGAAAAGTCGATGGCCGGCAGCTGACGTTCCTTGTAATCGCCGCGCGGAAGCTTTCCGAATGTCGCCGCGATACGCGACTTTCAGTTGATCGGGATCGAGATCACCGACAAAGACAAACAACAAGCGCGATGTCTGCATGACGCTCTTGTGATACTCACGGAGCTCGGCCGGCGTAAAACGCGAAATGTTCGCCACCGTGCCACTGACATCGTTCGCATACGGGTGACCGGCGAAAATAATGTTGTTCTGTATCGTCTCGAGTGCGCTTTCGGGGCTCGTGCCCGATTCGCGAAGTCCAGTCAGGATGCGTTCACGGTTCAAATCTATGTCGGTCGGATTGAACGCCGGGTTCAGCATCACCTCTGCGAAGATCTCCCAGACGCGATCAAAATTTCCGCGAGTGGAGACAAGCGAAACTGCGCTGTAGTCGTTTGAGACGGCAGAGCCTATCGCGCTGCCGAGACGCGAGAGCTCGCCGCCTGACCATCGAACGCGGCATCTTCTGTCCGGCATCGACCGCCGATACAAGCATGAGGTTTTCGATCCCCGCATTCTTGCCATCGATATTTCGCGCTCCACCACGGATGAACAAACCGCCGGCAACAGTGGGGGCCGATGGTCTCCGCTTCACGACGACTTTAAGGCCGTTGACCTCGAACTCGGTCACTGCCGCGGCTTGTGCGGAAAAGTCATCGCTTCTCGATGTTTGCCGCTCGAACCACGCCAAATGTCAGCAAGACTAAAACAGCGGCGACGGAAGCTCGGATAATTAGATTTCGTTCTCATTTTTATTGTGCGCCTCCGATAAGATCCTGCTCGGTCAGGCCGGCTTGCTTTTTCGCTTCAGGAGACGCAAGAGCGATGCCCACATGGTTCTTTCCCTGAATATAGGTCTTGATATACCGGTTGATGTCGGCACGGGTCACTGCCCGCAGCTTTGCATGATAAGTTCGGAAATACTCGATGCCCGTCGAGGACCACCAGAACCCGAGCGTGTGTGCGTACTCGCTTGCCTTCTCACGATCGAACAGATCGTTCGCTTCGAGTATCGTCTTCGCGCTTTCCAGCTCCTCGTCGGTGAAATAATCGGGCCGCGTGAACTGTCCGATCTCGGTGTACGTCGCCGCCAAGAGTTTCTTTGCATTCTCCGGACGGGTGACCATCAGCAAGTTGATCGGCCCGACATTGCGCTGCGTATAGTAGCCGAGCCCTGCCGTCGCTGCGAGACCTGAGTCGACGAGCTTCCGCTGAAATCGCGAATCGGGCTGGCTGATGATGTACGAAAAAACGTCCGCCGCGTAGGTTGCGGCGTCGTCCTTACCGATCGACGGGCCCTGCCATCCCAGTTCGAGAAAAACGTTGTGTCCCTGCTCCGCATCTTCGGAGCCGCCGGTGTTCTTTTCGATGATCACGGCTTCGCTCTTCGGTAGCGGCGGGTGTTCGACAAGCGGAAACTCCTTGAACGGATCTACGGAACGCCGTTCCCAACTTCCCATTATCTGCTCGGCAAGTTTAAAAACGTCTTCCGGTTTCGCGTCGCCGGTGACGATCAGCGCCGCGTTGTTCGGAACGTAATACCGCGATTGGATAGTGCGCATCTTTTCGGTAGTTGCGGTCGCAACGGTTTCACGCGTACCGGCGGGTTTTTTTCTGCTCGGGTATTTGAAAAAAAGCTTTTCCGACATGGCGAGTCCGAGGTAGCCGTACGGATTAGCTTCGTGCCGATCCAATTCGCCGATCACGACGCGCTTTTCATTTTCAAGGTCCTCTTCGTCAAAGCTCGGATATCGGACGGAGTCGTTAATGAACCGAATCGCAGTCGAGAGATAGGCGCTCGTCGTGTTGAAATAATAATTAACGATCTCTTCGCGCGTGGTCCCGTTATAAATGCTGACCTCGTTGGAATCCTTCAGATAAGACGTGTCGCCGATCCTGGATCTCATCGACATGGCCCGGGTGCAGACGGGATTCGCCCCGAATGTCATTCGCCCGGAATTTTCGCAGCCATACAATTGCATCGCGATATTCGCCTTGAAAAACATGTGCTCGTACAGATGCGACAAACCGTTGAATTCCGGCGGCTCGGTGAACGAACCATTCCGCACCGCGAGCTCGACGGTGACGATCGGAACGGACGCGTCCTGAAGCACTATTACTTCGAGACCATTCGGCAAAGTTTTCGAGACGAATGGGACGGCGTACGCCGGTCGGGCAGATTCGGCCGCAGAGGGCTTCGAAGCGCTCGGCTTCGAGCCCTGGGCGAACAGACTATTTGAAAAGATCGATACAACAGCTATCGATGCGAGCAGTAATTTTCTCACCAAAACTCTCCTGTATGACGGACTGTCGGTCCGTCCCGGTTAATAACCTTATCCGCCGAGATCAAGTAATTGACGGACGAACAGTCCGTTACACAGTCCTTGCCTTGCGGGAGCGGCAAATTCCATCTTAATCTAATGGTAGGAGAAATAATCAATGGAACGCGACAATTTGATGCACGGCGCCCGAACGGCGTTGAATACAAATGCGGATACTAGGGAATGGGCCGAAAACTACCTGAAGGAAAAGACAAGAGGCGAGAATTCGTCGATGACCGAAGAGGAGTTCGAAAAATACTGGAAATATCACAAGCCTGAAATCATGCACGCCGGCGCGGCTGAGGCGATCCAGGCGTGGAAACGTGAAAAGGTGAAAGGGTGAAAAGGTGAAGAGGCTATCTTTTTGCCAAAGAAATTGATTTCATGTGGTTCGCTATCGAACCGCTCAGGAATTTTGCCTTTTCCAGGAGCACCTTCAGACGGGGATCGCTGAGGTATCCGACCCGAGCCGCGATTTCAAGTAAGGGCCTCACCTCGCCTGATGAGCCTTTGGCAATATTTAAGAAATTCAAATACTCGCTTCGTGAACGTCTTTCGAAGCCTTCGGCAATATTTGCAGAAATAGAAACGGCGGCCCGCCGAAGCTGATCCTTCAATCCGTAATCCGTTCTCATCGCAGGCTCTTCCGTAAGCGAATAAATGTCGCTTGCGAGATCGACTGCTTTCTGCCAAATTATCAAGTCTTCAAATCGCTCGATCCTTTTAGAAGATGTGGGAGTCTTCATAGCAAATTTACCTTTTCACCTTTTCACCTTTTCACTTTTTCACCTTTTCACTTTTTCACCTTTTCACCTTTTCACCTTTTCACTTTTTACACGCCCGGCATTGCCTTCTTCAACGGCTTGAGCAGGATCGTAAGCACGACGGCCATTACGAGGGCCATCAGGCCAAGCACGATAAAGAAGTTGGACTGGTACCAGATGCTCCAGTAGATCCCGATCATCGTTAGCTTGTTGCCGATCGCGGTTGCTACGAACCATCCGCCCATCAACAAACCTCGCATTCGGATCGGAGCCACTTTTGAAACCAGCGACAATCCCATCGGTGACAACATCAACTCACCCAGGGAGAGGATGCCGTAGGCAAGCAATAGCCAGAAGGGCGATACCTGGAACAAGTATCCGCGGTTCAAGATCGCATCTTTGTGCGCTTCAGCTTTACCGCCAGTCGCTTTGTTCGCCAGATCGATGAGCTTTGACTCGGCATCGAACTTCGTATCCTTGTAAGCTTCGACCTTTGCCAGAACATCCGCGGGAACCCCGTCGGCTCTTAATTTCGCCGTGACGGCCGCGAGATAGTTGGCAAACGATTGGCTTCCGCCAAACTTCCCATCGGCCAAGGTCTTGTCCTCGATCTCGACATCACTAACCTTTTTCGCATCCACCTCGGACACGCCATCGGCTTTAAGATAGACAACGATCGTCGATAGAGCCGAAGCGAAGGCAGCCGTCGGTACTGATCTTACGGTCGTTCAGGATGTACGATCCGTCCTTCCCCTTCGCCTTGATAAGCGAATCGGCGACATCGGCAGGTACGCCGTCGGATTTTAGTTGACCGGCGACTCGTTCATTCACTCGGAACGACCCACTGGCTAGCTGTTCGGCCGTGGCCTTGTGGCCTTCGCCTGCGGTCGCGGCGAAGTAAAGCACGAAAAATGACAGACCGGTCAGCGTCATTCCGATCGCCATCTTGGTCGGCGTCGACGGTTCCTTTCCGCGTCTGTCAAGAAACCCCCAAAACCAGACTAACGGGAATGTCAGAAGAATGATCCACGCCGGATTGATCGAGTTCGAGATCGTGCCCGTCACATTCCAGGCCGTGTTGTCATCCGCCCAGTAGGTCAAGGTCGATCCGTTTTGGTGAAACACCATCCAGAAGACGATGACGATCAGGAAGATCACGATCAAAGCCATCACGCGCTTCCAGTCGGGGACGGAATCCATCAATCTGTTTCGAGCCTGTGCGTCCGCGGCGAACATGGAACCGGGTGTGGTTGGCGGATGGCCGCCCTCTTCCTGATGACTGACACCGTGCGGTGGAGCATCGACCGCGGTTGCCGCGGTGTCGGCCGCCTGATTCGCACGCGCGATTCTGCCGGGCGGCCAACGCGTTCGGATCTTCAACAATATTTCTAAACCACCAAAGGATCGAAACCGAGATCACCATTCCAAACGCCGCGACTGCGAACGCGGCATGGAAGCCCGCCGTTTGACGAACGATCTCCATCACCACCGGAGCAAGGAACGCTCCGACATTGATGCCCATGTAAAAAATATTGTAGGCACGGTCCTTGAGGTGGCTGCCTTCGGGATAGAGGTTCCCGACCATCGTCGAGACATTCGGCTTAAAGAATCCGTTACCGATGACGAGGCAGGTAAGAGCGAGATAGACGGCCCAGAGCGCCGGGATCGATAGCAATCCGTGACCGGCCATGAAGAAGAACCCGCCGATCATGACGGCTTTTCGATAGCCGAGGAACCGATCCGCAAGCCAGCCTCCGATCAGCGGACTGGCGTACACGAACATCAGATAGTTCGCATACAACCCCGTTGCCTGACCCGAGGTCCAGCCAAAACCTTCTTTCGGATCCTGAAGGTATAACGTAAAAAGCGCCAGCATCGAGTAGAAGCTGAAACGCTCCCACATCTCCGTAGCAAACAAAGCATAAAGTCCGCGAGGGTGTCCCTGCGCGTGTCCTGCGGCAGCGGCATTATCGAAAGTCCCGGCATTTGCACTCATTTAGTTTTCACCTTTTACCCGTTGGATTTCTGAAGAGAGTTAGGCAGAATATAGCAGATAAGGGCGTCGACGAAAAGTAAGTTGTTACCCTCAGGCCACTCGGCAAGTGACCGAATGAAAGATGTTTAGCTTTTGAATACGCTCTGGTTTTTAGACGGGGCCATGGGTTGGCATCAGATACGAGAAAGATGATTTTTGCAATAATTACAGCCGTCCTTGCGTACCGTCGGGCACGCGAGAACGGACGAAATGGTCTCTTATGGGCGGTGGCCGGAGCCGCGGTTTTCATTGGCGCTCAGCTGGTCGTCACCTTTGGAGCCGGGATTTTCATGGGCCTTGGCGTCGAGTTTCTCGGATGGCCGGAGACGATCTATGACGACACCATGTTCGTCGGACCGGTGACGGTTGTCGCCCTCGGCGCAAGCATACTCGCTTCGTGGCTGCTGCTTCGATATCTTGGCAAGCCGGTTAATGAAGAGCCCGCCGATGTACTGCCGCCACCGCCGCCACCCGTCTTTGGTAATAATCGATAGAAATGGAATTGTTTCAAAAGCTCGGCGCTGAGATCGAAGACGTTTGGCGCGAGCAGAATTACAACGAAGACGTTTTCCCAAAGCTCGCGGCCGAGGCCCTCGGGCGTGCCGATCTGCCGTCAAAGCTATCCGCATGGGAAGTCATCGAGTGGGCTCTGCGGCAGGCGGAATTGCCGCCACAAAAGGATCCGACCGGTAACTTCGGCGATCCGCCGATCACGATCTTTGTCGCGCCGCGATTCTACATTGATGTTTACTTTTGGCTCGACGGCACGACGCAGATTCATCAGCACAGCTTTTGCGGAGCGTTTCAGGTTCTGCTCGGTTCAAGTATTCACAGTTGGTACGAATTCGATCGGACCGAAAGCGTAAATACGTTTGTCGAGACCGGCGAGATGAGCCTCAAGGTTTGCGAGCTGCTCAAGGTAGGCGACGTCCAGGAGATTCTCGCTGGCCGGCAGTATATCCATTCCCTTTTTCATCTGGATCAACCGTCGGCCACGATCGTCGTAAGGACCGAGAAAAGTCCTTTGCATCTGCCACAGTTCTCGTATCACAAACCCTACATCGCGACGGATCCGTTTTTCGAGCATCAGACGACGACGAAAAAACTTCAGAGCCTCGTCCCATTATTTCGAGTAGATCATCCGGACACCGATCGGATCATCGCGGAGCTGCTCGAGACCGCGGATTTTCAAACAGCCTTCAATGTACTGTCGATGATCCATGGCCACCTAAGCGGAGGCCATCTCGGACAATTATTCAATCTTGAAGGACCGGCGGCGCGGTTTGCTGCGGCTCTCGATATTGTCAGGCGACGACACGGACCGAAGGCGAAAAGACTCAACGAGATCTTCGAGCACCGCGATCGCATAAACGATCTCGTCAGGCGACGCGGCTATGTGACGAACGCAGAACACCGATTCTTTTTTGCGTTGCTAATGAATGTCGATGGACGAAACCGCATCCTTTCGCTCGTAAAAGAGCGTTATCCGGACGCTGATCCGGTCGATAAGATCCTCGACTGGGCGTACGAGCTCGCTCAAACACGTGTCGTCGGTGTTAACACGCCGAATGCGCTTGGCATTGAGAACTTTGGCGATATCGATCTGTCGATCCTCGAGAACCTGCTGCGTGGCAAGTCTGACACCGAAGCTATCGCGGCGTTGAGTGCAGAATACGGCATAGAGAAATTAGTTGAGGCGGATCCGGACGCGAAATTGGCCCGCATTCGAAACTCTGTTATCTTTCGTCCGCTGTTGTCGGAATGATTTGCCAGACAATGGCGCTTATTTTAGACTTACCCTTCGTGCCCTTGTAGCTCAACGGTTAGAGCAGCGGACTCATAATCCGTTGGTTGTAGGTTCGAATCCTACCGAGGGCATGCTAACTAATAACTAATAACTAAAAACTAAAAGTGAAGAGTTAAGAGGGGTCGGCTGACCGTTCTTAACTCTTCACTTTTAGTTTTTAGTTATTAGTTATTAGTTATTTGGTAGCGGATAGGGGAGTTGAACCCCTCTTTCGAGGTTGAGAACCTCGCGTCCTAACCGATAGACGAATGCGCCGTTGGCCGGCGATTAGTTTACCGCCGATGGCCTGATCTCAGCAACTCCACCCTGCCAATTACAGAATTATGTCGACAAAAGACCGTTAGAGATGTTCATTTCTGAGGGTAATTTCGTAATGATGTAATTCTTAATTTTGTAACGCCGATCAAAAGGAAAAGGTGTAGGTCAGTCCCGGCTGTTTGCTTCGGACAAGCAGGAAGGTTAGCGAGTGTGTGTCGTTGAATGTGTAGGTCAGGCCCGGGTGCAGTTTGACTCCGTCGAATTGGAACAGCGATGTAAAGTTTCTCGGCAGTCTGATATTCAAGCCCCCGATCGGCCGAACCCGGCCCTCGTACGTCCCGTAAACCACCCCGGCATATGGCGCGATCGGCAATCCGGTCCAGCGTTCAAGGTCTTTGCTGGCTGTCACGTAGAACGATGTCCCGCTCGGAGTGCCGATCCGGTCCGAGCTGATGCCGATGATTATCGCCGGGCGATTGGCGGTTTCGGTTACCGGGATCAACGTCAACAGGGGATGAACCTCGCCGACCTTCGGATTGTATTCGAGACCCACGTGAACCCGCGGATGCCAACGATATATCAGCGTTGTACGCACCGCCGCCCGATCGACTTGCCCGTTCAGCAATCGTACCCCGATAGTAAATTTCTTTGGGTTATCGGCCGTCCCCCGGACAGCCTGGCCTTCGCCCGGTCAGACGGGTCAGGCAGGAACGAGCGAGGCGTTAGTTGTTTTCTTTTTCTCCGCCTTTGCGACCTTCTCAGCCTCCTTCACGTTTGGAAGAACAAGCGCGTCGAGGAACTCCCGAAGCTCCGCCGGCTTGATGATCCCTATCTCGCGGCGAACGATCTTGCCATTGCGATCGATAATCACGGTCGCCGGCAGAACGGATCCAACACCGAAACGCTCCATGTCGGCGGTGGTCGCACCGATCCAAACCGGGAAATTGATCTTGAACTCCCGTATGAATTTCAGAACCTTCGCCGAGTCCGCCGCCGCGTCCCCGGTCGCGCCGATGACCTGAACTCCAAACGCGGCATAATCGTTTTGAATTGCCGAGAGATCAGGCATCTCTTTTTTGCATGGCTCACACCAGGTCGCCCAGAAGTTCAGGACGACAACTCGCCCGCGATGATTTGCGAGCGACTGCTGCACACCGGCGAGATCCTTTAGCTCGAGAACCGCATCGTCGGATGCCGGCGTGGGTTTCGGCAAGGGCACATCGAGTACTTTCAACGCGTTTACCTTAAGAAATCTCTTATCCTTCTCGGTCCGCAGTTCGCCCTCGATCTCGACTGCCCGCGGGACAAGGTCTACATAATCTTTCCCGCTGGGCTTAAAAGCACCGGGCTCGAGGGTATACAGCGTAAAACCCTTTTCATCTTCGACCGCCAGCGCTTGTGGAAGGCCGTCTTCGGAGCACTCGAGAGCGCACTTGATATCCGCCGCGTTCCCATACGGCGTCTTCTTTCGATCGGACGCCTCGAACCAGCAGACGGAACAGACGACCTGACCTTTAAGCGTAACCGTCTTTACGGTCTGGGGCAGGGCAGATAGCGTAAACGCAAATGTAAGCAGAAAAAGGCTCGCAAATATTTTCATAAATTAAGTAGATTGGGAGCGCTGCCGGTAGCGAGCGCTCCCGCCCTAAACGGTTAGACGGCCGTTTCGTGTTTGTCGCTGCAGCAATCGCAATCATTGCAGCAGTCCTTCCCCTCGCCGGCGGTCGAGACCGAAGTCGCCGATTCGCCCTTCTTGTTCATTGGACACGAATCATCGCAGCACGAGCAGCAAGCTTCGCCTTTAGCCGTTGTTTGAGCGCCGCCGCTACTTGTCATCGGGCACGATTTGCCCGCATGTTCGCCCTTTTTGTCATGTCCCATCGCTTTCATCGGACATGAATCACTCTTTGAACAGCAGGAAGCGGTAGCATTCCCGGTGTCCGTCGTGCTTGTGTACGCATAGGCCGCGATCGCCAGTCCGAAGACCGCAACTATCGCGAGCAGCGCTATCATCTTTCTTTTCATTTTCTAAATCTCCAAATCTAAACAAATAGCCGTGCTTCTGGATCGACGCTAAATATCGGCGATCCGAAACGAACAAATTAACGCTCGGGGAAATGTTCTAGATCCGGATAATGCAGTGTTTGAGGCGGTCAGTTCGGCGATCGATCAGCGGTGGGCCGCGGTAATTAAGGGCCTGAATCGATCCTCGTAGATATCCGCGTTGATATATAGGGCGGATGGATACGGCCTCAGCGATTTCGGCGGGAAAATCGACGGAGAACGAAAGTTTCTCGACCGGGCCGGCAAAAAAGCTGACCGTCATCGGGCAACAGTCGAGATCATGGCTGCCGAGTTCTGCAAAGCTGGGGCCGTTGTTTTCCCGATCGCAATGCTCGGATGACTTTTTTAAGGGGCAGTGGTCGGCGGGCTCAGTTGCGAGGTCAAAGGTCTGGCAATATGCCACACACGCCGCGCCGCCGGCATTCAAGCAGATGAACGCTACCACGAACAAGGCCGCGATTCTTATGTGAGTCCTTTGCCGCAACATCGAAATGGATTATATCAGAAAAGCCAAGCGTCCAAGATGTCGAACGGAAGAGGTTTACGACCCCTAGGCAACCAATGACAGCCCAAACGGCGCCTCCATCGGAAAAATAGGGAGTTTATGATCAAACATTAAACCGGAAATTTACGATGTCTCCTTCCTTCATGATGTATTCCTTTCCCTCGAGCCGGACAAGTCCCTTTTCCTTTGCCGCGTTCATCGAGCCGGAATTTATGAGATCGTCGTACGAAACGATCTCGGCGCGGATGAATCCGCGTTCTATATCGGTGTGAATCTCACCGGCCGCCTGCGGAGCCCTGGTCCCGATCGGGATCGTCCACGCCCTCACTTCTTTCTCGCCGGCGGTAAGAAACGACATCAGGCCGAGCATGTGATAAGCGGCTTTGATGAGTTGATCGACACCCGATGAAGTGACGCCGTGTCCCGCGAGATATTCCGCGCGTTCCGATTCGTCGAGCGCGACCAGGTCCGCTTCGAGCTTCGCGCAGATGACGACGACATCGGCATTCTCCGACGCGGCGTGCTTCTTCACCGCTTGTACATGCGGATTCGAATCGGGATCGGCGAGCGTCGCCTCATCGACATTCGCCGCGTAAATAGTCGGCTTGGTCGAAATAAAGAACCAACTTCGAACGATCGCCCGTTCGTCGTCGGTAAGATCGGCGGCCCGAGCCGGCCGGCCTTCTTCCAGAATCGGCTGGATCTTATCGAGCAAATCGATCTCGAGCTTCGCATCCTTATCACCGGATGACTTTACCGCACGTGCGGCCTTGTCGCGACGTTTTTCGGCGGACACAAGATCGGCTAGTGCGAGTTCGATCTGGATGGTCTCGATATCGCGTACGGGATTCACCGAGCCTTCGACGTGAATGATGTTCTCGTCTTCGAAGCAGCGAACGACCTGGATCACCGCGTGCGTCTCGCGGATGTTCGCGAGGAATTGATTGCCGAGGCCTTCGCCTTTCGACGCACCGCGGACGAGGCCGGCGATATCGACGAACTCGACCGTCGCAGGAACGAGCTTTTGCGCCTTGTTCATCTTTTCGAGAACCGGCAGACGCTCGTCCGGCACGGGTACGACGCCAATATTCGGCTCGATGGTGGCAAACGGATAGTTTGCGGCGAGTGCCGCCTCCTGTGCCGTCAGTGCGTTGAAGAGTGTGGATTTCCCGACGTTCGGAAGACCGACGATTCCAGCTTGTAGCATACGATTACTCTAGGTTTCCTTTCGGACACCGAAACAAAACTAGAATTGTAAACGGTTAGCCGTCGAAACGCGACTGGAAGGAAAGTTTAGTAGCGGGTCAGGCTAAACAGGTCAGCTTGGCGACAAAGCGTTCGAACTTTGCGGCTTTGCGCCTTTGCGGGAGAGCCCTGGTTCGAAAATTCCCGTCGCTGGTGTTCCCGCAAAGACGCTAAGACGCAAAGAAATCTGATACTGAAAATGGCCCCGCTACACTACTGCGGCAAGTATGCATTCGGTACCGGCTTATCGCCCCCGACACCGAATTGAAGAGCGTAGAATCCGTTCTGGCTCTGCAACAGGTACCAGACGCCTGTCGACGGCCGGAACACAGCCGCGTCATCGCGCCCGTCTCCATCGAAATCACCCGTCACGGGGATGTCTCCCACGATTCCAAACTGGAACTGGCTAAAACCGCCGGTCGTTTGCAGCAGATACCAGGTACCATCGCGAAGCACTGCAAAGTCGGTCTTGCCGTCACCGTCATAGTCGCCCTGAGCGGGCCGATCGGTCGAGATACCGAACGCGACGGCGGTGAATCCGTCATCGGAACTTCGCAGCACATACCAAACACCATTCGACGGACGCCAGACCGCGATATCCGCCCTGCCGTCACCATCGTAATCAGCTTGGACAGGCTTGTCACCGTCAACCCCAAACTGTCTGATCGTGTATGTTGCCAGGCTGTCGCTGTTCGCTATGTACCAGACACCCGTAGACGGCCGGAACACGGCAAGATCTGCCTTACCGTCGCCGTTGTAGTCGGCCGCGGCGGGAATATCGCCGGTTGTGCCAAATTGTCTCGCCGTATAAACTCCGGCCTTTGTCAGCGTGTGCCACGTCCCGTCCGAGGGACGAAAAACGGCCTGGTCGGTCTTCCCGTCACCGTCATAATCGGCTGGCGTCGGAATATCGGATCCCAGACCGAACTGCGTAATGATGTAACCCGTCCCATTGCTCTTCTGCACGTACCAAACCCCGTTGTCGGGCCGAAACACGCTGATGTCGGTTTTGCGATCGCCGTCGAAGTCGGCGGTGCGATTTTTCGCCACCGCGATTCCGGCAACCGGTCCGTCGGCGATGTTGCCGTCGATGTTGAATGTCACGCCGCCCCAGGTTTCATTGTGCGGCGCCTGCCACTGCTTGATCCGCTGATGATTGTTCCAGAAGCTGGTCGTAAAATTTGCGGGAGTTAAGTAGCGCCAGACAGATTGGATGTTGTCCCAACGCGCCATCCAGATCGCATCCATCCGGCTCGCCGCCGGCATCGCGGCCCAGTCGGGATCGGCATTGAATGGCGACCCGTACACGCCCGAGATATATCCGAGTTCATGTATCCGCTCTGTCCAGCCCTTTAGAAAAGCCAGTGTCGCGGGTCGACAGCCGAGCGTATCCGGCGTCGGCGGATCGTAGCGCTCCATGTCGTAATAAAGAACGCTGCCGGTTGTTAGTCCGATGTTATTCGCATCGACCACGGCGATATCCGCTTCGCCACGACCTTGCTGCTCAGCGATGGCCACGTCGTAGCTGAGTTTTACCGTCGTCGCCGAAGCCGTGCAGGGCGATTGATAGCCGACGATTGTCGGGATCAGGCCCCAGCCCATTGCCGTCACTTGATCGACCCAGGCCGCCGTCAATGTCGGCTGCGAACACGCCCGGTTACGTCCGCTCATGTAAATGTTTGCATCGTAGTGCGGCGAGTTGTCCCACCAGATCTGCATCTGAGCGATGCTGCCTGCTGTGCACTTGTCGAAGCCGCGATTGAGACTGATGCGGGTCGAGCCGCCGGGCGGTAGAGCGAACATCGGTATAACTTCGGAACGGGCTTTTTCTTTTTCGATTCGCGCGAGCTCTACAATCTGCGGTGGTGTGATCTCCGCGGCGCCGGCTAGGATCCTGGTTTCCTGAACACATCCGGTCTTAAAACCGGCACATGTTCCCTCGGTTATGATCGTCCAGTTACCCGAACGCTTTTCCACCGGGTCATCGGACGCCCGCAGATCGACCCGCTTTTCGGCGAATCTCCACGTATGTCCATCGTCGGCAGAGACGTATCGCACCACACCTGAAAAGTTTGAGCTTGTTGTAATGCGAAAGGAAACCTCGAGACGGCCACCGGATTCGACCACTAGTTCGGCGCTTGTGGGATCGGCTTCGTGCGTTTCGAAGTCCGCGAGCTTCGAGATTCTGCCGTTCCCAACTGACGCCTCCATCCCGGGTTCGCACCAGAGTCGCTCGATAGCCTTGGAGATCGGACAATATCGCGTAACCGTTCAGATGGTCAGCGAACCGCGCCGTAGCAATCGTTTCGTATGCAGCCACGCCGGGGCCAAGCTCGTCCCATGTCGATCCTCCGTCGGCGGTGCGAAAGATGGTATCCGTCGTGTGTGCAATTCCCCACCGCCCGTCGAGTTTTTGGATGTCTTTTATCTCAGCACTTGGCTCCGATCGTTGCATGGACGCTGGCCGTTGAAGACCTGTGATCCCTTCTATTCCACCGAACGGGCTATCCTGCGCGGCGATAGCGGTCGATAGTAATAAGCCGATGGCTAGAATGAGCGTGTTCTTTTTCATTATGTTGATATTGGCAGAGCTAATGGAAATTTTGAAAAGTATAGCGGCTCGCAATACATTTTTCCAGAACTATTTCCGATGGATTGCGGTTTTGACTGCCGCCCGTAATGGGGTAATTTAGTTTCAAGTTTCAGCCATCCGCGCCTATGTTAATTTCCCTTCTCTTGCTCATGATCATCGCCGCCGGTGGATTTGCAGTCACGTATCTCATCGACGACGACGCGCCCTTTATGTGGCGGCTTGCGGCCGGAAATGTGATCGGTGCTGCGGTGTTCGGTTCACTCGGATTCGGTTTGGCGCTGGCCTTCGGGTTCAACCCAGGTGTTGCCGTTGCAGCCGCAATATTAACCTTGGCTCCGCTGCTGTTATTTTACCGCAGCGACTATCGCAAGAATTTCCGTCACGACTGGACTCTTGCAAAAGGCAGACTCCAGGGGACGAACACACGAAAATTTTTACGCTTTGCGTACTACGGATTTTTTTTCCTGCTCTTCTTTTTCTTCTTCGACCGCTCGATGCTCGCCTCCGAAGCTGGAATTTTTACCGGCGGCATCGCAAAATCTGGGCGATCTGCCGTTTCATCTCGGTGCGATCTTAGGCTTTACTGAAGGGAATAATTTTCCGCCTGAGAACCCCTCATTTGCGGCGGCGCGATTTTCGTATCCGTTCATCGCAGACTTTCTTACGGCGTGTTTCGTAAAGCTCGGCGCCGGCGTCCGCGATGCGATGTTCGTACAGAACGTTTCGTGGGCGTTCTCACTCCTCGTGATCTTTGAACGATTTGTATTGAAACTGACTAACGATCGTCTCGCTTCGCGGATCGCCCCGGCGTTGTTGTTCTTTAGCGGTGGTCTCGGGTTCTTGTGGTTCTTTAGTGACTATTGGTCGCAGACAAAAAGCTTCTTCGATTTTCTCTCACACTTGCCGAAAGACTATACGATCGGGGATCAGTTTCGGTGGGGAAACTCGATGGTGGTGCTCTTTATTACGCAGCGAAGTTTGCTGCTTGGCATGCCGCTTACGCTGATCGTGTTGGGGTATTTGTGGAAAAATTTTGCCACAGAGGACACAGAGAGATCCGATTCCGGTTCTCCCCGTCTTCCTTTCTCCTTGTCTCCCCTTTTCCCTTTCTCCCTTTCTCCCGTTCTCATCGGTCTTCTCGCCGGCCTGCTGCCGCTTATACATCTGCACAGTCTCGCCGTGCTTTTCGTCGTCGGGGTTTTTCTCTTTATCCTGAGGCCGGAGAAGTGGTTGACGTGGACTCTGTTCGCGATCGGCGTCGCGATCGTTGCCGTCCCTGAGCTGCTCTGGTCGATCTCTGGCAGCGCGACCGAGACAAGCAAATTCTTCGCATGGCATTTTGGATGGGATAAAGGTGAGAAGAATTTCTTCTGGTTTTGGTTTGCGAATACAGGGTTATTTATTCCGCTGCTGTTGATCGGAATCTACCTGATTTTTTTCCCGCAAAGCCGCAAAGACGCAAAGCCGGATAAGAAGGGATCGAAGCATAAACTCGAGACGATCGATGACAAGACCTCACCATTCACCATTCATCATTCACCATTGATCTTCTTCTATTTGCCATTCGCGTTCTTATTTGTTGTCTCAAATGTCGCCAAACTTGCACCGTGGGAGTGGGACAACATTAAGCTGTTGATATATTGGTTTGTCGGCTCGATCCCTTTCGTCGCGTGGCTCGTTTCGTGGCTCTGGCAGAGGCACACGGTTTCCTGGAGGACGGTCGCAGCGATGTTCTTTTTTGTTCTGGTCGCTTCGGGCGCACTCGATGTGTGGAGGACGGTCTCGGCGCAGATCAATTATAAGGTTTTCGATAGCGATGCGGTCGAGGTCGCTGAGCAAATCCGGCGGCGGATCGGTGAGAACGCTCTCTTCCTGAATGCCCCGACTTACAACACGGCGATCGTGCTTACGGGGCGTCGATCGCTGATGCGCTACCCGGGACATCTCGCCTCGCACGGAATCGAATACGGCGAGCGCGAATCGGACGTCAAGAGAATTTACGAGGGCGGCCCGGATGCCAACGGACTGATCGAACGCTACGGGATCCAATATGTGCTCGTTTCCCCTGAAGAGCGAAATGCGGGCACCGTGAACGAGCAATTTTTTAGCCGGTTTCCCATTGCGGCGGAATCCGGCCAGTACCGGGTTTATAGAGTACGAGAAACGCGCCCATAACCGTGGAGTCTTGATGAACGACAAGGTGAATAACACTGAACAGAAGTCGACTGATTACCTCTGGTACGTGAGCTGTCTCTTGATCACGGCGATCGCTGTTTTTTTGCGTTTCGTTGCACTGACGATTAAACCGCTCCATCACGACGAAGGCGTCAACGGATGGTTTCTGACGAATTTATTTCGTGACGGCGTTTACAAGTACGATCCGGCGAATTACCACGGGCCGACGCTCTATTACATCTCGCTCGCATTCACAAAAGTATTCGGACTCGAGACCTACTCGATCCGCGCGAGCGTCGCCGTCTGGGGCGTGTTCGTCGTAATTCTTGCGTTCTTTTTGCGACGTTATATCGGCAAGATCGGCAGCCTGTTCGCCGCACTCTTCCTTGCTCTATCGCCCGGCATGGTTTACATCTCGCGTTACTTCATACACGAGATATTCTTTGTGTTTCTCAGCCTGGGCGTCGTCGTCTCGGTTGTCTTCTTTATCGAGAAACGGCGGGCCGGAGTACTCGCTATCGGATGGTTCGCGTTGATCCTGCTCGTATGCTTCTTACCCTCGACCTTAAAACTTGCGTCCGCGTTGGGCGGCGAAAGCGAAACATCCGTGTGGGCGTTTCGAGCTGGCTTTTTTATCGTTCAAGCGGTACTGGTCGGGCTTGTGATACGCATGCTGCTTTCGTGGAACGACGGGCGGCCGATCTATCTACTCCTGGCGTCGGCGTGCGTTTCACTCATGTTCGCGACAAAGGAAACGGCCTTTATAACGCTTGGGACGATGTTGATCGCCTGCGGTTGCGTTTGGATATGGCGCCGGATATTCAAGATCGATGATGACACCGCCGCGACGGCCGAGAATAGTGACGAAGAAGATTTTGCAGCAGCCCCGCTGACCACGGAAAAACATCTTACGCGTATTGCGGACGAGGACCTGAGGTGGCGGAAGTTTCGCGAAGCTCTCGGAAGCGGCACCGACCTTACGCTGATCGTTGTCTCATCCGTCGTCGTCTTTCTTTTTATCGCAGTTCTTTTCTTTTCATCATTTTTCACCCATGCTGACGGTGTTCGGGGCGCGATAGACGCCTACGCGCTTTGGACAAAGACCGGCAGTAAAGATCATACGCAAAACGGGACGTGGGCTTACCTGAAATGGGGGATGGAGATCGAAGCTCCGCTGCTGATCCTTTCAACCCTCGGTCTGCTTATCGCTTTTGTAAAAGCGCGGCATCGATTTGCAATGTTCGCCGGGCTTTGGGCGTTTGGTTTGTTTGCCGCGTATTCAATTATTCCTTACAAAACGCCCTGGCTCGCGATCAGTTTTCTGCTGCCGATGTGCATCGCCGCGGGTTATGCGATAAACGAAATGCTCAGCGCCCGGAATACCTCCGTGAAGCTGACCGGCGGTTTGCTTGCAGTGATCGCGACCGCAGTGCTTACGTACCAAACTTACGATCTGAACTTTGTCCGCTACGACGACGAGACCCAGGCCTACGTTTATGCGCACACGAACCGCGAGCTTCTCGATCTGCTGCAGCAGATCGAACACTACGCGGAAAAGAGTGGACGCGGAGAGGATACGAAGATCGAGATCGTCTCACCCGACTACTGGCCGATGGTCTGGTATCTGCGCAATTACAAACAGGCGAATTTTCACGGACACATTGTCGACGCCAACGATAGCGAGATGATCGTCGCGAAAAAGAATGATCAGGATAATGACGTGATAAAGAAATATTCGGCCAAGTATGAATATATTGCGAGCTATGCTCTGAGACCGGGCGTCGATCTGGTCTTGCTTGTGAGAAAAGATCTTGCGGATGACGGCAAGGAACTGTATCAAATGACGGATAGATAGTTTCTGGTTTCTGGTTTCTGGTTTCTGCCTTCTGTTTTCTGATCTGACTTCTGACTTCTGACTTCTGACTTCTGACTTCTGACTTTGAGTCGGAGGCACTAAAACGATCTCAGATCTCGGGCTAGATCCTGATCTTCCCGATCTTTTCCGTCTTCTTTTCTTTGGTAGGTTTCAAATAAGGAGCGTCATCGTGTTCGCGCTTTGCACTTTCCCCCGCCGAATGCCACTTCATCCATTCGCCGGGAGCGTCGAAGGTTTCGCCTCCATGTCGGGTGATACGCGGACGAATTCGACACATTACCGGAGTGTTGATACCAACGCCACAGATCACGGCCTGACCCTTTGTTAACGCCGGAAGCTCGGCAAGCATAGTCCGACCGGCACCCTCCACCGATTGAGCGACCGTTTGCTGGTCGATCGGATTTACGATCCGCATGATGATCTGCGTCATACACTGCGACAGAACATCCTGATCAAGCTTCCCCGGCCGTTGCGTGATAAGGCCGATGCCCACGCCGAACTTTCGTCCCTCGGACAAAATTTGCTTGAGAACATTTGTCGATACGACATTCGCCCCGGCCGGAGCAAAACGGTGAGCCTCTTCGAGCAGCGTGAAGACCGGATAATTTAAGAAGTTCTCGCCCGCAGAAACTTCGCCGCGCGTAGTCATGACGCGGGCCTTGTTCGCACGTCGCAGCAGCGTTCCGACGATGACCTGTTGTTCGTGCTGCTCGATGTCCGAAAGGTCGAGGATCGTGCAGCGGCCCGGCCGGAACATTTCCGGCAGCGGAATGTGTTCATTCGTCGAGAAAATTCCGTCGGGCCGATCAAAGCGTGCGTCGAGCCGCCAAAGCAATCCCTGGATCGACGAAACGTTTCCGCCATCGCCGACATTATCGCCTTCCTTTCCGAATTGCTGTTTCTGCACCTGGTCACGCAGATCGTAATAACTGTAAAGGTATTCGCGCCTGCCCTCCGCTTTGAGTTGATCGTTCAGGCTTCGAAATGCTTGCCCGAGAAAGTGCAGCATTTTGTCCGACGTACCTTCGGGCAGGAGATATTTCACATCGGCTTCCGTCAGAGTCGAGAAACGGACTTTGATCGTATCCGGTGTAAAGATCTTCACCTCGGGTTTGTATCCGTCGTCGCCGTAAAATTGCGTATCGCCCTGGATCGACTGCATGGTGTGATATTCGCCGTGCGGATCGACGATCAAAACCGATGCACGGTTCCACGACTGCATCAGCTCTTCAACGATGACACCGGCCGTATAAGATTTGCCCGAGCCGGTCGAAGCCAGAATAGCGAGATGGGTCGATACGACGTCCCTAACGGAGAGCACGACCGGGACTTCACCCTGTTCGCGAGTGAGCAGGCTGCCGACGTGTGCTGAACCGTGATCACCGACACGCCGCGGGCTCAGCATTTCCGAAAGAGTTTCGCTTGAAGCCAGAAAGATGGGATCGCCCGGCTGCGGCGGAATCCGCGGGTTTACGAAATCGTTCAGTTTGCGGCTGAAATAGCCGACCGTCTCGACCGTGATCTCATAGATCTCCAGCGAGTCTTCTTCAAGGCCGATGAGGGCCGAAACAGCGGACGGCGTCGTTCCGGGATCGGCAAGAAACGCGTCCGGAAGATTTCGCACGAGCCTCCGCGAATTGATCGTCCCGACGATCCGACGCCGCTCATCCGCGATCTGTGTCTCGTAATACACAAACTCGCCGATGCGCGTTCGGTTGTTGTCGCGTGTGATAAAGAGATACTCGTGCGGAAGAAGTCCGGGGCCCTTAACAGTGCCGGTGAGAATGTCGGTTGATGTCTGCATAGGCGGGAAGGTTTCTGGTTTCTAGTTTCTGGTTTCTAGCTACTGGCTACTGGTTACTGGTTACTGGCTACTGGTCACTGGTTACTGGTTTCTGGTTTCTAGTTTCTGGTTTCTAGTTTCTGGTTTCTGGTTACTCGACTACTGGCTACGGAAACCAGTATCCAGTAGCTTCCAGATCGATACCAGAAACCAGAAACTGAAACGAGAAACCAGAAACTAGAAACTAGAAACTAGAAACTAATCGACCTCAAGCAGTTGTTCTTCGATCATCACCAACTCTCGACGGAGGTTTTTTTCCATTGATGTCGCAACCTCACCGTGCTCGACCTGAATTGCCTGTTCCTGAAGATCGTAGTCGAGCTCGATCCGCTGAGCGTTATTTACACGTTCCATCTGCTGGTTGATCTCGTCGCGGCGGCGGACAAGTTGTTCTCGGGTAGGTTTGCTCGCGGGCATATTGGTTACCTCCTTAATGATCGTTTGTTCGAAGTATACCAATCCAGAAGCGGGAACGGGGAATCGGCTCATCAGCATTAAGTCTCGCTTCGTCACATCGAAGTTGGCCAAAGCAGTGCGGAAGTGATAAAAATAACGCCCATGGAAACCCTCCCGGTGAAGAGCCGGAAATATGTTAAGTGGCTGACGATCTGGGCCGTGTGGACACTCTTCGGACTCTTCTTCACGACGCAGATGGCCCTGCAGAGCCAGCTTTGGAAAACACCGGTTCCATTTTGGCGGATCCTGTCGTGGCAATTCGTCTCTGGTTACGTTTGGTTCGCACTTACACCGCTGATCCTTTTCCTTGCAAATAAATTCCCGTTCGAGGCAAGGAGATGGAAGGTCTCGATGCCGGTCCATATTGTCGCCGCCATTGTCCTCGCTTTGTTTCAGCAATTGATCGATGCGTTTTTATTACCGCGGCTCGGATACCCGCCGGGACGCGAGTTCGCAACCTTTGGCGAAGCTTATCAGTACTTTGTTTTCGTCAATCTTCATTTAAGCATCCTGATCTACGCCGGTGTCGTCGGGATCAAAGCCGCATACAGCTACTACCAGAAATATCGTGAGCAGGAGTTGCAGGCGTCGCAGCTCGAGGCGCGGCTTGCCCAATCCCGTCTGCAGGTTTTGAAGATGCAGCTTCATCCGCATTTTCTCTTCAACACGCTTAACGCGATCTCCGAGCTGATCCACAAGGATGCTGAATCGGCCGATCGCATGCTCACGGATCTCAGCGATCTGCTGAGGTTGTCGTTCGAGAATTTGGAGCTGCAGGAGATTCCCCTAAAACAAGAGCTTGAGTTTCTCGGGAAATACGTCGAGATCGAACAGATGCGTTTTCACGACCGTTTGACGGTAGACATGAACATCTCGGCCGATACGCTCGACGCCATCGTACCCAATATGATCCTCCAGCCCTTGGTGGAGAACGCCATCAAGCATGGCATCGCACCGCGATCCAGCGGCGGCAGGATCGCCATCAATGCGGCGCGTAACAACGGACATCTCGAGATCAGTGTCCGAGATAATGGCCTCGGTGTACCGTTCGGCGATCTGCATAATCTGACGGAAGGCGTCGGATTATCCAACACTCGGCGAAGGCTAAAACACCTTTATGGCGACAGCCACCGTTTTGACCTTAAAGAGGTCCCGACAGGCGGACTCGGGGTTAGTTTGGAGATCCCGTTTCGCTTGTTCGAGGGAAATTAGAACGTGTACTAATGATTCGCGTTCGACGTATCTGACTAAGAATGACCATCCGGACCATCATCGTCGATGACGAACCGCTCGCTCGCGACCGCATAAAACGATTGCTGCGCGAAGAAGACGAAATTGACGTCATTGGCGAATGCGGCAACGGTGCTGACGCGATCAAAGCCATTACGAGCGAGAACCCCGATCTCGTTTTTCTCGACATCCAGATGCCTGAGAAGAATGGTTTCGAAGTGATCAAGTCGCTCCCCGCCAAAAAACTTCCAACGATAATTTTTGTCACGGCGTACGACCAATATGCGCTGCAGGCGTTCGATGTACACGCCCTCGATTACCTTTTGAAACCGTTCAATCGTGAACGGATAAAGCGGGCCGTCGCCCGCGCCCGCGAGCATATTGAACACAGACGGATCGGCAATCTGGATGAGCGGCTCAACTCGCTGATCACCGATCTGCGGGGCGAGAAGAGGTATCTTGATCGTCTGGTCGTAAAATCTGTCGGGCGCGTTTTTTTCCTCAAGAGCGACGAGATCGATTGGATCGAGGCAGCGGGAAATTACGTGAAACTTCACGTCGGCCGCGAAGCGCACATGATCCGTGAAACGATGAACGGCATCGAGGCGAAACTCGATCCGCGAAAGTTTCTTCGCATCCACCGCTCAACCGTCGTCCACATAGATCGCATCAAAGAGCTCCATCCAATGTTCAGCGGCGATTACGCCGTCATCCTGAGAAACGGGACCGAGCTCGCTCTAAGCCGAAATTACCGCGAGCGGTTTACTGAGCTGTTCGAGAACCAACATTAGTGGATAACT
The DNA here is from genome assembly GCA_963772405.1 of uncultured Acidobacteriota bacterium. Lineage (GTDB taxonomy): Bacteria > Acidobacteriota > Blastocatellia > Pyrinomonadales > Pyrinomonadaceae > OLB17. The sequence continues at coordinate 662,796 of CAVYWT010000002.1, read as the reverse complement.
GATAGTGGAGAGTGGATAGTTCGTCCGGTCGCGCAACCGGACGAACTATCCACTCTCCACTATCAGTTATCCACTTCGTTTCGTCCCAAGCTACTGCCATTCGTCACAAATCGAATATCGAAACAGTGAAATGTGACTAGTATTTCCTAACGGTCACTATCTTGCCGGAGAACCCTATGTCACGAATGCAAAAGGCGAAGGTCTTGGCGATGCTCGTCTTCGGAATCATTTTCGTTTTCAGAAACTACGTTATCGTCATCGGCCAGACTCCGAAGCCCGTGGTTGTCGTCCTGAACAAGGCGGACAACACTATGGCGATCATCGACCCTGATGGGATGAAGATCGTCGCCAAGGTTGTGACGGGTGACAGTCCGCATGAGGTGGTAATTTCCGCCGACGGTAAAACGGCGTTCGTTGCCAACTATGGCGCCCAGACACCCGGAAGTTCGATCTCGGTGATCGACATCGCCGCGGCGAAGGAATTGCGCCGGTTCGATGTATCACCGCTCCTGCGACCGCATGGGCTGCAGATCATCGGCGGAAAACTTTACTTCACCGCCGAAGTAAATCGTGTGATCGCACGATACGATCCCGTTGCGAACAAGATCGATTGGCTGATGGGAACGGGTCAGAACGGTTCGCACATGGTGGTCGGGTCTCCCGATCAGAAACGCTTTTACACCGCGAATATCGGTTCCGATTCCATCACTGCTTTTGAATTTCAGGGTATTCCCCCGGCTGGATCTAAAGTTACGCACATCGCCATCGGCAAGCAGCCCGAGGCCATCGACCTATCACCGGACGGAAAAGAGATCTGGGCGGGGTTGAACGCCGAGGGCGCGATCGACATCGTCGACACGTCGACAAACACATTCAAGGAAAAGGTGAAGATCGCCGGCCGCCCATACCGGGTGAAGTTTACGCCCGACGGAAAGTTTGTGGTCAACACGATGGCGGCGACAAAGGAGCTGCTCATAATCGATGCCGCCACTCGCAAAGAGGTCAAACGGATCAAGCTCGAGAGCGCACCGCTCGGCATAGTATTTTCGGCCGATGGTAAGACGGCGTTCGTTTCAGTCGTCCAGCCCGATCTCGTATTGAAGATAAATTTGGAGACCGGTGAGATTCTCGGCCGCGTAGACACGGGGAAAACGCCGGACGGCATCGCTGTCGCAGGGATGTAGGCAGTGAGCGGTGGTCAGTGGTCAGTGGTCGGTGGGCAGTGGTCAGTGGTCAGTGTTCAGGGAATAAATATTATGAAAAAGGTTTTCGCATTACTTCTCATCACCTTTGTAGTTTCCGCCCCGCTCACGGCCCAGCGGCGTAATGGGTCCGGCGCGGCCGCGGCAGCCGTTACAAGGTTCGGCAACGTCGAAGGAATCACGGCTCGGCAAATGCGAGAGCATCTGACCTTTATCGCATCGGACGAGCTCGAGGGACGCGACACCCCGTCGCGCGGGCTCGACATCGCCGCAATGTACATTGCAAAGCATCTCGCGACCTGGGGCATCAAGCCGGCCGGCGATAACGGAACATACTTTCAGAAATTCCCCATCCGCCGCGACAAGGTCGATCGCGACAGTACGCGGTTGAATCTGAACGGCCAAACATTCGGCTACGGACAGGATTTTCTGACAAGCATCGTCCCTGCAAATATCTCCGGCGCGGGCCTTGTATTTGCAGGTAACGGTTGGGTCATCAAATCGAAGAACATTAATCCATACGAAGGCGTCGATGTTAAGGACAAGATAGTGGTGGTCGTCAATAGCCTGCCCAAAGGCGTGACGTTTAATGATCTGAAAGGACCGGTCGGGCGGCGATTGGATGTCGCCGCCTTATTATGCGCAAATTAACGGGGCCAAGGCGGTCATAAATTTTCCGACGTTCGGCAATTTAATTAATTGGGAAGGAACCCGCTGGGCCCAAGCCGACAAAGGCGTGGTTGAATTCGGAGCTAACACATCGCTGATCAACGATCCCGTCGCTCACGCTATCGCCGAGTGCCCTGTCATCGCTGTTTCAAGGTGAGAAGTTCAGTGCCTCAAGTCTCTTTAGCAAGACCGGTGCCGGTGAGACGCTCGAGTCGTTCGACCTAAAGCCGACAAAGCGTGTCACCGCCAACATCGGTGTTAAAAGCGAGAACATTCATTCGCAAAATGTCGTCGGGATTCTCGAAGGCGCTGATCCGATCCTGAAGAACGAGTATGTCGCCATCGGAGCACACTACGATCACGTCGGGATTAATCCGTTCGCGCCGGGCGAAGATAAGATCTTCAACGGAGCGGACGATGACGGCTCGGGTACGGTTGCCGTAATGGCGATCGCGGAAGCTCTGTCGAAAGGCGCACGGCCAAAGCGCTCGATACTTTTCATATGGCACGCCGGTGAAGAGAAAGGGCTTTGGGGAAGCGAATACTTTACGGACCATCCGACTGTTCCTATCAACTCGATCATCACCCAGCTGAATATCGACATGATCGGCCGATATCAGAACCCAGGCGACGAGAATCACGCCCAGAACAAGAATCTGCCAAAGCCAAACGAGATCTTTACCATTGGAGCGTCAATGATGAGTAACGAGCTCGGGCAGCTCGCCGATACGGTCAACACATCGTTCCTGAACCTGAACTTCAACGTAAAGTACGACGGCCCCGACCATCCGGAGCAATTCTTCTATCGTTCGGACCACTTCAACTACGCGAGGAAGGGCATCCCGATCATCTTCTTCATGGATGGCAGTCACGAAGACTATCACCAGGTATCGGACCATATCGACAAGATCAATTTCGAACAGATGGAAAAAGTCACTCGAACGATCCTCGCGACCGGATGGGAACTGGCAAACCGGCCGAAACGGCCGACGGTCGACAAGCCGCTACCGGCGTCGGTGACTGGTAATTGATGTCACATGCCCGGTGCCATCGCGGATCGGCGTTGACGGGAAATATGGGCGACCAATGAAAATTCGGAGTAACGATAAATGAGATCCCCGGCCCGAGCGATATTGATATTGGCAGCGGTCGTTTCGGTTTGCTGTGCCGAGGGTTTCGCGATGGATTCCGGAAAGACGCTTGAGCGAACCGTCGTAAAACTGGCGGACGGCATCTACACGATCCGCCACAAGGACGCCCCCGACACTTTTCCGCAGGGCAATACGACCGTCATCATCGGTGACCGCGAAGTTTTGGTTGTCGACTCGTGCTATCTGCCGTCATCTGCCCGCGAAGATATCGCCGATATCCGTCGATGGACGAATAAACCCGTTCGCTATCTTGTAAACACGCACTGGCATTTCGATCACACGATGGGGAACGGCACCTATTGGGAAGCATTTCCTGGTCTGAGCATCGTTGCCCATACCGAGACGGCTCGACAGATCTCCGGATACAACCCCGGCTGGTTCGAGCGTTTTCCAAAACGCGGCGATCGGTTGAGGCAGATCCTCGAGACGGGAAAAGACGGCAACGGAAAAGTTCTCAGCGAAGGCGACCGAAAAGAATATGCGGAGGCCATAGCCGGTATCGCGCCGGTTCAGGAAGAGTTCAAATCAGTCGTCGACCGCGCACCGAACCTGACCTTCGATTCCGAGATGCGCGTCGACCTCGGTAACCGGGAGGTGCGGCTGATGCATCTTGGCCGCGGCAATACGGCCGGCGACGCGATAATTTTCCTACCAAAAGAAAAGATCGTTATGACGGGTGATCTCGTCGTCTATCCCGTGCCGTATATGTTTGGAGGATATCCGGCGGACTTTGGGAAGACACTGAAACGGCTGGATCAACTGAATTTTGACACGATGATCCCCGGACACGGCGAGGTGATGCCTTCGGAAAAAGCCCGCGCGTACGTTCGATTGCTGATCGAATTCATCGAAGCGGTCACCCGGCAGGTAAGCAGTGAAACACATCGCTTGGGAAGCGGTGCGGCAAACCTGCCCGCCGTTCGCGAAGGTGTGCAAAAAAATATCGACGTCGCATCCTGGCGTCGGAAATTCGCCGGTGAAAGCAAGGCGGAACAGGACGCGTTCGATACCACGTTCGCGGCCATGATAACGGCGGCGCACGCCGAGATCAACGGACGTTAACTAAACATATATGGGCTGGATCCAGAAATGTGACATCGACGAGGAGCTGCTGCCGGTACCGACGCAGATAGTATCGAATGAGGAGTTCGAGCCGCCGGAACAGACCGAAGATCAAGAGCAGGTCAAGCAACGGCTGAACGAGCTCGCCGACGAAACTAGTAAGCGGCTTGGAATAACGCGCCGGAAATTTCTCGCGAGCACAGGTGGTATGGCCGCCGCGTTTCTCGCGATGAACGAAGTCTTCGGGAACTTTTTTGACGTTTCGGCAACTGAAATGTTTGAACGTCAGGCCAGCAACGAAAAGTTCCCGAAGCGTCCGTTCATTTTCGACATCCACACCCATCACGTCGCCGCGCCCAAAATAATTAAATCGCCTCCGCTGATCCCCGGCTATCGTGCCGCAGGCGCAGCCTGGGGCAACAAGGCGATCGAAGGCCGCGAGCATAAGTGGGAAGACCTATACCTGGAAAACTACGTCAAGGAGATGTTTCTCGACAGCGACACGTCGATGGCGGTTATCACGGGCTTACCCGCACGGACCGATGACCAGAACGTTCTCACACCTGCGGAGATGATCGAGACCCGAGCGCGTATCAACGGCCTTGCAAAGTCAAAGCGGATCATCGCTCATGGTTTGTTCTCGCCGGACATGGGCCCCTCCGATCTCGAAGCGATGCATCGCCAGCATGAGCAGATGAAAGTCGAAGCGTGGAAGGGCTATCCGGGTCAGCCGCTTGCGGATGGCAGCGTCGGGTGGTGGATGGACGATGAAAAGATCGCATACCCGTCGTACGAATATTCGCGCAAGATCGGAATCAAGAACATTTGCGTACACAAGGGTCTTCCGCTTCCGGGTTGGGAGATCGACCACAGCAGCCCACGCGATGTCGAGAAAGCGGCAAAGGATTTCCCCGACCTGAATTTCCTGATATACCACGCTGGCTTTAAGGGCGTCCGCGACGCCATGCCCGCAGTGAACGACGGATTCAAAAACATTACCAATGTGCCATGGATCTCTGACCTGTGCTCGATGCGAAAACGGAATCCGAAAATGACGAATGTCTACATGGACCTCGGGACGACATTCGGCATGACGGTCATCACCCAGCCGCTGCTCTGTGCGTACATGCTCGGACTGATGATCGACGCGTTCGGCGACGATCATGTGCTATGGGGGACGGACTCGATCTGGTGGGGTAGCCCGCAGTGGCAGATCGAAGCGTTTCGCCGGCTGCAGATGCCGGAAGATCTGCAGAAACGTTTTGGATTCAAGCCGCTGACCGACAAGGTGAAGGAAAAGATCTTCGGCCTGAATTCGGCAAGAGTTTATGGCATAGATGTGAAAGCAAAACTGAACGCGATCCCGTCTGACTACGTCTCAAAGCTGAAGGCGAAATATCGCGCCGAGGGTGCTCGTCCCTCGAACACACAGTACGGATGGATACGCCGATAAGGACAGCGATGAAATATTTTGGCTTGTTATTTCTATTTATTGCGCTCAGCGCATCACTGGCGCGCATCGCTGTAGCCCAGCAGGCGCAAACCGTGTCGATTCCGTCGGACTCGCCGCGGTGGAAACTGGAAGGACAGGCGGAGCCAAGAGAATACCTGGGGCGGAAAAGCCTCTATCTCAACGGCGGCGGTGCCACGGTAAAAGATCTGGAAATGCGAGACGGCATCATCGATGTCGATGTTGCGACACCGGCGAGCCGGGGATTTTTCGGCATCCAGTTTCGGATCACACGCGATGACAACAATGGCGAATGGGTTTACCTTCGCCAGCACAAGTCCGGGCTCGCCGACGCTATGCAATATACGCCGGTGCTGAATACTGGGCTTAATTGGCAACTCTATAGCGGTCCCGGTTTCATCGGTGCGGTCGATATCCCGAGAGACGAATGGTTTCATATGCGTCTCGAGGTGACTGGAGCTCAAGCGAAGTTGTACGTCAAGGATATGGAAAAGCCGGCTCTTGTGATGAATGATCTAAAGACCGGTATTCAGAACGGACGCATAGCTCTCGCGGTCCTGACAGGTGCGACCTATTTTTCGAATTTTGAGTTTCGAGAAACCGCTGCGGCCCGGTGGGAGCGTAACCAACCGACGATGCTAGCTGGGACGCTGACCAAATGGAGGCTGTCGCCATCGTATGACGCGCTCGCACGCGATCTCGAACGTCCGCTTTCGCAAGCGGACCAGGCAGCCATCAAGTGGCAGGACATCGAGGCAGAAGCACCCGGCCTAGTCGCGATCAATCGTTATCGTGAAAGCCCGCATCCGCGCGTGACATTTGCAAACGACTTTTCAAAGCGTCTCGATCCGCAGCCGGGTATGAAGGTCGTGTATGCACGTACCAGCATAATGTCTGATCGCGATCAGGTTAGAAAACTCTTCATCGGCTATAGCGACGATGTAAGCGTATTTGTGAACGGCAAGATCCTCTATCGCGGCCGGAGCGCACAAAATTTTCGTGATCCCGGATTTCTGGGAATCGTAAATCCCGAGAACGATGCCGTCTACCTTCCGTTGAAAAAAGGACGGAACGAATTGATGCTCGCGGTGAGCGAGCTTGGCGGTGGTTGGGGATTTATTTGTCGCCTGGCGGATATGTAGAGCTAGGTCTGCAAGGCAATGCTTTGCAGCGGTTTCAATTTCAAAATGAGAAAAGTATCGAATGTCTGCGTGATCTTAGCTTTGGCGTTTACCGTGGTAGCGCAGCCTGCCGCGAAACGGCGGGGCCTCGACTGCAAGTATGACGTTGATCCCGGGCGCGACATTTGAGATGGGAACCGACTCGACCGAGATACCCCGTCTGCAGGAAAAGTTCGGCGTGAAGCGTTCCGAATTGTTCGCCGAAGAAGCACCGAGGCACAAGGTAACGGTCGCTTCTTTCTATCTCGACCGCACCGAGGTGACCAACGCACAGTTCAAGCTATTCGTCGACGAGAATCCCGAGTGGAGAAAAGATCGCATCGCTGCTGCGTATCATAACGGAAAATATTTGCAGACCTGGGCCGGCAATAGTTTTCCGCCGGGGCAGGAAAATTATCCGGTCGCGTTTGTAAGCTGGTACGCTGCTTCCGCATTCTGCCAGGCGCAGGGCAAGCGATTACCCAATGAAGCGGAGTGGGAGTACGCGGCCCGTGGCGGACTCGAGGAGAAATCGTTCCCATGGGGCGACGACATGCCGGACAAGACGCGAGCCAACTATGGTGCCAGCGGATTAAACGCGGCGACTGCCGTCGGAAGCTATATCGCAAATGGTTACAGCCTTCATGACATGGCCGGGAACGTCTGGGAATATCTCGCCGACGAGTGGCAGAAATATCCTGCGACAGCAGGCGATAACACCGCTAACTTTCTTCAGGTAAAGACACGCCGCGCCCTGCGTGGCGGCAGCTTTGGCGGATCCGCCGTGAATCTTCGCGTCGTGTATCGCGACAGTCATGCGCCAGAGAACGCGGTCGAACATGTCGGCTTCAGATGTGCAATGACCAATCCCGTCCAGTCCGAGGCGGTAAACGAATTGCTGCGAATGCACCATCGAGATCGTGCCGCTCACTTTGATCGCGATGCCGCCTACATTTTTTCGAACTTCGCAGACGAATACTTCAGCGTCGGTAATGGCCGTGTAACAGAACCCGGCCGCGAGGCCGACCAAAAGCGGATGCAAGCTTATCTCGACGCATCCACTTTTCTGGCGTGGGACGATCTCGCACCTCCGATCATTCGCCTTTCAAATGACGAAACGCTCGTCTATGTCCTCGTCCACAAAAGGGTGCGGCTGCTCTCGAAGAAGGAGACTGGCAAGCAGGAGGAAGGAACGGAGGTATTCGCATGGAGCATGACGCTTCGAAAGATTGCAGGAAAATGGAAGGTGACGAGCGTTACCTCGACCAGAACACCGGAGGCCGACAAGTGATCTGCATGTCGATCAAACGAAAACTCAGGACCCTTTCTGTTGCCGGGCTAATTCTATCCGCGGCGTTGGGAATTTCGAGCGCAACACCACACGGGTCATGCACCCGCAACCGCGTTCGCAGATCTGCCCGCACCTCCGCTAATGAACGGCATCGGCACGGCGTCGATCAGGATCACGACAAAATCGCCTGAGGCGCAGAAATATTTCGATCAGGGATTGAATCTGCTCCACGCTTTCTGGGACATGGAAGCCTATCGCGCATTTCGTGAAGCCGCCCGCATCGACCCAAACTGCGCCATGGCTCATTGGGGAGTCTACAACGCACTCGCGCAGAACGCCCAGGAAATGGCCGGCGAACGTGCGGCTGCGCTAAAGACGGCGGTGGAACTAATGCCGACGGCTTCCGATCGCGAACAATACTACATACGAGCGATCTCGCTGCTCGCCGAACAGGGTAAGGGACGTCCGGCGTGGATCTCGGAGATGGAAGCCCTGATCAACAAATATCCCGACGAGGTAGAGGCGAAATTGCTTCTGGCGAATTCGCTTTCATCCGCGGCGTCCAGCTACTTGCCCGATGGCCGTCCACGCGAAGGCAAGATGTACGGACGAGCGATCCTGCAGAATTTATTGCGCACGAATCCGGATCACGCGGCAGTTCATCATTATTGGATCCATGCGGTTGAGAACGGACCACGTCCCGAGGAGGCTCTCAACAGCGCCGACAAACTAACAAAGCTCGCGCCGAATACCGGTCACCTACTTCACATGCCGGGACACATCTACTTCCGGCTCGGCATGTATGAAAAGGCCCGTGCGGCATTTCTCGCATCGCTGGATTTCGATCTCCGGTATATGCGTGAGCAGAAGATCCACCCGATCAACAACTGGAATTACACGCACAATCTGGATTACCTCGTCGCGAACTGCGCCGAAGAGGGCCGGTATCAGGAGGCGGTCAAGTATGCCCGGATGCTCGCGGATATACCGTCGGACGATGCACGCATCAAGTCGACCGGTCTCGGCTACATGCTCTACGGCGGGAACACGGCGCTTGTGCGCGTGCATATGCGTTATTCGATGTGGGATGCTGCGATCATAGAAGCGGAAAAGATAAGGTCGCTCAACGCCCCATCGTTTTCCGCGACATATCGCGACGGATTGCTGGCCTATCTCAGGGGCATGAAAGCCGCGCATTCCGGGAACACGACGGATGCAGAAACCGCAGTCAAAAGCGCTTCAGGACGCGGCCGGAGCATTGTCCGCGTCACGCGGTACGAACGCATCCGACTGGTACTCCGGCCATGCCGGGCGCGTGCTTTCGGTTCATTCGATGGACCTGAGGGGTTCACTCGCCAGCGTGCGCGGACTACATGACGAAGCCATAAAAATACTGAACGAAGCGGTTGAAGGTGAGCAGAACCTTGGCTATTGGGAGCCGCCCCACTATACCCGGCCGGTCATGGAAAGCCTGGCCGACACGTATTCGAGGGCGGGAAGACACGATGACGCGATACGGGCATATGAAAGATCGCTGAAGAACCGCCCGAACAGCGGCTTCGCACTGGCCGGGATCGCGCGAGCTTACCGGAAAGCAGGCAAAGGGGCGCTGGCTGATGATTATCAACGCAAATTCGCTTTCGCATGGAAGGAAGCCGACAAAGACGTTGTTATCGAAGCCGCAAGATAATAAAGACTACGAGGAAATTTATGTACAGAATAATTCTGGTTGCGACTCTGTTTCTTATGTGCGTGACGACTGCGTCCTCGCAGGTCACGAAGGTAGCGAGTGTTGTCCATTCACAATACGCCATCAAATCACAGGCGGTCGGCGAAGACCGTACGTTTCTCGTCAGGCTCCCCGTCAACTACGAGAGATCTCAAACCCGATATCCAGTTATTTACATGCTCGACGCACATCCACCGCAGCCCGCGATGATGGCCGGGATGCTCGAACAGCAGGTGTGGGGCGATGTTATGTCTGATGCCATAATTGTCGGTATCCAAAATACGAATCGGGTGCGAGACATGACGCCCACGCCGGGTGACCGCGCGGGCGCGGGCGGAGCGGAAAAATTCCTGCGGTTTATCGAGACGGAACTCATCCCGTTCGTGGACAAGAACTTTCGTACTGAGCCGCACCGCACCATTGCCGGACATTCGCTCGCCGGGTTGTTCGTGGTTTACGCGTTGACCGAACGCCCAGACGCATTTAACGCATATATTGCTGCCAGCCCCTATCTGCACTGGGACAACAACTATCTGGTCGAACGGGCCGAGGCATCATTCAAGAAGCGGAGCGAATGGAACAAGACCCTGTTCATCGGGCTTGGTGACGAACCGGAGTACATGAACGCCTACAACGCGTTTCAGCAACAATCAAACGGTCGAAAGCGAAGAATCTGGAATACGAGTTTCGGCTTTTCACGGGCGAAAATCATAGCTCTGTCGTGTTGCCGGCGTACTACGCCGGGCTACGAAAGATCTATGCCGGGTGGTCGCTACCCGCTAACGGTTCCGTCCCGGATATTGAGAATCATTACCGCAAACTCTCGAAGCGCTACGGCTATACGATCACGGCGCCCGAGGTTCTTATGAACCGTGTTGGCTATCAACTGCTTGGCGCCGGAAACATTGCGGAGGCGATCGAGGTGTTCAAGAAGAACGTCGCGAGTTATCCCGGTTCGGCCAACGTGTACGACAGTCTGGCCGAGGCGTTGGAGAAGAACGGGCAGAAGAGCATGGCACGCGACAACTATGAAAAAGCCTGGAAGATGGCCGAGCAGAACGGTGAGGCTCAACTTGCAGCATCGGCCAAGGGCAATTATGAACGCATCGCCGCGGACAACAAATGAACAAAAGCATGAGGTCAATAATGAACAGAGCAGTTGTTGTATTTCTTTTCGTTTTCTCGTTTATTTTTCCACTTGCGGCCGCGGCGCAATCGGTAGCATTCATTGGAGTGAACGTCATCCCGATGGACCGCGAACGCGTTCTTACACGTCAGACCGTAATAGTGCGTCAGGGGATCATTACCGCGCTCGGTAGTGCGAAAAAGGTCAAGGTTCCTAAGGACGCCGTCCGCGTCGACGCCGCGGGCAAGTATCTGATCCCCGGTCTCGTCGATATGCACACGCATCTGCTGTCAGACGGCGAGTTTCCGGATTCGATCGCCGAGGACGAGCTTCGTGTAATGGTCGCGAACGGCGTGACCACCGCGCGCTTCATGATCGGGACACCCGAACTTCTGGAACTGCGTGCTCGTTCCGCAAAAGGCGAGATCGCCGCACCGACGATCTATGTCGCATCGCCTCATCTCACCGGACGCGAGCAGGGGAACAACTTCGTCGTCAATACGCCGGACGAAGCACGCGAGGCGGTCAGGCGTTCGAAAGCTGCCGGATACGACTTCATCAAGGTGACGACGTTCGTCAAAGCCGATGTTTACGACGCAGCGGTGGATGAAGCGGCAAAACAGAACATCCGCGTGATCGGTCATGCCGATAGCCGCTTCGTCGGCGTCGAGCGTGCGTGGAGGGCAAGAGCACAGATCGAGCACCTTGATGGCTATATGGAGATGCTGCTTCGCGACGACGCCCCGATAAAAGGTTCCGTTTCGGATCTTTATATTTACAATCCCGATAATTGGAAGAGCTTCGAGTACATAGACGAAAGTAAGATCGCCGATGTCGCACGGAAAACCGTGGCGGCCAACCCTTTCGTCGATCCGACGCAGCATTTTATGAAGAACACATTCGGCCTGGCCCGAAGCGAAGAATCGATCCGCGCCCAGCCCGATTTCAAGTTTTATCCGGCGAAGGTGCAGCAGCGGTGGCTCGAGTTTTACAAGAAGAACCGGTTTCTGAATACCATCTCGCTTGAGCAGCGGGCCCGGTGGGTCGAGCTGCGGAACAAGCTCATAAAAGCGATCCATGATGCGGGCGGGAAGATCATGGCCGGATCCGACACGCCGGAGTTTCTTTTTCTTTACGGATATTCACAGCATCGCGAACTAAAGGCGCTGGCGGATGCCGGACTTTCAAACTATGCGGTTCTGGCGGCGGGGACGCGTAATGCTCATGAATTTTTTGGAACGATCGAAAGGGCCGGGACGATCGAGATAGGAAGACGCGCCGATCTCATATTGCTCAACGCGAATCCGCTTGAGAACATTTCCGCGACCGAAGATCGCAGCGGCGTGATGCTCAAGGGCAAATGGTACACACAGACAGAGCTTAACGGCTGGCTGGATGAGATCGCGCCGAAGATCCACGGCTCGCTCGAAGCCGAAGAACGCCGCGCCGCGGCAGAGGTTGAAAAGCTTGGCGGCAAGGTCGAGTTTAATGCGAACGGCGAGGTCGTGAAGATCGATCTGAACAACGCAAAGATCACCGATGCGGATCTCAAGGTGCTGGAGAAGTTTACCGAACTGGAATGGCTCGATGTGCGAGTCACCCCGATCGGCGACGAAGGCGCCGCTCACCTCGCCGATCTGAGAAAACTGAAGTTTCTAAACATATCTCGGACGAACCTGTCCGATAAGGGCCTCGCAAACCTGCGCGGACTGACCGAGCTTGAGACTTTGTTTCTCGGCACGACGAAAGTCACCGACGAAGGGCTCAGAAACATCGAACGATTTGCAAAACTGAAAAAGTTAAGCGTATTTCGGACCGCGGTCTCAGACGCCGGTCTGACCTCGATCGAAAAGCTTGGAGCACTGGAAGTGTTTGTGTTCGGCCAGTCGAAGGTATCCGAAGCCGGGGCGAAATTTCTGCAGTCGAAACTTCCGAAGATCAGATTTACCGAACAGACGTAATACGTCTTAACTGCCGTCGCTTTCGGCGACGGGTTAAAGGAAATGAAGCAACTTTTCTTGGCAGGAATTTTCGTCACCGGTGCCGCAATTTCGATCGCGTGCGTCCTGAGACATTTTGACGGAGCCGGCCGATCGGCGATTTTGACAACGGACTAAAAAAGCTATGAATACACTAAACAAATTTCTCGTCACACTACTCTTCACATTTTGCGCCGCCTTCGCGACCTCGGCACAGTCGAGCAACGACAAGACGGCGGTCCTGGGCGTCGTCAACCAGCTTTTCACAGAGATGGCCGCCGCCAACCCGGCCGGTATACTCGCACTGCACACGCCGACATCAGATCTGGCGGCTGTTTTCCGTACGAAGGAAGGCAAGACGCGTTTCGAATCGATCGATGGGAAAAAGTTCTCGGAGATGTTCACCGACAAGACCAAGATCATGAAAGAAGAAATGTATGCCCCGAACGTAGAGATTTCGGGCGACTGGGCAATGGTCTGGGGGCGATACGTATTCTTTGTTGGGGACACGCTGTCCCATTGCGGGATAAACCAGTTCAATCTCGTCCGGATCGAGGGCGTGTGGAAGATCGCCAACGGAGCGTCGACGATTGATCGCAACGATTGCAATGAAAAGGAAAAGGCGATGAAGCCAAACCCGGCGAAATGGGCGAAGTGATTTGATCGGACCTCGCAAAAGTTTTCGCATGAAATAGGAGGCAAAGATGATGAAAGGCTCGAGACGAATGCTGATCCTTACGGTTTCGATGGCGACAATCGGGGTTTTTGTTTTTGGAATAACAGCCCTCAAACCGGTTGTTGTTCGCGTTGTGGACGCTCAAGCCACGCCGGCTCCAACGGCTACACCGGCGGCAGCGGGATTTGATCAACAAGCCGCCCTCGCCCGACTGCGCGAGCAGATCAAAGGCCGCGAGAATGAGCCCGCGACCGCCGTCTTCAAGAATATTCAAACGATGAAGAACACCCCGGCAGGCCGTCTGCTCGCTGTCATGGAGATGGGCTTTACACGCTCACTGGGTGTCAATTGCACACACTGTCATGTTCCTGGCAAATGGGAAGCCGAGGACAAAACGCAAAAGCAGACTGCCCGCGATATGTCCGCAATGGTAACGAGGATCAACAAAGAACTATTGCCAAACATCAAGAATTTGAAAAGCGAGGCGGCCATCGTTAATTGCACAACTTGTCACCGCGGTGACGTGAAACCGGCACTTAATCTGCCGGCGCGCTGATATCGATCCAAATGAAAAGAAGAGAGTTCTTAAAACATTCGGCGTTGGGCCTTGCGGCGATCGGAACATCCGGCCTGACTCTTCGAGGGGATGCTCTGCCGACTCCTCGCAGTCACGACGCGAATACGGCTGAAGAAATGTTCGGTGAAGTGTTTATCGACGACAAAAAGGCCGTCGATCTCAAACCAACCGTTCCCCGTGATCTCGGGCCATTCTATCGAACGGGTGCTCCGTATCGCGCAAAGCTTACACCTCCGTTCGAGCCGGGAACCGTCTTGGTCGTTACCGGCCGCGTCTGGTCATTCGCGACGAAAAAGCCACTCGCGAATACAACCCTCGATCTCTGGCAGGTTGATAATCAAACAAAGGATTATTCGAACGGCAACGGAGACTTCAAGAATCGCGCGCGGCTTTTTACGGACGAGAAGGGGTCATACGAATTCGAAACGGTACATCCGGTTCCCTATACGCCGAGCCCGAATTTCTGGCGCTCGCCGCACATCCATTTTATTGCCGTCGCGTCCGGGCATAAGAGCCTGACGAGCGAACTATTCTTCAAGGGTGATGAGAAGCAGGATGTCGATCGCCTGTTCGATCCTTCGCTTGCGATGGCTGCGGTCGGTAAAACAGTTAATGGACAGAAGTACGAGCATGTCGTTTTCGATATTGTTCTGGAAGCGAGTTGATCCTGCGCCCTGTTTCGTGGTGTTTCGTGTGATTAGTGTGTTTCGTGGTTAGGCGTTACAGGTTTGCCCGGTGGTTCCTTTTGTAGCGCGCCAAGCCGAAACCACGAAACACACTAATCACCCGAAACATGACGAAAAAGAGGCGAAACAGAGTTTGCCCCAAAGGAGTTGTTTTATGAAGTTACTAATTATATTTGCCGTTGTGACGAGCTTCGTAGATTTTTGTTTCGGACAGAGTTCCACAACATCCCCTCTGGATCCCACGAAATTTAGCGTTGTGTACGACACTCCCGACACACGCCGTGTGACCGTTAAGCAGGGCGTCACTTATTTCAAGGATGCCGCGAGCGAGCTGCAGATCGACATCTACTCGCCGCATAAGGCGAAAGCGTCCAACAAGCTTCCCGCCGTGATCTTTCTAAATGCAGTTGGCGACGTTGCGGAGAGTAAGATCAAAAGTTGGGGGATCTACAGCAGCTGGCCGCGGCTTGTCGCGGCTCATGGCATGATCGGTATATCGATGGATGCTGACCGCTCACGTATTCAGGAAAGTTTGAAAGCCCTGTTCGCCTTTCTCACCTCGGACGGTCCGAAATACGGAATCGATGCAAGCCGCTTGGGTGTCTATGCTGCGTCTGCCAACGTCACGGAATCGTCTATATATCTGATGGGCGAGAATGCACCGAAAGGGATCAAGGCCGCTGCACTCTATTACGGCGGGACTCCGCAAGGAGCGATCCGAAAAGATCTTCCTGTACTGTACATCCTGGCCGAAGGAGATCTCGCCGCGGGTCGCGCTCAGCAGGCGACCGCGCTTTGGGAGCGCGTCACAGCGTCGCGTGCGCCATGGACGCTCGTATTCGCGAGCCGCCAGCCCCACGGTTTCGACGCCTTTGAAGATACCGACGAATCACGACGACTGGTGAGGCAGACCATCGATTTCTGGAAAACGCATCTCGAACCGATGCCCAAACCGCCGTGGGAGCCTTCTGACGCCCGTACGATTGTATCCGCGATCTACATGAACGATCCGGTCCGCGCATCGGAACTGCTCAGGACATACACCGCCACGAATCCGCGCGATGCAGAAGGGTTTGTTTACTATGCACGCATGCTTTCGCAACAGCGAAAGTTCGCTGAAGCCTACGCCGCCTTTGAAACTGCATCCAAGCTTGAACCCGATAACCCAGCGGCAAAGGCCGGTATGGGCCAGGTCCGATATGCTGAAAGGCGCTATAGCGATGCCGAGGCGTTACTAGCAGAGGCGATCGACGGCGGATTCAGAAGCCCACAGCTCTATGGCCAGCTCGCGTATTCGCAATTGGCGTTGAACAAGAATGAAGAGGCTATAAAAACGTATGAGGCGGCGTTCCAGATGGGAATTCCGCCCGGTGCAAACACTCGCGGAATCGCGTATTACAACTTAGGATGCGCCTATGCACGTTTGAAGAATCTCGATAAAGCATTCGAGATGCTCGGAAAGGCGATCGACGAAGGCTACACCGTTCGGAATAATTTTGAAACTGACAACGATCTCGCAGGACTCCGGGAGGATGCGCGATTCAAATCACTATTAGACAGGCTGCCGAGGGCCGGAAGCTAATTGCATGACCAGATCCAGAACCTTTCTATCGATACTTTTTGTCCTTGCACTCGGTGTAAACGCACTCGGCCAGAAACCTGTCGCTGCCGTCGGATCGAACGTCCTGAAGAAAACCCTTCAGGCGAAACTCGACGAATGGCACGCTTCCGGAAAGTTTCCCGGTGCTACGCTCGGCGTGGTGCTTGCGAACGGAGAATCCTTCGGCCTTGCGGTTGGCTACTCGGATCGTGATGCAAAAACTCCGATGCGGTCGAACGATCGCATGCTCGCGGGAAGCGTCGGAAAAACTTTCGCCGCCGCCACCGCATTGCAACTGGTCGAAGAAGGCAAGATCGGACTCGATGATAAGGTCGAAAAATATCTTGGCAAGGAGGTTTGGTTTCTTCGCCTGCCGAATGCGAAAGACATCACGATCCGGCAATTGATGAACCACACAAGCGGGCTAGTGCGATACGAATTCAAGGAAACGTTTACAAAGGACCTGACCGCAAATCCCATGAAGGTCTGGACACCCGAGGAGCGGCTCGCGTATCTTTTCGGCGAGAAGGCCGTGTTCGAGGCCGGGAAGGGCTGGGACTATTCCGACACAAATTACATCGTGCTGGGGATGATCATCGAAAAGGTGACGGGTAGAAAATTTTTCGATGAAGCGAATCGTCGCCTGATCAAGCCGCTAAAACTCTCGAACACGATCCCGCAAATCGGCCCGGTGATGAAACACGTCGTACAGGGCTACGCCGGGCCGAATAATCCGTTCGGGGGAAAGGACGCGATGATCGAGAATGGCAAGATTCGTCATCAATCCGCAGCTCGAATGGACCGGCGGCGGCTACGCGTCGACATCCCTCGATCTGGCTCGGTGGGCGACGATGATGTACGAGGGGAAAGCATACGATCGATCGTTGTTGCCTCAGGTCCTCGACGGTGTCGCCGCACCTATGCTTGGCAGAGAAACTAAGTATGGCCTTGGCGTTATCATCCGCAAAACTCAAGCCGGAACGTCGTACGGACACAGCGGATTCTTTCCCGGTTACGTGACCGACATGATGTACTTTCCTGAACAGAGGATAGCGGTCGCCGTGCAAGTCAACACAAGTGCCCCACAGACGTTAGGTAAGCCTCTCGGCCGAGTTTTGGTCGAGATGGCGCAGTTGATCCAGAATGCCGACAGCACCTCGGCAGCGCCTTAGATTATCGATGACACGAACGTTCACCAGACGAAAGTTTCTTCTGACAGCCGGAGGCGGCATTATAGCCACGTCTGTCGTGACAAAAGCGCAGACGAAGAAGTCGAGTTCAACGGCATCTCCATTTTCGAAAGCCTTCCTCGATCAATTGCCCCGGTTGATGGAATGGGCGAACGTGCCCGGTCTCGCGGTTGCCGTTATCGAGAACGGAAGGCCGGCTTGGTCGCACGGGTTTGGCGTAAAGAAAGCGGGGGAGTCCGCACCGGTCGCCAACGACACGTTGTTCGGAGCTGCATCGCTGTCGAAACCGGTCTTCACATACGCTGTGCTTCGGATGCGCGACGAGAAGTTGATCGACCTTGATCGGCCGCTTTGGAATTATCTTCCGTACGCAGACTTGCCCGACGGTGATCAGGCGAAGCAGATCACGGCACGCCACGTCTTGAGCCACTCCACAGGATTGCAAAACTGGCGCTTCAATCGGGAACAGAAACTTGAATTCGCATTCAAGCCCGGTGAGAGATTTCAGTACTCGGGCGAAGGCTTCTACTATCTTCAGCGTGTCGTCGAGCATATCACCGGACGTGGATTTGAAGAGTACATGCAGGAGCGCGTTCTCAAGCCGCTTGGAATGACATCGAGCACATTCTCATGGACTGCCGCATCTGAACCGCGGATGGCGTGGGGCCACAACGGCCGCATGGTTCCGCAGGCAGCCTTTAATGCGCAGCGTGGCAAGCGGATGCTCGAACTTGCCGAAGAATGGAAGAAACCTGTCGCCTCGTGGAAGCACGATGACGTCGTCCGCGCCACCGCCGTGATCGCACCCGATTCGTCAGCGTTTCCCAACTCCCTTCTGCCAAACACAGCGGGCAGCTTGATCACGACGGTGGACGAGTACGCTATGTTCATGTCCCGGCTGATGCCTCGAAATCGACGTGACGATCTCGATCTCACGGCGGCGAGCATGCGCGAGATGTTAACGATGCAGACAAAGATCAACACCGCGATCTCGTGGGGACTCGGCATCGGTCTCGAATCGTACGCTGGTCGATCGTTGTTCTGGCACTGGGGAGATAACGGTAACTTTAAGGCGTTCATGATGGGTGATGCGGTGAAAGGTTCCGGCGTGATCGTCTTTGCGAACGCGCAGAATGGTCACCGGCTTTGGCAGAGGGTTGCGGCCGAAGCAATGGGACGTGATCACCCGGCATTTTATTTTTTCATGACCTGAGTCCTCTGGTTTTTAAGGAGACACAAAAATGAGATTCTTCGTCATCTTGGCCGGACTTTTTGTAACCTCGATTATTTCGGTAACGGCGCAGAACCTGACACACGATTCGTACACAAGAGCGCGTCCGATCCTCGATCGAGCGGTTAGGGCACTTGGTGGACTGAAGGAATTGCGTGCTATCGAGAACGTCACATTCAGCGTCGAGGGCGAGACCGTCCATCGAAACCAGAGCAAGCGCACTTTCATTGCCGAGCGAACGCCTTACAAGGCGTCATTTATTATTGACGTAAAAAACCTCCGTTACCGTCAGCAGCAAGATGGCTGGTATCCGGGTGGGTTTCACTGGGTAAACGGCTTCGCGATCAACCGCGCCGAAGGTGTTACATGGAACAGCATTCGCGGCACGATGAATCCGATTTTGAACGTTCCTCCGGCGAATTTTCGGGGTCGTCTCAGAATGTTTCCGCACTTCGTCATTCTTAACGCGGTCGAGCGCGCGTCGCGGTTGCGATATCTAGGGAACACGATCTTCGACGGCCGCGCACACGACGTCTTGAGCTACGCAAATGAGGACGGTCTCGAGATCTCGTTGTACATTGATGATAAGACCGGTTTGCTGTCGAAATTGGAAACCTTGGGTACCGATCCCTTCTCAGGTGACGTTGTCAACGAGACGATATTCACCGCGTACAGGTCAGAGGGCGGTCGCATGGTGCCGGTCGGACGGCACGAGCGACGAGGCGGTGAGCCACTTGCTGAGCTTAGGTTCGTCGATGTCGCCTTCAACGCCCCGCTCAGCGATACCAACTTTAAGCTGCCCGACGGCATGAGAGTCGCAACCGCGGCACCAGCGGCGCAACCGTCGACGAAATACAGCGACAGCGTGTACACGGTCAACGCGAGCGGATATAACGTGCTGGTCATCGGCTTCAAAGACTATGTGTTCGTAATGGAAGCACCGAATGGGGACAACACATCGCGTCAGGCGATCTTGGAGATCAAGAAGCTCTTCCCGGGAAAACCGATCCGTTACGTAGCCGTAACTCACCATCACGACGATCATGCAGGCGGGATCCGAACGTACCTTGCCGAGGGCTCTATCATGATTGGACTCCCCGGAGAAAAAACATTCTTCGAAAAGGTATCGAAGAGCGTTTTCACGATCGATCCGGATTCGCTGACCCAGAACCCTCAGCCTCTAAAATGGGAGTCCATCGCCGGCGGCAAGCGTGTTCTCACCGATGGAGCGACGACTGTCGAGCTGATCGACATCGGTCCGGGTGGGCACACGGACGAGATGCTCGTTGCTTACTTGCCGAATGAGAAGCTGATCTTTCAAGGCGATCTGCTAAACAGGCCGGATAATAACGATCTGGCAACGATCAATGATACGACCGTGCATTTCGCCCGATGGCTCGAGTCGGCGAAGCTTCCGGTCGATCGTGTGATCGGCGTACATGGCCCGCCATCGACTATAGAGGAACTGCGGAAGGGCGTGGCCGATCGGGACTCGGCGATGAAGCTGGGTAATGGGCCGGTCCGAAGGTGACAAAGGCAAATCGGTTCGCTTTCTTCATGAATTGCCTCCGGCTTAAGAGGTCGTGTCAAAACTCCAGGGTCCCGCGGCGAAGCCGAGGGTAGATAATAGCCAGACGTGAAACGTCTGGCCATTTCAATTCGGATCGGGTAAAGCCGGATTTTTTTCCTTAACCCGGCTGAAAGCCGGAGGCGATCTTAAGAAAAAAGACATTGCTGGCGCACATTCGATACTGCAGGGCCACCTTTGTTTTGTTCAATACAAGCGGCGCGTGGAGAACCTACGATCATACGAGCCACTATTCCCCAATTTGAGGTGAACAAAATGAAATCCATTCTTTTTATCTTCGTCCTTCTACTTTTTGTTTTCCCGTCTGACTCGCGGCAGCAGGGATGTGCTCAGTCGCCTGCGACCGAAACAGGGATGATCGTTTCGGCCGACTGGCTGAAGGAGAATATCTCTGATCCAAAGCTCGTGTTGTTTCATATCGGCCAGAAGGCCGAGTACGACGCCGGCCACATTCCCGGAGCGGTGTACGTTTCATCTGAATATATCTCGGCCCCGTCGGTGCCAGATGGGCTTTCGCTCGAGCTTCCCGAGGCGGATCTGCTCAAGGCAAACCTCGAAAAATTCGGCGTGAACAATGACTCTCGGATAATTCTTTACTTTGGGAAGGATTGGGTGTCACCGACAACGCGCGTTTACTATACGCTCGACGTGTTTGGTCTGGGCCGAAACACTTCAATGCTCGACGGCGGGATGCCGGCGTGGGTCGCAGCGGGAAATCATTTGACCACTGAGGTGCCAAACCGGCCGGCCGGAAAACTTACGCTTCGCCGGAATGACAAGCTGGTTGCAAAAGCCGACTGGATCAAGGCTCGCCTGAAGAGCAGTGGGCTGAAAGTGATCGATGCTCGAACTACAAATTTTTATGATGGCTCGAGCGCCGGAAACCAGCCGCGTGCCGGCCACATTCCTGGAGCGTCGAACATCTCGTTCAATACATTCACTGACGCAAACAACAAATTGAAAGACGATACCACTTTGCGAAAGATATTCGCCGATGCCGGAGTAAGGCCAGGCGACCAGGTGGTGACCTACTGTCACATCGGGCAACAGGGTACGGCCGCGTATTTTGCGGCGAAGAAGGTGGGGTTCGATGTCGCGCTTTACGATGGATCCTTCCAGGAATGGAGCCGTCTTCCGGATACACTGGTCACCAATCCCGCCGGCGATCGCCCGGCACCGACGATGACGCTGATCTCAGCGGAGTGGCTCCAGATGCACGCGGGCGATGCGAGCGTGCGAGTGCTCGACGCCCGGCAGAATGTCTATGACTACTTCGCCGGCCACGTTCCAAACGCCGTGCATCTTGCGGACTCGGCGATGCGGTTTCCGAGCGAAGGTTACCCGACGCAGTATCCCGAAACCTTCATGGTCGGTCAGATCTTTGCTCGCGCAGGTGTCAAGAAAGGCGACAAGGTGGTGCTGTACTCGGACGCCGACGGAGTGCTCGGGGCAACGATGATCGCGTACCTGCTGGAACGGATCGGCCACAGCGACATCGCTATTCTCGACGGCGGCTGGAGGTATTTTGCTTCCGGCCAAAAAACGGCGCAGGACTATCCGCAGTACAAGGCCGCCCCATACGACAGTCTCGACAATCGTGGCGTCCGTGCGACGCTTGAAGATGTGAAAGCGTCGATCGGTAAGGACACGGTCAAGTTCATCGACGCACGCCCACCGGAAGTCTATCGAGGCGAGGTCAAGACCTGGGTGCGAAACGGCCACATCCCGGGGGCATATAACATTCCCTGGAAACAGCTCGTTGAGGAGACGAACACCCACAAGTTAAAGAGTCTCGCCGACATGCGCGCAGTCTATGCGGCCAAGGGTGTAAAAGAGACCGATGACATAATCGTCTACTGCGGCACGAGTCGAGAGGCGAGCATCGAGTACTTTGTGCTCAAGCATCTCCTGAAGTTTCCAAGAGTTAGGCTCTACGAAGGTTCGTGGGCCGAATATTCGAACCACGCATCGCTAGCGGTTGAAACCGGCGCGTGGCCGGTAAGACGGTCGATCCAAACGGAGGCTTTATGAATCGTGCGATCCGCTCGTCGTTTCCTGTCGCGCTCTCAGGCGTGTACCTGAACACTGCCGCGATCGGTCCGCTGCCAACCGCTACGCTCATAGCTGTCTCGTCACAGCTCGAGGACGTTTCGTCCCACGGCTCAGCAAATCTTCAAAACTGGCTCCGCACAAAGGAGCGAGTGCGCGGCCTTATCGCGTCGATGCTCGGCGGACACGCTTGCGACGTCGCGTTCACTCGAAACACGACCGACGGACTCTGCGCGGTCGCGGCCGGACTCGCCTGGGAATCCGGCGACAACATCGTCTCGTTCGTCAACGAGTTTCCGGCGAACTACTACCCGTGGCGATCGGTCCGCGACAGGTTCGGCGTCGAGCTTCGCTTGTGCCGCGAGGTCAACGGTCGGCTCGATATCGAAGAGCTCATCTCAATGATCGACAGCCGGACGCGCCTCGTTGCAGTGAGCGCGGTGCAATACTCGTCCGGATTTCGGCTCGACCTTGAACGCGTCGGGCGGGCGTCGAGGTCGTCGGACGCGTTGTTCGCCGTAGACATTATCCAGGGACTCGGCGCCATGACCTTCGACCTGCCCGCGCAGTATGTCGACATTGCCGCCGGAGCAAGTTACAAATGGCTTTGCAGTCCTGAGGGGTGTGGCATCTTTTATGCGAATGAACGCGCACGCGATCGCCTAATGCCGGTCTCGCGCGGATGGACGAGCGTCGGACGACCCTGGGATTTCGCCGATCGCGACCAGCCCGCTTTCATCGACACTCGTATCTGGGAAACCGGGATGGGTGGTACGGCGTTGATGTGCGGGCTCGAAGCGAGTCTTCATATGCTGCTCGCCCACGGCATCGACGCGATCGCCGAATACCTCGAAGAGCTAACCGACTTTCTTTGCGAGATCCTGCCGCGCGAGCGATACGAGATCGTAAGCTCTCGCGCTAAGGGCGAGAAATCACAGATCGTCTGCGTGCGCCCGCGCAACGGGACGGCGGCGGATGATGTCGTCGAAATGCTCCAGCGCGTTCAGGTCCGTGTGTCATCGAGATCCGGTTCGATCCGTGTCGCCCCCCACTTCTTTAATACACACGACGATATCGGGACGCTGGTCGAGGCGTTACCCTGAATCATTACCTGGTTTGAGAACAGATGAGGTCGAGCGGAACGGGGAATCTTCAACTTTGCCGCCTTCTCGCAAAGACCCAAAAGAAATCCAAATTGAGAATACTCTCCGACTTTTTCCCGTCGAACCAGTGCAGATCTATACTTCACGCGACCGACCGGCGAAACTCAGACGGTGTGATTCCGGTGTAACGTTTGAACAAACGATTGAAGTGACTCTGATCAGAGAAGCCAGCCTCGTACGCGACTTCGATAAGTTCCCGCTCCCCCCTTATCAGCAATCGGGACGCGTGGGATACACGCAGACGCTGTGTGTACTCGCCGATAGTCTGGCCGTGAAATCTGCGAAACACGCTGGCGAGGTGTACGGGATGGATTCCGGCCTGTTCGGCAAGACGACTGGTAGATTGGTTTAGGGTATATTCGGCTTCGAGCTGTTCGACGACCCGTCGCAGCCATTTTGGCGGGCGTTTCTCATCGGGCAGCGCGCGACGAGCCGAATTTCCGAGCATCTCGAGCGTTAGCCCTTCGGCTATGAGTTCCGAACATGGATTCCAGTTCTTAAACTCACGGAAGAGTCTCGCGGCAAGCCACGCTATGCTCGTCCCGGTCTCTGCAAAATCAAGCGGGATTTGCGAAGCTTGCCCGAGTGTCTCCATTCCGTCGGGTTTGATCTCGACTGTGAAACATCGCGCTCCACTATCGCCGATCCGATCCTTGTGCGAGATGCCGGGCCGGTGCCAGAGTACGGACATCGGGGCATGTTCTTTTACGGTAGCTCCGAACTTCTCGGTATACGCCCCGCCAAGAACAAGCGTGAAGTATCCAAGTTCGTGACAGTGCTCGGGCACGTCGATAGCACTGGGATGGACGATCTCGGACAGGATCGATGAGCCCGCGTTGCGTTTGTCCGGTACGGTGCCGTAGAACTGCCCGGCAGCGAGATTGGCTGGTCTGGCGTCTTGGATAGCCATGATCTGACTACGAGGCTTCCTGGATCATTGTTTCGGAATTATCGGTTTGGTCTGCCCACGCCACGCGGGGTGATTTCGCGCTACAATCTACCGACCCCAAAAATTCCCCGGAGGCAAATCAACCAAAATGGCGCGAATGCTCGGTGCTTTGTTAATCACCTTTTCTGTTTTCACACCCATCTTCTCGATCGACATGAGCCGTGACATCGAGGCCGCCACAACCAGGCTGATGCCAAAGATCGTCGAATGGCGGCGTCACATCCATCAATATCCCGAGCTTGGGAATCGTGAAGTAAAGACCGCAAAGTATGTCGCGGATCATCTACGGAAGCTTGGTATGGAGGTTCGCACCGGCGTCGCGAAAACAGGTGTCGTTGGAATTTTGAAAGGCAGCCAGCCCGGGCCGGTAATAGGTTTACGGGCCGATATGGACGGGCTTCCCGTGGCGGAACGAAACGCTCTGCCGTTCGCTTCGAGAGAGACGGCTGAGTACAACGGTCAGAAAGTCAGCGTTATGCATGCGTGCGGCCACGACACGCATGTCGCGATGCTCATGGGTGCCGCCGAAGTTCTCGCAGGGATGAAGGAAAAGATCAAGGGAACGGTTGTTTTCATTTTTCAGCCGGCGGAAGAAGGACCGCCCGTTGGCGAAGAGGGCGGGGCGCCGTTGATGGTAAAAGAGGGCGTGATGGACAATCCGAAGATCGATGCGATCTTCGGCATCCACATCAACTCGCAGACTGAAGCCGGCACGATCAAGTACAAAAGCGGCGCCGTCATGGCCTCGAGCGACTGGTTTCAGATCAAGATCAAGGGTCAGCAGACACATGGCGCATACCCGTGGCTCGGCGTCGACCCGATCGCGGTCGCAACCCAGATCTATACAGGGCTTCAGATGATCGTCTCGCGCCGATCCGAGCTGTCGAAGGCACCGGTCGTTATTACGGTCGGCAAGATCAACGCCGGAGTTCGGGAGAACATCATCCCCGAGGAACTAACGATGGCGGGAACAATTCGGACACTCGACGCGGCAATGCAGAAAGAGGTCCACGAGAAAATTCGTTTGACGGCGACGAAGATCGCCGAGAGTATGGGAGCGACAGCCGAAGTTTCGATCGATACCAAGACGCTTGTCACCTACAACACACCGTCGCTTGTAGAGAGGATGCTGCCTTCTCTGGAAAAAGCCGCGGGCAAGGAAAACGTTCGCGAGACGACATGGGTGACAGGTGCCGAAGATTTTTCTTACTTTGGTGAGAAGGCACCGTCGTTCTACTTCACCGTCGGCGGGATGAGAAAAGGGCAGGACCCGAAAACGGCCGCTGCCCATCACACACCTGATTTTCTGATCGACGATAGCCGTCTCGACGTCGGCGTCAAGGCCTTCGCGAATATTGTTTTCGATTATGAGTAGGAAAAGTGAGAAAGTGAGAAGGTGAGAAGGGGAGATAAGAGTTCTCACCTTCTCACCTTCCCTTCTCACCTTCTCACCTCTCACTCTTTCACTTTTTCACTTTTTCACCTTTTCACCCTTTCACTTTTTTAAGGTTAGCGAACTTCGGGGGCGACCACTTGCTGTTGCGCCGGTTTTTTAACGGTGCCCGCAATTGTCGTTCCCGTGCCGCGAAACATAGGGGTGAATATCCAGTTCGAATGCTTCTCGATCCCGTAGTAGGCGATGACCGATTTACTGCGGCTCTGGCTTGCGACGCCGATGAACGGTTGATTGTCGGTGGTTACGTCAAAATCCTCATCGACAATATCCGTCTCGTCTTCTGTTCCGGTATTCAGGTTTACGAGAAGCTGGATCGAGTACCGGTCAAGCTGCGGAGACGGATTGCTGGGCAAAATTCCGTTGTTGAACACCTGAACGCGCTTGGCAAACGCCGAAATTATTTTAGGGTCCGGCTTGATGAGACGCCATTTTCCGTCGTCGCTGAGAGGATCGGTCGCCGCCGACGGACGAAGGATCATCGTCTTCTTCGTGCCCTGGGGAAGGCCCTCAAGCAGGTCGTCGATCGATTCCGGCAGCTTAGCTCCGTTGTAATGGACAACGTATCGCCGGATCGCTTCGGCGATCTCTTCGCCGCGTCGAATCGATTCCAATTCTTTTTCCCGCTGGACCCCTTGCTGCACAGACGGCGCAACGGCGAGAAGGGCGACGGCGAAGATCGCCATCATCATCATCACCGCGATCAGCGTCATACCGCTTTCGCAGTCTCGTAATGGCTTACGGTTTGCCATCGCCGTCATCTTCGTTGTCCTGATCTTTCCTGTCGACCGGACGATTCACATTCGTCGCTGGCGGAACGTAGCGCGGAATGTTGTCAGGTATGCCGGGAATACTTTGACCGGGTGGAACCTGGAAGTTGGTGCCGGGATTATAAGGAACGTAATTTTCACCGCCCGGAATACCAGGCCGTACCGGCTGTGTACTTACCGTTCCCGGAGCGGGCCGGAAGAGCGGAACCTTGTGCTTGAAACCAAGGCTGACATCTTCGAACACGGTTTCCTCTGCCGATATGCTCATCAGTCGAAAGCGTCCGCCGACAACGTCATTCAGCCGAGCGCTCAATGGCGTCTGACGTCCCTGCTCCATGAAATACGCCGTATCGTTATTGCTCAGCCTGCGAGCGATCATACCGATGTACTGAAACGCCGGTTTTGGCGGAGCCTGCACGTTCAGCATCACCGCATTCGAATACTTTCTTGCCGTCCGATGTTTGAATGATGATCTGCCGCGGGCCTTCGGCGGCAATGAAGTTTGCCGGGACATCGGCGACCATTCTTTGCTCATTTACGAAACTCGTCGGAAGCTCGCTTTGGCTGAAGTATATTTTCGCATCCCGCTGCATCCGCTCGCCGGTGATCTCCAGCCGGAATCCTCGTGAACCCGCATATACGCTGCCCGGATTAAACCCTGTGATGTAGATGGCGGGTGTCGGCGTCGGTGTCGGAGGCTCCGGAGTCTTGATCGGAGGCACCGGGCAATCGATTCCCGGTTTGCACGGTGGCGGCGGCTCGTAGAAGGCGAAAATGTTCCGGCCGGGATCCGGGCCGGAATACGTTCCACCCAAAACGACCGGTGTCATGTAGTTTAGGTCCTGCTCAGCCTGGGACGGGATCGTAAAATCGCTCGGATTCGTCGGTACCGTTGTCGACGGTTTTGGTGTCGGCGAGGCTGACACCGTAACCTTGACGCCGCTCGAAAAGATGCTGCCGCCAAATGCGAAAAACAGCGCGCCGAGTGCGAGTACGCCGAGCACTATCGCGGCGATGATCTTGTTCCTTTCGGTCGGGGATTTACCTGCAAACGGATTCATTACGATATAACCCTACTGTCCCATGGACGACGGAACCTGCGGAACCGCATTAGGACGGCGGAAATATGCCGCCATCTCGAGCCTTAGACTTACCACTTCGCCATGCATCTTACCTCTCTGCCGTGCCGGCGGTCCCGTCTGCTGTTCGACGGTTGGATTCGAAAATCCGGGCGGGAAACCGGCATTCGGGTTTACGACCGCTCCGGATTGAGTTTGTCCCGGCGGTTGCCCCGAACGCTCGCCTTCGGTCGGTTCCAGCTCGACCGCGCTCACCACCACAAAATCACTACCCGTTTCTATCTCGCGAATAAACCGTCTGATATTTTGGTACGAACCCTCGACCGTCGTAGTGACGTAAACACCCGGAAACAAACTCCTGTATTTCGTTCGGCCTCGCTCCTCCTCGGACTGTACGGATTTATCGACGTCGGAGGTTTCGAGCGGCGCATAGTCCGGGCCGCTTGTGTTTATTAAGCCATACGCGGCAATCAGACCATTGATGCGCTGATAAAGCGCTGTCCTCCCGTTAGACGCAAGGGGGAGGTATCGCGACTCAAAATCCTCGACGCTGGTCATAAGTTTCGTGACCTGCGTCTCGGTGTCCCGGATATCGCCATACTTGCTTTGCGCCGAGATAAGCTCGAACTCAAGCCGATCACTCTGGGCACGGGCGCTTTCAAGCTCACGGTTTGCCGGAGCGACCATGAAAATGTATATCAACGCGACAATAAACAAAGCGACCATCGCGAACGAAACCGTGACTAGTTCGGCCGGTCCCCACATTCCGCCATAGACTTTACGGGGACGATTGGCGGGGACGACATCAATACGCGTTTCCTTGTCGATCACTATCGTCTCGTCGGCGGTGAGAAGTACGGTGCGGTTCACTTCTTCGACAACTACAGCATCGTCACGAGTTTGGCCGTAATCGTTCTTGACGATCTCGGTCTCATTCTCTTCGGGGATATTGGTCTGATCCAGAGGTTTTTCGTCCATCCTACTGGGCACCTCCCTGATCCGTCTGCGCAATATCACTTGCCGCGACGGGTGCATAACCATAGGCCGGCGTATAGATCAAATGCAGCGTGTATTCGGTGTAAGTCACGCGCTCATTCTGCTGCCGGTCCTGTCCACGAAGCTCGGCCTGAAACAAACCCGAATTGTTCATTCGCGCGATCATTGTCATGACCGACTGATAGTCCCGACTGAGAACGGCAAAATCGAGTTCCGCCTTGATACGGTCCCCGTCCTTGTAAATATTTTCAACCGCGATCCGCGACGCGCTCACGCTGCCCGGCAGGACAGCTTCCATATCCGCAAACAAGCGCGACCATCCAAAAGTCTTGTTTGCGACGAGCTTGTGCGAGGCAATTAGCAAGTTCTGCTGCTCAGATGTGAGCTGTTTTTTAACCTCTTCGCCTTTCCCTTTCAGTGCATCTATCTCTTCTTGCTGTTGCTTGATCCGGCTCCGGGCGAGTTCGGTCTGGGTGGCAGCTTCATTGAGTTGTGAAAAACACAGCAAACCGCCGGACACCGCCACCGCAAGCAGCAAAAGCGATATCAGGTACGGCGTGGTTCGATTTCGAAACGGCCGGCTAGCTAAATTGAGTTTTGTGATCACTGGTCGTAATGCCTAGAAAAACTAATTTTGCGGTCGAATTCAAGGGCGCGCGAAAAAGCTAAGCTTAGCACGAAACGAATTCCCTGTCTTTCACGGGATATGTGATGCAAAAGTTGCAAAAAGAGTTACTCGCGGCGTGACGGCAGCGACCGCTTTAGCTCGTCCTCGGTGAGGTCGTGATAAGCGGCAGACGCGGTTACGTCCTTCGCGTTTTGCTCGATACAGGGCAGAATCCGCCATTTCGACCAGCTCGATCGGATCAGTGGAGTCGTGCGGAAAGGCCGAGATGCCGATACTGATCGTCACATGATGCTTTGCCACCGGCTTTCCCGTCCGCACGACGCTGAATTCTTGTGATTCGATGACCGACCTTATCCGTTCAGCCGCGATCAGTGCCTGAATAACTTCGGCATCAAGCAGGAACGCCGCAAACTCCTCGCCACCAAACCGGGCGGCGGCATCACCGCTGCCGCATGATCTCGATGATCGAGCCCCCAATCTCTTCGAGTGTTTTGCTTCCTGTCAGATGGCCGTGCGTGTCATTCACGTTCTTGAAATGATCGACGTCCATCATCAGAACGCAAAATGTTCGACCTTCGGCTTTTGCACGCGCCGCTTCGCGACGCAGCTCGGAAAAAAATGAACGGCTGGACAGCAGTCCCGTCAGGTCATCGTGCGAGATAAGGCGGTGGATTTGACGCTGGTATTCGCGATCGATCTCATCGAGAAGGTCAAAGCGTAAAATATGTTCGCCGATCGTGATCTTGTCTCCGTTTTGAAGAACCTCGCGAGTAACTCTCTGGCCGTTTACGAGAATCCCGCTTCTCGAACCAAAGTCCGTGAGCACATACTCAACGGCGTTTGTTTCATCATTGACGATCTTATTGATCTTGGCGTGGCGACGCGAAACCTTTGTGTCGTTGACGCGAACGTCCGCTTCGAGCGCTCGGCCGAGAATAACCTCTTCGCGCTCCAAAGGAATCGGAACAGCGATCAGTTCTCCGCTGAGAAAAACAAGCGCGGGACGGAGATCACGTTTCAGTCTTTGGGGTTTCATCATACGGGACGGGTGATGCGGGATGTGAGGCGTGGGACTCCTGTTATAGGATAGCCTAACATCGCCCTAAATTTCCAGAAGTTTTTGACTGGCTGCCGGGCGCATGAAAGCACCGCTGAATGAGCGGATTTCCTGTATTTCGTGAACCGCGCATAACATTAAGGAACTTGAGAATACTCATAATAAAACTGGGAGCCATCGGCGATATCATCCATACTCTGCCGTCTCTTGCTGCTATCAGAGCAAGTTTTCCCGCCGCCGAGGTCTCGTGGGTCGCTGAACAACGGTCGGCTGAGATACTTCGCGGCAACCGACTTCTCGACAATCTGATCGAGGTGGATACGAAATCGCTTCGCGACGGCAAAGTCGAGAAAATGCTGATCGAAGGAGCGAAGCAGGTCAAGAATCTTCGCCAATACGACTTCGACATTTCGATAGATTTTCAAGGGCTCTTGAAATCGGGAGTGATCGGAAAGCTATCGGGGGCGAAAACTCGCTGGGGATTCGCTCGAACAGATCTGCGGGAGCCCGCGGCCCGGGTCTTTTATACTGACACGCTAAAGATCGCAGATAGGGCGCACGTCATTCATCGTAACCTGGCCCTCGCGAAGGAGGCTCTTACTCCGGCAGAATCAAGCGGCGAGCAAATAACCTTTCCTATTTTTACGGCGGATGAGCACGCGGTTGAGGCGGAGGCGATCGCGAGGCGGCGTCGGCCCCGATTTCGCGATTCTCAATCCGGCCGGTGGTTGGGTGACGAAGCTTTGGCATGCTCAGAAATACGGTCGTTTGGCGGACATGATCTGGGATGAGTTTGGACTGGAGTCGATCGTCGTGACCGGGCCTACTGAAGCTGCTCTCGCCTCGGAGGTTATGCAGGCGAGCCGTTCGGGCAAAACGATCACAGCCGAACCGAGCCTGAAAGGCCTGTACGAGCTCGCAAAACGTGCCCGCGTCTACGTCGGCGGCGATACTGGGCCGACCCATCTTGCGATCGCCGCAGGCGCTCCGATCGTAGGAATTTTCGGACCCACCGAATGGTGGCGAAACGGCAGTTTAGATGCGGATGATATTTGCGTCGAGCGTATCGACATTGGCTGTCGCGTAGATTGTCATCGCCGAACCTGTTCGAACTGGATCTGCATGGACATCACCCCCGAAATCGTTCTCGAAGCGGTCCGGACGAGACTAGCAGCGATGAGCACCCCGGCGATCCTCGGATGAGGAATATTTTCCGCGGCTCTTTTCGAATTGCGATATAATCGTGGAAACAAGCGAACTGCCGGCGGATGTCTTACGAGCATTCCTTGTTGTCTTTATATGAAAGTTTTTGCGGTAAAAACATTCGCCCTGGCCGGGCTCATCAGTATTTTCTCGGTCGTTCTGTTTGCACAGTCAAATGGTGGTACGACGGCGAAAACACCGCCATTTATTGACGGAGAAAATCTCACATACGAGGGCAAGATCAGTAAGATCATCCGCGGCATCGCGATCGCCGATCTAAGTTTTACGCTTCGGAACGACCCGAATGGCGAAGGCTATATCGTCAAGACCGAAGCAAGATCCAAGGGAACACTGTTAAAGATCTTTCGATTTAGTTTTCTGCAGGAATTGGAGAGCAGCATCGACGCGGACCAATTCCGGGCGACTCGAACCGTCAAGCACGACGTTCAAAAGGAAAGGGTCCGTAACAGCGAGACGGTGTTCGATTACCGCGAGCGGCGGGTCACTTATGTCGAGACCGATCCGAACGAACCGATGCGTCCGCCGCGCCGGATCGCTTCCAGGATCGATGACGTGAGCCATGACCTGATCTCCGGCCTCTACAGTTTGCGGCTTCTGCCCCTCGCCGTAGGAAAATCGTTCCGCATGTCGGTCAGTGATTCCGGGCTCGTTTACGATATTCCGGTCCGCGTCACAGCACGCGAACTGCAGAAGTCGATCTTTGGTCGGAAATGGTGTTTTCGTATCGAACCGCAGGTCTTTGGCCCGAATCGTTTGATCGAGCGGGAAGGCGATATGACGATCTGGATAACTGACGACGCTCGCCGGTTACCCGTCCGATCCGTTGTAAACTCGCCGTACGGAAAGATCGACATCCGTCTAAAAAGTGCGAAGCGCCTTCGGTAGCATTGGCCTCCCGCCCCTACAATTACAAACGACAGCTTGTAACTCGCCGCTAAAGCAATCATAATTTTGTTTTATTTTAAGGTCTATTTTATAAAAGTGGGCTTTCGGTAGTCCGGATCAAGCAACCGGTTTTTTTGAATGAGTAAAGGTTTGAAGAGAAAAAGTAAGTTAGTTCCGGAAACGGAGTTTATTGAGTTTATACCGGTCGACGAGTCGTCGACTTCGTCCGAATTTGTAAGTTCTGAGACCGAGGCACCCAAAACCATCGCCGCCGACACGGCTGTGCCGTCAAGCAAGCTTGAGCAAATGTCGCCTGTATTTCGCGAGCTCGCCGAGCCAAAACTACCCGAACTCGCCCGCGAAAATCGTGCTCGCCTTCAGATGCAGTCGCCAAATCGTCTTTTTTTCTATTGGTCCATAGGATCGAATCCGTTTCATAAGCTGAACAAAGCACTCGGAGCTCAAACCGCCAGCTATTCCCTTGTTCTAAAACTGGTTGACCTCAGACGGGAGCTGGAAGAGATCCACCCTATCGACGCTGAGGGTTCATGGTGGTTTGATGTCGAAGCGGACCGTGAGTATCGCGCCGAGATCGGGTTCTACGCCCCGAACCGTCCGTATGTGCGAGCGCTGTTCTCGAACACTGTCGAGACCCCACGCAAGAGCCCGAGCCCGCGTGTCGATACTGAGGCGGATTGGTCCGTATCGGCTGACCGTTTTGCTCGCGTACTGGAAGTAGCCGGATTTACCGAAGACGCATTTGATGTCGCCCTCGCGGGTGATGATCTCGAAACTGCGGAGACCGCGACACACGCCGCGTTCACGCAGCTAGTCGGTGAGCCTAACTTTGATTTCGAGGGTATAGCGGCCGATGAGATCCGGAACGTACTGCTACTTCTCGCGTCGGGTGTGACCCTGGAGGCACTCCGATGGAAGATCAGCCCGGCACTTTTTGCGATCCTTCAAGAACGAGCCGCCTCGCTGAGCGCCGAAAACGCTCTTAGCGTTCTAAAGGAACGGTTCGATATCGAAGCTGATGAAATTGTGCGGGAAGAATTTGGTCCCGCCGTATTTGGCGCGAGTGCGATAAATTTTCCAAGGCGTTTGAAGACGCGTCGCACGCTCCCGAAGTTGCAACCTGTTAGCTCGTCGTCACAGACCGGCCGGCTTTGAAATTTGTCCAGGTTTTATACACCAATCGCGGATGCCGGCGGCATCTGTTAAGGAACATGCAAATCCGAAATCGGCAATCCGCAATCCGCATTTGAACGATGCCTACCGGTTTCTTTAGCCTCATTCTTCACGCTCACCTGCCTTTTGTTCGGCATCCCGAATACCCTGAATTTCTTGAAGAAGATTGGCTTTACGAGGCGATCACCGAAGTCTACCTTCCGCTCATTTTTATTTTCCAGAGTTTGCACGAAGCGGGCGTGAAGCCGAGATTGGCGATGAATGTTTCACCGCCGCTTTGCGAGATGCTCTCGGACAAGCTTCTTCAGGAACGTTACACACGACATCTCGAGAATCTGCTCGAACTTGCAGACAAAGAGGTCCATCGTACCCGAAACGAAGAGATCGAGTATCACGAGGTGGCGAAGATGTACGCCGATGGGCTCCGTGCGTCGCTCGGTCTTTGGAACGATCGATATCGGCGCGATCTTATCGCAGCATTTCGTGAGCTTCAGGATATTGGCGCGATCGAGATCATCACCTGCGGGGCGACGCACGGCTTTCTCCCGCTGATCTCGACACAAGAAGCCCGCCGGGCGCAGATCGTGGTCGCGGTTAACAACTATAAAAAACATTTCGGGAGGCAACCTCGGGGCATATGGCTCCCTGAATGCGCGTACGAACCGGGCGTTGAAGTCCTCTTAAAAGATGCCGGGATCGAATATTTCGTTTCAGATACGCATGCCATCCTTTATGGCGATCCGCGGCCACGGTACGGAGTACATGCGCCTGTTTTTTGTCCGAACGGTGTCGCGGTATTTGCGCGGGATGTCGACACCAGTCGCCAGGTATGGAGCGCCGAGATCGGATATCCGGGGAGCGATGTGTACCGTGAATTTTATCGCGACGTCGGCTGGGACCTGCCGATCGAATACCTAAAGCCGCACTTGCATGAGGACGGTAACCGCCGGCACCTGGGTCTGAAATACCATCGCATCACCGGCCGAAACGTTCCGCAGCAGAACAAAGCGCCTTACCTTCCCATGCTCGCTCGCGAGAAAGCGGCCGAGAACGCATCGCACTTTATTGGAGAGCGGATCAAGCAGGCACACAAACTCCGCGCGACGTTCGAGGGTCATCCGCCTCTTGTCGTCTCGCCGTACGATGCCGAGCTGTTTGGGCATTGGTGGTACGAAGGGCCGCAATTCATCGACTTCTTCTTCCGAAAGCTGCATTACGACCAATCGGAGATAGCCGCGGTGACCCCAGGCGACTTTCTAGACTCGGGATTGCCCATACAGCGGCAACAGCCAACTGCATCCTCTTGGGGCGAGAACGGGTACTACAAGGTTTGGCTGAACGAGCAGAACTCGTGGATGTATCCGTACCAGCACGACGCCGAACGGAAAATGACAGATCTCGTCAACCGATTTTCGAGCGGGACTGTGGAGCGTGGCGGCACTTTGCTTAAAACCGAAGACAGGCTTTTAAAGCAGCTCGCGCGTGAGTTGCTTCTGGGCGAATCCTCTGACTGGGCGTTTCAGATCTATCAGGGAACGACGGTCGAATATTCGTCGCGCCGCTTCCAGTCGCACATCCATCGCTTTGACCTGCTCGCAAAAATGCTCGAGACAGGTGATGTCGATCACGATCTGCTTGCCGAGATCGAACACCGCGACAATATTTTTCAAGAGATCGATTATTTGGTTTATGGATCGTAGATAGTTGATCGTTGATCGTGGATCGTTGGTCGTTGATCGTTGATCGTGGATCGATGATCGTTGGTCGTTTACAAAAACGCCGCAAACCACAAGTATTCTAAAAACGATCAACGAACTCCGAACAACGAACTCCGAACGACGAACAACGATCAACGATCAACGATCCACGAACCACAAACAACGATCCACGATCCACGATCAACGATCCCCCCTCCCCTTTGCCCTTTCATCCGAAACACGCGATAATACGGCCTTACTTTATGAAGTTTTTTTCGGATCTTAGGCTCCTGCTTCTGAGCGTTTGGCTCGGTTCCGCCGTGTTTTTTATTGGTGTGGCCCAGACCGCGTTTGCCGTTCTGCCGGAGCGCGAATTGGCCGGGGCGGTCGTGAATCGAACGCTCTCGATCCTGAATTTTGGCGGTATGACGATCGCCGTGATCCTGATCCTGACTTCTTTTATCGCAGCGAAAAATGTTAACCGCTTTTCAGTGTGGATCGAACGTTTTCTGCTTCTTCTCGTCGCCGCAGCGTGTGCTACCGGACAATTCGTGATCGGTCTATGGCTTTCGATGCTTCGCGGCCAGATGGGCCGCCCGATCGATGAGGTCGCAGCCGACGACCCTCTGCGAATTCAATTCAACAATCTTCACGAGTGGTCGGTTTGGGTGCTTATGGGCGCGATGGCCGCAGCACTTGTGGCTTTCTTCATTATTTCAAATCGAAGGTTCGGAGCAGCGTCGAAAACTGCAACGAATGATCCCTACGATTTCTCCAAGGAATTCAAGATCTGACCTATGGCTATAATTGAAACGAGCGGCGAGTTCTCGCATCGGTTTTCGAAATGGAACGAGAACGAAGAATTGAAGGGCTATCCTTTCATCAGAAATGTTCATGCTCCGTTTACGCCGGTTCGTCGTGCCCTACCGATGCTCAATCTTGCTCTGATCTCATCCGCCGGGGCATATATCGACGGTACCGACCCATTCGATTTGAACTCTAGGGACGGCGATATTAACTTTCGCGAGATACCGGTCGAAGTCGATGCGGCGGATCTACGCTATGCCGCTAAAGGCTACGACACGCGGGCGGTTATCGAAGATCGCAACGTACAGATCCCGATCGATCGTCTCACCGAGTATCAAGCCAACGCCGTTATCGGACAGTTGAACAGTGTCTGGTGGAGCCTGAGCAGCTGGATCCCGAATGCGAGGCTTGTCGCAGATGAGATCGCACCGAAGATCGCCGAGCGTCTTCATCGTTATGAGATCCAGACCGCGCTGCTGATCCCGGCGAGCCGTCTTTGTCATCAAACACTCGGCCTGATCGCACGCGGCATCGAACAAACCGGAATCTCGACGATGATGTTGTCGGTGGATACGGGTATGACCGATAACGTACGCCCTCCGCGGACCGGCTATTACAACGGCGAGTTCGGATCCGTCGCCGGCAAACCCGGCTGGCGCGAATATCAGCTGCGTGTCCTGGATGAAGCTCTGCGGTGGACCGAAACTTTCGATCAGCCGGGAGCCCGAAAGCTGGCCGTTGACCTCGAAACTCAGGTCGAGGCCGCGCGAGGAGAAAGATAGCTCGTCGTCTTTCCCTGAAAAATATTTGCCCGCGAAATACGCGAAAGGGCGCGAAAAAGAAGAATGCTTTTTTTCGCGCCCTTTCGCGTATTTCGCGGGCAATAATTCTTATCGATCTTACGGTCCCGATTGCCATTGTTTCACTGCATCGACCGGGCAGATCAGCATTAGGATATTCAACAGTAAACTGTCGCGGATCCAGAAGAGTAAAATCACTTCCATCAGAACAAACACCGCCAGAGACCACCACAGCCTGATCTTATACGCGATCAGAAATCCCAAACCACAAGCGACGATGTCAGCGAGCGAATTCAGGATCGAGTCACCATAGTAGTCGAGAGAGATCGTAACTTCGCGATAGCGGTTTATGATGTGGTTCGTGTTTTCGACAACCTCCCAGGAGCTTTCGATAAAGATCGCGATAACGAACCTCCATGCAAGGGGAACTTTATGAAAGACAAGGCCGATCAGCCAGAACTCCAGAATCCCGTGAAGAAGGTGTGTGAAGGAATATGGATCGATGAGATGCTGGGAATTGTGTCGCGACATGACTTGCCATGACCAGGGCAAATAGTCGCCTGCCTCGCACCACCAGACGCGTCCCAGCAGGTTTAACGCGAGGATCGCAGTGATAACGACTATCGCAACTGAGGCAATTTGGATGCGGTATTTGATGAGCACGTCTTGTCAGAACCGGGAGCGGTAGCGATCGGGTCGCCCTTCAATTATCTGAGTTCAACCCACCTGACGGGTCACCCGGTCGCTACCGCTCCCGGTTCTGACTCGTGCGGCTCCCGTCTACTCAGTCGACACGACCTCTTCGCCATGCAGCGCCGCGTGCAGTGTGTGCCAACTGAGCGATGCGCATTTTACACGTGCCGGAAATTCGATCACGCCGGCGAATATCTTCAACTTTCCTAGATGATTTTCTTCCGTCTCGACGTCGAGCCCCCCCGTCACCATGCTGTGAAATTCATTAAAAAGAATTTCAGCTTCTTCTTTTGATTTCCCTTTTACGACTTGCGTCATCATCGACGCCGACGCTTTCGAGATCGCACACCCCGATCCCTTAAACGCGACGTCCTTCACCGTATCGCCTTCGAGACCGACATACACGCGCAACGCATCGCCGCACAACGGATTGTTTCCGTCCGCCGTGCCATCAGCATCTTCGATCTCGCGAAAGTTTCGCGGGTTCTTGTTGTGCTCGAGAATTGTTTCCTGGTAAAGATCGTTAAGTTCTGACATCGTTACTCTGCTATCGGGCCGCAAGGAGTTATTAGTTCGGTCGATCGCACCACTCCCACGATCCTTTTCTCTTCTGTGAAAAACCTCCGATAACTCCCCCGACTTTCAAATTTCAAATCTGAAATTTGAAATTTCTAAGCAAAAACCTCAATCACCTTCTGCACCGCATCCGCCAGCTTATCGACCTCTTCCCGAGTGTTATAAAACGCGAACGAGGCACGAGCCGTCGCCGGCACATCGAAGAATTTCATTACGGGCTGTGCGCAGTGATGTCCAGCTCGGACCGCGATGCCGTCCTGATCCAGAATAGTTCCGATGTCGTGCGGATGAATTCCATCGATCGTGAATGACAACACACTCGCTTTCTCAGCGGCCGTGCCGACGATCGTCACGCCGGGAATGTCCGCGAGACGTTTCGTCGCATACTCAAGCAGCTCGTGTTCGTATTTCGCGCCCGCTTCGAAATCGATCGAGTTAATGTAATCGATTGCCGCACCGAGACCGATGCCCGCGGCGATGGCCGGCGTTCCTGCCTCAAACTTTTCGGGAATCGGTGCGAATGTCGTCTTTTCAAAACTCACGGTTCGGATCATGCCGCCTCCGGTTTGATACGGCGGCATTTGATCGAGCCACTCGCGCTTGCCGTAGACGATGCCGCTGCCAGTCGGGGCGAACATCTTGTGTCCCGAAAAGACAAAAAAGTCGGCGTCGAGGTCCTGCACATCGACCGGAAAATGCGGAACGCTCTGGGCCGCGTCGACGCAGACCGGCACGCCGAACTTGTGCGCCGTCGCAACCATTTCCTTGATCGGATTCACCGTGCCCAAACTGTTCGACACATGCGCGACGGCGACCATCTTCGTCCGCTCGTTGAGCATGTTTTCGTATTCGTCGATCACAAGTTGGCCATGCTCGTCGATCGGGATCATGCGAATTTTCGCCCCGCGTTCTTCGGCGACCATCTGCCACGGGATGATATTCGAATGATGCTCCATCTGGCTGACCAAGATCTCATCGCCTTCGCCGATGAACTTTCGTCCGTACGAATGGGCGATCAGATTTATGCCCTCGGTACAGCCGCGGACGAAGATACATTCCTTTACATCGGGCGCGTTGATGAACCGTTTCACCTTTTCGCGCGCGGCTTCGTACGCCGTCGTCGCGTGTTGCGAAAGGTAATGCACGCCGCGATGAATGTTCGAATGCTCCTCGGCGAGATATTTCGACGTTCGGTCGATCACACTCTGCGGAACCTGAGACGACGCGGCGTTGTCGAGATACACAAGCGGCTTTCCGTTGACGTCTCTCGACAGTACCGGAAAATCCTTCCTTATCTTTTCAACGTCCCAACCGCTCATTGTTTTGGTAGCCGTCACGCCTTGTTACCTCTTGGCGCGGGCCGTTGTTTTAGCAGGCTGCGCACCTCTGGCCCGTGCCGCCGACTTTGCCGCCGAGACCGCGGCAGAGCGTGCTGTTCCCCTTACCGGAGCTGCTGGCGGTTCCGGTTCAGTAACGACGGGATTCGCCTTAGCCTTGCGTGCCTGCCGCGGCAATATACTCCTTTAGAGCAGTTTCGATCGTCGCCGCACGGCGATGCTTTTCGCCCGCGATCTCATCAATTGCTTTGATCAACGATTCTTCGATAATCAACGGAATTCTCACTCTCATAATTTTTTAGACTGACAAATTAACATTCAGACGGTTAAGTACTGCTTCATCGAGATCCGATTTAATGCTCTCGATCCCGATCTTGTTGATGATCTCCTCGGCAAAACCATACGTCAGCAGATTCCGCGCCAGATTCTCGGGCAATCCGCGTGTCAATAAATAAAACAACTCTTCTTCCTCGAGCTGTCCGACGGTCGCCCCGTGCGAGCACTTCACGTCGTCGTTAAATATCTCGAGCTGCGGCTTAGTATCGACACGGGCCTCGTTCGACAACAAAAGATTCTTGTTCGACTGCTGAGCATCGGTTCCGTGCGCGTTCTCGCGGACAAGCACCTTGCCGTTGAACACGGCCCGTGACTTGTCGTTGAGCACGCCCTTGTAGTTCTGATGCGAGGTGCAGTTCGGGACGGTGTGGTCGATGATCGAATGCGTATCCGAATGCTGCGATCCGTTCAGCATGTACAGCCCATCAACCCATGCTTCCCCACCAGTTGCGGTGAATTTCAGTTCGATATCGTGACGCGAAAGAGCAGCGCCGATATTCACATTTGTCGAATTGTAAACTGCGTCGCGG
Organism: uncultured Acidobacteriota bacterium; assembly: GCA_963772405.1. GTDB lineage: Bacteria > Acidobacteriota > Blastocatellia > Pyrinomonadales > Pyrinomonadaceae > OLB17. The sequence goes on along the minus strand of CAVYWT010000002.1, from coordinate 622,188 downwards.
CCAAGTGAGACTTCGGTGACGCCGTAATGAAGGACCTCTGCCGATTCCTTCTGAACGCGATAATGCGTCAGTTGCGCGTTGTCTTCGACCACGATCTGTATGGCCGTGTTCGTAAAACTCTTGGATGCGCTTTCGTAGGACTCGACGATCGTCGATTTGCTGCCCGCTTCAGCAATAATCAAAAGATGAGGAAAGTGCGCCGATCCTTCATCCGCCGCAAAATTGAACGAGATCGGCTCGTCGACAACTGTGTCCTTTGCAATTCGCAGCGTCGCGAAGTCACCGAATGCCACGTTGAGCGCCGTGAACCCGTTTCTTCCGCCGTCAAAAATATCTAGTAGATCGAGATCGATGTCAGCCGCGCTTTTCTTTGGCGAGTCAGGGATCTTCCAATCGCCCCCCGCAAACGGCGCGACATTCGTATACTTCCAGTCTTCACTCTTGACCGCCGGGAATCCCGTTCGGGTAAACACGTCGAACGCATCGGCACGCAACCGACCGAGAGCCTCCGGCTCATCCAACGAAGCCGCGAACCGTTTGAACGCGTCGGCGTAAATTGTTTCCATCACTGCTGCCATGTTTTTAATGGTGAATTATGAGTGGTGAACGGTGAATGAAGATTGTCGTCACTACACGATTTAGTGTTCACTATTCACTATTCACTATTCACTATTCACTTAGACGCTGCCTTTACCCAGTCGTAACCCTTCTCTTCGAGCTCGTACGCGAGCTCCTTTCCGCCTTCCTTAACGATCTTTCCACCCGCGAGCACATGAACAACATCAGGAACGATGAAGTTCAGGAGCCGTTGATAGTGCGTCACTAGAATGATCGCATTGTCCGGGCCGCGAAGTTTGTTTACGCCTTCGGCGACGATCCGCAGAGCGTCGATATCGAGACCCGAATCTGTTTCGTCAAGGATCGCAAGCTTTGGTCCGAGGACAGCCATCTGCAGGATCTCGTTCCGCTTTTTCTCACCGCCCGAAAAACCTTCGTTCACGGACCGTTTGAAAAATTCCGGATTCATATCCACGATCTTCGCTTTTTCTTTCAGATAGTCGTTGAATTCAAGCGGATCCAGTTCTTCCTGGCCGAGGTGCATCATCTTCTGGTTGTAAGCGAGCCGCAGGAATTGCGAGTTCGAAACACCGGGCACTTCGACCGGATACTGAAACGCCATGAAGACACCCTCACGCGCTCGTTCGTCCGGCTCAAGGTCGAGCAGATTCTTGCCTTCGTACAAAACTTCGCCCGAGATCACTTCATACGAAGGATGTCCGGCGAGCACCTTCGACAACGTCGATTTGCCCGAACCGTTCGGCCCCATGATCGCATGGACCTCGCCCGTTTTGACCTGAAGATTCAGGCCCGTGAGAATTTCTTTGCCGTCTATTCCGGCGTGTAGATCTTTTACTTCTAATAACATAATGTTCTTAGCCACCGAGATCACCGAGAGTGATTCAAAACGCGTGCCTTGCTCTGTGTGCTCTGTGGCAAAATCAACTCAAACTCTTCTCCATCTCGAGACCCGCCATATCGTGCCATTCCTCGGGCGGAGTCTCTCTTAAAACATAAAATCCATTCTTCTCGTAAAGGCGTTTCGCGTCCGGTAGAACGTGCGTCGTGTACAGATACATACGTTCAAACCCCTTATCACGTGCAAATGCCTCGAGCGGTTCCAGCAGCCGTCGGCCGATCCCGCGTCCTTGAGCGTCGGGCCTTACGGCCATGCTTCGAACATAAAAGCGATCCTCTTCCGGCAATCCGGATACGGTTCCGATCATCGTGTTGCCGTCCATCGCAACCCAGACCGGGCCTTCTTCAAACCGTCCGCGAACGACGTCGGTGCCGGGTGTGGTGTATTCAAACGCACCGGGCGTATATTCCGCTTCGAACAGGCCGAAGGACTCGAGCAACAATTCCGAGATCGCCTCTGACTCGTCGGGCCGCGCCAAACGATATTCGATATCAAGCTCCGGCGCTTTTTTCGCTTGCAACATAGATCTCCCCTTTCATATACAACACCGCATTGCCGCCGATCTTTACGCGATCGCCGACAAGCTCACAATAAAGCTCGCCGCCCCGCTCCGAAACCTGCCGTGCGAAAAGCTCGTTCTTCCCAAGCTTCTCCGCCCAGTACGGAATCAGCGTGCAGTGCGCGGAACCGGTCACCGGATCTTCGGGCACCCCAACTTCCGGTGCGAAGAATCGCGATACGAAGTCAGAGCCATCGCCTTTCGCCGTTACGATCACCGCATGCGTGTCGATCTTCATCAACGAATTGAAGTCCGGCTTGATCGCCAGCACGTCGGCTTCGTTTTCATAGACGAGCATGTAATCGCGCGACTTCAAAATTTCTTTTGGCTCCGCCCCGATAGCTTCGATCAATCCTGCCGGTGCATCTGACACGGTTCCGGGTCGTGAAGGAAAGTCGAGCACATATCTTTCACCTTTTCTTTCGACGGTGAGCTCGCCGCTTCGCGTTTGAAAACGGAGAGTGGTCTGATCCGTTCCGAGAATCTCAAAGATCACATATCCGCTCGCCAGCGTCGCGTGGCCGCAAAGATCCATCTCGACGGTCGGTGTAAACCATCGCAATCCGTATCCCTCGCCCTCACGTACAAAGAAGGCGGTCTCCGCAAGATTATTCTCCATCGCGATCGCCTGCATCACATCATCCGCGAGCCATGCGTCGAGCGGAACAACCGCCGCCGGATTTCCCGTAAACGGACGGGAGGCAAATGCATCTATCTGATAAATCTCTAGTCTCATTTCGCCACCTTTATTTCCTGGGTTTCCAAAAACCCAAGCTCGCTTGCATCACGTCTCCACTTTAACCAGCCCCGAACGTGGAGTCCGAAAAATATTACGCTCCCGACGATCAGGGCAATACTTCCGATCATGAAACCCACCGTCATCCAGCTCAGGCTCGCGATCATCATGATCAAAAAGCCATATCTGTTCTTGTTGCCGATGAGATAAACACCGGTCAATCCGCATAGAGTCGCCAGCCAATCGATTCCGTAGTAGCCCATCGTTTTCTTTAACGCAGAGCCCGCGGAGACCGCGGAGATGTTCAAAATATCCTCCGCCGACTCTGCGATCTCCGCGTTGAAATATTCAATCCTTAACCGCCGCGATCGCCTGGATCTCGATCTTCGTATCGAAATGCAGATCCTTAACCGGCACGATCGCACGCGCCGGCCGATGATCGCCCATCACGCGTGCGTAAACCTCATTTACCTTTCCCCAAAGCTCGATGTCCGAAATATAGATCGTCATCTGCACTACGTGTCCGAGATCGCTCCCCGCTTCTATCAACACCGCCTCGACATTTCTCAGCGCCAGTTCTGTCTGCATCTCGATATCACCTGCGAATGGCTCGCGTGTCACAAGATCCATCGGCAGTTGGCCCGAAATATACACGAGACCGTCGTGTACAATGCCGGGCGAATAGTGCCCCTTCGGCGTTGGCTGATGTTGTGGCTGTACCTTTTGCATCTCTTTTTCGAAAAGGGGCAGAAACCCGACCGGTAGGGAGGGTGCCTCGCCGATCCAAAACACCCTCGCTACCGCTCGGGTTTCCGCCTATCACCTATCAGTTATTCCGAAACTCCTTCCTCAGTTTCCTGTACCCGTGTACTTCAGCGCCAACATGGTCAGATCGTCATTGCGATCAGCCCGTCCGCGAAACGCGGCGATCGAATCGACACATGTCTGCAAGATCTCGGTCGGATGTCCGAGCGACGTTCCATTGATTGAGTCTCGGAGACGCTCGGTTCCAAACTCGTTTCCAGTGTCGATCGTTTGCTTCGGTCACGCCATCGGTGAACAGAAGAAGCGTCTCACCCGGTTCGAGCTTGACGCCGCTCGAAACGAAATTGCTGTCACAGAACAAACCAAGTGGCAGACCCGAGGGTGCCAATTCGAATGACTTGTCGCCTCCGACGATCATCGGCGGAAGATGCCCCGCGTTACACATTTCGACCTCGCCCTTCGCGTTTATCTTCCCCAGGATAAGTGTCGCGAACTGATTCGCCAGTGTGCTCTCGGCAAACAGACGATTTGCTCTCGACATCAGATCACACAGCTCGAGTCCGAGCGGGATCAGCGCGTGAAACATCGCGTGCAGATTCGACATCAATATCGAAGCGGCCATCCCTTTTCCCGAAACATCCCCGAGAATGAAATAAAGTTCGCCATCCTGTTCGATAAAGTCGACATAGTCGCCGCTGACAACACCGGCCGGCTGATAAGCAAAATCGAGTTGCCAGGCGTCGGCTGAAAAACCGGACATCGGAAGTAGTCCCTTTTGGATCTCGGCCGCGAGCTGCAAGTCGTCCTGTATCGCGTTCAACTGCTTCTGCGTCAGATCGCCGAGACAAAGGCGGATCAGCGGATCCGCGACCAGACGTTCAGGTTCGATAGCAGCGTGACATTCCTCACACACGCCGTAGGTGCCGTTATTGAACCGTCCAAGCGCCGCATCGACTTCACTCAAGAGACGCGAAACGTCAGTGGCGAGCAGATTCTGCGACTGCGCGCGCTCTAATCTCTGCTGACGATCGAGCAGCTGCTCACGCAGCATCGAATCCAACGGTGCAACGGGAGCCATTTCCATCTGTTGTGTCGCGTCCATTTATAGATCCTCCGGTTTCAGTCCGGTCTTCTTTGCGATCCTCGACATCATCGTCGGGCCAACCTCAACGCCGTCGTGAAACGCAAAAACGTAGTCAGTCCAACCCTCGCGTTCCAATGTTTTGTGAGACCCTTTCTGCCGCTTGACCCGCCAGCCGATCTCTTCTAACGCTGCAAGTACGCGTTTCGCCTTCGCCGACTTCCATTTGCTCATGTCGACTGAAAGACCAAACTCTCGAACTGCTGCGGCAAACTCTCTCGATTCTCCAACCGATCCGCGATCACACGAAGCGCCAACGTTTTAACCTTACGGATCGCATCTTCCTTCGTTTCGCCATAAACGAGAACTCCGTCGAGTTCGTCGATCTCTGCAATCCAGCGGCCGTCTTCTTCTTGTTCAAGCTCAATCGCAAGATTCATAGAAACCTCGAGCTAGCCAACACTTCCTTCCAATTTCAATCCCAGAAGCTTTGTCGCTTCCACCGCGTATTCCATCGGCAGCTCGCGAAATACTTCTTTACAAAATCCGTTGATGATCAAACTACACCGCGTCTTCCTGGCCGATGCCGCGCTGCTGAAGATAGAACAATTGATCTTCACTGATCTTCGATGTCGTCGCTTCGTGCTCGACCTTCGCGGTGTTGTTCATCACCTCGATATACGGGAACGTGTTCGCCTCGGACTTTCCGCCGATGAGCATCGAATCGCACTGCGTATAGTTCCGTGCTCCGGTCGGCCTTCGGCATTATCTTTACGAGCCCGCGATACGAGTTGTTCGACTTGCCGGCCGAAATACCCTTTGAGATGATCGTCGACTTCGTGTTCTTGCCGAGATGGATCATCTTCGTGCCGGTGTCGGCGATCTGCGCGTTGTTCGTCAAAGCGACGGAGTAAAATTCACCGATCGAATTGTCGCCCTGCAGGATCACGCTCGGATATTTCCACGTGATCGCCGAACCGGTCTCGACCTGCGTCCACGAGATCTTCGAATTAACACCGCGGCACGCACCGCGTTTCGTTACAAAGTTATAAATTCCGCCCTTGCCGTTCTCGTCGCCGGCGTACCAGTTCTGCACGGTCGAATATTTGATCTCCGCATCATCGAGCGCGACGAGCTCGACAACTGCCGCGTGCAATTGATTCGTATCGAACTGCGGTGCCGTGCAGCCTTCGTTGTAGGCGACATAGCCGCCTTCTTCGGCGACGATCAGCGTGCGTTCGAACTGTCCCGCATCCTGCGTGTTGATGCGAAAATACGTCGACAAGCTCCATCGGGCATCGAACGCCCTTTGGAATGAAGACAAACGATCCGTCCGAGAACACGGCCGAATTCAACGCAGCGTAGTAATTGTCATTCACCGGCACGACCGAACCGAGATATTTTTTGATCAGCTCCGGATAATCTGCGACCGCTTCGGTAAACGAGCAAAAGATCACGCCGGCTTTCTTCAATTTCTTTTTGAACGTCGTCGCAACCGAGACCGAATCAAACACCGCATCGACCGCTACATTCGCCAGCATCTTCTGCTCCGAAAGCGGAATGCCGAGCTTTTCGAATGTCTTGATCAATTCCGGATCGACCTCGTCCATGGAGGCCTTCTTCGCTTTCTGCTTCGGCGCCGAATAGTACGAGATATTCTGAAAATCGATCTGCGGGTAATCGAAGTTTGCCCAGTAGTTCGGCTCGGTCATCTTCAGCCACTGGCGATACGCTTTCAGACGAAACTCGAGCATCCACTCCGGCTCGTTCTTTTTCGAAGAGATAAGCCGGACCGTGTCTTCGGACAGACCCTTAGCGATCGTATCCGTTTCGATATCGGTAACGAATCCGTACTTGTATTCGCGATTTGTAAGTAATTCTGCTGCTGTTGACATAAGTTTCTTGCCACAGAGCACACAGAGGGAAATAAGACCTCTTACCTGTGTTCAACTGCGATCCATCCGTCGTTCAAACTTCTCAAAACCTCTGTGCCCTCTGTGGCTAATCCGTTAAACCCTCGAAGGTTCGATGGTGCGATGAATTCCCTGTATCTCGTGAAACATCTTATCGACCGAGCTCTCCGAACCAACCAGTTGAGCCAATGTGATCTGCGACAGAGCGTTCTCGACGATCTCATGCAGACCGACGATCACCGGCCTGATTCCGCAATCGCCTTTATGGACGCACGAGTCGAGTATCCCGGTGTAGCTCTCGCAGTGCTTGCTCAGCACGTCCTCATCCAGGACCTTGATGATCTCGCTAAGCCTGATCTCACCCGCCGGCCGCGACAGAAAATAACCACCCTTTGTCCCGCGTGTCGACTGCACAAACCCGGCTTTGTTCAACAGCCACATCAGCTTCCCGGCGTTCGCCGTCGAGATCCCCTCGAGCTCAGCGATCTGCGGCAGCGTAAGGCTTTGGCCAACAGACAAGTTGGCAAGCTGCACAAGGCATCGCAATCCATATTCTTCCTGTGCTGAGATCTTCATAAGCGTAAACGCGATTAAGGTTTAGGTTTAGAACGACGTTGAATTATCGCAAATCATTACTTTTTAGTCAAGATTAGATTGGTGCGACGCAGTGACGCGGTGACCCGGAGACGCGGTGACAGGGAGACGCGGTGACGCGGGGAGAGTAGCCAGCCGCCAACGCCTCTCGCTCTCGGCGTCCCCGCGTCACCGCGTCACCGCGTCGCAAATTTCGCCCGGATCTTCACCGCACGTTCGATGACATCGACGTTCTCGAGGATCTTCAGCCGCAGGTCGCGGTCGAGATCTGGATTGTCTGCGAGGAACTTGTTGACGATCGCGAGCGCCTCTTCGCTTCGCTGTCCGCCGATGAACGCGGAGAGCCATCCGTTGATGAAGAAGATCTTGCGATTGCGTTTGTGATTGGGAAGCTCTTTCAATGCGCGTTCGAGGTATGGCAGTGTCAGATCAGCAGTGGCGGACTGAATTGAATGGCCCGAACGCTGCTTCGATCCAGCTCTCGGAAATATCTTTGTTCGTCGTGAAATCGTTCCAGTATTTTTCCTTGGCCGCTTTTGTCGGGAACGCGGATCGAGCAGCGTAAGCGTATCGCTTACCATCGTCGGACGTCTCGGTCTTCTCGAGATCGGCAAGAAGTTTCTCCGCGTCCGGGTCGCCGAGCGACGCGAGTTTCGAAACGATGTCGAAGCGATCTTTGGTTTTCAGTCTCAAATCTGAAATTTGAAATTTCAAATTTAAGATATCTTTTAGCACTGAACGAGCCTTCTCGGTCGACGCCACATTTAAGAACGCCCGATAGTATGTGATCCGCTGTCCGAGCGTTGGTGCGGTGCGCATTTTCTCGATCAGCATCGATTCGAGTTGTATCGAAAGGTCAGAACCCGGAGCAGTAGCGACGGGGTTGCCCTTTGTTGCCTCAACTGTGCGGGGTGACCCGGTCGCTACCGCTCGCGGTTCTGACCTGTAGTACGTCATCGCTGTTGAGACACGGGCGAGAATCGTCTGGATCGTGCCTTCATCTTTTTCCAGGCCGACGCTCTTGATGGCTAACTCAACATATTCCTTCGGATCAAGCTCGCCTTCGCGAACGCTGTCCCAGAGACTTCCCCACATCATCGAGCGAAGAAAGTCGTCCTTCTCGTTCTGGATATTTTTCAGGACGTAGTCGCGGCTCTTGGGGTCGAGGAGGAAGATACCGTAACCGTAGTCTTGGTAGTTAAGAAAGAAGAACTCATGCTCGATCCTTCCATGGGACAGGGTCGTGTCAAGCTTAAACGGCTCGAACGGTAATCTTTGCGCGAGATCAATTTTGAAATCGCTTTGTCCACGAGGTGGATCCTTTTCTAAGACTTTGATTTGCTGCTTCCAAATATTCTTGGGTTCCAGCGAACCTGTCATACTAATTATGGTTTCCTTGTAGCTCGGACCAATAATCGTGATGCTGGAGCGGTAAATCGGAAGTCCGCTTTGCGTAACCCATTCGTCCGCCCACCGCTGCAACTCGGCCTCGCTCGCTCCTTCGAACTCCTTAACGAGGTGTCTCCAATCCGCATTCGCAAACTCATGCTTTTTCAAAAATGCGCGTACGGCAGTTTGAAACTTATCCGGGCCGATATAAAACTCGGCCTGTTTCAGAAACGAAGGTGCTTTTCGATAGACGATGTTTCCATACGCGGATTTCGCCGCGGAAAGATTTTTGATCTCCTGATAGATCGGCGTCGTTCCCTTTGTCGAATCGGTCAGATATGCGGCCTGTTTGTTGCGCTCGTAGAAAACTTTCCAAGCGTTGTACTGCGGCATCACGTGCTCGAGCGTCTTGTACGCCATGAATTCGGCAAAGCCTTCTTTCAACCACAGGTCATCGAACCATTTCATCGTCACCGTATCGCCGAACCACTGGTGCGCCGCTTCGTGAAAGATGACGTTCGCACGCGAGATGTAGTCGTTCGCCGTCGGCTCACTCGGGAAAATGACCGATGACTCGCGCAGGAACGTCGCACCGGCGTGTTCCATCCCGCCGAATGGAAACTCAGGAATAAGAACGATGTCATATTTCGGGAACGGAAATTTGTAGTCGAAGTACTCTTCGAGAAACTTGATCCCCTCGCGATTGAGACGAAAGACTTCGGCGGCGTGAGGCTGGAATTTCGCGAGCTGAGATTTGCGTACGTAGATCGATGTCGTTGTCGAGGCAGAAACCCGACCTGTAGGGAGGGTGTCTTCTGATTTTGGATTTTCGATTTTGGATTTTGGATTGGCACCCTCCCTACCGGTCGGGTTTCTGCCTGACGTCGCTACCGCTCGCGGTTCTGACACCTGTTGCCACGGCCCGGCGGCGAATGCGAAGACGTATGTGCTGATGGGTTTGGTTTCCTCAAAACTAATTAGGTTAGCAGATCTTGTCGAGAAATTCGCAGGCCCGGTACCGCGTTAATCCACCTTCGTGAACCGGAAAATAAGCCGACATGTTAGAGTTCGATATAACCGTCCAATCGCCGGGCGTCCACAGAGAGGCTTCGAACCTCGCCTTCAAATCCGGCTGATCGAATACCGGGAACGCAGTACTCGCGTCGCGACGGGACAAAGAGCGAGTAGATGTATTCCGCACCGTCCTCTTTATCGATATACCGCGTGATCGCCGAACCGCTGGTCAGAATCGGGGATGTGAAATCGAGCTTGATGACATTCTCGCCGGCGACAACGCCGTCGCGGAAGATGAGGTGTTCGTTGGATTCTTCGAATGTGTTTCGAGTACCGCCGTCATCTTGAGAAGAAAGCCGGCTAACGCCAGGACTCAAAACGCGGCCGTTTATCGAAACATTCGAGATCTTGGATTTATCCTCGTGTCCCTTGATCTTCCTCCAATCAAGAACAACGGTCGGACCTAACTCCCCTTCTCCCCCTCTCCCCTTCTCACCTTCTCTCACTGTCCCCGTGTCGCGAACCTTAACCCTCACCTCGATCGTTCCCTTCAACACCGGCGACATTTTCTCGAGCGTCAGGTTGAGCTTGTAACGAACGTCCGAATATCTCGCGGCACGCCATGTAGCAAGCTCGTGCGAAACGCCGGGCTCGATCGGCGGTTGAGAGTACGCGACGGACATGAGGAACAGGACGAGGATGACAACGCGCATAGGAGTTGAGTTTACCGCAGGGCTGCAAAGACACCGAGGGACATTCTGATTGTCATGGAGTGCTTATCGAAATCAAGCTCCGATAGGAGCGGAATGTTGGTAGCAAAGCAGACACAAAAGACTAAAGCTCCGTAGGAGCGGCACAACCGATATCGTGCCGCTCCTATGGAGCTCTTAACGTTTTACCAACCGGTCTCTACCAACATTCCGCTCCTATCGGAGCTCCAGAACTAAAGCGAAAAATTGAAACTCACAAACCCGATCGCTTTCACGGGTTGGCCGTCGCGCACGAAGGGTTTGAATCGCCACTTTCGAATGGCGTCTTTTGCCGCAGCCTGCAAGAGCGTCGGACCGCTTGTATTGTGCACTTCGTCGACTTCGCCGGTTTCGCTGACCGTCACCTCGACTTTTACGATACCCGTGGTGCGCATATTTTTCGCCGCCGTGGGATAAATCGGAGCTTGCTGTTTTGTCGCATAGACGATCAGAGAGCCGACATCCATCGGACCGGCTACCGACGCGGCGTCATTATTTTTCGCAGCGGTCTGCACCGAAGCCTCCACCGTGGGCTTATTTTCGATAACGCGTGTTCGCTGGGGTTCTGAGTTTCCTACGATCGGCACCTTCTCATTTGACGCCACCAGCCCTTCGGCCGGCTTCACGTTGGAAGAACTTTCGACGGGTACCGGTTTGAAGGTGCTGGTTCCGGCCGTATTAGTCCCCTGCGGTTGAGTATTCGCAGCCGGCGGATTGTTCATCGCAACCGCGTCGCGCGGAGTTGCATTCGGTACAGTCGTCCCGTCGATCGCGCTTACGATAATGCTCTGCGAGCTCGCGATCTGCTCACGCGAATCGCCCAACGCGTCCTTCCATCGGCGGGCGTCGTAGTCGTCGCGGGCGATCATGCTGCGGGAATTTGTCGCTTCTTCAAGCAGCGCCATGGCGGCCGCGGATTTTGTTTTGTCGGTGCCAATGTCTTTCGCCTGTGTGATTACAAGTTCGAGAGTCTCGCGCATTCGCTCGATGTCGTTGACGGCCTCGAGCGGAAGGTTCCGGTCCGAAACAGTCAGACCGAGAGAGCGATAGCGTTCCACCTGATTTCGGGCTCCCTTGATGACCTGCGCGGCGACGGTCGGATAGTATAGGTTTCCTCGTGCACTGTTCGACTTATATGACGTGAAAAGCTCTTTAAGAAAATCCTGTGCTCGTTTGTAGTCGCCCTGCTCGAGGTATGTATTCATGAGCAGCACATTCGTCACAGCATTCACCGACGTATCGCTGCTCTCGCGTCGAATATTCTCCAATTCGTAAATCGCGGCGTTATAATTTCTCACGGCCACGAATGCCTTAGCCTTCGAAATTCTGTCGCGCATCACGTCCGACGAAGTCGGCTGTTTATCGATTACGTTTGCGGGAGTCGGAACTGGTGATGTTTGATTTGCCTGCGGTGCCTGGGCGGATATGAAGGCAGTTGTAGCGAACAGGGTGATAAAAATAAAAGTAAAAAACCTTCTGACGTTTAGCGGCATTTTCTTCTCCATAAGCACTGAGTTGAATTTCCGTTAAGGCCAAGCGAACTAATCGGGGAAGGCTCACTCTTACGACCTGCTTGAACAAAAAACTCACCTAAAAAATCATAAAAACAGCGGTCTTGCGGGCCGCAGCTTTATTTAGACAAGCTATCGATGATTTTTATGCGGTATGCGTTTGCGTCTCTTTTTATAGCACTTTCGTTCAGAGTGAGCAAAGCGCGGTCGAGCATGACGATGCGTCCGTTGATGATCACGGTCCGCACGTCCGATGCCTTGGTCGAATAAACCAGACTCGAATAAATGTTGTACATCGGCGTCTGGTGGAGGCTATCGAGATCGACGATCACGAGATCGGCACGTTTACCGAGCTCGATCGAACCGGTGATCTTCTCAAGATCCAGCGCACGTGCGCCACGGATCGTTGCCATTTCAAATGCTTGTTCCGCGGAAAGAGTTTTCGGATCGCCGGAAACAAGCTTATGCAGCTTCGCAGCCGTGTCCATCTCTTCCCACATGCTGAGATCGTTGTTCGATGCGGCACCGTCCGTGCCAAGCCCGACGGCAAGATCCTTCGCAAGCATTTGCGGAACCGGCGCTGTTCCAGATGCGAGCTTCATGTTCGATTGCGGATTGTGGGCGGCGCCGACGCCCTTACTAATTAAAATGTCTATTTCATCGTCTGTTACAAAAACGGTGTGGGCGGCGATGACGCGATCGTTGAGAAATCCGATACGGTTCAAATAGTTAACCGGTGTCGCACCTTTTTGCTCGAGAATGTCGTCACGCTCTTTTTTGGTCTCCGCGACGTGTATAACGATCGGTGAGTCGAATTTGTCGGAAAGCTTTCGGATCGCTTGCAGATGCTCGGTCGAAACCGTATAAGGCGCATGCGGTGCGACCGCGGCAACAATGAGAGGATCGTTTTTCCATTTACGCAGGAAACGTTCGCTGTACGCCATCGCCTGCTCGAATGTCTTGTTGTCGGCAACCGGAAAATCGATGATAGTTTCGCCGAGCACGCCGCGGACGCCGGCTTTTTTCGTCTCGTCGGCGATCGCGTCCTCGAAATAATACATGTCGCAGTACGTCGTCGTGCCGCCGCGGATCATCTCAGCTAACCCGAGCCGCGTACCGGCGCGGACGAACGCCTCATCGACGTTCTTCGCTTCCGCCGGAAAGATATATTTTGTAAGCCAATCGTTGAGATCCAGATCGTCGGAGATGCCGCGAAAGAGCGACATCGGAACGTGTGTGTGCGTGTTGATCAGACCGGGAATGACGGCTTTGCCGGTTGCGTCGATAGTGCGAGTCGCTCGATAACGCCGCGTAATTTCGGCTCGCGTTCCGACCGCGACGATCTTATCTCCGCGGATCGCGACGGCTCCGTTTTCGATCACGCGACGGTTCTTGTCCATCGTGACGACGGTGCCGCCGAGGATCACTACATCGGCATTTCGCTGAGCTACTCTCTGGCCAAATCCCGCCGCGCTCAAAACGCAAAACGTGAAAACCAACACGACGGGAAGCCTATAGATTTTCATATGCCACGCACCTATTTGATTTTCTCCAGCCGTTCAATGTCGGCCAAATCCTTATGACGGCCGACCGCTTTCTTATTTTTTATCAAATCGTCTTTACAAACGACACTGACTTCAATTCCCTCGATCAAAAGAATGTTCCTCCGCGCAAATGCTTCCTCAAAATCGATTCCGTCGGCAAAGTTCATCAACTGAATCTTTATTGGCTCGACGCCCATTTCAAGTAAACTTCTGGATTTGGAAAACGCGTTTTGCGAAATCGTGAGGTCGGCAAAACCGAATTGCGTAAGACACCGAATCAGTTTCTCCATATTCGATGAGTCATCCGAAATAAACACGTCGATGTCGTTTGTCGCCCTCGGATAGCCGTATCCGCCGACCGCGTAACCGCCTAGCATCAAGTACCGAACACTATTCGCATTTAATAACTCGAATAACTCTTTGAAGTCTTGAGGTAGCTCGAACTCCATAGTTGATTCTCCGAAGTCTCTCGATGTGCTGAAGCCGCTCCTTTACCGATGCTCCCTGCCAATATTCAATTTCGTCCGCGTCGTCAAACTCGGATTTGACGGCGACCGTCTTTCGATCGACGCGGAATTCAGGAATGTCTTTTTTCTTCATTTCAAAAACTTCGTATCAAATGCACGCGGCAACAGATCCTTCATCTGCACGACCTCGGTCTTCCCTTTTAAATTCGCAAGGATCACCGGAATGTCGCCGCCGAATTCCCAAATTATCTGCCGGCAGACACCGCACGGCGGCGTCAGCTCTTCTGTATCGGCGACAACTGCGATGTGTTTTATTTTTCGCTTCCCCTGCGAGATCGCTTTCCAGATCGCGACCCGTTCAGCGCATACGGTCAGCCCGAAGCTCGCCGACTCGACGTTACAGCCATCGATCACTTCGCCATCGTCCGTCTCGAGCGCCGCACCGACACGAAAATTCGAAAACGGTGCGTATGCATTCTCGCGAACCGCGGTCGCGGCATCGATCAGTTCCTGATCCGCGTGTTTCATTATCCCTTTTGCTATTTCCACTTTTACGTCCTCACCATAAGATTTTGCCACAGAGGGCACAGAGAAAAGATTAGGGAACAACAGAAACCGTTATTAGATTTCCTCGGTGTCCTCTGTGGCTAAATGTCAGACTTGCTCGAAATTTAGCTTCTCTCTAACCATGCTGCACAAAAACTCGACCGTCACTCCGGTATTCGAACCTTCCGGAATTATGATGTCGGCATGGCGCTTTGAGGGTTCGACAAATTCAAAATGCATCGGACGGATCGTGCGTTCGTATTGGTCGAGCGTTCGCTCGAACGTTCGTCCGCGTTCGTTGATGTCGCGCCGCAGACGACGCATCAGACGCACGTCGTCCGGCGTATCGACGAACACGCGAACATCGAGCAGATCTAAAACTCGCGGTTCGGCAAAGATCAAAATTCCTTCGACGATGACGACCGGCTTCGGGTTTATGATCTCGATCTCTTCGCTTCGAGTGTGCGTCACAAAATCGTAGAGCGGCATTTCGACGGACAGACCCTGCTTCAGACGCATCAGGTGATTGACGAGCATGTCGCTGTCGATCGAATCGGGATGATCGAAGTTCGCCTGATGACGTTCGTCGAGCGGCATGTCCGCGAGATTTCGATAATACGAATCCTGCTCGACGAGCACGACATTGGCGCGGCCGACCGCCTCGACGATCGATCTCGCGATCGTTGTCTTGCCCGAACCTGTGCCACCGCAAATTCCTATTATCATAGTTCGATCTACCCAAAACGCCTGACGAGCAACGTTCATTAACCGCAGATGACGCAAATAACGCGGATAAAAACCAGATCAGTTTTTGATTTGTGTCATCTGCGTAATCGGCGGTTAACCGTTCTAACCACTTGTGGCCTTTAACCCTTCTATAATCCGCCGCAACAGCTCTTTGAAAACATCCGCAACTCGTGCACCGGTCTCCATCACTTCTGCGTGATCGATCTCTTCGTCCGTCATTCCCGCCGCAAAGTTTGTGATACACGAGATTCCGACGACACGCATTCCCTGGTGACGCGCGACGATGGCTTCCGGGACGGTGGACATTCCGACTGCGTCTGCGCCAAGCAGACGATACATTCGAACCTCAGCCGGCGTTTCGTACGTCGGCCCCGAGAGTCCGCAATAGATTCCGCGATGGAGAAAGTCTGTCAGGACTTCGTCATCGCCGTTTTCAAATCTTTCCTTCGCTATTTGATCGGCAGCCTCGGAAACTAGCTCCTGAAGGTCGGTGTCATACGCCGCCGTCATATCCGGGAACCGCGGCCCAAATCGCGAATCGTTCACACCGCGAAGCGGGTTCACACCCATACAGTTTAAGTGGTCGCTGATAAGCATCAGGCTTCCCGGTGTCATCTCAGTGCTGAGGCTCCCGGCGGCGTTAGTCAGGATCACGTTCTCGATTCCCATCCGGCCGAATGCGCGGATCGGGAAAGTGACCTGATCCATTTCGTAGCCTTCGTAAAAATGGAACCGTCCCTGCTGTACTGCGATCGGGAGTCCGTCGATCTCGCCGAGAACGAGTTGTCCGGCGTGTCCCTCGACAGTCGAACGCGAAAAATGCGGGATCTGTTCATACGGGATCTTTACCGGATCTGCCAATTCATCCGCAAACGATCCGAGACCGCTGCCAAGAACGACGACGGTCTTTATCGGCTTCGCGTACTTCGATCGAATGAACGCAGCCGCTTCGGCCGCTTGTTCGTAACTCATAAAAACGGGAATGACAGATTAGCACACGTGTCTGGAGCTTGACCGAATCGTCCGGGTGCTCGGTCATTTCTCTTCAGTGGCTAGTGGTAAGTGACAAGTGGATAGTCGAAGCCACTTCAGGAACTAACCACTCGTAACTTACAACTATCCACTGCAGTGTTCAGCACGCCTTCGAACAAGGTCAGCTCAACTTTCCTTCCTGTACGGAATTCCGAAAGCCTTGGGCGCACGCGACAGACCGATGAAGCCGGCAAGCACGATAATCGTCAGCACATACGGGATCATCTGGATGAACTGAACCGGAATGTCCTCACCCGACGGCAGCTTAACGACGCCCTGCATCTGGATCGACAAAGCCTCAGTAAATCCAAAGAACAGACAAGCGAACAACACCGGCACCGGCTTCCACTTCGCAAGTATCAAGGCGGCAAGCGCGATGTAGCCACGGCCGGCCGTCATCGCTTTTGTAAACAGGGAACTTTGTCCGATAGAGAGATACGCACCACCGGCTGCCGCCAGTACGCCGGAGAGCACGACCGCGAAGTATCGCAGCCTGATCACGTTGACACCCGCTGCATCCGCCGCCGCCGGATTTTCTCCCGCCGCGCGAAGCCTCAGACCGAAGGGTGTTTTATAGATCACATACCAGCAAACCGGAATGAGGGCGAAGGCAAGTATGGATGCGATCGACAATCGGTTGTAGAGATCCGGCAGTAAATATTCCTTTGCGATCTGCTCGGTCGAGCCCGCCGAATCGTAGATCGCGGCGCTGATCACAGCCGGCAGTCCGATCATCAAAAGGCTGATCGCAAATCCCGTCACGACCTGATCCGCTTCGAACTTGATGACCGCGACGGCATAGACGAAGGCGAGTGCGGCTCCGGCGACTAGACCGCTGAGAAACCCGATGTATGGATCCTGAAGTTCATAGGTGACGACAGCGGCGGTGAACGCACCGGCCAGCATCAGCCCTTCGAGGGCGATATTGATGACGCCGGCCCGTTCCGAGAATAGTCCGCCGAGCGCCGCAAATATCAACGGCGTCGCCGTGCGGATCGTCGAGAACAGCAGGATAAGTAAAAATGTCGGTGTCAGAACGTCGGTCATATTTAGGTACAACAAACTTCAGTTTGTTGCTCTGGTTTAGGTACAACAAACTTCAGTTTGTTGCTCTGGTTTACTTCCTCGAAAACCTCTGCAGCGATGCAACGAAAATAATAATTATCGCCTGCAGTACTTCAACAAGATCTTTTGAGACGAATCGCGTTTCAATATCGACAAAAATTTCACCGCGCTTCAGGACGGCAAAGAAAATTGCCGCGATAAGAATTCCGAGCGGGTGGTTACGTCCAAGAAGTGCGACCGCGATACCGAGAAATCCCCAGCCGTCTGAGAAACCGTCGTAGTATCGGTACCTGTATCCGAGCACTTCGCCGATCGCGACCATTCCGGCCAGCCCGCCGGATATCGTCATCGCGATCATGATCTGTTTCTTTGGCGAGATGCCGCCGTACTCAGCCGCCGACGGATTTTCACCGACTGCGCGCAACTCGTATCCCCATTTCGTTTTCCAAAGAAAAATGTAAACGAGTACGCACATCAGAAGCGCGAGCAGAAACGCGACGCTGAGCGGTACGAAATCGGGCATGCCGGGAATGTATTGGCTGATCCGGGGTATCTGGGCTGCGGGTCCGATCTCGGCGGTCTGCATGATCGGATCACCCGGAATTTTGTAGTAGTACTGCGTAAAGTAGCTGACCAGCGCAACGGCGATAAAGTTCAGCATGATCGTATTGATCACCTCATGCGAACCGAACTTTGCCTTTAGAAACCCGGGTATTGCTCCCCAGAAAGCACCGGCCGTGATGGCTGTGACAATAGACAGCAAAATAAGCAGAACCGACGGCAAGCTATACCACGACCAGTCTTCCTGCTTGCCGAAAATGTCGACCACGACACCACCAAACTTTATCCCGACCCATGCGGTGGCAAACGCGGCGACATATAACTGGCCCTCGGCACCGATATTCAAAAGACCGCACCGAAACGCGACGGCAACGGCCAACCCTGTAAATATCAGCGGAGTCGCGATAAACAGCGTGTAGCCAATATCGTTCAGCGAACCGAACGAATTGCCGATCATGTGGTAATAAGCGACGAACGGGTTATCGCCAATAAGCAGAACGATGATCCCGCCAACAATAAATGCAGCAATGACGGCGATCAGCGGCCAGAGGACTTCGCGAAGAATCTTCATCTCTCAAACTGAACGGAATTTAGCGAACTGGGAGCATGTTCACCAAGGTCAGACTAATTTAGTGCTTGCTAAATATACTCGTAAAACCAACTTGTGTCACGCAAATCTCCCGATTGGGCATTATGGAAGTGGGGGACTCGAAGACCCATAATTGAACTTGACAGGTAGGCACTCAGATTTTATTATCCATATGGACTAAGTAATTGGTCATTAATTTCAAATCAACAAGATTCTTTTTTGGAGGAAATGAACATGAGCATAGTTAAATACGATCCCTTTAGGGAATTGCGAAGCTTGCAGGATGAAATGACGCGTCTTTTCACAGGAGTCCGGCCGGCATCTTTCGACCGTGAGGATATGACGCACGGAGCGTGGGCTCCGAGCGTCGACATATTCGAGGACAAAGAGCGATTGATCCTTGAGGCCGAACTGCCCGGAATGAGCCGCGACGATTTTGATATATCGGTCGAGAACAACGTAATAACCCTCAAGGGAGAACGGAAGTTCGAGAAAAAGACCGAGGGTGACAACTATCATCGCGTCGAGCGATCTTACGGCTCGTTTACACGCTCGTTTACGCTGCCGCAGACGGTGACGGCCGACGGTGCGACAGCCGACTTCGACAACGGTGTGCTGCGTGTCGCCTTACCAAAGCGTGAGGAAACAAAGGCGCGAAAGATCGAGATCACCGGGTCCGGTTCCGATGCAAAACAGATCGAGCCGAACGAAGCCGCCAGAACAGCGGCCGGCTAGGGCCTAAGGCAGCCAGGTTTGAGCGGTGAATGGCGAATTCCCCTCGTCATTCACCTTAATCATTTACAATAACGCTATGAGATTCGACAGATTTACTATTCGCGGGCAGGAGGCCGTTCAGGAAGCGATCGGCGTCGCTGAGAAAAATCAGAACCAGCAGGTTGAACCGGAACATCTGCTGGCGGTGATGCTCGAGCAAAAAGAGGGAGTCGTCACGCCCGATCCTCGGTAAGATCGGTGCCAATACGGCCCCGATCGAAAGCGAGATCGAGGCGGCGATAGCAAAGTTTCCAAAGGTTTCCGGAGGGCAGCAGTATTTCAGCACGCGGACGAATACCATCTTTCAGGAAGCTCAAAAGGAAGCAGAGAAAATGCAGGACGAATATGTTTCGACCGAGCATCTTCTGCTTACGATCGCCGACGAAAAGGATGGTGACGCCGGTCGCATACTCCGCTCGAATGGGGTCGCACGCGACGACCTCGAAAAGGTAATTACGGACATGCGTGGCGGCAGCAAGATCACGGATCAAAATGCAGAAGAGAATTTTCAGGCGCTTGAAAAATATGCACAGGACCTTACGGAGCGGGCCCGTAAGGGAAAACTCGATCCGGTCATCGGTCGCGACGATGAGATCCGCCGAACTATCCAGATCCTGTCGCGGCGAACAAAAAATAATCCTGTTCTGATCGGCGAACCCGGCGTTGGAAAAACCGCGATCGTCGAAGGACTCGCGCAGCGTATCGTCTCCGGTGACGTGCCAGAAACGCTAAAGAACAAGAAACTGGTTTCGCTCGATCTCGGTTCGATGCTCGCCGGTGCGAAGTATCGCGGCGAGTTCGAAGATCGTCTAAAGGCCGTTCTGAAAGAGATCGAAAAAGCCGACGGGCAGATCATACTGTTTATCGACGAGCTTCACACGCTCGTCGGTGCCGGAGCTTCGGAAGGCGCGATCGACGCGTCGAATATGTTAAAGCCGACCCTCGCACGCGGAACGCTTGCGCGCGGTCGGGGCGACGACACTGGACGAATATCAAAAGTACATCGAGAAAGACAAGGCGCTCGAGCGGCGATTTCAGCAGGTTTATGTCGGCGAACCAACCGTTGAAGATACGATCGCGATCCTTCGCGGGTTAAAGGAACGATACGAAGTGCATCACGGTGTTCGCATCAAGGATGCGGCTATCGTCGCGGCGGCGACGCTTTCGAACCGATACATCACTGACCGATTTCTTCCCGACAAAGCTATCGACCTGATCGACGAAGCAGCTTCGCGGATCCGTATCGAGATCGACAGCTTGCCGCAGGAAATAGATGTCCTTGAACGCGAGATCCTGCAGCTCGAGATCGAGCGGCAGGCGTTGTCGCGAGAAACGGACGAGAAATCGAAAGAGCGGCTCGATGATATCGAAAAACGGATCGCCGATCTGAATGAAAAATCTTCCGCGATGAAAGCCAAGTGGCAATCGGAAAAGGATGAGATCGAAAAGATGCGCACGGCCAAAGAGCAGCTCGAGGAAGCTAAACTTCGGCTCGAACAGGCGCGACAGGGCGGCGATCTGACGAAAGCGGCCGAACTGCAATACGGCCGCATACCGGAACTGGAGAAATTGCTCGAATCCGAGCGGTCTCGTCTTGAAGAGCTGCAGAAAGACGGTGTCTATTTGAAAGAAGAGGTGGACGAAGAGGACGTTGCCGAGGTGGTCGCGAAATGGACCGGCGTACCTGTGTCGAAAATGCTCGAAGGCGAGATGCAGAAGCTCGTGACGATGGAGGATAATCTTCGGCGCCGCGTGATCGGACAGGACGAGGCACTTGAGGCGGTAGCGAATGCCGTGCGGCGTGCACGTGCCGGGCTGCAGGATCCGAACCGCCCGGTTGGATCCTTCATTTTCCTTGGGCCGACCGGTGTCGGAAAAACCGAGACCGCAAGGGCGTTGGCAGAGTTTCTTTTTGACGACGAACGAGCGATGGTACGCCTCGACATGTCCGAGTACATGGAAAAGCACGCCGTCGCGCGAATGATCGGAGCACCTCCCGGATATATCGGTTATGAAGAAGGTGGCCAGCTGACCGAAGCCGTCCGTCGAAGGCCGTATTCCGTCGTTCTCTTCGACGAGATCGAGAAAGCTCATCCCGATGTTTTTAATGTTCTGCTTCAGATCCTCGACGACGGTCGCCTGACCGATTCTAAGGGGCGCGTTGTCGACTTCAAGAACACCGTTTTGATCATGACCTCGAACCTCGGGTCGCGTGAGATACAGGCTGCGACCGAAAACCCGCTCGCGGATCGAGACATCAAGACAAACGTCTTGCAGGTTCTACGCGATCATTTCAAACCGGAATTCTTAAACCGCGTCGACGATATTGTCGTCTTCAAGCAGCTCGGACGCGAGCAGATCGCGGAGATCATCGACGTACAGCTTGAGAAGCTGCGAAAGACGCTCGAGGATCGGGGCATAGCGATCGAGCTCGATCAGACGGCGAAGGATCTGCTCGTAACGCAAGGCTACGACCCCGTTTACGGTGCACGGCCACTGAAACGTGCGATCCAGACGCTTATCCAGAATCCGCTCGCCGTGAGTTTGCTCAAGGGTGACGTCGCGAGCGGACAAACGGTACGCATCGCCGCCGAAAATGGAGAGATGAAGTTTACGCCGATAGCCGCCGAACAGACGGCGGCCGGTTCGTAAGAGTTGTGGTGACCTATTCCCTATTGACCATTCAGGATTTACTATTGAGTGAGAATGTTTAAAAAGAAGAAGATGAGCGAAAACGATCCCTTTGACGGAGAATTTTTTGACGACGAGTCAGTTAGGATCCCGGTGAACGATAAGCGTCGTGTAACGGAGAATGGTATCCGCGACGATATCAAGGACGAAGTTCAAGCCGAGGCGCCCGCCCGATCCCCACGCGAGATCGAGTTGGAAACCAAGCTAAAGGCCGAGACGGAGCGGCGTGAGGCCGCCGAAGCAAAGCTTGTAGGCGTGCAGGCGAAGTTCGAAGAGGCCAAGACGAAACTCGAAACCGAAACCTCGGAGATGCGCGCGCGTTTGATGAAGACGCTTGAAGATCGTTCGAAACAAGGGCAATTTAATTTCCTGACAACGCTATTGCCGGTATTAGATAATTTGAACCTCGCGATGGCGGCGAGCGAGCAGGATCCATCGCTCGATCATCTTCGAGACGGTGTAAAGGGGACCGCACGTTCCTTCGAACAAGCACTCATCAGTGTAGGTGTCGAAGCCGTCCCCTCGGTCGGATCGACATTCGACCCCGAGCTGCACGAAGCGATAGATATTGCTGAAGTCGACCCTGAAGACGACGGAAAGGTCGTCTCCGAATATTCGCGCGGGTACCGATTTGGTGATCGGCTTCTTCGGCCGGCTCGTGTACAGGTCGGGAAAGGCCGGGCGCAATCCGCCGCCGAGTAATCCACGATCTCAAAACAGCAAGAGCCTCGCGACGTCAATATCGCGAGGCTTCTTACGTTAAATGCCGGATTGCGTGCGTGGAAACGCATCCGGGCGGTGAGCTCTTCTCTATTTCTTGATCGAGATCCACACTGTCTTCACACTTCCATCCAACAGAGTTACTTTCACCAGCCATATACCAGCACTGATCCCCGGCGTTCGCTTCGTATCCAGGTTGTAGTGCCAGTCCGTGCCTGTCAGCCGGAATTGATTTCCGGTTGTCGCGGCATCGGTCGGAGTTGCGTCGATCGCCGGCTCCGAATCGACGGCGTTCGCATACTTGATCATCTGCAGAGTATGCACCCCGGTCACTATCGGGCTTCCGCTGCAGTTGCCCGCAAACAGTGTGAACTTGATCGGGATCGTGCTGTTCAGTTTGAAAGACCGAACGGGATCCGTATACGATCCGCCATTTCCTCCCTCAACCGAGCCGCCGATCGGAGAATGAAATCCCTCAAAGCAGTAACTCGCTGTTATCACACCTGTATCGACGGGATCGAACGTGTATGAGTAGTTCGCTCCGCCGTTGTCGTCGTTGGCGATGCCGAACGGCGTCAAAGTCTTTCCCGTTCCGGCAGCCGGGGTGTCGTAGGTTTGGAAGAAGCCCGGCGTGTCGCTGCCGATCAGACCCGGGACTACGGTCGGGACACCTGACGATGATGTGTTTCCATCGAACACTTTCGCTGTTGCCACCGCTGTGACGGTCACAGGCCTTTGGGATATGACGCCATTTGGGTCAACGACGAACGTGATCGCGTAATTTGTACCACCGTTTCCATCGCTCACAGATCCCGTCGGCGTCAGGGTCTTACCCGTGCCCGCGTGCTTCGTGTCGAACGTTTGCGTGAATGCGCCGGTGTCACCTGCGACGATCGAACCTGTCGACACGAATGGGATTCCGGACGATCCGGTGGTCCCGTCGTAGACGCGAGCGTCGCTGACCGCCGTCACTGTGATCGGTCTAACTGAGATCTCAGCCTCGTCCGCTGCGGCCGTCACCGGCAACGTATAGTTTCCGGCGTCCGTGCCACCGATCGCGAGCCCAGCCGCGGTCACCAAATTGACACCTGCGTTCTGACTGACAAACGCCCCGGTGCCACCCGTGCAGACAACGTCGTCGGATCCGACTATACCGTCCAGGAAACAACTAAATGTCGCCTCGTTCGTTCCGTCGTAGATCCTGTCGTTCGCGATGATGCTCGCAACAAGCGATCTGGGGAGGACCTCGAATGCAACACCCAACGTCAGGCTCAGCGCATAGTTCGAGTTTGCGGAGAGCGTGCCGAGAGTTATGTCGTAGGTCCCGATGGTCTCGCCGGCCGCGCGCGAAAGATCTCCGCCGAGCGCATCCCCGCCGATAAGCGGCGGTGAGAAGCCGTAGGTCAGGCCGGGATCAGCCTCGCCGTATGTTTTCGTCTGACCGGGATCGGGAGTCACCACGATCATCAACGGATCAACCGTCAGCATCGCCCCGGTCGACGTCGCGGTCTGCGTCCCGCCGCATTCGTTGCCGAATACCGCACGGTAGGTATACCCGCTCATTGCAACGGTTGGGTTGGATATCGTCAGCATCGTCGTATCCGCACCCGAGACACCGCCGCCGTTCGTCAGGGTCATGAATCCGCTGCCGGTGTCGGCCTCCCAATGTACGGACGCCGCGGGATCACCCGAAGCGTTCGCGGTAAACGAGACGGACGCTTCGCCGTAAGTCGCGGCCTGATCGGTCGGCTCGAGCGTTATCGCCGGAGCGTTGCATTCCGCCGTGCCCGCGATCGAGACGTTGTCGATCGCGAAACTTGGTCGAGAACCGGTGCCGGAAACATCTCGTTGCACCCATCGAAGCTGAACGTTCGACTCGCTGTTCAGAGCGGCGGGAAGGGTGATGATCTTCGGCTGCGGGTTTTGCGGCGCGGTGCCGCTCGTCTGCACGGTTGTATTGTTCTGGTAGATCCCGGGAACCCCACCCGCCGACACGAACGGACCGGTGCAGGGCACCGACGAGCAGATGCGGTATTGAATATCGACCTCGTTTATCCGCGTGTTCGTCGATCCGTTGTAAGGATTCCGGATCGTCATCACATCAAAGCCGATTACGATGTCGTTATACCCTTCGGCATTGACGGCGAGGACTATCGACGGATCGAGCGAACCGGTCGACAGCGTTCCGATCTTCCCGTTGTAATTGTGGACTGCTCCGGCGGTGCTGGATGCACTCGCGTTTGCGGTCAAAGCAGCGTCGCCGGTCGGCTCGATCGTCTTGAACGCACCGGACGAGCCTGCAGAGCCGCCGGTGCCGATTTGCCAACCTTGCCAGCCGGGCGGATAAATGGTTGACGAATGCGCGAGGGTGGAAAAGTCTTGCGCGTACGGAAGGGTCTGCGGAAGCGGGTCCGTGCCCAGAAGCACGACGGGTTGAGCCGATATGCCGATGCCGGCCGCGGCACCCGCGCGGTTGTCGGGCCAGATGAGGAACCCTCTGGTTAAAGTACCGGACGACCCAAAAGTGAGGGCCGCTGGTATGGTCAGGCTGATGACGAAAATAAGGTTGAGTGTGGAACGAAACGGATTGGAAATGGCGCTGGTAAAACGCCCGTGGGATGGCGATTTCATGGTTCTCCTTTTTTTGGGCTATGGTGCCGCCGTGTCAGCGGCACTGACTGATCCGCGCACTTGTGTCGAGCACCGATCATGAATGAAGGCCGTGGCGCACACGGCCGCGTCTTGTTCGAAAACCTGCCCGTGGGATCGCTAGTGTTATCGAAACAGACCTCGGATTTGCTGGGAGCGAATCGAAGACTGAATGTTGTTTATGGCCGAGAATCTTATTCTAATACCGCTCCCAAATGCAAGAAGAAAAAGGTCGGCTCGGACGGTTCGATGAAGGGGTAGTGATGATGTGAAAACCAGACGCTCGGCGTCTACAAAAAAGCCTCGCGACGCAATTGCCGCGAGGCTTCTGCTGTCTATGCTTCAGACTACGACCGCTACTTCTTGATGGTGACCCACACGGTCTTCATACTGCCGTCAAAGAGCGTCGCCTTTACCAGCCACGTACCCGCCGTGATGTCCGGCGTCCTCTTAGTATCGAGGTTGTAGTGCCAGTCCGTGCCTGTCAGCCGGAATTGATTTCCGGTTGTCGCGGCATCGGTCGGAGTTGCGTCGATCGCCGGGTCTGAATCAACCGAGTTCGTATACTTGATCATCTGCAGAGTATGCACCCCGGTCACTATCGGGCTTCCGCTGCATCCAACCGCAAACAGCGTGAACTTGATCGGGATCGTGCTGTTCAGTTTGAAAGACCGAACGGGATCCGTATACGATCCGCCATTTCCGCCCTCGACCGATCCGCCGATCGGCGAGTGGAACCCGTTAAAGCAGTAGATAGTGGTAATGACGCCGGTGTTGACCGGAACGAACGTGTACGAGTAGTTCGCACCGGCATTACCGTCGTTTGCCGTCCCCGACGGGGTCAGGGTCTTGCCGGTACCCACGAATTGGGTATCGTAAGTTTGTATGAAGTTCGGCGTATCGCCACCGACAAGCGGAGGTGCGATGGTCGGGACTCCACCCGACGAGGTATTTGTGTCGAACGTCTTCGTCCACGCAACCGCCGTCACGGTGATCGCGAGTTTGTTGATCGTACGCCGTCGTTAGTTCGGACCATCGAGACAGTGTAGTTATTGCCTCCGTTGCCGTCGTTCATGTTAAGCCCGGCGAGGATCAGGATCTTGTTCCCGATGCCGAAGTGCTTCGTGTCTTACGTCTGTGTGAACGCTGACGTGTCCCCGCCGCATGCCCGGAGCACCGACCGTCGGCGTTTCGTCGATGAAACCGTGCTGTCATATACGCTTGACGTTTGTTCACCGCGGTGACCGTTATCGACCGCTGGACGATTACGCCGGTATGGTCCTGAACGGTGCTGACGATATAGTTCAGCACCACCGTTGCCGTCGTTCACCGTATAGCTTGCGACCGACATCGTCTTACCCGTCCCGGCGTGCCTGTGTCATAGGTCTCGGTCAAACCGGTGACCGTGTCGCCGCTTTGAGACCACTTATCGTCGGGACGGCGGCGGCAGTGGTGTTGCCGTCGTAGCCCTTCGTGTTTGCGATTCGCGGTCAGTATGAGACGCCCGTTGTTCGATGACACCGGTCGTTATCGTCTAACGTCGACACATCGTAGTTGCTGCCGCCGTTGCCATCGTTCACGGTATACGTTGCGACCGACAGCGTCTTGCCGGTACCCGCGTTCCGGTTATCGTAGGTCTCGGACAATCCGGTCACTGAGTCTGTGAATTGAAGTCCGGATACCGTCGGGATGGCAGCTGCGCTTGTATCACCGTCGTATGTCTTTGTATTTGTCTGAGCAGTGATGGTGAGTGCTCGGCACCGACGTAGCTCAGCATGTAGTTCAGTCCGCCGTTGCCGTCGCTGATGGCAAGCGTGTTCTGGCCGATCGCATACAGACCGACGTTCTCACCCGCCGCACGCGAGAGTGCTCCCGTGAAGCTGTCCGTGCCCTGGAGCGCACCGCTCGTCACCATGTAGGTGAACGCCGCCGGATCGCCGTCGCCGTAGACCTTCGTCTGGCCGGCATCGGCCGTCACCGTGATCGCCCGGGCCGTGATCTCGAAGTTGGCACCGACGTAGCTCAGCATGTAGTTCAGTCCGCCGTTGCCGTCGCTGATGGCAAGCGTGTTCTGGCCGATCGCATACAGACCGACGTTCTCACCCGCCGCACGCGAGAGTGCTCCCGTGAAGCTGTCCGTGCCCTGGAGCGCACCGCTCGTCACCATGTAGGTGAACGCCGCCGGATCGCCGTCGCCGTAGACCTTCGTCTGGCCGGCATCGGCCGTCACCGTGATCGCCCGGGCCGTGATCTCGAAGTTGGCACCGACGTAGCTCAGCATGTAGTTCAGTCCGCCGTTGCCGTCGCTGATGGCAAGCGTGTTCTGGCCGATCGCATACAGACCGACGTTCTCACCCGCCGCACGCGAGAGTGCTCCCGTGAAGCTGTCCGTGCCCTGGAGCGCACCGCTCGTCACCATGTAGGTGAACGCCGCCGGATCGCCGTCGCCGTAGACCTTCGTCTGGCCGGCATCGGCCGTCACCGTGATCGCCCGGGCCGTGATCTCGAAGTTGGCACCGACGTAGCTCAGCATGTAGTTCAGTCCGCCGTTGCCGTCGCTGATGGCAAGCGTGTTCTGGCCGATCGCATACAGACCGACGTTCTCACCCGCCGCACGCGAGAGTGCTCCCGTGAAGCTGTCCGTGCCCTGGAGCGCACCGCTCGTCACCATGTAGGTGAACGCCGCCGGATCGCCGTCGCCGTAGACCTTCGTCTGGCCGGCATCGGCCGTCACCGTGATCGCCCGGGCCGTGATCTCGAAGTTTTATCGATCGTGAACTCCGCACCATCGTTCGTGATGATGTAGTTGTCGAGAGCCGACAGCGGTGTCGCCGAGAGCGTCGCCGTGATGTGATACGTCGGAGGCGAAGCGTTCTCGCCTGCAACCCGCGTGTAAGTCGCCATCACGTTGTCGGCGGCGACAAAGTTCGAGCCCGAGCCTGTGGTCAGACCTGCCGGATCGGGGTCTCCGTACGTCTTGCTGTTCGGATCCGTCGTCCATGTAGCCAGACGCTTATTGATCGTGAACTCCGCACCATCGTTCGTGATGATGTAGTTGTCGAGAGCCGACAGCGGTGTCGCCGAGAGCGTCGCCGTGATGGGATACGTCGGAGGCGAAGCGTTCTCGCCTGCAACCCGCGTGTAAGTCGCCATCACGTTGTCGGCGGCGACAAAGTTCGAGCCCGAGCCTGTGGTCAGACCTGCCGGATCGGGGTCTCCGTACGTCTTGCTGTTCGGATCCGTCGTCCATGTAGCCAGACGCTTATTGATCGTGAACTCCGCACCGTCGTTCGTGATGATGTAGTTATCGAGAGCCGACAGCGGTGTCGCCGACAGCGTCGCCGTGATGGGATACGTCGGAGGCGAAGCGTTCTCGCCTGCAACCCGCGTGTAAGTCGCCATCACGTTGTCGGCGGCGACAAAGTTCGAGCCCGAGCCTGTGGTCAGACCTGCCGGATCGGGGTCTCCGTACGTCTTGCTGTTCGGATCCGTCGTCCATGTAGCCAGACGCTTATTGATCGTGAACTCCGCACCGTCGTTCGTGATGATGTAGTTATCGAGAGCCGACAGCGGTGTCGCCGACAGCGTCGCCGTGATGGGATACGTCGGAGGCGAAGCGTTCTCGCCTGCAACCCGCGTGTAAGTCGCCATCACGTTGTCGGCGGCGACAAAGTTCGAGCCCGAGCCTGTGGTCAGACCTGCCGGATCGGGGTCTCCGTACGTCTTGCTGTTCGGATCCGTCGTCCATGTAGCCAGACGCTTATTGATCGTGAACTCCGCACCGTCGTTCGTGATGATGTAGTTATCGAGAGCCGACAGCGGTGTCGCCGACAGCGTCGCCGTGATGGGATACGTCGGAGGCGAAGCGTTCTCGCCTGCAACCCGCGTGTAAGTCGCCATCACGTTGTCGGCGGCGACAAAGTTCGAGCCCGAGCCTGTGGTCAGACCTGCCGGATCGGGGTCTCCGTACGTCTTGCTGTTCGGATCCGTCGTCCATGTAGCCAGACGCTTATTGATCGTGAACTCCGCACCGTCGTTCGTGATGATGTAGTTATCGAGAGCCGACAGCGGTGTCGCCGACAGCGTCGCCGTGATGGGATACGTCGGAGGCGAAGCGTTCTCGCCTGCAACCCGCGTGTAAGTCGCCATCACGTTGTCGGCGGCGACAAAGTTCGAGCCCGAGCCTGTGGTCAGACCTGCCGGATCGGGGTCTCCGTACGTCTTGCTGTTCGGATCCGTCGTCCATGTAGCCAGACGCTTATTGATCGTGAACTCCGCACCGTCGTTCGTGATGATGTAGTTGTCGAGAGCCGACAGCGGTGTCGCCGACAGCGTCGCCGTGATGGGATACGTCGGAGGCGAAGCGTTCTCGCCTGCAACCCGCGTGTAAGTCGCCATCACGTTGTCGGCGGCGACAAAGTTCGAGCCCGAGCCTGTGGTCAGACCTGCCGGATCGGGGTCTCCGTACGTCTTGCTGTTCGGATCCGTCGTCCATGTAGCCAGACGCTTATTGATCGTGAACTCCGCACCGTCGTTCGTGATGATGTAGTTGTCGAGAGCCGACAGCGGTGTCGCCGACAGTGTCGCCGTGATGTGATACGTCGGAGGCGAAGCGTTCTCGCCTGCAACCCGCGTGTAAGTCGCCATCACGTTGTCGGCGGCGACAAAGTTCGAGCCCGAGCCTGTGGTCAGACCTGCCGGATCGGGGTCTCCGTACGTCTTGCTGTTCGGATCCGTCGTCCATGTAGCCAGACGCTTATTGATCGTGAACTCCGCACCGTCGTTCGTGATGATGTAGTTATCGAGAGCCGACAGCGGTGTCGCCGACAGCGTCGCCGTGATGGGATACGTCGGAGGCGAAGCGTTCTCGCCTGCAACCCGCGTGTAAGTCGCCATCACGTTGTCGGCGGCGACAAAGTTCGAACCCGATCCAGTCGTCAGCGGTATCGGATCGCTGTCACCATACGTCTTGCTGTTCGGATCGGTCGTCCACGTGGCAGAGCGAGGCGTGATTGTGAACAGCGCTCGTTGTACCGGTCGCGAACACATAGTTCGCTGCCGACAGGGTATCCGCCGTGCAGGTGATCGTGTACGGACCACCGGCCACCGTCTCACCCGGCGTGCGCGAGCAGCCGCCCGGCCCGATCCACTCACACCTGCCGTCGCTTCATTCTCGCTGAACTTGAATCCGGATAGTGTGTACGTGAGCGCAGGATCGCCATCACCGTATATCTTCGAGTTCGCCACAGCGTCAACGCTAAGCGTCGCGGGAGTGATCGTGAAGTCAGCAGTCGTTCCCGTCGCGAACACATAGTTCGCCGCGACGAGCGAACCGGCTGTACAGGTGATCGTGTACGGACTTCCCGCCACCGTCTCACCCGGCGTGTGCGAGCAGCCGCCCGATCCACTCACACTTGCCGTCGCTTCGTTCTCGCCGAACTTGAATCCGGATAGTGTGTAGTTGAACGCGGGATCACTTTCGCCGTACTCCTTCGTGTCTGCCGCCGCGTTCACGCTAAGCGTCGCGGGCGTGATGGTGAAGTTCGCCGTCGTACCCGTCGCGAACACATAGTTCGCCGCCACGAGCGTTCCCGCCGTGCAGGTGATCGTGTACGGACCACCGGCCACCGTCTCACCCGGCGTGCGCGAGCAACTGCCCGATCCACTCACACCTGCCGTCGTTTCATTCTCGCTGAATTTGAATCCGGATAGTGTGTACGTGAGCGCAGGATCACTTTCGCCGTACTCCTTCGTGTCTGCCGCCGCGTTCACGCTAAGCGTCGCGGGAGTGATCGTGAAGTCAGCAGTCGTTCCGGTCGCGAACACATAGTTCGCCGCGACGAGCGAACCGGCTGTACAGGTGATCGTGTACGGACCACCGGCCACCGTCTCACCCGGCGTGCACGAGCAGCCGCCCGATCCACTCACACCTGCCGTCGCTTCATTCTCGCTGAACTTAAATCCGGATAGTGTGTAGTTGAACGCGGGATCACTTTCGCCGTACTCCTTCGTGTCCGCCACCGCGTTAACATCGAGCGTTGCCGGATCGACCGTCAATGTCCCATCAACAAAACTGAACGCGTAATTATCATCCGATCCACCCGAACAGACGATCGGATACGTGGCTACGTTCGTATGCGGTCCCGAAACCGTGCAGGTCGGTGCGACGTCGATATCGGCGGCATCGTCCCCGAGCACGAACTCGGTCCCGTACTGGAACGTGAATGGCGAGGGATCAGGATCGCCGTAAGTGATCGTCTGATCGTCCGCCGTGACGGTAAGCGTCGCCTTGCTGATCGTCAACAGTGCGGCGGTCGTTTCGGCCGTCGCGGAATCGCTTGTAAACACGGCCTTGTACAAATGTCCCGTCTGCGACGCGGATGGCCCGGTCAGCGTCAGCATCGGCGATGCCGAACCGGTTATGTTCAGTCCATCGACGAGATTGTTGAATGTCGAACCGCCGTCGGTGCTGACCTGCCACTGAACGGTCGGGCTGGGAACGCCATCCGCCGACGCAGTAAACACCGCGTTCGAGCCGTAGGTTATCGAGACCGGATCGGGATCGGCGGTCACCGTCGGACCAGTGCAGAGGACGTCTATGCTAACGGTCGCAATGTTCGAATCTACAAAGCCGTCGTTCGCCTTGAATGTAAAGCTATCCGGACCGTAGTAGCCCGCGTTCGGCGTGTAGGTCAGATTCGGAGCGGTGCCGCTAAGCACGCCGAAGTCCGGTGCGTCCACGATCGTGTACGTAAGATAATTCCCTTCCGCATCGGTCGCACCGAGCGTTATACCGACAGCGGTGTTTGCATTCGTCGCGACCATCTGGTCATCCGCGACCGGTGCGGTGTTGCACTTGCCCGCGAAGCTCGCGTCAAAGAGCGACTTGATCTCCGCGGCAGAAAGTGCGCGGTTGAATATCTCGACTTCGTCGATCGAGCCGTTAAAGCTCAGATCATACGTGCCGGTGCCGCCGCCGGCTCCGCTGCTTTGGCGGCTGCCGATAGAAAGTTCGTGCGTATTGACGGTCATCAAAGTTCCCGCCGCCGGTTTGTCGACCCCGGCAGCGCTGGCGATAAGCACGCCGTTGTCATACAACAGCAGATCGCCGCTGACCGAGTCGTATGTCGCGGCGATGTGTCGCCACGTTCCGACCTTGTCGGCGGTCAGCCAGTAGGGTGCAAAGACCTGATAACTTGTGGAATTGTTAAGATGCCAGAAGAACCGCAGTGTTCGTGCGTTGGCGTCGTTACCGTCGGTCTGGATGATGTCGATGGCGTAGGCGCCTGTTCGGAAGCTTCCCTTGGCTACAACACCCGCTCCCTGGTCCTGAGTCATCGAGCTCGGATTGATCCACGCGTCGATGGTGACGGCGCTCGTCACCTGCAGATTTGCCGTGTTTGGCGCGGTGACAACGGCATTCACGCCATCGAACGAGAACGCCTGTCCGACCTTGCCCGCCACGTAAGTTGCACCTCCGGAGAACGTGCCATTGTTTCCGAACATGACCTCATTACCGTTTCCATCTCCCGGATACCACGCCATCATGTTGGTGGGCGGTGCCGTGCAAACCGCGGCCGTAACGTTGATCGAGACGGTAGCGATGTTGGAGTTCCCGATGGTGTCGTTCGCGTGATAAGTGAAACTGTCGAGGGCCGACATAGCCCGCATTCGGCTGGTATGTAAATGACCCGTCTGCATAAAGCACCAGAGTTCCGTTGGTCGGGCCGGAATCGAGGACCGCCGTGATGACGGGGCTGTCGGGATCGGTGTCATTCCCGAGTACGCCGGGTGCATTCACCGTCAACAAGATTCCCCTCGGTCGTACGAGTAGTTGTCGGCGTTCGCGGTCGGTGCGATGTCGACGTTCTGCGTCAGCACACCGGATGTGCTGCCCGCATAGTTAACGTCACCGCCGTAGACCGCCGTGATCGAATGATTGCCCCCGGCGAGCGATGAAGTAGCGAACATCGCCTGTGCGCTGCCGTTGAGAGGAGCTGAGCCAAGCGGGGTCGCGCCATCAAAAAATGTGACTGAGCCCGTCGGCGTCGCCGCACCCTGGGTCTGCGAAACGGTCGCCGTAAACGTCACGCTGCTGCCGAAGACCGATGGATTCGCTGAGCTGACCACCGCGGTCATAGTCGGCGCCTGGTTTACTGTGAATGACTGATCGACATCCGGAGCCGCATTGTAGTTCGTATCGCCGGGCTGCGACGCTCGGATCGTGCACGTGCCGCCGGAAAGCATTGTTACGGTCGTTCCCGCCACCGAGCAGACCGAACCGGTCAGGCTCGAGAATGAAACGGTTAGGCCCGACGAAGCAGTCGCGGCGACGGTGAACGCGGCATCGCCGTACGTCTTGTCGGCAAGCGCTCCGAACGTGATCGTCTGGTTGGCTTTGTTGACCAGATGCGAAAGTATCCCAGACGTGCTGCCGTTGAAATTAGTATCACCCAGATACTGTGCCGTGATGTTGTACGTACCGGCCGTAAGCGTCGATGTAACCACGGACGCAGCTCCGCCTGAGATCGGCTGAGGAGTACCTAGCGGCGTCACGCCGTCGAAGAACTGGACGTTGCCTCCCGGTGTTCCCGCTCCGGGACTATTTACGGTGATGTTGGCCGTGAAGGTAACGGAATCGCCGTAGATCGAAGATGAGGTCGGGACCAGGACGAACGACGTGTTCGTGACCCCGCTCAAGTGCCACGCCATCGTGCGAGCGCTCGGCGCGTCATAACCCAATCCGTATCCCGACGTAGCCCCGCCGCCGCCCGAGGGCGTAATCAGACTGTAAGACGTCGGCCCGCCAAGTCCGTTGACGTTGTTCAGATAATAAAGATTCGAAGTACTCTGCTGCGCAAGGATTCCGCGATTTGCAGACGTGTTCTGCGTGGTGTTCCAACCGGCAAATGCGGGCGCACCTGCCGGCGCCTTCGGCGATCAGGTTTGTCCACGCCGGTGTTCCGCCTGTTCCGTTAGCATTCGTCAAAACGTTGACGGCGCTCGAGAACGTGCCGGTATCCGAACGGGCCCCGCCCGCGACCGTCAGACGATTGTTAGAGGAATCGTAAAAAGCCCTAGCCTGATAAACTCCCGTCGGGAATGTTCCGGTCGTCGCAAGCTGTGTCCAGGTGTGGCTTCCCCCAGCCGTGTTAGCGTTCGTCAGTACCCATACATCTGAGAACGTATTTCCAACAACCGTACCGGCTCCGTTCTGTCCACCGTAGATCATCAATCGATTGGTCGCCGGGTCGTAGGCGCCTGCTGCATGATTGCGTAGTGCCGGTGGACCGCCAGAGATTCCCGTCATTTGAGTCCAGACCGCCGCACCACCCTGTCCGTTCGCGTTGGTCAGAACCCAGACATCATTGTTCACCGGCAAGCAGCCTCCGCTACATCCGCCAAATAGGATCAGACGATTGGTCGCCTGATCGTAAACCGTCGTCTGTGCGTGACGCGACGGCCCTCCTGAGACGACGAGTGACCATGTCGGCGAACCGCCGAGGCCGTTCGCATTGTTCAGAACCCACACCTGGCCGACTCCGCCGCCGCATACGGTTCGGGCGTAGACGATCATGCGTCCGGATCCATCCGGATGGGATGATTGACCGCACGTGCTCGACGAAGGGCCCGTACCTGTCGGAAGTATCTGTGTCCAGGCGAGAGGATCGAGATGGTCGGAGGTTATCGTGGTTGTCGTGTTAGCTTTGTTGACGACCTGGTTCGGCGCGAGAGCTCCATTGCTGGCATTGAATCCGCCAGTCGGAATGTATGTCGCGCTTACCGTGTGCGATCCGACTGAAAGTGCGGATGTAGAGGTTGCGGCCGTCGATTGCGTCGTGTTAAGTCCGGTCAGTGCGACGGGCGATCCGAAGTTGGAGCCGTCGACGACAAACTGGACGGATCCGGTCGGCGAACCTGTACCGGTCGTTCGGGCGACAGTCGCGGTGAATGTCACCGGCTGACCGAATACTGATGGGTTTGCTGACGATGCGACCGCGGTTGTAGTCGCGGTTTGTGCCGTCACGGTCACCGCCGGTTGCGTCCCAGAAACAGGGGTCGATGTGAATGTATAGACCTGAGGTGGCGACACGGGAACCGGCGCCGTTGCGTTACTATAATTGACCGTGAAGCTTTGATTATTATTACAGCTATGCGAGAAGGTAATTACCGAACCGACGACGCTGGCGAGCGTTGCGGTCGTACAGTTTCCATTCACCACGGTTATTTGCCCCGCTCCTGCTCCCACTTGTGGAGCTGTCCATCCAGCGGGTATCGTGACGGTCCCAGTGCCCGCTCCACCACCCGAGTTTGTGGCAACAAAAGTCAAGGCGAAGTTATTCGTGGTCCCGGCGATCACGCTGGCTGGTGTTATGGCGGCTGTATAATTATTCGCATCAGTAAACGTCGTCTGAGCCGTCTTCCCCGATGTCAGGCCTCTTGCCCCAATAACAAACTTCATGTTCAGGTCGTATTCCTGAACCAGATAGGTACCGCTGAAATCTCCCGACGCATCCGCGACCGGATTTCCTCCGATCAGTCCGCGCTCAAATTCCGTGTGCGGATCTTCGTGGATCTTTACGGCGACAATTTCACCGGGTTCGAAACCCGTGCCGCTGACGGTTACTGTCTGGCCGGGTTGGTAATCCAGATGGTCTGTCGTAACGGTCGCCGTCGAGCTGTTAAATATGGTGATCGTGGTCGACGGATCACCGGCGCCATCGGTTCCGCCGATGACGACCGCCGTTGCACCAAGCTCGGTGATGGTGTGGCCGCTACGGTCACGCTCGGGCCCGGGTGCGCCGTTGAAGATAAGCGCGGCACGCGTCTCGGCCGCGAGAACATAGTTGATCAGGTTCGCACACGGGTCGCTCTCAGGCACTACGTGCGCGTACGCGCCGATGGTGTCGATCGAGGGATCGTAGATCTCCATCGATCCGTCCGATCCACCGCCGATGATCTGCAGCTTGCCATCGGGCAAAAGGCGCAGGAGTGCTTTCGCACGCGGGACCGTCATCTGATTTCCCGCCGCCGTGAACGACCCGTCGGCCGGGTTGAAGATCTCGGCCGAGCGGAGTCCGTCACCGCCGGAAATAAAAATGCGTCCGTCGTTCATGCGAATAGCGGACGCGTTCCTGCGCGATTCGGTCATCGCCGCGGCGATCGATGTAAACGACGTGCCGTCGAAAACTTCTGCTGAGTCCGACCCGCCGCCGGCGACTAAAATATTGCCATTCGACAGCGTGGTCGCGGTATGGCCGGTGCGTGCCGATGTCATCGCCGGTCCCGTTGAGAACGTCCCGGTTGTTGGATCGTAGATCTCGGTCGATGTCGTCGCCGAACCGCCAACTGATCCACCTGCGACGAGCACATGCCCATTCCCCAGGCTCGTCGCCGTATGTCCCGAGCGTGCTCCACTAAGAAAGCCGCTTGGTGAAGAAATACCTGTTACGGGATCGTAAGTTTCCGCGGAGCCCGCCGCGTCGCCCCCGATGACCAGAACTCGTCCGTCTGTGAGACGCGTCGCCGTGTGACCGGTCCGCGGCGTCTCTAGCGCTCCGTTTGCGAGCGACGTCGGTTGCGGGGCTTCATTCTCGGACAGATGCTGCTCGTCGATGATCCGGGTCGT
This sequence comes from uncultured Acidobacteriota bacterium, assembly GCA_963772405.1. Taxonomy (GTDB): domain Bacteria; phylum Acidobacteriota; class Blastocatellia; order Pyrinomonadales; family Pyrinomonadaceae; genus OLB17. The sequence goes on along the minus strand of CAVYWT010000002.1, from coordinate 585,386 downwards.
GTTCGTAGCGGACATCGCAACGCCGAACAGCATGCCGCGGATCGATGCGGCCGAAACGCCGATCGCATTGGCAGCCACTATACCGGTTATGGCCAGAGTCACGAGGCCGAGAGCAACTTTGAAAACGAGACGCGAGTTTTTACGGACGGCGGCTCTATGCCGCACGGGGGCTTTGACGTTCATTTACGATCTCCTAACAGTTAATTGCCGCGGGGTGATACGCGGTGATTGATCGACGTGCGCAGAGCAAACGTCGACAAATACGACAAGGCGCCGAAATTTCACGGCATACCTATAGATTCGTACCCCTACCCGAGCTCGTTTCGATGAAGAGAATTATCGTCCGAGGGTGAACGGACCGATTTCCGTACGCATGCGGCCGAAAATCGTTAGTTGGTTGCTTAGGAGAGGCATATTAGACATTAAATCCCAGGAATGCAAGATAAATTTTTTCAACCCGGCGCAGGTTTCGTTGATCCTCTCCATTCAGCAAATTCGTATAGCCGGTGGGGGTGTCGCTGATCTTGAGGGGCGCAACCGCTCTCGCCCCCTCGCACACGGCACGTTGCTTGCTTCGCGCCATAATCAGTTGTAATCGGAGCGAATCAAGATGCTAGAATGTATTTGGGCATAACCTGCCGCACTCCCGGCATCATACGTTTGGGATTTTTTCTCACCCAACTTTTATGGCAGACATAGACGCATACAAAGACAAATTCAGCGACAGCGGCCGACGCGTTTTAGAAACGGCTCTTGGCGAGTCGAAAAAGCGCGATCAAAATTACGTTGCGATCGAACACATCCTGCACGCCGTCGCGAGTGAAGAGGACGACCTCTTCAGCTCGACGATGCGCGATCTTGCGGTCGATCCGCGATCGGTAAAGCTGCTGATCGAGAAACGGATGGAAATGGGCCGTCAGCATACCGGCAAGGGATTTCGCATTGCGCCGGAGACAACTGAGCTTTTCAAGCGGGCGATGGATCGGGCCCGATCGCAGGGCCGTCGCGTGATCGACGGAAGCGATATCTTCTACGTACTTTCGAACGACGAACGGAGCATACTAAACGACGTGCTCCAAAATCTCGGCGTGCCGTCCGAAGAGGTGGCGCAAACCGCTCGGACACGTATTCGCAAGCGCGAGAAAGAAGAGGAGCGGACGCGGCAAAAATATGAGCTGCCGTAGTTTTCTTCGCCACTTTGGCGTCTCGATGAACAAGCTGGCCCGGCAGGACAAGATCCCGCCGACGATCGGCCGCGAGAAAGAGATCCTTCAGATGATCGAGATCCTTTCGCACCGCGAGCGTTCCAATTCACCGATGCTGATCGGCGAACCGGGTGTCGGAAAAACGGCGGTCGTCGAAGGACTTGGCGCGGCTGATCGAACTCGAACCTGAAAAGGTTCCGGCGCGTCTTCGCGATTCGCATATTGTTCAGCTACAGATGGGCGGGCTTGTCGCCGGCACGATGCTGCGCGGTATGTTCGAAGAACGTATCAAGGGGATCATCGACGAGGTCAAAGAGAAGGACCACATCATTCTTTTTATCGACGAAGCTCACACGATAATCGGTGCCGGAGCGGCGACTCGGAACGTCTTCCGACGCGGCGAATATGTTCAAGTCGTCGCTCGCTCGCGGCGAGCTGCGGATTATCGGCGCGACAACATCGACCGAATACAAGGAATATATCAGCGAAGACGAAGCTCTTGCCCGCCGGTTCCGTCTGGTCAAGGTCGAGGAACCGACGATCGACGAAACGCGTGAGATCCTGATGGGTCTCAAGCCGCGGCTCGAGAAAAACTATTCGGTCACGATCTCGGACGAGGCGATAAACACCGCTCTCGAGATGTCGCCAAAGTACATTCGCAATCTTCACCTCCCGGACAAGGCGATCGGTTGGCTTGATACTGCGTCGGTCAAGGTTGAGATCAACGAGCCCTCGTCGCTCGTCGTAAAACCGGAACACATCATCGACGTCATTTCTCAGGAATCGCGCATTCCGAAGGATATGATCTATCGCGACACGTCGGACCGGTTCTCGCAGATGGAGATCGATCTGGCCGGACGAGTGATCGGGCAAAAAGAAGCGGTACGTGCAGTTGCCGAGAGGCTGCGTCTGAACAAAGGGCCGCTCAAAGACAATCACTATGCTCCGGATGGCGTGCTGCTATTTCTCGGGCCGACCGGTGTCGGTAAGACCGAGCTTGCAAAGGCCGTCGCCGAGTTTATGTTTGGCGACGAAGGCAAGATGATCCGCATCGATATGTCCGAGTACGGCGACGGAACGGTCGGAATTGAAAAACTGATCGGCATGCCGCGCGGAATCGTCGGCAGCGAGCGCGGTGGAATTTTGACCGAGCAGCTTCGAGACGACCCGTACACGGTCCTGCTTTTGGACGAAGTCGAAAAAGCTTCGCCGTACCTGATGAACCTTTTCCTACAGGCGTTTGACGAAGGCTGGATGACGGACGGCCGCGGCAAAAAGGTCTATCTTTCGGATGCGATCGTCATCATGACATCGAACCTTGGTTCGGAGAATTTCAAGCGGTACGAAAAGCCGCTCGGTTTCGGACAGAAGACGCTCGGCGACGTCAAACAGATCCGAGCCGAGGCGATGAAGGCTGCGGAGACGAGGTTCACACCGGAGTTTCGTAATCGCATCGACGAGATCATCGTCTTCTCGCCGCTTACGATGGACGAGGTCCGCGAGATCGCACGCCTCTACCTGGCGAAGCTCAAGCGAAATATGGAGCGTCAGGGTAAGGTCGTCGAGATCACCGAAGCCGCTGTCGATCTTTTGACTGAGAAAGGATTTAGCCCCGCCTACGGAGCACGATTCCTGAAACGGCATATCGATCAAAAGGTTAAACTTCCGATCACGAACCTTTGGAAGGGCGGAGTTAGATTCATGGTCGATGTGAACGAGGGTGAGGTTGTCGTCTCGCCGAACGACGCATTCAGCTTGAACTAAACCCGAGACGAACTTAATGCATCAAAGGCTTCGGTGATAACATCGCCGGAGCCTTTTTTGACGGCCACAATTGTTTTTAAGAGCACCAAAGGTGCGAACGTAATTTAGCCAGGGCCAGCGGCCCTGGAAAGGGCCGATTTTGAATATCAGAAGCACCAACGGTGCGTAGTAGACATAATGGCCCCAACCACCTTACTTCGTCGCGTTGCGGCTCGGGTTTGGTTTTGACGAACACCAGGGGCGGTGCCCCTGGCTAAATTGCGGCCGCACCCTTGGTGCTAAGAAAGGACTTCGCTGAAGCGTTTTTTCTATGAAATCAATTTACCTGTACTTCCCCCGTGTTCTAATTCTCCTCCTCGCGATCGTGCTTCTGGCCGGCGTCGATCCGGCACAAACTAAGCCCCTTGGCGATGCCGAAGCCGTCATTCAGAAAGCTGTCCAAAATCTCGGCGGCGAAAAATATCTGAACGTCAAAACACAGATCGGCCGCGGGAAATACAGCATCCTTAAGGACGGCATGGTCGTTTCGTTCCAAACTTTTACCGATGTCATCGTGTATCCCGATAAAGAGCGAACCGACTTCAAAGGAAACGGCTTGCGGAACGTGCAGACAAACGTCGCTGACACGGGTTGGGTTTTTGACGGAGAACAGCAGCTTGTAAAGGTCCAAAACGAAAAACAGATCGAGAACTTTAAACGCGGCATGCGCACCAGCCTGGACTACCTGCTTCGCGGCCACTGGCGAGGCGAAGGGAAAATCAGCTACATCGGAAAGCGCCCCGCGACGCTGGGGAAACGCAACGAGGTCATCAAGCTGATCTACAACGATGGGCTTGAGGTCGAGTTCGAATTCGCCGCCGACGACGGGCTCCCGCAAAAAGGAAGTTACAAGCGCCTCAATGCGGACAACGAAGAGATCAAGGAAGAGGACCGCTACGCGCAATTTGTCGACGTCGGCGGCATTAAGGCTCCATTCATCGTCGACCGCTTCACCGGCGGCGTTCAGTCTTCGCGGATCAACTACCAGACAGTCGAATTTAATAAGTCCGTTCCCGACGGGATTTTTAACAAACCCGAAAACGCGAAAGCCCTAAAAGAGATCAAGCTCTAATCCGCAGCGGTTATAGACACGTTAGGACGGTTAATAGAAGGCAGCTACCAAGCTGCCTTCTCGCATATCAGCGTTAATCCCGAGTGGTGCCACTCACGGCGAACCCACAAAGTCCGCGTCCGAGATCGAATCGCGCGGAGTGATGCCGCGAGACTCCGGCGTGAATGTGAAGCGTTTGCTACTGACCGTCAAGATATAGTGGACACCCAACGCAATTTCGTCGAAGCGGTAGTAGCCGAACGGATTTGTTCGGGCAGTTCGCGTCGTGCCGTCAGCGCCATACAAACTGAGCACGGCATTGTGGATGCCCTGACCGTTCGTGGTGGTAACTCGACCGCCGACAGAGACGGGTGCCGCAGTCGGAGCCAGGTTGTGTGCCAGGGCGAACGGTGACAGTGATGTGACCGCGCCGCATACCAATCGAACACCATTTCCATTCGTAGTATGGCTCGTCGTTCGATCGACGAAAACCCCTTCCTCCCCGTGAAGAAGTTTCATCCGCTGGAATTCAGGTCCGGTCACCTCCGGAGGCACCGGCAGGCACACCGTGACCGGCGGCGTGTAGGTGGCGGTCGTCGTAATGTCGAACGCCGGACACGTGGGACACGCTGCAAAGCCCGCTGGCAGTTCGCCGGCATCGATAAGTAGTGCCGAGAAAGTAGTAACACCCTCAGTCAGGACGTCCGCAAACTCCAGGCTGACGTCGCCGAGCATCACGCCGGGACCTTTCTTACCGGGTCCACCGACAACCGTCTCATCGTCGCAATAGTCGCCGATCCCATCCTCGTCTGCATCGGTCTGGAACGGATCCGCGACGAACTGACAACTATCACCTTCATCGTCAAGGACACCGTCGTTATCGTCATCCGGATCACAAACGTCGCCGAGCATATCAAGATCGTTGTCCTCTTGATCCTCATTGGACGAGAGCGGACAGTTATCGACCGTGTCCAGCACCCCGTCGTCGTCGTCATCCGGATCGCATACGTCACCGAGACCATCGTCGTCGTTGTCGGCCTGGTTTGCATTAGCTGCGAATGGACAATTATCGCTGCTATCGTTTACCCCGTCGTTATCATCATCCGGATCACACACATCACCTTGCGTGTCGCCGTCGTTATTCGCTTGATTCGCATTCGCCACGAGTGGGCAATTATCCGCGTCGTCTAGAACGCCGTCATTATCGTCATCGGGGTCACATGCATCTCCGAGAGCATCGCCATCGTTATTTGCCTGATTCGGATTGCTCACGGTCGAACAGTTGTCGCACGTATCGCCGAGTCCGTCTCCGTCAGTATCGGTCTGATCCGGATTCGAAGACTGCAGACAGTTATCGCAGGCATTGCCGACGCCATCGCCGTCACCATCGAGCTGCGCGCCGAACGAGGGTTCGCTATCAAAGGACGTACTGGTCAGCAGGTTAATACCAGTTCCGTCAGCGTTCATCACGTAAATACCACCGGTTCCCGATCTGCTAAAAGCGATCCGGGTTCCATCGGGGCTAAACACAGGATCGAATTCGTGCTCCGGTGTATTGGTAAGACGAGTCTGATTTGTCCCGTCAGAGTTCATTATGTAGATCTCATAGTTACCGTCTCGCTCGGAGGTGAATACGATTCTGGTGCCGTCACGACTGTACGACGGTTGGTGGTCCGGTTGTGTTGCAGTGGTCAGGCGCGTCTCGCCGGTGCCGTCCGGGTTTATGGCGAAGATATCCCACTGTGAGTTTCCGATGACTCCACGCTGACTCTCGAACACGATCCGCGTTCCGTCATTATTAAAACTCGGATCCCTGGCGAACGTCCCGGTTGTCGTGAATGATGTCAATCGAACCTGGTTTGCGCCGTCGGCATCCATAACAAAGAGATTCTCATTGCCATCGAAACGGCGAGAGGTGAATGCGATCTTTGTTCCGGCAGGATTAAAAACGGCGGCGTTATTGCTGCCTGCGATATTTGTTAGCCGCGTAACACCCGTGCCGTTGGCGTTCATCACGTAGATCTCATCGCGGCTGTTGTTGCGGTTGGAGGTGAACAAGATCTTGTTACCGCCGTTATCGAAACTCGGCTCAGAGTCGAATGCAGAAGCGTTCGTAACGCGCGTGGCCCCCGTGCCGTCGGCGTTCATCGTGTAGATCTCGTAGTTGCCGCTACGGCTGGACGAGAGAGCGATGCGGTATTGATTGGCGATGAGCGGACAACTATCCGCACCGTCAGGGACCTCGTCGTTGTCGTCGTCAGGATCGCAGACATTCCCTTGTCCGTCGCTGTCCGTATCAAGTTGATCGGGATTGCTGTTCAGCGGACAGTTGTCGCTCGCGTCGGAAACGCCATCGTTGTCATCGTCTAGGTCGCAGGCGTCGCCCAGTCCATCGTTGTCGGTATCGAGCTGGTCCGCGTTCGTATGTTGAGGACAGTTATCACACCCCGCGCCGGCACCGTCGTTGTCCTGGTCAATAAAAACAGCCTGCGGAAAGAAATTGCCCGTCTGATCGGTTAATGCAATCGGATTTGTGCCGTCGGAATTTACAATTCCTATCGCGGGAGGAGACCCTATCACAAAATACGCATCAAAAACGACCCTGCCGCCGTTCAAGGTGTAATACGGGGAACGACCCGGCGTTATCAGCGTGAGGTTCGTGCCGTCCGTATTGATCGACGCAAATTCAGCAATGGTGTTTGAAGGGTTAAACACCACTTTACTGCTATCGGGACTGAACTGAGGAAAACCAAAAAATCCTTCGGCCAACGTCATCCGATTTGAGCCGTCCGAATTCATGATTTCAAGGTTGAGAAAAATCTCGCCGATGGCTCTTGAGATAAAGAGGATTTTTGAACCATCCGGACTAAATAGCGGGCGGCTGTTGATCCGGCCCGTGCTGGTCAGCAACGTAAGGTTGGTTCCATCTACGTCTTTTGAGAAAAGTTCCTCTCCGACCAACTCCCCGGAAACTTCAATTCGTCTGACAAAAACAATCTTCGTTCCGTCCGAATTGTAGACAGGATCGGTATCAACCTGACCCGTCGGACTGAACTGTGTCAGGCCGCTACCATCAGTATTGATCGTGAAAATCTTGTCTGCGTCACTGCCACCCTCAAACACCACTTTTGATCCGTCGGGGCTAAGATCGTATGTTCCAGATACCGGCCTGTCCTGGGTCACCTGCGTGATGCCGCTTCCATCCGGGTCCATGATGTAAAGATCATCGAAATCTTCCCCATCGGGGTAAAGTCTCTTGAATACGATCTTCCTTCCATCTCGCCTGACCTGCGGGCTCGAACCGGAAAGGTTGCTCGGCAACAATCCGGTTCGCTGCGAGCCGTCCGTATTCATTATCACGAGATCATAATCATTCAGTGACTCGTTCCGTGTGGAGATAAAAAGAATTTTGTCGCACTCCGCTGCGCCAAGGCTTTGGTACTTGGCGTCGCATTTCGACGTGTTGTCCCCATCAGTCTCGGTGACTAACTCGACTCTCATATCTCCACCAGGACGCTCTGGACCTCCTGCACCGGCAGTCTCGACATACATGAGGAAGCTCGCTAATGCCGATATTGATATCGTGGTGATCACCGAGAGACTCACCACTGCCTTCCTGAAAGTTCTCTTATTTATTCTCGTCATGAATACCTCTTTAGCTCTAGCTCCCAACTCGTGTACTCTGGATTGGCCGTTACGAGTTTTAGGCCGGACGATGCCAAATCGCCCTGATTGGCCTCCAAATGAACCTGATTGTTTTTCGCATCGGCAGAAAATGGGCGGTGTGCGGCGTGAGATTTATTAGCTCCGCATTTCGTGCAGAACTCGTCGCTTGACCCTTGATACGCGTCTTCGCAGTTACTTCGATAATCGCTTTGGCCAGGGCCGACAATGAGTCGGATAACTGTTACACTCCGGGTTTCGATCGTGATTTCCGTCCGCTTGGCGAGCCGTTCGTTTTCGGTCATTTTTGTGTTTCCACCGCCAAACATTTGGCCTATAATTTCAGCAAGCTCTTTTGAACAACTCTCCTGTCTGTTCTGGGGCAATTTTCCAACTCGCGGCAATTAATGTCCTTAAATATCAGGCTAATTCTTGCTAATTGTCTTAAATCGGAATGATCTCGCTCGGAAAAACCGTTTTTCACTTTGACGAATTTACGGTCGATACCTCGGCGCGAGTCCTCGAGCGCGGCGGTGAGACGGTTCCACTCAAGGCAAAAACGTTTGAGTTGCTGAAAACGCTGGTCGAGAACCGCGGCAGGATTCTGAGTAAAGACGAACTGTTGGAGAGCGTCTGGCCGGGACAATTCGTCGAGGAAAACAACTTAACAGTCCAAATGTCGGTCTTACGAAAGGCACTCGGGAACGCGAACGGTCGCGGGTCGGCGCGGATTATCACGGTTCCCGGCAAAGGTTACAGTTTTGTGGCCGAGGCCTCTGAGCCAAAAGGCTCGAACGATATAATCATCGAGAACCGTGAAATCTCTCGCGTCGTTGTCGAAGAATTTTTACCCGCAACCGACACGGACCTACTTGCCGAGCTTCCGATACGGCGACGATGGCATCGGGTCACTACAATTGGATTCGCCGCGGTCGCGGTATTGGCGATCAGCGTCGGCGCTTGGTATGTCAGGTCCGTCAACCGGCCAGAGTCGTCGTTTGGTCTCTACCAGAATTCGGCCGTCCGCCAGTTAACGACCACCGGCAATGTTGGGATGGCGACGCTATCGCCGGACGGAAAATTATTCGCATACACGATCGACGAGCTTGGACAGAAGAGTCTGTGGGTTGGAAATGTTGGTGGCGGCAATCATTTACAGCTGCGTGCGCCAGAAGAGGCAGTTTACCGCTCACTTACATTCTCGCCGGACAATTCCCATCTTCTCTACTCGCTTCGCGACGCGAACAATGCCAACGCGTCGATGATGAGAATCCCCGTTCTCGGCGGTCTACAAGAAAAGATTCTGGATAACGTCGACACGTTTAGCCTGTCTCCTGATGGAAAGGAGATAGCTGTCGTACGCCCTTCACCGGGGGACGATAGTAAAATTAGTGTCTCGATCGCTCCGCTCGATGGTTCACCTCAGCGTGATATCGCGGCGTTCGAAGCGTCGCAGCGATTTATCGCGTCGACGCTTTCCTGGCGAAAGGACGGATCGAAGATCGCATTTGCTCTCATCGCTCCCGACTTACCTTTCCGTACGGAGATCGCGATCCTGGATCTGGTGACGGGAGCGCTCGAACGAATTGAGCACCAGGCCGTGCGGGAGGTGACGAGGACTGCGTGGCTGGATGACGGCAGTGGACTGATCTTTATCGGCGTCGACCTAAATTCGTTCTCATCCGTGCCGCACTACCAGATGTATCAGTTAGATTACCCGTCCGGCGCCGTTCAACGTGTTACCAACGATCGCAGTCAGTACGGAGCCTCGTGGCACAACGATGCAGGCGCTTCGCTAAGTATATCCGGATCCGAGCAAGCTCTTCTCACGGTCGACCATCGCCAGCTCAATAATGTTTGGTTAGCCGCTGCTGACGATCTTACTCAGCAGCGACAGATCACGTTTGGTTCGTTCGGGAAGTATGACGGATTGTGGGGCATCGACTGGACGCCCGACGGCCGGATCATCTACAACACATCCGATACCGAGAGCCAATATATCGCGGCGATTAGCATGGATGGCGACGATCAAAAACAGTTGACGCCGAGCGGTAACGTGGACAGCTCTTTGTCGGTGACGGTCGACGGGAAGTACATCGTTTTTCATTCAAATCGCGCCCCCGATTTTAGTATCTGGCGAACCGATATCGACGGTTCTAACGCCAGACAGTTGACCTCTGGCGGCCACGCATTTCTGCCGACCCCGTCGCCGGACGGGCAATGGGTGTATTTCAAGTCTTATATCGGAAAGAGTAGTGGATGGCTGTGTCGTGTACCCATCGATGGCGGTGAGCAGCAGTGCTTCACCGAACGGGAAACCTCCTTCGCCAGCTTCTCACCTGATGGAAAATATATTGCCGCCGCGTACAGGACGGACAAATCCCGATTCGCTATATTTTCGGCTGCGGACCACAGCCTCGTTCGACAGATCGACATTCCGAAAAATGCGACGCCGTCCGTCCACATCAGGTGGAAACCCGACAGCAAGACGTTCACGGTGCGAGATGCGTATAAAGGCTATTGGAACTTTCCCGTCGATGGTGAGCCCTACAAAGTCGTTGGACTGCCGGACGAACGTCTTTACAATTTTTCCTGGTCACGAGACGGCAAATGGCTTGCGTTTGTCCGCGGCCAGGAGATCCGCGATGTGATCCTCTTGCAGGCCCCTGCAAGGTAGCGAAGCGCGCCAACGCGCTTTACCCGAATTCACATTCGAAACTCATCTACGATCGTGATAGACCTCGGATTCCCGGCGAAGGTGTAAGTCCTAGACTCGGCAAACACCAGATAGCTTAGTCCGACCTCGATTCCGTCGATAATGTAGTAGCCGAACGGATTTGCTAATGCGGCTTAGCGTTGGGTCGGTCCCCTGTATCTAAATGGCGAATCGTAACTCCGCCGCGCGGAATGAAGAGAGAGACGCCGGCGCAAGTTCGGTAAGGTGAGCCTCGCCCGAGCGGACGAGGCGTGAATTAGGATTGCTCTTATTTGATGGGAATATCTCCACCCCCTCCAAACGTCGTAGCGAACACACCGCCCGTGCTCCGGAGGATCCACCACTCGCCCTGACTTGCACGATAGATCGCGATGTCGGCCTTGCCGTCGCCGTCATAATCGTTCGGTACCGGCGCATCTGTGGAAATGCCGAACTGTGTGGCCGTGACCTGGCTATCCGAAGACCGGGCAATGAACCAAAGCGAACTTGACGGACGGAAGACCGCGGGGTCTGCCTTACCATCTGCATCGTAGTCGGCCACAACCGGAATATCTCCGTTCGTTCCGAACGGGAATCCAAAGAAAGTGTTGTCCTCGCTCCGAATAATAAACCAGTTGCCGTTCGAAGGTCGAAATATTGCCAGGTCCGACTTGCCGTCGCCGGTGAAGTCGACGCTGCCGGCACCGGCGCTGATGCAAGTATTCCGAAGGACGCCGAAAGTGTTTGAAAACTGCTGGGTCGAGAATATGTCAGTCCTTCCGTCGTTATCAAAGTCACCCACCGCGACGCTGTTCTGATTGCCCCCGACGGTGAAGAAAATCGGAGCACCAAAAGTTCCATCGCCCTCGTTCATTAGCACCAGCAATTGGCCCGGAGCTTGTCTACCGACCGTCAAGTCGAGATTGCCGTCGTTGTTAAAATCCGCCACCGCAAGCGAGCGAACGGCCACGCCCCCGACCGGATAGTTTGCTACCGCGCCGAAACCGCCGGAGCCGTTACCTAACAGAACGGATACATCATCCGAATCGATGTTACCAGTCACAATATCCAGCACATTGTCATTGTTCAGGTCCGCCAGAACGATCGGGTCAGGTCCAAGGCCGACACCCACATTTGTTTGTGTACCAAATCCGCCGCTCGCATTTCCAAGAAAGATGGCGACGCGACTGAAGCTAATCTGACCGATCGCCAGGTCGTCCCGTCCATCGCGGTTTATATCGCCGACGGTAACGATGGTGAGAGCTCCGTCGCTAGAGACAGCTGGCTGCGCGGTAAATCCCCCGGAGCCATTTCCGGTAAAGATCTGGAAAGATGAGGGGCCAACGACGGACACCAGATCTGCGATCCCATCACGATCAAAATCCCCGACGGCAATACTCGTACTGCCCGCATTCGGAATCGGAGTGCCCGCCGTAAACCCACCGGCGCTGTTGCCAAGCAGTATTGAGATATTGTCGCTTGCCCCTGCCGGTGACGTAGCCACCGCCAGGTCGGACCGGCCATCCCGGTTAAAGTCCGCGACCACGGTCCGGAACGGAAGATCACCGGTTGCGAAATTAGTGGCTGAAGTAAACCCGCCGGTTCCGTTTCCGAGCGCGACCGTAATCGTGTCCATGGCAGCATGGGTCCATGCCGCGTCCAGCTTGCCGTCACGATTGAAATCGCCGACTACGGGCCGATCGGGACTCGAGCCCACACTGGTCGGATTTGACTGGAAGTTAAAGTTCGGAGCTGTGCACTGTGCCGAAACCGTTGCGGCAGATAGGGATTGAATGGCAATGATCAGCACAGCGGCGACCAGGATCTCATATAGCTCTCTTCTCATTTTTCACTCCTTACGATTAGTGACCATCTTGTAGGCCTGCAGACATTATTTTCGGGCGAGCTGGAACTTCCGCGCCCGGGCTCATGGCGACAGCGCGATGAAATTAACATCGGTCAACTCGTCGACCACGTTCAGGGTCCGTGTCGGATTAGCAAACACGTGCCGCTTGGCTTCGACACTGATCACATAGGCCGCTCCAACTTCAACACCATCGAACCGGTAATATCCGAAAGGATTCGTCAAAATGGTACGAGTGTTTCCGTCTGTATCAGCTAGCGAAACTCTTGCCTTGCCGATGCCTTGTCCGTCGGCGGTCAGGACCCTTCCCGAAACAGATACGCTCGCGGCGGTCGGAGCAAACGCGGTGAAGTCCACTCCGCTCACATCGCTCGTTAACGCGCCGACCGACAACTCGCCCGGACTGAATGATAATCCCGCGCCCGATGGGCTGATGAAATAACTTCCATCGGCGGGAAGAGCAGTGAATAAATAGTTCCCGGTCGCATCGGTTGCGACCTCGTCGGCAAACGCTCCTTCAAGTGTCACCGTGACACCGGCAAGACCATCGCCGTTCGAATCCGCGACACGGCCTCCGATCTGAAATACGCTGGCTGTTCCAGTGAACACGACCGTAGTTTCACCGGTCACTGCGAGGAAATCCTCGCTGTACTCGTTGAAAAGGTGCCCGACCGATTGCGGCTGGACGTTGTAATTTGCTCCGTCGATAAGATTCACGAAACTAAAAAGCCCATTCGAGTCGGTCTGCGTTTGACCATTTTCCGCCCCCGTTAGATTCATCACGACACCGCTCATCGGTTCGCCATTCGAATCGATCGTGAGGCCGGTGATCGACGGCAATGCCGAATCGATCTGTTCAGCGATAACAAATGGGCTGAACGAATTCGCCTGTCCGCACAGAATACCGGTCGTGTCGTCATAGCTTGTTGTGATATTCACGAGTACGCCGTTCTCATTGTGCATAAGCGCCGGTTGCCCGGGTGGCCGGAGCAACTGGACACCGGTCGTATTAAGATCGACGCAGATGGTGACTGGGGGTGTGTAGCCGGCCGTAGTATTGATCTCGAATGCGAAGTTTCCGATTGCGAAGCCATTCGGAGCCGCACCCGCGGAGTTAGGTTCGATCGGCGTGATCGTCGTAAAACCGTTCATGCCGGTGGTGCTCGGGAAACCGATCGACACGGCGCCGGATGCGATCGAGGTCGGTGTCGGACTCGCCGGTGTCGGCAAGCTGTTCGACGCTCCCCAGTCGATCGTATCCCCTTCAAACTGGTCGACGATGACAAGCATGTTCTGGCCGTCAGTAGACTGTATAGTTACGAGTTGCTTGTTTCCTCCTGGAGGTCTCGCACTGGCGCTCGCGATCGAGTCCCGGACAAATAAAAGTCGCGCTCCATCCGGCGACCATGCCAGGCTCTGGAAGAGATTGTTCGTCCCCGACATAAACGTGTCTGTGCCGCCGAGAAGTTCTTTGACGACGACCGAATGCGTGGATGGCGTACCGGACTGTCTTCGGATAAAAGCGATCTTCGTACCATCGGGTGACCACCGCGGCGAGAACTTTCGTCCCGAAGTGCTGTCGAAGGTCGAACGCGTGCCGTCATTAAGGTTGACGGTTTTAATACGGTCCGTCGTACTTGTGACCTCTTCGAGGCAAACTATCTGTATCCCGTCAGGTGACCAGTCGGGCTCGGTACAATTCCCGAGGATCGACTGAGCGTTGCTGCCGTCGGAGTTCATTACGTATAGAGTGTTCGACGCATTGTTAAAAGCAACGCGGCTGCCGTCGGGAGAGAACACTGGCGACGACAACGGTGAATTCTCGGTGGCCAGAAACTCGTCGCCCGTTCCGTCAGCATCGATCGCGATGATCCTGTTCTGACTGCCGGTCGCACTTCGCCTGACGAATGTCAGACGTTGTCCGTTCTCCGTAAGTCTCGGCAGAAGGTGCGCCGCCGTTCTCAGGTTTGGCGAAAGCGCGACGACACCGCTGCCGTCCGCGTTCATCGCGTTAATGCCATCCCGCGAATCGTAAACGATCCGACCTGCGAGTTGCGACAGACCGAGTGACTCGCCATCGAAATCTGCCATTTCATTAGTGCCAATATCGATAGACCTGACCGGCGGACTGAAAGTATAGTTCGGCTTTGTCGGCGTCACGATGTAATTTCCCGGAGGGATCCCATCCAGGCGATAGTTTCCAAAGCTGTCATTGGTCACATTGCGATTCACGCCGGGACCGGTGATATTGAAATTCACTCCGAGCAGCGGGAACCCACCGGCGGGAACCGGCGGCATGACACTCGCCGCTCCCTTTGCCGCCCGAAACACTTGATCCGCTCGCGTCGGTCCGTGCCCTGCCGCGAAGGGTAAACGTAGCCGGACTCCCGGCGACAAAATTCTGGTTCGTCTGGTTCGTCGTCAGATTCGGATAGAAACGGGTAAGCGGCGTAAATGTCAGATTCGGGTGTATGACGGTCAACGTGTAGTCTGCCGCCGGAAGAAAACTGTAAGAAAAGTTTCCGTTGCTGTTCGAGACTTTCGTCGCGGTGAACGGCGGTCCCTGAGGATTAGTCAGTCGCACCTGAACGTTCGGCAGAGGTACGCCGTTACTAAAGACTCCGCCAAGGATCTGCGATCTCGGCCCAACGACGGTGCATTGCGAGAACTCTGATGTATTGCCGGCGGCGTCGGTCGCCGTGGCAGTAATGAATCGTCCGTCGGGAACGACCACCGGCAGTGTTATCTGTGGCGATACGAACGATGCGATCCCGCCCGCGTCGGTGGTAACTTCGGCCGAGCCGATAAATGTCTCGCCCTCTCCATTCCCCGAAGCGTGGCAACCAGGGCTTGAGAAAAACTCCAGATTGAATGTCGATGACGGCGTGCTGTTTAGAGACCCGACAATTCGCGTGGTTCCGCCGACCGTGAAAGCCATGCTCAGCTGCGGATAATTCTGCAATCCATTCGCCCCAGTGTCCGGATCTTGCGGGTCGTTCGGAATAGCCGGAGAGCCGGGATTGAAATTCCCGAGACGGATTCCCAGATCGTTGTTTCCGAAGATCTGGTTTTGGCTCAACCTCACGCCCCTGATTCCCTGGTAGGGTATCTGTACTCCTGAGCCTCCGTTCGGGATCGGTGTCAGTGTTGTCGCGGCCAAACCGATCCGATTCCGTTCAACTAAGGCGTTTTGGGTTAAGGAATCCAGAATGGCGATCCCGAAGGCTCCATTGCCGGAAACTACGTTATCCCGGACTGTAATTCCGTTAGCATAGATTATGACCCCATAAGTGTTAGGCACGGCGCTCGTGCCCGCGGCGTTCGTGCCGATATAGTTATCCTCTACGTAGTTGTCAGAGCCGACTAAGACTATCGGATAGACATTGCCGGAGACGATGTTGCGCAAGTTTGCGGATTGCCCGGTATCGGGACCGACAAACGTATTCGATGCTCCCTGCGCTACGTAAATGCCGATCTCATTTCTACGCGCAGTCGTTCCGTCAGGCTCGAGGCCGATATAGTTGTTGATCAGTGACGTGTTGTCACCCAGAACTGAAATGGCGGCACCGAGTGCGGGTGCGGTACCGAATCCGTTTATTGCGAGACCCTGTATTGTGCAGGCGTCCGCAAATAGGGTGAAACCGTTCATAGGAGATGATGAGATTCCTCTCACCTCGACGAGCGGTACGCCGGCGTAGCCGGGCTGTGACGTACCATCTATTATCACGCTCTCAAAACCGATCGCAGGAAGAGCCGTGGGAACATTGATCACGAACGGTGCTGTGCCCGGGATATTGAAACTAATTGTGTCCGTTCCAAAGTTATTGTTGGCGAAGTTGATCGCGTGTCGCAGTGACCCTATCCCGCTGTCGTTTGTGTTTGTGACTATAAGCGGGTCCGCGACGTTAAAGGGTGCACTTGTAGCGCCCGTCAATGAACCCGAAGCGGCGGCCAACGTGTAGCCGGTTCCCAGGGCATCTACCGTCAGAACTGGGAAGGTCGCGATACCTGCGACGGCGTTTACTGTAAGCGTGCCGGAGAGCACGCCCGGGCCAGGGTTGGCACCGAGAGAAATGGTGATAGGTACAGTCGCGGTCGTAGCGATGTTCCCGGCCGAGTCCAGCACCGCGACCTTAACGAGAGGAGAGATATCCGCACCGGGCGGGAGTATTCGAGGGCTGCACCACAAACCCAAGCTGCGTTCCGCCTCCCGTCCCGATGTTGAATGCGTTGCTAATTCCAGTAGTGAGCCCGGGACTTGTGGCTCGCAGCGTATAGCCCGCACCCGAGCCGTGCATCCGCACATTATCGAACGTCGCAATGCCGCTCACCGCGTTTGTGGTGAGCGTTCCCGCCGAAGCGCCGGAACCCGCATTGTTTTGAATCGCGAGTGTCACGGCGGCGGTCGAATTCGGGATCGTGTTGCCGAAAGAGTCCTGCACGGCGACTTGGATCGGTGGCACGATTGTTTGAAAGGCCGGCGCGTCGGACGGATGGACGATGAAGTTGAGGCTCGTTGCGGAGCCTACAACGTTGACGACCGCATCAGCCGTCCCGCCGAACGCGTCAGTTACGCGTACGGTGTCGGAGGCTCCGATCACCGATCCGGCGGTATAAGATCCCGTGGTCGCTCCGATCGTGCCACCTGAATTATTCAACGCCAGGGAAAACGTATAAGGTGGAAAGCCGCCGCCCGCGGTGAAGATCTGATTCGTGCCGGCGGGGACGTCCACTACGCTGGGCGTTATTGTAAGCGGAGGCGGGCAGCCGCTATCGAAAATCCAACTCGCATTGTTGCCGCCCGAATCGGTACTGCTGTATGCCCTCTTTGTCCCGGTGCCGCCCATATTCTGAACATCGGCGTCAACTAACCGGTAGCTGCCGCCGCCTGTCCAGGTTCGTTGGGTTGCACTCGATGACCGGATCAAGATCAAATCGGTGCCGGGACAATCCGCTCCGTTGCCTTGCAGATCGACTTGACCGTTATTCACCAGATTGCCCCCGAGCGTGATCGTCGTCGTAGAATCATTTACGAGACGCCCGGCGGTCCCGATGTTTATCGCTCCAGCAGTCAGGTTCGAGTTCTCATTGAGATAGAGAGTTCCGCTGGTAAGGTTCAACGTCTGACCTGTTTGCAGAGTAAGACTCGAGGCCGCCGTCAACGTCCCGGCCGATTTGTTTATCGTCCAGGTGGCACCCGGATTCACGCCGCCGCTGTTCGTATAGGTTTGATCAGCCGCTCCTGAAATCAGGAAAAAGGCGGGGTTGCCGCCAATGCCTCCGTCGAACGTTGAGGCTACCGGATATCACCCCGCGCTTCAACGGTTCCAGTAGAGTTTCGTTCGAGTCTTCCGTCGGTCAAGGTAAGCGTTCCAGCGACAGCAAGGGTTGTCGGACTGTTGAACCAAAACAGCTCGGTGTTGTGAGCTCGGTTGACATTTACATTATTGAGGGTAAATGTCGTCGGTATTCTGAGAAGTTGCTGAGCGGAAGTTCCAGTAAAGATCACAGTTCCGCCGTTCGGGTTGAATGTCGCACCGGTAAGCACTTGGACGTTACCAACGAATGACATTGAGCCCGCCGGCGAACGAAGGTTCCGCCGTTAAGATCGAAGGTTGACCTAAACTCCAGCGCACCGGTGCCCGACGTAAACGTTCCGCCGTTTTGTATAAAGTTGCTGTTGAAGGCTAGATCGCCAGTTCCCTGCGTAAAGCTCGCGGATCCCAGATTCACCGGGCCGTTCATGACAGTGTTTACTGTGCCGTTTGTAAAACTCGCAGCCGATTGCAGGTCGACAGAGCTGAACGTGAGGGTTCCGATGCCACTTGTATTTACTGTCACATTCGGCGCGTTTACGATCAGCGGCAGCATTACCGCGCCCACAGGAAAGGTAACCGTTCGCGTCGATGGGCCGGCGATCTGTAAAGTGATCGGGCTGCCCGCGGTACCGCCGTCAAAAGTCGGTGCCATTATCAGGTCGCCCTGGACGTCGATCTTTGTTCCTCCCGAGTTGAGATCCATCCCGCCTTCCGCAAGTGTCAAAGTCCCGAGGACCGTCACGGTGCCGTTGGAACCGAACATCAGCGAGATAGTGTCCGGCTTATCAAGAACCACATTGTTCAGCGGGAACACAGCGCCTGCGGGCACAGAAAAGACCTGGAACGTTGGCCCGTTGAAAACGACTGTTCCGTTATTGTGATTGAATACTGCGCCCGCCGAGACAGTTACTGTTCGGGAAAAATTCAAGGTTCCGGCCGGAGCGTTGAACGTGCCTCCGCTGGCCGTAAAGTTGGAGTTGAAGTTCAGCGACCCACTCCCGGGGTTGAATGTTCCACCCGTCTGAGTAAAGTCGAAGTTGAAAGTCAGGCTGCCTGAACCCTGCGTAAAGCCGTTGGTCGTGAAGTGGCTGTTCACGACGACATTCACGTCACCATTCGAAAAGCTCGCGGCCTGAACGTCGACGTTCTGGGTAAATGTAAAGGTGCCTGAGCCGCTGAAATTCAAGGCCACGTTCGGCGCGTTTACCGTTAGCGGCGGCATACGCACGCCGACCGGGAAGGTCACAGTTCGAACCGCCGGCCCGGTGATACTCAGGAACGCGGGTGCGTTCCCCGGTGAGTTACTGTCGAACGTTGGTGCAATCAAAACATCGCCCTTGGCGTCGACGGTTCCAACCGAGTTACGATCGAGCGCACCGTCAGTCAGAGTAAGCGTCCCGTTTACCGTCAACGTGAACTGTGTGAGAAGAAACACACCCGTATTATTCGTCTTGTTGACGATCACATTGTTGAGTGCAAATCCGTCGGGAATCGATAATGTCTGGCCTCCCGCGCCGACGAATGCGAGGGTCCCGCCATTCGGGTTAAACGAAGCACCCGAAGCGATAGTCATATTCGACGGAATACTTAGTGTTCCCGTCGGCGCCGTGAACGATCCGCCGTTGAGGGTAAAGGTCGAACCGATGCTCAGCCCGCCGGTGCTGCCTGTGAACGTCCCCGACAACTGCTCATAGATACCTCCGATCGTCAGGTTCGAATTACCCTGAGAAATAATTCCGCTATAGCCGGCAATGATCTGAAGACTTGCGATGGAAAAATCGACATCGACAACCGCATCCTTCGTACTCGTCCCGTCGAACACCACTGCGTCGCCGCTCACGGGGGCGACATCGCCCGTCCAGTTCGCATCCTCGGACCAGTTATTAGTCGCACCGCCGCCGTCCCATGTTCGCGTGACGACCGGCTGCACGCCGACGATCGAGAGCAGTTCGGCTGACACGATATTCGAGATGAGGATCGAGACGAGAATGGTAAATAAAGCCGCAACCGCGACTGCGTAATAGGATCTAGCCGATCGTTTCATAGTTTCTGTTCTCCAGATCCGGCTGTCGCTGAAGCGATCGCAGGCAGATCAATAAATGTCCGGTGGTAGTTTTTGGTGAGTGCAGTGAACCGTTGGTGATCCGTTCCATCAGACCGGCGGCAGAGATGCCGGTGGCCGTGACCGCCGCGTTGAGGTCGATCATATTGTCCTCGGCACCGCATTCGTCGCAATAGATCCGGACCACGTGGTTTCGCCCGATGCGAATCGAGAACGTCTCGCACACGTCCGTCTCGATCAAGATTCTGCTGGCGTTTTCGCTCATTTTTGGTGTAAAGTCGGTTCCTGATTCGAAAGTCGAAACTTTTAGGATTGTCTTGTTTCGTCGAGCAGTTAAGCAGGAGTAGCGGACGAAAGTCTTGAACTTTTGCTCCAATAAGTTTCCAATTACTCGTTTTTTAACCGGTATGGGCGAAGAATTTTCAGGTCAATGGATGTTTGGCGAGTTTCGCCTCGATACGCGTGTAAAAGTTCTCCGACACCGGGGGACCGCAGTGCCGATGCCGCTAAAGGAGATTGAAGTCTTGTGCATGCTCGTCGAAAACCAGGGCGAGCTGGTGACCAAGCAAGCGATGCTCGACGAGATCTGGGAAGATTCGTTCGTCGGGGAAAGCAACCTTTCTCGCCACGTCTACCTACTTCGAAAAACGCTCAAGGATGCCGGCGCCCATGACGGTCTGATAGAGAACGTACCGCGAAGGGGATATCGATTCGCCGGCGAAGTCAGGCCGATCGAGCCCGACGAGATCTATGTTGAAAAGCGGACTCGGACGCGGACGCTCATCGAATTTCAGGAAAATGCGCTACCGGAGCGTTCGCGACTTCGTTTCGCCGCATTCGTGTCGCTCGCACTTCTTGTGACGGTCGGGACCAGCTTTCTCGGTTATCGATACCTGTCCGCAGATACCTCACGGCCTGCAATCGGCTCTTTGGCGGTCCTTCCATTTCGGGTCGTTGACGCCGGAGACGGAACGGCCCACATCGGTTCCGGTCTTGCCGATATTCTCACGACTCGGCTGAGCAACATCAAGAACGTAAAGATTCGACCGACCGGCGCTTTGCCACCGGGCGGAGATCAGGATCCCGTGGCGACAGGCGAACAAATGCAGGTCGACGCAGTGCTCGACGGCACGATCTACTATTCAAACGAAAGTGTCCGCGTCACCGCACGCCTCGTCCGGGTAAGCGATGGGTCGGTCGAGTGGTCCGGTGAGTTTGAGCGCCTGCGACGGGACGAGCTCCAGCTTCAGAATGAGCTTGCTCTGCAGATCGTTCCGGCGCTCGCCGTCAATCTAACACCGCTCGAGCGCGACGCGATGGCGAAGCACTACACCAAGAACGTCGATGCGCATGACCTCTATCTGAGAGGTCGATATGAGTGGAACAGGCGCACGGCGGCGGGTATGGTCGAAGCTCAGCGGATGTTCCGGAACGCGATCGCGGCGGATCCAAAATTCGCACTCGCATATGTCGGATTAGCCGACACGTTGCTAATGCATCAGCCGAGCTCGGACGAAGCGGCCGCGATGATCAGGATGGCGCTCGAGCTGGACCCGAATCTTGCCGAGGCTCATGCGTCCGACGGATTTTTCAAAATGTTTTTTGAGTGGAGGTGGGCGGATGCCGAGACGGCGTTCCGTCGATCGCTCGACCTCAATCCGAACTACGCAACCGCGGATCATTGGTATGCAACATTGCTTGCGATCAAGGGTGATACGGAATCGGCGAAAGGTGAAATGCGAAAGGCCCTTGAGCTGAATCCATTCTCATACAATTTTCTTGCTGACCTCGGCCAACTCCATTACTTTTCGGGGGAATATGCCGAGGCGGAAAAATACTGTTTGAAGGCAATCGAGATCTATCCCGACTTCGCATTCGGGCACGAGTATCTGCACTACATTTATATAAAGACCGGGCAATACGAGAAGGCGGTGGTCGAGATAGCTAAAGCGGATGAGATAAACGGCAGGTACGCGCATGGCAGCTCGAATACCGGGTATGATCCGCTGGGCCAGTATGAAAAGGCGTTTCGAACATCCGGACTCAACGGATATCTCGAGCACCGCTTCCCTGACGAAGCGACTGCACCCGAGTCTTTTTATTTTTATGCCTTGAAGCACGCCATCATCGGTGACAGCGAGAAAGCTCTCGACTATCTGGAGAAGTCGACGGACGCCCGTATGTTCCTTTCGGCCTTTCTCAAAGCCGAACCGGTCTTCGAGCGTCCTCCGCTCGGAACCCCGCTACCATAAGATCCTTCAGAAGATGGGCCTCTCTTGAATTTCGGATCCGGGATTTCACGCCCGGACGATCACTTGTTCGCATGGCGTTCGAAACAAAAAGAGCGTGCCCGAGAGCACGCTCTTTTTCCTTTGACTGTTCAGCTCTTAGACAAACGCAAAGTCGAACTGCGCCTGGTGGACCGTCGGATCCGATGAAAGATCGACGTTTCCGAGATACGCCTCGATCTCTTCCAGTACCGAACGCTCCGAGTTGCGGAACGCCTTCGCGACCTCCGGATGGATCCGGAGCGTCGTCTGCCGTACGTCATCAAGATGTTTCGACAGGCGACGAGCTTCCGAGAGAATCTCGTAACAGATCGTCGTCGGCGATTTGACCCAGCCCGCTCCTTCGCAATAGTCACATGGCGCGCACATCGTACGTTCGAGCGATTGCTTGACGCGTTTGCGCGTCATGATGATCAAACCGAAATCGTTGAACGACAGCACCTTGGTCGGCGATTTGTCGTCCTGCAGAGCTTCCTGGAGTGCCTGCGAAACCTTGTGACGGTTCCGACGGTCTTCCATGTCGATCAGGTCGAGTACGATGATGCCGCCGAGGTCGCGAAGCCGGATCTGGCGTGCGATCTCATCGACCGCTTCCATGTTCGTCTTGGTGATCGTGTCCTCGAGCCGTGCATTCCCCTTGCCGACGAACTTACCGGTGTTGACGTCGATCGCGACGAGCGCCTCAGTCTGATTAATGACAAGATAGCCGCCCGATTTCAGCCACACCCGCGGCTTGAGCGCCTTGTCGATCTCTTCCTGCACGCCGTATGCATCGAGGATCGGCTCCTCGCGCGTGTAAAACTTCACACGTTTCACCATCCGCGGCTGCATGCGATTTATAAACTCGACCGTCCGCAGATATTCCTCTTCGCTGTCCACGCGGATCGCGGTGAATTCGTCGGAAAGGTGATCGCGGAGCAAACGTTGGACGAGGTCGAGATCCTGATGGACCATCGCCGGCGACTTTACCTTCTCGCTTGTCTTTCTGATGTCCTGCCACGTGCGGACCAGATACTTGGCATCCTGTCGCAGGTCTTCTTCGGAAATGCCGATGCCCGCGGTCCGGACGATAAATCCGCCGGTCGGGACATCCTCGTCCTGCTGGATCCTTTGAATCAGCGTTCGAAGGCGTCCGCGTTCGCTCGGCGGATTCGATCTTTCTCGAAACACCGAGATGCTCGATCGTCGGCATGTAAACAAGAAAGCGACCGGGCAGCGCGATGTGCGATGTGATGCGAGCGCCTTTGCGGGCGATCGGCTCTTTCGCGATCTGAACAATGATCTCCTGGCCTTCGCGAAGGAGCTCGGAAATGGTGGGCTGAGGTCCGCGTTCGCGGCCGTCGCGACGGCCCTGTCCATTACGTCCACCGCGATCGCGGTCTCGATGTATCTCGGCCTCCGCCACCACCACGTCCACCGCGTGCGGCGGGTTTCGATTCTTTCTTCTCGGTCTTCTCTGCCGGTTCAGATTTAGGCTCAGAAACTTCCACCGGGTCTTCGCCTCGACGGCGTCTGCAGTCACTACCTCGACGTCACCGTCACCATCACCCTCGAGTCCCGGCTCTTCGCCCTCGATCGGCTCGCCAGCGGCATCAGTCGCTCCTCCACGACGGCCGCGTCCACCGCGACGGCGCCCGCGTCCACCGCGTCGAACGGCCATCTCGGCGATCTCCGCCGGCTCTTTTACGCTTGCTTCGCCATCCTCAAGTGCGTCCGACGCTTTTTTCGGACTGCGGCGAGTCGTTTTAGCTTTTGTAGCTTTCGGTTTCGCTGGTTTCTTTTTCTTTTCGGCGACAGGTTCGGCCTTTTCAGGTTCATCGTCCGACTTCTTCTTTTTAGATGTCTTTGAGAATTTCCCGTGTGAGGATTTCGCCGGGCCTTTTCTTTTCTTCTTCGAGGCGTCGTCCGATGAACCATCCTCATCGTCCTCGTCCGCGATCCGCTCGAACCCGCTCGGTGCGTCCGTGACCGAACCGATCAACGATCCGACGGCCGCTTGGGATGTGCTCTCCATGTCGAACTCGACAGCTCGCACCTGATCGACGATACGCTCCTGCATATAGGCGTCCTTGAACATCTCGCCCGTGTCCTCGTCGTCGATAATACGTTCGAAGCCGGAATCTTCGAATTCAAAGATCGGAACCGATTTCCCGACCGCAGGTGCTTCTGCTTCCCGTTCCTGAGCTTGTTCATCGTTCGCGATGTTCTGCCGCCTCGACGCCCCCGTCCTCGTTTCGGTTTCGCAACTTCCTCTTCGGGCTCGTCGCTTCCTTCCGCCGTTTCGACAAGTGGCTCGGCGAGTTCCTGAACTGCCTCCATCTGCTTCTCGCGGTCGATCCGGGCTCGGTCGATCTTATCGTTAGCCTCGCGCTTTGCTTCCTCCGGCGTCTTCTTCGACTTCTCCATCACGATGCGCTCGATCTCTTCTTCCTCGTCAAAGAAATCCGAGACGTACAGGAACGCATCACGTTCGAGACCGATGGCAACAAATGCCGACTGCATGCCGGGCAGCACACGCTGCACACGGCCCTTATAGATATTTCCGGCGATCCCGGAGTTTTCTTCGCCGCGCTCGATGTAAAATTCTGTCACGCGGCCGTTGTCCAGAATTGCAATTTTCTTTTCGCGCCCATTGACGCTGATGATCATCTCTTTAGACATAAATGAGATTTGTATTCCTCAAACATTTAAATGTAGATATGCTGGGAAGGCCGGCGACGATCTTCAGAGAAAGTTCACATTAGGTGGATTTTGAACAGACCTAGAGCCCCATCGCCGTCGACGGAGCGGATTTTGCGTAAACTTTTAGTTTATTGTTCGGGACCCGGAAATTAATTCCGGACCCGAAGGCTGTGAATTGTCTCACGCAGGAATCTCTTTATCATAAAAGCGACCAACGCTCTTATGTCTAAGGGAGCACTTGATTTCGATCAATACGGAATCGTGCTCAACCTTCAAAAATCTGTGTGCCGTTTTGTCCGGCGTTCTAAAATCCTCTAACGTTTGCTCCTGAATCACGATCTTACGGTCCGTCATCAGCAAACTCGCATTCAGTATAAACAAAAACAACCTAAATGGAAATGAGGTTGAGAACTTAGTAGGGGAGCAGACGTAAGCACGGACTGTGCGTCCTGCGTATTTTGCGTGAGCACCGGATAGCCTCCAACGCGGGAATTTCCCGCAAAGCCGCTAAGCCGCAAAGAGATCAGAATCAAAAGTGAACTACGACCTGAGGTTCCGGTCGTCACGTCGAGTGGGCTGAGGTCGTCGCAGGGTCATTAGCCCTGCGCCATTTCAACCTATTCAACCAACACGATACAATTCCTTTCACCGCATTTTTATGGAGATTTATTTTCAGTTGATCAACGACGCCGAAGGTGTCCGAAACGCATGTCGCGAGCTTGCCGGCGAGAAATTGCTCGGCTTCGATACCGAGACGACCGAGCTTGATCCTTACCGCGGCGATCTGCGATTGCTGCAGTTCAGCACAGGCCGGGCGACGTATGTCATCGATCTGAAAGGCTTTGGCTCCAATGGGTCACTTCGCTCAAATCCTGATCTCGCGCCGCTCCGCGATCTTTTAGGCGATCGCGAGAAATTAAAGATCGCGCATAACGCCAAGTTCGACGCGAAATGGGTGCGACATCACATCGGTGCCGAGCTAAACGGTATATTCGACACGTTTCTCGCCAGCCAGCTTATCGCGGCGGGCGAATCCGAGCGACGACATTCTCTCGCGGATGTTGCACAGTTCTTTACCGGTACCGAGTTGGACAAGTCGGAGCAGATCAGCGATTGGAGCGGCGAGCTTTCGCAATCGCAGATCGAATATGCGGCACGCGATGCCGCCATCATGATCCCGCTATGGGAACAGATGGAAGATCGGTTGAAGAAAGATGATCTGAAACAGGCGGCAGAGCTCGAGTTCGAATGCGTCATGCCGATCGCCGAGATGGAGCTTAGCGGATTTTATCTTGACGAAGCTCGTTGGCGTGAGCAGCTCGATAAGGTACGCGTAGCACAGGCAAAGGCGGCCGACGAGCTGCAGGACATGCTCTCCGCCGGCGTCGCCCAGGCGACACTGTTCGGCCGGGCCGAGATAAATCTCGACTCGCAGCAGCAGGTGACCGACGCTCTTTTGAATCTAGGCGTGCCGGTTCCGGACACGACACGAGCATGGCAGCTCCAGCCACTCGCAGAAAAGTATCCGGTGGTGGCGAAACTGCTCGAATATCGCGTCGTCGCAAAATCGCTTTCGAGCTTCGGTGAGAATATTCTGGAATTCATCGAGCCGAAGACCGGGCGCATACACGCGGACTTTCGCCAGATCGGCGCGCCGACCGGACGCTTTTCCTGCTCAAATCCGAATCTCCAGCAGATACCTCACGAACAACAGTATCGCCGCTGTTTCAAAGCACCCGAGGGCAAAAAGCTCGTCATCGCCGACTATTCGCAGATCGAGCTGCGGATCCTCGCCGAATTCTCGGGCGATCAAAATTTCATAAAGGCATTTATCTCGGGCGAGGATTTTCACAAGACGACTGCTTCGCAGGTTTTCGGTGTCGCCCCCGCCGATGTGACGTCGGAACAGCGGTCGTTCGCGAAACGTCTGAATTTCGGCGTTGTCTACGGGATCGGAGCGTCACGCTTCGGATTGATGAGCGGCCTTTCGCAGTCGGATGCCGAGAATACGATGCGGAAATATTTCGGGACTTATCGCGGACTGGACAGCTACCTGCGTCAATCGGGGTCCGACATTATTTCCAAACGCATGGCACGAACGGCGTCGAACAGAATGCTCCGTCTGCGGTTCGATGAAGGCGATCGTCAACAGGTCGCCTCGGCTCGCAGGTACGGCGTGAACATGCCGATCCAGGGGACGTCCGCCGACATATTGAAACGGGCACTTCGCCTT
This sequence comes from uncultured Acidobacteriota bacterium, assembly GCA_963772405.1. Taxonomy (GTDB): domain Bacteria; phylum Acidobacteriota; class Blastocatellia; order Pyrinomonadales; family Pyrinomonadaceae; genus OLB17. The sequence goes on along the minus strand of CAVYWT010000002.1, from coordinate 558,522 downwards.
CTGCATGACGATCTGCGCGGCACGAGCGGAAGGCTGGTCAATATCGTGCACGACGAAGTGATCGTCGAATGCGACGCCGCGGACGCAGACCAGATCGCTGCTACGCTGGAAAGATCCATGTGCCGGGCAGGTGAAGAGTATGTAAAGTCAGTCCCGGTAAAGGTTGACGTCCATATCGCCGATGAATGGGCGAAATAAACGTAAAGTGAAAAAGTGAAAAGGTGAAAAAGTTAAAAAGTGAAAAAGTGAAAGGGTGAAAGGGTGAACGATAGATTCACAATTTTCACTTTTAACCTTTTCACCTTTTCACCTTTTCACCTTTTCACTTTTTCACCTTTTCACCTTTTCACTTTTCACCTTTTCACTTTTTCACCTTTTCACCTTTTCACTTTTTCACCTTTTCACCTTTTCACCTTTTCACTTTTTCACATCGATCTAGATTTCCGTGATCAACAACAGATCTGCAAAGAGCTTCATCTGGCTTGGGGTGAATGTAAATTCTTCGTCGCCGAGCCGAAAACGCACACTCGTCTGATTGGCGATCTTCGTTAAGTTCTCTCGCGACACTTCAAAATTCAAATATTCTATTTGCTCACGCGGTTTCGCGATGTAGCGGGCGCTGCCGATGACGAGGATCTCGTCGTGAAGACCGACGGTCATGGCGTGATTCGAGCCGAAGCGCGGCTTTCTCGATAAAACCCAGAATGTAAGAACGAACGATCCGGGCGACTTTACGAGCGACTCGCCAGGATATATGTGGCCGACAGCAAAGTTCATGGCGAGCACGCCAGCCCGGCTCGCATCGTCCTTCGAGAAGTTTTCCGAGACGGCCATGATCTTCGAAGTCCGCGAGACGGCGTCGAACGTGAGCGTAATATCCTTACCGCCGTGAACGGTCTTGATCCTGTCTCGAAACAAGTCGTTAGAGGTTTGAGCTGATACTGGAAACGTCAAAAACAGTAGCGCCACAGCGATGATAAGTGAGTGTTTCATATAGGTGTGCTAGGAAAAGAAGAAATCGAATGGTGCAGGAGAGAGGGGGTGGCTGGGAACCACGTGAGCTAATTATCCCACAGGCCCTGCAGCCAGGGCGAGAAAAAATCGTCCGGAGAATGAATGAGGGGGTCGGAAAAGAAGTTCCTATGAACTGTCTTCCGCGTTAAACGGGGGGTAAATCAAAAGAGGCCGCCTTTTCAGACAGCCTCCATAAACCGGTCTGGCAGTGCGTCTAGCCGTCGGATACCGCCGCCCGGGACTCGGTAGCCTGAATGTATAAGATCCGCGTACAACTTTCGCAGGTGATGATCTTATCGCCTCGTTTCACCTCGACCTGCATCTGCGGCCGCAACGACATAAAGCACGCGCTGCACGATCCATTGACTACTTCGGCAACCGCGATACCGTCTCGGCTCCGCTGAGCGAGCCGGTTGTAAACCGAAGCGAGCTGGGCCGGAAGGGTCACGAAAACTTCGTTCCGTCTCTTCAGTTCTTCATCAAGCACTTTACGCTCGGCGGCGATCTGAGCGTCGAACTCCGCCAATCCCTCATCTCGCTTCGCGTCGAGCGTGTTGATCTCATCGGCGCGGCTTTCAAGCTCTTTCTCGACCTCTTCGAGACCCGTCATTTTTTCGATCACCTGAGCCTCGAACGCTGCGATCTGTTTCTGAATCGCGTCCGTTTCCCGCATCGCAGTTTCATATTCCTTTTGATTTTGCGCATGCTTCAGATTTCGATCGGCCCGTTCGAGGTACGTCTTGTTTTCCGAAATTTGCTTCTCCAGATCCGCCCGTTCCGTAGCCAAACGGTCCCGGTTTCCCTGAATTTCGCGTATAGAAAAGGCGTGCTGTTCAAACTCTTGTTCGATGCCGGCACGCCTTTCTTCCGCGGTTTCGATTGATTCTTTTAATCGACGAATGTTGGTATCTGTCTTTTGTAAATCTACTAATTTCTCAAGCTCTGCTTTCACTTCTTAAAATATCTCCCGGTACGACCAGCTAAAAACATCTAATTCTAACTTACAAACGGTCGAAAAAAAAGCCGAGCTAGTTTTCGAGGAGAATCGCGAAGTGTTCGCGGAGGCTCATTGAATCGAAGTCGACGCCGGGGAGAGACTGCCATCCGGGGGCGTCGCCCTTGTGTAGCAGCGTGAGCTCAACATCGGCTTTTGGCCGGCCAAAGTGCTTTATGCGTGCCGCTGCAAGGGCTCCGCCACGCATAAATCCGTGCTCCGGGGTGCGGGTCCAGCCGGCCTCGATGGTCATACGTCTGACACCAAAACGAACCCGGACGAGGCTGCCGGCCATTCTCGAGCGATTAAATTCGAATTCGTGCGGGTCTTCGCGTTCAATGACGACCTGCGGGTTAACGCGGGCGACTTCGGAAGCGATCTCGATAAAAGCATTGAAAAGCCATTGCACTCCGGTCTGTCGGATCAGGTCGTTGGACTGTCGCAGCGCGAGATATTCGGCAACATCGCCGCGTCCCGAGGACCTCGCGTTTGCTGCCGCGTCGGCCAACATCTCGGCCCACGCCTGGTCGAGCTCGTTCATAGAAGCGAGAATACCCAGCCAAATCTGCAAATGCAATTTCGTGTTATTATTTGACCTAATTATCCGGAAGATCGACCGATTTTCCAGCGACTCGTTTTATGAAGAACGCTGTTTTATTTTTCTGGCTGATAAGCTTGTCTGCGGTCTTCGCACAACAGCCAACCCCGAAAAAAACTGCCTCAGTCAAGACTCAATCGAAGGCATCGACGGCCAAGAAGGCACCGACCACGCGGAAACCGAGCGTGCCGCCAAAGAAAGCAACGATAGCGGTCAAGCCAAAGGTGGATCCTACGCCGGCGCCGTTAAGCGAAAAAGAGCAGTTCGAAAGGGCGTCGTCGTACGAATTAGCTGCGGACCGGGTCGTGGCGTTGGAGAATTTCCTGACCACGTTTCCGCAATCAGAAAACCGTCTAGCGGCGGTCGAGCTGTTGGCCAGTTCGCGCGTTCTGATCGCTGAGGAAAGACTGTTAACGGGCGATGCCGCCGGTGCGATCTCGCTTTTCAGGCTTATCATTGAGAACGCGTCGAACCCGATACCGAACCTACTCTTTACCGAATCGATATCGAGAATTCCATCGACGCTTTTCTTTCGCGGACAACGCGTTGCCGCGCTTGAACTCGCCGCCACGATCGAGAGCAAAGTCGAGAGTAACGCGGCACAGCTACTGGAGATCGCAAACTTCCACCTTGCGACCGAAAACGGTGGCGAGGCAATGCGTTTAGCGGCAAAGGCCGCTGCGATCGAGCCGACATCCGCGGCCGTGCAACGCACTATCGCGCTCGCTCACAGGATCAATTTCGACCTCGACCTTTCGGCCGATGCTTATTCGAAGTCGTTAGAGCTGGAACCGGATTCCGCGGCATCGAAACGCGGCCTTGCGGAAATGAAGCGGGCACTCGGGAGATCGGACGAGGCGGTCAGGCTCTATCGCGAGTTGCTGGCGAAGAATGAAAGCGATATCCAGTCTCGGACCGGCATGATCCTCGCGCTGATTCGATGCTGGCAAACGAAACGAAGCGGAAGCAGAGATGGCGAAGGCGCTCGAGCAGACGCCGGGAAATATGATCCTTCTCGCCGGAGCCGCCTACTGGTATGCGTCAAAGGGCCTCGGTGATAAAGCCGTTGAATTGGCGGAAAAGGCCGTCGCTCGCGAGCCGCGGTACGTATGGTCGCACATCGCCCTTGCTCGCGGCCTTATGAGCCAGAAGAAACCGGTCGAGGCCGAGCAGGTGCTCTTCAAGGTGCGTGCGTACGGTAATTTTCCAACGCTGGAATACGAACTGGCTTCGGCCAGAATGGCGGCGGGGTTTTTCCGCGAGGCGGCCGAAGATCTTCAAAAACAATTCTCCGTGTCGCGTGGGGGAACCGTCCTGACGAATCTCGGCGGCCGGGTATTGCGTGAGGAAAAAAGTCTCGCCGATCTGGTCGGGTTCGAAAGAAAGGCGAGTATTTTCACTCCCCTCGCGGCGGACACAGCGGAAAATGCCGAAGCCTTGAGAGCATTACTCGTTCTCGATCAAAAACTTCAGGCGACCGAGTCGAATGAGAACGAAATTGCCGCTGCTGTCGACGCGTTTACCGCGGGCGGAGACAGGATGAAGCTCCACAGACAGATCTACGCAGCATCGATACTGCTGCAAAAACGGATCGCGCTTGGCAAAGTGCTCGAGTTGACGAGAGCGGCGACCGGCAACACCGACTCCGGTCTCGAGGTACCGAATCCGCGTTCAGCCGTGATGTCGAGTGAACTATATGAGGCCCGCACAAATGCATTTCGGCGTAATGAATTTTTGCTCGTGCCTGAGGTGCCGACGCCGACCCTATCGGCAATTCTCCGCGGACGCATAGAAGAGATCGCCGGATGGGCGTTGTATAACCAGAATAATTTTCCCGACGCTGTCATCCGCCTCCGCCGCGCGATCAGCGTAATGCCTGCCGATAGCGGCATGGTGGCGATCGAGCATGTGGCGGCTTGGCGCGGCACTCGCAGCCGATGGTAAGGACGCCGAAGCTCTCAACTCGTATATCGAAAGCTATAAGACGGATAAACCCGACTACGCGAAATACGTCATAGTCGAGGCCCTCTATAGAAAACTGAACGGCAGTATCGATGGGCTCGAGGCAAAGATCGGCCAAGAACGCGTCGCTTCCACCCCGGCGATAGAGGCGATCCGGCCCACCTCGACGCCCGAGCAGAATGCTGACGTGCCTGCCGCTGAGAATGCATCGACCGAGGCTCCGTCAGTTAGCGGATCGCCAACTCCGGTGGCGACCGAGCCGGTCCTCGATCAACCAAAGAGCTCTGTTGAAAAGATCGATGAAATTCCAACCCCGGAGACATCTCCGGCGGACAAAGTACCCAGCCCGAAAACTGAGGAGGCCTCGAAAACGGAGCCCAGTTCGAACGAAAGCCCTGCCGCCGCGAACGAAGACCCGAAGCCGCTTCAGGAAATAAAGATCGCGGAGACAAAGACCGAACCGGCCCGGGAGCCAGATCCTGCCCCGTCGCAAAGTGAACCGACAAATACGCCGTTAGAAAAACCCGCTACAAGCAGTTCCAAGACGACAGAGAGTAAACCTCTCTTTGAGCCGATAATTATTAAGATACCGAACAGTCGTTCGAGCAAGGCGTCGACCGCAGCTAAGGTTGAAAAAGTTGAGACGGAGGCGACCGACACAAAAGACGGCGTAACTGAGAAGAGAACGGGTGACACGGTAGTTACGTCCGGTTCCTCTCGGCCGCGATTGATCGACGGACAGGAAGTAAAGCTCGATGAAATTCCGCCTTGTAAGGTGGGCGCCAGTCAGGAAAACGTGTCTTTGATAAACGGTGGCGGAACCATTGGGATCCTGATCAGTGTGGATGCACCGGGCGACATAAAAACCCTCACGGCGATATCCAGCAGCCCGAAAGATGTCGAACTGACGCTGGAGCCCGAGATCGGAGGGATCCCGGACCGCCGTTTCTACGTCATCAAATCGATAAGCTCTGCGGTGGGTGTCTACCAGGTCACTTTCGCGACCACGTGCGGCGAGAAAAATGTGATCGTCACGGTACGTTAACCGTGCGCGATCGTTTCGGCGAGCCGTTCCCTACGACCAGTACCACTACCAGTAAAAAGAAAAACACATTCGCCGGCGTGCGGAGCGGAAAGTCAAAGAAGCTGTGGATCAAGATTCCAAAGCATCCGGTCAATGCACCGGTCGATATGCTGCGATGAATATCACTTGTTCGCCGGCTGATCGCCGCGATCCCCTTCCTTGCAAGAATAAGAACAAACGCCAATACAGACCCCAGACCGAGAATGCCGCCATCGGCCAGAATCTGGAGGTAATCGTTATGCGCCTGTTCGACACGATATTGTCCGCTCCAACTGTCGTAACGGGTAAAGGCAACGCCGAACGCGTCAAAGCCGGCGCCGAGTATCGGGTTGGCGAGAAATATCTGCCACGCAATGTTCCAAAAATGCGCGCGTCCGCTTGTCACATCCATCTGACTTTCCTGCAGACCGATCCCACGAAGCAGTGAGGCCTCTCCGCCAAGAAAGAGCACGCTCCCAAGAACGAGCAGCACAAGTCCGCCGGCGCCGCTTATGATTAAAAGATTCCTCTTGCTCCGGCTACGCACATCGGGACTGCCGTGTGCCACCGCATCGGAGCCGGTGACGAAGCTCGCCGCCGCGGCAAAAGCAACCACGCCGAGATAGCTGATCAAGCCGCCGCGCGAACCCGTGAAGATGATCGCCATCCCCATGATTCCCGCGGCGAGACCAACGAAGAATTTACGTTCGTGCGGAACGCCACCGCCAAACAGCAGTCCGAGCGCGACGCCCGACGTCATCTCCATCAATGCGGCAAAGTGGTGCTGATTTACAAATGGTCCAAAGGGAATGGACTGGGGCGTGGGACGGAGTCCGTAGATCGCCTCCGGCATTGCTAACCGCTGGAGGATACCGAAAAACGCGATCAAGGTTCCGAATGTTATTAAGATGACTGCGATGCGCGACTGTCTCTTTCCGCCTGGTAGATACGCCAGAGCGGCCGCAAAGAATACGAAGCAAATCACCAGGCGAATTAGAAAAAACCGCGTCGCGTACGGATCCATCGAAAGCGTCTGCACGACCGGGGCGTTCAGCATCTCGGCTATACCGCCTGAACCAAAAGGCAGCAGCTGCACACACCCGATCGCGATCAACGCGATGATCGGAAGTTGTAGTTTGCTCGTGCTGTACCGAAACTCACCCGAAGAGCCGGCGTCGATCAGCCACAAAAGCCCGATGATCGAAACGAGAATAGAGAGCAGACCGATAGTCCACGAATCAACCGCGCCGAACGCGATCGTCGCGATCATCGGTATAACGCAGACGAAGACCACGATCGCCTCCGCCAATCGAGATGTCGGCTGATCGGAGGAATGCTTTTCCGTCATCGTTCACCTATCCTCCGGAGCGAAATATCGTCGAAACCGATTGTCCCGTTGACGGGACAAATTGGTCCACAGTTTTCCCGGATCAGTCGGAGAATGATTCCGTCGCTGGTGGATGAAGATCTGAACTTGACGTGTAGCGGCGACCACTCCGCACTGTTCTTGATGGCGTCCGACACTGCTATCCGTCGGCCGTCTGCCGCATCTGCGATCTCCCATTTGAAAACGGCTGAGGTCTTGAGGTCCGCGCGGTAAAAACTCTCAAGCTCATATTCGCCGTTCGGCTCGATCGCAATAAGCTGCGAAACGTTCCGAAAGTCTTTCCCATCACCCGAATTGAAAATGATCAGCAGGCTATTGTTGCCGCCCCGTTTCTGTCCGCTGCTCAGAACGATCTGAGGCTGAAGCCCGGGTGCTATTGCCCAATCGAACGGTCCGGCACCGGTTGGCTTGACCGCCATTTCAAATCCACCGTTGGTTACCTGCTCCGCTCTTGAATCCGTACTGTCCGAAATTTCAGCTGCTATGCGGCTCGCGTCGCGAAACCTTTTCTCGGCGAGAAGTTGGCCGACAAACGCGGCCCCCGTTTCCCGCAGCGACGTCCTACGTTCGTCGACCGGCAGATCGTTCCATAACTCGATCGCTTCGTCGAAGCGCTTTTCCCGGAGCAGCAAAGCGGCGAGTGCTCCGTCAAATTGGATCGAGCCGCCCGCCGCGTGCCGGATCGCTCTGATATCGTTCTCAAAAAACTGCCACGCTGTTACCACCGCCGAATTGGCGAACGCCGTCGGATCGCCGGCTACGGATTTTTTTATCTCCGCGAACGCCTCGTCGACACGGCCTTGCCTAAGCAATGTGTTTCCCAAAGCCCACTGAACCCGTGAATAGTTTGGAGCAAGATCGAGTGCCCGTCGCAAAGCGCTCTCGGCACCGGCCGCATCGCCGCCGCGCTCGCGTGCGCGTCCAAGATCAAGCCAAAACAGATAATTTTCCGGAGCGAGTCCGGTCGCGATCTCAAACTCGTTCAGCGATCTGGTTATGTCGCCCGGCTCAAAACTTTTTTCGAGAAGTACGGCCGTAGAATAATGCGTTTGAGGATCATCCGGTGCGAGTTCGGTCAAAAATCGTGCGACGTCCGCGTCTTCGGCACGAACGGCAGCGGAATTCGCCATACCCCACTTTGAAAAATTCCACGACGCGAGAAGACATACACCGCCAATCAAGACGAGGATCGCCTTTTTCCAGACCGTATCAATTTTTAGGGAATTTGTGGGCACAGGCGATTATTGAAAGTCGATCGGTTCTATCCTCATCTGTGCGCGTTTTAGAGTAATGCCTTCGTCGTGGCAGATCTCACGCAGCCCTTTAAGGGTCTCGGCTGGTATTTTTCCCGACGAGATCAAGATTTCCTGAATCGATGCGCCCCGGCAAATATCAATGAGAGAATCGTTCGCCTCGAATACCTGCAATCCGTTTATCACTTTGCCCTTCTTGTGAGGATCGTCATCGATAAAACCTATCGGACGATAATTCCACGCCCCGTTGTTTCGCAGTTCACGCAGGAGCATTTCGCCGCCGTCACCCGCGCCGTATATCAGGACGGGGCAGCCCTCCGTCACGACAGCGTGTGGAAGAAGTTCGCGGATCAATCGAAACGCCATCCGACTTCCGACGAGTAACAGAAGGAGTATGATGCTGTCGAGAACGAACACCTGTCGCGAAAAATTTTCAAATCGATACAGCACGAGCACCGCTAGCACACTTAGCACCGAGCTTATGACAACGCCCTTGGTAAACGTGATCAAGTCATTGACGCTCGTATACCGCCAAATCCCGCGATACACGCCCACGGCGAGGAAAGCAAAAAGCTTTAGTACGACGAGTAAGGGCGCCGTTTTGATGAATAGGTCCCAATTGGTGGTGCTCTCGAACGAGCCGAAAAGCAAAGCGTACGCCGCGTAGTAAGAGAACGTTATCAAAAACGCGTCAAGGAAAACTTCGAAAATGCGGCGCTTGTAAGATAAGTTAACGATGAATGCAAAAACGGCATTGTTCTGCCTCGCTCCTTCCTCATCGTGCTCTTCATAAACCTTCACTTTCGAAAGATAGACCCCGACTATTGCGAGAGCAGCCGTGAAAATTCCGATAAGGGCGAAGCTTTGGACGGGGCGAAGCTGCGAGACGAGAAGCGATAATAATCCGGCAAAAACGGCAAACCCATAGATCATGAGAACGGCGGATCGTTCGGACAGTCCAAGCGCAACCAGCCGATGCGACGTGTGGTCGCGCCCGCCCTGTGACGCCTTTCGTCCCCAAAGCTTTCTGATCACCGTAACGAGCGTCGTATCGAAGATCGGAACCAGCAGGATCAGGACCGGAACGGCGAGGATCGAGAAAATGCCGCGTGAACGGCCTCCGGCCTGGCCCATGAGCACTGAGCTCGCAAGGAGAAACCCGATGAACATCGAGCCGGAGTCACCCATGAAGATCGAAGCGGGGTTGAAATTGAAGATCAGGAACCCGAGCAGAGCTCCGATGAAAACCGAAACCAGGACAAGCTCGTTCGTCTGACCGTTCATCGCAAAGCCGATGGCAAGCGATCCGGCTGCGATCGCCGTGATACCTGCCGCGAGCCCGTCCATGTTATCCAGCAGATTGATCGCGTTCGTTATCCCGATCAACCAAAAGACCGTGATCCAAATATCAACCAGCTCATAGCCGGTGATCGGAAGTCGCGGACCGAGTCCGACGATGAACGTCGCGCCGATCATTTGGCCGACCAGCTTTTGATATGGCTTGATGTTAAGAATGTCGTCCATCAAGCCGACAAAGAACAGGAACGAGCTCCCGGCCATCACAATGATCGATTCCGAAGTCTTCGGTACGAACATCGCGTACGCAATGAGCACGGCGAGGAAAATCGCGACACCACCCATCATCGCCGTCGGCCGTTTGTGCCAACGGTCAGATTTTGGTTTTGCGACGAATCCCTTTTTGTTTGCAAGTTCGCGCACTGCGTAGGTCAGTACGACCACGAAAGCCAGACTTATCGCACCTGCCGCAAACGGATTTGTAAGGATCGGCGTCATGTAGACCTAAATACCTATTTCCTGACTGTTATGGTTCGGTAAAGTTGAGCGATGTTGTGGGACAGCATTTCCCGCGAGTACTCGGCCTCGACGAATGCACGGCCTTTCTCCGCGATGCTTTCCCGTAATCTTTCATTTTCCGCTAAATAAATCAAGCCTCTCGCATATTCGTCGGGTGAGCGCCCCTCGACACCGACCCCTCTTTCACAGATCCAAAATCCGTCCTTTTCCTCCAATCTGCTTCCCAAAAGATCGACTACACCGCCAACCAGGGTCGAGATCACGGGCCGACGTGCCGCCATCGCTTCGATCAGCGACAATGGCGTGCCTTCGTTTAACGAAGTAAGCGCCACAATGTCCAAGCCGGCGTACACCGAATCGATATCGATCCGGTTTCCGAGAAACAACATCGAGTCGCCGAGCTCCAGACCCTTCGCCTCGGCTTCGAGACTTTGGCGCAAGTGTCCATCTCCGACAATTACAAACCGCAACTTTTCGCGAGCACCGGCGGCAACTTTCAAATACAAAGAAACGTCTTTGATCTCAGTAAGCCGTCCGACAAAACCGACCAGAACCTCGTCGCTCTTTATTCCGCACGCTTCACGAAACTCGCGGCGTTTCTCGCCCCGTTCCGTGAAGGCGTTGAGGTCGATCCCGAGCGGCACCACCTCAAACTGATCCCGGCGGCCGATGCCAACTTCTTCATGGATCTCTCGAAACTGCTGCGGCGAGATCACGATTATCTTGTCGGTTGCGAATCGCGCAAGAAATTTTTCGATCGCGATAAAGACGGCCGTCTTAGCTTTGCCGTAATAACTGTGGAATACATGGCCGTGAAAAGTGTGGACGATACGCACGCGTCCGGCGCCGGGCGTTAGGATCTTGTAGAGCAGTGCTGCAACGCGGCCGACGGTTCCCGCTTTCGCCGTGTGGGTGTGAATGATGTCCGGTTTTTGCCGCCGTATCTCGCGAAATATTTTGACCAGCGAAATGACGTCTTTGAGGGACAGCTCACGGCTCATTTCTTCGATGAAAACCGGCTCGACGCCGTACTGCTGGGCGATGTAGTTCATGTTCTCTTCGCCCGTGGGTACGGTCCCCGCGATCAGCACCGATTCAAACTCATCGTCGTTGAGCTTCTTTGTCAGCCACACAACATGGCGCGCCGGTCCGCCGACGTTAAGGCGCGCGATGATGCGGAGGATTTTCATTCCTAGCTCTGACACGGGAGAAGAAGGTGAGAAGGTGAGAAAGTGAGAAGGTGAGAAAGTGAGACTGAGACACACCGATCCCATCTCATTTTCTCACCTTTTCACCTTTTCACCTTTTCACCTTCTCACTTTCTCACTTTCTCACTTTCTCACTTTCTCACTTTCTCACTTTCTCACTTTCTCACTTTCCTCATCTTCTCACGCACTCGCCAATTGGTTACTCCATGCGATAGATGGTATCCGGGTCGTCCTCATGCCTGATCTCGTCGATCGGCTCACGCTTGCCTTCACCCATGTACAAGCGGTTGGGACAATTCACTACCATCCCATCTATATCGCCGACGTTCTTGTAACCGTGAACGACGCCTTTCGGCACGACAACGGCTTTCGGATTATCGACACCGACCAGCAGTGACATCATGCGATTGTAGGTCGGCGAGTCCGGACGGTTGTCCCAGAGCCTGATGTTGAAAGTCGAAGGCCCGATAAAACAGAACAGATCGGCCTGATCGACATGCTCATGCGGCCCGCGCTGGACACCGGGTTTTGTGAATGAGATGTACGACATCGTCGGATGAAATTCAGCGTCGAGTTCGTCGTGACGAAACAGTTCGGCGAGCCATCCTCGGTCATCGTAAAACTTCTTGAGATCGTAGACGACGACATCTTGAATTTCGCCTTCGATGAAGGCCGCAGAGTCGTTGGAGTTTGCAGGTGCGTTCATAATCACTTTGAATATCCGGTGCTGTCGAACCTTTGGACTACACCGCGTGCGTCGCGTAGCGACGATTCGAATTTAGCCGTGGGCCTGCGCCCACGGAAACGTTCAAAACATCAATCCGGTCGCGTTAGCGACGGTCGAATCTCCGATTTGTTCGTGCGTCGCTACGCGACGCAGGATCGATCCGCGCTAAATCCGTGGGCCAAGGCCCACGGCTAAATTCGTTTAGTCGCTAACGCGACAAAGCCACGACCGAATCACTAAACTGAATTAGCACCCCGGGATTGAAACCGTTCTGGGTTCGCGTTTCTAGTTTTGTTCGTGTCGTTTGGTGTGAGTTCGCGGTTCCAGGCAATCGCGGGCGGACTGCAACCACTAATTCACACGAAATCACACGAATGTGCCCACCATTCAAACATACAAAGACAGAGACGATCTGTTGTCATCGTGGTTTTCTAAATCCAACCACGAGATTCGCGAAACACACGACGTCTTATAAAAGGTTGGCGCCCGTGTCGGCCACAAGGTTTGACGCTCGCAACAAGCTCTCAAATGTTCCCGCATCGGTCCACCAACCGTCGAGCTCGTTCCATGTCATCTCGCCGCGATCGATGTAGTGATTGTTGACATCCGTGATCTCAAGCTCGCCGCGGCCCGACGGTTTCAAAGTCTTGATGATATCGAAAACCGTCGCATCGTAAAAATAGATACCCGTCACGGCAAAGTCGGACTTCGGTTCGGCCGGTTTCTCCTCAATGCGAATTACCTTATCGCCATCGAGCTCGGGTACGCCGAAGCGCTCCGGATCATGCACGTGTTTTAGAAGTATCTTCGCCCCGCCACCTTGCGTGCGATATTCGTCGGCCGCCGAGCGGATATTCCGCTCTATCAGATTGTCACCAAGCACGACGCATATAGGTTGGTCGTCGGCGAAATGTTCGACGAGAGAAAGAGCATCCGCGATTCCGCCCTCGCCTTCCTGATACGTGTAGTTCAGATGCTTGAGGCCAAAATCCTTACCGTTTCCGAGCAGCCTCAGGAAATCGCCCGCGGCATTTCCGCCCGTCACGATCATGATGTCGTTGATACCGGCGTTGATCAGCGTCTTGATCGGATAGTAGATCATCGGCTGGTTATGCACCGGCAGCAGATGCTTGTTTGTAATTTTCGTCAACGGGTGAAGGCGTGATCCGAGTCCGCCCGCTAATATGACTCCCTTCATTGTTTATGCCTTATATCCGACCGCCGTCCAGAACGAGGTCGTACTAAATGTTATCCTTTCCAGTCCCGCACGTCCCATCATTTCGCCTATCTCCGCCTTTGTAAAGCGCCGTTCAAGACGGGTTCCAAAACGATCCAGGGCGTCCGTCCGCATCGTATAAAAGCTATTATTTCGGTACTGTGACAGCGGAAAATTCTCGACGGCGATTCCCAGATTCTCTGCGGTTCTAGCGGTTCTCGCGAGCGGCAAATACACCGTCGCCGCGATCCCTTGGCTTATAACGTAGCGGCCCGAGTGGGGCAGGCGACTGATAACACCGCGCACAACGTCGCTTATCTTCCATAACGTGCGGAACCAAAACGGCTTGTTGTCGAACCGATAGTAAAGATAAAGAAGGAACGGTGCTCCCCTCTTGAGCTTGGCAACGCACGCTCGGATACCTGCTTCGGTATCAGGCACGTGGTGGAGCACACCGAGGCTGTAAGCGAAGTCGCAACTGCCGTCATCAAGCGGAATTTTCTCAACGCTTGCCCGATGAAAAACACAGTTTTTGAAATCACTTAAATTTCTTCTCGCTACTTCCACGGCTTCACTGGGATCGATCAAATGAAGGATTCCAACACGTGGAGCGACGAGCTTTGCCCAGCGGCCGCTCCCACATCCGAGATCGAAACCAATTGATTTTTCAGGCAATGCCGCCCACGGAAAAATATTGAAGTAATTTTCAAACATTTGCCGTAATTCCGTTTCCGCAAGAGATGACTGATCAAATCGCGACCATTCGTCTCCGAAACCGGCAACGACATCCTTATCCAAATTCTCGGTCATTTAATCGATAAATCTCCGGAACCAGAGTTCGAGCATTAACAAAGTCCAGATCTGAAATGAATGGTCGCGGCTGCCACTCGTGTGCTCGTTTACGTATTTCTCCATAGCGGCCGCTTTTACCACTCCACGGTTAAGCGCCGTCTGCGAAAGCAGACGCGTCGCGGACAAAATCTTTCATCTCACCGCGGAACCATTTGCCTACCGGAACGCCAAATCCCATCTTGCGGCGATAGACCACTTCGCGAGGAACAAGTCGTGCGGCAACCTTCTTCAAAAGGGATTTTGTCTCGTAGCGACGCATCTTAATATTCTCTGGCAAACTGGCCGCAAACTCGATAACTTTGTGATCGAGAAAGGGAGACCGGGCCTCAAGCGAATTTGCCATCGATGCAATATCGACCTTTACAAGCAGATCGTTTGGCAGATAAGTCATCTGGTCCGTCAGCATCGTCGCGTCAAGAACACCCGATCCGTTGGCCCGTGCGAACCATGCATCGAGAATCGTAGAATCGTTTGCGGTATTGATCGCAGCCCGAAAATCGTCCGTGTAGATCTCGGCCTTCGCCTGCTCGTCAAAGGTCGTCATCCAGCGCTCGTATCTCTTTGTCCGGGGGAGACTCGCCGCCTTCAGAAATCGTTTTGCATCGCGGATACGGCTGCGTTTCAGCTCGGACGTCGGCAGGAGGGCCATCGGCCCCTCGATCAACGACGCACGCAGCGACCTTGGAATCCGCTGATAGCGTTCGGCTATCAGCATTGCCGCGTATCGTTCGTAGCCGGCAAAGCTTTCGTCGCCTCCATCGCCGTTAAGCGCGACCGTGACATGGTTTCGAGTTTCGCGAGAAACGTAGTAGGTGGGGATCGCCGAAGAATCCGCATACGGCTCGCCATAATGTTCGACAAGCGTTGGCAATATCTCGATCGCGTTCGGTTTGACGACGAACTCGTTGTATTCCGCACCGACATGTTCGGCAACGCGTCTGGCGTATTTCAACTCGCTGTAATCCTGTTCCTCGAATCCGATCGAAAATGTTTTCACCGGTCGCGAGCTCTCCTGCGCCATGAGGGCGACGACAGTAGACGAATCAACGCCGCCGGACAGGAACGCACCTAGCGGAACCTCCGAGATCATTCGCAGACGCGTCGATTCGCGAAGGATACGCGTCGTTTCTTCGATCGCTTCTTCTTCCGAGATCTTTATTTTCTTTGAAAAATCGGGCAGCCAGTAACGACGAGTCTCGATCGCGCCGTCTTTCCATCGCAGCCAATGCCCGGGCTCCAGCTTGCGGATCTGCTTGAATGCGGTTTTTGGTGCCGGCACGCAGAGATACGACATGTACTCGTCGAGCGCCTCATGATCGACTTCGCGTGAGACGGCCGGATGTTTGAGCAGCGCCTGGAATTCGGAGCCGAATATCAGATCACCATTCGTCTGATGTGAATACAACAACGGTTTTTTGCCGACACGGTCGCGTGCAATGAACAGGGACCGATCAGTCTCATCCCAGATCGCGAACGCGAACATGCCGCGCAGATGTCGAAGGCAGTCCACTCCTTCTTCATCGTAAAGATGAAGAACCGCCTCGGTATCGGAGTTGGTATACAGCTTATGACCCCGGGCTTCGAGATCACGTCTTAGTTCCTGATAGTTGTATATCTCGCCGTTATAGACGATCCATTTCGTCTTGTCGGTATTGTGGATCGGCTGTCTACCGCTTGCGAGGTCGATGATCGACAAACGGCGCATGGCGAGACCGACGTTGGCCTTCAGATAGAAGCCGTCCTCGTCCGGGCCGCGATGCTCGATGGCGCAGTTCATCTCTTCGAGTATCCCGCGATCCACCGGCTCAGCGCCGTTATTAACTATGCCGACAATTCCACACACAATATTTCTAACCTAATGACTCGGCTCCGTGTCGCAGGCGGTCATCAAACTTTTTCCTCTTGATCTGCTGTTCCATTTTTCGGTCTTCGCGCTTTTCTTTCCACAATTCCCATCCGACCGCGATAAAAATGAAAAGAAAAACCTGTATCTGTGTTCGCTGTCTGTAGGCCGTGCCAACATTTCCCTGAAAGATCGAATATGCCAGCGTCAGCACAAAGCTGAAGAACAGTATGGGGAATGCACTCCGCAGCCGGTGGCGCACGGCGTAGACGATGCCCGATATCATGAGGGGGATCATCGCCCACCATAACAGAACCTCAGGAAGAGTTATCGCCTGTCGGAAACTTGCCGCCTGCCAAGGAAATGGAGCGAACATAAGATAGGCAAACCCGATCGGGATAGTCGACAGAGCTCCCTCGGTCGTTGAAACATCGACATCTTCGCCATAACCGGACTCCGCTGACCGGGCGAGATCCATACGGCTATTCTGAAGCTGATCCAAATCAGCATAACGGTCGAAATCAGAAGACGCATTCCGGATAACCCCGAGATAGGTCAGGCCGATCCCTATCACGACCAATACCGCAGCCCGCCGGATGATCGATGTCCTTTGCTGTGACAATCCGACCACAAAGCTGCCCGCGACCGCGACCGCGACCATGTAGAAAATATAAAAGCGGAGGGAGATGATTCCAAAAAGCGATAGCACCAAAACAAGGATCGCAGCATAACTGAACTTTTCCTGGAGCTGCAAGACCATCGTGATCACCAGAACCAGGAGAAAAATGATCAGCCCGTCTTTCAAGAGCTGCGACGACCAAATGATAAAGGACGGGAAGAATGCAACGGCGATGGCGGCCGTCTTCGCAACATTCCTGTTCGAGAAGATCTTATTAGCACAGAAATAGACCATCGGGGCCGTGGCCGCACCGACCACCGCACAGAACGATTGAGCCGCCAATATATTTCTACCGGCCACGAAATAAATTCCCGCAACCAGATAGTTGATTCCCCATCCCGGCCTGCTGGTCAGGGTCGCCCACTGGTACGAAATCGCTTTGGTGTCGATCAACCCAAGCCAATACTCGCGAATGGCGTTCCCGTAATAGTCATAGCTGTTGGCGTCGCCGCCAAAAAACTCTCGAAGGTCATAGACGTGAACGAACATCCCAAAAGCCAGACGGGCGACGAGGGCTCCCAGGAAAAGCGTTGTAACGAATTCCTTCTCCTCGGAAAAATGACGAAAAAAGAAAACGGCGATCACCGAGGCAAATAAAACTACGAGTAACGCCGACGCTTCGTCCGGAAAACCTAGCGTCAGCATCCACACGAAGATCACCGCAGAACAACTCCAGATGAAGTACTTGGCGAACTCACTTGTTCTCTTCCTAAATATCATTTGGCAGATCCGTCCGCGTCTTCCGCTCGGTCAAAAACCGCCCGTCCTCGTCCAACTCCCTTAACTCGGCGGCGGGCACACCGGCGATCAAATGATATTCATTTTGGAAGGCCTTGGTGATCACGGACCCCATTCCGACGATACATTTCGCAGGAATAAAACCACCCGGAGCGATTCGAATTTCCGAGCCCAGATAGCTGTAGTCACCGATCGTGATACTCTTCGTCATCTGGCGATTATGCGTCCACAGCGATGAATTCCGGCCGCCGAGAATAACGCATTTTCCAAACTCGACGCGGTCCGTAAAATCGATCTTATGCGACGCGGCGATCACGCTCCCATCCCCAAGGATGAATCGCGGATCGATCTCGTTGACCACCTCAGGTTCGGGAATTGAATTGATCTCATTCAATCTCAGGATGTCGCAGTAGCGCCCGATGCGGATCTCACGTCCACCCCGAAAAATATTGAGCACGCCGATCCGTGTATGCTCCCCTATAGAAAGTTTTTCAGTTCCGCTGAAAATATTGAGATGCCCGATCGAAACATCATCAGCGACCGAACATTCCCGGGCGTCGATAATACTGAAGCCCAGACGCACCCTTTTCCCGATCTTGTATCCGAAAAACAATCGGTAACACGGGCGTGCGATGGCCGAAGGAAGTACGGCGACGAGGGCGAGCGTAAATAATCTTACCTTTCCGGCCATTGCGTACTTTCTACTTTACCAGACTATGAGCGGCGAGTTCGGCGGACGCCTTTTGCAAACGGTCAGTGGCATCCTGGCCTCCGACCCAGGCGAGCAATTCGGCCAGTCCATCTTCCAGTGCGACCTTTGGCTCGTAACCGAGCAGGCGCTTAGCCTTTGAGATATCCGCGATACAGTGGCGTATATCGCCTTCGCGAAACTGTGCCGTCACTTCCGCTTTTATGTTTTTCCCGAGGCCCCTGGCAATTACTTCGGCGATCGAAAGGACCGTAGTGGCCCGGCCGGTCCCGACATTCAGCACTTCATAGCCGGCACTATCCGATTTCAGCGCGAGAAGATTAGCTCGAACTACATCATGGACACTCACGAAGTCACGGGTCTGATTTCCGTCTTCGTAGATCAGCGGACTCTGGTCATTGAGCAGCCGCGATGAAAAGATCGCGCAAGCACCCGTGTACGGATTCGAGAGCGCCTGACGCGGGCCGTAAACATTAAAATATCGGAACGCGACCGTCGGGATCTTATAAGCCCGGCCGATTATCAGGCTGTATTGTTCCTGGACCTGTTTTCCAACGGCATAAACCGATGTCGGATTAAGCGGCTTGTCCTCCGGAGTCGAGAGCGCGACCAATTCGGAACCACATTCGGTGCACAGAAATTCCCATTGGTTCGCGGTAAGCTCGGCGTCGGATCGCAGCTCGGGAAACGAAGTCCGATCGCACTTTTCACACCGGTACGGCCCCTCGCCATAGAGTGACATCGAGGATGCAACGATGAGTTTCCTGATCTGCTCGCGGCGCTTTATCAATTCCTCAAGCAGCACCGCCGTTCCCAGATCGTTGCCGGTGACAAACCGTCGGACCTGATACATCGAGCGGCCGAGACCAAGCTCAGCCGCGAGGTGAAATACGGCTTCGATTCCGTCCATCGCCCGCTCAACAGTTGCCGGATCGCAAACGTCACCATGAATAAACTCAGCACCCGAATTCAGATGGGGCGGTACGACCCCACCGTGAACTTCATCGGCGAGCGAATCGAGAATGCGTACGCGATGGCCTTCGTTGACCAATGCGTCGACAAGATGTGACCCAATAAAACCAGCTCCACCGGTAACCAGAATGTTCATATTTTACGCGAGTGCTGCCCGGAACGCTGAGACTATCTTGTCCCGGTTTGCTTCCAAATTGTACTTTTCTCTCGCCTCCAGAGCTCCACGCCTCGACATCTCATTTCGCATCTCGTGATCTTCTAAAAGCATTGTCAGGTACTTGACCCATTCCGAATCAGTGGACGCAAGAAATCCGTTCACGCCATGCGATATGACCTCCGGGTTCGATGCCATAGGGGTTCCGACGGGCACTATTCCGAGAGCCAAATACTGAGCCGTCTTCATAATAAACTTGTAAGGATTCCAAGGATTATCGGGCAAAGGAACCAATCCGATCTGCATACGCCTTAGGTCCTCGACCTCCGACTCGCTGTTCCATTTCTGGGCGGTGTGTCGGACATCCCGAAGGCCGAAATCTTCGCTACCAATAAGATGAATGTCGCAAGCCGGTAACCTTGACACTTCCTGGAGAGGACTTTCGATAAGCTTGATGTTTCCCACCGTAGTCGGACTTCCGCTCCATCCGACACAAACTCTTTCTGGTCTTTCGGGAAATGGATCGAAAGTGAATTTCTGAGTATCGACGATACTGGGAATCTGCCAGATGTTGTCGTTAAACTGCGTCGCAAACTCGCGAATGTGAGTGGAATTGACGATCACCACCTTGCTCATTTTGATGATCTCTTTGATCTTCCCGAAAAATTTCAGATACGATAAATATCCGTTTGAAGGACTCCGGTACGGAACAAAAAGAGGGTCATCAAGCTGGTAGATGATCGGTTTTTTTTTCGCGATCCTCTTTTCAAGGAACGCGGGGCCGATTAAAGCCGCTTCGCGATAGACGAAGACGGCATCGTAAGAGTCCAACTCATCTAAGAGCCGAATTCGCGTCAAATATGCTTTGATCATCTCCGACGCTTTTTGCAGATGCCTTCCGGATGAATACAGGATACTTCGCAATTTCTCGGATTCGAATGGGGCATATACGAGCTCAATGCCAGCGTCCAGCAGGGGTTTCTCCCAAAGCTCGATACTCCCGCGCTGGCCCGGTGCGTGCCCTTTTAAGTTCGGAACGAGTGCAAGAACTTTCATCATCCGGCCTTTTGCGCCCACATTTCCATATACATGCCTTGCCCGATTTTTTTGCCGAACCAGTTTATCAAGCGGCCTGCAATATACTCAGTTGATTTACGCAACGTCGGGCTTCCGGTCTGCGGGCTGATATCGCCGAACATACGAAAATCACGCATCTGAAAGTTGTTGAGAGCGAGAAGGGTTTGGATCGACCGAGGATTAAATCCCTGGACGTGGTAGGGCGAGAATGTCGGTGCCAGCACTACGACCCAGTCTCGGCCGAGGGCTTTCATGTACGCATTCCCGACACGCATGT
This sequence comes from uncultured Acidobacteriota bacterium, assembly GCA_963772405.1. Lineage (GTDB taxonomy): Bacteria > Acidobacteriota > Blastocatellia > Pyrinomonadales > Pyrinomonadaceae > OLB17. The sequence goes on along the minus strand of CAVYWT010000002.1, from coordinate 537,984 downwards.
ACAGTCCATCCTCGTTTGGAGCATCAAGGTAGAGCCATCCGCCCGGACGCAAGATCCGAAATATTTCCCGTAACGTCGACGTGGGATCATAGAGGTGCTCAATCAGACCTCCCATGACGACCGCATCGAAACTGTCGGCCGGGAACGCAGCGTCCTCGGGAGTTCCGAGCCGGCCCTCGACGCCAAGCTCGCACCTTCCGAATTCGAGAAACTTCGCAGACGTGTCGATACCTTCAAACTCCCAGCCTGATTCTCGTGCCGCCCAAAGTAACTCACCACGTCCGCATCCTATATCCAAAAGTTTTCCTTTGCGGCCTGATCGACGCTCGATCTCTGCCATAACAGACAAGCCCGCATTCTTTTTTTGAGCAAGATCATGACGCTGAAAATATTCCTCAGCCTCGCCATATAGTTCTGTCATGCCTACTTTCGGAAATGGCATCGGATTCGGATACTGGTGACTGCAGTGCAAACACCGAACGATCGGCGTCCTAACTCCCAGCCCACTTTGATGAGCATTACCGCCGCGATATCCCAATATTTTTGGATCGTCCGCGCCACATACCGGACAGTTTCCTTCTCTAAAATCGAATGTTTGTAGTATTTCTGACATTAGTGCAAACAACCCAGTGAGCTAACTATCGAATTTATGCATCGCCGGACCTACCCTCCAGCAAACGCTCGTACACCCGCCCATATTTTTGCCCTCCCACGGCTTCGAGATCAAACTCCGCTGCCGCAACTTCACGACAGACGGGCTCGACACCGTTAAGGTCGTCGATCTGCTTCAGAGCCGCACGATAGCTCGCGGGCGAAAAATCTTTAACGATAGCTCCCACCTTGTTGATCTCGATCAGATCATCAATATCTCCCACGCCGCGGTTTGTGATGATCGGAAGTCCACACGCGAGGTATTCCGCTATCTTCGTCGGGCTGGAAGACTGTTTCGAGTAACATGATTTTATGAACGAAAGTGCGATGTCAGCGGCCGAAAGGAACTGGGGAAGTAACTCGGGGGTCACGCTTCCCAGATAGAAATCATCTTCGGTGAACCCTCTTGCTCGGAGCCCTTTACTCACCACGCCGGCGTCGCGCTGAGTAAGGATCATTGCAAAGCTGCTGCTGTCATAGTCGCGCGCCGATGCAAAGAAATCCAACATCTCATCGGTCATATACCAGCCGCCAAACGAACCGACGTACGCTATAACTCGACGCCCTTCCACACCGAGAGTCGATCGCATTCTGGCCCGCGTTGTATTGTCGGCCTGAGCAAACCGCTGCAGGTCAACACAACAAGGAATTACCTCGACCGGCCTGCCGGACTTGTCGACGCCGGTCGTTACAGACTCGGGAAATAAAATTTCTCTCGCCTTCTCGGTCAGCACGACAAAGCCATCGGCTTCCTTCATTAGCCAGCGCTCCACACGTTTCGCGGTGCGGTAAAGCCAACCACCCGGCGGCCACACTCCGGCATCGGTATATTCCTCAGGGAAAAAACCTCTGATGTCGAACAGCACCTTCGGTTTGTGAAGCGACAACTTCCGGGCGAGTGTCGCCATGAGAGTCGGAACGTGGACGCGACCATGCAAAACGTCAGGCCGTTGCTGCGAAATAAAACTGCGAATGAAAACAGTGCCGCGAAAGATATCCCACGCGGTCGCAATTACGGAAAAGCGTTTGTGATACGGCAGCCAATGCCATTCTATGCCTTCATCCGCGAGGCTCTTGGCGATGGCATCAGTATCGGCCAGAACTTCGGATTCGAATGTCAGTATCGCGATCTTCAACCCCTCGCCCCCGTACTCCCCCTTCTTCAACTCGCGCAGATACGGGAGCACCTGTGTCTGAACTAGCGGCTCACGCATTCCGAAATAGCAAATATATAAAGTTCTGGGCATTCTTGCTCGAGATTTGTCAGATCCCCATCAATGAACGGTTGGCCATTAGCCGCCTAAAAGGAAACCGTATTAAATATCCTAAATTCGCTGGATGCATCCAGACACTTCGAGCGGCGTGCGCCGATGCTTTTCCGTATTCTCTGACGTGAAAATACGATCCCGCCATGACTCTGTGAAAACTACCGAGCGCGCGTCGGCGGAGTTTCAGAATATCCGGATCGTCGGTAGCAAAAGCTTTTTCGTAAAACATCGCCATGCCGTTTTCCATGTTCTCGACATTCCGATGGGCGGCCCTCAAATGACTTCGATAATTGATGAGTGGCTCGGGCACGAACCCGACCTTGTACTTCCTCGCTACGCGATAACAGAAATCCCAGTCCTCGCCGACCTTCATCCGCGTGTCGAAACCGCCCACTGCGTCGAAGGCTTCGCGTTCAACCACTATTGCTGATCCGCTTACATTGACCACCGGCTTTTCCCAAAGCAGAAGGTCGTCCCCCACCCAGCCTTCTTTACCTTCCAGATAAAGCTTCAATGTCTCGCCCGTCTCGCTATCGAATTCGCGCATGCCGCAGTGTACAAGTCCGATCTGCTCGTTTGTCTCAAACTTTGCAACTCGTTTTTCAAGATTGGACGGTTCCCAAATGTCGTCTGCGTCCAGAAACGCGATGAGTTCGCCCGTCGATTCCTCTACGCCCCGGTTGCGTGCGGAGCACACACCGGCATTCTCCTGCCTAATGTATTTTACCGCTTCGCCAAATACCTGCACGACTTGCTGTGTTTCGTCCGTTGAGCCGTCATCAACAACGATGATCTCGCCGACCGCGTACGTCTGAGCAAGCACACTCTCAATCGCCTCGGCAATAAACCGACCGTAGTTAAATGAAGGAATAATGACCGATACGGATTTCGACATTAGTAAGTCGGCCGCCGTCCGCGGATCATCTCGCGACTTTTTCGGTAGAGCGCGGAATTGCCGAGCCGGCAATAGAGATACTTGTGCAGATTCGTAAACGCATATCTGCCTTTCGGATTGTATTCGAAGGCTTTCTTCGCCATCTTCGCTGCGTTTTTCGCGTCGCCGCCCCTGAGATAATAGCCGCCACTCGTAAAACACATGTTCATCATCGCCTCATTCTCGATAGCGCGGATCTCCGCCGGGATGTCGTCGCGAGCAAAGAACTTCTCGTACAGATACTCCAGCTCTGGCGCCGCTTTTTTCGACTGTGCGACTGTTTTAGATTCCGCATGCAGCCGATAAGTAGACCAAATGGCGTCAGCATGCTCGATTCTGTAGTAAATTCCGGCCCGGATCCAGAAATCCCAGTCCATGAAGTAATAGTATTTCGGGTCGAGTCCGCCCACCTTGGCGACGATCTCGCGACGGATAAACGCCGAGGGCTGCGAGATAAAGTTCTCGCACGTTCGCACCATCTTCTCGTAAGTAAAATCTATCACCGGGCGCGTCGGTTCAAGCTCCGTCCCGTCGGCTTCCGTGAAAATCGAGTCTCCGAAGACGATTCCCACTTCGGGATGCTCCATCAAATACTCAACGCCCTCGCGCACCGAGGAACTTGTGTAGAAAGTATCATCCGAATTTAGCCATGTGATTATCTCGCCACTCGTCATCGACCATCCTTTATTGATGGTCGCGGTTTGGCCAATATTTTTGTGCGATTCCCAGCGAAACCTGTCGCCGTAGCTAGCGAGAATTTCGGATGTCTCATCTGTCGAACCGTCATCGAGGACTATGTGTTCGATATTCGGATAATCTTGCGCCAGGACACTCTCGATCGTATCTCGCAAAAAATCGGCCTGGTTGTACGCAGGGGTTACGACGCTCAGGGTAGGCAAATTGGGATCTTTTTTCTTGTACATTGATACTACGCGGCAGCAGCTTTTCCCTGTTCCGACTCGACGATCTCTTCGCAGATGCGAGTGAAACTCTTCGTGATGTCCCAGTTTGGATAATGTGTCTTTAGCTTAGTTAGATCGGAAATGTAGCAGATGTGATCGCCAATGCGATTTTTGTCGCTGTATGTCGAGTCGAGCTTCTTTCCCGTCATGTCCTCGATCATCGTGATGCATTCCATCATCGAGGCGCTGTTATCGCGCCCGCCGCCGAGATTGTAGACTTCGCCCGCACGCGGTGCCTTGATGAACTCTTCGAACGCTCGGACCACATCGTAGCTGTGTATCTGATCGCGCACCTGTTTTCCCTTGTAACCAAAGATGGTGTAATGGCCACCGGTCACTATCTGCTTTACGAGATACGAGAGAAATCCGTGCAGCTCAACACCCGAGTGCGAAGGGCCTGTCAGACAACCGCCGCGGAAAATCCCGACCGGCATGTTGAAGTACTTTCCATACTCCTGGGCCATCACATCGCCCGCAGTTTTCGATGCACCAAATAGCGAATGCAGCGTCCGATCTATGCGGCATTCCTCGGTGATCCCGTTGTAGTCTTTCGGATCAGCATAATCCCAACGGGTCTCGAGTTCATTCATCGGAAGCTCGTTCGGGCTGTCCCCGTAGACCTTGTTGGTGCTCACCTGAATGAAAGGCGACTCAGGAAAGTTCTGCCTGGTTGCTTCGAGAAGGTTCACGGTCCCGACCGCGTTCACATCGAAGTCCATGAGTGCGATATCCGCGGCTTTGTCATGCGACGGCTGCGCCGCACAGTGGATTATCGCGTCAAACTTATTCTCGCTGAAAAATTTGAATACCTCTTCGCGGTACCGAATATCGAGATCGAAATGCTTAAAGTTTCGCGTCGACGCGAGCAAACGATCGCGATTCCATGTCGTGTCGCCCTGCTCGCCGAAAAAGACCGCCCGCATGTTGTTGTCGACACCGACGACTTCATGTCCCTGTCCGTCGAAAAACGTGACCGCCTCCGACCCAATTAACCCGCTTGAACCTGTTACTAATATTTTCATTACCAATTTACTTTGCGTTTTTCCTTTTCTTGATTGTTTCGTGTGTCTCGTGGTTGGTTTTCATTTCGTGTTATTTCGTGTGATTTAGTGGTTTCAGGTCTTGCCGTTTGAGAACCTGAAACCACGAACTCACACGAACAACGCCGAACCACGAATCACACGAGCCACACGAAGCAACACGAAACAAGAAACCAGAAACCAGAAACAAGAAACCTGGCCTTAATGCGCCGCAACCATAACGGATACTTTGATCGGCAGCTTTCCATTAACGGAAAAGTAGTATCAAGCTCGCGCGGATCCGACCGCTGGTGTTCGATCGCCCGTTCAAAACACGCGACATAATTATCGACCATCCGATCAACGCCGTAGTCGCGTCCCATACGCCAGGCCGCAACTCGCATCTCACGGAGCCGGTCCCGGTCCTCTGCCAAAACCCTGATTCTATCAACAAAACCGTCAACCTCACCAACCGGAACAATAAAGCCGTTCACGCCCTGGTGGACGAGTTGCTTGTTTCCGCTATCAATATCGCTGACAACCGGGCAGCAGCCGTTGGCCATTGCCTCGGTCAAAGATATACAGAAACCTTCGTACGCCGATGCTAGGATGAACACTTCTGACGAACGCATTGTCTCCATGACCTTCGCCGATTCTACCCATCCGTGCAGACGCACGTGGCCCGCCTCGATCTGATCCACCAATGCGGATCGGACCGCAGGCATTTCTTCGCCGTCACCGACCATGTCGAACGTAAAATCGATCCCCGCCTCGTCGAGCTTCTGAATGATCTTGACGACATCCGAAATTCGCTTCTGCGTATTTTCAAATCGACCGACGTAGATCAGTCTCACCGGCCCGGCCTCGGGCGTCACCGGTTGGTCATCGCTGGTTTCAACTCCATAGGGTATCCACTCGACTCGTTCGGTAGGCAGTCCACATTCGTTCACGTACTTTCGACAGATCTCGTCGCTCACACCTATCGCTCGAGTCAAAAACTTTGAATAGTGCTTTACCGGGGTGTAGTAAGTATTCTCGTCGTTGTGCCCGATCGTAAGAGTCGCAGTACTCGAGTTAATCAACGGCAATACCACCCACCCTAGGTCGGCCGAGGTCGAGATGAGAAAAACCTCCGGTCGAAGATCGTTGAGCCATTTCGCGAACCCCGGACTGGCATCGACCACCAGGCTCATCGGGTCCCAGAGTTTGGGATGGAGTTTGGCTCCCGTGGCCTCGATCCTTCTCCTCACCTTCGGGTTGGGGGTTCCTTTCGCAACGAGATGAACTTCGTGTCCGCGATTTACTAAGCCGGTCAGTAAGCCGGGTAGGAAAAGTTGCGCGCCGCCGATCAGCTCTCCGGAAATCTCTGTATCGACCACAAGGATCTTCATTTTGAATCTGCCAGCATTTTTCGTTCAGCCGCGTCGCTCCATTTGAAAAACTTCCCCCGGAAATAGTCAAAATAGGCTTGCAGGAACAGCTTGCTGTGTTGCCGCGAATAATGCTTCTTCGCTACACCTGCAACGTTCGCTGTATGCCACACAAACTCCTTTGCGAGATAAGAAACCGACTTAATGCGTTCGCTAAGCGGCAAGTTCTCTTTCATCCAGAGCAGGCGGTTCCTTGTGAGCAGATAAGTCGAAACAAGAGCGGGTGTTGAACGAGAAACTTTGTGATACATATACGCCGACGGCACAACGTACGATCGAAGACCTTTCCGCGCGGCCGCAGCACACCATGCAGCTTCATCGTAGAACGCAAAATACCGTTCATCTAATATTCCGACGTCCTTCAATACGGGAGTCGGAATCAGCATACAACAGCCACAGGCGAAATGAGTTTTATAGGGCTTTTTTGTACTGATGTCGGAATACTTTTCGCCCGGCTTGCTCAATTGAAACTTTGCGTTTGCGGCTATCCAGCGGGCGTCGGAATACCAGATCTTTTGGGTATCAGGATGTTCGAATATAACGGGCGAGACGGCCGCCAGCCCATCAAGATGCCCGACCCCGTCCAGAAGCTTATCGATCAAGTCCGGTGGTACCAGCGTATCGTTGTTTAGGAGCATCACATAGTCAGCGCCGTGCTCGATCGCATAGTCGATCCCTAGGTTACAGCCCGCGCAAAAACCTATATTTTTGCTCTGCCTTATAACGCTGATGTGGGGGAATTTTTCTTCAATCTGTTCCGCCTCTCGATTACGTGACCCGTTGTCGACAACGATTGTGGCGATAGCCGAATAAGCCAATTTCTCGATTGATCTAAGACATTCGATGGTATCTCCTAGGCCATTCCAATTCAGGATGACAATGTAGACGCTGGGTTGGCTCATCAGCTATTTAGTGAGAACGGCAACAACTTCCCACCCCGTTTCAAACCCGAGCCGCGCCGAAACGCGCTCGGAAAGAACTCCGAGTTTTTCGGCCAACGCGAGGGGCGGACGCTCCTTGTCTGGGTTAAGATCCTTCGCAAAAGCCGCAGAACTCACCCATAGCTCTTCCGGATAGTAAGCTCGCGATGTGATTTTTGTTTTTCGAAATCCACTTTGCTTAGCAAGCTTTTTGAGCGAAGCCGGCGTGGGAAGAACGAGATGCCGCGGCACTTCCCACGCAAACCAAAGGGCTTTGTACCACGCAGCGCCCAGGGCGTGAGGGTTAGGATAGAAAAGTACGACCCTTCCACCCGGAGTCAATAGCTCGGAAACCCGAGCAAGCACTTGTCCAGGTTCGGCAAAATGCTCAAACACATGATTGAGAACAATAAGCTGATATTTGTTTCGAGGAAGGTCTATGTCGAAAAAGTCGCCGGACCATACGTTCGATCCGGTAGTTTCGCGTGCGAGTTTCGCTGCGGTTTCGTCCCATTCAAGCCCATCGGTTTGCCATCCAACCTTAGCAAGTTTCTGCATGTACCAGCCAGAACCGCAACCAAGATCGAGCGCGTAAATGTCGTCTTTTCCCTTTGGCAAACAATCGTCTAATACTAGTCCGTAAAATGCTCGCTCGCGAACAAACGCGAACTTTGCAAGAAGGCTAACAAGAATGCCCGATATTCCGCCTTGATCTTTCCCTTTTACGCTTTCTACAACTCCTTTACGTACGGCGCCTAGAAAGTTACCGTTCGGCAGGCGATCAAAATCGATCTCCGGAATTTCACGCCGAACGTTGTACGGCAAGTATTCCAACGGGTAGCAAAGATGCAAGTCCTCGGCAATCACCATTGGATTCTGGAACACGCTCTGGCAAGAGTTGCAGATGCAATAAATGAACTCCCCCGGCACTCCATGAAGGCGATCTGGTGCCGAAAAATAATATTTCGTATCGGAGCTTGAGCAAACCGGACAGTGATCAATACGTTTCTTGCGAGGCGCGACTCCTTGAGGTTTTTCCGCAGTCATTGGCTCAATCTTAGCAAATTTCGCATCCTTGCTTCGAGCCATCGTTTTTCGTCCGCGTTAACCAATCTCTTCCAGACGACGAGGCCATAAATAGCAACGCAAACCGGGACGAGGCCTAAGAGTAATAATGAGTAGCCATTTATCAAGGCTACGATGACCGGTGGCACCAGCACCACGGTCGCAAGGAGAAGTGTTCTTAGATGGTCTATATGCTTGAAATGCACTCCGGCATATTTTTTCGAAAAGTGGACAATAATAAAGGCGTCAAAAAACACACGCAGGGTCCATGCAAGGGCCGCTCCGACTATTCCCCAACTATTTATGAGAAGGAAGGCTCCAAAGGCATAGACGAGCAGCTCGATCCAGTACAGCCGTGCAAAGACATCAGTCCGACCAACCGCCATTATCGCAATGTACGGAATTGTAGCCTGAAGGTTGAAGAACAATCCGATAAGCAAAACATAGAACGGCAGGGTACTATTCACACCGAATTCTTCGCCGGCCCAGATCGTAAAGAACGGTCTCGCCATAACAAACATCATCATGATCGCCGGCAGCAGCCATAGCACGTTCAGTCTAATCCCTCGAGCAAAAAGCGTATCGAATTCACGACGCTTTTCCGGTGCGAGCAACTGTGAGAAAGCAGGTATTAAGGACTGGATCATCGCCTGCGAAAACATCGTCGCCATGTTCGCAAACGTAAATGCGACCGAGTAAAAGGCGAGAGCTTTTACCGACACCATTTTGGTCAGAAACAACTTCTCTAAATTGACAAGCAGCATCGCGGCGATCATAGCAACGACCCACCCTCCGCCGAATTTCAGGAGCGGGCGGAACATATCGCGACTGAGTCCGGTGCGAAACATTTCGGGAAGCAACCGACCGCTGAAGTAAACCACCACGGCGAGTGTCGCAACACCGACGATAAATGCCCACGAGACTGCTCCTACAATTCCCCCACCAAAAAAAAGAATGAACGGTGTGACCGCAGCGAGAAGGATCTTCGGGACGGCGGCTGTGATCGTGTTAAGGTCCATCCGTAGACGGGCAAGCATCGGCGAGTTAACCACAGAACCCAGAATGCCGAGAACAAAAGCAGCGGCTGCGATCCGGAGAGCGATACTCGCTTGTGTAAGCAGGTGCTCGGGAACATTTAGAGACGCGACGATCTGATACGAAAAAACAAAGACAGGGATCGCAACGATGCTCGAAGCGACGAGCGCGATCACCGCTGCGGTCCATACGACCCGGGCCTCTTTTTCGCGATCACCCTGCCCGAACGCTTCACTCGCGAACTTCGTCGATGCGATTCCCATTCCAAAATCGGCGAAGCTGAAGTACGTCGGGATCAGACCGACTAGCAGGAGAACACCGTAACTTTCGGCACCGAGAAATCGAATTATGAAGGGTGTGGAGATGAAAGAGACAGCCAGCGGGAGCACCGATCCACCAAGCGTCCACATCGAGCCTTTGACAACCTTGGTCGTCATTCCGGCGGTGGATGGGGGATGGATTTTCGCCTCGTCGAGAGGGCTGGGCGCTGTGTCGGGTGTCACGGCGTAAGAATAGTCTATCGAGACTATCGAGTCTATCGAGTCCGTCTAAGTCTGTCGGGGTCCATAGAGTCAAGATCTTTGCCCGCGAATCACGCGAAAGGACGCGAATAAAGAGAACTCCTATTCGCGTCCTTTCGCGTGATTCGCGGGCAAAACATTAATGATCCTTCGCCGGCAGGTTCCCGTGATAAATCTCTGCACCTGCATCGACAAACTCTTTCGCTTTTTCGCTCATCCCGACGGCGAGTGCCTTCTCGGCCTCGATGTTTTGCGCGTTCGCGTAGTCACGGACGTCCTGCGTGATCTTCATCGAGCAGAAGTGCGGACCGCACATTGAGCAGAAATGCGCGAGCTTTGCGCCTTCGGCGGGTAGTGTCTCGTCGTGGAACTCCTTCGCCTTTTCCGGATCGAGACCGAGATTGAACTGGTCCTCCCATCGAAATTCGAACCGCGCTTTCGATAGAGCGTTGTCGCGATACTGTGCACCGGGATGTCCCTTTGCAAGATCGGCCGCGTGGGCCGCGAGCTTGTATGTGATGACGCCTTCTTTTACGTCCTGTTTGTTCGGCAGCCCGAGATGTTCCTTTGGCGTGACGTAGCAGAGCATCGCCGTCCCGAACCATCCGATCATCGCCGCACCGATGCCCGACGTGATGTGATCGTAACCGGGTGCGATGTCGGTCGTCAGCGGCCCGAGCGTGTAGAACGGCGCCTCGCCGCACACCTCGAGCTGCTTGTCCATGTTCTCTTTGATGAGATGCATCGGCACGTGTCCGGGCCCTTCGATCATCGTCTGGCAATCCATCTCCCACGCGATCTTTGTCAGCTCGCCAAGCGTATCGAGCTCGGCAAACTGCGCTTCGTCATTCGCATCCGCGATCGATCCCGGCCGCAGTCCGTCACCGAGCGAGAAGCTGACATCGTATGTCCGCATGATCTCGCAGATCTCGCGAAAACGTGTGTAGAGAAAACTCTCTTCATGATGCGCGAGACACCATTTTGCCATGATCGACCCGCCGCGGCTGACGATACCGGTCGTGCGTTTCGCCGTCATAGGAATATACGGCAGCCGCACGCCCGCATGGATCGTGAAATAATCGACGCCTTGTTCGGCCTGTTCGATCAGAGTGTCGCGGTAAATTTCCCACGTCAGATCTTCGGCCTTGCCATTCACTTTTTCGAGCGCCTGATATATCGGGACGGTCCCGATAGGCACCGGCGAGTTGCGCAGGATCCATTCGCGCGTCGCGTGAATATTTTTTCCGGTCGAAAGGTCCATCACGGTGTCGGCACCCCACAGCGTCGACCACTGCATCTTCTCGACCTCTTCTTCGATCGACGACGCGATCGCCGAGTTGCCGATGTTGGCGTTGATCTTTACCAGGAAATTACGCCCGATGATCATCGGCTCCGATTCCGGATGATTGATGTTGTTGGGGATGATCGCACGTCCGCGTGCGATCTCGTCGCGAACGAACTCGGGTGTAACGAATTCCGGGATCGATGCTCCGAACGATTCGCCGCGGTGTTGGTGATAAAGCGAGCTTCGATCGTTGTTCCGAAAGCTCCCCTCCTGGATAGGAGGGGTGGCAGCCGCTTCGGCTGACGGGGTGGTGGAGCTGGAGAATCTGATTTTTGTTTCCTCCACCACCCCGTCAGCAGCAGCATCTTGAAGTCGCTCGAAAGCGATCTGCCGTCCCAAATTCTCCCTTATCGCGACGTATTCCATCTCAGGCGTGATGATCCCCTTACGCGCGTAGTGCATCTGCGTGACGCACGCACCGGGTTTTGAGCGAAGAGCTTTTCGAGGATAGCGCGGCTCAAATTCCCCGGTCGCTACCGCTCCCGGTACTGACTCCTGTCTCCGCGTCTCCGCGTCTCCCCTTCTCCCTTTCTCCTCTCCACGTCCTTCGTATTCCTGGACATCACCGCGAGCGACGATCCAATCGCGCCGAAGCGCAGGCAGGCCTTCGCGGACATCGCATGTCGCATCTGGATCAGTCCACGGACCGCTCGTGTCGTACACGCGCACCGGCGCGTTCTCTTCGAGCGTTCCATCCATCGCCTTCGACGGCGACAACGCGATCTCGCGAAACGGAACTCTCAGCCCGTTCGACTCGATGTAGATCTTTGTAGATGCCGGCAGCCGATTGTCGCCATTTTGGATCTTGGATTTTGGATTTTGGATCGGCTCTTCCGCTTCTGTAGACTGACCACTGACCACTGACAACTGCTCTTCTGACAACTGACCACTGACCACTGACAACTGTTCTTTCATAGTTTTTCTCCCTTCGTCGGTATTATCCGCATCAGGTTCCAGGAGTCGTGCGCTGATCGCACCTCTCAGCTTCTTGATCGAAGCTCCTCCGAAAACTTTGCTGCACCTTAATCTTATACTGTTAGAAGCGAGGTTGTTAACCGACGTTTACGGAACGAATCCGTTTTTATTCTCCGCCGTGGCATCTCCATTGCGTTAAGATTCTCTCCACGGTTCGTTTTGACGCGATGTCGCTGCACTTTTCTGGTGAGGAGGTTTTATGGCCGCTGCGAGGTCTGCGGTAACGATTGTCATTTGGCGTTTTAGGTGGTCACGGCGGGTGACGATCGCCATGCTTCGATTCCTTTGAGTCCGCGATCCACAAGCTGGCACCGGCATGTGCTCACTGCGGGTGCAAGGTCATCGGGCACGGCATCGAGGCCGACGGAACTTTTTATTGCTGCGCGAATTGCTCGAGGCAGGAGGGCGTAACCGGAGCGGTGGATCATGTCCGCGAATGACCGCGGCAAACCAGCGCCAAATCTATCGCCTCGAGACGTATTGTAATTCTCCTGCTTTGTCGTACCAATGCCGGCGGGTTCAAGTCTCATCAGGAAACTGGCTGCGGCATGGTTGCGGTCTTTACATCAATCACGTAGGCCGTCTGCCTGTCGCTAAGTACAAAGAGCCGCGTTCCGTCCAAGTTGAAACGAATTAGAGCCGCCCGTCCCCGAATGTTTAAGCCTCCGAGCCGTTCGCCTGAGACGAGATCGAAGATGGTCACTTCGCCGGGAAAGTTCTCAATGGCCAGATGGTTTTTCGCGGGACTCATCGCCGCGTATTTACCAAAGAACCTGTGCTTCAACTCGCCCGTGCTGATCGTGTAGACGAGCAGCCGATCCTCAGAATCGTAGAGGACCAGCGTATCGCACTCGGAGATCGCGCTTCCGAGATAGAACGATCCTTTGCCCGTTTCGAGCAAAATACTTCCGAGTTCTTTGCCGGCAAATGCGTCAACTACCTCGAGAAGATAATCACTTTGTTTGTTTCCGAGTCGGGCCGCTTTCGCCGCGAGTTCGGGGCTTTCTTTTAGTCTCGTCTTGCCCGCGTCCAGACCGAGAAACCAGTAGAGGATCAGTCTGCCGGAAAATCTGTCGAATGAATAATACGGAGCCTGCTTTGGAAACTCGCGTTTCCAAATCACTTTTTCGGAGACGAAATCTTTGAGCTCCCATCGAACGTTTTCGTTCAGGTTTACTCCCCCCGTGTCGAATGTCGGACGAGACAACTCCGACTTCCTTCTGCCCTTGTTCTTGTCCTCGTCCTTCTTCTCCGCGACCGGTTTCGGATCGAGGCTCGTCATGACCAGGACGAACCGGCCGTACTGTCGCGCGCCTGTGTCCGGAAGGTCTCTGATAACGCCGGCATTCTTCGTGATCGGGTTGAGCAGCACGAGCGAATGAGTCTCTTCTTCGAATTTCGGGAATTCAGCGACCGCGGCACCGTCGTCGCCGACAATTCCACCGCGAAAGCCAGTGACCTGAAGTTTCAAATCACCATCCGCAAGGTTCCAGAGACCGCCGCGGGTGGTGGATGAGAGCACGAGCCAGTTAAAATTATTTGAAACCTCTGCCGCCCTGAGACCACCGATCGTTGGGGAAGGAATGTCGATAGTGGCGACATTTAGTCCGTCGATCTCCGAGAGCCTTCCCGCACTTCTCATTTCCCGAACGACCAATTTACCCGCGGCCGATTCAAAGATAAACTGGTTCTTCCAGACGGTCGCGTCGTCATGATCGAGGCCGAGGACGATCTGATTAGTCTTTAGATCGAAAAGGCCAAGTTTCGAATTCAGGATCGGCTTTATGACGACGTATTCCGGATTACCCGTCGGCCGGATCTCGTTAGCGTAAAAGACAAACTTTGCCAGGCGCTTTCCGTCGGGGAACGAGAAGATGCCTGAATCCTTAGCGTCGGCAGACTCCATGCCGAGGACCCTTTTTCCATCGAGAAATAGGTATGCTCGAGAAAACACCTGGTCGAGTTGGCCGCTGACGCCGACCGTTTTACGCATTGCGACGTCCACCGCGAGCGTCGTGTCGTACGTCGCGTACTGCGAGCCGATCCTCGAGCGCATTGGATCGGGCCGATGATGGTTCGAACGGCTGAAGATGGCAATCGTCGAATCGGGCGTAAACTCAATTCGGAAAAACGGCATGTAATTTTCGTCGAAATTCGAGGACACCCAGAGCCTATATTCGTTCCAGTTAAGCTCGTAGAAATTTTTCTTCTGAAAAATCCGCTCGCCGCTCGCGACGTCGATAATATTCGCCGCAAGCGATGTGTCGATGCACGCAAGGTAATTACCATTTGGCGAGAGCTGGCTCTCGAGGCAGTCGCGACGGATCACAAGCTCGCGGGCTTCGACCGGTTTTTGATCGGCGATACTCCACTTCTCGAATCTCAAGCTGTCTGTGAGAAGGACAACAGATTTCTCGTCATCCGGGATCGAGTAGTAATCGACACTCTCGACCGGAATCTGAAAAAGCACCTTTAACGGTTCGCGCTCCATTACGGTCAAAGCGAAATCGTCGCGGGTCACCAGATATTTTCCCGAGGGACTGATCACGAAACGGGAAATCGCACTTCTCAGTTTTCCCGACATATCTCGCTTCCAGACCAGCCCCGGCAGTCGTTCGCGGCCCTCCTCATCGCGGAAAAATACGACCTCAGCCTGCCACTTTCGAAACGCTTCCTGTTGTCCGGTTCGGTTGCCTCGTCCTTCACGACACGCCGCCGGAAGCTGGCCGGTGATCTTCGACATCTCACGCAGACGTTTATGATCGGGCGTGGTCTTACCGAACAGGTCGCTAAAGAGGCCGCCCGTTTTTCCTTTGCTTTCGGTCAATCTATCGAAGAGCGAGAAAAACGCGGTCGCATCGTACCCCGCCGCGGTGAGGGCGAAAAGGCCTAGTCGGTCGGCTTCGAGTTGCTGGTCATTTTCATGCCCGACACTAGAGGAAACTTTTTTTGTCCGGGCATTTTCGATGAGCAGATTATATTTTTCTATGACATCCTTTCGGTCGCCGAGCGATGTAATGTTCAGGATCTTTTTCAGACGCATCGAGAAATCGATCGACGTGTGGTGAACGGCGGCATGCCCTAGTTCATGGGCGATAACTGCGGCCATCTCATCTTCACTCTTGAAAAATCCGATCAATTTTCGCGTGATGAACACATGGCCGCCCGGAATATTAAATGCGTTAGCCTCCGGAACATCGACGATGTGAAATCGAAACTGCAGACCCGTCGGCGGCAGGTGTTTGATGAGCGATGCTCCGACAGATTCAACATATGCGAGCAACTGAGGATCGTCGATGCGCCTCATATCGCTAAAGCGACGGTTGAGGGTCAGCTCACCGAGGATCATCTCCTGCTCGGGCGTGAAGATATTCGCGCTCCCGGCGTTAGAAACGATCGCAGGCGGCTTGCAATCCTGGGCAAATGACAGCGGAGGGGTGACGAATAGAGCGACGAAAACAGTCAGGAGCAGGTACTTCATAGGACAAGGTGTTTTTGGAATTTCGGGCGGGTCTAGTTTCGCCGAAACACATAAAAGATGCAATCAATTTATTTCGCGTTTGTTAGACTCGTTCATATGAAACATTCAGTCATCGCCTGGGCGATAACCATCTTCTGCTCAGCTTCCGCATTCGGTTGCGGCAACGTTCCGCCCGGAGCCTCCGCCGATCAAACTTTCGCGACTGAAGACGCCCAATCCCGTTTTCGTGTCGAGACGGTCGCGAGCGGGCTTGAGGTGCCGTGGGGAATCGCTTTTTTGCCGAATAAGGACCTCCTCGTGACCGAACGTCGGGGCCGTGTTCGCATCATTCAAAACGGACAGCTACGCGTCGAACCGATCTACGTCGTTCCCGATGTCGAGCCGTCGAGCGAAAGTGGTTTGATGGACATCTCAATTCATCCCGGCTTTGCGACGAACGGATTTGTTTACCTCGCATACGCATACAACAAGGACGGCAAACGCGTGAAAGTCGTCCGCTATAAATTCGACGGCAGTAAATTCAGCGAACCGAAGACCATTGTCGAGGACATTCCGTCCGCGCCTAACCATGCCGGGACGCGTGCTCGATTCGGGCCCGATGGGAAGCTGTATGTCACGACCGGTGATGCGACGGACTGGAATCTGGCGCAGGACAACAATTCGATTGCCGGTAAGACCCTGCGGCTGAATGACGACGGCACCGTTCCGAGCGACAATCCGTTTGTCGGCAAGGCGGGCTATCGTCCTGAGATCTTTTCGACCGGACACCGGAATGCTCAGGGGCTGGCGTGGCAGCCGGGTTCGGGGCTGATGTTCCAGACCGAGCACGGCCCAAGTGGATTTGAGGGACGCGGCGGCGGTGCGGACGAAGTGAACATTGTTGAACGCGGAAAGAATTACGGCTGGCCGACCATCTACGGTAAGCGAACGCAATCCGGGCTCGAATCGCCGCTGCTCGAATATTCTCCGGCGTGTGCTCCGGCAAGCGGAGCGTTCTACAACGCGGATGCGTTTCCTGCGTTCAAGGGCAATTTCTTTTTCGGATGCCTGCGCGGTACGCGGATAATTCGCGTTGTTTTGGACGGCCGACGCGTCGTCAGCCAGGAAGATCTTCTGAGTGGAACCTACGGCCGTATCCGCGAAGTTGCGTCGGGGCCCGACGGCTACATTTATTTCTCGACCTCAAACCGCGACGGCCGCGGCTCTCCGGCGAAGGACGACGACAAGATCATGCGGATCGTGCCGGTGAAGTGAATGGTGAATCGTCCGAATCGCATGTTAACGGGCTGTGCCCCCCGATGAGCGGAAAGGCTTAGCCTTTCCGTGCGATACCAAATACGTCTCGCGGCTACGCCGCCATTGTCCGGAGGCGTAGCCTCTGGGAATTAGTTGTCAGCTTACGGAAAGGCGAAGCCTTTCCGCTCATTGGGCGGCGCAGCCGCGGAGCTATCGGAAAGAACTTAATTTCATTCCTTGCTCACTCCGCTTCCAACATTTTCTTCGCCTCGGCGAGTTCTGCTTGATGCTCGGCCGTTACGGTGGGATAACTTAGTTTCAGGGATTCGAGTTTTCTTACGACCACTTCCGATACGGCGAGGCGTGTGAACCATTTCTTGTCCGCCGGAATGATATACCACGGTGCGTTTTCAGTTGAAGTATTTTCGATCGCTTCGGTGTACGCGTTCATGTACTCGTCCCAATGACCGCGTTCCTTGACGTCGCCCATCGAGAAAACTTCCAGTTCTTTTCTTTCTCGTCGATGCGTGAAAGAAAACGCTGCTTCTGTTCTTCCCTTGAAACGTTGAGAAAGAATTTCAGGATGTGCGTTCCGTTTGCGACGAGTGTCGATTCGAAATTGCGGATCTGCTCAAACCGTTTCTTCCAAATGTCCGGATCGTTCTTGATCTCCTCCGGCAAGGTGCTGTCCCTGCAAGATCGATGCGGTGAACGCGTACGATAAGTACTTCTTCGTAATGCGAGCGGTTGAAGATCCCGATCTTTCCGCGTTCGGGCACATTCTTCGCACATCGCCAGAGAAAATCGTGCGAGAGCTCTTCATCGGATGGCTGCTTGAATGACACGACATGACAGCCCTGCGGATTGACGCCGCTCATGACGTGCTCGATCGCTCCATCCTTGCCGGCCGCATCCATCGCTTGAAAAATAATCAGCAGCGATCGCTTGTCCTCGGCGTACAGAACGTTCTGCAGCTCACGGAGCCGCTCGACGTTCTGTTCAAGGTCTTTCACCGCATCTTTTTTGTCTGTATAATCCCCCGTGAAATCGGTCGGATGATTATCATTTAGATCGAGGTTCTTGCCCGCTGGAACGCGGAACATTTCGGTGTTCATACGAGATGAAGGATAGCATCGGTAGCTCCCGACGGTGTACGAATTGGCCATAATCCTTCTTTCCGTCTTTGCGACTTTGCGTCTTTGCGGGAAACTGGCTTCCGACAACCTACAGATCTGTGTTCCCAAAGGCGGAAATAAAAACGAAGGTATGAGAATACTACTGCTGACAATTTTGCTTGCCGTGCCAGCCGCGCTTTTCTCACAGCGGCTTGTTCCGCATCCCATCACGACAAAGGACGGCCGCAACTTCACACTGAATCTGCCGGCGGAGTTCGAGATCGTTCCCGCCGCCGAAGGACTCAAGCGCGTCCGCTTTTTTGCGAGATCCCCCGACGGGCGCATCTTCGTCACGGACATGTATAACTTGACCGACAACACACGCGGTGCGGTTTACATTCTCGACGGGTGGAATGAGGGGACCGGAAAATTTGCGAGCGTCATGCCTTATCTGACGGGACTGAGGAATCCGAACAGCGTTCAATTCCATCGAGACGATCAGGGTCAGGATTGGTTCTATCTCGCCGAGACCGACAAACTCACGCGGCGCAAATTCACCCTCGGCGAAAAGAAACCGACCGACACGCGACCACAAACACTCGCGACGTTTCCCGATTACGGGCTCGACTACAAATACGGCGGCTGGCATCTGACGCGGACCATCGCATTCGGCACGAATGGAAAAATGTATGTTTCGGTCGGGTCGAGCTGCAATTCATGCGTCGAGAAAGAGAAGGTGCGCGCGAGCATCATCGAAATGAATCCCGACGGCAGCGGCCAGCGACAATTTGCACGCGGCCTGCGTAACGCCGTCAGCATCAAGTGGTTTGGAAACACTCTGTTCGCGACGAATCAGGGCAGTGATCATCTCGGAAACAACCGGCCTGACGAGACATTCTACGCGGTGAAAAACGGTGCGGATTACGGATGGCCATACTGCCATTCGAATAACGGAAGGATATTCGCTGATCCGAAACTAAAACGTGGTTTTGGTTGCAGGACCGTAGTGAGGCCGTATGCATGGTTCCCGGCTCGGAGCTCGGCTCTCGGGTTTGACTACTTCACAGAGGCCGACGCACCAGCCGTGTTGAAAGATGGATTTCTCGTTGCCCTCCACGGTTCGACGAACAAAACCGTCGGCCATGGATACAAGATCGTCATCATGCGAAAAGGAGAGCGGCTGCAGGATCTAGTCACGGGTTTCCTACAGGGACGAACGGTCCACGGCCGGCCGTGCGACATCATAAAGCTCGGACCCGATTCTTTTCTGTTTACTGACGATCACCACGGCGTTATATACCTTGTTCGCAAGCGCAATTAACCGCAGATGACGCAGATAAAGCGGATCATTTTTCAGCATTAATCTGCGTTATCCGCGTCATCCGCGGTTAAAGCTCTTTAGCATGATGGCCCCCCACGGCGTCGTATACCTTGTTCGCAAGCGCACTTAACCGCAGATGACACAGATAAAGCGGATCATTTTTTAGCATTAATCTGCGTTATCCGTGTCATCCGCGGTTAAAGCTCTTTAGCATGGTGGCCCCCCACGGCTTCATATACCCTGTTCGCAAGCGCAATTAACCGCAGATGACGCAGATAAAGCGGATCATTTTTCAGCATTAATCTGCGTTATCCGTGTCATCCGCAGTTAAAGCTCTTTAGCATGGTGGCCCCCCACGGCTTCATATACCCTGTTCGCAATCGCAATTAACCGCAGATGACGCAGATAAAGCGGATCATTTTTCAGCATTAATCTGCGTTATCCGCGTCATCCGCGGTTAAAGCTCTTTAGCAGGATGGCGCCTGATTCTTTTTCGATAAGCCAACGTGCTAGGATATTTTGTAGCCCTTATGAACATTGGGATCACAGTCTATCCAACATACGGCGGCAGCGGAATCGTCGGCTCCGAACTTGGACGCGACCTCGCCGAGCGCGGTCACAACGTACACTTCATCTCGTCGGTCTTGCCGACGCGGCTCACCGAGCTCAACGACCGAATCCATTTTCACGAGGTCGAGATGATGTCGTACCCGCTGTTCGAGCATCAGCCGTACGATCTGGCGCTCGCGACCAAGATGGCGACCGTCGCACGGGCCGAGAAACTCGATTTGCTCCATGTGCACTATGCGATCCCGCACTCGATAAGCGCGATCCTCGCACGCGAATCGATCAAGCAGAAACGGTATGTTCCGGTCATCACCACTTTGCATGGCACGGACATCACTCTGGTCGGGGCCGACAGATCATATCTGCCGATCACTCGTTACGGTCTGCAACAGTCGGACGGCGTGACGGCGGTATCAAAATTCCTGAAACAGGCGACGATCGAAACCTTCGACTTTGATGAGATCGAGGTCATCCCGAATTTTATTTGCGGGTGCCATTACCGGCGCCAGCCCGACTCGCCGCTTCGTGACGAGCTTGCACCGAACGGCGAAATGCTGCTCGTCCACGTTTCAAATTTTCGTGCTGTGAAACGGCCGGTTGATTGCGTAGAAATTCTTGCAAAGGTTCGTGAGAAGGGCGCGAACGCACGGCTCATCATGGTTGGCGACGGCCCCGAACGGTCGGCTGCGTATTACCGTGCGGAGCAGTTGAATCTCAACGGCAACATCACATTCGTCGGAAAGCAGGCGAACATCGCGGACTATCTCGGTGTGGCGGATGTCTTTCTTTTGCCGTCCGAGCTGGAATCATTTGGCCTCGCCGCACTCGAAGCCCAGGCGTGTGAAGTTCCGGTGATCGCAACTCGAATCGGCGGAATTCCGGAGGTTGTTGCGGAAGGCGAGACGGGTTATCTCAGCGATATCGGCGATGTCGCAAAGATGAGTGAAGACACGCTTCGTCTGCTCGGCGATGAAGATCGTCGAAGGGCGTTCGGCGAAAAAGGCCGTGAGTTGGCCATGCAGAGATACGGTTCCGATAAGATAATTCCGCAGTACATCGCGTTTTATGAACAGGTCGTGAACAGCGCGAAGCAATTAGCAGTAAGCAGTAAGCAATAAGCCGGCGGCATATCAGCCCTTGAACCTGACTGACAGTTTACGAACTCATTGGTAAGCAATTACTTGCTGCTTATTACTTATTGCTTTCTGCTTATTGCTTTGCTTATCTTATTGCTTATTGCTTATTGCTGAATGCTCAAACGCTACATGCACAAACGCGAACGGCACTTCGCGATGCTCAACGACAATCGCGTTGTGCGCCCGTTCGAGTGGGGGACCGAGTTCATCGGCCATGAGCGCGATGCCGCAGATCCGCACGAGATCTTCAAAGATTTCTCTGCTGAGACGATCGCGAATAGCGACGAGTATTTTTCGATTCCGAAAAGTTTTGATTTCACCTTAGGAAATTTGCCGCACGTCAGAACCGGGAGCGGTAGCGACCGGGTCTCCCCGGGATGTCGAGGCACCTCGAGGGGAAACCCGGTCGCTACCGCTCGCGGTTCTGACAGAGAACCCACCTGCTACCGCAGCTCCCGGTACTGACAGAAGCGCTCCGCAAATTCTCACCTGGACCAGCACAGTCACAACTCCTTCACCGGAAAACAACACGGCGTACGCGACATATTTTCCGCACGAGAATCACAGAGCCGCAGTCATCATTCTGCCGCATTGGAATGCAAAGGCCGGGACCTATTTCGACCTGTGCAAGTTCTTCAACAAGGTCGGCCACTCGGCCCTGCGTCTGACGCTTCCATATCACGAAGAAAGGATGCCACCCGAGCTGGAACGCGCTGACTATTTAGTTGCGCCGAATGTCGGGCGCTCGCTGCAATCGATCCGACAATCGGTTGCCGATACTCGTGCATGCGTCAAATGGCTAAAAGAGCAGGGCTACGAGAAAGTTGGGATCGTTGGAACGAGCATTGGTTCGTGCGTCGCGTTTCTCGCGCTCGTGCACGATCCGGCGATCGATGCGGCCGTCTTCAATCATGTCTCGGGTTATATGGCTGACGTCGTCTGGCACGGTCTCTCGACCTATCATGTCCGCGACGGCTTTGGCGACAATCTCGAGCTCGACGAACTTCGCGAATACTGGCTGCCGGTTTCGCCCATGGCTTACATGGAAAAGCTCGCGGCGCAGACTCCTCGGCCGCAGCGCTACATTTACACACTCTATGACCTGAGTTTTCCGGTCGATCTTACACGCGACACGATGCGTGCCCTTCGCGACCATAAGATCAAGCACAGCAAGGCGGCCATTCCATGCGGCCATTACACGCTCGGCGAAAAACCGTGGGTGTATCTGGACGGATACAAGATCATCAAGTTTTTGCATAAACACCTCAGGTGATTTGGGATTTGGGAATGCGGATTTCGGATTTGCGATTGACGATTCGATATTCTGGATCGGACGACTCTTCTTTGCGGCTTAGCGACTTTGCGGGAAACCTAAATCTAGACCGTCGAAAGCTTAGTTCCCGCAAAGTCGCAAAGCCGCAAAGAGATAGCAAATCGCAATTCAAAGATCGAAACTCGATCATTCATAACCTTAGACAAACTCCTCGGTTCCCGCTCACATCAAACCAGTGCTAAACTTTTCTTCGTTCCTCGATGAGCGTCGTGCCCACAAAACATATACAGACCATTGACGATGCGATCTCGCTGCTAATTTCGCGTGCGGCCGATCCGCGCGGGTTATCGGCAGAGGACGTGCGACCGAGAATACATGCGGCGCTCGGAAAATATCTTCTGAGCGATCAGGCGAACGCAGACCGGAATGCGATCAAGCAGTTCGTCGATGAGATCCGCTCCGATGATCTTTGTCTCATAATCGCCTGTGAGAAAGGCGACGAGAAGGCGTGGGAATATCTGGTCTCGAATTTCGATTCGACCGTAAAGTCCGCAGCGAGAAAGATCTCGTCGAACAATGAAGATGCCGAGGATCTGGCGAGCTCGATCTGGGCCGAGCTTTACGGTTTGCGTCAGGGTGCCGATGGAAATAAAAAGAGCAAGCTTGCGTATTATTCCGGGCGCGGCTCGCTCGCCGGCTGGCTACGGGCGGTTGTCTCGCAGCTCGCGATAGACGAGTATCGCAAGCAATCGAGGTTCGTACAGATCGAAGAAAACCGTGAATTCGAAAATCTGGCGGAAGACGCGTCAAATCACACGGGCCGCGATCTCGTCGTACATCACGCGGACAATCCGGAAGACCTGTTAACGAACGAAAGCTCATCGCGTGATGTTTCGCTTGCGCTAAAGCACGCGGTCGAAACGCTCGACGCGGAAGACAAGCTTGTGATGAAGCTCTATTATTTTGACGACTTGAAGCTCAAAGAGATCGCATCGATGTTTGGTTATCACGAAGCGACGGCGAGCCGAAAGCTCGTCCGGATACAAACCGAGATCAGGAAATCGGTCGAAAAGAAACTGCGGTCCGATCACGGATGGAGCGAAACAGAAGTAAAACATTACTTGTCCGAAACTGCGTCAAAACTGGGTTTAAGTGTTGAGAAACTGTTTGCTGTAATGCTGGTTCTTGCGGCGCTGCAAGATATAGGGTTTTAGAGCGTTCCGTAAAGGGAGCTACGAAAACGTGAAAAAGTGTAAACGTGAAAATATTGGAAAAATGGGATCGCAGGTCAGTCAGGTGATGCGACGACCCGAAGCTTTTTCACGTTTTCCCTTTTTCAAATTTCACCTTTTCACCTTTTCACTCTTTCACGTTTGTAAGAATGGCAACTAGACTTCGACAAAGAAATAGACACGCTTTTGCGTAACGCTCAACGCGATGGCCCGGTGCTCGTCGGCGATGTCGTATCGTCGCGTCACCTGGATGCGGATGAGATCTCTGCGTTTGCCGAGAATGCGATGCCCGAGAAATCGAGAGCGTTCTATTCGGCACATCTGGCGGATTGTGACAGGTGTCGAAAAATTCTTTCGAATCTTTTGGTGTTGAATGTTGAAGCTACGCCGACGACGGCACCCACGGCTGTTGCGACGGCGGCCGCAACATTAGATCTTCCGTGGTATCGCCGATTGTTCGCGTTCCCGAATGTGGCTTATGTCATGGGTAGTCTCGTGCTGGTATTTGCAGGATTCCTAAGTTATACGATCGTGCAGAATTCGACCGGCGATGCTGGGCTTGTTTCGCAAGCGGAGAATCCGGAAAGTGCGGACAGCGGGCCGAGCTTCAACTCCGAGCCTCCATACTCATCCGAAGCGAATGCAAATTCGGCGGCGAATTCGGGTGCGAATGCGATGTCGACAGCCGGATCGGCGCCGACAAACTCAAATGCAAATGTATCCGGCCCGAGGGCCGCGACGGCTGATCGGGCGCTCGGGGAAGCCGAGCTTCGCGATGACAAAGGCTTTGTGTCGGATGGCATTTCTTCGTCCGACACTAAGGCGGCATCGCCGCCGGCGGCGATGCACCCGGTAGCAAAGGATGCTCCCGCAAGGGAACGCGATGAGCTGGCTAAGGCTAAAGCCGAAGAGAAAGCCGCAGATTTAGCAGCACAGGAAAAATCACCGAGCAATCTAAGCATAATGCGACAGCAGTCGAGCGGCGCCGTCCCGGCACAAAGCGGCCCGATGCGGAACAACGACAGTCAATACAACCGTCAGATGGAGAACATGGACGAACGCGCAAAGATGTCAGCTAAGCGCGATGCGGATGGTTCGTCCGGGCGGAAGGTCGTCAGCGGAAAGACCTTCGAACGCAAAGACGGTGTCTGGTATGACACGACGTATCAAAGCCGTCCGACGATAAACGTCCGGCGCGGGACCGCGGAATTCAACAGGCTTGACGCGGGTCTGCGATCGATCGCCAAACAGCTTTCCGGAACCGCCGTCATCGTATGGGGTGCGAAAGCGTACCGGATCCAGTAGTCTTGTCCCTAGTCCCTCGTCCCTCGTCCCTATCCCTTATCCCTTCCCTTCCGTCTCCTGTCTCCTGCCTCTCGTCCCTTGTCCGTCGCACAAAACATTGTCCCTTCCATCCGACCCGCGTTAGAATCGTCCTATGAAGATCGCACTCGCTTTTTGTTTTGCGTGCCTCTCCGCGTTCATCGCTCTCGCTCAACCCGCATGGCAGACAAATCTCGACTCAAAGGTCCGTTTTTATCAGACTACGGATTTCGGGATACTGCTCGCGGGCACCGAACGCAGCCTCTATGCGCTGGACGGACAGACCGGCGAGCGAATGTGGCGACGCGAGACCGGCCGCATCGAGGAAACGGCGGTGACACCGGTTCCGGATACGGATGTGATCCTCTTTTCGCGTGATCTTGGCAGCAAGTCGCGGCTCGAAGCTGTCGACATCGCGAGCGGTGCGACGCTCTGGCGGAGCGAAAAAGTTAAGGGTGATGTGCTGCAGCTCGCGGCGGACCCGGCGAATGATCTTCTTGCCGTAGTGTTGGTGAAGGAGCCCCGCGGCGCCGCAGACGGCCGCCTGAGACGAAAACCGATCGTGCATGTTCTGCAGCTCTCGACGGGCGACGAGCTTTGGAAAAAAGAATTTGACGGCGAGATCGAGATGATGCCATCGCGATTTGGCGAAAATCTCGGCGAGATCGCTTACACACTCGACAATTATCGACCGCCGCTGATCCTCGACGGACGTCTGTTTCTTTTCTACGAGGGGGCGACCAGCTACGACGCGCGGAACGGTAAAGAAAAGGAACGTGAAAAATTCAAGGTAAATGAGGACGGTCTTGCGTTGACCGAGGCCGATCCGGTTTTCGACGACCAGCGAATTTATATTTCCGGCCGGGGCCGCATCCGCGCAGTAGATCGCCGCACCGGAAATGTAGAGTGGAAAGCCGACGACCTCGGTAATTGCGCTCGAGATGGCGATCGTCGGCACGACACTCTTTGTGCGAACCGGAGGACAGTTCACCCGTTTGAAAGACGGCGAGACCGAATCGAAAGGGCCGTACGGCGTTTCGGCGATCGACACGCGGAACGGAAAAACGATCTGGCGTTTCAAGGGCGCGGATAAAGGCCTGACGAATTTTGTCTTCTCGGATAGAAATACGATCCTGATCGCCGACCGCGACGACCTGATGTCTATCGATGCAAAGACGGGAAAGCGCGTGGAGTGCGTCGAGCACAAGATCGACAAGGCGGCAGTTTGTCCTGATAAACGAACGCGGTGATGCGGTGGTCGGTGGGCGGGAAGAGATCGCCGCATTTGGGATTTCGGATATGGGATTTCGGATTTCGGATTTTCCGAACTTTTCAGCCGAGGTTAGAAATGTAAGCTTCCGGAACTCAGAGCTCCCCTCCTGGATAGGAGGGGTGGCAGCCGCTTCGGCTGACGGGGTGGTGGACAAACAAGAATCTGATTCTTCTGATCCACCACCGGCTGACGGAGTGGTGGAAAAACAAGAATCTGATTCTTCTGATCCACCACCCCGCCTCGCAAAGCCTCGGCACCCCTCCTATCCAGGAGGGGAGTTTTATTCACATTCCGCGTTCCGCTCTCCGAAATCCGAAATATGGAGGGTTCGTCACAAACCGCCGTCACGCGGAGCCTTTCGCATCATCGCCGGTATCGCGCTTCGTGCAACCGCGATCTATTTTCGTTACGGCGGACTGGCGACATCGGCTCTCGGGTTGGCGCGAGGTGGTTTGAGTCTTGCGAGCTCGGCGAATTCATTCCGCTGGTCGGGTTTAAGATCGCGTTTCGGTTCGTTCGACCTGACCACGCTGGCGAGTAACTCGGCGCGAAATTACGTGACACGGCGAATCTATTCCTATGGCTCGATCGCTCGCCTACCGAACGTCGCGGGCCGTATTGGCGATTTCCAGGTGATAACGCCATCGGGAATTCGCGGGCGAATTACCAGCGGGATCGTCGACCGTGCGACGCCATCGCGTGGTGAAGTTCGCGAGAGCGTTCTCGACCGTCTCGATCCCGTCCGACAGGTCGAAAAACTTTCGAGTTATCTTCTTCGCCGCAAACGTCTCGCCGAGCTTCGGGCGAATTACATGTACTTTTACACGGATCTGCCAAAACCGTTCGACCGGCGAGGCCTCGTCGGTGTTAATGTTCACACCGGCCGCGACTCGCGATTTGTCCTCGCATCGGATCCGGACGCGCAGTTTGTGACGGATGAGACGGTTGGACTGCTGTACTCCGCCGACGGGAATCGGCTGCAGGCGTTTGGAGTGATGAGCAGGTAGGCGGAATTTTTGGCTTGGGCTTAAGAAGAGCGGGGGCAAGCCCGCCTTCCGAACCTGCGAATGTTGCAAGATCAACTCCGAATACTCCCGGTTAGTGAATTCGCAGGTCCGGAAGGCGGGCTTGCCCCCGCATCTGAATTCTGACTTCTGACTTCTGACTTCTGATCACTTCTTCCCGTAGAGATCCTCGACAGTCAGCTTTGTATCGGATCCCGACCAGGCTGCCTCAAACTCACGACGCACGAGATCGGCGGACGATCTCTTGCCCTGTTTGTCGAGCGCTTCTGCCAGACCGAAGAGCGCCCGTCCGTTGCGCGGGTTCCGCTTGATCTCTTCGCGATACGTCTTCTCCGCCTCGGAATACTGGCCGTCACGCAGAAGAGCGGGTCCGAGCCATTCGCGTACAGGCAGATCCCAGTCCGGCGGTTCGGCGTAATTAGCCGTTGCTTCGGTCGCTGCCGCCGCCCGCAAAAGTGCGATCGCGGCCTTTCGATCACCTCGAGCCTGAGCGATCTCACCCGCCAGCATTTCGTCACCGATCTTGAGCGCAACGCTGACGGGCGTCGTGAACAAAACCGCTTCGGCCGGAATTTTCTTCGCAGTCTCCCGAAGTGCCGCAAGTTCTTTTTCCGCATCACCGGGTTTTCCCGTGTGGGTCAGCGCAAGGCCGCGGGCTGTGTGCCAAAAGCCCTTCGTGATCAGCATCTTCGAATCGGGCTCAGGATACTTCATCACTTCATCCCACTTGTGAAATCTCACCAGCGTCACAAGCGGATAGGGCATGAACATCTCGAGCATAGGCATCGCCGCGACGTGCGGTCCGACATTCGCCGCCAACTCGTTCGACGCCTTGATCGCACCAGCGTAATCGCCGTGCGAGGCGTGCGACGATGCAAGCATATGAATGTTGTGGTTGTAGTACATCAGCGGGTAGACTCCGGAAGCGCCGCTTTTCGCGATATAGTTCCGATCGGCGATGATCGCCAGATCATTGCTCTTGACGGCCTCGGCCCAATCGCCCGTTCGCAGATATATGTGCGACGGCATGTGGACGAGATGGCCCGCGTTTGGCGGAAGCCCGGCGAGACGCATCGCGGCAGCAGTGCCGCGCTCCGGGTTCGGGCTGGCCTCGATCGCGTGGATGTAATAGTGATTCGCTCCTGTGTGGTGCGGGTTTCGCCTGAGGACCCCTTCGAGAACCTCGAGGATCTCAAGCGTTCCTTCGGCCGGTTTTCCGTCAAGTGACCAGAGTTGCCACGGCCGCAGGTTCATCATGCTCTCGGCGTACAGCGTCGCAGCATCGAGATCGTCAGGATACTGTTTCACAAGCTCGGCCATCGCCATACGGTAATCGCTTGCCAGCTTCGCCGGATCGGCCTTCGCATCGCTGGAGTACCGTTTCGCCAGTGCGTTGATATAGGCACGCTCCGCCTCGCTCGCCTTCGGAGCCAGTTTGAGCGCCTTCTGAAGAGAGACGTACGCCTCGGAAAACCGTTCGGTGTTCGCCGGATCGTTATAATTCGCTCCTAGTCCGAGCGATGCCCCCCAATGTGCGATCGCAAGATCCGGATCAAGTTCGGCCGCGCGCTTGAAGGACGCAACGCCCTCTTCGTGATTGAAGGCGAAAAGATACGCCAATCCCTGATTGAAAAACTTCTGGGCCTCGGCATTCTTCGTCGAGACCGGATGATCGATCTTTCCAAGCCCGTCTTCGAGATGGATCACGCGTTTCTCGGGCGTGTGCGAACCGTGGCCATGCTGAGCATACGTGAGAGACGTCAGGACCAGTAAAAGGATGAGTGCTTTCATTTTTTTGCTCCAAAAGTTGTCGGGCAAACGTGCCCGGGTTATACCTGGCAGAATTGGTACGGGTTCGTCCTATGATTTCCCGATCCAGGCTGCCTTCTTGTTTTTGGTCTATTGTTGTGTTTCTTTCGTATGATCTCGGGGTCAGAGCCAAAGAGGTCAAACCCCGGCATCACGGCAAAATAGTACGAATACCTAGGACGACCCGCTCGGCGGAATTTGCACAAGTTGGCATTTAGCCGTAAATATATACCTCTATTACACGCGAAATAAAGGGGAAAATGATATCACGATCACTGTTTTTCACGTCGCTCGTCCTAACTGCTGCAATAACTAGTTTTGCTCAGGCACCGCGTTCGAAACCCGATGCGGACGTGGCGAAGATGGTTAAGGAGGTTTCGGGAAAGAATATCGAGGCAACGATCAGAAAACTGGTTTCGTTCGGCACACGCAACACGCTAAGCGAGCAGAACGATCCGGCTCGCGGCATAGGTGCGGCGCGCGATTGGATCTACTCGGAATTTCAGCGTATCAGCGCCGCATGCGGCAACTGTCTTGAGGTTGAGAAGCAGTCGTTCCTTCAACCAAAGGCCAATCGCATTCCGGAGCCGACGACGCTGACGAACGTCATCGCGACTCTGAAAGGCACGACGGATCCGCAGCGAATCTACGTCGTATCGGGGCATTACGATTCGATGTGTACATCGCCGACGGACTCAAAGTGCGATGCACCGGGGGCAAATGACGACGCCTCGGGTACGGCGGTGGTGATCGAGCTTGCACGTGTGATGTCGAAGAAAAAGTTTGACGCGACGATCGTGTTTATGACGGTACCGGGCGAAGAGCAGGGCCTGCTCGGTGCGACATATTTTGCACAGCAGGCGGTCGAGAAAAAAACGAATATCGAGGCGATGTTCACAAACGACATCGTCGGGGGCGTAACAACGCAGAAAAATTCCCCGAACCGGAATCGTGTCCGTGTCTTTAGCGAGGGCGTTCCGTCCAACGAAACTCCCGCCGAGGCCGCAACACGTCGCAGCGTCGGCGGCGAGAACGATTCGGCATCACGACAGCTTGCACGATACATAAAGGAACAGGCCGATCGTTATCTGAAGAATTTCAAGGTCTGGATGATCTACCGACGCGACCGATATCTTCGCGGCGGCGATCACATCCCGTTTGTCGAGCGCGGTTTTGCCGGTGTTCGATTTACCGAAGCGGATGAGGACTACACGCATCAGCACCAGAACGTGCGGACTGAGGACGGAGTATTTTACGGCGACACGCCGGAGTTCGTCGATTTCGAGTACACAGCGAATGTCGCTCGCGTAAATCTTGTCGCGCTCGCTTCATTGGCAAACGCCCCGGCCCGGCCGAAGAACGTCGGGTCTTGTGACAACGCGTCTGACAAACGATACCGAATTGAAATGGGATGCAAACGACGATGCCGATCTCGCCGGTTACGAGATCGTCTGGCGCGACACGACCGCAGCGGAATGGACCGATGCGGTCTTTGTCGGGAATGTAACTAACTTTGTGATGAAGGCGCGCTCAAAAGACAACTACTTCTTCGGCGTCCGCGCCGTCGATAAGGCCGGCAATAAGAGCCCGGTGGTTTATCCGAAACCGGTTCGGTAGCAACGTTTGATCGCTACCGCAGATTCTAACGCGCTGCCACTCACTTGCACCGATCGGCAGCATATTTCGGATTAATGAGCTCCGGATTAGCAGCAATCAAGAAAACCTTCCAGGTATTTTCTTCGCGATGCAAGAGCGCATACGTCTGTACGGTTATCTTGTCGATGACATCGTAATAAACGATCTCGACAATTGCTTCGTCGTTCTTGATTCGGTCGAGGGTGATCTTGTCGAGTCTGGGCTTCTTTCGATTTATCTTCTCGAGCTTTGCCATCGTGAAATCGTAAAGTGAATCCTTTCGCGTCGTGGTCGGCGCTTTGGCATCGTATTCGTCCGACCCGATCGTCTTTTCCGGAGCCTGCGCCGGAGCGCATTCAGAGTTATTAAAGCTTCCGGGTGTGTATGAAACAAATGGAGACCAATCCTCTTGCTTTCCGTCAAGAACAGCTGCCCATAATTTTTTCACTACATCGACAGGTTCGTCGGCTTTATGGATGGCGACTTCGGGAAAGCCATCAGACCAAGACTTTGCTGATTGACACGCCGAGCCCCATGCGGTCCCCATAATTAGAAAAGTAAGCATTATCTGACAGTTGATTCGAACAAATCCGCTTAATAGACTCATATACGCTCCGTTCTACTGAAATTTCCCACACTGGCTAGAAGAGTGCCAACGTCTGCAATCGATTGTGGTAAAGGTTTCCTAGGTAGGCGCTGGGCAAATTAATGTTTCGCCGGCTACCTCCCACTCTTGTTGTCTTCATATTCTGGAACCGTTTCTGGAATGTGCTCTTCCCTTCGATAAACTTATTTTGAATCTGATCCACTGTCTTGTTGTGCTCTTCAACAAGGCTCATGACGTTACTAAGAATAGAGCCTTTCTTGCTAAGACCGAACGGACCCAGGTTGACGTCCCAAGTCACGGTTGGATCCGTAACAATTAGAACCAGCCGTGGTCCGGCGGGAGCTAACGTGTAACCGGCTCCGGCCATTGCAAGAGTGTGAGCTGCTGTGGCGGCTGCGAGATACTGTTCCCCCAAAACAATCCCTAAATTAGCTAAATCGATGGCCGCCTCGCCTAAGGCATCTGTCACGGCGCCCGGCAAATTGATCTTGACCCCTTCTTCGACAATGCTCCCATTTCTTTCGAGATCTACAGTGTCCGTCGGCAAGGATGCCGCGGCCACAGCTGCATCGTCGCCTACTTCCGCCTCCACAGTTACACTGCCCGGGTTTTGATCTTGAATCTCGAAGTCATCGAGGTTTCCACCCTCTGATATTATGGCGTCCAGGATCGCATTCTTAGTATTTAGTTTTCGCGGATTGATCTTCAACGCAATGCGGGTGTCATTTACTCTTTTATCGTGTGCAACCAAAGCTCCGCGGATGTGATCGCTTCCAATCCCGTCATCACTATCACCGTCGCAACTACTACGCTCGGCACCGCAGCCGCCCGGTGCAAGTCCTAGAGGATCAGTAAACTTGTACGGACTGTTGAGAACATAGCTGTATCGATTGAGTGTCTGTGGATTCCGGATCGTCGCGCTGCCTGTCATCGGATCTACGCTTGTAAATCTTCCGTGTCCGGCGTTGTAGTACCTCGCCTGTGCGAACTCCAGGCCCGATTCTCCATCCTTTTGATAACCGGTGTAGTCCTGTCTGACGGTCGGCGGGTCATAGCCGTTACCGTTGGGACCGGCGACGCGCTGCGGCGTGACGATCTCGTCACCGAAAGCCGTGAAATCTTTTCGTGATGAAACGCGTCCGTATTGGTCGGTGATAATTCGTGGACTGCCGAGGTGATCTGTCGTGAGATAGCCGACCGTTGCCTGGGCTGCGGGGGTGACGGTAGTCGAGTATTCGGCGGCGAGTTGCCCGCTCGCGTCGTAAACAAAGACCGTTACTTCGTTTCCGACCACCTTCTTTACTCGCTTGCCCTCGCCGTCGTACTGGTAGGTGGCGTCGGGCGTCGTCGTCTGGTTTGATGCAGCAAAAAACTCTTTCTGATGGTTCTCGGCATCGTAGCCGAATCGCTGTCCGGCCGCGTCCCGCGTGACCGAACCGGCAGCATCATACATGTAATTCTGCCCTGGCGCCAGTCTGTTGTTCGAGGTACTGATGGCCGGGTTGCAGACCGCCTGCGGGCACGTACCGAGGGTCGTCGTGCCTGCCGCATCAAAGCGCCGATTACCGTATCGGTCGTAGCTAAAAGTTTGCTTCCATGTTTGATTTCCAGAAACCGTTTCAACGGCGGATTCGATCCGATTTAGGGAATCGTAAAAGTACGATTGGGTCGCTGTAAATGCGGCGTTACCACCGGCGGCGGGAACGACGATCCTTTGCAGACGCAGAGAGCCGTTGTTGTCGGTCTGCGCATCACTGTTGTATTGGAATTCAAGCCGGAAAAGATTTTCGTCGGCGCTCGTTAGTCCGAGACCGATCTTCGTGACCTGCAGACGCTTCGGATCGTATTCGGCCGTTTCCCAATGGCCGTTGCCGAGCTGCATCCTCGTCACCGCACCGGACGGGTTATACGCAAAGCTGTCGGCATAGGTGAAAAATCCCTGTGCAGCGTTCTTTTTGCTCTGTACCTGCAACAACTCGCCGTCGCTGTTGAGCGTATTCCGGACCACTCTTCCTGACGGATAAGTTTCCTCGATCAAAGCACCGGACAGATTGTAAACATACGAGAAGTTATACGGAGCCTGCGTTCCGGCAAGCTGTTCCGCCGTGGTGCGCTGTTCGCTCGCGAGCAACCGCCCCATCTGGTCGAAGCTCTTGTTTCTGCTCTCGGAGACCGTACTCGAGATCTTTGTCGTCTTGCCTTTTGAAAAGACCGGTACGCCACCGACGCCGGTGCCGTCGTAATAGAAATTTACGTCCGGCGTCGAATCAGAATAGTCGCGCATGAGCAGCCGATTGTACCCGTCATAGGTTCCGGTGATCGATATGTTCCGGGCATCGGTCGTCGTCAGAATATTTCCGTTGTCGTCGTACGAATATTTCACTGACCAGTTCGTATTGCCGGTGATCAGATCGGTCGCGACAAACGCCGCGTTCGTGTCCTGTTCGGGCTGCTTCGCGAACAGGACCCGTCCGAGCGAGTCGTACATAAAGTAGCGGTTTTGCTCTCCCTGGATAGTCCGTCGAAGATTGCCCAGTGTGTCGAAGACGTAGTCGGTCGTCAACGCATTACCTTCCGGGTCCTCGATCACTCGAACCATGTTGCCAAGCGCATCGGTGATCCCTGTGCGTTTTTTGCCGGCCTGGTCGGTAACGGTCTTGCTCGATCCGATCACGCTGTTTGTCGACAGCCCGTATGCGATCTGGACGTCATCGGTATCCGGCGAGATGACCTTCTTCGTACGGCTCAGATCATCGTACTCGGGCGTTGTCCAATAGACGGTCTCGACCGGATTATCCGCTGCGTCGACCTTGTACGGGTTCGATGATCTCAGCACCCGCCCCATCAGGTCGTATTCGGTTTTTGATCGCGATATTGCCTTGTGCGTCGATCTTCTTTGTAAGTGTCGTCCTTCCCAGACCGTCGTACTTCGAAACAGCCTCGCTCCATTTCTCGGTATCGATCTGCGTTCGCGCTTTCACCCAGCGTGTCGCGTCGCTTGTGCCCGCGCCGTACTCGGTTATGGTTTGATGGCCGTTGGGCGCAATTACGCGTGTCGGACGAAGCAGCGGATCGTTGTACTCCATCGTCGTCGTCTGGCCATTGATGTCGGTCGTCGTGAGCGGCAAGCCGGTCGTGTAGTCGTAGGATATGCGGGTCGTGAATGCAATGTTCGATCCCTGAACGCCTGTCGGATCGGGCACGGGTGATATCACCTGAACGGGAAAAGCCTGGTAGGTCGCGTCATATACGGTCGTCGTCACATATCCTTTCGCATCGGTCGCCTCGACGCGATTGCCGAACTGGTCGAACTTCGCACGAGTGACGAGATACGCCGACGAGTTTGTGATCGCACCTTTTGTACTGTCCCACGTCCGCATCGATGTCGGCAGGGCGCGGCCGACTGCCGGAGAATAAACCGCCTCGTCATAGATCATCTCGCTTTGCGAAACGACATTGCCGGCAGCGTCCCTGATCTTCGCAACACCCGCCAGGCCGAGAATATTCGCGTTGCGGTAGATCGCGTCGTTGAGAAAAACTGTCTCGGAATACTTCGCCAGCGTGCCGATCGGAATCTGCGTCAGATCCCCAGTCTGTGCGGTCTGATTATCAACAACGACGTAGTGATATGCTGCCGCCTGTGTCTGGTCGATGCCGGTTGTAAATTCGCTTGACAGGTCGTATTGAAACGTTGTCGACTGTGCGAGTGCGGGGCCGCCACCCTCGAAGATAAAACTGGTCTCTCTGATCAGCCGCGGCGTACGGCTCAGCGGATATGTTCGTGTGACCGGCGTCTGCCCGAGTTGACACTGCATGGTGTAGTTCACGGACGTCTGTTCATACTGAAATACTTCCTGCCGCAGAAGCTCACCGCCTAATCCGTCGATCGATGTTGAATAGAACTTTTTGACCGCCGGCATTCCGACCCTCGCGTCCCGAAAACCAAACGGATAGATCATTGCGAACGATGTCGTGCCTGGTCCGTACGTCGCGGTTTTCGGACCCGGGCCATAGTTGATCGTGACACTTCTCGTTCTGTCGGGCGCGATCACGGTTGTTGAACCTCCGCCATCGAGGTCCTTGACGACGGTATATTTCCATTCCCGAATGTCGTTGCCGGACCCACCTTCACTTTGTTTACGTGTCTTTAATGCCCTTAGCGCCTGGATGTATGGCTGCGGATCCTCCTCGTTCGTAGTCGGATCATGCGCTTCAAGCGCCGCCGGAACTCCCGTGTGTTCATAAAGATCGTAGGCATTCGTCGGGTAGACGACCTTATCGATCTCGCCATACACGTTGTAACCGAAGCGGTAACTTGTTCCGTTCGGCATTACGATCTCAGAGAGAACGACGGGATCAAACACTTGCCCAAACGATTGTCCCCGACCAACGATGACCGTTGGTACGATCGGGCCGTCGCCCGAATTCCCGAACGGCGACGATTGAAAAAGCCTCTCGTATTGGGCCGGATTACTGACTGGAGAATTATTGCTCCCGGGCAGGTCGTTTGGATTTGGCAATGCCTCGCTCCCGACAACGCGCAAAGCCGGCGGGGATCCGGCGGCGTTGGGCGTTCTGACATCAGCGAGTTTTCTCCATTTTAGAATAAAGGTTTGAAGTCCACCGTTGACACCCGCGAGGCCGGGCAAGCTGTACGGAAAATCTCCGACCGTCGGCATTGCCGGAAGCGGATTGGTGATCACACGGCCGAGCGTGTCGGTCCACTGCCGGGTTCCCTCGTTGTAGCTCATAGTGTTGCCGTTTCTATCGACGAGGTAAGAGGTTGGGTGGCCGAGGATGTATCGCGTTCCGTCCGGCATATAGATGGTGCCGGTGTCGGGTGTGCCGTTCCCGTCGAACCGCAGGCGAGATCCGTCGATCGCGTAGAACGTCCCGTACATATCGACGCCGACCGGATCAGTGTTCGACGGCTGATCATTCTTTCGCAGCGTGTGCGTCGAACCATCGGGCATATGGATGTAAACTTCCCGAATCCGATATCCTGCACACCCTGCGACCGAGCCAGCCGATTTGCCCTTATAGTCATATGTGGTCGTCGATTTTGGAAACTCAATGATCGGCAGATCGAGTGCGCTCTTCCAACCGGACATCGCATTCTTGCTGTAGATCGCTTCGGTCACGCTCTGCGTGATACAGCAGCCATATCCGGGCGGGGTCACCTGCACCTTTCCAAGATGTTCGATCTTCCAAATGTCCGAAGAATAGCTGAGCGCAACCGGCAGATCGATCCCTCGTCCCTTATACGATCCGAGTGATACACCGAGCGACAGCGACCCGCTGTCATTAACCCTGCCTTCGGTAAATTGCAGGTTCGATTGATCACTCTGTGCCGTCGCGGAAAACGACAGACCGATCATCAGTAATAGAAAAAACAAAGGGCTTCGCCGGTTCAGATTCTCCAGACGCAGATCGCGCTCGACGGTACTTTCAGTTTCAAAGAAGAGGCCTTCGATCGCGTTCAGAAGGTCGACGCAGATGGTGTGGGTGAATGAATATCGAAACATCTCTACCTCCGATAAAAAGCCGCGACGGGGATGTCTCCGGAGATTCCCCACTGGACTTGTCTAAGTGAATTGCCGGATGCGGATCGGCGGATGAACCAGTTGCCGTTCGAATTTCTCCAGACGGCGATATCGCACTTCGCGTCGCCGTCGTAGTCGTTGGGCACGGCGAGGTCGCCCGACTGCTGCCATGGGATCGTGACTGTCTGCCCGTTTGAGCTTTGACGGATTATCCAGTTCGCGCCGTTTCGGATGGAGTGATCGGCTCTGCCGTCTCCGTCATAATCCGCGCTCACGGGCTCGCTGCTCGATTGGCTCATCGCGACGACCGACAAGATTCCGTTTGAGCTGTTGATCGAATAGAACTTCCGGTCTGAGTTTCGCCAAACAGCTATATCGGCGCGGCCGTCGCCATCGTAATCCGCCGGAGCCGGCACGTCGCCATTCGTCCCGAACGTCTGATACGAACTAGTGCCATCAGAGCTGCGGACGATGTACCAGATGCCGTCAGACGCCCGCCATACGGCCCGGTCCGTCTTACCGTCGCCATCGTAATCGGCGGGAACACGTTTATCCGAACTTGTGCCCCACGTGATGACCGGTGACCCCACGCGTTATCGCTCGACTGCAGGACGAACCATTCGCCAGTCGAGGGACGAAAGATCGAGAAGTCCGTCTTCCCATCGCCGTCGTAATCGCCGGGAACCGGTTTGTCGCCGTTAGTTCCCCAGCTCTGCGTAACTTGCGCGGAGTTCGATCCGCCCATCACCCACCATGTCCCCGTCGAGGGACGCCAAACGGCGAGGTCTGCCGGAGGGGAGGCATTTGCGTTGGCGTCCTCGACCGCGAGAAGCCGAGAGCCGGCGTAGATATATTCTTTCGCGAGTTGTGGTGTGGGAGTGGGGGCCGGCAGTGACGAGTGACCAGAGAAGAGTGACGAGAAAAACCCTTGTCCCTCGTCACTCGTCACTCGTCCCTTTGAGCCAAACCATCCGGTCCTGGCACCGGTCAGATTATCGGTCCTGGGGAACCAATCATTTTTCGCGAAGACTCCGATCGTGATCAACGTGACAAAAACAAACGTAGCAAAACCTGCCAAAAGCTTTCTTCGCTTTTCGGCAGGTTGGGAGTATTGCAGAGACATGGGGAGCTTCTCCTTGAGGATGCGTTTGTGGATCCTCGTTCAATGGTTACTGGAAAAGAAACTCTGATCGAGTGGCGAAGATAGTAGCAGGCGTGTTTAGGGTGAGTCTTTTATTCTTATGAATTGTTCGAAAGAGAAATGAACCGGTGAAAATATTTATCTTTAGCGGCCGCTTCGATCGCTCACGGGGTCGCCGGGGTTCTCGGAAAGAAGGGTCGTAGAGACGATGCAGAATCGTATTTCGGCCTGTTTAATTTTTAGACTGAAAAACCTTGGTTCTGCTCCGCTGGAGCGGAATGCTTCTGCCCATGCCGTTCTACAAACATTTCGCTCCTGATGGAGCGGAAGATAGTTTGTTAATAGACTGATTTGCCACACCACAAAAATAAAAAAAGGCGTGAGCAAAAAACTCACGCCTTTGGTATGGGCACTATTCGACGCTACAGGAGAAAAGCGTCGACGGGAAAATTAGTTATCGTCGGTCGGTTTTGCCGCGTCGCGAGCGGCCTTGCGCTCCTGACGGTGCTGACGAAACTCTTCGCGACGCTGTTTCATCTCAGCCTTTTTGGCTTCGAGCTGCGTACGCTGTTCCGGTGTGAGGATGGCAAGGACCTGTGCACGGACCGATTCGTGCTTGGCACGCATCTGCTCACGACGGGCCTTCATCTCCGCACGTTGTGCTTCGGTCGGCTCGACGCCGCTCTTGCGAGCTTCGTGCATCGCTTTCATCTCGGCCCTCTGCGATTCGCTCGGCTTGTTCGCTTCGCGGATCTGGCGGATCTGCTCTTTCTGAGCATCGGTCAGATTCAGTTCGCGAAGACCGCGCATCCCGCCACGCATTCCGCGCATTCCGCGCTTTCCACCGTGTCGGCCGGCTTTGTCGCCGCGCATACCGTGACGGCGTTCGCCGCGTTCATGCTTTTCCAGTTTGTTGCTGTCTTCAGTCTTAGGAGCCTCTTGTGCCGAACCGACGACCGCGAAGGCCGCGATTGCAAAGGCAAGTGTGATTGCGGAAGAGAATTTATTTTTTAATGACATTTTGTACCTCTTGAGTGATATTTTTCCAGCTTTCGCTTTCGTGTGTTATGACGCTGGTTTGAGGGGTTTAGCCGAAACTATTTCGATTCGGCCTGTAAAGAAATGTAAAAACTCATTGATTTCCCGCAAAGACGCAAAGTCGCAAAGAAGCTGATGTTCCAGCAGTTCCCCGCAAGTACGGCCCTAATCCGTGGCATCCGGGAACTGTCATCCGTTCTTTGCGACTTTGCGACTTTGCGGGAAAACCTCGTGTTTCGTGTGAGTTCAGTGGTTTGTTCTTATCGGAAAAGTAACCTCTAACTCACACAAAGTAACAAGAAACGCGGTGCAAATGACTGGATATCGTCCGCAGAATTGCCAGCCAAGTTGGATTTAGGGTTGTTCGATTGCTAAAATGCGTGTTTTGTACGACCGGGTTTCGAGCGCGTCCTACACACTATGAGATTTTTATCCGAGATCAATTCGCCGGCCGATCTTCGCCAACTGCGTGTTGAGGACCTGCAGGAGGTCGCCGACGAGGTTCGGCAATTCATTATCGATACTTGCTCGCGTGTCGGCGGACACACCGGAGCATCGCTGGGCGCTGTCGAGCTTGCGGTCGCGATGCACTATGTTTTTGACACTCCGAACGATCGGCTTGTCTGGGACGTCGGGCATCAGGCATATGCGCACAAGATCCTCACCGGACGGCGCGACGAGCTTCACACGATCAAACAATTTGGCGGACTGAGCGGATTTCTTCGCCGTGACGAGTCGGAATACGACACGTTCGGCGCCGGACACGCATCGACATCGCTGTCGGCGGCGCTCGGGATGGCTGTCGCACGCGATACGAAAAACGAGAACTTTCA
This sequence comes from uncultured Acidobacteriota bacterium, assembly GCA_963772405.1. Taxonomy (GTDB): domain Bacteria; phylum Acidobacteriota; class Blastocatellia; order Pyrinomonadales; family Pyrinomonadaceae; genus OLB17. The sequence continues at coordinate 498,271 of CAVYWT010000002.1, read as the reverse complement.
CGTCTGTGCGCTGATCGGCGACTCGTCGCTCGCCGGCGGCATGGCGATGGAAGCTATCAATCAAGCCGGACATCTGAAATCGCGTCTGATCGTCATCCTCAACGACAACGGAATGTCGATCGCACCCGCGGTCGGATCGTTGAGCGGCTATCTCAACCGTATCAAGGAAGCGCAAAGTTATCAGCATCTGAAGGAAGAGATCGGCGACGCGCTCGAAAGCGTTCCGGGAATCGGTCGTCATCTGCGCAACGCGGCGAAGTCTGTAAAGGACGCGATCGCCGCGGCGGTCCTGCCCGGAGCTCTCGTCAACGAGCTTGGATTCAAATACATCGGCTACGTCGATGGGCATAACGTCGCAAACCTCGTCCGTGCTCTTGAGGAAGCGAAAAAGGTCGACGACGGTCCGGTCATCGTCCACGCGTTGACGACAAAGGGAAAAGGATTTCCAAATCCGGAAAAAAATTACTACGCGTATCATGCGACCGGCCCGTTCGATCCGAAGACAGGCTTGCCATACAAATCGAGCAAGGCATCGCCACCGATGTACACGGCGGTTTTCGGTGAAACAATGTGCGAGCTGATGGCGTCGGATGAACGGATCGTCGCACTGACCGCGGCGATGCCCGACGGCACGGGGATCGACAAGGTGCTGGAGAAATTTCCCGATCGCGGCATTCGACGTCGGAATCGCCGAACAACACGCGGTGACATTCTGCGCCGGGATGGCGTGCGAAGGCCTGAAGCCGGTCGCCGCGATCTACTCGACATTTCTACAGCGCGGATTCGATCAGCTGATCCACGATGTCTGTCTTCAAAATTTGAACGTGACATTTGCAATGGACCGGGCGGGAATTGTCGGTGCCGACGGCCCGACGCATCACGGCCTGCTCGACATCGCATATCTTCGCGGTTATCCGAACATAATTTTGATGGCGCCGAAGGACGAAGCCGAATTGCGAGACATGATGCTGACGGCGATCGAATTCGACGGGCCGGCCGCACTCCGGTATCCGCGCGGCAGCGGTGTCGGAGCAGATATTTCCGCGACGCCAAAACTGATCGAGATCGGTAAGTCCGAAACTTTACGCAAAGGTAAGGATGTCGCGATCATTGCGTATGGCTCGATGGTCCATCCGTCGCTCAACGCCGCCGAGAGTTTAAAGATCGATGGCATCGAGGCGACCGTCGTCAACGCAAGGTTTGTTAAGCCGCTCGACGAAGCGACGATCCTTAGACTCGCCGAGGAGTTCGAACTCATCGTGACAGTCGAAGAAGCATATCTCGCCGGCGGATTCGGTTCGGCGGTGCTGGAATTGCTCGAGGCAAACGGGCTTCAGGATAAAGTAAAGCTTGTCCGAATGGGCGTCGCGGACGAGATCGTTACGCACGGCGATCCGAAATTTTTGCTTGCGAAGTACGGGCTCGATGCCGACGGCATTCACGATCGCGTGAAGAGATCGATCGAGGCACTGGCTGAAACGCCGGCGAACAAGAACCGGCTGCGAGCCGTAAAGTAGTTGGACAAAATCGAAAATGAAAAACGAACCTAAGAAGAGCGATACTGTCATTCCTGTGGTGATCATCGGCCTGGTCCTGGTCGCCGTTGTCGTAGGCGGGTGGTGGTTATACAGCCAGTCAAAACCGGCGGCCAATTCGAATGTGAATTCGACTCGGGCGAACGCTGCCCGCACGCCTTCGATCCCTGCGAACGCACCTGCGGGCGCAAATCCGCCTAACATGCTCGGCTCGCCGACCGCGACGGTTACGGTCGAGGAGTTTGCCGACTTTCAATGCGGCTCGTGCGGTGCGACGCACCCCGTCATGAAAGAGATCCAGTCCGCGTACGGCAGCAAGATCAAAATGGTCTTCCGCCAGTTTCCATTGTCCATGCATGACAAAGCCTACGACGCGGCGGTCGCTGCCGAAGCGGCGGGTATGCAGGGGAAATTCTGGCAGATGCAGGACCAACTGTTTATAAATCAGCAGACGTGGGCCAGCCCAAGCGCGGATCATAAACAGCTATGGACCAGTTACGCCGGGAAGATCGGTCTCGATGTCGAGCGGTGGCAAAATGACATCGCCGGTCTCAGCGCCAAGTCCCGTGTCGATCAGGACATGCAGCGCGGCAAGGCACTCGGCGTAAGCTCGACTCCGTCGGTCTATGTTAACGGCGAGCTGATTCCGTTTCCCGAAGTGAACGTCGTCGGACTGCGGCGGATCATCGATGCTGAGCTTCAAAAGACCACGTCGACTCAGACCCGTTAGTCGCCGGGGTGGATCGGTAATTCAACTTCAAGATGAATGAAGCTGCCGAAACTTCTTCGATAAGGAAGCTACCCGTCGCCGCGGCCATCGCTGCGGTGGCCGGCCTCGCCGACGCGACGTATCTGACGGTCCACCACTTTACGGCCGAGCCGGTTCCGTGCAGTCTTATAACCGGCTGCGAGACCGTCTTGACGAGCCCGTACGCCGAGATCGGCGGTGTTCCGCTTGCGGCATTCGGTGCGGCGGCATATTTTGTTGCTTTCGCACTCGCGCTCCTCGCCGCCTTTGGTAACCGCACGACCTGGACCCTATTCGGCGTTCAGGTCTCGCTTATGTCGATCTTCACCCTCTGGCTTTTATATCTTCAGGCCTATGTCATCGGCGCGTTCTGCCAGTTCTGTCTCATCTCCGCGATAACCACTTTCACCATGCTCGGCCTGTTCGTCGCTTCACGGCTTCGCCGCTGAACTGAAACCAAACAGCATTTTGGTACGAACTCATATTCGAGGCTCGTTGACGGACGCAGTTTGGCGTTCGTCTTTGAATACGATAGCTTAGAGATGAATTAATCACTTATTTTGTGGCTCAAGCTATCCTAAATCGAATTTCTGCAGGCGACTCAGACGCGGTCCAGGACTGTCTGAAAACCTACGGCGGTCTCGTTTGGTCGCTCGCGCGTCGGATGCTTAGAAATTCCGAGGACGCAGAGGATGTTGTGCAGGAGATCTTTGTCGATATTTGGAAAAACGCCGAACGGTTCGACGCGTCGCAGTCGTCCGAGACGACATTCGTCGCGATGATCGCACGACGGCGTATTATCGACCGGATACGGTATTCGGCACGTAGGATCTCGCCCGACTCGTTCGAAGATGTTTTGGTCGAGCCGACAAATCGCGGCGATCAAACCATACAAACGTCGGTCGAGGCGAACGAGGCGGCCAAGGCTCTCGCCGCTTTGCGACCCGAGCAGCAACAGGTCTTGCAGCTTTCGATCGTCGAGGGCCTATCACATCAGGAGATCTCCGACGCAACGGGAATGCCTCTCGGCACCGTTAAAACACATGCCCGCCGCGGGATTCTGCAGGCGAGAGAAATATTAGGTTTAGGATCAACAGAAATTCGGAAGGAGGTGTCTGCATGAACGAAAATATTGAAGAAACCATGCTGGACCTCCTGTGCAAGAAGGCCACACACGGGCTCAACCCACAAGAAGAAAAGCAGTTGGCCGCGCTCGAAAAAGAGATGGGCCGCGAAGGTGAATCCGTATCCTTCGAATTGACGGCCGCGACGCTCGCGATGGCCGATCTGGATACGAGCCAGGCAATGCCTGCGAATCTGCAGTCTCGAATTCTGGCCGAAGCAGAAAGATATTTCGACACGGCGCCGCAATCAAAAGCGTCGAAGGTTTCCGAGTTTGTGTCGGATGAGGCGCCGAGCGGTTCGCTCTTCAATTGGCTCGGCTGGGCCGTCGCGGCGGCGGCATGTCTTGCGCTGGCGCTCAACATTTTCTACACGCGTGAGCAAAGCACGATCGTCCAGGGAAATTTACCGACACCGACTCCTGAAGAAAAACTTACGCCATCGCAGATGCGTCAACGTCTGATCGATTCGGCACCGGATCTTGCACGAGCCGATTGGGGCGCCGGTAACGTAAAAGAACTGACGCCATCGGGCGACATCGTCTGGAGCGACGCGAAACAGGCGGGCTATATGCGTCTCAGCGGTCTGCCGGTCAACGACCCGAACAAGGAGACGTATCAGCTTTGGATATTTGACGAGACACAGGACGACAAGACGCCGATCGACGGCGGAACGTTCACCGTCAATTCGGCCGGCGAGGTCGTTATACCCATAAACGCGAAGCTTCAGCCGAGGAACACAAAGATGTACGCCATAACGGTTGAGAAACCCGGCGGCGTGGTCGTTTCGAAACGCGAAAAGATCGTCGCACTGGCCAAGCGCGAAACCTGATCGCCGCTGCCTGCGTAACAGTTTTCAGAAACCAGTTAGACTTGCGCCTTTGCGTGAAGCTCTTGTAAGAGTTACGCGCTTTAGGCGTGGGTCCTAACCCCAACACATCCGCAAGTAAGGAGTTCTAGTTATGCGAATCAAGAAGATCTTTGCCGCGCTGCTCGTGACCCTCTCGCTTACCGGCGCCGCGGCTCTCGCCCAGACAAAGGGCGACAAACTGCCGCCGATAAAGGTCAAACAGTATCAACTGAAGAACGGCCTTCGGGTCGTCCTTCACGAAGACAGATCGACACCGATCGTCGCCGTCAATACCTGGTATCACGTCGGAGCAAAGAACGAGGAGATCGGCCGGACCGGCTTTGCTCATCTGTTCGAGCACATGATGTTTCAGGGCTCGAAGAATTACAACGCTGATTATTTCACGCCGCTTCAGGAAGCCGGCGGAAGCGTCAACGGCACGACGAACCAGGATCGAACATGGTATTTCGAAACCGTCCCGTCGAATTTTCTCGAGCTCGCGATCATGCTTGAAGCCGACCGGCTCGGCGGCCTGCTTGAGGCGATGACGCAGGAAAAGCTCGACAACCAGCGCGACGTGGTGAAGAACGAACGTCGGCAGCGTGTCGACAATCAACCGTACGGCACCGCGTTCGAGAAGATCGGCGAGATCATGTATCCGAAAGGACATCCGTATAACTGGACGACGATCGGCTCGCTCGAAGATCTGCAGGCGGCGACGCTGGAGGACGTGAAGGCTTTCTTCCGCAAGTATTACGTCCCGAACAACACTGTGCTCGTTCTTTCCGGCGACTTTGACGAAAAGCAGGCCCGCGGATGGATCGAGAAATACTTTGGCCCGATCGCGAAAGGCGAAGCGATAAACCGCCCGAACAATCCGATGCCGAAGCTCGAGAAAGAGATCCGCACTACGGTTGAAGATGCGGTTCCGCTGCCGCGACGATATATGGTCTGGCACGGCGTTCCCCAATACAATGCCGACGAAGCGGCACTCGACATGCTCGGCTATGTTCTTTCGACCGGGCGCAGCTCGCGTCTGCAAAGCAATCTGGTCTACGACAAAGAGATCGCACAGCAGGTCGGAGCGTTTAACAGCACGAACGAGATCGGTGGCCTATTCCAGATCCAAACCACGGCCCGGCCCGGCAAGTCTCTCGACGACATTGAAAAAGAGATCAACGCCGAGATCGAGCGGATCAAAAAAGAACCGCCCACCGCGGACGAAATGACGCGTGCAAAGAACAGTATTGAGTCGCAGACGATCTTCGGGCTCCAGACTGCCCTCGGTAAGGGCAGTCAGCTCGCCACATACACGGGCTATCTAAACAGGCCCCAATATTTCCAGGCCGATCTCGATCGTTATGCTCGCGTCACGCCGGCCGACATTCAACGTGTCGCGAACACATACCTGACGACGAATCGTCTGGTGATGTCATATGTCCCGCGACAAGGCGAGGCCGCCGCGGGGAGATCGCGGAGCGGACAAGCCGACCTCGGTAAAATCGGAAAAGAAGGATGACGATCTGATCGCGGCCCAAACCGCGAAACTTCCGAAACCGGGCCCGAATCCGAAACTCGTGCTGCCGGCGATCGAAAAAACAAAGCTCGCAAACGGACTCGAGGTCTGGATGGTCGAGCAAAAAGAACTGCCCATCGTGGCGATGAATCTCGTTCTCAAATCCGGCCAAAGCAACGAGCCCGATGATCGTACCGGTCTGGCAAACATGACGGCTAGCCTTCTCGACGACGGAACGAAGACGCGCTCGGCGGTGGACATCACAAATCAACTGCAGGCGATCGGCGTCGGTGGCATCAGCGCCAATTCCGGTTTCGATTCGACCAACGTCAGTATTCAGACGCTGACGAGAAATCTCGACAAAGCTCTGGAGATTTATGCCGATGTGATCATGAACCCCGCGTTTCCCGAAAAGGAAGTCGAGAGCTTCCGCGGACGACAGTTGGTCTCGCTTCGGCAAGTCAAAGCAAATCCGAACGCGGTTTCGAGTATCGTTTATAACAAGGTGCTCTACGGCGATCATCCGTACGGACGCGAGAGTAACGAGGCTTCGATAAAAGCTCTCACCCGCGCCGATATCGTCAAGTTTTACGAATCGACGTATCGTCCGAACAACGGCGTGCTTATCGTCGTCGGTGATTTCGATAAGGCGGGTTTGAAAGGAAAACTCGAAAAAGCGTTCGATGGATGGAAGGGCGAAGCGGTTGCGAATCGCGATCTGCCCTCGGCGAAAGCGTTTGATAAGACCGGTATCTACATCGTCGACCGGCCGAACTCGGCACAGTCGGTCGTCTCGATCGGACAGGTCGGCATCGACCGCAGCAATCCCGATTACTTCCCTGTCGTCGTCATGAACTCGATCCTCGGCGGCGGAATCACGTCGCGAATTAGCATGAACTTGCGCGAGGATAAGGGTTACACGTACGGGGCCGGCAGCGGCTTCACGTTCCGTCGTGGTGCCGGACCGTTCCGGGCCGGCGGTGATATACAGACGGCGGTCACGAAAGAAGCGATCGTAGAGTTCATGAAAGAGCTCAACGGCATCCGCGGAGGTGTTCCCGCTACGCAGAAGGAGCTTGATTACAACAAGCAGAGTTTGATCCGGCGATACCCCGGCGCGTTTGAAACGGTCGGAGGGATATCGAATCAGCTCGCGAACCTGGTCGTCTACGGTCTGCCGGATACGTACTTCAACGACTATATCGGAAAGGTCAATGCGGTAACGCTGGATGACGTGAATCGTGTCGCGAAGCAGTATCTCGATCCGTCGAAGATGGCGATCGTCATCGTCGGCGATCGTACGGTGATCGAACCGGGCTTGAAAGATCTCGGGTACTCGATAACCATCCTCGACTCGGACGGAAAACCGGTAATGGAGTAAGCTCCGTTCGTCGGTTTCACGTATGAAAATGAAAAGGTCAGGCGATAACATTCGCCTGACCTTTTTTCTATTGCGATGTATCCGCGCCTCTTGTCAGTACAGCCTGTGTAAGGCGAATCAGTCTGCGAAGCAGACGACAATAACTTTAGCTACACACGGAGCAAAGCGGAGTGTGTAGTTAGAGCCACTCATCGGACCGAGCGTGTGAAACACGCGTCCATTACGTCGTCTGTTGAACTCCGCGCAGAAAATCTTCCGAACTTTAGAGACAAGAACCGATTCCACTCGCTGCCGTCGAAATGCCTGATTCATGACCCAAAGCCGATACCGCGATCCTGTCAGACCCAATGACCGAATAGACGCCGAGGCAGCCACTAAACTCTCAACACTGACGGCGGAGTGCTCCATTGCAGGAACTGTGTCCCGTCGTCTAACTAAATCCTTTACATCTCAGGGACATCGAATTAATTTGGCGTTTCGCTTCCTCATCGGAAACGAATAGAGTCTCTCTCCAGAAACAAATAAATCCACTCGCGGCGGCCCGCCCCCTTCAAAATCAGATGCGATCTCGTAATTCTGAAACCCCCGGTGGGTCAAATATGCCCGAATGTAGCGAGCTCGCGCTCTGGCAAGAGACAACGACGATCCTTTCTCCATCTTTGTGACAAAAATGACATTTGATCCAGCCAAGCTAGCTCGCAGTAAAGCATTGTCAATGTAAGCTAAGACTGTCTCGCAATCCGCGGGTTGCAACAACGCCGGAAGCTTCTCCGGCGGTCTCGAAGTTTGATCCACCCGCGTCTGTGAAAGAAGAACGGTCCAACTTCCAACAACTACCATAACGGCGACAGAAAATATCCTGAGAGCTATGCACATAAGTCTTTGAACGAATCGTACCCGTAATTCTGAGTCTGGTGCGCAGCATTAGCATTCTTCTCTAATTCCGGACTCGATGGGCAAAGATGTTATCACGGCGAAAAAGGGGGCCAGATAGTTTTTTCGATGTGTCCGAAAAACGTACTGGCTGACGAATTGCAACAGTGTCGGCGTTTTGTATTTCGAGCAGGGGGCGGGATGGCAACATCAAAACCGATATTCGATAAGGCGAAGGCGCGGGCGGCGATCGAGAAGGGGCGGCGGGCGAAATGGCTTAGGCGCGTCGGATCAAAATCGCGCGGATTTTCGTACACCGACGCAGGCGGCAGGAAGATCAGAAACAAGGAAGTGCTCGAGCGTATCGAATCGCTGGTGATCCCGCCGGCATGGCGGCATGTCCGCATCGCACCAACGGCGGGTAGCCGCGTCCAGGCGGTGGGTATGGACACGACGGGGCGGATCCAGTATCTGTATCATCCGAAATTTGCCGAGCGGCAGCAGCGAAAGAAATTCGCAAAGATCGAAAAGTTTGGCGAATATCTGCCGCGGCTTCGAAAGACGACGAACAACGATATCTCGCTCGAAGGCTTTCCGCGCGAAAAGGTGCTGGCGGTGATGATGCGTCTGATCAACTCGCTCTACTTTCGCGTCGGCACCGAGAAAGAGCGCGCACCACTACCGGACGTACGGCATCACGACGCTTCAGAATAAACATCTTGAGATCAAAGCGCGGCGGTAAGCTGGTGTTCGACTTTGTCGGGAAGAGCCATATCAAGCATCGAAAGATCTTTGTCGACGACGAGCTGGCGGCGGTGATGAAGGAACTAAAAGCCGTGGGCCCGGCGAGAAAATTATTCCATTACATCGACGAAGACGGAAAGGCGCGGTCGATAAAACCGTCGGATATCAATGCGTACATCAAGAATGCAACTGCGCCGGAATTTTCGTCGAAAGATTTCCGCACGTGGGGCGGAACTCTGCTGGCCGCGACTATGCTGGCGGAGATCGGGAGGGCCGAAGAAGAGCGTGCGATCAAGAGCAATATTGTGAAGGCCGTCAAGAACGTCGCCGAACAGTTGGGGAATACGCCAAGCGTCTGTCGCGCGTCGTATGTGCATCCGACGGTTTTGAAAGCTTATGAATCGGGAATGACGCTGGATGAGTTTCGCCCGAAAAAGAAACGGCGAATAAAAAGGGTCGCAAGCGATTACGACCCCGAGGAAAAAGCCCTCATCAAACTGTTAGGCACGAACGGTAAAAAATAAGAGGCTGCCAAAAAAGGCCGCCTCTCTTAATTAAATTCGGGAAGGGCTATTTTCTTATCAACACGACGGGCGACTGTTCGGCGTTTAGCATGCCCGTGAAAAAGTCGCGAACTTCTTTATATTTCTCAACCCCGACCATCGAGCGGCTCATCGTCAGCGACCGAGTGAAAATAAGTTTATTGTCTTTCAGTTCGTAGGTCGTCGCGTATTTCCCGAATGCCGTTTGCATAGAGACAGGATCGGGCATTTCGTCGACGGCGAAACCCGTCGGCAGAGTAAACGTAGCCTTTTCCCGGAACGAGTTCGAATCCAGCATGACCGGGTGTTTTCGATCTTTCTCGGTCAGGTAGATCGAATTTGTACGGCTTACAACGGCAGGTTTAAAGACAAGCAGGCGGTTCTGCATGAGCTGACCGTACAGGGGAGCGCGAAACTCAACGTCCATATCGAACGCTGCGTCGGCCTGTCTGTCCTTCGGCGTCAGTTTGTCGAGCTTTGCCGCCGTCGCTCCGCGTGTCAGCCACCTTTCTATGCTTTGATTAAAATCGCTGTTCGACATCGACCGCAGCATCGTTCGGGCGTGCCTTGATTCCTGTCCCGTGGAGCGTTCGCGGATCAGACCCTTGATGCTTCCGTCGCCCGCTATGTTGATCTCGGTCTCGCGATCCCACGCGTTAAATTCCGGTGGCGTCACCGGCATTTCGACGAGGTCCCCGTTATCACCCGCGGCGATCAGCGCGAGGCTTCCCTGCAAGTAGTCCGGCAGGTCTCCGACCGGCGTAAACTGATCGGTCGCGTCGAATATTAATAGACGACCGAGTTTTGCGTTTTCGATGATCGTCGGACCCTGGGTCGTCGGCGAAACGCGAATAGCGATGATGCAGTGATTGAATTGGCTTGGCGAGGCCCATTCCCGACGGACATAGTTCGGGTCGCCGGAATAGATTATTACCGGGTAGGCCTCGATCTTCATGATCCGAAGCATCGCCCGCATAAGGGTCGCCTTGTCCTTGCAATCGCCGTATCCGCGGTTAAGGACCATGTTCGACGGGCGGGGTTTCATTCCGTTCCCAAAGCCGACGCCGATATCGATCGAAATGTATTGCAGGTTCTGGACGTATGTTCCGATCGCCCGAATGATATCGAGCTCTGTTTTCGCATTCGCCGTCAGATCCTTCGTCTTTGCTGCTACGGCGTCGTCGATCACCACCTGTGCATCATGCAAGCCGCTCGCAAATTTCGAAACCTCGAGCCAATCGGCGAACGCGCGGTTGACGGCCTGTGTACCGCCCGGTGGCGAATAATTTACCGCCAGCCTCGGGGCGATGTTTACGAACGACGGGCTCATCGGTTCGAAAGCGATCGGAGCAAGGTCGCGAAGTTCCCACGTATAGGACGCACCGGCGACCTGCGGCTGGACGGCGGCATGATTGAACGTCATGCTCGTCGCCTTCCATCCGTCGGGAAGATTGAGCGTGTATCGCGATACAAGCGTTGGCAGCTCGTCCTGAAATGCCCATTTGTCCTGATAAAACAGGGGTTTGTCGTCCGTCGTCGCGGTGTAGCCAAAGACGTATCCGACATCGGCGTCGGACGACGCATCGATTATTTTGATCCGGCCCTCGTCGTATATATCGTCCGGATCCGAGATCCTGTCGATGATCTCCTTTTTCCCGTAACTCTTGACCGAGCCGCCCGGAGCAATCAGCCACGCTTCCATATCGCGGACCTGACTAAAGTTCGAAAGGTAAAAGGCGACGGCGGCGGCCTCGCGACGTCCCTCACGCGTCAGTATCCGGACGGCATATCTGTCGATCGTGACCAATTTTCCGTTTCCGTCGAGCGTCACTTGCTGCTCGTTGCGAAGGACTACTGCCTTTACGTCTTTATCGTACGACGACGGCCTGATGGCCGCGGCTTGCTGGAGCCATGCGGGTGCATTGTCCCCCGCAAGTGCATTACTAAAGGCGAGTAGAAAAGTTAAAACGCAGAGTGTAAATCGAGGGATCATAATAGTCACCACCACAGGCAAGATACCAAATTTCAGCTGAATTGCCGGAAACCGAGGTTGCAGAATAACCTGCTTTATTTTTGTTTCAGCGTAATCGTATGCGCCTCGGACTTTTGAAAGGCATCGAACAGTCCCTTGACCGCGGTATAGGCTCCCGAAGGAAAAAGAATATTCCCGCCGCCGCCGAAATAGAACTTCCGGTTGTATATGAGAGCGTGCGTTGCCCGGTCGACGGCGATATTTATTTTCAGAGACCCGATCTTTTGGGCATCGGTCAGTTCACCGGGTGCGTCCGCGTTGTCGAGGTCAAAACCCGTAGGAAGTTCCATCATCACCTTGTCGGTTTCCGACCATGGGTAACGGAACACGATGTCATACTTCCGGCCGGCGCTCGAAAACATAGGTTCCGAGCCATACTCGAAGAATCCGGGCTGAAGGAACAGACGCTTGCCTGTTTTCTGTGCGTAACTCGGGACCCTTATCTTGTATGAGTGAACAAGTGGCTTTGCAGGGTCCATAATATTTTCGATCTTAAGGTCTGATATCTCGGCCGTACTGAAATGCTTCTTGATGTCGTCCTTCAGATCTTCCTCAAGCTTGTTCGCGGACTCGTCGTAATTCTCCATCCGGTAAGTCAGCGCGGGATGGCCACTATACTCGATGCGGACGGTTCCCTCGAGCGTGCCGTCCTCCGACAGACGAAACTTACCGTCGCGTTTTGATTCAGATTTTGCGGGATCGCTGATCGGGGTTTGGACCCACTGGAAGGCTTTTTCACCAACAAGCAAGGCCCATGTGTCCTCCTCGTACCAGACCAGCATTCCGTACGGCAGAAAGCTCATGCCGGGGTTAAAGAACTTCCATTCTTCACCGACCTTTACTGAGATCGCGGCAGGATGGATCAGGTTGTCGTTCGTCATTTCCGGAGTGAAGAACATCTCACTGCGATTTCCGCTGAGCGCTATCCGCGGCTCAAATCCCGCGGCGCTTGCCAGAGCCCCGAAAAGCAAGTCTATGTATTGAGCGCTTCCCGACTTTCGCTTGAGAACGTCCGAGATCGCATCTACTTTCGGCAGCTTCTTCCGGTCTTCGTCTGTCAGCGTTGGGTCGAACGACGTATTCTTTATCTGCGTCTGGCAAAATTCATAGATCTTCTTCAGCTTTTCATCAGGCGTGGACGCGCCGGCGGTTATCTCGGCGGCGGCCTTTTTTATTTCACCCGATGACTTGGTCATGAACTTGACGAGCGGAGTGTATTCGGAGCTGACGGCTGACCAGTAGCCGAGCTGATTGCCGGGATTTTTTATTGTGTATGTAATCCCAAACGCAGAAGCGCTTACCAATCGGATCCGTGCTCCGATCAACAACATCCACGGCCGCACCATGTCCTCAGGCGGCATCCGCGGTTCTTCCTTGAAGGCCGGAACGTTCTTTCTGCTCGCAAGCCAATAGCCTTTTTCACCCTTCACAAATTTCACATCCGTGAAGTTGTAGTTCTGATAGCTGGGATTCTCCGAATTATAAGGTTTGTAAAAATAGGAAAGATTTTGGATCGGAATATCGCGCTGAAACGCCAGACGCATGCCTTGAGCTCCCGCGTCGTTAATAGTTTCCTTGTAGCGGTACTCGACGATCACTCCCGGCTCGATGTTCGGAACGGCAAACGACTTTGCTTTTACCTTTACACCGCCGACCTTAATTATTTCGCGGTCGAAGATCTCTTCTTTCTTTATCTCGGTAAATGAGCCGTCGGGTTTGACGACTCGCGCCGAAAGCTCCTTGATCTTCATCCGTTTTGTAAACGGAATGTCGAACTTGCTGTACTTTTCGCGTCCGCGCTCGGTGAATATCTTGACGCGCACGTAATGACGCAAAGAGAGGTCCTCGTCCGAACTATCGTCGATACGCACTTCCCAGAATGTCGCCTCGGCGTCTGCATCCGCTTCGACAACGGGGGTTTTTGCGGCGAGCTCAGCTGGCGAGACGGGGCGCCAGTCTTTATCCTGAGCGAAAACGGCGGAAGCTGCCAATGGCACAGACACACAAGAACGAAAGCGTTGACAACAGCTTTCTCAGCGAGAGACTTCTCATACTTAACCTCTTAAATTTTAATTTTCGACCGGTATCCGCGGGTCTCGGCTACAAGAACGGCCGTGATCAGGTGGTGAACGGCCGGACCATTTTCTACAGGTAGCGGAATATTACCGTACCGAATCACCAAAAAGCAAAGAAATTCTGGCCGAAAAGGCCGAAACCCGACCCGTAGGGAGGGTGTTCCGAAGGCAGAAACCCGACCGAGGGAGGGTGTTCGAAAGGCAGAAACCCGACCGGTAGGGAGGGTGTAATGCCGAAAAGGCAGAAACCCGACCGGTAGGGAGGGTGTCCGACACCGATAGAATTCAGAAGTCAGAAGTCAGAATCGAAAAGGCAGAAGCCCGAACGGTAGCATGGAATGGGCTCGAAGTTGTCCCACTTATCCTCGGATAGTGGGAAGCCCGTTAAAACGGGCTTGGTATCCACGACTGCCCAAGCCCACGCCGTAAACGGCGTGGCTACGCGAAGCAGTTCGAGTTGGGAATGTAAGCGATTCATCCCACTAACCTCCCATGCCGGCCCGACAGCCGAAATCCTCGAATATGCTATAATTTCGCCTTGCTCAAAAAGCCTTAATAGTAATTTTTACTTCAGGAGTGGGTTGATGTCTGTTGATTTCTCGAAAATACAAGAGCTCTTGGGTGACGAAGCCGGAACGCTGCTTGATCACGTGTCCAAGACCATACCGAAAGCGAATCTTCATCTGCCGGGCGGTGATTTCATCGACCGCGTCTGGATGAACTCGGATCGAACACCGACGGTACTTCGCAGCCTGCAGACGCTCGCCGATCACGGCCGTCTGAGCGGAACCGGTTACCTCTCGATCTTGCCTGTCGATCAGGGGATCGAGCATTCCGCGGGAGCGAGCTTTGCACCGAACCCGCAGTACTTTGATCCGGAGAACATAGTAAAGCTCGCGATCGAGGGCGGCTGCAACGCGGTCGCCTCGACTTTTGGCGTGTTGGGTTCGGTGGCGCGCAAATTCGCTCACAAGATACCTTTTATCGTAAAGATCAATCACAACGAACTGCTGACGTACCCGAATCAGTTCGATCAGGTCATGTTCGGCACCGTCGATCAGGCGCGCAATATGGGAGCGGTGGCGGTCGGTGCGACGATCTATTTCGGCTCGGATCAATCGACGCGACAGATCACCGAGGTAGCCGAGGCATTTTCCTATGCCCACGACCTTGGGATGGCGACGATACTGTGGTGCTATCTGCGAAATTCGGAATTCAAAACGAAAGAGGGCGACATGCACGACGCCGCGGACCTGACGGCACAGGCGAATCATCTTGGCGTGACGATCCAGGCCGACATCATCAAGCAAAAGCTGCCGACGAAAAACGGCGGCTACAACGCGCTCAACATCGAGAGCAGCTACGGCAAGACGAACAAGAAGGTGTACGAGGAACTGACGAGCGACAACCCGATCGATCTTGTTCGCTATCAGGTTGCAAATTGCTATATGGGACGCTGCGGCCTGATCAACTCGGGCGGCGAGTCAAAAGGTGCAAGCGATATGGCCGACGCTGTCCGCACCGCCGTCGTTAACAAACGCGGCGGCGGCACGGGCCTGATCTCGGGTCGTAAAGCGTTCCAGCGTCCGATGTCCGAAGGCGTCGAGCTGCTCAATGCTATCCAGGACGTATATCTTTCCAAAGAAATAACGGTCGCCTAAATAAGTCCCAAGTCCCAGCCAGAAGAAGTCCCAGGTCCCAGAAGTCCCAGGTCCCAGGTCCCAGAAGTCCCAAGTAGACGTGCGACGTCTTGGGACTTCTGGGACTTCTGGGACTTCTGGGACTTGGGACTTCTTGGGACCTGGGACCTGGGACTTCTGGGACCTGGGACTTCTTCTGGCTGGGACTTGGGACTTGGGACTTACTTCTTCGAGTAGCTTCGATATATCGTTTCGATCCAGAATTCTGTCTTAATAAATCCCGAACCCCACGTTCTTGTACTTTTCGGGTAATCCCGCTTTTTTGATCTCGTCGAGGGTCTTCTTTTTCTTCATCTGAGCCTGAACAATACCGGATGTTTCGACAAGCACCTCGTGGAACGCTTTCAGGTCGTCATGTGTCGCCAGAGGCCCGTGGCCGGGGATCAGTTTTGCGTCGGCCGGGACCTGCCTGATCAGTGCAGCGACATTATTGATGAAACCCTGAACGCTGCCGCCGCTATCGAGATCGACAAACGGAAAAAAGCCGTTAAAGAAAAGGTCTCCAAAATGCACGACATTCGCATTCTTGAAGAACAGGATCGTATCGCCGTCGGTGTGGCCGTTCGGATAGTGGACGGCACGCACCTCTTCGCTGTTTATGTGCAGCGACATGCTTTCGGTGTATGTCACGATCGGCAGTGCGAACGATGGATACGGCGCGATCTTCTGGCCGAATACGACCGGCGGGTTGAGCAGCCGATTACGGACGTTCACGTGGGCGATGATGATCGAATCCTTGCCAAAGAATTCGTTCCCCTGTGTATGATCGCCGTGCCAGTGCGTGTTGAAAATAAATCGAGGCTTCTCCGAGCCGAGTTCCTTTAGTGCGGCAGCGAGTTTCGAGCTCACCACCTTATAGTCATCGTCGACGATCAAGATCCCATCCATTCCGACGAGTGCCCCGACGTTGCCGCCCCTTCCCTGCAGCATATAGACGTTCCCCGTCACCTTGGTCGTTCGCACCTGAACGTCCTGACGGTTTTCCGAATGACTGTCGTCGCCGTGTGCTAATACCTGACTGGTGCAAAGCGCCAGCATTCCAAAAAATGTAAATATTCTTCTCATTGCTACCTCAAATGTGGTGAACGTTAAAAGTACTTTCCCTTGCCGGTCTGATACGCACCCGTGAGAAACGGATTCGACATACGCTCTTTGCCAATGGTCGTTTCCGGCCCGTGTCCTGAATATACCGTGAACCCGTCGCCGAGCGCGATTATCTTATTCTCGATCGAATCCATTAGCTGTTCGGAGCTTCCGCCCGGCAGGTCGGTGCGCCCGATCGAATTCAGGAACAAACAATCCCCGACAAAGACTGCTTTTTGGCTCGCTTCGGCAAGAACGACATGTCCGGGCGTATGACCGGGACAATGCAGGACCTTGAATCGCAGCTCACCGACCTCGTAGATCTCGCCGTCGATCCAGTTTCTTGTTAGCTTCGGCGGGTCTTCATAGTCGAACCCGAGCGCCGCCATCTGACTCGGCTGAATACCCATAAACAACGGCTGTTGGGGAAGTCCGTAGTAAAGATCCTCATCGCCCTGATGGAGAATTATCTCTGCGTCCGGGAACTCTTTATGTAAAGCCGTGGTGCCGCCGACATGATCGAGGTGGCCGTGCGTAAGAGCTATCGCCTGAAGATCAAGACCGGCGTCGTGAATGAAATTGACGAGGTCGTCCGATTCTTCACCCGGATCGATGCAGATCGCCTTGCGTGTCTCCTTCACACGCAACGACGCGTGTATTTTGCTGAAATGGTGTCAGGACAAATCGTTGGATAATCATTCTTCCGACAGTTTAGCGAGGTATGGTTCGACGTCAAAATCGGCTGTCGCGTGATTTCTCACGATAAATCTGATCGCCTCGCGATATGTTTCCGCGTCCGGACGGCCTGTGAAGCACGGAGTCTCGGCATCGGTCAGGCTAAGATAACTGACAAGGCAGCTGAGCAGCATCCAGAGCAAGGCCTCGGGACGCGTTCCGATCGGGTTATGCTTAAAAATAGGGTCCCGATCCTCGAATATCCCATCGACGATCCGCTCGAACTCCGCCTGACTTAGCTCTGCCATCTTCAAAATTAGAGCACAGATGCGACCGAGTTGACACTGTATCGAAAACGGGCGTGTCGCAACAAATGGTTGCGCTGCATCCGTATGAAAAAAAGACAACGCCCGAGGCTCGGGACGTTTTGTCCGAACAATCCGACTGGCACAATGCTTGCTAAAAGACGAGCATCGGAAGGTTTTACTTTGAAAACACGGAAGGTCAACTGAAGGACATCGGAACGAACACGGGTAGGTAACAGGCCAGGTTCTAACGGACCGGGTGTAGGGATCAATAGGTTGATGCTAGTTAGGTTGACTTTACGTGCTTGGGGAATGGATCGGTTTGCTTGGGGGAAATCTTCGGGTGTGGGCACGAAGACTTTGCCGATCCTTCCCCAGAAATTTTTTGACAGTTTCCAGAGTTTGATCTTTGAAAATCGGAATCGGAATGCCTCAGTTTCTAACTTTATAGGGTGAACATTTTTCTACAACAATCTCACAATCCTTCTTTTGAGCTTCTTTTTTCGATTTTCTTAGTAATACCGGGATTTCTTTTTTAAGGGATCCCGGTTTTTTGTTTTTCTTCTTCGTAGGCCAGGTAGTGCGAACGATGCATTCCTAGTTTTTCGTAAACCCTCTGGGCCCTTTCATTCTCGCGTTCGACATACAGCCTGAAACCGCAGACATCGCCGCGCTGGTCGGCAAGAACCTTCACGAATTCGTACATCCGCCCGTACACCGACTGACCTCGATATTCCGGCCGGACGTACACGCTCTGGATCCACCAAAACCATTTGTTTCGCCAGTCGCTCCACTCAAAGGTGACGAGCAGACCGCCGGTGATGGTTTCACTCTCCTCCGCCACCACATAGAATCCTTTATTAGCGTCGTCAAACACCGCGGCGACTCCGGGTGTCAGGACACTGGTCTCGAGATCCTTTCCTTCGGTCTCTAGCGCCATTGCCTGATTAAATCCGACCAGTTCGTCGATGTCGGCACGTGATGCAAGTCTTACTTTCATAATTCCGCTTGACGGAAACCTACTCAGCGTATACCTTGAAATGTTTGTCACCCGGGCGGAAACGCAACCGTTAGGGAGCGTGCAAATAATCTGTCTTAACGTCTTGCACGCTCGTTCACAATCGCGTTATCGCCCGCGTTTTAATTATGAAACTACGGATACTTTATCACGGCAATTGCTTCGACGGTGTTTCGTCAGCCGCGATATTTACAAAGTTCTATCGTGCGAAATTCCATGCGGACGCCGATGTTTTTTATACACCGACGATGCATCGGGCCGGCAATGCATTCGACCGAGCTCAGTTCGACGGAGACGAGAATGCGATCGTCGATTTCAAGTATTGTGCCGACGACAGATTGACGTGGTGGTTCGATCACCACCAGTCCGCATTTCTTTCCGAACAGGACGAGCAACACTTTCTCTCGCACCAGAACGGCAAGAAGTTTTTGGATACAAAGAGCGCGTCGTGCGCCGAATTCATCGCCCGTATCGCCCGTGAACAATTCGATTTTGAAGACCCGTCGCTTGCCGAACTCATCGAATGGGCACACATCATCGACGGCGCGTTCTATGATTCAGCGGCCCAGTGTGTCGAGCTTCGCTCGCCGGCTTTAAAGCTGATGCAGGTGATCGAGGGAGAAAAAGACCCGAAGTTCGTAGAAAAGATCATCCACTGGCTGACTGAAAAGTCTCTGGATGAGATCGTCGAGAGCGAAGAGATCCAGGAACGTCTGGTTCCGATCCTTGAACAACACTGGAACACGGTCCAGATCATAAAAGAGCGATCGGTTTACGAGCGAGGCGTCGTCTTTTTTGATCTGACGGGAACATCGATCGAGGGTTACAACAAATTCATTCCATACTATTTCCATCCCGAAACGACGTATGTCGTCAGCTTGAGCCAGAGCGAATTTCGTACGAAAATTTCGGTTGGTTCAAACCCCTGGTCACCGCGGCCTCGAATTCATAATATTGCCGAGATATGCGAACGGTACGGAGGCGGCGGACACGCCGTAGTCGGCGCCGTGTCGCTAAAGCCTGAAGAGCTGGAGAAGGGTCGGACGATCGTCAAAGAGATCATCGAAGAATTACGGTTTGAAGATTAGGGGGAGAACAAACTTCAGTTTGTTGCTCGTGGGGAGCCCGAGCCGCAGACCGAAGTTCTCTCAATTGATTTGTTAGTCAGCGAAGCAGCAAACTGAAGTTTGCTGTCCGAGGGTTACTTTTTCACAAAAACCATCGTCGAAGTGTTATTGCCGCGGGGTGTCGATTGCTCCCTCACAACTGTTAGTGTTTTGCCATCGGACGAAAGTGTCCACGCGTCCTTAGTCGTGACAGTTATGTCACCCATCGGCCCATTAAAACTGCGTGAGGAAGACAGATTCGCCTTGCCCGCGTCGATCGAAGCCTTATATTTGATCGGCATTTTGCCGTTCGGGCCATCGATCTCGACGACAGTTTCCTTTCCTTCAAGCGAATAAACTACCGTTCCGTCACCGCCTCCGAAATTCCGCATCCCGCGACCGCCGCCGGGACCATTTGGGCCACCTTGTGCCGCATCGGCAGGTGGCGCCGGGCGTTTTGTCTCGGTCGTGACCTTTAGATCTTTGCCGGTCTGCACGACGGTCATCGTCATTCCTTCGATACGCATGCGCTCAGTGAGCTGTGACTTTGCGACATCCAGTGTCCAGGTTCCTGAAAAGTCGATGGGCTTTGCCTGTGCGAAAGCGGCTATTGAAAACGCGGCGAACATTGCCGCCAAAAAGAAAATCCTTTTCATCATGTCTCCTAAAAGTAAAAAGTTCCGCGTGTCTTAGACGCGCTGAAACTCCTGATTGTTTTGCTGGAATGTAAAGATGTGCAAACGATCTACAAACCCCGCCCCGTGCTCTGCGATCTTTGCGGGCTTTGCGTGAAATAGCTTATCTCACGCAAAGCTCGCCAAGTTCGCGAAGACGATTAACCCTAAGCCTCCGCCGCTTTTTCCCGCTTATGCAGATGACTGTGCTTGTAGCTATAAAGGAAATAGACGACAAACCCGATCAACAACCATATCCCAAACCTTATCCAGTTCGTGATGCCAAGCTCGGTCATGAGATATGTGCAGCACATCACACCGAGGACCGGTATCAGGGTCAGCCGTTTGACGACGCAGAGCACTGTCATCACGATCGAGAACGCTATGAACACGAAATACGGAATCTTGTGGATGAACCGAGATTCCTCCGTCGAGCTGTAATCAGTAAAGAAAGTGCGTACGGCGTCTCCGTTATAGTAAAAAAGCCCACCGGCAATTATCACAAACAAGACAGGAACGATGTACCGTGAGTTGATATACGGTACAAATCTTTTTTGTCCGGCAAACTCTTTGTCTTTCACAAGCACACCGGCGCAGACGATAACAAAGGCGAACAGAGTCCCGATAACCGCCAGATCGGTCACCTCGGTCAGATTCATGAACAGCGCCGGCACGGCGACCAGAACTCCGGTCAACAATGTCGAGAACCATGGCGTCCGGAACTTCGGATGGATCGACGAGAATATCTTTGGCAGCAGTCCATCGCGGCTCATCGCCATCCAGAGACGCGGCTGTCCGAGCTGAAATACCAGCAGCACGGTAGCGATCGCGACGATCGCACTGACTGCGATGATGCCTGAGATCCAGGGGATGTTCACGCCCTCGGGACCGAAGACGAACGCCAGCGGATCGCCGACCTTAAGCTTTGTATAAGTGACCATTCCGGTCAGAACAAGTGCCAGCAGGACATAAAGCACAGTGCAAATAAGAAGCGAGTAGATCATCCCGCGCGGCAGTGTTTTATACGGATCTTTGCATTCCTCGGCGGTCGTCGACAGGGCGTCGAAACCGATATAAGCGAAGAAGACGGCCGCGACGCCGGTCATTACACCGCCGAAACCGTTCGGCATGAACGGATTCCAGTTCTCGGTATTCACGTAGAACGCACCGAGGATGATCACCAGCAGGATGACCGCAAGCTTAACGGCGACCATGATATTCGACGCGGTCTTCGATTCGCGTATGCCGACGTAAACAAGTGCAGTGATGAGGAACACAATTCCCAACGCCGGCAGGTCCGCGACGATCGGCAGCCCGGCGACAAGAGGTGCGTTTGCCCACGCGGCGTGTGCGTCGAGTTGGCCGCACGGTATGGCGGGGTCGACGCCGAGACACGCCGCCTTCAGGGTCTCGAGTGTCGCTCCGTCCGCGATCGCGGTCTCAACCGTATGATATCCCTGCGACGCGGTCCGGAAATCCATCGTGAAGTGGACCGGGATCTTTATTCCATTGGCTTCGAGCAGGCCGGTGAAATAATCGCTCCATGAGATCGCAACGGCGATGTTGCCGATCGCGTATTCGACAAGCAGGTCCCATCCGATGATCCACGCAAGGAGCTCGCCGAAACTTGCGTATGCATACGTGTAAGCCGAGCCGGCGATCGGGATCTTCGAAGCAAATTCCGCATAGCAGAGCGCCGAAAATCCGCACGCAATGGCTGCGAAAACGAATAGAAGGACAACCGCCGGACCGCCGCGGTTCGCGGCATTTCCGACCATCGCAAAAATTCCCGCGCCGACGATCGCCGCGATACCGAGCATTGTCAGGTCGAACGTGTTCAGACTGCGTCGAAGCCCGACGTGCTCCTCAGCCGGTTTACCAGGAACGAGCTCAGCATCGGAATACCCGGCGGCCGCGTCAGCTTGTATCTGTGCGATAGATTTTTTGCGGAATAACGATGTACTCATAGCTTTTTCGCCTCGACCGTCAGACCAAATTTTTGAAAGAATGCCGCGGAACGTACGGCCGGGAAATGTGTTTAGCGAATTCTGAACGAAAAAAACAAAAGTTGCAATGGAAGTTCCCGGGCATTCGGTGTTTTCTGCAATCAAATTACACTACGGGCAGCAACGCGAGCGTGAACGGGCGTACCCGATGTCTATGCAAGATGCAGATTCACATACGGTTGCGCTTCGCCCCGTAGAATCCGCGCTCTGGGTATGAAAAACAAACCGATCCATCAAAACCTGAACACGTCGTTTGTAAACGTCGGCGCCCTGGTGCGGTATCTTCGCGGGCTGCAGTTTGTCGGCAGCATTCGAATCGAGCTCAGCAGTTACGAGGCGGACATCGTCTTTACCGACTCGCAAAAGATCGCGGCACGTGAGCACGATCATATCGCCGGCCGGATCTCTCACGGCGAGCAAGCTCTACAACGAATATTGATCCGCGCACAGGAACCGCACGGGCGGATCCATGTTTACAAATCGGTCGATGGATATGCCGGTCGTGAAGACGGCTCTGTCTTGGTCGATCGATCGATCGCACGAAACGCTCGTGAGATGGCGGCGAGCCATGGCGGCACGAGATCGCAAGATGCGGGCTGCGAGCTGGTGTTGAACGGGAGCGAAGGCGAAACCGCCTTGGTACTGGGTGCCCTATCCGAAATGCTTCGCACGATCGACGAATCGCTTGCGAAAGGACGACTCAGTTTCGGAGCAGCATTTCGGGTTGCGTGCGATGCCATCACCCCGGAGTATCCGTTTATGCAAAAGGGCCGAAACGCTCTGGTTTACGAGAACGGCGAGGTGATCTTAAACGTCGAGGCCGATGCCGACCTCGTCGCCTCGGCCGTGTTTGCCGCGTTACGCCCGATCTTCAATAGGCTCCGGGGCGAGGTGAAATATACAGAGCTGCTTAGGATCGCTTCTGAGCACTTGCTTGAAATATCGACCGCCCGGTGGTCTGAGTTTGATCGATTTGGCCTGGCGCGTCACATCGAGAAACTTCTTGCAAACGAGTAGCAGTCACCGCAAAACCATTTTCTCGAGTCTATTCGGAGATTGATCGCCGAGTAGATTCTAGATGCGAGTTTTTAGATGTTAGATTCTGAATCCTCGGTCGGTTAGACTTGCGTCATGGAGTGGAAAATTTTCGGCACCGCTTTCGTAACACTTTTCCTGGCTGAGCTCGGTGATAAGACTCAATTGGCGATCATCACGATGACGGCAAAAACCGATTCGAAGGTCGCGGTCTTTCTCGGAGCCAGTCTCGCACTCATGTTCGTGTCCCTGCTCGGTGTTCTTTTCGGCGGTATCTTAAGTCAATATGTTCCGACCGAATGGCTGCAGCGGATCGTAGCACTCGCGTTTATCTCGATCGGGGTTTTGATGTTGTTTGGGAAACTGTAGCGGACAGCAGTAAGCAGTAAGCAGTAAGCAGTAAGCAGTAAGCAGTAAGTCTTGGCTCAACCTCTTGCTTATTGCTTATTGCTTATTGCTTATTGCTATTCTTCAGTCTCGCCGCAAACTTCTGCCTAAACTTCGCTACCTTCGGTGCGACGACCGCGGCGCAGTACGGCTGGTTGGGATTGTTGGCAAAATATTCCTGGTGATAATCTTCGGCCGGCCAGAATTTGTCGAACGCGGTCACCTCGGTCACGATCGGAGCGTCGTAGATCGCTTCGCCTGTAATCTCTTCGATCACTTCTTCCGCCGCACGCTTTTGCTCGTCCGAATGATAAAAGATCGCCGAGCGGTATGATGTGCCGATGTCGTTGCCCTGACGATTGAGCTGCGTAGGATCATGGACGGTGAAGAAAACGCGGAGCAGATCGGCGTAGGACAGTTCAGATGGGTCGAACTTGATCTGGACGACCTCGGCGTGGCCCGTAGTTTCTGAGCATACTTCCTGATATGTGGGATTTTCCGTGTGCCCGCCCGAGTATCCTGAGACCACATCTTCGACGCCTTTCAGATCATCGAACACCGCTTCGACACACCAAAAACATCCCGCCGCGAGTGTTGCTGTTTCAAGTTCTGCCATATATTTAGTTTAGCAAAAGTAAATTCAAATTAGGTTTGCCCCATACACACTTATGGAACAGAAGAACCTTCCTATTATCGGCGATGCGACGAAGGCCCGGTTCATCTCAGCGATCATCGATAACTTCTTCGCGCTCGGCGTTGACTATCATCATCGTTGGATTGGCGCCGGAGAATCGCTCTACGTTGCGAGCGTCATTACTAGTATCCGTTTACCTTGGATATTATTTTATCTTCGAAACGCTCTGGGCTCGAACGCCAGGAAAATATTTTCAAGGGCTTGTGGTGAGAAAATTGAACGGAAAGCTTGGGGGTTGGAAGACGGCAGTGATTAGGACACTCTCGCGGATTATTGAAGTGAATCCTGTACTCTTTGGAGCGATTCCGGCTGCACTTGTTCTCTTGGCTTCGGAGCGAAAGCAGCGCTTGGGCGATATGCTGGCGGGTTCAATCGTCGTTTCCGACAAGCTCATCTGGAATTCTGAGGCCGAAGAAGAATGACAGGCGCAACTCTTTTTCGCCGAGAATCACTCCTCATCTTCCCGCAACTTTTCCAGAACCCCAAAATCTTCCAATGTGGTGACATCTCCCGCAACACTGCCGCTCGTCGCCAGTTCCCGCAAAAGCCGTCGCATTATCTTTCCGGAACGCGTCTTGGGAAGTGAATCGGTAAAACGAATATCGTCGGGCCTGGCCAGTGCGCCGATCTCTTTCGTGACGTGCGCACGGAGCTCGTCTTTCAGCTCATCGGTTCCCTTTCGCCCGCCTTCGAGCGTCACGAATGCCGAGATCGCCTGGCCCTTCAAATCGTGCGGACGTCCGACGACGGCCGCCTCGGCGACAGCCTCGTGCGAGACGAGCGCCGATTCTACTTCGGCTGTTCCCAATCGATGACCGCTGACGTTGATCACGTCATCGACACGGCCCATTATCCAGTAGTATCCGTTCTCGTCGCGACGCGCTCCGTCGCCGGCGAAATAACAGTGCGGGATATCCGACCAATAAGTTTTCTTATAGCGCTCGTCGTCGCCCCAGATAGTGCGGAGCATCGAAGGCCACGGATGCGTGATGACGAGATAACCACCCTCGTTCTCGCCGACCGGTACACCTTTCCTCGTCACGATATCGACGAGAATTCCTGGCAGCGGACGCGTCGCAGTTCCCGGAACCGTCGGCGTCGCACCGGGAAGCGGCGAGATCATGATCCCGCCCGTTTCGGTCTGCCACCACGTATCGACGATCGGACATCGTCCTTTTCCAATGACTTCGTGATACCACATCCACGCCTCCGGATTTATCGGCTCGCCGACCGTTCCGAGCAGACGCAAGCTTGAGAGGTCGTGCTTGTTCGGATACTGCTCGCCCCATTTTATGAACGCACGGATCGCCGTCGGCGCGGTGTAGAGAATGTTGATCTTGTGTCGAT
This sequence comes from uncultured Acidobacteriota bacterium, assembly GCA_963772405.1. GTDB lineage: Bacteria > Acidobacteriota > Blastocatellia > Pyrinomonadales > Pyrinomonadaceae > OLB17. The sequence goes on along the minus strand of CAVYWT010000002.1, from coordinate 472,824 downwards.
CGATCATCGCCCAAAAACGATCAAAGTCTGGATGGTTCGGCGCCCCTTCATACATGAAGACTGTCGCACCGTTCGCGAGCGGCCCGTAGACAACATAGCTGTGTCCAGTCACCCAACCGATGTCGGCCGTGCACCAGTAGATATCTTCGTCTTTCAGATCGAAGACCAACTTCGTCGAGTACGCGGTCTGGGTAATATAGCCGCCGGTTGTGTGCAGGATACCTTTCGGTTTACCGGTCGTGCCCGAGGTGTAAAGGATAAACAGCGGATGTTCGGAATCGAGTTCTTCGGCCGGACAATCTGCGTCGACCGAGTCCATCAAGTCGTGCCACCATTGATCACGGCCGGATCTCATTTCGACCGGCGAACCGGTTCGCCGATAGACGATCACATTCTCAACCGTCGGAGACTGGTCGGCCGCACGATCGACGATCTCCTTCAGCTTGATCTCGTTACCACGCCTGTATCCACCGTCGGCGGTAACGATCAGCTTGCACTCGCCGTCGTTCACGCGGTCGCGGATGGCGTCGGCCGAAAATCCGCCAAAGATGACGGTGTGCGTCGCACCGATCCGCGCACATGCAAGCATTGCGATCGCAAGCTCGGGGACCAACGGCATGTATAGAGCGACGCGGTCGCCGCTTACGACGCCGAGCTTTTTCAGAACGTTAGCGAATTTGGAAACTTCAGCATGAAGCTCGAGATATGTGAGTTTGCGCGTCTCGCCGGGCTCGCCTTCCCAAATGATCGCCTGCTTGTCGCGTCTCGCTTCCAGATGCCGGTCAAGGCAGTTGTACGAGATGTTCAGCTTTCCGCCAACGAACCATTTCGCGAACGGCTCGTTCCACTCAAGCACCGTGTCCCACTTCTTGAACCAGTGGATATTCTCAGCTTGCTTCGCCCAGAACGCTTCGGGATCGGCCGCGGCTTCCGCGTACAATTTTTCGTACTCTTCAAAACTCTTTACGTGAGCCGCGTCGGCGAAACCCTTCGGCGGCGGGAACATTCTCGATTCGTGAAGGATCGATTCAATACCGGTCGAGTCTGACATATGTTTTAAGTATAGAGTGCGGAGGCCGCAATTTTAAATCGCGGCTCGGTGCATGGTGGTCAGCCTCTACCTTCTACTTTGCGTCTTTGCGTCTTTGCGTCTTTGCGTCTTTGCGACTTTGCGGGAACATCCGTGTTCTACTCTGCGACTCTGCGGGAACATCCGTGTTCTCCTTTGCGTCTTTGCGACTTTGCGGGAACATCCGTGTTCTGCCTCTCGACTCTGCGGGAACATCCGTGTTCTACTTTGCGTCTTTGCGACTTTGCGGGAACATCCGTCCCCCGCCTTTCGGCTTTGCGGAACATCCGTGTTCTACTTTGCGTCTTTGCGACTTTGCGGGAACATCCGTCCCCCGCCTTTCGACTTTGCGGGAACATCCGTCATCTACTTTGCGTCTTTGCGACTTTGCGGGAACATCCGTCCCCCGCCTTTCGGCTTTGCGGGAACCCAACTCCTCCCAAGCTCAGTCTCCGTCGCGACGGAACGCCATCACGATCGCCAAATTTAGTATCACGACACCCACGGCGAACATTAGAACCACAGCAATTCCCGTCCGCAAGTTGCCGAACGTCGAGGAGACGAACCCGACAAGTGCGCTCACGACCGCTGCTCCTGCAGTGCCCGCGATGAATACCGGCGCGGCCTGCAGCGTTGCCGAACGACCAAAGATATTAGTGAACCGCACCATGTTGGTGGGAAAGATCGCGGAGCTTCCGAGACCCGCGATTCCCGCACCGAACATAGCCAGCGAATCACTTGACACGATCACAACAACGCCGCCAAGCAGGATCACCGAGCAGAAAAATATCAATCCGTTCTCCGAAACACGACGCGAAACAATCGACGCAACGCCGCGTCCGAGAACGAAAAACGAAAAGAAGATTACGGTCAGATTGATCGTTTCGACACCGCGTGTGCGTAAGACTTCTGAATATGTTGTGAGCCATCCGCCGAGTCCGCCCTCGATACCGACGACGAAAAAACCGAACGCGACAAAGAGCCACGGCCCCCGACGCCGGAAGATCCGATCGGCGATCACACGTTCTTCTTCCGGCGGCGACAGGGCCGTTCGCTTCAGGTCCCGCGCCGCCAAGATGAACACGCCGGCGAGTAACGATAATGCGACTATCAGCAACAAGGTAACGCTGACGAGACTATTGTCCCGAGAAACGGCGGCGACGAAAGGCTGGCTGCAGATCGCACCGATTCCCCATGCGAAGTTGATCAGATTTACCGCCGACGCCTGGAGATGGGGCTCGGTGTTTTCGATCGTGAGCAGATTGATACCAGGGATAGTGATCCCGAGACCCGACCCGTATACAAACACAGCGGCCCAGCAAATAACAAAATCGGAAGCGTTGATGCCGGGAAGTCCGACGATCATCAAAAGCAGTCCGATCACTACAGTGAACACGAATCCATATCGGCCAGCGAGTCGCTGCGATGCCATCGTTCCGAGGATGGATCCTGAGAATTGCGCGAGGAATAGGGTTCCGGATTCCGCATCCGTCAGATGGAACCGGGCTGTAAGAATGGGCAGAATCTGCCCGAGTAGTAGGGTGACGACGCCGATTACGAAGAAGCCGAAAAGTGTGTAGTATTTTAGCAATCGTAAACGGTCCGGCATCGTGTGGCTTTGTTATCAAAGTTATCGAATGTGGAGGTAATGATAGTGAGACGCATTCGTTTCGTCAAAAAAGTCATGAGAAAAGAACTGGGATCTTTTTTTGGCCTGGTCGTGATCGTCGTGTTTGTATCCGTTACGAATATTTTCGCAGCGTGGCAAACTGTCGGCAACGTCACGCGTGTCACGCGCACCAAGACAAACGGCATCGTTCTTGACACTTCGAGCCGGGCAAAAGTTTACGTCGAGTTTCTTGATCTCAATGTCATCCGCGTTCGCGTCGCATCGAGCGGCGCTTTCGAACGCGATTTTTCTTACGCGATCGATTATTCACGCGACCGTAAGACACCCGTCACAAAACTCGCACAGACGCGTTCGGAGATAACACTTTCGAATTTTGAGGGAACAAAGGTCATCGTCGGCCGTGCTCCGTTTTCGATCCGCGTCTTCGATGCCGGTGGGCATCTTGTGGTCGGCGACGATGTCGGGCAAGCCGTCTTGTTTGATCCGGACACGGGCGAGTTCCGTGCGACAAAGCTGCGAAATAGCGAGGTCGAAACTTACTACGGGTTCGGGGAAAAGGCGTTCGCCGAAATGTCGAGAAACGGTAAGTTCATCGTCAATTGGAACACCGATACGTTCTCATATCCCGTTGGAACAGATCCGATCTATCAGTCGATCCCGTTCTTCTACGCGCTCCGCGATGGAAAAGCCTACGGTCTTTTCTTCAACAATACTTTTCGCACGTGGTTCGATATGGGAAAGAGTTCTCCGACTCGGTACTCTTTCGGTGCGGATGGCGGCGAGCTCGACTACTTCATTTTTACCGGCGGTAAAGATCGGTCTCCAAAACAAATTCTCGAAGATTACGCGAACCTCACCGGTAAGACCCCGCTTCCGCCGATCTGGGCGCTCGGCAATCACCAATCGAGGTGGTCGTACTTTCCGGAGAAGCGCGTCCGCGAGATCGCCGAAGGATTTCGGGGCCGAAAGATCCCGGCCGACGTGATCCATCTCGATATCGATTACATGGACGGCTACCGCGTTTTCACATGGGACAAGACGCGGTTTCCGGATCCGAAAAAAATGATCGCCGATCTCAAAGACGATGGATTTCAGACTGTGCTTATCATCGATCCCGGGATCAAGGTCGATCCGAATTACGGAGTCTATTCGGAAGGAAAACGACTCGGGATGTTCGTAAAAAACCCCGACGGCAGCGAATTGAATCGTAACGTCTGGCCGCAGGCATCGGCATTTCCGGATTTCACCGACCCGAAAGCTCGCGACTGGTTTGGAGATCAATTCAAAACGCACATCGACGAAGGCATCGCCGGGTTCTGGAACGACATGAACGAGCCCGGCGTTTTCCTGACCGAAAAAACTAGTAAGCCGGACACGTTCCATCATCCCGACAAGACATTTCCATACGACACGCCCCACGACGGTGACGGTCTTCGAGATACGCATCGGCGTTATCACAACGTCTACGGAATGCAGATGTCGCGCTCGACATTCGAAGGTGTGAAAAAGCTGCGGTCGGAGAAACGCCCGTTCGTTCTGACGCGGGCGGGCTTTGCCGGCATCCAGCGATTTTCCGCCGTGTGGACTGGAGATAACTACGCGAGTTGGGACCATCTCGCGCTCTCGATCCCGATGCTCACGAATCTCAGTGTCTCCGGTGTGCCGTTCGTCGGCGGCGATGTCGGCGGATTCAATGACCGCCCGAGCGGCGAACTTTACACACGTTGGCTGCAGGCGGCAGCACTCACGCCATTTCTGCGATCGCACTCCGTCGGCTGGGCCGGCAACAAGGAGCCCTGGGAATATGGTGATGAATACACGCCTATCAACCGCGCTTCGATCGAACTCCGCTATCGGTTCCTACCTTATCTCTACTCGCTTTTTTATCAGCACGAACGAACGGGCCAGCCCGTGATGCGACCGTTATGGTACGAGTTTCCGGATGATAGATCGACGTACCTTGTGAGCGACGAGTATATGGTCGGCGGTGATGTGCTTGTAGCTCCGGTCGTAAAAGAAGGAATGCGAAATCGCGATGTTTATCTGCCGGCGGGTGCAGCCTGGATCAATTGGTGGACGGGCGAAAGGTTGGACGGAGGAAAACAACATCGGGTTGACGCTCCGCTCGATCGTCTTCCTCTTTTCGTCCGCAGCGGGGCCGTGATCGCGACGCAGGATGTCATCCAGCATACGGGCCAGATGCCCGGCGCAGCGTTGACGTTAAATGTCGCTGTCGGGATTGCGCCGGGTAAAAGTGAATTCGCCGAGATCCATCAGGACGCAGGCGATGGATACGGTTATCGACGGAGCGAGTGGCGGGAGATCAGAATCGAACACCGGCAAGGTTCGCTGAAGATCTCACGCATCGGAGATTTTACCGGACAGCGGTATCCGCTATCTTGAGATCGTCGGTGTGCCTACCGATCCGCGTGAGCTGCGCGCCGATGGCAAGCAACTCCATCACACATACGATGCGGCAAGAAAACGTGTTATTGCCGAACTGCCGGACAGTGTCGAGGAGATCACACTAGCTCGCTGAACGTATCACGGCCTTAACCGCAGGTGACACGGATAGCGCAGATGCAAGAAATCTATTTCCGGTAATCTGCGTCATCTGCGTCATCTGCGTCATCTGCGGTTAAAGTACGTTATGCATGTCACAACTGTTTCCCTTCCGTAACCCGCGCGGTGGAATTTCGTACGATCAATGTCGGTTCGACGCTCAGTACTTCCGGTATATTGTCGTCGTTTCCGTCGGAGAGCCTTTCGAGCAAGGTCCGCGCGGCAAGACTTCCCATTTCAAAAAGCGGCTGTCGGATCGTGGTCAGCGCCGGGTTGTGAAATGCCGCCGCGTAAATATCGTCGAATCCAAGGACGGACACGTCGGCGGGACACGCGGAACCCCATCTCCTCGAGGGCTCGGATCGCACCGATCGCGGAAATGTCGTTGAACGCAAACACGGCGGTAAATTTCTCACCCGTCGCCAAAAGAGTTTTCATCGCCATGTACCCGACCTCGGGCGAAGGTGAATCGCCGCGCAACTGGATCATCAAACGCGGATCGATAGGAATATTTCGTTTGGCCGCCGCCTCGCATATCGTGTCAAAGCGGACGATGGTGTCCGAACTGAACTCCTGCCCTTTTATGACCGCGATGCGGCGATGACCGAGATTGTACAGATGGCCCATACCAAGTTCGGCCGCATGTTGATGATTGAGGATCACGTTCGTGACGCCAATAACGTCCTCGTGTCCCGAGACATTTACCGTCGGCAAATTCGGTTCGAACCGGATCGGTGTATCGACGGCAATTATGCCCTCGACCTGTCGCTCGGCGAGCATCCTAGGCAGATCGACGAGAAGATCTTCACGGTGCAGATGGCTCGCGGTTAGGTAAAAGTAGCCTTGTGTAGAGAGCACCGCTTCGACGCCGTTTAGCACCATCGACGAGTAGCCGTCGCTGAGCTCCGGCACGATCACACCGAACGTGTGCGTCCGCTGAACTCGGAGAGATCGGGCGAGATAATTCGGTCTGTAGTTGAGTTCGCGGGCCGCGGTGAATATCCGATCTTTAGTCTCCTGCGGGATCGAAACCGCCGTCGGCGCATCGTTTAAGACAAGGGAAAGCGTGGTCGGGGAGAGGTTGAGATGTGCCGCTAATTGTTTAAGACTGACGCCATCCGCCTTGGGCGAACCGCCGGCCGCGGGGCCGTCGCTGCTTTTGGACTTCCGGGGCATGGCAGAGATAGTCGCACACGGTAACTCTCAAATCAAGACCGACATTCGCCGGAAAATCGACACTATCGGTTTGCTTTCGCACATACCTGATACCGTAAACCGGCTTATTCTAATAGATAGCAAGAACGAAGGCACCTGAAAAAAATCTGTTGACAATGAAAATCGAAGGGTGTTATAAAGCTACTAAAACGATTTAGTAAAACGATTTACCAGTGACCATTTTGCTTTCCCAATCTCCAATGAGGGGCTCTGGCCACGAACATCACTTCCGGCTTTTTAAACAACATTTCTTGGGAGGAATCTTATGCGGCAAACTACTTTCGGGCTCACGAACCTGCTTGGCTGCGTGGCTCTAATCGTCCTGTTTTCGGTGATCGGCCACGCTCAATTTCGAGCAGGCGTGCAAGGAACTGTGACCGACAGTGCCGGGGGTCTGGTTCCGGGTGCGACAGTCGTGTTAACGAACAAAGAGACAAACCAGACGCAACAGACCGAGACGAATGACGAAGGCCTTTACCGATTCTCTAATCTTCCTCCGGCCGTGTATTCGATCACCGTCGAAAAGCAGGGCTATAAAAAGGCAGTCGTGGACGAAGTGAAAGTAGAGGCCGAATCAACGAGGGGCCAGGAAATAGTTCTTGAAACCGGCGGCATTACCGAAACAGTAACGATCCAAGCCGAGAATGCTGGCATACAAACCGAAGATGCAAACGTTCGTAAGACGCTTTCTAATGAAGAGATCCTCCGACTGCCGCAGGTCGGACGTGATCCGTATGAGCTCGCTCGTCTGGCGCCCGGAGTTTTCGGATCCGGGGCTCGAGGGTCGAACGGTGCGTCTGTCGGCCTTCCAAATACGACCGGACCTGGCGGTTCCGCATCCTCTATCTTTCAGACCGAGAATCAAGTCCCGATCTCCGCTAACGGTCAAAGACTTTCCGCCAACAGCTTTCAGATCGATGGTGTAAGCGTTAATAGCCAGACGTGGGGCGGCGCCGCGGTCGTCACTCCAAGTCAGGAGGCCGTAAAAGAGGTGCAGGTAACGTCAAGCACATATTCGGCCGAGGATGGACGCAACTCCGGAGCAGTGATCAAAGTCGTTAGTCAGAACGGCACCAATGATTTCCATGGCAGCGCATTTTTCAAGTACGCGGACCCGAGTCTCAACGCGTTCAACAAGTTCGGAACCGGAACGCGGGTCGAAAACAAATTCCGTCAGTATGGTGGCAGTTTGGGTGGACCGATATACCGAAACAAGCTTTTCTTTTTCTTTACGTATGAGGGAGCTCGAAATAAGAGCAATGTTCCGTACGACGCATGGATCGAAACTCCGCAATACAGACAGCAGGTGTTAAATTTGCGACCGGGCGGGACGACGGCTCGTATCTTCCAGGCTGCTGGAATCGAGCCGCGAATTTTATCCGTTATTCCGACAACATGTGCGTTTGCAAATCTTCCTCCGGCGCGTTGCCAGCAGGTATCGGGCGGTCTCGACCTCGGATCGATCGGTCCCGGTCCGTCACCGACCAATCCATACATCGACGGCTTCGGCATGTCGCAAGGCTCGGGCTTTGACGGGATCCCTGACATACAGTTTGCCCGACTGGCGAATCCCTCGAAGTTTTCCGGAAATCAGTACAATACGCGGATAGATTTTCAGGCGACCGCGAAGGATTCTTTTACCGTTTCAACTTTCTTCACGCCGACTGAGAACCTGACTGCAAACTCTGGTGGCCGCTCGCGGCCCATTGCCGATATTAACTCGCCGAGATTTAACTGGGCAGCCACCGCGATCTATAACCGCGTCATTTCATCCACCATGATCAACGAGTTTCGCTTCAACATGAATGGATGGAATTTTGACGAGATTTCCGCAAATCCCGACGCCAACTTCGGGATACCGAGGATAGAGGTTGAGGGACTACCGTTCGACCGAATCCGATTCGGCGCCGATCGCTCGGAAGGAACCCCCGGCAAATACGATGAAAGTCAGTTTGAATTCCGGGACGTCTTCAACTGGGTGCTGGGAAATCACATCCTAAAGATAGGCGGTGAGTGGCGAAAGGAAATAAATAAGAACAGCATTATCGGCGGGGCACGTCCGCTGTACTCATTTGTTGGTCTCTGGAACCTCGCGAACGGTGCACCTATCTTCGAAGCGATCAACGCTGATCCGGCAACCGGCGGTCCGGCAACTGGGATTCGCGAGTATTCGAGCAACAACTTCGCGCTCTTCCTTCAGAACGACTGGAAGTTCCGGCCGAACTTAACAGTGAATCTGGGTTTACGATGGGAGTACTTTTCACCCTTAACCGATACCAGCGGACAACAGAGCAACTTGTTTCTTGGCCCGAATGGGTTAAGTGACGCTCAAGTCCGACCAGTCGATCAGCTTTACAAATCCGACTGGAATAATTTTGGTCCGCAGGTCGGCTTCGCCTATTCGCCGGAGATGCTCAAGGACAGGATGGTCGTTCGTGGAGGTTTCGGCATGGGCTACAACCGTTTGCCCAATACGATCTTCCTGAACGCCCGCGGAAATCCGCCGTTCCTTGCACGTTTCGGTATTTGCTGCGGGCACACAGGCGAGCCATTTGCCAACGGTCGGATCACTTATGTGCTCGGCTCGAGCAACTCACCGGACAGTTATCCGGCCAATCCAGCCCTTGGCCAGGGAATCAATCCGACAACCGGTGCACCTGTGTGCTGCTCGGTTGAGATATACGGTTCACCGACAGATTTGCCGACCGCATACGTGTACCGTTACTCCTTGGAGGGCGAGTACGAACTGCCGTTCTGGAAACTTGTGACTAGTTTGGGATACCAGGGCAGTTCTGGGCGGCATTTCGTTCGCCTCGTAAACCAAAATTTCGTCTTCGCTCAAACCAACCCGGCTTTCTTCGCAACGTATTTTGCTTCACCCGATGTGAATACAAATTACAACGGCATGAACGCTCGGCTGCGTCGGCGGTTCTCAAACGGATTTCAGTTCGATGCGATCTATCGCTGGAGCAAGAGCCTCGACACATTGTCCTATGAAGGTCCGGGCTTCGTCACGAATCAAACTTATCCCGTCGACAACAGCACTGAAAAAGGTCCTTCAGATTATGACGTCCGGCATAACTGGGTCATCTCGGGCTTATGGGACCTGCCATCTCCGATCAAGGGAAACTCATGGGCAGCCAAGCTGCTAGGAGGCTGGCAAATCAACGGGATCTGGACCTATCACACGGGCTTTCCGTGGACACCGAAACTAGGCGCGGGTATCAGATCGTTGAGCGGAGATTTCTTTGGCCCGATTCGACCTATCGGCTATTCCGGCCAACAACCCCTCGCAAACACGAATGCGAATTTTCTTGGAGCCGGAATATTCCCGGGAAACCTTATTCCCGGAGCCCAGTGTGACAGCAATATGTTTCCGCAGGGCTGCAGCAACTACTTTTTCACGAGGGTGAATCGCGACGCGACCAATACACCGACGTATTTGCTCAATCCGCCGGGCATCGGGCGGAACGTTTTTCGCGGCCCGAAATACCGGGTACTAGACATTAGCCTTGTAAAGCGATTCCGTCTGGACGGCTTGGCATGGCTGCAGGAAGGGTCGGGGTTGGATCTCCGTGCGAATTTCTTTAATATTTTCAACCAACTGAATCTCGATAATTTCCAGTTCGGAGATGACAGCACGTTTGTCGATCGCGGGCAGTTCGGCATTGCACAACGCGCTCTCGCCGGACGCACCGTCGAATTGCAGGTTCGATTCAATTTCTGATCGGAATGCACTTTGATCTTACGGGGACACGAGTATGACTCGCGTCCCCGCTGGAATTGTCAGAACAACTGTTCCCCGTTGCAGGGGATTTATTTTTCTTCAGATATGCAGAAAACCGCGAGAACAATTTGGTTTACGCTCGTCGTCTTACTGCTTTCGTCTGCCGTGTTTGCGCAGCGCGGCGGCCCGGCCGTTGAGCGCCGTATTAATTCGCTGATCGGACGGATGACACTCGCCGAAAAGCTTGGGCAACTACAACAGCTCGACGGAGACTATCGCGGATTTGCGCGGCCGGAACATTTCGAGATGGCCCGCAAGGGTCTGCTCGGATCGACGCTCAACGTTCGCGGCGTGAAGTTTACAAACGAGCTGCAGCGTGCCGCGCTCGAATCGCGTTTGAAGATCCCGATGTTGTTCGGGTTCGATGTCATACACGGATATCGAACTATCTTTCCTGTCCCGCTTGGCGAGGCCGCAAGTTGGGACCTCGCGTTGATCGAAAGAAATTCATCTATCGCCGCGGCCGAATCGCGTGCCGCAGGCGTCCATTGGACATTCGCTCCGATGGTGGATATTGCACGCGATCCGAGATGGGGACGGATCATCGAAGGCGCGGGTGAAGATACTTTCCTCGGCTCGCAGATAGCCGCGGCACGGGTCCGCGGATTCCAGGGAACGGATTACAGCGCAAACAACCGCGTGATGGCGACGGCAAAGCACTGGGTTGGTTACGGTGCGGCAGAAGCCGGACGCGATTACAACACGACCGATATTTCCGAAAGGGCTCTGCGCGAGATCTATTTCCCGCCCTTCAAGGCCGCCATTGACGCCGGCGTCGGGTCGTTCATGACATCGTTCAACGATCTCGATGGTGTACCGGCCACGGCGAACCCGTTCGTCCTGAAAAAGGTGCTCCGCGATGAATGGAAATTCGACGGACTGGTCGTGAGCGATTACACCGCGGTCATGGAGCTGATGTTCCACGGCCTTGCCCGGACCGAAGCGGACGCCGCGATGTACGCGCTGAACGCCGGCACCGACATGGAAATGGTCAGCCGTTTTTATAATCAGCACGGTGCCGAGCTTCTAAAAGAAAAGAAGATCTCGATGGCGACGATCGACGAGGCTGTCCGCCGAATCCTTCGAATAAAATTTCGGCTCGGATTGTTTGATAGACCGTACGCCGACGAAGAGCTCGAACGACGCGAGGTCTTCAAGCAAGCGAATCGCGACGCGGCAAAGATCGCAGCAGAGAAATCGTTCGTACTTCTGAAGAACGAAAACGAGACGTTGCCGATAAATAAAAACGTCGGCAATATCGCTGTTGTCGGCGGGCTTGCCGACAGCAAGGCCGAGATGAACAGCAACTGGTCGGGCGATGGAAAACCCGAAGATCCGATCACGGTCGTCGAGGCACTGCGTCAAAAGTTTCCATCGAAGAAAATACAGTTCGAAATCGGCTGTGATGCGAAATGCGATAACGATGTGGGATTCGCGGCGGCCGTCGACGCGGTGAAAAGATCCGACTTCGCGATCCTCGTCGTCGGCGAATCGCAGGACATGAGCGGTGAAGCCGCGTCGCGAAGCAACATCGATCTGCCCGGGCGCCAACTAGAGCTGGTGAAGGCGATCCACGCGACGGGTAAGCCGTACGTCGTCGTACTCATAAACGGCCGGCCCCTGACCATCAATTGGGTCGCGGAGAATTCGCCGGCGATACTTGAAGCCTGGTTCCCGGGAACGATGGCCGGACCGGCGATCGTGGACACCTTGTTCGGTGATGTGAACCCGGGTGGGAAACTTCCCGTGACATTCCCGCGTTCTGTTGGGCAGATCCCGCTCTACTACAATCACAAGAACACCGGCCGTCCTTTTAAGGCCAGCGAGAAGTACACTTCGAAATATCTCGATATCCCGAACACCCCGCTCTATCCTTTCGGTTACGGCCTGAGCTACACACAATTTCGTCTCGGCAATTTAAGAGTCGACAAAGATCAGATCCTTCCGGCGGGAACGGTGAAGGTCTCGGTTGAACTTGAAAACATTGGCAAGCGGGCCGGAGATGAGGTTGTACAGCTCTATATCAACGATGTCGCAGCGACGGTTACGCGGCCTGTAAAGGAACTGCGAGGATTTAGACGTGTCACGCTCCAGCCCGGGCAAAAGCGAAAGCTTGAGTTTGCACTGGGACCGAAGGACCTCGCTTTTCTGAACCGCGATCTGAAACCGGTCGTTGAACCGGGATCATTCATGGTGTACGCGGGAACCAGCAGCGAGGGCGGGCTGCAGACGACCTTTGACGTAGTCACTTCGCTGGCTACAGCCCAGACCGGTCGGCCGCTGATACAAAATGAGCCCGTCGATCCGCCACCCGCGGTTCCTGTACCAACTGCCGCTGTCACGCCCGAGGACGACGCTTTTCTGGACGATCTGCAAAAACGAGAATTTGAATATTTCTGGGAACATTCCGATCCGAAGACGGGGCTGACGCTCGATCGCACTCGTACCGACGGAACCCCTCCCCGGATCGGGGAGAGTCACCACAAGGTCGCGAGCATCGCGGCAACGGGTTTTGCATTGTCGGGTTATTGCATCGCCGCGGATCGCGGCTGGATACCGGCGGCACAGGCGAAAGAACGAACACGTACGACACTCGATTTCTTCGCAAATCGTCAGGAGCACAAGAATGGCTGGTTTTATCACTTTGTCGATCAGGAAACGGGTGAGCGGCGGTGGCGAAGCGAACTCTCGTCCATCGATACCGCACTGCTATTAGCTGGAGTGCTCACGGTCAAGAGTTGTTTTAAGGACGATAAGCAGATCGTCAGCCTTGCCGACAAGATATACGGTCGGGTCGATTTCCGATGGATGCGAAACGGCGATCCATATCTACTCTCGCACGGCTGGCGTCCAGAGAGCGGATTTATACCGAATCGCTGGCACGATTACAGCGAGCAGATGATCCTCTATATTCTTGCCATCGGTTCGCCCACACACCCGATCCCGGCCCGCTCATGGTACGCATGGGAGCGCACCTGGCAGGAATACGGACAGTACAGATATCTCGCCGCCGTCTCTCCGCTTTTCATCCATCAGTTCTCGCACGCATGGGTCGATTTTCGAAACCGGCGAGAACGACTTCCCCCGAATGTCGATTATTTTGAAAATTCGGTAAAGGCGACAATGGCTCAGCGCCAATTTTTTATCGACGTTTTGAGCAAAGAGTTTCCAAAATACTCGGCTAACATTTGGGGACTGACCGCCTCGGACAGCGTAAAAGGTTATGTTGCTTGGGGGGCTCCGTCACGGCATCCGGACACGGATGGAACGGTCGTTCCATACGCCCCCGCCGGCTCGTTGATGTTCACGCCGGATATCGCGCTCGCCGCGCTCGAAGAAAATGAAGACGCAGTATGGCGAGAAGATCTATGGCCGCTACGGATTTACGGACGCCTTCAACCCGCATAACGGATGGGTCAATCCGGATGTCATCGGTATCGATCTCGGGATCGCGATGCTGAGTGCCGAAAATTTGCGAAGCGGGAAGGTCTGGTTCTGGTTCATGCAGAACGATGAGATCCGTCGCGCCATGCGAAGGGTTTCGCTATACTAAGCGGCGATAGGAGTTTCAAGTTTCTGAAGAATTGGCCACAGAGCACACCGAGATTTTTGAGAAGATTTTGGACAGGAATATCATCCCGACTTTTCACCTGCTTCTCTCTGTGTGATCTGCGGCTGGATCTATCTCCACTAGTTTATGTCGTTGCTCGAAATGAAAAACATCGTCAAGGAATTCCCCGGTGTGCGGGCTCTTGACGGTGTTAGCTTTGCGCTCGAAGAAGGAGAGTTCCACGCACTTGTCGGTGAGAACGGCGCCGGGAAATCAACCTTGATGAAGGTGCTGTCCGGCGTTTACCCGCACGGCACGTACGAAGGCGAGATCCTCGTCAAAGGCGAGCCTCGTGCGTTCACAGGCATACGTGATTCGGAACGGGCGGGAATCGCCATCGTCTTCCAGGAATTGTCACTCGTAAAAGGGCTGACCGTCGGCGAAAATATTTTCCTGGGCCGTGAACCTTCGCAATTAGGCGTCGTCAACTGGTCGGAGCTTTATCATCGAGCGACCCAACTTCTTAGCGAACTGCAGCTCGCGATCGACCCGCGGATCGAGGTCGGAAGCCTTGGAATTGGGCAACAGCAGCTTGTCGAGATCGCAAAGGCGCTGTCGCAAAACGCGAAGATCCTCGTGCTGGATGAACCGACCGCCGCGCTCACCGAATCCGAGGTTGAAAGACTGTTCGACATCATTCGAAAACTCACTGACCGCGGCGTCGGGATCATATACATCTCGCACAAGCTCGACGAAGTGTTCGCGATGGCGGATCGGATAACCGTCCTTCGTGACGGAAAAACCGTTGGGACGCACGCGGCGGACGCAATGACAATAGACAAGGTCATATCGGCGATGGTCGGCCGCGATGTCGGCGACATTTTTCCAAAAACTGATCACGAAATTGGTGAGACCGCGTTCGAAGTGAAAAACCTGACGGTGTTTTCGACGGATAACAAACGGAAAAAAGTCGTCGACAATGTTTCATTTGGCGTCAGGAAAGGTGAGGTTCTGGGCATTGCCGGTCTGATGGGCTCGGGTCGTACCGAGACACTGATGGCGATCTTTGGCGCCGCACCTTACCAGAGTAAGTGCGAAACCTATCTCGACGGTAAACCCATCAGGATCGATTCGCCGGCCGACGCGATCGAGCACGGCGTTGGCTTCGTCACCGAGGACCGCAAACGCTATGGGCTGATCCTCGAACAGACGATACTCGACAACGTGACCCTGGCCGGATTGAAAAAGATCTCCGGCGCATTTCTTACTCATCGAACACGGGAAACCATGGCGGCGAGGGGTCCGATGCGATCTCTAAGAATAAAGGCCAACTCGCCGTTGACGATTACTGGAACGCTGTCGGGCGGAAATCAGCAAAAGGTGGTTCTCGGAAAGTGGTTGCTGACCAATCCGAAGGTGCTTTTTCTCGACGAACCGACGCGGGGAATCGACGTGGGAGCAAAGCAGGAGATATATGCCGAGATCAACAAGCTGGCGAAAGAGGGACTCGCGATCGTTCTGGTTTCTTCCGAGCTGCCCGAGGTGCTCGGTCTTTCGGATCGCGTGATCGTACTCAGGGACGGAAAAATTGCGGGTGAATTCACACGTACCGACGCCACACCCGAGCGAGTGATGGCAGCGGCGACCGGAGCGCGTTGAGATACGCGATGGTTTGAGATCGATTCTTAACGGTTGACGGTGAATGTCGAGCCGTGACGGCCCCGGAATCCGCATTCCGCTTTTTTTGAAGACATGAGTGAACAAACAATAACCAAGATAACCGGTTCGTCATTGCGAGCCTACATCATGATCGCGGTCCTCGGTCTGATCTGGGTCTATTTTCACTGGGCGACCGATTATGTTTTTCTCACTTCGCGTAATTTGTCGAACCTGATGACGCAGATGTCCGTGACCGGCATCCTCGCTGTTGGCATGCTGATGGTGATCGTCTCGGGCAACATTGATCTCTCGGTCGGTTCGGTGCTCGGTTTTGCCGGTGGTATCGCGGCGTTCAGCATGGCGAATCTCGGATACGGAATTCCGGTGTCGATCGCTTTCGCGATCCTTATTGGAACGATAATCGGCGCGTTTCACGGTGCCTTGACGGCCTATCTGAACATCCCGGCCTTCATCGTCACGCTCGGCGGCCTGCTCGCATGGCGCGGTGCGGTGAAATGGCTTCTCGGCGGAAATACCATTCCGATATCCGACGATACTTTCAAAGCGATCGGGCAAAGCAATCTGTCGACGACCTCAGGATGGATACTCGCCGGTGTTGCCATCGTATTCGTGTTGGTAATGGCTTACCGCCGCGCGAATGCCGTCAAAGAATACGGCCTCGGAGAACCAAACTATTTAAAGAAGCGCTCGGGGCGATCGTTCCCATTGCTGCGATCACGGCATTCATCTGGGTAATGAATTCCTATCTCGGCGTGCCGATACCGGTTCTGATCCTCCTGGCCGTGGCTCTCGTCGGCGCATTTCTGACAAACTCGACAACCTTCGGACGCTATCTTTACGCCATCGGGGGCAATGCGGATGCAGCTCGATTATCGGGAATAAACAACAAGCGAAACATCCTGAAAGTTTATGCCTTGCTGGGCGCGCTTACGGGTGTCGCGTCATTGATCTTTTCGGCGCGGGTTGGCAGCGCCGCACCCGACGCCGGCGTTTTGAAAGAGCTCGATGCGATCGCCGCGTGTGTCATCGGCGGAGCGTCGCTGATGGGCGGACGCGGCACTATCTTCGGCGCATGTCTCGGTGCATTGATCATGGCAAGTCTGGACAACGGAATGTCTCTGCTCAATGTCCGCGATTTTATGCAGGACATTATCAAGGGCTCGATCCTCGTCGCGGCCGTCGGTCTGGATATGGCGGGAAGGAAGAAGGGGTAAATCTCAATGGTGAATGGTGAGTGGTGAATGGTGAATGGTGAATGGTGAGTGGTGAATGTAAGCGGTTGACTTCACCACTCACCATTCACCACTTCACCACTCACCACTCACCACTCACCACTCACCACTCACCACTCACCACTCACCACTCACCATTATCCTTACCCTCCGATAAAACTCATCGTCCTCGATGCGGGAACAAAATCAGGATCGTTTATCCGATGACGCGGTTCTTTTTGAAGCGTAACGTGCTCGATGAACTCGACGATCTCGGCCCGCGTCGCGTCGCTTCTGATCAGGCCGCGCAGATCGTGCTCAACGGTTGAGAAAAGACAGGTTCGAATTTGTCCGTCGGCCGTCAGTCGAATCCGCGAGCACTGTCCGCAGAACATTTCGGTAACGGGTGCGATGATGCCGATCCCGCCCGATTCGCCGTCAGCGAATCGATACTTCCAGGCCGTTTCATTACCGCGCGTCGTGTCCTTCAATACGAGCGGATAAACTGCATTGATCTTTTCGAACATCTCACGCCCCGCGACAACCTGCGAGCGGTCCCACTCGTGCCCCGAATCCAGAGGCATGTACTCGATGAATCGCATCTCCACATCGTTAATGCGTGCGAAGCGTGCAAATTCGACAAGCTCATCATCGTTGACTCCGCGAACGACAACCGCATTGATCTTCACCGGCTCAAATCCATAAGTGCGGGCAGCTTCGATCGCGTCTAACACCGCTGGCAGAGAATCGACACCGGTGATCTCGTGGAAACGATGTGTGTCGAGCGTGTCGAGGCTGATCGTCATTCGATCGAGGCCGGCTTTTTTCAAAGCTTCGGCCTTTCGCGGGATGTCGAATCCGTTTGTCGTCAGTGCCAGATCTTTCAGCCGCGGCTTTAGCGTCGCGAGGTTCGCAACAAGTGTTTCGATGTCCCGACGCAGCATCGGTTCGCCGCCCGTCAGACGGATCTTCTCGATTCCAAGCGAAACAAAGATCTCGGCGATGTGCCCGATCTCTTCAAACGTTAGGATCGTGTCCTTGCGTGCAAGCGGCGGCTCGCCGTTCGGCAGACAATAGAAACAGCGAAAGTTGCACCGGTCAGTGACCGAGATGCGAAGATCGCGGATGATTCTATTGTGACTATCTCGAAGCACTTCTTGTTCGTTGTTCGTTGTTCGTTGACTAAGATCGTTAGCTGAACTTCGGATGATTGCGCCTACGACAACGATCAACGAACGCCCTTCAGGGCCATGGCATTTCGTTTCAGGCCTGTGATCTTTGTACGTTTCATCGCACTCTTTCGAAAGCGCTCGGCATAAGTTTCCGGTGTTAACGATTCTACCACTTCCAGATCGAGCGACGGTTCGTCGTTCCGGGGCACAAACCGTACTTCTCGCGGTCGGCTGCTCAAACCTGTTCCATGGGCATACGTCCTGACAAATGTCGCAGCCATAGAGCCATCCGTTTTGATTCGACGAAATATTCTCGGGCAGTTTGTCGGATCTCAGTTCGATCGTCGCATACGAGATACATTTGTTTGAATCAACGACGTAAGGCTCGACGATCGCATCCGTCGGGCACGCAGCAATGCATGCGGTGCAGGTGCCGCAGTGATCCTCCATCGGCGTGTCGTATTCAAGATCGAGGTTCAATAAGATCTCTCCGAGGAAAACCCACGAGCCAAGTTCTTTTGTGATGATATTCGAATGCTTGCCGAGCCAACCCACGCCGGCCCGTTCGGCCCACGCTTTCTCCATCACAGGCGATGTGTCGACGCAGATCTTGCCGGCCGCCGTAGGCTCCTCCGCAACGATCCAGTCAAGCAGCTCACGAAGCTTTTCTTTAACGACATCGTGATAGTCATCGCCCCATGCATAGCGGGAGATTTTCCCGCTCGCGATGTCGTCCACATGCTGTTGCGGCGTGTAATAATTTACCGCCACCGAGATCACTGATTTGGCTTCGGGAAATATTCTTCGCGGATCGGTACGCTTTTCAGGTTCGCGCTCGAGCCACGCCATTTCACCGTGATGATCGCGGTCGAGCCACGCGAAAAAATGCTCGCCTTCTTTTTCGAGGTGCTCGGCACGCGCAAAGCCGATCTTGCTGATGCCAAGCTGGGCTGCCTTTTGCCTGATCTTTTCGGAAAGCGAATCCACGTATCGATTATCTCGCACCCGCCAAAGAAAAGCACTGAAGGTGGGAGTACGGGCTCAACAGATCCGTGTTGCAAACGCTATTAACCGCAGATGACGCGGATACGGCAGATAAGAAATAGATGGTCTTGTCTCTTATCCGCGATATCCGCTGCAGAATGTAAGATTTTTGTGATTTCTGGGAACCCGCAACCTCAGCCGCGTGTAGCACGAACCAAGGCGTGGCGAGCAGAGATGCTGACGTTTAGAAGCGATACGACAGCGGTCGCGACGCTGGGCATGAATGCCGTGTGCCGCAAGAGTGAGCACACGCGAAGCCGATGGGCGAACTTCTTTTTGTAGGCGCTTCGATACTCTCCTGCGATCTGTTCGCCTGATTCCAAATTTGACGCGATCGCGTGTGCCAGAACCTCTGCGCTTTCAAATGCCATCACCATGCCGCTTCCTGTGAACGGATCGATGAACCCCGCGGCGTCGCCCACGGAAAAGAGATTTGTCGCCGGCGTCGTATTTTTCGTACCGAAGCTGTCGATCGAAACAGCCAGCCAATCTCCTATCGCGACCGCGTCCCGAAGGGTCACTACCGCCCGCCTGTTCCTTGTAACGACGTGATCGACCAGTTGCGGCAGCGTCATTGCCGTTCGAACGAACGATCGCTGCTTTTATCAAAAAGCAGAGGTTGAATAAACCGTTCTCGACATTCGACAGCCCGGCGTAACCGCCCGGAAATGAATAGATCTCACACAGTCCTCTTTCCAGCTTTACGCCTCGCAGATGGGCTTTGAATCCAACCAATCCCGGTTTTATGTGCCTTGGGGATGCGTCCAATTTCTTTTCGACGATCTTTGCGAGAATTCGCGAGCGCCCTGTCGCGTCGACGAATATATCGGCATTTACGTCGGAATGGCTTCCGTCCGCGGCCCGCGTTCGAACACCGATCACCCGGCCTTCGACACTTTCGACATCCGTGATCGCAGTTCCTTCTAAGACAGTGACGCCAACTTCCCTCGCACGGTTGAGCAACTGGTTGTCCATTTCGGCGCGACTCAGACTCAATGCAAAATCGCCTTGTCCAAACCATCTGCTCGGGACCGAAACGCTTTTGCCACCGGTTTCAAAGAATCGTGTCTCGAGAATTCGATCACCGCCCGCGGCCAGCATACCCTCGAGGACCCCGAGGCTTGCAAAATGACTCAGGCATTCCGGAGAGATAAATTCGCCACAGAGTTTTTGCCGCGGAAAGCTTTCTCGCTCGATAAGGACAGTTTCGATCCCGAGCTTCGCCAACCTGATCGCCAAACTCGCACCGGCCGGGCCGGCACCGGCGATCGCGATGTTCGATCTCGGATTGCGGATTGCGGATTGTTTGTTCATTTCAAGCGAGGCAGTTATTATAGCCCGAACCGGGTAATCAAAGCGGCTCGAGAAATCCGCGATCCGAAATCCGAAATCCGCAATGCAAATCATTCCGCTGTCGATTCCCACACCGTTCTATGTCGGCGACGTAAATGTCTATCTCATCAGGGAAGATCCGTTGACCCTCATCGACGTCGGACCTAAGACGAAAGACGCATCGGATGCCGCTCCGCCGTAAACTCGGCGAACACGGCGTTCGGATAGCGGATATCCGGCGCATTGTCCTGACCCACGCGCACGAGGACCATTGCGGTCTTGCGAAGGCAGGTTCGCGACGAAGCAAAGGACGCGGAGATCTTTGTTCACGAATGGGAAACCGGTCACTTGTTCGGACGGCTGGCTCGCGAAGAACATCGAAGGCTGCTGTCGCGTTCCGGCGTGCCGGAAAGTGTGCTGCAGGAGATGCGTTCGCTTTACGAAAATATCAGCCTGCTGACCGATTCGCTCGAAGACGGCGATTTCAAATCGCTTGCCGACAATGCCGAACTTGAATTCGAAAGCGGAAGCCTCCGCGTTTTGCATACGCCGGGTCATACGCCCGGCTCATGCTCGTTCATTCGAGAGGCAAACCGCACCTTGATCTCCGGCGACTGTGTTTTGAAACGCATCACGCCGAACCCGATCTTGTCGCCTGACCCGATCGATCCCGAAAAACGTTTTCGATCGCTGGCGGAATATCTCGTCAGCCTCGCCAAGCTACGCGAATTTCGACCGACGCTTTCGTACGGCGGCCACGGTGAGCCGATCACGGATTTTGAGGAGATCTTTCATCGTTACGTCCGTTCGATCGACGAACGACAGCGAAAGATCGTCTCGCTCGTTTCTCGTTCCGGTTCAACGGCGTTCGAGCTCGCTCGAAACTTGTTTCCCGATTCGTTCGATCACGACGTGCATCGGTTCCTCGCGATCTCCGAAGCCGTCGCTCATCTGGACTATGCAGAATCGGAAGGGAAAATTAACGTGGAGTTTAGGGATGGGGTGGAGTTTTACAAGAGTGAAGAGTGAATGGTGAGTGGTGAATGGTGAGTGGTGAGTGGTGAGTGGTGAGTGGTGAGTGGTGAGTGGTGAGTGGTGAGTGGTGAGTGGTGAATAGGGCATTTGGCTCCGGTGCGCCTTCTTCACTATTCACTATTCACTATTCACTATTCACTATTCAAGCCGTCTCAGTCAGCGACTGATTCGTGATCCGTCCGATCGTTTCAGTAACTTTCGTCAACGCTTCAAGTCCCGGCAGCTGCTGCGCACGCCGCGTCACCGTCTTATCCAACCTTTCCAAACCGTCCTCACCGCCAAAGAGTGTTTTTATAGCGTACTCGGTTCGCTTTCGCGGGATCGATCCCTGACCGACGGGCCGGTAAAAGTTTTTGATGACAAAGTGTGCTATCCGCTGGGCCGCTTCGCTATTGCGCAGCTCGAGTTTTGCGACGCTCCAATAGAAATGTGTGTGGAAAGATTCCTCTCGCATGATGCCGTTGAGAATGATCGAAAGCACTGGATGCCCGGCCAGCTCGTCCATTCGGCGATATGCCTGGGCGGTCGACATTTCATGAATTGCGCCAAAGGCCATGTGCGTCGCCGTGAATTTTCGACCCAGCAGATTGGTAAGCGATGTCAGAATGTATGTGTTGAAGTTATAAAAATTCGAAACTCCATCTCTGACCTCACGCTGCCATTTATCACCTGTCTCGACTCCCGCTTCGTTCAGGAATCGATTTAGGACTTCGCCGTGTATCACCTCCTCGTAGCCCCACCGCTCCATAAAGCGGCCGATGTACGGATCTTTGCCGGTCGGAGTCCGAAGCATCTCGCGATGATACATGTCGGTCAGTGTCTCTACATCGCGCATATAGAGCAGCACCGGAATAAACCGTTCGTCGAGCGGATACTTGGGCACGTCGCTCCACGGAATACTCTCGATCCCCTCTTTCGTGAAGACGGGTCTTTGCCGGTCGTACCAATCGAAAACTTCTTTTGTAGTTTCAAATCCCATTCCAGTTTGCTCCTGAACAAACCGAAGATCAGCTTGCCTTGCTTCTTGAATTCGCTAAACTTATTCTTTCGGATGCATGCAGTACCCCAGCAAGCGAGCTAGTATCGGTATTATGACGAAGCTTTATCTTTTTCTAGCCATTATTATAACCCTATTTGTAAATATCTCCGCACAAGAGAACAGTCTTGCGGTTCCCGGCGAAAAGCATTTGACGAACATCAGACAGCTGACGTTCGGCGGCGAGAACGCCGAAGCGTATTTTTCGTCTGATGGAAAGCAGCTCGTGTTTCAGTCCAAACGCGATGGGCGCGACTGTGACCAGATCTACACGATGAACATCGACGGATCGAACGTCAAAATGGTTTCGACAGGCGACGGCCGAACGACGTGCTCTTATTTCTACAAGAATAAGGAAAAGATCTTATATGGCTCGACCCATCTCGCGAGCAAAGAGTGCCCGCCGAATCCGGACTTTTCAAAGGGGTATGTCTGGGCGATTTATCCCAGCTATGACATATTTCAGGCGAATGCAGACGGATCAAAGGTGAAAGCTTTGACGACCACCGCAGGTTACGACGCCGAAGCGACTGTTTCACCTAACGGAAAAAAGATAGTTTTTACGTCGATCCGCGATGGTGATCTGGACCTATACGTGATGGACAGGAACGGCAAGAACGTCAAACGCCTGACCAACGAGCTGGGGTATGACGGCGGTGCTTTCTTTTCACCTGATAGCAAACAGATCGTCTATCGCTCATACCATCCAAAGACTGACGCCGAGATCGCCCGTTACAAAGATCGCCTGGCGAATCATCTGATCGAGCCGACAGTGTTCGAGGTGTGGGTGATGAACGCCGACGGATCAAACAAGCGCCAGGTCACAAAGCTCGCAGCCGCGTCGTTCGCCCCGTTCTTTACGCCCGACGGTAAGAAGATAATTTTCTGCACGAATTATTTCGCGACCGATCCGCGTAAGCGAAATTTCGATCTCGCACTGATCAACGTCGATGGCACCGGCCTCGAACGCGTGACATACAACGAAACGTTCGACGGCTTTCCGATGTTTTCGCCGGACGGCAAGAAACTCGTCTTCGCCTCGAACCGCAACGCGACAACACCGGGTGACACGAACGTATTCATCGCGGATTGGGTTTGGTAAACGGGCTGTTTTGTAGCCGTCTACGCTTGGACGCTCGATTTTCAAAGCGCTGACTTTACCGCTCCGTGCTGAGGGCTTTGCCCACCTATTTGCGGAAAAGCTCTGCTTTTCCGAAACAGCTCTCCTTGACTGGCGGCTTGCCGCCCAGCGGACGGCGGCGGAGCCGCGAATATTATGATGACTTTGCGGAAAAGCTCAGCTTTTCCGCAAATAGAGCGGCAAGCCGCGAAGAGTTCAGACTGCTCCCTGCATCGAAGAGTTATGAAACGAACCCCAATTCTTGTTCTCTTAGTATTCTTCTCTCAACTACTGCTCGTATCGGCCCAGACACAGGCGACACTTGAGCAAAACTTCCGAAAGCACATCGAATATCTTGCGTCCGACAAACTCGAAGGACGGCGCACAGGTGAAGCCGGCGCGACCTCTGCCGCGAAGTATGTCGCCGATGAATTTAGAAAGAGCAGGCTAAAGCCGGGACTCAAGACGACGTTTCTCCAACCATTCCCATACATCGCCGGCGTGACGCTCGGTGCGGATAACGCATTGAGAATAGTTCCGACTGCCTCGACTCCAGATAACAGGATGGACGCCGGGATCAACTGGATGCCGCTCGGATATTCTCCGAACGCGGACATTGCGGCGACCGAAATTGTTTTCGCGGGCTTCGGTGTGGTCTCGCCCGAGTCGAATTACGACGACTATAAAGGCCTTGATGTGAAGGACAAGATCGTGTTGATCTTTGACTCGACGCCCGACGCGGGTAATCCGCACTCGGCGTTCGCGCGTTTCGACATTCATACGAAGGCGAACATCGCAAAGGATAAAGGAGCACGAGCGATCATCCTGATCGCTGCCGACAACGACTTCAAGAACGATCGTCTTTCGCGTTTAAGCTACGATCGAACGCTCGGAGAGACAGCTCTTCCGGTAGTCGGAATAATGCGCTCGCATGGAGCTGAACTCCTTGGAGAGGAGTTCCCGCAAAGCCGCAAAGACGCAAAGGCTCCCCAGGTGAAAGCGACCGCCCAGTTGAAGATCAACCTCGTCAAGAAACAGGTCGATGCTTACAACGTCATCGGTATTCTTGACGGCACAGATCCGCAACTGAAAAACGAAGCGATCGTCATCGGTGCCGCATTACGACCATCTCGGCCACGGTGGTTCGGGAAGTCTCGCGGCGAACTCGACTGACATTCATCACGGTGCCGACGACAACGCTTCAGGCACGTCCGCGGTCATCGAACTCGCACGTCAATTCGCAAAAGAGAAAAGGAACAAACGTACTTTGATCTTCATGGCGTTCGGCGGTGAAGAAGAAGGGCTGCTCGGATCGAAATATTATGTCAACAATCCCCTGTGGCCGCTCGATAAAACGATCGCGATGATCAATCTCGACATGGTCGGACGATTGAACGAGAACAAGCTGACGGTTGGGGGAATTGGAACGGCGAGTGAGTGGAACGATCTTGTTCAGCGAGTTAATAGCCCGACAACCAAAATAGCAAGTTCCACCAATACATTCGGGACAGGTACAGCGGACAGCAAGGTCGGCAGCACCGGAAGCCATTCGCAGTTCAATCTCCAGCTTAACCAGGATGGGTTCGGGCCCTCGGATCACTCATCATTCTACGGAAAAAAGATTCCCGTACTCTTCTTCTTCACTGGAACCCACGTTGACTATCACAAGCCATCGGACACGGCTGAAAAGATCAACTTCGAGGGCCTTCAAAAGATCTTCTATTTTGTTTATGAGATATCCGCAAATCTTTCTGGCTATCGCGGAGACATACCGGTTCGCCCAACATACGCCGTCGCTAAATCTTCCGGTCAGATGGGTCAGGTTCGCCTGAGCGTATCGCTCGGGACGATCCCGAGCTACGGCGATTCGACGGACGGTATGATCCTCGACGGCGTGCGCGATAATTCACCGGCGGCGAAGGCAGGTTTGAAAGCGGGCGACAAGATCGTCAAGCTTGCCGGGAAAGACGTCCGTAACGCGATGGACTACACATACGTTCTCGGATCGATGAAGCCCGGTGAAGAGTACGAAGTGGAGTTGATCCGCGGAACCGATCGGATGACGTTGAAGATCGTTCCAGCCGCCGCGGCGAGACGACCTTGAAACTCGGGACAGAGGCTTTTCGGTAGGCGAAGATTTAACCGCGCATGAAGCAGATGGATCAGATAAAAACGGATAAGAATCAGATCCGCCTGATCCGCCCTATCCGCGTCATCCGCGGTTAAATCTTTCTAGGCCGAAGGCCCTCTTTCCGGTCACTCCGGCCGGTCTACCTTCTTCCTCAGCCCAAAATACCAGACCCACCAGATGAACAATATCTGCACCGGGATGCGGAACAGCAAGTACAGCGGCCCGTACTCCATTCCGCCGAACTGAACGGAGTTTAAGCTTCCGGCTATGTTCGCCGGTAGCACCGCGATG
Organism: uncultured Acidobacteriota bacterium; assembly: GCA_963772405.1. Classification (GTDB taxonomy): domain Bacteria; phylum Acidobacteriota; class Blastocatellia; order Pyrinomonadales; family Pyrinomonadaceae; genus OLB17. The sequence goes on along the minus strand of CAVYWT010000002.1, from coordinate 446,959 downwards.
AAGAAAATTATCAGCAGGACAGAAGTCAGACGAGCGGTTCGCGACCACAGCAATCCGACTACTGCCAACAGCTCGCAAACGCCGGTGAAATAGACAAGCTCGGTTTTCGCCGGTATCGACTCCGGCATTATCTCGACCATCTGCTGCGTGTTCGTGAAGTGCGCGATGCCGGTTACGATCAGCATTACGGCCATCGACGCCCGGCCGATGAAAGATGTCGACAGCCGACCGCCAAGCAGCCATCGGTTGATCAAATAAAGTGCAACGAAGGTTACAAATAAGAAAATCAGCGGCGCCATAATTTGAGATTCACCCGAGTGCTAATATATTCAACAGACTAACCTAAAATTATGAAAATCAAGATAGCTGTTCTAATAGCTCTTCTCGCTCTTTCACTTTTCGGGTGTGAGGGAAAGGTTGGAAATAGCAACGTCGCCTTCACCGAGCCAAGACCTAACGCCGCATCGCCGACCCCCGTTCCGACATCTTCTCGACCTAAGAACGGCGACTACGACGGCAAGGGCGTAGTAACCAAGCTCAATCTCGAGCAAGGCTCAATCGAAATAGATCACGAAGAGATAAAAGACGTCATGCCCGCGATGCGGATGGAATTTTTTGTAAGCGATAAGAAAATGCTCGACGGGCTAAAGGTCGGGGACAAGATCGATTTCGTGCTCCGTTACCAAGACCCGACCGAGACCCTCGTCAGCATCAAAAGGGCCCAATGACGAAAATCCCGTTCTGTAAATTTCACGGCTTCGGGAATGACTACATCGTCATCGAGCGGGACAACATCGCGGCGTCGGTCTCGCTTTCGGATCTTGCAGTGGACATCTGCAACCGAAACACGGGTGCTGGCTCGGACGGGATCGCGGTACTCGAAAAACTATCCGATGCGGGCGCCGATTACTTCTGCGAGATCGTGAATCCGGACGGCAGCATCGCTGGATTTTCCGGTAACGGGACCCGCTGCGCCGTCGCATATCTTCACTACAAGGACCTTTGGGATCAATCTGCGCTGCGTTTGAAAACGCGTAGCGGCATAAAAAACTACACGCTTCTGGAGGCGATCTCCGCCGGTCACTATGTATTTAAGGCCGAGATCGGAAAGCCGATGTTCAGATCCAGTGAGATTCCGGTTGCCGGAGCCGCCACCGAATCAGTTATCGACCATGAGATCGATGTCGACAGCCGCAAGTTCGTTTTCTCGGGTGTCAGAGTTGGCAATCCGGTTGCGTGCATATTCGTCGAAGATTTCGATCTCGACTGGCGACGGTATGGCCGTGTGATGGAAACTCACCCTATCTTTCCCGAGCGTGCGAACATTGTTTTCGTACGCGTCATCGACAACAAAAACATCGAACTGCGAATCTGGGAGCGCGGTGCCGGAGAGACTTCCGCTTCTGGAACGTGCTCGAGCGGCGCTGCGATTTTGTCTGCTCTGACGGCACGGACCGGTCGAAGCGTCTCGGTTCTTTCACCGGGCGGCACAACCAAAGTGGAATGGCGAGATGATGGCGAGATCTTGTTGACCGGTCGTGCCGAGTTTGTATTTTGCGGCGAATGGCCGGGGGAATAATGATGAACTGTGAACGGTGAACGGTGAATGATGAATAGGACCGGTGACGATGCATTCACAGTTCACAGTTCACAGTTTATCGCTGAACATTACTTCGTGAACCGCCGTCTGACGAAAATCAAAAACGTACTTCAACTGTCGTTCGACAAGGAAATTGGCGATATCACCAAACGGTTCGAACGGAAGTCTGTAACGAACCTCGTCTTCGATCAGTGTCTCGTTCGGTCCGATCTCAGTGAACGTGTGCCTATGGATCCACTGCTTGTATGGCCCGGACAGTTGCTCGTCGACAAACTCGTGCGGCGGGTCCCATTTTGAGATCAGCGTCTTCCACTTCATCGGAATGCCGCTGAGGCTGATCGTATATTCGATGATCGCACCTTCCCGCATCTCGATCGGCTGCGGCGTGAGAATCTTGAAACCGAGATCCTTCGGAGTGATCCGCTGGAGATTTGCCGCATCAGAAAAGAATTCGAAAACTTTCGCCCGCGGCAGATCGATCGTGATCTCGCGTTTCAATATGTGTTCAGCCATAACGTTTGTAATTCGACCGAACGGCGAGGTCGGATTCTATTTCTTATCGCTTTTCAGAAAGTGCTTCGGAATAAGATTCTCCGGGGTTTCGGCTTGCCAATAGATCGTCACAACCCACCATCGCTTACCGTCGTTCAAGAGCTGAAAGCTGTTAATACCACGCACGAATGGTTCCTTGTCGTCAATCTTACGAAACGCAGCGTAGGTCGAAAACACCTGAGCGATGTTTCCGTACATATCGACGTGTCGCGCAATCTCGCGCTCGTGGAAACCGTTCTTCAAAAGATTCGGCCCGCTTGTATTGATGTAGTCCTCAGGCGTCAGAACCCGTGCGCCGATCACACCGGTCTGCGAATTCCTTCCCGAAGGGATCAGGCGAGCGTCTTTATGAAACAGAGCGCGAAAGCGGTCCCAGTCGCGGGCCTTTCCGGCGTCGCCGGAGATGACATCGTAGACTGCCTTCATGATCGCATCGAGTGATGCGACATCTTTCGGATCAGCAGCTTTCGGCGTTGTTTGAGCCATGGCACTGGTGGCAATGAGAATAAGGGTGACGACGGGCAACAATATTTTCTTCATGGAGCAATTCTACGTCAAAACTCTCTGCGGGTTTCAGCTCCGGCATGAGTCCCTGTGTTTTGTGTCGTTGGTAGAAACCCCTAAACACGCGTAAAAGATTGACGATCCACCCGTCGTGCCGAGGAAATCAAGATACGCTAAACTACTAACGTGACCGCAAGACCGCATTTGACCGGGCTTCTGCCCGGTGAGCTTGAGAATTTTGTCCAGGAACTGGGTGAGCCGCGCTATCGCGCCCGGCAGATCTTCAAGCAGCTTCACCAACGGCGGCTGCACTCGTTCGAGGAAATGACCGACCTGCCGAAAGCAGTTCGCGAAAAACTTTCGACGATCGCGGAACCTTTCGTATTGACGGTCGAATCAAAGTACGTTTCCGAAGACGGGACGCGCCGCTTTCTTCTCAAGACTCGCGACGGTATGCCGGTCGAAACGGTTTTCATTCCCACCGAAGACCGCGACACGATCTGTTTTTCTTCGCAGTCAGGCTGCCCACTCAAATGTGATTTCTGTCTGACCGCGAAGCTCGGCTTATTGAGAAATTTGACTGCTGGTGAGATCGTCGATCAGATCATCCTCGTTCTAAACGACGTCTATGGCGTCGGTGCAGAAACACCGCATGGAACAAATCTGGTCGCCATGGGTGCGGGAGAACCGTTCCTAAACTTCGAAAATCTGATCAAGGCTCTCGAGATAATGTCGGACGAGAACGGTCTGTTCATCGTGCCCGGACGGGTCACCGTCTCGACCGCCGGTATCGTCCCGAAGATCGAGGAGTTCACAAAACTTGAGCGAAGGCCGAACCTCGCCATATCGCTATCGGCTCCGGATGATGAACTGCGCGATCAGCTGATGCCGATCAATAAACGCTGGAATATCGACGCTCTGCTGACGGCCGCAAAGGCGTTTGAAAAGACATTGAAGCGCGGTGAGCGATTTACGTTCGAGTATGTTCTGCTCGGCGGCGTCAACGATTCGGATGCCCACGCCGCTGCACTGGCCGACCTTGTGCATCGATACGATCTCCGACGCGTGAAGATCAATCTGATCCCGCATAATCCGGCTGAGCCGCTCCAATATCACCCGCCCGACGATGAGCGTGTGATGAGTTTCAAAAACATTCTCGAGTCGCACGGCGTTTCGGCTTATGTGCGACGGCCGCGGGGCCGCGACATATCCGCCGCGTGCGGTCAATTGGCGGCAGTAGGACGGACTGTTAGTCCGTCCACGGTGGTGGCTCTTACAGGACGGACGGACTAAACAGTCCGTTCTACTTTTATGGAAATATTGATCCCGGGACTTATCCTTGTTGCCCTCATGGTCTGGGCATCTACAAAGATCAAGAAGCGCGCCGCTGACGCGTTCGAGGCGGAGTTTATCGAGACGGACACATACTCGCTGCAGAAACCCGAAGGTTTTTTGCATGTCATCGGCGATCCGGCACACGAGTTCCGTGCGTACTCGAAAGAATTTGGCAAAGACTCTAATTCAGGGGTGAGGCAGGCGACGATCGAGATCGATATCTTTCGGGACAACGATCTCACCGGGGTCCGCGATCTGACCGAGAGCTCGGCAGCCGTAACGAAGATACGAGCCGAGGGGCCGGATACCTTTGAGCTGGAAACTAAAGAGACAGCAAACGAAATCGACGTCGATGCCGTCTATAAATTAGTTGTCCGTGATAATTGGGTCTATCGGCTCCGGTTCGCAGTACTGGGTGAACACTCCGAAGATCATCTGCGTAAGATAGAAGAAACGGTCGACAGCTTTACGGTCCGCCCGATTTGATTATGAAGAAAGCAATATTTTTCTCAGCCCTTTTTCTTGCGGCATTTGGTTTCGCGAGCTTTTCCGCGGACGCTCAGACGGTAAGCGTATCCGGTGCGTTCGAGAAAAGCTCCGTTTCTCGTGGCGGCTCGGTTAACGCAACTGTCGTCCTGAACATCCCTTCGCAGCTTCACGTTAATTCGAACCGGCCGGCAAGTGAATACGCCATACCGACGGTCGTGTCTGTCCGAAGTCCAGGCTTGAGGACCGGACGAGTCAGATACCCTCGCGGGAAAAATCGCAAATTTGAATTCTCTGAAAATCTGATAAACGTCTATGAAGGGCGGGTCAGATTCCCCTTTACGGTCACCGTTCCTTCAAACTTTCGCGGAAATCTGATCCGAGTTATTGCGACAGTTCGTTATCAACCGTGCACGAATGAAGTCTGCTATCCGCCAACCTCAAAAAGCGTGACGATGACGGCGAGAGTAAACTAGCGTTCTATTTTTTTCCAATTACTGAGAGCAGTCGGCCGGTCTTTCCGTGCAGTTTCTTCTCGACGCGGTACGAGAAGAAAAGATCGGTCCGCTCCATCGTGCAAAAAGGTGCGATGAAGATCGCCGTTTCCGGAACGCCTTTGTCCAGCAGTTGATCCCTGTTGGCAGAATGCAGATCGACAAGGGCGTGGCCGTCGCGCGTCGCGGTGAAATACCTCTCCGATCGTGAAATGTTTTGTCCGAACGCCTCGATGACGTCCGCTCCGATCTCGTAACACCGGCCGCTCGCCGCTGGACCGATCGCCGCCGTTAGTCCCGCAGGATCAGTACCAAACTCACTTTGCATCCGTTCGACAGCCTTCGCGACGATCGATCTGGACGTGCCGCGCCACCCGGCGTGAACAGCCGCGAAGGCTCCTGTTTTTTTATCGCCAAGAAGCACGGGTACGCAGTCCGCCGTCTTTACTCCGACAAGAACGCCCGGACAGATCGGATACAAGCGCATCGAATTTCTCGTCTGAACGTTCGACATCCGCCTTGTTGGCAACGCGCTTGATGTCATCACCATGAACTTGCCAAGCGGTCGCGAGTCTAAAATCGCCCTCAAACGCTGAAAGAAATCGACGGCGATTCTCCTCGATGTTTTCGGGAGAATCGTCATCGAATCCGGCGAGATTCAGATCGTGCCCGGGAAACGGCGAGACTCCGCCCAGGCGGGTCGAAAAGCCGTTGGCAAACCCGTCACGCTCGAGAGCACCGCAAACAAGAATCTTTACTTGCCCGCGTTCTCGCCAATGGAAGCCGGCATCGGTTAGAATCTGTTCATCTCCGAGTGGCGCCGGTGCTGGCTCGATCTTACTTGTCACTTGTCCCTCGTCACTTATCAGTTAAACCTATGATCCTCTCGATCGGCATCGACATTGTCGAAGTTTATCGCATCGCCCAAACCATGGCGAGAACGCCGCGCTTCGCCGCACGCGTTTTCACGGCTGCGGAACGAGCCTACTGCGATGCCAAAGGTGCAGCGGCAGGGCAGTCCTACGCCGGACGCTTCGCGGCAAAGGAGGCTTTTCTAAAGGCCTTAAAAACGGGCTGGCGTGGGAAGGTCACATGGCAGGACATCGAGATAGTTTCCGATGATCGGGGCGTTCCGTCGCTGCGGCTCTCAGGTGAGGCATTGAAACTTTTCGAAGCCGCCGGGGCAACCCGCATGCACATCTCGATCTCGCATACATCGGAACACGCCGTCGCACAGGTTATCTTTGAGAAATAATAAAAAAGAGGCCGTCGATTCTGACAGCCTCCTTACTTTCTCGATCACGCAACGTAAAACTCGAAGGTTGTTACTGCGTGTCGACTCTCCGTTCGATGAGGTTCTGGATCTGCGGCCTCACATTCGAAAAGAAGTTATATCCGGTGAGGGCTTCGACGCGATCGACACTCGTTCTGAAATTGCGCCACGGTGTATTTATTCCGATGGCCTGGGTGTTCGGCATGATGACAGCTATCGTACGCGTTGTTTTATAAACGCGGTCGACGTCATTGGCCCCCACCGGCAGTACAATGATGACCTTCCATGTAACGGATGGCACTGTCACGTTACCGCTCGCAACGGTATTCGTCGTGCCTCCGTTTGAACCGCTGCCGCCTATTCCGGCGCCGCCGGCGATAATGTACAGTTCATTGCCCTGTGCGACCAGCGTGCGGCAATACGATTCGAGCTCTTCCCACGGGCCCTGATTGTTGGCCGGCGCCTGCGGCATCATATTCGTCATGAAGAACGTCGCGGAGTTGTCCGCCACCGATGATGTGCGATCCCCTGAAGGCGTAAGATGCCCGCGATCAAACCCCGAACCTGAATAATCCGTCGATTGTACCTGGTACCAGCCGGCCGGAAGGCTCGGATCATTTCGAAAATCGTCCTGTCTCGGCGTAGTGCCTATCCACGAACTGTCGAGGTGCCAGGACACCCAGTTCGGGATACCGCGATCGCGATGATATGACATCACGTACTGAGCTTTGGGTAGGAGATAATTTGTCGGGTTCGCTGCGTCGGTCGTCGCGTTACTTGGATTACCCATGACCATGTGTTCGCTCGGGTCGCGAGGAGCCATGACCGTCAAACCGATCGGCGTATTCGCCGAGCGTGCCTGGGCATCAGTTATCGTTGAGAGAAAACTGCGCTGTCCGTTGGTAGCACTCAGCGGGACCGTTACGAGGTAGGAAAAGATATTATCCCCGGCGGTCGTGTCTCCATTGGTCCCGTCGTCAAACAGAGATTGCGTTGCCGACAAACCGATCGTCGTCAGGTCGGTAGCGACCGCGATCCCGGTGCTCGGCGGGTTTGACGCCGGCGTCACGGAAACCGTAAGCAGAGATGTAGCTCCCGGTCCGACCTGATTGGGCGTCGCAAGGCCTGTACCTGATAAAACCGTGTTCCCTCCGCCGGTGCCGGTGATGTTTATGTCGTCGATGCCGACCCATTCGTCGTTTCCAGCGGCGTTCGCCGTCATGATCCGCAACTGCACGAGCGGTTGATTCTCACACGCGATTGGCAGCGGCACACTTACCGGAGTGACCAAGGTCGCCTCGTTCGGCCCGGTCGTAGCGTCCGGAACAAAGCCGGCGGGCAGATTTACAAAATTTCCTGTGTTGCCAACCCGGTATTGGAAAGCGAATGGCTGGATCGAATTGTCAGCCGAGGCATCCAGGTCGCGCAGGTTGTAAGCCACGTTGATCGCAGTGGTTCCGCTCGTGCTGAGGTTAATAACCAAATGCGGGGAGTCCGCCGTGCCGGAGCCGTTAAGAGCGACCACCGGATTAGTAATCCCGTCAAATTCCGTCACTCCGCCCGATAAGAACGTGTCCGGATCATTGCGATTAGCATTCACGTCGACCGGTGTCAGGGAACCGTCGATCACGATCGTCTGCGGGTCCACCCCGATCGAGGTCGTCAGATCGTCGCCTCGGTAGCCGATAATTCCAGGCACCGCCGACCAGTCGTCGTCGACCGTGATAAGGCTGGTATTGGACCAGTTCTGCGTCAACGGAACGGGCTGCGCAACAAGGTTTGCAAAGGTGGTGGGTATCCAGATCGAAACCGCGCTGCCGCCAAGCAGTAAGGTGAACGCACAAACGAGCGCGAGATATTTCTTCGATGTTCTTGTTGCCATATTTAATTCGTTCGGAGAGATCTTTTTAATTCCGGTAAGTTTGGATACGTCATCCTATCAAAGAACTTCAGAATAGTTCAAAGGAATTAAGACCAGTTCAGGTTTGATCAGACCTTACGCAGAATGCCCGGTGCGAGGAGAAGTCGATCTGCTGGTAGAAAAATCGGTAGGGGTACTGCCGGGTTGAAGGTAGGCGTTCAATAGGTCGGGCCGAGAATCGCGGAATCTAGGGAGCAAAATAAAAAAGCGTGGGTAAGATCTACCCACGCTTTCTCTTTTAAATCTTAACTGGTTAACCGATGAACAACTCGTCTTCCATATAAGCCCGATCAAGCGGTTTCGGGGCCGGAGCAAACAAAACCTCGAGAGCTCGCTTTACGCCCGCCATAATGGCGGCGACCTCACGGGCCGGCTCGACGATCTTTTTCTGGACAAATTCGGTGGTGTCGACGACCTGATCATGTGTGCGGTCGATCGTTTTGCTGACCATTGCAACTTTATCTTTTGCAGTAATGGCAGTTTCACCGACAAGCACCCGCAACTCGGCTACCTCTTCCTTGATCAACTCGGTCGATTCGGCCAGATGCCGCGTCGCCGTGGAGAGGTTTGCAGAGATCTCGGTGAAATGCACTGAAATCTCTTTTCCTTGCACGCTTATCGCGTTGACCTTTGTGATCAGTGGATCGAAGCGCTGTTCAAGCCGGTTGACGGTATTCGTGACACGACGAACGATAACTGCAATGGCTATCAGTGCGATGGCCATCACGATAAAACACACCGCGATCACGATCGACGCGATCATCATCCAAAATTGCGGCTCGTTCGCGTTCATACGCTAGTTGTTTTCTTTGTTTTCGACTGGATAGCTCGGTCGCCCTTCGGTGATCGACTTGGCTTCGTTTCGTCGTTTTTCGGCGACGTATGCGTCCTTGCCGGCCTCGACCGCCGCGGTAAACGGGTTTGCCGTCCGGGCCGCCGCGCTCTTTGCCTTCTCGGTCAATTCACCGGCCTTTTCCTGAGCTGTCTGATAGATCTCGCCGGCTCTTTCACGGCCGACTTCGTAGTATTCACCGGCGCGGTCCTGTATCTGCGCAGCAGCTTCCTTGCTCTTTTCGAGGCCCTTTCGCGTCACATCAGCAATGTCTTCGCGTAGCTCAATACCCGATTTTGGGGCAAACAGGAGCGCAATTACCGCTCCGATCCCGCCGCCGATCAGCAAATAAGTCAATTTTGTGGTAACACTCGAATCTTCTCTGTCGTATTCGTTTCTCATAGCAGTTCTCCTAAAATTCCGTGAAAGACAACTATAGCAAAGATTTAGGATTTAGGACAGGGCCTTTAAGTGAACGACTGGTAACAAATAATTGCCCCAAGAGTGGCCACGACAAAGGCGCTCATCACAGGCAGGGCTTTAACAAGCCGGTTTTCGCCGAGCCGCAAGCCCTTAAAAACGTGCCCACCGTACACGAATACCAGACCTACCACTGTTAGCGTGGCGGCAAGTCCAAAGCTGAACGCGATCGTCAGGACCAGGCCGTAACCCACCCGGTTAAGGTTTATCGCCGAGAGCATTAGTACGAGCGCCGACGGGCACGGAAGCAGGCCTCCGGATACGCCGAGTGCGAGCAGGCTCTTCCACGAGATCTCGTCGGGCGGCAGATGCGAATGCGGCTTTCCACCATGCGTATGCGTGAGTCCCCCGTGCGTGTGAGTGTGCTCGTCGGTATGCGTGTGATCGTGACCGGTGTGATCGCTATGATTCGCGGCGATGATGATGGCCGTGCCCGTCTAACTTGAGGATAGCGAAGAGCCGCGTCTTGAACATCGTCAGACCGATGTAAAAGACGATCAGTCCCGACGCGAAACTGAGCAGCGGCATTATTTTTTCGGGCAAAATGTAATTTGACGCAAAGAGTGTCAGCAACCCGAGCGCAAAAACTCCCAGCGTGTGTGTGATCGTTACCGTCGCACCGAGAAATGCCGCGTGCTTTGCCGTGCCCTTTGACCCGACCAGATACGCACCAACGACGGCTTTACCATGCCCAGGCGACATCGCGTGCAGCGCTCCGAGGCCAAAGGCCAGCATCAAGCCGAAAACGGCGATCGCGGGCGTTATCTCGGGAACCGCGATCAGCTCGGCCAACCGATCTTTCTGCACAGCAGTTGTCGGGTGCCCGTCACGATTCTGCAGCGGACTGACATTTTCGGGAATAGAACTCCCGGAAAAGGAGAACTCGGCCGATCTTTCGTTGAGGGGAGAGGAAAGGATCTGTTCCGGAAAACTCTTTAATTCATCACTCGCATTGTTGCCGAACGCACTGCTGTCATAGACCTCGACTCCGGCGGTACGGTTTACGACGATCTCGCGCCAACCAACGCGCTCGACGTAGTTCTCATTCGAGATCGTGACTTTATTTTGCGAATCGATCGGGGCGAGATTCGCAGCGAGATCCCAAACAATACGCAGCGTTTTGAGATCGGCGGAGCCCGGGGCGAGTGTTGCCACCGTTTCGATTGTCCGAAACTCCAACGATTCGCCGTTCACAATCAATGCTAGTTTCGCCAGATACCCTGGCGTCAGGCGTTCGGCATACGCGTCGAGCTCAGACTGAGTGATCTCCCCGTCATTATCTCTATCGATCGCGGCCCTTTCCTGAAACGTCGGTATCTCGGCCAGATCGAGGACTTGCCTGATCTTGATCTCAGACTTTCCTACCTCGAGCCGCGTGTATTGATTGACACTGAAATTTCCCAACGGATGGGCCAGTATCGGCGCCGCCAGTAAAAATATTGACCCGATCATTAAGAGAGTTCGAAACTTTTTCATGGCTTTATCCCAGACTGACAAGCATTTTCTTCGCCTCTCTCGCCTGTACGAGATCAAAAGCCGGATTCAGTTTCAATGCGAGGCCGAGGAGACGCCTGGCTTCGCCAATGTCGCCGCTTGCCTTCGCGATCATGCCGGCGTGAAAAAGAAATCGGGCGTTATTTGTTTTCAGTTTCAGCGCTTCATCGATCGTCGCTTTTGCTTCGGCAGTTTGGCCCTTCTTGTATAAGGTCCACGCCAAAATATCCGCGGTATAAATATCTTTCCGCATTTCATACTCGCTTTTTGCGATCGCAAGCGCTTTGTCGAGCTTGATGCCGCGGTCGGCCCACGAAAGAGCGAGTCTTTTTTGATCACCGGCCGAGCCGAGTTTCTGCTCAACAACTTCGAGCAGATCGTATTGTTCTGCAGCTTTCGCGGCGTCGCCCTGCAACGCATAGATATCGCCGAGCAGGACTATGGTGTCGGCATTTGGGACGCGGTTCTGCGCGTCGGTCAATAATGGGATCGACGCGGCGTAATCGCCAACGGTAGCTCGAGCCCGGCCCTTCGCTGCGATCGCCAGGAAATAGCCGGGAAAGTTAGCGAGCGCTTCGTCGTAAACTTTTTCGGCTTCGGCGAACTCGCCATTCCTCCAGAGCTCGTCTCCAAGCTGGACCAGGCACCAGCTTTGGGTTTCGAGGTCGGATGGGTCGGTCGTCTGAGCCGCCAACTTGAACATCTCGACCGCTCCTTTATGGTCACCGTAAATGACACGAAGCTGTGCGACACGCGAATACGATGCAGTGTTCGGTTTGAGATCGACCATCCGCTGAGCCATCGCGACAGCGTTATCGTACTCGCCAAGCTCCATGTACGCGTCGGTCAGGACGCCATATGCGAATTGATCGGACGGCAGTTCCGCCTGTAATTTTTTTGCGGCTTCCACGGCTTCGCCAAATCGGTGATAGGCGAGGTGAAGCGACGCCTCCAGCTTGCGTGCCGGAAAGTCGTTCGGAGAGATCTGAAGAGCTTGTTGTACGGCGGCTGACGCTTTTTCATGCAATGAGAAATCGCCCGTCTTTCGCGCCTCTTTCATAAAAAGCATGGCGAGGTTCGCGTAGCCGAGCGGCACATCGGGAGCTTTGTCGATCTCATACTGCGCCTTTGCAAAATCGGAATTCGGAAACACGCTCGCCGCTGATTGCTGCCGGCTGCAGCCCGCGATGAAGACGCCAGACACCCCGAAAATAAATATAAAAAGAAATCGATTGATCGAACTCATCATAGATTGCCCTCTCTGCCTACTGCCTACTGCCTACTGCCTACTGCCTACTGCCTACTGCTCACTGCTCACCGCTCACCGCTCACTGCTAACCGAGTCGAGGTCCACGGGCGACCCCGACTCGTTCTCCGCAGCGAGAGACTACGGTCTCTCGTCCTTCTGACTTTTCCCCTCATCTTCGAAAAATCCGGTCGCCGGTCGAATGTTCGACGTACGCGGCGTGTTGCCCGGATTTGGCGGAAGAAGGTACGGGAACCGCGTTAGAAGCGGTCCTTCCGGATTGGAGCTTACACCGTCGCCGATAACATTATTCGGAGCGACATTGTAAGTCGGTGTGAACGGCGTCCCACCGAGCACCGCACGCAATGCGATGTCCGTCACGTCATCGAAGGGCCGGCGTCCGTTCGGGAATCCGGCGACGTCGCCACCCAGCAGGCCAAGGCGGTTCATACTCGCGATCGGCGTGATCGGGATCGCGACATTCAGCCGAAGGTATTCATGCGGCTGACCGTCCGAGAGAAACGTCGTGTAGTTCGGGCCGGTGACTGCATTGACCGGAATACCCGTTGCAAAGATCGAAACAAGGTCGTTTCGCGGAGCAGGCGGAATGTTTATGTTGATTCCGCTGTATAACGCAAGAGCCGCCTGTATGATCTTCGGAATTTCGGGATCAAGAACGGCAGGAGCCGCGACCGCGTCGAACTGAGGCGACAGTGAATTGAACGCGTCCTTCAGATTCAAGGGGATGACCACTTCGTTGACAAGCGGATTCCCAAGACGCGATATCTGCTGCCAAGCACCCGCCGTAACGCGATTGCCGCCATTCTGAATGACCCGCGTCGTTCGCCGGCTAGCCGTTGCCCAGACACCGATCACGGCGTCTGCTGCTGTCGGTCCTGACGGGACCGATCTCGAGCTCGTCAAGTCCTGGATCGGGACTTCGATCGCGATCGAGCTGACGTTATAGCCCTGTGTCGAATCGATACCGTTGCCGACAAATTGTCCGTTCGCCATCGTCAGCGTCCGGTAATTGATCGCATCGAACACACCGAGATCGATGTAAAAATACTCGTCTCGATTACCGGCAAAAACTTTTCCGCCTCCGGGCAATGGATAGACTGCCGGCTGGCCGAGATTCGTTTCGTAATTGGGTGTCACGCGCGGGCCGACATTTGCCGGCGGTGTTCGTAATCCACCTGCGAGAAGACGTCCGCGACGCCCCGTCGAACTGTCGACGCGGGTGACCGAATATGTCTGCGGCATGTTGTAATCGGGGTCGTCAAGATAATCTATTCGGCCGTTCTCATTGAGGGCCGTATGTCCCAACACCGTTCCGCCATTTAGCGTCTGTGTCGTGAACTGAAACTGATAGGTAATGTCCTCGACGCCGTCGCCCGTATTGTCGATGCGGATCTCGTACAACACCGAGTCGTCCCACCGGAACCATTGGGGTCCGCCCGATGGCTCTTGCAGAGGAATGTAATTCGCGATCAGCGTGACAAAGCCTTCGCGGCCCGGCTCGACGCTTCGAAATGCATAGGTGTCGGTGTTGTCGGCAAAGCGGTCCATGCTGATGAGCGGGGCTTCGCCATGGCTTGACGCCAATGCGGGTACCAGCGTGAGTGAGGTCATCACAAGAGCGCCGATAATCTTTTTGATTGAGTTCTTCATTTATAATCTCCCTATTGTTAATAGTGAGCTGCGGTTCGTTCTGTAATTTCCGTGGTTGGCTTTTCGCAAAACCAACCACGAAATTTACAAAACTCATCGAAGCGTCACAGCTTTAGTGCGTGTCGTAATTCGCCACCGGGTAGTCACCGTTTTGGCCAAACACAAACTGCGTTGTCGCAGAGTTCGTCGAACGGAACGTGTAGAAGATTCCGTCTAACTGAGCGTACGTCGAAAAATCGGTCTTCCCGTCGCCGTCGTAGTCACCCTGTGTGGTGAAATGCGGTTTGTTTCCGAAGTTGTCCGCGAGCAACGACCCGTCAGAGCTTCGCAGCACGTACCACGTGTATGGCGAACCTTCCCGGACGACCGCGAAATCGGCTCTGCCGTCGCCGTCGTAATCTCCCGGAACGACCAGATCACCTCCGAGACCCCAACGAACGGCATAGAATCCCTGCGTGCTTCCCTGCACAAAGAACGTCGCAGCTTCACCCGGCTCTCCGCGGTGAACGGCAAGATCGTAACGTCCGTCGCCGTCATAATCGCCCGGAGCGGCGACATCGGAGCTTACGCCGAACTGCTCGATTCGAATGCTGCCGTTCGCGCTGTTGATGACGTACCAAACGAGCGAGCTTCCCTGGCGCCGGGCGACTGCGTAATCGGTCTTTCCGTCGCCGTCATAGTCGCGTGCAAGAGGTTCGTCACCCGGGCTTCCCCACTGAACGGTCGACACACCGCCGTCTGAGCTTCGCTGAACGTAGAATGTTCCGTTTGTCGCACGCCATACGGCAATGTCCGTCTTGCCGTCACCGTCGTAATCGCCGGGCGTAAGAACGTCGTTTTGGACGATTCCGAACTGCACGATCGCGACAGTGTTGGTCGAGCTCCGATGCACGTACCAGACGTTTGTACTCGTGCGGAAAACCGCGTAATCGGTCTTGCCGTCACCGTCGAAATCGATCGTCGCAGTCGACGAGTTGCTGGCCGTGCTTCTCCCGATGGCGATATCGCGGATCGTCAAGCCGCTGCCGATCGCGCCGATGACGGTTGCCGCACCCGTTGTAAGATTTATTCGATAAAGCGAGGAGGCACCGCCCGCGGCCGGCTGAAGCGATGCGAGCGCGGTGTTATTTCCGGAATTAATATCGAAGCCGGCCTCACCGGAGACATTAATGCCAAGACTTCCGACCGTGTTTAGCGTTCCATTGTTCGGCGGACTTTGTGTGACGAGGATATCGAGATTCGAGTCGATATCGTAAAGAGTCGTCGTCGTCGCACCTCCGAAACTGTTTGTGTAACCCGACGCGACGACGTTAGGATTCTGTCCAAAATTCGGATCGCCCACCGCGTATGCGAGCGTTCCATCGGTCGCCGACAGAGTTCCGTCATTCGGATTGAGACGAAGATTCTGATCTGCGTCGGATGTAACTCGTATCCGGTCCGGCACCGGATTAAAATCGAAACCGAAGTTTGTTCCGGTCAGTGTAAACACTCCGGCGGATCCGACCTGCGTTGCAACGCCGCTCACCGTATCGACGCGATACAGACGGCTTGTGCTGCCCAGAGCAAAGAGCTGTCCGGTCGCGGGGCGAAAATCGATGCCGATGACATTCTCGCCACTTTGCAGACCCGTTATCGCGACTGTGCTAAGGATCGTCCCGGGCCGTGCGCTGTTGAAGCGGACCAGACTATTAGCCGTCGTCACGCCAAAGACAACATAGTTCGCCGGGGTTTGCGCCAGCGTGTGCTGAGCGACAACCGAGGCAAGAAACAAAAAAAGCACGGCTAGTGCGCTGTGCTTAAAAAAAGACATTTTCATAAAAACCCTCCAGGTACTTGGGCGGGATCGCCGCCAAAAAAAATCAATGGCCTCACGGCCGCAAAAGTCGAATCGTCGAGCCTAATACACGGTTCGCGTGAGGATCCCCACGAGGACATTGGTTTGGCGCTTCAATACTGTGTCCTTGGTTTCGCGACCTAAGCCAAGGCAGATTCACTTTTGAAAACTTTTTTTCTCGACTTTGGCGCCGGGTTGCCGAGCACGGCGTAAAAACTACCCCTTGATGCGTACGGGTCAGCGTTTTGGTATTGTTATGTTTCGATTTTGGAAGAGATGAATCCTGAGAACATTAGAAATTTTTCGATAATCGCCCACATCGACCATGGCAAGTCGACGCTGGCGGACCGTATTCTGCAGCTCACCGGAGCGGTCGCCGATCGCGATATGGAAGCCCAGGTGCTCGACAATATGGACCTCGAGCGCGAGCGCGGCATCACGATCAAGGCACACGCAGTGCGTCTGGATTACAAGGCGAAAGACGGAAAAAATTACGTCCTGAATCTCATCGACACGCCCGGACACGTCGATTTTAGTTACGAGGTTTCGCGTTCGCTGTCTGCATGCGAAGGCGCGTTGTTGGTAGTCGATGCGTCGCAGGGCGTCGAAGCTCAGACTCTGGCGAACACGTATCTCGCGATCGAGAACGACCTCGAGCTGATCCCCGTTCTGAACAAGATCGATCTGCCATCCGCCGAACCCGATCGAATTAAGGAACAGATCGAGAACATTATTGGCCTCGATGCGAGCGAAGCTGTCCTGACCTCTGCGAAGACCGGGATCGGCGTTGAAGAAGTTCTGGAAGCGATCGTCGCCAAAGTACCGGCGCCGAAAGGCGACAGAAATGCTCCGCTCAAAGCGCTCATCTTCGACAGCTGGTACGACAGCTACCGCGGCGTGATCGTGCTGTTTCGAATCATCGACGGCACGATCAAGAAAGGAACGAAGATCAAGTTTTTCAATACCGGCCGCGAATATCTGGTCGAAACCATCGGCGTCAATCGTCCGCGTCCAACGCCGATCGGTGAGCTCGGCCCGGGCGAGGTCGGATTTATGACCGCGTCGATCAAGACGGTTGCGGACGTGCAGATCGGCGACACGATCACCGAAGCGGCACGTCCCGTCGACACTCCGTTCCCGGGTTTTCAGGAAGTAAAACCGATGGTCTTTGCCGGACTGTATCCGATCGATTCGGCGCAGTACGAAGATCTACGCGACGCGATGGAGAAGCTGCGTCTGAATGACGCGTCGTTTTTCTTTGAGCCGGAAAGCTCGACCGCACTCGGGTTTGGATTTCGCTGCGGCTTTCTCGGGCTGCTCCACATGGAGATCATTCAGGAGCGGCTCGAACGTGAATTCAATCTCGAACTGATCACGACCGCACCCGGCGTGCGTTATCGCGTGACGACGACCGACGGTGTGACGGCAGAGATCGATTCGCCGTCGAAGATGCCGGACGTCGGGCCGCATCACGAAGATCGAAGAACCTTTTATCGAAGCGACGATACTTACAAATGACGAGTTTCTCGGCGGCATCCTGCCGCTGCTCGACGAGAAGCGCGGTGTTCAGAAAAAGTTCGAATACGTCACGACAAGATCGCGTGATGCTCGTCTATGAATTGCCGCTGAATGAGATCGTGCTCGATTTTTACGATCGCCTGAAGTCCGTCTCGAAAGGCTATGCGTCGCTCGACTATCATCTGTCGGGCTATCAGGCGAGCAAGCTGGTCAAGCTCGACATTCTCGTCTCGGGCGAGCCGGTCGATGCTCTTTCGCTGATCCTGCACACCGACACCGCCACTGCAAAAGGCCGCCTGCTGACCGCAAAGATGAAGGAACTCATCCCGCGGCAGATGTTCGAGGTCGCCATCCAGGCCGCGATCGGCAACAAGGTCATCGCCCGCGAAACCGTCAAAGCGATGGGCAAAAACGTCATCGCCAAATGCTACGGCGGCGACATCTCGCGCAAACGCAAGCTGCTCGAAAAACAAAAAGAAGGCAAAAAGCGAATGAAAAAAGTCGGCCGAGTCGAAATCCCGCAGGAAGCGTTTCTCGCGGTGTTGAAGGTGAATGAGAGTTAACGGGTTCAATCCGATGAATTTTCTCAGATCGCTTTGTATGGCCACTATTCTCGCGCCATGTTCGATCATTTTTGGCCAAACTTTTCTTGAAGATTACGCCCGGGTAAAGCAGATAAGACTTCTCGAAAGCGAAGCTGCGGATGTCATCAAGTTGCTCGCTTCGGATTCACTTAATATCGGGATCGCGCCTATTGGTTCTAGATTCTATCGAAACGACTCTGTCATTAATGTTTCCTACACAAGCGGCGAGTGCGTCGATGATCCGGATACTGACTCACTTTCTGCGACGGATTGGAATGCAGCTGGAGGTCAGGTGGCGGTAATCCGGCTGGGGCCAAAAGATACCCTCTTGCTAAAGGACCTTGGAATCGACTTGAAGACGTTTCGTAAGGAGAGATTTTATAGAAGTCACAAGAACTTTGTCGTTTTTCACAACAAGCAGCTGGGGATGGCAATCGCGGTTCACGGCGATGCTGTAGATCAAATCGTCCTGTTTCCCGGGGCGGCCTTTCATTACGTCCTTTGCCCGAACGCCAGAAAGTATTACGCGGGCTCGAAGTGGAGACGCTATCCCGAACATAAACAAAATGTCGTTGATTTCAATTTTCCTGCTCACGTATTGAAACTGGATGTTAGTCCAATCACGGATAACCCTGGGGCCTTCAGGATTCAAACGAAAGCAGAAGATCCCGAAAACGACGTGCTAACTTACAATTACTACGTCTCTGCCGGAAAAATCACAGGTAGGGGAGCGAACGTAATTTGGGATCTGACCGATGTTCCGGCTGGGGCCTACGAGATTACCGCGACCGTAGATGACGGTTGTGGTATCTGCGGTAAGTACATCACAAAGAGCATTACCATTCCCTAGCCGTATTACGCGGCTTCGCCGCCCGATGAGCGGAAAGGCTTTGCCTTTCCGTCGATCACCCCAGACAAAGGGAGGCTCCGCCTCCGAATTCAGAATAATTAAGGATTTTCCTACTCGGCTGAGCTTAGAATCTGCGCACCCACAATGCGAGTTTCAATAGACACTCCCTTCTATTATTTCACCTCGGTCGCTCATGACCGCCTGCCGATCTTCCAAACAGACAAACTAAAACAGATCGCATGCAATGCTTTCGATGAAGCGCGAAGATCGGGTGGTTTCCGTATCTTCGCCTACGTGCTCATGCCAGACCACTACCACATCATCACCGATGGCAGCCGGCAACCGTCAGACACCTTAAGATTTCTAAACGGTATCAGCGGCAAGAGGATCCTCGATCACCTAAAAGCGGATGCGCCTGCCTCACTGGAGAAACTGAAGATGTTTGAAAAGAAGCGTGGGTACAAGTATTCAGTTTGGGAACATCATCCAGATACGTTTCTCGTGACAAGCGAGTCTACGTTCATGCAGAAAGTGAATTACATTCATTTCAACCCAGTTAAGGCCGGACTGGCCGAGCATCCGGATGATTATATTTACTCGAGTTCAAGGATATGGAATCGACGGGCTCGGGAGGATGAGCCGCTGAGAATGGATATAGATCAAATAGATTGGCGGAAGTGATTCGGAGGCGGAGCCTCCTAAGTCTTTAGGGAAGATCGCACGGAAAGGCGAAGCCTTTCCGCTCATCGGGCGGCACAGCCGCTTCTAGGCCTCCCACTCATCCGGGGCGGCGGAGCCGCTGGAGATTAATTTAGGAAGTTTATCCAGGCATAGCGGCGGTAGTTTGGAGAGAACTATCCGAGACTGATCAATTCGTTCACCTTCACCTCGACCACTGATCGGATCTGTTTGAGGTTCGCATCGGTATCTGCTTCAAACCTCAGCACCAGGATGGCCTGTGTGTTCGACGCACGGACGAGTCCCCAGCCGTGCTCGAACAATATTCGTGCACCGTCGATCGTGATGACCTCGTTGGTCGCGGCGAAGTGTTCCGCAATCCTCGCGACGATCTCGAATTTGCGCTCGTCAGCGCAATCCACTCGAAGCTCGGGCGTGGAGAACGTACGTGGAATGTCAGCAAGAAGCTCCGACAAAGGCTTGTCCGTTTTGGAAAGGATCTCGAGCACACGAGCGCCCGCGTAAGTTGCGTCGTCGAATCCATAAAACCGATCGGCGAAAAATATATGACCGCTCATCTCGCCGGCGAGCGCGGCGTTTGTCTCTTTCATCTTTGCTTTGATCAGCGAGTGGCCCGCTTTCCACATGACGGGCGTGCCGCCGTGCTTTGCAATGTCGTCGAAAAGAGTTTGCGAACATTTCACTTCGGCGATGATCGTCGCTCCGGGATCTGATTCGAGTATCGAGCGCGACAGCAATATCATCAGTTCGTCACCCCAGATAATGCGGCCTGTTTCATCGATTACGCCGATGCGGTCGCCGTCGCCGTCAAGCGCGATTCCGATGTCGGCATTATGCTCGCGAACCGCGCGGATCGTGTCCTGCAGATTTTCGGTCACCGTTGGGTCGGGATGATGGTTCGGAAAGTTTGAATCCGGTTCAATGAAAAGTTTGATCAGCTCGACGCCGAGCGCTTCGTATACGGGAACCGCGGTTACTCCACCCATGCCGTTGCCTGCATCGACGACGACTTTCAATTTCTTCTTTGCGTCCTTGCGACTTTGCGGGAAATCTTCTTCTCCAACGGACACCCTCCCTACCGGTCGGGTTTCTGCCTGCCCCATCTGAACTTTTGAGACAATGTCCCGGCAATAATCATCGAGCACCTCGATCGATCCGACGGTGCCTGTCCCGGTCGCAAATTCTCCCTTTAGTGCGATGTCTTTGATCTCTTGTATCTGTGAGCCGAAGAGCGTCGACTTTCCAAGACAGATCTTGAAACCATTATGGTCGGGCGGATTGTGCGATCCGGTGATCATCACACCTCCGTCAACTTCCTTTGTGTAGACGGTGTGGTAGAGCACGGGCGTCGGAACCATTCCGATGAGAACGACGTTGAGGCCGCTCTCGTTGAAGCCCCGAGTCAGCAGATCGCAGAATCCCGGCGAGCTCTTCCGGGCGTCATAACCTATCGCGATGGTCTTAGCACCATTTTGATGAAAGAAGGTTCCGATCGCACGGCCGAGGATGGCGACCGTTTTGTCAGTCAAATGCTCGCCGACAATGCCCCGTATATCGTATTCCCTGAAGATATGAGTGTTCATTGAAGAAATCAGAATTAAGAAATCAGAATTCAGAATATCGGAGCGTTGTAGTGTACACAATTGCTCCTGAGAGTCTCTGCCGGTGGCCGCACTTCTTAATTCTTACTCCTGACTTCTGACCTCTGACTCCTGACTTCTGAATTCTTCCTCTGATATACTCCCTTCTTGCCCAAGCGGGCAACAATCGACACGTCCGGGGCATCGAAAACATGCGTCTCTGCTGAGAATTCCATCTTCATTTATGAACAGTTTTTTGCGTACTACTTTCTTTCCGATCGCTATTGTGATCTTCGCTTTTGGCGGCACTTTACTGGCCCAAACACCGAGGCCGACGCCTCCGCCGGACGATGATACCGGCCAGCTTAAGACGTTCGAAGTCCGGCTTCCGGTAACCGTGACCCTTAAGAAGGACCTTATTACGAGTCTTGGACGGGGCGATTTTGCGGTATTCGAAGACGGCGTTCAGCAAGAGATCACCTTTTTTACCGATCAGAAAAGCAATCCGCCGGTATATGTCGGAGTTCTCGATGGACACCTCGCCGTCCACGGCTGGCAAACTGGGATTTTCAAAAGAGGCGGCGGGCAATTTCATTCACACTGTGACGCGACTGCGTAAAGACAAAGCAGCGTTCATGACATTCGATAACGAGGTCTTGCTGCGGCAGGATTTCACAGACAATCTCGACAAGCTCCAGAAATCCATCGACACGGTTAAGAAGGCTGGTTCGCAGACGGCGCTCTACGATGCTGTCTGGCAATTTTCCGATGAAAAGCTTCGCAATGTCGCCGGCCGACGGGTGATCGTGATCATCACCGACGGCGACGATACGTTCAGCCGCGCAAAACTTGAGGACGCGATCGATATCGCGCAGCGAACTGAAACGACGATATTCGGAATCTCGACAAAGGCGGGATTTTTGGGTTCGGTGCCGGGCGTCGAAGCAGGAACCGTCAAGGATAAGGGCGACAAATATCTGACGCGGCTTTGCGAAGAGACTGGCGGACAAGGCGTTTTTTACCGGTGACATGCTGGCGCTTGAACGTGCGTTCAAAAAGATCTCTGAAGAGCTGCGGTCGCAGTACATCATCACATATCGGCCGGCGAACCAGAATTATGATGGTCGCGAGAGAAAGATCGAGGTTCGGTTTACGGATCCTGCGAAAACCGATAAATACAAGCTGCGCACAAAGACCAGTTATCGGGCGATCAGGGACAGCTTGAAATAGTTGTAGGGAGTTTTTAGATGTACAAGAAAAGCGGATTTTTTGCTTTGTTGGTGTTGGTTGGAATTGCGGTGGCCGGAATTCTCGGCGGCGAGTTCACAAGCGCCCAGCAGACCGAAACAAGATCTTCCGCAACGGCCACTCCGACACCGCCGATCGAGGAAGACGATGCCATCGAAAAGGTCGAGACTGAATCGGTAAATGTTCTCTTCACCGCCCAGGACCGCAATCGCAAATTGATCCTGACATTGAAACCGGAAGACGTTCGCGTTCTCGAGAACGGACAAGTGCAAACGATCTCTGCATTCTCGCGACAGGTGGATCTGCCGCTGAGCCTCGCGATCCTGATCGACACGAGCATTTCGCAGCAGCGAACCCTGCCCGAAGAAAAGGCGGCTGCAATCTCGTTTCTCGAGGCAGTGATTCGACCGACGAAGGATGAAGTTTCCGTTGTCTCGTTCACGGGCGAATCGACGCTTGAACAAGGAATGACGAACAATCTCTCGCGGCTTCGCCGTGCGATCGAGCGGGTCGAGTTTATACCGCCCTCGGGTTATCTCGGCGGCGGGGTTGTCGCTAACAGTGGACGCGTTCCCGGGACTCCGCCAATTTCCGGCACTAATCAGCAGATCCAAGGCTCGACCGCGATATGGGATTCGATCTGGATAACATCTTCCGACGTTCTTGGGCCCGCACCCGAAAGGACGAGACGAGCGATAATTCTGCTTATCCGACGGCTACGATACATTTAGCAAAAAGAAATTGGACGAAGCGGTACAGGCCGCGCAGCGGGCCGAGGCCGTCGTCTACTCGATCGGCATCGGCGACAATTTCTATGATGGCGTCGACCAAGGATCGCTGAAGAAGATCTCGGAACGCACCGGCGGCCGAGCATATTTTCCACGAGACGAGAACGAGCTGCGTCAGGCGTTCAAGCAGATACAGGAGGAGATGCGTTCGCAATATCTGATCGCCTACGAGCCAAGCAATCGGGCGCTCGACGGTTCATATCGAAAGATCGAGATTCAGGTTGTTAATTCCGAGTTGGAAAAACAAAAAGTCCGGGTCTCGCATCGTCAGGGATATTTTGCGAAGACAGGATCGAAGTAAAAAAAAAAGTGAAAAAGTTTAAATGTGAAAAAGTGAAAAGGTGAAGAGCTTGCGCTCTAACTTTTCCACCTTTTCACTTTTAAACGTTTTCACCTTTTTCACCTTTTCACTTTTAAACTTTTTCACTTTTAAACTTTTTCACCTTTTCACTTTTTCACCTTCCATCCCCACGGAGCTTTCGGTGCTTTGACCGGATTCTTGAGATCGAACTTGATACTGAAGTACCTCTCAGATCCCATCCGGCGAAGATTGTAGGCGAAACTTTCGCCCGGTGTGAGGTCGATCCACCAGACGTTCGTCGCGGCCGCGGCGATAACATCGACGGTCTGTTGATCGGCCGGGAACATCTGGCGCGTAGGCGATCCCACACTCGTTGTCCATCCGCCATACATCGTCACCGCGTCAGGCTTTCCATCGGCGTGTCGATGATCGTGACGAAGTTCGATGCGATCGCCTTTTCGAACGAGAACCCAGGTTCGCGAACGGTCGTCACCAACGACGAACGGAATGCGGATGCGATCCGGCTCGCACGATCGAACGTGCATCACGAGCGTTTTGTCCTTGAACGTCGTGTCATCGGCCGGGGCCGCGGCGACCGATCCGGCGAATGCCTTGCCGCAGAGTTTTTGCAGCTCTTTCCAGAACGTCACATTCGCAGGCTCAGCTTGAGCAGATACCACCATCGGCAGCACGAGCGAAATGAAAATAGTAAGTGCAACATTTTTCATATGCAGCGCAAGCAACTCGATCTTTACGTCCTTCGCGAGCTTTGCGTGAGAAAACTGATTTCACGGAAAGGAAGGCCCGCTTAGTACGGAATGATCTCGGTCTTCCGTACCTGACCGTCCTTGATCCTGATGATCCAGATCGCGCCGTACTCCGAATCGTCGAGATTCTGGAAAAGTTCTTTCTTCCCGAGCAGATTCGCGAGACCGGGAATTGTATTACTGTGCCCAACGATCAGAAATCGCTTCGTCCTGCTCTGCATGATCGAATCGATCAACTCCGCCGGTTTCTTTCCGTCGTAAATCTCGACCTTCAGCTTTCGTCTCGCCGCCATCGGCGCGGCCGTGTCTCGCGTCCGTTTGAAATCCGTCGAGTAGATCGCGCCCGGTCTGTATTTCTTTACGATATTCGCGAGGTGTTCTGCCCGCTGCTTTCCCTCGACCGATAGTTCCGGATCCTGACTCGCATCGACCTTCTCCGCGTGGCGGACAAGGATGATCGTCTTCTTCTGCGCCACCGCACCCACGGCGAACCATAAGATAATAACAATTGCAGCGAATGATGCTCTGGTCATAGTAATTACAAGCCTTTTTCCTTTGCGGCTTGGCGTCTTTGCGGGACATGGGTTTCCCGCAAAGAAGAACGTGTTGTTCAAACGAACATTTTCCCAGGATTCAGAATCCCGTTCGGATCGAAGACTTTCTTTATTCCTTTCATGATCTCGAGCGTCGGAGCGTCGATCGCGTAGTGCATGTACTGTGATTTCACATAACCAATGCCGTGTTCGCCCGAGATGGTGCCGCCAAGATCGACCGACAGTTGAAAAGTCTCGGCGACGCACTGGCGTGCTCGTGCTATAGCTTCCTCATCTTCGCGGTCGACGACAAAGTTGACATGGATATTGCCGTCACCTGCGTGGCCGAAGTTCGCGACGAACGTATTGTGACGTTTCCCGATCTCTTCGATCTTCGCGACCAGCTCCGGCACCTTCGAACGCGGCACGACGACATCCTCGTTGATCTTCAACGTTCCGTATTTCATCAACGACGGCGAGATCGCACGACGGACATCCCACAGCTTGTCTTCTTCTTCCTTTGTCTTTGCTCGCAGGATATCGAATCCGCCGTTCTCGCCGATGATGCGTTCGATCATTTGCGCGTTCCGTTCGACTTCTTCGCGCGAGCCGTCGACCGCGACGAGTAGTATCGCCTCGGCTTCCTTTGACAATCCGAACGCAAAATTCTCTTCGACGGCAGCGACACAATATTTGTCGAGCACCTCCATCGCCATCGGCAACAGTCCTTCGGGCGTGAACTTTGTCAGTACCTTGCACGCGGCTTCCATCGAGTGAAAGTTCGCACGCACGGTCGATGTCGCCTCCGGCATAGGCAACAACTTGAGCGTCGCCTCGGTGATGATCCCGAGCATGCCTTCGGATCCGCACATCAGACCCGTGAGATCGAATCCGACAACATTCTTCACCGTCTTGCCGCCGGTTCGAATGACCTCGCCGGTCGCCGTCACAACTTCGAGACCGAGGACATGATGCTTCGTCACGCCGTACTTCGGCGTCCGCATTCCGCCAGCGTTCTCGGCGATGTTGCCGCCGATGAATGAATCTTTGAAGCTCGCTGGATCGGGTGCGAACAACAATCCTTTCTCCGTTACAGCTTGCTGCAGCTCGAATGTCGTCAGCCCAGGCTGACAGATAACGTAAAGATCATCGACATTTATTTCGATGATCTTTTTCATCCGGTCGGTCCCGATAACGATACCGCCGTCCACCGGAACGGCTCCGCCCGTGTATCCGACTCCGCCGCCGCGTGCCGTGACGGGAAACATGTGCTCGTTCGCGAGCTTCAGGATCTCGACCATCTCGGCCGTCGATTCCGGAAACACGACCGCCTCGGGCGGAAACTTTTCCTTCACCGCGTCGGCACCGTACGGCTCGACCTTTTCCGGATCGACGACAACATTCCCGTCGCCGACGATCTCGCGCAGACGCGCTATCACTTCGGGACTTGAAGCAGTCGTCGTCGCGCGCCCTTTTGAATCGAAGTGGATGGATTTGAACATCTTTCTGAGTCTGTCGAGTTTGTCGAGTCCTTCGAGTCTATCGAGTCTATCGAGTCTGTCGAGTCTGTCGAGTCCGTCGGGTCTCTTGAGTCGATCGAGTCTGTCATGTCTGTCGAAACTGTCTAATGATTCTTAGCACCGAAGGTGCGGTCGTAATTTAGCCAGGGGCACCGCCCCTGGTGACGGGGCCGATACGACGGAGCCGCAACGCGGCGAGGTCCTCGGCAATTACCCCGCACCTTTGGTGCCTGATCTATCAAACGATCATATCCAGGGGCGTTGCCCCTGGCTAAATTACGGCCGCACCTTTGGTGCTCAAGCATGTTCCCAGACGCAACTAAGTTCCTCGACTAAAAATCCCTGCCAAGCCGAATGTCTCCCACGGCGTCGCCCGCAAGAAAAATGATCGCAAGTAGAACAACGAACGGCAGTGGGATCGATGAAATCCGCATAACTTCTGCGCAATAGCTTTGGTCAGAGAATGATACCCAAACTGCGGGTTATTTGCTAAACTCTCTCAAACCACGCGCACGGCCGAAGACACAACTGCGAAAGCTTCCACAGCTTTCCGTCTTCGGCAAGAAGATTTAGCTTAATTCATTCCGAAAAAGGCAGAACTCGAAACATGAGCGAAAACGAAAACGATCAAATTCCGGCCGACGATTACGAACGCGAACTCGGCACCGACCTAGACGACGAAACGCCGGATAAGCCGAAGGGAATTCCGCTGCACACAAAGATATTCATCGGTCTGGCGGTCGGTGTCATCGGCGGCTTGACGGCCAACTGGACGCTCGGCGGCTCGGACCCGATGGCTGGTCTGGACGGTCGAGAATTTCACGCGGCCGATCGGACAATTGTTTCTGAACCTTTTGCTGATGATCGTCGTGCCGCTCGTTTTCTCGTCACTCGTGGTCGGAGTCGCGGGAATCGGCGATATCCGAAAGCTTGGCCGGATCGGGTTCAAGTCGTTTGCATATACGCTTGTCATCTCGGCGATCTCTGTCGTCATCGGTCTTACGCTCGCAAACACGATCCGTCCCGGTGAGCGTATCAGCCCCGATACCGCTGCCGAGCTAAAAGCCGAATTTTCGAGCGCCGGTACCGCAGCGACGGAAGCGCAAAAGAAAGCGGCCGAGGCAGCAAAGTCCGACACGCCGCTGATGCAGGCGGTGAAAACCATCGTCCCGAGCAACGTCTTCAATTCGATCTCAGGTGCGAGCCCGAACATGCTGCATATCATGTTCTTTGCGCTCATCATCGGAATCGCGATCACATTGCTGCCTGCATCCGTGTCGGCACCGTTCGTCAAGTTTAATGAAGCCGCTTTTCGCGATCACCGCAAAGATCATCGATATCGTGATGAAATTTGCGCCTTACGCGGTCGCGTGTCTGTTGTTCAATAACATCGCTCAATTCGGGCTCGAGCTGCTGCAGTCGCTCGGGTGGTTTGTCGTGACCGTCCTGCTCGGCCTATCGATTCATTTCTTTGGCGTTTATTCGCTCTCGATCTACTTTCTGTCGAAGATGAACCCGCTCGAGTTCTTCAAACGCATCCGGACGGTGATCCTGACCGCGTTTTCGACATCGTCTTCGAACGCGACGCTGCCGACGGCATTGCGCGTGTCGCATGAGAATCTCGGGGTACCGAAAGAGATCAACAGCTTTGTGCTGACGGTCGGTGCCACGGCGAATCAAAACGGCACGGCGTTGTACGAGGGCGTGACCGTACTGTTCCTCGCTCAGCTTGCGGGTGCGGATCTGACGCTCAGTCTGCAGCTCTCGGTCGTTTATCTCGCGATACTCGGCGGCATCGGCACGGCCGGCGTGCCCTCGGGCTCGATCCCGTTCATCATCGGCATCCTGTTCATGATCGGCATCGACCCGGCGTTGATCGCGATCATCCTCGGCGTCGACCGTATCCTCGATATGTGCCGTACGACGCTTGAACGTCGTCGGCGATATCACCGCCGCGACATATGTGGCAAAAAGCGAAGGGTATGAGCTGCTGAAGGTTCGGGAAGATGTCGGGCTGGGTTAGATCGTCTCTTCAGTGGATAGTTGATAGTGGATAATTGATAGTTGGCTTAACTGCCCACTTAAAACTTCGAACTATCCACTGAAGATATTGACATTTGCTTACATTAACGGACGTGGAGGTAAAGAATGTTCCCGATAGGTGACGACAACTCGGACCGGACGATCACTCCGATCGTCAATTACGTATTCATCGGCATAAATATCCTGGTGTTTGTCCTGCTACAGGGTCTCGGCGGCAATGACGCGTTCAGCTACGCTTTCTCGCTTGTACCAAAAGAAGTGACGACCGGAATCGATATCACCGGGATACAGGTCGTCCGCGATTCGTTCGGGAACACTGGCGAGATCCAGCATTACGCAACACCGCTGTCGGTCTATTTCAATTTTCTAAGCTCGATGTTTATGCACGGCAATATCGCCCATATCTTCGGCAATATGCTGTTCCTCTGGATATTCGGCGACAATCTCGAAAACTTGCTTGGGCACATCCGGTTCGCCGCCTTCTATATCGTCTGTGGTTTCGCCGCAGCGTTCGCTCAGATCGTGATGGACTCAGACTCGATCATCCCGATGCTCGGCGCGTCGGGTGCGATCTCGGGCGTAATGGGCGGCTATGTGCTGCTGTTTCCGCAACGGAAAGTGCGAGCCATCATCTTCAATTTCATGACGACAGTGCCGGCGTTCGTCGCGATCGGTATCTGGATCGTCTATCAGTTGATCGTCGGTTATCTGACACCGGCCGGAACGGGCGGTGTCGCGTACGCCGCACACATCGGCGGATTTATCGCCGGGCTCGTTCTGATCAAATTGTTCGCGATCGGCCGGAAGGTTTAGGTGGATAGATCGAGAAGGATGCCCGTCAGTTTTCGGCAGGAAGAATCGATGGAATACTCGTTGCTTACCTTTCGATGAGCCGCTGAGCCTGCAACACGGAGGCGATCTCGATCCAGATAATACGTCATGATCTGATCGGCGAAAGCCTCGACATCTTCCATCGGCACCACGGCTCCGGCGTCATCTGCCCACGAATTCTGGAATTCCCCCCGCACCGGCAAAACAGATAACCGGTTTTGAAAGACTCGCCGCTTCGAGACAGACAAGTGGGAATGGATCTTCGCGAGACGTCAGTGCAAAAACATCCATATTTGCAAAGTAACTCCCGGGTTCCTTTTGCGACCCGGTGATGATCACACGAGATAAACCGAGACGTTCGATCTCATCGAGCGACTGCTCGAACTCAGTCGCCGAGTATCTCGACGCGCCACCCACCCAAAGAAAATAAATGTCATTGATCGATTCGGACAGATTCGCCGCAACGGCCAGAAACAGGTCCGTCCCCTTCCGCGACGACACAGTCCCGCAACCGCCGACAACAAATGCATTGTCCGGAATTCCGAGAGCCATACGCACGACGGTCGACTCTTTTTCATTGACCGTTGCTATTTCGGAAAACTCAGGCACGAGTTCAAACCGCGTAGTGACGCCGAACTCCCGAATCGCAGTCTCTACGGCCAGAGACGGAACGACGAAGAGATCTACCGATCTCGAGAGTTCGGCAAACCGGCCAAGTTCCGGAAAAAAGCTTGTGATCACCGAACGCATCTCGTGAATCCAGCTCACAGTACGTAGCCCGCGCTTCTTAAAGAATGCGAGGTGCTCGAGCGAGCCGACCGTATTGCCAACGACCAGATCGTAATCTTTGCGAAAGGGAACAAGATCTGGAATCGAAAGTCTCTTCCGCAGTCCCAGTTTCCGACGCAGGAACCGCAAGCCGCGATCGGCGATCTCAGGAATCATGCTTTTTGGAACGACGTAGACGCTGGCGACGCTTTCGTATGCCTCGCGCAGTTCGCCATCACGGAGTAGAAGAAGCTCCGCTTCGATGCCGGTATGGTTTTCGTTGAGCCATCGCAGAAGGTGAAGCAGTACGATCGGTGCTCCAGTGCGTTCAGCTTCATGACCGATAAACAGGATCCTTTTCATCATTCCTATTTGACGGCACTGACGCTGAGACCGGTGAACATGGAATTTTCATGACCGTCAAACTTCACCGGCTTGATGTCGGTTTTTACGAGGAGCAGGAATACGGGGAATAGGGCAATGCTTAGGAACTTTCGAAGGAGCCGGCTCTTCTTGGAGAAAGTTACCCAAAGCCCTATCATCTGCGCCAGAGACAGGTTCCATCCACCCAACGCCTCGATCTCGACATCCCTGAACCCGGCGGTTTCCAAAAGCCGGCGAAGTGAGTACGGCGTGTAGCGGTATTCGTCCGACGGGATCTCGTGCAGGTTCCAGACAAATGGAACGGTCGCAAAGAATTTTCCGCCATCCTTCATTACCCTTCGAATTTCGATCAGAATCTTTTCAGGTTCGGAATGGTGCTCGAGAAACTCGGTGGCTATCGCGCAATCGATGGTGCCGTCACCTAAGGGAATCCGACTACCATCCCACGTTATGTCCGGCTCGACGTGCCCATAGAGCGCCGATCCGGCGAGGTCCATTCCGATGTAACGCTCGACGGCTTCGACATTCTCGATCAACGTTCGGTACGGCATCACGCCACAGCCGACATCCAGCACCGTCCCATGAAACGTGTTCGCCGCCGCGGATACGCTTTCGAAGATCGCACGCTTTGCCGTATAAAACGGCATGTTGTGCGGCCGCGGACGCATCGAAAGAAAGTCGTACGAAATGGATTTCGGAGGTTCTTGCACGTTCTATCCGCTCCTATGCTGACCCGACCTCTGTTTTCCACGCCAGTACCGGACGGACGACTCCCGGCATCGGGCCGGCCAGATCACCGCGAGCACCATCACCGTCCGGGTTGTCGATAACATTGAACGTAACCGCGTCGCGCTCATTGAAATGCACTTCATGCGGCTGATGCGTCGCGGCGGCGATCGTCACAAAGACAGTTCCTTCGGATAAGAAGTTTCCCGGAAGGGTCACCGAGCTCTTGTAGCGTCCGGCCTTCCTCTCAGTCTGACGCCATCCGCTGTTCCAGTCATGCGACACAAAGATGCATACTCCCTGTTCGTTATTCAACTGCACGCTCGGGACGATCACCTTTCCGTCTTGAAGGACCTCGTACTCGATCTCAACCGAGACCTCGCGTCGTATATCGATCGACGATGTGATCGCGTTGTCAGCCCCCCGCACTCGGGCGGCGCGCAATCGGATAACATCGTTCCCCGGTGCCGAAGACGGATCTTCCCAGACTTTCTCAGCTCCGGTTTGCGATTGCTCATGAAGATACTCGCCGACGACATGCTTTGCTTCGCCGTCGCTTTTCACCACCCCGTCCTTGAGCCAGATCACACGGCGGCAAAGCCGCGTGATCGACTGCATGTCATGCGAAACAAAAATTACCGTCCGTCCCGATTCGCCGACCTCGCGCATCTTACGCAGGCATTTGCGTTGAAAACCGACGTCGCCGACAGCGAGAACTTCATCTACGATCAGAACTTCCGGGTCGAGGTGCGCCGCAACCGAAAACGCGAGCCGCATGTACATTCCGGTCGAGTAATGTTTTACGGGAGTGTCGAGAAATGCTTCGATCTCTGAAAACGCGACGATCTCGTCAAACTTTTTCTCGATCTCTTCACGCCTCATCCCGAGGATCGCACCATTCAGAAAAATATTCTCACGGCCCGAAAGCTCGGAGTGAAATCCCGTACCAACCTCGAGCAGGCTGCCCACGCGACCGCTGATCGTGGCGGTTCCGCTTGTTGGTTTTGTGATGCGCGAGAGTATCTTTAACAGCGTCGATTTACCCGCGCCGTTATGTCCGATCAAACCGAGTGTCTCGCCCTCATGGACAGAAAAGCTGACATCGCGCAGCGCCCAGAGCAGACGTTTCTCATCGTCCCCGCGATCGAACAGGCCCGTGATCATTTCGCGAAGCGAGTATGGCTGACGCGACCCGAGCACGTACCGCTTCGACAAGTTTTCGGCGTTGATAACCTGCATCAGATAATATCCGCGAACTTGTCCTCCATCTTTTTGAAAATAAAAAGAGACAATAAGGTAAGAACGGCGAGCGACGCGCATGACACACCGATCAGCTGCCAATCGAATGGCGAACCAAATAATGCGCTGCGAAATCCCTCGAGAATTCCCGTCAGCGGATTCAACGCAAAGACAAGCCGCCATTTTTCCGACAGCAAACTAGCCGGATAGAAGATCGGCGACGCGATCATCCAAACCTGTAGCATGAATGGCAGCGCGAACTTCACATCGCGGAACCGGACATTGAGCGCCGAGAACAGGGTTCCGAACGCAACGGCGAGAACAAGCGTGAGAAACACGAAGAGGGGCGCCGCCAAAATCTGCGCTGTCGGCGACGTACCAAAATAGACCATCAGGATGACCAGTATCCCGAGGGAGAAAAGCAGATCGAATAGTGTCGCTAGCGCGGATGCGAGCGGCACGATCAGGCGCGGAAAATAAACTTTCGTGATGAGGCTCGTGTTATTAACGAAGCTCGTGCTCGCGAGCGAGATCGACGTATGGACGAACAGCCAAAGGGCGAGTCCGCTAAGCGCGAAGAGCGGATACGGGACACTCTTTGTATCGAATCTCGCGAACGTGCTGAAGATGACGGTGAAGATCGCCGTCGTCAGGACAGGCTGCAGCACGACCCACGCGACGCCGATCAGCGTCTGCTTGTAACGGATCTTGATATCCCGGAGCGTGAGAAAGTAGAGCAGCTCGCGATACTTCCAGATCTCGCCGAGATCGAGAGAAGCGACCGAGCCGTCCGGGTTTGATATATGTGACTTCCGCTGCTTCGCTCATTTTGGATCGATCATATCGTCAATCTTTCCGAACCGCTCCGCGTCGCGTTCCATTTTTCTTGCTCGGTTCCATTTGAAAATTGTATCGGGAACGGCGATCCGTAACGCAGTGCTAAGAAGATCTTTTATCGAAGCCGCACCGTGCCAGTTCTCGATGAACATCAGCCCCGCTTCGCGACGAAATCCGTGGCGAACGAAATTTTCGACGGCTGCGAATTTCATCTGTGACTGCGTGTTCCGCAACTCGTCCGGTGTGATTCCAAGACCAGGTGCGACGCGATCCTGTGCCGCGATCATCTCGGGAAACATCCGCGGTAGGTCCAGGCTTGCATTGACACTATGCCGTCGCCATGCGCAAAGCAAACGTTCGTTGCGGGCAAATTCTCCGTCAGTCGCCAGCTTGAGATACATCTCGTAATCTTCGAGCCGTGCCGTCTCATTCCATCGATGCTTTGTCAGTGCGGTTCGGCGATACAAAACACCCGGCGACGAAAACACTACGCCGCGGAGCAAAAGCGACAGCATATCGCCGTCCGCGAAGTCGGTCCATCGATCGGTTGAATCTACTATCCGGTCATGCTCATCAATGACATACGCGTGGGAAAATGCGAGCACGGCGTTAGGACGATTTTCGAGACGTTGCGTCTGCTCTTCCAAAAAATTCGGCAGCCAGATATCGTCAGAGCCCAGATATGCGAAGTATTCGCCGGACGCGCGCTCGAGAGCTTCATTCAAAGTCGAGCAAAGGCCTCGATTCTCACGCACAACCAGCTCGCTCTCGAAAGGACAGTCACTGAGAATCTTCTCGATTATCGCGGGCGAGCCGTCACTCGATCCGTCATCGATGACGAGCAGCTTCTTCGGCGGGCTCGTCTGACCTATAATTGACCGCAGACATTTCTCGACGAACGGCGCGTGGTTATACGACGGGACAACCGCAAAAACTTCAGCCCGCTTTTCTGTTTCCGGCGACTCCATCTGTCTGATTTCAATAGCAAATGAGAACACATTTGCTTTGGTTTGTCATTCAGCATCCGCGAGCCACTTGTAAGGATGAGAAATGAGATTTGTCCTTTGCGGCTTTGCGTCTTTGCGGGAATACTTGTCGTGTGAACCTGGAGAGTTAGAGTAATTAACCGTAGTGTTCCCGCAAAGACGCAAAGACGCAAAGAGATCAGCGAAGAACACCAGACTTCGAATGAACCAGACGATCAAAGTCCTCCATCTACTCGATACCGTAAACGGGTGCCGAAACGCAGGTCCTCGATAGCTACCGGAACGCCTCGCGCTACGATACTTGACATGACCGTACGATCAATCTGGTCTTTGCGGCTTTGCGGGAGACACTGTCGTGTGAACCTCGAGAGTTAGAGTAATTAACGGTAGTGTTCCCGCAAAGACGCAAAGACGCAAAGAGATCAGCGAAGAACACCAGACTTCGAATGAACCAGACGATCAAAGTCCTCCATCTACTCGATTCCGTAAACTGCCGGTGCCGAAACGCAGGTCCTCGATAGCTGACCGCAACGCCTCGCGCTACGATACTTGACATGACGGTACGCTCAATCTGGTCTTTGCGGCTTTGCGTCTTTGCGGGAATACTTGTCGTGTGAACCTCGAGAGTTAGAGTAATTTACGGTTGTGTTCCCGCAAAGACGCAAAGCCGCAAAGAAATCCGAAAATCAGCCAGGGAATGAACCAGACGATCAAAGTCCTCCATCTACTCGATACCGTAAACCGCGGCGGTGCCGAAACGCAGGTCCTCGATATCTGCCGCAACGCCGCGCGATGCGGATTTGAAATGACTCTTGTCGCGGCAGGTGGTGGCACGCTCGAAAATGATTTTCGCGAGTCGGGTGTCGAGTACATTCGTCTCGATCGAAAGCTACCCGTCGATCTCTATTTCGCGTCGCAGCTGCGCCGGATAGTAAAGGAACGGCAGATCGACATTGTCCACGGCTATCAGGCCGTCGATGGTTTACATCTCTATCTCGCAACGCGCGGACTGAAGAATGTGAAGCGCGTTCTCAGTTTTCAAGGATTCATCCCGGGGCGAAAGAACCGCATCACCGCCAGGCTGATCGCACCGCGGATGCACGCGAACATATCCGTCAGCGACACACTGCTCACATATCTCAAAGCCGAAGCACGCATCAACAACTTCGATAACTTCCACACGATCTACAACGGAGCCGACCCCGCCCGGCTCGCTCCGACCGGCTATTCGATAAAGGCCGAATTAGGTTTACCGGCGAGACGCGATGCTGGGCGGGATGGTCGCAAACTTTACCGCCGATCCGACAAAGGATCAGCTCACGATCTGTCGCGCGCTACCGGCGGTGATCAAGCAGTTCCCGAATTTTCATTTCGTATTCGCGGGCCGTGTCGCCGACGGTGCGGAAGGCAGGATGGCCGACTGCCTCAACATCTGCATCGAGAACGGCATCGCGGACCACGTTCACTTTCTCGGCGGGCGTTCGGACGTCCCGGATATTTTGTCCGAACTGGATGTTTTTGTTTTCTCTTCACGCCAAGAGGGGTTTCCGGTCGCGGTATCGGAAGCGATCCTCGCCGGTGTGCCGTTGATAGTCTCGGATATCGAACCGCTGCTTGAAGCGACGCACAACGGTGAGTTCGGTGAGACTTTTCCTGTCGGCGACAACGCGGTGTTGAGTGCAAAACTAACGTCGCTTCTTGCGGACCCTGACAAGCGACACGATCTCACCACCCGCGCAAAGGCATTCGCTTTGGATAATTTCAGTATCGATTCTCACATGCGTGGACTTATCCGTTTGTATGGTTCGCTGATTTGAGACGAGATGGAACCCTATAACGAAAGGCCTCCGATCATTATGACGGCGTCCTTCTACTGCCGCTGAAATTCCGGCGTACCCAATACCAGACTCACAACCTTGAAGACCTCGGGATCGCCGCTTGGAGCAAGCAGTCGAGCCTGTCGATTTCCTCTTGCACCCTGACCACCACCGTCGCGCATGTTCGGCACGTTCAATGGGATCGGGATTTTCCGCGGCTTCTTTTATTGCCGGCAGAGGCTGTTCGACTTGCTTTGTCAGCGTCGCACGCGTCGTGGCGGAAACGTCACCGTTGAGGATCTCGGCGATGGCGGCGCCGAGTATCTTCGACTTGTCCTTTGATCCAAAGCTCTTCAGATCGACGCGCGTTCCCGGTATGCGATTGCTTGCGATAGCGATCGCGAAGTTCAGGCGTTCGAGCAACGCACCGGTGTTGACCCAATCTTCGGCCGTGTCCGGATAGCCGGTCGGGGCCTGGTATCCGTATGGGACTTCGCCGAGCTTGTTGAGCATCGCGAGCATCGCCGGGCCGCCGTTGGTGTCCGCACCGATCGCACGTACCGAGCTGATCGCGAGCTCGAACGGGGTCTTGATCTTTGCACGATAATTTTCCGGAGCAAAAAATTCCTTATCCGTAAACAGCGCACGCAGCGTCGTTTTAATATCGCCGCCCGACTTGCTGAAAGCATCGGCGACGCGCTGGACAAGCTCATTGCTCGGATTGTCGCTGACAAATTTTACCGCCAGCTTTCGTGCAATGAACTTCGCCGTCGAAGGGCTCTTGACGAGAATGTCGATGACCTTCAGTCCGTCCTTGATCCCGCCCTCGTCAACTTTTTGTCCGAGCACGGTCTTCGCATTCTTGTCATGCCAGCGCTCGTTGAAATAAAATTCACCACTTTCGATATCGTCCGGAACGCCGGCCGCACGTTGGAGACGTGCGATACGGCGATCCTCATTTCCTTTGATCATGCCCGCAGCAGATCGGCGATAACCTCGCGGATCGACGATCGTCCAACCGGTGAACGCACGCGCCACTTCGACAATGTCCTTTTGCGTGTATCCGCCATCGACGCCGAGCGTGTGGAGTTCCATCAGCTCACGTGCGTAGTTCTCGTTCAAACCGCGTTGTCGCTGACGCTGACCGCCGGCCTGCATCTGTTTCAACCGCTGGTCCAATTGGGCATCGGTTAAACCCTGACGCTGCTTGATGCGTTCACGCATTCGCGGATTGACGCTGCCGTTCTGAAGCTGCCTTTGAAGTCGACTGTTTCCGCCGTTCGCCTGTGCATTCGGTGCGACCGATTCGAAATTATCGAGAAAGAAAAGCATCGCCGGATGCTGTGCCGTACCGACGACAAGATCTTTGAAATTTCCGAGCGCATTCTTTCTGATCACGTCGCGTTCATAGCTCGGGATATACCAACGCACCGCAGCCTTGCCGGAGAAAACATTGAAGTGGTTCTGCCAGAAATCGACCATCACTTCCTGCAGCTGACGTTCGGAGTAGACCGCCCGGAGAACACGATTCGAAGTGATCTGAGGCAGGATCTGATTCGCCGGACGGAGGTCGTATTCCCGATACAGAGCCTGAAGTTTCTGTCGACGCTCGCGTTGTTCATCTACGGTCGGCTGTTGTACGTCAGCCATCTTCTCCGCTTCACCCTTCGTCGTGTCGACACGTCGCCGATCCGCTGTCGTCTGACGGCCACCTTCCAATTGACGTAGTAAAGCACCGGGATTTGGATACTTCGCAAAGAGTTGAGCGGTGGTGAGATTGAATACGTCGATGTTTTTCACCTTTGAGTCCGCGACCGCATCGTCGATCGAGCCGGGATTCAACTGCGTCTCGATATATTTCTGCAGACCGACTGTACGCACTTTCTCGACATCCCCCGGCCGTGCCCCGAAACCCAGACGGTTTAGCACATGGATTATTTTCTGATCGTCCGTGAGCGGCTTTCGTGCAGCGTTGGAATCGGCGGCGATCGCGAAAATCGGTAATACCAGGCCGTAAAGAACTAGAAATGTCGTCAATGTCCTAAAGCTGCGAAATGACTCTCTCATTTATGAATACCTCTTGAAATCTATTTAATCCCCATTTTTTTGAGGTGACTGTCTTGTTGGTTAGACGCCAAAAACTCGGGGTTGGACGAAGTTTCTCGGTATTGCACGCCCCATCAGCAAGGACAACAGATGCCGGTCGCACCTCATCATAGCTTTCAGACTTAACCCTGTTTTGGGCTAGAATGTATCCCTGGTCACCGAATATAAGAAAATGAAATCAGCACGAGTTTTTATACTGTTCTCGATAGTCCTAAGTATTACTTCGGTCGTTTCCGCCTTTGGCCAGACCGAACGCTTTAGCGACGCAAATGTCGATTACGGCTTTGACGTGCCGGACGAGAGGTGGAAAATGACCGTCAAACCCTCGGTGAGGAGTCCTAATGTCGAGTACGTGTTTGGCGATCGTAACGATGGCCACCTCGAGGTACGTCGATTAAAAGTTTCCAGAGACGCGTTCCTTGCCGATATTATTCGTGATGAGGAACAGAAACTTCAATTCCTCCCCGGCTATGTCGCCGGCCCCGATGAGAACTTCGCCGGCCGTTTGCGCGGTTCGGTTTTTAATTTCGAATTCGTTCGCGCGGGCAGGCCGATGAGCGGTAGATTTTACTTCCTCCGCACTCCTGACAACCTTTCCGTTTACGTCTTACGCTTCACAGGCTTTCGAGACAAACTTCGCTCGATCAGGCATCACACCGATTCGATCGGAAGAACGTTCTCGATCGACTCCGCCAAATAGTTAGTTAGCTTCGCACGCAAATCCTGGCTCCGAACGGCAGAATATAACCCCGCCCCGATCCAACGATATCGGAGAGCATTTCGTCCCCGATATCGAGTTTCCGGCATCCCATCTGTTCAATGGTTTCGTGGGGTAAAGTCGATATGATCGCGACCTGGAAACTCTCGGCTTTTTGGAGAAGGCTCCACGCCGTCTGGCCGTTGACCTGATAATTTTCGCAAAGCCGGTCCGCCAAAGCTTCGCTATTTCCGGCCGCAAACCAGTTCAAAAAATCATCCCGGCCCAAACCTTCTTCGCATTCAGCGAGAAGAATGATCGTGCCGTTCTCATTGCACGCATGTGATGCGGCGTCGAGAGCCTTGTGCGCCTGGATCATGTTGATATCGTGCGGAAATCCCCCGCAGCTGACGATCACGAGGTCGCGCTTTTCTTTGATCTCGATCGTATTATTTTTCAAGTAGGCGTCGCAGGCAGCTCGATGCGATGTAATCCAATCGCCGCAGAATAGATCGACAGCGTGGCCCTGGTCGTTCACGATCGCGTTCACCGCAAACGAAGGTGCGGCGAACGACGCGGCTTCGACAAATGCTTCGTGGACCGGGTTACCGTCGAGCAGGCCTGTTCCGACGCCCCGGCGCCGTGTTTTCCTTTCGCAGTCAAAAGCAAGTTTATGTGTCGCCGAAATGGTCCGCGCCGATGCGAGTCCCGGGCAGATCAACTTTCGCCCGCCTGTAAACCCGGCAAAATAATGAAACGCGACGCCACCGATCAGAACGACGTGATCGTATTCACGTAGCGCGCGATTTAGCTCGACGGGTATGCCCGCCGCGCTTTCGCCCACTCTCATGATTTGCATAAGGTCCCGCGGATTATGATCAAAAGTTTTGATCCGCTGTGCGATGAACGGCGTGAGGATCTCGGCCTTTTCCACGTCCGTGACTGCCCGGTGTATGCCGGTCGAAAAGATCACCGCCATCTCATGCGGCGCAGTGCCGTTCGCTATGAGCCGTCGAACAAGAAGATTAATGATCTGGCCGCAGGCCGTCCGGCGCGTCGCGTCAGGAACGACAAAGAGAACCGTTTCACCCGGATTAACTTTTTCTTCGAGGGGTAAGGAATCTATCGGAGTGTCCAGTCTGGAGCCTAGCTCGACGTCAGACAGCGGCACGGATTCGGCAGTCGTCTGGAGGACATCAAACCGATCGCTGTCGTATGGGAAGGCAATTTCGGAGCGACCGTATTTGAGCTGGATCTCGGACATTCGAGACTTAGTTTCCCCCGAATTCCACGCTGAGGCAATACACGAACAAATCTTACTGGTAGAAAGCGAATCTCACGCAGATATTTCAAGCAGAGCTCGCAAAGTACGCAGAGGACGTGGGACTGGTCTCCCGCAAAAGATCTTACTTTGCGAACTCTGCGAGCTCTGCGTGAGATTTCTCTACTTGTCGTGAACCGCACCCTTGCCGCGGACCGACGGCTCGAAGCACTTCGTCCCCGTCTCACAAACATAGACCGCTTCGGCTTCGAGATCGAGCGTTTCCATCTGAATAGTCAGGTGGTCGATGCCGAACCGGTCATGCAGCTTCGTACGCACGATCGCCAGGAGTTCCGAATGTAGGACCGAATCGTCATGACTGATGTGCGCCGAAAGCGCATCGATCCCCGAGGATATCGTCCAGACATGCAGGTCATGAACACCGCCGACGCCCTCGGTTTCGAGGATAGTAGTTTCGACCGCCGCCAGATTTATGTGACGCGGCGTGCCTTCGAGCAGTACGTTTACGGATTCGAGGATCAGCCGCCACGCGCTCAGGATGATGATCGCGCTGATAAATATGCTCCCGAAAGCGTCAGCCCATAACCATCCGAGCGTCCAGATCAGGACGCCGGCGATGATAGCCGCAACCGATCCCAGAAGATCCCCGATCACATGCAGAAACGCGCCCCGCATATTCAGATCGTGCTTATGGTCCGAATGAAGCAGGTAGGCCGCGATCAGGTTAACGATAAGACCGCCGCTGGCGATAATAGTGAGCGACGTACCAGGAATGTCGGGAGGATCCTGCCAGCGACCGAGCGGCTTCGTAAATTATCCAGATCGAGAGCAGGACCAGCGCGATCCCGTTGACAAAGGCGGCAAGAATTTCAAGCCTGTAGTAGCCGTAAGTTTTTTTTGATGTAGCCGGACGTGACGCGAACCAGATCGCGAAAAGCGTCAGAGAAAGGGCCGCGACATCCGTGAGCATGTGGCCGGCGTCAGCGATCAGGGCGAGCGAATTGGTGAGCCAACCGCCGACGGCCTCGGCGATCATGTAGACGAACGTCAGGACCAAAGCGATCTTGAGCCCCGTTAAACTCTTTGACGATCTCCGCTCGTGTTTGTGTTCCTTCTCCGATGCCGTACGCTGTTACCTCTAAAATCTCCGCAGAACCCTCGCATTCGGCAATCCAAGAACAAATCCGCCTCGGTTGCCGCTGTCATCGCCTAGCTCGATCGCGACCTCCGATAGCGGCGTCGAAACCTGCATGCGAAACACTCCGTCTCCCGCGGAATATACCTGTCGGTTCTGTGCCCGAACCTGGAGCCCGGCACGTGTGCGGCCGGAAATGATATAAACGTTGCCGCCAACTTTTTCTACGCGCCAATCCGCGACCTCGATCGCCGGATTCGTTTCGCGCTTTACGACATTGAATCGCCAGGGCTCGTTCCATTCGCTTGTTTGTCCCGCACGCGACGTCGTCTTAAGCCGCCAGTAGTATATTCCCGGCAGAAGGCCTGCGAGTCTGAACTCCCGGCCCGTCACAGCCCCGCGGTCAACGAGCATCGAATCGGGTGAAAAGTACGGAGAACGAGCGATCTGAATATAGTAGCTCGCCACGGGAATGGAACTTTCGTCCTGCCATCCAAATGCCATCGTCACGCCGCGCCCCGTATTGTCAACCACTTGTGACATATTAGCCGGCGAAGATGGCCGCGGAGGGAGCAGGAGTTTCTCGCGCGACGCGATCCGCCCCTCTGTCAGGGACGCGAACTCGTTCGCACTGATTGTTGCACGTTCGCCACCGATCGACGTTTCGACGCTGCCGCGGCTGATGCGGATCTCACCACCCTGCGAGTGCGCATCGGCGTTGAAACTCGCATCGGTTTGCGACTTTAACTGAGTTTCAGAGTCCATCATCTCGACGACGTTCTCGGTATTTTCCGGCTGATCGTCGGTGCGAACGTTGATCTGTCCGTCATCGAGCGCAACGCGGACGTTCTTCCCGCCAAAGATGGACGAGTTGTCGCGAATGACGACCGTACTGTTCGGCCGGACCGAA
Source organism: uncultured Acidobacteriota bacterium (assembly GCA_963772405.1). Taxonomy (GTDB): domain Bacteria; phylum Acidobacteriota; class Blastocatellia; order Pyrinomonadales; family Pyrinomonadaceae; genus OLB17. The sequence goes on along the minus strand of CAVYWT010000002.1, from coordinate 405,088 downwards.
TAGACCGACTGGTCGATCATCTGCACCACGGCGCGGCCATCCGCCTGGGTTTGTATGGTGTCACCCGCGGCTACAAATGTCTCTTTTGTAACAAGGATCGTTTCCCGGGTCGCCGCTCGTATTATGCGAACATCACCTTCGAACGAAATAATGCGAGCCGCGTCCTTTGGCGCCTCGGGTGCCGCCTGCTGGGCGAACCAATTGTACTGCAGCGCGTACCAGACACCGGTGATGACCGCCGCCGTGACTACGATAAACGCGACAAGGCCGTAGATCGTGCTCTTCCGGATCTTCCACCACTCTACATAAAACTTTCGGTACTGTTTATTCTCCATCAAAAACTACGACGCGTCAGGCGGATACTCGGCCCCTGCTTCTTGTTCTAAATGCTTTTGGCGTGGAAACAGGATCGAGGCTATAACCGAGAGGGCTATTGCTGCTACAACCACACCGAGAGAGATGTTTATTACGAGCTGTTCGAACTCGTGGCGATTGTAACGATCCAGGAATACTGCAAAGGCGGAGGTGCTGTCCGCTCCTGTCAATATTACCAGACCTTCGGCCAGAAGTGGCAAAAGCATTTTTACGCCAATAAAGGTCAGGACAAAGGCAAGCCCGAACTTTAGGTAATGAAACCGGTCGGCGAGATCCGCCAGCAGAAAGAAAAAGGTTCGAAGGCCGAGGATCGCAAAGATATTCGAAGTGTAGACGATGAACCGATCGGTGGTGATCCCGAAGATCGCCGGGATCGAGTCCACGGCAAAGATCAGATCAGTAAACTCCACAGTGATAAGCACCAGGAGCAGGAGCGTGCCGCTTCGAACTCCGTCCTTTACGGTAATAAATTTCTCGCCGTCGTAGTGCTTTGAGATTCGTATAAACCTGGTCGCGAATTTCACGATAGCGCTCTCGTGAGGCTCGAAATTATCGTCCGTATTGCGGAACATGCTCAACCCGGTGTAGAGAAGAAAAGCTCCAAAAAGATAGATGATCCAATGGAAACGCTCGACCAGCTCGGCTCCGGCGAAGATCATTATCATTCGCATTACGAGCGCACCGATGATGCCCCAGAACAGGACTCGGTGCTGATACTTCTTCGGGACCTTGAAGTATCCGAATATTAAGAGAAAGACGAAAAGATTATCGACCGAAAGCGAGAGCTCGATCAGGTAGCCCGTGAAAAAAAGCTTTGCCTTTTCAATACCGAACTGCCAAAAAATAAAAGCATTAAAGCCAAGAGCAAGGGAAACCCAGACGATGCTCCAGCCAACGGTTTCCTTGCGTGTAGGGGCATGCGATCGGCGGTTGACGATACCTATATCGACAAAAAGTGCCGCCAGCACTACCGAGAAAAAGAAGACCCAGACCCAAAAAGGATATTCGACAGATGTCATTCGATCTTGTCAGAGTTCGTGTGGCTCTGAATGACTCGCTCAATAACTCCTACTATGCGGGTGAGACCTTCGCGGTCGACATCCGAAAAATCGTCCAGCCGGTCGCTGTCGACATCAAGAACTCCGAACACCTCGCCCCCGTGGTCAAAGATCGGCACGACGATCTCGGATCGCGACTCGGACGCGCAAGCGATGTGTCCCGGAAACTCGTCGACGTTCGGAACAATCACCGGCGCAGCGGTCGAGTAAGCGTGCCCGCAGACGCCCGTCCCGAAATCGATTCGTGTGCATGCGATCGGACCCTGAAACGGGCCCAGAACTAGCTGATCTTCTTTCTTCAAATAAAACCCGACCCAGAAAAATCCAAAGGCTTGCTTCAGGACTGCGGCCACGTTTGCGAGGTTTGCGGTCAGATCGGGTTCATCCGAAATCAGCGCCTCGATCTGCGGCGTGATCTCGCTATAGATCACGTCTCGGCCAGCAGTCCTTGAAAATGCTACGCTCTCGACCATACCTTGAAGTTTAGCCTTTAAGAATTGGCCGCGCAAAAAGATAATGCCTGTACCGCGTACGTGCTAAGGCTTCGAGCAAGAATTATTCGCTTCTCAACCGCGCTCTGGCATTCGTGGCGAGTTCGACGGCCTTTTCGGCCGTATTCGCGGTCGCCGTAATATGTCCCATCTTTCGCCCGAGCCGTGGCTCGGCCTTTCCGTACAGGTGCAGGTTTACGCCGGGTAATTCGAGAGCTTTGTCCCACAGAGGTTCGCCGTTCTGCCAGAGTTCGCCAAGAAGGTTTACCATCGCGGCGGGCCGATAAAATTCAGTCGAAGCGAGGGGCAGGCCGCAAACGGCTCGAAGTTGCTGCTCGAATTGTGACGTGGGACAAGCATCGAACGTAAGGTGTCCTGAGTTGTGGGGCCGCGGTGCGAGCTCGTTGACGAGCAGCTTCTCGTCCTTTGTCAGAAAAAACTCCACACAGAGCGTGCCGACATATAAAAGCTTCTCTGCAATATTCCGCGCGATCTCGTCGGCCTCTCTGCTAACGGTTTTTGAAATTACCGCCGGTGCGAATGAAACGTCGAGAATGTGATTGGAATGCGAATTTTCGATGACTCCGAACGATGCGAAGCTCCCGTCCTGGCCGCGAGCACACACAACCGAAACCTCTTTTTCAAACTCGACGAAAGATTCAAGTATCGCGTCTTCCCCGTTCAACGCCGCAAAGGCCGGTTCGACATCGCCCCGCGTCGCGATTTTCGTCTGGCCTTTCCCGTCGTACCCGAATCCCGCAGTTTTTAGAACGGCCGGCGAACCAAGATCTTCGATGCCATGATAAAGGTCTTCGACCAGTTTGATCCTGCGAAAGGCCGTAACGGGAAAACCATTATCGGCAAGAAAAGTTTTTTCACGCAAGCGATTTTGCGTTGTATGGAGAATATCCCCGCGAGGATGCACGGCAACGAATTCCGCGGCCGCTTCGACCGTTGCGGACGGAACATTCTCGAACTCGAACGTGACTACGTCGACGCTGCGGGCGAAAGTCCGAACCTCATCAAGGTCGTTATAGTTTGCGGACGTTTCGATGTCCGCGACCTGCCCCGTCGGAGTATCGGTTTCGGGCGAGAATGTGTGCACGCGATACCCCATCTTGCGGGCCTCGATCGCAAACATCCGTCCTAGCTGACCGCTGCCGAATACTCCTATCGTTGAATTTGGAGGGATGATCTTAGTCACAAGAGAAGCGATAGGTTAGCACATGTGGACCGGAGCTCAGGAATCAGTAACCCGCATGAGTGCGGCTGAGCAAATGCTTTCATTTCTTTAGTCTTGCAATAACCTTGTCGCTCGTTAACTCACGCAACGCGTCCGATGCAAGCCCAACTTAACCGCGGATAACTCGGATGAAACGGATAACGACGATCTGAAAACTCAGATCAGCATAGATCTGTTCGATCCGTGTCATCTGCGGTTGAATCTAGCGACTAAAGGCTCGCGCTCTACTTGCCGGATTGAGAGTTCGAGATCTGCTTGATCGTCTTTTCAGTTTCGTTGATGTGCTGCTGGTGGGCGTTGAGCGAAGAACTGTTCTTAACGGCCTCGCCATACGTCATCGATTTCTTGCGATCGTACTCGCTTCTTGACAGGCCTGGAGTCACCGGTCGTTCCCCCGGCTCAGATGCGACGCGTTTCGCTTCGTTTGCGTTGATCTGCTCAACCGAAGTCTGCGTTCCGCTGTAGACGTAGTACGCGATTCCACCGACGAGCACGACGAAAAGCAGAGTGCCGAAAGAAAAACTGCGAGGACCTTTTTCAGTCTTAGCCTTTGACGATCTCAAAAACGAATATCCGCAACGGACGCATTCCGCTTCGGAAGAAAAATTTTTCAGGCCGCAATTTTTACATTTGATGGAGTTCATAGGACATGACCTCTGAAGGCAGGATGAGGGAGCGGGGTCTCAGTTAAGATTGAACCTTTTTCAGGCGAGCGGTGTCAACAAGTTTCCGAATTTGCTGAGCTTATGTCAGTTTGCTTTTGATAACATCGCGGGTTTGGCGTGAACGAAATGAGGTTAGTTTCTTGCGAAGGTCGGGACGCGAGTTTGAAAGGATCGATATCGCGAGTAAAGCCGCGTTCTTCGCTCCCGCTTCGCCGATCGCGAGCGTTGCTACCGGCACCCCAGCTGGCATCTGTGCGATCGACAGAAGGGAATCCAATCCTTTCAATGCTTTGCTTTCGACTGGGACACCGAGGACCGGGAGAACTGTCTGCGAAGCACACATGCCCGGAAGATGCGCCGCACCACCGGCTCCGGCGATGATCACTTCGATGCCGCGCGACTCAGCGGACTTTGCAAATTCAAAAAGCAGATCGGGCGTGCGGTGGGCCGAGATGATCTTTGTTTCGTATGGAACGCCGAAATCGTCGAGAACATCTGTCGCGTGATTCATCGTCGGCCAGTCGGACTTACTGCCCATGATGATCGAAACCGTTGGATTTTGGATTTTGGATCTGCGCTTAGTGATATCTATATCTCCTGGAGCAGCCGACGAAGCACTCTCACGCCCATAAGGTAGATAACTTAATGAACTAACGCAACCTACGACCCTTCGATCAAATAGCTTGACGCGAATCTGACCCTATATTAGTCTTCTCCAATAGCTTAACTTCAGCCGCAGGATCTGGAAGGTACGCCAGTGCTTGGAAAGACGGTCTCGCATTACTATATAACGTCCCAGCTCGGAGAGGGAGGGATGGGCATCGTTTACGAGGCCGAGGACGAGAACCTCGGACGTCGCGTCGCCTTGAAATTCCTGTCGCCCTCGATGGCGAAGGACGAGAACCAGCTCCAGCGTTTTCAACGTGAGGCACGGGCGGCCTCGGCGCTCAATCATCCCAATATTTGCACCATCCACGGGATCGAGGAATCGGACTCGGGCCATTTTATCGTCATGGAGTTGCTCGAGGGTGAGTCGCTGGCCGACCGTATCCGCCGCGGCCCGATCGATATCGAGTCCTTAGTGACGCTCGGTGTGCAGATTGCCGATGCTCTCGAGTCGGCCCATTCAAAGGGCATCATCCATCGCGATCTAAAGCCGGCGAATATTTTCATCACCTCACGCGGTCAGGCAAAAATACTTGACTTCGGTCTGGCAAAGATGGAGCAGCGGCAAAGACCCGATCCCGCGTCGACCCTGCCCACGGCAAAACTTGACGACCTGTCCACCGCCGGCTCAACCATGGGTACCGTTGCATATATGTCGCCTGAACAGGCGCGTGGAGAGATTACAGACACACGAACAGACCTGTTTTCGCTCGGCGCCGTGCTCTATCAAATGGCTGCCGGCAAACAGCCATTTCTCGGTGATACAACCGCGGTCGTTTTCGACGCGATATTGAATCGTGATCCCGTGCCGCTCGACATGATCAATCCTTCCCTGCCGCCGGAGTTGGGCAGGATAATTAAGCAAGCCATCGAAAAGGATCGTGAACTCAGATATCAAAGCGCGACTGAGTTCAAAACCGCGCTGAAACGCCTCAAACGTGATCTTGACTCGGGCCGGCACTCAGGCGAAACGGACATTCATTCTAGCCGGTCACCGCAAACTAAGCAGGCCTCCGGCGAACATTCTATAGCCGTTCTCTATTTCGAGAACCTGAGTGGAATGAAGGAGGATGAGTATTTTCGCGACGGCATCACTGAAGACATTACAACCGAACTTTCCAAGATCCAGGGATTGAAGACGTTCTCTCGGGCTGTCATCCAAATCTATCGCGATCGTACTGTCACAGCCGGTCAGGTCGGTCGCGAGCTGGGTGCCACGCACATACTCTCCGGCAGTCTTCGGCGGGCCGGCAACCGGCTACGCATAAATGCCCAGCTCGTTGACGCGGCGACCGATTTCCCTATCTGGTCCGAGCGATACGACCGTGAGATGGAGGACGTCTTTGAAGTCCAGGACGAGATCGCTTCAAAGATCGCCGCCGCGCTCCGGATCAGGCTCTCACCGCAGGAACAAGAGGCCCTGGCGGCGAGGCCAACGGAAAGTCTACAGGCGTACGATCTCTACCTCAGGGGCCGGAATTATGCTCGGCGGATAGGGCGACAAGATCTGCAGGTCGCGTTGCAAATGTATGAAAACGCCGTCACCCTCGACCCTACTTTTGCTTTAGCCCATGCCGGCATCGCAAACGTTTGCGCCCAGTATTTCACGCATTACGATCAACAGCAGCACTGGATCGACCGCGCAAGGGCCGCAGCCGAGACCGCCACCAAGAACGGTAGGGGCGAGCCTGAAATATGGCTTGCCGAAGCCTGGATCGACAACTCAGCCGAACGTACCGAAGCCGCGATAGAAAAGTCGCGTGAGGCGATAAAACGCGATCCCGGTGTAGACGGCGGCTACTACCTGCTCGGGCGTTCGCTGTTTCAAGCGGGACGGTATCAGGAGATCGTGGATATGATGGAAGATGCGATCGCCCATGCCGGCGAGAACTACAACAGCATGATCCCGATCCACAACGCGCTCGGGGCCCTTGGAAAGAAGGACGCGCAGACAAATTTCATGTATCACCAGTTGGCTGTGCTGGAAAAGCACATCAGCAAAGTACCGGAGGATGCCAGGGCCCGGGTCTTGGCGGGAGGCTGTCTCGCGGCGATGGGACGTGTTGACGAAGCTAAGCGCGAAACGGAAATAGCTGCGGCCCTCAGACCGGACGATCCCATGGTCCACTACAACATTGCCTGCACATTGGGGGTCGCCAACCTGGCCGACGAGGCGTTCGCGGCATTGAAACGAGCGGTAGAATGTGGTTACCGCATCACGTCGTGGGCCCGACAGGATCCCGATCTCGAGATACTGCATGGTAGACCTGATTTCGAAGAGCTTGTCAAAATAAGCGAGGACTCCCCGGAAGATCAGGCCGGTACGTGAATCGATCCGAATCTTTGATCGTCAAGGCATCTTTGACGATCAAAGATGCCTTGAGGATTCTTGGATCCAGTAACTCTACGCCGAATATCCCTTCTCACCGTCGAAGTTATAGAGGTTCTCGGTCTTGATCACGTCAAGTCCGGCGTCATTTAGCCGCTGCAGCAGTGAGATCAGTTGTGCGTTAGTGACCACCGAGCCTTCGCCTGCATCGGCGATAAACCGGCATCGCCAGTGATCGACGGTGAATGTGTCGGGTTGTCCGCCCGGATACACCTTCACGCCGCGGTTCGCGATGTTCAAAAGCTGCAAGCCGTCGCCATTTACTTTCTCGACCAGGCCGCCGATCTCGTCAGCCACGCCGTAGAAACTTCCCTTCCACCAATCGAGAAATATATCGACACCTACCAGATCTTTCTTCTGCGGCGCCGGTGTCGAAAAGATCGGCTTCGGATTTTCATCGACGACATTCGCCGTATACGTCACGGGCTTGAGCGTCTCCGGCTTTTGGCCCAGACGCGCAACAACTGCTTCCGCAAATTCGCGTGTTCCGACCTTTTCGCTCGAGACCCCTTCCTTGTACATGTCGTACGTGTGCACGCCGTCCTCGATCGTCTTGAGCCATGCGTTGTGGGCGCGCTCGGCGATATCCGGCTGGTTGATGTGCACCAACATAAGGATCGATCCGAGGAACAAACCCGACGGATTCGCGAGATTCTGTCCCGCTCGACGCGGAGCCGAGCCGTGTATCGCCTCGAACATCGCGACCTTTTCACCGATGTTCGACGAACCCGCGAGACCGACCGAGCCGGCGATCTGCGCCGCGACATCCGACAATACGTCACCGTAGAGGTTCGGCATTACGATGACGTCGAAATTCTCGGGCGTGTCGGCCAGCTTGGCCGAGCCGATATCGACGATCCAGTGATCGGCCTCGATATCCGGATACTCAGGCGCGATCTCGTCGAAGACGCGGTGAAATAAACCGTCGGTCCGCTTCATGATGTTGTCCTTTATGAAGCACGTGACCTTTTTACGATTGAATTTCTTTGCGTACTCGAACGCGTAGCGGACGATCTTTTCCGAACCCGGCCGCGAGATCAGCTTGAGGCATTCCTCGACCTGAGCGGTCTGGCGATACTCGATCCCGGCGTATGTGTCTTCCTCGTTCTCGCGGACGATGACAACATCCATCACCGGATGTTTTGTGTCGACGAACGGATGATACGAAACGCACGGACGAATGTTGGCATAGAGCCCGAGCGTCTTGCGCACGGCGACGTTGAGCGACGAAAAACCACCGCCCTGCGGCGTTGTGATCGGCGCCTTTAGGAAGACCTTCGTACGGCGCAAGCTGTCCCACGATTCGGGGGCGATGCCGGCGGTGTTCCCCGCCAGATAAACTTTTTCACCGATCTCGATCGTCTCGATATCAAGACGCGCACCGGCCTCTTTCAAAATATGGAGCGTTGCGTCCATGATCTCCGGCCCGATGCCGTCGCCATGTGCAACTGTAATAGCTACATTGGACATAATCTTAAAAAATCTGCGACTAAACTGAATCAACGATTCTAGCGAAATTGCATATCACACGCAATCAGGCTGGATTTTCGGCTGCGGGTCAGTTGAAATGCTAACATCCCCGGCTCGAACAGCTTCGCGTAGCCATGCCGTTTACGGCGTGGGATGTAGGCCGCGATCCCATCTCGAACAACTTCGCGTAGCCACGCCGTTACGGCGTGGGACAGGCAGCGAAGCATACCGAGCCCGTTTTAACGGGCTTGCCACTGTATTGAAACGGTCGTGAGATTTCTCGGCAGATCCTTCCCATGTGCTGAACCACGTGGCGACACTCAAACAAGAAACCGCGTTAGTGATTCGGCGTTAATGCATTACCCGGCGATTTTAGCGGGACTTAAGATTATTGCGGCCAGACGTTATAATTACAGCATCAAAAAAGTGAAATTCGACACCGAGCGAGGTTTTAGCGTGAACAAAGTATTTATCATCGGAGTAATATTGGCCGCCCATGCGGGTGCGGTTTTTTCGCAGTTTCCGCAATCGGTAAAACAGCGGCAGCGAATGGACCAGTCGATAAAGGCGTCGAAAGATCGCGAGCACGATCGTAAGTTGAACGAGGCAGGCAATCTGCCGGTGCCGAAACCGGCCGTCCTGAACGTCGACGTACAGATGGTATTGAGCAAGGCCGAGCATACGACATTTGCTGAGGCTAAAGCGGCCGAAGCCCGAAAGATCGCGGACGGTGAGCCACTATGGCTCTACATAAAGTTCAAGACCAAGCTGGGAGATTACGTTCTCACGACACGTCACCCTGACGATCGGGAAAAACTTCGATATACGCTCTTCGCCGAGGTCGGGCCGCGCGGCGACATCACGGCACAGAATCAATACTCGATCCATTTCAATAAGGAAGATCTGACGGCGACCGAGCTTAAGATCAATCTGGCACCCGGGTTATTTGGTCGGAACAAGTCGATACCCGTTTTTCTGATGACGTCCGGCTCCGCCAACGCAGGTGTATGGAATAACGAACTCCGCGTAACAAACACGTTATCGCGGCCTCGTCCATTGACCGCCAACCTGGCTAGCGCTCCGGTGACGCTCGATCTTGTTGGCGGGCCTGAAAAGTATAAGAAGATGGACGCCGATTATGACTCGATTATTCTGCGGGGAACCACGGACCTAACGAAGATGCCGGTCGCGGGAACATTTTTCGACGAACGAGTGAAATCACGGATAACGGAGAAACTTGCGGCCGATAATATCAGGCCTGAAAAGCTCTATTTTTCCGGCGACGACTGGCAGGAATTCGGCTCGTTCGGGTTAAGGATGTCGAAAACGCGGAAAGTATTTGCGACATTTACATATCGACGGGGCGAGCAGTGCCTGTACGGTGTTGCCGAGGCGATCGAGAACTTCGATTTTATGGAATCGAAATTCGGCGATGCGGAAATCACCTTTCAGAAAGACTTGCCGATACCATGCACCTAAGCAGGTTAGCTTTTCCCTTCCCCAAGACTGTCTATTTTCTTGACGAGAGCAAAGTCCACATCCGTCACTCCGTCGCGATCATGCGTCGTGGTCCGCACCTCCGCATAACCCCAGCCGAATGTAATGTCGGGATGGTGGTCGGCAGCCTCGGCGATCTCGCCAACCCGATTCACGAAGGCCATGCTTTCGGCGAAATTTGCGAACTCGAATCGCTTGAATAAGAAGTCATTGTCGAACCTCCAATCTTTCATCGAGGCGACACCGCTTTCGACCTCCGCGGTCGTCATTTTTTTGCGCTCCACTCGTTTCTCCTCTTCCTTCATTAGGATATACTTTTTCTTTTAACGCGTTACCTACGTGAATTGCAAAGTGTCGACTATGCGTTTTTTGACCCTAACTTTCTTGTTTTTGATCGTCGTCCTGATTGTCTCATGCTCCGGCGAGTCAAAGCCCGACACGCCGGTCGAGGCTTTTAAGTCGTACGTGAACGCTGTCAAGCAAAAAGATACGACCAAGATGAAGATGCTGCTGTCCGCCGAGAGCATAAAGATGCACGAGCAGGAGGCAAAGGCGCAGAACGTAACGCTCGACGATATTGTCACACGCGAAACCTTGTTCACCGAGGGTCAGAAGACCGTCGAGTTCCGGGATCAAAAGATCGAAGGCGAAAAGGCGACGCTCGAAGTAAAGAACTCTTTTGGGTCCTGGGAAACCGTCCCGTTCATCCGCGAAGACGACGAGTGGAAGATAGACAAAAAAGGATATGCGGACAGGCAGATGCAGGACTTCGAGCAGAATAATCAGCAGGTAGACGACATGATCAATCAGGGCAAGCAGCCGCCGTTATGATCCAATTAGCACTCCGTTCACCAAATTTCAGATAATTCAGGAGATTTCAGTTGTCGATAATTCGACCTTTCCGGGCTCTTCGGCCCGCTGTAGAAAAAGCCAGACAAGTTTCGTGCGTTCCTTACGACGTCGCACACGAAAGTGAAGTGCGCGACTTTATCGAAGATAATCCGGAAAGTTTTTTGCGCGTAACGCGGGCCGAAGCCGAGTTTAACAGTGACCGCTCTCCAGCCAACGAACATGTTCTCGAACGCGCGAAGATAAACCTGCAGCAATTTCTCGATCGCGACGTGTTTGTTTCGGATCCGGACCCCGCATTTTACGTTTACCGGCTGTCGAGCAACGGCCATACACAGACAGGCATAGTCGGCTGTCTGGCGATCGACGATTACGAGTCGGGCATAATAAAAAAGCACGAAAAGACCCGACCCGATAAGGTTGAGGACCGCACCGATCACATGCTGGCGGTTCGCGTCAAACGGGCCTAATTTTGATCGCCTTCCGCCGGACCGATCGGATCGCCGAAGTGATCCGTGATGTGACAAGCGGTCCGCCCTTGTATGATTTTCCGTGCGACGGTTCTATTCGCCAGACGGTTTGGAAGACGACGAATGCCCAAGCTCTGGTCGAGGCGTTTTCCGACGTTCCGTCGCTTTACGTCGCCGATGGCCACCATCGTCTGGAAAGCGCGAGCTTGGCGCGCAAGCATCTGCAGCAGACGAATCCGTCGCATACCGGAGATGAAGAATACAACTTTGTCCTCGCCGGCCTTTTTCCGGCCGAGGATCTTCGGATCCTTGCCTACAATCGTGTCGTCCACGACCTAAACGGCTTGGAGCCTTCAGAATTTCTGAGTCGCATTCAGGAGAATTTCGTTGTCGCGGAACACGGACAGAGCGTTCCGGAAAATCACGGCGAGATCTGCCTTTATCTTGAGAAACAATGGCGTACGCTGAGATTTGCCGTCAATTATATCCGCGAACCTGACCCGGTCGAGCGTCTTGACGTCAGCATCCTGCAAAACTACGTGCTTGGTCCCATTCTGGGAATTACCGATCCGACAACAGATGAGCGGATCGAGTTCGTCGGCGGCATCCGCGGCGTGGAAGAACTGGAGCGGAGAGTCGACAATGGTTCGGCTCAAGTGGCGTTCTCACTGTTTCCGACGACCATGGAAGACTTATTCGCGGTCTCGGATATGAATGAGATAATGCCGCCAAAATCTACGTGGTTCGAACCGAAGTTAAAAGACGGTCTTTTTGTCCATCTGATTTGAGCACCTAAATGGAGAAGAGCCTGGGTGATCTGAGACGTGATTATTCTCTGCAAGAGCTGTCGGAGAGTGCGGTCGCGGCCGACCCGTTCGCGCAGTTTTCGAACTGGTTCGACGAGTACCTTGCTTCGCAGCCATCCGAGCCGAGCGGATTCCTGCTGTCGACCGTTGGGGCCGAAGGATATCCGTCGTCACGTGTCGTCCTGCTAAAAGGTTTCGACGAACACGGCCTTGTATTCTTCACAAACTACAAAAGCAAAAAGGCCCGTGACATGGCCCACGAAAGCCGTGTAGCGATGACATTCTTCTGGCCGGAGCTGGAACGTCAGGTTCATGTGCGTGGCGTTGCGGAAAGAACTTCGCGTGAGGAATCGGAGACATACTTCGCATCACGGCCGGTTGCAAGCAAATTAGGTGCGTGGGCTTCGAAGCAGAGTTCCGAGTTGGCCGACAGGTCCGAGCTTGAACAGGAATTCGAGACAGTAAAGAAGCGATTCGACGGTGGCGATATTCCATGTCCCGAATTCTGGGGCGGGTTTCGGATCGTTCCGACCCGCTTCGAGTTCTGGCAGGGTCGTCGAAGCCGCCTTCACGATCGCATCTGTTACGAGTTGAATGAGGGCAAGTGGCACATCTTCCGCTTATACCCCTAGCCGAATATCGCGAACCGCTCGGGCGATATCGTCCGCTACCCTTGACCGGCTTTACTACCGGATCGAATCCGCCGCGACGTATCTCGCGATCCCGCGTTGTCAGATAGCGGTCTCCTTCGAAGAGTATAGAGTCTACTGTTTCTTCCTTCCTTTCGACCGTCGTCACAGTCATGTGAATGTGTTTGGCAATAGTCGAGTTCGGATAGGAGGCGGGCACTATTGTTTCGAACTCGTATCGGCCCTTTTCATCGGTCAGCATCCATCCTCGATATCGCCCGTGACGATGCTCACCCGCTCGGCCATAGATCCCGTAAATATCGGTGTGGTAAAGGTAGATCAACGTACCCGCGGCCAAGGTCGTCCCGTCTGCTTTGTAGACTGTACCGCTGATAGATATTCGTTCGCCCTTGTCGGCATCGGTCGAGAGTTTCGATTTCCAGGTTACATCGTTGGGAACGTCGCGGGCTCCACACCAACTGACGTTTGGATCGGTGATGGAATTTGCACGCAATGCGGCGAGTAATTTTTCGTTCGAAACCTGGGCGGAGGTTTGGGCCTTGCAATTAAAGATGAGAGGAAACGCTAAAGCGATCGATGCCTGTTTTAAAAAATCACGACGCGTATTAACTCTGCGTTCCATATCCTTTGTCCTCCGGGCTAAACTCGGTGATACTCTTGTTGTTCGTTATTTGTGCATCCCATAACATAACACCGTGACCGCCCATCTTATGACAGATGTGGACTAAGCCTATGATCGAATCTGAACGATTGTTTTTCCGCCGATTTACGATTGAGGACCTTCCGATGTTGATCGAACAGCGTTCGGATCCGGACGTGAATGAATTTCTCGGAGGCACGAAACTTCAGAACCCCGAAGCACTCGCCAAGCGGATAAGATTCTATATGTCGTGCTACGAATCCCACGGTTTTGGGATGTGTGCGATGATCTGGAAACCGAGCGGCGAGATGATAGGATCAGCGGGGCTGCAGCCGCTCGACGGAACCGATGAGATCGAGGTCGGATACAGCATGATCAAGGAGTTCTGGGGTAAGGGGATCGGCACTGAAGCGGCGAGAGCGTGGCTAGATCATGGATTTCGGAACGCTGGACTTGATCGGATCGTCGCCGTGGCCCACACGGGCAATCTGGCATCACGGCGCATTATGGAAAAGCTCGGGATGGAGTATGAGAAAGCTGAGGTCCATTACGGCGCTGAATGTGCGTTCTACGCGATCTCGCAAGACGAATTCCTGAACGGAGGCACCTAACTATTCAACGAGAGGGTTAAAGAGTTTATTGTTAGGAACAAGCTTCTTGATCTCTTCTCCTGATCGCTGATGCGGCCCAACTTTCCAAAGCTCATCCTCGCCGGCAGCCTAACGATCTACTTTTTTTGGATCGCATACGATCCGATTGCGGGGAGTTTTCTTGACCTGGTGGATCTGCCGATACATGAGACCGGTCATCTGGTATTCCGACTATTCGGTGAATTCTCGGGTATTGCGGGAGGCTCAATTTTTCAGGTCCTTCTGCCGGGTGTGTTTGTCGGTTACTTTGTTCGGCGGCTTCAATATTATTCGGCGGCGATCGTTCTGTTCTGGATCGGCCAAAGCATTTTGAATGTCTGGGTTTATGCGTCCGACGCGGTTGTTATGCAACTTGTATTGACGAGCGGTTTCACCGGCAGCGAAGGGAGTTTTCATGACTGGAATTATCTCCTGACGAGAACCGGCCTCATAGGCTCGACAAAGCTCATCGCGGGGATTATCCGAGCGGCTGGTACGATAGTCATAGTCGCCGGTAGCGTTTTCTCCATCTATTACTCGTTATACCCGACCACGGCCACCGAAGAATCATGAAATACACTCTCATCACCGGAGCATCGAGCGGGATCGGTGAGGCATTTGCGCGAAGGCTCGCGGCGGAGAAACACAATCTTGTGCTGGTTGCTCGTTCCGAAGAAAAGCTGCGGGCGCTGTGTGACGAACTGACCGCGAAGCATCAGGTACTTTGCCGATACTTCGCGATAGATCTGCTCGAATTCGAAGCCGACGTTCAGCTCTTTGACGAAACAGAAAAGAACGGACTAGAGATCGACTGGCTGATCAACAATGCCGGTTTCGGATCTTCCGGCGATTTTGCGAAAATGGATATCGAACGAGAGCTCGAGATCATCGATCTGAATATTTCGGCGCTTGTGGCGCTTACCCATCGATATCTTCAAAAGATGCGCGAGCAAAAACACGGAACGATAATCAACGTTTCTTCCGCCGCGGGATTTCAGCCGATCCCCTTCATGGCCACCTATGCCGCTAGCAAAGCGTTCGTCTCCTCATTTTCCGAAGCGATCGCGGAAGAGAACCGTCCCTTCGGAATCGAGATCCTGGCTCTTTGTCCCGGCTCAACGAAGACAAATTTCTTCGCGGCGTCCAATATCGAACGGCCGATCCAGGTGAAAGGGCAGCAAACGGTCGAAGAGGTTGTTGAAACCGCGATGAATGCAGTAGCCCGGAAAAAGACAAAAGTCGTATCCGGCTGGGTGAATTATCTTGGAACGATCGCCGGAACGCTCGTACCAAATTCGATCTCCGGCCGTGTTATGGCGAAGGCACTTCGGCCAAGGTATCAGAAAAAAGACCTATGAAGTTCACCGTACTCGGCAGCGGCTCAACAGGTAACGCGGTACTTATTTCGACGGAGACAACCAACGTTCTCGTCGATGCGGGACTCAGCGCCCGCGAGATCTCGCGACGCCTGCAGATAGTTGGCGTCGATTGCGACGATCTGGACGCGATCGTCGTCACACACGAACATAGTGATCACATCGCGGGATTGCGTGTGCTATTGCGCTCGGTCCGGTGTCCTGTTTACGTCTCGGGTGAAACCGAGAATGCTTATTATTTGACGCGGGCAGGCGGATTGGACGGCGACAGCGAATCTTCAAAACGGCGAGCCGCCTTGAAGGATCGTACCGTGGCGATCGAGTCCAGCCAGGAATTCACGATCGGTGATATAGACTTTGAACCTTTCAGTGTTCCGCACGATGCTGTCGATAACTTCGGATTCGTCGCCAAGAATGGTGGTGTAACGGTGGCGACACTAACGGACTTTGGATGCTTCACCGCGCTCATGAAGGAAAAGCTCGATGGGTGCGACGCGATCGTGATCGAATCGAACCACAGTCGCGACATGCTGCGGACATGTCCGGTCTACACGTGGGATCTTAAACAGCGGATCGCGTCACGGCATGGTCACCTCTCGAACGAGGACCTCGCTGACTGGCTGACAAATGACTTTGACGGCTCGGCCGCCCAGATCGTTCTTGCCCATCTTTCTCAACGTGCCAACGAGCCGCACCTTGCGCGGCTCACGGCAGAAAGTGCATTGAAAATGCGGGCTCCTCTGTTTCAATCGCAGACGAAGATCACGATCTCAAGTTACAAAGAGCCTACTGAGTGGATGTCGTTTTGATCCACGCCCGACTCGGTACGCACGAAAAAAAGGATAGATGGAATATCCACCTATCCTTCTGTCCGGAAGTATCCGAAACCGGATATCCGGTCAGCTTACTGAACCGATGCGGTGCCGGTCACCGATCCGTTAACAGTGTTCCCGTCGACGAAGTTTCCGCCCCATGACAGAATGCTCGCCCCAGATAGGCCAGTGCCATTGACCGAAATCAAATTGCCGCCGATGCGGAGGGCCGCACCGTTTGCCGCGAGAACGCCGGTCGTGTTGTGCGTGACCTGATTGCCAGACGCAGACAGTATAGACGTGGCTCCATCAGCTCGAAGACCTGTTCCATTATTGGAAATGATCGAATCGCGTACCGAGCCCTTAGCCGCAGCACCAAAGTTAACTCCTATACCGTTAAAAGCAAACAGCGAGCCGTCAACAGAAACCGTGGTCGATCCGGCCCCGGTTACGAAAGTATTGATGCCGTTGCCGACGTTGTTCCTGAAGCTCGAATTCCAAACCACAACGTTAGACGTCCCGGTGCTGGTTTCGATCGACACGCCATGCTGGCTGAATCCGGCGCAAACTACTTGATCGAGAGCAAGCTTGACCGTTCCGCTGCCGAGGACTCTTATGCAGTTGATTCCGGTTGCCGCGCCGTGAATCGAAATCCCCCGCAGCCGAACGTCAATGCTGGCGCCGTTAACAATTACGCCGTTCGTGCCGGCTCCTAATATCGAGCCCTGCGTGTCCTCACAGTCGATCGTGATCGACTTTGTGATCGTAACCGCTCCGAAGCCACCCGGATCAAGACAGCTTATCTCGCCGTTTGTCGCCGTCTTCGAAATGGCTCCGGCGAATGTCTTACAAGGTGCTGTACGGCTGCAGGGGTTCACGTCGTCGCCGACGCCCGATACCCATGTGCGTGTTGCCTGGGCCTGAGCGATCGAAACGAAAACAAAAACAAAAACAAAGAGAGTAACTATCTTAAGTGTCGATTTACAAATATTCATGTTGGGGAATCTCCTAAGTCCTGAAAAGTCATGTTTTGAAATTGAGTGCGGGCCAACCTGCGAGCAATTCCAGCCGGGGCTGAAGTGGGTCACGGAAAAACAGTCAAACCGCAAAAAACCCTTGGTATGTTGCTGGCATCTACGCCAATACCGTGCAAATTAACGCCCTTTTTTTAACCCTTGTTGTACCGCTTGAATAAGACGCTCAGGCAAATCTCTTTTGCGTAAGCCGAAGAACATTTTTTGTATGGATCCGAGCCTAATTATTTACACCCTTTTCGTCGTCTATGGCAAGCAAAATCTCTGCTTTTTGCAGGACGCCTCGAAAGGTCTTACGGTGGATCGGACAGGGCCCGTGGGTTCTTAGGGCATCCAAATGGTGCTTCGTTCCGTAACCCACATGGTCCGGGAAGCCATACTGCGGAAATTCCGATCCGTAAGAATTCATGAGCGCGTCGCGGTGGGTCTTGGCGAGGATCGATGCGGCGGCAATAGACGCGGATATCGAATCTCCTTTAATGATGGATTTTTGAGAAAGTGGCAAGCCCTTCAGGACGAGTGCGTCGATCAGAAGAAAATCGGCGGCGGGGCTGAGGTCGGCAACCGCGAGCCGCATCGCCAGTTTCGTGGCTTCGAGTATATTGATCCGATCAATTTCTTCGGGGGTCACGGAACCGATGGCGTACGCGATGCATGTCTCTTTGAGCTCGGTGGCGATCTCGTCGCGCTGCCTTGCGGTAATCTGCTTCGAGTCGTTCAAGCCCTTCGGGAGATCTTTCGAGGGATCCAGGATACATGCAGCGGCAATGACAGGCCCTGCGAGACAACCGCGGCCAACTTCATCAATGCCCGCCACGAATTTAAATCCGCTGTCCCATGCTTGCTCCTCAAAAACGAGACCGCATCCCGTGATCTCAAAGTCGGAAAACAGAGAGACGCGGCCAGGCGATTCTGTGTCGATGACAGATTCGCTTCTCTCCGCGTCTCGCATTGTTTTTCTCTCCGCTGGTTATTTCGACGCCTGAGCCGTCTTGTTGCGTGTATCTTTTTCTTTGATTCGGGCAGCCTTTCCGCGAAGGTCACGGAGGTAATAAAGCTTGGCTCGACGGACCTTTCCGCGACGTACGACATCGATGTGGTCGATGACGGTAGCATGCAGCGGGAAGATGCGCTCGACGCCAACCCCAAAGCTGACCTTTCGTACTGTTATGCTCTCACGGGCACCGCCGTGTTTACGTGCGATGACTATCCCTTCAAAAACCTGCAGGCGTTCTTTGTTGCCTTCCTTAATTCTGACGTGAACTTTTACGGTGTCGCCGGACTGGAACGCCGGGATATTTTCTCTTAATTGTGTCTTCTCAACATTATCTAAACGATTCATATTATTTTCGGCCAGAGGTCAACGGCAATTCGCAGCCATTCACATTTCACCATTTTCTCCTTCCAATAGATCCTTTCTTTTTAACCTTGTCTTTTCAACGGCCCTTTCGCGACGCCATTTTCCGATTTCGGCGTGATTACCGTTCAAAAGCACATCCGGCACTTTCATGCCGCGGAACTCCGCGGGACGTGTGTAATGCGGATAATCGAGCAGTCCGTCCGAAAACGAGTCGTTCTCTGCTGATGTATCGCTCCCTAAAGCATTCGGCAGAAGCCTGACCAGACAGTCGACCAGCACAACCGCCGCCGGTTCTCCGCCGGACAGGACATAGTCGCCGATCGAGATCTCGCTCGTAACAAGTGTGTCCGTGACACGTTCGTCAACTCCCTCATATCGGCCGCAGATCAAAACGAGATGCTTTACTTCGCCTGCTATTCCCTTCGCAACTGACTGCCTCAACGGCTCGCCCTGCGGTGAAAGCAATACAACTGAAGTCCCGTCGGCGTAAGCGTCGCGATCCGTCGTCCCCAGCAAATTTTCAATCGCGGCAAACAAGGGTTCGGGTTTCAGGACCATCCCGTCCCCACCGCCAAACGGCCGGTCGTCGACCATCTTATGCTTGTCGGTCGCGAATTCGCGGATATCGTGAATATTGATCTCAACGATACCGGCCAGCTTCGCCCGACGAATTATTCCAAAATCAAAGACCTGAGTAAAAAACTCCGGGAAAATTGTAAGAACATCTATCTTCATTTTAGATTTTGGATTTTAGATTCTGGATTGCAGGAATTCCAAAATCTAAAATCCAAAATCTAAAATTCAAGCAGTCCTTCCGGCGGATCGACCCGGATCTTCTTCCTTTCGATATCAACTTCGGTGCAGATCGATTCCGCAAACGGGATCAGATATTCTCGTGCTCCATCTTCGACGACGAGTATTTCCGTTCCTCCGGTACGCATCAGCTCCCGCACAGTGCCGACCATTTCGCCGCCGATCGTTTCCACTTCGCATCCCGCCAGCTGCCAATCGAAGAACTCCCCCTCTTCGAGTTTCGTGGCCGACGATTCCGGGATACATATCTCGACGCCTCTTAGCGTCTGCCGCCGCTTCGACCGAAGCAATACCGTCAAACCGGAGGACTATGCGATCCTTCTGAAACCAGAAGTCTTCAATTTTCAAATCGGTCCGTGTCCCATCCGCAAAGACCCCGATAACATTTTCGAGGCCTTCAAACCTCTGCGGAAAATCTGTCAAAATATCGGCCGCGACCTCGCCCCGAAGTCCGCGTGGTTTCATGATCTTCGCGATCGCTACGAGTTCTTCCATCGCGAGAAAAGGTAAACTCTAGTCTTCGACCAGATCAAGGTGATACCGTTTTCCTTGCTTAAGCCCGCCGAAATAAAGAATGCTGCGAATCGCCTTGATCGTCCGGCCTTCACGGCCGATAAGACGGCCAAAATCCTCGGGTGCCACGCGGACACCGAATTTGACGGTCTTTCCTCCGTCGGAATGCTCGGTAACCTCGACCGCATTCGCGTCCCCGACCAAAGCCTTTACGATTGTCTCAACTGCTTCCTTCATTTCTTTGAGTTCAAACCGAGTCTGTCGAGTTTGGAGAGTTTCCAGGGTCAGGAGAGTTCGAGATTCGAGACTCTTGTTCGAGACTTTCTAGACTTTCTAGACTTTCTAGACTTTCTAGACTTTCTAGACTTTCTAGACTTTCTAGACTTTCTAGACTTTCTAGCTTTCTAGACTCGCTATCCTGCCTGGGCTTCCGCCGCCGGCGCCGGATTATTCTTGATCAAACTCGCAACCGTTTCTGTTGGTTTAGCACCGACGCCGATCCAATATTGGATGCGGTCGTGCTTCAGGTCCACCTTAGCCGGTTCGATCATCGGATCGTACGTACCCAGATTTTCAAGGTACTTGCCGTCTCGCTTTGAACGCTTTTCTTTCACTACAAGGCGGTAGAAGGGCTTACCCTTCGCACCAATTCTCATCAAGCTTATTGCTAACATATTTTTTTTCAATGGATAGTGGCAAGTGGATAGTTGTAAGTGGGCTCCTAATTTTCCACTTTTCACTTTTCACTTCCGTTTCTTGTGTCTCTTCTTTTTCTTCAGGCTCCGGGCTGTCGAACCGTTTGATTCGTCCGAGCCATGATCTGAAGAGCTTCCTAACATTCCATCAAGTCCCGGCATACCGCCGCCGAGCATGCCGCCCAATCCGCCGGCAAGCCCGCCCATCATTTTTCTGCCCAGTCCGCCGAGTAATCCACCCTTATTCATTTGCGCCATCATCTTGCGCATCTGCTCATATTGCCGGAGAAGCTGGTTGACTTCGGCTATCGTCGAACCCGATCCCCGCGCAACCCGCGTTTTGCGGCTGGCGTCGAAAACGCGATGATCGTTCCGTTCGAGCTTTGTCATCGAATCGATGATCGCTTCGGTACGTTTCATCTGGGCGTCAACCTCAACCGATTGTTCGTCCGATATCTGCATGCCCCCCATCATCTGTTCGGGAAGCATCTTCATCAACTTCGACATTGAGCCGAGCTTTTTGAACTGGCCGAGCTGGCTGCGAAAATCCTCGAGCGTAAACTGATTACGCGTCATTTTCGCGAGCTGAGCCTGTGCCTCTTCCTCGCTGATCTTCCCCTGGACTTCCTCGATCAGGCTTAGGACGTCGCCCATCCCGAGAATACGCTGAGCAATACGGTCCGGATAGAACGGCTCGATCGCGTCGTATTTTTCACCGACACCGACAAACTTAACCGGCTGACCGATAACCTGACGGATCGATAACGCCGCACCGCCGCGTGCATCGCCATCCATCTTTGTCAAAACGACGCCGGTAATCCCGACTCGTTCGTGAAAAACTTCGGCCGACCGAACCGCATCCTGGCCGGTCATTGCATCGGCGACGAACAGAACTTCGATCGGTTTTGTCTCAGCCTTGATCTGCTCGAGCTCGACCATCAGCTCGTCGTCTATGTGCAGACGACCGGCTGTGTCGATCATCAAGGTATCGTACCCGAGCTCTTGTGCGTGCTTCATCGCACCACGTACAAGCGCCATCGGATCGTTCGATTCTTTGTTCTGATAGACCGCCTGGCCGACCGCGTTTGCCACTACCTTGAGCTGCTCACGCGCCGCGGGACGATACACGTCGACGGAAACCAGCAGTGGCTTTCGATCCTGGTTCGCAGCCAGCCATTTTGCGATCTTGCCAGTCGAAGTCGTCTTACCCGAGCCCTGAAGCCCGACGACCATCACTACGTTCGGTATCTGCTTCGTAAATACAAGCCGCGAAGACGTTCCGCCCATCAGGTTTACAAGCTCGTCATAGACGAGCTTTACGACCTGTTCGTGGGGATTAAGCCCTTGCCAGACCTCTTGTCCCTCAGCCTTAGCGCGTACAGATTCGACGAAATCCTTCGCAACTTTGTAGTTGACGTCGGCCTCGAGCAACGCCATCCGGATCTCGCGCAACGCCACATCAACGTGCTCGGGCGTAAGTTTGCCCTGTCCACGCAGATTCTTTAGCGTCTTTTTTAGCTTATCCGACAGCGATTCGAACATATAGACACACTTCGGCTACTAGAGTCGAAACTATAAATAATAGGTGCTGAGGGCACAGGTGTCAAAGATAACGGGCTTTTTCGATGGATCGGACGTGGTATGCCTCTTGCTCGATACTAGTGGGCTTTTAAAATGTGTAAGCAATCGCTACACAAGCCTTTATTTGAGAAGACGGAGGAATAAAATGAAATTTCGATTAATTACCATGGCCGCTGCGGCGGTCGCTGTTGCCGGGTCGGTTGCCGCCTGTGGCGGTTCAACAACAACCAACGTGAATACATCGCGGGCGAATGTCACCAATTTGGGCACAAATAACGCGAATACAGGCGCGATCGTCGTAAATTCAAACACGAACACAAATCGTTGGAACGCGAACATAACGCGTGAGGAATACGAAAAAAATAAGGCTGACTACGAGAAAGAAAAGGGAAGCAGTACTATCGGCCAGGGCGCCAATGATATGTGGCTGTGGGTGAAGACTCGCTCCGCCCTCATGGGAACCGACGACCTTCGCGAGTCCACGATCAATGTTGACGTCGTCAATGACGTTGTGACACTGAAGGGGACGGTAGGAACGGCCGCGGAAAAAACGAAGGCCGAGCAGGTCGCTAAAGATATCGACGGTGTGAAGAGTGTCAAAAACGAGCTCAAAGTCGATCCGAATGATTCGATGACTAATATGTCTTCCAATTCAAACGCGAAGAAATAGGTTCTTTGATTTGATCAACAACGAGGGGGGCGGGTTTTTCCCGCCTTCTTTCTTTTGATTACTATGCACTCGACGCCAGAACCTTCTCGATCGCCGCAAAGACCTTTTCCGTACCTAGCGTCTGGATGCATCGCGGTTCACCGAACTCTTTACATACACGGCCGGGACACGGTTGACATGAGAATGCCTCGAAAACCACCTCATTCGGAGAATCGGTCCAGGGACGCCAGTGATCTCGGTTCGACGAGCCAAAAATAACAACACAAGGTGTGTCGACGGCGGCAGCTATGTGTGCGACCCCCGAGTCGTTCCCCACGAACAATTTTGCTTTCTCCGTAAGCGCGATCAGTTCAGGCAACGTCAGACGAGTGAGCGCGCGAACGGGGGCACTCGACAACGAACTAAGGTCGGATAAAACTTTCTGTTGTTGTTCGGACCCGACGGCTATCGTCGGAAGTCCTTTCTCTTTCAAAAACTCCGCAGTCCGGGCAAATTTCTCAAGGTCCCACTCTTTTGTTTTTGAAGCCGCGAACGGATGAATGATCGCGAAGGGTCTGTCCGCAACAAATGATTCCATCCCGGCCTCGCGAAGCTTAGCATCCAGCGACGCGATCGCGGCTTCGGTGATCGCTAGCCGACTCTTTGGCCGGTCGTCAATGGGAACCCCGAGGAATCCGAGGAGCGCCAGCTGCTGTTCGGCTGAGTGTGTCCTCTCGCGATTCCAAAAATCCGCAGGCGAAGAAAGCAGATGATTGTAAAGAAACTTGTATTGATAATTCGCGTACCCGACACGATGTCGGGCACCGCTGGCAGCAGCAAAGAAGGTCGCGGTCGTGCCACCGTGCAGATTGAAAACAATGTCGTATTTGCGGCGGCGAATTTCTCTTGCGGCGGATAATCGCGAACCCGTGGAGCTGCCGACGGTTATCACATTATCCACGGCGTCGAATCCTTCCAAAACTGGTGCGACCCAATCTTCGAGAAGGATATCGACTTGTGCGTGAGGAAGGAAACGCTTGAGCGCGATGAGCGACGGAGTGCACAGAACAGTGTCACCTATAGACCGGAGCCGAACAACGAGAACGCGCCGGATGCCGCTCCAATCGATCTCCGGCCGATCCATCTACTTCTCCACCGTTGCTTCGTCGATCAACATCACCGGTATGTCATCGCGAATCGGATACACCAACGCGCACTCGGGATTCGCGCATTTCAAGCTGGTGTTGTCAGCTTTTGGTTCAACCCTGGACTTGCACTTCGGGCAACGAAGGATTTCGAGCAGCTTGGGACCTAATGCCATACGACTAAATTTATCTCAAAAACCTACGTCCGGTAAATCTGAAAATAAAAAGGCATGATCGCTCATGCCTTTCGAGATGTCGATCGGTGCATCGTCCGGTTAGGCGGATTCGGTCTTTGTTCCGCATTCGGGACAGAACTTCGCACCTGCCGCCAGTTCGTATTGGCAGCTCGAGCACTTTGCCTTTTCCTGAGTGCTACCACACTCCGAACAGAACTTCGCACCTTCGCGAAGCTCAGCCCCGCATTTTACACACGGAACTTTTGCGACCTCCATTTTGCCGCCGCAGTCGGCGCAAAACTTGGCCTCGGGATTATTCTGCTTTCCGCAATTCGGACACGCGACCTTCGCGCCGCCTTCTCCGCCGCCGCCCTGAGGATTAGCACCGAACGCATTTGCCATCTGTCCGCCGACGGCGAACCCGGCACCTAAACCGGCGCCCAGTCCCGCTCCGCCACCTTCGTTTTGGGCTGCATCGCGCAACGCGTCAGCGGCCTGAAACTGCATATATTTTTGAGCGTCGCCAAGGGCTCCCATCGAAGCACGTTTGTCCATCGCAGCTTCGACTTCCGGCGGGAGGCTAATGTTCTCGATATAGAACTTCGTGACCTCCAAGCCGTAACCACTGAAATCTTCATTGATCTTTACACGGATCGCGTCCCCGAGTTCTTTGTACTGCGCCGCAAGATCGAGTGCCGGGATCTTCATTTCACCGATCGCGTCGGAGAATTCGGTGACGATCGCTCGCTTCAATTGTAAGTCGATGTCCTCGGTCTGAAACTGTGCGTTCGTTCCGGCGATCTGCTTGATGAACTCACTCGGATCCGCAACACGCAAACTGTACGCGCCGAAAGCTCGTAACCGGACTATCCCAAAATCCGCGTCGCGGAGCATGATCGGATTCGACGTACCCCATTTCATGTCTGTGAACTGTTTCGTGTTGACGAAATAGACTTCGGATTTGATCGGCGAGTTGAAACCGTGCTTCCACGCACCGAGCTTCGACAAGATCGGCGTGTTGCCGCCCTCGACGGTGTACCGACCGGGCTCGAACACATCGGCAACCTGGCCCTCGAAGACAAAAACGGCAGCCTGCGATTCGCGTACGATAAGCTGCGCCCCATTCTTGATCTCCTGCCCGGCAACCGGAAAGCGATACAGTAGCGTGTCCTTAGAATCATCAAGCCACTCGATGACCTCGATAAACTGGTTCAGAGCGGCGTCTTTGACCTTGTCGAGAATACTCATTTTACGGATCTCCTTGCGGTAATTCTTAACGATTGAATATGCCACAAAGTTCGTCGTTTTGAAAGATTGTCGAGGTCGGGAAGGGCGGGTTCCCGTCAAGGGTCGAACTGATCGGCTCTGGATGAAAACCGATCACATATCCGCTGCGGCCGGCTCGCTTCGCCACCTTTTCAGCAGGTAATAGAACAGCGTAGCGGTCAATCCGCCGCTTAAGTCGAGTAGGACGTCGAACGGCGATGCCGTGCGGGCAGGATCAAAGCTCTGATTTATTTCGTCCAATCCGGCGACCGCCAAAACCAAGACGATCGCAGCGAGAAAATAGAATTTTCCTAAAAAATATTGATGCGAGGAAGCAAACGCGCGGCAGGCGAGAAATCCAAGCACCGCATACTCGGCCAAATGCGCAAATTTGCGAATGACGCCGTGGTAAAAAGTTATCGTCTCGGGCAGGGCGGCGGGAAAGAGGAATTCGAGAAGGGGGCGGATGATCAGCGACGTGCGAGTCATCGAGCCCTGGCCGCTCGATAGAAAAAAGATAACTCCGATCCAAATCAAAAGCGGCGCGTACAGCATTAACTGTTCGCGCCGCTTACTCTGTTTCTGGTTCCGAGTTTCTAGTTTCAAGTTAGCAATATAGTTTCTGGATCAGGAATCAAAAAACTAGAAACCAGAAACCAGAAACTAGAAACTTACTGAGCGGCCGCCGCACCCGAGACCACCTCGATGATCTCTTTCGTGATCGCAGCCTGGCGGATGCGGTTCATGTTGAGTGTCAGCGAGTCGATCAGTTCGCCCGCGTTTTTCGATGCCGAGTCCATCGCCGTCATTCGCGAACCCTGCTCAGACGCGACCGACTCGAGCATCGACTTGTAGATCTGCGTCTCGACCTGTTTCGGCAGAAGCTTTCCGAAGATCTCGGCCGCAGGCTGTTCGTAGATATACTCGGCATCGGCCCTGCCGCGTCACCGTCTTCGCACGCGTCGATCGCGAGGTATCGGCAGGAGCTGCTCGATCACCGGTTTTTGCGAGAGGACAGTCTTGAACTCGGTGAAGACGAGAAAGACCTTGTCGATCGACGTATCCTCGGTAAATGTCTTGATGATCTTCCGCGCGATCTCCATGGCGTCGGTGTGGTTTG
The DNA here is from genome assembly GCA_963772405.1 of uncultured Acidobacteriota bacterium. Lineage (GTDB taxonomy): Bacteria > Acidobacteriota > Blastocatellia > Pyrinomonadales > Pyrinomonadaceae > OLB17. The sequence continues at coordinate 378,650 of CAVYWT010000002.1, read as the reverse complement.
CCCGTCCGCTGCCCGTCAAGCCGATGTACTCGTCGGTAAACGACGATCTCGCGTCGCTTGAAAAAGTCGCGACCCTTGCGGCCGACCGGTGATCATCTCAGCCGACTTTGCGGCATTCTCTTTCAGAAAAGCCTGAGTCGCCTTGATGACGTTTGCGTTGAACGCACCGGCGAGACCCTTGTCCGCCGTTACCAGCACGACGAGATATTTTTCATCGCCGCGCTCGTCGAGCAAGCGGATGCGAAAACTCGTCCGCGACCTTGGCAGCTCAGACCGCCGAGAACCTCGGTCATCTTTCCGGCAAACGGACGGGCGGCGGTCACGCGATCCTGCGCGCGCTTCAGCTTCGCCGCGGCGACCATCTTCATCGCCTTGGTGATCTGCTGTGTGTTCTTGACCGACTTAATACGCCGGCGCATGTCCAATAGACTTGCCATGATTTCTAATGATTCTCAGTTTGAAGTCTGGTCACTAGTCCCAGAGTCCCAAGATCCAATGGGACTTCTGGGACTAGGACCAGGACTAGTCTTAAGCCGCTGCCGCTGTCGCCGTTTCCCAACGCGTCGCCTTGAAATCCTCGATCGCTTCCTTCATCGAAGCTTTCAGATCGTCGTCGATCGATCTTCTTCTCGCGAAGCGTGTTCATACACGGCCGGATGTGCTTCTCGACAAAGTCGCCGAGCTCTTCTTCGAATCGTCTTCAGGTCCTCGACCTCGATATCGTCCGCCAGGCCGTTCGAGACCGTCCAGATGATAAGTACCTGCTTCTCGACCGTCCATCGGCTGATACTGTGGCTGTTTCAGGATCTCGGTCAGGCGTTTGTCCGCGTTCGAGCTGCGACTGCGTCGATTTGTCGAGGTCGGAACCGAACTGAGCGAAAGCCGCCAGCTCGCGAAACTGTGCGAGGTCGATACGCAGAGTACCGGCGACCTGCTTCATCGCCTTGATCTGTGCCGAACCGCCCACACGCGAAACCGAGTTACCCACGTTGATCGCGGGACGCACGCCGGAGTTGAACAGATCGGACTCCAGAAAGATCTGGCCGTCCGTGATCGAGATCACGTTCGTCGGAATGTATGCCGAGATGTCGCCGGCCTGTGTCTCGATGATCGGCAGCGATGTCAGCGAACCGCCGCCACGGGCGTCCGACATCTTTGCCGCACGTTCGAGCAAGCGTGAGTGAAGATAGAAAACGTCGCCCGGATAAGCTTCGCGGCCCGGCGGACGGCGGAGCAGCAGCGAGATCTCGCGGTACGCTGCAGCCTGCTTCGAAAGATCGTCGTAGATCGTCAGAGCGTGGCGGCCGTTGTCGCGGAAGTATTCGCCGATCGCACAACCCGAATACGGAGCGAGAAACTGCATGGCCGCCGGATCCGAAGCCGATGCCGAGACGATGATCGTGTAATCCATCGCACCGAATTCTTCGAGCTTCTTGACGAACCTGTGCAACGGTCGACGCCTTCTGCCCGATCGCGACATAAACGCAGATGACGTCCTTGCCTTTCTGGTTGATGATCGTGTCGATCGCGACGGCGGTCTTACCCGTCTGGCGGTCGCCGATGATCAGCTCACGCTGGCCGCGGCCGATCGGGACCATCGCAGTCGATAGCCTTTAGACCGGTCTGAAGCGGTTCTTTAACCGGCTGACGGTCGATAATGCCGGGGGCGATCCGCTCGACCGGATTGTACGTGTCGGTGATGATCTCGCCCTTACCGTCGATCGGATTACCGAGAGCGTCGACCACACGGCCGATCATCGCGTCGCCGACCGGTACGCTCATGATGCGTTTGGTGCGCTTCGCTTCGTCGCCCTCTTTGATCTTTTGAAAATCGCCGAAGAGCACGCGTACCGACCTTGTCTTCCTCAAGGTTGAGTGCGAGACCGCGAACGCCGTGAGGAAATTCGAGCAGCTCGCCCGCCATGACCTTTTCGAGACCGTAGATCTCGGCGATACCGTCGCCGACCTTGATGACCGTGCCGACCTCGTCGACCGTCATGGTCGCGTCGAAATTTTCGATCTGTGCACGAATAATTTCGTTAATTTCGTTTGCTTTAATTGCTTCCATAACTTGTTCGTGGATCGTTGATAGTTGATCGTTGGTCGGAGGCCGAATGGATCCGGCAACGAACAACGATCGACGAACTACGATCCCATCAATTCTTCCTTAAGATTCTCCAATTGCGTTTTCACCGAGCCGTCATAGACCGTCGAACCGAGACGCGTGACAACGCCGCCGATAAGGCCGGGGTCGACGGTGAAGTTCAGCTTCACTTGCTTGCCCGTAAGCTTTTCCAGATTCGTTTTAAGCTCGTTTCGCTGCGCCTCGGCGAGTTCCCGGGCCGAAATAACATCCGCCGCAACTCTTCCGGCGCGATCCTCTAGCACCGACGCGAACCGTTCATTGATATGGCTCAGTTCTGTGAGGCGGCTGTTGCGAAGAAGAACGCGCAGAAAATTTGCGGTTGTTCTCGACGGCCGCGTCTTCGCAAGTAAACCTTCAAGCACTCTTTCCTTTTTTGCGTGCGCTATTGCCGGATTCCGAAATGCGTTCTGGAGTTCAGCGTTACCAGCAACCAACTGCTCCCACGCCTTCAACTCGCCCTTTACGATTTCGGTCTCTCCGGAAGGGACGACGACGTCGGCGAGGGCCGTTGCATATCTGCGCGAGATCGTTTCGACACTCATTTACTTCAAACCTCCGATCGCCCGTATGCCCGATTTAACGAGAACCGCGTCGTTGTCCGCGTTGATCTTTCCGCGTAGTTTTTCTTCCGCCAGACGCACGCTCTCCTGTGCAGAGAAGCGGCGAAGCTCCGCTTTGATCTGCTGCGTAAGCCGGTTAACGTCGCCCTCGGCCTGGTCGCCCAGCTTCGCGATCTCGGCATCGGTTTGCTGTGCTAAACGCGTTTTCTCGGCCTCGGCCTCGTCCTTTGCCTTCGTCAATATCGAGGCTTTTTCCGAATCGAGTGCCGCGAGCTTGGCTTCCGCCGAGGTCAATTGAGCAAGTGCGGCCTGCTTTTCCTCTTCCGCCTTTATCAACTCGGATCGGATCGAATCGCGCTTTGCCTTAAAGGCTGCACTGAGCGGTTTCTTGAGAAGATAGACAAGCGCGAAATACAAAGATCGCCAGATTGATAAATTTCCAGGCTTCAAAGCCTGGATAATTCAGGTACTTGTCGTAGAACGCGGTAAAGCCGCCGCTAGCCGCTGCGACCGCCCGCTTCAGCAAACAAGAAAATTACGTTAAAGAAAAAAGCAAACATATTCGAGCTACGCTTTCAAAATATTGTCGCTGATCTTCTCAGCCATCGCTTCGGCTTCCTTTGCGATGATCGCTTTCGCCTCAGAAGCCTGATTCTGGACCTGCTGTTTTCGCGATGCAGTCGAAGCTGCCGTTTCACTCTTTGCCGCCGCTATTCTTTCCTGACGCGAATTGATCGCATCTGCACGTTGCTTTTCGATAAACTCGTAGCTCTCGCTCCGAGTCTCAAGCAACTCGCGCTCGTATCTGGCCTGTTTGTCGCTGACGTCGCTGAGAATGGCGTCGGCCTCGCTGCCGTGGCCGCCTTTATTCTTATTGCGGGATTCGATGACGCGGTTGATCGGCCTGAAAAACGTGCGGTTCAGGATCCAGATCATCAACAGGATCAGTGCAATATGTATGAAAAGAGTGCCGTCCGGAAAGAGCTGGATCGATTCGGCAAATGCCAGCAAAACCATATTTTCTTAAACTATTATCGCTTTATGAAACCCGCGAAAAATCGAGCTAATCTCAAAACATAAGAGATTATCACGCGCGATTTTGACGGTCAAATGAGGCGACGCCGTCTGTCCGTAATCACACATCGATCGGCTTTGCGAGCCTTGCGATCTTTGCGTGAAATAGAACTGTCTCACGCAAAGCTCGCAGAGTTCGCAAAGATGGCGTCCTGAAAGCGACAAAATGGATAGTAGTTGCTAAAGTTTTCAATCAAGATATGCCCAGTAATTCACACAGCTCTCCGGCTCGGGCTCCTCGAAATCGTACGATTTTAGTAGATGATAGCGAGACTGAAGCTTTACGAAGCTCGATCGTTGTCAGAGATGGAGTCGAAGATATCGACCGACACTCTGTCGTCTGTGGTGATGCGTTCGAAGTATTGCCGAAGTTGTCGAAGCAGAGCTTTGACCTGCTATTCGCCGATCCGCCTTACAATCTGACAAAGCAATTCGGGACCGAAAAATTCAAGAGCAAAAGCGCGGACGGGTACGAAGACTGGCTCGACTCGTGGCTTGAATTCTGCGTTCCACTGCTCAAAAACACTGCGAGTATCTATATCTGCGGTGATTGGCGTTCGAGTTCGGCGATACAGCGCGTCGGGTCGAAGTATTTCAAGCTGCAAAATCGCATCACATGGGAGCGTGAGAAGGGGCGTGGTGCAAAAGCTAACTGGAAGAACGCTTCGGAAGACATTTGGTTTTTCACCGTCTCGGACAAGTTCACGTTCAACCTTGATGCCGTGAAGCAGCGTCGCCGCGTGATCGCTCCGTATCGCGAGAACGGCAAGCCAAAGGACTGGAATGAATCAAGCGACGGAAATTTCAGAGATACCCATCCGTCGAATATCTGGACCGACATCACGGTGCCGTTTTGGTCGATGCCGGAAAACACCGATCATCCGACGCAAAAACCTGAAAAGCTGCTCGCGAAAATAATTCTCGCGAGCACAAACCCCGGCGATCTGATTCTCGATCCGTTTGCCGGAAGCGGAACGACCGCGGTCGTCGCGAAAAAACTCGGGCGAGACTTTGTCGCGATCGAATCGGATGAGAATTACTGTCTGCTTGCGGCGAAGCGACTCCAGATGGCCGAAAGAGACAAATCGATCCAGGGTTTCGAAGATGGAGTCTTTTGGGAACGAAATAGTAGGCTCGTTGTGCGCAAACAGGATCCGGTACGTCCACTAGATTAACCGCAGATGAACGCAGATAACGCGGATTAACCTTAAAACTGTCGGGAATTGATCAAAAGAAATCCGCTTGATCTGTGTTCATCCGCGGTTAACTAACGTTGGGTTCACGCCCTATGATAAAAAGACTATAGATGAAAATCGCGACCTGGAACGTCAATTCGATCAATGTTCGTATGCCGCAGCTGCTCGGCTGGCTTGAGACGGAGGACATCGACGTCATCTGTTTTCAAGAGACCAAGACGATCGATGAAAATTTTCCGCTTGCCGCGCTCAAGGATCTCGGATACGATGCCGCGTTCATGGGACAGAAGTCCTACAACGGTGTCGCGATAATTTCGAAGTTTCCGATCACCGACGTGCAGAAGAATTTCCTCGACGACGACGACGAATCCCAAAAACGTCTGATCGCCGGCACCATTAACGGCGTCCGCGTCGTCAATACGTACATCCCGAACGGAAGCGAGCTTTGGAGCGACAAATTCAATTTCAAGCTCGACTGGCTGCAACGCCTTCGACGCTTTTTTGACGAGACGTGCGATGTAAATTCCGATGTTCTCCTGTGCGGCGATTTTAATGTCGCGATGGACGATCTCGATGTCTGGAATGTCGCCGTCTGGGAAGGTAAGATCCATTTTTCAAAACCCGAAAGGGCCGCGATGACGCACGTCAAACAGTGGGGATTCGTCGATGTGTATCGAAAGCACAACCCGGACGCGAAGGAGTTTTCCTGGTGGAATTATCGTGAAGGCGCATGGCAAAGAAATCGCGGTTTGCGCATCGATCACATCTGGACATCGCCTTCACTTGCAGAAAAAAGTACCGGTTGCTGGATCGACAAGGCACCGCGGGCCTTGGAAAAGCCAAGCGACCACGCGCCCGTCATAGCGGAGTTCAAATTGTAGGACGGATTGCTAGTCCGTCCGCGGTTCGGATATGGAAAGTCGTTTTATTCCGATTCGTTAAACGAGGACGGACTGACAGTCCGTCCTACCCCCTCCCGATGAAGATCGCCACCTGGAACATCAATTCGATCAAGTCCCGCATCGACCATGTTCTGACATGGTGTCAGGTAAATCAGCCGGATGTGCTTTGTCTCCAGGAAACTAAGTCCGTCGATGAAAAATTTCCGTACATCAAGCTTCGGGCGATCGGATATCCGCACATCGAACACGTCGGTGAGCGAGCGTACAATGGCGTCGCTATTCTGTCTAAGCTTCCGCTAGAAAATGTAGTCACGAAACTTCCTGGCGACAAAACTGATAACCAAAGCAGATTTCTATCGGCGGAGATTAACAACATCCGGCTGATCAACGTGTATGCTCCTCACGGCACTAGCCAGGGAACGCCGAAGTATCAGTTCAAGCTGGATTGGATCAAACGGCTCCGAAAATATCTCGACAAGAAATACGACACAGCAGAGGATGTCATTCTATGCGGCGACCTGAACGTAGCGCCGCACGAGCTGGATGTCTGGAGCGTCCCTGCGTGGCGGAATAAGCTGCATTTCACTAAGCCTGAACGCGATTCGCTGCAGGAACTGAAGAAGTGGGGCCTTGTAGACGTCTTCCGGCAGATCAACGACGATGAAAAAGAATTTTCATGGTGGAGCAATTTTCGGCACGACTTTGAAAAGGACCGGGGACTTCGCATCGATCACATATGGGCGTCGCCTCCGCTCGCCGAACGCTGCACCGATTGCTGGATCGATAAAGATCCCGCGTGGCTGGGATCATCCGTCGGATCATGCACCGGTCGTGGCAGAATTTATTTGATCTGATGAAGGTTCCGGAATGCGTGATAGGTGATAATTCGGAACAATGCTCAGAACGTATCAGCTACCACATTCGCTTGCTCGATACATTGATCCGCACGAATGCGCACTGATCTTCCCGTTCGACGTTTGGCACTCGAATCCATTAAACTATCCCTCGCGGGGGAATATGGACGTTAGAAAAGCACTCCTCATATTTGCCGGGACGGTATGCGTTGCTCTGGGCGTGTTGGGAATGTTCCTGCCGCTTTTGCCGACGACCGTTTTCCTTCTGATGGCCGCATACTGCTATTCGCGGAGCTCCGAACGTTTTCACACCTGGCTGCTAAACAATCGCCTGTTCGGCGGGTATATCAAAAACTATCAGAGCGGCCGGGGAATTTCGTTGAGACAAAAGATCTCGACCACCACAGTCCTGTGGGTCTCGATCGGTTTTAGTATTTGGATCCTCGCCGCTAGTTTCTGGATAAATTTGCTACTTCTCGCGATAGCCATCGGAGTAACGCTGCACCTCGTCCTGCTGAAAACTCACCGGCCCGAACCGATCTCCACGCCCATGTCCGTCGAGACTGATTAGCGAAATTTCACCGTCGCCGCAACAGTTCCCGGATACGTTTCGACATCTGCGGCAGTATCCCCGCCGTCTTCCACAGCGAACCGCTGGCGAACCCCGAAGCAAACTGACGAAAAGTCTCGACCGCCGTCGACGAGTAGGGCATCCACCACGCATCGGGAAGGAATGCGAACCGATTGACGTGGATGTGCTGCGGCTGGACCAGCTCCATCAATCCCTCGGTACCATGCGTGCGTCCGCGGCCGCTATTCTTGAACCCACCCCATGGCGTCTGGCCGATACCGTGTGTATAGAGTACTTCGTTGACGCACACCGACCCGGCTTCGATCTTCTCGGCAACACGTTTCCCCTTTGCGTAATCGCGCGTCCAGACACTCGCCGTCAGGCCGAACTCGGAATCGTTCGCCAGGCCGATCGCTTCTTCTTCGGTCTTGAATGTCGCGATCGGCAGCGTCGGGCCAAACGTCTCTTCCTGCATCGCACGCATATCGTTTGTCGCCCCGGAAATGACCGTTGGTTCGTAAAAGAGATTTGGGACTTCGGATTTCGGATTTCGGATTTCGACGTTCTCGGCAGGGTCATCGGAATGAGTCGGCACGAAATCCGCACTCCGCAATCCGCGATCCGCAATGCCGGCCTGTCCCCCGATCTCGATGTGCGCGCCGTCTTTGCGGAATTGCTCCACATGGTCTTCGACGATCTTCAACTGTCGTTCCGATGACATCGTACCGATCGAAACATCCTCGCGATGCCCGGCTCCCTGTTGCAGCTCGCGTGTTTTCTCGACGATCATTTTCGTCAACCGATCAGCCGCACCTTCCTGTACATAAAGCCGTTCGACCGACGAACACGACTGTCCCGAGTTGCAGAACGCACCCCAAACGGCGGCCGACGCGGCGAGCTCAAGATTCGCATCGTCGAAGACTATCATCGGATCTTTGCCACCAAGCTCGAGCACGACGGATGTGAGATTATTCGCCGCCGCAGCCGCGATCTTTTTACCGGTCGCAACCGAACCCGTGAACATGATCTTGTCCGGTGCGGCATCTACGAGCGCCGCTCCGGTTCTTCCGTCGCCGCTGACGATCTGTACCAGATTCTCGGGAGCTCCGGCCCGTTCGAAGATCTCGCCGATCTTTACGCCGATCAGCGGTGTCAGCTCGGATGGCTTTATGACGACGGCGTTCCCGGCCATGACGGCCATCACAGCTTCGCCAAGCGGTATCGAGAATGGATAATTCCACGCCGGAATAATTCCGACGACGCCAAGCGGGTGATAGACGATCTTCGAGTAGCGCCCCATCATCGAGTAGAGGCCGATATTGATGCGTTTCGGTTTAAGAATGCGTTCTGTCTTGTGTGCGAAATGCTGCATCAGGTCGAGAACCGGGGCGATCTCCATCGCGATCGCCTCGCCGAACGGCTTGCCGGATTCGGCGGAAATAAGGTGCGCGATCTCGTCGAGCTCCGACAAGATCACCTCGCGGGCACGCATGATCAGATCTCGGCGATGACCGAATGCCGTTTTTTTCCACAGGTGGAAAGCTTCGCGACCTCGTACGACCGTTTCCGGGACTTCCTCCGCCTTAGTCTGTCGAACGCGTCCGACTTCCTCGCCGGTTGCGGGATTGAAAGAGACTATCTGTTCTTCGCTGGTCTGGATCACGGAAGCCATGCGGTGATAATACGTCCTGCGCCGCGACCGAGACAATACCGAAATGGCCCTCGGCAGGATTTCACCCCGAGCTCGCGGAGGACGCAGAGAAGAATCGGATCAGATTCCGCGCTCGACCTTTGGTCGTCCCTGTGTCGTGCATGACCCCCCTTCAGTCAAAAATTCCCCTTGACATACAGAAATCCGATGATTATTCTGGCTTTTGAGGTGATACCCGAATGATTGACGTAATCGACACACAAATTCTATCCATTCTTCAGCAAGACGGTCGCACGTCGAACGCCGAGATCGCTCGTCAGGTGAATCTCGCACCATCGGCTGTTCTCGAACGCATACGCAAGCTGGAGGAACGGCGCGTGATCCGCGGCTACTCGGCCGATATCGATGCAAAAGCGCTCGACTTCGGGCTGACGTCGATCATCGCGGTCCGCACCGTTGATGACCTGACGGGTATCGGCGAGCAACTCGCGGCGGTGCCTGAGATACAGGAAGTTCACGAGGTCGCGGGCGATGATTGCTTTTATATCAAGGTGCTTAGCAAGGATGCCGAGTCACTCGGTCTTTTTCTCCGCGAGAAAATTAAGGGAATTCCGAATGTAGTCAACACGCGGACAACGGTCGTGCTCAAGACATTCAAGGAAGGGACGGTCGTTCCGATCGATGCGGAGGGGCTTACGAAAGCAAGGGGTAAGTGAGATGACGTTACACGAAGTTCGCACGACGGCAGCCGGCCGCAAACTGGTGATCTTGATCGCGGCCTTTTTCGCTGTCTACGTTTTTTGGGGATCGACGTATCTCGCGATCAAGTACGCCATCGAAACGCTTCCGCCGTTTCTGATGGCGGGATCCCGATTTGCCTTAGCCGGCTCGATCCTACTCCTTTGGGCTCGTCTGTCGAAGGATTATGAAACCCCGACGCTTCAGCATTGGCGGACGAGTTTCATCGTCGGAACTCTGCTTCTGCTTGGCGGAAACGGCGGCGTGGTACTCGCTCAGCATTACATTCCGTCGAGTCTGGCGGCACTGCTTGTCGCAACCGAACCGCTATGGATCGTCCTGCTGAGCTGGCTCTGGCTAAAGCGGGGACGACCGAATTGGAGGGTCGCGGTCGGATTGTTACTTGGTTTTGCCGGAGTATGGCTTTTGATCAGCGGTCGTGCGACTACGGGTGCTTTCGCCGGCGGTGCGGGCCAGTGGATAGGAATCGTCGCGGTTCTTTTCGCAGCCCTGTCGTGGGCGACCGGTTCCATATACGGACTTCGGGCGTCGGTTCCTAAATCATCGTTGCTGACCGCGGGAATGCAGATGCTCGCCGGTAGCGTATCGCTGTTGCTCGTCGGACTTATTCGCGGCGAATGGTCCACGTTCGATCCGGCCGCGGTATCCACGGCGTCGCTCATAGGCGTCGTATATCTGATCGTATTCGGTTCGCTGATCGGATTTACTGCCTACAGTTGGCTGCTGAAGAATGCTCGGCCATCGATGGTCGCGACTTATGCGTATGTTAATCCGGTTATCGCGGTCATCCTGGGATGGTTGATCGCGGGCGAGGCGATGACAGGCCAGATGTTGATCGGAGCAAGCGTCGTCGTCGGTTCGGTGATGCTAATCACGTCGCATAGCTGTGCGGAGAAACAGGTTGAGCGTGAGAATCAGGAATCAGCCGCCCCGAATCAACCGGCGCCAGGGTATTCGACGTAATGGGAGAAACCGTATTCCCTTAGAATTTCTCGAACGCGGATTGGGCGGATCAGGCGGTAAAACGGATAAGATTCTTCATGCCCGTGAGATCCGCTATATCCGCCCAATCCGCGTTCAAAAAACTTGAATCACGGCTCAACCCAGCATCTCCTCAATTACCTTGTAGCTCGCATCGATCGCTTCCCCGAGCTTGTCCGGTTCCGAGCCGCCGCCCTCCGCCATGTCAGGACGGCCACCGCCTTTTCCACCCACGATCGGAACTATCTCTTTGATCACGTTCCCGGCTTTTACACGCGACGTCAGATCGTCTGATACGCGGACGATGATGCTGACCTTGCCTTCACTCGCACGGCCAAGCACAACAACACCCGACTTCAAACGCGCAAGGAGCGTATCGGAAAGCTGGCGCTGTCCATTGGCATCTAGCCCGTCGACGATCTTTCCGAGCACTTTCACGCCATTCACATCGCGGGCTTCATCGCCATTCGACGTTGCGGTTCCGATCGCCCCCGTCGCGATCTTCAATTTCAAATCTTCGATCTCTTTTCGCGTCCGCTTTACTTCTTCCTGCAGACGTTCGATCGCGGCAGGAAGATTGTCACGCTGTGTCTTTAAGGCAGCAAGACTTCTGTCTATAAGACGTTCGTCTTCGCGGAAACGCTCGAATGCGTCAAAGCCGGTGATCGCGCGGATGCGTCGAACGCCCGATGCGATAGCTTCGTCCGATGTGATCTTAAACGCACCGATATCGCCGGTCGCCTTAACATGAGTACCGCCGCAAAGTTCTTTTGAGAAGATGCCGTCGCCGACGCTCAGGACGCGAACATCCGCACCGTACTTTTCGCCAAAAAGCGCCATCGCTCCGCCGCGCATCGCTTCCTCGATCGCCATGATGTTCGTGTTGACCGGCTGATTTTCGAGTATGTATCGATTGACGAGGTCCTCGATCTCGGCGATCTGGTCCTCTGTCATCGGCTGGTAGTGGGTAAAGTCGAATCGAAGGTAATTCGGTGCAACGACCGAGCCGGCCTGCTTTATGTGTGTGCCGAGAACTTCGCGGAGTGCTGCGTGGACGAGATGCGTCGCGGTGTGATTCCGGCGCGTGGCATCACGCTTTTCTGCATCGACGATGGCGGTAACTCTGTCACCAACCTTGATCGATCCGCTTTCCACTTTGGATTTGTGAAGTATCAGATTGGTCAGTGGTGCGAATGTGTCGAGCACGCGAACTTTCGTAAAGTGTTCGGCGTTCGGTGTTCGGTGTTCAGTCTTTCCTGTCTGACCACTGCTCACTGACGACTGACCACTGCTCACTGACGACTGACCACTGAAAAACCCCGTGTCACCAACTTGGCCGCCCGCCTCGGCATAGAACGGCGTGTCTTTCAGAACGATAAGGCCTTCGTCTCCCTCTTCAAGTGCAGCGATCTGTTTCTCATCTTTTACGATCGCGACGACCTCGGCATCCTCGAGCCGCGTCGTATCGTAGCCGTGAAATTTTCCCGTCCCGACCTTCTCAAGAAGTTGTGCGTACATCGGGCTGATCTGACTTTTGCGCTCTGTCTGCCCGACGCCGGATTGTTTCTGTGCGGCTTGCAGCGCTACATCGAATCTCGAGTTGTAATCGTCCTCTTCGAATGCGATTCCTTTCTCTTGAAGATAAACGCGGATCAGATCACGTGGCGTTCCATATGTGTCATATAACTTAGCGATGTCAGTGAAAAGCGAATCGGATTTTATATCGAGCTCATCCAATTTTTTCAAACCGACCGTAACCGTATTACCGAACCTTTCCTCCTCAAGCCGGACCATCTTGCCGATGAATTCGCGCTGAGTTTCAAGCTCGGGGAACGCGTTATGCATCTGATCGATTACGAAATCGCAGACCTTGTAAAAGAACAGATCCTTCAAACCAAGATGCTCGCGTCCGTGATAGATCGCGCGCCGCATAATTTTTCGCAACACATAATTGCGTCCCTCATTGCCGGGCAGAATGCCGTCAGCGATCGCGAACGCCGTCGACCGCGCGTGATCGGCGATCACACGGCAGGCAAACTGTTGAGTTTCGGATAAAGACTCGTAAGAACTCATTAGGGAGATAGTATAACAGCGCGACTGGAGCGGCAGGCATCCTTGTCCGAAACTCGACGCGCATGAACCTTCCCGTCGTCACGAAAACAACGAACAAGCAAGCCGAAAATCAGATGAAACCAGGACACTGAGTAAAGCGGCAGTTTTTTCAAGCTCCTTAGGAGCGTCATGTTGGTAGTAATCGCGAAAAACAACAATCTCTCAAGCTCCGTAGGGGCGGTACAGTGTCGCTCCTATGGAGCTCGCTCGGTACGTCTGTCTCTGCTACCAACATGACGCTCCCAAGGGAGCTTCGCCCACGACTGCCTGAACAGTCTGTGCTTGAAAACATACTTGCGCGTCATTATCATTCTCACGTCTTGCAAAATCTAGCCTTAGCGAGGTAGCTAATGAGACTCGGCATCGCCGTACTCGCCATTTTCATCGGGACCGCAAATACATTCTCTCAATCCGACAAGTTCAGGACCTTCGACACGTTTTACCAGAAGGAATTGAAAGACGCCGGTATCGTCGGCAGCAGCTTCGTGTTTCTGAAAGACAACAAGCTCGTTGTCGAAAAACATTACGGCTCGGCCAACCTCGAAAAGAAACAGCCCGTCGATGCGAACACGATCTACCACTGGGCGTCGAATACGAAGCCGTTTACCGCGCTCGCGATCATGCAGCTCCGCGATCGAGGGCTTCTGAAGCTCGATGATCCGGTAACGAAATATCTGCCCGAGCTGATCGAGGTGCATAACAAGTTCGGCTCGATGGACGAGATCACGATCCGCCATCTAATGACGCACTCGGGTGGATTTCGAAATCCTACGTGGCCGTGGGACAAGGGCGAAGATTGGGAACCGTTTGAACCCACGGAATATTCGCAGCTTGTCGCCATGCTCCCGTTCACAGAAATACTTTTCAAACCCGGTTCGAAGTTCAGCTATTCGAATCCGGCCATTATTTTTCTCGGCCGCATCATCGAGAAAGTGAGCGGTGACGATTACGAAGTCTACGTCGATAAGAATATTCTCAAGCCGCTCGGGATGCACTCGAGCTACTTCGACGCCACGCCGTATCATCTGCTCAAAAATCGCTCGCATTCCTATTACATCCGCGACGGCAAACGGACCGAGGGACGATTCGACGCGAACACAGGCATAACGGTTTCGAACAGTGGCCTGAATTCGCCGATCTCGGACATGGTCAAATATTTGAAGTTTCTTGTCGGGACGCGGAGCGGTAGCGGTAGCGACGGGATTCTTTACGATACCGTACTCAAGCGCTCATCGCTCGAGGAAATGTGGAAGCCGCAATTGCCGACCACGGCGGACGCCAACGGCAATACCGGATTCACGACGGATATCGGTCTGATCTATTTTCTCAACCGTCGCGACGGCCGCACATTCATCGGCCACGGCGGCGATCAGAACGGGTTTATCAGCTACATCGATTTCGAACCCGCGACTCGGCAAGCGTCGATCATTGTCTTCAATACGAATGTGATCTATCCGGACGGGACCCCAGCGGAAAAGGGTGTTGTGAGCCGGCTTCGAAATGAAATCCGGAAGCTGTATTGAGCAGGAAGATTTCTGCCCGCGAAACACGCGAAAAGGACGCGAAAAAGGAAGTTCTTATTCGCGTCCTTTTGCTTGTTTTGCGGGCACAATAGTCCGATCTCTTTTTTTCGCGTCATCTCGCGTCTTTCGCGGGCAAAACTCCCACCTGTTCAAATGAAGGGATGAGGTTGACTCGCCGCATCAGGTCGGCGAATCGTGGGTCCTCGCGGAGCGGATCGAAGATCGGCTCTACTTTCAAAAATCCTAGTTGCCAGGCCCGAGCGTTGTAGGCCTTGTCCAGCCATTCGAAAGCTTGATCATGGTCGCCGAGTGCGATATAGATCATCGCGATCCCGATCTGAAAGACCGGCTGCTTGCTAGATGGAGAACCAAATTCCTTGAGGATCGCTTCCGCTTCATCCCGTTGGCCGGCGGACGCGTAACCATATCCGAGAAGCACTTGCATAGTTGGGTTTTTGCCGGACAGTTCGCCAACGGTCTGCAGCTCGGAAATAGCTTCTGCATTCTTCCCCTGTTCTATGTAAACCAAACCGAGAAACAAATGTGCGTCCAGAGCCTGCGGATTAAATTCCAGCGCCTTTCGCAGTTCTTCCGCCGCCTCATCGAAACGCCGGGCACGATAGAGAGCCAGTCCGACTTGGGCGTCCGCGCTCGATGAAAGGGGATCGAGTGCCTGTGAGCGTCGTGCTTCTTCCACGGCCTCGTCGACATGTCCCATTCGCGAGAGCTGCTGCGAATACCAGGAACGCGCCACCGCGTAATTCGGATTCAGATCGATGGCTTTCTTGAAGTGTTTCTCCGATTCCGCCCAGTCCCAGTAATAATCCGCGATGACGGCCGCCAGCGAAGTGTGGGCCTCGGCCAGATCCTCGTCTAGAGCGAGTGCTTTTTCGGCGGCGGCCCGGGCCTTCGGATGCGAATCGTTGATTGGCCAAACCCCGTAACTGCCGAGCAGATTGTACGAATCGGCTTGTCCGGCAAACGCGAGAGCGTAGCCTGGATCCAGCTCGATCGCCTGTGCGTAGAACTCAAGACTTTTCAGCAGTCCTTCCGGCGTCGACTTACTCCAGAAGAAACGACCTTTCAGATAGAGTTCATAGGCTTCAGAGTTCGCGGTATATCGCTTGGTGAGTCGACCTTGTTCTTCGCCGCTCAACTGCAGAGCCAATGCGCCGACTATCTTTTTTGAGATCGAATCCTGGACGGAAAAGATATCCGTAAATTCCTCGTCAAACGTTTCGGACCACAACGTCGCGCCGTCCCCGACCCTTACGAGCCGGGCCGATACCCTTATCCGGCCGTCGGACCGCTGAATATTTCCATCAAGTACCGATTCGACACCCAACTCGCGACCCGCGGCCAGTGCATCCTGGTCCAGATCTGTGTAGCCGCGCACGGCGCTGATCGGACGCACGATCAGCTGCCGCAGACGGCTGAGTCCTGAGATCAGCGTATCGCTCATTCCCAGCTCAAGTGCTTCGTCCCGGTTCCCGGCGACGATCGGTTTGAAGGGTAGCACGGCGATCGATCTTGTCGCCGTGGGCGAGACCGACGCTTTTGGCGGACGCGTTGCCCAGATATAAAGCAGCAAACCACCTACGGCGATAGCGACGACTATTCCCATCGCGCCCCCGCTGCGGAACTTTCGCATCCCTGGGATCGGGGACTCGGACGCTTTGAGATTCGGGGTAACGTCGCCGCCATCAGCATGCGCACGACGGATCTCGGTTCCCGGACGCCCGGTGCTCATCTGTATCGACAGCCGCCACTTCCCGGACTGGCGCCCCTTCAACCTTCTCCACCTTGGCGATAAATCGATAGCCGCGTCCCGAAACGGTTTCGATAAACTTCGGCGCTTTACGACTGTCGCCCAAGGCCTGTCTGATCTTGGAAATGTTATCAGCAAGATTGCCTTCCTCGACGAAGGCATCCGCCCAGAGCATCTCCATAAGGCGATCTTTCTCGAGGAGGTGCCCGCCGTTCTCGACCAGCAGGCGAAGCGTCTCAAAAGCCTTGGGAGTGAGCGGGATCACCTTTCCGTAACGAAGCAGTTGATGCTCGGCTGGATCGAGACGATATTCGCCGAACTCAAAAACACATTTCTGATTTTCTCCCATAAAACCTGGACTAAACGCGCCTAGAACTTTCCGAGAAAGATCCGAGAAGTTTCAGAGGACTTAGTAATGGCCCCGCCAGTATAGTCCACATCGAGCGGGACATCGCATTGATCGATGATCGGCTTTCGAAACGAACTTGGCACAAGGGTTATCGGGAAAACGATACTCACCGGCTTCGAACGGCTTCGATCGTCGCCAGTAACGCACACACGCGAATGGCGAGATAGCCCTGCGGACTTCAATTTTGAAAAAGGAGAAAAAACAAAATGTTAACCAGAAAGATTTTTATCGCAATGATCATCGCCGCCATGACCACCCTCACGGCACTTGCTCAAACCAATAACCAGCCGGCATGGACGAGTCCGACCGGCAGTTGGGAGGGTGTTGTAACGGCCATTGGCGGCCCGCCGCCGTTCCGCGTTCTGATGAACTTCACCGCCGATGGTGGATTCACCGGTAGCGGCGACGGAGATAATGCCGTGGGCAGCCCGCAGTACGGTGTGTGGGAGCGGATTGGTGATAAAAACTCGACGAACGTATGCTCTTACATTTCGCCAACTACATTACAACCGTGATTCCACATCAACGGGCACGCACGTCATCCAGCAGACTGTAATTTTGAATGCAGCAGGCGACGCGTGGAGCGGCCCGGGTCTCGTAAGGATCTATGCCCCGGACGGCACTCTTGTCTTCACCGGTCCAGCCACGGCGACCGCGAGCCGGATCGTGTCGGAACCACTTCCCTAATTCGAGCGTTTCCCGCTGGCCATTAACCGGCGCGGGAATATAAGAAAAACAACGGTGGACGAGCTCATCGCCGCCGTTGTTTTTTCATTTTTTTGTGGTTCCAGATTCTCACCTCATCAGCGACCCACAAAATCACACGAACCGACAAGAAACAGAACGTACACCACTAAACCGCGCTCACGAAACCCCACCGCTTGAATCCCAACTTCCCTGCAATTTTCTCAGCAGCACGATCTGCCCGCCGTGATGAGCGGTGTGAGCGTTCATGTCGGCGATCAGGTCTCGCCATTTCCGGTGTTCGTGCGGCGGAGCGATCTCTTCGAATTTTGCATCATCTGCTTTTTCAAGCAGCTCACGCCACTCGGTCATGATCGCGTCGAAACGTGCGGCCTCGGCTTCCCAGCTTTCGGTCTCGCCCTTGTCGAACGTCTCATCGTTGTCCGCGATCTTGTACTCGTAGTCATTTCCCTTGAAGCCGCTCGAGATATGCATTCGTATAGTAGTTGAGATGCTGGATCAGTTCGCGGATCGAATTTTCGGCACCTTCGGGTTTCCACTCAGCCTGTTCCGCTGTTAGGTTCGCGATCGCGTTCCTGGTCCCCACAAACCATCCGTTCTCGTCATAGCATTTCGTGAATTGTCTTGATAGGGTTTCTTTTGCGCTCATATTCTATCGGACGACAAACTTTATAGTTTGTCGCATGTTCAGCAAACTGAAGTTTGCTGTCCTATCACCAGCCACGATGGATCTCCCACCGATCCACAATTTTCCCGTTCTCCATCACATTGTAATGCGAATGCTGCGCCGCGGTTAGACACGAATGATTGGCAAGGATTCGCACGCGATCGCCGACGTCGAAACGCTCGGATCCGCCGTTATCTACATTGATCTCGCCGTGCTCCTGCGACATTCCGGTCACGCGCATTCCCGTTTCGTTTCCGTCGATATCAAGAACACGTCCATATCCGCAACCCGGATCTAGGCCAACGGGCCCGCGATCCTTCGAGAGTGCGATCGCACCTGCGTCGATGACGAGGCGGTCTTTGCTCTTGTGAATTACCGCGGCGAGGACCGTCAGCGCAGTATCCTCGAATGAACAGCTTCCGAGCGTAGCCTGAAAGTTATCGAAAAAGATGTAATTGCCAGGACGGATCTCGTCGATGCCGGTCGAGATCATCGATCAAGCTCATGGTCGGCGTCGAGCCGATGCTAACCGTCGGGCACCTCGATGCCGTCGTCCGCGAAACCGTTCGGCCAGCTCGACCATCACATCGCGTTCGTGACGTGCGACGTCGAAGAATCTCGTCTTTCGATCTTGCGTCGTATGAATGTCCGGCGTGTGTCAGCAGGCCTGCAAACGTCCAGGTTTGCAGATTCCGCGATCGATCGCGGGATTTCGATCGCTTCTTCGCCGTTCCGGGTCGACGCCGACGCGATGTGTCCCGCAATCGATCTTAAGAAAGACGTCGAACTTCAACCCTGATCTTCCCGCTGCCTCGTCGAGTGCTTTCACAGTCGCAGCATCGTCCGTCAGCAGATTCAACTTCACCCCACTGTTCACGATCTCGATTGCATCCTCGAACTTTCCGCGCTCGATCGGGACGGCGTATGTGATGTCGGTGAACCCGTGTTTTGCGAATGCACGTGCTTCGGCGAGTGTCGAGACCGTGATCGCCCCGTCGTGCCCTTGCGGTCTGGATCCGCGCGACCTCGATGCATTTGTGAGTTTTGATATGCGGGCGGAGACGAACGTCATTGCGATGCGCGACATCGGTCATCCGTTCGGCGTTACGACGAACACGTTCGATGTCGAGAAGGAGTGTGGGTGTTTTTAGGTTGGCCTCCAGCGTGATGTGCATTTATTCAGCGGTGCAATTAATTCTGACGGCGTCATTGAGCACCAAAGGTGCGGTCGTCAATTTAGCCAGGGCCAACGGCCCTGGGTACGGAGAAGAAATGAAATTGAGCCGCAACGCGGCGTAGTAAGTACTTCGCCGCGTTGCGGCTCCGGCATTAATTCACCGCAGACCAGGGACGTTGGCCCTGGCTAAGTTACGTTCGCACCTTTGGTGCTAAAGGCGACGTACACAAACTCACACCAGCTTCTTCGCCTTCCTCACCACATTCTCAACCGTAAAACCGTAATCGCGGAAAACATCTTCCGCCGGGAGCAGATGCGCCGAAGCGGTCCACGCAGAGTGTGTCACCCGAATCGCCGACATACTTCGACCAGCCGAGTGAGACACCAGCCTCGACGGCGAGTCGTGCTTTTACTTTTGCGGGAAGAACCGATTCTTTATACTTCGCCGATTGCTCGTCGAAGAATTCCCAGCACGGCATCGAAACGACGCGTGTCGCGATGCCCGATCGATTCAGTTTGGTTCGAGCTTCCATCGCGAGACCGACTTCCGATCCGGTCGCGATCAGGATCAACTTTGCATTCGCCGGCTTGCCCGTCTTGGTCTCCGCTTCCGCCAAAACATACCCGCCTTTGTGAAGACCATTCGCATTCGCGAACTTCTTACGATCGATCAATGCAACTTTCTGTCGCGAAAGCGCGAACGCCGTCGGCGCATTTTCACGCAGTAGAGCAGCACGCCATGCCTCGCGAACCTCGTGTGCGTCGCATGGGCGAATCGAGCGCAAGGTTCGGGATCGCACGCAGCGCGGCGAGATGTTCGACCGACTGATGCGTCGGGCCGTCTTCGCCCAAGCCGATCGAATCGTGTGTGAAGACGTACAGTACCCGGACGTGCGACAACGCGGCGAGCCTGATCGCAGGACGCATGTAGTCAGAGAACGTCTGGAACGTTCCGCCGAACGGGATGACGCTGCCGTACAAGGCCATTCCATTCATCGTCGAGCCCATCGCGTGTTCGCGGATGCCGAAGTGAATGTTCCGATTTGCATAGCGGCCGGCTTCGAAGTTCGATGACGACTTGATGTACGTGTTGTTCGAGGGCGTCAGATCGCCCGAACCGCCGATCATCTGCGGAATGACATCGGCGATAGCGTTGATGACGTCGCCGCTGTATGCACGCGTCGCCTTTGCTTCCACGCCGTCGAATTTCGGGAGCGCTGTCTCCCATCCTTCGGGAAGGCGGTTGGTACGAGTTTCCTTCAGAGTCTTGCCGAGACCGGGAAATTTCTTAGCGTATTCTTTGACGGCCGTTTCCCAATCCTTCTCCATTTGCCGCTCCGCGCTTCACCGCAGTTCGAAAATGCGCGAGCACGTCCTTAGGAATAAAAAAGCTCTTGTTCTCCGGCCAGTCGAGATTGCGTTTTGTTTCTTTCACTGCATCTTCGCCGGGTGCGTCGGAGTGCGCTTTCGATGTTCCCTGCTTTGGCATTCCAAAACCGATGATCGTCTTGATGCGGATCAGCTTCGGCTTGCCCTTCACGCTCTGCGCGGTTCTGATCGCATTCTCGATCGCACCGATGTCATTTCCGTCTTCAACCACCAAAACTTCCCATCCGCATGACTCGAACCGCTTCGTCACGTCTTCGGAAAACGCGAGCGATGTCGGTCCGTCGATCGTGATCTGGTTGTCGTCGTAAAGATAGATGAGATTGTCGAGTTTCAAATGCCCCGCGAGCGACGCCGATTCGTAACTGACGCCTTCCATCAGATCGCCGTCCGAGCAGATGCAGTAGATGAAATGATCGATGACCGAATGCCCCGGGCGGTTGAATTGAGCCGAGAGATGAGCCTGTGCGATCCCCATCCCGACACCGTTCGCAAAGCCCTGTCCCAATGGCCCCGTCGTGATCTCAACACCCGGCGTCAGGATATTTTCCGGATGCCCGGGCGTCTTTGAATGAAGCTGGCGAAAATTCTTCAGCTCGTCGAGCGAGAGGTTGTACCCCGTCAGGTGAAGCAGCGAGTAGATCAGCATCGATCCGTGTCCCGCCGACAGCAAAAACCGGTCGCGGTTGAACCACTTCGGATTTTTCGGGTTATGCCTTAAAAAGCGAGTCCAGAGCACATATGCGGCCGGTGCCATGCCAAGCGGCAGCCCCGGATGTCCGGAGTTTGCCTTTTGCACCGCGTCGAGCGAGAGCGTCCGGATCGTGTTTATCGAGAGTGTGTCAATGTCAGTCCCTTTAACCATTTTTGTTGCTGTGCTCATTTGTGTGAAATAGATCGTCGTAGTGTTTTGTATGTCTCTTCCGCGCCGCTTTGTAGATCTTGTGGCATTTTGGGTGAAATTTTGTACGGTCCGTCCTGGTCGAAACTCTTTTGAATGTTTTCTATTTTGCCAAGACTTTCGAGTGCAAGCAAAACGGCTCCGCGCATTGATGCCTCTTCGCCGCAGAAAACTTCGATATCGCGACCGAGAACGTCGGCGACTATCTGCCTCCAAACCGCTGACGCTTCGAGCGCTCCGCCGGAAACGACCAGCTTTTTCACGGGTGCGATCTGCTTTATCTGATCGAAAACTTCCGCAAATCGAAACGCGATCGATTCCATCGCCGCCTGGAGGATGTCGATGGCGTCATGCGACGTGCGAAGACCGGCGATCGACCCGGCCGCGTCTTCGTGATAACCGGTGCTACGCTCTCCGGCAAAGAATGGCATCAGCGTCAGGCCGTGAGCGTCGGCTCCGCGCTCTGCCATCTTTTGGGCGATGGCATCGTCGGGCAAATCGACCTTCAAAAGCTCCTTCAGCCAGGCATACAATCCGCCGCCATCCGAAAGGGCTCCGCCTGCGATCCCGCGACTCCTGTCTATCCGGTAGCACCATAGGCCGGGTGGGATATCCTCGGGCGGATCGCCCTCGAAGACGACACGCATCGCACCGGACGTGCCGATCATTAACCCCGCAGTCGAACTTTTCACGCAACCCGCACCGATATTGTTCGCCGCCCCGTCGCCGATCGCCGGGAACCATTCCGCGTTTTTCAGCCGCCGCCAGCGGTCTCGAAATTTTTCGATCAGGCGAAACGTGTAGGGCCCGTCGGATATCAGCGGCAGATCACTCCGGTTGACCCCCAGAAACCGAACTAGTTTCGCGTCCCAGCCGCAGGCACGAAGATCCAAAATTCCTGTCCCGGACGCCATTGAAATACTTGTCGTCGCGACTCCGAAAAGACGGAGCACAACAAAGTCGCTAAACGAGAGCCATAGCGACGTCCGTTCGAAGGCATCGGGCAATTCATTTCGCAGCCACAGGAGCTTTGCCGGCCAGTAGCTGGAATGGAAGCGGGCTCCCGTGCGATTGTGAACTTCCGTTTCGTCGAATCGTTTGCGGAGGACCCGGGTGTATTTTCCACTCCGCGTGTCCGCCCACCCGTAAACTTTCGTGGTCGGGTTTCCCTTCTTATCAACGCCGACAAGGCTGTGCCAAAACGCACACGGCGCGACGTAAGCGATCTGGCTCGTGCGGGCGGCTGGCTGGCGGAGGACCTCATCGATGGTCTTTACAACCTGACGAAGGGCGACCTCGGCATCGATCTCCGATCCGCCGTCGTCGGTCGTCTCGAGGGCGCGCTCATTTTTAACCAGCGTCGCCGGCATCATGTCGCCGGTGAGATCGTACAGAGCGGCGCGGACGCTGGACGTGCCGATATCCAAACCGAGAATGAGTTTCTGAGTCAAAGAGTTTTTGAGACAGGAAATGCGAACGATTCAGGAAGCAAACAAAATAATCTCAAGAGCGAACGGATCACTTCAATCCGACGATCTTTTTAAACCACCAGCGGAGGCCGACGAAAAGGAATCGGTAATCCTTAAAGAACTCCGGCGGCTTACCTTCGAAATAGTGACCGACAAACTGAAGTATCCAGCCGATAACGAACAGCCCGAGTGCGAGCATCCAAAGACCGCCGACAAACAACGATGGGATGACCAGCAGCAGTGAGACGGCGATCATCGGGATCCCTATGCTGTGTGTGAGGCGATTCACCGGATGTTGATGTCCGTCAGCGTATTCCTCGATCCACTCGTCCCAAGATCTTCCGCCCATCATATCGGTGTCTCCTTTTCCGGTTTTACACCGGGATTCTACACCAAGTCCACGTATCAATCTAGAATCTCGTAACTAGAATCTCGCATCTATTCGGAAACGATCCTTTGAATAGATTTTAGTTGCGAGATCCAGCGACGCGCTCATAAACCCTTACTCGCAAACCTTCGCCAAGTTCGATTTCGTCCCGCTCTTCAAAACCGTCGAGAAAATCGGGGGGCATAAACGTATCCGCGTCCTCAACCTCGATCGGAATCTCGGTGACGTACCATTTCTCGATCACGTCCGCGAAACTTTCGTAGGTTTTCGAACCGCCGATAATAAAAATGTCGCTATCGATATTTTTTGCGAGCTCCAGGACCTCGTCCTTGCCGCGGATCACTCGTGCGCCGGTATTTTCGTCAATTTCCTTTTGTCGGCTCAGCACAACGTTCAGTCTATTCGGCAGCGGTTTGCCGATCGACTGCCATGTGTTCCATCCCATGACGACCGCGTTGCCCGTCGTCGTCCGTTTGAAGAAACTGAGGTCGGATGGATTGTGCCAGGGCAGCTTGCCCTTCTTCCCGATGGCGAAATTTTTTGCGATAGCGACAATGCCGATGATCATAAGAAGAGATTTTCACGCAAAGCCCGGCACCCGTGCCTTTTCACCTTCCCAGGGTCAAACTTGGCTACGGCAAGCTTTGTGTATGTTCGTGTGATTGCGTGGTTTCAGTTCTTGAAAGCTGAAACCACGAAATCACACACGAACGGGTTTACGTCAACACTCAACCGGTAAGTCGGGAACCTTTGTAAACCACAATATCTGAGCCGTCCGCAAACAAAAGCGAGTATGGCTTCACTCCACTAAGGAACGCAAACTCGCTGCCGTAAACTCCCTCGAAATCGACAATGACCTCGAAAGATTTTGCCTCGCGCAATTCCCATTTGGGATGCTCGACCTTGTATTCGTCCGTGCTGTCGCCAATGCCCTTCGTGTAACCCCAGTAATGCTCAGTGATAAACTCGCCATGCGATTCGCAGATCGGAACACCGAGGTTCTCGCCGATCGTCACCGCCACTCGATTCTCAGAATTGCTTCGATGCCATGAATATTCAACCGCGTTTTCCGAACGTGCATTGTTCATCCGCCACGTTTCGTACGGCTCGCCGTACAACGTTCGGGCGACCCAGGCGATCGCCGCACGTGGAACGATCTCTTTTATAAAACATACGCCGCGACGCGTCTCACCCGGCATCTCGCGCTTTACATAGAACCTCAGATTCACTTCCTCGAAATTTACATGAAACGGAATCGGAAAACCGAGGACGCGTGTGTTGAGAAACATGAACCCGACAAGACTGACAAAACAACGTCCGTCGTGAAGTTCGAGTTCGGTACCGTACGGGACGCGATCGGCGAGCAATGCCGGGGTCACCTCGTAGTTCGCCACTATCAGATCACGCCACTCGGCGGTCAGAAATTTTCGCATCAGAGTATCTGTCGCTTATCCCCGAAGCGGCGTGTGACGTGCGTCCGGTCGAGAAACTCCAGTAGCGGGATCGCATATTTTCGCGAGACGCCGGCGATCTCCTTAAATTTCGGAACATCGATTGTCGGATCGCCCGACGATCTTACAAACTCGCGCAAGCTGATCTTTAGCAGCTCAAGCGACTCTGCCGAAAAATAGTATTCGTTTGTCACGGCGACGAGTTCAGCGCCATTCACCAAAAGTTGAAAGATCTTTCGAGCGGCTGTCTGGCCGATCGCACCTCCGCTGGTCGCCTGCATTAACGCGTCGTCGAGCTTTGGCGCTTCGAGCCCGGCCTTCTTGTATATGCTTTTCAATCGATCGCGCACTTCCTGCTCGGCAGGCGAAAGCCGCGTTTCGTGCGATGCCAGTTTTATGACGTCTTGTTCGACCCTTATCTTGCCGGCACGCTCTAATGAAGCGGTCACGGCTCGAAAGACCTCGGGTTCGGCGCGTTTGAAAACCTGCTCACGTAAAACTTCCTTGGGCAGACCGCGAGAAAGCTTGTCCAGAGCGTGATGCTTTTCGACGGCCTTCAACGCAGCATTCTGAAGCCGTTCGAAAACTCGCGCATCGATTAGAATACCGTCGGCGTTTACCACCTTTGCATCCGCGGCCGCACGATCTACCAGATCGTTTATTACTTCACCTCGAAGGCCGGTACGCGATCGCAGATCCTCGATCGTCAATCCCCTTTCGCCGGACATTTGTACGAAGGTCTCGGCGAGGTTACCTCGTCCGTCAAGTGAGGCCGCCAACGCGCCAAGTGTCGAATTTATGTTCTCGATGTCACTCCGTTTATGTCTGTGCGCCAGAGGATCCAGAACCAAACCGCCGGCGATCGTCCGCTGCGGCGAGTAACTTCGAATAATAAAGCGGTCACCATATGCAGCCGCGACCGGTGCTTCAAGACGAAACTGAGCATGGCCACGCGAGCCGGGCTCGATCGTCTGCTGCGTGTTTAGCACCGAAACACGGGCGAGCACTTCGGACGTGCCGAGATGAACGCGGACGCGCTGACGTGTTTTCAAAGGACGCGGTGCGTCGTCAAGAACTTCGACATTCGCATCCAGAACCTGCGTTACGGCAAGAGTGCCTGGCGTCGTCAGGACCATTCCGCGCTCGATCTCATCGTGAGCGATCCCCCCCAGATTTACTGCCGTCCGCTGTCCCGCTCGCGATATCTTTACGGCCTTCCCGTGCGTTTGAAGTCCGCGGACTCGAACCTCGCGTCGGTCGGGCATCAGCTCAAGCTCGTTGCCCTCGCCGATCTCGCCCGACGCCAATGTTCCGGTGACAACCGCTCCGAAACCTTTTACGGAAAAGCTCCGATCTACCGCGAGACGTGGTTCATAAACATCGCCTTCGCGAGAGATCTTACCGGCGACATTTGTTAACGCGGCCTTGAGTTCGGTAATTCCGGCGCCGGTTCGCGAGCTTACGGGACAGATCGGTGCATTATCGAGAAATGAACCGTCGACAAGTTCAGCGGCGTCGAGTTTCGCGAGTTCGAGCGTTTCGGCATCGACAAGATCAGTCTTGGTCAGGGCGATCACGCCATTCCTGACATGCAGCAGACGGCAAATGTCGAAATGTTCACGCGTCTGCGGCATCACTCCCTCGTCCGCTGCGATCACCAGAATCACGAGATCGATACCGCTCGCGCCGGCGAGCATGTTCTTTACAAAACGCTCGTGGCCGGGAACATCGACAAATCCGATGCGCAGATCATCGATCTGCATCTCGGCGAATCCGATATCGATGGTGATGCCGCGCTCGTTTTTCTTCGGGAAGGCGGTCGGCATCAATCCCGGTCAATGCCTTAACCAGCGCCGTCTTTCCGTGATCGATGTGCCCGGCTGTTCCGACTATGAGGTCCATAGAATGTCGGTGGGAAAGTGGGAAAGTGAGAAGGTGAGAAAGTGAGAGAGTGAGAAAGTGAGAGAGTGAAAGTGAGTAATCTCGCTTATCACTTTCTCACCTTCTCACTTTACTCACCTTCTCACCTTCTCACCGTCTCACCTTCTCACCTTCTCACTTTCTCGATCTTTTGTGCTACCGCAGACGCAGCAGACTCTCGACCGTCACATCCTCGTCAAGCGATTCCCAATGAATGCCGAGACCGCCGCCAAGCAGTTGCCAGTCGTTGCGCTCTTTTGGCGTCGCGTCGAGAAGGCGCGGATACCATTCGAGCGGGACCGAGATCTCACGGCCGTCCGCGAGCGCGACCTGCAACTTGTCGCTATTACACGACACATCTACGGCCAGGGGCTGAACTTCAATCGATGAAAAACTCATACCTTAAAAAGTACAGGATTTGCCTCATGCGCCGCAAACAGCTATCTCTCGCCGTCATACTGCTCAAGCTTTCTATACAGTGTTTTTCGCCCGATATTGAGTAGTCGAGCCGCGTGTGATTTGTCACCCTCGGTGTAATCCAGAGTAGCCGTTATCACCTTTTTTTCTATCTCATCCATCGACGAGGGAAGCTCGATCTCGATACCGATGGACAGCCCCTCGCCGGCGGCTCGCGCACGCTCCTCGCGGGCCTGAGCGACAGCCGCGAATGCACGTTTGCTGATCGCTTCGGGTAGATCATCCAATTCTATCTGCCGCCCGGACGCGATGATCACGGCGCGTTCGATAGAATTTTCGAGCTCGCGAACGTTTCCGGTCCACTCGTAATTTATCAGCGCCCGCAGCGCGTCTTTTGAAATGCCAGAGATAAAACGTCCAGTCTTTTCCTTATACCGCTCAAGAAAATGAAAGACCAGCGTCTGAATGTCTTCGACCCGGTCGCGGAGCGGCGGCAGCGTGATGGGAAACACCGATAACCGATAAAACAGATCTTTTCTGAATGTCCCCTGTTCAACCGCCTCGTCGAGGTTTACATTGCTCGCCGCGATGACACGAACGTCCGACTTTACGACATCATTCCCGCCGATACGCGTGAACTCGCCATCCTGCAGTACGCGGAATAGCCGCACCTGCGCCTGCATCGACATCTCGCCGATCTCATCGAGGAAAAGCGTTCCGCCGTCCGCCTCTTCGAACCGGCCGATGCGCTGTGCGCGAGCATCGGTGAACGAACCCTTTTCATGACCGAACAATTCGGATTCGAGCAGAGTCTCCGGGATCGCACCGCAGTTGATCTTGACGTACGGTTTATCTTCGCGGCCCGAGTTGAAATGGATCAGATTTGCGAGCAGCTCCTTACCGGTTCCCGATTCGCCCTGGATCAGAACGGTCGTGGTCGTATCCGCAACATTTAGCGCAAGTTCGATCGCTCGTCGAATGGAAGGGGCCTGGCCGATGATCTCGCTCTGCCGTTGATAAAGTTCGCTTTTGAGCCGCATGACCTCGGCAGAAAGCTGGTCGCGCTCAAGAGCGGTGCCGATCTGGTCGGCGATACCTTCGACAAGAGCGATGTCATGCTGCTCAAACGGAACTTCCTTGCTCCACACGAAACCCAGCAGCCCGAATGTGTTCCCGCCAACCTGAACTGGCGAGCAAAGCGCGGCTTTGCCGCCGAGCTGCGTATTGAAGATCACGCGGAGCGCGAAAGGCAATTGCGTGTCGCTGACCGATATCGTCTTGCCGTCGCGAATCAGTTCACCGACCGCCGGGAAGGTATCGACGTTCATCGACTTTCCGTGATCTTCCACGATCTTCAATACGCGCTTCGGCTTGATGCCTTCGGCCGACTTGAAGGATGCGAGCGAGATGCGTTTTCCGGTCTTGTCGAGTACACCGAGCGCTCCGTAATCGGCCCCGACGAGGCTGATGGCACGCTCCAAAGCACGCGCCGAAACTTCGTTGAAATCGGCATGCGAGTTTAGCGTGTTGGCGATCTCGAGAAGGGCGTTCGTACGCTTGGACTCCTGCTCCTGCGCCACGTAAAGGCTCGTGTAGCGGTAACCGATCGCGAGCTGTTGGGCGATCGACTCGAGAAAACTGACTTCCTCGTCGAGCCACTCACGCGGATGCTGCGTATCGTGCAGGCCAAGAAGCCCGAGTACCTCACCACTGAGCATGATCGGAATAACCAGCAGTGAGCGAGTACCGAGGGCTTTGGCAAAGAACTTCAGTGTTGCGTCCTTTGATTTCGATGTGTCGTTGATCCGGATCGGCTTTGTTACGTCGAATTGCTCGCTCAGCCGTTTCCGGTCGATCGGAATTACTGTCCCGAGACTCGATGCGATCTTGTCATCGCGCCGCCACTCGTGACTGATGCGAAGCTCATTACCGTCGAAGAGCTGCAACAGGTCGCATCTATCTGCCTCGAGCATTCGCCCGATCTCGGAAACGACGACATTCAAAAAGCGTTCGAGCTCGATATTTGTCGGAAGATCACGTGCGAGCCGGGTAATAATGCCCTCGCGGGCCTCGTGCATTTTGATCTTGCGCTCGAGTGAAAGGGTCGTTTGAGGGTTGTCGAGTTCGATTTTCATTAGGGTTACGCCCTAATGTGCGGGGTGTGCCGTGGAATGTCAAGTTGATACACTCTGAGCCGGCTGTGTGTTGTTTGGATGCACGTTCGGTGGGTGGAGGCGATGACGGATTCACCGAAAACCGCCGTAAGCGGAGATGGCGATGAATTAGCAAAGCGGTGAGTGGTTCTATTTCGACAAGTATCGAGCGAGGACGGGTTCAAGGTCCTCAAAATCGATAGGCTTGCTCAGAGACGCATCGCAACCGGCCTCGAGCGCCTTTCGCTCCGCCGCCTCGCCGTAGGCGGTAATAGCAATGATCGGCGTCTTTTTGTTGCCCCGCTGGCTCGCCCGAATCTTCCGAGCAGCCGTCAGGCCATCCATTCCGGGCATAGAGATATCCATCAAAATCAGATCGGGAACCTGGCGGTTTACGGCCTCGATCGCTTCGAAGCCATTTGTCGCTTCGGCAACGTCAAAACCGTAATCCTGAAGTAAGAACTTCATGAATTCCCTAGTATCCTCGTAGTCTTCAACCACTAAAACTTTCGATTTCATATCTTCACCAACCATAAACCGGTGAAAGCATTCGATACACCTTGCCCGGCCTACCAACTAACTCGGCAAGTCTGGTGCCACAAAGTGCTGTGCGTGACCCATGTCAGGGCTTTGGGGACCGCGAGGGCGCCGGTTTTGGCGGGCGCGGGGCGGGAGAGGATGGCGGCGGCGGGAGACTATTATTTCCCACGGGCGGGTCAGTATCCGCGTTCGAATTTGAGTTGTCGTCCGATTTTTTCTTCTCGTCTTTCGGAGTAGATGAATAGTTGACACGGCTGCGCCCGGCTTCCGCATCCTCCAACAGCTCCTGAGCCCGAATGTTCTCCGGATCAAGCTCTAACGCCTTTTTCAGCGGCGGGATCGCTTCACGATATTGCGCGAGCTTGATGAGGATAGCACCGAGCTCAGTCTGGTATTCGGTATCGTCCGGCATGAGCTTTACCGCCTGCCTTAACGCCTTAGCAGCGTCTTGATCGTCATTGAGCTTGTTGTAGGCGCGGCCTAAATTAAAATAGGCGGCGTGATCGTTCTCGTTCGAGCTGATTATCTTCTTATATGCGGCGACCGATTTCTCAAATGCTTTTTCCGAATTCGATTTCGCCGGCTTTTTGGCGTCCGCGGTGTTGTCCTCGGTATCGGTGGTCTCCAACGTCTGATCGCGCTTTTCGGCCAGGCCGTATGCGATGCCGAGTTTGAACCAGGCTTCCGCCAGATCGGGATCCAGTTTGACGGCTTGCGTCAGCGTGTCGATCGCCTGGTCGATCTCGCCGGTATCCAGAAACTTGCTGCCTTCAGTCAGCGCAAGATTGGCATCGTTAATGGCCGCGATCTCGGAAGCCACGTTCGTATTTTGGTTCACATCATCCGATGCACCGCCAGAGCAGCTCGCCGAGACGAGCAATGAGAGAAGGCCAATAATCAAAAGCGATCTTTGCATGGAAAATTCTAACCCGGTCATCCGGGAGGAAAAACGAAAGGACGTCCGGCGAGGAGATGAACGTGCAGATGAAAGACCGTCTGTCCGCCGTCGGAATTTGTATTTATCACGACCCGATAACCCTTTTCGGCGAATCCGTTCTCGCGAGCGATCTCAGCAGCCGAAAGAAGCAGATGTCCAAGCGTTCCTTCTTGATCTTGCTGGGCCTTCTCAAGCGAGTCAACATGTTCGCGCGGCACGATGAGGATGTGAGTCGGAGCCTGCGGACTGAGGTCGTTGAATGCAACGCACACCTCGTCTTCGAAAACGCGTGTCGCCGGAATCTCACCCGCCACGATCTTACAGAAAATACAATCTTCAGTTACGCTCTCGTTGTAGTCAGCAATAAGTAATAGGCAATTAGCAATCAGCAGGCAACTAGCGATTTTAACAGCTCTGTTGCGTTCATGCTCATTCTCAGCTAGTTAACCACTCACTGCCGTTCTGCTCATGCTTACTGCTCACTGCTTACTGCTCACTGCTTACTGCTTACTGCTCACTGCTCACTGCTCACTGCTCACTGCTCACTCCTCCTCCGTCGCAAGATTATCAGTGATCCTCTCGATGTCGGCGCCGATCGAACGCAGCTTCCGAACGATCGTTTCGTAGCCTCGATCAATGTGGTAAACGCGGTCGATCAGCGTTTCGCCGGATGCGCAGAGAGCGGCGAGAACGAGCGACGCCGACGCACGAAGATCCGATGCGAGGATCGGAGCTCCGGTCAAATGCGCCGGTCCGCGAACCGTCGCCGTGTTTCCGGAGATGTGGATGTCGGCTCCCATCCTGATCAACTCAGAGGCGTGCATGAAACGATTCTCGAAAATCGTTTCAGTGATCTTCGACGTGCCCTCAGCCTGCGTCATCAACGCCATATACTGCGCCTGCATATCAGTCGGGAAGAGCGGATGCGGCTCGGTCGTGACGTCATTTGCCTTCAGACCGCCGTTTGAGCATTTCACGAAAAGCGTGCTCGGATTCAGTTCCTCGATCTCGACCCCGGCGGCTCGAAGCTCGCGTATCACAGCCCGGATGTGATCCGGATTGCATCCCTTTACCTCGAGCTCGCCGTTCGTAATTGCCGCCGCGACGATGAACGTACCCGTTTCGATACGGTCGGGAATGATCGTGTGCTGGGCTCCGCCGAGCGCTTCCACGCCGTCGATCTCCATCGTCGCGGTTCCCGCCCCATTGATCCGCGCACCCATCTTATTCAACAGCTCGGCAAGATCTTCGATCTCCGGCTCTTGGGCGGCGTTATGAATAACCGTCAACCCATCGGCGAGCGCGGCGGCCATCATTACATTCTCGGTTCCGGTGACGGTAACTTTCTCAAACGAAATATCGGCACCGGTAAGTCGTCCTTTTGGTGCTCGTGCAACGACATCGCCGGATTCCAGCGAGACAACCGCACCGAGCTGCTCGAACGCCTTGAGATGCAGATCGATCGGACGCGTTCCTATCGCACATCCGCCGGGCAAACTAACTTTCGCCTGGCCGAATCTCGCGAGGAGTGGACCGAGGGCGAGTACGCTCGCTCGCATCGTCTTGACGAGATGATACGGAGCTTCGAAAAGCTGGATGTTGTTAGCCGTGACCTTATGGGTGCGCAGCTCCGGAGTCAGCACTGTTGCACCGAGATCTTCCAGCAAGCGTCGTTGGGTGATCAGATCTTTTACGTATGGAACGTTGTGAAGCGTGACCGTTTCTTCGGTGAGGAGTGTCGCCGCGAGGCATGGCAAGGCCGAGTTCTTTGCCCCCCCGATCTCGATCTTTCCCTTGAGCGGTCGCCCGCCTCGAACCAAAAATTTATCCATCAGATTGAAAAGAGCCGAAGCAGCGGCCCTTTCGATTCAAAAGTTTTATAGATGCGAGAAACAAATATTATCATAGACCTTTTCCGGTGGACATTGCCATTGAGGTGCTTTTTGACTAAGAATGATTTACCGGATGAGCACGGCCAAACATGAAAAATCGGCGGGCACACTTCAAGCAACGGGCATTGAGCGCTCCGATGCCGAGCTGGTGCGCCAATGCAGGCAGGGCAACCAAAGCGCCTGGGACGATCTCGTCGCCCGCTATCAGCGCCTTATTTTTGCGATCCCGCGCCGGGCCGGGTTGTCGGATGCTGAGGCTGCCGATGTGTTTCAGGAAGTTTTTCTGACGCTTTTGGAAAAGCTTGACGACATCGAGCAGCCGGAGAAGATCCGTGCGTGGATCGTGACGACGGCAAAGTTCAAAACATGGGCGACCGTCCGAGCGTCGAAGGGTCTGCATTCGCCGCGTACAGAAGAGGAAATGGATTACGAGATGGCCAATCTCGTAGACGAATCGCCGCTTGCCGACGACATGCTGGTCGAGCTCGAGCAGCAGCATTTGATCAGGACAGCGCTCAAGCAGCTTGAGGAACGGTGTCAGAAAATTCTCTCGATGCTTTATCTCGGCGTCTCTGCTTCAAGCTACTCCGAGGTGGCGCGTGAGATCGGCGTTGGGGAGACAAGCATAAGTCCTCTACGCTCGCGGTGTCTGAAGAAATTGGAGAAGCTGTTGAACAAATAGTGTTCCGGCCAGAGCTCGGCGCGAATCGTCTTTTCCGGACATTGCGCTAAGCGAGAAACGAGGAGGAGTAAAAAAATAATCTGTCTTTATACGATTCTTTAACACACTGTTCATTATGAAGCGGCAAAAGACCGCCTAAAAGAGATGTCCACAGAAAAGAACCTACAAAACATTATATATCTGATGCAGCAGGACGATTCCGTCGATGCTCCGGCTGATTCGCTGCGATGGGCGGGCAATTTGTTCCGAACGCGTGTCGTCGAACCTAAGGCTTCTTTTGTTAGGAAGCTGGTATCCGCGGTCTTCCAGATGGAAATCAGTCAGAGCCAACCCGCCTTTGGGGAGCGTTCCGCATCGACCCCAGCGGCTCGCCAGATGCTTTACCGCGCGGACGATCATGCCGTCGACATCAGGATCGAGAGGTCGAAGAAAGGCTTTACAGTCCGCGGCCAGGTCCTTGGGGACGGCTTTGCAAACGCGAAGACGCAGCTATTTGATGACGACCACAGCTTCGACGCGGATGCGAACGAGACCAGCGAATTTCGGTTCGAGAGTGTTCCCGGAGGCCGTTATGAGCTCACCATCCAGAGTCCGGAGGTAGAGATTACGCTCAAATCGATCGACATTTCCTAGGCGAGAGAAACACCCACATCCGACGAGAATAATTGCGGGAACCGGAAACGGCTTCCCGCTTTTTTTATCTTTCGCTAATATCGTTCTTGTAATTCGCGTCACATGAAACGATCTACACTCGCAGCACGGCTGATCCGGGCACGGACAAACAGCCAGCGAAGGAAGCTGCTCGCCGAGAATCCGACTCTCGCCGACCGCCATCTTGCGCTCGAGCTAAAGGCCTACTGCTACCGCATTTGGACATCCGAACCGGCAAATACGCGACTGGCGGCTGTTGCCCTCAATGCGCTGTCCGATTTCGCGCCGGATAAGGAGACGACAGCCCTTTCATGCTGGGTTGAAGGCATCGCCGACATTACGGGCGGAAAATTAGAATCCGCGGTTAAGAATCTTGATCGCGCTTCTCGACTTCTCTCGCGGCTCGGCGACGAACATGAATCGGCACAACCGCTCGTTGCAAAGCTCATTGCTTTGGCGATGCTCGGCAAGTACGGTGCCGCACAGCGGACCGGCGAAAACGCGCTAAAGCTTTTTGATAAATATGACGATCAGCTTGCCGCCGGAAAGATCGAGCTGAATCTCAGCAATATCGTCTCGCGGCGCGATCTGTACAAGCTCGCCGAAGAGTATTGTCTATCGGCTCATCGCCGGTTTAGGAAACTTGGGGAACGCGAGTGGCAAACGATGGCGGAAAACGGACTGGCCAATACGTATGCCGAGCTTAATGACTTTGATCGTGCTGAGAAGTTTTATGTGCGGGCCCTGACGAATGCCCGCCGATCGAAGATGCACGTTACGGTCGCCGAGATCGAAGCAAGTATGGGTAACCTTGCTCTTTTTCGAGGCCGATACGCCGAGGCGATCAGAATGCTTGAGCTTTCGCGCGAAAAATACGAAAAGCTTGACATGCCGCATCAGACCGCCGTCGCCGAGCTTGAGATCGCCGACATTTACGCGGAGCTGAATCTCACTTCCGAAGCTTCCGAGATCTATCGGCGACTCATTCCCACGCTGCACCGTTTGAAGTTGCGGGCCGAAGAGGCGCGAGCGAGGGCGAACTTTGGCCGGGCGTTGATATCCACAGAAAACTTTGCAAATGCGCGAGCGGAATTACGCCGCGCCGCCGAATTGTTCAAACGTGAGCGAAACCCGACCGCCTCGGCTGCGGCGCGGCTGAGACTCGCGTCCGTTGAGCTTTCGCAAGGTAACTACCTGAAAGCACTTGCGATCGCAGACGATTCATCGTCGGCTCTTGAAAAATCCGAGAATGTCCGCTTACGTCTTTCCGCCGCATGGCTCCGCGGCGAGATCCTTTCGAGGACGGGACGATTCGAGGACGCCGAAATTCTGCTTACACGGACGCTGAAGCAGGCAAAAAAGCTCGAGCAACGGGCGATCACCCAGGTCGCGATGAATTCACTCGGCGTGATTGCACGCGAGACCGGTGATCTGGAAACGGCTGAAACTCTGTTCGAGTCCGCGATCGAATCGGCAGAGTTGGCGCGTGCGCCTCTACCGGGAGAAGAGTTCCGCATGGCATTTCTCGCAAAATCGCTGGAGCCGTATGAGAACTTGATACAGCTCTATCTCGGACAAGGTGATCTTGAAAATGCCTTCATCGCGGTTGAGCGGGCAAGATCCCGTTCTCTTCTCGACGCGGTCGCTTCAGGTGAGGCCGGCCGAACGAACGCTGTGTCGCTAAGACTCCGGGAAGAGTTGAATTGGTTTTACAGCCGCCTCGCTCGGGCCAAAGATGATGCGGATGCCGCAAAACTGCAAGCTCAGATTCGCGAACGCGAGAAGCGACTTGCGTCCGATTCGCTACGTGCCCAAAGCACGTCAGGATCCGGCGAAAAAAACCGATCCGGCGAGCTTGATATCGGTGCACTACAGAAGCAGCTCGGCAACCGGACGGTCTTGATCGAGTTTGTCGAACACGCGGGCCGCTACTCGATGTTCATCATCACCGGCGACCGCATCGAGTATGTCAGCGACATCGCATCCGAAAAAGAAATATTGAAGCTGCTCGAGGGGCTGCGTTTTCAATTCGAAGCACTCCGGTTTGGCGGTTCCGCCCTCGCCGCATTCAGCGAGCAACTAAAGGCTCGCGCAGATTCGTACTTGCAGAAACTGAACGACACTCTGCTCGGCCGTGTCATTCCCGGGCTGGAGGGACGAGATATTGTTCTGGTTCCGGTAGGTGCGCTCAATTACATCCCGTTTCACGCAATGCTCGACGGCGACAAGTATCTGGTCGAAACGCGAGAGGTAAAATACTCGCCGAGCGCGGCTGTGTGGATGCAACTGAATACACGCAGGTCGAAGCCGCCGACGAATGCGCTTCTGATGGCATTCGCCGACGAGCGTATTCCGCTTGTTAACCGCGAGGTCGCGCAGTTGGCAAAGCTGCTAACGCGCTCGACGACGTTTACGGGTAAGCAGGCGACGTTTGCTGCATTTCAAAAACACGCGTCGTATTTCGATCTCATTCATCTCGCATGTCATGGACAGTTCCGGCCCGATAATCCAATGTTCTCAAGCCTTCATCTTGCCGACGGCTGGGTGACGGTCCGGGATGTTACGGCGAAGAAAATAAAGGCCCGACTTGTTACTCTCAGCGCGTGCGAAACGGGGCTAAGCAAAGTACTTACCGGAGACGAGATCCTCGGCCTTGCCCGCGGATTTCTTTCGGCCGGAGCCCGGTCGCTCTTGCTGAGTCTGTGGACCGTTAACGATAAGGCCACGACCGCACTTATGAAGGACTTTTACGCCAATCTGCAACGTGGAAGCAGCGTTTCAGCATCATTAAGGATTGCACAGACTAATTTTATTTCCCGGGGCGAGCACCCGTATTACTGGTCGCCGTTCTTCGTTATCGGATAATATTTTTTCGAGTGGGCGTCTTTTTTCCGAATGCCGACGCACTGTGTCTAGGTAAGGAGCCCAATTTAAACGATGTTTAGAAGTCTAATTCCGAAACGAAAGTCGAGTTTGCTGATCATAGCCGGATTTTTTCTGGCCTTCGCCGGAGGTGTCCGCGCTCAGACCTGTGACGCGGTGCCCCAGCAGATTCTGCTGGATCTGGTAAACCAGGCCGATCTTCCCGCGGTCGCAACGCAATACGGGCTCGAGCAGACACCTATCGACCAGGTCGGCGCGCCTCCGACATATCGGATGCGGATTCGCGACGATAATACCCAAACCCCGTGTCAGATCGCACAGGCGATGCAGGGCGATGCGAGAATATCGCGGCGGGAATCGAATCGGAAACTGAAAGTTGTCGAGAAAGAGGGATTGCCGTGGACGCTCGGGCGTTCGTGGGCGATCGGCCGCTCGTGGGCGATCGGCGGCAGTGCGAAGGGCTATGGTAGACAGTGGTTCCCTCACACGATCAAACTTGATCAGGCCCATGCGCTCACCCGCGGTTTCATGACCAATCCCCCGCCCGGACAGCAGCCGCGGCCGATCGTCGTCGCCGTGCTAGACACGGGAATCGATTTGAATCACCCGGCGTTTGCCGGCAAGTTAGTTCCCGGATGGGATTTTGTCGACAACGACAACGACCCGAGCGAAGTTGGGGTACTTCGTCAGAATCCAACCTATGGCCACGGAACCCACGTCGCGGGGATCATCGCGCTGATGGCTCCTGAGGCGAAGATAATGCCGATCCGGGTGCTTGATGAGAACGGCGAGAGCGATCTATGGAAGCTCAAGGACGCCATTATCTGGGCTGCGACGCACGGAGCCGATGTGATCAATTTAAGTCTTGGCTATCCGAGGGATTTCACACCGCAGAGCAATGGTTTCCTCGATAAACTGATGCGAGCCGCTAGCGGTGTCGGCGGCGGTCCGACTATCCCAGGTCTAAACGACGAGGTAATAGTTTTTGTTGCTGGTGCCGGAAACGGGGGTCAGATCGGCAACGGAGCTGCACGGATCTATCCGGCGGCGGAACGGCATGACAACGATCAAGGCGATAATAACGACATCGACAACATCCTAAGCGTGGGATCGAGTTCTCGATACGATCTTCTCTCGACATTTTCGACCATGGCGCATGTGCAGAATCGCAGCACGGATCGCTGGGTCCGAAACGTGGCTCCGGGTGAAGAGATAATCAGCGCCCTGCCGGGAGGACGTTATGGAGCGTGGTCGGGCACATCTATGTCAGCACCGATAGTATCTGGTATCGCAGCACTCGTTTTGTCGGTTCGCCCAATAAACGGCACCGCGCACACCGCGAGCGACGTGGTTGACGAGGTGGAGGAGTCCGGGTGGGACTGGGATTGCAACCTTCCCTCGCGAGGCATTCGTATGGAAACATCGCGTGTCGATGCGTTCTGCGCCGTTACCAATAATCAAGCCTGTTACCCGGCCGACCGTAGTATTTGTAATGAATGATCCACGTTAAGC
Source organism: uncultured Acidobacteriota bacterium (assembly GCA_963772405.1). Lineage (GTDB taxonomy): Bacteria > Acidobacteriota > Blastocatellia > Pyrinomonadales > Pyrinomonadaceae > OLB17. Next base: position 340,413 of record CAVYWT010000002.1, on the reverse strand, counting down.
GTCAGTGCTCGAGGGACTGACGCAAAGGCGGTCGTTTCGACTTCGGATCGGTCCTTTCTCGCCTAAATTCCCCTGTTCGCCCCATTTTTCGCCTCAAATTTCCTAGCTTTTGTTCGTTTCGCCATCAAACTGTCTTTTCAGTTCCTTCCCCAGCACTGTGTTATGTAACCGAATTCCAGTTCCAGGAAATCTCTTCCGATGGACGGTTCGAGCATACAAAAGGATCTATTAAGGTAATGAAAATGAAAAAAACAAAATCGAATCGCAATTTAGCAAGATTCGGCGCACTGCTTGTGCTGGTGGCGTTATGGGTGTTTATCCCATTCGCTATAGGCGACCGCACAGCAAGCGCCGAAGAATTATTTAGCGACACACGGATCGGAGCGAGCCTGACAGGAGCGCCGATCGGAGGTGTATCGCCCGCAGGGTTTGCGGAATACAGAGTGGACGATCAGAATCGCAGACAGTTGGATGTAGACGGTTTTTCGATCAACCTTGCGGCTGGTACGCTGCTGAGCGTATCCGTTAACAATGCCGTGATCGGAGAAACTGGCGTAAGTTCGTGCGGCACGTTTTCCTTTAGACGCCGAACGGACGATGGTCAGCAGGTCCCGGTTGTGACCGCGGGCATGCCCGTTCAGGTTTCAAACGGTGGTAACGTCGTACTCGCTGGTACCTTCGGTTCCGTGAGCCCGAGTCCTTCGCCCTCTGGTTCGCCCACTGGCAGTCCGTCGCCGAGTCCCTCGCCTTGTGCGAGTCCGAGTCCTTCACCGACAGGCTCACCCACCGGAACTCCGAGCCCTTCGCCCACAGGCTCACCGAATCCGAGTCCGTCACCGACCGGCTCACCCAATCCGAGTCCGTCACCGACTGGTTCACCTGAGCCGAGTCCGTCACCGACCGGCTCACCTAATCCGAGCCCTTCGCCCACAGGCTCACCTAATCCAAGCCCTTCACCCACAGGCTCACCTAATCCGAGTCCGAGTCCGACCGGTACTCCGAATGCGGGCGATCTGTTCGCATCGCTTTCCGGTCCGACTATCAACGGCATACTGCCGAATGGTTTTGGTCAGTTTGAAGTTCACAGCAGCCGGCTTGAACTCGAGGTTCAGGTCCGTCAGATAAATCTGGCCGGCGGAACGCAGCTGGCGGTAATAGTTGACAACGTAAATGTCGGCTCGTTATTCGTAAGCGGCGGTGAAGCACGGCTTCGCCTGCGTACGGACCGCGGCGAAACAGTTCCCCAAGTAATCGCAGGGTCGACGATCGTCATTCGAAATGGCGGCAACCAGATCCTCAGCGGAACGTTTATGGGATTCACCGGCCCGAGTCCGAGTCCGAGTCCGAGCCCGTCACCAGGTGGCTCACCCACGCCGAGCCCTAGCCCCTCGATTGGGACGCTCGTTCGAGTCGCATCTAACAGTGGCAGGTGCCCCGACAAGTGCGACCGGCGAGTTCAAGGTGACGCTAAACGCAACTGAAACTCAGGCCACGATCTTTGGCGAATTCCATGACCTTGGAAGTAGCCAGACGGGTGCGAGAATCGAAACAACTATCGGCGCGGGATCTGTCATTAGAGACTTCGGCGTGGTTGGCGGTACCAACGGCAACTTTGCCTCGGTGACGATCGACGTCTCGGCTGCTCAGGTCAGCCAACTCCGCAGCGGCCTGTGGTCGGCGGTGATCACGAGTGTGAATAATCCCGGCGGCGAGATCCGCGGAAATCTTATTCAGCGTTCGAATCTTGCCGATTTCGACGGCGACGGAAGCAATGACCTCGCGGTGTTCCGCCCGTCCGACGGCGTATGGTACTCGTTGAATGGTGCCGGCTTTACAGCAAGCCAGTTCGGCACGGTAAACGATACGGTCGTTTCGGCAGACTACGACGGCGACGGTCGCACCGACACGGCGATATTCCGAAACGTTAACGGCTCGGGCGTATGGGAGATCAAACGAAGCTCCGATAGCGGCACCAGCTCAGAGCAGTTCGGATTCGCGACCGATATTCCGACGCGTGGTGATTTTGACGGCGACGGTATCAACGACCTCGCTGTGTACAGGCCGTCCACCGGCGTGTGGTATGTCAAGAAGAGTTCGAACACGGGATTCATAATCACGCGGTTCGGCCTCGCCGAGGACAAACCGATCCCGTTGGACGTCGATGCTGACGGACGCGACGACATTGCTGTCTTCCGTCCTAGCAACGGCACCTGGTACTGGTTGAGAAGCTCGGACGGACAGTTTGGCGCGGCCCACTTTGGGCTGAGCGGAGACATACCAGTCCGCGGCGATTTCGACGGCGACGGTCGATCAGACCTCACCGTATATAGGCCATCAACCGGTGTTTGGTACACAGTCTTCAGCTCGAACGGCAGCTTCCAGGCCAGTCGCTTCGGGCTCGATGGTGACGTACCCGTCGCCGGAAATTACGATGCCGACAACAAGACCGACATCGCAGTTTTCCGACCGTCGGATGGTAATTGGTATATCTTGCGTAGCTCGGACGGAGCATTTCAGGCGACACACTTCGGCTTGAACGGCGACATCCCGGCGATCGCCAGATGATAAAACGCGAGGGGCGAGATCGTATCCGATCTCGCCCACAACATTAATCATCCTGGCAATGCTTCAGACACGGACGCATGAAGAGTTGCTGGGATCCAAGTTCCGGCTGGCGAGCCCTCCTTCGCAGCCGGAACTTTTTTAGTTTATTTTCGCGAGGACCTTTTCGATCTGCTTGATATGCCGCATCTCATGCCCGCCTTTTAACGCCAGCCATTCGTGTGCAGACATATCACCAAAGAAAGGATGCGGGAATCTGAGCTCGGTTCCATCCACCGACTCGAACACTTTCCGGAGCTGTTCGAACTGCTCTGTATTCTCATCCATCTTCGCCAAAGATTCGTTGACGGCTCGTCCGGAATTTGGCTGAACAATATCCGGAGCATTCAGTTTCGCTGTCACGATCTCTGAGCTCTTCTGCAGAAATTCGTCGGAGATGAACGCCTTGCCATCCGAGGTGCGGCCGGCGTCCTCGGCTTTCTTTAAAAGTTTGGAGCAGATCCTCATCGCACTATCGTCGACCATCGATATGTGCTCGATTATCTGCGCGACAGTCCACTTTTCGCCCTCAGGGAGCGTCGACATTTGTGTTTCGGTCAGCGTCGCTACCAACTCCTTTAGACGGGTGCGAATTTTCTTGTTGCCTTCGTAGATCTCTTCGATTGTTTCGTATTTCATGCGCGTTGATCGTCGTTGTTCGTGGATCGTTGTTCGTGGATCGTTGATCGTGGATCGTTGATCGTTGATCGTGGATCGCTGTGTTAATCAGCTAACTATTCACTATTCACTATTCACTATTCACATTACCGACTCACTGCCTGCGGACTAAACACCAGCCGATGCCAGCGCTGAAAGCTCACAACGCTGTCCGCTTCGTTCTTCATCCGTCTGATGTATGCGGTTTGAAAATATAGCAGATCGTCCGCCGTCCAGTTCAGTGCAACGATCGGGTTGTATGAGACGAGTGTCTTCTCGTCAGGCAGCGTCGTCGGACCCGCAGCATTTGCATTTGCGTCGGGCGCATTGTTCGCGTCAACCGGTGTGTTCGCCGCTTCAAGTTTCGCCGCCTGCTCGCGATCGTAAGCTTGAGACGATATCAGCAAATTATTTCGAAGCGGGATCGCGGCCTGTGTCGGAGTGTTACCCGACGCGTCATAGATCCTCACCTGGTTATCAAACGCACACGCGATCTTTGCCGAGTCCGGCGACCAGACAGGCTGGACGGCAGTCAGGGCATCGTCCAGCCGGCGCTCACGTCCGCTCTTTTCGATCACACGCGGACGGCCGACGGGCACGAACGTCTCGCCGTTTTGATCGGCCCGATCACTGAGGTATCTCCATTCGATGGATTTTGCGGCGATAGCCGCAAGCATCGAGCTGTCCGGCGACCAAACGTAATAAAAATAGATCAGTCCCTCGTTCTGCGTTATCGCTTTTGCACCCGCCCCATCGGCGTCGCAGATGTATATTTGTTCAGTCCGAAATGTCAGGATTCCGGTCGGTGCCTCCGGTGTTGGCGCAGCAGCCGGGAGTTGAGTATTCGCTTCGACGTTCGCATTGCCGGCGTCCGGCGTTTCCATCTCGGGTGTGGTATTTGTGTTCTGATTTGTCGACGCGACGGAAGTTTCCGGATCCGATGCAGGAGCCGTCGATGTCTCGTCGACCGTTGCACCGCGAATCATCGCGACAAACGCGAGTGTCGACGAATCCGGCGACCAGCGGATCGTGTCGGGAAAATGTACCGCCATGACATCCGCCGTGATCTTCTTCAGTATCCGGCCATCGGCAGTGTACATATCCAGACGAAATTCCAGTTGCATATCGCCGGTCTTGTGATAAACCGCCAGCACGCGTTTCCCATCCGGCGATGTCAGGGTCTTGGCGAGAATCTCCTGAGGACGGTTTGCATCGAAGTCGCTCTGGACCGCAGCATTTCGATCTTCTCTTCCGGCGTCCTGTGGCGCGTCTGGCGGAGGAACATCCGCCTCGTACCGATAGTTAAGACCGACCGCCGGAACCTGGCTGAGTGAAGCGGGTGTAGACCCGGGGAGATCGACACCGGAGCGCGAACACGCGGCGGCGAGCGCCAATGTCGCAATTAGGATCGCAATCAAAAAAAGAAGCTTCATAGAATAATGAGCCCAACCGATACCGTAAGGCTCCGCTAGGAGCCAAATGTTGGTAGAAACGAACCGCGAAATGATGTCAAAGCTCCGTTAGGTGCGACACAAGTCTGGAACATATCGCGGCGTAGAACAATAAACCCTACTTTCCTAGCTCCGTCTTCATATAATCACGATAAAGCTTTTTCTGCTCGTCGGTAGGCTGCTCCACCGGTCGGAACGAAAACGCAGCTCGCGTATTCGCGCCAAGCTTGAAAGTCACGTCACGAAGTTTGTCGAACCTGAAGATGGTAAGCCTTACGGTGTCGTTTGGTTTCCTTTCCGCGATATAGGTCTGCAGAAAAGAATTGCTGGCTCGATAACCGTCAACTGCGACGATTTGATCTCCCGTATTCAAGCCCTGCTCAAAGGCCGGTGAATCGTTCGGGATCGCCCTGATCGTGAGACGATTATTTTCCTCGGTGAGGTCGGCGCCGATATAAGCTTGTGTCGACCCGCTCTTGCCTTCGGCCAACTGCAGCCCGATCCCGTTCAGGATGCCGTTGAAATCGATCTCCGCCTCACCGCGAACGTATTTCGAGAAAAACTCGTTGAGGCTTTTCCCTGCCGCCAGCTCGGCTGCCTTCTGAAAATCTTCGGGCGTATAGTTGCGGTTCTTTTTATAAAATTCGTTGTAGAGATAACGCATCACGTCATCGAGCGACTTCGCACCGCCTGATGCGGTCCTGATCGTGACGTCGAGCATCATGTTCACGATCTCACCCTTGTCGTAATACGAGATCTGATTATTCACCGAGTTCTCGTCCTGCCGGTAGTATTTGATCCACGCATCGAAGCTCGCTTCCTCGAGGCTGGTCTCAAATCTGCCGGGACGATTCTGGAGCTGCGTGATCATCGTCGCCTTTGCATCGAGCACCTCCTTGTCGGTGATCAGGCCCGCGCGGCGAAGCATCACCCCTTCGAAATATGCAGTCGTCCCTTCCGCGACCCATAGAAGCTTTGTGTAATTTTCGTTCTCGTAATCGAAGGGGCCGAGCGCATCCGGTCTGATCCGCTTGACGTTCCAGAGATGAAAGTACTCGTGTGCGACAAGCGCCAGAAACGCGTTGTAGCGCGTCTGCGGTTTGAATCCGAATCGGTTCCATTGCAAAGCGGTCGAGTTCAAATGTTCGAGCCCGCCGCCGCCACGCAGGTTAAGGATAAACAGGTAGTCGTCGAACGGGAATTCCCCGAAGATCTTGTAACCCTCTTCGGCGATCTTTGCCGTATCGGCGGCAATTTTCTCGAGATCGTAATTTCCTTCGCCGGTGACGACCAGGCGGTGCGGCTTTCCTCTTACATCGAACTTGATCTCTCTAAAGTCGCTGACCTCGAAAGGTGAATCGTAAAGCACGTCGAAGTTCGGCGCTCGAAAACTGTTTGACTGGCCGGCAACATGCGGCAAACCGGTCGCGATCTTCCAGTTTCCGTATGGCTTGACGGTGACCGTTGACGGCGCCTTTAACTGTCCGGCAGGGAACATCAAAAGCGCCGTATTGTTCCAAAACGCATGTTCGTCGTTTAGTTCGTTCGTTCTCACCGTCAACTCGTTCGAATAGACGCGATAGCTGGCGACGATCTCTTTAACGCCTTTTGAATCGATCTGCCACGTATTCTTGTTTATCTTCTGCCATGTAAGTGCTCGGCCCCCAGCATCTCTGACCGCAAAGTCCTGAACGTGTCGCGCAAATTCGCGGACCAAATAACTACCCGGCGTCCAGACCGGCATCTTCAACTGTGTCTGAGCAGGCATCCGATCCCACTTCACCCGCATTTCCACTTCTAACAAATGTGTCCACGGCTTGGACATTGATACCGCATAGGTAATGTTCGGCGCCGCAGTCTGCGCAGCGGCGGGAGCGGCCTTCGCGCCTTCCGTTCGTTTGGGACGGGCCGACGTCTCTTGATACAAAAAGAAAATAGCTGTGAGTAGTAGGGCGATGGCACCACTTGATCGTATTTTTCCGCGCATTCGTTGTTAAAGCTCCGTCAAACTTGGTAGATTCGTTTTATCTTACTATAGACCGGCTGCGTTGCCAGAGCCGTCCTAAACACGGATTCGATGAGCAAGCCACCCGTTGCCGATAAAATAAAATCCAACGAGACAGAGAAATTCTTCACCACACCGCTGATCCTGATCTTCGTAATTGTATTCATCGATCTGGTGGGTTTCGGGATGGTCATCCCGATCCTGCCGATCTACGCCCAGACCGCACCGTTCTTTGCGAATCCGTTCGAGATAGGACTCGTCGTCTCGATCTATTCGTGGATGCAGTTTGTTTTCTCGCCGATCCTTGGCCGGCTTTCGGACAAGTACGGGCGACGTCCGGTCCTGTTCGTCAGCCTGCTTGGTTCGGCGGTCGGATACATCGTTTTGGGAATGGCAAATACGCTATTTCTCGTTTTTGTCGGACGCATCATCAGCGGGATCACAGGTGGAAACATCTCGGCCGCTCAGGCATACATCGCGGATGTCACGACAAAAGAAAATAGGGCGAAAGGCATGGCGCTGTTTGGAGCGGCGTTCGGTCTAGGATTCGTGCTCGGCCCGGCGATCGGCGGTATCACAAGCAAGTACGGCGTCCACGTTCCCTTTTTTATCGCGGCTGTGCTGTCGCTCGTTGCCGGGGCTGCGGTCTATCTCGTACTTCCCGAAACACGCCGGGTGCACATGGAGGTCGCCGACGGCGAACCTGTTGGCCGCATAGCGGAATTGCTCGGGTCGCTCCGCGAAAAAAAATTTGGAACTATCAGCCTCACGTATTTTCTGCTGGTCACTGCGTTCTCGATCATGACGTATGCGTTCGTGCTCTTCACGGCCTTTCGATTCAATTATACCGCCGAGCAGAACGGTTATCTTTTCGCGTTCATTGGATTGACGGCCGTGTTCGGACAGGGTGTTTTGTTCAGTCCGCTCGTCAAGCGTTTCGGTGAAACTTGGCTTGTGGCGTTCGGGTGTTTAATGATGGCGGCGAGCTTTGTCCTGATCCCGTTCATCACCCCGACCTTTGCCGGCGTCGCAGGATTGCTCGGTGTGTGCATCATGCTCGCATTCGCAAATTCACTCGCTTCGCCGTCCCTCACAAGCCTTGCGTCGAAGGTCACGCACGACCATAAGCAAGGCAGCGTGCTCTAGGCATACTGCAATCCGGAGGAAGTCTCGCCCGTGCAATCGGTCCGACGATCGGCGGCCTGCTTTTAAGCAATGCGGCAAACACGATAGACGGCAACAGTCTTTACAGGACATTCTTTACCGCCGGCGCGATAATGCTGATCGCATTTTTTATTGCTATCTATTCGGTGCGATTGATAGGCAGGCACGTAACGGGCTGATACATGGTGTCTAACGAACGATCGAAGTTAGACATATGCGTGCGGAGCGCGACGCACTCTAACCGTCGCGAAAATAATCATGTCGGGATCAACTCACAGCGCGCTGACGCTGCTTGCTTGTCGCGGGGAATGAAAGTTTGAAGGTGGTGCCGTTGCCGTTTTCACTCCGGACCTCAATGGTTCCAGCATGCTCCTGGACGATGCCATAGCTCACGGCCAGTCCAAGTCCGGTTCCGTTGCCCACGCCTTTGGTTGTGAAGAACGGATCGAATATCTTGTTGAGATTTTCTTCGGAGATTCCTTCGCCGGTATCGGAAACCTCGATATTGACCTCGCCGTCGTTCACATTTTCGGTAACGAGAGTGATGCGGCCGCCGCTCATCATGGCATCACGGGCGTTCAGGATAAGGTTCGTGAACACCTGCTGAAGCTTGCCACCGTTGCCGAAGATAAGGGGCGGCGACGGCGCGTAGTTCTTTTCGACCTCGACATTCGATTTGCGAAGCTGCGGTTCAAGAAGCTGCAGCGTATCGTCGAGAAGTTTATTGACATCGATCTCGGCCGATTCGACGATGCTGCCTGTGCGTGAGAAATTTAAGAGGTTGCCGACGATATTCGTTGCCCGATCGGTTTGGCGCTGCATTTTCTGCAGCAGTGCGTGCTTGGGGTCGGTCTCGGGGATCATCCCGAGCAGCATCTGCGTATAGCTCGAAACACCCGTCAGCGGCGTGTTCACCTCGTGCGCGACGCCGGCTGCAAGCAAACCAATACTGGAAAGTTTTTCACTCTGCTGCAGTGTCTCTTCAAGCTTTACGCGCGATGAAACATTCTCGAGCACAATGATGGCACCGGTTTGCGCACTCGAGATCGAACGCAACGGAGCGACCGCGACATTCACGATCAGAGACTGTCCGCGGCCATCATACGTGTGGAGTTTGTAGGCGTTACGGATCTCGGTCAAATGCCACTTCGACTTGCCGAGAATGTTTCCCAGATTCAACGCAAAGCTTTCGTCGAACACTTCTTCGACAAGTTTACCAACGGCCTCTTCACGGCTGAGCCCCATCATCTCTTCAAACGTTGTGTTGCATCGAGTGATGCGGCCATCTTCATCGACAGCAAGCAGGGCGACGTTAACCGATTCGACGATCGATTCATTAAATTCCTTGAGCAGTGCGAGCTCGTCGGCGTGTTTCTGCTGGTCTTGATATAGGCGGCTGTTCTCGATCGCGACTGCGATGTAGCCCGACACCGTGCGAAGAATTTCAAGGTCTTCGGACGAGAGCAAAGAGCCGTCGCTCGCTCGGCCAAGGCCGATGACGGCGACCATCTTGCTGCGGACGACGCACGGTACAAAGTAGTGCAGCTCTTGGCGCGGCGGGATCTTGCTTATGTTGCCGTTGCCATTGCCATTTGCGTTACCGTTTGTGAACGCGGCGTCGTTCTCCGTCAGCTCGATCTCGTCGGCGCGGACAATACCTTTTTCAGCGGACTTTGCGCGGATCATCTGCCGGAAGTCCGGTGGGATCCGAAACTCTGAACTGAGCCCCGACGATCTGGCAAGCATATAATCGCCGCCCGCATCCTCGATAAAAACAGCGACCTTCTCGACGCCGAGGACCTGTTTCAAACGGTCGCTCAACCCGTCTAGCAACGGCTCAAGCGCCGTCGTCGCTGAAAGTGTTCTTCCGAAATCCAAAAGCCCTTGCCGCAGATCATACCGTTCACCATAGAAGAACCGGTCGGCACGTTCCTGCAGGAAATTCTTGAGCGGCTCGCTCAACATCACTATCGCGGCCATCGCGAGAACGGCGATCAGGGCACGCAGCGTGATCTCGGTCGTCGAAAGGTTGTTGCCGACCGCCAGGAAAACAAGACCCAATGCGACGGCTCCGATCATCATCGCGATCGCGACGGTCGTCATCGCGTATACGAGGGCACGCCGCACCACCACGTCGACATCCATCAAGCGATATCTAACGACGGAGTGCCCGAAGCTCAGCGGGATCAATGCGAGCGGCAGTGTCGTTAGCGCGGTTGCGATCGTGTCTTCAGGAAGAAAAACAAAGCGGCGAACGATCTGGAAAACAAGGATCGGGACGATCGAAAAGATCGTGCCCCACATCGCCCACTTCAAACGCTGTCGAACCAGTGCCTGTTTGCTGGTAAAAAATCGCCACAGCAGGACGGTCGCACCGAGTGAGATGCCCGCGACAAAATGGATCAAAAGAGCCTGGTTGAGAATTGGAAAGAGTTTTGCGGCGGTTGCAAAGTTCCTTAATGCTGAACCGATGGCCTCGACCGGAAACAGCGGACCGAGCGAGAAAACAAGGATCGTCAGCGAGAGGATCGCAGCCGGAACATAAAGAGCAAGGGTTTTCCAACGTTGGTTATCAAAGACTGCGCTGTGGACCGGATATCGGAGACAGAAATGCAGAAACAGCGGTGCAAAGAACGCGAAGGCAATATCGTCGAGAAGATTCACCGCCAGATCGAGGTCCTGGCCCAAGTTGAGCGAGCGGTAAACGTGAAACACGAACGCCGCGAGACAGACCATCGCGAAGTGAAGCACAAACGGCGACCGGCTTCCCTGTTTGAACAGAACGAACATGCCTACGCCCAGCCAGATCAACCCGACGAGCGTCAGAAAAATGATCGAAGGTGTCCATCGGGGCAAGCTGTCAATGTTCTTGAGATCGGCGTAATAGAAATTGTTCGCGAAGGAGTATGAGGTTTTCTGGTAGTAGTACGTGAGCGTTCCGCCGACGCCCGCCGCGTCGAGGTACATCGGAATATCAGCGACCGAAACTACTTCGTCAAACGACTCCCCGTCAAGGCTAACCGTGAGGAGTCTGTCGCCTGGCGAGATGCCAGCACGCGCTGCTGCAAGGCCCGGTGTTACCTTCTCCGCGTAGATCGCACCACTCCTTTGGACCCACAGTACGCCGTCGGTCGGCGGTAGGGCGTGATAGGCCCTTTGCGACAGGTTGAGCGCTCCGCCGGCGACCAGCAAGACGGTCACCACGAGCCAAATCAAACTCCAACTTGTCAGAACTTTAACTTTCACGTCAAAAAACAAACTAATCCGAGGTTTTTGCGAGGCAATAGGCGTTCCAACCACCGCCAATAAGTAAGCCGTTAGTGAAGTCTGATTTATCAACAGCAAACTTCGAGGTCAAATGCCGTTCCGCCTCTTCAATTTCCGACTTATTCATTTTTTTGCTCGACTTATCCAAGAATTTGGACACAGAAAAACCGCAGTTCCGTCAGACAAACACAGGAAAAACCAAATCCGGCGCCGATCCGCGTCTATCTGCGGTTCTCTTTAATTCAAATCAGAATCGAACCAGTATGCTGCCGCGAAGGCCACGGCGATGTCCCGTCAGCCTGAGGCTTCCATCGTCGCCGGCAACGCCCGTCTGAAAATCGAAAAGGTTTCGTGCGTCGACAACAGCCTCCGCGTGAAACGGGAGCCCAAGATTGGGCAGACTTTGCGTCACCAAAATACTCAAGCTGGGGTCATAGATCGCGAGACGTCCATGGAACGGATCGATCGCAAAGACCGTTGCATGCGGCGAAAGACGAAAGACGGTTTTTACATTCGTACCGGTCTTAAGATCGGCCTCGAACTGACCGAAGAAAGATTGGAAAATGTCATTCTCAAACAGATCGGCCGGATTCGACAGAGCATCCTCGGAAAGTCTTTGTCCGCTGCCGAAACTGTAACCAGCGGCCGTGCTGAATCGTCCATTCAGGCGTCGCGAATAAACCACCCTGAAACCTCGCGCTCCACCTTGCTGATTGCCGACAAATTCTGCAAATTGGCGGGTCGAAGTCGAACTAAAAGGAAGACTGGCTAGCCCGACGCCCCGTCCCGCGGTTGCGTCAAGGAAGGCGTTCGCTTCCACGCTCGAATTATTATCGAGCACCCTTTCGATCCCGAATTCGAACCGGTTGCTCTTATTCAGAAGCGGTTTCCCCGATTCGATCACGAAATCTTCGATCGCCGCCGGCTCGCGAAAGATAACCTGCGCATCTTCAAGCTCGACCGCTTTCGACCACGTCCGATCCTCAGTATGGGTTGTGTAGGCTGAACGGAAACGTGTTTTCGCGCCGAGATCGAACTGAAGCCCAAGCCGCGGACTGATCGAGAAATCATCGCCGGCTCCGACGAACCTCGCGTAATCAACGCCAAATACGACGATCACACCTTCACGGACCTTCCACTCGTCGAGCGCCTGCACCGAAAATTGTCCAACGCCCTTTTCGACACCACCACTGACGAAGGAGCCGAGCGACCCGATCGAACTGCTCAATCTGACCTGATGATTTTCGACGGGCCGAAACTTTGTCTGAACTTCGAACCGCAACGGTGCGTTTCTGCCGATCCCCGTCTGGCCCGCGAGAACGATCTCTGCGTCTTCGGAAACGGGCAAGAGGGTCGCAAAGTTAATTCCCGCATAGCTTCCGCGGTCGGAACCTGCGACATATGTCTCAGCGACGGATTGAGAATCTCGCCTGCCGGAATCATCGCTTTCGGCCGGGGTGCCCTCTTCGATCGTGACGCTATCTGACGATGCCGGAGCATCGCCTTCGGCGTTCTGATAGATTGAACGACTCGTCTGCGCCGAGCGAATGACCCACTTTGGATTATTTCGGTCAAGCCGTTTCTCGGGAAGAGTGTTGCCGCTGCCGGCCCGCTCAAGCTTGAATCCATAAACAAGCGCCGAGGAGCCGCTTATCTCGACATCCGCCAGCGTAACCGGATTGTAGCCCTGAGCGACCGCGAAAATGGTGTAGGTGCCGGGAAGGATCTTTGCAATAAAGCTGCCGTCAGCGGCCGAGCGAACCTGTTTGAGTATTCTAGAAGCCTTGAAGATCGCAACGGTCGCGTCCGCGATAGGATTGCCGCCGTCATCGCGGACAATTCCCTTGATCGTCCCAAAGTCTCTCGAGTTTGGCACCCCCACACCTGCGGTCGGCGGAGGCGTCGTCGCATAGGTTGCGGACACAGCCACCAAAACTAAGCCGAGCAGGTTAAAAATTTTTCTTGAGCGAGTAAAACCCATTTAGCTGCGAACGTTCCCAAACAAAACAAGCCGAGTCGAGAAAACTCGTCGGTATTGAAGACAAACAAATTGGAACAAAACCAGCGGTGTTCCGAGCAACCCCTGTATTTTCGGAGCAATAAGCAAATGTGTCAAGCCCCAAAGACAAGTGTTGTTGGGCCTTATGATGCGGTTAACCTTGACAAAGTTTGCACCGCCGCTAGAATTAAACCCTGGCTTTTCAGCGTAATTTCGGAGACGTGGCTGAGCGGCTGAAAGCGGCGGTTTGCTAAACCGTTGTACTCCAAAAGGGTACCACAGGTTCGAATCCTGTCGTCTCCGCCATCTCATTTGAGAATGATGGCCGTCAAACCCCAGGTTTGACGGCTTTTCGTCTTTTGAGACTAGCGAGTCTGTCGAGCTGCAGCTGTCGAGTCTGTCGAGTCGTAGCGAGACTCGACAGACTCGACCGAGACTGGATCGCGTATGCGTGAAAATCATGTCTTATGACGACACGCGTCCGATTTGCCCCGAGTCCTACGGGCTACCTTCATATTGGTTCGGCCCGAACCGCGCTTTACAACTATCTCTATGCGAAGAAAACGGGTGGAAAGTTCCTGCTCCGGATCGAAGACACCGATCTCGCACGCTCGACGGATGAATCGACCCGATCGATACTCGACGGGCTCGCCTGGATCGGGCTTGACCACGAGGGGGAAATTGTTTTTCAGTCAAACAATGCAGACAAACACCGCGAGATAGCCGCGACAGCTCCTCGCTGAAGGCAAAGCCTATCGTGACTTCACACCCAAAGAACCGACAAGCGACAAGACGGTCAAAGAAGCGATCGTCGAGCGCGCACGCCAGGCCGACAAGAACATGCGTGACAATCCGTACCGCGATCTGTCTGCGGTTGAAAGCGACACGCGGGCTGCGAACGGCGAACCGTACGCGATCCGCTTGAAAGTTGCCGAAGTCGGAAAGACGTCGTTCGAAGACGCGGTATACGGTCTGCAGGAGCGCGAATATTCAGATACCGAAGACCTAGTACTGCTTCGTTCGGATGGTCATCCGCTTTATAACCTGGCCGTCGTCTGCGACGACATCGAGATGAGCATCACACACGTCATCCGCGGCCAGGATCACCTCACGAATACACACAAACAGATTCTCATTTACGAAGCGCTCGGCGTCACGCCGCCGACATTCGCACACCTTCCGCTGATCCTGGCGCCGAACAAGGGAAAGCTATCGAAGCGCAAACATGGCGAGGTTGTCTCACTGACGACATATCGCGACGCCGGTTTTATACCCGCGGCGTTTCGTAATTTTCTGGCGCTTCTGGGTTGGTCCGCAGGCTCAGGTGAAGAAAAGGAGATCTACTCGCTCGACGAACTGGTTGAGAAATTTTCACTCGATCACATTCATCGCTCGAATGCCGTTTTCAATTTTCAGGAGAACGATCCGCGACATTGGACTGATGATAAGGCCCTCTGGATGAACGCCGAATACATCCGAACGATGCCGCTCGACGAACTGCTGCCGCTGGTGAAGGCGGAGTTGAAGTCGTCAAAGCTTTGGCGTGAGGAATATGAAGATGACGACCGGACATGGTTCGAACAAACCGTGGATCTAGTTCGTCAGCGATTTTTTACGCTCAAAGATTTTTCAACGCAAGGCCGTGCGTATTTCAGCGAGGATTACGATTTCGACGCCGCTGCGGTCGCGAAAAATCTGACAAAATTTCCGGATCTTCGCGAATGGCTGCCCGAGCTTGCCGAGCGGCTTCGAACCAATGGAATCATTTACCGAACCCGAGATCGAAACCGTCGTCAAGGCTTTCACCGAAGAGAAAGGTACGAAACTTGGCGTGATCATGAACGGCGCCCGCACGCTGCTCACCGGTGTCGCGGTCGGGCCATCGATGCTTTCAGTTTTTGAGACGCTCGGAAAAGATAGATGCATTTTGCGGCTGCGCAGTCAGATCGCTTGGAATTAGTAGGGGGACAATCAATCATGAAGGGATTCAAATCGAATATTGAAAAGGACACGCTGAAGAACAAGAACTTCAGAAAGGTGCTTTACTCGGCTTCACATTGCCAGCTCGTTCTAATGAGCCTAAGACCGAAAGAAGAGATCGGCCTCGAAACTCATACCGAAAACGATCAGTTTTTCAGGTTCGAGGCGGGCCGGGGAAGGGTGGAGATCGACGGCAATAAATACGCTGTTAAGGATGGCGACGCCGTGATCATTCCGGCCGGGGCGAAACACAACGTCATCAATGTATCGGCGACGGAAGAACTGAAGATGTACACGATCTACTCACCTCCGCATCACAAGGATGGAATCGTCCGCAAAACGAAGGAAGAGGCCGAGGCCAATGACGAAGAGTTCGATGGCAAGACGACCGAAAAGAAGAAGAAGAAGTAGGGAGTTGGTTGCACGTAACCATTAAACCTCTATAACCCGTCTCTTCACCGGCGATGAAAGCACAATCGCGGTCGTCGTTATTCCGTATGGCGTCAGCTTGTCGATGATCTGTTGTAGGTGCTCGACTGAGGCGACCGCGACTTTCATGATGAACGAATCACCCCCTGTCCCGCGGTGACATTCGAGGACCTCGTCCGACTGCTCGGCAACCTCGATAATGTGACTGTAATCGACACCGGTTATGCTCATCCGCACGAACGCGGTGATCGGCAAGCCTACTTTCGCCGTGTCGATTTCCGCACGATACCCGGTTATCACCCCCGCGTCTTCAAGTTTTCTTACCCTTTCAATAACCGCCGGAGTTGTCAGCCCCACCCTACGGCCAAGCTCCGCATAACTTATCCGCGCATCCAGCTGTAGTTCCTTGAGGATGTTTCGATCTATGTCGTCAATCATGGACCATCACCTTATATCGTTAAGTATTACCGTGCAATAAACTAATAATCTCAGGCGAGTCTAGCATATTAAGATATGATCGATATTCATTATTGTTATCGGTTCGATTAGAATAGGTTTTCGCAGATAACGCCGACCTTTTCTCAGACATCGAACCTTATGACTGGAGCCGCCATGCCTATCGAATCAACCGCCACTTCGGAAACTGCATTTAGCGTCGACAACATTCATATTTCGGACGCGGATCTGCCGCCGTTCAAGGACATGCCATTCGAAGATATCGAGGAGCTCGATCTCGATCATCCCGGTGCTCAGGACCCTGAATACAGAACGCGACGCGACTACATAGCAAGCCTTTCGAAGAAGTTTCGCGAGACGGGTGTCATAACTGACGTCGAGTATAACGAGGACGAACAGGGCATCTGGCGCCACGTCGCTGCCCGGCTCGAACAACTGCACCAGAAACATGCGAGCCCGTTCTATCTTCGAGCAAAGCGCGATCTCGGAATCTCGAATGATCGGATCCCACAGCTTTCGGAAATGAGCCGCAAGCTGAAGGAGCTGACAAACTTCCGCCTTGCACCCATCGAAGGTCTCGTTGATACGCGTGCGTTTCTGAGCTGGCTTTCGTGGCGAACGATGCTCTCGACGCAGTACATTCGTCATCACTCGCGACCCGAGTACACACCCGAACCTGACATTGTGCATGAAGCCATCGGGCATATTCCGATGTTCACCAATCAGGCGTTCGCGGATTATTCACAGTTCATAGGGCACGGCGCTCGGATCGCGACCGATAAGCAGATCGAGGAGCTTGGCCGTCTGTATTGGTTCACGGTCGAGTTTGGTCTGGTCGAACACGAAGGCGAGATAAAAGCCTATGGAGCCGGACTGCTGTCGAGTTTCGGCGAGCTCGAGCATGCATTCAGCGATAAAGTCGAGCGTCGCCCGTTCGATTTGGACCAGGTGATCAATACCGAATACGAATACAGCGAGATGCAGCCAGTCCTGTACGTGATTCCGTCTTATGCGGAGTTGAAGGAAGTGACGCGAGAATATATCTCACGATTCAAAAGCTAGTTCTTTATCGGTTTGACGCAGCAGTTCTTTGACAGTTTGGACGAGCGTTTCAGGTTCGTAAGGCTTCACTAGATATCGGTCGGCACCGGCCGACATCGCGAGATCGATGTCATGACGCTGCCCAATCGCGGACGTAAAAATGATTGGCGACTTTGACCCCCGTTTTCGAATCTTTTCACACAACTCGATACCCGAGCCATCCGGCAACCAGTTGTCCAGTAAGTAGAGGTCGAATTCCCGCGACTCGATCAGGGAATCGGCGGCCGCGATGAAACTGACGGTTGTGAAATCATAATCCGTCATTACGAACCGCAGAACATCGCAGGTATCGCGGTCGTCTTCGACACACAGAATCCGCTTGAGAGATGAGTCTTTGTTTTCCTGTATCACAATTAACCTGAGGAGTAGTGCTCTAGCGTCGCATCAGGCGACGGTGACCGTCTGCCCGTTATCCGACATAAGGACAAAATTGCTGTCGGTTAGCAGTTTCCTGTATTCATCAGCAACAATTGCGTAACAGTCGCATGCTGAGGCCCGAATGCGCTCAAGGTTAACGATCTCGACCCGGCCGCGCGAGTACTTGATCGTCCCGGACCGCTGCAAAGAATTCGCGATCAGCCCGATGCTGGTCCTCTGCACGCCGAGCATGTGTGCGAGGAATTCCTGTGTAAGTCTCAGATGTCGATTATTCGAACGCTCGGACATTATCGTCAGCCATCGACACAGGCGGGCTTCGATGGTGTGAAAATGGTTACAGACGCATGTTTGCGCCATCTGCTTTATGATCACGTAACCAAATCGCAGGGTCGCGTCGTGAAACACTCCGTGTCGGTTGAACAGATCCAGAACAACGCGTGTGTTGACTGTAAATCCTTCGGTTGGAGCCTGGACGAGCGCATCGTATGGCATCTCGTTTTTTCCAAGCAGGGCGGACAAACCGATCATGCCTTCGAATCCTGCGAAACCGGCTTCGATCGAGCGGCCTTGCTCCGTAACACAGAGCAGCGAAACCATTCCACTGTTTGGAAAAAAGCATGTCCGCACCGAATCGCCCGCCCGTGCGAGCATGGTGCCGGGCTGAAATGATACGGCCTCCAGATGAGGCCTAATTACCGCAAACTCATTAGGCGGCAATACTGACAGCAACCGGTTGGGAATCGGATGACGTTTATCCGTCGCGTCGTGCATCGTGGTAACTTTTCGATCTGGAAATTTCGGTGCGTTCGGTAGTTCGCACTATATCACAGGACCCGCGGACGCGGTCTGTCGGGTGGCGAACATATGGTCTGACCGGATGTGTAGGTTATAATTTGGATATTCTACTGAGAAAAAGAGAGAGTTATGAGCGAAAAGAATCCGTTAGGTCTAAAAAAGATCCATCACGTTGAGTTTTTTGTCGGCAACGCAAAGCAGGCCGAGTTTTATTACCGTAAGGCATTCGGGTTTTCGCGTGCGGCATATTCAGGCCTCGAGACCGGCAACCGCGAGACGACGAGTTATCTCATGCGGCAGAACCGCGTCAACTTTGTACTTACGACACCGCTCTCACCTGAGCACGCCGCCGCCGAGCACATCAAACAACATGGCGACGGTGTTCGCGATATTGCGTTTCAGGTCGAGGACGCCGATCACGCGTTCAACGAATCGGTGAAACGCGGTGCGACGGCGGTCACGGAGCCTCGCGATCTGTCGGACGAAAACGGCCGTGTCCGCCACGCCGCGATCGCGACCTACGGCGATACGATTCATTCCTTTTATTCTTACGACTCAGCCGAACGCGACCTGCGAACGGCTCGAATGGAAATCCGCAATCCACAATCCGCAATCCGCAATCCACATACTCAGGTCCATTCCTTCCAGGCTTCGAGCCGCAGGAAGTCGCGGGCGATGAGGTCGGGATTCAACTGGTCGATCACATCGTCGGAAATGTCGAGCTTGGCAAGATGAATCACTGGTGCGACTTCTATCGCGACGTACTCGGGTTTTTCCGTTACATCACCTTTGACGACAAGGACATCTCGACCGAATATTCGGCCCTTATGTCGATCGTAATGAGCGACGGCGGGCATAACATCAAATTCCCGATCAACGAACCGGCCGAAAGCAAGAAAGGAAAATCACAGATCCAGGAGTACATCGATTTTTATCGCTCGGCCGGTGCACAGCACATCGCCCTTCTTTGTAAGGACATCCGGCATACTGTCGCGAAGCTTCAAGATAACGGCGTTGAATTTCTCACAGTTCCAGATACGTATTATGACGAGATGCCCACACGCGTCGGCGAGATCGACGAAGACATCGAGAGCCTGAAGAAGCTCGGAATTCTAGTCGACCGTGATGAAGAGGGCTATCTACTACAGATCTTCACAAAGCCGGTGGAAGATCGACCGACCGTGTTCTTCGAGATACTCCAGCGCAAGGGATGCAAAGGCTTCGGCAAGGGAAACTTCAAGGCGCTGTTCGTTTCGATCGAGGAAGAGCAACGTCGCCGCGGCAATCTGTAAACGATCTGATGGAGACAGGCGGTATCTGAGAATAAATGAAGCTTCGCTCTTACAGGACAGACGATCTGGATGCCGTCATCGATATCTTTCGATCCAACATTCCAAAATACTTCGGTCCCAATGAAGAACCCGGACTTCGGGATTTTCTCACCAAGTTCGCGGACGATTATTTCGTCGCCGAGATTGACGAACAAATCATCGGGGCGGGCGGATTAGCGTTAAACGATGACCAGACCGTTTCGCTTTGCTGGGGAATGATCCGCTCGGACCTTATCGGCAATGGCCTTGGACGCAAGCTCACTGAGTTTCGTATTCAAGCGGCGCGCAAATCGTACGGGAATCTTCCGCTCGTCATCAGCACTTCGCAGCACACGCAGGGATTCTATGAAAAGTTTGGCTTTCGGCTAGTCGAACACGAGCCGAACGGTTTCGGTCCCGGCATCGACATTTGCAAGATGCGTCTGGAATTCTGATCGGGTGAACGAGAAACTGCGTTTTACTTTTCTGCCGATTTGATTTAGAAATGTAGCAACTTCGGTCATTGACCATCTAACACCCTACTTAATTTCTGCTGAAAAGGAGTCGTTTCGTGGGATCATTACACGCCAAATCCGGTGGCCGCAAGATCGTCCTGGCGGCCAGCACGTCCGAAGCAAGCGAATACCAGAGCAGCACATGGCGACAGATGCTTCTCGGAACGCTACCCGCCCATTACGCACGATTCCCTTTCTACATGATCGATGTCTCGTGGGAAAACGAGATCCTCGAAGACGGCCAGGCCGTCGCCGTACCGAACGGATTACGGGTCGTCGAATCGCTTTTGCGAGAAAAGTTCAGTCCCGACGACATCGCGGTTTGTCTGACTGATCAGCTCGACCTCTTTGTCGGGCCCGAGACGCGCGTCGTCGGCCTCCATGCTCACAATCCGCTTGGTATAGCCTTCGCGACCGACGTTTACACGCGAATGTACGGCCGCGCGAAGGAGCCGGTCAACGCCGTCGAATTTCGGCGCCTCGCAACGCATCCCGCGATTCAAAAACACAAAGATCATTTAAAGCTTATTGTCGGCGGACCGGGTTCATGGCAGATCGAGAAAAAGAACCTGCAGGACGAATGGGACATCGACTGCATCGTCGATGGCGAGGCGGAAGAGATCGTCATTCCTCTGTTCGAATCGGCGATTCGCGGCGAAGCTCTTCCGCGAAGGTCGAAGGAAAGAGCCCGCCGCTCGATCTGATCCCGACGACGCACAACCGTTCGATCTTCGGTGTTGTCGAGGTCACGCGCGGCTGCGGACGCGGGTGCCAGTTCTGCTCGATCGCGCTCCGCAAAGGAAAGAGCCTGCCGCTCGATCACATACTGGAGAATGTGCGTACGCAGGTCGCCGGCGGTGCCGAAACCATAATGCTGACCAGCGAGGACATCTTTCTTTACGAGCAGGGTCCGAAGTTCGATACGAATATTCCGGCTCTAAGAAAACTATTCGAATCGGTCGCCGCGGTTCCCGGTGTCAAGCACGTCATCCAATCGCACGGCACGATCGCTCCGATAGTTCGCGATCCTGAGGTCATCGATGAGCTATCGCACATCGCCGTAGACAGATCGATCCATCGTCATCCCGCATCGACACATCCCGAGAATCGCTACGCCAGTCTTTTTATCGGTCTCGAAACAGGCAGCCCACGGCTCTTCAATCAATATATGAAGGGCAAGGCCTATCCCTACAAGGCCGAGCAGTGGCACGACGTCGTCCTCAAAGGAATGGAGATCATGAACAAGAAGAATTGGTTTCCGTTCTGCACATGGATCATCGGGCTGCCGGGCGAGACGGAAGAGGACACGAAGAAGTCGCTCGACCTTCTGCACGCACTGAAGGATTCGAAATGGGTAGTGATCCCGACCCTGTTCGTCTCGCTCGACGAAACGCGGATGGGTGATCAGGAAAGCGCGCAGCTCTACAAACTGACCGAGCTGCAGTGGGAATTTTTCTACACGTGCTGGAGATACAATCTTGATTTTTATCGCGGGCACGACCCGGTAATTCTGCGTCGATTCAATCTCGGTGTTCCACTTTATTATTATCTGATGGGACGACGAATGTTCGGCTCGGCCATGAAGTATCCTGCCCTCCGCCTCGCGCATTTCTCTGAGAAATTTCTCAGCAAACATTTGTATCTCGACCTGCGGAAAGATCCGAAGTTCAAGGTTCCTGAGAACGTAGACATTCCGTTGGAGCGAATGCGACCGGCCATACCCGTTCTGGCTGATTAGCAAAAGGCTGCGGTATACTTGCCGCGGATTTACGCGGATCGCGCGGATCTGCAGATCAGTAGCCGCGAAGCGAACCACTGATCTCGACGATTGAGAATGCCGACCCTGAAACGGCGAACTTTCATTTTCCGGATTCCCAGATCAAGCAGCCGCGAAAGCGGCGATATACGGTAGCCAGTGGTGAGCGAAGCGAACCTCTGGTTACGATCGCGAACGGGTCGAGCCCTGAAAGGGCGAAACTTCATTTTTCCGGATTCCCAAATCAAGCAGCCGCGAAGCGGCGACAATAAGGTAGCCAGTGGTGAGCGAAGCGAACCTCTGGTTACAAACCCCAAACGACCGAGCCCTGAAAGGGCGAAAGTCATGACAAGACCCGAAAGGGCGTACTCCCATATGCCATCTACCCACACGTCTCTGCACTATCATTTGGTCTTCAGTACAAAAGATCGCGTACCATTTATCAACCAACGCTTTGAACCCGACCTTCATGGTTATCTCGGTGGAATCGTAAAAAATCAAGGAGGCGTGCCCCTCGCCATTGGCGGAATCGAGGATCACATGCATCTCTTGGTTGGATTGAAGCCTTCCCATCGTCTTGACTACTTTCTCCGCGAACTAAAGGCCGGCTCATCCGGCTGGACGAGGCGCGAACACGATGCAAGGTTTAGCTGGCAACCCGGGTATGGCGCCTTTACTGTGAGTCCGGGCAATCTCGAGATCGCTGAACGTTACATTCGCAATCAAAGAGAGCATCATCGCGCAAAGGACTTTAAGGCAGAATACCTTGAGCTGCTAAGAGCCGGAAGAATAGACTTTGACGAACGTTATCTCTGGTAACGTTTCGGTCATGTCGCCCTTTCAGGGCTCGATCCCATTCGCATCCTAACCAGAGGTTCGCTTCGCTCACCACTGGCTACCTTATGGTCGTGCCTTCGGCACTGCTGAACCTCGCGAACCTCTTTTGTTTTGACGCGCGTTATCGTCTATACGATATTTGCTGTCGTTGAGATGTTGGCCCGGATGAGAGATGTTCTTTAGCCATCGCAACAACCACCGAACCTGACACATTTCACGTTTCGTGGCAGAATCCTTTTGATGGCTCTCAAATACCAAACAGGTTTTGGAAATGAGTTCTCAACCGAGGCAGTTGCCGGTGCGCTACCCGTAGGACGGAACTCGCCACAGAAAGTGCCGCTCGGTTTATACGCCGAGCAGTTTTCCGGGACGGCGTTCACAGCACCGCGTGCAACTAATAAACGCACGTGGACCTATCGCATTCGCCCGAGTGTTCTTCATAAACCCTTTCAGCAGATCGACGCCAAACTTTTCCGATCTTCACCATTCAATCAGATCGTCACGACACCGAACCAATTGCGCTGGGATCCGTTGCCGATTCCAAAAGAACCGACGGATTTCATCGACGGCATGACAACGATCGCCGGCAATGGCGACAGTTTCGCTCAGACCGGAATGGCAGTGCATATCTATGCCTGTAACAAGGACATGGATGAACGGTTCTTTTATAACGCAGACGCCGAGATGTTGATCGTGCCAGAAATGGGAAGTCTCACGATTTACACCGAGCTCGGTGTCATCGAAGTTTCGCCAGGTGAAGTTTGTTGCCTGCCTCGCGGATTAAAGTTCCGAGTGGCGATCGCAGAAGGCAGAAACCCGACCGGTAGGGAGGGTGTTGTTGCACGAGGCTACATCTGCGAAAACTACGGCCAGCACTTTCGCCTTCCCGATCTCGGGCCGATCGGCGCGAACGGACTTGCGAACGCGCGGGATTTCGAAACGCCTGTCGCGTGGTACGAAGACAAAGACACGCAGTGCGAGATCGTCGCGAAGTTCGGTGGAAATCTGTGGGCGTGCGAAACCGATCATTCGCCGCTCGATGTTGTCGCATGGCATGGCAACTACGCGCCCTATAAATATGATCTTCGGCGATTCAACACGATCGGGTCGATCTCGTTCGACCATCCCGATCCGTCGATCTTTACGGTTCTAACATCGCCCAGCGATCTCCATGGCACGGCGAATTGCGATTTCGTAATCTTCCCCGACCGGTGGCTCGTCGCCGAAAACACCTTCCGCCCGCCGTGGTATCACCGCAACGTGATGAGCGAGTACATGGGTTTGATCTACGGTGCGTACGACGCGAAGGAAGAAGGTTTCGTTCCGGGCGGCGGATCGCTGCACAACCAGATGTCAGCGCACGGACCGGATCTCGACGCGTTTGAGAAAGCATCGAACGCTTCGTTAGCACCGCAGAAACTTTCGGGCACCCTCGCGTTCATGTTCGAATCTCGATATGTGATTAGGCCGACGAAGTTCGCCATGGATTGCGCCGAGCTGCAGCACGAGTACAGCGATGTATGGCAGGGGTTGAAGAAGAATTTTAGTGGGTGATTCGCAAGCCCGACCGTTCGCGAGGGCGATTAGGGGTCGCTTTTGCTCTGGGTGAATAATCCGGCTTGAGCGTGCGAAGCTCGCGACGATAACTTTAGCTACACACGAGCGCAGCGAGTGTGTAGTAAAGCCCGGAAGTCGTCACCGAGCGTGTGTAACACGCGTAGCCATCGCACATTATCGCGTGTTACACACGCTCCACTCACAGTTGGTCGCGAACTACACACTCGCTCAGCTCGTGTGTAGCTAAAGTTATTACCGCGTGCTCCGCACGCTCCTCCTGGCCACAATGACCGACGCGAGGGTTCAATGTCAGACGACCTTTGGTATGAGTTCCGAAATCTGATTTGGGCAAGAGAATTTGAGCGAGCTTATGAGCTCCTCGCCGTCTCCCCCGATCTCATCGAACGCCGTAGCGGCCTTGGCGAAACCGTGCTTCATTATCTTGCCGTAGAGAATGACGCAGTCGGTGTCAAATGGCTCTATGAGCGGGGTTCAAGCCTGAATACCAAAAACGAGTTCGGTACACCGATTGTCTTTGAGGTCGCCCAACTGGAATACAAAGACCTACTACTTTGGTTTGTAGGGAAAGGAGTGGATCTGAAAGCTACCAACGAGGAAGGTGAGGATGTCTTCGCGTACCTCGCAAACTATGACAAAAAAGAAATGATTGACTTCTTGAGATCCCAGACATCGTAGGAAGATTACAGTGAGTAGCAACCCGATAGAAATTAAATTCCTCGCCACATCCTCAAAGGGCGAAGTCTCTGCCCTGTTGTTGCGGCCGGATCATGCGACGCATCTTCTCGTGCTGGGTCACGGAGCGTCGTCGAATATGCGCACGCCGCTCGTGACGACGATCGCCGAGCATCTTGCGGCGCAAAAGATCGCGACGTTTCGATATAACTTTCCATACTCGGAAAACAAGCGCGGGCGCGATCCGAATCCGGTTTGCATCGCGACGATAAGGTCTGCGGTGAAAGCCGCGAAGGAAGCTGCCGCCTGACTTGAAGATCCTCGCTGGCGGACATTCGTTCAGCGGACGCATGACAACGACTGCTGCATCCGAAACTCCGCTCGAAGGCGTCGTTGGTCTCGTACTGTTTGCGTTTCCGCTTCATCCGCCGGGTGCTCCCGATACAAAACGCGCCGAACATCTCAGCAACGTTACCGTTCCCTTGCTATTCCTTAGCGGCACCCGCGACACACTTGGGGAACTCGATCTGCTCGAGCCTGTGATCGAAAAACTCGGAAAACAAGCCACGCTTCACCTGCTCGAAACAGGCGATCATAGCTTCAAAGTTTTGAAGCGCACCCGCCCGACTACCGAAGATGTGTTCGACGAGATGGCTCGTGTCACCGCCGAGTGGGCAACTGGTCTCTAAGTATTTCCTAGAAACCTCATTCCGGACTTCGACCAAGCCTCATTTCCTAATCCGGGCTTTGCCCGTCTATTTGCGGAAAAGCTCCGCTTTTCCGGCCCGCCATTTGATCTCGTTTAGATCAACCACTAGCGGTTCGCTATCAAGGGACCTTCGATGCCACTGTCGAGCACTGGAGTAAAGATATTCATCCGGAAGTTTTACCAGACCGGCACGGACCGGATTCATGTGAATGTAGTTCACCTTTTGCATAAAAGCATCTTCACCCGTAATTCGCATGGCATTCGGGTGATGCTCGTAGAGCGAATACTTCTGCCGGTCTTCGCGTTCCTGGATCCGTAGCTTTGAAAGTGAGTCTTCATAACCGTTCGACTTTAGATAGTCGATGACTCTTCGCGCAGAGATACCATTCATGAATCGAAGCGCATCAGCCATCTTCCGCGCGTTGTCGGTCAGTAGATGGGTGTGATCGGGCATTATCACGTATGCGAATATCATGATGCCACCTGACTTTCTGGCTTCGTCAAACGCGTTCGCCACGACCTTTTTTACTTTGTCGGTTTGAAATACCGGGAGTCGCCGTTGAGCAACCGAGGTTAGATAGAACGCAGGATTATCTCTTGATATTTGGAACATATTGGGAGATCGGCGGCAAGCCGCAGCCGCTGATTAAGTCGACTGGCGGAAAAGCAAGCTTTTCCGCAAATAGAGCGTAAGCCGCGGCGCCTGTTTGGCCAGCTACCGGAAAAGCAAGCTTTTCCGCAAATAGAGCGGCAAGCCGCAGCGCTTGATTGGTCAGCTACCGGAAAAGCAGAGCTTTTCCGCAAATAGGGCGGCAAGCCGCAGCGCTTGATTGGTCAGCTACCGGAAAAGCAAGCTTTTCCGCAAATAGAGCGGCAAGCCGCGGCGCCTGTTTGGCCAGCTACCGGAAAAGCAGGCTTTTCCGCAAATAGAGCGGCAAGCCGCAGCGCTTGATTGGTCAGCTACCGGAAAAGCAGAGCTTTTCCGCAAATAGGGCGGCAAGCCGCGGCGTCTGTTTGGTCAGCGATCGGAAAAGCAAGGTTTTCCGCAAATAGGGCGGCGAGCCTCAAGGGTGCCTGCCACTCTCGAAGCAGAATGGTAGAATACGGGCGTCTTAAGAGTCTTGAATCTGGATGGAGTTTTCTAAAATGCGTCACATAGCACTTGTTCTCGTTTTCGTACTTCTCCCCGCTCCGCTCTTCAGCCAACATCACGATGGCAGTTCGGCAAAAACTAACGGTCCCGTCGACCTTGGAAAGATCGACTTTCCCAACTCGGGGCCATCCGAGGCGCAGAAATCTTTTATCGAGGGTGTGCTGCTGCTTCACAGTTTCGAATATGCTCGCGCTCGGCGAGCTTTTCAGGAAGCATCCAGAATCGCTCCGGATTTCGCCCTCGCATTTTGGGGTGAAGCGATGACGTACGATCATCGAATATGGGGTGAACAGGATCGCAGTTCGGCTCTGGCGGCTCTCAACCGACTCGCTCCGACGCCAGCCGAACGGCGTGCAAAGGCGAAGACCGAGCGCGAAAAATTGTATTTCGACGCCGTCGAGAAGCTTTACGAGGAAGGTGACAACGCCTCGGTTGCCGCGGCCTACTCGAACGCAATGGCCGAAGTGACAAAGCGTTTTCCGGATGATTTGGAAGCACAGGCATTTTATTCCTTGTCGCTACTTGGCCTGACCGGAACCGTTCGAAATACCGAAAATTATATGAAGGCCGCCGCGGCCGCAGAGACGATCTACCAGAAAAATCCGCTCCACCCGGGAGCGCTTCATTACCTGATCCATTCGTATGACGATCCGGTTCACGCACCGCTCGGACTTCGCGCGGCCCGTGCTTATGGAACAGTCGCACGAAGCGCATCGCACGCGCAGCACATGCCGTCGCACATCTTTTTTGCCGCTCGGGTTGTGGGATGATGCGATCGCGTCCAACACCGCGGCGATGAAAACCGCCCGCCTCGAGGGAACGGGCGGATATCATCCGCTCCACTGGCTCCAGCACGCGTATCTTCAGACGGGCCGCACCGAAGAAGCTGCGAAACTGCTCGCGATCATCGAAGAAGATGCGAAGACGAACTCCGCTCCTCACGTCCGAAGTCATCTCGCCATGTGCCGCGCAACCATGCTCGTGGAAACCCGCGGTAAAGGTCCGGCGTCGATGATGACGCCGGTCGACGCTTCCGGGATGAGATCGTTCATTGTTTTTGCGAATCACGACATGGCGATCGGTCTTGAGTACGTGAGGCGAAACGATCTCATCGAAGCGCGACGCGTGCGGGAAGCTCTCCGCGCGCGGAACGCGGCGGGAAAGGCGTCGAAGTTGGACGACTCCGCAGCTTCGAGCCGATACTCGATGGTTTCACAATCCGATCTCGACACTGCGGTCGTGTTGGAACAGGTTCTTGACGCTGCGATCCGGTTTGCGTCCGGTGATCGCGACGAAGCCCTTCGTAATATCGTTGCTGCGGCCGAGGCTGAGGACAGGCTCATTTTCGAATATGGTCCGCCCGCGATCGTGAAACCGGCGTGGGAAGCCGCCGGCGAGATGTTCCTTGCGGCCGGACGAAAGGACGAGGCCGCGGACGCCTTTCGAAAGGTATTGAAGAGGTATCCGAATCGAAGGCTATCCAATGAAGGATTAAATGCAGCCACCGCTCGTTAGATACTAGAATGTTTCTTTGGGCTCCGCCCGCCGATGGGCGGAAAGGCTCTGCCTTTTTGTTCGGGTGCTCTAATTCTTGTGGAGGCTCCGCCTCCGACGGCGGCATAGCCGCTAAAGATGATGTATGTTTCGCCGGAAAGGCAGAGCCTTTCCGCTCATCGGGCGGCAAAGCCGGCACATCGCGTTGGCCCATTAAGGAAATCGCCGATAAAATACGCGTGTCTTTCTGAGGTATAAAAATTATGACTGCAACGGATATGAGTGCTCTATCGCCCGCAAGGATCATGGAAGTTGGGATGGCGTTCTGGCCGGCCAAAGTTTTGCTTTCCGCGGTAAAGCTGGGCGTGTTCACTGAGCTCGGCAAAGGAGCGAAAACGGGAACGGAATTGCAAGACTCGCTCGGTCTCCACCCGCGTTCGACTCCGGATTTCTTCGACACCCTGGTCGCTCTCCGCTTTCTCGAACGTGACGGCGACGGCCCCGATGCGAAGTATCGCAACACGCAGGAGACCGGAGCGTTCCTCGACCGAAACAGTCCGATGTTCATGGGCGGGTTCCTCGAGATGGCGAACGATCGTCTCTACCCGTTCTGGGGAAATCTCGTCGACGGCCTGAAGACGGGGAACGCTCAGAACGAAACCAAGGACGGCGGAAAAGGCGTATTCGAAGAGTTGTACAGCCAGCCCGAGCGCCTCGAACAGTTCATGGACGCAATGGCGGGCATCTCGGCCGGAAACTTTCAGGCGTTCGCCGAAAAGTTCGATTTTTCAAAATACAAAACGCTGACGGATGTCGGCGGCGCAACCGGTCTGCTGTCGATGCTTGTTGCAAAAGAGAATCCGCATGTGGCGTGCACGACAACGGATCTTCCCGGTGCGGTCGAGATCGCACAGAAGAAGATCGCCGAAGCTGAATTGTCTGACCGGGTGAAAGCAGAGCCGGTCGACTTCTTTAGGGATCCGATCCCAAAGGCCGATGTCGTTACGATGGGCATGATCTTGCACGACTGGAACCTCGAAAAGAAAATGCATCTCATCCGGTCGGCGTACGACGCACTGCCCGAGGGTGGAGCGTTTGCCGTCATCGAGAACATCATCGACGATGGTCGGCGCGAAAATGCCTTCGGGTTGATGATGTCGTTGAATATGCTGATCGAATTTGGCGAAGCATTTGATTTCACGGGTGCGGATTTCGACGGCTGGTGCCGCGAGGTCGGGTTCAAGCGGACCGAGGTGATCCACCTCGCCGGACCCGCGAGTGCGGCCATCGCTTATAAGTAGTGGTCGGTGGGCTGTGGTCGGTGGTCAGTGGTCAGTGGTCAGTAGGCTGACAAAATTCGCAGGTCCGGCATTACATGACAGTTGGGCAAAGACGTATGGACGATCAAAAACTGAAGGAACGCATCTACTCGATCGACTTTCTTCGCGGACTCGTGATGATGATCATGCTGCTCGATCACACGCGCGATTTTGTTCATCACGGAGCGTTTCTGACCGACCCGACCGATCTTACGACCACGACGGTCCCCTTATTCTTCACGCGCTGGATCACGCATTACTGCGCGCCGACGTTCGTCTTTCTTTCCGGGATCAGCATATATCTGCAGAAAATGAACGGAAAGACAAACGCCGAGCTTTCCCGATTTCTTTTCACACGTGGCCTGTGGCTGATCCTGTTGGAATTCACCGTCGTGCGATTCGGCATCGTTTTCAATTTCGACTACTCGTTTTTCGGCATGGCACAGGTTATATGGGTGATCGGTGCTTCGATGATCGTGATGGCAGGCTTGATCTGGCTGCCTGTCCGGGTTGTCGGCGCAATAGGTGTGCTGATGATCGTCCTTCATAACCTGCTCGATGTGTTTCAGGTTCCGCCGAATATTGCGTTTGGTGGACAGCCGCTGCCCGAACTTTCTCAGGTGTTCTGGATCATTCTCCATCAGCCCGGCGTTATTCCGATAGCGGAGGGCTGGGTCGCGTTCTTGGCCTATCCGTTGATTCCGTGGGTGGGTGTCATGGCGGCCGGATATGCGCTCGGTGTGATATACGCCTGGGAGCCCGCGACACGGAAACGCCTACTGCTCGGCCTCGGGCTTGCGGCGACCGTATTGTTCGTTGCGCTGCGGGCGACAAATTTCTATGGTGATCCGGGACCCTGGATGACGAAGACCGAGTTGATCGAGCGGTCCGCGGCATCTGCTAACGAGGGACCCGCTCCGTCCGAAGCTCGCGGCAGCATTGGCACCTGAGCCGCAGATATCCGAACCGGCTTTTACCCTCGTCTCGTTTCTAAATACCCAAAAGTATCCGCCCTCGTTGCTTTTCCTGCTGATGACGCTGGGCCCTGCGTTGATACTCCTAGCTCTCACCGACGCCATAGACGCCGGGGCGATCTGGCAACGCGTCGCAATCACTTTTGGGCGCGTACCGATGTTCTTTTACCTTCTCCAGTGGTACACGGCGCACGGAGTCGCGATCTTGCTAAGCCTCGCGACTGGAAAGGCCGTCGGATATCTGTTCCTGAACTTTCCTGATAACGGTATGCAAGCGCCGCCCGATCATGGATTTTCCCTTTGGGTGGTTTATGCGGCGTGGATCGCGGGGTTGGTGTTCTTGTATCCCCTCTGCCTCTGGTACGGAAACTATAAACGACGGAAGCAAGCACTGGGCATTGAGCTATTTATAAAATGAATAGTGAAAGAAAAGTGGTTCACACTCGTCATGTTCTCGCAGTCAAAGATCTGAAGCTCGAGACGTCATACTTCATCGACAAGCTTGGGTTCGAGCGCGATTTCACGGCGCCTGGCTGGGAGTTTCTATCGTTCGGTGATTTCAAAGTCATGCTCGGCGAATGTGCGGACGAAATGACCGCCGAAGCCACAGGAAACCATTCATGGTTTGCGCATGCACTCGTGGAAAATGTCGACGATGTTTATCAAGAGTTGTTGGATCGCGGTGCGAAGATCTTGTCCCCGATCGCGGACAAGCCGTGGGGCATTAGGGATTTCACAGTCGTCACGCCCGACGGTCATCGGATCGTGTTCGGGCAACTGATTGGCGAATCCAACTGAGCTATCTCCGCGCACGATGCTCCCTTAATAGGCTCTTAGTCCGGATATGGAGCTTTTCAAGAAATTGAAGTCCGGCGAGTCTGGGTTCGAAGAGCAGATCAAATCCATCATCGAAAAAAACCACATCGAAGTTCTCGGCCCGTGGGAACCGTAATCTGAATGCGATACGCGAAACGTGAAAAGAGGCCGTCCAAAAGGGCGGCCTTTCTAATGTGACAGGCCAACGCGGCGCAACAGGTCTTGAAAACGCGGGTCGCCCTGGAGCGGCTCGAACTCCGGGTCGGCGTTGAGATATTTTAGCTGCAGATCTCGCTCGACGTATGCCCTTTCGAGCAACGCAAACGCTTTTTCACGTTCGCTTAGCGCCGCGTATAGGATGGCCATCTCGGCAGGTGAAATATATTCTTTCGTCCTTTCCAAGGCCCGAAGTATGGCGACGGCTTTCTTCCGCTCGCCCGCGCGGGCGTATGCCGCGCCCAGGTATATCTGCGAGGACGAAGTTGGATTCTCGGGGCGAATCGCTTCCATGAGTTTGATCGCGTCCGCGTGCATTCCTGTATGGCTGTAACCACTGCTGAGCCCGGCCTTCGCCCCGCGATGATCCGGTTGGACCTCGAGTATCTTTTTGCTTTCGGAGATCAATTCATCGAATCGTCGAGCGTGGAGCAATGCGCGGAGGTAAGTCATACCGGACGTCATCCTTTCCGGATCGAGTTCTCGCGCGCGGCGAGCCTCGGAAATGGCTTCTTCATGCCGGCCCGTCATGCTCAGGAAGGAACTGTATCGGCGGTGTGCTTCTGAATGGCTTGGGTTCAGTTCCAGAGTGCGCCGATACCCTCGTTCGGCGGCTGCCCAATCCCACTGATCCGCCGTGAGCATGGCCAGTTGGAGATGCCCATCCGCCAGATTTTCGTCGAGCATGACCGCCTTTTCAGCGGCAGCCTTCGCGAGGGGAGTGACGATCTTGGGATCAGATAAACTGTTGTTTGCGAGGAGACCGTAGGTACGAGCGATCATTGCGTATGCGAGTGCATAATTAGGGTCGAGCGCGATGGCTCGTTCATAGCTTTCGACGGCCTTCATCAACTTCTCGGTTTGCCCGGTGCCGTGCAAGTAATTGCCTCTCAATAAAAATTCGTGAGCTTCGGAGTTCGTTGTGCCAGCCTCTGCTAGATGCTGGGTCTGTTCACCGGAGAGTTGCAACCGCAGCTCACCGGAAACCCGACTGGCTATCTGCCGCCTCTATCGCCAGAGTCTCCCTGACGTTTCCCTTGAACACTTCACCCCACACCTGCTTGTTGTTTCGGGCGTCGACCAGCTCGACGCGGACCGATAATTCGTCATCCCGTCGAGTGACTCTTCCGGTAACGACGCCATGGACGCCTAGTTTCCGCGCCACATCCTGGAGATTCAGATCCTCGCCACGATACTTGAAGCTCGAGCTGCGGGCGATGACCTTCAATTGCGGAAGTTCCGACAGTCGGTCGATCAACGTTTCGCTTAGTCCTTCGGACAAATACTCCAACTCGGCATCTGCTCCCACATTTGTAAACGGGAGGACAGCAATCGAACTGATCGGAGCTCCTACGGCTTCCTCCTTCGGAAAGTAGATACCGAGAGAAACTTAATCCCGCCAAAAAGTAGCGATAGCGATAATCGCGATCAAATACCGGAGAAAGCCGCGAGGCTCAGCCTGAATTTTTGCCAACGGCGATATTGATCCGGCGTTCCGGATTTCAGATACTCCTACGCCTTGCGGCCAATCGGGGATGGAATCGAGACCGGTCAAGCTCGCCTGGTTTTGAACAGCAGGTGGTGCAGCATTGTCAGTCGCCAGGGGTTTCGGAATCATGGCAGGAACCGAAATCGTGTCATCAACCGGCACAGAATTCACATCTTCAACAAATCGATATCCGCGACCGCGGACGGTTTCGATGTACTTCTGTTTGCCTCGCCCGCCGCCTAATACACGTCGGAGCAGAGAAACATTTTTGTCGAGATTGTTTTCTTCAACAATGGTATCGGGCCAGACCTCTGCCAGAAGCTCGTCCTTGCTGACCAGATGGCCGCTCTGTCTGACCAACACGCAGAGCGTTTCGAAAGCCTTCTCGGGAAGCTGAACCTGCACTCCGTTCCGCAGCAGAAGCCTCTCCCGGACATCCAGCCGGAAGTTCTTAAAGGCGTATAACTCGCTTGCGTTGAATGCCATAACAATCGTGGGAACATTCAGGAAAGATTCAGAAAACTTTCAGGGACGCCGAAGTATCTTTCACGTTCGAGGGGGCTAGAGTGAAATACGCAACGGAAATCGACCAGGCGTTATGCCGATGTTGTTCTTTGTCTGGACGGCTCAGTCTATCACTCGGTCATTTTCGTTGCAACGGATTTTCCGAGGGCGATTATCAGTACAAAAACGATTAATTGTCCGGAAAGCCCACGAAAGAGACGCGAGTGCAGCTCCAGGATGCGGTGGCCGTCTCACGAGGATCTGGAACACGAGCAACAACGGGTTCGGCTAGACCGGCAGAATTCAGCAATCAACCAGGAAACATAGGAGAAATGAGTAATGAAACTACGTAAATTGAACTTTGCAACAACCATATTGATGGTCACATTGATCTTTTCGGGTATCACGGTATCGGGGCAGATGAAGGATGAAAATGCGGCAGAGCAAAACGTCATCGCGACCAGTAGAGGCGCGAGAGCACTCGAAGGGTCGTGGTCAGTGATGGTCACGCTTCGCAATTGCCAAACCGGAGGTGTTATCAGAACGATTCCCAGAATGATGACATTCTCTCAGGGCGGTACGCTTGATGAATACGCCGTGGCAGGCACCGCGGCTATGCCGGTAAACCGAGGTCCGGGACAGGGCTTATGGACGCATTCCACGATTCGGGGTTTTTCATACGCACTTCAGTTCTTTCGCCTTAACGGAGACACGTCCTACGGAGGCTACGTTCGAGAGGCCCGATCGGTGGAAGTCGACGAAACCGGTGACGCATTCACCGCGACAGGAACCGGTGCGGTTTACAACGCCGACGGAACGTTCGCTTTCCCGACGTGTGCAACGGAAATAGGTACGCGATTCGAATAACTGTTGAAATCCGCGTTCGCCCAGTCAGTCGTTGTCGCCGAGGATGCGGTGGAGTTTCATCGTCGTATATGAGGAAACGTTTTTTCCAACTGACCGAAGCCTGCCACATCACGCAGCCCACTGCTTCGTCTGAAGATAAGCGTCTCGCGAAAGTAGCGGAGCCGATAATTTCGTCAGTAATCAGCGGCCGGTCGCAGCCTTCGTAACTGGCTACCCATTTTCAGTGCAAGTAAGGAGTATCGCCTATTATGTTTCGCATTAATTTGATAGCTAGCGTTCAGTGTTTGGCTTCGCTTTTACTAGCAATTAGTTTATTCGGCTCAATTACGAAGTCGTATGCAATCGACCCACCGGGTCGTGGACATTCGTCTATCCAGATGTTGGGAGACCAAAAACCGGGACGACTTCCTACGAAAACCATTCCGGCAGTCGTTTTGCCAGTTGCGGATCAGTCGGATAGGACCGCCACCGGCATTCAAAATCCCGTCGGGACAATAGCGGTTACAAGCACTGCCGACGACGGCCCGGGATCGTTGCGTCGCGCACTGGAACTCGCATCCAATGGGGATACGATCAACATAGTTGCTAAAGGTACGATCAGGCTGACGAGCGGCGAATTGGTTGTCGATAAAAGCGTAACTATCCGCGGCCCTGGCGCGGCTAAGCTGAGCGTAAGCGGTAACCACGCAAGCCGCGTGTTTCGCGTTACACCCGACACGATCGTCACGATCTCGAGGCTGACGATAAAAGATGGAGACGCCACAAGCGCATATCTGGGGGACTCCGGCGGAGGGATCTACAGTGACCATGCCCGACTGACTGTGACCAATTGCGTGCTCAGCGGCAACTCGGCTCTATACGGTGGCGGTATCTATTACGACTCTTCGGACGCGGCCGCCACGCCGTTGAGTCTGAACAACAGCACTCTGAGCAATAACTCGGCGATTTACGGCGGTGGCATCTTCAATGATGGCGGCGGCTTTAACGGTGAAGGTGTAGGGACGAACCTGACATTAAACAACACCATTGTCGCCAACAACTCAGCAAACGGTGGGGGTGGGGGCGGAATCTACAATAACGGCTACCTCTACGGAGCAACGTTGACGCTAACAAACAGTGCAGTCAGCGGCAACACTTCCTTCTTTCAAGGCAATAGTCCACGCGGTACCGGTGGTATCGATAACGACGGCGAGATTGGCAGCGCAACACTTGTATTAAACAATAGCTCCGTCGTCGGCAATTCGGGCTCTCCGGGCGGTATACGCAGCAGCGGCACCTCGGAGAGCACGATCGCTACACTAAATAACAGCACGGTCAGCGACAACTTCGGCGGCGGCATCGTAAGTGTCGTCGCGACGTTAGCCGTAAACTCGAGCACTGTCAGAGCCAACTGGGCCGGCGGCATCTATAACTTATACGGCACTGCGACGATAAACGACAGCACCGTGAGCGAAAACTTGGAAGGCTATGGCGGGGGCATAGCCAACCGAGGCGGTTCGGTAATGGTGAACAACACCACTGTTAACAACAACTCAGGTTACGAAGCCGGTGGCATCGCCAATTTCGACAACGGAGCAACTTTAGCTGTAAACAACAGCACGGTTAAAGGCAATTCAGCCCGCCAAGGGGGTGGCGGCGGAATCGGAAACCGTTGTCAGAATAGCGGGCCAGAAGTGAACGTGACGCTGTCCGCTAGCACGGTAAGCAACAACTCAGGCGGTTTGGGCGGTGAAATTTTCAACTATGGTTCGTTCGGGTGCAGCGCGACATTCAAGATCATCAACAGCACTGTGAGCGGCAATTCCCGGGTTACCATCTACACCAGCGGCGTCGGTGACGGCAGCGGGTTGCTGGTTCTGAGCAATAGCACCGTGAGCAACAACGCGAACCTTCCGGGCGCATTTCTCAGCGCCATCCAGAACATTGGTATCGACGGTGGCAGCACGACAGTGGAGATCGCAAACACCATTTTGAACGCAGCAACGCCCGGATTTAACATCGGTTCGTTGGACGGCACGGTCATCTCGCACGGCTACAACATCAGTAGTGATTCGGCGGGTGGATACCTAAATGGGCCGGGCGATTTAATTAACATTGACCCGATGCTCGGCCCACTGACAAACAACGGCGGGCCAACTCAGACGCACGCTCTGCTTTTGAACAGCCCGGCCATTGACGCGGGCGATCCCAACTTTAACCCGAACATTTTCGATCCGCCCATGCTCTACGACCAGCGCGGAGGCCCCGGTTTTTTGCGAGTATTTCGAGGTCGAATCGACATTGGAGCGTTCGAGTCAAAACATCCGTAACAATCGAACTTACGACTAGTCGGTTGTCCAAAGAAAAAGGCAAAAATCCGAACGTGGATTTTTGCCTTTTCAGTTTCTCCTTTCAGCTTTCCGGTTACTCCATCTCGCTCTCGTCTATGTCGAAGTTCGCATAGACCTTCTGGACGTCGTCGTTGTCTTCGAGCGGCTTCGTAGAGCTTCATCATGGTCTTCGCGTCGGCACCGGTAAGAGCGATGTAGTTTTGCGGGATCATTGAAACTTCCGACGCCTGGGGTTCGATGCCGGCTTTTTTGATCGCTTCATTTACCGATTCGAAATTGTCGGGTGCGGTCAGGATCTCAAACACGTCGCCTTCGTCCTGCATGTCGTCGGCCCCGGCTTCGATCGCGATCTCGAAGAGTTCGTCTTCGGACTTTGCAGCCTTGTCGACGACGATGTAACCCTTCTTGTCGAACATCCACGCGACCGAACCCGACTCGCCCATGTTGCCGCCGTTCTTCGAGAAAATATGTCGAATTTCCGCGACGGTGCGGTTTCGATTGTCGGTCATCGCCTCGACCATTACCGCGACGCCGTTCGGGCCATAGCCTTCGTAAGTGACCTCGTCGTAGTTCGCGCCCTCGCCTTCGCCCATGCCCCGCTTGATCGCACGGTCGATGGTATCGTTCGGCATGTTCTGCGCCTTTGCGTCGGAGACCGCCTTGCGGAGCCGCGCGTTCGAATCAACATCGCCGCTCGCGCCCGTCCGTGTTGCGACGGTGATCTCCTTGATCATCTTGGTGAAGATCTTGCCGCGCTTGGCGTCGAGCGCGCCTTTCTTATGCTTGATCGTGTGCCACTTGGAATGTCCTGACATGGTTCGGTGTTCGGTGTTCGGTGTTCGGAACTTGGCATCGGGTCACCTTAACTCCGACCACTGACCACCGAACACTGAACACTAGGTTGAACTGAAAATATAGCACGCAGGATTTTGGCTGCAAAACGTGACGGGTTTGCGCGAGCTTCGCGGAAATACGCGGACCGCAAAAAACACGAACGTGTTTCTTCAATATCGCCCATGGATGAAAAGAACTAACGGCACGAGTCAGAACCGGGAGCGGTAGCGACCGGGTGACCCGACTACCGGCGCGGTTCTACTTTGTCATCGGGAAACCCGGTCGCTACCGCTCCCGGTTCTGACTGTTGCGCTAAGGTCGGACGAAAATATTAAGCACGACAGACTGAAGAAGGCTGATGAGGATCAACACGACCATCGCCGATATATCGAACATACCGATTCGCGGAATGAGTTTTTGGAACGGCAACATTATCGGGTCGGTCACGCGGATCACGAACGCGAGAAATGTGTTGCGTGAAAAGACAAACCACGACGCAAGGAAGCGGATAAAAATAAAGAGAATGACGATGCTAAGAAAGCCGTAGAGGACGAAACCAATGAACAATTTTGGATCACCGTTCGCGACCCCGGCCGTAAGGCCATCGATGACGAAAAATGTGTTGCCTATGATCTGACTGGTGAAATAGGTGACTATGAGCGCGATGAAGATCGTCACGAGCGGAGCGAGACGCGAGTCAACGCGGAAGTTTGCCAGAAAACGAGCCGCGGGATAAACGAATCGCTCGGTGATCTTTCGGATCTTGAAACCGAACCGCCCGATCTTGCCGAACGGGTTTGGGTCGCTGTAGTTGAAGATCAGACGCAGGATCATCATTGTGAGAAAGACGATGAACGCTCCCCACAGGATGAGCCAGACAATTGGATACACGGTTACTGAGAGCATTTTCTTTTAATGGATAATTGATAATTGATGCTGACTTCTGACTTCTGACTTCTGACTTCTGACTTCTGACTTCTGACTTCTGACTTCTGACTTCTGACTTCTGACTTCTCATTTCTCATCTCGCATATTTCTTTCTCCAAAGATCGCCGTGCCGACACGAACGATTGTCGCTCCTTCTTCGACGGCGATCTCGAAATCGTGACTCATTCCCATTGAGAGTTCTCCGCGTCCGCCGGCGAACGCACCCTCGGCTGCGAGTTCATCGCGGATTGCACGCAGGCGTTTGAAGTATGGCCGCACATCTTCCGCGTTATCGAAATAGGGTGGAAGGATCATCAAGCCGTCGAATTTCAATCGTCTGCACAATCGCAAATACGAAACGAGTCCCTCCAGATCTTTTTCCGGCACGCCCGATTTCGTTTCTTCGCCCGCGAGGTCGACCTGAACAAGAACGGAGAGCTGCGGGGCGATTTTCTTCGACACACGAACGCTCCAGTTTTGTCGCCAGTCCGACCGAATCGACAGTCTGTATGACATCAAAAAGCTGCAGCGGCTTTTCGGGCTTTGTTCGATTGAAGATGTCCGATCAAGTGCCATTCAGCCTTTCCATGTCCGACCTCGGGAATCTTCGATTCCGCTTCCTGAACTTTGTTCTCGCCAAAAACGGCAGCACCGGCGCCCATCGCCTCGACCAGACGGTCGACGGTATGCGTCTTACTGACCGCGACGAGTTTTATCCCATCGGCGGATCGACCTGACCGTAGCGCCGCCTGTTCGATCTTTTTTCGGACCGTCGCCAGATTTCCCTGTAGATCGCGTTGCACAGTTCCGACTATATCAAACGCAGATAGCATTCTTGAATTTCACGGCCCTTATTAGTATTCTCAGTGTTCGCCCAATGCGGACGTGGCGGAACTGGTAGACGCGCAGGTCTCAGAAGCCTGTTGCCGCGAGGCAGTGGAAGTTCGATTCTTCTCGTCCGCACCAACATTGCGAAAGGCCCGTGCACAGGCAGGACGATACCCTCAATCTTGAGCATATCCTCCTTGTCATGCGTGGGCTTTTGCATGTTTTGCATTCCTGTCGCCTTAGGGTGAAACTCTCTTATGCGTGAAGAGTTCGTCAAAGCGATCAAGTCGCGGCAGAATGCTTTTAGCTTGCATCTACCTGAAGATGCGATTGCTCACCTCGCCGACTACTACGAATTCGTTCAACTTCACAACCCGCTCCTTCATCTGGTCGGACCGTGCACGCCGACCGAGTTTGCAATTCGACACATCCTGGAATCGCTGACGATGCTTGAGTTTATCCCGCCTGACTCGCGGTTTGCCGATGTCGGCTCAGGGGCTGGCTTGCCTTCGATCCCCGGTCTTATCGTGCGGCATGATCTCTCCGGACTACTGATCGAGTCGAAGGAAAAGAAGACAAAGTTTCTGGAGACGGCCATCAAGCAATTGAGAATTACCCGACGCGCAAAGATCAGCAATCTTCAGTTCGAAGAGGTTGACCCAACAAATGTTTCGTACGTATGTTGCCGCGCTCTGGACAAGTTCCAACAAAAACTCCCGCGGCTATTAAGATGGGCTGACAAGAAAGGGCTGTTGCTATTTGGCGGAAATAATCTTCGGGCCGCTCTGGAAACGCATAGTGTCAACTTCAAGGCGAAGCTTATGCCGTTGTCCGAGCAGCGATATCTTTTTGTCGTCGATCCGCCAAAGCAGGTTGGCAAATCAAAGTAAGCTAATTCCCGCCCTTCTTTCGTTATATTTAAGAATCAACGCTCTTCTCAAGCACGCCAAACGGTACCGCCCAGGGTCTACATCAACTTGATCCCGTAGGTAAATTGCCCGCTAAGGATCCATCAAGTCTGAAAACGCTGTAACGAAGTGTGGGCTCTATCTGGTTTCGAGGTCGTATTCGCGCAGGCGGCGATATAGCGTCGATGGCGAGATTCCCAGTAGCTCGGCGGTCTTCCCGCGGTGCCAGCCGGTCTTTTCAAGCGCGGTCAGGATCTGCTGTCGTTCGACGTCACGAAGATTCGTCGGAGTGACATTGTTAAATGAAGCCACGTGGCCGTTGCCGTTCGGACTATAGCTGACGGAGACGTTGGCCTTCTCGCTTCGATAGACGACCTCGGGCGGCAACTCCCGCACCGTGACTCGGCCGTTGTCGGCCAGGAGCGCGGCGTGCTCCAGACAGTTGCGGAGCTGGCGAACATTTCCGCTCCACGTATATGCGGTCAACGCCTCGATGACCGGAGGCGTCAGTTCGGGCGGATTCGGACCACCAACCTTTGCAAGGATATGGCGGGCCAGCGGCACGACATCTTCACGTCGTTCGCGTAATGGCGGAATGTTCACTTCGAAGCTGTTGATGCGATACATGAGATCGGCTCGAAAGACTCCTTCACCCACCGCTTGTTTTGTATCACGATTGGTCGCGCTCAAAAGTCTCACGTCGATCTCGACTTTCTTGACGCCGCCCACGCGGAAAAATGTACGCGTCTCGAGCGCGCGAAGTAGCTTTGACTGAAGCTGCGGCGGCATCTCCATGATCTCATCGAGAAAGAGAGTTCCGCCGTCGGCGAGTTCGAACAATCCGAGCTTGCGGCTTCGAGCTCCGGAGAATGCTCCGGCCTCGTGCCCGAACAATTCGGATTCGAGCAGCGTGTCCTGCAACGCC
Source organism: uncultured Acidobacteriota bacterium (assembly GCA_963772405.1). Classification (GTDB taxonomy): domain Bacteria; phylum Acidobacteriota; class Blastocatellia; order Pyrinomonadales; family Pyrinomonadaceae; genus OLB17. The sequence goes on along the minus strand of CAVYWT010000002.1, from coordinate 299,169 downwards.
GCACAGTTAAGATCGATGAAGGGTTTTTCGCTGCGCGGACTAAGGCGATGGATCGCCTGTGCAACGAGCTCTTTTCCGGTTCCCGACTCGCCGGTGATCAAGACGGAGGTGTCGGATGGCGCGACGCGCCGAACAAGACGCAGCACTTCCTTCATCTGCGGAGACTCGGCGACAATCTCAGGGAGGCTATTCTGCCCACGCGCGATCTGCGCCCGAAGGCGGCTGTTGTCGACCTTCAGTTGATGCTTTTCGGCGGCCTGATCGACCAGCGCCGAGAGTTCGGCGATCCGGTACGGCTTTGTCAGATAGTCGTACGCACCGAGCTTCATCGACTCGATCGCGGTTTCGACCGTCCCCTGTCCCGTCAGCATTATCGTCTCGGGTGGATTCGCGCTTTTTTCACAAACGCGACGAAGCAGTCCCATACCGTCAAGCCGCGGCATGTTTATGTCGCACAAAAGAACATCGAAATCGCGGGCTTCGAGAATCTCCCATGCTGCTTCACCATCCGATGCGGTTTCGACGACGTGCCCTTGCCGCGTCATTTCTTTTTGGACGACAAGCCGAAGATTCTTTTCGTCGTCAACTACAAGTAGCTTTGCCATATGTTTGTGGGGAAAAAAATTAATTAGCTTTTCCGGTAACCGGAAGGAAAATGGTAAAGGTCGAACCCTTTCCCACAGTCGAGCGGACGCTGAGCCGGCCGCCGTGATCGGTAATGATCCCGTAGCAAACTGCGAGGCCGAGACCCGTTCCCTTGCCGACCTCCTTTGTTGTGAAGAATGGATCGAACACCTTCGACATGTCCTCCGTAGGAATGCCGACGCCGGTGTCTTCGATCTCGATAGCAAGACGGCGCGATTCGACAAAGGCTCTGAGCGTCAGCGTTCCTCCATCCGGCATAGCATCGATCGCATTTGTAGCAAGGGCGATAACCGCTTGCTGGAGTTGTCCGCCATCGGCATTTATTGTCGGCAGATCTTCGGCAATTTCGATCTCGATCTCGACCGATCCTCCGCGCTTTTGATGTGAGAGCAGATTTGCCGAAGATCGGATTATCTCGCCGATGTCCAGCGGGTGGCGGTCGCCCGTGCGAAGACGGCTGAAATCGAGCAGACCGGTAGTGATCGATTTGCAGCGAAACGCTTCGCTCTTTATCAAACCGAGATATTCATGCAGATCGTCGACACCCTCCGAGCCGTCAAATACGCCTTCGTCGACTCGCTGTTCGAGAGCTTCAGCGCAGGCGGAAATCGTCGCCAGCGGGTTATTGATCTCGTGTACGACACCCGCCGCAAGGCGGCCAACCGCCGCAAGTTTTTCGGCACGGCCGACAGCGTGAATTGCTTCGACACGGACTGTTATGTCCTCACCGACGGTGATGACGTGACTGACATCACCTGTGTCGGGGTCGAGCATCGGGATCTTGCTCACCATCCAATGCTTAGTCGAACCGTCCGCGTCGGCCGTCTGCTGCTCGATCCTTTCGATTCGGCCCGTACTGAATGCGCGTTCAAACTCATCCCGAACCTGGCCCTCGGGATACCGAGCAAGCACGGTAAAAACATTCCGGCCAAGCGCTGCGTCGCGAGGAATTCCTTGCGTTCCGATTTCGCGATGACGGTTCCAGGTCACGATGCGAAAATCCCTGTCGACGACATAAAGCGACACGGGCAGCGCGTCGAGCACCGCCTCGGTAAATCGGCGATGCTCTTCGCGGGCCCGATTTATCGAGTTGTTGATCGCCGCTTCGTAATGCGCCGAAAGATTGATGCTCATCGCGGCCATCTGCGTCGCGGCTTCGATAACTTTAATCTTTGAATCGCTCAAATCCTGCTTGTGTGCAAACGCGACGACAAGAGCTCCGCGTATCTGGCCGTTTATATGGATCGGCGAGACGTATTCATGACGATGCTCCGGTCCGTTCAACAAAAATTCGGCACGGCTTTCCTCGCCATGACCGACCCGGGGCGGCATGAACTCCAACCATTTTTCGAACTTCGGACGGTCGAGAAAATTTCCATCCATTTCACCGCGACGATCGAAAGCGCAGCTGATCACACCGATGTTCTCAAGCTCCGCCACGAAGGCGCACATCTCGGCATCGGCCGCCTGTTGGAGCGCGCACGAAACGCGGCTCGCTACTTTTTTAGGATGAACCGTGAACAGAAGGCTTCTTCCAAGATCGGAAATAAACTTCAGCTCCGCGGATGCATCCGGGGCATCGCCAAGTTGAAAAGACAGCCTGGCTTGTTTTTTTACAGCGGAAGGGACTGGCATGTTAAATGTCTGCGGGGAAGTCGGAGGATCGCAGTCAAAGACTGGGGGCTGAACTCGAGTTGAGGTTTAAAAACCTCTATGCAATTAAAAATCTTTTTTAACATTTTGTCAATGAGTTTAGGTCGGCGGGAAAAGGGTTGACTGGGGTGGGAAATCACGTAGAATCAAGGTACTAGCGATGTTTTCAGGAGTAAAAACCGTAATTCGACATGTACTGGCCGGCGGTCTTTTTTTATTGAGCGGCTGTATCGCGTTATCGGCACAGCAGATCGTCGACAAGACGGTTGCGACGGTGGGCGACGGCAGCCGCACTGAATTGATCACACTCTCAGACTTGAAGTGGCAACTCGCGTTGCAGCCGAATGTACAGATCGATCCGCCCTCGTCCGAAGATCTGAACCGCGCCCTAAGGCTTCTCATCGACCAGCGACTTTTCGCTCTCGAAGCAGAAAGGCTGCCCCACGAGCCGGCGACGAAGGCAGAGATAAACGCAAAGATAAACGAGATCGTCTCTTATTTTCCGACACCGGCAGATTTTGAGCGGCGTCTGAGTCTGGTGGGATTTAAATCTGTGAGCGATCCTAATTTCGAAGAGATCGTGGCCCAGCGAATAGCCATAGACAAGTATCTGACCTTCCGGTTTCGATCGTTTATCGTGATCACGGCCTACGACGAAACCCAATACTATAACAACGTGTATTTGCCTGAGTTTCGGAGACGCAACCCGGGCGTCATCGTTCCGTCGCTGGACAGCATACGAGCCGAGATCGTCGAAGCCCTCACCGAAGAGCGTGTCGGACAACAGATCGAGGCATTTCTCGATGAGGCCAAGCGACGCGGCGAGATCGTCATCCTCAGCCCGGTCTGAACAAGCCCAAAACATTTGGCATTTTGCCCGCGCTTTCCTGTTGTTTCGTCGAAAGGTTTGGGATTATCATTGGTTTATTCCGAGCCTCGCCACTATCAGACGTAATGAAGAAGTTCGCACCGCCCTTTGTAATACTCACACTCGCTGTTTCTTTTTTTCTATCGCAGTGGCCCGCATCTACCAGATCGGAGTTGAGATTTGAAACGGCTGGTCAGGCTATATCATCTCGGGCAGTGGCATTTTCTGTTTCGCGGCCGGTCAGCGAGATGGAGAACCCGCCGATCGGCGTGCAGCGGAACAGCAAGGATCTGCCCGTCCGCGAGATCGGTAACGGATATGATTTTTTCGGTCCACCGGCCAGTGCCCGTGACGCCGATGCATCGCTTGTCGAGTTCGGCACCACACCGATGCCGCAAACTTCGTTGTCGATCCCCGGCCTCGCAAACATCGACAACGCCAACATCTATAGCTTGCTGATCATTCCGCCGGACATGAACGGGGATGTCGGACCGGACCACTATGTTCAGATCGTCAATTCCCTATTCCGCGTATTCAATAAAAGTGGGCAGCCGATGTCACCGCCTCTCAGGATCAGCAGCCTCTTCGAATCTTTGGGGACCGTCTGTTCGACGCGTAACGACGGTCTCGCGTGTAGTTGTCTACGATCCGCTCGCCGATCGCTGGCTGATCAGCCAGACATGCACGGCATTTCCGCCCTTCAGGCAAATGCTGGCCGTTTCGAAAACAGGCGATCCGCTTGGCCAGTACTTCAGCTATGAATTCGTGATGCCGAGTGTGAGGCTCAACGATTTTCCAAAATTCGGAGTGTGGCCCGACGGCTACTACATGTCGACCGACGAATTCCTTGGCGCGGACTATGTCGGCGCCGGTGCGTTCGTATTTGACCGGACAAAGATCCTCGCCGGTGATCCGACGGCGAGCTACGTCTACTTCAACTTGCCGGTTCCGCCGGGCCCGCGTCGAAAGGGCCTACTCCCGTCGGACATGGATGGTTTGCGGCCACCGCCCACCGGAGCACCGAATGTTTTCGCGAGCTACACCGCGACCGAGTACGGCGATGCACAAGACGCGATCCGGCTCTACGATTTTCATGCTGATTTCAACGACCCCTTCAGTTCGACATTTACGGAACGCGCCGAGAGCCCGATATCAGTCGCCGCTTTCGATCCGACCAGCCCTGACGGACGCGCCGATATCTCGCAGCCGATCCCCGGTGAAAAACTTGATTCGCAGAGCGATCGTCTGAACTCTCGCCTTGCGTATCGAAATTTCGGAACTCATGAATCCCTTGTCGTGAATCAGACGGTGCGGACATCGATTCCGGATCCGTACCGGGCCGGCGTTCGTGTCTATGAATTTCGAAAAACAGGGACCGCCTTTTCCGTTGCCGAGCAAACAACGCTTGGCGATAACGAGTCATCGCGATGGATCGGCGCCGCGGCGCAGGATAACCAGGGGAATCTTGCCGTCGAATACAATTTCGTGACGGATCAAAAGCAACCATCCATCTTCTTCGCCGGGAAACTCGCCACGGATCCCGCGGGCGTTTTCAGACAGGAGGGTGTGCTCGTCGAAGGCACGGGAGTGCAGAAGGCTTTTGGATGGAGATGGGGCGAATACAGCGGAATGACGGTCGACCCGGTCGATGACTGCACCTTCTGGATGACGAACGCATACTATTCGCTCGAGAGTCAGGAGTTCAGCGACTTCGGATGGCTTACTCGGATCGGCAACTTCAAGTTCGCTGAATGTACAGCCGCTCCTCGCGGATCGATCACCGGAAGTGTGACTAGTGCCGCAAACTCTCAACCGATCGCCGGCGCAGTTGTAAAGGCGGGTGCCTATACGCGCGCGACGGGCCAGTTTGGAAGCTATGGTAGTTTGTCTGTCCTGCCTGGAACGTACGAAGTTTTAGCGTCCGCGCCCGGATATCTTCCGCAAGCAGTGTCCGTGTCGGTTGCCGATAATCAGACCGTCACCCGAAATTTTTCTCTTCAGCCGGTGCCGATCATCGAAAGCGCAGGAATACAACTTACCGCCGAAAGTTGTGCGATCAACCAAGCTCCGGAACCTGGCGAGACCGTCGAATACAATATTTCTCTTCGGAACACCGGTTCGTTAATCGCGGCGAATCTGACAGCGACGTTGTTACCAAATGCCGCGATCGTCAATCCCGGCCCTGCACAGTCGTACGGAACCGTGTCGCCGGGTGGCCCTGCGGTTTCGCGCACGTTTACGTTTACGATCGCTCCGTCCGTCGGCTGCGGTGCTATGGCCAGTCTCGAGTTTGAGCTCCGCGACGGTGGAACATTTGTGGGGAATATTTCTATACCGCTCCAAACCGGTGTTCGAAGATTTGCCCTACGTGAGAATTTTGACGGGGTGATGGCTCCAAACCTGCCTGATGGGATGGTCGACCTCCTCGAGTGCGAACCATCAACTTTGGCGAACATCCGCGGCGCGGAATCAATCTGCATCGAACTCTTTATACTCGCCTGCTCCGCATCAGCAAGGAAGTAACGAAGTAATTTCACCGGCGTTTTCGGTCGTCTCGACGCACGCAGAAGTTCAGTTTCGTAACTGGTACGAGCTTGAAACTACATTTTTGAGAAACAGGCTTTACGATGGATCGGTCCTCGAGATAAGACTCGGGGACGGTGATTGGCAGGACATTCTCGCCGCCGGCGGATCGTTTTTGTCGGGCGGATACGACGGAGCGATCGACGGATGTTGTATGAATCCGCTCGCGGGCCGTCTCGGGTGGTCGGGCCGAAGCGGAGTAAACCAAACATCGGAATTTATCACCACTCGTGCAAAGCTCCCGGCCTCGGCTGCAGGACAAAATGTGCGGCTACGTTTTAGGATCGGTTCCGATATTGGCGGATTTCGCGAAGGCCAGTATATTGACGATCTTGCCGTCACCGACGGATTCGTCTGCGCGTGTCAGAACTCGAGCAGGGCACCCTTCGATTTCGATGGCGACGGAAAGACGGATCTATCCGTGTTCGACCTCAATAGCAGCAGCCAACCTGATTTTCGGATCGTCAATTCTTCGACGGGCCAACTGTCCGGCGTGTCCTGGGGTTCAACCGGTGACAAGCCTGCGAATGCTGATTTTGATGGTGACGGAAAAACAGACTTCGCGGTCTTTCGTCCGGCAGAAGGAACGTGGTATGTGCTGCGGAGCTCAGACGGCGGTTTCTCTGTTACCCGCTTCGGTATTTCCACGGATCTCGTTGTTCCTGCTGACTACGACGGTGACGGCAACGCAGATATCGCGGTGTTCCGGGCCGCAACCGGCGTTTGGTATGTCTTGCGAACTTCGGATGGACAGGTTACGGCGATTCAATTCGGACTTACGGAAGATAAACCTGTAAACGGAGATTTTGACGGTGATGGAAAAACGGACCTGGCGGTCTATCGGCCCTCGACCGGCACCTGGTACTACCTTCAAAGCTCAAACGCGTCAGCCGGTATCGTGCGGTTCGGAGTTAGCGAAGACATCCCGGTAAGTGGAGATTACGATGGCGACGGCCGGGCTGATCTCGCAGTATTTCGACCGTCCACAGGTGTCTGGTACGTTCTGAGATCGACGGCGGGGTTCACTGCCGTTCAGTTCGGACTGAACGGCGACATGCCGATGCAGGCCGATTTCGACGGAGACGGCCGGGCTGAGATCACCGTCTTTCGACCGTCAAGCAAAATTTGGTATAGCCTTCGAAGTTCGGATGGCGGTTTCGTCGCAAGACTGTTTGGTGAAGCCGCCGAACGACCTGTGCCGTCGATCTTCATAGATCGATGAGCAAGCGGTCCACGTCGCATATCTTGACCTAACTTATTCCAAACCGTATCATCGAAAGTTCTAAGCCGGAGTGGCGAAATTGGTATACGCACCAGACTCAAAATCTGGCGGGCTTAACGCTCATGTCGGTTCGAGTCCGACCTCCGGTACCATCCTTAAACTCAGTCGTCTTCACAATTCCCCGAGAAAATTTCCTTGCAATCTACAACGGGTTTGCGGCATCATAGACAGCACTGGGGGTGATATTATGATAAATAATTTTACAGAGGTACTTAATAGTTAGGTGAATCGTTCCAAACGATTCGAAAAAAAACAGCATGTCGGAAACGGCATGCTGTTTTGTTTTGTCCCTATGCCTGCGGCGAGGCTTATTGCCGCCGATATTCGGTCGTCTGACCAAGGGTTTGGTTGTAGGTTCTGATTCCGTTACGGCCGCTTCGGGAAACGGTTGAGACGTCATTATTGAGATAGATCTGCCCGTTGTAATATCTGCCGTTGTAGCTCAGCCCGGAGTTGATCACGAGCACGCGGCCATTACGGTCGATCGTCATCTGGATATTCGATCCAGTCGTCGCATAAAACGTTCCGATCGCCCAGTTCGGAGGCGTACTCACCTGCCCGTCGTACCCGCCGCCACCACCACCGCCATAAACATCCCGCGAGTAGAACGTCGTTTGTCCGTTAGTCCGGTTGTATGTGCTGATACCATTGCCGCTTCTGGAAACTGTCGAAACGTCGTTATTGAGGAATATTTGACCGCGATAATAACGCCCGTGGAACGTGTTGCCTTCGTTAGTCAAGGTTATCCGACCGCTGCCATCAATGGTCATGCTAATACGCGGACCGCTCGTTGCGTAAAATGTTCCCTGCCGCCCAGTTTGGGGGCGTACTCGTCTGACCACCGCCGCCGGGCGGGATCCAGCCACCACCGCCACCGCCCATTTGTCCAGCGAGGTCGGGCAGATCGTATGTATCGGCCAGTTTGTTGATGTCACGTCGTAAATCCCGCCACTGTCGCTCCAACGGACGGGCATATCTGACGTTATTCATCATGACATTGACCTGTCGCGCTTCGCCCATGATCCCCTGGACGTCGTTACGGCTCTCCCACCAGCTGTTGCTCCTGTCAAAATCTCGCCGAAGTTTGTCCACCGCATTCTCAAACCGCTCAACAATGCGTCGCTCACTGCTGCTCGTCCTTCGTGAATTCTTAAAATCGCGGCTGAACGTGTCGCTTGAGTTTTCAAGATTTCGAATGAAACCGTCCACGTCGACTCGTGAATAGACGTTCCCGTACCGGCCCTGCGCGAAAGCTGCGGATGATGCGGCTGCTACGCAAACCGAAAAAACCAATATCGATAATACTTTCCTGTTGATCATATGCCCCCCCATTTTTGTTTTGCCTAAGATTCGACTCGGCTTAAACGACCGAGCTAGAGCCTCGTGCCGATTTCCCGATTAACGCCAATACCGCCACAGATATGGACCGCATAAAATACTAACCGCTAATATAAAAAGGGTTATGCGTCTGCGATAATCGGATTATATTAGATATGCCTTGTCGGCACAACAGTTTATTGGATGCAGCTTAGCGACTTTGATTACCAACTTTCGGACGATTTGATCGCCCAAGAGCCTCTCACACAGCGTGACGGTTCGCGAATGCTTGTATTAAATCGGGAAACTAGCACGTTTCGTGACGATACTTTCACAACGTTTCCGGACCGCCTGAACCCTGGTGACGTCCTGGTATTAAACAACACACGCGTCTTTCCTGCTCGGCTGTTCGGGACCTCCGATTCGGGTGCACGCGTCGAGATCTTTCTCGTGAACAGAATCTCAGACTCCATTTGGGAAGCTCTGGCCCGGCCCGCACGCCGTCTAAGGGAAGGTAAGCTCATAAAGTTCGGCTCTGATCTTGAAGGAACGATCGCAAAGAATATGACCGAGGGGCGAGTGGTCATCGATTTCAATTTTGACGGAGACTTTGACAACATTCTAAGCCGCGTCGGACACACACCGCTGCCTCCGTATATCAAAAGAGATGCCGTCGAAAATGACCGGGACCGCGAGAGGTATCAGACGTTGTACGCTAGATCCAGCGGGGCGATCGCCGCCCCCACTGCGGGATTGCACTTCAGCGACGACGTACTAATGAGGATCAAAAACAACGGTATCGAGATCGTTGAGATAACGCTGCATGTCGGATACGGAACCTTCGAGCCGGTTCGGGCCGACGACCTGTCGCAGCATTCCGTACTTCCTGAACGCTATGAGATAGGCGCCAATGCCGCCACCGTGTTGAACTCGGCCCGGGCCGAACGTCGACGCATCGTCGCCGTAGGAACCACGACCACGCGTGCTCTTGAATCAGCGATCACAAAACACGGAGATTTCATCGTCGGATCGGAGCTCGCCGATCTTACGATCACGCCCGGATATAAATTCACGGCCGTCAGCTCTCTGCTGACCAATTTTCACCTGCCGCAAAGCTCCTTGCTGATCCTGACTTCAACTTTTGGCGGGCACGAACTTATAATGAATGCATATAGACATGCCGTTGCATCGGCCTACCGCTTTTATAGCTACGGCGACTGTATGTTTATCGAGTAGAACTTTCTATGGCTGTTCTGCAAACGATCCGAAATTTCCTTGTGCCGCTCGGAACCGGCGAACCCGAGATCGTCATACCGGCGCCGGCGACCGAGTACGAGGTGCATCCGCTAACGGACCGGAATTTGAGCGAGGTCTTGCGGCTGAATGTACGGTGCTTTCGCAACGGCGAGAACTACACGAAGCACACCTTCAACTACCTGCTTGGTGAGCCGAGAAATTTGAGTTACCAGATCGTAACCTCAGAGGGCGAAATGGTGGGATTTGTCTTTGTTCTGGTCAATGAAGACGGCTCGGCGCATCTGACGACTATCGGCGTCGCCCCCGAACATCGCCGCCGGCGGCTTGCGCAGCGTCTTCTTGATTCATGTCGAGAGCTCTCTTCGGCTGCGCAAGATTCTCACCGTCGTTTTAGAGGTCCGGGTCAGCAACACTTCCGCACAGAACCTTTATCGCGAAGCCGGATATACCGTCGTCCAGCGGCTCGCAAAATATTACAACAACGGAGAAGACTGCTACTTAATGATGAAATCTCTCGCCAACGGCTCGTCTTGAAATTTACCCTTCCTAAAATCTACCCGATCACCGACACTCGCATTTCCGGACTGTCCCATCTGGAGCAGGTTCGTCGTCTTATTCGCGGCGGTGCTACTTTCATCCAGCTTCGTGACAAATATCCGCCGGCCGGGGAGTTCTATCGATCCGCGGTCGAAGCAGTTGGATACGCGCATCAACGGGACGTCAAGATCCTGATCAATGACCGGACCGATATTGCCCTCGCGGCCGGAGCCGACGGAGTGCATCTCGGACAAGACGACCTGCCGCCCCGACATGCCCGAGATCTGCTCGGTCCAACTGCGATAATCGGATTTTCAACCCATTCTCTAGCTCAGGCCCGCGACGCACTTGCAATGCCCATCGACTATCTCGCGATCGGCCCGATCTTTGAGACATCCACAAAAGACGACGCCGAGCCGGTCATCGGGCCCGACGGCCTGCGCTGGGTCCGAGAACTGGACAGAAACTTTCCCATTGTCGCGATCGGGGGGATCAACCGTGACAATTCCGCCTCAGTACTCGCTGCCGGAGCCGATTGTGTTGCGATGATCAGCGATCTTGTTTCTGACCCATCGACGATCGCGGATAGGATGCGAAAACTACAAACCTGATTTGGACGACTAACATTGTTGTAAATCGATAAAAAATATATTGCATTAACCTTAACGGTGGCGTAGTATACGTGTTGGAGAAACGGTTGCCCGCCCAGGCCCTTCTATTCGCTCAAGTCTTTCCTATCCGTCTTTCACAACTTTCCGGGAGAAATCCACCCAAATGAGTTTGCTTGATGTAGCACCCATTATTGAGCAGATGTTGTCTGTCTCGGACAATGTCAGCGACCTTAACTTCTCGTGCGGTCAGAAACCGCAGGTCGAGATCAGCGGCACGCTTTATCCCTCGACGCCGCTCGGGTTGGGGCGGTTGTCGGCATATCAGACGGAGATGATCGCGATGTCGATCCTCCGCGACAATGCCGAAGCAGCCATTCAACTCGCTAAGACGCGCACATCGGATCTGAGCTATGCGCTGCCCGGGAAATGCCGCTTCCGCGTAAATATTTTCCAGCAGCGAAATTCGTACTCGATCGTCATGCGTGTTATCCCGACCGAAATACCGAGTGTCGAGTCGCTGAACATTCCCGCGCAACTCGCGGAAATTTCGAACATAAGGAACGGTGTCGTGCTTTTGACCGGCCCGACGGGTTCCGGAAAAAGCTCGACCCTCGCGGCGATCATCGATCGCATCAACGAGACGAAGGCATACCACATCGTAACGATCGAGGATCCGATCGAATTTCTGCACAATCACAAGAAGTGCACGATCAATCAGCGTGAAGTCGGCGCCGATACTAAGGACTTCGCCTCAGCATTACGGGCCGCGTTACGACAGGCCCCAAAAGTGATACTGGTCGGTGAGATGCGTGATCTTGAGACTGCCGAGATCGCGCTTGAAGCGGCCGAAACGGGACACCTGGTCTTGTCGACGCTTCATACTATCGATGCCTCGAAGACGATCGATCGTATCATCGGTCTTTACCCAAAGAACGAAGAAAGAATTATTCGTACGCGGCTCGCTCAGACGTTCCGCTACATTGTCTCGCAGAGGCTGATACCGCGGGCCGACGGCAAAGGGCGTATAGCCGCCGTCGAAATATTGCGCTCCAACCCGCGTACCCGTGAGTATATTGAAAAGGGTGAGAGCGAAGGCAAGACTCTGCTGGACGCGATACGCGATGGCGAGATAGACGGAATGCAGGATTTCGATTCGGTCATCAGAACGATGATCGAAACTAAGGTCATAACTCTCGAAGACGGGTTGTCGTACGCGACAAATCAGAACAATCTGCTGCTTCAGCTCAAAGGTTTGGCATCGACCGAGGATTACAGCAACAAACCGACACCAGTGGTTGAGCCGCTTTCACCGCCGCCATCTGCCGCGGCAACCGCAAACTCCGTACTCGATCTTATGGAGTAGATCGTTGTTCGTTGTTCGTAGTTCGTTGCTGCGAGTCTCAAGATTCGGGAATGAACCGCGAACCAAGGACCCGGAACAACGAACCACCAACCAACAACAACGAACCAAATACAATGATTATTCGCTGCGATAACTGCTCAGTCTCACTCCAACTGGACGAATCCAAGATTCCGAGTGGGAACTTCACTGTCCGATGCCCGCGGTGTCAGAATATGCTACGAGCAAACAAGGATGCACGGGGCCAGGGATCTTCAACCGTCCAGCAACTGGAAGCCAACAAGCCGGCTCCGGCAACTGAGCAAGGAGCACTGCAGTTCGCAGAAAAGCAGTCGGAGCTTGAGATAAATTCCGCTCTTCGGTCTTTGTTAGCCGCGTTGCAGACCGGTAAGACCGCGCTTGATAAGGATGATGACGAAAGCGAGCGGCCACGACGCGTGCTTCTGTGCCTTGGCGAGAAAAAGGACGAGGTCGCAAAGCTTATGGCCGAGGCCGGCTACCGCGTGTACATCGCTTTGACTCCGGCGCAGGCGAACGAGAGGCTTCGCGAAGGGAAAACGGAAATCGTTATTTTCTCCCCCGACTTTGCATCCGAGTTCGGCGGAGCGGCCATACTTCAGCAGAAAGCGAACACGATGTATTCATCGGAACGGCGGCGATTGTTTCTCGTCTCACTTGAAGAAGGCGGGACAACAATGAACGCCCACGAAGCATTTTTACGAAATCTGAACCTTATCGTAAACACCGCTGACATTCCGCAGCTGCCGCTGATCCTGAACCGTGCGGTCCTTGATTTCAACGATTTATACCACTACCTGAACAAGGGTCTCGGCGTTGAGCCGATCTAAGAGACCAAAAAGAACCGGTTTTTCGACAACAGACGTTGCCGAAAAAATTGTAGGGGCAGGGCTCGGCCCGGTCCGTCTTCCTTTCCCGGGCAAGACTTCCTCGGGCAGCCACAGTTGCTGCCCCTACAATCTTTCTTCGAGTGATGAATTGTGAGTGGTGAATGATGAATGCGGAACACGGAACGTTCTTCCATTCATCATTCACCACTCATCATTCATAATTTATATAGTCGCCAGCTCCGCCACCAACATTTCGATCTGCATTCGGGAGCCCGCCGGACCGCCGCCGCCGATCGATGTCTTGATCGCCAGATCGACCTCCGCCAACCGCCTAATAGCGTGTGAGAGCTTTTGCGGGTTCGTCCGCCTCGCCGTTGCAAGAAACGCTTCCTGATCGCTGTAACGAAGTTTGGCGATCCGTGCGACCTCGCCGCGGTCAACGCCCTGCGCCATCGCCTCATTCGCCATCAGCAAACGTCTTACGTTGTATGAGATCAGGCCGAGCAGCGCAAGCGGCTCGCTTCCGTCGTCGAGAATCTTGTTCAAGGTCTTTAGAGCTTCGCCTTTTCGCCCGGCGAATAAATGATCCGTAAGATCAAAATTTGAAACCTCGCGCGAGTTCGCAACAAGCGATTCGATAAGCTCGCTTGAAATGATTCGCCCCGGCAGAGCCGCCGTCGAAAGTTTATTGATCTCGATCGTCAGCCGTCTGACATCGGGCCCGACCAGCGCTATAAGCTGACGGAGTCCACGTTCGTCGATCTCGGAACCCGCATCTTTGATCTTGTCGCGCGCCCATTTCGCGAGTTCCGCGTCCTTCAATTCGATAAACTCGACGGCGGTTGCATTGTCCGTAAGAATTTTCGCCATCCTGCGGCGCTTGTCGAATTCTTCAGCAACAAAAATCACGACAGTGGTGTCGACAGGTCGTTGTAGAAAGGCTTCGAGCGCGGCTTCGTCGTCCTCGCGAAGCGAGTCGCGCGCTGCGGTTGAGGAGACGCGTACGTCCGTTACCAGGATCACGCGTCGGCTCGCCATCATCGGCAGTTGCTCAGCCGCGGCGAGAGCTCCGCGAAGATTGCCCTCGACATTTAGGCTGAAGGCCGTTTCGTTAAAGTCGCGCGCCTCGCCTTCTGTGAAGCAACGATCGCAGATAGTTTTGACAGCAATGTCGCGAAGATAAGTTTCCGGGCCGAAAAGGACGTAGACGGGCGCGAACTCGCGTTTCTTTAGCTTGCTCCACAGATCTTCGCGCTTAAGGATCGCCATCTCTATTTTTTGTCTTCCGTAACCCCGAGGCCATTGACGATTGCCGAAACGACAGACTCCGAAAATGCACGGGCGATGCGTTCCACCGCCGGGTCTTCTTCGTTAAAGAACGATCGCGGATCCGAAGAAAACTCGAAGGAATCGCGGAAGATGAAATTCTGGTTGTCGTAAAGGATCTTGTCTTCTTTCAAATCACGGATCGTCACCGCAGCGATGATCGTGATCTCATACACACGGGCCCGGCCCTCGCGATCGAGCAGGACGCCCGAGAAGCTAAAATCCCGGATCGTACCTTCGACAACGGCGTCGGCTCCATCGATCGAGCCCTGCACCGTCAGCCCGTTGCCGCGTCGTATGATCTCGCGTGAAACCGCCTCGGTAAATCGCGATCCGACGCGATAGCGCAACCCGCGTGCTTCCGTCTGAAACGCCGGCACGGCGATCTTCCGAATGTTTTTCGGGAGACCGGAATTTGTCACCGGCTTGTAGCAATCGGTAAAACCGGAAACCGCAAGGAAAGTGACGAAAACTAACAGTACTTGAACAAATTTCATAACTGATCCTTGAGTGCTTCGACAATCTTTACCATCTCGACGGTTTCTCGAACATCGTGAACGCGGACGATCTTCGCTCCGTTCCAAACGGCGATCGCGGCCGTCGCGAGCGACCCACTCAATCTCTTATGCACCCGCGCATCGTTCAATAATTTGCCGATAAAAGATTTCCGCGACGTTCCGATCATAATGGGGTGATCGGGAAACTCCGTGGCGAGTTTATCAAGTTTGGCGAGCAATTCTAAATTCTGCTCCTGCGTCTTGCCGAAACCTATCCCGACATCAAGTGCGATGTTCTCATCTGCAACGCCGAAGGTTTTCGCCTTTGTGATCGCTGTTCGAAAACCGGTCGAGACTTCGTGAAGAATATTCGCAACCGCCGGCTGTGAATGCAGCGTCTCAAAGTCACCTCGCGAATGCATCAGGATCAAACCTGTCTTATACTTCGCGGCGACTTCGCCGATCTTCTCATCAAATCTTAACCCCGAAATGTCGTTGATGATCTCGGCCCCGGCGACAATCGCCCGATCGGCAACTTTCGACTTGCTCGTATCTACCGAGATCGCCACATCGAATCGTTTCGCGATCACTTCGATCACGGGGATAACACGACGACTTTCCTCTTCAACAGACACGCGTGAGCTGCCAGGCCGTGTAGATTCCCCGCCAATGTCAATTATGTCCGCACCTTCAGCGATAAATCTTTCCGTTTGTCGGACCGCGTCATCGACGTCGGAGCTAACGCCGCCGTCCGAAAAGCTGTCCGGCGTGACATTCAAAATCGCCATGACCAGCGGATGATCGAGAGCTATCTTTCGACGAGATGTTTGCCAGTACATAGACCTAAAGTGAAAAAGTGAAAAGGTGAAAAAGTGAAAAGGGAAGGCGAGGGGAGAAGTCAAAATGATTAGAAAAGAAAAAGGGGGAAAGTTTTCGACTTTCCCCCATTCACCTTTTCACTCTTTCACTCTTTCACCTTTTCACTTTTTCACTTTTTACTTACGCCGTAGCCGGATTGTTCGGCGTGATCGGCGGAAGTATGGGTTTCTTAAATCGGCTCTTCTTCTCTTCCGTCTCGGGCGTTCCATCGTCGTCGTTCGCAACCGGTTCGGGATCTCCACCGTCGAGCGGCAGCCCGGCGATCACGCGCCGCATCTGTGCGCTGTCGAGCGATTCGTGTTCGAGCAATGCCTCGGCAAGACGTTCCATCGCTTCACGATTATCCTCGAGGATCTTGGTCGCACGATCATACTGCTCCGAAACGATCCGTTTGCACTTCGTGGTCGATCTTGATCGCCGTGTCTTCCGAATAATCGCGATGCTGTGCGATCTCGCGGCCGAGAAATATCTGTTCTTCCTTCTTACCGAACGTGAGCGGGCCGAGATCGCGACATGCCGTACTGACAAACCATCGCACGTGCGATCTCGGTCGCTTTCTCGATATCGTTCGATGCACCGGTCGTGATGCGGCCGATGAAAAGATCCTCGGCGATTCGTCCGCCCATCGAGTTCGCGATCATTGCTTCGAGTTCTTCCTTCGTTCGTACCCAGCACGTCATCCTCGGGCAGAAAGAATCGTCACGCCAAGAGCCATCCGCGCGGAATGATCGTCACCTTGTGCACCGGATCGCTTTCCGGAATCTTCATACCGACCAGAGTGTGGCCCGCTTCGTGGATCGCAGTCAGTCGCTTCTCCTCGTCGGAGATGACCATGACTGCGACGCTCGGCCCCATCATCACCTTGTCCTTCGCGAATCTCGAAATCGGTCATCGTGACGACCTTCTTATTGTGACGAGCAGCGATCAGCGCCGCCTCGTTAACGATGTTCGCAAGATCTGCACCCGTGAATCCGGGCGTTCCGCGTGCGATGACGTTTACGTCGACACCCTCATCGAGCGGGATCTTCCGCGTGTGTACCTTCAGAATGCCCTCGCGTCCGCGGACGTCCGGATGACCGACGACAACTTGGCGGTCGAAACGGCCGGGACGAAGCAAGTGCCGGATCGAGTACGTCGGGCCGGTTGGTCGAAGCCATCAGGATAACGCCGTCGTTCGATTCGAAACCGTCCATTTCGACGAGCAACTGGTTCAGCGTCTGCTCACGCTCATCGTGACCGCCGCCGAGACCGGCTCCGCGATGACGTCCGACAGCGTCGATCTCGTCGATAAAGATGATGCACGGAGCATTCTTCTTACCCTGTTCGAACAGGTCGCGAACACGCGAAGCACCGACGCCGACGAACATCTCGACAAAGTCCGAACCTGAGATCGAGAAGAACGGAACGTTCGCCTCGCCGGCGACAGCCTTTGCGAGCAAGGTCTTACCCGTTCCCGGAGGGCCCACCATCAGAACGCCCTTAGGGATCTTGCCGCCGAGCTTTTGAAACTTTTGCGGATCTTTCAGAAATTCGATGATCTCCTGCAGCTCTTCCTTGGCCTCGTCGACACCGGCGACGTCCTTGAACGTAACGCGTTTCTGCTGGTTGTTGAGAAGCTTGGCTTTAGATTTACCAAAGCTCAAGGCCTTGTTGCCGCCCGCCTGCATCTGGCGCAGCGTGAATGCCAGAAAGCCGATAAGCAGAAGGAAAGGAAGAGCCTGAATAAGGATCAGCCAGCCAAGTCCGTTCGATGATTCTTCCTCATTCGTCTTTATCCGCGAACTCGGATTTTGTTTATTAAAGTCGTTAACCGTAGTCGCCAGCAGCTCGCGCGTCGGATCGCTGCCGATCGTCGTGACGAATTTGTTGCCGCTGAGATCGGTAAATTCGACGGCTGACTGCTTGAACAAAGCCTCATTAAACTCTTTGTTCTCGATCCGAGTGACAGCCATGTCGATGCTCAGGTCCTGAGCCGGCTTGGTCTGCCTGCCTTGCAGAAACCAGACAAACGAGAGCGCTGCCAGAGATGATCACCAACCACAACAGAACCTGTTTTGCTTTAGAACTCAATTTATAGCCTCCAAAATCAACTTTCACCCACGAAAGCTCTTTGCCAAAGCATTTGGATGAATGTTCCCCAACCGGAGTTGTTCCCGGAAATCTTGTCCGGATACGCCGGAACACCAATCGTTGATTGTAGTTCCCGAACCATCATTTTTCAACCTTTATGTTCGTGAATCGGAGGGCTCCTCCATGCTTCACGATCCGTCCGCCGCCCGGTAATTCCACCGTATTTCCACTCTTTCGGCTCAAGATCAAACGCTCGATCGCTTCGACATGTTTCAGTTGTAAAGACCGGAGGCTGCCTCGTTTCGTTCGGAGCCAGGAGCGAAGGGTGGAGTATAGATCAGCTCTTTCCAAAGTTTTAAGGTCCCGTACGATGAGATATCCCTGCCCGTTGTCTTTCCCGCTTGGGGTATTATCGCCGGAAGATCGGTGCATGAGGTCCGCCGTACGGGCCAGTGTCTCCACAATTTTAGGGTTGATCGCAGCCAGGCGCGGAAAAATGTCCTGGCGGATGCGGACACGGCTGTATTTTTCATCCTCGTTCATCGGATCCGAGCGATATAACACATCGTTGTCGCGACAAAACGCTACCGTGTCAGTCCGGCTTGCCCACGACAGTAAAGGGCGAACTAAAAGGACTCCATCTTCCAACTCCCTGACCTGCCGCATACCGGCGAGGCCGTCCGGACCACTGCCCCGGATCAGATTGAAAAAAAGTGTCTCTGCCTGATCGTTTTGCGTATGCGCAACAAGTACGGCAAACGCGTCGTTCTCGGACGCGATCCGCGAAAGAAACTCGTAGCGCGCATTCCGCGCCGCCTGTTCGAGGTTGCCTTTCTTTTGGAGCGTCCCCGATCCGGCGACAAATTCGAAGCCCAAACGCACAGCATGTTCTGAGACGAACCGTTCGTCTGCATCGCTCTCGGCTCCGCGCAGTTTGTGATTGAAGTGGGCGACGATCATTCGATGCGTAAGCTTTTTGCGCTTTGCAAGCTCGTAAGCCGCGAGCATCAAACTCATCGAATCCGCCCCGCCCGAGACCGCAATGACAACGGTCTCGCCCGCAAACGGCAGATCGAGTTTTCTCCATTCGGTGATCAAGCTGCGTACGAATTTGTGCATGCGATCATATCCGTGCCCGACGATCTTGTAATTCAGCCCTCACCAAGCGAACGCCGGGCTTCTTTCAAGGCCTCGGCGACTCGTGTCCCGGATGTACCGCCGATTTGCGACTTGGAATCGACGGCACTCTCGAGATCGAGAACCTCTGCGACATCGTCGTCGATGGAGCTCGAGAATTGACGAAATTCATCGATCGTCAACTCGTTTAGTTCGCGACCATTTTCTGCTGCGAACAACACCGCCTTGCCAACGGTATCGTGGGCAGTGCGAAACGGAACATTCTTCCGGACGAGATAATCGGCGAGTTCAGTAGCATTGAGAAATCCGTGCGACGCCGCTTCACGCATTCGCGTTTCATCGACGGTTAGATTGTCGAGAACGATGGCGCTTACTCGCAGACACGACCGCAGCGTATCGACCGTATCGAACACGGCTTCTTTGTCTTCCTGCATGTCCTTGTTGTAGGCGAGCGGCAGGCCTTTCATCGTCGCGAGCAGCGCCGCGTGATGACCGAAAACGCGTCCCGCTTTCCCACGGATCAGTTCCAGCGCGTCGGGATTTTTCTTCTGCGGCATCAGGCTGGATCCGGTCGAGACCGCGTCGCTGAGGCTGACAAAGCCAAATTCGCTCGAGCAATACAAGATCAGATCCTCGGCCATTCGCGACAGGTGGATCATTACGATCGCGCTTGCTCCGACGAACTCGACCGCGAAATCGCGATCCGAGACAGCATCGAGACTGTTAAGCGAAACGCTATCGAACCCAAGCTCTCGTGCGACCGCTTCGCGATCGATAGGAAAGCTTGTACCTGCTAGTGCTGCGGACCCAAGCGGCATAACGTTAACGCGTTTGCGAACGTCGGCAAACCGCTCTCGATCGCGTGACAACATTTCAAAGTACGCGAGACACCAGTGTGGCCAGAGTATGGGTTGTGCACGCTGGAGATGTGTGTAGCCCGGTAGGATCGCCTTCGAATGACGCTCGGCGACGTCGAGCAGACTGCGGCGGAGCCCGGTCATGGCTTCGCCGATCGCGTCGATCTCTTCGCGCAGCCAAATGCGAAATGCGGTTGCAACCTGATCGTTCCGGCTTCGTCCGGTGTGGAGTTTTTTTCCGGTGTCACCAATTAGTTCGACGAGCTTTGATTCGATAAATGAATGGACATCTTCGGCGTCGCTTTCGAAAAACTTCGCATCATTCTCTGACGCTTCCAGCAACCGTCTCAAACCTGCGACGCTTTCCTGATTCTCCGCCTCGGTTAGCACACCGGCTTTGACGAGTCCATTAGCGTGGCCGATGCTCGCCTGCACATCAGCTGAAAACAAGCGTCGATCGAATCGAAACGAGTTATTGAATTCGGCAAACGTCTCATCCGGTTTTTCCGTGAACCGTCCGCCCCAAAGATTCTTGGTATCCGTCATTATGTTTTAGATCCAGCGCTTGTATCTTGCGAGTATCGTCAGCACGATCCCAACCAGGATCAGACCTACGACGGTAATCCAAAATCCGTTTTCGGCATCGAAAATATCGGATTTAAAATTCATACCCAGGACACCCGCTATAACCGCGACCGATCCGGTGATAAGCGTCAGAAACGTCAGCCGCTGGACAAAGATATTCGTGATCTGAGCCGACTTCGTCGCATAGAGTTCGAAAACACTGAGCACCATGTCACGCGAATTCTCGACAGCATCGACGGCATTCTCAAAGTGCTGGCTGAGCATGGTGTACTGTTCCGAGGATCTCGACTCGGCGACCTGATGAAAGTCAGCCCGCGATAACGAATAGAATATTTCGCGATGCGGCATTAACCACCGTCTCAGCTGCGAGACGTCACGGCGGAGCCCGACCATGCTTTTCAGGAAATCTTCAGTCTCGAGGTCTCGTCGAAGTACTTGCTCGTCGGCGTCGTCGACACGTCGCTCTATCTCATCGACCGCGTGAAAATACGAAACGATATTCAGATCGAGTAGGGTCGCCAGAAAGCTCTCGGCGTCGAGCTCGCCGAGCGGCGTCTCTCCTTTTTCCCGGTTTCGAAATTCCGCAAAGTATTCAACCTCGCCCTCGTGGACCGTGACAATAAAATTCTTTCCGACGATGTAATCGATCATCAGCCGCTGCGGAGGGGAACCCTTTTCGGTAACGATAGAATCGACACAAAATCTGAAAAACGTTTCAAAGCGGTCTATCTCAAGCGGGCCCGAGTCTTTGATAACAGACTTGCAGGGAACGTTATTGACCTTCAACGTGGTCGCTACTTCGTTGAGAAGCGCTTCGTCCCTCCTACGCACGTTGACCCACAGGAGCTGGTCCTCCTTTAGGGAGTCTACGTCGATCTCGTCGAGACTTATCTCCTCATCATGGCCTTTTGCGTTATAGAGGTACGCATCTACATCTTTCATTTCACTCACTCGCGTTCAGAAAGTATAGCCGAAAACCAATTTAGGTCGGTGTCGATTTTGACATTCCCGGTGTTTTTGTTTATCCGTAAATCATTGTGAAAAAAATTAATAAAGTCGTTCTGGCATATTCCGGTGGGCTCGATACGTCCGCGATGCTGCTCTGGTTAAAAGAAACTTATGACTGCGAGGTCATATGTTACTGCGCCGATGTCGGCCAGGGCGAAGAGCTGACGGGTCTCGAGGAAAAGGCAAGGGCGACGGGTGCGTCGAAGTTGTATGTCGAGAACCTTCGCGAAGAGTTCGTTCGCGATTTCGTCTGGACGGCGGTCAAGGCGAATGCTCTCTACGAAGGCGTTTATCTTCTCGGAACCTCGCTCGCGCGTCCCGTGATCGCGAAGCGCCAGATCGAGATCGCACAGCGCGAAGGTGCCGATGCCGTCGCCCATGGCGCAACCGGAAAAGGCAACGATCAGGTGCGGTTCGAGCTGACGTATTACGCTCTGCAGCCGGATATCAAGGTCGTTGCTCCGTGGCGGCATTGGGAATTTAAAGGACGTGCTGACCTCATCGCGTACTGTCAGAAGCACGGCATTCCGGTTACGGCGACGGCCGATAAACCGTATTCGATGGATCGCAATCTGATGCATGTCTCGTACGAAGGCGGCATTCTCGAAGATCCGTGGGCGGCGCCGCCGGATGATATTTTCCTTCTGACGAAGTCGCCTGAGAACGCTGCGGACAAACCTCAGGAGATCGTACTGACATTTGAGAAAGGCGAACCGATCGCGATCGACGGCGAGAAGTACGGAGCCGTCGACATGCTCTCAAAACTGAATCATCTTGGCGGCGAGCACGGCATCGGCCGCGTCGATCTCGTCGAGAATCGATTTGTCGGTATGAAATCGCGAGGTATCTACGAGACGCCGGGGGTCACGATACTGCAGACCGCGCATCGCGCGCTCGAGTCGATCACGATGGACCGTGAAGTGATGCGGCTTCGCGATTCACTCGGGACGAAATTCGCCGAATCGGTCTACTACGGATTCTGGTTCGCACCCGAGTTCGAGATCCTCCGCTCGATGATCGAGCAGACGCAGGAAACCGTCTCAGGCGACGTCCGCGTAAAGCTCTACAAAGGAAACGTCATCGTCACCGGCCGCAAGTCGCCGAACTCGCTCTATCGCGAGCGCGTCGTGACATTCGAAGACGACGCCGGTGCCTACGATCAACACGACGCTGAAGGATTCATCAAACTCCAGGCGTTGCGACTGAGGTTGAGGAAAATGGAATAGATTGATTTGGGATTTCGGATTTTGGGATTTGGGATTTAGTACATTGCGGCGAGGGTGCCGCTTAAGGCAGAAACCCGACCGGTAGGGAGGGTGACTTTGGCATTTGGGATTTGGGATTTGGGATTTGGGATTTCGTACATCGCGGCGAGGGTGCCGCTTAAGGCAGAAACCCGACCCGTAGGGAGGGTGTTCTCGACAACAAGGACCTGTTGTTCACGCAAGGCAGAAACCCTTCCGGTTATAGTAGAATTGAAGAAAATCGACTACAGGAGCACCTCCCACATATGCTCTACCCTGATTGGGACGAAAACGAATTTCCGCTAGCTTATCTGATCACGATTCGTACGTATGGCACGTGGCTTCACGGAGATGAACGAGGTTCAGTAGATCGTCACGGACGGAACCTCTACGGGACGCCCCGACTCGCGGCAGACCCGGAATTGGAAAGGATCATGCGGGAAGAAATGAAAGGGCCACCCTTCACTCTGAATGCCGCCCAGCGAGTTGCCGTGCATCGTGAGATCGTAGACGTTTGTGATCGTCGGTCTTACTTTCTGCGGGCCCTCAACGTCAGAACAAATCATCTCCACTCAGTCGTGTCGGCCCAGCGGAAGCCGGAGGGCATCATCACCGCATTCAAAGCGAATGCGACCCGAGCACTGAGGGAGCAGAATCTTGTTTCGCATGAGACTGAGGTCTGGTCGCGAGGAAGGAGCAGACGCTATCTATGGAAGCCGCGCTCCGTGGAACTAGCTATCGATTACGCTCTCAATCAGCAGGGTGACAATCTTATCGACTTTGACACTTGGCTGGAAATGCGAGGTGAGTCTTTAGATGATGAATAGAGGGCATGTGAGGACGAAGAGCATCCTCCCTACCGGTTGGGTTTCCTTTGCCTCGAGGCGTCCACGCCTGAGGTAAATCTCACTTTCTTCGGGTCAACGAACACCCTCCCTACCGGTCGGGTTTCTGCCTGGGGGACCGTAATGCAGAAATCCCAAATCCAAAATCCAAAATCCAAAAGGCACCCTCCCTACCGGTCGGGTTTCTGCCTGGGGGACCGTAATGCAGAAATCCCAAATCCCAAATCCAAAATCCACAAATCCAAAATCCAAAAGGCACCCTCCCTACCGGTCGGGTTTCTGCCTGGGGGACCGTAATGCAGAAATCCAAATCCAAAATCCAAAATCCAAAATCCAAAATCCAAAAGGCACCCTCCCTACCGGTCGGGTTTCTGCCTCGACGCCGCATTCGAGGTTAATATCACTCTCCCCGGCGTCACTTGTTCGTCGACGCAATCTATGCAAGCCAGATCTTTTACCCAACGCGCGCAGCTCCCCCGCGCGAAAACCTTTTCTGATCGACAGCGATCCGTCGTGACGGACAAGCTTCGAAATTCGAAAGGCCGCGCAAAGAATCTTGTATCCGATGAAAGGAACAATATCGCGATGAAGATCGATCACGAATATCCCGCGTCGTGCGACACGTGACATTTCTTTCAGGACGATCGGGATCTGTTCGTCGGTTAGATGGTGAAAAAATGAGCGACGAGATCGCGTAGTCGAAGGCTCCGTCTGCGAAGGGTAACTGAAACGCGTCGCCGCGGACGGACGTTATCTCGGGAAACTCGCTGCGACTCAGATCGTGTGGTTGCCGGACGAGATAGGATTGAGATCGACCCCGTAAGCTTTGCGTCTCGTCCCGACTTCACGGCGAACTCCGCGATAATCCTTAGCAGCTCGCCCGATCCGCAGCCGACATCGAGCACACTGAAAACTCTCGCAGATCCTTTTCCACGATCTCGGCAAGCAGAGTTTTTCGCAGGGCCCGCTTGTCACCAACATAGCCGATTAATAAACGCGATCTCGCGCAGAAAGGTCGCATACTCCTCAGGCGTGTAGTCGCCGGTATCGATCCGCTCGAGCTCGGTGCTGCGTTTTTCGAACACGAGAGAAGAGTATCAAACGCAGAGCATCGGAGCGAACATCTTAAACGCAGAGATCGCGGAGAACGCGGAGTAAAGAAAAGGAAGCAAGCCCGCCTGTGCGTCTAGCTTCCTCATAAAAATCCTCCGCGTTCTCCGCGATCTCTGCGTTATAAACTCACCCTAAGAAGCCCCGGAAGTTTGATCTACTGATCGCATATTTCGGGAACAGCGTGTTGAGATCCTTTGTCCCGAGATGTTTACTCGCAACTTCGGCGAACACATCACGGAAATCGGTCGTCACGGCGAGATCGCGGCCCTCATTCAACTGATCGTTCTTGAGGCCCTTCCATTCGCCGTAAACTTTTCCGCCCTTCACTGAACTTCCCAAGCACGAGCATTGCGTTGCCGTGACCGTGATCGGTCCCGCGTCCGCCATTTTCGCGTGCGGTGCGGCCGAACTCGGACATCGTCAATAGTACGACATCGTCCATGCGCGTACCGAGGTCGATCGTAAATGCCGCGATCGCCTGACTAAAAGTCCGAAGAAAATTAGCAAGCTGTCCCTGCGAACCGCCCTGGTTCGTGTGCGTATCCCATCGAACTTCGCGACCGGTATCGGCAAACGCTATCTCAAGCCCGACGCCTGCCTTTATGAGCTGTGCGATCTGCATCATCGAGCGCCCAAACTCCGTATTTGGATAGACGGCACCATTTTCGGATTTGTATTTTGCCGGATCTGCCTGCTTCAAAAAGTTCACCGCCTCGAATGTCTCCTTGCCCATCTCGCCAAGCGAGTCTTTCGCGTTCTGCTGATAGACACCTTCGAAACCTCCCTTGAGATCCGCGGTGTAAAGACCGGCCTTGATCGCGAAATCCGAAAGGTTTGTCATTGCGACTGACGGCGCTCGTCCATAAAGCGCACGCGGCAGCGACTGTGTCATCGCAACGGCGCGAAATGGCGAGGCATCCTTCGCAGGCAAAGTCTGCAGCGCACGATTCAGCCATCCGTCACGCGTCGATTTGTTTCCCGGCGTGCCGGATTCCATATAGTCCTGCGCGTCAAAATGCGATCGCGTGTTGTCCGGAGAACCGACGGAATCGATAACCGCGAATCTTTTTTCCTTCCAAAACGTTTCGAGCGGCCGCATCGCCGGATGAAGTCCGAAGTGCCCGTCCAGGTCGATCGCACCAATCGTTTTCCCGGGCTGTGGTATCGCGATGTTCGGACGAAGTTTGTAGTATTCGCTATCGCCGTGGGGAACGATCATGTTCAAACCATCTACCGCCCCGCGTTGAAAGATCGTCACGAGAACCTTCTTTCGACCGTAATCCTTCTTCAATGCCTGCCGCGCCGGCGAACTGATGAAGAAAATCCGGAGCCGCGGCCATCAGTCCGAAGCTCGCTAGCCCTATCCCCGTGTTCTTAAGAAAAAATCGTCTGTCCATTATTGCTACCTCAAATACATGAACCGCGTTGCGGTCTATTAGGTTAGACGCGCGTTGTCGCAATTCGGTCGATGAAGATTTCATCAGGTTTGGAGTGGAACGCAAGTGACTGGAGCGCAGGCATCAACGCACAAACTCACCACCGCCGGCCTGTCTCAGTCCTTGTCCTTTGATCCCGTACCTAAATCTGAAAGCCGCGTCGCCGCCGCGGTGGCCGTAGCGGATCGAAATTCGATGCAGGCCGGCCTGCAAAGGAATGATCCCGGAACGCACTTTCCTGTCCTTCGTTCCAACATCGTCGATGATCATCACGCCTGATAGCACAACGGTCGCGTCCCACGTCGAATCGACCTGGAACTCATAAAGCCCGTCGGTCGGTGCACGAAGGTATCCATCGAACGTCACGGCGAACGGTTGTTTCAGATCAACACCCTGATTTGGGAACTGATTCAGGAAGATAGATCGCGTTTCGCCCCTCTTTCGTTCACCTTCGCCTGACATGTCGCCCCGCGGAATAAAAAGTTCGTAGGTCATGCCTGGCTTGGCGTCGGTAAGCTCGATCGGTACGCGCATACGGTCGCGAACTATCGTTGCCGCGTAGACTACACTCGTTCGTCCGACAGCGTTTACGACGACCGTCTTGAGGGTCACTGCCTCGCGGTCTTTCAATTCGATCTCGATCGGTTTGACGTAAACCGTCGACTTGTCGTCCGGCGTCGTGCCATCGATCGTGTAATGCACCCGCGTTCCCGCCGCCGGTCGAAGCTCGATCATGACCCGCGCATCACTCGTGATCACGTTCCGCAGCCCGCCCGGTTCCGGTATTCGATAGTTCACGCCGTTCGCGTCCAATCGTGGCAGTTCCGCCGCGAGCCTTCGCTGAAAATCTCCGAAGTCCCGGTCTTCAGTGCGGGACCAGAGAACTTCTGATAGAGCGATCATCCGCGGAAACGCCATGTACTCGACATGCGAAGGCGTTTTCATATACTCGGTCCAGATGTTTCCCTGTCCGCCGATAATATATTTCGCTTCATCCGCGGTCAGTTCTTTCGGGACGGGCTCGAACGAATAAACTTTTTCGAGCGGCACGTAGCTACCGATGTTCAGAGGCTCGTACGCCGGGTCGCCCTGACCGTAATCAAAATATGCGAAATCGGTCGGCGTCATGATGACGTCGTGTTTCGATTTCGCCGCCTCGATCCCGCCTTTCATCCCGCGCCAACTCATCACCGTCGCGTTCGGTGCAAGGCCGCCTTCGAGGATTTCATCCCATCCGATCATCTTCTTGCCTTTCGAATTGATGAACTTTTCCATCCTGCGGACGAAGTAGCTCTGCACCTCGTGCTCGTCTTTTAGATTTTCCTTTTTCTTCAGTTCCTGGACGAAGGCGGATTCCTTCCAATGATCTTTCAGAACTTCGTCGCCGCCGATATGTATGTAAGGCGAGTCGGGGAAAAGCTTGATCGTTTCGTCGAGTACGTCCTCGAGGAATTTGAACGTCTCTTCGGTTGGGCAGTAGACCTCCTTAAAAATTCCCCACGTCGTCTGAACTTTGTACTTGTAATCGGCTTTGCATCCGAACTGCGGGTAGGCGGCGAGCGCCGCCGAGGCGTGACCAGGCAATTCGATCTCGGGGATGACGGTGATGTGCCGCGCCTTCGCGTATGCGACGACATCCTTGATCTCCGTCTGCGTGTAAAATCCGTCGTGCGGAATTCCGTCACCGATATATGGCGTCAGGTTGCGCTCCTTGACCGTCTCGGGCCGCTTCGATCCGATCTCGGTCAGCCGCGGGTATTTTTTGATCTCGATCCGCCAGCCCTGGTCGTCGGTCAGATGCCAGTGAAAATAATTGAACTTGTACTGCGACATCAGGTCGATGTACTTCTTTACGAATTCGACGGGCATGAAATGGCGCGCGACATCGAGATGCATACCGCGGTACTGGAAACGGGGTGAATCTACGATACGGACGGCCGGAAGGTTGTGTAGGTCCTCCAACCGAGCGGGCAGCATCTGCATCAGTGTCTGGATCGAATAATACTGCCCGAGTTCGAAACCTTCGACTCGGATTCGCTCCGGCTCGACCTTTAGTGCATAAAGTCCGCATCGCCGGTGCGGCGGCGTGCTGTACGGGAAGTGTCGGGGCGAGGAACTCAATATAGTTTCTCGTCGGAGCCTTCGACTTGATCTTTAACCAAAGGCCGAGCGCACCGAGGCGATTCGCTAAAATCTCTGCTGATCGTTTCTGTTCTTTTCCTTTCGCAACGATCACCGTCGACCGATCGATCGTGAAGGAACCAGCCGAAGCCTCTGCCACTCGCGGCTTTGGAATGATGTTGATCTCGCCCGTCTCCGCGAGGGCGGAGAAGCCGCACAGGACGGTCAGTAGAAGGCCAGCAAAAGGTAGTTTCATATTCTGATGTTGAGGGCAAAAACCCGCGCCGTAGCGAGGGTGCCTTTTAACAGTGAAGTATGAGCTATGAAGTATGAGTGGTCGAGCAAAGAGCCACCCTCGTCAAGGTCCCACATTCCATATCAAAATCACCTTCTCGCAAGTGATTTCGGGTTTTTCCTCAGGTTTTTCTTCAAAAACTGTCTTTTGAGCGGTCGTTCCCGCACTGTTTTAGAAAGGACACGTTTTAGTTTCCTAAAAAATCTATAAACAAACCCGGAGGTATTATTATGAAAAATTATCCAATCAGACTCGCAGCAGTATTCTTTCTTTTCACGTTTATTCTATCAGCATCCGTCGCGACTTTCGGACAAGGAAATGGAATCGCAATCGGAGTTCGCAGAGAACTTCGGCCGTTCGATTTTAGCGACAAGTATTACACGCAAAACGGCGTTCAGGCATTTGCCCTGATTGGTCGAAAGAATGGCACGGACGGAAAGTCAGTCTTCGGTTTCACACGCGATCCGAATCATAACAATGTTCGAATAACGGAAACCTGGCCGGGCTACGCTCCGGACGGAAGCACTCTCTTTTGGAACTACTACGGAGGCTTTAACAAGCAGCATTTTACTCGTGACGCCGCCGGACGCGCCGCCGCGGACCTTGCTTTCATGTATCCGATGTACGTGTTTCCCAGTGAGACGTTAAAAGGCGAAGATCGGCAAGCCGCGTTGCTTCGGATAGATAATGACTATTTCGCCAAGAACCCGATCGGTATCGCCGCCGTTATAACCGTACGATTTACCGATCTGATCAATACAGAATCCGGCCAGCGTGTTGTAAAGTTCCTAACCGCTCGGAACGGCTCGACGACGGACGGGACGCCGATCATCCGGACCTTCACGGAAGTTTCCGAACTCGCTACAAAAGGCTACGTGGAACTTGAACAACCGTCACCCGATATCGGTTCTGAACGGCCTTCTTTCGCGGTGTCCAAGGTCATCCGCTTCCCGCAATCCGGAGCAATCGCTCCCGACGCATTTCTCGAATACACAAAGAACAGCGACGGCAAATCTCTGGCTGACGAAGTACATTTTCTTTTGACATTTGAATGTCATCAGCAAGGCGACGCGGTCTGCTTTTAGTTAACGTTCAGAAAATTCTCAGCGGGCGTCAGAAATTCTGCCGCCTGCTATTTTGTGTCTTCTCGACCGCGGGGCAACTGCACACTCGTACACAAGAGTGACCATTGCCAAGGAGTTCGATCTCACTTTAACTTTTCGAGAAGCTCTTCCAGTTCGGTTGGTAACGCGACTGAGAATTCTAATCGTTCACGGGATTTGGGATGATCGAATGAAAGCCGCGATGCGTGAAGAAAGAATCGATCGAGTCCCTCGACAGCCCTTTTAATGTCTGAATCGGCGATCGTGTTATCGCGTCCCTCGTTGTACGTCGCGTCGCCGACTATCGGATTGTTGATCGACGCAAGATGGACGCGGATCTGATGCGTGCGCCCGGTCTTGATCTCGACCTCAAGCAGCGTGAATTTTTCGAATCGTTGGCGGACTTTCCATATCGACAACGCGTGGCGGCCGTTCGCCGCGACCGTCATCTTTGTCCGGTGCCATCGGTCGCGTGCGATCGGCCGGTCAATCGTTCCTGAATTCTCGCGCGTCATTCCGTGTGCGAGCGCGACGTACGATTTGAAAACTTCACGCGAGCGAAACTGTTCACTCAAAGCTTCGTGGGTCTGCTCGTCCTTCGCAACGACCATCAACCCGGACGTGTCTTTGTCGAGCCTGTGAACTATACCGATTTGATTGCGGATTTCGGAATGCGGATTTCGGATTCCGAAATGGTGTGCGAGCGCGTTCGCGAGCGTGCCGTTCGTTACACCCGCCCCGGGATGAACGATCATTCCGGCAGGCTTGTTGATGACGGCGAGAGATTCGTCTTCGAAAACGACGTCAAGCGGAATGTCCTCCGGCTCAAAGCGCGCGGCAGGCTCCTCGGTCAGATCGACGTCGATCTCGTCATCAGCCCGAAGTTTGTACGACGCCTTTGCCTCTTTTTCATTGACGAGAACATCGCCGTTCTGGATCAATCGCTGCAAACGCGAGCCGCGACCAGCCTTCGATCCGTTCGGTGAGAAAAGCGTCCAGACGATTTCCTGCATCGGAATCGGGAACGGTGAACAATTGAGTTGAGTCTGTCAATACGAATTTTCTCCAGTGAATAGTTACAAGTTGTTAGTTAGTAGTCGCACTATCCACTTCTAACTTTCCACTATCCACTGAACGAAGTGAAAGGTGCAGGACCATCGATCAAGCTGATCGACTGCAAAACGGGATTCTTCAGTTGATAGTTACAAGTTGCTAGTTATTCGTCGCACTATCCACTTCAACTTTCCACTATCCACTGAACGAAGCCGCATGATCATGAATACTATCGCGGCAGCGGCGACGACTAGGCTAACGAGCTGCGAGGTGGAAAGTCCGGTCATTGTCGTCAAGCCGAACAGATCGCCGCGTGGGTCGTCGCGGATGAACTCGATCGAAAATCGAAAGATCGCATAGATGATGCCGTAGGCGATGAGCACCTGTCCGTCAAATTTCTTTCGCCGATGCAGAAGCACGAGCAGACCAAAAACGACGAGCATCGTCAAACGATTCGATAAGCTGCGTGGGATAAAGGTAAAGCGCATTTCCCTCAGGGCCGTACATCGGAACGCCGGTATATTCATGGCCAGCTTCGGTAAAGTGCACGCCGAAGAACAGATCGGTCGGCTTTCCCCAACAGCATCCCGCAGCGAAACATCCCTGTCGCCCGAACGCCTGGCCGAGCGCGACGCCCGGCGCAAAGGCGTCGGTGACCTTCCAGAACGGAAGACTTGTAGAATCTGACCAATATCACAACCGCGAGAAATCCACCGATAAGACCGCCATAATACACGCCGCCCGATCGTAGAAAATCGAGCGTGAATATCTCGACATTGTCTTCGACGAAGAACATTAGGATCTTGGAGCCGAGCAATCCGCCGATCAAGGTCCAAAGTCCAAGATCGTATATCCGCTCGCGCGGAAGTCCGTCACGGGCACCGAGACGCGACGCGACGAAAAGTGCAAGCAGCATCCCTAAGGCTAGCCAGATGCCGTAGGTAGTGATGGGAAATTCGCCGATACGAAATAGCTCTGGATACATAATTTCAGAATTAGTCAGTACCGTTCTGCGGTAGCGGTGCGGGAGTGACAATTCTTACCGACAGCTACGTTTCCGTCGTTCGCTCCTTCCGCTTCGCCAAAAACATATCAATAATCAATAGCCCCGCTCCGACGCAAATAGCCATGTCGGCGACGTTAAAAGTCGGATAATGCCACGAGCCGAACTGCACGTCGATGAAATCGACAACAAAACCGAGCCTCAGCCGGTCGACAACGTTTCCAGCAATCCCGGCCAGAAGCAACGCCAGCGATCCGAGAATGCGATCGTCGCTGCGCGGCGTTCGCCAGAAAAAATAGACTACGAGCACGGCGGCGACCATCGCGACGATCGAAAGGCCCCACCGTCCCGCATCGCCGTGATCGTCCAGCATCGAAAAAGCCACACCGGTGTTCTGGGCATATGCAAAATTGAGGAGGCCTTGAATGACCGAAATATCGTCGCCAAATCGCAAACGGCGAACCGCCCACGCCTTCGTGGTTTGATCGACCAGAAAAACCCCGCCGGCGATGGCGAGGTATGCGAGTTTCCAGATGACGTCGCGTTTGTTCACTGAGGCTTCTTTGTTTCGGCTGATCTCGTCTTCGGTTCGGCGTAAAAGATCTTCGTAACGATCTTCCACTCGCCGTTGATCTTCAACAGCGACATGTAATCCACGAGCCGCACGGTCGGATAATCAAGAACGATCTTGCCCACCGCGGCGTTTCCCGCGACATCGATCGTTTCGATCGAGCGTTTCCGGTCCGCCTCATCCGCGGACGGTTTTCCCGTAAAGCCCGCGATGTATTCGGCGAACGAGCGGGTGGTGAACTTTCCTTCGCGGATAAAGATCAGGTTGCCTTCCGTGTGAAACGCCTTCCGCATGTATTCGCCATCGCCGGTCGCATGTCCTTTGATGTAATTCTCAAGCGGTACGCGCACCGCATCCTTTTCATCGTTCTGGCCGTTCGCAACAAAAACGAAAACTCCGCAGATCATAACAAATACCGATAAAACGTTTTTCATATTACTCATCTCCCAAAGTATGTGAGCATTCTACGTCTCACGGGCTTCGGGGGTTCACAAGTTTCTATTCAGTGTAGGGAAAAACCGCCTTTGGCGCGCGATATCTTTTCCACCAATCGGCGTAGCAAACATCGGTGCAGCCGATCGCATATGTGACAACCTTCCATTTCAGACCCGTCTTTTTGAGCAGCGCGAAAAAATTATTGTCGAACGCACCAGTCTCCTGTGCGCCGGCGTATCCGGTGCGGCTGTAGTCTGGCGATCCACCGCTCGGGTTCTGCGGCGTTCCGCCAATAAACGCCCAGTTTCCATATACATTAAAGTTATCCGCGACGAAAACGATCTTTTGTTTCAGCTCGCGTTCGACCGGACTCCGAAGAGCGTCCAGAATTGCCTTGCCGCTCCGCCGATCCCTTTTCCGGCGTGTAAGTGCCCTGACCTTGGGTCGCGATGGCTCCCATCGTAAGAAGAACGACGGCCAATATCGATCTGCAAAACATAGTCTTATTCCGAACCTATACTCTTTCGAAAGATGATCTCGTCGATGCCTTCGTTTATACCGCGGATGCTTCCGCATTCCTCGAATCCGACGCGACGATGCCAGGCTTTGGGCTCGGGCTCGTCTGCCTGTGACGAACTATAGAGATATTTGTGCTCCCTCGCGGCAAGAAACTCTTCCAGAAATCGAAGCATGGCCTGACCAATCGTTCGTCGGCGATATTCAGGTACGACACGGATCAATGCAATATACGGTACCAGGGACCACAAGTATTCGAGCTGAATGAATCCCACAGGTTCGTCGCTCAGAGTCGCGATGATGAATTCACTCGACTCTAGCTTTCGCCGAATGATCTCGCTCGAAATATATGTGTTCGCCTTCAGGAACGGTTCGTCCGATGCTAAGGCGAACCTGATGATCACGTCCTCAATTGGCACTGCTAAACGCCTGCCCATCGGAATTCAAGATCTCGGTCAAGGCCCCGACGCACCGCTCGCACACGGTCGGGTACTTTTCAAATTCGCCGACGCGGATCGAATAATTCCAGCAGCGTTCGCACTTTTCGCCGTCGGCCTTTTGAATTTCGACCTTCATCGCTTCACCCTCATGCACCTCAACCTGCGAGACGATAAAAATATAACGTAGCTGGTCGAAGTAATCGAGAAGGAAACGCGTCGTCTCGGCATCGGTCGTCAGGATTACTTTTGCATCCAGCGATGAGCCGATCTGCTTTGCGTTTCGCGCCTCTTCGAGCGCTTTCAAGACCTCGTCGCGGATCGCAAAGATCCGCTCCCATCGCGATAGCAGTTCCTGGTCTACCGATTCGGCGTTTGCAAACTCCGCGATATGCACCGACGCAACGTTTTGACCCGGCAGATTCTCCCACGCCTCGTCCGACGTAAAAACGAGGATCGGAGATAGAAGCCGGCAGAGCGAATCGGTGATCTGATACAGGACGGTCTGTGCGGAGCGGCGCTCTTTCGACTTCGGTGCAAGAATGTACAGACGATCCTTGATGATGTCGAAGTATCGGGCCGACAGCGTGACCGTGCAGAAATTGTAGAGCGCATTGTAGGCCGCCTGAAAGTTGTAAGCCTCGTACCCTTTCAAGACCTTCTCGACGACATCATTCAAGCTCGCGATCGCCCAACGATCGAGTTCGAGCATTTCATTTTCGGGGACTGCGTCCGTCACAGGATCGAATCCGTCGAGATTGCCGAGCGCGTATCGCAGCGTGTTTCGAATCTTTCGATACGCATCGACGACGCGCGACAAGATCTCGTCCGAGCATCGTACGTCCTCCGTATAATCAACGGCCGCCGCCCATAGACGCAAGATCTCAGCACCGGACTTGTCGATGATCTCATGCGGAGCCGTTACATTGCCGACGCTCTTGCTCTGTTTCTTCCCCTCACCGTCGACGACCCAGCCGTGTGTGATGACACGGCTGTAAGGCGCCGAGCCGTGTGCTGCGATGCCGCAGCTCAAACTGGAATTGAACCAGCCGCGATACTGATCGCCACCTTCGAGATAGACGTCGGCCGGAAAACGAAGCGTGTCACCGCGCGTTTCAAGAACCGCGACACAGCTCGAACCCGAGTCGAACCAAACGTCGAGAATGTCGGTCTCTTTACGGAAATCTTCGCCACCGCATTCCGGACACTTAAATCCTTCGGGCAACAGCTCGCTCTCAGGCCGCGCGTACCATGCATCGGCAGTCTCCTTCGCGAAGATGTCGGCGACGTGATCGACGATCTTCGGATCGGCGACGGCTTCGTCACAGCCCTGGCAATAGAAGACCGGGATCGGAACGCCCCACGAACGCTGACGTGACACGCACCAATCGGGGCGGCCCTTGAACATGTTCGTCATCCGCCCTTCGCCCCATTCTGGATGCCACTTGACTCGGGGTATCTCTTCGAGTGCCTGCTCGCGAGCGGTTTCGTATTTTGGATTTTAGATTTTGGATTTTGGATTGCGTCGTTATCAGAGCCAGGGTCCAATACGAAATCCGCATTCCCAAATCCCAAATCCGAAATCGGCCGCAGTTCGTCCATCGAGATAAACCACTGAGGTGTCGCACGGAACACGACCGGATTCTTACATCGCCAGCAATGCGGATAGCGGTGCTGATATTTTTCCGAAAAAAGCAGCATTCCGTTATCGCGAAGGAACTCGACGATCTTCGGATTCGCGTCGAAGATGTTCATGCCTCCAAAGTGTTCGACCTCCGCAATAAAGTTCCCCGCCGAATCAACCGGATTGTAGATGTCGAGGCCGTATTTTTTGCCGATGTGAAAGTCGTCCGCACCGTGCCCCGGAGCGGTATGAACGCAACCCGTTCCGGATTTTCCCGCGGCCTTGTTCTCAAAACGCACATCGAGCTCAACCTCGGCGTCCGCTTCGCCGAGCGTCACGTGTTCGCCGTTCATGATGAGGGACGTCCGATCGAGCCACGCGTGTTTAGCTTCGAGTCGATCGAGTTTCGAGCCCTTGAATCGGGCGATCTCTTCGTATTCTGCAAAGCCGGCAGTTTCGGTGAACGCCTTAGCCAGATCAGACGCGACGATGAAAACCTCGGCGTCGGAAACTTCGATCGCCGAATAATCGAACTCAGGATGCACGGCGATTCCCAGATTCGCCGGCAGAGTCCAGGGAGTCGTCGTCCAGATCACGAGAAATACATTTTTACCCGCGAGTGCCCCGTCGATCTGCGCCGGATCGGACTTGAGCGGGAATTTTACATAAACCGACGGCGACGTGTGTTCTCGGTATTCGACCTCGGCTTCGGCGAGCGCCGTCTGATCGTGGATACACCAGTAGACGGGACGCAGGCCTTTGTAAACGTATCCACGCTCGAGAAACTTTCCAAAAAGACGGGCGGTGGACGATTCGTATTCCGGCGACATTGTGAGATACGGTGTGTCCCACTCGCCGAGAATACCAAGACGCTGAAAATCGCGTGTCTGGCTGTTCATTGCGGTCGAAGCGTGTTCGCGGCAGATACGGCGAAAGGTTGCGACCGGCAGATCGTTCTTATTCTTTCCCTTCTCGGCAAGCTTTTTCTCGACCAGCGTCTCGATCGGCAACCCGTGACAGTCGTAACCCGGAACGTACGGCGCATCGAACCCCATCATCGAACGCGTTTTGACAACAAAGTCCTTGAGGATCTTGTTGAGAGCGGTTCCGATGTGAATGTCGGCGTTCGCATAGGGCGGCCCATCATGGAGAATAAACTTTTCACGTCCCTCGCGTGCTTTCATGACCTCGTCGTAGAGGCCCATTTCCTTCCACTTCTTGAGGCGCGCGGGCTCGCTCTGTCCGAGATTCGCCTTCTGCGAAAAGGCGGTGCGCGGAAGATTGACAGTCTTTTTGAGATCGAATGCTTCGTCCATAAAAAACCCAATACTAACATCTGCGCCAGCTAAACACGCAGGTGTGCCGTCGATTGACGAATTATTCGCGTCGAGCTGGATCCGGGTTTAGTCGATCTTCGGGACGCAAGGTGTCGTTGCGACGATCCAGAACTGGGTCGGACCGCTCGAACCGCTCGATTCGTTGGATCGTTGTCCGCGGGCCATAGCAAACGCCGTGATCGAACCGCCCTTGTAGTTGACTTCGTTGGGTGGCCCATTGTTGTACGGCAAAGTCCTGATCGTGCCGCCCTTATCAACCCAGTGCTGTACGGCCCGGGCTTGGCGCTCGAGACCATCATCCCCATCCGGCAATACGATCTCCACCTGATATCGGAGCATTTCCTTCGTCGACGACAGACCGGGCAGGAGGGCGCAATCACCGCCACCCTCATACTTATATGGTTCCGGTTGTGATAGATCCGGTACCGCGACACTCATCGTCTCTTTTGCCTGGGCGATCGCATTCTCGATCGCCCGTTCGCGGCTCGGGCCGAATGGTCCGGAACAGGATGAAAATAGTAAGGCGGCCAAAGTCACAGTTACCAGCTGTTTCATCTAATCCTCCTCCACTGTACATAACAACGGATACTCCCTCGCCCGGGCGAGGTTCATCGCCTTTTCAGATTTCATGCTCGCTACTTCGTACGGGTAGACACCCGCGATGCCGAGGCCTTCGTTATGAACCTTCAACATTATCGAGAACGCCTCAGGCGGTGTGCGATTAAAGACGTACTCAAGGACGAATACGACGAACTCCATAGTCGTGAAATCGTCGTTATGCAGAAGGACCTTGAATAATTTTGGTTTTTCGAGCTTTGTCTCGGATTCGGTCAGTACGTCCGTGTCTAACTCGGGGAAATCAGCCATTCCTCAGATTTTGCCATAGGCCGTCGGCAAAAAATATAGACACTACCTATTTTTTTTGTTAGATTTCGAGTGCGCTGTTTACTAAATAACCATCTCGGCTACTAAATGCTGAAAACACGTCTTTATTCGCCGTATTTAGTGCTATTCAACAATGAGCAAATTTTCCCGATCGGCCAATCGTGTGTCTGAAAGCGAATCTGTTTCCGGTTCGTCAAAAGGCGTGCGCACCGGGCGCGAACGCCAGATCTCTCCCGAGGAACTGGACCGGATCTTCGCTGGCGTCGGACAGAATCTCCGTGACGGACGATCCAGCGAGGCCGAGAAGCTACTTTCGGAAACTATCCAGAACTACAATCACACCGCGGAAAATCTCGCCAACCTGAAACGTCTGCTGGCCTTCACCCTGGAAACGGTTGGAAGGTATAAGGAATCGCTCGACGCAGTTCAGCCATACGAAGACGAGGACATGAAGGCTTTGATCTCGAAGGAGACCGAAGTCAGAGTCACAACACAGCTCGCTATCGCGTACAACAACCTCGGCGATCACCCTAAAGCGGTAACACTTCTTAAAGAGACTCTCGAGGTCGCAAAGGAAAATGAACTAAACCATCTGCTCGGCCCAATAGACAGCGGTCTCGCGCGAGTTTACCGAAAGCTTAATGAGTGTGCGATCTGCCGTGATTACGCGGCAAAAGGCGCTCGCCTATTTTAGGGAGAATGGCGATTGGCTGGGCATGTCCGAAGCTTACCGTGAGATCGCCCTCAGCTATCACCAGGAAGGCAGCAGCGAGAAATCTTTGGAGTATTTCGAACTAGGAATACAAATAATCGGCGAGCGCTCGGCCCCGTTCATGCTGGGTAAACTTTATACCGATCAATCCGGGGCGTACTGGTTTCTGCGGCGCCCGCTGGAAGGTATATCCTGTCTCGAAAAGTCCATCGGATTCTTCGAAAAAACCGAACACGTCCTTAACTCGATCATCGCCTACAACAATCTCGGAATAAATTTGATGTTGATCGGTGAATGGGATCGCGCGGAGGAAATAATCAAGCGTGCACTGAATCTGGCGATCGACACGAATCACGTGCATATCGCAGGGATTCTCGATTCGTTGGGCGAGCTGAAAATACTGCGGGGCGATCTCGTCGACGCCGAGGACTATCTCGAGCAGGCGGTCGCTCTTGCCCGCCAGCGCAATCGCGAATGGTATGCCGCACAGGCCATGCGAAACCTTGCACGTTGTTATCTGGCGCAAGGCTCGGTCGATAAAGCGATCGGGAAAGCGCAGGAAACGATCGAGCTGTCCGCACAGATTGGCGATAAACATTATGCGAATATGGCCGGCCTCGTGTTGGCGGAAAGCTATCTTCATCGGCACGAGCCGGTTGAGTGTGAGATGGCTTTGCGAGCGATCGAAGAGAACGATCCAAGCTCCGACTTTTTCGTTCTTGGAAACATTCAGAGAATTCGCGGACTAGCCGAGCTCGAGAATGATAACGCCGAGGTCGCGGTTCATCATTTCAATCGAAGCCTGACGATCTTCGAGGCATCCGAGGACATTTACAACACCGCGCTCGCTAACCTGCTGATCGGCGAAAATGCGAACGCTGAGAACGCAGGCCGGGCTAAGAAACACCTTGCCAAAGCAAGCGATACTTTTCGCAAGCTCGGAGTTCGCACACTGGCCGATCGAGCCGATAAGAAACTTGAACAGGTTCAGAATTTCGTAAGCGGTGAAATTATGACCGCCGCTCATCCGAATTCTGCGGCTTCGCAGCTGCTGATGGTTCGCCTTGCCGAGGCGACAGCTTCGCGTGAGCTGCTGTTCCGGGAGTTGGTCGCTGTGCTTCAGCAGGAGAGCCGCGCTAAGAAGATAATCATCGCGGAAACAAATAGCGACAGAAAGCTTCGACCGTTCATAACTCACGGCTACTCACCGCCGGAAAGTACTGAGATCGTCGGGAAACTCGAAGATGCGTTGGCAAAACGGGGAGAGAAGATATTTGCGAGGAACAGGAATATCGCAGTGTTCCCTCTGAAAACCGCGAATGCGAAACCGGCATTCCTTCTTATACATCCTCAGGCCAGCGCCTATCTGAATGACGGCAGTCCGCTCAACCCGTTACTCCCAGTAGTCGAGTTGGGCCTCGACGTGATCGCACTGCGAGAGAGGGATAAAAGAACGCCGGTCGAGCAGGACTCGAGTCCATACACCTCGAGCAGCCTGATGCCGGGATTCATACATTCATCGCCGGCGATGACATCGCTGGTCGAAGAGGTTTATAAGATTCGGTCATCGGATGTCACCGTCCTCGTGACGGGTGAATCCGGTACCGGAAAAGAACTGGTATCGCGTGCGATCCATACCTTGTCGAATAGAAAGGACAAGGTCTTCGTGCCGTTCAATTGTACGGCGGTACCAAAGGAACTCGCCGAAGGCCACCTTTTCGGTTATCGGCGTGGTGCTTTCACAGGAGCCGTAACCGATTCGCCCGGGATGATCCGCGCAGCGGACGGTGGAACGCTGTTTCTTGATGAGATCGGTGATCTGCCGATCGACGTCCAGCCAAAACTTTTGCGATTTCTCCAGGAGGGCGAGGTGCAGCCGATCGGTGAAAAAACTCCGATCAAGGTCGACGTCCGCATCATCGCCGCGACGAACATGCCGCTCGAAGCAAAGGTCGCCGATGGAAGTTTTCGTGAGGACCTCTACTATCGGCTAAACGTCATTCGCCTTCGCGTGCCGCCGCTTCGCGAACGTCGTTCGGAGATCCCGCCGATCGTGAATTACTACATCAACCATTATTCGTCCAGGTTCGGAAAACACGACATAACGTTCACTCCGCAGACGATCGATCTCTTGATGGTATGCAATTGGGAAGGAAACGTCCGCCAGCTTTGCAACGAGGTCCAGCGCGTCATCGCCCGTGCCGTGGATAACGAGGTCATAACGCCCGACCATCTGTCATCGGATCTAAAGAGAAGCGCAAAACCACTGACACCTCTCGTCGATGCGGGTTCCAAACCGATCGCGACCTACGACACGCATATCTCGCCTTTCAAGAATATTCCTGAGGGCGGCACTCTCGAAGAAGCCGTAAGCGAGCTTGAGATGCAAATGATCAGGGTAGCGCTGGCGAAACACAGTTGGAACATATCACGGGTCGCAAACGAGCTCGGACTCACCCGACGCGGCCTCTACCTGAAAATAGCGCGATACGGCATCGAAAAAGCCGCGTAGATCGTGATCTGAATAACGGCAATCGTAAGGATCCGAAGTTTAATTTTCGTAAATCAAGCGCGACCGGCAAGCTGTGATAGACGGGTCACGATCGGCTGGAGCACCCGCAGAACCTCGTCGATCTCCGCTTCGGTGTTGAACCTCGAAAGCGAGAACCGCACGGCCCCCATCGCCCTGGTATACGGGACATTCATCGCCTCGAGTACGGCCGAGGCCCTGTGGCCGTCGGCATTGCAGGCCGACCCCGTCGAGACGCAGATACCGGCATCGTCAAGTGCAGCAAGTATCGCCTCGCCGTTGAGGCCTTCGAATGAAATGTTCGAAGTATTAGGCAATCGACTGCTGGCATCGCCCGTACCGTTCAAAACCGCGATCGGGATATTTTGTAGAATGCTCTGCTCGAGTTTGTCTCGCAGCCGGCGTACATTTTCCATTTCCGACATATCCCGAACAAATTCTGCCGCGGCACCCATTCCAACAATTTGATGGACGGCTTCGGTACCGGCACGCCGATCGGACTCTTGCCCGCCGCCGATCGACATGGGGCTCAGACCTACGCCATTGCCGAATGTAAAGCGCGCCGATCCCTTTCGGACCGTGAAACTTATGCGCCGATACTGAGAAGAGATCGATCGAACCCCTACTCAGATCGATAGCGATCTTCCCAACCGCATTTACGCCGTCGACGTGCACTAACGCCTTCGAACGTTCCTTAACGATCTCCGCGATCTTATCAACAGGAAACAGGATCCCCGTCTCATTGTTCGCAAGCATCACCGAGACTATGGCCGTGTCGCTTCGCACTGCCTGCCGAAGCCGTTCGAGATCCAGTTCGCCATTCTCGTCCACATCGAGCCACGAAACTTCCGTGCCTTCCCGCTCAAGTTTCTCGCAAAGTTTCCGCACCGCCTCATGTTCCACACGGGTCGTAACTATGTGTTTCTTGTCGGGGCTTGCCGCGAGAGCCCCCATGATCGACATGTTGTCGCTCTCGGTACCACCCGACGTAAACACGATCTCGCTCGGATCCGCGCCGAACAAACCGGCAACCGACATTCGCGCCTTCTCAACGAATTTGCGGGCCTCACGTCCGGCTGCGTGCGCCGAAGACGGATTCCCGAACGACGATCCAAGAAACGGAAGCATCGC
Organism: uncultured Acidobacteriota bacterium; assembly: GCA_963772405.1. Classification (GTDB taxonomy): domain Bacteria; phylum Acidobacteriota; class Blastocatellia; order Pyrinomonadales; family Pyrinomonadaceae; genus OLB17. Next base: position 257,458 of record CAVYWT010000002.1, on the reverse strand, counting down.
CTCGCGAACGTTCGGCGAGAGCGGAGTTGTGGCATTATTGTCGAGGTAGATCACTGCTAAGTCCCGGGTCTCTAGTCCCAGTGTCTCAAGAGTCCGTCTTTCTGGCTACTGCTCCATTTTTTCCCTTGTCTTAACAACTCGTGAGCTTGGGACTTGGGACTTGGGACTTGGGACTAACAACGTATCCGAATTACAATTAACGCACATCGTGAGCGGAAACATCAAAATTACCGAACCAAACGGCCGCGTATGGCAATTCGATCTCGAACCCGGAAAGGTTTATTCGATCGGACGCGCAAAAGACAACGACATTGTTTTGAACGACCGTCGAGTGTCTCGTAAACACGCCCAGATCGCGGGCGACGCAGAAGGCTTTCGAATCGTCGATGGGTATTTTGAGAAAGGAGTACTGACGCGAAGTGTAAATCACGTCTTCGTCAACGGCGCACCCGCACTCGAAAAAAATCTTACCTCAGGCGACATCATCATCATCGGCGAAAGCCGTCTCGAATACTTCGACGAAATTGGCGGGGCGATCCACGGAGCAGCGTTACCGCACCTCCCGGACACACTGCGGCCCGAAGAGCGTCAAGCGCCGACGGTTCTCGAGGAGCCGAAGGTCGTCGATTTCGATGATAAACCTCTCGGGCATACACAAGTTGAGATCTCGGCGAACGAAATAATGGGACGGCAGTCCCATCTTTCGATGGAAACCGCAATAGCGACGCCGGAGGAGATCAAAGATCTGCGGCGAAAGGCAGAGATCCTCGAACTGCTTTATGAGATGAGCAAGTCGCTTGGAACGGTGTTCGACCTGAAGGAGATCTTTGAACGCGCAACGAACCTTATCTTTCGCGGCACACCGGCTGACCGGGTCGTCGCATTGATCGCGGATGAAACGCACGACGGAAAGATCCTTCCCAACAACCTCGTTCTCGTGGGCGTCACGACACGCGACGAAAGGCTTGATAAATTGACCGAAAAGCTGACGATCAGCCGGACCATCACGCAAAAGGTAATGCGCGAAAAAGTCGCGCTGCTTTCGCAGGACGCGAAAACCGATGCTCAGTTTTCGGGCGCCGATTCGATCGTCTCGCAGGGTGTCAGATCGACCATCTGCGCGCCGCTTATCACCGAGTCGAACGTTCATGGAGTCCTCTATGCTGACCGCCTCGATCCGTTCGCCGCGTTCTCGGCCGATCATCTTCAGCTGATCAGCGCCGTTGCGGCCCAAACGGCCGTCACGGTCGAAACGGTCAAAGCACACAAACGGCTCGCACGGGAAGAGGTTGCCCGTGCAAACTACAGCCGCTTCATGCCCGAGTATGTCGTAAAGCAGATCCTCGATAATCCGAATTCATTTCGGCTCGGCGGCGTCAATCAAACGATCACCGTGCTCTTTGCCGACATCCGCGGTTTCACGACTTTCTCCGAGCGTGAAAAGCCGGAGCGCGTCGTTGGATTATTGAACCGATATTTTTCCGCGATGACGGAAATAATTTTCGATCACGGCGGAACGCTCGACAAGTATATCGGCGACGGCTTGATGGCATTGTTCGGTGCTCCGAGCGCGTCGCCGGCCGATGCGATGAATGCGGTGAAGGCGGCGATCTCAATGCAGAAGCGCGTGGTGCCCTTGAACGAAGAACTCAAACAGGCCGGTTACAGAAATATCTCGATCGGGATAGGGCTACACACCGGCGAGGCGACGGTCGGGTATATCGGTTCTGACAAACGGTCGGAATATACGGCGATCGGCGACACGGTCAATTTGGCGTCACGCCTCGAATCGAACGCGGAAGGCGGCCAGATCTTAATGAGCGAGGCAACCGCGGCGGCCGGAGGGAATCTAATACCCGTCAACCCGCGCGAGCCATTGACCGTTAAGAATCGCGTCCAGCCCGTAAACGTTTTCGAGGTCAAATGGAGCTAAAAATATTGATGGCAGCTTTTGTGTCGAAAGAATATAATTAGTTGACCCCATCGTCCGAAGCAGTATGAAGTTGAAGATCTCGTCATTAAAAAAGCTCGTTACCGATTCGATGGCGATCGATCTCGGTACCGCGAGCACCATCATTGCCGTCAAAGGCCGCGGCATCGTTCTGGATGAACCCTCACTTGTTGCCGTAAACGAGATCACCGAAGAGATAGTCGCGTTCGGTCAGGAAGCTGCCGACATGTCGGGCCGTGAAGGGCGCGACATCACCGTCCGGGCTCCGCTCATCGGCGGTGTCGTCGCCGACTTTGAACGGACAAAGAAGATGCTCGCGTACTTTGTGAAAAAGGCGAAGACGGGCGGCTCGAATATTTCGCTGCAAGCGGTGATGAGCATGGTTTCGGACGTTACGCACGTTGAGCAGCGTGCGCTCTTTCACGCAGCGGAAGAAGCGGGCATCGGAAAAGTTTTCATGATGGAAGAGGGTCTCGCCGCCGCATTCGGCGCTGGCGTTTTGCCGAACGACAAGCGCGCATCGGCGGTCATCGACATCGGTGCAGGGACGACGAACATCGCGGTCATCGCGAAAGGTTCCATCGTGCATTCGACGTCGGAACGCTTTGGAAGTAACGAGATCAATGACGTCCTCGCGACGCATCTTCGCCGCCACCGCGGGCTGCAGGTCGGTGAAGAGACGACCGAGCTTTTGAAGACCACGTTCGCGTCGGCCTATCTGCCGGATGATATCGGCAAGACTACCGAGGTTCGCGGCCGCGATGTGACGACCGGCAGCCCGGCAGCCGTCGAGATCACGACCGGCGAGGTTTACCCGATCGTCGAATCGATCGTTCGCCGCATCGCACAGACCGCAAAAGACACGCTCACCGAGCTTCGTCCGGAAGTTGCCGCAGACATCTATGACCGAGGCGTGATCCTGACCGGTGGCGGTGCTTTGCTCGACGGTGTCGATCAATACATCCGATCGTTCATCAACCTCCCGGTCGGCGTCGCCGAAGAACCGCGCTACGCAACCGTCAACGGATTAGTGAAAATGTTCGACGATCCAAAGCTCCTCGAAAAGGTCAGCCGCAACGAACTTGGTGTATTGCAGAACGCCGAGATACCGTTTGAGGCGTAGGATCGTTGATCGGTGATCGTTGATCGTTGATCGTTGATCGTTGATCGTTAATCGTTAATCGTTAATCGTTAATAGGAATACGCTCGAGCAATATCGAGCGTTTTTTCTTGTTCGCGATTCCGGACTTCTGGAGGAAAACCCGAATCACAAGATATGAGAATACAAGGCTCCCCTCCTGGCTAGAAGGGGGTGGACGAGATGAGAAGACAAAACTCCCCTCCTGGATAGGAGGGGTGGACGCCGCTTCGGCGGACGGGGTGGTGGACCGAAAAAATTCTGAAATCGCCCAACCCTTGCGCGTGAGAGCTTGTTATCAATTCCTCCACCGTTCCCGATACTTCGTCAGCGTTCCCACGTCGTCCATCACGACATCGAGTCCGTCGTAGACGAACTTCGTGTTCTCTTTGTTACCGGCAAAATAGCGATGCACTCTTCTGCCGAGTGCGTCATAACGGTAACGAGCCGTCTGCCTTCGCGTCGCTGCAAACGTCATCCGGTTCTCGTAATCCCACCCGTATCGCCAGTAGTTCGATCCTTCCGACTTCTGGATGAGATTGCCGTTCGCGTCGAAGTTCATCGTCGCGGTCGCCGTCGCGGTCATTCGATTGTATGGCTGGTACGAATAGCTCGCACTACGATGCGACGCGGTACGATTGCCGACCGCGTCGAACGTATAGCTTTCACTCGACGATCCGTTGGTGATCCCGGTAAGGCGATTGACATTGTCATAGCTGAAGGTCTTTGTCTGCGCAAGCTCTGCGATCTGGCCGATCCTAGCTTAAGGGCGGTCATGCGATTACACAAAGTCGATAAATGAGATCATCTCGCCGGCCGACGTCATACTGTCGTATCCTATTTCCGAAACCGTCGCCGGGAGTCGAGGAGAATCCGGGATGCTAACGGCGTTGTTCGAAGGTTAAACTTACTTTGTCGGAGGGATTTCTACAAGAGTCATTCGAAGATGATGAGCAATCTTATTTCCAGGTACGGTAGGCTCTCGGCCAAGTCGTCGAGCCCCCATGACTCAGACATCAAGTGAACATGGTCCGTTGTTCCTGCGTGAATATGCTCTAGCCGATGCAGTAAGTAATCTAATCCCTCTTTGTCAAAATAGATTTCTATTTCGTCAGTGCGTACTTCTCCATTTTGGACACCGATTTCAACTGTAATCATATCTACCTCAGTTAATAACTTTTCCATTCATAGCGGAAAGTCTCGCGTATCAAGACGCCCTCTGTATCCACGCGGTCGATGAACCCCTACATGCGGAGGTTTTCCTGGGGGGTGATTAGCGTCTAAATGATATCCCCGCCCCTTTGGACTTACGTAGTTACCCTGACCATTCATCGGATCGGGTCCCTTCGGTCTATACCCCTTGGCCCTGAACATTGCGTCTATTTCAGGTGGAGTTTTTCCTTCAAACGGGTTGAACCTCCGAGATACAGGAACGGTTGGTTCAGTCGGCGGATTACCAGCAAACCTTCCCGCGAACGGCCCGGCCATCGTAAGGAAGAGGCTTCCCGCACGAACTACATCAGCCGATACAAGATCAAGCCTGTCGAGGTCCGATAGATTCTCGCAGTACATCGCCTGCCCGAGTCCCGTCCCGACTCGGAACATGTTGTTAAATCCGAAGGCAAGGTCCGCTGCGGTATTCGCGCTTCCGTTCCAGATCCAGTACTGTGGGTCGCGCTGCCACGACCGACGCGGAAACTCTGTTCGAGCGTCCGCCCAATTGGCGAAATCATTCCCCCACCCGTCGAGTCCCATCGGGTCGGTGAAGCGTAGGGGATCGTTCCAAACATAACCATACAAGTTGACGTCACCTCCGCCAAACCCGATCGGATCCTCCGACACAAACCTTCCAAGGTTCGCGTCGTACCATCGAGCTCTATAGTAATGAAACCCCGAAAACGAATCGTATTCCCGCCCCGTGTATTGGTAACGCGTCGAAAGATTCGTCGTCGCGTTCCCGAATGAATCGTAGCTCGTTTGCTCCGTTGCAACTCCACTGGAATTCGTAAGTGCGACGGTCGAGCCGAGATGGTCGGTGAGGAAATACTTGGTCACTCCGTTCGTCTTCAGGCTCAGCTTGTCGTCGATCCCGAGGCCGTTCTGGTACTTCGTCACCCCGCTGTTCGCGTCGTCGTCCATCACGACATCGAGCCCGTCGTAGACGAACTTCGTGTTCTCTTTGTTACCGGCAAAGTAGCGATGCACTCTTCTGACGAGTGCGTCATAACGGTAACGAACCGAGTGTGACCGGGTTCAGTCGATCGTGTCGAAACCCAACTTTCCGGTTTCGTCTCCAACCCAAGTGAGTGTCTTCCCGAGCGACTCATTTATAGCCACGAGGTCATAACCGATCATTTTCATCGCAAGCTGAAGCGATTGAACCGCATCAATTCCATATGAATAGCCGATCTTCTCACTGTCGACGCCGATGATCTGATAGGGCGTAAAGTAGTCGCCACTATCTGGATAGATAGTCGGTTTTCCAATAACAACAATTACCTCCTTTCCACCGTCGGCATTTCTGGCCTCAAGGTTTCGGCTCGCAATGATTTCGTGAATATCTTTTAATTTCATTTGTACTCCAAATTCTTACCAAGTGACTAGAGGAGGCATGAACGGACGCTTTGCTAGGCATGCTCCATAACGCTCATTCGCGCTTGCGTAACATCTCGCGCGAGCGGCTGGGTTTCCTAGCGACCTACAAGTCCTGTTGTCACTCTCGTACTGCGGTAGACATCGCTTATCACCTTCGTCATCGTTATCTGGTTTCGAGAACGGAACGGGAAGGGGAGGATTGCGGTACCACGGTGTCGAAAGCGTCGGCTGACACGTCGGCTTCTTTGCCGCTTGAGGCATCGCCTGCGGACTTGGAACAAAAGGAGTACCGAATGGATTCCACGGTCCATAAACAAAAGGATTTCCTAGATAGTTCGCCGTCCATTGGCCCGGATAATATCCGACGCCATAGCCTAACGCGAGTCCACCTGCACCAACCGCGACATAGGGAGCGGCTCCAGCGAAGGCGGCTCCACCGGCACCGCCGCCCGCTCCAAAATACGGCGCGTATCGCGCTCCTTCTCGTGCCCAATCCGCTGGGTCATAGAGGCCCAGCGGATCCGACCTGTTAGCTGAATTATTCTTCACGTAACCGTATAGGTTGACGTCTCCGCTTTCAAATCCGATCGGATCTTCCGACACAAACCTTCCCAGGTTCGCATCGTACCAGCGAGCTCTATAGTAATGAAACCCCGAAAACGAATCGTATTCCCGGCCGGTGTATTGGTAACGAGTAGATAGATTCGTCGTCGCGTTCCCGAATGAATCGTAGCTCGTTTGCTCCGTTGCAACTCCACTGGAATTCGTAAGTGCGACGGTCGAGCCGAGATGGTCGGTGAGGAAATACTTGGTCACTCCGTTCGTCTTCAGGCTCAGCTTGTCGTCGACGCCGAGGCCGTTCTGGTACTTCGTCACGCCGGCGTGTTCATCGTCGTCCATCACGACATCGAGCCCGTCGTAGACGAACTTCGTGTTCTCTTTGTTGCCGGCAAAATAGCGATGCACTCGCCGGCCGAGTGCGTCGTAACGGTAACGAACCGTCTGCCTGCCGCGTCGCTGCAAACGTCATCCGGTTCTCGTAGTCCCACCCGTATCGCCAGTAGTTCGATCCTTCCGACTTTTGGATCAGATTGCCGTTCGCGTCGAAGTTCATCGTCGCGGTCGCCGTCGCGGTCATTCGATTGTATGGCTGGTACGAGTAGCTCGCACTCCGATGCGACGCGGTACGATTGCCGACCCCGTCGAACGTGTAGCTTTCACTCGACGATCCGTTGGTCATCCCGGTAAGGCGATTGACGTTGTCGTAGCTGAAGGTCTTTGTCTGAGCAAGCTCTGCGATCTGCCCGATCTGGTTTGCTGCGGTGTAAGCAAAATTGTTGTCGACGATCGTTGCCGCCGAGGTCTGATGTCTCAAGCGGGTCAGGCGGCTTACGCCGTCATAATCGAACGTAGATGTGACGCCATTCGGCATCGTCCGCGAGGTCAGCTTGTTCGCGAGATCATAAGTGAAAGTGAAATTCTGGCTCGCATCGTCGGCCAGGGTTGTCAGAAGGTTGGCGGCGTTGTAGTTGTAGGTGGTGTGGACGACGCCGTCCAGTTTCAACTGAGAGCGGTTTCCGTTAGCGTCGTACGAATATTCGATCACGTGGCCGAAGACATCGGTCGTCGTCTTTACGCGGTTACGGTTGTCGTACGTGAACGCAACCGTGCCTGCTTCGTTAACGGCCGAAGTCAAGCGTGACAGATCGTCGTAGTCGTAGGTAGCTTGCAGGTTTGGCGGAAGGTTCGGCCCGTTCGGCAAACCGTAGACGATTTTTTTCAAGCGATCCAGAACGTCAAACTCGTAGGTCGTGATGCGCCCCATGTAGTCGGTTCGCTTCGTGCGATTGCCGACGGCGTCGTACTCGTAAATCATCGTCGAACCGGCGCGCGTCTGCGACAGCTCGCGCCCGAGCGCGTCGTATGTGAAGACATAGTCCTGATTGTTTGCGTCTTTGACCTTCGTCATCTGCGACCTCAAGTTGTATTCAAACTGTGTCAACTGCTGAAGCGGGTCGGTGATCTTCAGCAGACGGCTCGCACCATCGTAATCATAGCTCGTAGTCCGGCCGGCGGTATCGACGCGGGTCTTGACGTTGCCGAGTTTGTCGTAAGTCATCGACTCTTCAAGGCGAGCCCAACCCGACGTCGCCGGTGGATAGATAATTTTCTTCAACCGGTTGAAGTCATCGTATTCATAGTTTGTGGGATTGCCGAGAGCATCCGTCCTCGATGTCAGATTAGACATCAGGTCATAAGCGAAGGTCGTTGTATGGTTGAGCGGGTCGGAAATACTGGTCAGGCGATAAGCGTTATCAAAACCGTAATTCGTGATATTGCCGCGCGCGTCTTTCACCGCCGTGCGGCGGCCGGCGAGATCATAGGTGAATTCCTGGAAATATGTGTCCGGGTGAATTACCTTTTTGAGTCGATTGTTCGGATCGTACTCGAACGACGTAATTTCGCTCATGGCGTTGGTCATGCTTGTCAGGCGGGCTCGAGCGTCGTACGCATAATTCGTGCTCTTGTTATTCGCGTCCTTCACCTGTGTGAGACGCCCAAACGAATCGTAGGTTAGGGTCGTCGTGTTGTTGCGCGCATCCTTGACCGCCGCCAGCTGTCCGAGAGGCGTGTAAGTCAGGATCGTGGTGTTGCCCAGAGCGTCCGTTGTCGTCAGCAGATCGCCCGTCGCTGAGTATGTGTTAACGAGAGTATTGCTCGACGTGTTCTGGTGGACACGGTCCTTATACGTCAGAACCTGGCCGAATGAGTTGTAAGTGTACTTCTGCGTTCCCAGCACATCGACGATTTCCGTAACACGCCGTTCCGGATCGTACTTGTAAACGGTTTGGTGGCCGAGTGCGTCGGTTTGGCTTGTCATGAGCGTGTCAGCGTTGTAGGCAAAGGTGGTCGTTTCCGTACCACTTCCACAGCTACATGCTCCCTCGATCTTCGTCACCTGTTTCTTCTTCTGCTGGCTCTCAAAATAGTACTTGGTGGATCTGCCCAAAGCATCGACCGCGATCGTATATAACGATGAGGGGTATGAGAGGGTGTATTTCTCAACCCCGCCGTCTAACTCGGACGTAGTAGCTCGGCCTTGCGGGTCGTAGGCGTGAGTTTCGAGCACGTTGTCTAACGCGTCTTTTACCGTTGAAAGAAAAGTGCGCGTCTGCCCGCTGACGACTACGTTCGTGTATTCAAGTTTGTATTTCGATCCGTCGGGATAAGTAACCGTCTTCAGATACACACCGGTGACGTCGTATTCATAGGACGCAATTGTTCCAATCGAATCGGAAATTTGTTGGATTTTCCCGTTCGCGTTCGGAGTCAATGTGAGCACTTGGCCACCAGCGTCAGTAATCCCGGTCAAAACCCCATTCGAATTGTAAGTGAGGGTTGTTTGATTTCCGTGTCGATCGGCTTGCCAGAGCAAACGGCCGAACGCATCAAACTTATGCATACGCCCATCTTCAAAGGTTAGGGTGTAGGAACCATCCTGAGCTTTGTCTATACGCGCTTTTAAATCGGCGGAGATCGAGCGAAAGTAAGTCGAAGTGTCTGGGCGGCCGAAGAAGACTGCTTTTCCATCAGGCATCGTAAGCTTAACCATTCGATCCTGATAAAGTGTTAGGAATTCGTCGTACTTCGTCGTCCAGCCATACCCGAAAAGGCCACTTGCTTCGAGCTGACTGTTATAGAATCTGTTGATCTCGATCGGATCGCCGAGTCCCGGTAAGCGATAGTCGCGTTGCTGGAGCCACATATTTCCGTTAGTCACGTTAATGGGACCGCCCACTGAATTCGGAGCTGAGGGACGCGCCTGCCGCATGGGGCACGAGCCGAAATTTTGGCTGTCATCATTGCGGATAACCAACAGGGTGACGGTGGCAGTGTTGCTGCACCGATAAGGTGGTGTGATCTCACACCACTTGTACGAGAATGTATCGACGTAAACGCCAGGAGTCTGGGGACTGTACCCGACAGTCTGACCATTGTTAATAAGAGCTCCGTAGGCTGGAAACGTAACTATCGTTGCCACGGTTCCCGGCTGCTGATCGTTCCACGCGATATAGAGCGGATTCTTTTCAAAGACGTAGTAGTCATCAACCGCAATAGAATTGAAATTGGGTTGAGCAGAAAACTCTGGTGTTGCGAATGAGAAGAGCCACAAGAATATCGATACGTGGACAACGCGGCGGAAAAGAACCACGGAGCGAAAAGCCTGTGCAGGAAATTGGCGCGCCATGCTTTTAACCTCGATTTTGCTGACAGTAAGTTGACGACGAGACGACAATGGCGAGCTCCACGCAAGCCGTCTCAAGGAAATACGATGGCGGAATTCTAGACGTGACCACCGGTCTTGTCAAACTTGCTAACCAAGTCCTTTGTAGTTCGTTTTTTGAAATTTTGTTAATCTCACTGCATCTGAAAAGTAAGATGGGATTTGGCGACTATTTCAAACGACAGGCGATCTTGATGCACGTATTGGGAATACCGGTGCGGGCCGATTATCGATGGTTTTTTGTCGTCGGGTTGATGTCGGCGATCACGGCGGCGAGTGTCAATTCGCTGGTCGGGAATATCGCGGGGAGCGTGGTGCTCGGGCTTGCGACGACGCTTGTATTTTTCGCGTCGATCTTTCTTCACGAATTTGCTCACGCGATCGCGGCGCGATGGGAAAAGCTGGATGTCGTGGAGATCGTGCTTCACCCGTTCGGTGGGCTGACCAGGTTCGCTCATCCGCCGGAAACTCCGCGTGCCGAATTCCGGATCGCGATCGCCGGACCGGCCGCAAGCTTCATCCTCACGCTTTTCTTTCTCGGGTTGATGGCCGTGGCAACCGCCGGTGGATTGGATATCCTCGCGATACTTCTTTCCCTGCTGGCGCTGTCTAATTTTCTTCTTGCCCTCTTCAATCTTTTTCCCGGTTATCCGCTGGATGGCGGCCGAATCCTGCGTGCGTATCTCTGGAAGAACGGAAAGGACCTGACGGAAGCGACGCTGCTGACCGGCCGCTGCGGACAGATCATCGCCGTCGGGCTGATAGTGCTCGGCGTTTTATTCGTCATCATCTATGGCGAATATTTTTCTGGATTCTGGGCGGTACTCGTAGGCCTGTTCTTATATGACTCGGCAAGGTCCATTATTCGCGAGATCGATCTGGCACGGGCGGTTCACGTCGGTGACGTCATGAAGCTTCCGATCAGCGTCGACCCGAACGCGAGCCTCCAGCAATTCGTCGACAACATCCTGCCGATGCACAGACAGGCGGTATTTCCCGTCGCAAAGGACAAACAGTTGTTCGGAATGTTCGTTCTCGAAGACCTGAAGCAGTATGACCGCAGCGTCTGGAACGTAACTCTGATCCGCGACGCGATGCGTCCCGTCACGACGGAGCACTTTGTCGAAACGACCACGACGATAGCAGAGGCTAATAAGTTTGCGACGTCGAACGGATGCGGAGCTGTAGGGGTGATCGATGACGACGGGCGGCTTGTCGGTATGTGGTTGAGCTCGAAGAATTGAGGGCTGTCTTCACATTCACTTACTTTCCGGCGATCGTAAAACCTTTCGCGTGTGAAGTTTTATGGCGTCCGATCGGCTCGTGACCGAGATCGTGCGATCCTGGCGCGCAGCGGCCGTGCCGGCCGTATGTTCGGGCGAGTAAGTAACGTCAAAGTATTCGCCTATCGAGCGGCCGATCGCGATCGCGTCGTTCAAAAGCGCGGTTGCATCGACCGGGACACGAATCGATCCGCCGCTGCGGACCGCTATCGCCGCCATCGTCGTTTCGCCTCGCGCCCATTCCTCGCGTCGGGCCCGTAACATCTTTCTTCTTTCCGAATCCAGATCGATGATGATGATCTGCTGTGCCTCGTTCTGCATCCTGAGAAACTCTTTGTGCTCGAGCGGTACGGAAAGCGAACGAACCATGTCGTCGAAGACCTGTTTCGGAATGCGCGGCTTCGAAGGGCGCGTGTTCAAACGCACGCGACGCATCGCTTCCTTTGCCCCGTCTTCTTCCATAGCCGTGTAGCCGAGGACATGGATGACGATATTCGCCTCTTCGAGAGCGCGCAGCGCGGGACTATCGAGATTCATCGCTCGTGAACCGTCGAGCCCATCGGTTACGAGAACGAGATGGCGATTTTCGGCCGGCCGCGTGACGAGAGTTTTCAGCGCTTCGACGAGAGCGTCGGAGAGTAACGAGCGGCGTCCGGTCGTTAGGCCGGTGCTAAGGGACATGATCGCGTTCCTTCGATCGGTCGTCCACTCGATCGGCGTCTCGATACGATCGCTGTACTGCATTATCGAAAACGCCGAGCCTTCGGGCAGATCGTTGACTACGAGCTGGGTAGCGAGCGTCGCGATCTCACGTGTTTTTGCAAAGCTGAGCGCGGCCCCTGTATCGATGAGAACCAACACCTGCGCCGGTATCGCACGGATGCTGGTCACGGTCTGTGGAACGCCGTTCTCGAAAGACCGTTAGTTCATCGGCGCGAAGCTTTGGTGCAACGCCGGGGAAAGGGCCCTCGGCACGGATCGTGAGATGGACTTCTTCGGTCGGTATGCGGATGGTCTCGTCGGGTGGCGTCGCGACGGGCTGCTGAGCGTTCACCACACCCGTCAGCAGCGCGCCGAGCAACAGAAAAATGCAGAAGCCGATCTCGATAAAATATTTTCTCATGTCCGATCCGTCCCCCTGCTAGATTACCCAATCTCTAAAGAAGTTGCCTCGACGCCCGCACGGCTAATGCGAAACGACCTGTGATATTCTAACCCTCAGTCTATGCCGCTGTACGATTACATTTCGATAAACGCGCTTCGCAATGTCATCGACATCGCGCTCGTCTTTATCCTCGTGTACGTCGTCCTAAAGCTGCTCCGCGGAACGCGGGCGGTTCCGACAGTCGTCGGTTTGATCTTACTCGGGCTGCTCTACTGGATCTCGCTCGCTCAGGATTTCGCGACGCTCGAATTTGTTCTGCGATACGCGGTCGTGTACATCGGGTTCGCGATCATTGTTCTGTTTCAGTCTGAGATCCGCCAGGCACTCATCTTTTTTGCGAACCGGCTACAGTTTCCGATCTTAAAAAAGCACCGCGGACAGTTTGGCGGCAGCGTTTATGACGAGATCGTTCTGGCGCTGACGACGCTCGCATCGGAGAAGATCGGTGCGTTGATCGTCATCGAGCGACGGGTCGGGTTGAGAAATTTTGTCGATGCCGGTGTCCAGGTCGATGCACACATCAGCTACGATCTGCTGGTTTCGATATTCAATCCGGCGACGCCGCTGCACGATGGCGCGGTGGTCATCCAGAACGAACGCATCGCCGCCGCATCAGTTTTTCTTCCGCTGACAAAAAATCCGAGCATCTCCCGAGAACTCGGTACTCGTCATCGTGCGGCGATCGGAATTACTGAGGGCTCGGATGCGATATCTTTGGTCGTATCCGAAGAAACGGGCCTCATCACATATGTCGAAGCTGGTGAGATCCGTCGAAATCTCGACACGACACAGCTTGAGAAAGATGCTGCTCGACGCGATGGAAATTCCGATGGCGCAGACCGAGCGCGAGCAGACAAAGACGATGAAGGAAACCGAGACCGAGATCACGATAAGCTAGAACCGAATGGTAAGTTGTGAATCGTGAGTGGTGAATGAATACCGACTGCGAACCATCCGGCATTCACCATTCACAACTCACCATTAATAAACATGCGCTGGGTAAAGCACATATTAAAGAAGATCTTTTTCGAAGACTGGGTGATGAAGCTGGTCGCGTCTTGCCATCACCCTGACGCTGTGGCTCGGCGTCACCGGCCTTAGCACTCCTACGACGCAACGCCTGACCTCGGTCTCGCTCAGCCTGCGTTTCTCAAATAACATTGAGATCACAAATTCCCCGATCCAGGAAGTAGATCTTGTTGTCACCGGCGATAAACGAAAATTGGCGCAGATCAATAAAAATGACCTGATCGTCTCAATGGACATATCGGACGTAATGCCCGGCGATCGCGTGATCAGCCTGACGCCGGAAACAGTCGCGGTCTCGCTGCCGACCGGCGTAAGGCTCGACGAAGTACAACCGAATCGGATCGCTGTCCGGATCGAAGCCGTCGAACAAAAAGAGATCGCGGTTAGAACGGAGACATATGGACAACTTCCTGACGGCTACGAGGTGTACTCCGAGACTATAACGCCGTCGAAGATACGTGTCCGCGGTCCGGCCGGGTTTATTCGTTCACTGAGCTCGGTCTCGACCGAGCGGATCGATCTGACAAATCGCAGCGCGGACTTTACCGTAAGGCAGGTGCCCGTAAGTGTCGCCAACCCGAAAGCGACGGTTCTAGAGACTGTCGTTGATGTCGCGTTCAGAATCGGCGAGCAGCGTGTCGAGCGTGTCTATTCGGTCCCGGTCGAAGGCGGAAGGCGCGCCAGCGTGGTCCTCTTCGGAGGAAAATCGTTGTTCGAAAATGTCCACAGCGACAACTTCCGCGTCGATATGGTGAGAAATGACGCCGGTGACGACGTACCGAAACTTGTCCTGCCTCCGGCCCTCAATGGCAAAGTTGAGATCAGAAGCGTGAGGTTGCGAGGTTAGCCGGACTAAAACGCAGGCAACCTTGCCTGCCTCGTCGCTCGCAGCGAAAAGAGGACAGCACCCCGAGATAATGTTGGCTTATTCGTGCTTCGCACTCATGCAGGCAAGGATGCCTGCGCTCCAGTCGATGCCTGAGCTCCAGTCAGCTTGCGAGGAAAGTTCTAATATCCTCACGCATCTCCTCGGTTATCTCATGCTTCGCCTTGTGATGCTTCGATATGAAATTCGGCAATGTCTCGCGCAGTTTCTTCTCAAACCCGGCAAATTTTTCCTGTGTGTAAAATTCATCATCGTCGCCGTAGAGGTAAAGCGTACGCGCGTCGAATGGTTTGTAGATGGGATTTGTATCGAGGTCGCCGGGAATTCCGCCGCAGACACCGATGACTCCACGCGGAACATCGGGATGCGTAAACGCGAACCGAAAATTCAGCGCACACGCCTGCGAAAATCCGTAGAGATAAATTTGTGAACGGTCGATCAGTCCGTCATCGGCGAGTTTGTCGATCACACGCAGCAGAAAATCGTGATGGAGCCGGACATACTCATCGGGCTTGTGTTCCGTCAGCCATCCAAAGCCGATTCGATATCCGTCAGCGGTCGGACGGAAATGCTGGTGTGGGCCTTGAACGGACGCGATGACAAAATTCTGAGGTGCGACCGCCTGAGCTTCACGCATCATGTAACGCTTATGTGCCCCATAGCCATGGACCGAGATCATCAGCGGCGCCCTGTGTGCGCCGTCGGGCACATAGAGATCGTAAAAGAGGTTGATCTCAGCCTTTAGCGAAAGGTCTGTCTGAACGGTGTCTGAGCTCATGCGTCAAATCTAACTGCTATAATACTCGCACTTATGCCGGGATTTTTCGAGCGACTAGATGCTCTTGCCGAGACGAACGACGGTGCATTATCCGTTCGATGGCTCGAACGAACCGCGTTCGTCTTTCTGGTGCTGATGGTCGTGTCGGCTCCGCATTCTATAGCCGCGACCCAGATCGCGTGGCTGACGGGAATGTTCGCCTGGATGATCAGCGTCGTACTCCGATGGCGGTCCGGCAATCTTCGCATCGGCCGCGCTCCGAGGGCTCTCAGCATTGCGCTCTGGCTTTTGTTCGCATGGTCGGTCGTCACATCACTTACGTCATACGCTCCTGACATCTCGATCAACAAGCTCCGAGGGGCGGCGGTGTTCCTGATCTTCTATTTTGTCTTCTACAACATACGTAATCGAGGCGCGGTGCATTTTCTCGCGTACGCGTTGATCGTGTCGTGTATGGTCAATGTTTTGTGGACGCCTGTCCAGAGATTGATCGGCCGAGGAGTCGAGATACATGGACTGGCACCCGATAGTCCGCTGGCGAAAGCTTTGCTCGTGGACGGCGACACATTGCTCGAGGCTAACGGAAAGAAACTGAGCGATCCGGACGATGTGCTTGCCGCCGTCGAGCATGAGGATGTTACGAAGATCAAATTCTATCGGCCGGACTTTGATTTCGTCGTCGACGTAAAGCGCGCCGATCTGCTGACGGGCGGCGACGCCATGACACGATTAGGATTTTCGAGCTGGAAAAAGAGTCGTAACTGGCGCTCGACCGGTTTCTACGGCCACTACACGACCTACGCTGAAGTTCTGCAGTTGATCGCATCGCTTGTGATGGGACTATTGGTGGCGAGCTTCGGAAAATTGCGACGCGGAAACGGGGAGACGCGGAGACGCGGCGATCTATCTCCCTCCGTGTCCCGGCGTCTCCGCGTCTCCGCGTCACTTCTCTTCATCAGCCTCGCGGCGATGTCAGTCGCGCTTTTGCTCACCGTAACCCGCGCGTCGCAGCTTGCATTCCTGATCTCAGCGGCAGTCATCGTTCTTGTTGGCCTCGGACGAAAGTGGCTGCTCGCGGCGGCTGCGATCGGATTGCCGATCGCAATTGTCGGCCTTATATTTCTACAGCAGAGTCGTCAGGTCGGATTTTTCGACACCAAAGACGAGTCGATCAGGTGGCGTCAGACGGTGTGGAGCGAGGGCTTTGATCTTTGGACCTCGAGCCCGCGAAACTTTGTTCTCGGTGTCGGGATGGATTCGATAAAACGTTACGCGGGCGAGTGGCACATGTTCGATGACGGACGTCTGAACATGGGACACTTTCATTCGACGCCGCTAAATCTGGTTGTCGAACGCGGGCTGCCGGCGCTGTTGTTATGGCTAACGGTACTCGGCATCTACGCTCGAACGTTGTGGCGCGGGCTCAATCCGAAATCCAAAATCCAAAATCTAAAATCGAAGGGGATTCTACTGGGTTGTCTCGGCGGAATGGTCGGCTTTTTCACTAGCGGCCTCGTACATTACAACCTCGGCGATCAGGAAGTCGCGATGACGTTCTTTCTGCTTATGGGAATCGGTCTGGGAAGTCTGGGAAGTCGAGAAAGTCTGGGAAGTCTAGACAGTCTGGGAAGTCTAGACAGTCTGGGAAGTCTAGACAGTCTGGGAAGTCTAGACAGTCTGGGAAGTCTAGAAAGTCTGGGAAGTCTCGGAAGTCTGGGAAGTCGGGGAAGTCTCGAGAAACCCTTATCTCTTGGGACTTCCGAGACTTCCCAGACTTCCTTGACTTCCTAGACTTCCCAGACTTCCTAGACTTCCTAGACTTCCTTGACTTCCTAGACTTCCCAGACTTCCTAGACTTCCTAGACTTCCCAGACTTCCTAGACTTCCCCAGACTTCCCAGACTTCCTTGACTTCCCAGACTTCCAGACTCACTTCACCCGATACAAAACATATACGCAGCCATTCTTGAACTGCCGGCACTCGACCAGCTCGAGATCTATCTGGCGGCTCATTGGGTGAAAGAGCGGAATTCCCTGGCCGAGCAGGACCGGGTGAATGTTGAATCCGATCTCGTCGATGACGCCGGCTTCGAACAGATGAAGAGCGAGCTCGCCGCCGCCCATGACGCAAATCTCTTTTCCGTCCTTCTGTTTCAGATCGCGCACAAATTCGCCGGGATCGTCATCAACGATCACGACACCGTTCTGCTCGCCCGGCGGCAGCGTTCGTGAAAACACGAATGTTTTCATATCGCCATACGGATTTTTTACCTTTTCGCCCTTCGGTGTCATGAGCATCGCCACATCGTATGTCTTGCGTCCCATAACAAGCGTGTCGATGTTCGCCCAGAAATCTTTCATGATCTCACCGGCCTCGGAGCCCCACAGAAGCCAATCGACAGCTCCGTCAGGGCGCGCGATAAAATTGTCGAGAGAGTTAGCCCCGCCAAAAGTTACCTTCCGCATAATCAGCGCCTCCTTTTTTTTCTAATGAGCGTCTAAACCGACAGCTTCGAGCAGATTAGGCACGAACGTCGGTTCGCTGTGATCGAATACAGCGTCCAGTTCTTTTTCAACGCTGCCGTGGCCGGGCGGGATCTTCTTGACGATTGGTTCAAAGTTGCGGAAGTCGTAAAGCTCTGTGTCGAGCAGATGCGAGCCGGTGACATTTGTCAGCGCCGTCACGATTGACGAACGCAGGCTGGGAATTTCGGTTGCAAGCTCGCTTATGAGCCGCTTGATGCGTGCACGTTTCAAGTTCGGCTGCGAACCGCAGAGATTACACGGAATGATCGGAAACTGGCGCTCCTCGGCGTACTTCGTGATCTCGCTCTCCTGACAGTATGCGAGCGGGCGAATTATCGTATTGGTCCCGGCATCCGAGCGCAGGATCGGGGGCATCGCCTTTAATTGGCCGACGTAAAAAAGATTGAGAAAAAATGTGTTGATGATATCGTCGGCGTGATGGCCTAAAGCGATCTTCGTACAGCCTTCCTGGATCGCAGTCGTGTACAGGATCCCGCGTCTCAGACGCGAGCAAAGCGAGCAGAACGTCTTACCCTCGGGAACATGCTCTTTTACGATCGTGTACGTGTCTTCTTCAACGATACGGAACGGCACGCCGAGTTCTGTAAGATAGTTCGGCAATACCTCTTCGGGAAATCCCGGCTGCTTCTGGTCGAGGTTTACGGCAAGGATCTCGAATTTTACGGGTGCTCGACGCTGCACGTCGAGAAGCAGATCGAGCATCGTAAAGCTGTCCTTTCCGCCCGAAAGACAGACCATTACCTTGTCGCCATCAGCGATCATGCCAAAGTCGCCGATGGCCTTGCCCATCTTCTTGAGCAGTTTGGTCTTGGTCTTGGTCTCTACAAACAAGTTCTCACTAGCCTCCGAAATTTCAGATTTTCGCACGTAAGCCATCAATACCACAACTTGAAGAAAATCCTTTACATGCCGAGACCAACGCTCTATGATGTTTTTTGCAGGCATTCTTCCGATTTTTACCACTTCAAAAAGTGATATCGCGATCGACCCTCAGGCCCTCCCCTGTATAGAGATGCCGTCTCAACAATCAAAAAAGCAAAGGAGTTTATTGTCATGATTAGAATGGGAAGAGGTTCCAGAACGGAATCTGGCGAAACAAACGACTATCAAAATACCTCGTCGAATTCGACGCCGACCTATCAATACGGGAGCGACAGCCCACAGGCAACGCCGCGTGTCGTGACGGACAGCGAATCGATCGCACGTGATATCAAAGAAGGACGCCTGAGCGGATTTGTCGGGCACGGCACTGTTCTGACGGGCGAAACCAGTTTTCAGATGATGCTCCGCGTGGACGGACATCTGACCGGAACTGTGACCTCCGATGGCGGTACCCTGATCGTTGGCACAAACGGCCAGGTCGATGCGAATGTGGCGGTCGGGGTCGCGACGATAAACGGCATCGTTAATGGTGACGTGATCGCGACCGAAAAGATCCATCTCGGCCGAACGGCGCGGGTAATGGGGAATGTCGCTACGCCCCGCCTTGTTATCGAGGAAGGAGCCGTATTTGAGGGCGGATGTTCGATGATCCAGGCTCGGGAAGCGCAGGAGACTGAGGCTACGGCCGCTCAGGCGCAATATCGCACGTCTGAGGTTTCACAATATCAGTCGGCGTCCGTCAGCGATGATGATGACGACGACGATGAGGACGAATTCCTGTCCTCCGCGGAAGAATCAGAAGAAGAAGAGGCCGTCACAGTCTAATAGCTTCATTACAATACACGACCTCAACGGAAGGCGGCTTTGGCCGCCTTTTTTGCGCGTTGCCGGAACGGTGTGCTAGCTTGCTCGCGTCAACAAAAAAAATCGAAATGAGGACGGGTATAAATTATGTTGAGTGATTTCAGAGCATTCATCGCACGCGGAAACGTGCTCGATCTGGCCATTGCCGTGATAATGGGCGCCGCTTTCGGTGCGATAGTAAAGACGTTTACGGACGGGATAATCATGCCGTTTGTCGGCATGGCAACCGGCGGCATCGATTTTAAGTCGAAGTTCTATGACCTCAGCGGCACGGTTCCCGCAGACGCCACGGCAGAACAGATCGACGCCGCTATAAAAGGTGGAACGCCGTTGGTGATGTACGGACAGCTCATTAACGACATCATTACGTTTCTAATTGTTGCGTTTGCGATGTTCCTTCTCGCGCGGTATGCCGTCAGGCTTTTCAAAGGCCTTGAGGCAGCCTCGGTACCCGCACCGGAAGTCGAGCTGCTCGGGGAGATCCGCGATATCTTGAAAGCGAAGTGACGGCAATTGCGGATTGCGGATTGCGGAATGTGGATTGCGGAATTCGTCGTGACGGCGTTGATCTCGTTCTGTCTCGACTTCCGAACTACTCTGATTTGCGCATTCCGCACTCCGCACTCCGCACTCCAAAAGGTGTCACCACAAAATCCACGGCCACGTCCCCCTGATGCGCGTCGTCGATCTTTTCGACCGGTTCGAAATAGCTCAAACCGATCTTCAGGCAATCGGGCCGGCAAGTTTTTAGGAATCGATCGTAAAAGCCCTTCCCGTATCCGACGCGTTGGGCCATCTGGTCAAAGCACAATCCCGGAACAAGAACCATGTCGATCATCCGCGGCTCGACAAACTTGTTATGCGTCGGCTCGTCGATCTCCCACAGGTTCTTTACGAGCTCGGTCTCAGCCGTAAATTTCAGACTCGTGATCTCGCCGGTTTCAAAGTCAACACGCGGCACGACGATCTGAATGTGTGGAAATTTTCGCCAGATCTTTTCGAGGATCACGCGTGTGTCGACCTCGTTGAATTTTTCGATCGGAAGAAAGCAGTGAAGATACTTGATGTTGGCGAGATCAAATGTATCGAAGAAACCCTTGGAGATCGCCTCGCTTTTCCCCAAACGATCCTCTCCCGAGATCGTTTTCTGTTTCGCGAGACAGGCTTGGCGGAGCTCCGACTTTCTCATTCGATCGTGACGGCCCGTTACCCGCGTTTTTTGTGAGGCCGGGCTTTTATCGGCGTACTGTTGGTCCGCGGCGTCACCACGGACGATTTAAACTCCGATCCGGTTTGCAGGTCGCGGTCCGTCTTTTCTGAAAGCAGCTTCGATTTATCTAGTAACTTCTTCGCCGCCTTCGCCGTTTTGCTCGGTCGTTTCTTTTCTTTTGCCATAACTTTCCCCTTTTACGATCTGATGATCCATCCTCCGCCGACGACCTCGTCGCCGTGGTAGAAAATAGTTGCCTGTCCGGGCGTGATCGCACGCTGCGGCTCATCGAATACGATTCGTGCTTGCTCGTCGGGCAAAGCATGGATCGTCGCCCGTGCCGGTTCGTGACGATATCGAACTTTTACGTCTGCTGTCACCTGTTCCGACGGCTCATCGAATGCGACCCAATTAACACCCTTCGCAATGAACTCGGTCGACGCAAGGCTCTCGGCTTCGCCGACGACGATCTGATTTTTCGCTCGTTCGATCTGCACCACGTAGAGCGGCTTTTCATTAGCGATCCCTAAACCTCGTCTCTGACCGATCGTGTATCGATGAATCCCCGTGTGCGCTCCGATCGTCTCACCATCGGTATTTACTATCTCGCCGCCCGCCGGCATTTCATCGTGGCGATCCTCGTGATCGAGATAACGGTCGATAAACTCTGCGTACTTGCCGTCGGGAACAAAACAGATCTCTTGCGACTCCTGCTTTTCGGCTGTGTAGAGGTTCGCATCGCGGGCAATGTCGCGGACCTCGCTCTTCAGCATTTCACCCAGCGGAAAGTAAGCACGCGAAAGCTGTTCCTGCGTCAGCTCCCAGAGAAAATAGCTCTGGTCTTTCCAGTGATTCTTTCCGCGGAATAGCCGGTAACGGTCCGCCGCCGCATCATATTCGACGCGAGCGAAATGACCGGTCGCCACTTTGTCGCAGCCAAGCGAGACGGCCATCCTGTCGAGCGATGCGAACTTAAGACGCGAATTACACGCGACACACGGGATCGGCGTTTCTCCCGAAAGATAACTCTGTACGAACGGCTCGACGACATCGCGCTCAAAATCTTTCTCCAGATTGAGCACGTAGAACGGAAATCCGAGCGATTCGGCCACGCGGCGAGCATCGTAGACATCGTCAAGCGAGCAACACCGGCTCGGTAAAGGATCGCCATTCTCGTCGACACTGATACCGCGGCGCTGGTTCCAGAGCTGCATCGTAAAGCCGATCAGCTCATGCCCCTGCTCCTTCAAAAGCGCGGCCGCCGCCGAACTGTCGACACCGCCGCTCATTGCTACCGCGATCTTCATACTTCAACACCACAACACAAATCCCGGAGGGTTTGCGATTGCATAGTTTAGCGTTTTGGATGCGAAAAGGATAGAGACGGGTTGAGCGGAATAGTTTGTTGGACACCTGCTCAGCGCACGCCAACTATACCTTCCTTCTGGTGCTCGCCAATCAGGACGAGCTTCGAGATTCGGCTTGAAAGACGAGGTACGTTACCTTGCGCTCCGCATTTCCCTGGAGTTTGCGAGCCCACGACGTTTCTATTCGCGACCAGTCGCCAGAGTGCAGTTTGCCGTGATCGAGACGCTCAAAACCGGCGGCTGCGAACCGTGGGAACAGGTACGAGTGCAGGAAAACGGGCGTGAGTTCCGGGAGATCGAGACGCTCGATCTCGGTCCTGTCTCGTTCGGGGTCAATACCGATAACGATCTCAAGCAGGCAGCCCGGGGACGCAATTCGCCGGAGCGCCTCCAGAACATCTGCGTCGCCAGTAACCACACCTTTTAATAAGCTGCCCCACGGAAAATGTATGTGGATCTCGTCGGCTGTCCCGTTAAGTTCCTCAGGCAGATCTTCGACCGCGGCCTGCACGAACATCGCGTTCGGCAGACCGCCTTTCGCAGGTTTCCTAGTCGCCTTCATCGAGGGCTTTTCGAGGGGTTTCGTGTTGGCGTCGACGCCGATGTAGAACTTGGTCGGATTTGCTCGGGCCGCGGCCGACACAAAGCGCCCGTCGCCCGTCCCGATATCTATTACCACGCCTTCGCCAGTATGGGGCGATGATCCGCTCAAATTCTTCTCTGCTGAGTTATCAAATGGTGCTGCCACGGATTTGTTTGATCATCTTGGCATTATAACTAAAAACTAAAAGTGAAAAACTAAAAGTGGATCGAAAAAGAGGAACTTGGTTCCTCTTGCCACTTCCCATTTCGGCTTTCCGGCTTACGTTCTTCACTTTTAGTTTTTCACTTTTCACTTCTTCCTACTCCCATTTCGGCTTTCCGTCTTACGTTTTTTACTTTTAGTTTTTCACTTTTCACTTTTCACTTTTCCCTGTGTTATGTTTTACAAACTATGCGTACCGAACTTGTCTAATTCATCCGCCCCGTAGTGTCTGCTCAACGCGCGACGTTTCCGTTTCGCACGACTGACTTTCAGCACACATCGTGCTCGGCACTTCCCCTTTTATTATTTATCTATATGTCTTTCGATTCGAGTGCTCCGTCAGCGGAGACGTTGGACAATTCATTCTGGTCGGTCTTGCGCGAGGGGCTACGAGGTTCGCAGCGCGATTTCACTAAGGGGCCGATATGGGTCGCACTGGTGATCCTCGCCATCCCGATGATCCTCGAGATGAGCATGGAGAGCTTGTTCGCGGTCGTCGATATTTTCTTCGTTGCAAAGCTCGGTGCGGATGCCGTTGCGATCGTAGGTCTGACAGAGTCGGTAATGGCCCTGATCTACGCCGTCGCGTTTGGACTGGCGATCGGTGCGACCGCGACCGTCGCGCGACGAACCGGCGAAAAGGACGAGGAAGGTGCCGCAAAGTCGGCGGCGCACGTTATATACCTCGGCGTGCTCGTCTCACTTCTGCTAAGCGCGATCGGGATCATATTCGCGCCAAATATTCTGCAGGCCCTCGGAGCAGCTTCGCACATTATTGACGAAGGCTCGCAGTTCATGCGGATCATGGTCGGCGGAAATGCGGTCGTGATTTTTATATTCCTGCTCAACGCTATTTTTCGCGGGGCGGGCGACGCGGCGATCGCGATGCGGGTACTGTTTCTGGCGAATGGCCTGAACATGATCCTCGCTCCCATGTTCATCTTCGGTATCGGATTCTTTCCGGAGTTGGGAGTAATCGGTGCGGCCGTCGGAACCACGATCGGGCGCGGCTGCGGCGTGCTCTTCGCCGCGTGGCATTTGTTTCGACCGGGCGGACGAATTCACGTGCATCGGGAGAGCTGGCGATTCGATCCGACGTTGCTCTGGAAATTGCTGCGACTTTCGTCGACCGGTGTATTTCAATTGCTTGTCGCGACAGCGAGCTGGACTGCACTAATGCCGATCATGGCCGGGTTTGGTGAAGTTGCGATCGCGGGTTATGTCATTGCGCTTCGCGTTGTGATGTTCGCTTTGTTACCCGCGCTTGGTTTAAGCAACGCTGCGGCGACGATGGTCGGGCAGAATTTAGGTGCCGGAAAACCGGAACGTTCCGAAGCCGCTGTCTGGGCCGCCGCGAAATTCAACGCTGCATTTTATTTTGCGATCGGTGTCGTATTCTGGCTGTTTTCGAATCAGATCATCGGCATCTTTACGCAAGAACCGGAGGTTCTGCGGTACGGGACAAGCGCGCTTCACATCATCGCCTACGGATTTGCTTTCTACGGCCTCGGGATGGTGCTCGAGACCGCGTTCAACGGCGCCGGCGACACGTGGACCCCGACCTATCTGAACATTTTCGTCTTCTGGCTGTTTGAGATTCCGGTCGCATATCTGTTGGCGTATTATTACGGCCTCGGACCTGAAGGTGTCTTCTGGGCGATAACGATCGCGTTCTCGCTACTCGCGGTAGCCAGCGCCGTTCTGTTCAGGCGGGGGAAGTGGAAATCGAAGATGGTATAAGCAGAACTTGCCACAGAGCGCACAGAGGAACACCGGAGATTCTTTCTCTGTGTCCTCGGTGGCTATATGGTAAAAATACGTATGGCGGCGCGATTTCCTGATCCTCGCAACTACGAGTTCCCCGAATGGCTGCTGTACGAGGATTATTTTTACTACTCGAAAGACATTGTCAGCTTCGGCGATGAGCTGAGCGTCGACAATCTTCAAAACGCTTACCGCCTCGGCATATTTCCGTGGCACGTCGATGATCTTCCGCTGCCGTGGTACTGTCCAGCGAAACGGGCGATCCTTGAATTCTCAGAGCTCCATATTCCGAAGAGCCTTGAGCGAGCAAAGCGGAAGAATCAATTTACATTCACAATAGATAAGGACTTTAAAAGCGTGATCGAAAATTGCTCGCGCGTCGTTCGTGCTGGTGAAAAGGGTACATGGATCACGCCCCAGTTTATTGACGCGTACTGTGCGCTCCACACCTCAGGAATGGCTCATAGCGTCGAGGCCTGGAACAGAGGCGGAGATCTCGTCGGTGGAGTATACGGCGTCGACGCGGGCGGCGTATTTTGCGGCGAGAGCATGTTTCACATTGAGACCAACGCATCGAAGCTCGCTCTGCTTTTCCTGATCGACACGCTCCGGAATCGCAATTCCACCTGGCTCGACGTACAGGTGATGACACCACACATCCGCGCCCTGGGAGCCAAGGAAATCCGAAGAAAAGAATTCCTGAGTAAGCTCCGTCATACCCAGGGTTTGTCCTTAAGGCTATTTAAGTAGCTGATATACTTGATTGAACATCTCGGAGTGGAAACATCATGAGAAATTTAGCGCTTGTTTCACTTTTCTTCGTCGCCCTTTTGGGAATCCACCAATCCGCCGCGGCTCAGAACCCGCCCGGTTCGGTTACGGCCGAACGCGCCAAGGCGATGGCCTTCGTTGATCAGAATCGTTATCTGGATGCCTATCCGATCCTAGAAAAGATCGCACCCCTACTGCCCAACGATGCGGATGTCTGGACGCATTACGGCATCGCGATCGCGTCCCGTTCGGTCACCTTGAGCGATGCTGGCGAGAGAAAGGCCGAACGCAGGAGGGCGCATGCCGCACTTTCAAAGGCGAAGCAGTTGGGGACTACGCACGTGACTGCCCTGGCGTTTCTCGATCAGATGGAACCCGACGGCGGAGACGAAGACAATTTTTCCGCGGCGCATCCGGATGTTGAAAAGGCTCTCCGCGAGGGCGAATCGTTTTTCGGGCGAGGCGAGTATGAAAAAGCTTTTGCCTCCTATGAACGCGCCTACAAGCTGGACCCGACGAGCTATGAAGCGGTGCTGTTTATGGGCGACTGTCGTTATGCTCAGAAAAGGTATGCCGAGTCGGAGCCGTTGTTCGCCAAGGCCGCGGCTCTAAACCGGGATCGGGAACTTGCATATCGTTTCTGGGGCGACGCTCTTCTGAATCAGAACAAACTTCCCGAAGCGACCGAAAAATTCATTGATGCGTTCATCGCCGATCCGTATTCCCGGCACTCATGGGAGAATATTAACAAGCTGACCCAGAAGCACGGAAAACAGTTCAACGTGAAGGGAATATTTCCGCCGGGCACGGATGACTTCGGAGGGATCAAGATAGATGCTGTGGAGATTTCGGAGAATGACGGCACGAAGCTTTGGCTGAAATATTCTGAGACGCGCGCCGCATGGCGGAGTTCGCTTTTTCTGAAAGAGAATCCGGGTGTTTCCTATCGACATTCCCTAAAGGAGGAACTCGCGGCTTTGATGGCCGTCGCTGGCGCTGCCGAAACGGCGATCAAGGCAGGTTCATTGAAGAATCCGCACCACAGCTTGACGACCGTGATCGAGCTTCGGAATAAGCAAATTCTAGAGCCATACATACTTTTACTTCTCGCGGATGACGGAATCGCGGAAGATTACGAAGCGTACAGAGACAAGAACCGCGACAAGCTTCGTCGATTTCT
The DNA here is from genome assembly GCA_963772405.1 of uncultured Acidobacteriota bacterium. GTDB lineage: Bacteria > Acidobacteriota > Blastocatellia > Pyrinomonadales > Pyrinomonadaceae > OLB17. The sequence goes on along the minus strand of CAVYWT010000002.1, from coordinate 230,959 downwards.
CCGCGAACACGTTTTTGTTTTCTGAGCGGAGCAAAGAATGGCGCGAACATTTCTTATTATACGGAGCCAATGGTTATACCGGTGAATTGATCACTCGATACGCCGCGGAGCGCGGGATGACGCCGATCCTCGCCGGACGCAATGCGATCGCGATCGAAGAGTTGGCGAAAAAGCATCACCTCGACTATCGAGTTTTCTCGCTCGATGAAACGGCAAGGCTCGATGCGGCACTGCAGGAGGTCGACATGGTGCTGCACTGCGCCGGGCCTTTTTCGATCACGTCACGAGCGATGGTCGACGCATGTCTTCGAAATAAAAAACACTACACCGACATCACCGGTGAGATCTCGGTTTTTGAATCACTCGCGGCGCTCGATGACAAAGCGAAAGCGTCCGAGGTAATGATGATGCCTGGCGTCGGGTTCGATGTCGTGCCGTCCGACTGTCTCGCGCGACATTTAAAAGATCGTCTTCCGTCCGCGACGCATCTCTCGCTGGCGTTTTACGGAATGGGACGGATCTCGCACGGAACTCAGGCGACGATGACGATGAATGTCGGAAAAGGCGGTGCGATCCGCAAAGACGGAAAGATCACGCATGTGACCGCGGCCTGGAAAACGCGCGTGATAGATTTTGGCGATGTGAAAAAGATGGGCGTGACAATTCCCTGGGGCGATGTCGCGACGGCGTACTATTCGACGGGCATTCCGAACATCGAGGTCTTTACCGTTATGCCGCGGAAAAATCTAAAGATGCTCAAGGCGAGCCGCTATATCGGCTGGCTGCTCGCGACAAAACCGATTCAAGATTATCTGCAAAAACAGATCTCCCCCGGCGGCCCGTCCGACGAAGAGCGTGCCAAGGGCAAGACATTGCTGTGGGGCGAGGCCAGTGATCTGAACGGCAATCGTGTCGAATCGCGAATGCAGGGACCGGAAGGTTACACGATCACCGCACTCGCCGCGCTAAACATCGCGCAGAAAATTCTCGACGGAAATTTCACCCCCGGTTTTCAAACGCCGGCGAAGATGTACGGTGCCGATCTGGTACTAGAGATTGACGGCATTAAGAGGCAGGACGCGTAGTAAGCTGGCGGTCGCCCAAACTGGAAAGAGTCGGTCTGAAGAGCAAAAATGCCTTCCGCTAAATAAGCGGGAGCTAATTCAAAAAGGCCGCCTTTTCAGACGGCCTCTTCTTGATTTTTAATCCTTCATCAACGATTAGACGTCCAGATTCTTCACATCGAGTGCATTGTCTTCGATGAACTTTCGTCGTGGTTCGACCTGATCGCCCATTAGGACGGTAAAGATACTGTCGGTTTCGATCGCGTCCTCGATCCTGACCTGCAGCATCGTTCGCTTTTCGGGATCCATAGTCGTTTCCCAAAGCTGCTCGGGGTTCATCTCGCCGAAACCTTTGTACCGCTGAATGGCAAGGTCTTTCTTCGCCATCCCCGTTACTTTTTCGAGCAGTTCGTGACGCGATTCGATGGCCTCGCTCTTACCGTTCTCGCCGACGACGAACGGACCCGGGAAGGTCATCTACGAGGACTCGCATAAGCTCGACCGACTTTTGAAACTCGACATAGCTCGCGAGGTTCCAATCGACATTCACGGTCTGCCCGTTCGGATAGGTGACGTCGATCTCTCCAAAGTCCGTGCTCGTCGTCATGCGATAAGCTCGGTATTGTAATCCGGCGGCGGCCAACCTTGCCTTCGACCTCGGCCATCAATTCCTGCTCGCCGAAAATCTTGCGGAGCTTCAAGCTTGCTGTTCGTTATGACGCCGTCCTTGCCGGCAAAAGCATCGAGTAAGCATCTCGACAAGCTTTGCATCGTTGCAGCACTCGTCGAGCGAGGCGCTCGGAATAATTCTTGAACTCCGTCGTCTGCTCGAGCGCCTTTGAGAGCTCGCGTCCCTCGATGATTTTGCCGTTCGCGTTCGATCTTGACATCCGTGGTGCCCATTCGCATCAGGTAGCGGAACATCCCTTTTTCGTCCTTGATGTATTCTTCTTTCTTGCCGCGTTTCACTTTGTAGAGCGGCGGCTGGGCGATGTAGACGTAGCCGTTCTCGAGCAGCTCGGGCATCTGCCGGTAAAAGAATGTGAGCAGAAGCGTGCGAATATGGCTGCCGTCGACGTCGGCGTCGGTCATCAGGCAGATCTTGTGATACCGAAGCTTTGCGACATCAAAATCTTCTTTGCCGATTCCGGTTCCGAGCGCCGTGATCAAGCGCCTTGATCTCGCCGTGGCCGAGCATCTTGTCGAATCGCGCCTTTTCGACGTTGAGGATCTTACCCTTGAGCGGCAGCACCGCCTGGTTCTTTCGGTCGCGTCCCTGCTTTGCCGAACCGCCTGCGGAATCACCCTCGACGATATAGATCTCAGACAACGCCGGATCCTTTTCCTGACAATCAGCGAGTTTGCCGGGCAGGGTCGAGGTTCCAAGCGCACTTTTGCGGACGATCTCGCGAGCCTTTCGCGCCGCCTCACGGGCTCGCGCCGCATCGACCGCCTTACCGACGATCTTCTTAGCGACGTTGGGATTCTGCTCGAAAAATTCGCCGAGCTTTTCGTTGAGGAATGATTCAACCGGGCCTTTGACCGGCGAATTGAGCTTACCCTTGGTCTGCCCCTCAAACTGCGGCTGCGGGATCTTGACGCTGATGATAGCGACCAAGCCTTCGCGGACATCGTCGCCCGAAAGCGTCACTTTCGCGTTCTTTGTCATGCCCGAGCTTTCCGCGTAGTTGTTGATCGTACGCGTGATCGCCCCGCGAAAACCCGGACAGATGTGTTCCGCCGTCGACCGTATTGATGTTGTTCGCAAAGGAGAATATCTTTTCGTCGTAGCTGTCGTTGTACTGCATCGACACCTCGATCGAAAGATCGTCGGCGACCAGTTCAAAATAAAGCGGGTCTTCGTGAAGCGGGCTCTTGTTCTTGTTGAGATGCTTTACGAATTCGGCAATGCCGCCCTTGTAGTAAAACTCGTGCGACTTTTCTTCTTCCTCGCGTTCGTCTTTGATAAAGATGCGGATGCCCTTGTTCAGAAACGCCTTTTCGCGAAGCCGCTCAGACAATTTTTCAAAACTGTAAATGGTCGTCTCGAAAATGCTCGAATCCGGCCGAAATGTGATCTTTGTGCCGCGTTTGGTCGTCGTTCCGGTTTGCTTGAGCGGTCGCGACGGGTATCCCGGCTTCGAACTCCATTTCATGAGTCTTTCCGTCGCGCCAGATCTCGAGTCTCAAGTACTCGCTTAAAAAGTTGACACAGCTGACACCGACGCCGTGCAGGCCGCCTGAAACCTTGTACGAGTTCGAGTCGAACTTGCCGCCGGCGTGGAGAATCGTCATCACAACCTCAGCAGCCGAACGCTTTTCCTGCTTGTGCATATCGGTCGGAATGCCGCGGCCGTTGTCGATGACCGTTATCGAGTTGTCCATGTGGATCGTTACCTCGATAGTGTCGCAATATCCCGCAAGTGCCTCGTCAACCGAATTATCTACAACCTCGTAAACCAGGTGGTGCAAACCGATGTCGCCCGTCGAGCCGATGTACATGGCCGGACGTTTGCGCACCGCGTCGCGACCCTCGAGGACGGTGATCGAATCTGCACTGTATTCTGTCTTTGCTTTAGCCAATTTATAACCCCTGTTTAAGTCCTTAAACTTCCAATTCTCTATATTTTTGATCGGAAAATATCGGTCTGAATGATGTGTCCGAGTGGTGAGAAAAGTCACCCAAAATTGATGCTTTATTCTAGCATTTTGAAGTGGCTTTTTTACAGCTGACGGAACGCCGATCTAAGCAGCCTTTCCGGAACCGTTCTCGATCCAGAAAACAGCCGCTCCAGCTCCTACTTTTTCTACAAAACTCTCTTTCGAGGTCGTCACGAAAGTCTGCGTTTTTCCGTGTAGAAACTCCAATAACTGACCGATGCGGCGATAGTCCAATTCGGCGTCGAGATCATCGAGCAGGAACAGAGGATATTCGCCTCGAGTGGCGTTGAAAACCGAAATGTTTGCAAGCTGCAGGATGCAGAAGCACGCTTCGCTGTTGGCCGGACGAACCAAACTTTCGCAGATCGTATCCGTCGAATAGGATCTCGAGGTCGTCTCGATGAGGTCCGATAAGCGAGTGGCCGGCGATCGTTTCCGCCTGGACCCGCAGCTTCAGCCGCTCATCGATCAATCCTTCATAGTTCGCAAGATCGCCTTTGCCCTCAAGCGAGGAAATGTACCGTATGGTGACTACTTCTTCGCCAAAAAGCCGCGTCTCCAACGCTTCATTCAATCGTTCGACAACCCGGATACGGCCCTTATGGATGCGAGTCGCAAGCGTCACCAATTGCTCGTTCCACGGCGCGAGCATCTCGACGATCTTATCTAAGGGAAATTCATCGTCGCGGGCTCTCTGTAGCAGAGAGTTCTTTTGCTTGATGACGCGGCCGTAATCTGCGAACGTCTGCACGAACGGTGGATGTAACGAGATAATTGCGTCATCCAGGAAACGTCGACGCGACTCGGGATGTCCGCGGATAATTTCGACAGCGTCCGAATTGAAAACCACCGCATGAAGCTCGCGGAGATACTCATGAAGGGTATGCTTTTTTCCGTTTATGGATAGGATCTTTGAACTTGGCTGGATCGCAACCTGGATCTCGTGGGTTATCTCTTCTGATTGCCGAACGGTCCCGCGAACTATGGCGAGCTCTTTCCCGAATCGGATTGCTTCTTGCGGCTTTGCAGTCTTGAACGACTTAGTGGTAGAAAGGATATAGATCGATTCGAGCCAATTGGTCTTCCCCCGGCCGTTGTTGCCGATAAGGATATTTAGCCCATCCGAGGGTGCAAGCGATCCGTTAAGATTGCGAAAATCCTGAACCTCCAGGGATTCGAGCAGCATTGGAAAATATTAACACGTAACCAATTTGTCCTTCCGGCGCGGCCGCCCGTTCCTTCTCTAATTGACTGAAAAGTTGAGCTTTTTGCCCGACGGTGAAAAAAATTCTGGAGTAAATCCACATTCAGTGTTTATAATTAATAGAGAGTGTTGAACACTCTTTAACGCCCCTCTCCTTCGCCTCGCTCCAAATGCGCAAATTCTTCATTATAATTTCTCTAGTTTTATTAGGCACTTCGGCGGCGCTCTCGCAGCGGGCCTTGAAACCGGGCTCAACGGCTCCGGAATTTTCAGGTCAATCTTTAGACGGGAAAATTTACGATCTCGACCGACTTCACGGCAAGGTCGTCGTTTTGACGTTCTGGTCGACACGGTGCCCGATCTGCCATAGCGAAATACCCAACTTGAACCGGGTCGCGGATCGATACCGGGACAAGGACGTTGTTTTCCTGGCAGTAACGATGGATAACGAGGCAATAGTAAGCCCCTATCTCAAACGCAATCCTTTTAATTTCAGTATTCTACCAAACAGCTTCGGCGTCATGCTTAAGTACGCCGACCGAGATCGGTCAGGAAATGTCAATATGGGGTTCCCGGCGCATTTTCTAATCAACCGCAGGGGATTGATCGCGTTGCGGACCGACGGTTGGGATAAAGCATCGAATCTCGATTCGCAAATATCCCGGCTATTGTCCTCCGACTAAAGTTTCTGAGGATCGCTATCCTCTCTCGTCCCCGACTGCTACTCACAGTCGGGTTTTTTTTGTGTTGGACTCAAGGTTGTTAAGACCTGCGAGGGTGCGGTATATTTTCTTTCTGCGGGGCAAGAGTCCCTTCAACTGGAGAGGTAGCCTAATTGGTAAGGCAGTAGTCTTGAAAACTACCGCGGGAAACCGCTTGCAGGTTCGAGTCCTGTCCTCTCCGCCAGTCCCATTTTGGATTTTAGATTTTGGATTTTGGATTGATGCCCCGGGCCCATTCCTTTTTCTGTTCATCAACCCTGTATTGCCAACATTGACGTATTTGGTATAGCCTTTACGTACTGAATGACGATTCATTCAGTACCATAAAGTATGCCTAAGAATTCAGTCGACGCCGACCCGAAACGGAATCGGGGACAAGACGCGAGGCCATCCTCCGAGCCGCTACCTCTGTCTTTGCCGAAAAAGGATATTTCAATTCTAAAGTCGCTGACATTGCCAAAGCGGCAGGCGTTGCCGACGGGACGGTCTATCTTTACTTCAAGAACAAGGATGACGTCTTGCACTCGATATTTGATCGGGCGATGGACGAATTTATCGCGGACGGACGGCGTGAACTGGCAATGCTCGACAAACCCGAAGACAAGCTTCGGCGGATCGCCGAGCTGCACCTTGAACGATTGGGTGCGGATCGAAACATGGCGATCGTTTTCCAGGTAGAGCTTCGGGGATCGATCAAGTTCATGCAGGAATTTTCCGCCGCAGGTTTTTCCGAATACCTCGACATCATTCGGGCGACGATCGAAGAAGGTCAGAATATAGGCGTCTTCCGCTCGGATCTAAAACCGATTGTCTGCGCAAAGATGTTCTACGGCGTGCTTGATGAAATGGTGACCAACTGGATCCTTTCAAGCAAGAGTTATCCGCTTGCTCCAATGGCGGAGGAGGTTCTGAAGATCTTTTTTGGAGGGCTGATGGCCAAATGACTGGAACCGTCGACAATCCGCGCGCCGATATTCCAGGAGGACAACGAGGTCTAAGGACTCCTCTCTTTGAAAACGAACCGGCTACTATTCCCGATCTCTTTCGCCAAGCGGTAATCAATAACAACCTCACCGATGCGCTTAACTACAAGTGCGACGATGAGTGGCGATCCATATCGTCGAACGAGATGGTCGCGAGAATAGAGAATATCGCCTGCGGACTTTATTCTCTTGGCCTTCGCAAAGGCGACAAAGCGGCGATCCTTGCCGCGAATTCTCCCGAATGGACCTTTGCCGACGCCGGCTGTCAATTCGCAGGCATAGTCGACGTACCGATCTACACTACTCTTTCACCCGACTCGGTCGAATATATTCTTGGAGACTCCGGCCCGCGAGTTCTCTTCCTCGAAAGCAAGACGGACTACGAGAGGGTCGCCCCTGTTATCGCGGCGTGTCCTTCACTCGAAAAGCTGATCTTTTTTGATGCCGGCGAAGTCGATCTACCTCATGCTGTCTCCCTAAACGAACTGGAACTTGCCGGTGCAGCGCTAAGGATCGAAAGACCAGAGCTTGTGTCCGAACTGGATGCGGCAATAGACCCTGACGAGATCGCAACGCTTATCTATACAAGCGGAACCACCGGTGAGCCGAAGGGGGTGATGCTGACTCACACAAACATTATCTCGAATGTCATAGATGCCGGTGAGAAGTACGATTTTTCGATCCATGATATTTCATTGTCCGTTCTGCCCCTGACGCACGTGTTTGAGCGTTCGGCGATGTATCTCTACATCTTTCACGGAATGTCTGTTTTTTACGCCGAATCAGTTGATAAGGTGCCGGACAACCTTCGCGAAGTGCGGCCGACCATCTTCGTGGGCGTACCGCGCATATTTGAAAAAGTCTATGCGAAGGCGAAGCTGAAGGCAGCACAGAAGGGCGGCGTTAAGGAATGGATCTTCGACTGGGCGATCGAAACCGCAAAAGATTTTGCCATGCAAAAAGAGCGACGTAGGCCGCCGTCATTCTACCTCTCGTTGAAACACAAGATCGCCGACGTTCTTGTTTTTAGTAAGCTACGCGAATTTTTCGGCGGTCGGCTGCGGGCGTGCATAACAGGTGGAGCCGCATTGCCCGACGACATCTTTCTTATCTTTACGGGTGCGGGGATCGCGATAATGCAGGGTTACGGTCTGACGGAAACGTCGCCCGTGATCACCTCGAACAATCCTTCAAACGTAAAGCTCGGAACTGTCGGAAAACCCATACGGAATATGAGCATTCGCATCGCAGGAGACGGCGAGATCGAGGCGCTCGGTCCGGGCGTTATGCTCGGATACTACAATAAGCCCGATGCAACGCGTGCGACATTTACCGACGACGGTTGGTTCAAGACGGGTGACATCGGTGAGATCGACGAAGAGGGATTTTTGAGGATCACCGATCGCAAAAAGGAACTGTTCAAGACATCAGGCGGAAAATATATTGCCCCTTCGCCGATCGAACAGATGATCAGGTCGTCTCGTTTTGTCAGCCAGGCCGTGCTCGTTGGAAACGAACGAAAATTCGCCGCGGCTCTCGTTGTCCCTAATTTTGAAATGCTTGAATCGTACGTCAAGCTAAAACGCCTCGATGCAAAAACGCATGCTGAGATGTGTCGCGACGAACGCATCATCAATGTGATCGAACGTCAGGTCGATTCCGCGACTCGAGATCTGGCGCGATTCGAGAAGGTGAAAAAGATCGCCTTGCTGGAAAATGAATTGACTGTCGAGGGCGGAGAGCTGACTCCGACGCTTAAGATCAAGCGCCGGGTGGTAGAAGAAAAATATAAAAGTGTGATCGACGCGCTTTACGCGGACTAATAGAGGACCCGCGTCGGTAGTGCGTTTCCGAATCCCCCGATAGCGGTGCGGCCCGCTCCAAGTGCAATTTCGAGGATCGTCTGCGCAATGTTCTTTTTCGCCTTATCTACCTCGACGATGTCGTATGGCTCGAGCATTATGTCCTTTTGCTCGCCTTTCCGAATGAGGTCGTAATTAGCTGTTATGATCTCTCGATCTTTTGAGTTGGATTTCAGACGGTAGATCTTTATATCTTTTGTCTTTGCCTCGCGGCGGACGCCGCCAATTTTCGCGATGGCTTCGGATAACGACACCCCGCCTTCCTTCAGGAAAATTCCCTGCGGTGTTACAACTTCACCTGTTATGTACACAGGCGAAGCCTTTTGCACGACGACCACATCGCCCGGATATATCACGGGATTGGCTTCTTCTCGGCCGAGCCGCAAACTCGCGAGGCTGTACATCCTCGAAGGGACGTCGAGATCGTCACCTGAGTTTTTCCAATCAGCATCTGCCGCATCGCTTTCGCACACGGGCGGCTGGGTACGAAAGACCTGGATCATTCCGCCAGCCTCCTCATTGACGCCGCCGGAAAAGGAAAGAAGCTCGAGCAGTGTCAGCGCGGCGCGTCAGTACGACCTGCTGCGGCGTCCGAACCTCGCCATATATCGTCGCAGGAGGCCGGCTCTTCCGGTCAGTCACACGGAGGCTGATCTGCGGGTTCTTGAGATATCTCGATAGTAATTTCGTGACTTCGGTTCTGAGATCGCGCTCGGACACGCACTTGGCCACGATCGGCTTGTCAAAAAAAGGGACCTCAATCTTGCCATTTTCGTCAACCGAGGCGACAAAATCGAATTGAGATTCACCAAGGACTTTGGCGGTTATTTCGTCGCCGGGGCCGATCAGATAGCCTTTCTGAGTGGCTGCATCAACTGGCAATTTCTGGCCCGAAGCAGCGGTGATCGCAATGCCGGCAGTTACGACGAGAACAAACAAAATCCGTAAATACATTTATAAACCTCAGGACCAAAATACCGCCAAAGAATAACGCACAAAGCCCTTTGATTCAACCTGTTGTCGATTCCGTTGTCCCGATAAAAGGACCGGGCTTTCAATGACAATAAATGTTGACAGGGTTACTCACCGCAATGTAAGTTCAAGGTATAAAGAGAGCTAAAACCCTTTATTCTTCAGGTGAACGAACAAAATCAACTAACAGACCGGTTCTGGTTTCTGCGCCGTCCGACTCAGTTTCTCGCGGATGTCGTGGTTCTAAGCGCGGCGTTCTTCGTCGCGTATCTACCCGCTATTAACGTCCAGCTTGGCGAATTCTACGTGGATATCGTGATGCGTCAGCTTCCCTTCGTGGTTCTGGTGCAGTTTTCTTCGCTATTTCTTGTCGGTGCCTATTCGATCCTCTGGCGATACGTCAGCATCCAGGATCTGAAGGTGTTTCTCAAGGGAGCAGTTATCTCCGGGGCGATTCTCTTAATACTTCGCTTCCTGCTCATTTTTTCGGATTTTAATCTTTGGCAAGTTCCGGTATCGGTGATCCTTATCGATACCGTTCTTGCGTTCGGCGGTTTGCTGGGTCTGCGTGTGCTTCGGCGCTTCTTTTACGAGTTTGGCGAAAAGAACCCGGCCTTCGCCGGCAAGCATCGATTAAAGCGCAACCCGGCCTTGCTTGTCGGTGCGGGCCGGATGGGAGCGACGCTCGTGAAAGAGCTGAGCGGCCGTCGTGATACTGAGCTTGAGATTCGGGGCCTCGTCGACGACGACCCGCGAAAGCGCGGCGGGAGCGTCAGTGGTTATAAAATTCTCGGTACGACGCATGACATACCGCGGCTCGTCGATGAACTGAGCATTAAGCAGATCGTTATCGCACTCGATTCGGCTCGCGGTATGGAGATCCGCCGTATCATGGACATCTGCAGCGCAATTCCAGTACGAGCACGGATCGTACCGAGCCTGAACGAGATCGCCACGGGCCGTGTATCGGTCAGCCGTCTTCGCGACGTTCAGATCGAAGACCTTCTTGGGCGCGAACCGGTAAAGCTCGACGATAAAAATCTTCACGATTTTCTTACTGACAGGACAGTATTGGTCACAGGAGCCGGCGGCTCGATCGGATCGGAGCTTGTTCGACAGATCATTTCCTACGGCCCGAAGCTCGTGCTGCTTGTCGAACGTGCCGAGTTCTTTCTTTTCCAGATCGAGCGCGAGCTATCCGAATTGCAGGGCCTCGAGTTTGTCCCGCTGATCGCCGATGTTGGCGACGAGCCGCGCATGCGAGAGATCTTTGAAACGTATCGGCCCGAGGTCATTTTCCACGCGGCAGCTCACAAACATGTCCCTCTGATGGAAACTAACGCGGTTGAAGCAATAAAGAACAACGTCCTTGCAACCCGGTGTTTAGGTTCGCTTGCGGGTCAATACGGAAGCCGCGACTTTGTTCTGATCTCGACCGACAAGGCCGTTAACCCGACCTCTGTGATGGGTGCATCGAAACGTATCGCGGAGATCGTAGTCCAGGGACTGAATCAACAACACAAAACGAACTACGTAGCTGTTACGGTTCGGAAATGTGCTTGGCTCCGCTGGTTCCGTCGTGCCGATCTTTAGCGAGCAGATCCGGAAGGGCGAACCGATCACCGTTACCGATAAAGAAATGACGCGGTACTTCATGACCATCCCTGAGGCGTCGCAGCTCGTACTGCAGGCCGGTGCTCTTGGGACCGGTGGGGAAATATTCATTCTCGACATGGGTCAGCCGGTAAAGATCGTGAATCTTGCCGAGGACATGATCCGGCTCTCGGGCCTTACACCGTACGAAGATATCGATATCGTCTTCACCGGCGTTCGAAAAGGCGAGAAGCTTTTCGAAGAGCTCGAGATCACAGGTGAAAATCTCGACCGGACAAATCATCCGAAGATCTTTATCGGCAAGATCGCGAAATATACGAATGACGAAGTAGAAAACATCGTCAATAATTTTCGTGCCGCCGTCGAGGCATCGGACGAAGCCCGTATACGGCAACTATTCAATGACGTGCTGCCCGAGGCACGGATCGGAGATGCGGTGAACCGAGTTCTTGGCAACACCGGCGATTCCGCAAACGAAGAGTTTTTCGTCCAACCCTCAAAACTCGGATTGGCCGAGAAATAAGTTCTTCTCTGGCCCGCCTTTCCTTCTATGACGCAAACCAGGATCTCAAAACATCGCGTCTCCCAGAAAGCCGCATCATTCACCGAGTCGGTGATCCGTGAAATGTCGCGCGAGGCCGCCAAGTACGGTGCTGTGAATCTCGGCCAGGGATTTCCGGATTGGCCCGCACCTGAAGACATAAAACAAAAGGCGAAAGAGGCGATCGACGCGGATCATAACCAGTACGCGATCACGTGGGGTGTCAAAAGTTTTCGAGACGCGATCGCCGCGAAGACAAAATGGTTCCTCGGGATGGATATCGATCCGGAAACGGAGATCACCGTCACGTGCGGATCGACCGAAGGGATGATCGCGGCGGCGATGGCGACGATCGATCCGGGTGAAGAAGCCGTCATCTTCGATCCGTATTACGAAAACTACATGCCGGACACGATCATCTCCGGTGCTAAACCGCGCTTCGTTCCGCTCTATCGCAACGATGATGGTTTTTATTTTGATCGCGAAGAACTCCGCCGCGCGTTCAACGAAAAGACAAAGGCGATCATCATCTGCAATCCGAACAACCCGACCGGAAAAGTTTTCACACGCGACGAGATGGAGTATCATCGCCGGGCTTTGCAAAGAGTTCGACACGCTTTGCTTCACCGACGAAATCTACGAGCACATCATCTACGGCCACGAAGTCCCAAGTCCCAGGTCCCTCGTCCCAAGCGGAGACGAACTGACCACCGACCACCGAACACCGACCACTGCTCACATCTGCATGGCGACGCTCGATGGAATGCGTGAGCGTACGGTGGTCGTGAATTCGCTTTCGAAAACGTATTCCGTCACCGGATGGCGTGTCGGGTATTGCATCGCACCGCCGGATATTACTCAGGCGATCAGAAAAGTTCATGACTTTCTCACCGTCGGCGCAGCAAATCCGCTTCAGCATGCGGGCGCTTATGCATTAAGTTTGCCCCCGAGCTACTATGATGATCTTCAAAAGGAATATCAGCGAAAGCGCGATTTCATTGTTCCCGTTCTGCGTGATGCGGGATTCAAATGCGACTCGCCGGACGGCGCATACTACGTGATGGCGGACATCTCGGAATTCGGTTTCGCGAATGACATCGAGTTTACAAAACATCTCATCCGCGAGATCGGCGTCGCCGTCGTTCCGGGATCTTCGTTCTATGAGAACCGCTCGATGGGTTCGCAGATGGTCAGGTTTTGTTTTTGTAAATTGGACGAGACGCTCGAAGCTGCCGCCGAAAATCTTCGAAAGCTTCGATGACAGGCAGAAACCCGACCGGTAGGGAGGGTGTTCTCCATTTTAGATTTTGGATTTTGGATTCCCGGGATCCCTCCCTAACGGTCGGATTTCTGCCTGTGGCTTGGGCAACCCTTTCCCACCCCATGCGCAACAAAAAATATATCCAGGGCGTAGATGCCTGCAGACATTTTTATCCATTTACTTAGGTGTTGGAGGTTATATGATACGAAAATCACTGGCATTTCTGTTGGTTGCTTTCGTTGTCGTCATCGCCGGCGACGCTCAGACGCCTGCTCCCGGGGCAAAAGGCGAAACGAAATCGTTCTCGTTCTTTTTCGACGGTGACGGTAGTTATCTGGGTGTCCAGACCGAAGAGATCACAAAAGATAACTTTGCGAAGTACGGGCTGCGCGAGGTCCGCGGCGTAGGGGTCGAAAAGGTCATGGACGGCTCTCCCGCTGAGAAGGCCGGTCTCCAAAGCGGTGATGTCATCGTTCGGTTCAATAACGAAGAAATAACGAGTGTTCGAAAATTGACGCGTCTGCTTGGCGAAGTTGCGGCTGATCATCATGCCAAATTGACGATCGTGAGAAACGGCGGCGAGCGCGAGTTGACGGCAACACTAGGTAAACGTCCGATGCCGAAGTTTGACGACGGCTCATTTGGAAATTTACCGCGTCTCGAACGAGTTCCTTTCCCCCCGGGTGCGGACATGCGTACCTTGCCTCCGATGAGATCGATTCCATCGACGCCCGGCTCACCCGATCAGCCCTTTGCATGGCGTTCAGGTTCGGGGCGACGAATTGGCGTCGGCGTCACCGCGTTGAGCAAACAGTTGAGCGAACATTTCGGCGTTGAAGGCGGAGTAATGATCAACGAAGTTCGGGCCGATTCGCCGGCCGCGAAAGCCGGGCTGAAAGCGGGCGACATCATCATCGAGGCTGAAGGCAATGAAGTGAGGGGCGATATCGATCTCATCCGAGCGATCGGAGAGAAAAAGGACGGTGACATTAGTCTGACGTTCGTCCGCGATCAAAACCGTCAGACGATCCGCGTTACCCCGGAAGATGTGAAAGATGGATTCAATACCTTTTTCGAATTTCCATCGACACCCGATGCTCCCATGATGATGGCACCGCAGCAGTTTAAGATGGCGATACCGACAACACCGATTCCAATGACGGGATTTAGTTTCCCAGGACGAGTCCTCTAAGTTGATCATTTTCTTTGCGAACTCTGGAGCTTTGCGGAAACATTTTTATTTCACGCAAAGCTCGCAGATGGTTCGCAAAAATCTTGCCGGATATTATTTATTAAACCAATTTCTCGAGCCCCGTATTGCTCTTCCGCCGCCATATAAATCCGTCGAGAACGTAGTGTGTGAGCTGCGGCACCGCTAGTAGCGGGACGAGATACACTTTCCACTCTGTCCAATCCCAGTTGTCTCCAAAGATCCAGTTGCGCTCATGCCAGACCCCACGGTTCCAGAATAATTCTTCAACGTAAGCCAATGCCCAAAGCGTAGTTAGAAAGACTACCCAGTTCGACGAAAAAGCTCGGTAGAAGGGTCCGGTAGATTCGCGCCGCGTCTTCATATAGAACCAGATCAGCGCGAAATACGGCACGCCGTGGATGATGACATTCGTCACGGTGAAGGCGTAATCCGAATTGAAAACTACTATTCCGACATACCAGCAGATGGCGGTCGTCGCAACGACGATGTCCTTACCCGGATTCAGAAAATCTTTAGAGACATAAAGGTAGATCGATTTCCCGAAGTATGCGATGAGCGCCACAACATAGATAGGGAACAGGACATCGTCGACAAACGCTGGCAGCTGGAAGAAATCATTTTCGACAAACCACTGAAAGTTGCGCGGCAGGCTTGTCATCCACCATGCCAGCGGATAAACGGTTGCGAGATAGACGGCGGCCGCATCGATCCACCATGTCCAGCTTTTGGTTTCGTTCAGCTTGCGCCGATACAGCGCTACCCAGCCATACTGCTGTCTGACAAAATGAAAGACCGCGACAATGGCAAGAGCGCGCCAAAATGTCAGCTCGCCTTCCGAGTAAAGTGCCACTCCTACGGCGTAACCGAAGACCGGCACGAGCAAGTACAGCCAAAGCCGCCGCTTCAATTCTTCCTTGTCGAAGTAAACGCGAAAGCTGGTCGACCATACGTGAGCCACGTCAATCAGCAAGACTGCAGAGATCCACGTCCAATCAGGAGAATCGCTGTCGAGGATTCCCAGCTGCCATCCGATGGCGAGAAGAAGAAGCGAGGCGATCGCACTACCAAGAAAGACCGAGAGATCAATGTTGCGAGAGAAGAGCCATGAGCTTTCACCCCCCAGACGAAGAGACGCTGAGGAATCAAAGCTTGTCTTTTCGATGTCACTCATTTTCTATACTCGGCGTCTTGGCGATTAATACTTCCCTCGCAGCTCGCAAGCCGTGATAGAACGCTTCCTCAAACAGTGCGATCCCACTCAGATCGGTATGCGCGAAATGTATGTTTCGCCAAGGTTGCGCGGCCTTTTCACGAACTCCGCTCCAAAGAAAGTTTGGCCGTGGGCTGATCATCGCATGCCCCCAGCGCATGATGTCTATCCGCTCGCAGAGATCGTAAATGTCGGAGTGTGCCCGGGCGATATCCGTCAGGCAAACGTCCGCAAGCTCTCGCCACGAGTAATTAAAAAGCTTCGTCCGCCCTTCAATCTCGTGACACATCGGATAATAGTATGTGAGGATCGTCGGGCCATAGTCGATTCCCTTCTGATGCGTCGCGTTCACATATCCAAGCGAAGGGCTTTCGTAAAGTACGTTGTCCCACGCAAGTGGGAAGTCGCGCGCAAACCGCGGCTTCGGCCGATCTTTCAAAAATAGATTCGCGACAAACCAGGCGTTGTGCTGAAACTCATTCGCCCCAAATGGCGGATCGTCAATGAATTTACGGATCACGTAAGGAGCAGTGAACATCGGTGATGCGAAGATAACCTTTTCGCACCGAAATCCGCGTAACTCGCCGCCGTTCACAGAGACGACATCGACGCCCTTTTCATTCGGCATTATCGAAACCACGGCATGCGATTTTCTCACGTTGTCTTTCACGCGATCGAAAAGATGATTCACGAATCTTCCGTTGCCTTCGGGGAACGTGATGAACTTCTGCGACTCGTCGCCCGACGTTCGGACCCGAGAGCAAAAATAAAAAAGCCCGGCCCAGGCAGAGGTCTGTTCCAATTTCAGTCCGTAATCGTCGCGACATGCATAATCGCAGTACCAGATCAGCCGCTCCGACGTGAACCCGTTTTGTCCAAGCCAGTCGGCGAATGACACGCGATCGAGCGACGTTACTTCTATATCGTCCGAACAATTCGCAATCGGTACGACGAAAGCGCGTCGACCTCGTGCGTCCCGCCAGTTCACCCAACGATCGATCTCTTTCTGAAATCGGGCGAACTGGTTCTTGTCATCCTCGCTTTCACCGGCGTGAAGATAAAGTCCGTCGTACCAGCGGCCCTTATAGAAAATGCGTTCTTCAGGCTCACGACAAAGAAACTCTTCCTTTACTCGCCACTCGTCACTCGTCACTCGTTCCTCGAGGAGTGACATCTCATCGAGCAGCGAAATAAGTTCCACGTTCTCCTGAAACGGAACGGGCAGATAATGTGCGCCCCATGGATAGCCGACCGGCGTCCCGGTCCCGCTCCGCGATGTTCCGCCGATCCCTTTCTCGAGTTCGAGCAGAACGTAATCGTGCACATTCTCTTTCGATAGTTTCCATGCGGCCGACAATCCCGCGACTCCGCCGCCCACGATAGCGATCTTCACCGTCTGCCAATTGTCCTGCGGAACTTCAAAGTTTCTCCCCTCGCGCAGCATGTGACCGAGCTCAACGTTCTGCCCGACGATCTCACCGTCGGGAAATTTGTCGCGACCGAAGATCTCCACACGCCGCCATCGCAAACGGCGCCCCGAGAAACGTGGTCAAGAGTTCTCGTCGTGAAAGGTTCACTCTTCCTACAAACTGAAAACTGAAAAGTAATAACTGAAAACGTCACTCATTTTTCCGGGACGTTCGAAGTGACGTGATCAGTATGCTTTGCAACTCGTCGCAATCGTGAAGGAGAGATTCGGCGTGGGCGTCGCCGATGTACTTCGAGTCCCGTATCAAGCCGCAGTAAAAAATGGGATTTAAACGCGTCCTTGTTTGCTGATGAGTACTTGTGAATAAAATCAAGTTCGTTCTCGCCCTGTTTTCCTTCTTCGATGAGCAAGCCGACATTTGTGTGCCGAATCTAGAATTTTCCTCGAAAGAACAAACTCTTTCTTTTCATTGTTGAGGTACTCGCTCAACTTCACGATTCGAAGGGCAAACTTGCATACTTTTTCTTGCAATATATCCATGGGAGTTCTCCATTTTCAGTTTTTAGTTTTCACTTTTCAGTTTGTTGGGAGCGGTCATTCAAACCGCCTCCACTCGGTCTCGTAGTACCTGACGAGCGCCTGGTTGTCGAGCCGGTTGATCTCGAGCTCCTCCGCGGGCATTGTCATGTCCGTCGGAAATTCGAACATCGATGCGAACGAACTTGCATTTAGAAACTTCAGTTCGACGTCAGGCGGTTGAGCGGGAATATCGAAAGGTTTTTGTTTCGCAAGGGCGTAACCCCATACGCCGAAGGTGGGTACCGTCGTCTGATAGGGCTTTACGACGAAACCGACCGCTTCGAGCGTTTTGATGATCGACCAGTAAGAGTTGCGTGCGATGAGCGGCGACGTGCACTGAATTACGACTGAGGCGTCGGGTGTGAGTTTCCGTTTTAGCAAATTATAAAAGCGCGTTGTATAGAGCTTTCCGAGCGCGAAATTATTCGGGTCGGGAAAATCGACGATCGCAATGTCGAACGGTTCAAGATCGGTATTGTCCAGCCAAACAAACGCATCGGCATTCGTTACGGAAACACGTGGGTCATCGAATGAATTGTGATTAAGTTCGGCAAGGGCCGGCAGAGAGCCGGATAAGCCGGTCATCAGCGGATCGAGATCGACAAGTTGAACTGTTTCGACCGATCTGTATTTCAAAATTTCGCGGATCGCAAGGCCGTCACCGCCGCCAAGTACAAGTACGCGTCGAGGTTCGCCATCGTACGCGGCAAATGCCGGATGGACGAGCGCCTCGTGATAGCGGTATTCATCGAACGAACTGAATTGCAAATTGCCGTTCAGAAAAAGAGCGTAGCCGGTCTTGCCTTTCGTTACCACGATGCGTTGGTAGGGAGAGCTTTTTGCGTAGATGATGTTGTCGACGAACAATGCGTCTTCCGCGAGCGTCGTCAGTTTGTCGGCTTTGATAAATGCGATCAGGAGCAACAGGATGATGACCGCACCCTTAATGCGGAGCACGGTTACGTTCTTCTTGATCAACGGCTCGAGCAGCCAGGTTGCCCAGACGGCGACGGCGGCGTTCAGCATTCCGAACAGGAGCGACGTGCGATTCAATCCCAGCTTGGGGACGAGAAAGATCGGGAACAGCAAACTCGCGACAAGGGCGCCGACATAATCAAGCGCAAGTACGCGCGAAACGAGCGTTTTGAAGTCCAGCTCGTCCTTCAGGATCCGCATCAAGAGCGGTATCTCGAGACCGACCAGAACGCCGATCAAAAAGACCATCGAATAGAGGATGATCTGAAAGTAAGAGATGTGAGCAAACGTAAGAAACAGAAGCGGAGCCGAGAACCCGCCAACGACAGCGACCGCAAGCTCGATGTCGACGAACTTTTCAGCGACGTGCTTGTCGATGTATTTTGACAACCACGAGCCAACCCCCATCGCGGAAAGATAGATGCCGATGATAAAAGAAAACTGCGTGACGGAATCGCCGAGGACGTAACTGGAAAGCGTGCCAGCGATCAACTCGTAGATGAGACCGCACGTTGCGATGATTATGACGTTGAGGAAAAGTAGCGGTGTCCTGTTCATGTTTTCGCGACGCCGGATGGAGAGACGCGGAGACACGGAGATATCTTCTCCGCGTCACCGCGTCTCCGGATCGCCCTATCGCATCAACCCTGTATCGCCGCGGCGATGATGAGCGCGATACCGATCATTATCGAACCGATGACGATGCCAAGTGCGGTGTTGTGATCTTCTTCGATCTCTTTTTTGATCGGATAGATCAGGCCGAGAATTCCGTACGTGATCGAAAAAAGCACGACACCGATAAAGACGAAGACCAACGTAGTAACAACAACCTCAAGAAGCTGGTCCAGCTTAACGACCAATCCTAAAGGAGCAAACAAGTTCATCAGCATTTATTTTCCTCCGCGAAAACCGGTATAAATAAAGGGCACGCCGAGACGTGATCGGCTGCCCGAGTTAGCCACCTCCCAGCCGAACCAGGCGGCTGTCGCATAGAGCAAAAGCACAGCCATTCCAAATACTAGGTAGAGTTTTTTCAACATGGTAATATTTCGCGTTTGCGGACGCATACAGGCTAGATGCCTGCGTTCCCGTCATTCGTCTGAACTACTTGTACTGAACATACTGTCCTTCCACCGTCGCGACTCGAACGAGAATTTTCTCAGCACTCCGACAACAGGCACGATCAGCAGCATGATGAACGCACACAAAAAATTGATACCGCGGTTCACGTTCTGCTCAACCTTGAGCGAGATCGGCATTGGCTTTTGCCAGTCCTGCCACGTGCCTTCGACCCGGAGCGTATATTTCCCGGCAGGCAGCGATGAGAGTGTGGCGTCCTGGTCTTTCGAACCCTCAGTCCAACTACCGTCACTATCGGAGCCGAAGTAATATTCGATAGGAATGCTCACCGACTCGACTTCCTGGCTTTGCTCATTTACAAGATCGACATCGAGCTCGGCAAACGAATTACTGACCGGCGCCGATGCAGAAATGCGAATGTTACGGTTGGCCTTGATCTCAAACGGCTGACTGAACGCCGTCTGAGGTGTGGTCGCGGCAGCCATCGGCGGCAAACTCATCTGTTCCGAGAGGACCGCATTCGTCATTCCGGTAAAAGGGATCATGAAAATTGCCACGACCATCAATAGCACGATCGGCAAAAGACCCCATGTGTAATAGAACCTTCCGGTGAACGGTTGGTTCGGCGCAACCGACCATGGTTTCGGGAGATCAGAGACCCCGAACGCCTTCTCGATCTCCGCTTTCGTCGTGTATGTGCCTACCGACCAGTTGATCTCGTCCGCGCTCGACTCCAATGACAACATCCGCGGCGCCGCCACATAATCAACCGCACGAACGGTTTCGCCCTGTTCGACACGCCAGTAAAATTCACCTTTTACGTATTGAACGACCGCAGCCGCGTCCTGGAAAATTTTGAATTTCGTGTTGTTGTAGAGAACCGAGTTCGCACTGAGCATGTCTGCCGCTTGAGTAACCTCAGCGGGATTTATCGGCTCGACGAAATTCCAATGATTGTCCGAATGGACCAGCCAACGGAAACCGATCGACGGGTTGTAGAGCAGATACTCGTGCCAGTAATATGTTTCGCCTTCGATCGTCACGCTGCGAACGACGGCGCCGATGATCCTGAACTTCACATCGCCGGGAAACGTGCCCTCGGCTCCGACCGGCAGAACAAAACTCTTGTCGACCTGCGTCGGCGTGAGAGATTTTAGATAGGAAAGATTTCCATTATTGACGTCAAGCAGCGAATCGCAATTCGGACAGGTTACGCGTTCGGCCTTGTCGGGGGCGACGAGAACAAGCGGTCCGCCGCAATTCGGACATCCCATCGCTGCAGTGGAAACACGCCGTGCCGTACGCTCTGCGGGACGGGCCTCGGCGAGACCGAGTTCAACGAGTGAAACCTGTTGGCCGACGAAAAGCCACGGAGGATCCATACTGTAATCGATCGTGCCGAACGCATCTCCAATTCCGGAGAGATCCGCATACCTGCTCTGCTCGTTCGGCGTGAGACGATATGGAATTTCGCCGTCCGCAGCGACGGCAGTCGCAACGCCTTTCTCGACAACCATCAGCGGAACCTGGCTTGGGATGTCGGTGAGGGTTTTGCCAACCTGAAGAAGATCGTATTCTGGAAGCCGGATCCCGGATGGAAGCGGCTGATAGAAAGTCATGTATAACTTTCCCTGTGCCTCCGCCAGCCATCCGACCCATCCGTTTGAAAACGTTGCGTACCACTCGTCCCAATATCCCCCGTGTTCATGACGAAGTTGAGCACGGCCGGTCAATTCAAAACGAACACCCTTGAATTCACCCTTTAGTGCCAGCCTGAGAGGTGATTGTGACTGGACGATCTCAGCGACCTTGCCCAGATCTTGTAATCCCCGATCGGTACGAGCGATCGCCGATCGACAGAACGGGCAGACGAGGACGATCGTCGATCCGGCATTGAATTCAATCGGCGCCGCGCACGAAGGGCAATTGGCCTGGAGAACGCTCAAGCGTCACCTCCGGCCATTTTGGACTTTGGATTTTGGATTTTGGATTCCGGAACTGAATCTCCCCGCTCGATCTTCGTGACCGAGACAGTTGAGGCCCCGAGCGTGTTCCTAAGATTGCTTTTCCAATCCCATTCGGGACGGGTTCGGCAGCAATATAGATTGAAGGTCGCGACGCCGTGCTCGGGATATGTATGACAGGCGAGGTGCGATTCGGTCAGCGCGATCATACCGGTGACTCCGGATTCGCCGGGGAACTGATGCCAGACCGAACCAATTGCCTTGAGGCCGAGATCCTCGATAACGCGCTCGAACAGATCTCGTAACAGCGATTCGTCGCGAAGGCGCCCCGGTTCACAGTCCGTAGCCTCGATCAGCCATTCCGTTCCAACGATCATTCGATAAATCTACGACGAGAAAATGAAAAAAGTTTGTGCCGCCGGTTTGAGAACCTATAATAGTGAAGTATGTCGAACAAAACTATAGCGAAATTTGGTGGCCTTGTCATTTTACTAACTGGTGCGTGCGCTTTCTTTTACTCTTGTTCACATGCTTCATCGACGGGTCATTATGTGACGAATTCGGCTGAGTTTTCGTCTGATTTTGAAAAACCTATTACGGTAGGTCGGATCGAATCCGCAGATGTAACGGAAAGCAGCGGGCTTGCCGCTTCGTTATGCCAGTCTGATGTTTTTTGGACCCACAACGATTCGGGTGACGACGCTTTTGTCTTCGCAATGACGTCGAAAGGAAAACATCTGGGCACTTGGCGCGTGACGGGCGCACGGAACGTCGACTGGGAAGATATTGCAGAATATAGGGCCGCGGATGGAACCTGCTATCTGTACATTGGAGACATCGGCAATAACAAGCTCGAACGCTCCGAGCTAAAAGTTTATCGACTTAGGGAGCCCGTGGTCTCAGATTCCTCCCCGGCTTCGAACAAGAAAACACCGCTGCAGACCGAACCGGCCGAAGCCGCTACTTTCAGATATCATGACACGCCACACAACGCCGAAACCATGATCGTCGTTCCTCAGTCAGGAGATGTTTACGTTCTGACAAAGCGACTCGACGGACCGTCTTTGATATTCAAATTCCAGCCGCAGTTTGGCGCTGCCCAGCCGAAGACCGCGGAAAAGGTCGGCGAGATCTCGTTGCCCGCGGTACCAAACGGACTTCTGACCGGTGGTTCGATCTCTCAGGATGGAAAACACGTGATCCTCTGCGATTATTCGGCCGGTTACGAACTTGATCTGCCAAGCGGATCCGCGTTCGACGAGATTTGGAAAGCGAAACCAATCCCGGTGGATCTCGGTGATCGAAAACAGGGCGAGGCCGTGACATTCAGTGCGGACAGGAAGGCGATTCTCGCTACGAGTGAAAAGAAGAATGCCCAGATCTTTCAAGTAAAGATAAAATGACGCGACTACTGCTTCGTCGAGTTCTTTAGCGAGTAGTTTCAGGCGGCACTCAGCAATAACGTTAATTGACGCGTCGCCATTCGCATCCGTCTCGCCTAGACCTAAAACAAGGTAGTCTGTCCATGTCGACGTGGCTCATTAAACATAAGAAGGCCGACGCTATTTTCAAATAGCGTCGGCCGACGTTACGCATGAGGTCTGGCGATTACTGTATGATCGTGAACTTGCTTTTCAGCTTGTCGTCTTTGAGAACCTGACCGCTGACACGGTCCCTGATCACGACATTGAGCTCATAATCACCGAGCGCCATCAGGTCTGTCGGTAGCAGCCGGGCCAACGTCAGACGCTGTCCGGAATCGCTCAAACCGCTCCAGTCTTCCGCCTGTCGAAGAACTTCTTTTCCGCCCTTCGTCAAAACATACTCGACATCTACCGCCGGGCGAAGTGTCGTTTGATCGATGCCGGCGTTGTAAACCTGCAGATAGATGCCGACCTCCTGGCCTTTCTTGTACGTTCCCGAGAGGTTCGGTATAACCTTCGCGTTGCCGATGACAAACTGTCCGCCGATATCGGATTCCGTAGTGCTACGGAGCTTGGATGCGAGGATCATCGACGATGTTGAAAGCTTCTTCTCGTCGTACCGCGGCACGGTGAAACCCATGTTCACCAAACCACGATTTCCCGTTTCGACATCGCGGACAACGACGTCAACTTTATATGTCCCGGGGGTCAATGCAACTGCTTTTTGGTAAACAGACTTCTTGTCGCGAAGATCCGCTAACTCGATCGAGGTCGCGGTCGTCGTTACGGAATCTTCAAATATCCCTGACCGCTTGCCGGAGACTGCGGTGATCCGACCGAAGATATTTAATTTCGCTTGCTCAAGCCCGCCGACCTGACTGAACTTCAGCTCCTTATTGTCGGTCTGGACGGTGAATGTTGCGATCACCTGCGTGTCCGACTGTCGGAAGAAATCGATGCGAAGATCGAATTCAAGAGGATTGTTATCAAGGATGCCCGAGTCACCGCCTGCCACTCCGGCGAGGTCGCTAAACTTAACTTGCGGCGGACGCGAAAGATTTGTAATTATCTCCATCCGTCGAAAAGGCGTATCCTGTTCGCGCTGATATCCTCCCTGGTTGATGCCTGAGATCCTATCGCCCTTATCCGCGAGCCCGAGTTGTTCCGCCGTCGTCAAACCACCTCCGGGAACCGTCTTGAGAGCGTCTTTCTCATGCGCATCGCGCGCAAGGCGATACTCACCCGTGCCGGTCGGATCGACAAATTCAATTTCAATTCCGTCGCCGACGTTATCCAGATGACGGTACCACCATATTTCGAAGGGATATGTGGTGGTCGATCCACCGCCCTCCCAGCTGGGCCGATCGTACGCACCGCCGGTCGGATGGGTCTCGATCGAATCAGGTTTTCCCCAGGCGATGTAGATGCGGCCCCGATCCGTCTTCCATCCCGGTATGCCGGACGAGAAGTGCTCGTTCGCGTAGGCGATCCTCTCGTAGTATTGCTCGCGGTATTCGTTCTCTTCGGTATCCGGATTCGGATCGCGGCGGCGCCAGAAGTTCTCGATAAAATTCTCACGCTCTTCGTCCGTTACGAGCGCCAGAAACGCACGCCGTTCATCTTTGGTGATGATGTAAGATACGTCCGTATTGAGCCAACGCTTATAGGCGTCCTTTAGCTCCGGTTTGACGTTCCGCGGGTTCGTCGTCGGATCTTCACTCGGCTTATCCTTCTTATCTTTACCTGATTGGGCGAAACTTGAGACCGTTCCTAAACCAAGTACTACGAGTGTCAGTGCAAAATTTCGAACAAATTTTACTTTTGACATAAATATAAAACTCCTTAACTTCCAAGGCCGCGGTTGCAGGGCGGAAAACTGAAATAGACTTTAACCTTAAAGATTTTAGACAGATATCCTTAATTGTTCAAGATGCGTAACGGGATGAATCAGGTTGCATCCAGCCCTTGGGCGGGTAAGTCGGGCTGCCTCTTCTTTCCAAAAAACCACGCGATGAATACCGAAACAAGGTATAAAACCATCATCGGTGCGGCAAAGAGCATCATGTTCGGAATGTCGCCGGTCGGCGATACTACCGCTGCGACGATCAAGATCACTACGATGGCGATCTTCCACGAGCGTACTAGCAGACCGGCGGAAATGAGGCCTATTCGCGATAAAACGTATGTGATCGCCGGCATCTGGAAGATCACTCCCATAGCCAGCATTATCAAGGTTATGAAATCGAAGTAATCCGTGGCACGGAGCAACAGTCGAAAATTCTCGCCGAGGCTGAGAAGATACTTAACCGCCGGGGGGAACAAAATGTAATAAGCGAAGGCCGCACCCAAGACGAACGAGATCGACGACAACAAAACAAAAGGAGTGACATAGGCGCGTTCGTGTTTGTAAAGTGCAGGCGAGATAAAGCCCCAAACCTGAAGAAGTAAGAAGCGGTACCGAGAGAGCAATCGCGGCATAAAGCGAAACCGTCACATAAAGCGTAAACGCCTCGGGTGCCGTCGTAACGATCAACCGCTCATCCGCGGCTGTTTCTTGCTTTGCATCCGGAGCCAGATCGACTGGCAGTCGCACACCTTCCGGGATAACGGCGTTGATCGTATATATCCGTTCTGTCGTAAACAGCCCAACCAGACCTTCGGAGTCTTTTCCCACGACCGCCTCAACCGACGTGCCCGGTTGAACCACACTCGTTCCGAGCTTTGTCGCTCGGTCGAACACGAAGCGACCGCGGTCGCCGTCGATCAAATTTGAAAGCGGTAGAATTTTCTCGTCACCCGTCTTTCCTTTGACCGGTAGATCGACACGTTCGGCTTCGGAAAGCGCCTGGCGGATCGGAACCTCGAGAAAACTATAGATCCTGTCGGATACAAACCAGCAGAAGACAAACGCGACAACGACAATAATGACGGAATTAACAAGCCGCTTGCGCAATTCGTCGAGATGCTCGAGAAACGACATCTGGCCGCCGCGGTGTTCAAGTTCGCTATTTTCCAACTCGTGCATTGCTTGAGAAGCGGGCCGTTTTACAGCCAGTTTTTCTTATCGGAGATGTCGCCGACGGGGTCCTCGACCGGTACTGTGGACTCGCTGATTCCCTGCGGTGGGTTGAACATGTCCGGCTGAACGGGCTTTATCTCGGGCTTTGCGATCAGATTCGAATCACTGTCGTCGGTCGGACTCGAACGGGGTACCGGCAGCGTTCCCCTCGTCGATAACTCACCGGATCGCAACGCCTCGGCCTCATCCTCGAAGTTTACTTCGCGCTGCCACGTCGATTTAAATTCGTTGGTCGTATCGCGAAAGTCGGCCATCGTCTTGCCGATCGTTTTCGCGATCTGCGGCAGCTTTCGCGGGCCCAGAAAGATCAGGGCGATGATCCCGATGAGGATCAGCTCTGAGGTTCCAATAGATTCGAGTATGAATAAAAACACTTTTAATTTAACGAATGTCGATCAGATGCTCGCCGCCTGTCGGTCACTCGGCCGATAACTTTTGCACCCGGAACTTTTTCTAAAAACTCGACGATGTTCTCCGTCGGAAGACTGATCAAAAGGCCACCGGCGGTTTGCGGATCGTATAACGCGCTCTGCATTTCGCCGGACACTCCATTCAGACATGTGCACCGCGTCGCCGACATATTCTCGATTGTTCTTATCGCCGCGCGTTAACATTCCTTGCCCGATCAGTTCGAGAACATCGGGAAGGAGCGGCACCTCGCCGGACTCCAGCTCGAGCGTCACATCACTTGCCTTCGCCATCTCGTAAGCGTGGCCGATCAGGCCAAAGCCGGTTATATCTGTGCATGCACTCGCTTTCAATTCCTGCATTACCTTCGACGCTTTCGCCGCACTGCTCGTCATTACCTTCGTAACCGCCGCGATCGTCTCTGGTTTCGCCTTTCCGTTTTTCACAGCGGTGTTGATGGCGCCGGTACCGATCGACTTCGTGAGTACAAGGGAGTCGCCCGGTCTTGCACCGCTGTTCGTTATCACGCGATCAGGATTTATGATCCCGGTCACGGCGTATCCGAACTTCATTTCCTGATCGTCAACGGAATGGCCGCCTATCACAATAACGTTCTCGTCATTCATCGCGCTCTGGCCACCGGCAAGTATTTCACCCAGAATATCCCAGTCACCTTTTTGCGGGTAACATACTATAGATAAAGCGGTTAGGGGTGTTCCGCCCATCGCATATACGTCGTTTAATGAGTTGACCGCCGCCACCTGACCGTATACGAAAGGATCGTCGGAAACGGGTGTGAAAAAGTCGACAGTCTGAACCAGCGCGACTTCGTCCGAAAGGCGAAAGACACCCGCATCGTCAGCCGTATCAAAGCCGACGATCACGTTTTCGCTTGATTGGACGGGTAGCCTGCTCAAAACTTGAGCAAGGTCGCCGGGGCGAGTTTGGCCACTCAACCTGAGCACGAAACCATTTCAGTCAGTCGTTTCATTTCCACCTCCTATTCGATAATTGTCTGGTATATACGATCGAGATCTTCCTGGTTGTAGTATTCGATCTCGAGTCGGCCTCCCAACCCCTTCGTGTTCGGAACGATACTGACGTTCGTCCCTAAACGCCGCCGAAGCTTTGTCTCCGCCGCGGCGAAGTTTGGATCCTTTGATACGGCAACGTTTTTTTCGATGATA
Source organism: uncultured Acidobacteriota bacterium (assembly GCA_963772405.1). Taxonomy (GTDB): domain Bacteria; phylum Acidobacteriota; class Blastocatellia; order Pyrinomonadales; family Pyrinomonadaceae; genus OLB17. Next base: position 203,527 of record CAVYWT010000002.1, on the reverse strand, counting down.
CTTTTCTTGCGATTAACTCCCGAATTTTTTACCGTCCGCTCGGTCTCACGAACCGACAGCGATTTTTCGATCACCGAGCGGGCTACGCGTCGCTGGAGAGTAACATCGTCTGTTAATAAAAGGGCTCGGCCATGCCCCGCGGAGAGTTTTCCGTCTTCGATCAGCGCCTGGATGTCGTCCGGAAGTTTCAGAAGCCGCAGCAAAGTGGCGATCAAAGTCCGGTCTTTTCCAACGCTAGCACTGAGGGCTTCCTGTGTAAACCCCATATTATCAATAAGTTTCCGATATGCATTGGCTTCTTCTATGGGGTTCAGCTCTTGACGCTGGATATTTTCGATCAGAGCTAACTCCAAAAGTTTATCATCCGAAACCTCTCGGACCGCGGCCGGAATTTTTCGTAACCCGGCTCGTTGAGCAGCGCGCCAGCGACGCTCTCCGGCGACGATCTCAAAAGTCTCGTTTCGACGGCGTACAACTATCGGTTGGACGATGCCGTTTGCGGCGATTGACTGCGCCAGTTCGTCGAGCGCCGATTCCGTAAATCGTGTTCGTGGCTGTTCAGGATTCGGCCGGATCAGATCGATGTCGATCTCATTTATGACGGTGCCTTCTGTCGGCGAGGGAAGAGTGTCATCACCTAACAACGCGCTTAATCCACGCCCTAAAGCTTGTCTAGCCATGATTCAATATCTCCTTAGCAAGTTCTGAATAGCTTTCCGCTCCTCGAGATCGCGGATCGTACAAGCACTATCGGCTTACCGAAACTTGGAGCTTCAGCGAGTCGCACGTTCCGAGGTATGACCGTCTTAAAGACCTGGGGTCCGTAGAAATCCCGCAGATCCTTGGCGACCGCGCCGGACAGGTTCGTTCGTTCGTCGTACATCGTAAGCAGCAATCCTTCAATTGCAAGTGATGGATTTAGCTCGCGTTTTAGCCGAGCCAATGTTTCGAACAACTCCGTCACACCTTCCAGAGCAAAGTACTCGCACTGGATGGGGACCAAAAGCGAGTCTGCGGCTGTAAGTCCATTGATTGTAAGAATTCCAAGACTTGGGGGACAATCTATAATGATAAAATGGAAGTAGTCGCGAACGGGGTGAAGGAGGCCCTTGAGGATCGCTGCCTTGTTTTCGGCGTCGGCGAATTCTATTTCGACGCCCGCGAGATTTTTATTTGACGGAACGACCCAAAACGATTCGATCTCGGTAGATACGACGACGTCCCTTACCGAGTCGCCGGAAATCATTGTTTCGTAGAGCGACTTTCGACCCGGGGATCGAGCAATCCCCGAGCCCGACGTTGCATTTCCCTGCGGATCCGCATCCACCAACAACACCTTTTTCCCTGCCAATGCCAGGCTCGCCGCCAGATTGATGGCAGTTGTCGTCTTTCCAACGCCCCCTTTTTGATTAGCGATGGCGATTATTTTCCCCATTTTCTTTGTGATAAGGCAAAACTAAGGTAGCACACAGAGTCTCGGAGCTAAAGGCCAAAGCCGGTCGATGCTTGGCGGTCTGTGCAAATTGTGGAACGTTCCACGAATGTTAGTTTTTGTTTGAACCTTGAGCAGTTAGATGAACCAAGACGGTGGAAATTGCTGTCGGTGTCAGCCCCAAAACTCGCCGAACCTGCGCGAAATTGTGCGGTCTTGCTCGTTCAAGCCTCTCAACCATTTCGTTTGAAAGGCCGCCCACGTGTCTAAACTCGAAGTTCTCCGGTACTTTTAGATTGTCGTGATGATTCGAGCGCTCGGTCGCGAGGTCCTGTTTTTCAATATACCCCTTGTAGAGCGAATCAGCTAAAGCGGTTTCTAGCTCGGTTATTCGGATCTCGTTGCGCGTCTCGGGCGGTAAAAGCCCATATACAACCTCTTGGCTGACCCCTCGACGACTAGATATTTGAGAAAGAGTGATCGAGTCTCCGAGGTCAGTACCAAGCATCTGCGAAAGGCCTGCGTATTCGACCGACGATCTCTTGTATCGGGTTTGATCCAAAACATTCCGCAACCGCGCAATTCGATCCCTCTTCTGGCTAAAACGATTCCAATCCACATCCGTCAAAAGTCCGATTTCGCGTCCGTGTGGACTCAGCCTTTCGTCGGCATTATCGTGGCGGAGCTTCAATCTTGCCTCCGCCCTCGAGGTAAACAATCGATATGGTTCATCTACTCCGTGCCTGATCAAGTCGTCGGTGAGAACACCGATATAAGCCTCTTGACGGTTCAAAACAAAGGACTTACGGCCCTGAACTGCAAATGCCGCATTGATCCCCGCCATCAGACCCTGACACGCAGCCTCTTCGTAACCGGTCGTCCCATTGATCTGGCCGGCCAGAAAAAGTCCGCCGAGACGCGATGATTCCATAGTCGGTTGAAGCTCGCGAGGATCGACAAAATCATATTCGATCGCGTAACCGGGCCTGACGATTTGCACCTGCTCAAAACCCGGGATCATCTGCAGCAATTCGAGTTGTAATTGGGACGGCAAAGAAGTCGAGAACCCGTTCAAGTAAACCTCATTTGTATCGTGGCCTTCCGGCTCGAGAAAAAGTTGATGCCGGTCCTTTTCCGCAAATTTAACGACTTTGTCTTCTATGGACGGGCAATAACGGGGTCCCACCCCCTTGATCTTTCCAGAGTACAGTGGCGACTGATGCAAATTCGAGCGGATCGCGTGATGGACTTTGTCGCTTGTATATCCAATAAAACATTGAACTTGCGGTTGTTCAACCTTCTCCGTTGCAAACGAGAACGGAACGGGTCGCTCATCCGGCGGCTGCGGCTCAAACGCCTCCCAGTCTATCGTTCTACCATCAAGACGCGGCGGAGTACCCGTTTTTAAACGACCGACCGGAAATCCTTGATCTCTTAAAGACGCAGCAAGCTCTGTTGACGCAGGTTCTCCGGCGCGGCCCGCCGAGTAGGTACGGCGGCCTGTATGGATGGTTCCATTCAAAAAAGTGCCTGTTGCGACGACTACGGCTTTCGCCCCTAAACGACGAAGATCTTGCAGTTCAACACCGATAACTCTTTTATTCTCAGTAATTAAGTCAGTTACGATACCCTGCCGCAGGTAAAGGTTAGGCGTCGCTTCGAGCACCCGGCGCATTTCGATCCGATAAAGGCTCCGGTCCGCCTGCGCCCTTGGTGACTGGACCGCAGGACCGCGCGACCTGTTCAAAAGACGAAACTGGATTCCGGTCCGGTCGATGATCCGGCCCATGATTCCTCCGAGCGCATCGATCTCACGAACTACATGACCTTTGGCAATTCCACCAACCGCGGGATTGCACGACATCTGGCCGATCAAGTCGAGGTTGATCGTAACCAAAGCGGTCTTGGCACCAAGGCGCGCGGCGGCCGATGCGGCCTCACACCCGGCATGGCCCGCCCCGATAACCAAAACATCAAAACTTTCGTCGAACATACAACCCCGCGAAAGTCTTAGATTGTAATAGAGTCAAAAAGATTTGCCAATGAAGGTTTCGAAGACAATATTCTACTTTCCGATGCAGAAAGTTGAGAAGATTCTTGCCAGCATGTCCTCAGTAGTAGTTTCGCCGGTGATCTCGCCCAGAAAACGAAGAGCATTGTGAAGTCCCACAAGCACAATTTCCTCACTCGACTTTTCTTGAAGCAGCTCGATGGAGCTGAGGATCTCGTCTCGCGAGCGTACGAGAAGATCGTAGTGCCGGGCGTCAGAAACCAAAAATCCGCTTCCGTTAACTTCGTGAGGTGAGAACGGCTCGACGATCGCCTTGCGGAGAGACTCGATCCCAGCGCCCGTTTTTGCAGATACTGAAATATACGCCGCTAAACCCGAGGAAATCTCATCTCCCAGCTCGTCCGAAAAGCGTTTGAAGATTGCCGGTGTTACTTTGTCGATCTTATTAAGCACGACAAGATGCGGGCTGGCCTCAACGCTTCGCAAGATCTGCAGATCGTCGTCGCTTCTCGTCTCCGATACATCGACCATCGCGATAACCAGATCGACGTCCGCCATCGTACGCCGCGAGCGCTCGACGCCGATCTTTTCAACCGTATCGCTTGTGTCGCGCAAACCGGCGGTATCGATAAGCGAAATAGGAATATTCTGAATCGTAAATTTCTCGTGAATCTGATCGCGGGTCGTTCCTGCAATTTCGGTAACAATGGCCCGGTCACTACCAAGTAACGTGTTGAAGAGACTCGACTTACCCACGTTGGGTCGGCCAACTATCGCGACCCGAATGCCTTCTCTAATAAGGTTTCCGGCCCTAAATGTTGCTGCAATCTTTGCGATCTCGTGAACGACCGCGTCGAGCTTGAGACGTACACTCTGAATCTGAATTTCAGGCAGATCGTCCTCGACAAATTCGAGGGTAGATTCCAGTACTACGATCACACTCAGAAGATCGTCTTTGATCGGCTGTAGCTGATGTGAGAATTCGCCCCGCATTTGTCGAGCGGCTTGACGCGCGGCGGCGGTCGTTTGTGCGTCGATAAGATCTCGGATCGCTTCGGCTTCCGTCAGATCTATTCGCCCGTTCGCCAAACTGCGGAGGCTGAACTCACCCGCGTCGGCCATCCGAGCACCGCGATGCAGGCAGGCGTCGAGGACTAGCCTTAGAAGGATCGGCGAACCGTGACAACTAATTTCGACAACGTCCTCCCCGGTGAATGAGTGGGGAGCCTGAAAGTAAGTTACGAGAGATCTATCGATCACCTGTGACCCCGACTCATCATAAATATGTTTTAGATGGGCCGTTCGTGCCGCGGGCGCGAACGCATCATCCCGCACCAAACTTCGCGCGATCCGCAATGAATCGGATCCACTCAGACGGATGACGCCGATACCGCTTCGGCCTATGGGTGTCGCAAGTGCGACGATCGTATCCACAGATACATTTCACCATACAGAAAGAAAAAGAGCACAGAATCACTCCGCGCTCTCTTAGAAATTGTTTTATCAGTCGGCCTACTTCAGTCTTACCTGCAGGCGTCTGTCGCGGCCGTCGCCGACTGATTCAGTTATCAAATCTTCCTCCTGCTGCAGCGACACGTGAATTATGCGGCGCTCGGTCGAGTTCAGAACTCCGAAGGTAAACGGGACTCCGTTCTTGCGAACATGGCCGGCGGCAAACTTGGCCATCGCATGAAGCTCGGCTTTTCGGGTCTGACGAAATCCTTCGGCGTCGACTACGAAGCGGTGTTGTCGATCGAGGCTGCGTCCCATTATTTGAAACAACAAAACCTCAAACGCATCCAGTAGCTCGCCGTTCTCCGCAAGCGCGAGACTCGAGTCGGCTCCGCTAAGATTCAAGAGGCAGCCTTCGTCCGTCCATTGGGACTCGACCTCAAGATCGAGCCCGATCCCGGCAATGACCTCGGACAGAAATTTTTCAGCGCTTTCACACGTTTCGTTCATAACTCGCGAACATCGGCTTCCGACTCCCGTTAAGAAGTGCTTAGCTTTGGTTTTCCTTTCACCTTTTTTGCCCCTTTAGGCACTGTATCGACAATTTCGGCAGCCGGTGGCTCGTTCTTTTTATTCAAACGATTGATCAACATTTGCTGGCCAAAACTCACGACGTTTCCGAATAGCCAGTAAAGAAGCAATCCCGACGGGGCTGTCCACATGACCCAAAGCATCATCACGGGCATCAGATACGTCATCATCTTTTGCTGCGTCTGCTGCTCGGGCGACATGGCCGGCCCGGTGGGTGTGAACTTCATCGCAAGAACCATCGAGAAGGCGAACCCGAACTCGAGAAGATGCAGCGGATCTGCAGCCGACAGATCGGGAAGCCACATGAAACTCGCCTGACGAGCGTCGAGCGAAACCGTGATGGCAGTGTAAAAGGCGATCAACAGCGGGAACTGCAGCAGCATCGGAAGGCATCCGCCGATCGGCAGTGCGTCCTTCGTCATCTTTAGCTGATCCATCTGGAGTTGACGCATCCGCGGGTCGTCGGCAGGTAAGCCTTTCTTTTGCAGCTCCTTTATCTGATCCTGAATCGCCTTCATCTTCGGCGCATTGCCCGCGGCCTTTTTGAAGGATTTCGATTGTGACCATCTCAACGGAAACAGCAGCGAATAGAAAAGGAACGTGAAGACGATGATCGCCACGCCGTAATTAGCCGTGATGCCGTTAAAGAAATCCAGCGCGTACAGGATCGGGATCGACAACGGCTGTGTCAGCCACCTCAGCCACCAGTAGTTACTAAAATTGATGAGATTGACTAGCGAAACCGGCCGGCCATCACCCGCCTTAAGCGTCTCGCTAAGCTCGCTAAGAAGAAAGTAATCTTTCGATCCCGTATAAATTTGGGTGACCGATCCATCGGCCGGGATCGGCATGTATGCCGTCACCAGGTGACGCGTCTCAGTCGTCTTCGGACTGCGAATTGCCCAACGAAATATGTTTTCGTAAACAGGTTCGATCGGAACGTCATACTTTGAGGCGCGATATTCAACCGACGAAACCGGTGCCGACGGGATCGCCGCCATCGCGAAATACGCATCGCTCATTCCAACCCAGTTGATAGTGCCGCTATCGCTTAGGGTTGACTGTCCATTCGCATCGAAGGTAAACGAATAACCGCCCTGGTGTCTTATGATGTCCCCGTTGATTGCAAGGACCGCTTCAGACTCGGTGTGATAAAGACTGTGATAGTTGATCGCGTGATCACCGATACTCGCGCCGATCGCGAGCCGTGTATCGGGAACCGGCTGACCGTTTTGCTTCAAATCTATCGACAAGTCTGCAATGTAGCTATCGCCCCGAAAAACAAAAGTCTTCCTGGCTGCGATCCCGTTGTCGCCGGCGAGAGTAAATTCGATGGTTTTCTCTTCGCCGTCCGCGACAAGGATGGTCTCCTCGGGCGCCGATACCTGATAGTTTCGTTCGTTTAAAAGACTCGTTACGTTCGCGTCCGGGGTTGAGAGTCGGAACGGCAGCTCACGCGGATTCTGCGCAAGCGCCCTCTGCGAGATCAATTGTAAGGGCTTTTTATCTGAACTTGTTGAACCGTCGGCATAGATCGGATATTCACGCTTTGGAGATCTGTTCTTCAGCAATATCCAACTCGTCGCGACGGCGCCCTTCGAATCCAACGTTACCTCGTATAGCGGCGACTTGATCGTAATCGTTCGATTCGGTGTCGCATCCGGCGAGGTTGCCGCTGTCGCCGGCGCTTGAGTCTGAGGCTGAGGCTGAGGCTGCACGGTCGGTGCAGGCGCGGCCGGAGCAGTATTCGCGTTCGACGTCAAAGCGGCGTTGCCGTTATCAGGCGGCTTTGAAGGGTTGAAGAAATAAGACCAGCCGAACAGCACTATCATTGAGAGTGCCGCGGCAACTATGAAACGATATTGGGTTTGATTACTTTGTTGTTCCATCGTACAGATCTTCGATTTCGACCTGGTTCCAATCGCAAATCGACAATCGAAAATCGCAAATCACATCACCGGGTCATGCCCGCCCTTACAGAATGGCTGACAGCGTAGGATACGCTTGAACCCCGTCCAGGTTCCCCGGACAACCCCGTATTTCTCGACAGCCTGCTTCGCGTATTCCGAGCACGTAGGCTCGAACCGACACGCCGGTGGCAGAAACGGCGAGACCAACGCTTTATAAAAACCAAGCAGATCAAGAACGAGGAATTTCATTTGTAGATCAAGTTTGCCACACCGCGACCGAGACCTATAGTTCGCCTACCCTGGCTACTATGCGCTTGAATTCCTCAAGTGGTCTCGCGAGTCTGACCTCGAGAATATTTCGTCGGGCGTTCACGACCCAGTCGTATTTAACCGGGACCGTATCAAGTTCCGCCCGACTCAATCTAAATGCCTCGCGAATTAGACGCTTGGCTCGATTTCGGTCGTGCGCCTTTCCGATCGCCTTCTTTGTCGCCGTAACTCCGAGCCTCTGAATCGGGCCTTCGTTGGGCCTAATAAAGACGGTCATAAACCGCCCTTCGATACGCGTACCCTGTTCGTAAACACGCAGAAACTCGGCACGCTTAGCGAGCCGAGTCTCTTTGGGTAAATCAAAGCTTAATAATGGTGAACCGTCAGGCGCTTGCGGCCTTTCGCGCGGCGGCGTTTCAGAACCGCGCGGCCGTTCTTCGTCGCCATTCGTGCCCTGAAGCCGTGCTTTTTCGCGCGGCGGCGGTTGTTTGGTTGATACGTTCTCTTCGGCATAATCGCTCTCCATGAAATTCACCCGAAAGTGAAAACCTAGAGTTTAGGGGAAAACTGGGTGTTCTGTCAAAGGAACGGGTGCAGGTGCAGCATATCGTCGAATGGTTGATAGGTGGTTGATGGGCGTTTCGCAGTGCGGGTATTAAGTGGACCGAGGGAAATAAGATCCGTAATGGAGTCTCTGTCTGGAAACTGCCTACTGATCACTCGCAACTGGCTTCCCATTCCAGTTTCGAGTTTTCAGTTTCCAGTGCCCAGTTTCTCCGTTTCTCCCAACACTATTGCTTTCACTGCCTCAACGTACGCCGGATGTTCTTGCTCGAGTATTCGCCCGGCGAGAGTTTCGGCGGTGTCGTCACGTTTAACTTCAACAACTCGCTGTAAAATTATCGGCCCGGCGTCCAGTTCTTCATTCACAAAATGGACCGTGCAGCCAGAGATTTCGACGCCGTGATCGATAGCCTGCTTTTGAGCATCAAGCCCTGGAAAGGCGGGCAAAAGACTCGGGTGAATGTTGACGATCCTGTTCTCAAACGCGTGAATAAAATCTTTTGACAGCAGCCGCATGTAGCCCGCGAGACAGACAAGTTCTACGTTTCGTTTTCGCAGCTCGGCAATTATCTCGGCGTCGTGATCTTTACGCGTTCGGCCCCGACGTTCGACAACAATCGTCTCAATACCTCGAGTTTTCGCATTCTCGATTCCAGCCGCTTGCGGCTTGTCGCTGATCACAACCGCGATCTCGGAATCCGGGATCTCGCCACTCTTCACAGCGTCGACGAGAGCCACCATGTTTGACCCGCGCCCCGAGATAAGAATTCCGATCTTCATTTAACGCGAACTTCATTCGTTCCGGAAATAACCCGGCCGATCTCACGACAGTCCTGGATCAGCTCCAAAAAAGAGGGCGCTTGATCAACGGAGCAAACGACTATCATCCCGATCCCCATATTGAAAGTTCGGAACATCTCATGATCCGAGACATTCCCGAGCCGCTGCATTATCCCGAAGACCGGTAGCTCAGGCCATGTACCGCGTTTGATCTCGACAGAAACGCCTTCAGGCAAAATCCGCGGAATATTTTCGAGAAAGCCGCCGCCCGTGATATGCGCCAGGCCTTTGATCTTTCCTGAATCAAGCAGTGGCCCGAGCTGCGGTAAGAAACTCTGGTGCGTTTTCAAAAGCGCATTGCCGACTGTTTCGCCGAGCTCATCAAGAAACGTGTCGGATTTGTATCCGCCGATCTCGAAGAAAAGCTTTCTCGCCAGCGAGTATCCGTTCGTCTGCAAACCGTTCGAAGGAATTCCGAGAACGACGTCGCCGGGAACGATCGATTTTCCGTCGATCACTCTAGACTTGTCGACAACGCCGACGATAAATCCCGCGAGATCATATTCGCCGGTCGGGTAAAAATCGGGCATCTCAGCCGTCTCACCGCCTAAAAGTACGCAGCCATTTTCTTTACACGCCCGCGCCATGCCTTCGACAACCGAAGCTGTCACGTCCGGCTCGAGCTTGCCGGTGGCGAAGTAATCGAGAAAGAACAACGGACGTGCGCCCTGGACGAGAATGTCGTTGACGCAGTGGTTGACGAGATCGGCCCCGACCGTGTTGTGAACGCCACATTCGAAAGCAAGCTTGAGCTTTGTTCCAACGCCGTCGGCCGACGCGACCAGAATCGGATCGCTCATCTCCGGAAACGCTCCGGAGAACATCCCGCCGAAACTTCCGATCTCGGTCAGCGTTCGCTCGTTAAAAGTGCTCCGCGCGTATTCGCGGATCTTCGCCACGGCGCGGTTTGCGTTATCGATCGAAACTCCCGCATCGGCATATGAAATTGATTGCGACATAAAATATCAAATGTGCATCGGGGCGATGCCAAATTCGCTCATAAGCAGGTCATAAAATTCCGCTTCGGACCTCACCGGTGTCTCCGACTTGTGCCCATTACTAGTAACAATGAAGCTCTTTTCGCTAAGGGTTTTTCGACCGGTTTCCGTCATGATCGAACAGAGCTTTCCTTTCGTGAAATGTGACTCGGGTGAGTATTGTTGGAAATCGCACATCTCGGTAAAGTCTGACAACTTGCGGGCCACGTCCTGAAATATGTATTCACTTTCCCAGTTACTGTTTTCGAGTTTCGCGACTTCCGCATAATCGTCATCAAATTTGCGGATCACGAAAATACCCGAGGGATCCTGCTGTTTCTCGCCTAACTCAAAGCGAAGAGGGTCCGTAGTAAACGCCCCGAAGCCGACATCCACCAGATACTCTTTGTCGGCTATCGTAACGATGATCGCCGCGTGATCGAATTCGGGGCCGTGCGTCGTACCGTTAAAAACCCTCGCCGAAACCAGCCGAGTATCAAACCCGACCCTGCGTAACAAATCATTGAACGCTCCATTCAGCTCATAACAAAACCCGCCCCGGCCGTCGATGACAATCTTCTTGTAAAATCTTTCTGTATCGAGAACTATTGGGCGTTTCCAATGTATATCCAGGTTCTCGAAGGGCACGTTCCGCAGATGCTGGCGCTGAAGTAATGTCAGCGTCGCAAGATCCTGACACTGGTCAAGATCCGCTACTCCTATGCGCTCCAGATATCCTTTCATAAAACGAAAGTATACTTCGCCGCAATCCCAAACAAAAAAGTGCATTGACTTCACTCACGCACGCGGATAGCATTTTTTACATGAGTTTTACATTGCACGACCTCGGGTCAGAGAACTTTGAATTCAGCGCCAACGTTTGGAGCTGGAAGGCGGCTCTCGAAATAATCAAGAATCTGGACATTATCAGCGAAGGAAAGATCCGCCAGATGGGATACAGCGCGACGGGAGTGAAAGTAGATGTCGATGACGCTCACGCAATAGGCGAAGCCGTTAGGAACAAAATTCTTCCCAAGCTTTCTGAAAACGGCCGCATGTTCGCCGATCTTCGGATCACGGACGAGCCTGACGACATGACGCTGCATCGCGACGATGAGGAACAGTGGAAAAATTATAGTGTCACGCGCGAATGGCTAAACGAGTTCTCAGAGTTTTGCCTGCGCTCAAAAGGCTTTCAGATTTTCTGATCATACTTCCCGAGGGTTGACCGACACGGGTCGACGCGCTGGTTCGAGATGAATGGAATTTCTTAACGACATTTACAACATTTTTGCACCAGACTCTAAGATCTGGTTCCAGATCGGCTTGCTAATATTTCTGGCCACCGTGCACGGCTATGCAGGAGCATGGCTTGCCGTGCGAATGCTCTTTAGGCCGCGCAAACCATTCAAGATCTTCGGCATAACTTTATTTCCGCAGGGCATGATACCGCGTCATCGCGATCGACTTGCCTCCGCGATCGGAAAAGCCGTCGGCGAAGATCTTGTATCGCAGGAAACGATAATTGAGGAGCTTCTCGGCAAGGATTTTCTCCGGCGGAAGATCCGTGGCGTTATCGACGCGTACACGAAAGAAATCGTGTCGCAAAATTATCCGTCGCTGATCGAGACACTGCCGTCGAACTTGCGCGCACCGGTGCTGGATGCGATCACTTCTCTGCAATTCAAGGTCGCCGAGCACATCGAAAACGTTATCAAAAGCGAAGAGTCGCTTATGACGATCAGCAGTTTTGTCGAACGTCGCGTCGATGAAGTCTTATCTCGCCGGGTCTCATCGGTGATCGACGACGAAACTTTTGAAAAGATCGTCGGCTTTCTTGAAGAGCGAATGCGCTCGGTACTAAATTCATTCGAGCTCGAGCAAAAAGTCCGCGGATTTATAGATCGGCGTGTGGATGATCTCGCCAACACGCCCACGCCGCTCGGTGACCTGTTTACGCCGGATGCGGTCTCTCTCTTAAAAGAAAAAGCAGGCGAACAGATCGGTCCGATGGCTCACCACCTGACAGAGATCGCCGCAACCGAGCGAACGCGGAACCAGATCGGCGCTCTGATCAAAAGCGAGGTTCATGATTACTATGAAGCCCTTCCATTTTTTAAGAAGATCTTTGTCTCCCGCGAGAACTTACTCGGTGAGGTCGACGATCTTGTAAACGAGAGTTTGCCGCGGCGTATCGAAGAAACTTTGAAAGGCGATTTCTTTGCCGAAGAAGCTCGTAGTTTTATCGATTCCAGTATCGACAGCGCCCTCGCGCGGCCGCTCCCGGAAGTGATAGGAAAAATTAATCCCGACCAACTCGAACGGCTCAAAGAGCAGATCGCGAAGGCTGCTTTGTCGCTTCTCCGAGGTGACGAGATGATGCGGCAGATCTCAGCCTATCTCACTGACACGATCGCTCAGTTTCGGCCGCACAGCGTGGATTCCATCATGCGAGCGCTCCATCCGGAATCTGAGGCGAAGCTCAAGTCCATGTTGTCCAGTGGCCTGCTGAACGTAGTTGCCGGCGAAGACACCTCCAAAATTATCAACGCCATGCTGGCGACCCAGATCGACAATTTGCTTGCTGCGCCGATCGGACGCCTCTCAGACAATATTTCGGAAGAAAGGCTTTTCGCCGCGAGCGATAGCTTTGCCGACACGATCATCGCGGCAATACGGGAAAAATTACCAGAAGCGATCCGTGAGTTCGACGTGGGCGGAGTTGTGCGTCAAAAAATAATGAACTATCCGGCTGAAAAGTTAGAGGCTCTCGTGCTGTCGGTCGCCAAGGAACATTTAAGAACGATCGAGTTATTCGGAGCTCTGTTCGGCTTTTTTATTGGCGTTTTACAGGCGATCCAGTTTTACATCTACTCAAAATAAACGACTCTTAGAGTTTTCCCGAACTTTTACTCCGTAAAAAGCGTTTTCTCCGGTCAGCTAATCGTTTCGTCGGAGGTAATCATGAAAAAGTTAGGGATCCTGATATTTATCGTCGCAGTTCTGGTCGGCGTCGTCTTCGCAAATCTATTCTCATTCGGCCGCTTAACCGACAAAGTTTTTAACTTTTCATTCGGATCGGCAATCAAAGGTTCATCGGTCGCACGATCGGAAGCACGAAGCGCAAACGAATTTAAGGGGATCGAGGTTGGTGGCGTCTTTCAGGTAGAGATCACCGCCGGCAAGGATTTCGCCGTCGAGGTTGAAGCTGATGACAATCTTATTCCATACATAAAAACCGAAGTCGAAGGCGGTGTGCTCCACATCGAAGCGACAGAGCGAATAAACTCTCAGACACCCTTGCGGGTCCGCATTTCGGCTCCGGATATCGAAAGCGTTGTCGCCTCTGGCGCATCGAAAGTCTCCATCGTCGGGATCGATAATCCGTCCCTCAAAATTGATACGAGCGGCGCCTCAAAAGTGAAGATCGACGGTAAGACGGCTGAGATCAAAATAGAGGTAAGCGGCGCGAGCAGCATCGAGGCTGAGTCATTGAACGCGAAGACCGCGACAGTAGATGCGAGTGGAGCAAGTTGTGTGAACCTATTCGTCACTGAGCGGTTGGTATCGGACGCGTCCGGCGCGAGCAAGGTCACCTATTCCGGAAGTCCGGGTAGTGTTGAGAAAAAGACTTCCGGTGCAAGCAGCATCCGACAAAAGTAGTTCTAAAAGCACAGAGCCAGAATGATCGCGGCGTGCCGTTAGCCCGGGCATCCGCGATTTTTTGTTGTCAATTGCCATCTACTGAAGATTTAAATTAGATTGGCTCGTCGGCCTTGGACTTAACAAATGTTTCAGAGGATCAATACTGAAAAAGATATCTGGCGTTGGCGATGGCCGTGGATCGTCATCGTGGTCCTGGCTATTCTCTTCGGAATTCGAGTATTGCAAATAAACAAGCGCGAGCCGATCCCGTCTCAGACCCCGGCTTATACGGCGAAAGGCCGGTTGATCTGGGGTGATGTGACGGTACCCGCTGGCAATCATTACTCGATGCGGATCGAGCTTAACCGTCGTGCAAGAGTCTCCGGGGTGTTCCGGACTGCCGAAGTAAAAAAACGTGTTTCAGTTTTGCTGGTAAAAGAATCTGACTTCGAAAGCTGGAAACTCGATATGAATTACAACTTCGTCTCCCGCACCGGATACGTGCCCTGGGGAAAAATAAATCCAGTTCTGGAAGCCGGAACCTATTTCCTCATCATCGACAATCGCCGCAACAACTATCCTCAGTCGGTTCAGGCAGAGTTCGTTTTGGAATAACGCGAACCTGAACAACCCTCCGTCCACTACTTAAAAATTTTTGTGTACCGTTCGTTTACTTTTCGAAACAGGCAAGAATCGTTTTGTCGAAACGGTTCGGAATAAAAACCTCTTTCCCAATCTGTTCGTTTATTAATTATTCCAAAAAAAATTGATGGCTTTTAGAAACGGACCGCCCTCAATATCCCTTCGAAAGACGTCGCGAATTCGTGTTAAATCATTCCGGAAAAATGTATTTAATGGGTTTCGTCTGCTTATGGTTTTTCTGTGGATTTCTGTTTGCAATGTTAATTGGCCTGTGCTAATCTGTGACCCGTTTTTCATATATCTAGCCCTGTAAACTATTGAAAACAAATAAGTTAAAGTGTCACCTTAGTATTTAAGCGTGCGTCCACAGGCCTGTGGAAAACCTTGTGGAAAAACTAAGGTTGCGGCGCTTCGAATGAGAATACCTAGGTGGTGCTAAGGACGTATTTCGGATTTAGTTTACGGATAAATCTCAAACGCTTAACGGGAAATTGGCGCGTATACCTTTGCTTAAGATTCCCGCTTCTTAAACAAGAATTTTCGGAGGCCTCACGTGGCGACTGTTTTGGAAAAAACCGATGTCTGGAATCAAATGCTCCAGTTCATCGGACAACGGCTCAATAATCATATCTACGATTCTTGGTTCCGGCCGATCAAGTACGACGGGCACGATACATCTGCCCGAATACTTTTTCTTCGCGCCGGTCAAGTAACTAAAGATTGGGTCACACTTTACTACGGCGATCTTCTTGAAAATGCCGCGGAGGCGGCCCGATTTGGTGGGTATCGCTTCGAATGGAAGGTTGACGAAGCCGAAAACGCTGAAGAGCGTTTTTCCGAAATGCCTGATCCTGATTTTTTTCAGCCGATGGAAAAGAGTTTTGCGGCAGCCGCAAATACTGAAGGACCGATCGCAACAAACCCAGCGACGTTCGCAAACTCTGGCCCAACTAATTTTTTAAATCTCGAACCGGTCGAAAACTCGCTTAATCCAAAATATACGTTTGAGAAGTTCGTCGTTGGTACGAGCAATCAATTCGCTCACGCGGCGAGTCTCGCCGCAGCCGAGACGCCTGGCAAGACGTACAACCCACTGTTCATCTACGGTGGGGTGGGACTCGGTAAGACCCACCTGATGCATGCGATCGGGCACTCTATCAAGGAACGTAATCGCCATCTACGGGTGTCGTACATCACTTCGGAAAAGTTCATGAATGAACTTATCAATGCGATACGCTACGACAAGACACAGAGTTTTCGCGAGAAGTACCGCTCTATCGACGTACTGCTGATGGACGACGTACAGTTCATGGCCGGAAAAGAGCGTACGCAGGAAGAGTTTTTTCACACGTTTAATACGCTTCATAACGACCAAAAGCAGATCGTCATCACGAGCGACTGTCCGCCGCGCGACATACCAACACTTCAGGAAAGATTGCACTCCCGTTTTGAGTGGGGACTGATCGCGGACATCGAACCGCCCGACCTCGAAACCAAGGTCGCGATCCTGAAACGTAAAGCCGATCTCGACGGCATCAACCTGCCGGATGAGATCGCGATATTCATTGCGACAAAGATCCGCTCAAATGTTCGCGAGCTCGAGGGATCTCTTGTGCGTCTGGTCGCAATATCGAGTTTGCGAGGTGTTCCGATATCCAAAATGCTGGCTCAGGACGCCTTAAAAAACATCATTGATAGTGAACGACCGGAAGGTTTGACTATGGACCGAATAGCTCGTATTGTTGCGTCACACTACAAGCTCACGGTCGAAGAAATGAAGTCGAAAAACAACTCCCGGGCTGTTGCGGTGCCGCGTCAGGTTGCCATGTACCTGTGCAAGCGGCTGACAAGCCACAGCTATCCCGAGATAGGACGCGAGTTCGGCGGCAAGCATCATACGACAGTAATGCACTCATTTACCAAGATAGAAACGCTTGTCAAGAAAGATGGTGTTTTCCACAATACCATTAGCGGCTTAATTGACAGTCTTTGCAATTAGTTATTGGAGTTTTGCGGTATCGGACCGGCGCCGTGATTTCCACACTTAGATTTTTCGTGCGTCTTGATATCTACCTTGCTTGCAGCATTTGAAAAAAGATTTCCACTTTTCCGCAGGTTCTCGCTCCACATTGCTGTGGATACTGG
Organism: uncultured Acidobacteriota bacterium; assembly: GCA_963772405.1. Taxonomy (GTDB): domain Bacteria; phylum Acidobacteriota; class Blastocatellia; order Pyrinomonadales; family Pyrinomonadaceae; genus OLB17. Next base: position 187,048 of record CAVYWT010000002.1, on the reverse strand, counting down.
TGGAAAAGATGCCGCCACAAAAGTTTTCCAGATTCTAGATGCCTTTTCCACAAGTTTTCCACAGCTGATTGTGGACGTCCAAGGCCAACGTTATCGAGCGTTTTTATTACTTTTACACATATACACAGGCCCTATTACTACTACTAGATTTATATAATGTTTTTTGATTAGGTTAGTAGAAGAAGATTCGTCTCAAACAGCTGGGCAGTTATAATCAACTAATTCGGAGTCGTACAAAGCACAATGGAATTTACGATCAAACAAAGCGTCCTCAAGGAAGAACTTGGTTTTATTCAAGGTGTCGTCGAGCGGAAATCTACCATTCCGATCTTGTCCAATATTTTGATCGAGAGCCTCGGCGAAAATGAAATTCGAATCCTTGGCACCGATCTGGATGTGACCATCCGATGCGATGCGGAAGCTGAAATTAAGCAAACCGGCTCGATGTGTATCCAGGCCCGCAAGCTTTTCGATATCATCCGGACGTTAGACGGCGGCGATGTTCATTTCAAGAAACTGGAGAATGAATGGGTGCAGATGAAGGCCGGGCGGGCCAACTTTCGTCTCGCAGGTGTGAGCCGAGAGCAATATCCCGAGCTTCCTATCTTTAAGTCGGCGCCGATGAAGCTCTCCAGTGAAATATTCAATTATTTTATTCACAATACCGCCTTTGCGATTACGAATGAGCAAAGCCGATTTACGCTGTCCGGAGCAAAGTTCATGATCGCCGACGGGAAGGCCCGCATGGTAACCACCGACGGTCATCGCCTTGCGTTCATAGAAAAAGTCATCGACGACGCTGGTGACACCCAGATCGATGTACTGATACCTAAAAAAGCTCTCACCGAACTCGTCAAGATATCTCGAGACGCCGATGGCGAAATCCAGTTCGGCGAGGATCAGAATCACATCTACTTCCAGACCGGTGGACGGTTGCTTATCACCCGAAAACTATCGGGCAATTTTCCAAATTACGAAATGGTCATGCCGAAGGACAACGACAAGACCGTGGTTTTCGATCTCGCTGAAATGAAAAATGCGGTTAAGCGCATTTCCCTGATGGCTGATGAGAGAAACCGTTCGATCCGAATGACCGTGCGAAAGAACGAAGTAGAGATTACTGCCCAGTCCAGCGAAGAAGGAGAAGGGCAGGAGTTTGTCCCGGCCGATTATTCTGCAGAAGAAGAAATCACGTTAGGTTTTAATTGGCAGTACCTGCAGGAGTTTCTGAATAACGTCGGTGCTCTTGAAAACGCCGTCTCGGATGTCTCGACGGACTCGCCGCCCGAGACGAAAGAGACCGACGGCGATAAAGTTCGGGTCAAAGAATCAAGCGGCCCTACGCGCGTCTCCTTTGAGTTCAAGGATGCGAACGCCGCGACGCAGATCCGTATCGCCGGCGACACCGCATACGATTACAAATATATCGTTATGCCATTGAGGATATGAACAGTTTCTCTCGAGCATTTTTTCAAGCACCTTGATCTACGAAAAAGGGCGGCGATTTTCTCAAATCGTCGCTTTTTCTTTTGCGAGTTGAAAGCTCGTCGGAGGGTAAAACAAACTATTTCAGCAATTAGGTTGCTGGCACGGTCATTGCGTTTTCCAGGGGGAAGGCGACGATGAATTAATTTCAGTCACCGAAAAAAATAAGGCTTGCCGGCTCTACCCAATATTAATATACCGGTGGCCATTCAAGGGGAGAATGTTATGAAATTATTTAACTTAAAGAATACGTTGATAGGTTCGGTTTTTGGTGCACTTCTATTGTTAGGAGCTGCCGGAACAGCCAGCGCGCAAAATTACAACGAGGAATATCGCGAGTGGCAGGCCGCTCAACACCGGGCCCAGCGCGAGTATCAGGATTATCTGAGGTCGCGGAGCCGTAGTGACTACCGTGACTGGCAGAGAGCCCGGCGCGAGGCGCAGAGACAGTATGCCCAGTATCGACGATCAAGCGGTTATAACAACCGATACGTCAATCGCCGTGGCGGTTCGCGAGCTTATCGCGTGTACCGCGACGGTAGCTACTACCAGACCGACTATCGTGGCGCCGAGCTTTTGCGACAGGCCGTGAACCGTGGGTATCAGCAGGGTTACCAGCAGGGACAGCGGGATGCCCGGTATAGCCGGAACAGCGACTACTACGGAAATAACGTCTATAGATCGGGAACGTACGGTTATCAGAGCTACGTCGACCGCAGCCAGTATCAGTACTACTTCCAGCAGGGATTTGAGCGTGGCTATGAGGACGGTTTCAATAACCAATATAGATACGGATACCGCTCGAGTAACGGCCTCAATATTTTGAGTACCATTCTAAACGGGATCCTGAATCTTTCCCAGAACTAGTGTCGGGGTGATTTAATCAAAACGTCCGGGCCGACGTATCGGTCCGGACGTTTTCTATTTAATAGAAGAGGCCTGCAGTTGTTGAGCTTGAGTTTATACTCTCCGCCCCCTTACCAACTGGAGAATCAAAACCACTATCGCAATAACAACCAGGATGTGAATCAAGCTGTTTGAGCCGAGTCCGCCGATGTTTCCGACAAACCCTAGCAGCCACAATACGAGCAGAATCACTATAATCGTCCAAAGCATAAGTTTCCCCCTTTTGTATTCAGATTGTTTGGAGCATCTAGAAGTTATCACAGCTCTGCCATTAGATAAACAAAATTTGTGATCACAGACGAAATGGGATGATCGGTTTACCTTTAGGTGGAGGGTGTACGACCGTGCGAGTATTTAGATTGAATTCTTCGTATGTTGAATAATATCGAGCAACAGAGGCGGGTTGTCATTACAGGGCTCGGTTGTGTGACACCGATCGGCATCGGACGCGAGCAATATTGGAATTCGCTGAAGGAAGGGAAAAGCGGTGTACGCCGGATCGAGAGTTTTGATCCTTCCGAATTCAACGTGCAGATCGCAGCGGAGATTCCCGAGTTCGACTGGAAAAGCCAACTCAATCCGAAAGATCGCCAACACGTACCCCGGACAGTTCCACTTGTATCTCGCCGCAGCACGTGAAGCGATCCGCGATTCATCGATACCGACCGAGGAATTGTCGCTCGAAGAACGACGGCGGTTCGGTGTACTTTTGGGAACTGGCGGCGGCGGTCTCGCATTCACCGAAAAACAGTTCGGATATTGGTTTTCCGGAAACGCCGGAAAGGGAAGCATCTATACGATCCCAGCGTCGACCCACGGCGGTCTTTCTTCCGAGCTCTCGATGGTCTTTAACCTTCATGGCCTGTCGCACATTATTTCGACGGGCTGCACATCCTCGACCGACGCGATGTTCTATGCTGCCCAGCACATCTCTCTGGGACGGCAGGACATAATGTTGACCGGGGGCGTCGACAGCCCAATTTCACCGGGGATCCTGAAGGGCTTTGAGGTCATGACCGTTTGCACGAAAGAATGGAACGACGAGCCCGAAAGAGCATGCCGTCCTTTTTCTAAAGACCGTTCCGGAATAGTGATCGGCGAAGGTTCCTGGGTATTTGTACTCGAGGCATTGGAGAGTGCTATCGATCGCGGAGCAAAGATCTATGCTGAGGTGGCGGGGTATGGTGTGACGTGCGACGCCTATCATCGTGTACGTTTAGAGGAGAATGGAATCGAGCCGGCGCGTGCAATGACGTTGGCAATGGCCGACGCAGAGATCGCGCCGGAGCAGATCGACTACGTAAACCTGCACGGAACGTCTACACAACTCAACGATCGTATTGAAACTCAAGCCGTAAAGCTTGCGTTTGGTAAAGGCGCCTACAAGATTCCGATGTCTGCTACGAAGTCTCAGATAGGCCATCCTCAGGGTGCTGCCGGCTCTGCCGGGATAGCGGCCGCGCTCCTGGCAATCGACGAAGGAATTATTCCGCCCACTATCAACCTCGACGTGGCAGATCCCAGTTGTGATCTCGACTACGTTCCGAATGTCGCGAGAAAAGCGTCTGTGAATGCCGCGCTGTGTAACTGCATCGGATTCGGCTCGAAGAATTCAGCCTTGATCCTAAAGAAAATTTAAACAAAAAAAGTGCGGTTTCTGAAACCACACTCTAAAGAATTAACTAGCTAAGCCCAGATCAGAAACTTTCCGACCTCACCGCCGGCGGATAATAAAATGGCCCCACCGTTCTAAAATCTTCGGTATCAAACTTTTTCCGAGCACCACAGTCCAGGCATGCCCGATACGAGACACGCATCTCCGTAAATGGTCTGGTCAGACTTTTATGCCGACATCCAAATACTGAGGCGAGAAAGCCGATCTTTTCGCCAAATGAGCCACGTGTACGATTAATGATCGCCGCCGCAATCCTGTTCTGTTCTAAAATTCCTTGCATAACTTTTCTCTCTCCTCACATTTATTCAATGTGATTCGCTCCATCGGAATAGAACGAATCGGGGGAAAGTTCTTGCGGACTCTAGACGGAGTCGATTGTTCGAATTTCGTCCACAAACCTCAACGCGTGCTTAAGTCCTAGGAAGTATCAGTGATAATCGTCTGACGCTTCCTATTTATTATCCCTAGCAACCGCCATGCCCATGGAGGCGGACTTTTCACACAATCCGCCAAGCGAGGGCCTTTCTCTTTATTCCGTTATTTCGTTAATATCATCCAAAAAGGTTTAGTGAACAGTTATGCAGATATTTTTTCGAGTCGTTATTCTGGGAGCACTTACACTTTTGCCGGCTGCGTGGTCGTTCGCGTGGGACGACGTTGGCCACAAAACAACGGCATACATCGCGTGGCATCAAATGTCGCCTACCACCCGAGAGGCGGTAATACGAACCCTTAGAACGGCGGCTGAGGATTCGAACCTGTCCGCCTTCTTTGCATCGTACGGTGCGGAGCCAGAAGAAATAAGGAAGCTGGAATACTTCATGCTGGTCTCGACGTGGGCCGACATCGTCCGTGACCGCTCATTCGAAAATCGATATAAAAAATATCACAAGGGTAATTGGCATTATGACGACACGTTTTGGAAACAGGTGAACGGAAAGGCCGAAACGATTGCGGTAGCTGAAGAGGGTGGCGTCGCTGTTTCAAAGCTGAACGATTTTAACAAAGCCCTGCGCAGCGCCTCGGTGAGTGATAAAGACAAAGCGATCGCGATCGCATGGGTCTCCCACTTGATCGGAGATATTCATCAGCCGCTCCACACCTCGGCACGCGTGACGGACCTCGAACCAAAAGGCGATCAGGGAGGAAATCTTTTCTTGTTGACGCCGCAGGGAACGCCACGTGAAAAACAGCAGAACCTGCATTGGTTTTGGGACTCGATCATCGGAAGAAACACTCCGCTCAAAGGCGACGAATGCGAACGCGACTATATAACGTCGGTCGCCAAAACAATCATGAAGAAGTATCCGCGCTCATCCATTGGTTCCGGGATCAAGCTGGGCGAATATGAGGAATGGCAGAAGGAAACGTTCGCGTTCAATCAAACGGATGTTTTTTCACCGGACCTGATCCGATTCCAAATGCCAAACGAAAAATATAAGCGCAACGCGTTCAAGGTTGCACAGCGTCAACTTGCACTAGCCGGTTATCGTCTCGGCGAGACACTGAATCAAATCTTCGGGGCGACGCCAAGCCCAGCCGCGCACTGACCGGTTGCATATAATGAGATCAGCCGAAATTCTGGATTATTTCAATCAGCGTCGGGACGAGACGATCGAGACGATACGCCAGATCGTCGAGATCGAATCGCCGTCATACGATGTCGAACAAAGCAAACTCGTCGCTTCCTGGATCGAGGACGAGGCACGCAAGTTATCGCTCGATCTCGAGGTCGAGCGAGTGCCCGCGGAGAAGTATGGCGACCATGTTCTGATCCGGGCATTTCCCGAAGTCAAGAAAAAAATCCTTTTCCTTGGCCATACCGATACGGTCCACCCGGTCGGGACAAAATTTCAAAATCCGACGCGCATCGAAGATGGAAAGTTTTTCGGCTGCGGCATTTTCGATATGAAGTCGGGCATCGTTCTGATGCTTGAGGCCCTTCGCTTTATCGCAGACGCGGCGGCTACGCCGTCCCGATCCGTGACGATATTGCTTTCGTGTGACGAAGAAGTCGGGAGCTTTAGCGGCCGTGAATTGGTTGAGCGTGAAGCGCGCAAGGCCGAAGCGTGTTTCGTATTCGAGCCGTCCGCAGGTGGCCGCGTGAAGACCGGTCGAAAGGGGACGGGAATGTTTACTCTCAACGTCCACGGTGTTCCTGCACACGCGGGTCTCGAACCTGAGAAAGGCGCGAGTGCGATCCTTGAGCTTTCACGTCAGATCGAAGCGTTGCATGAGCTGAATGATCCGTCGGCGGGCACGACGGTCAACGTCTGCACCGCGAAAGGTGGAACAACGATCAACGTGATTCCCGAAAATGCGGAGTGCACCATAGATGTCCGGTTTACATCGATGGAAGAGGCGGCGAGGATCGAGACTTCGGTTCGTCAACTAAGACCTTTCGACGATCGGGTGCGGCTCGAGATAACGGGCGGCGTCAACCGTCCGCCGATGGAAAGAACACCCGCCGTCGTAGCCCTGTTCGAAAACGCGAGATCACTTGCTGCGGACTTTGATTACGAGCTCGGCGAAACACAGGTCGGCGGTGCGTCGGACGGGAATTTTGTAGCGGCATTGGGGGTTCCGCTGTTGGACGGCCTCGGCGTCGCCGGTGACGGAGCACATCGCCTCGACGAGCATATACTGATCGACGATATTGCGAAACGGGCGACACTCGTTACATCCATGCTCGTCTCCAGTTGATACTATTTCGATATCGATCGATGGCCTACCCGATTCTTTGATGCCCACCATTTTTTCACACGCGATCCTGGCTTCAGCGTTAGGCGGAGTTTTTCAAAGCGCTCAACCAACGAGGTTGCCGGTGCGTTTCTGGACCCTCACGGTAGTGTGCTCGGTGTTGCCTGATCTGGATGTCATCATGTTCGGCTTCGGAATTCCGTACGACAATATGTTCGGGCACCGCGGCCTGACTCACTCTTTGTCGTTCGCGATACTCGTCGGCCTCGCCGTTTCGATGCTCTTCTTTGACAAAAGCCAGGTGTCGACGTGGAAAACGGGTTTGTATTTTGCTGCTGTCACCTTTTCGCACCCGCTGCTTGATATGCTGACGAATGGTGGTTTAGGCGTCGCTTTACTCGCACCATTCAGTAACGAGCGATTCTTTTCTCCATGGCGACCGATCGAAGTCTCGCCGCTTGGCCTTGGTTTTTTTAGCGGACGCGGCGTCGAAGTTGCAATAAGCGAGATCGCCTGGATCTGGCTGCCGGGGCTTGTTATTGCTTTAACGGCCAGGTTGCTGTGGCGAAAAAGAATGAAAACGCCGACGGCAGATATTTCTCAAACGTAATATCCTAATTAATGAAACGCGGAGGCGCATCCTGTCCGGTGATGGGCGCGGTCTTCAAAACCGTCAGCGAGTACGCGAGAGCGTGCTTGGGTGGGTTCGACTCCCACACGCCTCCGCCAACTCGATTTTAGATTTGGGAATTCGGATTTAGGATTTTTTAGGACTTTTGTGTCAGGGATGCGATTGAATTGAGTTAGGTTCTCGATACTCCCATGACGCAGCACGAAATGAAGGCGCGAACTAAGAGATTCGCGCTCCGCATAATTCGACTAAACAGTGCACTTCCCAATACTGGATCTGCGGGTGTAATTGGTAAACAGCTCTTAAGATCGGGAACATCCGTCGGCGCAAACTATCGTTCCGCGTGTCGAGCAAAATCGACCGCGGATTTTCTTTTAAATTAAGTATCGTGGAGGAAGAAGCGGATGAGTCGGTGTACTGGCTGGAGCTTCTGGCCGAATCGGAAATTGTTCGCAAGTCCGTGCTAGTTGAGTTAATGGACGAAGCGAACCAGATTGTAGCTATCATCGTCTCGGCAATCAAGACGACGAAGCTCAATCGAAATCCCAAATCCGAAGTCCGAAATCCCAAATCGAAATGAAGAGTTGGCTCGCCCTCAACATGACTCCCGGTGTTGGCCCACGCGTGGCGACAAAGCTGCTCGAGGCGTTCGGTTCGCCGGATAATGTTTTTCACGCCAGGCGAACACAGCTCGAAGCGCTGCGGATCAGACCCGAAACGATCGAGAGCATAATCAAGCGAGAGCTTTTCGACCGCGCCTCCGTAGAACTCGAACGTGTCAAAAAACTCGGTGGCGATATCCTGCTTCTTGACGACGGGAGTTATCCGGAGATGTTGCGTGAGATCGCGGATCCGCCGATCACGCTCTATGTCCAAGGCGAGTGGGAGGCCTGTTTGACGCTGCCGTGCGTGGCGGTTATCGGCTCGCGACTGTGTTCGACCTACGGGATCAACGCCACCGAGATGCTTTCAAGAGATCTTTCATCGCGGGGCATCTGCGTTGTCTCCGGCCTTGCGCGGGGGATCGATACGGCTGCCCACCGGAGCGCGATGAGTGGCGGGGGAAAGACCGTCGCAGTTCTCGGCACCGGCATCGACGGTGCGTATCCGAAAGAGAACGCGCGTTTGATCAAGGAAATCCTTGACTCGGGCGGAGCCGTCGTTTCGCAGTTCCCGCTCGGCACGCCGCCGCTGAAGGACAACTTTCCATATCGCAACCGAATCATAAGCGGGCTGTGTCTGGGTGTTTTGATCGTCGAAGCGTCGGAGCGAAGCGGCTCGCTGATAACCGCCCGGCTTGCTATTGAGCAGGACCGGGAGGTGATGGCCGTCCCCGGAAACATCACTTCGGCAAATTCCTTCGGTACGAATTATCTGATAAAGTCCGGTGCGAAGTTGGTCCAGCAGTGGCAGGACGTCGTCGCCGAACTCCCCAGCGAGATCGCAGCCGCGATCCTTCCGCCGAAGATCGAGGAAGAAAAAGCGAGCGGGCGGGAGGAAATTGCTCCACCCGATATGAGTGCGAACGAGCGGAAAATTTGGTCGCTTCTTTCTTATGACGAGCCACGACAAATAGATGTTTTGCTTGAGTCGAGCGGTATGTCTTTTGGCGATCTAAACACCGCTCTCGTCGCCCTCGACATACGTGATCTGATCCGGGTATTACCGGGAAAGAATTACGCGAGAAGGATCTGACCGGCAAAGAGCGGCAGTTTGACAGAATAGAAAGATAGGTGTTAGAAGTCAGATTGTCAGGTGCCACGTGCATCTGACTATTTTTTTCGGGGAAGGTTCCCGATGGAAGTTGTATGGCAAAGAATCTCGTGATCGTCGAATCGCCGGCTAAGGCTAAGACGATAAACAAATATCTTGGACCCGACTATACTGTCCTTGCGTCGATCGGCCACATCAAGGACCTGCCCGGAAAAGACCTCGGCGTGGACGTCGAAAATAATTTCGAGCCGACCTATGAAGTGATTCCCGACACCAAAAAACGCAATAATAAGAAGATAGTCTCTGATCTAAAAAAGGCCGCGAAGATCAGTGAAGCGATCTATCTTGCGGCCGACCCCGACCGCGAGGGAGAGGCGATCTGCCAACATCTTGCCGAAGAGATCGTTCCTAAAAAGGGAAAGCAGCAGATTTATCGCGTGATGTTCAACGAGATCACGAAGGCTGCGATACAGGATGCGTTCAAGGAGCCGAGGCAGGTAAACCAAGATCTTGTCGATGCGCAACAGGCGCGCCGGATCCTCGACCGCCTGGTCGGCTATAAGGTCTCGCCAATTTTATGGAAGACGATCGGCGGCAAGCTTTCGGCTGGTCGCGTGCAGACCGTCGCCGTTCGCCTTGTTGTTGAGCGCGAACGTGAGATCGAGGCGTTCGGGAAGACCGAGTACTGGACGATCATCTCGAATCTTACCGCCGCCCTTCCGCCAAAGTTCGATTCGCGTCTTTATAAGATAGAGGAAAACACGATAAAGACCGGGAAGTTCGATGAGGACCTGAAGGCTAGTGAGACGCACATCAAGAGCGAAGCGGATGCCGGAGCGATAGTCGATGAAGCCGGCAAACAGGAATTCATAGTCGATTCGGTTACGACGAAGGAGCGAAAGCGCAACGCGACACCGCCCTTTATCACCTCAAAGCTCCAGCAGGATGCGTCGCGAAAATTCGGTTTCGCCGTCAAGAAGACGATGATGCTCGCGCAGAGGCTCTATGAAGGAATCGAGGTCGGTTCCGAGGGTGCTGTCGGTTTGATCACCTATATGCGTACCGATTCGACGCGCGTCTCCGACGCTGCGTTAAGTGAGGTCCGCGGATACATAGGCGAGACATACGGTGAAACTTATTTGCCGGGTAAGCCGAACCTTTACCGCTCAAAGAAGGACGCACAGGATGCTCACGAAGCGATCCGCCCGACCGACGTAAATCGCACACCCGAAAGCCTTGCGAACAAACTCGGCGCGGAAGAGCTGAAATTATACCGTCTGATCTGGCAGAGATTTGTCGCGTCGCAGATGATGCCCGCGGTATTCGATCAGACGACGATCGATATCAAAGCCGGGCGATTCACGTTCCGTTCAACGGGTTCGGTACAGAAATTCGACGGCTTCCTCAAGGTTTATCAGGAGGGCCGTGATGAAAAGCCGGCCGACGGCGAAGACGACGACGAAGAGCGCAGTCTGCCTCTGGTCCAGCAAGGCGAGGTGCTAAAGCTGAATTCGATCACGCCGGAGCAACATTTCACTGAGCCGCCGCCGCGCTATTCCGAGGCGACACTCGTCAAGGTCCTCGAGGAAAAAGGGATCGGCCGCCCATCCACGTATGCGGCGATCATGACGACGATCCAGGACCGTGAGTACGTCGAGAAGATCGAGGGCCGTTTTCATCCTACGCCGCTTGGCATGACCGTCAACGATCTGTTGGTCGAGACCTTTGACGACATCTTTAATGAGCGTTATACGGCGCGGATGGAAGAGGAGCTTGACGAGATCGAAGACGGAAAGCTTGCATGGCAGGATGCCTTGCGCGAGTTTTACGACAAATTTTCGAAGGACCTCGAGCTAGCCACCGAGACTATCAAGGGCAAGAAAAAGATGTCGATCCCGACCGACGAGATCTGCGAAAAGGACGGCGCCGGGATGGTCATCAAGTTCGGCAGATTCGGTCAGTTTCTTGCGTGCGAGAATTATCCGGAATGCCAGAACACCCGTGAAGTGAGCAAGAAAGGTTCGGCCGACGGCGAGGGCGCGAATGGCGGGGAGGCCGAGGAGATCCCGGTCTGTGAGCTCTGCGGCCGTGAGATGGCGCTCAAGAAAGGACGGTTTGGATCGTTCTACGGATGTACCGGATATCCCGAATGTAAAAACATTCGGAAGATCGCAAAGGGTGATCAAAAGCCGGTCGCACCGCCCGTACCGCTCGACGAGATCTGTCCGAAGGACGGTGTGAATCTGGTCCGACGTCAGGGCCGATTCGGGGAATTTATCTCGTGCTCGAACTACCCTAAATGTGACTATGTAAAGCGGGAAACATTGGGGATCAAGTGCCCGAAATGCGGCGATGGCGAGATCGTCGTCAAGAAATCCCGACGCGGAAAGGCCTTCTACGGGTGCTCGGAATATCCGAAATGTGACGAAGTTTATTGGGACAAGCCGGTTCAGGAGGCCTGCCCACAATGTGCCGCACCTTATCTACTGGAAAAAACGACGAAGCGCGACGGGACCGTCCGTTATTGCAAAAACGAAGAGTGTGATTATAAAATGGCCGTTGCAAGCCAGGAAGTAACGTTAGATAGTACGGTCGGCAACGAGGCTAAGACCGGATAGCGCGCTTACTCGATGAACGAAAATATCCAGTTCCTGCAGGCGTTCCTGAAAAATCCTGGCACCGTCGGATCTATTACTCCGAGTTCGCCGGAGCTGGCGCGGCGAATGGTTGCCGGAATTCGTCCAAGCGAGAATAACGTCGTCATGGAGCTGGGAGTCGGTACCGGAGCGATAACAAAATTTCTTCAGGAGATCGTCCCGAACGAAAGTTCATATCTCGGAGTCGAGCTGGATCGCGACCTGGTCCGCATCCTCAAAAAGAAATTATCCGAAAATGCAGATCGTGCGTGGGAATGCCCTCGAGGCGGCCGACATCCATCGCAGGTCCGGTCTTGGCAAGGTCGGAACGATCATCTGCTGCCTACCCTTTGTCTCGATACCGAACGAGGTTGGCGAGAGGATCTTGCTGGAGATCGACAAGTTCATGCAGCTCGGCTGCACATTCCGCACGTTTCAATACGCCCACGGTTACTATTTCCCGTCCGCCATCAAACTTCGCGAATTCATGCGCCGGCGCTACGGCAAATCGAAACGAAGCCCGCTGATCGTAAAAAACGTCCCGCCCGCCTACGCTCTTACCTGGTCGACGGTATAGTCCTTTGCAGATCAGTTCGTTGCCCCGAGTCCTAAACGTTTCAACAGAACCGGAAACCTTGCATCAGAACGGAGCGGATCGAAGATCGGATCGACCGCGAGATAGAGCAGGGCAGAATCTTTCTTGCGAAACGCGTCTTCCAATAGGTCAAAGGCCTTGTCCTTTTCGCCCATAGCTCCGTAGATCGATGCGAGCAATGACGGGGGGACGTATTTGTTCCGGCCTGCTAGCTCGTCCAGGATTTTTCGCGCCTCGGTTCGGTCGCCTCGCACGGCACGAGTGAACGCTATCGAGGCCTTTTCGTCCGGGCTGTCGCCGGAAAGCGAAACGGCTTTATCGTACTCCGCTATCGCATCGTCAAAGCGGTTAGCCAGAAAATAGCCGTTACCTAAAGACCAATGAGCAAGCCCGGAATTCGGGTCAAGCTCGACCGCCTGCAAATATGCCTCGATCGCCGGGCCCGGCTGACGCTGAAAATAATGGACGTTACCACGCAGGATGATGTTGAGGATCGAGAGCGGATCAAGCTCACGCGCCCTTTCGATCGAGACGAGCGCCTCGTCAAATCGGCTCTGCAACGAATAAAGCAGGGTTTGATATTGCCACGCAGAGACCAAACTAGGATTCCGTTCCCGCGCCCGTGCAAACTCGGTTTCCGCCCCAGCCCAGTCAGTGTCGTAAAAGAGTTTCGTAATTCCAAGTGCCGCGTGTCCTTCGGCAAGAGAGTCGTCTAGCTCAAGTGAACGAAGCGCCGCAGCCTTTGCAAGCGGATACCCCTCGCCGGGATCGAGCGAGCCCCAGCCACAGAGCATGTTGTATGAATCGGCAAGGCCGGCATGGGCCAGCGGATAACCCGGATCTTTCTCGATCGCCAGTTTAAAGTTGTCACGAGCTTTCAAAAAACCGTCATCTGTCAGACGATTCAGGTGATAGCGCCCGATCAGATAGTAGTTGTAGGCTTCCTCGTTCTGGGTCTGCTCGCGGCTTAACCGCCCCTCGTCTGCTCCAGTCAGTTTTATCCGCAGGCGCTGAGTGATCGCTTGCGCAATATCGGCCTGCAATTTTTCAACGTCAGACAGTTTCCGCGATAACTGATCACCCCATATAACCGAATCGTCCGCTGTTGAGACCAGTTCGGCACTCACCGAAAGTGTATCGCCCGAGTGAACGATGCGGCCGATTAGGATCGCGTCGACGCCAAGGTCGCGCCCCATCTTCATTGCATCCGGTTTCTCGGAACGATAACGAAACGAGGATCCGCTCGAAAGAACCTTCAGCGTCGGAACACGCGACAGCGAGAAAATAACGCTCTCGGCCAATCCGTCGCCAAGATATTCCGCATCTCCGCCCGGGTCCAGGAAAGGAAGTACCGCAACCGATTTGATCGCAGGCGGCGAACTAAAAAAAAGGATGCGGCCTGCGAATACGACAACTAAAGCCAACACCAGCAAACCGATTCCGGCCGCGAGCCAAACCCCACGGTTAGATGTTTGCGTCCCCGTGGATTCCGTCGGCATCTCGACAGGAACGGTCTCTGTCGGATCGGATTTATACGTCTCGGCGACAAATTGGTAGCCCTTGCCGGGAATGGTCGCCAGGAACCGCGGATCCGAAGCACTATCGCCGAGTACCTTGCGAATCGCGGAGATCTGAACCGAAAGGTTTGATTCTTCGACGAACTGGTCCTTCCAGATCGAGTTCAGAATCTCGTCTTTCGAAACGATGCGGCCGGGGTTGTCAGTCAGAAAAACGAGCAGATCAAAGGCTTTTGCATTCAAAGAAAGGTTTCGCCCGTCCTTTAACAGGTGGCGCCGGCCGCGGTCTATCTCAAAATCCGCAAAATAAGTTTTCTCTGGCTCAGCACCGATCATGAGAATTCGTCGCGATTCGGATGTATTCGGACAGATTTAGGATTTTTAAAATTCCCGCGTGTGAAACTCGATCCGTCCCGAGAATTGGCCTCGGATTCGATTTTAGCAGAGTTAAAACCCTTTGATAAAAAATCTGTTGCGTTGCCGAGAAGGCCCAGGTTTGGATTCGGAGGAACGAACAAAACAAACAAACAAAAAAGGAGCTAAAGAAGAACATGAAAACGAAAATGAAAACAAAAACAATATCGATGCTACTTGTGATCCTCACTGCTACGGCATTCGCTGCTGCCGGAGAGCCGACCGCCGGGGGAGCCGGAGGACAGGTAATCACCAATACACCGCAAACAAACCCCACGCCGGTCAGCAACAGTGACACCATTGCAGGAACGTGGCGGGTAACCGTTACTTCCGATACCTGGCCGGAGCCGTTTCGGGCACTGCTTACCTTTGACGGCGACGGATCCGTCATTGGCTCGGCCCAGGGCGATGTCCTTTTGGCCCCACCTCCGGGAATTGCACCGGTGGCTACAGCCGCCCACGGCGCTTGGGAGCGAACGGGAAATCGAAACTTCCTGTTCACCTTTCGCCAGATCTTTTACAACAGCGACGGCTCGTTTGCAGGCGGTGCAAAGATCCGGAATGCCGCGGTGATGAGCAAATCGGGAAACGAAATGTCCGGCCAGCTGGTGGTGGATTACTACGACATAAACGACAACGTCGTTTATACAGGAACGGGAACCTTCACTGGCCAGCGGATGACCGCCGAGCCGTTAATGCCGTAACCAAACGAATCTCGAGGCCAACTCTTTGGATAGTAAGTTAGAAAGAGGACAAGAATAGATCTCTCCGATCCGCGTGCTCGCCGTGAAACATCATTAGCGGTCTGTTATATTAGGCGAACCGATCCTATTGGACTAATTCTTCTACAGGAGAAACTATTAATGATGCGACGCAAGGTATTGGGCGTTTTCTTGCTTTGGGCTCTTTTGATCCCGACGACCGCGGGTTTTGGGCAGACTGCCGCGGTCATAGATAAATCGCCGTCGACGACATCCGCCGCCGGAATTTATTCCGCCCCCAAGGCGGTGATCGATAAGATCCGCGACGAAGGGATGAACAGGTCGGAGGTGATGCAAACGCTGTCTTACCTGACGGATGTAATCGGCGGACGGCTTACTAATTCACCCGGCATGAAACGGGCGAACGAGTGGACGCGCGACACGATGGCGAAATGGGGAATGCAGAATGCCAAACTTGAGCCGTGGGGTCCGTTCGGCCGCGGATGGTCATTAAAAAGTTTTTCGGCACAGGTAAATGAGCCGACAGTGTTTCCCGTCATCGCATATCCGAAGGCGTGGTCACCTTCGACGAAAGGTGCCGTGACAAGCGATGTCGTTTATCTTGACGTCTCGAAGGACGAAGACTTTGCAAAATATAAAGGGCAGCTCCGCGGAAAGATCGTACTTATCTCCCGAACCCGTGAATTGAAGGCGGATTTCACGGGCTTGGGTGAAAGGCATACCGACGAGTCGCTTGCGAAAATGTCCGCGGCTCCTGATCCGTCGACAATCCTTCCGCCACCACCGACCGCCTCGGGCCAGCAAAATCCACAACAGCAAGAGCGTTTTCGTCAGTTTCAGATCGTGCAAAAGATCAGCACGTTCCTACTGGACGAAGGCGCCGGAGTTGTCATCGACAACAGTCGCAACGGCTCGGGCGGTACCTTGTTTGTCCAAGGTGCAACCGTTGCTCCTTTCTCAACTGTCGCGACATCTTCTGAGGCACCTGCACGGCGTGGGCTTTCCCCTTATCAAAAAGATGCTGAGGCGCGGATGCTGCCGCAGATGACGATGGCGACCGAAGATTACAATCGTCTTGTTCGCATGATCCAGAACGGAGCAAAGCCGCGGATGACCGTCGATATCCAGGCGCAGTATTACGACGAGGACCTGATGGGATATAACACGGTCGCTGAGATCCCGGGAACTGACCCGACGTTGAAGGACGAGCTCGTCATGCTCGGTGGGCATCTCGATTCATGGCACGCGGGGACCGGTGCGACCGACAACGCCGCCGGATGTGCTGTCGCAATGGAAGCTGCACGTATATTGATCGCTTCGGGATTAAAGCCGCGGCGAACGATCCGCGTCGCCCTCTGGAGCGGCGAAGAGCAAGGCTTGATCGGGTCGCGTGAATATGTGAAACAGCAATTCGGCGAACGAAAACCGGGCCAGAACAACCAGCCTGGCGAGCTCGTCAAGACGGCGAACTACGACAAGTTGTCGGCCTACTACAATCTGGACAATGGTACTGGAAAGATCCGTGGCGTTTACATGCAGGGAAACGCCGCCGTCAGGCCGTACTTCGAAACTTGGCTCGCGCCCTTTGCCGACCTCGCAGCCACCACGCTTACGATGTCGAACACCGGCGGTACCGATCACCTCTCGTTTGATCGCATCGGGCTTCCGGGTTTTCAGTTCATACAGGATGAGATCGAGTACGATACCCGGACTCATCATTCGAATCAGGACAACTACGATCGCATTCAGGCCGAGGATATGAAACAGGCCGCGACGATCATGGCTGCGTTTGTTTATCAGACTGCAATGATGGATGAGAAGATGCCGAGGAAGACCATTCGATAAAACATGACTTAAAAGATCAGGCCGCATCGGAACGATCCGGTGCGGCCTTTTTTTTGAACCAATCTTCAAGCAGGATGGAGAATGGAGTCTGATGGTTCACATGTTCACGCCGCGATCCCGGCGACTTACAAAGGCCTCAACTCTTATTCGGTACGCCGAAAGAGCACCACGTCTCGAATCTCCTGCCCGCGAACGAACGCGAGCCACTTTCCGTCACGTGACCAGGAGAAGTTATAAAACTTTTCCTTCGGCAATCCCTCAAGCCTGCGAGGTTCGCCACCCTCGATGTCCTGTACCCAATAACCGTATGCGGTATCGCGATAGGTCACCGATTTTCCATCAGCCGTCCACCTCGTGCCCATGAAAAGAGTCGCGGTTCGCGGGGACATCAAATTGCTTGATCACTTCGTGCGTAGAGGCCGAGAAAATAGCGAGCCGTCGTCTGTCAGTGGTGTATGACGCCGCGAGGTACTTGCCGTCAGGAGAAAAGCTGGTCCACGATGTTTCCTTGTCGGTAAAACACTCTGATTCGCCGCCGTCGATCGGGACTCGGCAAAGCGAGCCTATCTCGTCTAAAAACGACTTGTAGTACACCCACTTCCCATCCGGCGAAGGTGCTGGTTGAAATCCCTTTCCGCCAAAGGTCAATTGCTTTGGATTCGCACCATCGATGTCCGTGCGCCAAATATCCATCTCGCCGTCCCCTCTGTCAGAATGAAAGACGATATAACGACCATCGGCCGAAACGGTCAAAACACTATCGACATGGCCACCGTCTCCCGACGGATTAGTAAGCTGCGTTTGCCCGCTGCCATCGGAACTCATTTGTGCTAAGTACTGGTCTTTAGAATCAGAGGTGGTGTAAATGATCGTTCCGTCAGGTGACCAATCCAAACCCCATAGGCCATCGTATCTTCCGAATGAGCTGAACGTGATCTGCTGCGACGCACTTAGATCTGCCGCGGATCCCACCCAAACATTACTGAGCTGGCGATGCTCAACCGTGAGTATTGATTCGCTTTGGTCATCGAGACTCAATGTCGCGCCCGCGTCATTGTGCCACGACTCGCCATAGTTGCTGCGATCGGAAGTTATCTCGCTGCCGACTCCTCCAGGGTAGGAAATGTAAACCAAACGATAATGGGGGACCGAAGAGTAAGACGTGTCGTCAATCGCCGTGAGTATCAACCCGGAACCTCCTCGAACCCACGACGTCTTCGTCACCTGGCGAAAGTTGGGTAACGGAAGTCGCTCTATCGCTCCGGGTCGCCAGATCAATTATCCCAAGTTCTTGTTTCTCTGTGTTCCCGGGTACCGTAACGCTCACCCCAAGCCGGCTTCCATCGGGCGACCATGAAATAGAATCGAAAAGAAAAGACTCACGCCTCGCGAACGACACAACATCGACGCTCTCCGTGCCGTCGATCCGAGACACGACAATGACATCCCGCTCGTTATCTCGCCTTCCCCTTGCAAGCGTTTTTCCATCGGGCGAGAGTGCAAAATATCCAACTCCGTCAACCACCTTTGTCGCAACGCCGCCCGGAGAAGGGATCTTGTAAATGGCGGACGCCGGATTCTTTTCGTCCCGAATCGAAAAGTAAAGCTGATCGCCGTCAGGCGAAAATGCCAACGCGTTATAGGTTCCTTCGACCGGCGGCCGCAACTGTAAATGATTTCCGCCTGCGACCTTTCCAACCCACAAACTTTTCGAGCCGAGATCATCAATAACATACGCAAACTGCTTTCCGTCGGGCGACAGTGCGGCATTGCCGACTTTACCGTTGGTCGTAAGTTGTATGACCTCGTGATTTTTGAACGGAGTGATGTCGCCGAAAAGGTTAGAGAAAGACCCGAGGCTAAGGCCATACGCTGCGATCGCGGCGAGGACCGCGAAGCCGGTGATCACAAGCGCTGAACGCGTCAGTATCGGGAATCGTACGTTACCCTTTGTTGAAGGAACGCTACTCTGATAGGCAGACGTCGTCACATCCCCATACCCGTCGTCTTCGGATATTTCCTCGAACTCTTCGCTTACAACGAGCTTTTGAAACGTCCGGCTCTCGATTACGGCTTGTCGATTCGCGGAACCGACGATTTCCCCGACAAACCTATACCCTTTTCCGGGAACGGTAACGATGTAACGATTTTCGTTCTTCTTCTCACCGAGCGCCTTCCGCAAAGCAGCAACATGAACAGTGAGGTTGTTCTCTTCCACAAACTGGTTTTCCCAGACTTTGTCCAGGAGTTCGTTTTTAGAAACGATCTCACCGCGTCTTTCCACCAAAGTCAGAAGCACGTCAAGCGCCTTTGCCTTCAAGGGCACGACCTCACCCTTGCGCAGCAGCAGCCTGCGGTCCGCATCGATCTGGAACTCACCAAAAGATAAAGCTGTATTTGTCTGATCGATCATCCGGTTAGCAACTATTAGTAATTATTAGCCAGTAAATTAGGGACTTCAGAGGTTATCGCCTGTCAGAATCCTCGCGTTCGCAAATTGATTAAGGGGCACGGCGATTCTACCAGAGGGCGCTAAGTGCCGACAAGAAAATTCCCTATATGAAAAGAAGGATCAAGCGACGGATGGAGATAACCATCGAGTCAATCGAGACCACGACGGTCCGGAATAGCCACGCGGAAGACCCCGATTCGATTGCGGCGAACGGACCAGTCATCGAGTCGCGGCCGCATATATTCCGACTACCCTTAGCGGAATTGAAAACCATTTTAGAAGGAGAAACGACAAGTGACGAGAAGTAGTAAACGAATGAGATTTGCAATTGGCCTTCCGATGTTCTTTGTCGTCGGCTGTCTCTCGGTCCGCCCTTTCCGAAAGCCAGGCGACAAGTTCCCGCCCGGGGGAGCCAGACCAATGGAGAAATATATGAATCGAACGAAAAATACTTTTAGAAGATTTACGGCAATAATTTTTTCGATCCTGATAACCGCGGCTTTTATGGTCACCGCGCCGTCGCCCGTTCGGGCGGCAGCAGGGAGTTTGGATAACACTTTCGACGGCAACGGCAAACTGGCCACCGATTTTAACGGGGGGTATGACTTTGCGACGGATGTGATGGTGCAGCCCGATGGGAAAATCGTCGTCGTAGGGTGTAGCGGAAGCAATAGTGTCAATGGCGAGGCAGTTATCGCCCGCTATAACGTAAATGGCTCGCTCGATACAACATTCAGTGACGATGGAAAGCTTGTCCTTGGCGGGGCAAACTGTGGAAGGGTCGTCGTAGCCGTAGCGTGGCCAACCTCGATCAGTCCGAAAATAGTAGTCGCCTACTGGTACTTTGTCCCCTCGACGATTAAGACTCTTAAGGTCACGCGCCTGAACTCTAACGGCACCCCTGACCCCACCTTCGACACGGATGGAACCGCCGACTCCAATGTGCTGGACAACTATTATCTTGGAGACATTGCCGTTCAGTCGGACGCCAAGATAATTGTCGTCGGGGGACATCGTGGAACGATATCTGGAACCACTCCTGACAACGACTGGTCCTTACATCGTTTCACCAGCGCTGGAGCTCTGGATACTACTTTCTCGGGTGACGGACGTCAGCAGACGGATTTCGGCGGCAGTCTTAACGAGTTTGCGACCTCTGTGAAGCTGCTTTCAAACGGTACGATCCTCGTCGGGGGTACCGGGAATCCCGCCGATCAGGTTTTTGCTCTTGCTCGTTACACGACAAACGGATCGCTGGATACGAACTGGGGTGGCGGCGATGGAAAGGTTGTCACAGATCTATCCAACGGGAACGATATTACTACTGGCATGACGATCGATGCGAGCGGAAGGATCCTGCTCGCGGGCAGTGCACGTCCCGGAGGCGTTCAGACGGGTGCCATCGTCCGGTATAACGCGGACGGACTGCTTGACACATCTTTCGATGGGGACGGAATACTTCAGACGGCAAGTTTCGGCCCTGTCGTAGAAGGCATAGATTTACAGGAACTTGACGGAAAGATAATCGGTGTTGGCGGCACCAGTGATTTCATAATTGGTCGCCTGAACCAGAACGGCAGCCCGGATTCCTCGTTCGGAAACGCCGGGTTCGTCGTGACCGACATGAACAATAACAGCTCTGATCAGGGGAGGGCCGTCGCGATCTCATTCGACCGGCGTGTAGTCGTCGCCGGTTCAACTCTAAATACGACGGCCGGAGCGACGACGAATTTCTGCGTAGCTCGGTATCTTCCTACGAATATTCCCTACCGCGCGCGCTTCGACTTCGATGGCGACAACAAAAGCGACATCGGAATCTTGCGTCCGGGTAACGGACAGTGGTGGATAAACCGAAGCGGAAGCGGCGTTACCACCGTCGACACTTTCGGAAATGCTTCGAACCGTATGGCCCCGCTGGACTTTACGGGCGATGGCAAAGCCGATATCGCGTTCTGGCGACCACAGACCGGAGAGTGGTTTATTCTCCGAAGCGAAAATTCATCGTTCTACGCCTTCCCGTTTGGAATGACGTTCGACCTTCCGGCTCCGGGGGATTATGACGGCGATGGCAAGGCCGACGCCGCGGTTTTCAGACCGTCAACTGCGACCTGGTACATCAGCCAGTCATCAGGAGCACCGACACGGATCGAGCAATTCGGTATCAGCAGCGATGTGCCGATCGTCGCCGACTATGACGAGGACGGAATGGCCGATGTCGGGATCTTTCGTCCCGGTCCCCGGGAGTGGTGGATCCAGAGAAGCACCGCAGGATTGCTTGCAATACAGTTCGGTAACAGCGGAGATAAACCGGTTCAGGGCGACTACACGGGCGACGGTAAAGCCGATGTAGCGGTCTTTCGTCCGTCGACCGGGGAATGGTTCATCGTGCGAAGCGAAGATCTGTCGTTCTACGGATTTCCGTTCGGGATGAACGGTGATGTCCCCGCACCAGCTGATTACGACGGAGATGGGCGATTCGATCCGACAGTGGTCAGAGGTTCGACGTGGTTCATTGCCCGAACGACCTCGGGCACGCAGATATTGGGGTTCGGCAGTGCAGGAGATCGGCCGATCGCAAATGCGTTTGTCCCCTGACGTAACACCTTCCGGTAGGGCGGGTGACATAAGTGCGGATCAATCCTAACTGATGTCATCCGCAGGGAATCAGCGTGGGAGGGATCGTTGCGTCCCCGAACAATCCGAACAAACAGATTTATACGGAGAAATAAAATGAAAATTAAAATCATTGCAGGACTGGTCGTTTTGCAGCTTCGCAGCTATCGCAGCTATGGCGCAGCCGACGGAATTCACTTATCAGGGCAGTTTGAAAGACGGTGCGAACCAGGCGAACGGAAATTATGATTTCGAATTCCGGCTCTTCGATGCAGCGGCCGCCGGAGCTCAGCTCGGCCCACTTCTGACGCGGACAAATGTTGCCGTCGCAAACGGTGCGTTCGGCGTACAGCTCGACTTCGGCGGGTTTTTCCCCGGCTCGGACCGTTATCTTGATGTTCGTGTCCGAACCGCAGGCGGAGCAGGTTATACGACGCTAACACCGCGTAACAGGATCAATAGCTCGCCATACGGGATAAAAAGTCTTGTCGCGGAAACTGCAAACAACGCAAATAACCTGGGCGGCGTTGCAGCGAACCAATATTTGACAGCCGCAGGCGCAGCGACCGCGTTCATCCAGAATACAACCTCGCCACAGGCGTTGAGCAATTTCAATATCTCGGGCAACGGGACCATCGGCGGAACCCTTTCTGCCGGGAATCTGAATGCGACGACACAAATCAACCTTGGCGGCAGTCGCGTTCTCAGCGCCGCGGGAACCAATACTTTCGTCGGGCTCAACGCCGGGGCGGTCACCACCGGTTCGATCAATGCCTTCTTCGGGACTTCGGCGGGAGCCGCCAACACAACCGGAAGCAGCAACACATTCGTCGGTTCGCTCGCCGGTGCGGCGAATACGGGCGGCGGACACAACTCGTTTTTCGGCCGCTCGGCCGGAAATGATAATACGACCGGAAACTCCAACGCTTTTTTCGGTGCGTTTTCGGGTGATGCAAACACGGTCGGCGAGAGAAATTCGTTTTTCGGCACGCTTTCCGGCAGCGGAAGTATCGGCGCTCATGACAATTCATTTTTTGGATACCAGGCGGGGAACTTGAACACGACCGGTGGCAGCAACGCATTCTTTGGGGTGCGTGCAGGAGCGGCGAACACGTCCGCGAGCGGAAACGCTTTCTTTGGCGCCGACTCAGGAGCTGCGAACACCACTGGAACGAACAACGCCTTCTTCGGGAGCGGTTCAGGCATGTCGAATACGAGTGCCAGCTCAAACGCTTTCTTCGGGACATCGGCAGGCCGGGCGAATACGACAGGTATCGAGAATACTTTTGCCGGAACGGCGGCGGGATTCAGCAATACCACTGGAAACCAGAATACATTTCTCGGTAGAAATGCCGGCCGGTCCAATCTCGCCGGCACCTTGAACACATTTGTGGGTCATGAAGCGGGCTATAACAACACCGGCAGCAGCAACTCGTTCTTTGGATCAGCAGCGGGATACGCGAATACGTCAGGCTTCAACAATGCATTTTTTGGAACCGACGCCGGAGCTGCTAATACGACGGGCGAAGTAAACACTTTTATCGGGACGGCGGCAGGCAAGGTTAATACTATCGGCAGCGAAAATACTTTTGTAGGTACAGCCGCTGGATTCAATAATACGACTGGCTCCACGAACACTTTCGTTGGCCGCAGCGCCGGCAGACTCAACGTTGCCGGCGGAGCCAACACGTTTGTGGGAAATGAAGCCGGGTTATTGGCGACAAACAGTTTTGGGACCTTCGTCGGGCACCTAGCGGGTAAGGCCACGACCGGCCAGTCGAATTCCTTTTTTGGTGCCGGCAGCGGCGAGCTGACCACGACACCTCACGGCAACTCGTTCTTTGGAACGGGCTCCGGCCCACTCAACACGACCGGAGGCGAGAATTCATTTTTTGGCTTCGTCGCGGGGGGAGCCAATACTACCGGCAGTCTCAACACTTTCATAGGCTCCCACGCGGGCAACGGTAACACGTCTGGAAACCGGAATAATTTCATAGGCCTCTACGCCGGACAAACAAATATAACGGGTAGTAGCAATACCGTTCTCGGAGATCAAGCCGATGTTTCTAGCGGCGGCCTTACGTTCGCGTCAGCCATCGGCGCGGGGGCCAGAGTTTCCAACAGCAATAGTGTTGTGTTGGGCCGTTCGACAGACACCGTGCGAATACCTGGATCCATGACGGTTGCGGGCACCTTAAACATAGGTGGTAATGTGTCGATGAATGCGATGTTCGCAACGGACATCGACGTTCAATGGCTGGAAGTTCGTTTTCTCGAAAACGAAGGCTCGACGGACCTATGTCGTTTTGAGGGAACGGTCGGGCGATATCGCTTGGCTCGGTGTTCATCAAGTCTGAGATATAAGAGGGATATCGCAGACTTTACACCCGGACTCGACCTTGTAAAGCGACTTAGACCCATTAGTTTTAACTGGAAGTCGAGCGGCGTCCGAGATGTCGGCTTTGGCGCCGAAGAGGTCGCCGCGATCGAACCTCTGCTGGCTACATTTAATGAAAAAGGCGAAATCGAGGGCGTGAAATACAAGCAAATCAGCACTATTCTCGTCAACGCCGTTAACGAACAACAAAGACAGATCGAAACACAGCAAGCGACGATTGACGGGCAACACAAGACGATCGCATCCCTCATAAACGCGGTTTGCAAGATCGACCCAGCATCCGAGATCTGTACAAACAAGGCGGAGCCAAAATGAAAAAATCAATTTTCCTCATTTTTTGGTTGTCAACATGTGTTCTAGGCCAGTCCGGCGGAACGTTCACGATCACAAAGTCAGTCATCGCGGGTGGCGGTGGACGCGCGGGCGGTGGAGTATTCACCTTGGACGGAACTATCGGTCAGCCGATCGCGGGAGGTCCGACTTCCGGAGGCGCGTTCACCCTTATTTCCGGATTCTGGGGCGGCGGTTCATCGGCTACGCCTACGTTCGACGCGCCGTTCGATTTCGACGGCGATGGTAAAAGCGATATCGCGATCTTTCGTCCACTTGCTGTCGCTGAGTGGTGGGTGAATCGAAGCTCGACTGGTGTGACGTTCGCACTACAATTCGGGACGTCGACCGACAAGATCGTGCCGGCTGATTACACCGGCGATGGAAAAGCAGACATCGCTTTCTTCCGCCCCGCCTCGGGTGAATGGTTCGTCCTCAGATCCGAAGACTTCTCGTTCTTTGCGTTGCCGTTTGGAACTAACGGTGATGTTCCTGTGCCGGCTGATTATGACGCAGACGGGAAAGCTGACTTCGCTGTTTTCCGCCCGTCGAATTCGACATGGTTTATCAGCCAGTCGAGCGGAGCACCGACTCGCTTCGTCCAGTTTGGTGCGACTGGCGATCAGCCCGTAGTTTCAGATTATGACGGCGATGGACGAGCCGATGTTGGCATCTTTCGACCCGGTCCGCGAGAGTGGTGGATCAGTCGAAGCACGGCGGGATTGTTAGCAATGCAGTTCGGGAACACCGGAGACAAAGCCGTTCAAGGTGATTACACGGGAGACGGCAAAACAGATGTTGCGATCTGGCGACCGTCGACGGGCGAGTGGTTTATCGTGAGAAGCGAAAACTTGACGTTCTACGGTTTCCCGTTCGGGATTAATGGAGATGTGCCTTCGCCGGGCGATTATGACGGTGACGGCAAAACGGATCCGACAGTGTTCCGGCCGTCGAGTGCGACATGGTTCATTGCACGCACGACAGCCGGCACACAGATCGTCCAATTCGGTGCGAATGGTGACAGGCCGATACCGAATGCATTCGTACCGTAATTCGGATACCCTTCACGCTTCAAGGTGAGCGGTGGTTTTGATCTTTGACCTCCAGGATCAGAACCACCGACTCATCTTCTTTTCGCCCCGGGAACTATTCGAAAACAAATAGCCAGATTTCGCTTTTCAAATTCTGCTCACCGGGTTATATTATTTCCCCTAAGATTCGCGTTAGTAGATCTCCGATGAACAATACCGAATACCTCCGCGGCGCTATTAATCCGGGCGATTGCATAGGCGGTGCCTGGACACTCGTGACTCGACGCTTTTGGTTATATGTCGGCGTCGCGCTCGTAACGATTCTGCTGATCGGCTGTATTCCGTTCGTCGGATCGATATTGTTCGGGCCCGTGCTCGGCGGATTTTACTATCTGGTGTTGCGCGACATCCGCGACGAACCCGTCGACTTCGGAATGATGTTCAAGGGGTTCGAAAAGTTTTTGCCGTTGATGCTCGCCGGCCTTGTACAAGCAGCACCGAGCCTGGTCGCGACCATATTGCAATACACAGTTGATATCGCACGGCTCATGGGCGGCGGAGGAGCGAGCGGAGACGTTAACTTTTACCAGTCCGGCAACGACGCAATTTTCGCCGGAATATCGATGGGCATCCTGATCATCGTGATCGGATTGACCGTGTTCGGTGTTGTTTGGAGTATTGCACTGTCGTTCGCTATCCCGCTCATACTCGAGCATGATCTCGGCGTCATTGATGCGCTGCTGACAAGCGTAAAAGCCGCGCTGGGCAATGCAGGCGGGTTGATCGTGCTTGTCATTCTGGAGATCCTCGTCGCGATACTCGGTGTAATAGCATTATGTATCGGCATTTTTGTTGCGATCCCGGTCATCTATGCGGCGAATGTTTTCGCGTACAGAATGGTGTTTCCGTATTTCGACGGGCCTGATATCAATTTGGCGCCGCCTCTACCGAACGAGTATGGCGGAACGTACGGAAGAAACTACTGAGGTAAGAGTCTGAGTTCCATGAACAGGACTTCGCCATTTGGATTGTCATAGTAGGGATCGATCGTGCGAAAGCCGTAAGACTCATAGAGCCGTACGGCTTTTCCCATTTTTGGTGGAAAGGTGTCGAGCCGCATGGCGTCGTATCCGATATTCTTCGCATCGGCAATCAGTCGTTCGATCAGCATTTTTCCGATCTGCATCCCGCGAAATTTTTCCCGGACAAACAGACGCTTCATTTCACATACATTCGACTCAAGCGGACGAAGAGCGATGCAGCCCGCTACCGTGTCGTCGACATCGGCAAGGTAAAGCCTGCCCCACGGCGGAGCATACCTGTCGGGCAAGTTTTCAAGTTCATCTTCGAAACCTTGAAAACAGAGGTCGAGTCCCAGCCACGTTTCATACTCGCGAAAGATCTCTCTCGTCGCCTCGAGATCGCTCGCGGTTTCTGCCTCTCTGATAGTTATCGCATCCATAGATCATTGAAAATTGCGCGGCCCGGGGTTATGTTAAATGAGTCTTTCGTCTTATTCAAAAACATGGACAGGCGTTCTTTTATCTCGAAATTCGGCGTCTCATCCGGCGTCCTCGCCTTAGCGTGCAGCGGACTCGGACGGCGATCCGAGACATTTGCGGCGACAGGAGATCTTGGAAAGCTCAGGTCTACTGGATACGGTGAGCTGCTGCCGACCGCAAGCAAAAACACCCGCGAAACGTTTCTCGCACTGCCACGTGGTTTTGAATACAACATTATCGGCAGGGCCGACACTCCGTTGACCGACGGCCGACTGACGCCTCGTGCTCATGACGGGATGGCTGCGTTCAAGGTCGGAAAGGAATTACGGATCGTTCGAAATCACGAGATCACCGGCGGAAGAGTCCCGCGGCCCGGGAGCGCGATCGGCATCGGCAACCATTACGACGAAACAGCCGGCGGCGGGACGACGACGATCGTCATCGATCCGAAGACCCGACTAATCACCCGAGATTTCGTCAGTCTTTCGGGTACATTGGTAAATTGCGCAGGCGGCCCGACGCCCTGGGGAAGCTGGATCTCGTGCGAGGAAACGACGATCGGATCGGCGATTCGTACGAGTGCGACCGGTGTTAAGACCGGCGGCTTTCCGAAACCACACGGATATTGTTTTGAGGTTTTTGCATCGGCTAACAACAATCTGCCGGCGGTGCCCTTGAAGGCGATGGGCCGATTCGAGCACGAAGCAGTAGCCGTCGATCGAAGGACCTCGATCATCTACCTCACCGAGGATCTCAACCCATGTGGTTTTTACCGGTTCCTTCCGAAGCGGAGCAAGCGGCTTGCCGAAGGCGGTGTGCTGCAGATGCTTGCGGTGAAGGGCCGCGCGAATTACGATACCCGCACCGGTCAGACCCAACTCAAAATGCATGATACGGTATGGGTCACGATCGACGATCCGGATCCCGCTGCGTCCGATGTAGATACTCAAGCGGTCTCCAAACAGGGGAGAGCAAAAGGCGCCGCTGTTTTCACACGATTAGAAGGCTGCTGCGTCGACGGTGACGGACGGGCTTATTTTACGTCGACAAGCGGTGGCGATAACCGTGGCGGACAGATCTGGCGCTACGATCCCGTGAATCGCGAGGAGGGCCGTCTCACGCTGATGTTCGAATCGCCGAGCCGCGAGATCCTCGACATGCCGGATAACATCTGCCTGATGCCGGACAGCCGACTGCTGTTCATCTGCGAGGATAGCGATTATGTCGGCGAGGGCGGAACACCCGACAACTTCGTCCGAATACTTACACCCGACGGCAAGATATCGGACTTCGCAAAAAACATTGTCCCCAATTTTGGGAAAAGTGAGTTTGCCGGAGCAACTTTCTCGCCGGATGGAAAGACACTATTCGTCAACATCCAGCAGATCGGAGCGACCTTTGCGGTATGGGGTGACTGGGGTAAGTTTCAGCGGTGAGCGGTGAGCAGTGAGCAGTGGGCAGTGGGCAGTGAGCAGTGAGCAGTGAGCAGTGAGCAGGGAGCGGAAGGTTGAAAGCTTATTGCTGTATTGCTGATTGCTTATTGCTTATTGCTAGTTGCTCAACAAGATGTGAGAAAATAATGGCCGATGGAATTAGCAGTTGAAAAATACAAGGTGGCGGATGAGCCGTTCTATCTGCCGATCGGACGTGAGGTCGAGTTGTTCGAGGCGGCTTATGCGGCTCGCCTGCCGGCGATGCTCAAAGGTCCGACGGGCTGCGGCAAGACACGTTTCGTCGAATACATGGCGTACAAAATGGGACGCCCTTTGATAACGGTCGCATGTCACGAAGACCTTTCATCGACCGATCTTGTCGGACGATTTCTGCTCGAAGGCGAAGAGACGGTCTGGCATGACGGACCGCTTACGAGCGCGGTGCGAGCGGGTGCGATCTGCTATCTCGACGAAGTCGTTGAAGCGCGCAAAGACACGGTCGTGATAATTCATCCGCTGACTGATGACAGGCGGCGACTGCCGATCGAAAAGCGCGGGACGGTGATCGAAGCCCCTCCCGAGTTCATGCTTGTCGTCTCGTACAATCCGGGTTACCAATCCATCCTCAAAGATCTTAAACAGTCGACGCGACAACGTTTCGTTGCGATGGAATTCGATTATCCGGGAGCTGACGCCGAGACTGAGATCGTCGCAAAGGAAGGCGGTATCGACGAAGAGCTGGCTCGCGATCTGGTAAAGATCGGGCATAAGGTGCGGAACCTGCGCGGACACGGTCTGGAAGAAGGTGTCTCGACCCGGCTGTTGATCTACGCGGCTCAGATGATCGCCAAGGGAATTTCGCCGATCGATGCCGCCGAGGTCGCGATCGTTGCGCCGATCACCGACGATCGGGAACTGCAGAGAAGTATTCGCGAGATCGTCACGACGATCATCTAGCACGATCAATGACAACGAAAACGGTGACAGTTGTTGCGCACCTTACGGTGCGACCGGACAAGATCGAAGAAACACGCGCCGCATTATTGGCACTGATCGAGCCAACCCGCGCCGAGAACGGCTGCCTCGTATACGATCTGGCGCAAAATAATAGTGACCCTACGGACTTCACATTCATCGAAGAATGGACGACGGACGCGGCGCTCGATGCGCATCTACAGTCAGAGCACCTTCTCACGTTTCAATCGAAAGCCGGCGAACTTCTAGCCGCCGCTCCGGATATTCGTCGGTATACTTCGGTGGTTTAAATAATTCACGAATGCTAAAACAACTCATACCCGGCGTAACTCTTCTCTTGATCGCCGTATTCGCACCGATCTTCGCGATCGGTCAGACGACCAAACCCGCACCGTTCTATGATCAGCCACGAGCGGTTGATCTAGACCGCATTGTTCGGCGAACATTCCCAACCTATTTCGGCAGAGAGCCCTATCAACTCCTCTATACCGAAGGGTTTTATCCGATAGGCTGGTCGCGCGACGGCAAATTCGCCTACTATGTCGAACCCGTCGATGAAGCGTGTGGATGCTATTTTGCAGAGTTGGTGATCCAGGACCTTCGCACCGACAAGGAGCTTTGGAAATTTAGGAACAAGCCCGAAAGTCGCATGAACGATAAGGGTGAATCAATTGAAGACGACATACGAAAGCTTTGGCAACGGAATCAGAAATTGTTTTCTGAAAAACTTCGTGAGCACGGCATTGTTTCGCAATCGCGTTTCGCTCTGCTCTCCCGTACCTTTGTATCCAACGGGAGAGCCTACACGGCGAAGGTGACGGCGCGTAAAGGATATGACGCGGACGACATGAAACGCGTCAAGAATGTCGTACTGGAATTCAGCACGCCTCGGCTGGGAAAGAAAACTGCATTCACCGCGGCATACAAGGCAGACGAGATGTACGTCGCGCCACTCGAGGTCGATGTCGCAGGTGTGTTCAGGAGCCCGTTTGAGAATCGCGCCGCGATCGTCATGATCAAGGTTCAGCGAGGTTGGGAAGGCCCACCGCATACCGTCAAAGTCCAGATCGCCGGCGCCGATCTTGTATCAGGTTTTCGCAGATAGACATCTCTTCATTAAGTAATTACTGAATTACTTAATTACGTAATTAATTAATGAAAGACCACCACCACCTAGAACCATGCACCATGTCTAACGACGACACCCCGGACACATCGCGGCGCGATTTCCTAAAGACGCTAGGGGTTACTGCGACGGGCGTTGTTCTCGCACCGGCCGTCTTCACGCAGCGCCGTCTGAAAACATGCGTCGTCATCGGAGCCGGTTTCGCAGGTCTTGCGGCGGCGTACAAACTCAAGAATGCGGGATGGCGCGTTATCGTTCTCGAAGCGCGTGATCGAATAGGCGGTCGGGTGTTTTCGCACAAGTTCGCGGGCACCGATCTCGTCTGTGAACTCGGCGCGGAATGGGTCGGCGAAAGCCACGAGCGACTTAAGGCACTCTGTCACGATTTCAAGATCCCGCTTCAGCGACATCAGTTCGACGATTACCTTCTTCGCGATGGACGCGTCTCGCGTCCCGGTGAATGGGGATTCTCCGCCAAGGCCAAAGCCGCGTTCGAAAAACTCATCGCCGGTTATGAAAAACTGACGCCGCTCGCCAAGACGAGGCTCGACAAATACGATTGGTGGACCTATCTCGAAAAGATCGGTTTCACAGGCGACGATCTTCGTCTGCGGGATCTTACGGATTCGACCGACTTTGGTGAATCGATCCGTCACGTCTCAGCATTTGCGGCGCTGGCGGAATATGCGGAGTCGAGCCCGAAGAATGAGATGGACTATAAGATGACGGGCGGGAACTCGCGGCTCGCGGAAGAGCTTGCTCAGAGAATCGGCAAAGAAAGTATTCGGCTCGGAATCACCGTAGATACTATTCTCCAGCGCCGAGGTACCGTCAGGGTTCGTGGAGACTACACCGGAGCACCCGGCAGCCACCTGGTGGACTATACGGTGGACGCTGTCATCTGCACGGCCCCGATCAACAGCCTTCTCAAAATAAAATTCGACCCGCCACTGCCGCCCGCACAACGCGACGCTGCCGAGCGCCTGACCTACGCGCGCATCTGCAAGAACAGTGTTCTATATGACGAACGCTTTTGGCGCGACGAAAATTTCTCGATGGTGTCGGACGTTACATCGCACTATTACTTTCACAGCACACAGGCACAGGCCGGCCGTCAGGGAATTCTCACATCGTATGCGATCGGCGAAAAAGCCGATGTCCTCGCGTCGCAATCAGATCAGCGTCGCATGCATATCATTACCAACGATCTCGTCGACTTCGATAAAGACGCGCCGAAACTCGCCCGCGGGATTACTTCGTACGCATGGCAGCGAGATGAATTCACCGACGGTGCCTACGCACTCTACAAACCCGGCCAGTGGTTCGGCATCCGCCCGATCCTTGCACGCCCGCACGGCAAGGTCTTGTTCGCGGGCGAACATATCGCCGACTGGCAGGGTTTTATGGAAGGCGCGATCGAGACGGGTGAAGCAGCGGCGGAGAACCTAATTCGCTGACAGATAAGAGTGATTGCCCGCGAAACACGCGAAAGTACGCGAAATCACTTTTGCCCGCGAATAACGCAAATAAACGCGAATTGAAAGAGATTTCATTCGCGTCTTTTCGCGTAATTCGCGGGCAAAATTTCTTTGCCGCGAGATGGGAAAGGGACTTCCTGCTCGCGTCTCGTCGCGGGAAAAGCTTCCTACTTCAACGCCGTCGTCTTACTTTCCCTCGGATCGTATGGCGTTGCCTGATAGCGTTTGACCGCTTCCTGTGCGTTGTCGTAGTTATCGCCGAGATCAGCCGCACGCTTGTATGCCGAAGAGGCGCGAGTGCGATCGCCTTTCGCGTCGTAAGCGTTGCCCATCTTGATATTCGACCACACCGAAAGCCACGGCGGGCTTAATGTTCCGCTGAGCGCTGCTTTGAAATTATCGATCGCGAGATCGTAGTTTCTCTGTTCGAGGAAGAGCAGGCCGAGGTGATAGTAGATCCACGAATTCGAACGGTCGAGCTTTAGCGCTTCTTCGAACTGCGCCTGTGCTTCGGCATAGCTGCCTTCCTTAAATCGTTCGATACCGCGGCGAGCAATAGACGAAACGCGAAGATCCGGAGAGATGCGTAGAAGCTTGTAGTTCGGATCGATGATCACACTAAGCGGCTTCCCCGTCGATTCCATATTAAAATCCGCGCTCGCTTCGTCCATCCTCAGCGTCTGGGTCTTCAAACCATTCTCGCCTTCGGACCGGAGCTGGACCTCGACCGGCAGGCGAAGATTGTCGTAGTTCTGCTTTACCGTACCGCGTGCGACAAACTTGCCGCCGCGAGTCCGTATGATCAGATAATCCGATGTAAACTCGGGCACGCCTGTGCTTTCAACCCAGCGTGCAAAGAAGTAACGAAGATTCTCGCCCTCGATACGCGACGCAAGTTTTTCAAAATCGTCGATCGAAACATTCTTACCGCGATTCTCCTGCAGATGGGTCCTGAGAAGCTGGTTAAATTTCTGTTCGCCAAGTGTGTCGCGCAGAAGCTTGAAAACGAACGCACCCTTGCCGTACATGATGTACTGATAGGCGGTCGATTGGTCGTCCAGATTCGCGGGTGTACGAAGCAATGATGCCGTCTGCTCGAAGGTCAAAGATTTTTCGAGTAGCTCGCGACGTAGATTGTCGAGCTGAGCTCCACTCAGAGTGCTTTCGCGGAGAGCGTACGCGCTGTATTCGGCAAGCCCTTGCGAAAGCCACGCGTCGTCGAACGATTTCAGGCCGACGGTCAAACCCCACCACTGATATGCGGCTTCGCGCTGGAGACGCTCATTCGTAATATCCCGCCCTTGCTCGAACTGCCGGTCGGCGATGAAAAGCATTCCCTGTGACGAATAGAAATCGAGGCTCTCGTCGTCGATCTGAACGACGATAAGCTTTTTGCCGAAGTCGGCGTCGCCAAATTTCTTTGTGTAGAACTCGAGTGCTTTTCCTAATGTCTCGCCATAACCTATGACCTGCTGGTCGCTACCCGGACGGGTAAAGAATTGCAGCTCGTAACCACCGATGTTCTGTGTCCGCGCTGCATATTTCCCATACGCCAGGTTGCCGATAAGAGCCGGCTTCGACTGAATGAAACGATACTTGCCACCTGCATTTGTCACGGGCTGGTCGCTGTAACCGGCCACCTGATAACCCGTCGGAAGCGAAACAGTGATGTCCGCCGTTGCCGGATCAGCCGCGTAATCGTGAAACGGAAACCAGCGTGCGGCATACATTAGATAGCCATTTGTTTCGCCGATGTACGCGAGACGTTTATTGAGCAGCGGGCCGCCGGTCGGCAGATTGAGAATGCCGCTGTACTTAAATCGCAGCGTCACAGGGGTCCCCTTGGTCACATCGGTACCGAGATCGATACGTACATGCGGGCCCAGGTCGGACGAGCCGCCGGCCTGGTCCTGAACGAAAGTCACACTATCGGCGGAGGATGAGGGCACTGCAGGCTTCGCATTCTTAGACTTCGTCGGGCTCAACATCGGTGTCGATGCACCGACCCGCGTGATCTCGTCGACCTTGAGCGAGCCGTTGAGCTCGAACGCAACGCTGCGGGTAGTTTCCCCGGGTACGAAGGTAACGTCGGCCACGGCGCTGATCTTATTGTCGATCGGCGAGAGCTCCGCGTTAATGACGTAATTTGTGACATCAAAGGGCGTACGCTTGGATTGCTGGGCAAAAGCCGCCGTCGAAAGTACGAAAACCACGGCGATCTGCAGGGAAGTTCTAAATAATCTGTTCATTATCGTTGTTCTAACTGGTCTCTTATAGATGCCCTTCTATGATGTTACGGCCTAATGATTCGTTTGCTGGAACGCCGAGCACTGGAGCGCAGGCATCTTGCCTGCAACGCCGCGGTTTTCGCGGCGTCAAACGATTATGGTCTCAAGCTACCGCCGCTTTTTCGCACTGCGTGCTCATGCAGGCAAGGATGCCTGCGCTCCAGTCACTACAACTTCGACATATATCGGGTCTTGTCAGAACCGAGAGCGGTAGCGACCGGGTCACCCGACGGTCAACTAAGATCTTAGGTAATTGAAGGGCCACCCGGTCGCTACCGCTCCCGGTTCTGACTCGTGTCGACCGCTCACCTAACATAGATCGGGTTCGAGATAATCCAGGGAATTTTATCAAATGGGGGACCGAGGTCGTCTCGATACACCTCGACCCGGTAGGCTCCCGGACCTCCGGCGTTCGTCGAGGCTGCAGCGAGCAACTCACTCTCGTAAAACTTCTCACCATCCTTTAGTAGTACGAATCGGGCTGGGACAGGAGCCGACATTGAGAACTTCAGGTTTGGCCAGCCCTCGGCTACGGTACTTCCCATTGAAGTAGCCGGCCCAACGGGGCGATCATGCTCCGCAAAAAATCGGAAGCCTGTCGAATCTCCCAGCGCATCGAAGCCTATGAATCCGTGCCCACCTTTCAGCGCCCAGAGTATATTCAACGGAGTAACTTCCCAGTCCGAGCCTCCACCGAACACGAGATGAATTCGCGCCATTCGAAAGATCGTCTCGTACGGATCGAGCTTGATGTTGATCAGCTTATTTCCGGCGTCGTCTCCAAACAAGTGAAACCCGATGTTTGAGTGCGCATCGGTTCCGGCGAAGAGTGAGATATTTCGGTTTGCAGCGATCTCATCGAACTTCGCGAGATTCGCATCCGGCCGCGTGAAGTTTTTCGCAAGAGTGAGCTCAGGGTACGATGGATAACTCCATATCAGATCTCCGAGCGCCGTCAACCAGTTCATCTGCTTGGCAGCGGTGTGAAGACTGAAGACCTCGATCCCGTCGAAGTTCGAATCCCATGATTTGAATTTCTCGGGATAAGTGATGAGCGCGAGTTGATTCGAAGCGTGTGCCTTTTCGAGAAACACCGTCGTCCCCGACATTCGCGCGCGAGCCGCTTCGCCGCTGCCGGGGATCAGCAGAAACCGATCGCCGTCGCTCGTATCAATTTCGTTCCCGCCAACGAACAGAGTCTTCCCGTACAAGCCGTTCAGCGTCTTCTCGGCCGTATCGAAAGTGTCCGAAAAATGCTCCGTCATCAAAACGAAGTCGAGATCGTTCGCATTCGCAGCGGCGATCAATTCGTCGAAGCTGCCCGTGCTGTGCCCACCAAGATTCGTGTGCGCGTGGATGATCCCTTTGTATTCTTTGTACTGCGGATGGTCGGATAAGGTTCTCTGCGATTCGAGCTGCGAGATCTTCTCCGCAAGCTTGCCTATTTGATATCGCCGATAGATAAACGGTATCTGCGCCAGCACAAGCAGGACGAGAAGGACGATTAGAATTCGTTTGAAGATCTTCACTATAAGTTCGGTTCCTTTCGTGTTCGTTCGTGTGAATTCGTGGTTTCAGTCTTCTGACGCCGGGAACCTGAAACCACGAATTCACACGAACGAACACGAAACGATGCGCAGCGGCGCAAAACTTGGCGGTCTCACCCAGGCTAACTAACCAAAAAGTCTACCGACACGACTTTCTCCGCGATGACTTTACCAAGAGCTACGACCTTTTGATGCTCGGGATGATCGTTATAGAAGTCTAAGGCCGCGCGGTCCGGATACTTCGCGACGAGTCCCGTGTCGAATGATCGATCGAGATGCAAAATGTCGGAGCCGACCTCGAAGCTCTCGATGTTCGGGATGAGGTCGGGCAGATCACGGAGCTTCGCGATGTGATCATCGCGTTGCTCGCGGGTCGTATCGGCCTTATATTTCCAGCAGACAATGTGAACAAGCATCTTGAAACATATCTTACAGCGAATGTTCGCATTTCTCACTTTGCCAGCTTGGTTGGTAGGCCGAACTTTGCATCTTGGCGGCTTTGCGGGAAAACCCTCGTTGAAGGTCGTTAGAGTTAGTGTTCCCGCAAAGTCGCAAAGCCGCAAAGAAGAGTTAAGGTTCCCGCCAAGTCGCAAAGCCGCAAAGAAGAGTTAGGGTTCCCGCAAAGTCGCAAAGCCGCAAAGAAGAGTTGGTTCCCGCAAAGCCGCAAAGAAACAGCCGCGTTTTGCCAACAAGACGTTATTCACGTAAAAATCTCTCTAACAAAAATATGACGGCAACCTCATCAGCGGACCTCGGCGGACTGTACAACGATCGGATATCGAAGAAAAAGATCTGGCAGGTCATCGGCGCATCGTCCGTCGGGACGATGATCGAGTGGTACGACTTCTACATCTTTGGCAGTCTTGCGGGAATCATCGCACCGCTGTTCTATCCGCCCGGCAACGATACCTTCGCATATATTGCATATCTCGCGACGTTCGCCGTAGGGTTTGTCGTCCGGCCGTTCGGGGCTTTGTTCTTTGGACGGATCGGCGACATCGTCGGCCGCAAATATGCGTTCCTCGTCACATTGCTCATCATGGGTGGAGCAACGGCTCTCATCGGTTTTCTGCCAACCTATGCGCAGATCGGGATCGCCGCGCCGATCATTCTTCTTCTCATTCGCATTCTGCAGGGCCTTGCCCTCGGCGGCGAGTACGGAGGTGCAGCGATTTATGTTGCCGAGCACGTTCCGGACGAGCGGCGCGGATTCTACACATCGTTCATACAGATCACGGCGACGCTGGGATTGTTCATGTCGCTGGCGGTGATCCTTATCGTGCAGAACATGATGAGCGCCGATCAGTTCGCCGGGAAAACAGAGTCGATCAGCGGCTGGCGGATCCCGTTTCTGATCTCGATTTTTCTCGTCGCCATTTCCCTTTACATACGCCTGAGGATGAAAGAGTCGCCGATCTTCCAACACCTCAAATCAAGCGGGATGACGTCGGCAAATCCTCTCGTCGAAGCCTTTACGAAATGGGAAAACCTGAAACGAGTTCTCGTTTCGCTGTTCGGAGCAACCGCTGGTCAGGGTGTTGTATGGTACACGGGCCAGTTCTACGCTTTGTTTTACATGCAGTCGATTCTGAATGTGAACACCACGTCGGCAAACTACATAATTGCCATCGCGCTCGTGATGGGTATGCCGTTCTTTGTTTTTTTCGGCTGGCTTAGCGACCGTGTGGGACGAAAATGGATCATCCTTGCGGGATGTCTACTCGCCGTCTTGACGTACTTGCCGATCTACAAGGCGATGCAATCCGTTGCCGGATCGAATGTCGTCACGGCGACGTCGCAGAAAACATCCGGTGACGGGTGCGATCACGCTGACGCCACAATCAATTGACGATACCGGAGCGCGCATTACCGCGCCAAAAGTTTTGCCATTCACTTCGATCCGCGAGCTCCTGTCGAACCCGACCGCATGGCTATTGATCTTGCTGATATTCGTTCAGGTACTTTGGGTGACGATGGTCTATGGTCCGATCGCGGCATACCTCGTCGAAGCGTTCCCGGCGAAGATCCGCTACACGGCTTTGTCGCTGCCGTATCACATCGGAAACGGAGTGTTCGGCGGGCTATTGCCGTTGATAGGACTGTCGATCATCGCGCAGACGGGAAACATCTATGCCGGGCTCTATTATCCGATGATCATCGCGAGCATCACGTTCATCGTCGGCGCGATCTTTCTGAAAGAGACACACGGGCACAAGATCTGGGAGTGAGATTGATCAACACTAAAGAGATGTTTGCCGCGGATTGACGCGGATGACGCGGATCAGCCTTTACTCATATCCGCGTCATCCGCGCTAATCCGCGGCTAACTCTTCTCAGTCGCCACGGCCCTTGAATTCAACAATTCCCAGACTTTCACCAGATGCTTCTCTTCAACTCTTATACTTCCCACCGATAATCGCAGCGTGAATTTCCCGTCGAGTTTCGTGTGAGATAAGTAAGCCTCGCCGGACGCGTTGATCTCATTCATGATGCGTTCGTTCAGTGCGTCGAGATCGTCGACGCCTG
Organism: uncultured Acidobacteriota bacterium; assembly: GCA_963772405.1. GTDB lineage: Bacteria > Acidobacteriota > Blastocatellia > Pyrinomonadales > Pyrinomonadaceae > OLB17. The sequence goes on along the minus strand of CAVYWT010000002.1, from coordinate 148,510 downwards.
CGGGACACGCGCGAAAGCAGACAAGAGCGAACGGAACCGGTGCGAGCATTTCGAAATTCTGCGACTCTTCGACCCACGATGCGAAAAGACGTGCGAGCCGGCAGTGTTCGCGGATGCGCACGATCAGGCCTTCGCGGCCGAAGTACCGCATTACGAACCACAGTTTCAGCGCGCGGAAACGACGTCCGAGCTGGATCCCGTAATCCATCCCATTCTTCACCGAACTTTCATCGCTGGTTTTCAAGTACTCGGGAACGAGCGAGAATGCATTTTTCAGCTCACTCAAATCCCGACAATACAAAACCGATAGATCGAATGGTGTGAACAGCCATTTGTGCGGATTCGTCACAATCGAATCGGCACGCTCCCATCCGGCGAACAACGGCTGCATTTCGGGGACGATCGCGGCCGAACCTGCGTACGCCGCATCGACGTGCAGCCAGATTCCGTGCTTCTCACAAATGTCGGCGATCGCATCGACCGGATCGACGCTCGAGGTCGACGTGGTGCCGATCGTCGGGATGACGCAGATCGGGACATAACCGGCTTCGATATCCTCATCGATCGCATCCGCCAACGTGTCTGCTCGCATCTCAAATCGATCGTTGACACTCGATCTTTCGCAGGCTTCGAGTTCCGAGGCCGAGCGTGATAACGGACTTGTCGATCGACGAATGAACGTGCTCCGAGCAATACACGCGGAGCAGCGGCAGATCGTCGCGGCCGCTCATTCCATGTTCGCGAATATTCAAATCTGCCCGTTCGCGTGCGGCGGCGATGGCGTGCATCGTCGAGACCGATGCGGTGTCGTAGATGATCCCCTCAAATTGCTCGGGCAGGTCCATCATCTGCCGGAGCCAGTCGAGCACGACGTCTTCGAGCTCGGTCGATGCCGGTGACGTTCGCCACAGCATCGCTTTCATGTCGAACGCGGCGGAGAACATCTCGCCAAAAACTCCAACCGAAGATGTTGATGTCGAAAACAGACCATGAAAATTCGGATGGTTCCAATGGGTGACGGCGGGGAGGATCAGACGGTCGACATCCTTTAAAACATCGCCGAAATCTTCCCCTGTTTCCGGCGCGGATGTCGGGAGATTGTCTTTCAGCCAATCCGGCTCAGTTTGGGACAGAACGGGGAACTCCCCGATGTGCTCGAAGTAGTTGGCGATCCAATCGACGACCTCATAGCCGAATCGGCGAAAATCGTCTGCCGGCATATCGCCGAACTCATTTGTCGATCTTTCAGTCATATTTTGCGTGGCAATATTCTACCAGTCCTCAGGCCGGCCCGGAGAAGGCACCCACAAGGTTCCGAGCTTTCAGCTTAAGCCTGCCATTTACTCGACATGCCGTTTCAATCGGGTATAATGCACCATTGTATCTATATCGGAGTTACCTGCTGCAGCGTTAAACTTTCCTTGCGAAACGGCGTATTAGTCCGGACAGCGGCAGCATAGATCCGATCCAACGCAAATCAATCGGAGAAATTTTTATGACAAGAGCTTTTTTAACTTTGGCTTTGATCGTTTCGATCTTTAGCTCGTTAGCCTGTGTACAGAAGGGCGGGAATGGCGGTGCGGCAGACACCGGCGACACCATAAAGGTTGGTGTTTATGGTGATCTGACCGGGCAAACGTCGAGCTTTGGACAGTCAACCAAGAACGGGATCGAGCTGGCGGTCGAAGAGATCAACAACGCGGGCGGCATCAACGGCAAGAAGATCCAGCTTATCATCGAAGACGATCAAGGACGTCCGGAACAGGCGAAGACCGTCGTTTCGAAATTGATCAATCAGGACAAAGTACAGGCTGTGCTTGGCGAGGTCGCATCGACCAACAGTCTCGCTGCCGCCCCGGTGGCCCAGGAAGCAAAGATCCCGATGATCACGCCTTCGTCGACGAATCCGAAAGTTACAGAGGTCGGTGATTATATTTCGCGAGTTTGCTTTATTGACCCGTTCCAAGGTTCTGTAATGGCGAAATTCGCCGCAAATACGCTCAAGGCAAAGACGGCCGCGATCCTCGGCGATGTTAACTCCGACTACAGCAAAGGCCTGACACAGTTTTTCGAAGAAGAGTTTACTAAGCTCGGTGGAAAGATTGTTGCGAAGGAAGCCTATACCCAGACCGATCCCGATTTTAAGGGGCAGCTCACCAAGATCCGCAATCTGAACCCGGATGTGATCTACGTCCCCGGCTATTATGGCCAGGTCGGCATCATTGCCAAACAGGCACGCGAGCTGGACATGAACATGCCGCTGCTTGGCGGCGACGGCTGGGATTCGCCCGAGCTTTGGAAGCTTGGCGGTGCGGCCCTCAAGAACACATACATCTCGAACCACTATTCGGCTGAGAATCCCGCACCTGAGATCCAGAATTTTGTGAAGGCGTATAAAGCAAAATTCAATGTCGAGCCCGATTCGCTGGCAGCTCTTGCTTACGACGCAGCGAAGGTTTTGGCCGATGCGATCAAACGTGCCGGAGGTACCGACAGTGCGAAGCTCAAGGACGCGATCAACTCGACCAAGAATTTCGCTGGAGTAACCGGTCAGATCACGATCGATTCCGGTCGCAACGCGGTTAAGCCCGCGGTGGTACTTGAGCTCGATCCGGCGGCGGCTAAGTTCAAATTCAAGGAAACGATCGCACCTGAGGGCTCAGCAGCCGACAGCCACCCTCGCGAATACCAATTCGAACGGGAATTCGGGCATGACCACGGCTTCGAACGCAAATTCGACAAACTCCAACATGTCGGCGAATTCGAACGCAACACGATGAGTTTTTAGTTTCGATTTTCCGAGTTTCGAGTTGAGGGCCGCGAGTCGGCCGTCTTAACTCGAAACTCGGAACTTGGAACTTGGAACGTAAGTTATGGACACTTTTGTTCAGCAGCTAATCAACGGCCTGACAATCGGATCGATCTACGCGCTGATCGCGCTCGGATACACGATGGTCTACGGCATCCTGCGTCTGATCAATTTCGCCCATGGCGATATTTATATGGTCGGCGCTTACGCCGGATTCATGATCGCGACGTCGCTCGGGTTCGCCGCGAATCCGTCGGCATTCGGGTTCGGAGTGACGCTCCTCGGTGCGATGGCGATCGCCGGCGCTATCGGCATGGCGATCGAGCGATTTGCGTATCGCCCGGTCCGCAAGTACTCGAAGATGACGACGCTTATAACGGCGATCGGCATGTCGCTACTGATCGAGTACCTCTTTGTCTTTATCTTTTCAGGAACGCCGAGATCATTCCCGCAACTGTTACCGAACGAGAACATCACGCTTTTTGGAAATGCGACGATCTCGACATCGCAGCTCCTCATCTTTGTCGTGTCGATCGCGCTGATGATGGTGCTGCAATACATTATTTTTCGAACAAAAATGGGTAAGGCGATGCGAGCGGTTTCGTTCAACATCACTTCGGCGAAGCTGATGGGCATCAACACCGATTTTGTGATTGCCTTTACGTTCGCCCTCGGATCAGCGTTGGCAGCCGCGGGCGGCGTGCTTACGGCTCAGTACAATCCGAAGATCGAGCCCCTAATGGGAATTATTACCGGCTTGAAAGCATTTGTCGCCGCGGTCCTCGGCGGTATCGGAAACATTCCCGGAGCTGTTCTCGGCGGGCTTGCTGATCGGGGCTGCCGAAACGCTTGTCGTCGGATACGGCAGCTATGTCGGCATTCCATCGACCTATCGCGACGCGGTCGCATTTGCAATTTTGATTCTTGTTTTGCTGCTTCGGCCGGCGGGATTGCTCGGCTCGAACGTGCAAGAAAAGGTTTGACGATCTTCGAAGTTCGAAACATATAGGAGATCGGCGATCGTCGATCGCAAATCGGAATTTCTTTATGAGCTCACTGCTGAAAGGTATATTGATCGGCGCCGCGGTGATCGTCATGCTTTATGTCGTGAATGCGATGATGAGCGCGACGGGCTTTTTCGGCGTCGGAGTGGATGACTACCAGGCCCGTCTGCTCGTCTTCATCGCGATCAACATCATCCTTGCGACGTCGCTTAACTTGATCAACGGTTTTACTGGCCAGTTCTCGATAGGACACGCGGGATTCATGGCCGTCGGTGCCTATTCGTCAGCATATTTCTCGGTTACATACGGGCGTGCGATCGAGGCATCGCTCGCCGGGCTCGGTGATATCGTGGCCTCGAGCGTTGTTCTCCTGATCGCGATCGCCATTGGTGCGGTGGTAGCGGCAATGGCGGGTCTGATTGTCGGAATTCCGTCGCTGCGTCTGAAAGGCGACTATCTCGCGATCGTGACGCTCGGTTTTGCTGAGATCATTCGAATCGTGATCCTCAACATCGATGCCGTCGGCGGCGCAACCGGCTATCAGGTCCCCGGCTATGCAAACTTTTTGTGGATCGGGGTCTTTGCGGTGATCACCGTCCTCGTCATCCATAACATCGTAAAATCCGATACCGGCCGCGCTCTTGTGTCGATCCGTGAAGACGAACTCGCGGCTGAGGCGATGGGCGTTAACACCACGCGCTACAAGGTGACGTCGTTCGTGATCGGATCGTCTTTCGCCGGCGTCGCCGGCGCGCTGTTCGCGCATTACAACAAGTTTCTGAGCACGAATGATTTTCAGTTTATCAAGTCGTTCGAGATCATCATCATGATCGTCATCGGAGGAATGGGTTCGATGACCGGTGCGATCCTCGGAGCGATCATCGTCACGCTTTTGCCCGAGTTGCTACGCGGTTTGCCGGACTTGCAAGTCGGTGCGACAACCTTCAAGTTTGCAGATCTACGTCTTGTGATATTTGCCCTGATCCTGATCCTTACCATGATCCTTCGACCGCAGGGAATTCTTGGGACTGCCGAGATAGGCAGTTTCTTCAAGCGATTTCGAAGGGCTGACAAACCGACCGGAGGTATGAAAGCATGACCGACGGAAACGGAAACCACATTCTTCAAACAGATAAAGCGACGATCCGCTTTGGCGGGCTTATCGCCGTAAATGAATTGACAATGGATGTTCGGCAGGGTGAGATCTACGGTTTGATCGGACCGAACGGGGCCGGCAAAACGACGATCTTTAACCTGCTGACCGGTGTTTACGAACCCACATCCGGAGATATTCATATCGCGGGAACGCGGGTGAACGGGCTCCGCCCGTATGAGATTTCGCGGCTCGGTGTCTCGCGGACGTTTCAAAATATTCGACTGTTCCCGAGCATGACGGTGCTCGAGAATGTGATCACCGGCTGCCATCGTCACGCGAAACAAAATCTTGCGGACGCTGTGTTCAGGCTGCCGCGATTTCACTCGGATGAAGCGGAACATCGTGAATTCGCGCTCGAGCTGCTGCGGATCTTCGGTCTCGAAAAATATAAAGACGAGGGCGGAACATCTCTGCCATACGGAAACCAGCGGCGTCTGGAGATCGTCCGGGCGCTGGCGACTCGTCCGCAGCTTTTGCTGCTCGACGAACCGGCCGCCGGAATGAATCCGTCCGAACAGCAGGACCTGACCGATCTGATCAAAGAGATCCGCGACAAATTTAACCTGACTGTCGTTCTGGTCGAACACAATATGCGCGTCGTGATGGGCGTATGCGACCGCATTCAGGTTATCGACTACGGGAAATCGATCGCACTCGGATTGCCGCAGGATATTAAAAATGATCCGAAGGTGATCGAAGCTTACTTGGGAGACTAGCGATTTTAGATTTTGGATTTTGGATTTTGGATTTCTTTTCCGACAATCTAAAATCCAAAATCCAAAATCCAAAATCCAAAATCGGAACATGCTTACATTAGAAAATGTTTCAGTGAATTACGGGGCGATCGAAGCGCTCACCGGCATCAACCTTCACGTTGAGCAGGGCGAGGTCGTGACGTTGATCGGTGCGAACGGTGCCGGAAAGACGACGACGCTTCGAACCATCACCGGCTTGCTCGAGCCAAAGGAAGGCCGCGTCATTTACGAGGGAAAGCAGATCAGCGGCATCCCAACATATAAGCTTGTATCGATGGGTATCGCGATGTCCCCCGAGGGCCGCGGAGTTTTCGCGAACCTCAGCGTTCGCGAGAACCTGGAGATGGGCGGCTTTTATTCGAAAGGATAAGAAAGGTATAGCGGATGACATGGAAAAGGGCTACACGCTTTTTCCGCGTCTCAAGGAACGCCAACAACAAAAGGCGGGAACGCTGTCCGGCGGAGAGCAGCAGATGCTCGCGATGGCCCGTGCGTTGATGTCGAGGCCGCGGCTTCTCCTGCTCGATGAACCTTCGCTCGGTCTTCCGCCGCTGATCGTGCATACGATATTTGAAGCCATCGAGCGTATCCGCGATGAGGGTGCGACGATACTTCTCGTCGAACAGAATGCGAATGCTGCACTGCATCATTCGGACCGGGCCTATGTTCTGGAGACAGGACGGATCGTCATGGAAGGCGATTCCAATACCCTCGCGCAGGATCCAAAAGTTAAAGAAGCGTATCTCGGCGAATAGGTTTTCGATCACTTTGAAAATGGAAGCGGAGGGTTGCACGGCCATCCGCTTTTTTTGTTTCTACGAAGTGTTGTGTGGCTGATCTCAACATGCAGATGGATCGCAACAAGATCGTAAAATGGCTGATCACGATCGGCGTCGGTGTATTAGTCGCGCTATTACCCCGGCCCGAAGGTGTGACGCGTGAAGCGTGGACGCTGCTCGCGATCTTTATTTCGACGATCGTCGGCTCGATCGTCCAGCCCCTGACCGGGAGTGCGGTGGTCATGCTGGGCGTGGTCGCAACCGTCGTCTTCGGTGCGCTCAAGCCGACCGACGCGCTGAAGGGATATGGGGAACCGGTCGTATGGCTGGTTTTGGCGGCGTACTTTTTTTCCTGCGCGTTCATCAAGACCGGCCTCGGCCATCGCATCGCATTGCTCTTTGTGCGAGCGGTCGGGAAGAAGACGATCGGCCTCGGGTACGGGCTTGTCGCGACCGATTTCGTGCTCGCATCGATGATCCCGTCCAACGGCGCCCGTAACGGCGGCATAATTCTCCCGATCACGCTAAGCATCAGTGAAACGTACGATTCTCGGCCCTATGATGGAACAGCCGGCCGTCTCGGTACTTTCCTCATCAACCTTCTGTACCAGTGCGACGTGATCATCTGCGCCACATTTCTTACCGGCCAGGCGTCGAACTTCATCATCCGAAAACTAATTCAGGACAACACAGGAATCGAGCTTACATACCTTTCCTGGTTTGCCGCGGGAATTGTACCGGCGCTCGTGTCGCTTGCGGTTGTCCCATTTCTTATCTACCGGCTCGTCCCGCCTGATGTAAAGGAGACACCCGAGGCGGCCCGGTTCGCCGCCGACGAGCTGACGAAACTTGGACGTATCAAACAGAGCGAGATCATCGTGCTCAGTGTTCTCGCCGCCGTGATCTTTTTTTGGATCACTAAAGACATTCTGCACCCGGTCGACACGGCGTTCGTCGCACTCGCGGGAATCGGTGTGCTGCTGCTTGCGGGCGTCATCGAGTGGCGCGATCTGATGGGTGAGAAAGCCGCGTGGTCCGTTTTCATTTGGTACGGAGGGCTTGTGAATATGGCGATGTGGCTCGGCGAGACCGGACTGACGAGATTGTTCGCCGAGCGGATGGGATCCTTGACGACCGGGATGACGTGGATCGCGGCGCTCGCGATCCTCGCACTAGTATATTTCTACTCACACTACTTTTTCGCATCGATCACCGGACATGTACTCGCGATGTTCGTTCCATTCCTGCTCGTCACGCTTGCTGCCGGAGCCCCGGCAGGTCTGGCCGTTCTAATGCTCGCGTACTTCTCGAATCTAAACGCCGGTCTGACGCATTACGGGACGACGCCGGCTCCGATCTACTTTGGCGCGGGTTACGTCAAACAGCGGACGTGGTGGACCATTGGCCTAGTCGCCTCGGTCGTTAACATTCTTATCTGGTCGATCGTCGGCGTGGCGTGGTGGAAGCTTTTGGGGTGGTGGTGAGAGTAGTGAATAGTGAATAGTGAATAGTGAAGAGTGAAGAGGGATGAAGGGACGAGGGATGAGGGACGAGGTGAAGAAGAGCGATAAATAAATAAAAATGCCCGGGTGTGTGCCCGGGCATCTACCACTATTCACTATTCACTATTCACTATTCACTATTCACTACTTCACTGCCTTAGAGGTCCGGCTGTGAATTATCATCCACCTTTGCGACCGCGTCGTTGTAGATCCGGATATCACCAGCGGTTTCCATTCGGAGACGGGTTGAAGCGAGATAGTCCTGAAAAACCTCGCCTCGTTTCTCCGCGAGCATCTGCTCCCTCAGGGTGTCACGCTCTTTGGCAAACTCGTCCATGTTTGCTTCCTCTCGGCTCGTAACGCCGACGATGTAATAGTTCTCCCCGATCTTGATCGGGGTCTTCGTAGCCTCACCCGCTTTCATCGCGTAGATCGCGTTCTCGAGAGCCTCGCTCGTCGTCGCCGAAGGGCCATCGCCAAGCGGCGATCCCAGGATAAAGCTCTTCTGTTCGTTTGCTTTTATGTTGTTTGCTTGTGCGACGTTCGCAATAACCGCAGCCGTTGTTGAGCCGGCAGCGATCTGATTCGCGATCTGCTCGATCTTATTGCGTGCCGTTTCGAGTTTCACTACCTCTACCAGTTCACTCTTTACTTCGTCGAATTCGGCGTCGCGCGGCTCTTTCTTGTCGACAAGCAGCGGAATCGCAAAGCCATTCTGGACAGGTACCTTGTCACCGACATCCTGAGCGTTCACAAGCCCCGCTATTCCTTCTTCAAATTGCGGCGACGTTCCGATGTTCTCGACGTTATCGCCGGGCTTCACAAACGGCGTTTCGCGGATCATCTCGGCGACACTCATGTTCGCCTGGCCGGCAAACTGCTGAGCCGTGGCCTGAACATCCTTGTTCTGCTTTAACGTATCGCTAATTTTTTGCGCGAGTTCAGCTGCGACCGAATAGGCACGACGGTTTCGCATGCTCACTTCAAGTTCCTTCCGCGCAGTTTCAAAAGGCTTTGGCACGGCCTCGCCGCGACGCAGGATAAAGTAACGCCCCTCGTAACTGATCGGCTCAGTGATCTCACCCGGTTTCATCGTGATCAGTCGCTGGTACGGATCGTCGGGCTTATTCGGATTTTCACGAACCGGACCCGGCAGTGCGCCGCCCTTTGCGGAGCTCACTGCACTTTCCGACTGTCCTTTTGCGGCGTCTGCGAAAGCTTCTTCGGAGACCGTCTCACTGCCGTTTCTCAAACGCTCAATGATCTGGGCGGCTTTTGCCTGAACCTGGGTTTCGAATTCCGGCTTTGACACACGAAGGACGATCTCCTGGCCGAGGACGCCCGCAATTCTTTTATCTTCGGGCAGCTTGTCGTATTCCGCCTTGAGGTCGGCGTCCGAGATCGGAAGCTTTTGTCCGATCTTCTCGGTGTTTACAAATATGTAGCGGATCTTTTTCTGCGGAACGCCGATGTAATAGCTCGACTTGTTTCGCTCGAAATAGTCTCGTAGCTCAGCATCGGTCGGTGTGATCGTCCGCGCATAATCGGCGGCCGATACCGTCACATAACTGAGATCGAATTTTGCGTTCTTGCGTTGAAAATCCTTCAGAACTTCTTCTTCTGAAACGGTCACGCTCGATGTAATGAACGCCCGCAGCTTGTTGGAGCTGATGTCGTCACGAACACCCTCTTCGAACGCCGCGATGCTTCCCGACTGCTGGATGACATTCTGTTCGTAGATCTTTTGATCGAATGGCTTGCCGTCCTGTGGCTTGAAGTCCTCGCGGACCTTCGCGGCAACTTCCGCATCGGATGCGGTCAAACCCAGGCGCTCGGCTTCGACACGAGTTATACGGCTGGCAATCATGCCGTCAAGCAGAAGCTTCGCAGGATAAGGCCGGCCCTGACTGTAACGGCTGTACATCTCCTTCTGCCGGTACAGCTCGCCGACGGTGATGTCTTCGCCCTTCACACTGGCTGCGGTTTCCGTACTGCGCGACGGGTTGACGGTCAGATCGCCAGTGATGCCGCTGCCGCCCCAGAAAACAAGGCTCGCGACCATAACGACGGCGAAAATCAGAATGAAGAAATTACGCGTCTTCTCCAGACGCTTGAAAAACTTTAACATCTCTTAATACCTACGATATTTGAATAGCAGTTGGCACGGGCAAGGTGCGATTCTAACAAAAAGCAACAGGCACATCCAACCGCGATGGAAGTTAGGATGCCGGAAAACAGGGCGGGGAACGACTCTTCAGCGTTCCTTGGGAAGGCTGTCGAATGACCCGTTACGTGCTATTTTAGGTTCTGGATGGCCGTAAGACAGATAAAAACCGTCGGAGTTATCGTCAAGCCAAACCACGCCGAGGCGTGGAAAACCGCATGCGAACTCTCGGATTGGCTCGAAAAACGCGGCATCGCACTTGTCGGAAAGCCGCGGGTCCAGTCTGAGGCTTCAGATGGGTTTCAATGCGATATCGATTCGGTCGACGACGAACGCTTCGGGGTGGAATCCGATCTGATCGTGGTACTCGGCGGTGACGGAACCATGATCTCTACCGCCCGCCTCGTAGGCGACGCCGATGTCCTTGTGCTCGGGATCAACTATGGCAGCCTTGGCTATCTTACCGACTTTCGCATCGAGGAAATGTTCCCGGCGCTCGAATCGATCTTCGCAGGCGAGTTTGAGATCGACCGGCGCGTAATGCTGCATGCCGAACACTGGCGCGGTGAAGAGATGCTGGCGGCCGGCCGTGTGTTGAACGACGTCGTCATCAACAAGGCGGCTCTCGCCCGGATCATCGAGATCGATGTCAGCCTCAACGGCCTTTTCGTCAACTCGTTTCGCGCGGACGGGCTGATCATTTCCACTCCGACCGGTTCGACCGCGTACAACCTATCGGCCGGCGGACCGATAATATATCCGTCGATGAACGCCGTCGTGCTCACGCCGATCTGTCCGTTTACGCTGACCAATCGTCCGATCGTCATCCCCGACGATGCGGTGATCGAGCTCAAGCTTGAGAAAGAGAACGAAGGCGTCGTCTTAACCCTCGACGGCCAGATCGGGTACACAATGAAGGCGCAAGATCGCGTCGTCATCCGCAAGAGCCGGACAACTTTCAATCTCGTCCAACCACAGAACCGGAACTATTTCGATGTGTTGAGAAACAAATTGAAGTGGGGAAGGTGAGTGAATTTGGGATTTCGGATTTCAGATTTCGGATTTCTGGATGTCGGATTTAGATTTACACGCAAATTTTTGAAACGGTCGACGAAATCTCAATTCCCAAATCCCATCCCAAATCCCAAATCCCAAATCCCAAATCCCAATCCACATCACCCTGAAGGCTCGGCTGCAAGTCCTCGTCCGGCTCGTACCCATCAGGAAACCAAAGATAGTTTTTCAGATCGCACTTCCGCTTTTCGCTGAAAATGACCCCCTCACTTTCAAGAATGCTTTGCTGAAGATTCAGCGGCATCGTCATCTTCCCGGTCGAACACGATCCCTGCGAATTGATCACACGCTGCCACGGAACATTTTCGATGTCGGCGCCGTGCATGACGTATCCGACTGTTCGCGGCGTATAACCTTCGCCGAGGATCTCTGCGATCCCGCCGTACGTCATTACTTTCCCAGCAGGGATCTGCCGGACGATCTCGTAAACGCGTTCGCGATAAGTTTTGTCGTCGACTCGATTCATGAATTGCTATATCTCTGAAGAAGCACCGAAGGTGCGGTCGTAATTAAGCCAGGGGCAACGCCCCTGGACGACGTTGTCTATATGTCCGAGCCGCAACGCGGCGTAGTAATAGGTTGCAGTTTACGACGCACCGTTGGTGCTTCATTCGGAAATCGATCACCCACCAGGGGCGTTGCCCCTGGCTACACTACTGCCGCACCTTTGGTACTACAGAATCCATTACAAACAAAAATGAAATCAGTCGGGGCGTTATCGTTCGATCATCATCATCGAACCACTCAAGGATCCTCGCGATCCCGAAACCGTTCTTCATCGCAGCATTTGTGTAGTCCGTCACGTGGTGCGTAAAACATTCCGTAATCTGAACTCCTTCCTCCGTCTCAAATCTGGCCTTGCTGCCTTCGTACTGTTTGAAGGGATGCAGCTCGCAGATGTAAAAATGCCCACCGGGCAACAACGCTTTTCGAGCTTGTTCGAAAATGAAATCGAGATCTTCGACATGTTCAAGGATCAAGCTGCATGTGATGAGATCTACTTTGGAATCGACAAATGACCACTCTTCACGCACATCGCCTCGGCGAAACTCTACATTCGAACCCTTGACCCGGGTTTTCGCGACGGCCTGCATCGCTTCTGAGAAATCAACCGATAAAACCTGTTGGGCCCGTTCGGCAAGCCACTCTGTATTTTTTCCGGTTCCACCGCCGAGTTCAAGGACTCGCTCGAACGAAAGTTCTGCGAGAACGGTTTCGCAGGCTATCTTTTCGAGATCTCGAGTTTTGTTCTCGACCTCGTCGTATGTCGCCGACCATTGATCGTAGAGCTTTTGTGTAGACATGAAAGACGTTACAAGAGCCCGCAGGATCGTTCTCGCCGGAGCTCCGTCACCGGTGCCGCCGATATACTTTAACGGCAAGCAGATCAACTCGTAATCCCCGGCCGGGACTTCACGAAGATCGAGGCCCTCGAGGATCACGACTTCTTTCTCGAGAAGCGTGATATGCACCGGATGGCCGACGGCACCCGGTGCTTCTATCGAAAGATAGTCAATCCCGACCAGCTTTACTCCCGCATCGACGATGGCCCGGGCCGCTTGCTCTGTGATATGAGTAAAATCTGTTCGAAATCCGTCCTCAGGCGTGTTCCAGAAATCAGAATTTCTCGTCTTAAACAACAAGCGTTCAATACCTTGCAGCGGTGGCAGATGCTCAGTCCCAATAGCGATCACGTCATCACCTTCGACCTCAACAACGCGACACGGCCCTACGAGTTTATCTATGTCCAGCTCGTCTACACGCCTCGTTCCCTCGATAAAATGATTCGGTGCGTCGACATGTGTTCCGGTGTGGACGCCAAAACACAGACGCGACACATTCGCTGCGTCCCCCGCCGCCAGTCGCATCGAACTCTCGATCTCAACTTGCGGATCGCCCTCGTAGATCGGCATCCTCTCGCTAATCGGCACCGTAACGTCGTACATTTTCATCATCCCTAGAATAATTCAGCTCCCGCGTCCAACAAAGTGTTGATATGCGCGGCCCTATTTTGCTAGTAATAGAAGCATGATGCAGATTCAAAGAGACGAACATGGGCGGAAGGGTGCATTCTATATTGACGAAGACGGTGACTGGATCGCCGAGCTGACATACTTCACGAACAACGGCACGATGACCATAGATCACACGGAAGTTGATGAAAAGCTTCGCGGTGAAGGGATCGGAGAGGACATGGTGAAGGCGGCAGTTGAATACGCAAGGGAAAACAATTTGAAGATCAAGCCGACTTGTCCCTATGCAAAAAAGGTCATCGAGAGTACGCCTGAATTTAAGGACGTGCTTGCGTAGATCGGAACCGCCTGCGGTAGCGGGCGGTTTAAGCTGAGAAAAGTTTGAGACTTCAATATCAAACGCCCGGCACACAGGCGGTTCTGACCTATGCAGACACCCCGCATTTCCGCGTCGAGCTATTCGAATACCGCACCGCTGATCTGGAGTTTTCTCTACGGATCGATGCACGGACGTGTCGAAATAATCCTCGACAACGCGCCGGTGCGTTCGGCGGAACTACTGGCTCAGGATCGAGTCGATGCTGCACTTGTTCCCGTTATCGCGTACCAGCTTTTGGAAGGCGTCCGCCTCGTTCCGAACGTCTGCGTCGGAGCCAAAGAAAAAGTGCGAAGCGTCGCCCTTATCACGCGCGGAACCGACCTCGCGGACGTGCGCTCGGTTTCGCTCGATACATCGTCCAAAACCTCCGTCGTCCTGACGAAGATCATCTTTCGCGAATTTTTGGGATTTGAGCCGGAATGGCGCGATGCTGCACCCGATCTAGTAGCTATGCTCGACGACTCAGATTGCGCGCTTCTGATTGGAGACCCGGCCCTTCAGATTTCGGATTTGGGATTTCGGAATTCGGATTTCGATCGTGCTACCGAAACCGCGGCACCCCGGAGCGATCACTCCTCACGCAAATCCCAAATCCCAAATCCGAATTCCCAAATCCGCGTGTATGATCTTGCCGAACTGTGGAACCGCCATACCGGTCTCGGGTTTGTCTTTGCGATGTGGATGACGCGTGCCAAGCGGTCGCCGATCGATTTTGAGGCGGCACGGGACGAGGGTGTTGCCCGCGTTGAAGAGATCGTTTCGAATTATCTGCCGGACATCGGAATAGACGAGGATGATCTTAGACAATATCTTTCGCAAAACATTTCTTACGCAATAGATGACGATCTTACAGCAGGGGCATGGAGCTTTACTTCGATCTTGCAAAAAAACACAAGCTATGCGAAAACATCCGCGGGCTTACATATACGACTTGAAAATCTAACCGAATATGAAGGATCTTTTCTTACTACTTCTGCAGCTTGTCGGCGCGGTGTGCGGTATCGGCTTTGTGCTCTCGGTCATTGGGATCATCTGGGGCAAACCATTGAGCCTTAAAGGTGCCGAGGTGCCGGACGATTGGCGAGCGGCCGTCTCGTTTCTTATCGCGGCCCTGATCTGTTTTGCGATCGTCTATTTCGTCGATCGCAAAAAGAAGATCCCGGGTCAAAACAAACCGGACTGAAATAACAGGAACCATCCGGCGACGATCACGAAGATCACCAGCCCGACGTCGTTCAGTTCAAATTGTCCTTCGTGCCTGTCCATTTTCGTTCTCCCGCAATGAGCGCCCCCCTCATTCTGGTACGCGAAAACGACGCTGATTTTGTATCAGTTTTGCCTCGAATCGATTCAGTTGGAACTGAATCCTGGCACCTGGACGAGGAATTGAGCGTCAGAAGATGGGCCGTTGCAGTTCAGCCTGTAGTTTGTCTTGAATGATCTTTCCGTCATTTTCTTTGAGATGTTCGATGAAGATAAGGGCGGTGTGAATACGTCGATCGATGTCTTTGACCTTGCCGACAAAATACAATATCGAGCGCTGTTTGCCCGGTGTAAGCGAGTGAAACAGGTTATCTCCGACCGGATCCTGCTTTAGCACTTCTTTCAATTCGGCTGGCATCGGCAGCCCGTACTTACTCTCGTCCGGCTTCAACTCTACCGAGATCTTGTCGCCGTCGACGATCTTGAGCTTGTCCCGCTTCTTTTTGTTAACAACGATCACGAAATCGCCATCCGACGGGAGCAACGCGCACTGGAATGTCTCTGTGTCGTTGATGGTGCATACGACTCGCCGCGAACCGTTTTTCTTCTCGAACTTTTCGCCGATCTTTGCCTTGACCGGCACAAAATGCCAGCCGGAGTCGTATCCGAGAGCTTTGGTCAAACGAGTTATGAATATGACTGGTTTCATCGGATAGTGGCAAATTTTTCGACTTTGCGACTTTGCGGGAAAACCGGCGCCAAGGAAAGGAGGGTGGGTTTCCCGCAAAGACGCAAAGTCGCAAAGAAAAGACTGTCTCAAGGCATCGGCCTCCAAAGCTCAGCCTCTCGCCATTATTTTGCTAAGATTATAGACGAATGGACACCGATATTCAGCCGATCCTGGACCGAGCCCTCGCCGGCGAAAGACTGACCGCCGACGATTGCACGGCGCTTTTAGAATCGAAGGACTTCGTCCGCATCGGCCTCGCCGCACACGAGATCCGCATGCGGCACAATCCGACCGATATCGTCACGTACATCATCGACCGGAACATCAATTACACGAACATCTGCAACGTCGTCTGCACGTTCTGCGCATTCTACCGGCGCCCGGGCAAGCCCGACACATACGTTCATTCGATGGAGGAGATCCAAAAGCGCATCGACGAGACGATCGCGCTCGGCGGGACCGGCGTGCTGATGCAGGGCGGCCTGCATCCGGATTTTAATATCGAGTGGTATGAAGATCTTTTGCGCATACTTCACGCGAAGTATCCGAAGTTTCAACTGCACTGTTTTTCGCCGCCTGAGATACACAACATCCATCTCATCAGCGGGCTCGACTACGAGACGATAATGCAGCGTTTGAAGGACGCGGGTCTGAATTCGCTGCCGGGCGGCGGCGGCGAGATTCTAGACGACGAAGTCCGCAAACGCGTCTCGACGAAATGCAATACACAGGAATGGCTCGACGTCATGCGTGCCGTTCATAAGGTCGGGTCTGAGCTCGACCGCGACGATGATGTTCGGTATCGGAGATAAGATCGAGCATCGTGTGCGGCATCTCGCAGCGAGTCCGCGACGTACAGGACGAAACCGGTGGATTTACGGCGTTTATCCCGTGGACCTTCCAGCGCGAGAACACCGCGCTCGGCCGGAAGATCACGGAAGAACCGACCGGTATCGATTACCTGCAGATGGTCGCCGTCTCGCGTCTGTTTCTGGATAACATCCAACACGTCCAGGCGTCGTGGCTTACTCAGGGGTTGAAGCTAGGACAGGCGTCGCTGCGTTTCGGCGCCGATGATATGGGCTCGATCATGATCGAAGAGAACGTCGTCTCCGCCGCCGGTGCTCACGTCGAGGCGAATGAAAAAGATCTGCGATACCAGATCCGCGAAGCCGGTTTCATTCCGCAGCAGCGCGACATCCTTTACAACTACATTAACCGCGACGGCATTGACGATCTGGATAAGAGCGATTCATTGAAGTTGAAACAGTTGAGTGTAGCGTTTGCGGATTGAGCGCGACTGGAGCGCAGGCATCCTTGCCTGGAACGTCGCGACAGCGACGTCAAACGATAGCGTTCTAAGGTCGTAACAGGTTGTTCGTGCTTCGCACTCATGCAGGCAAGGATGCCTGCGTTCCAGTCCGTTGTTTATGACCCACAAACAAAACAGACGCGAATTCTTGAAATCAACCGCTGGCGGGTTGGCGACGATCGTGTTATTCAGCAATGCTAAGGGCATGGCGCTGGATACCGATCCATTTCCCGAACTCGTCGAGATCACGATCCCCGAGCTTCAGGCACAGATGAAGTCGGGAAAACTAACGGCGAAACGTCTGACGGAAATGTATCTCGAACGGATCCGGCAGATCGATACGAAAACAAGATCCGTCATAGAGCTAAACCCGGATGCCCTCGCGATCGCCGACAAACTCGACAGGGAACGAAAGCGTGGAAAGATCCGCTCGCAGCTGCACGGCATTCCGATCCTCATAAAAGACAACATCGACACGGCAGACAAGATGATGACGACGGCGGGTTCGCTCGCGCTGGTCGATGCACCCACACCGAAGCAGGACGCGTTTATCGTCGAGCGTCTCAGAAAAGCCGGAGCCGTGATCATCGGCAAAACGAACTTGAGCGAATGGGCAAACTTTCGCGGTAACCGTTCGATCAGCGGATGGTCGGGCCGTGGAGGACAGACGAATAATCCATATTATCTGGATCAAAATCCTTGCGGTTCGAGTTCCGGATCCGGCGTTGCCGTGTCGGCGAATCTCGCTGCAGCATCCGTCGGAACGGAAACAAACGGTTCGATAATCTGCCCGGCTGTTTCAAATGGCGTCGTCGGGATTAAACCGACGCTCGGACTCGTCTCACGAAGCGGAATCATCCCGATCGCACATACGCAGGATACAGCCGGTCCGATGGCTCGCACCGTTACCGACGCCGCGATCATGCTCGGTGCGATGGTCGGCCGCGATAAGCGCGACCCGATCACCACGGCGGCAGATAAGAACGCGGCGAAAGATTACACAAAGTTTCTCGATGCGAACGGATTGAAAGGCGCGAGACTCGGCCTTGTCATGCAATTCACCACGCGGCCGGAATTGAAGGAATTCTACAGACCGCTCATCGAAAAACTCCGTGACGCAGGTGCGACTCTTATCGATGTCACTTTCACGCCAGACTACAGCAAGATCGCTGACGACCGGACAAACGTTTTGAAGTACGAGTTCAAGACCGATCTGAACAAGTATCTCGCGGCTCGCGGTGCGAAATACAAAACTCTCGAAGAGCTGATCAAATTTAACGAAGAGAACAAAGACCTCGAGCTCGTAAAATTCGGCCAGGAGCTTTTTATAGATTCGCAAAAGAAGGGCGAGCTGACGGATCAGGCTTATATCGACGCCTTGGCGAAGATCAAGAAAGCCACTCGCGAAGACGGCATCGATGCGGTCATCGCAAAGGATAAGCTCGACGCGCTCGTCGGGCCGACAACCGGTACTTCCTGGTCGATCGCGGCCGTAGCAGGTTATCCATATATCACAGTGCCGGTCGGACTTCGCGAAGCTACCGCGATGGGAGTGTCATTTTTTGGCATGCCATTCACCGAACCTCGATTGATCCGATACGCATTTGCCTTCGAGCAGATCACGAAGGGGCGTGTCACGCCTGAGTTTCTGCCGGCAGCACCGAAACGAAAGGGCTAATTGCGATTTTGAATCGGAGGATCAAGGTCGAGAATTGACTCCAGACCGATCTATTCAAGTAAACTTAGATACCCCCAAATCATCGAAAGTATGGTGATGCCGAAACTTTGTACTAAAAAGGAGAAACGAAAATTCTATGCGGATAGCGAAAGATGACGTGGACGTCAAAATGGAGATCCCGGGAGCGGTTATCCGCCAGCAGACGGATTTCGGTGATGCAACCGGCTTAGGAAAGATCAGCGGGGAATATTTCTCACTGGCGACTGGCGTTGACACGACACCCTTGTTTCAGGGGCTGGACGGGAATGCGTGTCAATGCCCGCACTGGGGCTACGTACTGAAAGGGTCTATCACAGCGACCGGTAAAGACGGGGCGGCAGGAAACCGTGAACGCAGGCGATCTTTTCTACTGGCCGGCGGGACACAACGTTCGCGTCGACGATGACGCCGAGCTAATAATGTTCAGCCCGCAAAACGAGCACACCGTGGTGATCGATCATATGAAGAAAATGACGGCTGGCTAACGGGAGTGCCAAATCCCTTTTCTACCATCGCGAAAAAAAGGAGAACAGTATGTCCGATAACAAACCCGCTTACATCGCGCACTATGGCATCCGCGCCAAGCGATTCAAGGAAATGGTCGATTGGTACTCGACGGTCTTTGGTGCTCGGGTCCAACACGAGAATGAATTTCTCGCGTTTATGACGTTTGACGATGAGCACCATCGTCTCGTCATCTTTGAGGATCCTGAGACCGTCGACAAACCTGCGACCGCCGCCGGCATCGATCACGTCGGTTACGGGCTCGCTAATTTTGGGGCCATGGTCTCGACCTACGAAAGATTGAAGGAATCGGGGATCACTCCTTTCCTACCGCTGAATCACAAGTTCACGACCTCGCTTTATTATCACGACCCGGACGGCAACGAGGTCGAGTTGAGCGTCGACAACTTTCCGACCAAGGACGAGTGCAACGAATTCATAACGAGCGGCCGAATGGACGAGATCGGCCGTCCCCCATTCGGCTGCAGCTTCGATCCGGAAGAACTGGCTCGCCAATATCACGCCGGCGTTCCGGATGCAGAGCTCGCGGCGAATCGGCGTACCGGATTAGGGAACTTCTATGAGATTGAATGTACTGAAAGCAGCTATCGTCGCGTCGATCTCACTACTCTGCATATGCGTTCAGCTGTCGGCCCAAAAGCGACTGCCGATCATCGATATGCATATGCATGCTCGAACGGCCGGTCATTACGGAACGCCGCCGCAGCCGATGTGTGCGGAAGTTACGCGGATGCCACTGTGGGATCAGCGAAAATCGTTTGGCGAATCGCTCGGATCTGATACCGGACCGCCGCCCTGCCGCCTGCTGATGTCACCGCTTACCGACGATGCCCTATTTGCGGAAACCGTAAACATAATGAAGCGGTACAAAATGATCGGTATGCTCGGCGGTTACGATCCGGATCTGGTAACAAAATGGGTGAAAGCTGCACCCGACAGGTTTATTCCCGGTCTCGACTTTCGACTGGATAAAGCAACCGGAACCGCATCATCAGCGGAAAGCGGCAAGAAATTCAAACCGATCACGCCCGACGAGATCCGGACGCTTCATCGGGCCGGGAGGCTAAAGGTTTTCGCCGAGATCACAAATCAATATGGCGGCATCCGGCCTGACGATCCGCGGATGGAACCATACTGGAATCTCGCTGAAGAATTGGATATCCCGGTCGGCATCCATCTCGGTCCCGGTGGCCCAGGCGAGCCCTATCTTGGAAATCCACTCTATCGCGCCCGCCTGCAGAGCCCCCTAACGCTCGAAGATCTGCTCGTCAAACATCCGAAGCTTCGACTCTACATCATGCACGCCGGCTATCCGTTTCTCGATGATCTGCTCGCCGTGCTGTTCACCCATCCGCAGGTCTATGTCGAGGTAAGCATGCTTGTGAACGTCGAGCCGCGGGCGGGGTTCTATCGGTTTCTTAAAGGGATCATGGACGGTGGCTATGGCGACCGCGTTATGTTTGGTTCCGACCAGATGGTTTGGCCCGGGCTGATAGAACCGGCGATACGCTCGATCGAGGCCGCCCCCTTTTTGACGCCAAAGCAAAAGCGCGACATCTTCTATAACAACGCCGCGCGCTTTCTTCGCCTCAGCAAAGAAGAAATTGCGAAGCATCATCGTCTTTGACATCCGTACGTAATGGCAATCCTGATCACTGCTTTTTTCACCACTCTCGTGATTAATATTGCGGCCGGTGTCGCAATCTTCTTTTTTATGCTTCTCGCGATGAACGGCTTTAGCGAGTCGGATGCGAACTATGGCCTCGGTGCATATATCGGGCTCGCCGTGATCGTCACATTGTTGATGAGCAGCGGTGCAGCCCTTCTCGTTCACGTTCTCATCAAACGCAAATTTCGCCCGACGGTTGCGGCCCTGATCGCTGTCCCCATATTTTCTGTGATCGGGGTTGGACTTAAGTTGGTTTGCATTATAATCGGGATATTTATCGCGGATTATGTGCGGGTAAATTATTGAACGCCGACGGCCTAACGACCTGCTACGACGACGACCAAGTGAACCGATGATAGCGACCTACGCCGAGTTTTGGGATTTTTACGTGCAGGAGCATTCCAAGCCGCTTACGCGACTTCTGCATTTCATCGGCACGTCGCTCGGGATAGTTTTGCTTGTGTGGTTCATCGCCACCGGCCGATGGTATTTCTTTCCGCTTTTCTTTGTCGTTGGTTATGCATTCGCATGGTTCGCGGATTTCGTTGTCGAGAAAAACAAGCCCGCGAGTTTCAAATATCCGCTTTGGTCATTCATCAGCGACTTCAAAATGATGTGGTATATGATCACCGGCCGGATGAAACGCGAGGTCGAGCGAGTGCTAAGCAAAAACTAGCCACAGAGCACACAGAGATTTGCTTGGGCAGATTCGAAGGCCGGAGGATGGCAGTTCGCAGAAGTCTTCTCTCGGTGTGCTCGGTGGCTAACTTTCTATCTTCTCCGATATCAACTCCAGCGAACGATCGTAACGATACGAGATATTGAAATGCCCGTCGTCGAATTCTTCGTGAATGTGCGGGATCCCGAGCTTGATTAGTTTACTGCTCAGGATCTTCGCTCCGATATCAAGACTGAACTCATCACGAGTGCCGGCATCGAGATAGAGCAATTTGAGCGAGCGTAAATTATCAGCATGCTTTTCCGCCAGACGCACCGGATCGTGCTCCAGCCAACGTTCCCAAACATCTTCACGGATCTCACCCGTCTCGAGATCGAAAGGCATATCGATCTCAGCACCGCTGGGTGAATAGCAGGCCGCCATCCCGATCGTATTGAGCGCCGCATGATCGTCTTTTCCCTGCTTTTCCGTCGCCCAAAATTCCTTTATAAACTTTTTCGGGTCGCCCTTGATCGTGCGAAACGCTTTTGGAAAATCCATCGGATAACAATACTCGAAATAAGCGTCGCCGGCTGTCGAGCAAACAAGTCCGAATACATCCGCGTGCCGGAGACCCATTATCAACGAGCCGTAGCCGCCCGACGACTTGCCCATCACAGCGCGCGAGCCGCGATCCGCGATTGTTCGAAACTCTGAGTCGATGAATGTGACGATCTCGTCCGTCAGATAGTCTTCGTACCGCCCCGTGGCGGTCGAGTTGATATACTGCGATCCACCATAACGGGTGAAGCAATCCGGCATGACGAGTATCATCGGCCTGACCGTTCCGGCGGCGATCAGCTTATCCATACGTTCTGCGAGATTCGGCGTGAACGCATTGTCGTTGAGCAACATCTTGCCACGGCCCGTAAAGCCGGTCAGGCAATAGACAGTCGGATAGCGTTCGTCACCGTTGTCATAGCCCGGCGGCAGATAAACAAAAAGATCACGGACGTGCGGGTCGCCGGGAGCGTTGCCTTTCAGTACTTCGCTCTCATGACGTATGTTAACTACGGTTCCGGCAGGGTCGGTTGCATTCATATTTGGAAAGATTATGATGAAACAGGCAGAAACACGAGCGGTAGCGAGTGTGTGATTGACTTCTCATCAGCGCTTTTTACCGCAGATCACGCAGATAAAAGCGGATAAGAATTTCATATCCGCTAAATCCGCGTCATCCGCGGTTAAATGTTCTCGTTAGACCGCAAGCTTGCTTCGAGTCGGAAAAGATGGCAACAGAACTTGTTAACCCGAACGCGTTGAATTCGACGATCGAATTTCTGACCGCGATGGTCACGCCCACGTTGCTGATCTCGGCCACGGGTTCGCTTGTGCTTTCGACATCGACGCGGCTCGGTCGTGTGATCGACCGCGTCCGCGATCTCGAACAGCGGCTCAGCGAACTGATCCTGGTCGAGGACAAAAAAAGCACTCCGCTCTATGAAAAGCGAGTCGATACGGTCGTCAATCTACTGGATAAGGTGACGAGCCGTTCGCGTATGCTTCAGCGGGCGATGGGTGCGTTCTACTACGGGCTCGGATTTTTTGTTTTGACGAGCGTGACGATCGCCGTCGCCGCTTTTTTCAATGCCTATCGATGGGTGCCGATACCGGTCGGGATCATCGGCATCATGTTCCTCTTCTACGGCAGCCTTTTGATGCTCCGCGAGACCCGGATGGCGACCGCGACGGTAAATGCCGAAATGGATTTTACGTGGGCTCTCGCGAACACCGTCGCTCCGAAAGAGGTCATCGACAAATATACGTATAACGCACATGGAAAACGTCGACTCAGACGCAAGGTCCTCGAAACTCTCGAAGAAGAGGCAGCTCGAAAATCAGGTTGAAGCACTCGAACGCATGCTCGCGTCGTGCACCGTGTGTCCGAAAGACTGCGGCAACGATCGGCTGAACGACGAGATCGCCGCGTGCTATTCGGGCCGTCTGCCGATCGTCTCGAGCTATACGGCGCATTTTGGCGAAGAGCCGTGCCTGTCCGGAACACACGGTGCGGGAAACATCTTTTTTGGCAACTGCAATCTTCGCTGCGTCTATTGTCAGAACTATCAGATCTCGCAAACCTGGAAAGAGCAAAGAAAGAATGAAGTCACGCACGAGCGTCTGGCCGAGATGATGCTCGAGCTGCAGGACCGCGGCTGTCACAACATCGGTTTTGTCTCGCCGACGCACTTTGCTCCGCAGATGGCGCGGGCAATACTGATCGCGGCTGAAAACGGCCTGCGTCTGCCGATCGTCTACAACACGAATGCGTACGATTCCGTCGAGGTGTTGAGGCTGCTCGACGGAATTGTCGATATTTATCTTCCCGATCTCAAGTACGCCGACTCCGACGCCGGTTTTCAGTATTCGAAAGTTCGCGATTACAAGGAACACGCACGGGCCGCGATCAAAGAAATGCACCGGCAGATGGGCGATGAGCTTGTGTTTGACGGAGACGGATTGCTGCAGCGAGGTCTGATGATCCGCCTGCTTGTGCTGCCGAACGACATTGCCGGTATCGAGGAAAACTTACGCTGGATCCGCGACGAGCTTGGCCCGAAGACAGCGATCTCGCTGATGGCGCAGTATTACGCGACGAACAAGGCCGCGACCGACGATCGATACATCCTGCTCTCACGGCGGATCTCCGAGGGTGAATGGTTCGACGCCGTGTCTCTATTGGACGAGCTTGGAATGGAAGAAGGCTTTATGCAGGAATACGAGTCGGCGTCATATTATTACCGGCCGGATTTTGATGACGCGGAGAAGCCGTTTAAGGATATTAGGGATTTTTCGTAGATAGTCGCGCCGACGACAGCAGTCAGAACCGCGAGCGGTAGCGACCGGGTCACCCCTAAGGATTGAGTCGACAAGGGAAACCCGGTCGCTACCGCTCGCGGTTCTGACCTCCGCACGATACTCTTTCGTCGAGACATATTATGAACATTGGACAACAAGCACCTGACTTCACTCTAAAAGACGGCGACGGAAACGACTGGACACTCAGCGACCACCGCGGCAAGATTGTCGTCTTGATGTTTTATCCGGGTGATAACACTCCCGTATGCACGGCGCAGCTTTGCTCCGTACGCGATCACTGGTCGGAATATCAGGCGACGGGCGCCGAGGTCGTCGGGATCTCGACCGATACGGTCGATTCGCACAAGGATTTCGCGGACAAGCATTCGCTACCGCTCCGGCTTTTGTCGGATGCCGATCGCAAAGTTTCGGAAATGTACGATATGAAATCATGGCTACCCGGCCGATCTGCCCGCGGTGTGGTGGTTATAGATAAGGAAGGCAAGATCGCGTACAGGAAAGCTGAGGCAGTTAGCCTGTTCCGCCCGAAAGATGACGATGTCCTCGCGGCGATACGCGCGGCGAATCCTTGAAGGCAGAAACCCGACCGGTAGGGAGGGTGTATTCTGCGGTCCAAAATCCAGAGACACACTCCCTACCGGTCGTGTTTCTGCCTGTGTGGCAATCTGCTAGAATTTCCCTATGGCATTATTTGGAAGCGATAAATTTAAATGTGCGAAGTGCGGCGAGAAGAACGAACCGCTTGGCGTCGCACCGATACCGACTGAGCTTGGACAAAAGATCGGAGCCGAAATGTGCAAAGATTGCTGGGCCGAGTGGCAGACCAAACAAAAACAGCTGATCAACCACTTTGGTCTCGACGTGTCGAATCCTGATTCCCACCAATTCCTATTCGACAATATGAGGATCTTTTTCTACAACGAAGGCGTCGAGCTCACACAGATCGATACGTCGCAGGAAGGAAAGATCGTCCACTAAAACCAGTCATCAGTTATCAGTTGTTTCGGAGAGTGAACCGGTGATTCTTGACGGTGATATCACCTTCATAAACGAAGAATTTTACGCCGACCGGGTTACGCCTCAACAACTTGATCTGCTCCTTGCCGACGGGTGGCGTCATTTCGGCACACAGTTCTTCCGGTACAGCCTCGGCGTTTACGAATCCGATATTCGTAGAGTGATTCCGCTTCGCACCCGACTCGCCGATTTTTCGCTTTCGAAAAGCCAGCGACGCGTACTGCGGCAAAACTGCGACGTCGATATCAGCATCCGCCCGATCGAACTTACCGACGAATCTTATTCCTTATTCGAAAGACATAAGCGACGGTTCAAATGGGGAGTTCCCGATTCGATCTACGACTTTCTTTCTCCACAGCCATCGAGCATTCCCTGCGAAGCACTCCAGATCACTGTTCGTCTCGATGACAGCCTTATCGCCGCGAGTTATTTTGACGTTGCCGAACGATCAGTTTCTGCCATCTACGGAATGTTCGACCCTGTGGAATCGCGTCGAAGCCTCGGAATATTGACGATGCTGAACGTCATCGAGTTTGCGACGGAGAACGGAAAGGAGCTCTATTACCAGGGCTACGCGTACGAAGGCAATTCTTTCTACGATTATAAAAAGCGATTTCGCGGGACCGAGAGTTACGATTGGAATGGGAACTGGAGATCAAAAGTTGCCGGCGAAGAACTAACCGCAGATGACGCAGATGAGGCGGATAAAAGCCGATCTGATATTTAGATCTGCGTTAATCCATCTCGATCTGCGTCATCCGCGGTTAAATTTCCCTAGCCAATCAGATTCAGATTCTCACTCGGCTGCTTCGCCGCGATATGCGCGTCGAATGCGCCTGCGAATGCCTTCGCGAGAAAATCGGGCTGGATGATCTCGACGTATCGCGCTGTCTGCTCGGGCGTCATTACCTCGAGCATAAAAGAATTCTCGATCCAAACCTCGACGAGCTGAAACAGACCTTCACCGCGATTACAGACCAGAACGCGCCAGCCTTCGCGCTTGGCGATCTCGCGGATCTCTTCGATGCTCTTCGTAGTGCTGATATTCAAATGCGTCGCGACATACATGGGCTTCACATCGCTTAGGACGAACTGCGCTTCGTACTCTTCGGTCGGAGTCGACAGGTCATTCTCATCCGGCAAACCTTCACCCGGCACGAGCACTGTTCCAGCAGGCGTGATCTCGACGGCAGTTCCCCGGCCGTCATTCGCGATCACGAAGAAAGAATTCGGAGCGGGTGGAAACGGAAACACCATTCCGTCCCAGATCTCGGCCAAAACATTTGCAACCCGTTGAGGGTCGTTAACAGCTATAGAAATATGATTGATCATTGCAAAAACCTCCTGTTAGACGGGGAACGAGTATGCGTCCCTCCTCATGCTAACGCGGAGTTTTTGTCCGAAGCGTATCAGTCGTGTGCAATTGGAACGCCTGCCCGCCGTTCCATGTGCCGGCCATCCCATTGACCCACGGAACACACATTGCGAATCACAGATCTCGGGTCCACTCGATATATTTTTTCGAATCGAATTTCTTTCCCGTGCTGCCGCTCGTCATATAACGGATCATTCCGAAGACAGGCCGCTCCATCCACGGGCGATCGTGCTTGCCAAAGCACCACAGAATTCCGGCATATGAATTAGGATCGCGGCCGTCGAGACAATACTTATTATTGAGATGGACCAGCGTTTCGAACGCCACTTCATACGACGGTGACCACGCGATGACGTTCTTACCCCACAGCATGCGTACATAATTGTGCATCTCGCCCGTCACGACCATCTCGCGCTGGGCGGCGTTCCAGAGCTCATCGTGAGTCTCGCCGTTCTCAAGCTGTTCGAGCGAATAAATAAATTGGCGTTCATCATCGACATGCTCGCGCATCGTTTTTTGAGCCCACGCCGGAAGCGAGCCAAGCGAATCATAATTCGCGTTATGGTATGTGAAATTAAATGAAAGCTCCCGCCGGACTATAAGCTCTTCGAGATAAGCATCCTTTGCAGCCTGGGGTGCGTCGGCAGTCTGCACGGCTAACGCGACCTCGATAGACGAAAGAAATCCGAAATGAAGATAAGCAGACAGACGCGACGAACCGTCGCGGTCGGGTTTGTTTCGTGAAGTTGCGTAATCGGGGAGGATCTCGTCAACAAACTTCTTTAGCCGGGCGCGACCGTTAGCCGTTCCTCCACGATAATACCTGGAGGGCTTTACTGAATGATCGATGTCGCATTCGGCGACGAGCGTTGCGATGTTGTCACGCGTGACCGGTGTTTCGGGGCAGTCAACTTCGAGTTGTCTTCCGTCGATCTCAACGGTCTCATCCTTGAATGGCTTGAGATAATTCGGAAGCAGCTTGTTTATTTTTGGCCGGAGCGTGTAAGCCGCATATTCTTCCTTCTCAAACTTTTCCAGTGGGACGACGCCGTTCGAATCGACGGCGTAAACCGGAATCCGCGAGCGTTCGGCGATGAGATCATTGTGCTCGGGAATTATGAAGCAGGGATAATCGTCGGTAATTATGCACGCCGCCTCTTTAGATAGCCTGGCGACGGTTTGCTTTGGCGATCCTTTGTGTTTCTGCAGATAGAAGACATACCGAATGCCAAGCTGCTCGAATTCGCGCCGCTTTTCCTCGACGCCCTCAAGAATAAATGTATGGAGACGATCGCTCGCCCACGGGTAGTAGTATTTCAATCCTTCATAAACCACGAGTGGGAGTTTGAGTTCGTTCGCCTTGTGGATAGCAAATGTGAGCGCGTGGTTGTGCGAGGTCCGCTTGTAGATCTGCATCCAATACAAAACGTAACGAGCCTTCGCGTTTGGATCCGCATTGTTCAGCTGGACGACTCTTTCATTGATCCGCGTCATTGAAGTTATGATAGGTAAGTTTTAGCCCAAGGGCACAATAGTGTTGGCCACAGAGCACACAGAGTTATGAAAGATAGTACATATAACAACCCGAGATCTGAATTCGCATCATTTGTCGTTTTGGTTTCCCTGCTCTGTGTCCTCTGTGGCATTTCTTCTGCTCAGAACTTCCAGACAGTTCATCCCGGCGTTGAATACGCACAGGTCGATCACAAGATCGCCAACGATCCCGTCAAGATAAATCTCCTTCGTCTCGATCTCACGAAAGTCCGCATTGATGTTCACCACGCTCTCGATGCCGCGATCGGCACCGAAAAGACGTCGTCGATCGCGACCCGGCACGGGGCAGTCGCCGCGATCAACGCTGGATTCTTTCGTCTGGACAACAGCATCTTCGCCGGAGATGCAACCGGCGTGCTATCGATCGACAATGAGCTCATGAGCGAATCTATCAACGGACGGGTCGCACTGATGATCGATAACAGGATCGACAGATCTGACGTCTATATCGAGCGTGCGAATATTTCAAACATGATCACGATCAGGAAGGAGAATTTCGAGGTAGGTATCAATCGGGAGCGTAAGGAAGATGAGATCGTCATCTATACGAAGGGTTTCGGCGTGACGACACTCACCCGCAGGACAGGAACGGAGTTCGTTGTTAGAAAGAAGAAGATAAAAGCGATCCTCGACAACGCGGGCAGCACGCCTATACCGAGCGACGGCTATGTTATTTCGGCAACGGGAAAGGCACGCGACCGACTACGATCGGTCGCGAGGCGGGGCACAAGAGTCGTTATGCGAACTCATCACTCGTCTCCGACCGAGGTGCTTCCGGGGCCGGGCTTCGGACGGTCAAGCGATATTGTTGGAGGCGTGCCCCTGCTTATAAAGGACGGAAGGATAGCCATAAGTTGGGAGCAGGAAAAATCCAGCAAATTATTTGTCGAAATGCGACACCCGCGGACGGCCGTCGCGAAAATGAAAGACGGAAAGTTCCTCATGATAACTGTCGATGGGCGGCAGCCGGGTGTGAGTGTTGGAATGACGCTGCAGGAGGTCGCGGAGTACCTCTTGTCGCTCGGCGCGACGGACGCGATGAATCTCGATGGCGGTGGATCGACGGCGATGTTCCTCGACGGAAAGATCGTCAACACTCCTTCGGATAAAGACGGTGAAAGAAAAGTTAGCGACGCGATCCTCGTCACCTTGCGGACCAACGCGCAAAAACGATAACGCTAAAATCCTGCATCGATCGCAGCAAGAAATCATAATCCGCGGGCAAGAGTGCGACGCTAAAAATGTCCGCTGTTTCTCTCGTACGAAATAAGAATTTTTCGCGCAACTTATTTTTCGGTGGTGATGCGCCGAACCAATTTTCATCCGGCGTTCGCGCAAATAAAAAATCCGAATCTTATTCCACAAAACACACGAAAAAAAATTTTCCGGCAAACAAAAAAAAACTTGACATTTTTTTTTCGATTTGTGGTACGTTAATCGAGGCTACTAAAGCTCTATCTTATTTCAATCACGAGAAACTAAAACTATGGCAACAGCAAAAAAAGCAACAGCAAAGAAAAAACCGGCAGCGAAAAAAGCTCCGGCTAAAAAGAAACCGGCAGCGAAAAAAGTAGCTGCTAAGAAACCGGCAGCAAAAAAAGCTCCGGCAAAAAAGAAACCGGCTGCTAAGAAAGCCGCTCCGAAAAAGAAAGCAGCTCCGAAAAAGAAAGCTGCTCCGAAGAAAGCCGCAGCAAAGAAAAAAGCACCGGCAAAGAAAAAAGCAGCTCCGAAGAAATCAGCCGCAAAGCGGAAGAGATAGTCTTCGAGACATCAACAAAAAAGGCTCGGCAGAAATGCCGGGCCTTTTCTATTTTCGAATCCGTTCGAGCGAATCAATAATTCAGTTTCAGATCGTTATCCTCCGCCGCGACGCTAACACTGCCACCGTGGACAAGTTTTCCGAACAGTATCTCATTCGCGAGCGGTTGCTTGATCTTGTCATGTATCAATCGCGCCATCGGCCGAGCACCGTAGCGCGAATCAAAACCGTTTGACGCCATCCAATCACGGGCCGACTCTTCAAGTTTCACGATCACGCGTTTCTCCGCCAGCTGTCCGTTCAGTTCATTGATGAATTTATCTACGATGAGCTTAATAATATCGATGTCGAGGGCCTTGAACGGAACCCACGCATCGAGTCGATTGCGGAACTCCGGTGTAAAAGTCCTTTCGATGACGCCTTTTGCATTGCCTTTTGTGTCCGAAGCATTCCGGAATCCTACACCACCTGACGAAAGCTCGCGTGCACCGGCGTTCGTTGTCATGATCAAAATTACATTGCGAAAATCTGCCTTCTTGCCGTTGTTGTCGGTCAGGGTCGCCGAATCCATCACCTGAAGCAGCAGATTAAAAAGATTCGGATGGGCCTTTTCGATCTCGTCCAGCACGAGGACCGCGTGCGGAGTTCGCATGATCGCCTCGGTCAGCAAACCACCCTGATCGAAACCAACGTAACCAGGAGGAGCACCGATCAGACGCGAAACTGTATGCGGCTCGGCATACTCGCTCATGTCAAAACGAATGAACTCGACGCCCAGAATTTCGGCGAGCTGTTTTGCAACTTCGGTTTTTCCGACACCCGTCGGCCCGGAAAAAAGAAACGAGCCGACAGGTTTTGTCTGATGGCCGAGACCGGCCCGCGAGATCTGAATCGCGTCTACGATCCGGTCGATCGCATCGTCCTGACCGAAGATGACTTTCTTAATGTCTTCGCGAAGACTTTTCAGGCGTACCTTTTCATCGGCCACTACGGTCTTCGGCGGGATCTTCGCCATCCGTGCGATGGTGTTCTCGACCATCTGCACCGAAACTCTTTTCGGGCGCCTGTTTGCCGGCATCAACTTTACCGAAGCACCGACCTCGTCGATCACATCGATGGCCTTGTCGGGCAGGAACCGGTCGTTGATATATTTGCCGGCGAGCTCCGCAGCAGTTCTGAGAGACTCATTGCTATAACGAACCCCGTGATGTTGTTCGTAAAATTTCTTTAGGCCCTTCAGGATCTGGAAAGTTTCGTCGATCGTCGGCTCACCGATCTCGATCTTCTGGAAACGACGAGCAAGGGCGCGGTCGCGGTCGAACGCCGCCTTGTATTCGCTAAAGGTCGTCGAGCCGATACAACGGAGCTCACCCGCGGCAAGTGCAGGTTTCAGAATGTTGGACGCATCCATTGATCCGCCCTGGACCGAACCCGCTCCGACGATCGTATGGATCTCGTCGATAAAGAGGATCGCATTCGGATGTTTCTTGAGTTCATTGATGATCGACTTGAACCGCTGCTCAAAATCTCCGCGATAACGCGTGCCGGCGAGAACCGCACCCATATCGAGCGCGAAAACCTTTGCGTCCTTCAAAACCTCAGGTACGTCGCCTTCGCTGATCTTTCAGCGCGAGGCCTTCGGCCAGCGCGGTCTTTCCAACGCCGGGTTCACCGACGTATAACGGATTGTTTTTCTTACGGCGACAGAGAACCTGAATAGTGCGCTCGATCTCTGCGTTACGCCCGACGAGCGGATCGATCTGTCCATTCGAGGCGCGCTCGACCAATTCGTCGGTAAAGCTCTCGAGTGGTTTTTTGCGCTCAGCCGGCGGGACCCCGGCAAACTCTTCGTCGTCGAACGGTTCGGAAAACGGCCCACCGGTATCTATCTTGGAGATCCCATGTGAGATGTAATTCAGAATATCGAGCCTGGTGACGCCTTGCTGCAAGAGCAGATAAACCGCATAACTCTGCTCAGCCTGATAAAAGGCGGCGAGAATATTACCACCGTCGACCGCCGACTGACCGCTGCCTTCCGCCTGTAGGACCGCGTATTGAATGATCGTTTGAAAAGTCGAGGTCAACTCCGGAAGCTGTTTTGAGCCCTCGGGGAGTTTCTCGAGTACATCGTGGAAGTACTCGAGCAGCGAATCGCGAAGAGTTTGAAGATCAGCACCGCAGTGCGTGAGCACCTCCGCGGCCGAACTATTTCGGACCAGCGCGTAGAGCAGGTGTTCAAGCGTCACATACTCGTGCTTATACTTGACCGCAACGTCAACAGCCTGGCTAAGTGTCTCTTCTAATTCCTTGGTGAGCATCTGTTTTACAAAAGTCTGACGCAGCGCGTTCCGTCGTCGATAATATTTTCGTCTTTTCCCGATGCATTTTCAATAAGCTAAGGATCAGACCCACGGCAAAGGTAAAAAACTGTCGCGCCTTCGGTGTTGATCCTAGGACAAACAAAACTTGAATCCGGTTGCCGCCGCGTCAAGACGCGGGACGTATCTCGGCCCCGCCATTGGATTCGCGGTAGGAGGGTTTTAGCAGTGTGAGGATCGACGAACGCGATCCCGAAATGCCGCCGCCGAGAGCATTTGCTGGAAAGATCCATCGAACGTCGGAACGGTGGAGCTTATAACGGGTCGTCGAGTAGCGATACGCTTGGGTTGTGCGGCCTTTCGTAACTTCAATGTAAGTCCTGAGGGCGGGAGAACCAGACCTGTAGTAGATAAAGAGGACCTCTCGGCTGTGTTGTCGGTCCTCAACAGCGGATCAACGGTCCACCGTTCGGGATAAAAGTGCGTGGTAATCACAATGTAGGTCTGAAAATGGGCCGGGTCATGCTGTTTCAAGAACTTTTCGTCTCGAAAGACAAGAATCGGCCCGAAAAAGGTGAAATTCGCGATCAATTCAGATCGAAAAGCAGAAATTCGGACTTATCGTCCAGCGACTTGATAGCGAGAGAGGCCTCATCGCTTATCGCCGCTCCGTCACCTGCGTTCAAATTTTCTCCGTTGACCCGGAGCGAACCGCTGATCAGTTGTATCCACGCATGTCGTCCGCCGACAAGATCGTGTTTGATCTCCTTACCTTCGGGTAGTATCGAAGCGTAAATGTAGACGTCCTGATTGATATGGACGGAACCGCCGCCACCGCCACGTGATGCGATCAGCCGCAGGAGCCCCTGCTTGCCTTCCGGCCCAAACTCTTTTTGCTCATAGCTCGGCTGAAGACTGCTTTCTTCCGGCAGGATCCAGATCTGCAGCAAATGCGTCTTGTCAGTCGGTGAACTGTACTCGCTGTGCCGAACACCCGTGCCGGCGGTCATCCGCTGTACCTCATTCGGGTGTATCGTCTCGCCGTTTCCCATCGAATCGCGGTGCGACAATTCGCCCGAGATCATGTAGGTGATGATCTCCATGTCGCGATGGCCGTGCATCGGAAATCCCTGGGCCGGCTCGATGAAATCCTCGTTTATGACGCGAAGGTTTCTAAACCCCATAAACTTCGGGTCGTAGTAATCCGCAAATGAAAATGAAAAGCGCGTGTCGAGCCATCCGTGGTTAGCGTGCCCGCGATCGTCCGATCGTCTGATGTTGATCATCTGTATTCTCCCTTGTTCTTCTTTGCGTCTTCGCGGCTTTGCGGGAAAAGATTCTTCCGGCGAAGTCGCAAGGACGCAAAGGCAATACAAGAAGTTTACCGTTCCAGGTTCGGGTTGTAATCATCAATTCGGGTGAGATAAGTAAACCGACCTTTAACGCAGAGATCGCGGAGTACGCAGATAGACAAAATATAGCTTCTCCGCGTACTCCGCGTACTCCGCGATCTCTGCGTTAAAACCGCCTAAAGGCTGGACTCAAGACTGTTTACAAACAACCATTAACCCGTCTCTGATCGGCAGCAGTACATTCGACACGCGCTCGTCAGCCTGTACCATCAAGTTGAAATCGTGAAGCGCCTGCGTGTTCTCGTCCTTTTCGTCTTCGAGAACTCTACCGCTCCAGAGTACGTTGTCGGCGATGATAAACCCGCCCGGGCTTACCTTATCGAAGATCAGATTGTAGTAGTTTGAATAATTTGGCTTATCGGCGTCAATAAATACGATGTCGAAAGGCCCCGAGACATGCGGCAGGACATAGATCGCATCCCCAAGCCGGAGACAGATCCTGTCCGATAAGCCTGCCTTATCGATAAATGACTGAGCGACGGCGTTTGTCTCCTTGTTAGTGTCGAGCGAATACACCATGCCGCCCTTCTGCAGTCCTTCGGTAAGGCAGATCGCGGAGTAGCCGAGGTAAGTACCGATCTCCTGAACGTAGTTCGGCCGTATCATCCGAGACAACATCGCCAGTAAACGGCCCTGGTAAAAACCGGAGAGCATAGCCGAATCTTCGTAGTGCTCGTAACAATGTTTTCGCAGCTCCCGCAAGACTTCGCTTTCGCCCGAGGTAAATTTTTCGGCGTATTGTGTCAGTTCGTTCTGGATCTCATTCATAGGTCAACTCTCACCAGGCCTCGCTTGATCGCGGTCGTCGCCGCGCTTGTTCGATCGGACACGCCGATCTTGTCGAATATATTTTTGACGTGCGTCTTGATCGTATTTTCGGTAACGTCCAGTGCGAATCCGATCTCCTTGTTCGACATTCCGCCGACGATCATTCGCAGAACATTCGTTTCGGCGGGAGTGAGTGTTTCTTGTCCAAGGTTATCGTGCAAGATCTGTGCGATCTCATCCGGAATGTATTTGCGACCGACAGCAACTGTTCTGATCGCGGTGATCAGATCAGCAGGCTCGACATCTTTGCAGATATAACCGGCCGCACCCTTTTTCAACGCTTTCGTAATTTCCGCGTCGCCGGCGTGTTCGGCGAGCACGATTATCCGCGCCTTTGGATCTTCAATGAAATAATTTTCTAGATCATCAATGGAACACGAGTCCGGAAATCGAAGGCCGAGGATCGTAACGTCAGGTGCAAGTTTTTTGAAAAGTTCGAAACCGTCCCGGGCGTTGTCAGTCTCACCCGCGAACTCGATGTCCCGTTCTCTCTCAATTACCGAGCGCACACCGAGACGTGTGAGCGGTTGGTTTTCGACGAGGAGAAGTTGGATCGACATACAGGTCTTAACATCTGCCTTTGGTTTCGTGAGCCGGCGACAGTTAACCGCAGATGAGGCAAATCACACAGATCAGGAATTAGCGCTATCTGCCTCATCCGCGGTTGGGTTCGGCCAGAATCTTTAAGACCGATGGCGGCGTCCTTATCTAGCAAGCTCAGCGGTAAATTCGACTGTCGGCTTCAGCAGATCCGTATCGTAATTTGTTTTCACGTTCTGCATGATCGCCGTCATTCGCTCGAGCCCCATACCGGTATCTACTGACGGCGCTGGCAGCGGCGTCAGCTTGAACGATCCGTCAGGTTCTTGCGTGCGGTTGTACTGCGGGAAAACGAGATTCCAGAATTCCATCGTCGTGTCGCCGGGGCCATTCACCCAGTGCGCCGAATTTTTTTCCGGATCATCCGGCTCGTCACCCAGGTAATAGTTTATTTCGGAGCTCGGTCCGCATGGGCCGGTATCTGCCATCTGCCAGAAATTGTCCTCGCGCCCAAACGGCAAGATTCTCGCAGGATCGGCACCCACACTTATCCATAGGTCTCGGGCCTCTGTGTCGGTCGGCACCTCATCATCGCCCTCGAAATAGGTGAACCACAGGCGGCGCTTATCCAGTTTGAACTCGTTGATCAGTAGATCCCAGGCATACTCGATCGCCTCTTTCTTGAAGTAATCACCAAACGAGAAATTCCCGAGCATCTCGAAAAACGTATGATGCCGGGCCGTCCTTCCAACCTCGTCGAGATCGTTATGCTTGCCGCCCGCCCGGATGCATTTCTGCGACGTGACCGCGCGTTTGTAATCGCGCTTTTCGTCCCCGAGGAATACATCTTTGAATTGATTCATCCCGGCGTTTGTGAACAGCAGTGTCGGGTCGTTCGCCGGCAAAAGCGGCGACGAATGTACAACTTTGTGCCCTCGTTTCTCGAAGTAATCGAGGAACTTTTGTCTTATCTCATTCCCTGTCATTACGAGGAAAATTGTAGCACACGCTATTCGCTCCATTAGGAGCGAGATGTTGGTAGAAACGGGTACACCAAATTGAAGAAGCTCCGTATGAGCGACATCCCTGCCGCCCTACGGAGCTCAAACAATTTATTCCGCCCGTTCTACCAACATGCCGCACCTACGGTGCTGGGCCGAAGCCTATCTATTCCCGCCAGCCGGTATGAACTTGAGCGCCACTGAATTGATGCAGTATCTGAGGCCGGTCGGTTCGGGGCCGTCGTCGAAAACGTGTCCGAGATGCGATCCGCATCGTGCACAGAGGATCTCGGTACGGGTTTCGCCGAGGGTGTTATCAACTTCTTCGTGGATGTTCTCACGGTGAATGACCTGAAAGAAGCTCGGCCAGCCAGTTCCCGAGTCAAACTTATCTTTTGATCCGAACACATGCAGCCCGCACGCGCCGCATGCATAGACGCCGGCTTTCTTGTTGTCTGTCAGCCGGCCCGTGTAGGCTCGCTCGGTGCCTTTTTTTCGGAGCACATAAAACGCGTCGGGCGTTAGAACTTTTTTCCATTCAGCATCGGACTTGACGATCTTGTTACCGTCGAAGATCTGATCTGATACCGCCGTTCGATATTGCGTCGGCGTATTCGACCCAGTTGACGAGCTCTTCAGTCCGGACGATCGTTGACCGATCACGGCGAAGACAACACTCAGAATTATTATTGCCGTGGCTAGGCTCACGTTTTTGATATTCATAAATTGCACCTTATCTATTTTATGCTTCTACGCAACTTTTATATTCCGACCAGGGCAAGATCAATTTAAAAGTATGGACGTCCAAGAAAATACTCACCTTGGACGTCCATTATATCTTCCGGGCCGATAAAACTAATCCGGCAGCACGACTGTGTCGATCACGTGGATCACACCATTCGACTGACGAACATCAGCGATAGTAACCACAGACTTGCCGCCCTTTTCGTCTACCAGAATGAGGCTCTTTCCGCTCATCTTGGCAGTCAGGGTGTCGCCCGAGACCGTTTTGAATTCAGCCTTCCCGCGGCCTTTACGGATCGCCTTCGCGATCGCCTTCGAATCATAATTGCCCGAGATCACGTGGTAGGTCAGGATCTTGGTGAGCGTGGCCTTGTTCTCCGGTTTAACTAATGTTGCAACCGTTCCCGCCGGAAGCTTGTCGAATGCCCCGTTCGTCGGAGCAAAAACAGTGAACGGCCCGTCGCTCTTGAGCGTGTCGACGAGACCTGCTGCCTGAACCGCCGCAACGAGCGTGGTGTGATCCTTTGAATTGACCGCGTTGTCGACGATATCTTTCGTCTTATACATCGCCGCACCGCCGACCATCGGATTGTCAGCCTTCATCATCTGCGCAGAAACGTTCGTCGATCCTGCAACCATTGCAATAGCAAATACAAATGTAGCCAATATTACTTTCTTCATATATTCCCCCATAGTTCCTTAATTTTCTAAAAAGGAGAATCTCTCCCTTTAGTGTTGTTTTCGCCGGGGGCAACGAAACAGATTCAGAATTTATGAAGCTATGTGGCGGGACGCGTCACTCGTCACGAAACTTTGCTACTACGGCCATCTTGTCTCGAATAAGATCAAAACCGAATCCCTGGCGGATAAGGTAGTCGTAAAATTTCTTAGTATCATCACGGGTTTCCGGCCGGCCCTTTAGCCGAAGACGTTTTTCGATCGCGCGATCGATCAATTCGCTCTCCGGCATCTTTTCGAAGGCGAATTCAAGCGCGCCGTCGAGCGTTTCGCGATCGAGTTTTTTCTGTGACATCGCCTGCTGGAGCCGCCGCTTGCCTTGAGGTTTTTGCCGGAGCTTCGAAAGCGCCAGATCAACGGCGTATTTCTCATCGTCGAGATATCCGTACTCCTTCAATTTCTCGAGCACGAGATTCACGATCTCGTCATTCGTCCACGCCTTCTCCAAAAGACGTTCGCGAAGTTCGCCGATCGAACGCGGCTTAGCCGCGAGAAGCTTGACCGCTCGGTTCATTGTCCGCTCGCGGGCCTTCTCGACATCTTTTATGATCCGGGCCTCCCGGTCCTCCGCGTTAACACGTTTCCGCCACATGTATCGATAGTAAATATTTAATTACCGAATTACATAATGAAATAATCAAAACCGACTAGAATGAAATCGATGGATGGCATCCTAATCATCGACAAGCCTGCCGGATTGACATCGCACGACGTAGTTAGCCGGGTGCGCCGCGTGCTCGGAACGAAACGCGTCGGCCACACGGGGACATTAGATCCGTTTGCCACCGGCGTCATGGTCATACTTGTCGGCAAGGCGACGCGACTCGCGCAGTTTCTCGATAAGGACACAAAAGAATACGTCGCCGATCTGCAGTTCGGATTCGAAACCGATACGGGTGACGGTACGGGAAGGCGGAAGGCGGAAGGCGGAAGGCAGGAGGCGGAAGGCGGAACGCAGGAGGCGGACAGTGGAAGACGGGAAGATGAAATGTCGAAACTTCTCGGTTCTGTTGATTGGAATTCTGTATTGGAAAAATTCCGTGGCGAAACGCTGCAGACGCCGCCGATGTATTCCGCCAAAAAGATCGAGGGGAAAAAGTTGTACGAGCTTGCACGCAAGGGTATCGAGGTTGAAAGAAAACCAGTCAAAGTCGTCATCCATAAGCTTGAACTATTGCCGTCTGAAATTCCCGATCCCGGATCCACGATCCGTATTCGAGTTGTCTGCTCCGCCGGAACTTATATCAGAACTCTTGGGGAAGACATCGGACGCGTTGTCGGACCGGGAGCTCATCTGACGGGACTGCGAAGGACCGCCGCCGGAAAATTCGATCTTCAGCAAAGCATCAGTCTTGAACAACTCGAATCGTCGGCGGCCGACAACCTCTTACCGATCGACCTCGCCGTTTCCCACCTCGACGAATTTCGGATGGATCCGGACCGTGCAGAAAAGACGAAAAACGGTCTCGCCACGCGTGTCGAGGGAGATCAGTTTGCGGCCGGTCAGCGTGTTCGCATGACGGAGAGTGCCGGAAACACGATCGCAGTCGGAATCTACGACGATGTGGAGAGAATCGTCCGCCCAAAAGTCGTTTTGATCTAGAATGAACGTGTCCCTATGAAAAAGCGAAATTTTGCATTAGCAGTCGGTGGTGCTCTCGGAGCCGCTGTTGCGGTAAAAATGCTGATGCGGTCAAAGAGCGTCGATTGGGATGATGTCGCCCAGCTGATCCCGCATGCCGAACATTCGGATTTCGTCAGTGTAGATGGCGCACGGATCCACTTTCAGGAATTCGGTGACGTCACGAAGCCGACGATACTTTTGATCCATGGGTACACCGCTTCGCTCTACGTCTGGAAAACGGCTGCACCAATACTTGCCGGGGCCGGATTTCATGTCATCGCGATAGACCTGCTCGGCTTCGGATATTCTGAAAAACCTTCATGGTTCGATTACGCGATAACGTCACAAGCCCGGGTGATCGCCCGTTTTATGAATCGAATCGGTGTCGGACGGGCTACTGTTCTGGGCAGCTCATACGGAGGCGCCGTCGCCGCAACGCTCGCGCTTGATTATCCGGAGCGCGTTGAGAAGCTCGTTCTGGTTGATACCGTTTGCAACGACAATTTGAAACATCATCCGATCTTAAAGCTCGCCGCCATCCCCGGCATTGGTGAAGCGCTTACCCCGTTTCTCGTCGATTCTCGAGCCTTTCAGCGTTATCGAATGCGAGGCACCCTCGCTCCGGCAAATCACGACTTGATCACGGATGATCGGGTTGAATCAATACTCCGCCCGCTTTCGGCGGCCGACGCGCATCGTTCTCTCCTTGCGACGTCGCGTGCCTGGAGCGCCGGCCGTATCGAACAGGACGCACATCTTATTAACCAACCGACCTTGATCGTCTGGGGCGAGGACGACAAGGTGATCCCGGTCACCGACGGTCACAAACTTCACGACTCAATTCTCAACTCCCGGTTCGTGATCCTGAAAAACTGCGGGCATGTTCCGCAGGAAGAAAAGAGCGTGGCGTTCGCCCAACTCGTCACTGAATTCTGCCGGGATCCAAAAGGGCGCATCGAACCAACAAATAGCGAAGAGTCGCGGATGGAAGCCTAAAATGCACAAATCCGTTTTCTTTAATCAAGGACTCCTGCAGCCCTCGGAACCGACACTTTCCGCGCTGTCGGCCGCGTCGCTTTTCGGCAGGGGAATCTTTACTACACTCGCGATCTACGATGGCGAGCCATTCCTCTGGCGAAAGCACTGGAGACGACTCGAGGAAAGCTCAAGCAGAGTTGGAATTGACGTCAGCGAGTTTACCGAGACCATGACCCGACGCGCTCTGGCCGAAGTGACGGCTGCAAATTCGGTTGTAAACGGCCGGGCGCGAATTACTTTTTTTGATGAGTCTGCCTGTGGATTGTGGCCATACGATTCCGGGCTACGCACGAGTCTGCTAATTGCGACGACTGACCCCCGCCCCCGCCCGGAGAACTGGTCTCTAACTGTTTCACCTTACCTCATAAACTCGATGTCGCCGCTCACTGGCGTGAAATCCTCCAACTACCTTGAGAAGATCCTTGTACTGGATGAAGCAAAAGGGCGTGGCTTTGACGAAGCGATTCAAGTGAACGAACGGGGTCAGGTCACCTCGGCGTGCATGGCGAACGCTTTCTGGCTAAAGGGCGGCAAGTTGTTCACTCCGTCGTCTGATACCGGGTGTCTGTCCGGGACGACGCGCGAATTCGTTCTTGAAAATGTTGAATGTGAAGAAGTCGAGGTTGGGATCGAAGAACTGCGATCTGCGGACGAGATTTTTTTGACATCGGCGGGAGTCGGAGTCGTACAAGTAGCAAAGTTCGAGGACCGGAACAAGTCAGGTGAGCCCCACGCAATCACCACCGTCTTTCCGCACTGAGATAACAAGACACAAAAATACACGAAACCGTCGACTCGATTGCGCGCGGTTTCGTGTGATCTTTGTTTGATCTGTTAAGCGGCCGTTTCGAACAACGCGAGGATCTGCTTGCCTTCGTTCGATCGCGGATCGATCGTCCGGATATGTTTCTGGCCCTGCATTTCCCAAATCGCGGTCACTACCCCTTCTTTTTCAACTGCCTGGTAGTGTACGTCCTCGGTCGGTGGTTGTTCGGCTGATTCAGCCGCCTGCACTGCTTCTTCTGACATCTAAAACAAAAATCTCCTGGAAA
Source organism: uncultured Acidobacteriota bacterium (assembly GCA_963772405.1). Taxonomy (GTDB): domain Bacteria; phylum Acidobacteriota; class Blastocatellia; order Pyrinomonadales; family Pyrinomonadaceae; genus OLB17. The sequence continues at coordinate 107,221 of CAVYWT010000002.1, read as the reverse complement.
AAAATAGAACTATTCGCCGCCGTCTTTTTCGGCGATTGTGATCGTTGGTTTGCTCTCGGCCGAAGGCTCCGAGCCACGCTGACCTTCGGCGATGGTTATCGTCGGCCTCGACTGTCCGTCGGTCGTTGTTTCTTCTCTATCGTCTGTTTCATCGGGCATATACTTGTCTCCTTTCCGCTGCTGGTGTCCACATCGAATCTCTATTCAGCAATTGTAATAGTTAAGATCTTCTTATCATTTTCGATAATAAAAGTATCCGCTGCATTTTCCCCGATCGTTGAGTCGGACGAGGCTGGCGATCCGCTTTCCGACTTTTCTGCGATCGTTATCGTAACTTTTTTGCCGAATAATGCGTCGATTTCCGCGTCGCTGTCTGGCATAGAGATGTCCTCCGTTGAGCTCTGGACTAATAAAACGGGATGCAAGCCTTAGATTTTACACACGTCCCAGATTCTTGTCGAGTTTTTCTTTACTTTACCCTGTGCGGCGTTAATTCATAGAACCAAAAGTCGTTATTTGGCTGATCTATCTTCAGTTCGTCGGTTCTGCCGTTCTTATCGATGGTAAACGTGACGAACCCGCGTGGGAAGTTATAGGCGACGGACGGACGCCATTTGATCTGAAAGGTGTCGTAATGCCAATGCTCAAGATCGGCTACAAAGTTTGGTGACGGGCCAAAACGCATTACGAGGCGCCCGTTTTCTTCCCTAATTATCACCTCGCCATAGAGTTTGTCGGCATAAGTGCCGGCATAGTTTGCGATGGCCAGTGAGGGTCTTGTGTTTGTTGAGCGGGCCGCATCGACCTTTTCCCTTTCCTTTTCCGCGGCTTCCTTGCCGGCCCTCGCCTGCTCGACAGCCTCCGCGTTCCAATCCCGTTTCGGTGCGTTCACAAACACGTCGCGCATTTTGTTCATCATGATACCGAAAGCCGGCGACTCACTGTTTGTCAGAATGACGAAGCCAACATTCTCTTCGGGGATCAAAACGGTGTATGACAGCATGCCGTCGAGGCCACCACTGTGGTTTATGATCTTTCGGCCGTGATAATCGTATACGAACCAGCCCATTGCCACCCCCGAGAAATGGCGAGTCGGATTATTCTTTGAAGCCGCTTCAGAAATGGGCAGCATGATGTTCGGCTGCCACATCAGCCACGACTGCTGCTGGCTGAATATCTGTTTTCCGTCGAATTGGCCTCGACCCAGTTGCAGGCGGATCCACTTCGAGAGATCGGCAACCGATGAGTTCAAAGCGACCGCCCCGTAACCGCCATTTACGTTTCCGTGCGGTAGCACACGCAGAGTTCCACCCGATTCGTTGTGCGGACGTGCAGCATTATCGCCGAGAGCTCCGAACCCGCACGTCGTCCGCCGCATTCCGAGAGGATCAAGGATTCGATCGCGGACGAAAGTACACCAGGACTTGCCGGAAACCTTTTCCACGACTTTTCCCGCCGCGATATACATAAGGTTCTGATAGCCATAACGCGAACGAAAACTCGAAACGGGTTTTAGATATTTAACCCTCGAAAGAATGTCGTCGGCCGTGTACGTCGTTTCGTACCAGAGCAGATCGCCGCTGAACGTATCCAGTCCGACACGATGCGAAACCAGGTCGCGGACCGTCAACTCGCTTGTCACCCACGGATCGTACATCTGAAAATCCGGCAGATATTTTGAAACCTTGTCGTCCCAAGCGAGCTTTTTCTCATCTACGAGAATCGCCAGCGAGGTCGCTGTGAATGCCTTCGAATTCGACGCAATTGCGAAAAGCGTATTTTCATCAACTGCGGCCGGCTTTCCCAGCTCCGAAACACCAAAGCCCTTTGCCATCGCAACTTTGTCGTCTTTTACGATGGCGATCGCCATCCCGGGACCCTTGTGCGTAGCGATCACGACGTTCGCGTAGTCATCGATCTCCTTGAGCTTCTCCTCGAGCGTCTGGGGAAAAGCCGAGAACTGAAATGCAAAGATGAGCAGGAACAAGCCGGCAAGTTTTCTCATAATTCACGATTATACGGGATAAACGGAAATAGGGTTTTCGTATGCGGTAAAAGGGCCCCGGACCTAAAAACCCCGTAAGCGAGGTTCCTGAAACCGCACTCCGATTTTTCTTTGCAGCGCCGCATCTTTTCAGTATCCTAGCTTTCAGTGTCACCCATTATTATCACTCTCCTCCTTCTAGGACTGGCGATCGTCCTGTTTGCCACCGAGAAACTGCCCGTAGATGTCGTCGGCATAATCTTGGTGATCGCCCTCGTCATGACTCAGGTCCTGACGGTTTCGGAGGGCGTCGCGGGGTTTGGGAACGATGTCATTATCACCATCGGCGGCCTTTTTATATTGGTTGGCGGGTTGATCAAGACCGGGCTTGTAGATCTGATCGGGCGGAGGATGCACCGCATCGCGGGTGATAACGAATTTTTCCTGACCGCGATCATAATGGTCGCCGCAGCGGCTCTCCGCGTCGGTCCTAAAAAACACAACGACAACGGCGATGTTTCTGCCGGTCATAATCGGACTCGCGGCAAAAGCAAAGATCGCACCGTCGAAGCTTCTGATGCCGCTCGCGTTCGGCGCGATACTCGGTGGCAGCTGCACACTGATCGGGACCTCGACAAACCTTGCCGTCAGTGGTGCGATAGTCCGCTACGGCCAGCAGCCCTTCTCGATGTTCGAGCTAACGGCGGTCGGAGTCGTGACCTTTGCCTCGGGCCTACTTTACATGATGCTCATCGGGCGCCGAATGCTCCCAAACCGCGGCGGTGAAGAGTCGTTCACCGATCAATATCATATTCGTGAGTACATCTCCGAACTTCTTGTCCTGCCTGACTCGAGCCTTGTCGGCAAAACTCTTGACGAGGCAAAGCTCAACACAGATCTTGACCTGCACATCCTCGGCATCGCTCGCAGCGGCCAGACGATCGCATCGCCCAATCCGGACGAACGGATCCAACGCCGTGATTCGCTCCTGGTCGAGGGGACGATCGACGACATCCTCCGCGTAAAAGAAGAGATCGGCTTGGAGATCAGGCCTGATTTCATGCTCCATGATGCGATGTTGGAAAGCGGCACGGTCGAGCTTTTTGAGGTGATGGTCATGCGCGATTCGCGGCTCCTCGGACAGACGCTTAAGAGCATTCGTTTTCGCCAGACTTACGATCTAACGGTTCTCGCCGTAAACCGACACGGCGAAACCTTTATCAATAAGCTCAGCAATGTTGAACTGAAATTCGGCGACGTGTTGTTGGTCCAGGGCGCACGTGAAGTGATCGAGCCGCTGGTCGTCGATGGTGAACTGTTGCTGCTTGAGGACGTATCGGCGACCAGCATGCGGGTCGATAAGCGCAAATGGGCGATCGGCGCGTTCGTGTTATTTCTGGGCCTTTCGCTTTCCAAGATCGTGATCGGTTTCGATATACCCCTCACAATAGCCGTTTTGGCCGGTGTCATGGTTTTGCTGGCAACCAAGACGGTCCGGTACTCGGAAATGTACTCGCTCATCGATTTTCGATTACTGGTTCTGATCGCGTGCATGATGAGCTTTGGCGTGGCGATGGAAAAAACCGGCGCCGATGCTTTTCTTGCGGGATACATTCAGAATTACTTTGGCGAGCTTGGACCGACGGCCGTACTCGCGGGATTTTTTCTCCTAACGGTCGCGCTGACACAGCCGATGTCCAACCAAGCCGCCGCGCTTGTCGTGCTTCCGGTCGCCGTCAAGGCGGCTGTTGCACTCGGTCTCAATCCGCGGACGTTCATCGTCGGTATCACCTACGCCGCGTCATTCTCGTTCATCACACCGCTCGAACCGGCGTGCGTTTTGGTTTACACGCCAGGGCGTTATCGCTTTATGGATTTCGTAAGGGTCGGGACGATCCTGACAGTGATCGTGTTCGTTGTGTCGATACTGCTCGTGCCGGTTTTCTGGCCGTTCTGATCATCTTAAACCGCGGAGAAGAACGGCGTCGTGCTTCCAGCTGCCTTTGATCACGGCAAAGGTCTTCCGTCCCTTCGAGGCTAGAACGCGGCGATACCCGGAGAGAACTCCGCGCTTCTAAGGCCGGGATCTTCACCGTCCATGACGGATCGCTCGCACTGACAATCCACGCTTGATGATGAGCAACAGGCCGATCGCAGTCCAGAAAAGGATGCGGCCCTTTCGAATGACGGCAAGCGTAACACCGATGCCGGCTCCGATCGCTAGCGTCTCAGCGATAAATTGCGCCCCCGCCTCGTCCACACCGATAACAAAAGGAATGAGCTTGAATACGATCGTGATCAAACGGCTTACCGATTCGAGCAGGAATGCGGATAAAAGATCGGCCGATGCAATGCGACTGAGTATGAACCAAACCTCGAAGATCCCGAGCACGTGAAACGAAGCTTCGAAAAGGCAGATCGGTAAGAAGCGTTTCGGATACCGACGGTAAAATCCATAAATAAAATTCTCGAACAGACGAACTTGAAGACGAGTGTGTTCCAAAAAGCCGGTCGCGATCCCCTTTCTGTAGATCCATTCGCAGGTCTCGCTCGCGAAATGCCACTGCCGGATAACGAGAAGAAAAAGGAAAAGGACGACTAAACAAATAACGGCGATCAAAACATCGATCGTTATCACCCAGCCTTCTTCCAGATCGAAGCTCCGAAGCAGCGTGAACGCGCCCGTGATGAGGAACACGCTTGTCGTGAAACTGTAGAAAAGATTTTCAGTTGCGACGGATGAAAGTCCGACAACCAGCGGCACACGTTTGCGAACGGCGACGGCTTTTGCCGTTCCACTGATCAATATCCCGAGCGGGATCATGCTGCTCATGGCCTCGCCGATGATGACGGCCGGTATCGTGTCCTTCATCCGAAGGTTGTACGGCTCGTAGACGGATAGTTTCCAGGCGGTGGCCCGGGCACATATGCGGAGAAAATAAATTCCGACTATGACTGCGAACCCGGCTACGCCGAACCGTTCAATGTTGGCGACTATCTCGCCCATACCGACGGCGTAAACAAAGTATGCGAAGAGGGCGATCCCGCCTATCGTCAGGGCGATGCCGAGGATCGTAAGCCGGTAGGTATGCTTTGCCGAAAGGCGCGGTGTGCGCAGCTCGGGTTGTTCAGGCGCCTCGTCCAAATTCACTGCTTTGCCTTGCCATTTGGCTTGAACTAAAATGATGCTACAGATAACAAGATACTACACAGGAAACTATTATGAGCACTGCCGCCATTCACGCGTTGGCTAATACCGGCCTCACCGTTTTATCCGAAGAAGAAGAATTGTTTCGCGCCTCCGTTCGCGAGTTTGCCGAGGGTGAAGTTCGCCCGCGGGTCGAGGCAATGGAGCACGCCGGGAAGCTCGATCCGGAACTCATCAAACATTGCTTCGAGCTCGGCCTGATGGCGATCGAATCGCCTGAGGAACACGGTGGTGCCGGATCGACCATCTTCAACGCGATCCTCGCGATCGAAGAACTGGCACGTGTCGATGCGAGCGTCTCGGTTTTCGTCGATGTGCACAACACGCTCGTCACGAACGCGTTCATGCGCTGGGCGAATGACGATCAAAAAAAGAAATACCTGCCGCAGCTTGCGACCCAACGCGTTGGCGCTTACGCACTGAGCGAAGCCGGGTCCGGCTCCGATGCATTTGCATTAAGAACGCGCGCCGTCGACAAGGGCGACCACTACGAGCTGACGGGGCAGAAGCTCTGGATCACAAACGGTAACGAAGCCGAGATCTTTGTACTGTTCGCGACCATCGATCCGGAGGCCGGTTACAAGGGCATCACTGCCTTTATAGTCGAAAAACAATTCGAAGGATTTTCGGTCGGCAAGAAAGAAGACAAGCTCGGCATTCGCGCTTCGTCGACGACCGAGCTGATCCTCGACAACTGCAAGGTCCCGAAAGAGAACGTGCTCGGCGAGGTCGGTAAAGGCTACAAGGTCTCGATCGAGACTCTCAACGAAGGCCGCATCGGTATCGGTGCGCAGATGCTCGGCATCGCACAGGGTGCATACGAAGCGGCTCTCAAATTACACGCAGAGCGGAACAGTTCGGTCAGACGATCGGGAGTTTTCAGGCCGTGCAGTTCCAGCTGGCCGAAATGGCCGTCGAGATCGAGGCGACACGATTGCTCGTCTACAACGCGGCACGGTTGAAAGACGCCGGCAAGCCGTTTCTGAAAGAAGCGGCGATGGCCAAGCTCTACTCCTCGCGCTGCGCCGAACGCGTCTCGTCGAAAGCGATCGAGCTCTACGGCGGCTACGGCTACGTGAAAGATTATCCGGTCGAGAAATTCTGGCGCGACTCGAAGATCGGCTCGATCTACGAGGGCACGTCGAACATGCAGCTCCAGACGATCGCCAAGCTGATCATGAAATAGGTCGTAAGGAAGAAACAATTTCCATTCGGAGTTGATCGAAGATGAAGTACAGAGACTACCGCGGTAGATCTCCCAGTTATGCCCGAAATTCTTATCCGCCAATCCGTCCCCCAAGACGCACAGCTTCTCACCGATCTCGCGCGTCAACATTTTGGGACGCGTTCGCACACCACCCGAAGAACGCACCGGACGATATGAACTATTACATGCGTCAGGCGTTCAATCAGGAACAGATCGCCGCGGAGTTGTCTGGACACAGAACATCTTTCTCATCGCGGAGATCGATGGCGAAGCGGCGGGTTATTCCAAGCTCATCATGGACAACATCGAGCCGGGAATTACTGCGAAGCGGCCTATCGAGCTTTCGCGTCTTTACTCACACCAAAAATATCTCGGACAAGGAGTCGGGCAAACCTTGATGGATGCGTGCTTCGAACGATCGAGGGCGGAGGATCGCGATGTAATGTGGCTCGGGGTCTGGGAATACAATCCGCGTGCTCAGCGGTTCTACGAAAGGAACGGATTTCGGGTTGTCGGCAGTCATGTCTTTCTGCTTGGCAAGGACGAACAGACGGACCTGCTGATGCAGAAAGAGAATCTAATCTACCTCCCTTCGTACTCCAATAATCAAAACCATTGCTTGCCAAAACGTTTGTGCAAAATTATTTCTTGCCATCGCTAACGTCTTTGTTCTATTGTTTTATTCTCAGATATTTCACCGAACGGTTCGGGTGCCCCCCCCTGCAGATACCTGAGACATTTCCAACCCATCTAAATATAGGAGCGACCATGAAAAAACAATTCAAGGCTTTTCTTCTCGCAATCTTGTTGTGTGTCTTCCTTGGCGGAGGAGCCTCCGCCCAAGATTGGTGCAATTCCATCGGAACCTGGTGGTTCTTCTACAACGGTACATACTCACCGTACAAGAATAATCCTTGCCACGGATGGACCGCGGCAGGTGGCGGTCACGTTGTCGGGGTGAACATGTGGTGGAATCAAGCCGGTCGTGACGGAGTTCAAAACTACGTGGCCCAGGGTAAGCGATACACCCACGACATGACCGATCTGAATGACAACCTGTCCGCCACAGGAACTTACGCTAGTAATTTCCCGGGCATATATATCGATTTCGATGACGACGACGGAAATGGAGAATGGGAGGAGGCCGAAGCGACGGTTGAAAATGCCGCTTTTCCGGTCGTAGATCGAAAATATTGGCTACATTTCTGGTTTTCCTGGAATGGTGCTGCGGGGAATGCGGGCAATGTAGCCCTCACGCCTGCTATCTCTGAAGAACTCTGGTGGACTAGCGATAAATGGGACACACACAAGTTCGACAGAGGCCTTAACGTTCACTATACCAAGACCGGAAATTTATTCGAAAGCCCGTCGGAACTTCCGTCCGCCAAGATCTTCAAGGAAAATGAGAACGAGACGAAGTTCGAACGTCGGAAGTTCGTCGAGCCTCTGTCGATCGACGACTTCAGGCAACAGGTCGATGCGGCCGGCATCAGAGTTCGGGGCTATGCTCTCGAATATGAAGTTGAATCTGAAGACGGGCCACAAATCGTAACCGTGGGACTCGTTCCTACGGCTGACGAATTTGTACCAAGCGCAACACTCGCGGATGTAATTAGCAGTCTACCGGACAAAATATCGATCCAAAGGCTGAGGGGAGTCGTTTCCTACTACTACGATTCGGCTTCCACGCCGATGCAAAGGGAGAAATAAAGTACCAGAGCTAAAAGAGCTGTGTGGATAAGGCTGCACAGCTCTTTTTTCTGACGAAGATCCAAACTGTCTCTGGATGAACCTTGCATCTAGCCCATATATAGGCTACTGTTGCATCCGTGCGACAGGTTAAAAACCCACCCAATCCCTTTGACCGATATTCCGCCGAATACATAGGCGAGCCACCTCCAACCAACCTCGAGGTTTTCGAGGAAACCGCAACAAAAAAGATGATCACGAAGGCGTTCGCTTCGGATTGGGAAGGCGGTTGGCGATACACCGTGAACTGCTATCGGGGTTGTGTTCACGGATGTACGTACTGCTTTGCACGTCGTTATCACGAATTCCTCGGATACGGAGCCGGAACGGATTTCGAGACAAAGATCGTAGTCAAGCCAAACGCGCCGGCGGTGTTGCGCGAGGAACTAAAGAAGACACGGCAGAAGATGCCGCACATCGATTTCTCGTTCGCTACCGATCCGTATCTGCCGCTCGAGGCAAGTTACGAGCTGACGCGCAAATGCCTTGAGGTCTGTGCAGACTTCGGCGTGCCGGTCGGCGTAATTACAAAATCGCCGCTCGTGACGCGCGATATAGATGTGCTGAAACGTTTAAAAAGTGTGTCAGTATTTTTCTCGATGCCCTTTCTGACGAAAGAAAGGTCGAATCCGTTTGAGCCGTACACGCCGGTTCCGGAAGCCCGCTTTCGAGCGATGGAGACGATCGCGAACGCCGGGATTCCGGTCGGCATTGGCATCGCCCCGGTGATTCCGGGCTACAACGAATCGGACATACCGAAGCTTCTAGAACGTGCGAAACAAGCCGGGGCGACACGAGCGTTCATGTCGATGCTGCACCTGGACAGTGATTCGATCGAGGAATATTTTGTCGAGAAGATGCACGAGCGACTTTCACCGACCGCCGTTACAAAGATCGTCAACGCAATGAAACGCGAACGTGGCGGTGTGCTTCAACACAGCACGTTCAAGGACCGGAGCACTGGCCGCACCGAGCAATGGGAAGTGACACGAAAGCTTTTCGACTTTCACGCTAGGCGGCTTGGCTTTCGCCAGCATGAAACGCCTACGGAACCCGAACCCACTACGAGCGTTCCAGTACAACAATCCTTGTTCTGAAACGTCTGCAAGTTCGCTCGCAAAGGCGCCAAGGAAAAAAAGCACTTGAAGCGGAACACGAGCGGCCATCGATTGTTGATATAATGGCTACAACAATCCCAGGAGGTTCATCATGAAACTTAAATTTTCCGCCGCACTTATAGCGCTCCTCGTAATTTTTTCAGCTTCTGCATTCGCACAAAAGAAAACGGGTAAAGACCTTCAAGATGCCGTTGAGCGTATTAACAAAGCCTCGAGCGCAATGGTCGAGATTATGTCGATCAAAGACAAATCGATCCCGCGCGATCTGCTTGCCAAGGCAAAAGCAGTCGTCGTCTTTCCTGGCGCTATCAAGGGCGCGTTCATCATCGGAGGACAGGGCGGCAAGGGAGTCGCGGTTCGGCGCGTTGGACGCGGATGGAGCGCTCCTGCGTTCCTTAACATGGCCGGCGGCAGCGTCGGCTTCCAGATCGGCGGATCTAAAACGGATTACATTCTGCTGATCATGAACGATAAAGGAATGAAGGGGCTGATGGAGGACAAGTTCGAGCTTGGCGGCGAAGGAAGTGTTGCCGCGGGCCCGGTGGGTCGGACGGCATCGGCTTCGACAAACGCCACGTTCGACGCCGAGATCCTGACATATTCCCGAAGCAAAGGGTTGTTCGCGGGCGTTGCGCTCAAGGGCGTCGTGATCAACTCCGACAAAGATCTGAACAAAGCCATCTACCAGAAATCCGCCAAAGAGATTCTCGGCTATCCGGCGGTTCCGGCGTCGGCTGCGCCGGCGAGCTTACGGAAATTTGGCCAGACCGTCGCGGCATATGCCCGTTAATTTTTATGGATCGAATTAAAGTTTTTGAAGAGATGATTGTTGCCGATCCGTCGAACACGATGGTCATGTTCGGGCTTGCGAAGGAGTATGAAAAGCTAGGACAGCATTCGGATGTGATCCGTGTGCTCGAGGATTATTTGTCCAAAGCTGATGACGAAGGAAACGCGTACGGAACACTCGCCAATTCGTATGCTCTTTCCGGCGACCGCGACAAGGCGATCGAAACTTACAAAAAAGGCATCGACGTTTCGATGGCCCACGGTCATCCGTCGATGGCGAATGAATACCGGATGACGATCGATCTGGATTTCGGGGACTAGGACCTAAACGCAGAGATCGCGGAGAACGCGGAGGGAAGATTTGCCCGCGAAATACGCGAAAAGACGCGAAATGGGAAGGGTCTTTCTTTCGCGTCCTTTCGCGTGATTCGCGGGCAAATATTTTTTTGAAGCTCCGCGGTCTCTGCGATCTCTGCGTTAAGAAGCGCGACACGCCGCGACGGTCGCCTTCCTTACTTTCACAGGCTTCTCCGGTTTCTCGTCTGTAACCGGCAACTTATTGATCGCATCAACAACATCCATTCCTTTCGTCACGCGCCCGAACGCCGCAAACTTTCCATCCAGATAGGGAGCCTCTTTTACAAGAATAAAAAAATCGGTCGTCGCCTGATTAGGCTCGTCGGGCCGTGCCATGGAAACGATGCCGCGTTCGTGAAGGATATTGTTCGGCTCGTCCGGCAGCGTGCGTCGTGCACGTTCACCGATAGCACGTGTGACCTTGCCGCCTTCACGCGACCACATGTTGCCGCCCTGAATCACAAAACCCGGAACGACGCGGCTAAAGCTTGTGCCGTCAAAAAGGCCGGTCGCCGTAAGGTTTAGAAAATTCCGTACCGATTCCGGTGCGTGCTCGGGGTAAAGTTCGAGCTCGATCAACCCGGCTTCCGTATCAAGCGACACGCATTGCTTTGCCATTGCGGCAACATCGGCTTTGTCGAATGGTTCGGCGACGGGTTGCTTGTCCTGCGGCCGCGCGTTCGCTTTGGACGGTTTCGGCGGCTGCGCCCACACTGAGGATATGGCGAAGAATACCAGTAAGATCGACAGCAGCATCCTGAACATGATCTGTTAAGTTTTTCACAATTTGCGATCCTAAGAAAGTCTCCGAACAAACTGAAAACTCAAAACTAAAAACTGAAACCTGAAAAATTCGTTTTCAGTTTCTACTTTTCAGTTTTCAGTCTGTCCGAACGGGTTCCGCGATTTCAGAGCGTTCCGTGGTAAACTGCGAAACAAAAAAGCCTCGTCTTATCTGAAGCCATTATGAAGTTTATAAAAACATTTCTTGTCATCGTTTTCATATTCACTAGTTTCGCCTACGCCCAGCGCGACCACCCGGCTCGTCCCACGGTAACAGGAGCGCCCCTTACTTTTGAGCAGGCCGCCTATGACGTGCAATCGTATGACATCACGATAAGCGTCGATCCTAACAAAAAGAGTATCGCCGGCACGACGACGATGACGGCGAAGATCGTCATCCCGACGAACGTGATCGTTCTTGATCTCGATACGCCGTACTCCATCGCAAGCGTCACCGACGGCTCGATCGCACTCAAAAATGAATTTAAAGACGGCCGCATTTGGATCTGGTTTCCGATGACGAAGCAAGCCGGTGATGAGATCAAGACGGTCATCACATACTCGGGCACGCCGCGCGTCGCTCCGAATCCACCGTGGGTCGGCGGTTTTATGTGGAAGAAAACTGCGGCGGGCGCCGATTGGATTTCGATAGCGATGCAGAACGACGGTGCCGATATCTTGTTTCCGGTGAAAGATCATCCGTCCGACAAGGCATCGAATGTGGCGATGCATATAACGGTTCCGGACCCGCTAGTCGTCGCCGGACCGGGAAAACTCGAAGGCGTGAAAAAGAATACGGACGGCACGTCCACCTACAACTGGCGGATGACGAATCCGATCCCGAACTATGAAATTCTTTTCAACGCCGCGCCGTATCGCGTGATCAAGGACAGCGTGAAAAGCATCACCGGCGAGACGATCCCCATCGAGTTTTACATCTTGCCGGAGAGCTATGACAACGGTGCGTGGCTAATCGACGAGACGAAAAAGTACAACGCCTTTTTCGAAAAATATCTCGGGCCGTTTCCGTGGCGTTCGCAAAAGCTCGGCATCGTTGAGACGCCGCATCTCGGTATGGAGCACGCGACGCTGATCGCGTACGGAAATCAGTTTCGCAAGACCGAGTTCGGATTCGATTCGCTGATGCTGCACGAATACGGCCACGAGTGGTGGGCGAACCTCGTCACCGCCTCGGACTGGCGCGATTTCTGGATCCACGAAGGCTTTCAATCGTTCATGGACACTCTCTATCTCGAACATCTTGGCAAAAGGGACGCGTACTTCGAAGAGATGAAGGGCCGTGCAAAGAACACCCTGAATATTCAAGCCGTCGCTCCACGCGAAGCGACGCCCGCTTACCAGATCTACCTGCTCGCACCGGATTATATAAAATCGAACGGCGACATCTACGGCAAAGGCGCAGTTGTGTTGCACACGCTCCGTCATCTGATCGGTGACGACGCTTTCTTCCGAAGCCTGAGACGAATGGCGTATCCGACAAAAGAGATGGAGAGCTTTACCGACGGACGCCAGACGCGGCTTGTTAACACCGACGATTTTCTCGCCATCGCCGAAGACGAATCGAAGATGGAGCTCGACTGGTTTTTTGAGGTGTATTTGAGACAGCCGAAGCTGCCGGAACTGAGAACAGCCATCGGCGATTACACCGAGGGGCCGAATACTGCTCCGAAGAAGGCTATGCTTTTCCGCTGGGTAACGCCGAATGACATGCCGTTTCCGATGCCGATCGATGTGGTGGTAAACGGAAAGACCGAGCGTGTTGAAATGCGCAATGGCAAGGGCTCGGTCATTTTTACCGGCACCACGCCGGTCGTCGATCCGAAAGGTTGGGTGTTGAAGTCACAGTAACGGGAGGTTGTGGAGACTACGGGACGATCTCGCCTGTCAGCAACCGAAAGTCAGAACCGGGAGCGGTAGCGACTGGGTTTCCCGTCGGCAACTAGAAATCAGCTTGCCATCGGGTGACCCAGTCGCTACCGCTCCCGGTTCTGACTCGTGCGGTCGAATCCGCACGCTTACGACGACCGCTCGATCTTACAAATAAAGCATCCGGCTTCGGCGTTGCGTGCGTGCAGAAACTCGATGTCCGGCCGCTCGTCGAAAACCTGGTCGATCATTACATCCACATCGCGATCGCCGACCAACTCAGCGAACAACATCCTCTGATCGCCGCTATACCCGATCAGCGTCAGAGGAAAATTCTGTTTGTCCGCTTTTATTTCAGGCGGAAAGCGATGCACGTCTCGATATTCATCCACGTCCGTTGCATTGAAGAACACCGGTCCCGGTTGGTTGAACGCATTCGCGATCTCGAACGGAGAATGCCCGATAAGCACACGGCGATCGACACCTGGAACAAATGCCTTGAGCGAAACTCGACACGGTCCGTACCCTGCCGCGACCTGCTCGACGACCTCATTTCCAAAATCATCGCGGCCAGCGGCCAGGACTCTCGCGGAATATTCTTTTGATAAAGGTACTATCCTAAAATACATTTTCATTTCTCCGTCTCGAAATAAAACTCCCCTCCCGGATAGGAGGGGTGGACGCCGCTTCGGCGGACGGGGTGGTGGAGCAGTAAAAATCTGATTCTTCTTGTCCACCGCCCCGCCTCGCAAGCCTCAGCACCCCTCCTAAACAAAGAGGGGAACCTCTCAAACTCGACGCTCCTTCTCGTTATCCAACAACGCCTTCTTCCTCTCAATTCCCCACCTGTACCCGGCAAGCTTTCCGTCACTACCTATCACGCGGTGACACGGATTTACCAACGCCACGGGATTTGTCGCACACGCGCGAGCGACGGCGCGGACCGCTTTCGGATTACCAACAGCTTCGGCGACCTGGGCGTACGAACGGGTTTCGCCATATGGAATTTTTCTCAGCACGGACCACACACGCATCTGAAATGCCGTCGCGTGCAGATCGAGCGGCAGCGTGAGGATCGTCTTTTCACCGTCCAGGCTTTTAACGATCGCACGTACGGCATCCTTCAAACCAGCATCGTTGTCCTCGATATCCGCGGCAAAGAACTCATCCGACAACTCGCGGCGGAGCGATTCCTCGTCATCGCCAAAACTGACTGCACAGATCCCCCGTTCGGTCGCCGCGACCAATAACTTTCCAAGCGGCGAATCCGCGATCGTGTATCTGATCTTCATTCCCTTACCGCCCTTCTTATAGACGGCCGGTGTCATGCCCAGCTTCTCGCCGGCCTTTCTCATAGAGCGAACGGCTCGATCCGAATCCGCTGTCGTAGAGCGATGTCGTGACATCGCTTCGCTTAACGTTCTTCTTAAAATTTTCAATTCGCATTATGTCGGTAACCTCTTTCGGTGACAGGCCGAGCACGGCCTTGAATGTTTTTTGTAGATGACCGGGACTAACGTTCAGCCGGGTTGCCAGATCAGCGATGGTAGGAACTTCATCGGTCTCCGTTTGCAAGATCTCGAATGCGCCTGCAACGAGCGTCGCAGCCGGGCCCGGAAAAAATTCCTGCGTCGGCTTGCATCGAAGACACGCGCGGAAACCGGCACGCTCCGCGTCGACTGGCGTGACAAAAAACCTGACATTTTGTCTTTTCGGACTCCTTGACGAGCATGACGGGCGGCAGAACACTCGCGTCGTCTCGACGCCGAAGTAAAAGACGCCGTCGAATTGTGCATTCCTTGTTTGCACCGCGGTCCATCGCCAATCTGTGTGCTCGCTTAACATGTCTCCAAGTTTAAAGGCTTAACGCCGAGCATTCTATCCGAATTCGGTGGTGTAATTATTCTTGTTTGGTGTCACTGAGGGTCTTGGCGGTACGAGTCAGAACCGGGAGCGGTAGCGACCGGGTGTCCGGCTTGGCCAACGATTTCTCTTTGTTACAGTGAAACCCGGTCGCTACCGCTCGCGGTTCTGACAACAGTTCACAGTTCACAGTTTACCGTTAGTTTGCTATCTTTATAACTTGCCCAAGAGCATTATCACCCTGACCTAAAGGACTTACCGAATGGCCACTGCAGCAGAGAAAACAGGCAAAAAGAACTCGAAATCCAACGGAAGTGTCGTGATCGCCGAGAAAGCGAAAACGACCGAGGCCGACGGCTACGTCGATGAGACAAAGACTCAGACGACCGCTGAAGGAACGGCTAAAGAGCCATCCACGGCCGCGACGAAGAAGGCGGCCGGCGAAATCGATAAAAGCCGCGGTCTCGATAATAAGACGCTCATCGGTCTCTACCGGACGATGTATATGTCGCGGCGGATCGACGACAAAGAGATCCAGCTCAAGGGCCAGAACAAGATCTTTTTCCAGATCTCAGGTGCCGGGCACGAAGCCGTCCTCGTCGGGGCCGCTCTCGCGATGAAGCCGGCTTACGACTGGTTCTTTCCGTATTATCGCGACCGTGCGCTGATGCTCGGGCTTGGCATGACCGCGCTGGAGATGCTGTACTCGGCGGTCGGTGCCGAGATCGATCCGAACTCGCACGGCCGTCAGATGCCGTCGCACTGGGGACACAAGGATCTGAATGTTCCTTCGCAGTCGTCGTGCACGGGAACGCAGGCGCTGCACGCAGTCGGTGCGGCAGAGGCCAGGTATCGAGCATCGCTTGTAAAAGAGCTGCAGGACAAGATCGTCGGCTTCAAGGGCGACGAGGTCGTTTACATGTCGGTCGGCGACGGCACGACCAGCGAAGGCGAATGGTGGGAAGCACTCAACACCGCATCCAATCTGAAACTGCCGGTGATCTTCTGTCGTCGAAGATAACGGCTACGCCATCTCGACGCCGGTCGAGGTCGGCACCGCGGGCGGCGATATCTCGAAGCTCGTTGCCGGTTTTCCCGATCTCTACATTCAGAAATGCGACGGGACCGATCCGCTTGAGATCTTACGAGGCGTTCAAGCGAGCGGTCGAATATTGCCGTGCACGCAAAGGGCCCGGCATTCGTCCACGCAAAGGTGATTCGTCCGTATTCGCACTCGCTTTCGGACGACGAAAAGACTCTATCGTCCTGACGAAGAGCGCGAGGCCGACGCTGCGATCGATCCGATCAAGACGTACGCCGAGTTCTTGATGACCGAAGGCATCGCGTCGAGCGAACAGCTTGAAGCTTTGCGCAAAGAGGTCGACGACGAAGTCAATAAGGCCGCCGACATCGCGATCGAAACGCCGCAGCCGGCGCCGGAAACAGCTTTGAGAAATGTTTTTTCGCCGGATGTCGATCCGACCGATCGGCAGCTTTTCGATACCGAAGAGGGAGCCGAGCTCTCAGGTAATGCCGGCACGATGGTCGATCTCATCAACCGCTGCATGCACGAAGAGATGGAACGCGATCCGACGGATCGTCATCTTCGGCGAGGACGTCGCCGATTGTTCTCGCGAAGAATATCTCGAACAGGTCAAAGGCAAGGGCGGCGTGTTCAAGGTGACGGCGAACCTGCAGCGAAAGTTTGGCGGCGCACGCGTTTTCAATTCGCCGCTCGCCGAGGCGAACATCGTCGGCCGTGCGGTCGGGATGGCGATCCGCGGATTGAAACCGGTCGTCGAGATCCAGTTTTTCGATTACATTTTCCCCGCGTTTCACCAGATCAGAAACGAGGTCGCGGTAACGCGTTGGCGTTCGGACGGCGACACGAAATGCCCGATGGTGATGCGTGTTCCGGTCGGCGGTTATCTGAAGGGCGGTGCGGTCTATCACTCACAGTCGGGCACGACGCTGTTCTCGCACACGCCGGGACTGATGATCGTTTATCCGTCGACGGCACTCGACGCAAACGGCCTGCTTCGCACCGCGATCCGCTGCGACGATCCCGTTCTGTTCCTCGAGCACAAGCATCTCTATCGACAGATCTACAACAAGTCGCAATATCCGTCGAAAGATTTTCTGATCCCGTTCGGCAAGGCGAAAAAAGTCCGCGAGGGAAATGACGTTTCGATCATCACGTATGGTGCGCTGGTCGAGCGCTCGAACCAGGCCGCCAAACGTCTCGAGCAGCAGGGTGTGACGGTCGAGATCATCGATCTCCGCACGCTTGTGCCGTACGACTGGGAAGCGATCGCCGAATCAGTCAAGAAAACATCGCGCGTCATCGTCGCCCACGAAGACTCGATCTCGTACGGCTACGGCGCCGAGATCGCGGCCCGCATCTCGAACGAACTGTTCGAATACCTCGACGCTCCGGTCCGCCGCGTCGGTGCGACCGACACCTTCGTCGGCTACGCTCCGCAGCTCGAAGACTTCATCCTGCCGCAGTCGGAAGATGTCGAGAATGCGGTGAAGGAATTGATGAAGTATTAATCCTTGTCAATCGAAATTCGAAAAATCGAGGACACCGGCGGTGTCGAATGTCAGTAAACCGTCGTAGACGGTGACAGCATAAAGACCCGGGCGTAAGCCCGGGGTAACTAGGCGACAAGTGCGGGAACTCGCGTAGGCGAGTGACAGAACGCGATCTGTCGCCGTCTACGACGGCTCTTGCCCTTATGCGATCCGGTACCCGGGCTTACGCCCGGGCCTCTATGCTTCCGCTCGCTACGCGAGCTAAGACAAAATCCGATCGACCTTATACACCCCCGTCGCCAGTCTCTCCGCAAACTTTTCATCCACCAACTGATGATTCGCACGGCCGGATTCCCATCTATAGAAGCCGAACGTTCGTGACAGGTCGCCGAGCAGCGTCATCCCGCACATCGATAGGTAACAGCGGGCGAGTTCGCGCACCGCCTCGTCGCGGGGCATCTTTATTTTCATCTCTTTTGGAAACCGAGCTTCGGCGAGTGTCCAGATGTATGTGAATCTCGGGACGTACATGACCTGTTGCGGCACGACCTTCATTGTCTTCTGAAGTTTGTCGAGGGCTTTTGTGAATCTCGGGCGGGTTGTGATCTCAGCTTCGGCGCGGAGATCGGCCGACCCCATTTCCCATTCCTTGCGCAGCACTTTTAGAATTTTGTTGGCGCTGCCCGACAGATCCTTTGCCTCGCGAGCTTTCGGCACGCCCCAGATCGCATTGAAGACCGGTATCATCCGCGGCGCGAGAAACATCGAGTGTCCTTTTACGAGTTTTGCGTAATAGACCTTCCCTCGTGCGATCACCTCATCTTTCAAAACCCATGCCGCGCTCGCTTCGGGATCCTTCTGCACATTGCGCGGCATATGTGCGTCGCGTCGCCCGCAGACGGCGATGTACAACGACGGCAAGTTCTTCCGTGCATCGGTCAATCCAAGACAGAATCCGAGATCCTCGATCATCGCCTCGGCCTGCTCGGCGGTCTCGATCTTCAGCGAGTCTTCGCGTCGCCATTTTCGGTCGCGATATTGTTCGATCTCTTCGGGAAGCTCGCGCATATGCTTCTAAATAGATTCTAGATTCTAATTGATAGATTCAAGATTTCGGAAAGATCTAAAAGTTCGAATCTATCATCTAGTATCTATTCAGAAAAAAAGACGAGCAATCCATCGGACTCCTCGTCTAGTACAGTCTAGTTAGATTCGCGGCTAATTATCCTGCGGCAGTCTTCGGCCGGATGCATTCGGTGACGTCGACTGCACGGTGATCGTCGAGCCCTTCATCAACTCAACATCCTCGCGGCCCTGTACGATCACCGATCCCGCACCCGCGCTGCCGCCGATGATCGCACCGATCGCGGCACCTTTACCGCCACCCGCGATAGCACCGATGATCGCACCGAGTCCGGCGCCGATACCGCCGCGCTTCGCAGTCTCTTTTGTCTGGCTGTCACTCTTCGCAGTTCCCTCGGCGTCGACCCTTATTTCCTTGCCGTTGTGGTCCTTGACCGACTGTAGGTAACCGGCGAAATCATATCGCTGTCCGTTCCGCAGCGTGATCGTTTCGAAATTGAATGTGACGTTCGAACGTCCCGATACCTGGCCCGAGCGACCAACTCCGGTCACGTAACCCTCGATAGTCGCTCCGCGAAATTCCATCGGCGACTGCACCGTCAACTTGAAGCGGTCGTTGTTCTGCGTGATCTTGGTGTCTATCGAAGACTCAAGCAGACCGGTGATGATCGTCCCGTTCGGCACGGCGAAGTCACCCGTTCGCCCCTGAGAAATGGTCGGATTCGCGCTGTTAGCATCGTTCGCATCATTGCTTGAATAGTCGCCGCTATTGTCCGCATACGTTCCGCCTGAGTTTCGGTCGATCCCAAGACCGGCAAAAGATTCGGTCTTGTTATAGACGCTCTCGGCAAAAACAGTCTCGGTCAGATAATCGGTCGTAATGCGACGCGTGACTTTTAATCCACGACCACTGTCCATCGGCGTAAACGTGACGGTGTAGTCGGTCTCGCCGCCGAGGCTTGTGACCGTCAATTCTTCGCCGCGAAGCGTCGCCCGCATACGGACCGTGCGACCGTTCGACTGTTCCGTTTTCTCGCGGCCGTCGGCCGTAAATGTCACGGGCGAAGCTTTCGACGATGCGAGTGTCACTTCGTTGCCGCGGACGTCGATCGCGATCTGCTCCGGAGCGTCGAGCTTTCGATTCAAGATCCTGTCGCTGAGCGCCGCCAACATTGCTTTGCGAAATAATATCCGCTGCATTCTCGCTTCGGCCTGTGTCGAGCTGGTAAGTCCCGGTCAACGCGTTACGCGACGCGACGCTTGTACGAGGAGGAACAGTGTTGCCGATCGGATCTCTCGTCGTACCCGGATACGCCGAAACGCGCGTGCTCCAGTCGGGCGTCACGCCGTAGTTCGTCGCCAGATTGTTGATTGTCGTTCGAACGCTTTGCCAGCTTGTCTCGACCCGCGGGTTCCGTAGATTTTGGGCGAGGTATGCATCGACATCTTTCGCCGCGGTAATGATCTCGCGAACGTCATCGCGATTTTCGCGGCGGTTATTCAGGCCCTCTTCAAAATCATCGACCTTTGTCTGCAGATTGCGAATACTGTCATGCACATTCTCGACATCCGGGGTTCGCGACGATGTGCTTCGAAGCTGATTGTCGAGCCCGAATTGAAAATCATCGATCTGTGCGTTCAGCGAACGGACAAGGTCTCGGATCTGCCGGTCGTTGCGGCGTTGCGCCTCGGTTGAGACCGAGGTTCCGAGCACGATAAACGAGATTACGGCCATCACGGCGAAAAAATTACCAAAGCGTTTCATAACGTTCTCCAACTTGTCGAAATATAAAAGAAACCGTCCCGGCATTTTGAAGCATTTATTGTTCCAAAAGTTGTTCGCCCCGAGGCCATCGCAGCTCAGGAATTGCTGTGTGGTAAGATTTTTCTAATCCAGACAGTGAGATAGGGGATCAATTCGATGGCGGCTAACGATTACAAGGCGACGGTTCATTACGCGGGTGACGAATTCTTTATCGGAATTCCGCCAAGTGGCCACGCCCAAACGATTGATTCCAAAGGCGAGAGGCGTGCCGCCCAGTCCCCGCTCGAGATGCTGCTTGTCTCGGTCGCCGCATGTACAGCGGCCGATGTTATCTCGATCCTGCTCAAGAAACGCCAGGACGTCACGGCTTACAGAGTCGAGGTTACGGGAGAGCGGGTTGAAGAGCACCCGCGCAAGTTTGTGAAATTCCATGTTCACCATATCGTGCACGGGCGTAGCGTTTCGGAAAAGGCCGTCGCCGACGCGATCGAACTTTCCGATACGAAATATTGCTCGGTCTCGGCGACCGTACGCCCGACTGCCGAGATAACGACGGGTTACGAGATCATCGAGACCTCGACATCATAGCGTCAGCGACATGCGGAGATCTTTGCGTATCGAGACATTGCGGCAATAGTCGACCGGGCTCTTCGCTCCAGCCAATATTTCAATGCAACAACTTCTAAAATCACTTTACCTACTGTTTCTTTTTGTCCCCGTTGCTATCGGACAGATTCCGGCAGTGACACACATCACTATCCTGAAAGCCGAAGACGCTCGTCGGTATGACTCGGCGCTCGAATCTTTGTTTAAGAGTCCGAGCGAACAGATTCGGGTTCGTGCCGCACTTGCCGCCGGACGGATCGGTAAAGAAGATGCGGTACCGGTGCTGATCGGGCTTTTCGAAAAGGATCCGTCAGCGAAGGTGCGCGAGATGGCTATGTTCGCGCTCGGCGAGATCGAATCGATAAAGGCCGCCGACTTGATCCTGCGGGCGATCGGCGAGACGGCGAGGGCGCAGATTCCCGGGAAAACCGATCTTGGTCGCGGACGTACTTGTCGAAGCGGCCGGTAAGATTGCAGCCGCAAACGCGAAAGATCCCAAAGCCAAAGACCTCGGCGCGGCGATCATATTTGCACTTGAGGCGGAACATCTCAAGGGTCAACGCCAGGACAGGGAGACTATACTTCTGGGTCTTACGGCGGCGCTTCGTGCACGGCCGGAAAACGCGGAGGCGAGCGTTGCGAAATTTCTGACGGGCGCCGATGCCCGTGTAAGAGCCGACGCTGCAAATGCACTCTCGAGGATGCAGGCAAAGAACTCCAACGAAGCGTTGCGCACCATGCTCGCTCGAGGATGCCGACGCGATCGCTCGCGCCAATGCCGCACGGGCACTGGGTGCCGCCGAAGACGGGGAAGCTGTCGACGCATTGATAAAGGCCGCAACATCCGACGCCGATCCGCGAGTTCGCGTCGTGGCCATACGCTCGCTGGCCGCGCTGAAAAATGAAAAGGCGGCCGAGCCGCTGCTCAAACGCGGAGAGATCCTGTTGTCGGCATACAAGGCTTCGAAAAAACCGGACCGGATCCCGACCGAGCAGAATGAGTTCATCGAGATCGCGACGACGCTCGGCCGTTTGTTGGCAAACACGAGGAACGAACGGGCCGTCAACCTGATTCGCGAATTCGGCAAGCTCGACAACGGATTTTCAACTGAGGTCTATCTCGCACGTATACGCATCGCTCCGGGTCGCGGCGATGAAGACGCCAAACCCGAGCTGACGCATTGGCGGCAATACAGCACGCTTGCCCAGGTCGTGGGCGAATTTGCGACGATAGAACCCTCGAACGAAGAGGGAAAGCGGATGAAGTCGGAAGCTCCGGATATTCTTCGTCCATTGGCTAAGGCCTTTGCCGAAGCCGATCCGGTAAACGATGCCGACACGATAATGGCGGGTTCGGACGTGCTGCGTGCGTATTCGAAATTCAAAACCGCAGATCTTTCCGAGATTCTTCGCAGTGCGCTCAACAACAAAGACGTTTTCATACGCGCTACGGCGGCGGAGTTGCTCGGTGAAGCGCCAGTGTCTGAGGAAAACGTAGATGCGTTGACCGCGGTGTTCGCCCGATCGCTTCAAACCGACATGCACGATGACGACGCGCAGTTAGCTATCCTCGACGCGTTATTCAAGCTGGATAAGAAGGCGACATTCGGCGTGCTTAGTAGTGCGGTTCAACACCAGGACTATCTAGTTCGCAAAAAAGCTCTCGGTCTGCTCGGTGATAAAGACGCGTGGAAGGAGATCTCCGAAAGCGAAATGAAACGCCTGAATGAGATTGCCAAAGCGGGCAAGGATATCGTGTGGCCTTACAACCCGAAGAGCGGGACAAAGCTCGGCCAGGTTTTGAATACCGATCTCGATTATCGACGTGCGATCGCGCGAAAAAACGGCATGGTCAAGGCGATGCTCACGACTGAGAAAGGAAATTTTACGATCGAGCTTTTGCCGGAAGACGCACCGCTGACGGTCGACAATTTCATCAAACTCGCGCGCGCCGGATTTTTTAACGGTCTCGAAGTTCATCGCGTCGTTCCCAATTTCGTAATGCAAGATGGCGATCCGCGCGGCGACGGAAACGGAGGTCCGGGTTGGTCGATCCGCTGCGAGATAAACATGGTGCCGTACGAACGCGAGGCGCCGTCGGGATGGCTTTGTCGGGGAAAGACACCGGCGGATCGCAGTGGTTTGTCACGCATTCGCCGCAGCCGCATCTCGACGGCGGTTACACGGTCTTTGGCCGCGTGAACGAAACTGACATGAAAGTCGTAGATAACATCGTGCGTAGAGATAAGATCTTGAGCGTGAGAATTATCGAAGGGAATTTGCCACAGAGCACACCGAGGAAGAAAAGGTAGGACGGTTTGTAAAATCCTCTGTGTTCTCGGTGGCTAGCTTTATGGAAAAACTCGAAAAGCGCGACATCCGCGAACTGCCAAAAAAACAACACACGCCCGTCGAGATCGAAGAGGGGATCGAGAACCTCGCGCACTATCTCGACGGGCTATTTCGAATTCCGGGGACCGGGTGGCGATTCGGTCTCGATGCGGTGATCGGGCTTGTTCCAAACGTCGGCGATACCCTGACGTCATTTGCGTCGTTCTACATTCTGATCGCCGGAGCCCGCTATGGCGTTCCAAAGATCACACTGCTGCGAATGGCGTTCAACATCGGGCTGGATTACCTGGTCGGCACGATCCCGTTCATCGGTGACGCGTTCGATTTCGTCTGGAAATCGAATAAGCAAAATCTCGACCTTATCCGTGAGCGAGCAACCGGCAAGGACGTCGGGACGACAAGCGACTACGTTTTCGTATTCGCGATCATCGGCGTGCTGATACTGATTCTCATCGGTTCGATCCTCATCAGCCTCTACATCATCGGCGCTATCTTCTGGGAATTGTTTACAGGGAATATTTAGTTTTCGAGATTCCAGGCAGAAACCCGACCGGTAGGGAGGGTGTCTTCTTCCAGGCAGAAACCCGACCGGTAGGGAGGGTGTCCCATCAATCCAAAATCCCAAATCCAAAATCCAAAATCGAAAGTCCCGTCCGCGGCATGAACGGACGGGACCAGATTGTAAGGTTAACTCTTTAGGAGGAGCATTTTTTCCTTACAACAGCCGTTAAGGCTTTGTTTTTGTTAGTGGCGTTGCCGCTCGGGCTGCTGCCGCGGCCTTTTGTTCCGCCATCACGGCCTTCGCCGCGCTGATCGTGTAAGTCCGGGAGGGTTCGGTGATGACTTTGTACCCATTGGGTAGAGTGAATAATGACGGATCAGGATCACTCCGGATGATGTTCGTCAACCGGTATGTCTGTTCACCAAATCTCGGATCGTTGTGACGCGACATGACGACAAGCTGCAGCTCGCGCGAATACCATTTTTCGTAAGTGATCTCGATCGGGCGTTCATTCCCTATCGCACCGGCCGGGATCGTCGTGATCGTACGCGTTCCTTCGGCGTCCACTCCCTCAATATTCTGCACGCCCAACTCTTCGGTCCGCTTATCCCAATTTGAGTTCGAAAGGACACCTATGGAATACGCCGTCGTAAATCCTTCACCGCCGTCGCCAATGGTCTGGCCCGTTATGGCCCGAGGGGCGACCGCCGCGACGGCAGCCGACGCCGATTTGATCTGTTCTCTCACCTTGTCCGATATGATCGCGTCGCTGCCGCCCGATCCACGCGCCTCGATGGCCGCATGAATCTCGGATCTTACCTTGTCGGAGACTACTGTGCCATTTACTGTCGCAGCACCGACGGAAGTGACGATCCTTACATCGCCACTTGGCCTCAGAGTGACCTGGTGGGCGGTCTTCAGATTGGGATCGAGCGGATATCGAAAGCCACCTACCGGGTCGAGCAGCGTAACGCCCTGGCCGTATGCATACAGCGAGCCAAGCATTCCGCCGGATCCAGACGTCATTTCACGGCGAAATCGTCCCTCGCTGTTGCGAAAAAGCTTGCTTGACGAGCTGCGGACGATACGATTTCCGTCGGCGAGCGTTTGCACGCTTTCACTGATTGCCTCGGCTGAGAATGGTGCATGTTTTACCGCGGCTCGCGGAGCTCGCGGCAATCTCAGCCATAACTTTTGCGTCCTGTGCATTAGCATAAATGCCAAGCAAGACGAACATTACAAATGCAGATATGATCTTCATAACTCTCCTAAAACGTTTTTATTTAACAACCCGGATGGCACGCGCGACACCATCGTTTCCGATCAACAGGTCGGCCTTGACCGTCGCGGTCTCGTTCTCTAAAGGCACGTCTACACCCATCGCAAACAACGTCGTCCGAGGAATATCGACACGAACTATCCGGCCGCCGCGTTCGGTTTCGTTTGGGTCACCCGCATACGAAAGAGCGTAGAAATCGCCTTCGTAGCGAACGGGCTTTGATGCCGCCTGTTTCGAACGGCTGACCTTTCCCTTTATGGTCGGCCGGGTAGAGATCCGCTCGGCTTTTACAGCAGGGGCTGTTCGCCGAATATTGTCATCGACGACGTTGTCCGGTTTTGTGAATCGATTTGGTCCGGGCGTCTGAGGTGCCTCGGGCATTGGAACAACAGCTACGTCCCCTGTGCCTGACTCGAATACAACGAATGCCAGCGTAAGGGCGGCCACCATGATGATGCTTGCAAAGACACCGACTACAGGTCTCAGGAAAGACCGGCGCCTGACAGCGTCGCGATCTTCCGATTTGACCCGCGCACGAATCGCATCGAACAGTGCCGGATCACCGACGATCCGTTCAACATCTCGCAGGGAAATCGTAGCGGTTTTCACTAGTGCTTTCCCGATCTCATCGATCTCTTTGTTATCTATCTTTCGCATCGTACTTACCAATTTTAAGGACGCCCCCGCGGCCGATACGGTTACAAGAACATCTTTAACACGCGCCTCATCGCATTCCGGGCACGCCATGCCTTTATTTTGACCTTCGATTGCGACCATCCCGTAGTCTCGGCGATCTCCGCGACACTCATCTCTTCGGCGTAGAGCATCTGAAGTAATGCACGATCCTCGCACGGAAGGCGGCTTAGAAGCTTGTCTGCCAGATCTCGATCCAACGAAAGCTTTTCAGCATTTGGAATCGCGGCCGACGGAAATGCCGCAATCGACTCCAGTTCTCCTTCGGTTAGATCGCAACACAGATGTTCGGGCTTTCGCTTGCTGCTCCGCAGCGTGTCAACGCACGAGTTTGTCGTGATCCGGGAAAGCCAGCTCGCAAGAGAAAGTTCATGATCGCCGCGGAACTTTCCAAGTTCGACAAACGCCTTTGCGAAACTTATCTGAACCATCTCTTCGATCTGATCTTCTCGACGAAAGTATCTGCCGGCGACTAGCCCGACCATTCGCTTGTGACGGTCGAATAGCTGTTCGAACGCAGTTTCATCGCCGGAAAGGATCAGTTCGACGAGTTGAGAGTCCGAGCGCGTCACTCGAACCGCGCCGTGAGCGACATCTTCGTCTGCGCGAGTTATAGCATTCTCGTTTTGCAACGCGGTTGGGTAACTGATCATTTCAAGAACCGAAAAATAAATACGACCGTCAATCTCAATGACGGACATCGCTGCAAACTGGTTACGTGATTCTTAAGAGTATTCGCGTGTGAAAGTACGCATTGACCGGAAAATAGTTCAGAAACGGCGGTCAGTTAATCGGACCTACGATGAGTTTGCGCCGCGCCTGTACAAGCAGACCAGGGCGTTTCGAAGTGACCTCTATGTTCCTTTCAGCCGGACTACCCGTCTCCGCGAGCGGGATCTTGGGAATGTACGTCAGTACGTAACTTGCGTCGATCATTTTTGCGACGAGCGCGGTCTTTTCGATCATCTCATCGAGACTCTCGGGCATTACCGAAGTGCCGTTCGTATTTTCCGCCAGGCTGTCGAGCTGCTTTTCACTATTCTCAAGATCCGTTTTTCTCGCCTTTAATTTTCGCAGCAGCGTACGATCGAGATTGATCGTCTTCGCCTTTGGGGCGGTCGCAACATCGCGCACTCCGTTTGGAAGCTGTGCCGCAACCTCGTCAGGCATTGCCTTTGGCGGCGGCGAATTGGTGATCATCCGGGTCCGAGGAGCGATGTCTTGTGCCTCCATCCGCGTGTAACTCAGAACATGGACGCTGATCTCGGTAGCCAAAAGGCGTCGAATAGCATCCCGCTTGCGGGAATCATTAGCGTTGCTATCGGTTCCATCCGTTATCAAAACAAGATGTTTATTTTCGAGCGGATTCTTCAACAGGAAATCAGTCGCAAGACCAAGTGCGTCGACGAAAACCGAACGGCGTCCGAATTTTGTCCGGCCGATCGCACGAGAGATCTCGGATTTGTCGTTCGTCCATTCGGCAACGATCTCGGCGGTGTCGGCGTATTGTATGACCGCCACGGAATCGCGGGAGTCTAACGCCGCGAGCACGGCACGTGCCGTCCTTCGTGTTTGATCGAGGCTCTTCACCTGTCTCATTTCGCCACCCGTGTCCATCACGATCAAAACGTTGGCTGGAATCCGCCGAACGCTTGTCGGTTGATGCAGGATGTTGTTTTCGGTAACGACAAGGTCGGACGCTTTTACGTCGCCGACAAAAGTGCCGTTGTCGTCGAATGCCACGACATTTAGTTTGATCTCTTCGGTGCGTACGCTTTCAGGGTCATCTTCCCGCGGTGTAGGAGTAGGGGTCGGCGGCGGTACACGGCGGCTCTGAGCAGGAGCGATCGATGCAAAGATAAAAAATATCGCGAATAAAAGTGCGAAGACTCTGAGATCGAAATGCCGCATAGGTTTGGACTATGATGAGCAAATTACAGCGTCGGATGCTTTTGGACAAAACCGATCAAGTTTCCCGCATATTCGCGAAAACTCGGACATAGTACGCCGTGCGTCGCGAGCAGCTCGTTGGCCTCGCCCGTATCGTAGGTCTGCGAAAGAAAAAAATAAGGCACGGCAGCGTGCGGCAGTCCTGAGATCGGCGGCGAGAATGGCAGCATCAGGGATCTTTCGACGACTGTCGCCGGCGGCGTGAAGACCGAACGTTTCTTCGATAGCGATTCCGCGATGACATCAAAGAGTTCGGCGGTCGTCAGAGGGTTGGGATCGGCGAGTGCTATCGTCTTACCGACCGCGTTCTCGTCGGCCGAAAGCACCGCGATACCGTCGACGACAAAATCCACCGGAACGAGATTCAACCGTACATCGCGGTTTCCGACATTCAGCAGCCGCAGCAATTCGGGAGCCTTTTGCAGATACTTGATCAAGTAATAAATGCCGTCGTATTTCGCCGTCTCGCCGGTTTGCGAATCACCTACTACGACGGACGGCCTGAATATTGTCACCGCCAGATCCCTTTTTAGTTTTTCGACTTCGAGCTCCGCCAGATATTTCGTCTCTTCGTAATAATTTCGGAAACCGGCGGCGTGTTCGAGCTCGGTTTCGAGGATGCGTCCGCTACGTTTTCCCGCGACATAACAAGTCGAAACGTAATTGTAGCGGCTCAAGTTTGGCAGCGAGCGGCATAGATCATTCACATTCCGCGTGCCGTCGAGGTTTACCTTGTAGGCGATGTCCTTGTCGATTGCCAGGTCGTAGACGGCGGCGAGGTGGAAAACTGCGGTCGTCTCTTCGCGGATCGTGCGAAGATCGTCGTCCGAGATCCCTAGGTTTGACTCCGTAATATCACCTTCGATGATCGCAAAGTTCTCAAGCGGCGTACCTGTCTGCTCGGCAATCCGAACAATAGCGTCCGTTGCCTTCGGGACAAACGGCGGCTGAACAAGCAGAAAAAATTGCGTGTCGCGACGTGCGAGCCGTTGGACCAGACGCTCGGCGATAAAACCGGGAAAACCTGTGAGGAAGATGGTTTCAGTGAATTCCATTAGATTTCTATCATAGTTCCGCGACTTTCGAATTGCTACAGGCGATTCCACAACGTAATAAGTAATTGGTTAATTATTAACCCTTTTGTAATAACCTTGGAAGACGCCGAAGTCATCCACATGTGGAAAACTTTGTGCTACGATTTTCATGTTCCCACTAATCTATGAGCGAAGCCGTCGAAACGAGAAAAGGCGAAACCGCGCAGAGTGAGCTTGATCTGCCGCAATGGTCTGTCGTTTCGTTCGATAAGTGCGAAGCCTCGGGTCTAACTTACGAAGAGGCGGCAAAGCTCATGTCGGAAAAAGAAGCCGCCGGTGTGTACGGCCTTTGCATCGTCACCGACGAGGCGGCTAGTCGAGTCGACCGAGTGAGGGAGCGATAGCTCGATGGACCGATGATCTGTCGCTCGCATACGCGAGCTCTATCAGGCAATCGTCTTGCCCCCCCAGCTCACGCTGGGGGCTTTATGCTTTCGCTCGCTAACGCGAGCTTTATGCTTCGCTCGCTAACGTGAGCTTTCGTCTTTCCCGCCGTAACTTGCTTCCGCTATCCCAATTCCAACACAACCTTTCCGAAACTCTCATTCGATTCCAAATATTCATGCGCAGCTCGAACGTCGCTAACGGCAAAAACGCGATCGACATTTGGACGGAGCTCCCCGTTTGTCAGCAGGGGAACAACCTCCGTCGCAAACGCGCGAGTCGCGTCAGCCTTTTCTTCGATCGATCTCGCCCGCAGTACCGTCCCGATCAGCTTCAAACGTTTCGACAGCGCCATTCCGAGATCAATTCTCGCCTCACGTCCGGAGGTTAGGCCGACTAACATCAGCCGGCCCCTTAAGCCGAGGCATTTGAGATTCTGTTCAAAGTAGGCGCCGCCGACGAGATCGAGAATGACGTCCACGCCGCGGCCTTCGGTTTTCGCGAGCACTGCGTCTGAGAAATCAGTATCCGAGCCGACGACAATTGCGTCGTCCAAACCAAACTCACGACAGCGATCAAGTTTATTTTCGGTCCGCGATGTTCCGATTACGCGATGGCCCTTCGCTTTTCCCAGTTGAAGCGCCGCGAGGCCGACACCGGAACCGACCGCGTGGACGAGGAGCGTTTCGCCATCTTTCAGGTCGCCCTGAGTGAACACCGCGTCGTGCGCCGTTATGAAAACTTCGGGAACGGCCGCCGCTTCGGTAAAACTTAGATTGTCCGGAATCAATCGTAAGAACGCGATGGTCGATTTTCAAAAGCTCGGCCTGCGCTTCGCCGGCTGTAATTCCGAAAACACGATCACCCGCTTTGAAACCGACGACGTCACTCGCGGCCTCGACAACTTCACCGGCGAATTCCAGTCCGGGTATGTTTGGTGAGTAACCTGCAGGTGGCGGATAGTAACCCTGTCGCTGGAGAAGATCAGCGCGATTTAGTCCAGCGGCTCTGACACGAATGAGCAGTTCGGAAGATGCCGGCCTCGTAGGATCGGGAACCTCACGGATCTCGAGATTTTCCGGCCCGCCAAACGCTTTTATGTAAACGGCTTTCATGGACTTATTCGGGCTCGGCCCGCCTATGAGCGGAAAGGCTTCGCTTTCCGACTGGATACCTCGAAGATCCTGCGGCTACGCCGCCGGAGGCGCAGCCTCGAGAAAAAATTGCACGACGACGGAAGGGCAGAGCCCTTCCGCTCATCGGGCGTTGGAGCCGTAGACCAGCTACCTCAATCTTGTTTCTACGTTGTTTGCCTTCAATGAATTCCCCGTCGCACGCTGAAGATCGGAGATCGCCTTGTTTAGTTCGATCTGCGGCACGAAGTTCGGCACTCCGGGCTGCGGTCAGTGCCGTCTGTCGCTCAAGCACGCGATAGATGTCCGACTGTCCGTTGTCGAGTTTTCGCTGCTCCGATTCGTACTGCTTTACGGAGTTCTCCCGCGAGATCGCGGCAGCCCGCAGTCGCGCCTCAGCCGTGCGAAGCATCTGCAGAGCGTTTCTGACATCGACCTGTATATTCTGTTCAAGCTGCTCCCGCTGTGTCTCGAGGCGTTCGCCTTCGACCAACGCGCGGCCAAGCTGAGCACCCGCGGTCCTGTCGCCAAACAGCGGAAGGTTGAACTGCACTCCGACGCGGTACGCCGGATACTTGTTCTGAAAAATTCCGCTGTAAGGATTACCGGTCAGCAGAGCAAGGTTCGCCTGCTGCTGCTGACACGCCGGCGATGTCGGATCGGTCGTACACGGAGTCGGAAAGTTCGGTGCGAAACTTGGATTCTGGCTTCCCCCGATCCCCGCCGAACTGTAACTCGCAACCAGATCGATCTGCGGCTTTTTCTGGTTCCTATACAGACGCTGATCGATCTTGTTGAGATCCTTTTGCGCTTCGTTGATCTCGAGCTCTGGCCGGTTCTGGAGTGCGGCATCGAGAGCTTCGGTCAAGGTTGTCGACGGAGCATCGATATCGACCGAATCGACCGGCGTAACCGATTCGCTCCACAAAGCGGCCGTGCGGTTCGGAGCGATCAAATTCTTGAGGGCATTCTCCGATTGGGTGACAACATTTAGCGCGTCGTAAACCGCCTGCTCGAAATTAGCAACTTGAGTATCCGCCGCAACAATATCGATTGGGGCCAGGCTTCCTTCGTCGACGAGACGGCGATTATGGGCGAGCTGATCCTTGGCGTCTTTAACGCCATCGCGCTGCACCTGCAGATTTCGAAGTGCGTAAGTCAGGTCCCAATATGCCCGCTGCACCGCAGCGATAACATCTATCGAGCGCTGTCGAAATTGCACGTCGGTGAGCGAGAGGTTTCGCTTAGCGATCTCGATCACACGACGATTCGCGTCGAACCGGCGGCCCCGAAGCAACGGCTGCGTCAAACTGAAGGTGAGATTCGCATTATTCTGCGGGCTTAAGATCGAGATCGGATTGTTTGTCGTTAGACGCGTATTATTGAAGTCACCGCGGAGCACCGTTCCGAAAGTCGGCACATAGGCGGTCACGCCCGCGTTACCGACGATCGAACCCTGTGTAGTCGACTGGTTCGTCGTAAAGATCGAGACGTTCGGGACAGTCGAACGCTCGTAATAAGTCTGCCCTGTGAACCGCGGTTGATAAACGCCACGCGCGGCAAGCAGATCGAACTCGGCGATCTTCACGTTCTTTCGCGTGACCTCGATGTCCTTGTTGTTTTCGAGCGCGAGCGTTATCGCCTCGTTCAACGTCAGGGAACGCTGATCGGTCATATCAACACCGACGCGGCCGAGATCAGGCAAGCTGCGATCTTCCGAACTGTAGTTTGGTGCGATCGACGGAACGCCCTGAAGCTTTTCCGGCGCGACTTCTTGCTTGTCGTCAACGATCGGTGTCGCCGCAGCGAGTGGCATCGGCGAAGGCGTCGGCGTCTGCGCGAAAGCGGATCCGAGGCCGAAGATCGTTAAAATTAATGCAAATAAAACCCTTTTCATAAACACCTCGCTCTCAAATGCGGAGCTGTCGCGTCTTTCATATCGACGATCACGAATTCAATGCCGTGTCGGATGCACGGACCGGAAAAAGCGCGCCCAGTCGGCCCGGCACCGATCATGATCACGTCAATTGTTTTCGTAGTCGACATAATTGAGATCCTCCTTTGCGTCTTGGCGTCTTTGCGGGAGTAAACGGTTCCCGCAAAGACGCTAAGCCGCAAAAAAGAAAGTTCTAAAACCTACTAAAGAAAGAACTCGTCGCCGTCTGGAACCTTCGTTTTATTCCGCCGAAGAGCCAGTCGGACGCACGTCCTATTTTTTGAAATATGCCAAACTCGGATGCGTCGTCGAAGAGCGAATAAAATACGGGAACTGCGAGCAGCGTCAGCAGCAAGCACAACGACTGCCCTCCGACGACGAGCACACCGATCGAACGGTTCGTTCCCGAACCTGCACCCGATGAGAAGACGAGCGGCAGCATTCCGGCGACAAGAGCGATAGTCGTCATCAGGATCGGCCGCAGGCGGTCGCGATTCGCCTGGATGATCGCGTCGTAACGATTCATTCCCTGCGAACGTAAATTCATCGTATGGTCGATCTGCAAGATCGCGTTCTTTTTGACAACACCGAAAAGCAAGAGCAGCCCAAGGCCCGAAAAAATGTTCACCGTTTGTCCCGCGATCAGCAGGCTGACGATTCCGAACGGTATCGAGAGCGGCAAGGTCAAGAGAATCGTCACCGGATGGATGAACGACTCAAACTGAGCCGCCAGCACGATGTACATAAAGACGAACGACAGCACGATTGCCAGCGCGAAATAGTAAAGAGACTTGCCGAGCTCTTTCGATTGGCCAACGTAACCGGTCCGGTATCCGGCCGGCATGGATAACGTATTTACATAGCTGTCGATTTCCGAGGTTATGCTCGTGGCCGAACCGCCCGGACGCGTATTTGCAAGCAGTGTCACCTGGCGCTGACGGTTAGTTCGTTCAATTGAGCTTGGGCCCGTTCCACTCGAAACCTTGACGAGCCTATCAAGCGTCACCCAGCCCAGTTTTGTCGACGGGACGATCATTCGTTTCAATCCTTCAACGTCGCTGCGATAAGCATTGAGGGCACGAACGCGCACCTCATACTGCTCAGTCCCTTCATTGAATGTAGTCGCCTGAAGACCCGCCACCAGCGTGTTCAGAGCCTGGGATACATCACTAATTCGAACACCCAGATCAGCCGCTACATCGCGATCTACCTGGAGCCTGACTTCCGGCTTACCGCTGATCAGCGTCGAATCGACATCGACCGCGTCCGGGATGGTCCGCATCTTTTCGAGGATCTTCGATGAAAATTCCTCGAGTTTTTTCAGATCGGGGCCGGCGATCAAAAACTGTACGTTCGCGTTTCGAAAGCCGCCGCCGGAAAATGCAGCAACCTGCTGGACCGCCGCTCTGAGCTGCAATTCTTCAGGAAACTTCTGTTTGTCCGCCAGCAAGTCACGCGTCTTTGCCATCATGTCTTCCTGTGACAGATCGCGCTCTTCGATCGGAGTCAGCTTTACATAGATCGAACCGCTGTTTACGACCTGTTGCTGGCCTCCACCGACGGTGACGAGCGTGTCGGTTACGCCGGGCATCTTGCGGATCTCGACCGCTGCACGCTCGAAGATCTGTGCGGTGGCGCCGAGGCTCGATCCTTCTTTCGCGCGGATCGTGACTTCGAATTGCGATTGATCGTCAACGGGAAGAAAGTTCTTACCGACGAACATGAAGAGAGGAATGATGGAAAGGAATACAATTGCGCAGAGCGTAACGATCACCCAACGACGGGCCATCGAGAAACGCAGCAGCCACGTGTAAACACGATCGACGTGACGGAACCAGCTCGTGTGTTTCGAATCACTTTCCTTCTTGGGTTCCGTCCCTCTGGTCTCAAGAGCATAGAGGTCGTCACCGTCATCGAATGGGACGTGGGACCTGGGACCCGGGACTTCTTCCTCCCCGACCATCATCGATTCCTTCCGCTTTATCAAACGGGCGGCAAGCATCGGGGTCAGCGTGAACGACACTATCAGCGATATACCGACCGCGAACGATGCGGTCAAACCGAAACTCGACATGAACCTTCCGACGATCCCCTGCATAAAACCGATCGGGACGAACACCGCCATCAGCGAAAGTGTCGTTGCGAGAACCGCCAAACCTATCTCGCGTGTCCCCTCGACCGCCGCTTGAAACGGTTCCATTCCTTTCTCTTCAACGAATCGATAAATGTTCTCGAGCACGACGATCGCATCGTCGATGACGATACCTACCATCAGCGTCAGGGCAAGCATGGTGATCGAGTTCAACGTGTATCCCATCGCATACATCAGGGCGAACGTCGAAATGATCGATGTCGGGATCGCGAGCGCGGCAATAAAAGTCGAGCGAAAACTCCAGAGGAACAGGAATACAACGATCGATGCGAGTATCGAACCGAGGATGAGATGCTCTTCGATCGCGTTCAGCGAGTTCTCGATAAAGACCGAGTTGTCGCCGATGATCCGAACCTCAAAGCCCGGCGGCAGCGTTCCTGCGATTCCCTTTTCCTTATCGCCGACTATTTCCTGGAGTCGTTCTTTTATCTCGTGAGCGACCGCGACCGTGTTCTGTCCAGACTGCTTAGAAACGATCAGCGTGACAGCGGGCCTGCCATTCAAACGCGCTTCGGATCGAATTTCTTCGGCACCATCTTCGGCATAGCCGAGGTCCTTTACTTTTACCTGATAGGTCCCTCGAGTCGCGACGACGACATCGCCGAATTCGGCGGGCTTCTGGATCTTGCCCATCGTGCGGACACTAGTTTCCTTTTGCCCTTCGTCGAGGCGGCCGCTGGGAAATTCAATGTTCTGTAGTCGTAAAGCGTTTGAGACTTCGGCCGCCGTGACGTTATATGAACGCATTCTGTCCGGATCAACCCAGATATTTATCTGTCGTTCCTGACCGCCGATGATCGTTATCTGGCCGACGCCGCTGACCGATTCGATACGTTCCTTGATCTGATTCTTCGCAACCTCTGTAACTTCGCGAAGCGATGTCGGTGCAGACACAGAGATTCGAAGAACTGGGGCGGCGTCCGTGTCCAGCTTTTGCACTGTCGGCTGCTCCGCCGTCTCCGGAAGGTTGGGAATGACGGTCTGCACGCGATTCTCAACCTCTTGCGCGGCAACGTTAACGTCCTTTTCAAGGACGAACGCCACAAAGACCTGCGAGATGCCCTCGACGGATGTCGATCGCAGTTCGTCGATACCGCTGATGGTGTTGACGGCTTCTTCGACCTTTTCGGTTATCTCGGTCTCGATCTCTTCTGGCGAGGCACCCGGGTTGAGGACTGTAATGGTGATCGTTGGAAAGTCGATCTTCGGAAAGAGGTCGACCCCGAGGGAGACGAACGAGAACAAGCCGACAACCACGAGTGAGAGGATCAACATCGTGGCAAAAACCGGACGCTTTACACAAATTTCTGCTAGCCACTGCATATTTCTTTAAATCCCAAGTCCCAAGTCCCAGGTCTCAAGTCCCAAGTCCCAAGTCCCAAGTCCCAAATCCGAAATCCGAAATCCCAAATCCGAAATCCCAAATCCCAAATCCGGCCTTACTGTCTTACAAAGACTCCATCCGTAAGCTGGGTCAGATCGCTTGTGACGACCGCGTCACCCTCGACGACGCCTGATTTGATCTGGATAATGTCATTTTCGAGCAGCCCCAGTTGGACGAATTGTTCCCGGGCTATTCCATCCTTTACGACAAATACCGAGTTGGTATCACCTACCGTCTTTACCGCTCGGACCGGGATCATCACCGCCGGCTCGGGCTTAGATTGAGTAATGCGAACGGTCGCAAACTGGCCCGGTTTCAAGAGCCCGTCGACGTTTTGGATCTCGGCCTCGACGGTCAACGTTCTCGCCGTGGCGTTCAGGCTGGGTGAGATTCGAACAACCACACCAGCAAACTTCCGTTCGGGCCACGCCGTGGTCTGGACAGAAACACCCTGACCGGTCGCGACTTTTGCGATGTCCTGCTCGGAAATGTCTATGCGAACCCGAAGAGTGGACGTTCGGACTATGGTGGCGATCTTGGAGTTCGGTGTACTTGGCGAAATATACTCTCCGACGTCTGCCGTTCGCTCCGCGATATAACCGCTTATCGGAGCCAGAACGCTTGTGTCACTGACAGCTTTTTGCGCCGCCGCGACCTGCGTCTGTACGCTTCCGAGAGCGGCCCGCGCGACACCGACGGCGCTTCTCGAGGATTCGTACGCGGCTCGGGCCGTGTCGATCGCTCGGATCGCCACGGCGGCGTTCGAACGAGCCTCGTCGAGCTGGCCGATGATCGCATCACGCTGCGATTTGCGCTGGTCGTATAACGATTTTGAGACATCGCCCGATTCGAGTAACCGCTCGGCACGGCGCAATTCCCTTTCCGCTAAATCGAGCTGAGCGGAGAAGGTCTTCACTTGCGAGAAATCCTTGATCTGAAATGTCTCACCGTCTTTCACGCCAAGTCGTGCCTGTGTCTGACGCAAGTTGGCGAGACCCTGTTCGGCATTTGCCTCGGCTTGCTGGACAGCTTGTCTCTGCTGTTCGACCTGCGCACGCGCTTGCTCCAGCCGGATCATCGCGTCACGAGAATCAAGCCTCAGCAAAACACTGCCCTGCGAAACATAGCTGCCAATGTCGAAATTGACCTCTACGATCTTGCCGGCGACCGCCGGTGCGACATCCGTCTGGGCGTCGCTAGTAAGATTACCGGTCGCCTCGATATACGTAGGGATCGGAAGGATCGTCGCCTGCCGCGGTCGTGACATCAATGATCTGTGGTTCCCGATTCGAGTTGTTTGTCGCGGAGTTTGCACTCGATCCGCACGCGGCGGTCAAAAGCGAGCCGACGGCGATAACCAACCAAGTAAATAAGAGAGAGTCTGGTTTTCTCATTTCGATATAAAAGACGGATCGATATCCAGCCGAAATTTAATTACTTCAAAACACCGCGAAGGACGATCTCCGCAAAATTCTTAGCCGCTTCTTCATTTGGAATATCGAGCAGCCGGCGCGTCTTGTCCCACAATATGTTGTTCAGCGAATGATGTATTACCATTCCGAGGAACGCTCGAACGACGACCCGCGGGTTCACGTCCCGCATAGCGCCATCCTCCTGTCTCTCGCGGATGTATTCGCCGATAAAGCCATAAACCTGCGATACAAACTCGCCAAAAAACCGGTCGGCTAGTTCGTGTTCTTCGAGCGCCGAATAAAACAGTAGGCGCATAAAAGCTTCGTCCTTCTGATGGTTTTCCATCGCCTGGAGGGCAAGGTGGTAGAAAACGCCCTGATCATCCTTTCGTCTGAGCGCGTCCTTCAGCACTTCATTGCTTTCCCAGGGGAACCGATGGAGCCCGTCGCGACACGTCTTGCTGTGCAAGATCGCCCCGTAAAGTTCATCCTTGGTCGCAAAATGTCGGAAAATGATCGCTTCGGATACGCCGGCGGCTTTGGCTATCTCCTTGGTCGTAGTTCCCTTGAATCCGCGTTGTGAGAAGAGGGTGACGGCCGTCTGCAAGATCTGCTCACGGCGCGCATCGGCGGGCATTCGCCCGGGAGGGTCACAATTAAGTATGTCGTTGATCAAATTAATAGTCTCCCTGTGCCTAAGTAAGTGCTTACTTACTTGTAGATCGAAGATTCGCACTTGAAGCAAAAGTTGTCAAGCGGACTCAGCTTTTCGCCGGCAAGCCACGCTTAAATCGGTATGAAATGATATTGACCTGAACTTTTATGTTCAGTCTTCGTTACAATAACAGCGGGGTTACTACCCCAAAACAAGGAGGACTTGGACATGTCGGAATTTGAATCTGAGGTCAGAAAGGCCGAAAAGGAATTGGAACAAAGCCTGGTGCCGTTAGTTCCGGAGCAGGTTGAGGGAACACGAAATTTATTGGATGACGAATTTTTGGGAGATCTAAAGATGCAGGCACAGGAATATGGACAGCGGCTGCAAGACGCTGCTACGAAAGCAAAGGATTTGGCGGGCGAGAAATTTGCTCAGGCGGGCGATAAGCTCAAGGAACTCCAGAACAAGGACCCGAAAGAGCTAGTCGAGGACGCAAAGGAATACGCGAGGCAGAAGCCGGGACAGACCATCTTGATCTCGGCGGCGATTGGTTTAGTACTGGGATTCTTGCTGAAGGGAAGACGCTGACGCGAGATCTAAAGATATAAGAAAAGGGCGGTTCCATTGTCTGGAACCGCCCTTTTTAATACCGATTTTCTAATGCCTAGTCCTGGGCGTGAATCAGCCTTCGTGTTCTGTCACCGAAAAGAACGTCTATCTTTTGCAGATCCAAAACGGCTGTCACTTCGCCCTGGCCAAAATGCGAATGCATCATTGCCTGGCCTTTCTTATACTTACGGGTGCGGTCATAGGGCGAAGCAGCTTTGTTTGATTTACCGACATTGACCGAGGTCTTAACACCCCGGCTGAATGTGCTTGCTGTCGAGCAAGATTCACACATCGCGGATGTTATCTTGCCAAGCTTTGTCACCGTTTGAACCAAATGATTCTGCTCGACGTCACACGACGAGCACATCATCACTATCGAATCACCTACTGCATATTTTTCTGCTTTCATATTTCCGTATCCTCAAGTTATTTCCGACGTCGCCCGCCGTATGAGCGAAAACTCCTGGCGACCGTGCTTTTGCGTACAGGCGCGATCGGGGCTCTAAAAACCTCGCCCCCGAAAGCCGGCAGCAGCATTCGTTCTACTGGCTGCCCCGTTAGCCGCTCTATCGCCCGCATCGAGTGTTCCTCAGCGGTCGTTAGAAGAGTTATCGCACGTCCCTTGTTGCCTGCCCGGCCCGTTCGGCCGATGCGATGGACATAGTCCTCAGGCACAACGGGAACGTCGTAGTTTATCACATGTGAAACCGAATCGATATCGATCCCTCGGGCGGCCACGTCCGTTGCTACCAAAACCCTTGTTTTACCGGACTTAAAGCCCCTAAGAGCGGCTTCGCGTTGCGATTGCGAGCGATCGCCGTGTATTCGATTGGATTTGAGAGACCGCTTCTCCAGCACGTGGGCGAGGCGGTCGGCGCCACGTTTTGTCCGGGTAAAGATCAGCACTCTGTCAAAGTCTTCTTTATCAAGTAGTTCCAGCAAAAGAGGCATCTTAAACTGCTGCCCGACAGGGTATGCGGTCTGTTCGATCGTAGTTGCCGCCTTTCCGCGGGCACTAACCTCTACGTAATGCGGATCGTCCATCAACGAAAGAGCTATGCGCTCGATTTCGCTTGAAAGCGTCGCCGAGAAGAACAAGGTCTGTCTGTTGGACGGGATCGCCTTGTTGATTCGCTTGATAGCAGGCAGAAAGCCCATATCGAGCATACGGTCGGCTTCGTCGAGCACGAGTGTATCTATCTTTGAAAGATTCAACATGCCCTGCTCCATAAAGTCCATCAAACGGCCTGGCGTGGCGACGATAATATTCGCGCCCTGGCGGATCGCATCGATCTGGTTCTTGTAACTCGCACCACCGATGATGGATACGCAGCGAACCTGTCTTGGGGCGATCTGCCGGCAAAAGGCGTCAGTTTGATTTGCCAGCTCGCGCGTCGGCGATAGGATGAGCACGGTCGAGCCCTTTTTTCCACTGATCTCCAGATTTTGGAGGATCGGAAGTAAAAAGGCTGCGGTCTTGCCCGTTCCGGTCTCGGCCGTCGCAATGACGTTCTTGCCTTGTAAAACTAACGGAATCGCCTGATCTTGAATAGGTGTAGGCGTAATGTAACCCAATGACTCGCATCGAGCCGTCAACGACGACTGCAAGCCTAAATCTTTAAAACTCATTTGTATTTTTTAATTATCTCTCTACGAGCAACCGTAGCCCGAATTCATGAAGAGCCAGCATTCCGTTTAGAATGCACACACCAACATTTGAATCGTGAACTACACCGCGAGGCGAGGTTCTTTACGGTATTCGATTATTTTAAGAAGTTATCTAACGGTGGGTTAATACTTTCGGCTTAACGGTATGAGCGTAAGGACCAACGCGAGAAGGCTTAACTAAAAGCATAAGCCGCTTCTGACAGTTATAAGGGAACCATCTCTCGAGTTTGATCGCTGACTCACATTGAGGGCGAAATTACCGTCGACAAAAGAGAGAAGGAATTATCAAACTGTGAGACTACAATAAGTTACGGAAAGTTGCAAGTTAATTTAGTCGGACCCATTCCGCGGCTACATCCCTTGGCGCACGCTTCTTGCCATCAACCTCGTAATTCAGCCTCCGCATTTCCTCAGTCGAAATTGCGTTATTCAGCCGTTGGAACGCGTCGCTCAAAACGCCGAGTTTATCGGAGCGTCCAATAAACACTGCCTGATATGGCGGAAAGTAGTGCCGATCGTCCTCGAGCTGGAATAGATCGAGTGAAGAGATCAATCCGTCGGTAGAGTTTCCCGCGATGATGTCCAACTCGCCGGTTTGGAGGGCCCGATAGGTTAAAGAAAGATCCATTTCCCTCGGCTGTTTTACGAAGTTCAACGCGTAGGCTTTGATAAATCCTGGATAACCGTCGGCTCGGGACATGAAATCCTGCCCGAACCCCGCCTGCCAGTTCTTTGCCAGAGGGACAGCGTCCGAGATCGTTCTTAGACGGTTCTCACGAGCAACCTGGCCGCGGACGAGAATCGCGAAATCGTTGGCAAAACCGATCGGCGGGCTCAGGGTCAAATGAAATTTCTCAGCGTACTCGGTTTTCGTCTGGTCATAGACAGCATTCGGGTCCGTTAGCGGCGGGTGCTTTAGAATCGCGGTGTAGGCCGTACCGGTGTATTCCGGGTAGACGTCGATCTGCCCGGACAGCAGAGAGTCATGAGGGATATTTCCGCCCAGTTCGAACCGCCGCTCGACGGCGATTCCTTTTTGTTCCAGCACCTGCGCGAGAATCTCTGCAAGGATGACCGACTCGGTAAAGTCCTTGGATCCAACGATGATCTTGTCTTGCCCCCGCTCCCCAATTCCAGATCCAACCCCGGGCGCGAAGATCGATAACACGATCGCGATCAAACCACCGGCTACAACTAAGCCCACCAGTTTCCGGGTTGCAGATGGCCGGGCACCGACCTCGTAGGCCTTTTCAACTTGTCCAAGAGCGAGGTCACCCAACAGCGCGAGCACGGCCGAAGCAATCGCACCGGCAAGTAGCAGATTATTGTCGTTTTGCCGAAGGCCGCGGAAGATATACATCCCGAGCCCACCGGCTCCTACGGCCGCGGCCACCGTGGCCACGCCAACCGAGATAACAACCGCGACACGTATACCGGTAAGGATCACGGGCATTGCCAGCGGTAGCTCGACCATACGAAGACGCTGCCACCCTGTCATCCCCATGGCGGTTGCGGCTTCCCGCAGTCTTGCATCAATACCAAGAATACCGGTGACGGTATTCCTGATCACCGGCAGCAGAGCGTAAAGGGCGAGTGCGATGATCGCAGTCCGGGCGCCGATCCCTCCAATGAAGGGAATTGGGATCAGCAAGCCGAACAGAGCGAGACTGGGAACGGTTTGCATGATGTTCGCAAAACCCAAAACGGGAGCACGCAATGCCGTGCTCCGTGTCAGCAGAACACCGAGAGGCACGCCGATGGCTACCGCAAAGCCGGTAGAAATAAGGACAAGAAGAACATGCTCACGCGTCAGCGTGAGCAGCTCGAGCCAGTTCTCCTGTAAAAACTGAAGTAGATTCATTAGCCGAAAGCTATCGTTTCCAAGTATTGCTTGGCGAGCGGCAGGTCGGATTTCTGGAACTCATCCGGCGTGCCTACCAAAACGATCTTTCCCCGCTCCATCAATGCGATCTTGGTACCGAGCAGCATCGCTTCGCGCAGATCATGCGTAACAAATACAGCCGTCTTGCCAAGCGTACGCACAAGCTCAGCAAATTCCTTTTGAAGCCGTGTCCGCGTTATCGCATCGAGGGCCCCGAATGGCTCGTCCAAAAGAATAATGTCCGGGTCGGCGGCGAGAGCACGTGCCACGCCG
Source organism: uncultured Acidobacteriota bacterium (assembly GCA_963772405.1). Lineage (GTDB taxonomy): Bacteria > Acidobacteriota > Blastocatellia > Pyrinomonadales > Pyrinomonadaceae > OLB17. Next base: position 64,926 of record CAVYWT010000002.1, on the reverse strand, counting down.
ACACGTTGCCGCTGACCTCCGGAAAGCTCGTGTGGAAAGCGGTCGGCGAACCGGACCGAGGAAAGTCCGACGAGATCCATCATTTCGACAATACGATCGGCCCGTTTCTCTTCGTCCCACGCGAGAAGCCTGGGTACCAGACCAATATTCTCAGCCACCGAGAAATGCGGCATGAGCCCCGCCTCCTGCAAAACGTAGCCTATGCGACGCCGCAGCTCGATCACGTTCCAGTCCGTCGTAGCCCTTCCCTCGACGAGCACACTTCCTTCGGTGGGCTCGATCAGGCCATTGATCAACTTCAGCGTTGTGGTCTTTCCACAGCCCGATTCACCGAGAAGGACGACAGTGTCGCCCTCACAAACCTCGAGGGTAATACCGCTCAATATCACCGTGCTGCCCACGCTGTAGCCTGCCGAGCGAAATTGTATTGTTAAAGGTGTTTGGGCCATCGGGATGTCAAAAAAGTGTAACACCTGATGCAATTCTTATTTTATTCCGCGTTCGTGTTCGAGGGACGCAAAAAGCTTTATCGGCGGGCGTCTTTTTGAACAGCCACGAACTGCGGCTGACATATGGTGAAAACGAAAATGAAAGATCCTTCGACAAGTTTCGGAAAATTAGGTTTATTAACAGCGGCTATTATCTTAACGATCGCTTCGGCGAATGCTTATGCGACCGATGCCCCTTCCGCGGCGCAGATGCGGGCTGCAAAAGTACAAGAAGCCGAACACACACTCTCCAGCCTCGGCTATTGGATCACAAACGTGGACGGTAAGTCGGATGATTCGACGCGACAGGCGATCATCGCATTTCAAAAGGTCGAAGGTTTGAAGCGCACCGGCGTTTTGACCGATGACGTTCTGCGAAACCTTCGATTGGCGTCCAAGCCTTCGGCAAAACACTCAGGAGAGGCCCACGTCGAGATCGACCTGGATCGACAGGTTATCTTTCTGGTAAATGACGAAGGCGAGGTGACGAATGTCCTGTCAACTTCAACCGGCAACGGTGAGCGGTATTTTAGCGAAGGCAAATGGCAGACGGCACACACGCCGCGCGGCACATTTAAGATCCAGCGCCAGATAAAGGGCGTTCGCAAAGCTCCGTTGGGCACGATCTACTACCCGAGCTATTTCAATGGCGGCATCGCGATACACGGCAGCAACTCGATACCGGTCAAGGCCGCGAGCCATGGCTGTGCTCGCATCCCGCGATTCGCTGAGAAGCAATTTGTCGAAATGGTGAAGATCGGGATGCCGGTTTATGTCTATTGATCAGATCCCGTCTCCCAAGGCAGACGAGGGCCCGCAGAATTTATCGCGGGCCCTAGCTGTTTAATGATTGAGTCACTCCGAACTGGCCGATCGGCCATTCGATCTTAATTTCCCGAGCAGCTCGAGCAACGTATTCGGGTTCACAGGTTTTGGAATGTGATCGTGAAAGCCGGCGTCGAGCGCCAGTTGTCGATCCTGCACGCTGACATAACCCGTGAGTGCGATAGCCGGTGTCTTTCCCCCTTCGTCCGGCGGTAAACTACGAACGCTTCGAATCAGATCGTAGCCGTCCTCGCCCGGTAGTCCGATGTCGCTCACAAGAACGTCTGGTTTCAGAGTTCTGACCTTCTCTACCGCCTCCGCGGCCGACTCGGCAGATTCGACGCCGACCCCGTAAAGCGAGAGCACCATCTCCAGCATGTCGCGCGAATCCTTATCATCTTCAACAAGCAGGATGTTCATGCCTTTTACTTTAGAAGTTAATTCCGGAGATATGTTTGTCGTCGTCGCCCTATTCAAGGGTGCTAGCCGGTTGGAATCTGCGACCGGCAGTTGTATCACGAATCGGGCCCCCTTATCTTTGCCGTCGCTGTGAGCGGTTACCGTTCCGCCATGAAGTTCGACGAGATGTCGTACGATCGCGAGACCCAAACCAAGACCCCCGATCCGCCTCGTGTATGTACTGTCAGCCTGCCTGAACCTTTCAAAGACGTACGGAACGAACTGCGGATTGATTCCTTGTCCGCTATCGCTTATCTCGATCACAACATTCGAACCCGTGCGTCTTAATAGGATACCGATCCGACCGCCGTCCGGCGTAAACTTCACCGCGTTCGTTAACAAGTTGAGGAAGACCTGCTGAAGTCTTTCTGCCTCACCCTCGACCGGGACCGGCTCGTATCCGCCCGTCTCCACCGTGATCTCTAACTGTTTAGCCTCCGCCGAGGGCCGTATCATCTCGACCGCGCCCTCGATCACGTTAGCGATATCGACGGGGTCACGCTTGATCTCGAGTTTGCCGGTAATGATACGCGAGACGAAAAGAATGTCCGAGATCATTTCGGACTGGCCCTTTGCATTTCGCTCGATCACTTCGATGGCGCGATCGATCTCAGGTGGCTCAAGCTTTCGGGTCCGGAGTATTTGTATCCAACCGAGGATCGAATTGAGCGGTGTCCGTAACTCATGTGAAAGCGTGGCGAGAAACAGATCTTTCTGTCGGTCTGCCTGTTCGAGTTCCAGAACGAGATCGCGGGTTTGATATTGTCGCCCGCGGGCTCGAAGTGCGCCCCGTACAGCACTTACGAGCATCGTTATTCTTATCGGGCGCTCGACAATGGTGATGTTGACCTTCGTACCGAGCGTCTCGAGAAGCCTTTCCGCATTTCGGCTATGACTCGAAAACAGAATCACCGGTAGATCGGACCAGATCGGCTGGTCGTCGAGCGATCTGATAAAGGCTGAGGCCTCTTTGTCTTCGACCGCCTCTTCCGCCAGCAGAACCGCACCGCAGCCTTCATCGACCAGATCGCGCAGTTCAGCCGCGGTCCTGCAGACGTGCGCACTGATACCCACTCGCTCCAATGTATTGCAGACAAGATCACCGTCCCGGCCCGTCGGCATAAGCACCAGGACCCAGTTTTCGCGATCGCTATTTCCCATTCCCACGGTCTGTCATCAACCCGCCGATCTCTCCCCTGAAAACCGGGACGCCGGTTAGAACCCCTTGAAAGCCCGTAAGTGGTTGGCCGAGCTGAAGTCCGCCCGGCCCGATCCTGAACTCTCTGATCGTCCGCTCGTGATCACCGGTGCGTTTCTTTAGGATCGATATAGCCTGATGTACCGAGCCCTCTGCCTCGAAGTACCGCAGCATGATCACCGTGTCCGATAGATAGCTCAGATCGATCGGCGTCTGCATCGATCCGACCAAACCATATTGTCCGACGACTAGAATGCTGACCACGCCATTTCGATTCAGATAAGCGAGCAACTCGTGAAACTGCATCGTCAGATAACGTTCTTGCGGTGTCGCCATCATGTAACCGTTGACACTGTCGATGATCACGATCTTAGTTCCTCTGTCCTCGACCTCGCGGCTGACCATATACGAAAGCTCACCCGGAGTAAGCTCGGCCAACTGAATCTGCCGCAGACTGATCCGGTCTTCCGCAACGTACCGTCTCACATCCATCCCGAGCGCTGAGGTGCGGCGGAAAAGAGTTTCCGGGCTTTCGTCGAACAGGTACACGGCCGCCCGCTCGCCTCGCTCAACGGCGGCGCACGCATACATCATTGAAAGCGTTGATTTCCCCACGCCCGCCGGGCCAAGCAGGATCGTGCTTGTACCGTAGTGCAGACCACCCATCAGAGCATCAAGTTGTCCTTCGCCGGTGCTGAGAGTTCCGTCCTCAAACTCGATCTTTTTTTCCTGTGAAAGGCGCGGAAATACGATGATGCCGCCGGTCTCGATATTGAAATCGTGATAGCCCGACTGAAAGTTTACGCCGCGCATCTTGACGACGCGTATCGCATGCCGCTGCCGGCCGTATTCCACAGGCACATACTCGAGGTTCAAAACTCCATGAGCCACGCTCTCCAATTGGCGATCCGGAGCTTTCGAAGTACGGTCATCCAGCAAGAGCACGGTGCACTGTCGGGTCAAAAAATACTGTTTCAGGGCGAGGATCTGGCGGCGAAACCGCAGCGGGTCGCTCGCCAGCATACGCATTTCGGACAGCGAGTCGAAAACGATGCGGGCAGGATCGATACGCTCTACCTCGTCGAGGATCAACCGTGTCGTTTCATCTAGCTCGACTTCCGAGGGATGAAAGACCGTGTAGCGAGAATTGTCCGTCAGACTATCTCCCGATTCGGTCAGATCCTGGATCACGATCCCATCGAGTGACCATCCGTGTGACGCAGCGACGGCGATCAGCTCTTCCTTACTCTCGGATAGAGTTATGTAAAGACACTTCTCACCGCTACGGACACCTTCAAGAAGAAACTGGAGCCCGAGCGTCGTCTTACCCGTTCCGGGACTTCCTTCGATCAGATGAAGACGGTTTTTGGGGAGCCCGCCTTTCAGAATAAAGTCGAGTCCGATGATGCCGGTTGAAATGCGCACAGGTGCGACTTGCTTTTCGTTCATACAAAAATAAGGAATCCAAAACAGATCCGCTGAAAGGCTTGAGGGGTTAAGTTATTCTCGCACACGGGAGTGGCCGTCCGCAAAACTTTCACCGACGGTGAGTTCAGAGTCATTCCCACTCGATAGTGCTTGGTGGCTTTGATGAGATGTCGTAAACGACGCGATTGACTCCACGGACCTCGCTTGTGATCCGCGACGAAACGCGAGCCAGAAAATCGTGCGGCAACCGTGCCCAGTCCGCCGTCATTCCATCGGTGGACGTGACGGCCCGCAATGCGACAGTTTTCTCATACGTTCGAAAATCCCCCATCACTCCGACGGATTGGATCGGGAGCAGAACGGCAAAAGCCTGCCAGACGTTCGTGTATAGGCCCGAGGTGTGAAGCTCGTCTATAAAGATCTTGTCCGCCTTTTGCAGAAGCTCGACCTTCTCAGGCGTAATGTCGCCGAGGATGCGAACACCGAGGCCCGGGCCGGGAAACGGATGACGCTCAAGCATCTTTTCGGGGATACCCAGGTCGCGGCCAATAATGCGAACTTCGTCCTTGAATAATTCGCGAAGCGGCTCGATCAGCCTGAGGTTCATTTTGTCGGGCAGACCGCCGACGTTGTGGTGAGTCTTGATCGTTACCGACGCCCCGCGAAGGGAAACCGATTCGATCACGTCGGGATAAAGCGTACCCTGCACGAGCCATTTCACATCGCCAATCCGCTTTGCTTCGGCGTCGAATATATCGATGAACTTTCCGCCGATCGCTTTGCGCTTCTGCTCGGGATCAACGATGTCTGTCAGTACACCATAAAAATCCTGCGAGGCATCCACACCGCGAACGTTGAGGTGAAGATTCTCTTTGTACATCCGCAACGTATCTTCAAACTCGTTCGCACGGAGCAGTCCGTTGTTGACGAAGATGCACGTCTGACGCATGCCGATCGCTTCATGCACCAGCGTCGCTGCAACCGTCGAATCGACGCCGCCCGATAATCCGCAGACGACGTTGTCAGTCTCACCGATCGTTGTGCGGATCTTCTCAACCTCTTCCTTGATAAAGCTCGCCGGCGTCCAATCACCGCGACAGTCGCACACGTTGAACAGGAAATTTCGCAGCACCTCTTTTCCGAGCGGAGTATGCGAGACCTCGGGGTGAAACTGAACGCAATAGATCCCGCGTTCCTCGTTCTCGATCGCGGTGACGACATCACCGGTCGTCGCGGTCTTATGAAAGCCGTCGGGAAGCGCTGTGACGTGATCGCCATGGCTCATCCATACGTCGAGTTCGAACGGGAGCTCGTTAAAAAGTTTTGTCGAGCCGCTCAGCACTTTCAGTTTCGCATGTCCGTACTCGCGTCGCGCTGCGGGCTCGCTTCGACCGCCGAGATCGATCGCGACGAGCTGCATTCCATAGCAGATGCCGAGTATCGGCGCGTCGACTTTTTCGTAAAAATCCGCGGCGACACGCGGGGCATCTTCATCCGTAACGCTTGATGGCCCGCCCGAAAGAATGACGCCCTTCGGATTCTTCGCGGCGATCTCATTTGGCGAAAGATGAAACGGATGGATCTCGCAATAGACACCCTGCTCGCGCACACGCCGTGCGATCAACTGCGTATATTGCGAGCCGAAATCGAGAATTAGTATTAGTTCGTGATTCAAAAGAAAAACGCTCCTTTTTGTTAGTACCGAGAGCGGTAGCGACCGGGTCCTGCCGGGTAAAGGAACGATTATACAGAATTGCGGCTACGCCGCTCTATTGGCGGAAAAGCTTTGCTTTTCCGTACCGGGCCATCCAATATTTCGCGGCTATGCCGCGGAGGTCGATCACGCCCGACCCGACCTTGTTATTTCTTACACGCTGCCGCGATCACCTTCTCCAACACCCGCTCATCGACATCCGATAAGCGTTTGATGTAGAGACAACCTTTCCCGGTCTTGTGCTTCCCGAGTTTCTCTAGCAGCTTCGCCTGTGCGGCCGAGCCGGTAAGAACATACAGCGACAGATTTCCTTTGCGCGGAGCGAACCCGATCTTCATCCAATCGACCTCCCGTCCCGTTGCCGGGGACTTATAGACCAGATTACCAAAACCAACGATCGACACGCCCCACAACTTTGGCTCGTCGCCCGTGAGACTCTTCATCATCGCAATGATCTTCTCCGCGTCCTCACGTTGCTGTTCGTCCGCCAGGCCATTCAGAAAATCGTCGACACTCGCATCCGTTTCCTTAGTTTTTATTTCCGCCTTCGCCATAGTGGCGACATTGTATAGCCGCAACTCCCAAGTCCCAAGTCTCAAGCCTTAGTCCCAAGTCCCAAGTCCCAAGTCCCAAGTCCCAAGGCGCACGACTGACTTGAGACTTGAGACTTGAGACTTGAGACCTGGGACCTGGGACTTGGACCTGGGACCTGGGACCTGAGGCCTGGGACCGGGGCGTGCCTTGACATCGCACGCCTAAGTTTCTAATCTTTTAGTTCGTCTCCGGACGAGCCATATTCCGCAGTAGCTCAATGGCAGAGCATTCGGCTGTTAACCGAAGGGTTGTAAGTTCGAGTCTTACCTGCGGAGCCAATTTCATGACTTAGCCCGTCAACGTTTGACGGGCTTTTGTTATTGATCTAGGAAATTATCGAAGAGGATAGCCACAGAGAAGCCGCGATCTCGGATTGTGCACGCTTGAGATACGTTAGCCGGCGGCGCCAGACAACACGAAAAACAGTATTCTTGATAACGACGGAATATTTTCGCGTTTATTTACTTATCCTTAATACAGATGTGGGAAAACTTGCAGAACTGGTTCTTTAGTCTCGGCGAAAGCTACGGGGTGAATCCGCTGATCTTCGGTGCGATCTACGTCGGGGCGATCCCATTTTTCTCGTTTTCGATCGGCTGGCTGATACGCAATTATCGAAAAGGGAAATCGATAGCGATGCCGGCGCTGTTGGCAATGTTCTTCTTTATATCGGCCTATATCTATTTGATCTTTGCGGGTAAGAACGTTCCGATGTGGGTATATGGGGCCGTCGTGCTTCTGATCATTTTCGGAGCCTGGTCAACTTTGAAAAAGATCCGCCGGCAAGCTGAACACCGAGCAGAAACCCGCAGAGTGACTGAGCCACAGTAAGTCTCCGAGAAAACCTATTGTCCGATCAGATGCGTTCAGTGCCTGGGCGAGTTCGATGCGTGTGATGGAACGCGATGCGTTGAACGAGTTTCCGTCGAGGCGGATAAAGCCTCGCTGGAGGGCGACAGCTACGTAGCCACGCCATTGTGCGGGAATAGAAGCCGCATCACTCATCGTAAAGGGAAGCCCCGTCGAGGCCGTTTGAGATTCAAGACCCGCGGCTTTTACGTAAGCGATCGCAGCGATCAGCTTCGTGGTGTTGCTATTCGGATGAAACCGTCCGCCCGTGGCAGCGTCCGCGACCAGAGCTCCCGTCGGATTCGACTGAATGCTTTCGACCGAGTTGCGGGACGAAACATCACGCACGTCCGAGTACATAGCCGAGGATGCAAGATACTGCGGAACCAATCCGCCACGAACAAATGCATCGGCAAAGTCGCCACGATTGACGCTCGATGATGGACGGAATTTCCGTCCTTCGGGTAGCATGACATTCGTAAGCAAGCTCTTCTCCGCTTCTGTTGCCAGTTCGGGCGACAGCGAATTCAGATCCATCATGTATGGATACTCAACCCGCGTCACCTCCACGGCTCCGAACATCCGCTGGGCGATGCCGGTGTAGCCCGAATGCCGTGACCGCGGCCCGCATGGTCTGTGCGAGCGGATTTCTAAACACCACCTTTTCTCGTCTGCCGGTGACACCCGGAAGATTCAGATAGTTGGATTCGCCGATCAGCGTGTCCGAGGAATTGTAGATCTTCAGTCCGAAGTCGTTCGCCGCTCAGGTCCCACGCGATGCTCACGCCGGCCTGGACGGTATTCTGCGGGATCGTGACGTCGCGCGAGCTTGAACCTTCCGGGAATATCATCTGTTCGAACGTCTGCGAGGTGCTCGTGACAAAGCGAACACCGTTACGTGACAGTGTCGAGCGAAACGTTCCCATGCGGCGGTTTGGGAACGCCGCTTCGAGCACGGCGGCGTACGTATTCAGCATCCCGGCTCCACTCTCGTGAAAGAAATATCGCGGCAGCGGCGTCGCGGTCCGGCTAAGAATGTCTTTAACCTCAGCTGGTGTGAGATTCGGATCAGCTTCAAGCATTAATGCGATCGCGCCGGCAACCTGCGGAGCAGAAAAGGAGGTTCCGGTGGCCGTTGTGTAGTTAGCCATTTCCGAGCTCGAAAGACGCTGCGAATCGGCACCGCCGAGACCTGAGATTCCGGTCAGGGTGCCGTGGGCTCGAAGACTTACGACGTTCGTGCCCGGAGCAACAAGCGTCGGATGCTGGAGCTCGTCGCCGAAGTTTCCACGCGACGAATAGCTCGCCAGAGCTGAGCGGTCATTGGTCGCACCTACGCCGATGACCCAGGGAGCGATGGCGTACGGATTCATCGTTCCGTTGCCCGGGCCGGTGTTGCCGGCGGAAAACACCACGTTAACGCCGCGGCCGGTGAGCATCCTCGTCGCGACATTTACCGGATCATTGTCGTCGTATAACGTGTTTGCCGAGAAGCTGCAATTGATCACGCGAACGTTGTACTGCGGGCCTTTTTCGAGAATGTAATCGAACCCGGACAGCACATACATCAAATTAAGATCGCCGGAGCTGAGGCCGAGGAGCTTAGCTCCAGGTGCGATGCCGGCAAATCTGCCGTCTGAGCTCGCCCCGGTGGCGCCGATCACGCCGCCTACAAACGTTCCATGACCACTTACGAGATCAGCTGTTCGACAAATTTTCGATTGGAACGGGGTACGAAAATCCGGTGGGCACGCTCTGCGTATCGGTCAGTTTTACATTTTGGATTACTCTTCCGGCAAGATCCGCGTGCTGTGCGTTGATGCCGGTGTCGAGAACCGCGACCGTCACATTTCGTCCTGTCAGGGGAACGCCGCCGTTGTCGGTTCGAAGATCGTTGTCCGGCCCGACGCGCTGAACACCCGTGGCGTTGAAATACGGATCGGAGTCGAACGTAAGAGTGCGATTGGCGGAGAGCGACCGGACGGTCGGCAGCTGCGAGACAGCAATAAGTTGTGCCCGTGTCGCCGTCACGTAGACGAGCGGCAGAACGCGCATGCGAGTTCCACCGGCGATGCCTATCTGCTGAAGCTGCGCAATGTCAGCGTCCGTCACCGCGTTGTGATAGACGATGATCGCGTTGATGTTGCTGTCGTCAGTAGCGTTGTTGAGCGTGACGGCAAGTTCGGGGTCGAGACCCTGCAGTCCGGTATTACTGTCTGCACCCGTTAAGGTGATGCCGTCTGCTCCGGTAAGCGTGATGCCATCGGCTCCGGTCAGCGTTATCCCATCGGCTCCAGTCAGCGTTATGCCGTCGGCTCCGGTAAGCGTAATGCCGCTCGGATTTGTATGATCGAAAACGACACCGGAGGTTCCGAATCCAACGATCGAGTCGGCACCAGTAAGCGTAATGCCGTCGGCTCCGGTCAAGGTAATGCCATCGGCTCCTGTCAGTGTGATCCCGTCGGCACCGGTCAGCGTTATTCCATTAACGCCGACACGTCTTGCAGCCGTCCGCACCGGTCAATGTAATTCCATCGGCTCCGGTAAGCGTGATTCCGTCCGCACCCGTCAGCGTTATGCCGTTCGGGCGTTTAACGACGATCGAATTTGCCGTGTATTGAGTACCGTCCGCTCCGGTTAGCGTGATTCCATCGGCTCCGGTCAGCGTTATGCCGTCGGCTCCGGTCAGTGTGATCCCGTCGGCCCCGGTCAGAGTAATTCCATTTGGGCCGGTATATGTCGCACCGTTTGGGCCAGTCGAAGTGATCCCGTCGGCTCCCGTCAGGGTGATGCCATCGGCACCGGTTAGAGTAATTCCGTTCGAAGAGTAATTGAGGATACCGTCCGCTCCGGTGAGCGTGATGCCGGACATCCCGACATACCGAATTCCGTCAGCTCCAGTCAGCGTGATACCGCTCGACCGGATAACGGAAATTCCCGCGCTGACAGAGTTTACCGTCAAAGCGAGAAACAGAACTAACGAGACCATCCTCTTCATGTGTGATTTTTCAGTCGCTTGGATCTAACAAAAGATCAACACTCAACAAACACCGGAAATGAATCAAAATCGAACAGATAGATAGACATAAGGGGGGCGAACCCCATAGTACAGTCTCCGCCCCCGATTTAGCAAACCAGATTCCCGCACCGCGAACTAGCGGTTATTTACGAGTAAATTGAACGTCGCTCCCTTGTCGATCCGGAGATTCTTGTCGGACGAGGACAGCGTTGTTGACGAATTCGCCGATGCACTTGTTGAACTCGAGATCTGTATCCCGCTCACAGTCCGGCCGACGGTGTCAGTTACCATTCCACCTGTCTGCGAAACCGTGTTCGTTAGGCCTCCGGCGGTCTGCGTGGTCGTATTGACCAAGCCGCCAACCGTATTTCCGACTCCGCCAAGAAGGCCGCCGCCTCCGCCGCCGCTACTCGTCGAGCGCTGTGACACGCTACCAGAGGTTTGCGACGAACCGGAAACATCCGACATCAGCGAGTCGCCTGCGGTGGCTCGAGCCGCGACATTAGTGATCGATACTATTGACGCGCTGAACGGTGCCGAGAGATTCTTCCCCTGCAGGCGGTCAAAGATCATACCGATCCTCGATTGCGAATTTTCTTTCGTTCGTTTCTTTACTTCCGTGATACGGCCAATAAGAGTCGTCCCTTTCGGCACCACCACTCCGCTGGCGCCCTTGATCGACTCTCTGGTTCTGAAAATAACTTCGTCACCGACCCGCGCCTTATTAACGTCAAGGGTGCTCTGAAGCTGGGCATCGACCTGTGTCCCTGACATCAGGACGAAGCGGTCCTCGTTCGGCTCCGCTAGCGGTGCTTTCTTGTATCTGTCTTTCTGCCCGAAACCGATTACCGCACACGCAAAAATCACCATTATTCCCAAATAAACCTTGTTCATACTGTTAACTCCTTAATGCGCCCATCGCCGCCCTTCAATAATGCCGGGCGGCGGGAGCTAAATTTAATGGGGTGAGGACTTAAATCTATCTTTAAGCTGTCACCCAGCCTATTAGATGCATCTTGAGGAATACTTGAGAACCAAAAAATCGACCTTCGCGAAATTCAAGTTTTTCTCAAGTTAGCTGAAATAATGTAATTGGGATGACAATGGCCTACTTTCTCGACGACAATTTCGAATCCGGGGAACGGTATTCTCCTGCGGGAGCCTCGTCTTCGAACAAGCGTGCGAGATCTGAACGTGACGATATTCACGTTCTTCAGGAGAAGCTGCAGATCCCGCGGATCCGCGGCGTTATCGACCGTCCCAGGCTCGACGAAATGCTTCGCAGGTCATTGTCTCAATTTTCGGGGACCCTCATATCAGGGCGGGCCGGAACGGGGAAAACAACGCTTGCTGCCGGATTTGCGAAAGATCATGAACGGGCCGGATGGTATTCGGTCGAATCATCCGACGTCGAGTGGAATGTTTTTGCACACTATTTCGCGACCTGCATCCTGAAAGCGGTGCATAGCAAGGCGAACGTTTCCGACGTCTTAACCGATAACATACACGCCTCTCAGTCGACCATCGCAACCTTTCTGATCAATGTGTTTGCCGAGGTCGAAACTGCGTTGGTCGATAAGCCGCTGCTGATCGTTCTCGACGGGATCCACCATCTTTTCGACGCCGATTGGTTCGGCGAGTTTTTTGGTCTTCTTCTGCCGTCGCTGCCCGAAAACACTGAGCTCTTGCTGCTCTGTCGAAGTAAGCCGCCGAATCCGCTCTGGCGTCTGCGGTCGAAACAGCAGCTGCACGTGATCGACGAAAAGCTTCTGGCGTTCGATCTTCCAGAAACGGCCGAGTTGGTGCGAAAGCTCGGACTCGCCCGGGCAGAGGCGGAGCCGGCACATAGAGCGACGTTTGGAAGGGTTTCTAAATTGCTGCAGTTTGCGAAAAGCCGGAAAGTGGATCGGTCGTCCGAGTGAATGCATCCTGATAGGTTCGGGATCGTTTAAGCGATGTGGCATAATACTGCCTCGCGCGACGGTTCTTTTCTGAAGCGATGCAGGACAAAAACTTCTTTCTCCGCACTAAACTGCTCCCGCCGCGTGCGGTTTCCGAGCTTCTCGCTCGTCCCCGTCTTACCCAAAAATTGCAGGCGAATATCGGATCGCTCGTCACACTTGTCGCGGCTGACGCCGGATGCGGAAAGACGACGCTGATCGCCGACTTCGTGCGCAACCAGACGCGCCCTTCGGTTTGGTATCAACTCGATCACACGGATGCCGATCCGGTGGTCTTCCTCGGGTATGTTGCCAACGGGATCAAGAATCTATATCCGGATTTTGGCGAAGCGCTACTTCCATACCTCAGCGAAGCAAGCGAAGAGATGATGCGCTTTCCCGAACGTGCCGCAGACCTTCTGATCAACGAGATCCTTCAGTCCATCGAACAGCCGTTCATCCTCGTGCTCGACGACTATCATCACATCGGCCGCGAGACGGTCGTTCACAAGATAGTGGATCGCCTGCTGCAATATTCTTCAGACCTCGTTCACCTGATAATTACGACCCGCGATCTGCCGCCACTCGCGATTATGCGGCGTCGATCGCAGTCCGCTGCCGCTTGTTATCACGCGAGACGATCTGCTGTTTACGGATGACGAGGTACGAGAGCTTTTTCTCAAGACGCTGAATGTAGATCTGAAGGCCGAAGAGATCGCCGAATACCGCGGCCGGACGCATGGATGGATCACCGCTCTGCAACTTGTTCGTCAGGTTGCGGAGCAGGAGATGCACGCCGCAAGCGGTGTTGCACCGCTTGACCTGCGGGGTGTACTTCAGCAATCGGAAAAGGACATTTTCGATTATTTCGCCGAGGAAGTCTTTTCACACGAATCTGTTGAGACGCAGCACTTGCTGATGAATCTTGCTTTGCTTGAATCGCTCCAGCTCGACCTATGCAGTGCGCTTTTTCCGGACTTTCGATGTTCGGCCGTACTGCCGGAACTTGCGGCAGAAAAATATCTTTCTCACGGTCGTCGGCGACGGGCATTCAAACGAAGAATATCGCTTACATCCGCTGTTTCGAGAGTTCCTCATTCGGCGGCTGCGGTCGGATGTAGGTCATGTCCGCGTTGCCGAACAGAGAAACCGCATCGCGGAGTATTTTATCGAAAACAGAAAGTGGGATATGGCGTTGCCGTACCTGCTCGATGCGCGCAACTTCGATCGAGCGGCGTCGGTGATCGCCGAAACTGGCGGCGACTGGATCGCGGCCGGGGCTTTCACATCGCTGGGACTGTTCGCTGACAAAGTTCCCGATGCGAACCTCGAAAAGTTCCCCCGCTCACTGCTGCACAAGGCGGAGATAGCTCGACTTCGAGGTGAAACGGAAAAATCTTCGAGCCTTCTCCATACGGCCGTCAAGCTCCTTCACGAAACAAACGACTCGATAGGCGAGGCCGAAGCTCTGCATTCGTTAGCCGGGCTTGCACGGCGGCGCGGCCGTCATTCCGAAGCCTTCGAGCTTCTTGAGCGGGCCGAGGCGCTTGTTCCACAGGTGTCGGAAACTTTCTTGAAATGCGCGAATACACGAGGCCTCTGCCTTATCGTGCAGGGAAGCTGGGCGGAAGCTGAACAGCAGTTTCGTGTCGCTCTCGAGCTAGCTGAAAAATTGGCAAATGAGCCGTACATCCGGATGGTCACGCACAACCTGGCGCTCGCCCCGGGATTTCGCGGCGACTTCGGTGAGGCGCTCCGCTGGTTCAAGCGGATCTTTCGCGAGGACCAGCCTGACAAGCAACTTCCGCAGGAGTCGATCGGCCATTTGAACGTCGCGCGTCTCCATTTATATCGAGGTGAGTTCGATGAAACCGAAAATCATCTCGACCGAGCGCTCGAACTTTGCCAGCTCTACAACCTGCGGTTTCTTCTCGGCGAGATCCTCGAGGCGTACGCGAATTTCTATCGAGAAAAAAACGACTTTCCGCATGCCGAGGAATTTTACGAACGGGCTTTGAGTGCCTATGAAGAAGCCGAGGTGGATGTTGCCTCAAAGGAGCTGAATGAAGAACGGGCGACTTTCTACCGACTTCGCGGTGATCTTCCGAAAGCTCGGAGCTTGCTCGAGAACCTGATCCGGTCACGTGAAAAGCAGGGCAATGAGTTAGGCCTCGCGACCGCGAGACTCCGTTTGTTCCAGGTCGATCTTGCCGAAGGCAGATTGGACGGTCTCGAGACAAGGATCGATGCGGTCCTCTTCATTTTTTCGAAGCCAGAACCACTACTACGACGAGGCTTTGGCCGCGATGTTGCTTGCTGAAACCTCATTCGCACAGGCAAACACAAAGGAGATGATCACGGCGGCAAGGTGTGCCCTCGATCTTTCGGCTCGATTCGACTACGAGTTCTGGCTCCGCCGCGAGATCAGGCGAAATCCCGGCATATTCGGGCAGGAGGAAATTTTCGAAAGACTGCCCGTCGATCTTCGGGAAGAGCTGTCAGCCGACCGCTCAATTCCGCCGGGTTTCAGGGAGTACTCAACCGACGTTGCGGGTCCGATCACGGATCTCACGATAAAAGTCCTCGGACCGGTCGAGATCTATCGCGATCCGGGTCGCCCCTTCGCCGCCGACGCCTGGACCACTCGTCGAGCGCGAGATATTTTCTGCTACATCGCGACGAGCAAGCATCGGCGTGTGCCGAAAGATGTGCTTATCGAGGCATTTTGGCAGGACGATGATCCCGCGGCGGTCGAGAAGAATTTTCACCCGACGATCTCGCATATTCGAAAGGCCCTCAATAGTCGCCAGGCATTCAAGCAAAATTTCATTGTCTTTCGCGACGGTGCGTATCAGCTTAATCCCGAACTGTCTTACCGGATCGATTCCGAGGAGTTCGAGCATTTGATCGCGGAGGCGGAAAAGGCAAAACGTGAAAAGGACGGCGCACGGTTCCGCACAAACCTCGAAGCCGCGTACAGCCTCGTCCGTGGCGAATTCATGGCCGGTATCTACGACGATTGGGCGGATGAGCGTCGGCAATTCTATCGCGAGCAGGTGGCACGCGTCGTGTCCGCTCTGGCAAAGCTCTCGCTGGCGGAGAAACGCTGGGCCGACGCTCTGAAATTCAGCGCTGAGTCTCTTCGTGACGACCCGTACCGCGAAGATATGCATCGCCTGACGATGAAGATCTTCTCAGCCCAGGGAAAACCCGCCGCCGCTAAAAAACACTTTGAAAACCTTAAGAAACTCTTGCGCGACGAGCTCGGCATCGAGCCTTCGTCTGAGACGACCCGCCTTTTCAAAGAAACTGTGAAATAGCCTTTCTCAAGTTTGCCTCAACCCTAGAAAATCCCTCTCAAGTTTTCCTCAAAGCTAAAGCCGTATTCTCGTCGGCAAGTGATTTTTCTAAATACCTTGTCGAGGAGATAAGCCCGTGAAAATTAGGTTTACACAGATTCTACGCACGCTCTTCGTGATGGCCGTGCTCGGTGCGACGTTTCTAAGCGTTGAGGCAGCGAAACTCAGTCCCGATCTCAGTGGCCGCGTCGCGGCCGCCGCGGACGGGGACTCGGTAGGGATGGTCATCGTCGCGTTCAATACGAATACCGGATTGAAGGAGAGTCATTTGAATGTCCTCCGCGGTGTCGGAGTGACGGGCGGTCAGACTTTTCCGACGCTCGGAATGGTTGCTCAGCCGATGACTGCCGGGCAGGTCCGGGCATTAGCCGCCAATCCCGCGGTCGCCTCGGTCTGGTCAAACGATCCTATCTACTATTACATGAGCTCCTCGAGGATGATGACGGGTGTTGAAAAGATCCGCACGGATTCTCAGTTCACGTTCCGCAATGGCGGTATGCCGGTCTCGGGCAGCGGTGATTTCTCGGTTCTGGTTATCGACTCAGGTATCGATGCGACTCATGCTGACCTGCAGCTTGGTCAAAACGTTGTGCAAAACGTGCAGACGTTCGTCGGCGTGGGAACGTTGCCGGGCTTCACCCCCAATGTTTCCGTAGAGAATGTTCCAAACACGGACCAAACGGTCGGTCATGGAACACATTGTGCCGGCATCGTGGGTGCGACCGGCCTCAGATCCGGCGGGCTATACGCCGGGGTTGCTCCGGGTGCAAAGATCATCGGAGCAGGGCTGGGTGCAGGAACTCCGCTTCAATCGTTCGTCCTGAACGCGATCGCCGCGTGGGAATGGGGGCTTACGAACCAATATCGCTACAAGATCCGAGTAGTCTCGAATTCCTACGGTAGTCCTGGGCCTTACAACCCGGACAACCCGATCGTGCGGGCCGCGTTCATGGCCTACGAGCGCAACATAACCGTACTCTTTGCCGGTGCGAACTCGGGCCCCGGTCAGGGGACCTGGAATACCTACGCAAAAGCGCCGTTCGTGATCGGTGTTGCAGCCGGTACTAAGGAGGGAACGCTTGCCGACTTTTCATCTCGCGGAACGCCTCGTAGCGTGAGGTTGAACAATAGCGATCCGCTGGATGATTTTGACGCTCCGACGATTACAGCTCCGGGAACAGGACGCGCTTTCGCGTCGAACGAATCGCGATTCACTACCGGAATTGTCTCGGTACGTTCGGTTTTGACGAGTGCAACAGTTGCCGCGGACAGCGAGTTGACACCGGCCGAGGCGCTCTTTTATACGCAGAAATCGGGCACCTCAATGTCAACGCCGTTTACCGCTGGTGTCGTCGCACTGATGCTCGATGCCGATATTCTTCTCACGCCCGACGAGGTCAAACAGATCTTGATCGACACTGCTTCGAAGATGCCGGGATACGAAGAATGGCAAGTTGGCTCGGGCTATGTCAACGCCTATGCCGCGGTCGATAAGGTTTACAACCGCTCGAAAAACTTTCGCAATCGCCAGGACGCGAGCTTTAATGTGTCGTTGTCAACCTCTCGCGACGACGTGCCGTTCTACATCGATTTCAATCCGGTGTTTTCCGGACCCACCTCGACCAACGCAAGGCCGTTCGAGGTTGAGACGGGAGTCAGTCTTCTCGATGTCAGGGCAACGGTGGATCTTCCGCTTGAGCCGGGCGCGACCAACGTTGTCGGATTGAGACTGCACGCACCGGACGGGACCGTGGTATCGCCGGGATTCCCGATCGGGACCAGCAACCAGCGTCAGGTATTGGTCGAAAATCCGATGCCTGGTACATGGTATGTCGAAGCACGAGGCACACGAGGGCTCTCAACCGTCCCGCAGTTCACATCGCCGGCGCAGATCGCGGCACCCGGCACCGTTGATGGCACCGTCACAAAGCTCACTTACATCTTGCCGGCCATCGCCGATATCAGCGGACATGCCAGGCAAGGTGCGATCGAGATGGCACTCAGAAGCCGTCTGATCGACACCTACGCCGACGGGACATTCCGCCCCGACTCGGTTGTCACACGCGAAGAGCTCGCCCGCTCGCTGGCCCTCAACACAAGTCTGAGACAAACGCTGGCGGCCGCACCGAAGTTCGGCGACGTTTCCGGAGATCTTCTGGGCATCGCCGAGGCTGTCACGGCCAAGGGGTCGACGGTCCGTGACTACGATTTTGTTCCGACCGGAATGATGGGCTTCACGGGAACCGCGTTCAATCCGACCGGCAGTGTCAACCGTCTCGATCTTGCGGTCGCCCTCGTCAAGGCCCTTGGCCATGACGCGGCTGCACGAGCGTTGGCCGGAACCACGGTGACATCGGACGGCAGCACGCTTACCGACAACTCTGAGATACCGGCGGCCCTCCGCGGGTACGTACAGATTGCCATTAACAAAGGCATGTTCGAAGCATTTCCGGCCGAGATTCGACAGATCGGCCCCGGACAGTTTATCGCGATCCCCGGCCCCAGATTCGAGCCGGGAACCACGGTCTCCCGCGCCGTCCTCGCCGAGAAACTGAACATCTACCGCGCACTGTTTACAACGGGCGGTTAAAAGAGTCGTTCCTAGCGGGGGCAAGGGACGATGACAAACCCAGGGAACCTGTTTCGACGGGTTCCCTGGGTTAAACAGAATTTTTTTACTGAGATCGGGCCATGGCCGCCTTCGGTTCGGACCGGCAATCTGCAAACAACCACGTTCTTGGAGGAGAGATGAAAATCAAAGCAAAACAAGCAAGCGGGAACATTAAATTCAGGATGGCCATCCTGGGCATTATATGCCTTGGACTGATCGCCTTTCTGTCACAGCCAGCGGACAAGTCGCAGGCCTCTCCGCCGATCGATCCGGTCGAAAAGATGTATAACAAGCCGGCGCCAAACTACGACTTGAATCTTACACGGGGAATGTCGGGGCTTCGAATTCCGACCGGCGAGCAGCTTTCTGCACTATCGACCTTGAAAACGTCGCTCAACGCCCCGAATATGACGTCGCGATGGAACGACTTCGGCGGCTCGCCGGACGTCATGTACGATTTTGCATCGGCTCCTAGTTCGGGTACCCCTGAACAGGCCGCTCGCGCATTCATCAACCAGAACGCCTCGTTATTCGGTGTTACCGACGTCAACACGATTCGTCTGTTCAGCAATGTCCAGGCCCTTGGCGGACATCTTCTTCGTTTCAGACAGGATTTTAACGGTATTCCGGTTCACGACGGTGGCATAGGCATCGTCATGAACAACCGAAACCAGGTAATCATGGCTTCGGGCCCGTTCTTCCGCGATGTAGACGTAAATACTCAGCCGGCGTTGTCGGCCGACCAGGCACGCGCGGCGGCCGATACGGAACTCGCACGCTTTGCGGCGAACATTCCCCAGGCAGTCTCAAATCTCCTTCAGGCCGGCCTCGGGATACTGACGCAGCAGGCTGCTCCGGTCTCCAACCTCCAGCCGGCACTGGCGATCTACCCGACGAGCGATGGTTATCGCCTTGTCTGGAAGGTTGCAAAGTTCTCGACAAATCCCTTTGGCCTTTACGTGACCTCGGTCGATGCACACACCGGCGAGATCATCAACCGTCGAGACTTTGTAAGTTACCAACAGGCCCCGCCGGTTTTGCCGTTCACGGCGGACATTTATCCGAAGTATCCTCGTATCACACAGGAACTCAAGGACCACGGCATCATCTCCGTCTGTGGTGCGAAACCCTGCGACCAGGTCCGCGCCAAACTTCGTAAATTCGATGCGTCGAACGTCGTTACCGGATTGAACGGAACGCTGACCGGAACGCACACTGTCGTCAACAACGCACTCGCAACGAAACAGCCCTTCGCTCAAGCGGCTCTCGGAACCTGGCATTTCTCGAAAGACGATCCGGTCGCTCTTGAAGCTCGTACAAACGAGATCGATCATTTTGCCGAACCGGCCGAGCATCAAGACGAGATAAACGCGTTCTTCTTTACAACGTATCTGCTTGAATATGTCGACCACCTTCATCGAGCTGGCGACGCGGGTCCGTTCGGTTCGAATGGAAGTTTCCCGGACGACTATCCGAATTCATCCACGCCGCTTCCGGCCACCGTCCATATTCCGGACGTCATAACGCCGATCCAGGGCGAAGAGTATCCGCCGCCCGACGATCCCGAATTCGTCCAGAAAGTTCTCGGCCTCGACAACGCCTTTGCGCTGAACCTGACGCCGATCGTCGAGGAATTAACGCAGATGAAGTCCCCGGTCGTGATCAATCCGACATCCTACGGCCACGGCTTTCTCTTTAACGACACGGCACTCGAAGGCACCGTGCCGTATCACGAAGGCATGCACGCGATCACCTCACCCATTGCCGGCCTTGAAGGAGTCGAGGGCAGCGCTCTCAACGAGGGCCAGGCCGATATGTGGGCATTTACGATAACCGACAACCCGAGCATTGGCGATTATGTGATCAACGGCTACCGCCTCCGTCAGGCGTTCCGGGACATCGGGCGCGATCCGGATTCGATCGCATATATCCGCAGTGCACACTCGACTCTCAAATATTCGGACCTTGCGACGCGTCTGGTCGGCGGCCAGCCGAATTTTGAAGAGCACTACGACGGCGAGATCTACATGTCTACGATGTGGGAGTATCGCGAGATGCTCAATCGGATGTATCCGCAGAGCAATCTGTACAAACGTCCGATTCCGGACACAGGACTGCCGGTCAAGGCGATCACAAAGGGTACGAATATTTTCGAACGCGATTTCCTTGGTGCGATGTATGTACTTGGCACCACTTCGCCAGACACGTTTGTTAAGGCTCGCGATGCCCTGATCGTGGCCGATCAACTGCTGTACTCGTCGAATCCGACGAATGAGACCGCTCCGGGTCTGCACCGGGCTCTGATCGAACAATTGTTCGCTTCGAAAGAACTCGGCGTAAACGCTCTGGAATTCTCGGCGGGTAAAGCGACCATCTCGACACAGGTAACGCCATTTGCCGGCAATCAGGCTGCACCGGCCACGCCGACAAACATTCAGGTCGCTCCGGCAACGCCGCGATCGCTTCGCGTGACATGGGATGCCGTGCCGGGTGCACTGGCGTATCAGGTCTCTGAAACGTAAGAACGCACTGGCGGGACAGCGTGAGCCTAACGGCCGGCGAGCATTCGTCGATGGCGATGCGGCTACTACCGGCTTCCGTCACGTAGGTTACGTCGACGGAGCGACACTTTCGTATGAGGACCGGGGTAAGGTTCAGGAGATTTTTACTCCGGCGGGTCTGAACAATCTCTTCGACAGCGAGTATATCGTTCGCGCAATCGCGGTGAACGGAACGGGGCAGGTCGGCTTCTCGCCTTTCTCCGGTACTTCGCGGCCGCAGCAGACACGTCAGGATCTGACGGCGCAGGTGGAT
This sequence comes from uncultured Acidobacteriota bacterium, assembly GCA_963772405.1. Lineage (GTDB taxonomy): Bacteria > Acidobacteriota > Blastocatellia > Pyrinomonadales > Pyrinomonadaceae > OLB17. Next base: position 43,628 of record CAVYWT010000002.1, on the reverse strand, counting down.
TCGACATTGTCGAATATCAGCTTCGCCGGTGGGCTCACGACGTTCGACAACAAACTGACGAACGCTCGCGGAGCATTCTCGTCCGATCAGACGATCTATACTCCGATCGAATTCCAGATCGTGAGTATTTCAAATCCGAACGTCACGGTTCGCAATGCGGACACAGGTGGAAACACGTTCGTTTACAACCAGGCTCTTGCTCTAGGCGCCCAATCGGCCGCCAAGCGTATGGAGTTCAACAACCCGCTGACGCAGCTGTTTACGTTCGACGCCCGTATCTACGGAAACGCATTCGCGGGCAGCACGATCGGAACCGGCTCGCAGGGCGGCGACGGAACGTCACTTCCACCCCCGCCGGTGGTCTACTCGTTGTTTGAGGAAACAAGGACGGGAACCCTGGTTGGTGGTGAACCGGCTGGCAACGGCGTGAATGCAACGACGTGGGGCAACCCATTGTTCAAGGGCATCACGTGGGACGATGTGCTTGTCACAACCAAATCGGACGCGATCGCCCTCGAGGCGAGACTCAGTGCGACCGGTGCCGTTGTCGATATGGACTTCGAACTTCGGACAATGGATGGCCAGGTGATCACACGATCGGCCGGGGCGACCGCGAACGAGTTCGTAAGTTCGGGTGTTCAGCCGAATACGACCTACGTACTTCGCGTGCTCGGTTGGGCAAATGGCCCGTCGCAATACCAGGTTGTCGCGACGCAGCTCTTGCCGAACGGTTCGCCGAACGAGAACGCAGGCACGCGGACAAGCAGCGGCTCGATCCTCGCGTCAGCGACGACAAATCCGGTAGCGGGACTCTTCCGCTTCACGGTTAATCCGGTGACGCAAAGGGTAACGTTCACTGTATTGCGATAGCATTTGCACAATTAGGTCTTAGACTGTTTTGGGCGGGGTCCTTCGGGATGCCGCCCTCTTTTATTGCGGATTGCGGATTGCGGAATGCGGATTTCGACACTTCGAAACTGCACTCCTTGAAGTGGCATTTCGAGTGGCCAAGAAGGCGAAACGAAATCCGAAATCCGAAATCCGAAATCCAAAATCGAGAGGCCTCAAGTTCCGCTCAAGTATCCCTCAAGCGGTCTTTCGTATCCTCAAGGTAGATAAATCGGAGGAAAACGATGAGAACACTATTCAATGTGCTGGTGGCCGCAATAATCGGGATTTCGGCGACATTTTCTGTAAATGCGGCGGTTTCGGTCGACAATCGACTTGCAGCTCAGGTCAACGCTGATCCGTTCGCCCTTACACCTGCGGTGATCACTTTTGTCCAGAAGCCCACGGCAAGCGATTTTACGATGCTTCGCTCGTTGGGCATCACCGGCGGCCGGTATATGAATCAACTCCCCATAGTTCTGGCAAGTATCAATCAGGCACAGTTCAATGCACTGCGGTCAAAGCCGGGCGTCAAATCGCTATATGCCAACCGCACCTTTCGCCTCCTCGATCGCGAAGGCCGCACCATCACAGGCATCGAAAATCTCATCCGCGACCTTGAGGTAATATCGCTTAACCAGGGCTCACCGGTCACCGGCAGCGGCGTGGGTGTTTCCTATATCGATACAGGTATCGACGCGACTCACCCGGACCTTCAGCTCGGGCAGAATGTAATTCAGAACGTATATTTTGCCACCGCCGATGTTCCGGTCGAACCGCCAGCCGGGTTTTTGCCCATCGTGCCGGTCGAGAATCAGCCGATGACCGATATTGAGGGCGGACACGGAACCTTTGGAGCCGCTGTTACAGCAGGCACCGGAGCCGCTTCAGCCGGTCTCTATATGGGAATGGCTCCCGGAGCAAAGCTCATCGGTATCCGAGCCGGCAACGATTATGGCCTCACCACCTATGCGATCGTTCAGGCGATGGAGTACACGCTTGTAAATCAATTTCGATACAACATCCGCGTCTGCAACAATTCCTATGGAACCACGCTCGCCGACTACCCGTACGATCCGAACGACCCGATAAACGTCGCTACCCGGATGATGCACGATCGCAATATCACGGTAGTCTTTGCGGCCGGTAATGACGGCGACGCACCCGACATGATCAACCCGTTCTCAGTCGCGCCGTGGGTAATTTCGGTGGCCGCAGGCGAGAAGCAGGGCTACGGAACGCCTGCGGGATTTTCGTCACGCGGCAACGATAACGGAACAGGTAGCGATACGGCGGGCCAGCCTGCCGATGAGACGACACCTCCTAATCTTCGACCGGACATCATCGGCTCGGGCGTCGATATCAAGAGCGCACGCTCAAAGGGCCCCGGCGTGACCAACGTTGCCGGAACTATTCCCGTCTTTGTCGGAGCGAACGATCTAACGACGATCCCGCCCGCATTCCTGCCCTACTACACGACATCGCAGGGCACGAGTTTTTCGACGCCGCAAGTATCGGGTATTGTCGCCATGATGATGGAGGTGAACCCGCTGCTCACACCGGACGAGGTGGTGACGATCCTCCGCCAGACCGCGACACCGATGCCCTACGAAGAACGCGTCGTGGGTTCCGGTTACGTCGATGCACACAACGCCGTACGATCGGCGATGTCGCTCGCGGCTGTCGATCACCCCGTCAACCTATTCCCGTCAGACGATCCGAATGCACCGCAGATCATGGATCCGGCGAACGATGAACTCGGTACGACGGCTCAGGACATTCGCGAAGGATATTTCAAGTATGACGCTGTCGCTAATCAGCTTGTCTATCGTTTGAAGGTCACGGATGCTTCGGTCCGAACTCCAAACATGCGATGGACGATGACTTCACTGTTTGGAGCGACGCGGGTCTTCGTGACGGCCTCGATCGACGAAACGGCTACAACCTTCAACTACGGAAAGATCACGATACTCCCGACCGGGAATCAGAATCAGGAGACGATCGGCGCGGCCGATTCCGGGGAAATAATCGGAAACGACATAATTATCCGGCTGGGTCTCGACAAAATTAACTCCGCGGTGGGATCAAATGTCCTCGGTACGACCTCGACATCCACCGAGGCCAGATCTCAGATCCTGATCGGCTCCTCGCTGTCGGGCGGACTGCTCTTAGCCTCCGATACGGCAACGGGTTCGGATTTCGTCGTAGACGGATCCGGTCCGACACCGACGCCGACACCGACACCGACACCGACGCCGACACCGACACCGACGCCGACACCGACGCCGACACCGACACCGACACCGACGCCGACGCCGACACCGACGCCGACACCGACGCCGACGCCGACACCGACGCCGACACCGACGCCGACACCGACGCCGACTTCGGGCGGACGATTTGACGAGCGTTATTCAGGCACGATAAATCCCGGGCAGGTTTCGGTAACGATGCAGTTTGAACTGCGTCGGTCGAATCTGGATGCGCAGATCAACCAAAATCACGGTAATCAGCAGATCACCCTCGAGCTGCTCGACGCACACGGTAATCTGATCGCGGTTGCGAACCAGCAGAAGATCCAGCTCGACGGCTTGAGCATGGGAACTTATTACTACCGCGTTCGAGGCACCGTCACGCGAGCGGTAGACTTTACGATAAAGAGCGGACAGGGGCAGTAAGCGGCTCGGAAAGCCGCTATGCGACGCGGGGAAGCAGAGACGCGGTGACGCGGTGAAATTTGCACGTAGCAAACTATCGCCGTGTCACCGCGTCTCCAATCTCCGCGTGGCAAAAACCCGTCAATTCATCTTCACAAAGATCTCGTCAATATTCCAGATCGAATACGGGAACATACTGCTTGGCGAATAATTGCCGAGCCGCGTGTTGGCGGCAGAAACAATGTGTCGCGAGACGACCGGGATAACCGGCGACTCTTCAGCAACAATGCGCTGGATCTCATTAAAGATCGCGGCGCGTTTTTGCGGATCGCCCTCACCGGCCTGTTCGGCGAACAGCTTGTCGATCTTTGCTTCCCATTCAGTCGCCGGTGTTTTCTGGCTCGGCTGCCATTGATGCACCGCGGCGGTACTCAATAAAAAATTCGCGTACGTCGTCGGCTCGATACCAGACACGGTCAGCCCGAGAAGTATCGCTTCATAGTCGTAGCTCTTGTTCCACGCAACGCTCACCGCCTGGGCTTCGACGGGAACGACGTTCATTTTTATCCCGAGCTTGGCGAGATCTTCCTGGATGACCGCTGCCATCAATTTACGGGGCTCGTTCTCGGCCGGCACGAGTAGCGAGAATTCGATGCGGTTTCCGCGTGCGTCGAATAACTCCGGAGCTTCGGCGGTTCCGCGCTTTACGAAACCGGCATCGGTCAAAAGCTGAGATGCTTTATCGAGGCTGTATTCGATCTTCGGCAGCTCGGGATCGATCCACGCGCGGTTTGCCGGCGAAACAAAACCGTAGAGCGGCGTTGCCAAACCCTGAAGCGTAGCCGTGGAGATCGACGTCCGATCCACCGCAGCCGATATCGCCTGGCGGAAACGCTTGTCGGAAAACCACGCGTACTTCACCGGATTGCCAACCGGTTTTCCGTCCTTCGATGTTTTGTTCAGGTTGAACCAGATGTTGTCGACACCGAGTCCCGGCCCCAGATCGTATGCCTTGACTGCTCCCGGCGAATTCAAGAGAGATGCATAATCGGCCGGTCGGATCCGATCGACGATGTCGAGCGTATTTTGATTCAGCCGTACAAGCGATTGATTCGAGTCGCTGACGATCTCCAGCGCAAGCTGATCGACATACGGAAGCTGCGTTCCTTTCTCGTCCTTTCTCCAGTAGTGCGGATTTCGCTTCAACACGATCCGATCGCCCGCACCGGCCGACTCGACCGTGAACGGGCCGCTCGTCACTATCGTCTCCGGCGGCGTGGTAATCTTCCATGACTCGGCCAGCTTGCCCGCTTCGAAATCGGCGTTGAGAATGTGCTTTGGCAAGACGGCGAGATTGTCCAGATAGTTTTCAATGGCTGCGACCGGCTCGGGAAAAATAAACTGCATGTTCCGGTCGTCGATAATTTTGGTCGCGATCGGTTTGTCATTCATGCTCATCGAATCTTTCCACGACGACGCGAGAGTTCGCTCGTCGTACATCGCGGAGAGTGAAAAGACGAGATCCTCTGTAGTGATCGGATGGCCGTCTGAAAACTTGAGGCCTTCGCGCAATTTCAGGTCGACGGTCTGCCGGTCCGGACCGAATGTCCAGCTTTCGGCGAGAGCCGCACGATACTTTTGCGTCGCATGATCGAATTCCATCGGCCGGCTATTGAGCAAGTAGAACGCCGTCAAGATCGACGCCTCGTCGTCGGCGACCAAATAGTTGAAAGTTTTCGGCGGGGCTGTAATTCGATAAGACAACGTTCCGCCGCGCGTGCCCGCAACTTTCGGCGCAAACTTGGAATCGGGTGCGGTATTCGACGCCGGCGGCTGGCCGCAGGCAATGAAGAAAAGTGCAAACGAGACAAACACGAATAGATGTCTAAGCGATGCAAGGACTGACATAAATTTAATCTCCGAAAAAAAACTTGCGCGGGACGAGCGCCGAGGAAGTAAACAAACTGAGTTTAAGAGTTTCTATTTTGCAAATCAATCTTGTGTGAAGTATGAAGGTAACTGTGAACTATGAGCTGTGAACTGTGAGCTGTGAACTGTGAGCTATGAACCGTGAACTGTGAGCTATGAACTGTGAACTGCGACTGGTTGCGTTAATTCAGGATTTGTTATCCGCAAGTTTCACAGTTCACAAGCTCACAGTTACAGTTCACAGTTCCCTGTTCCCTGTTCACAGTTCACAGTTCACAGTTCACAGTTCATAGTTCCCTGTTCACAGTTCACAGTTAGAACGTGCTCAAGTTAATCCTTAGAAAATTTGTTCAGGGGCTGATGATGATCTTCATCGTTTCGGCGGTGACGTTTGCGCTTTTGAGTTTCGCCGGCGGCGACGCGCTCACCAGCCTTCGCGATAATCCGCAGATATCCGAAGCGACCATTGAAAATTTGCGACGCGTTTACGGCCTCGACAAACCAGTTGCGGTTAGATATTTCACATGGCTAGACGGGCGGTTGTCGGCGAGCTCGGCGAGTCCATGTACTTTCGTGTTCCGGTCCGCTCGCTCGTCGGATCGCGATTCCTGAGCACCTTCTTTCTCAGTGTCGCCGCCCTCGCGATCGCTATCGCTGTAGCGTTCAGCCTCGGCATCGCTGCGGCACGCTACAAAAGCAAAACCCTTTCGCAAGTTATCGAATTCGTCGTCTTTTTTACCGCGTCTACGCCGAGGATCGTTCTCGCGCTCGTCGCACTGGCTGATCGTCGCGCAGATTTCCGCGGCGAACATCGAAACTGCGTCGGCCGCCGGATTCTGGCTTGCCGCGATCGCCCTCGCCGCCCCTTTGATCTCGATCTTTCTTGCACAGTTTCATGACGGATTATGCAGAACAATGGGCGAGGATTTTATTCAGCTCGCGCGTGCAAAAGGTTTGCGCGAAGGCGTGATCGTCGTTCGACATGCGGTACGCGCAGCGCTAAATCCGGTACTGACGGTTTTCGGTTTGTCGCTTGGCGGAGTTCTTGGCGGCTCCGTCATCGTTGAATCCGTACTTGGCCGACAAGGACTGGGCACCTTAATGGTCTCCGCCGTTCGCGGCCGCGATCTGCCGCTGGTGATGGGAATCGTGCTCATCACGAGCACGGCCGTCTGGCTTGGTAATACGTTAGCCGAGATCCTGCAGGCCGTGAATGACAAACGGATGCGGGGATGAGAAAGTCCCGAAGGGACGGTTGAAAATAGCCCACCGCTTGAGCGGTGGGTCACGTACAGGTCAATGAAAAGTCCCGTAGGGACGACTGATCGTTTCAGCCGTCCCTACGGGACTCGAATAACACATCGACCGACACCCCGCGATGAATCGCGGAGCTATTATCGGATGTCCGCTTCACGGACACGCAAAGAAGCATTACATCCAGTCATTAACTTCGGTGAAACTGATCACGCGAACTTACCTTCGAAAAAATTCCGCCCGCCTTATCGGCTGGACGATCGTGGGCGCCTTCGTGGGCATTGTGATTTTCGCCGATTTTCTTTCGCCTTACGACTATCGCGAGCAGTCCCGGTCCGAGCCGTCGGCCCCGGCAAGCGGGATTCATTTTCGCGATGCCGACGGAGTTTTTAGTTTTCGGCCGATGGTTTATTCAAAGCGTCTGGCAGATCCGCTGCGGCTTATCTACGAAGAAGATCGCACCCAAGCCTTTCCGATCGAGTTCTTCGTGCGTGGATTTTCGTACACACTGCTTGGCTTGTTCGAAACCGACCGTCATCTGTTCGGCGTCGCACAACAGTCCGAAAGCGGACCGCGTGTAAACCTACTCGGGACCGACATACTCGGACGCGACCGGTTCTCGCGGCTCCTTCATGCCATTCGATTTTCACTTATCGTCTGTTCACTCGGTGTGATACTGGCGTGCGTGATCGGTGTCATCATCGGTGTTATCAGCGGGTATGCGGGCAGATCAACGGACACGGTCTTAATGGGTGCGACCGATGCGATGCTCTCGCTGCCGACGCTGATCCTGATTCTCGCCGCCCGTGCTGCTTTTCCGCTCGAGTTGCCGCCGATGCACGCTGCGTTTCTGTTACTGCTGATATTTGCGCTTACAGGTTGGGCCGAGATGGCAAGACTCGCACGCGGGCTTGTGAAGGCGACACGCGAGCGCGAATTCGTAACGGCGGCGATCGCGACCGGTGTTACGCAGACGCGTATTTTGTTTCGCCACGTTCTTCCGAACATTTCCGGTCCCCTGATCACGCAGGCGATGCTCATGCTGCCGGCATTTCTACTCGCCGAGATCGCACTCTCGTACCTCGGTGTCGGAGTTCAGGAGCCCGAAGCGAGCCTCGGGAACATGCTCACGGCGGCCAGTGACCTGAACCAGCTTCGCGCACACCCGATCAGCATTCTTTCACCCGCGATCGTGATTTTTGTATTCGTGCTCGGCATTCGTCTCGTCAGTTCGAGTGCGCGATCCGATCACGAGGCGTCGCCAACTCCGGCTTTCTAACAGGCTCTCGAGTGTGCCGCTTCCCAATCCTTTCTTATTCGTGGTATCGTTTCGGCGATTTACCCCTCAATCCCGGAACAACAAAAAGGAACCAACGATGGCCATAAATGACACCGCAACCCGGCGCAACTTTGATCGACGCTTTTTTCTAACGGTCGCTATCCTGTTTCCCCTAGTAGTGTTGATCGGCTTCGGCCCAACCTATTACCTAAAACCTCTTTTCGTCTCGCCGCCCGTGCCGCGCCTACTTGTGCATCTCCACAGCGTGGCAATGAGCGCATGGATCATCCTGTTTTTTTCCCAGGTATACCTCATACGCTCGTCCCGAATAAAACTGCATCAGCGAATGGGAATCGCGAGTGTGGTACTCGCGGTGGCGGTATTCATTTTGGGGTTGCTGACAGCCGTCGCGGCCGCCAAATATGGTTCTAACTCAACGCCGCCGGGGGCGGACCCTCTTCAGTTCCTTATTGTCCCGTTCTTCGACATGTTCGTTTTTGCGGTGTTATTTGGAGCCGCCTTGTACTATCGCCGAAACGCACCGAACCATAAACGCTTGATGCTTCTAACGGTGATAAATTTCCTGCCGCCCGCCCTCGCCCGATTCCCGCTCGGCCTTACGGCAACCTTTGGCCCCTTATGGTTCTTCGGGGTCCCGGACCTCGTGGCCATCGGACTGGTCATAGCCGACACGTGGAAGCACGGAAAACTTAACAAGGCGTTTCTCGGCGGTGCCCTGTTCATGATCGCGTCGCACTGGCTACGCCTTCCGATCTCGACGTCTAATGCCTGGATAAGCTTCGCGACGTGGCTGACGAGCTTCGGTATTTAAATTTTGTTACGGATTTTTACTGTTGAAGTCCCTGATGAAAGCGGGCGTCAGATCCGAACCAGGATTTACGAGCAGCACTCCGTCGGGGAACTTATTCAGATCCAGCAGCACATCGATGCCGCGCTGCTTTGCGTACGCTTCGAGCGCGTTAAAAACACTCAGCCGTATCGGATCCGTTAACGCCGCGAGACGTTTTGTGTATGCGGCCCGCGCGCGTCTTCTTGTTTTCTCTGTATCTCGACCTGTAGAGTTTCCGCTTGGTCGCGTCTGGTCGCTAGTTCCGCGGCTGGAGTATTCGGCGGGACCTGCTGTAGAGAGTTGAGGCGGTTGACCATCTGTGTGATCTCGTCTCTTCGTGGTTTAAACTCCGTCTCCAGAGTTTTCAATGCGTTAACAAGCCGGGTTATCCCACCGTTAGCGGCTGAGAACATTTCCGAATTTACGACACCGACTTTTGCTGGTCCCGTCTGTGCCGGGGCCTCCGCCGTCAGACTCGTGGTGAAGATCAACGCTACAACAAGCGCGAAGATAGTAGTTGCTAATTTCATAATTAAATTTCTCCAGGTATTTCAGACCGAGCGGACTTTTCTTCTTCGAGCCGTTTCGCGACTACCGCCAAAATATAAGATGATCGCCACGACAAGATGTGCGACGAACCAGATGTTTTCAACACCCATGTTCTGGTAGATGTAAATGAGTATCAGGACCCGCGGCATGAAGAGGCCGAGCACAATATCAGCCAACTGCGGTACAGTGTTCGCCGGGTAAGCGGCGGGGAACAGGAAGAGGTAGACGAGCAAAACCACGCACGGAAAAAAGAGCGAAAAGATAAGGAAATAAAAGTCCATCGGTTAAGTCTCTCCAGGTTTTCGATTATACACCCGTCTTGCTTGACTTGATTTTTCATTAGCGGCAAACTTTACCTAATTTCTTAGGTTCAAGAGCTTACACGCACGGGCTTCGAACAATCGGGCTTAATGACACAATCCATTAGTAGAAGTTGAGCGGAGGTAGATCGGCCAGATGGCATCGAACTTGGTTCAGATTACGCGGCGCGGTTTTGGCGAGACAACGCGAAAAGATCTTTGGTGGCTTCCGTCGCTCGCGACGTTCATCGGGTTTTCGGCGTTTATCGCCTATTCGACGTGGGCGGCGTTTCAGGGTGAGCATTTTCGCTTTGGCCCGTATCTTTCGCCGTTCTATTCGCCAGAGCTTTTAGGATCGGCGACGGCGTGGTTTGGACCGAAGCCGGGTTGGTTCCCGACGTGGATCCCGTTTACCGCCGCGCTCATGATCCTTTGGGCACCGGGTGGATTTCGATTCACCTGTTATTACTATCGCGGTGCATATTACAAAGCGTTCTGGGCGGACCCGCCCGGATGTGCGGTCGGTGAACCGAGACACAGTTACCGCGGCGAGAGCAAATTTCCGCTCATCATCCAGAACATCCATCGATATTTTTTGTATCTCGCGCTGCTGTTCGTCATCATTCTCGCGTACGACGCGTACGAAGCATTTTGGTTCGCGGATGGAAGCGGTGGGTATAAATTCGGAATCGGCGTCGGAACGATCGTGCTTGTGCTGAACGTGATCCTTCTCAGCAGCTATACGCTTGGATGTCACTCGCTGCGGCATCTTGGTCGGCGGACGCAAAGACACACTTTCGAATAGGCCGGTGCAGCACGCGCTCTGGAGATGGGTGAGCAAACTCAACGGACGCCACATGATGTTCGCCTGGTTCAGTTTGTTCTGGGTCGGATTCTCGGATATCTATGTGCGGCTGTGCTCGATGGGAATCTTTACAGACTACAGGATTCTCTGAGGGGAGAAACAGCAAACCATGACGTCTTTTAACCGCAGATGACGCAGATAACGCGGATACAAGATACAAAAGGAAAATTCTTATCTGCTTGATCTGCGTTATCTGCGGTTAGCCTTTATGGCGTTCTCAGATTCTAACCCAGCTTCTTAATGACTGAATACACAACATACGAACACGACGTTCTCGTCATCGGTGCCGGTGGAGCCGGGCTTCGTGCGGCGATCGAGGCATCGACTGCGGGCGTCAGCGTCGGGCTGATCTGCAAATCGCTGCTTGGCAAAGCGCACACCGTGATGGCCGAGGGCGGGATGGCGGCGGCGATGGGGAACGTCGACGACCGCGACAACTGGAAGGTCCATTTTTCCGACACGATGCGCGGCGGCCAGTACATAAACAACTGGCGGATGGCCGAGCTTCACGCGAAAGAGGCGCCGGATCGCGTCCGCGAACTCGAGAGCTGGGGCGCGGTATTCGATCGTACAAAAGACGGCAAGATACTTCAGCGAAATTTCGGCGGGCATCGTTATCCGCGTCTCGCACACGTCGGCGACCGCACCGGACTAGAGTTAATTCGCACGCTTCAGGATCACGGTATCCATCAGGGCATCGACGTCCACATGGAAGTTACCGTCGTCTCGCTGATCAAAGACGGCGATCGTGTCGTCGGATGTTTTGCATACGAACGCGAGCACGGACGTTTTCGGATCTTCAAGGCGAAGGCCGTCATCCTCGCGACCGGCGGCGTCGGACGTGCGTACAAGATCACATCAAATTCGTGGGAAGGAACGGGCGACGGACACTCGCTTGCGTATCACGCCGGTGCCGAGCTCATCGACATGGAGTTCATCCAGTTCCATCCGACCGGAATGGTCTGGCCGCCGAGCGTACGAGGCATTCTTGTCACCGAGGGCGTTCGCGGCGAAGGTGGAATTTTGAAGAACAGCGAAGGCAAGCGCTTCATGTTCGACGACATCCCCGACCAACTATAAAGACCAGACCGCGAAGGATCCGGAAGAAGGCTGGCGATATACGCAGGGCGACAAATCTGCGAATCGTCCGCCCGAGCTTTTGACGCGAGATCACGTCGCACGATGCATCAATCGCGAAGTAAAGGCCGGCCGCGGTTCGCCGCACGGCGGCGTGTATCTCGACATCGCGTGGATAAAAGAAAAGCTGCCGAACGCGGCCGAGCATATCAAGAAAAAACTGCCGTCGATGTATCACCAGTTCATGCAGCTCGCGAACCTCGACATCACGACGACGCCGATGGAGGTCGGTCCAACGACGCATTACATCATGGGCGGTATTCGCGTCGATGCGGACACACAGGCGTCGACCGTGCCGGGACTGTTTGCGGCCGGCGAATGTGCGGCCGGTATCAACGGTGCGAATCGCTTGGCGGAAATTCGCTTTCGGACCTGATCGTATTCGGAAAACGTGCCGGCGAATTCGCCGCCGAATTTGCGAAGTCGAATTCGGCACGGGACGATCGACAATACGCAGATCGAAACAGAAGCTCAGCCGAGCTCTCGAACCGTTCGATCGCGAGCAGCGGCGAAAATCCTTTCAATATCCAACATGATCTGCAGGACATGATGCAGCGGCTGGTCGGCATTGTTCGTAACGAGGACGAGATGAGCGAGGCTGTTGACGAACTGCAGAAATATGAAATCACGGTCGGACGAATTGTTCGGTCACCGGAAATATTGATTTCAATCCGGGTTGGCACACGGCACTCGATCTGAAACATCTGCTCACCGTATCTGAGGCGATCGCCCTTGCGGCGCTCGAACGGAAAGAAAGCCGCGGCGGACATTTTCGCGAGGATTACCCGAACAAGGAAAAGGAGTTTGGCAAAGTTCAATTTTTCACTTAAGCAGGACGCGGACGGGCAGATGCAGATCTCACGTGTCCCGATTCCCGAAATGCCCGCTGAGTTGAAACAGGTGATTGAGGAGATGGGGTGAGGAGCTCGTCAGTTACGCTGTTAACCGCAGATAACGCAGATGACACAGATAAGAACAGAAATCATATCCTCTTGATCAGCGTGATCCGCGTTACCTGCGGTTAAGAGCGCTGGGATAGAAGCGATGCAGCACTACTAGGATGGCAACAGCAACATTCAGGATAAGACGAGGCGGAAGCGGTGCGGGTGAGATGGTCGATTACTCGACCGATGTGACCGAGGGAATGGTCGTGCTCGACGCCGTTCATCAGATACAGGCCGAATCGGCGCCGGATCTCGCGTGCCGTTGGAACTGCAAAGCAGGAAAGTGCGGATCATGCTCGGCTGAGATCAACGGCAAGCCGAAGCTGATGTGCATGACGCGGCTCGACACGATCGACATCGACACAGGCGGTGACGATCGAGCCGATGCGTGCGTTCCCCCCGATCAAAGATCTCATCACGGATGTGTCGTGGAATTTCGAGGTCAAAAAACGCATCAAGAAATTCAAACCGCGGCCGCCCGATGCACGAGGACGGAACGTGGCGGATGCAGCAGTCGGACATCGATCGTGTGCAGGAGTTTCGAAAGTGCATCGAATGTTTTCTGTGTCAGGATGTGTGCCACGTTCTACGCGATCACGAAAAGCATAACGAGTTCATCGGGCCGCGATTCCTCGTGTACGCCGCCGCACTCGAGATGCATCCGCTCGATACCGAAGATCGTGTCAGCGAATTGAAAAACGAATTCGGCATCGGCTACTGCAACATCACGAAATGCTGCACCAAAGTTTGTCCCGAGCATATTACGATCACCGACAACGCGATCATCCCGCTTAAGGAACGTGTCGTCGACGAGTTTTACGATCCGCTGGCGAAACTGGTGAAGATCTTCAGGAAGAAAAAGTAGGACGGACTGTTAGTCCGTCCATCGGCGGACCAACAGTCCGCCATACTTGTATGTTCGAACTAAAACCACTCCATCACGAAGCCGTACCCGCCGCACTCGAAAAGGCGAATCGGTATCGCCTGCTCAACGAGCCCGGAGCCGCCGAGAGCATCTATCTTGATATTCTCGCGATCGAGCCCGACAACCAGGAAGCGTTGGTGAATATTGTGCTCGCGATGAGCGACCGGTTATCGAAAGACTACGCCGTCGGCGATGGCCGTTTCCAGGATTTTCTGGCGAAGATCGAAGGCGAGTACGAACGTGCATACTACACCGGCATTGTTTACGAGCGCCGTGCAAAAGCGGCGCTCAACAAAGGTGGGATAAACGTCTACGAACTGTTCGAGCAAGCGATGGAATGGTTCGAAAAGGCCGAAGCAATTCGACCGACCGGTAACGACGATGCGATCCTTCGCTGGAATGGCTGTGCCCGAGTTATCAAACGAAATAATCTGGCTCCGCGGGAAATGTCAGCGAATGATTTTATAGAGTAGGCCAGAGCCGCTGCGGCGGGTGGCTTAACTGAGCGATCGGAGATGGGATAGCCGCGAAAGATCATCTTCAACCACCCGATACCGCGGGTGGTTCTGACCTCTCCGTCTCTGCCTCTCTGCGGTAAGATCCATTTATGACTACTTCTCGAACACGACTTGGCGTCGAGACTCTTCTCGATGAAAAGATAGATCTCATCCGCGGCCAACGCATCGCGCTCGTCTGCAATCAGGCATCGGTGCTACCCGATCTCAGCCACGTCGCCGATGTTTTTGCTGCACGCGACGATTTTAATTTGACTGTCCTGTTCGGACCTCAGCACGGCATCCGTGGTGATGTGCAGGACAACATGATCGAGACGGGTCATGCCGTCGATTCACGGACCGGCTTGCCGATCTACTCGCTCTACAGCGAAACGCGCGAGCCGACCGAAGAGATGCTCGCGAATGTCGATACCATCGTTTTCGACATGCAGGATGTCGGGTGCCGCATCTACACGTTCGCGTACACGATGGCGAACTGCATGCGTGCGGCGAAAAAATTCGGCAAGCGCGTCGTCGTCTGCGATCGACCGAATCCGATCACCGGAGTCGGTGTGGAAGGCAACGTCACGGAGAAGGAATTCACCTCGTTCGTCGGACAGTTCGAGATTCCGACGCGACACGGAATGACGCTGGGCGAGCTCGCGAAGTTGTTCAACGAGCATTTCGGTATCGGCTGCGAGTTGGAAGTCGTGGAGATGAACGGTTGGCGGCGCGAGATGTGGTTCGAGGAAACCGGCCTGCCCTGGATATTGCCGTCACCGAATATTCCGACCGTTGATACGTGCGTCGTTTTTCCCGCGACGGTTTATCTCGAAGGCACCGAGTTGAGCGAGGGCCGCGGTACGACAAAGCCATTTGAGATCAACGGCGCGCCATTTATCGATCCGTACAAATGGGCGGCGGCTCTACGTGAATTTGATTTTGCGGGCGTCGCGTTTCGCGAATGTTATTTCCAACCGACGTTCCAGAAGTGGGCTCGCGAAACGTGCGGCGGCGTGCAGATACATGTCACCGATCGCGAAAAGTTTACACCGGTCGTAGTAGGGGTCGCGATGGTCAAGACAGCCTACGATCTCTACACGGATCAGTTCGAGTGGAAGCGCGACGCGTATGAATACGAGTTTGGAAAGAATCCTTTCGATGTCGTGAGCGGCACAGACACGATTCGAAAGCATATCGAAGCGGGAACGTCACTCGATGAAATAACGGCAGCATGGGAGCCGAGGTTCAGTGAGTTTCAAAAAATTCGAGAAGGATTTTTGTTGTATTAGTTGGTGAATCAAGGCCCGTGGGGCCGTCATGTTGGTAGGAAACACCGAAAATAATTGAGAGCTCCGTAGGAGCGGCACTATATGTCGCTCCTACGGAGCTCAACCTCGGGTACTCGACAGGTGCTACCAACATTCCGCACCTAGCGGTGCTTTTGCATTGATCACACTCCTCTATTAGCTGCCCACTAAGTTAGCTCACGAACCTTCATACCGAATAATATTCTCCGCCATCCCGTGGAACACAAAATAGTGGAAGGGCAAAACCGAGTACCAGTACAGGCGCCCGAGCAAGCCTTTTGGACGAAACGTAGCGGTCTGCTTTAGATAGTCTTTACCATCTTTGCGGACGATCAGAAATTCTAGCCACGCTTCACCGGGTAGCTTCATTTCGGCGTATAGAAGCAACCGCTTGTTCGGTTTATCGGCGACCAATACTCGCCAAAAATCGAGCGTATCGCCGGCGTTGATGGTGTTGACATTAGTCCGGCCACGCCGCAGCCCGACGCCGCCGAACATCTTATCCACAAAGCCTCGTAATGACCACAGCCAATCGGTATAGTACCAGCCGCGACTTCCGCCAACCGACCAGATATTCTCCACAACTCCATTGACATCCCCCGAGATCGCGACCATTCTCTCGTCCACGAAGCATCCGTTCTCCGGCACCTCCATGTGCTCGCGCAGGGAATTGTCCTTAAAACTCGAAACAAGCGAATCTTTCCAACTCGAAACCACGCTGTTCTGCTCTATCTTCTGAAAAGCTAACCGTACGGCATCTTTGTACTTTATTGGCTCTATCCCCAGGCGCTCGCCAAGGTCGTCTGGTTTCGCGACCACCTCCACCTTCATGCTGTTTACGAGATTCACGGCCAGCCGGTATGAGGTGTTTGTGACAAAATAGAGCCAGTAGGACGAGAGTTTGGGCGTCATTACGGGAACCGGAACAATGTAGCGTTTCAGGCCTCGGACCTCCGCAAAATGCAACAGCATTTCCTTGTACGTCATCACCTCGGGTCCCCCGATGTCGTGCGATCGGCCGAATGTGTCCTCACGTAAAAGCACCCCAGTCAGAAACTCAAGAACATTTCGGATCGCGATGGGCTGCGTTCGCGTCTCAAGCCATCGGGGCGCGATCATTACCGGTAGTTTTTCGACCAGATCACGGATGATCTCAAACGAGGAACTGCCCGAGCCGACGATTATCGCCGCCTTGAGCGCGGTAACCGGCACCCGGCTGCGGCGGAGCAATTCCTCCACCTTTTTTCTGGATTCCAGGTGCTTCGAAAGCTTGTCCTCGTTCGTGATCCCACCAAGGTAAATTATCTGTTTGGCCGAGGTCTGGTCGATCAGCTTCACAAAATTTAGCGCGGCAGTTTTCTCAAGCTTTTCAAAACTCGAGGTGTCGTCGCTCATGGAATGGATCAGGTAGTAGGCCGCATCGATGTCCTTCAGCTCATCGCAGATATGCGCGTCGATCAAAAAATCAATTTCAAGTGCGGAGACGTTCGGATGATCATAAAAGCCTCCGCGGGGAAAGCGATCCTTGTCCCTCACAGCGCATACGACCTCGCATCCCCGCTCGATGAGAAGCGGCAAGAGGCGCTTTCCGATATAGCCATTGGCACCGGTCAGAAGGACTTTCATTGTCCCAGTTTACTACTTTGACCGTTTCCACGCGGCGAGCACCTTCTCGCCCCGCGGCGAGAGACGGTATCCGGGGCTCAGACTCTCGGTGAGGCCGAGGGCTTTTAGTTTGCGCACCCATGGTTTGAATTCAGGTATAGAAATACCGAGGTAGTCGGCGAGGATTCCGGAATACGTCGCGGGCATATCCTGGATCAACTGCAAATATTGGTGGGTCCACGCCCCACGCTTAGAGTTCGTATCAAGCTTCTCCAGCTTTGCGATTATCTCTTTGAGTTCGCCATCGTTCAACTCATCCTTCTCGCGAAGCGCGATGCGCGGATCTTCACCTTTGAAATAAACAACGATCTTGTAGATCGGATCGTCGCGATAGTTGAGATGCTCGAGCAGATCCGTGGCGGATGAATAACCGGCAGCGCGTGCGTCGAGATCGGTTATATCAGATTCCGCAACGACATCGACTGAGTCGATCCCGATGACACCGCCCTGCGTCATCTGCGACCCGCCGGCCTTTGCACCCGGACGCGACCAGCGGCGGAAGAGCAGTGTGATCTCGCCGGTTTTTATCTTCTCGATGACCTCGTCTTTGATGAGCATGGGTTGTCAACGGACGGACCGCAGGCATCCCTGCCGGCATGAACGTGAGCACGAAAGCGTTCTGATGTGATGACCGCTTTGCGTCGTTAGATCGCTTCGCAAGTCACGGCGTTGCCAGCAGGGATGCCGCGTTCCAGTTGAGTCCGCCATCCGACGTTCCGGATTCCAAATTCCGCATCCGCGTTAATCAAAACCAACTACTCTTCGATTTGGATTTTCCGCCAAAGATGCCGCCGAGTACACCTCGGACGATCTGCGTGCCGATCGAGCGGCCGATGCTGGTGCTCGCCGAACGCACGACGCTTTTCGTGATCGATTCGGCAAGCGTGTCGGGAGCACGTGCGGCGGCCCGCTCGGCTTTTGCTTGTTTTACGGCTTCCTTCTCGGCGTCGACAGCGGCCTTTGCCTCTGCATCGGCCTGAGCTTTTTCTTCGGTTCGTTTTGCAAGGATCTCGAATGCCGATTCGCGATCCATCGTCTGCTCGTACTGGCCGGCGACCAGCGACGTGCTGATCAGTTGTGCCCGTTGCTCCGCCGTAATGGGACCGATCTGGCTGACGGGCGGGACGACGAACGCTTGATCGACGATCGTCGGCACGCCTTTTTCGTCGAGCGTTGAGATAAGCACTTCACCGACGCCGAGCGCGGTGATCGCCTTCACGGTATCGACGTCGGGATTTTCACGAAAACTTTTCGCCGCGATCTTCACCGCTTCCTGTTCTTTCGGTGTGTACGCACGCAACGCGTGCTGGACGCGATTGCCGAGCTGTGCGAGTACCTTGTCCGGAATATCAGCCGGGCTCTGCGTGACGAAATATACGCCGACGCCTTTCGAACGGATCAGGCGAACTACTTGTTCGATCTTTTCGACAAGCGACGCCGGCGCGTCATTGAATAGAAGATGTGCTTCGTCGAAAAAGAATACGAGTTTGGGTTTGTCGAGATCTCCCGCTTCGGGCAGCGTCTCGAACAGCTCGGATAAGAGCCACAACAAAAACGTCGAGTAAAGTTTTGGGGAATTTATCAGATCGTCCGCAGCGAGAAGATTCAAAACTCCCTTTCCGCCGAGTGTCTGCATAAAGTCGTCGAGCTGTACGGCCGGTTCACCGAAGAATTGTGCGGCACCCTGCTGTTCGAGCTGCATGAGCCCGCGTTGGATAGCACCGATCGACGCCTTCGACACGTTGCCATATTTCAACGTGAATTCGGCGGCATTCTCACCGACAAATTGCAGCAGTGATTGCAGATCTTTCAGATCCAGCAGCAGCAAGCCATTCTCATCGGCGACCTTGAACGCGAGCGCCAGCACACCTTCCTGAGTGTCGTTGAGCTGAAGAATGCGGGCGATAAGCAGCGGCCCCATCTCGGAAACCGTCGCCCGAAGCGGATGGCCCTGTTTGCCGAACACATCCCAAAGGGTGACGGGCGAACCTTCGAATTTCACATCCGTGAAACCGAGCATTGTCATGCGCTCGCCGATCTTTCCCGTCATCGACCCGGCCTGGCTGACACCCGTCAGATCGCCTTTGATATCGGCCATGAATACCGGCACGCCGCGCGAGCTGAAGTTTTCGGCGATCCGCTGAAGCGTTACGGTCTTACCGGTACCGGTCGCCCCCGTGATAACTCCGTGACGATTTGCCATCTGTGTCAGCAGAAAAAATTCCGCCGCGTCTTTTTTTGCTATGAGGATCGGTTCAGACATAAATAAAGTTTAAAGGTGAAAAAGTTTAAAGGTGAAAAAGTTTAAAAGTGAAAACGTTAGTAGGTGCGACTGTAAACGAAGCCACTGTTTCAGACTCACCGACTACTGACTACTGACTTCTTCCCTCAACACTTTTCATACTTCCAGTTTCTGCTCTTTCCTTCGGATAGCCATTCGACGGTCGTCGCGAGGCGCTTGTTTCGGGTCGGGTCGGTCTTTGCCTCTTCGATCCACGCGACGTATTCCTTTTTATGGCTATATGCGAACTTTTCGAACGCCGCTTTTGCGGTCTTATTCTTTGAAAGCGCCGCGGTGAGATCCTTCGGCACTATCAGCTCTTTTTTCTCGACAGGTTTCTTCGGGACTTTGATGCCTTTTTCGTTTAGCTCGACGGCCTGCTGTATCAGGCCGATCATCACCTTGTCCGTCGGCAGGTCCTTGACCGATGTGATCCGACCGAAACTTCCCATCGCCGTCTTGTTCTTCGGAAAGGCGTCCGATTCCAACAACGTCTGCTTCCAGAATCCGAATGCACAGTGCTGTTTGAACGCAGCCATACTGCAGACCGTTCCCTTATGGACGAAGTGCGGAAAGCTCCACTTCATCGTTTCGGTAATGTCCGGGCAAGCCTTGTGAACAAGTTTTCTGAGGTGCGTCAGTATCGGTTTCGCAAACTCGGCGGACTTCTCGATATAAGCATCAACACGCGGGTCGACCGTCGGCATAGGACGAAACTCCTTAGGATAGTGTCCGCAATTATACTCGCTTTTGGGGAGTCTTTCGAGTCTGGGAAGTCTGGGAAGTCTGGGAAGTCTGGGAAGTCTGGTCGGGTACTTCGAAGCCGAAGTTGGATTCAGTCCCGAAATACTCGCCAGACTTCCCAGACTTCCTCGACTTCCCAGACTACATTCGATTCTCTTTTCTGATGACCAACTTCAGGCCCGACCATTTCTCATCCACGGCGCAGACCTTTACATCGACAAGCCCGAGCGGCAGAGCGGCTTCGCGAATCGTGTCCTCGGTGATCTCGGTCGGGAGTTTCGCTGCCCGTTTGTACCACGACACCCAGATCGCCCCATCCTGCTTGATCAGGTTCTTAAGTTCGGCGAGTCCGCGAAAGAGATCGTCGCGGCTGTTCGTAAAAAGATGAACAATGTCCGCCGGACCGCTCGAAGCTTTTGCCCTTGCCGGGCCGCGAGATCCTGCCTCGACGATCAGCACATCATCCGGCACGTGCATCAGCAGATCGGCATAGTCATCCGGCGCTCCGACCGTCACGACCATCATCCCGGGCTGAATCCCGAGCTTTTTCGACAAAGGCTTTCCCGAATATCCGGACATAGTGGGTAGTTGATAGTTGATAGTTGATAATTGATAGTTCGTAGTTGACGGCCCGAACGTCAAGTGTGGCGGATTATCAACTGTCAATTATCAACTATCAATTGAACACCGACCTTTCTCTCCCGAGGCCCGTCGAATTCGCACAAGTAAATTCCTTGCCAACGCCCCAGCGCGAGCTTACCGTCCGCGAACGGCACCGTTACGCTCGAACCGACAAGCGACGATTTGATGTGCGCGTCCGAGTTCTCTTCCGCGTGTGTGAAGTTCGGCTCGTACTGCGGGATCAAACGCTGCAGAAACCCGAGCATGTCCGATTGCACATCCGGATCCGCATTTTCGTTTACCGTCATTCCGCACGTCGTGTGCTGCGTGAAAAGAACGCAAACACCGTCACCCTTTGCCGGAATATATTTTTCGACATCCGCGGTGATGTCGATCATCTGTTCGCGGCTCTCTGAGCTGACTTTGATGATCTGCACGAAAATATTTTACCGCATAAGTCAGAACCGTGAGCGGTAGCGACCGGGTTTCCCTTCAGTTACTAAAAGGCCATCGGGTTACCCCGTCGCTACCGCTCCGGGTTCTGACAAGAGAACCCCGTCGCTACTGCTCCGGGTTCTGACGAGGCGAACGACCGACATTTTGCCGCGCATCATTTGTCAAATATTTGCGAGTATTTGATAATCAGTAGTTTTGAGACCGCACCCCCGATCCACGCAAGCAGTTGCTGGCTCTCAATATCTTTTAGACGATCGGTGGGGAACAAAATTAAGAACAACATGAACAATTACGTAATTTATTTAGCCCCGGCCCTGGGGATACTCGGATTGGTGGTAATGGCATTTAAGTCGGCATGGGTCAGTAAGCAGGATCGCCGGCGACGCGAAAATGCAGGAGCTTGCCGGCTATATCGCTGACGGTGCGATGGCATTTCTGAAGGCGGAATGGAAGGTACTCAGCATATTCGTCCTCTTCACCGCGGTGCTACTGGCGTATTCGGGAACGATACATGAGATAAATGGCCGCGAGATCCATTCGAGCTGGCTGATCACTATCGCGTTCATCGTCGGCGCCGTGTTCTCGGCGACGGCCGGATATATCGGGATGAAGGTCGCGACCAAGGCAAACGTTCGCACCACGCAAGCCGCCCGCACAAGCCTCAAGCAGGCGCTAAAAGTTTCCTTCACCGGCGGGACCGTGATGGGGCTCGGCGTTGCCGGTCTCGCGGTACTTGGTCTCGGCGGATTGTTCATTGTATTCCTCGCGATCTTCGCCGACCTCGGTGCAAACCAGGTGCGAACGGCGATCGAGGTCCTGACAGGTTTCTCGCTCGGTGCCGAATCGATCGCTCTGTTCTCGCGTGTCGGCGGCGGTATCTATACAAAGGCGGCCGATGTCGGAGCCGATCTCGTCGGTAAGGTCGAAGCCGGAATTCCCGAAGACGACGTTCGCAATCCCGCGACGATCGCCGATAACGTCGGTGACAACGTCGGTGACGTTGCCGGAATGGGAGCCGATCTTTTTGGATCGTACGTCGCGACGATTCTCGCGACGATGGTGCTCGGACAAGAGATCAAAGCTCAACGATGCATTCGGCGGCATGTCGCCGATCCTTCTGCCGATGGTGATCTGCGGCCTGGGTATTGTTTTCTCGATCGTCGGGACTTTGTTCGTCAGGATCAAGGACGAAAAATCGAGCGTTCAGAACGCCCTCAACCTCGGCAACTGGTCCTCGATGCATCCTTGACGGTCATCGCCTCGTACTTCGTCGTGATGTGGATGCTGCCTGACGGCCCGATCACACTGCGTACGAACACGTTCGATAAGATGGACGTCTTTTTCGCGATCGTCGTCGGAACCATCGTCGGTGCGATCATGAGTTTCGTCACGGAATATTACACCGCGATGGGCAAAAAGCCGGTCATGTCGATCGTCCAGCAGTCGTCGACAGGACACGCGACCAACATCATCGGCGGTCTTGCCGTCGGTATGAAATCGACCGTTATCCCGATCCTGACACTCGCCGCCGGTATCATGGCGTCCTACTACTTCGCGGGTCTTTACGGTGTCGCGATCGCCGCAGCGGGCATGATGGCGACGACCGCGATGCAGCTTGCGATCGACGCGTTCGGACCGATCGCCGATAACGCCGGCGGTATCGCCGAGATGAGCCAACTGCCACCGGAAGTTCGCGAGCGGACCGATAATCTCGACGCCGTCGGCAACACGACCGCGGCGACCGGCAAGGGATTTGCGATCGCATCGGCGGCACTTACGTCGCTTGCATTGTTCGCGGCGTTTGTCGGCATTGCCGGCATCGACCGCATCGATATTTACAAAGCAAATGTTCTTGCCGGCCTGTTCGTCGGCGGCATGATCCCGTTCATCTTCTCCGCACTGTGCATTCAGGCTGTGGGTAGTGCCGCGATGGATATGGTCCAGGAAGTTCGCCGTCAGTTCCGCGAGATCCCGGGCATCATGGAATACAAGGCGAAACCGGAATACGAAAAATGCGTCGCTATCTCGACCAAGGCGTCGCTTCGCGAAATGATGATGCCGGGTGCGATCGCTCTGATCACGCCGGTGCTTGTCGGATTTACACTCGGCCCGGAAGTTCTTGGCGGACTGCTCGCGGGCGTCACCGTCTCGGGTGTTCTGATGGGAATCTTCCAGTCGAACGCCGGCGGTGCATGGGACAACGCAAAGAAATCGTTTGAGAAGGGCGTCGTGATCAACGGCGAGATGGTCTATAAAGGATCCGAAGCCGCACAAAGCGTCGGTTACCGGCGACACCGTCGGCGATCCGTTCAAGGATACGTCCGGCCCGTCGATGAACATCCTCATCAAGCTGATGTCGATCGTGAGTTTGGTCATCGCTCCGTATATTTACGGGATCGGGCAGTAGGCAGTTGGCAGTTGGCAGTTGGCAGTGGGCGGTTGGCAGTGAGCGGTTGGCAGTGGGCGGGGTGGTGTTCGATTAGTGTGATTTAGTGTGACTTAGTGGTTTCAGTTCTTTTCCTATTGTCTGCAACCACGAAATCACACTAAATCACACGAACAAATCAAACCACGATTAACACGAAAAGCCACGGAACAAATCCAGCACACGAAACGCTAATCAAAATTCATTCGCTTCATCAGCTCGATAAAACGCGGGGACGACCGCAGGTTATTCCACTTCGGGTCCACCTTGAGGAAAGCCATTTTTGGGTCGTGTTCGGCGAAACCTTTCTCCAGCCATTCTAGCGCTCGTTCGTTATCGCCGAGCCCGTTGTAGGCAATCGCGACATGAGTCGAAGGCATGCCTCGCGTCTTTGAGATCTCCAGCATTTCTCCGAGCACCTTTTCCGCTTCTTTGCGATTCCCCATCTTCGCCAACGCATAGCTTTCTACAGCGATCGATATAGGTCGAGGCGGCTGCGAGCGCGCGAGCTTTCCGAGCCTCGGCGAGTGCTTCCGGATACATCGCTTTCTCGACATACACCATCGACGCAAACAAGTGCGGCATCCAAAAGTTGGGTGCGAGATCAAATGTTTTCTTCAGCCGGTCCAACGCCTCATCATTATTTCCGGCGTGAAAAAGAAACTGCCCTTCCAGGGCGCCTGCAAACGGGAACAGCGGATCTAATTCGCGGGCGAGCTTCACTTCATTAAGAGCTTCCTGATGTCGTCCCATATTTGACAGCAGATGGGCGTAATAGAGATGCGCGTTGACGTCGTTGGGATTCAATTCGATGGCGTTCTGGAACTGTTTTTCGGCGCCGCCCCAATCCCAATCACCCCAAAACATCGTCATTCCAAGGGTCGTGTGCCCATCGGAAAGGCTATCGTCGATCTCGATGGCGCGGTTCGCCGCAGCCTTCGATTTTGCAAATGACTCCGCAGGCGATATCTCGCTGCCGATGGCAAGCGATCGGTACGCGTCAGCGATCCCGGCGTACGCGAGTGCGTAATTCGGATCGAGATCGATAGCCTGCTGGAAATATCCGATTCCCTGTCGGATCTCATCCGGCAAAAGTTTATAGACGTGGAATCGGCCCCGAAGATAGAGTTGATACGCCTCGGCATTCTCAGTGTACCGTTTGTTTAGCTGCACGGTGTCGGACGGAGTCAGCTTAACTTTCAAATTCCGTGCGACCGCTTGGGCTATCTCGTTTTGTGCGGCAATAACATCCGTGAGAGTCCTCACATATTGGCTGCCCCAAATTTGGGAGTCGTCCGAAGCATTGATCAAACGGACATTGATAACTAATTTGTCTCCGACTTGTCTTATATCGCCGGTGACGAGTGTATCGACGCCCAAACTGGACGCGATCGCACGTGTATCGGACTGATCATTCTTAAATCGGAACGAAGAATTCCGCGACATCACTTTCAATCCCGAGAGCTGTGAGAGGTTATTGATGATGCTCTCGCTTACGCCGTCGGCGAGATACTCGGCATTTGGATCCTGGCTCGCGTTTGCAAACGGCAGAACGGCCAGCGAGCGACGTCCATTCGATACGGGGTCGCCGGGGTAAAAGTAATACGTCAGGCCGATCGCCGCGATGACCAGTACCGCGAATACGATGATCGATCGCACCCGCCCAAACACAGTAGCGATCGAGTCGGCGCCTGTTCTTGTATCCGGTTCGGCCGTCGCGCCGCTGGCGTGAGGGCGGAAGGCGGTGGAATTATTCGTTCCGGCGGCGCGCGAGTTTCCGAGCTTTTCATCGAACGCGATATTTTCTTTTAAGCCATTCAGATCCGCGAGAAGATCTTTAGCGGTCTGATATCGCTCGTTCTTGTCCTTTCGGAGAGTCTTAGAAATGATGCGTTGCAATTCGTCCGAGACGTTTGACGCCGTGAGGGTGAGCGGCGGAGGTTCGGCGTTTATCACATTTGCAAACGTCTCTGACATCGAGTTGCCCTTAAAAGGTGTCACGCCGGTGAGCAATTCGTAAAGGACTACACCTAAGCTAAATATATCCGTCCGTTCGTCAACTGTTTCGCCCTTGGCCTGCTCCGGCGACATATAATTGACCGTCCCCATGATCACGCCGCGTGCCGTCTGGTTCTGAATGGCGGTCTCGTTCTCGGTATCAACGAAAAGGTTTCCCGGTTTCAGAAGTTTTGCGAGGCCGAAGTCCAGAACTTTTATGTACCCATCCGGGCGTACGACAATATTTTCCGGTTTGATATCGCGATGCACGATCCCTGCACCATGTGCGGCGGAAAGAGCTCCGCCGATCTGGATCGCGAACTCGAGAGCCTGGCTTATGGTTAGTTCAGATCCGCCGATCAGATCGCGAAGCGTCCGACCCTCGACAAACTCACTGACGATAAAGTTGGCGTCTTCGCCGACGCTGATCTCGTGGATGACAAGGATGTTCGGATGGTTCAAGGACGACGCGGCCTTTGCCTCGCGAATGAACCGCTCGAGGTGCGAGTCGTTTTTTCCGAACCGCTCGTTGAGGATCTTGATCGCCACACGCCGATCGAGTTTTTCGTCCTCGGCAAGATAGACTTCACCCATCCCGCCGACACCGATCTGTCGAAGTATCTTGTAGTGCGCGAAACGGTCGCCGACCTGTAGCATTCCTTTTGGTTCCAAAAAGGCGCTCGCAACGTGGCTGGCCGCGGGTTGCTCCATAAACCCGTCGGCGCCTTCGGATGATGACAAAAGTTTCTCAACCTCGCTGCGCAACGTCGCGTCCGACTCGCAAGCTTGTTCGAGAAATTGATCACGAGCACCCGGATCGAGATCCGCGACGGCGTCGAATAATTCCTTTATCTTTTTCCAGCGCTCCGCATTCATCCGTTCAGTTCCTGAAACAACCACGCCTTTGCTGTCCGCCATTCGTTCTTTACAGTTGCCGGCGAAACCGATAGGGCTTCTGCCGTTTCTTCGACGTTCATCCCGCTGAAGAATCTGAGCTCGACTATCTTCGACTGTCGTTCGTCCAGAAGCGCGAGCCGTGTAAGAGCTTCGTCGAGCGCGATCAGATCAACACTTTCCCCTTTTGACGTCGCGAATTCCGCCGCCTCGAGCGGCAGATCTTCGGCGTCGCCGCCGCGTTTATTACGATGTCGCGACCGTGCGTGATCTACCAGTATCCGTCGCATCGCCTGCCCCGCAATACCAAAAAAATGAGCCCGGTTCTTCCAGTTAACCTCACGCTGATCGATCAGCCTAAGATAGGCCTCATTTATAAGAGCGGTCGCCTGAAGCGTATGCCCGATCCGTTCACGCCGCAGATAGTTGGCAGCTTGCCGGTGCAGTTCGGCATACACAATGGGCATCAGCGGCATCGAGCGCGTTTTCCTTACCCGAGCTCCACTCTTGCAGCCATTGCGTGATCTCGGGCCGCTGATCGACCGATTGCTCCATATATTCGAAGTTGTGTACCGAGATGAATCTGTCGGTTCGAGGTTCGGAATAATTATTTCATTAAAAACCACAAAATGCTCGAAAAACTTTTAGCCCTGTTTTCTGATTCCGTCGCGTTATTGAGTGAAGGCAAAAAAAAGCCCGACAAGACTAAAACGATCGGAGGAAAAACAGATGAAAACGAAACTTACAAAAATTACATTCGCGACAGTTGCGTTGCTATTTATCGCCGCGGCCCAAACCTCACTAATCGCTCAGAATAAGGAAGAACAGGATGCATTGCCGCAATCGGCAAACCGAATCGTCGGTGCCTGGGAAACCACCGTAACGCCCACTAACTGTGAAACAGGGGAACAGATCGCACCGGCATTCCCGGCGTGATCACGTTCAACGAAGGCGGCACGGTGGCGGAATTCGGAGCCAACCCCGCGACGACCGTATCGCACACCGGGCCACGGCATCTGGGTGAGCAACGGCGGTGGCAGTAACTATTCGATGCGGTTCTCTTTCATACCGCTGACTCCGGCCGGAGTACCGGTCGGGCGGTTGAGAGTGACGCAGCAAGGGCAGCTTGGTAGATTCAGCGACGAATCATACTCCAGCGGCTCTTTCGTGCTGACCAACTTCAGCGGCGTGGTGCTCGCTACCGGTTGCACGAGTGCTGTGGCAGTACGGCTCACGTTGTAAATCCTAAATTGAAATTTTGCGGCCGCGCATCGATGTAAAGATGCGTGGCCGTTTTACCGTCTGACGACCTTGTTCACCGGTTCGATTCACGACCGGCGAAACTATATGGGTAACCGACCGTTTCAACGAATTATCCTTCCGGGTAAAACAGAAACAACGTACAGCCGGTCTTTGATTGCGGAATGTGCGACGACCCGGCGGGGTTATGAATAAACGTGCCCGCCGGGTAATCGCGCGCACCATCATTCATGACGCCGGAAACGACGTAAACTTCTTCGGGCCCGGGCGCGTGAACATCGAGTCCCGGATAAATACCGCCCGCGTCGATCTCCACAACCATTGCCTTCGCCGGACTATTCTCGTCTTCCCACAAGGGACGCACGCGAAACAGTTCAGACCGGTGCAAGGTGGGCGCGTCCTTTAGCTCAACCCAAACAACTCCCTCTGTATTCATGAAATCAATGCCTCCTAACTTAATTTCGATTTGTCTCTCACTCAACCGTTACGAAAAAAACATCCGGGCCAGCCCGGCCAAACCACCCATCAATACAATCACCAGGACATCTGCTTTGAATTTATGGAGTGCCACGAGTGCTGCAAAGCTCATCACGGCTGAAATCCAGTCGATACTGCCGTCGAGTCCATTAGGTAGAATGACCGCGGCGCCGAATACTAAAGCCAGATTGAGCACAACGCCGACGACCGCTGCGGTCACGCCGGAGAGTGCGCCGGTCAAGTTCTTATTGCCTCGTAAGACCTCGATATAAGGTGCTCCGACAAAGATAAAAAGGAAGGACGGTAGAAACGTCACGTACGTGGTGATCAGAGCACCAACTATCGCGCTCGTGGTCCGATCCATGTCGCCCGGATTATTCCACGCTGCCATGAATCCAATAAACTGCAAAACCATTATGAGCGGGCCCGGCGTCGTTTCCGCCAGTGCGAGTCCGTCAACGGCCTGTGTCTTTGTCAACCACCCGAATGAGCCTGCGGCGGCCTGCGTGACATAAGCCAAAACGGCATACGCTCCGCCGAAAGTAACGAATGCCGCCTGTGTAAAATATCTATATTCCTGCACGTGCAGGCTGTCCCAGCCGCGCCAGACTCCGACAGCTAGAAACGGCAGGAGCCAAAGCGTGATAGTAGCGACGCAGGATCTTGAGCGTCCGCAGGGTGTTCGGAAGAGTGTGCGATAGCTGCGGAGCATTGTCATCGATCACTAGAGGCAAAACTGCATCAACGTGTCCTTCCGAGGTTGCATCTGCTTTCGGCGTCGCCGGTCGCACGGCAAAGACAGCGGGCATCGAGTGAGCACCCAATAAACCTATGACCGCTGCTGCTAAGACGATCAGTGGAAATGGGACGTTCAGAAAATAGATCGAAGCGAAAGCGAACCCAGCAATAACGAAATGTGCCCACACCCTTAATGCCTTTCCGCCGATCTTGATCACCGCTTCAACAACGATTGCCACGACGATCGGTTTAAATCCGGAAAGCACGGCGGCGACAAACGGAACGTTGCCGAAGGCGGCATAGATGTAGGAAAGCCCGAGCAATATAAAGACGGAGGGAATGACGAAAAACGCGCCGGCGACGATTCCGCCCCATGTACGGTGCATTAGCCAGCCGATGTAGATGGCAAGCTGCTGGGCCTCAGGTCCGGGCAGGAGCATGCAGTAATTGAGCGCGTGCAAAAACCGCTTGTCGGATAGCCACCGGCGCTCTGTCCACCAGTTCCTTGTGCATGATGGCGATCTGACCGGCCGGACCGCCGAACGAAATAAAGCCCAGCTTGACCCAAAAGCGGAAGGCCTCGGCAAACGAAACATTTCGCGATCCTTCTTTTATTTCGCTCGCATCATGTGTCTTCGCTTTTCGGGATCGTTCTACGTTCATGCTTTCACCAGCCACAGCAAATACTATTTTCTTCGGGCAGCCGCCTTTCCGCTGCGTTTCTTCCGGGTCTTCGTATTCTGGTCTCGTAGTGCACCCAGTTCTTTACGGAATAATTCGTACAGCGAGTCGAACACCGGCAGACTCTGTTTAAGCCGCTCACCGTCTTCCTTGTAAACCTCGGCGAGTCCCCTGATCACGACGTTGACACCGCTCGCTTCCGGACGACTGAACTTGTTGTCTTTAAGATCAATGTCGTGGACTATCTGCGCGATCTCGCAAAGCGCATCGTCCGATTCCAGACCGAAACTCTTGAGCATCGTCTCGAACGTACAGTCCTCGCCGCGGTGCGTAAAATCCCCGTCAGCCATGTCGAAAGTAAGAGTGTTCGCAACACGCTCGCCTTCGGATATAAATTGGAAGCGAGACCGCTTGTCGATAAAGCGACGAATCAGCCAGCCGGAAGCCAGGCGGTCAATGTGCGGGTCTTTCCTGGTCGCCCACCGGCGATTTTGATAATCCGAGGTTTTTAATGGAGCCAGATCACTTTTATTGTCTGAACTCTTAATGTTTTTGCTTTCGGTTGCTTGTACCTCGCGGCGGCATTTTTCGAAAGCGTCCTGCGCCTTTTTTCCCTTCGGCGCATGAAAAAAATCAGTCGCTCTAACACGCTCCAACTCTTGCCGCAGCCTGCTCAGTTCGGAAACATACTGTGCGAGTTTGCCGGCCGAAAGAGAATTACCCTTTGCCTGCTCGCGTGCCGCCCCGCTAAGACCTTCACATTCGGTAATGAGTTTCGCGTAGTCTTCGTCGCGTGCATTGCGGAACAACGTGACGATCTCTTTGTCCGTCGCACCCTCCACAGAATCTGCGCGGAAGAGATTAGCTTCACCCCCTGAAGATTCTATCTCCTGCCGGAGCCACTGGAAGTCTTCGCTCGTTTTGTCATTGTACGGGAGGACGTACACGGAATTTTTGATCGGCACCGCTCCCAAAGCCTGCAGTTTACGCCAGGTTCGGACACGTAATTTAGTCGGCTTTTGCGGTAGCAGATGAACCAGCAGTATCCACTCTTGTTTGTCTTCAGTTTTCATTGGTCTGTAACAGCATTGACAATGTAACAGACGTTACATTACGATGCAAAGACTGAGTTATGGTGAAATCGGAAGGCACACTATTGTTGACTCGGCGGAACGTGAGCGAGCTCTTGGGTACCGAAGAATGTATCCGGGCGGTGGAACGAGCCTTTAGATCATATGGTGAAGGCAAAACCCAGCCTCCGGGCATTCTAGGCGTTCACGCACAAGACGGCGGGTTCCACATCAAAGCCGGAATTATGGATCTCGAAAGATCATATTTCGTCGCCAAATCAAACGCTAATTTTCCAAACAATCGGAAGATCGGTCTGCCCACGATACAAGGCGTGATCATCCTTTGCGATGCCGTTAATGGAAGGCTTCTCGCGTTGATGGATTCGATCGAAATTACGATCATCCGCACCGGAGCGGCGACGGCGGTCGCGACAAAATATTTAGCGAGAGAAAACGCCAAAACCGTTCTCATCTGCGGATGCGGCAGTCAGGGGCGAATCTCCCTCGAAGCGATCATGAAAGTGCGAAATATCGAAAAGGTCTTTGCCTACGATATTGATGCCGAGCAGGCTCGTCTTTTTGCGGAGACCATGTCCGCGCAAAATGAAGATCGAGATAACTGCCGTTGACGACCTGGCGAAGGCTGCCCGCGCGAGCGACATCTGCGTGACCTGCACGACGGCCCGAGAATATTTTCTGCGGCGCGAACACATCTCGCCCGGGACGTTTATCGCGGCCGTCGGTGCGGATAGTGAAGAGAAACAAGAATTGGAACCGGCGTTGTTGTCGTCCAGCAAGATCGTTACCGACATTTCGGATCAAAGTGCAACCATCGGCGAACTGCACCACGCTCTGAAAGACGGTTGGGTTTCGCCCGGTGACGTTTACGCCGAACTCGGTGAGATCGTCGCGGGTAACAAACCGGGTCGCTCCAGCGAAGACGAGATCATCGTCTTTGACAGCACGGGAATGGCCCTGCAGGATGTCGTCTCTGCCGCCATCGTTTATGAACGGGCTATGGAAACCCCGGGATTCGACACAAGAATCGATCTCAACGATTGACGCAAAATATATGAATAACAGTAAACAGTTGGTGCTTTTCGTGTGTGAACACGGCTCGGCGAAAAGCGTGTTGGCCGCAGCGCATTTTAACGAGCAGGCTCGCGCAAAAGGTCTGGATGTCCGGGCAATCTCTCGCGGAACCGATCCCGATGAAGAGATACCGTCGCATGTTTGGCAAGGCCTTGAGACTGATGGATTGATTCCCGACGAAACGAAACCGGTGCTCCTACGCGAAGAAGATGTTCGCGATGCGATCTGCGTCGTAAGCTTTTCCGGTCTGCCTAAGACTATCGAATCGAAAACAACTCCCGTTTCGTGGGAAGACGTGCCGCCCGTGAGTGAGGATTATGACCGCGCCCGCCATGAGATCGTCAAACGGATCGGAGAACTTTTGAAAGAGTTCTGCTGATTGCCGACTGCTGACTGCCAACTGCTAAATATATTCCTCATCGACAAAACACCACGCCCAATTGTCGATAACCTCGATCGATTTCATCAGCGGATGCTCGGTGTCGTGGAAATGAGCAGTGGCGTGTTTATAGTCGGAGGTGTCGCAGCACCCGACATGCCCGCATGTCAGACACAACCGCAGATGCACCCATTCGGAGCCGATCCGCAAGCATTCCTCACAGCCCGGCGCACTCGGGAACACAGGCTTGATCCGTCCGAGGTGCGAGCACACGCTTTCATCGACGGTCGGCACATACGTGACGCGTGTGTCGAGGCTGATGCCGGTCTCCGAAGCGAACGACATCGCGTTCTCTTCTTCGGATACGACCGATACAGCCGGGCTCGCCACCGTTTTCGATCCATTGCCGCCTGAGACGCGAAATAGTGCGGCGTTGTTTGCGAATGCCTGGGTCGGCCCCGACATTTTCAGTTCGTCGCCGGGCTCCAGAACCAGATCGGCGGACGGTTCGTTAATTTCCTGGCCGTCACGACTAACTGTTTGAACTGTCAGATCGAAGTTCTCGATCAGTCTCAGTGATCGCAACGATTTGCCGACCACTGCCGACCCGGCGCGGACCGTGACCATTGCGCGAGTCGAAACAATCCTCTCCGGGTGCGCACCTGAACACCGACGTGTCCACTTCATCATCGAACAACGCCGAATACCCGTTCCTTCGCGCCAGCTCCTCGTATGACTCGATCTCTGCGGCCGGGATCTTATAATCCCTGAGCACCTCTCCGAAAAGCTGGACGACCGATTCCAGTTCTTCGGCGATCACCGTGTCGGCTCCGGCAGCCGCAAGCGAATCGACCTCTTGCGTATAACGCGTCCGCACGACGATCCGCATGGTCGGGTTGATCTGCCGCGCGACCGACACGATTCGGTGGGCCATTGCGGGGTTGTCATCCGCGATGACCATCATCTTCGCGTTGATGATCCCGACATGCTGCAGCAAAAAAGGTTTTGTCGCATCGCCGCGCACGACCGTCATGCCATGCGATTCGGCCTCGTTCGCCCCGTCGGGATTTAGCGTGGTGATGATGAACGGAATTCCGGATCCGGAGAGCACGCGAACCAGACCGCGTGCGGCCTGG
This sequence comes from uncultured Acidobacteriota bacterium, assembly GCA_963772405.1. Classification (GTDB taxonomy): domain Bacteria; phylum Acidobacteriota; class Blastocatellia; order Pyrinomonadales; family Pyrinomonadaceae; genus OLB17. Next base: position 10,331 of record CAVYWT010000002.1, on the reverse strand, counting down.
CCGTATCCGGCGACGATCACGTGATCTTCGAGGTCAGGTACTTCGCCCAGCGCCTCAGGATCATCATCCGCACTCGCACCGGCAAGCTCACGGTTGGCGACCATCTTATCCGACAGCCCGCTCCCGACCCGCATCAGGAACGGCGTCATCACCATGAGCACGACGGTCGCGGCGATAAAAGTCTGCGACCCGGCTTCGCCTGCACCCGCGGGTAACAATCCGACCTCTCGGCCCGCACGCTCGAGCACGAACGAAAACTCGCCGATCTGCGCAAGCATCAACGCAGAGGCCGCGGCTACCGGTGTCGAGTATTTCAGAATCTTGACGCTTATCCATGTCGTCGCGATCTTGATCACGAGCACCGCGGCGATCGCGGCAATCACGACCGGTAAATTGCGCACCAGGAAACCGACATCGAGCAGCATCCCGACCGATACAAAGAACGTCGCGCTGAAACAGGATCTGCAGCGGCAGGGTCTCGCTCAATGCGTGCTGCGAGAAACGGCTCTCGCTGACCATCAGTCCGGCGAGGAACGCTCCGAGCGAAAGACTAACGCCGGCGAGGCTCGTGAGATACGCCGTCCCAAAACAGATCGCGATGATCGTCAGCAAAAATAATTCGGGTGAGCAGGTCTTTGCGACGAGCTCGAGGATCTTCGGCATGATGCGGCGGGCGATCACGAGAACGGCGACGATGATGAGTGCGGCTTTCGCGAGAGCCAGGAATACGCCGCCTGCACCGCCATCGCCGCCGCTCGCACCGAGCGTCGGGATCAGCAAAACCATTACGACGATCGCGAGGTCCTGAAAGATCAGCAGCCCGAGTCCGACCTGTCCGGGTTCCGAGCTTGTCTCGCTGTTGTCCGCGAGCAGCTTGAGGACGATCGCCGTCGAACTCAATGCGACGAGCATCCCTGTGAAAACGCCGACCTTCCAGTCGACACCAAACGCAGCGAGTATCGCCGTCGTCGCAATGATCGACAACCCGACCTGTGCGGTGCCGCCCGCAAAGATGAGCTTCTGGATGCTGGCCAGTTTCTCGAGACTGAACTCAATACCGATCGTGAACAACAGCAGGATCACGCCGATCTCGGCCGTCGCCGCGACAAGCGCTTCGTCCTCGACAAGTCCGAGCGCATTTGGTCCGATCAGAACACCCGCGATCAGAAACCCGACGATCGGGACGAGCTTTAATCTGAAAGAGATGTACGCGATCAACGCCCCGGCGACGATCAACACGACCGCATCCGTCAGAAACGCGGGCGCTGCACCCGCAGCAAACACCACTGGCATGTCGAAAGAAAATATTTTCACGGGCACCTATCGTCTCAATGTATTGCGACCTAATCAACTCGCGAGAAAGCGGGATGGATCGAGCGAATGCGAACCTTCAAATCGCCCCCGGCCTTTAGACGGAGGTATCGGCAAGAAAATAGAATCAGCCTTAGCCGAACTGAACGAGAGAGGTTCGTCCGCTTTCTGCGACAGAATCTTCGTTCGAGCATAGCCACGTGCTTCAGCACGTGGGACGTGTTCGCAGGAAATCGACCGAGGGCGTTTCAACGCCCTTCCAGATCCGAAGCCCGTTGAAACGGGCTGCCACTCTCCGCCGATCACGATCCACGCCGTAAACGGCGTGGCTACGCGAAGCCGCTTTACTTGCTTTCGCTAATCCCGAGTTGCCTCCTCATGCTAGTATTTCCCCATCATGAAAATTCAAATTCTATTAACGATCTTCTTCATCTCCATCATCAACGTAGCGGCTCAGGAAGGCCCATCCACCAGCGTCGCGGGCGGCGGGGTCATGGTTAAAGGCTGGACGGGAAAGATCGACGCGAAAGAGAAGGAAGCGGGTCTTACCCTAAACAGCGCAAAGCTCGCGAAAGAGGGCAAAGCCCTGCACGTCACGACCGGCCCGGCCGTCACATACTGGAACCCGGCGAACAAGGCGACGGGCGACTACACCGTGAGCGCGACTTTCCTCGAACCGAAATATATGTCGATCAACGATCACCCGCATCCGTACGGGATCATGATCGCCGGTCAGCGACCTCGGAACTGAAAAAGAGAGTTACCTATACTGTGCGGCGTACGGCAACGGCAATTTCATCGTCCGCGGATTCGGCCCGAAACCGTTTCAGATGAATGGCCCGCGTCCCGCCTCCGACCCCGCCGTCAACAAGGCTGCAGGCGTCGGCCAACCTGTGACACAGCACATCGCGATCACCGTCAAGGGCGGAAAGGTCTCGTGCTCGATCAACAACAAGGTGGTTGCAAGCTATGATCGCTCGGCGGTTGTCTCCGAAGGCAAACTCAAATCAACGGACGGCGTCTACGGATTGCGCTTCGGTCATAACACCGACGCGACGGTGACGAATTTTAAGAAATCAAAAGCGCAATGACTTTCTCGTGATTCGGAGAAAAAACGTGAGAATGAAGCTGGAAGATCGGTCAGGTCAAATCCGGCAGGCGCAAAGATAGCGGGTCTCAGTTGGAATCTGGTATGGGGTCGCCAGGCTGCTTTAAGCGGCCTCGTCCTTGCTGCTCCGCATTTCGGCAATCGTGTAAGCAAACAACGCGTAGCTGACAGCCAAAGTGACGAAGAGCCCGACGGCGAAGATTACTCCGGTCATCGAACCTGATTTCCCCGGACGCTTGTCCTAAAGAAAAGGCCGAGGGCTAAGATCGACGGCACCCACAACCCGACAAAGACACCCGCATCCCTGTTCTCGATTCCGAAAAAGCCGAACCAGAGTGACACCGAGAAAAGGAACGATACGAATGCCGCTCCCAAAATAATGTAATCCGCTTTGCTGAACATAATTGAACCACCTTTTGCTGCTGACCTACCATACATGGATTTCGGTCGGAGTGTCGATCCGGATGCAAGCCCTACGAGACTCCTCATCGGCCTAATTGTATCCGGACGGGTTTCATCGTGCCCCGCACCCGAGTCCATCTCGTCCTCCCGTAATACCCTATAATCTAACCAAGCGATCATGAAGAAACTCTCCGATGTTCCGTTCTCAGTTCTCGACCTTCCGCCGATCAATGTAGGTTCGACGGCATCGGAAGCGTTCCGCAATTCCTTGAGTTTGGCGCAGCACGCCGAACGTCTCGGGTATAAGCGATACTGGCTCGCCGAACATCACAACATGACGGGCATCGCGAGCGCCGCGACGTCCGTCGTCATCGGTCACATCGCCGGCGGAACGTCGAGCATTCGTGTCGGAGCGGGCGGCATCATGCTGCCGAATCACGCTCCGATGGTGATCGCGGAACAGTTTGGAACGCTCGAATCGATGTACCCTGAGCGGATCGATCTCGGGTTGGGACGGGCTCCCGGTTCGGACCGGATGACGGCACGTGCGCTGCCGCCGCACGCTGCACTCGGACGGCGACGATTTTCCCGAGCTGCTCGAAGAGCTGCGGTTTTTCTTTCGCCGGCCCGTTGAGAATCAAAAGGTCCAGGCCGTACCGGGCGGCGGGATGCGAATTCCGATCTGGCTTCTCGGTTCAAGCGGATTTTCGGCACGTCTAGCCGGACAGTTGGGATTGCCCTTCGCGTTTGCCGGACACTTCTCCCCGGAATATATTCTGCCCGCACTAAAACTTTACCGCGAGACATTCGAACCGTCCGACGATCTGGAAAAACCATACGCGATGCTCGCGATAAACCTCATCGCCGCCGACACCGACGAAGAAGCGCAATTTCTCGCGACCACGCAATTCCAATCATTCCTCCGCCTCGCCCGCGGAACCCCGGGCCAAATGCAGCCACCCGTTGAAAACATGGACGACATCTGGACGCCGCAAGAAAAAGCCGCCGTCGAGTCCCGCCTCGGCGGTTCAATAATCGGAAGCCCCGCGACAGTGAAAACCGGTTTGGAACGCATCCTCGCCGAAACCGCCGCCGATGAGCTGATGCTCAACGCAATGATCTTCGACCACGCGTCCGTCTCCGTTCTTATGAGATCGTCGCTGATGTGCGAAAGCAGCGTACTTCCTAATTGCACAAGGTCAGGCCCAATCAATACTCTCGAACCACCTGATCTCGCGATCGAGTACTTCGCGATTTCAAAATCCCAACCAAATCCAAAATCCCAAATCCCAAATCCCAAATCCCATATTGTCGTTGCTGGTCGTTTCATGGGCGATGTGACTACGGCCGGCGCCCACATCGCGGAGATTTTGATCTTTGGAATTATCGCCGGCATCGGCTCAGCCCTGATTCTTCCTATCTTTGCTTTCGTACCTTTCAACGCTCGCCGCGACAACAGGATGACGTCGATCGTACTCCTCGGCTTCGTTATCGTTTGCATCGTTCTAGTAACGATCGCGTTCCTGAGCGTGGCTGACGGTTTGTCGAAGATTCAGCCTCCTCAACAGACCTAGCCGCCAAAAGAACTGCAAACGGCCCGCGGGTGCCGGCTCTATCATGTGTGTTTCGGCGACACCGACAATCTTCGCGTCAGCGACATTTGGGAATCGCGCAAAGCATTCGAAAAATTTGGCGGAACAGTAAGGCCGATAATGCAGGACTTAGGCATCGCTCCGCCTGAGATCGAATTTTTCGAAGTGCATAACATCATCGAAGGCCGAAAGGCAACCGCGACCACCTCCTAGGCCGGTCACTTAATGATTCTTCCACCCGCGCTGGTATCTGGCGACGGCCAGTTATTACCGCGCATCTTCCAAGGGTGAGTCGGGCGCGACGCAAGTGATTCTCATAACGGTGAGCGGAGTGGTGTGGTGCGGGTGGTAGTTCAGAAATCAGAACTCAGAACTCAGAACTCAGAACTCGGAACTCGGAACTCAGAACTCAGAACTCGGAACTCAGAACTCAGAACTCAGAAGCTCGAAATCCGAAATCCGAAATCCCAAATCCGAAATCAGCTAGGGCGGCGTCTATGGCATTCGCTGCGCCCATAACGCCGACGCCACCGTGACGAATTTCAAGAAAACCAAAGCACGCTGAATCATTAACGAGACGATCGCCGAAGATCCTGTCTCCTGCAACGAAACGGCTCACGACGACCATTCTGCGATCAGTAATTGCTTGCATGACGCTCGTTGGTTTTGCCAGAAAGAAACTTGAAATCCAGCGTATTTCCAATTCGGACAATGCCCGTAGTATGCCAAAACTCGCTGGGTCGGCCAGCGTATCCTTTGTCGTACTTTCTCAGTACGATCAGAATCAATAACTCCTCACTTCTTTCCAGGAGCACCTTCTTCAGAAACCGTGAACTACAGATGAGCCGTTCACCGCTGAGCGTTTCTTGTTCATCATGCGTCGGATTTTGGCGCCGCGCTTCTGAGCGCGCCGCTGCTGCTCGACCGGTCGGGTCTATCCACGTTCGCCGAAAAGGATCTCCTTGTTTCAAAGGGCCAATTGCGTTTACCGCCTTGGAGAAGTACAGGCGCCGAGTCGCTGCAGTGACTCCTAGCGAATCTGTTTCGTCAAGTCCTGCTTCGACGTACGGCCAAACAATCCATGGCGAAATAGCATCCGTCTCAGAATGTGAATACTCGCCACCAGCATCGTGTTCTTCTAACTGCGGCAACCAGACTCGAAATGGTTCCGCCTTAGCCAGCTTAACCGCAAGTTTCTTAGCGTCATCCACACGTCCTAAAGCCGACGTGATTCTAATGTCGATTCCGTCAACCGATCGCCAGTCACCTGCAACAACAAGTTCGTCACCTATCAGAGCCCCAATTTTCAACAACGAAAGAAGCTTCAACTTGTCGCCGGTTAGAACAGAGCTTTTCCCACTTTTCTCGCGAAGATTCACTTGGGCATCTACCGGAGGCCAGTCAACTCCGTCGGCAAGCCAAAGGCCATCCGACTTCGTAATCGATTGACGAGATAGCCATTCGCACCAGGGATTGAGATCGTCATAAGGCCGCTGAACTACTGGATGTTTTGACAAGTACTCACCTGCCACAAGGTACAGAGCGTGCCATCCCAATTGCTGGCCGTAGAGGTGATACTCAGCTGTCATTCCCCAAGCTCCATTTCGTCGTCTGAAAGTGCCGCCCTCCCTTTTCGTACATGCTGGTGATTTGGCGATCATATTTTCGAACCCAACGGGCGAGAATGTCTCTGGTTTCCCATCTCGTTCTACCAAACATCTCGCTAACCTTGGAGACATTATTTTTGTCGAAATCGTAGTCCAAGTTGAATTCGACTTCCGGCGTATGCGTCGAGTCTCTACGTTCGTCGTAAAATGAATCGCCCAGATAGGTTCTTGTCTTCTTCATCCTAAAAGGGGACACGCTGACTTTCTTTAACTCTTTGGTCTCGCTCGCAGACAGCTTCACGGAGCCACCTCTCGCACAAAGCAGCAAAGTCTGGGTGGCGAAGTGACGCATTAGTACGTGTGGCACATTCGTATCGAAGGCGACACTCTTGAGCAAATCTGCATACCTTGCAACATCGTGTGGATGATCCAGTGCCACTCGCGCAATCGCGATCAGAAGCCAGAGTCGTGCGTGTAGAAAATAGAACGGTAGTTCAGGCGCTTGATAGGGATGAGCATCTGCACAATGGAACCTTCCGATTAGAGCGTCCAGTACTTCCCATTTTCCAAAACGCACCAAGCACCGGATACTGTGAGCGGCTCTCCAACGCTGAGCCGCTGACGGTGCTCCCAAGAATCGCCAGATAAGGCCTGCAGCTGTGTCGGTCTCACCGTGTGTGGGATAAAGACCGGGTTTCCACACACCATCCACAACCGTGGATGCTAGTTTCGCAGCGTTGCCATTAAGCAGTCGCTTCGAGCGCAATTTGGCCTTCGCCGAGCTTTGCCTTTTCACAAATGATTGCCGCCAGATTCATCCAGATCGATGCCGGCCAATGCGAATCCGGTGCTGCAAAGAGTGCAATCAGTTCTAGTGCCAGAACAGTAACTGGTACACAGCAGAGTTCGGAAACTTCCTTTAGTGTTGAGTCAGATAGGTAGTCCTCAAGGACTAGATCATCTGTGTGGATTTGTATGAAAGGTACCGCGATGTCGCGAAACACATCTTGTAGCGCAGCTGAAGAATCACCCCATTGTGTTTTGCACGCTTTCAGCTCGCCAAGCTTAGTGTAGATACTGAGGCCTTCAAGCCGTGAGATGATCCAAACGTATTTCGCTCTATCGGCATATTTAACCTTTCCACGAAGTTTCACAAAGTATTGGCGCTCTGAAATCAAATTCGTTCGGCAAGCGGGCCAGCGCGTTGACCGCCCACGACATTGACGCTTCGGAAGTTGGATCCGCGTCAGCAATAATTTTCTTCGAGGCTCGCTCATTCTCGTTCTTTCGATCGTTTACCTTTTCTCGAAGCCCAGGGTGCGGGGTGGCGGGCCGGTTTCGAGCCTCGTTCTCCTCGTGCCGAAGCCTCTCGAACTCTGGAGCTGCCTTGGAAAGGTAGATAGCTAGTTCCGAATCCTCCCCAAGTTCGCGCTCGGCAATTTTGTGAAGAGTTGTAAGAGTACTGGGCATGAAAACGCCAGGATGAGTCTGTTCAAATTGGCAGATCAATTCGAACAACAAGGCGTTCGAATTGGGGTACTGTTTCTTGACGATTAGCTCGGCGAGTTGCTCGGTACCGCAACGATAAAACTCCACTGGTGATGAGAGACGAAGCAGACTCAGGGCTATCGCCGGATCGACCTTATCTTGCTCAATGAGCGCAAACAAATAAGGCAGCAATGTGTAGTCCAGAGAGCTTTTATCCCGATCATCCCATCGCGCAAGTTTTGCAAGCGATCTACATCCGGAAACGCGAACCATTCCCTTCGCGAAATCCTCCCAAGGAAACTTATCTGTCTCATAGTTATTAAGTTCGGAAATATTTGAAAGAGTGTGAAAATCGGCTTCGTCGAGCTCCTCTCCCCGGAGGGTCGCAGCAAATAGCAGGAGCTCACTCGTAAATCGATAATCACCCGAACCTATAGCATCCATCTGCTCAAGACCAAGCCGAAAATAAGTCGCAGCCTCCTCTACGCTCGCAGGTGCGATGGCGCTGCGCCAGCCTTGCGAATAGTGATGCCCGGCTATCCACTTCATCGTCGCGCTCTATTAGAGCTTTTGCTGTTAAGGCCAGGCTGCCTGCCAATTCCTGCAACCCATTCCTTTCCGCCAACAGTGCAACCACCGTAGTGATTTCGGAGATGGGGGGGTATGTCGTCCTAGTTGCGAGACAAATCCCTCTACGGCAGAGGCGTTGATATCAGGCCGGGCCCAGAGCGCGAAGATCAACAGCCGGCGTCCTAAACGATCGAAGAACCAGTTTGTTTCGTCAGCTTCCGAGTAACGTTCGCTCTTTACTCTGAGCTTGGTCCATAAATTCATCAGTTTCAGAAACCTCTTGTCCGCTTTCCCTGAACCAGTGGACGCCATCGCGGCGAATGCTTGAGTGATTTCAAGAAGCGGCTCAATTCGCTCGCTAAGGAAGAGCTCGGCATCTCTCTTAGTGTCATAGCTGATTTTTTTATTGTGACCGGCCAAACCCTGCTCCGGTCCTGATTGTTCATCCAACTCGGCTCTTAGTGCCTTTTTGAAGGCACCTATGTCTGCGCCCTTGGGCACTTGCTCGGCGATGTCTACTAGTTCTCGAGGAAGTAGATCATGTACGGCGATAGGCTGACCTTTGATAGCCGCACGAAGAGCCGTGTAAGTAATGAAGTGAAACGGAATCTCTCTAGAGAATCGGTCGACCAAGGACCAAAGACCCGGTCGTTCGTTGGGAGCGGTTTCGACAATTCGAGTGCATCCGGACGCATTTTCAATGCGACCGCCAAAGCGGCTGCCTTTAACAGGCCGTCTCGGATTTCATAACTCCTGTCATGGTTAAAAATCCGACTCTCCTCGATGGTTTTCCTGTTCTTGCAAACGCCTGCAAGCCGCTCGGATCAAGCGTCGCCGGCCAGCGTTGTCTAGCTGCACAAAGGAGAGAGCCGCGGTAAGAACACCCGGTTGCGACTTAAGCGAATTCAGAAAGTGCCGAACATTAGCGATCGGAATTGTTCCCATTCGCTCCGCCTGGTTGAGAAGCAGGAAAAGACTCTTGGAAACGTCGTATGCATACCACTCCTTCCAAATCTTCAAGCAGTCCGCTGCGCCGGTGCCCCGATCATTTGCGACAAGGCACAAAGGAACCGACGCGACGTCGAGCGCCTCCGGTCCGCCTCGATCTCTTCGGTAATCCTCGTCTTGCCGGTGAAAATGGCGAATCCATTCATCAGCTTGTACAACATACCGGTAAGCGTCCGTCAGATCGGCCGCCAAGACGCTTGCAATTGTAAGTCTCGCGTACCGTGTTCCGGGCCACGCCGTGCGGGTCTCGAAGCTCTGTCTAGTAGCGTCGACATCGTGTGACGCTATAACTAAATCCGGATTGTCGAGCACGTAGTCCTTACCTCGCTGATTGACTGCAGCGAGAGTCGATAGCTCCACCAGCAGATGAACAAGACGGTTGAAATCTTCCTTCCCTGCCGCATGCCGCACGGCGGCTTTTAGTCTTGAGTAGCGTATGTTCTGCTTACCGACGGTACTTGTAATCGCCGCTGGGAACCGTTCATCGAATGCCAGTTCGAAGAGGAGCTTCCCGTCATCAAGTTTTTGAAGTAAGCCGGGAAGCGCGGTCGCCGCATAAACTGAGGTTCCCTGCTTCTTAAAAAGATTTTCAGCGAGGACGCGTAGCGTCTGATCGTTGTCCCCATAAGTCTCGCGAACGAACGTTTCTGTGGGTTCATCGCGGAACATTAATCCGTGTCTCGTCTGCTCCAGGAGGGGGGCTAAGTCAGCGGCGAAACTCTTTACAGCGCTCGAGATCCAGACCATGCGCATCTGCGTACTCATCGAGGGGAACGGGAGGCGGTAAGACGGACAATCCAGCAAGAAAGGCATTGATTTCAACTTCCTTGTAACCTCGTCTCGAAGCTTCGCCAAGGGCTCGGCCAATGCGATCTCTCAAAAGGTCGTCCAATTTGATTATTTTGTCTATTTCGGATCGATCAAGAAGCCCCCTATCGCTCAAGGCTAGGTGTTCGAGAATCCGCGGATTTCCTTCTGAGCGCGAATACGCGACTTGTATTTGAGTGTCGGTGACTTTCACAATGCGATCACGCAGGTACTTCTCCGTTTCCGCGGAGCTGAAAGGTTTTAGCTCCAATTCTTCACAGGCGTCGCGTGGAGTATCGCCCCTGGAAAGGTCGCGACGGTAGGTTCGGCAACTAACGATGAGCCGAACGCCGTGAACGGGGCCGTGATGATGAAAGCTTTCGAGCAAGAGCGTCGGGAATGCCACCTTACCTTTTTCTTTTGCATGCTCGGCGGCGT
>CAVYWT010000001.1:1170000-2694824 GCA_963772405.1 uncultured Acidobacteriota bacterium | reverse complement strand
GGTCTGCGGCGCGGAGTTCACCTCCATAGTTGAACCACGAGCCGCCGCGCTGAGCGCGGAGACCAGGCTCACCGCCTTCGATCCAGCTCCGGCCGTCAATCGGTGCGCCATCATAGCTTTTATGGAATGTATCTTCGACCCATTCAAACACGTTGCCGTGCATATCGTAAAGCCCAAATGAGTTGGGCTTCTTCTTGGCCACAGGGTGCGTCTTGGACTTAAGAGTTCATTGCGAACCAAGCGTAATTGGAGAGATTGTCTTCCGGCTCCTTGAACCACCACTCGCCCGAGTTGCCTGCTCGCGCCGCATATTCCCACTCGGCCTCGGAGAGTAAGCGATATTCCTTGCCAGTGAGCATAGATAGCCATTCGACATAACGCTTTGCTTCGTGCCAGCTCATCAAAGATGGCTGGCTGATCGCCCCAGTCTCCGCTCCTCCCCCACGCGTTGTCGGAAAGCTCAATGCACCCGCCAGCAGCAACACACATGTCCCACTGCGCAAAGGTGATCTCGGTCTGAGAGACGGCGAACGATTTGCTAATCGTCACCTCGTGCAGTGGACGTTCGTCAGGAGTGAAGTCCTTATCGAGCTCACCGTTGAGTTCGGATATCCATCTCGCGGCTTGAACCATCGGGCCTGCCCATTCTAAAATTACCGCGGGGAATTACGATCATAGTCGGGCAGCCGTTGGCGCATTCGGTGAACCCAGATTTCATTCCACCTTAACGGCTACTTCGCTTTCCTTGGCGGCTGTTAACACCGCAGGTTTCATCACCACGCGCCAGTGATACTGCGCCCTGAGAAACTCCCGATTGAGATACGCTCCGCCGCCTCCAATCAGGCCTAATGCCATGGTGAAAATTAAGGCCCTCGACCGCTTCGATCTGCGTGCTGTTACTTTAGCCTCATAACGGCTCGTTTGCAGGAAGCGACCCATCTCTGCCGTAAGGAGTGGCGCGTCGCGAGGATGATAGCTCGCCCATTTTTCAGCGTCTTCCAAGTGCCGGCCGCGAAGCAACTCGTCCTTCGGTTCGCCTCTTGCCAGCCATCTATATGTAATTTGTCCAATGCGCGTATGTTCTCGGATCCAAGCGATGTCCGTCCCGATCGCCATTATCAGGGTAGCAACAGCGCCGTCGAAGGCATGTGGATCCGTCGCGAGTATGTAGTTCAGCTTGGCTAGGCCCTCCGGCACCGCTTTCCCATTGACTGGCTCGATTACGAAAGGTGCTATTCGTTTGTTCAGCCGCTCGGCAGTCTCTACCTCCCACGCACAAACCTCCGAGGCAGCGGAGTTAGGCGAAAGACAGAAAACTACTGTGTCTGCCGCGGTGATGAGTTCTTCGAGCGCTTGCGCCATTCTTCGGTCGGGAGAATGTCTTCCGTGTCCTTGAATACGCTGATGCCGTCATGCTCTGTCAGCGCGTCGATCAAGCGAGTGATTGCGATGCTGTCACGCCGGGAATAGCTTACGAAGATATTGGTCTGCGCTCGCGCCGAAGGTCTTGTTCGACCATCCGTTCCCCCACCGCTAATGCCGTGTCCATAGTGGCATTTGTCTCGCCGCCGGCCAACCCTTACTACGACGGGTCCACGGCCGGGCCGTCGAAACCTTACAGACCCTGGTGAATCTCGATGCCTTCTGGTCGTTAGCGACGGACGAAGCCCTTCGAGCGCGGGTGTGGGCTATGGTGTAGCGCTGCCTTCAGCATTCGCCCCTTGCTGTCCGGTCATAGCTGGTTAGCCGACGTCACCATCTCGGCGAGCTCTAGTCCGCGCCGATGTCCGCTAGTGGGACGTGGCTGCCGTCGCGATGCCGAGTTTGCAGACATGAGCTGTCCTAGGGAATTCTGGCGAACCGCGGCGTTACGTCGTGGCTGCTGTACCTTTGGGAGCGGACAACATGAGGAAGGAAGCCTGCCCGAGGGCCGCCACAGGCCGCCACAATTCCCGCGGCTGGCCTACTAGGGTAAACGGCGATAGGAAAGCCTTGTCCCGCACGGCTTCCGCAATGGCGGCCCTTATCTCCTAAGCGCTGTCGGAGTTATTGCTATCGACCAAGCCAGAATACCGCGGGTCCTCGCCATTGACCTCATGCTCGACCTCAACGGAAAATCGCTCCAATGCCGATACGGTGGTGGCGGGGGGCTTCTGAGAACTCTGCACGTCAACCCAGTGAACGTGACGGTCAGCAGTGATCTCGATCACGCGACGAACACGATCGCTTCCGGTGACGTAGCATCGTCCGACAGTGATATCCTGAACTCGAACGGTCATTTATTGGTGGTTTCCGACATGTCTTTTTTAGTCGATCTCGGCGTAAGTCCGGCTTCACAGGCAATCTCGCCCATCCGACGCGGCGGAATCAGGAGCATCAAGCGCGATCCGGCCGCAAGTCGCGTATCCTCGTAACGACCGTGTTTGGCGTGTTAAGAAGGGAACAAAGTTCCAAAGCATTTCGTTCCGTTAAGTCCGCGCTGCCCGACATGTCGGGGCCCGCGCTTTGGGTCGGCCGTTCTGCTGGCAATGCCTGCCGAAGGCAATCTAACGCAATGGGCCAGGAGCGGCAGTCCGAAAACGAACAATTGAATCCGGCGGACGGCCCGTTGGCAAAAATGCGCGAGGGGTCAGTGGAGACAGGGAGCTACGATCCGGGCATCGACAGCGTTTTGCCAAAGGAATCTTCTGGGTCTTCGTGCAATCCGGATGCCTCGACCGACGGTGCCCCCGACAATGCAATGTCGAGTTTGTAGGAGATTCCGGCGGGGTCGTAGTCAAGCTTTGCAGCAGCGTTTGGAACCGCCCGTTCGAGCAGGCGAGAGCCGAAGCCCGTACGTGACGGGGCGGCGATAACGGGACCGTTACGTTCTCGCCATTCGATCGACAATTGGTCGAGTGCGGACGTCGCAGTCCAACTGAGTAGCACGCGGCCCTCCGGCACGGAGAGCGCTCCGTATTTGACGGCGTTGGTCGCTAGCTCATGGAATACCAGCATCAACGGTTGGATCAAATTCGGCATCACCGTGAATGCCACGCCGTCGATCTCGATGCGCTTGCCAAAAGGTTCCAGTTCAGAAAGCGCAATTTCCCGAAGATCCGCACCACGCCAGTCGTGCTTCAGAACAAGGTCGTGAGCGCGAGCAAGGGCATGCAATCTCTGCTCTGTAACTGCGCGGACCTCGGCCAGCGACTGTCCATCACGAAGGCTCCGGCGGACGATGGACTGAACGCACCGTCAAAACATTTTTGCATCTATGGATCAGTTCGTGTGAGAGCAGCTGCTGACGCCGGGCTGCCTCCGACAAAGCCGTCGAGAGATCATTGACCTCCTTGACGCCCGTCATCTCAAAGCGAAAGTCCTGACCGTTTCCGAACGCCTTAGCTGCCGCTGCGACCTGAACGAGGGGCGTTGAGAGGAACTTGCCGCCAAAAAAACCGAACAATCCAGCGAACAGCGAAACAATAGTCGTAACAAATGCGAGGATCCACATCGTCCGGTCTATCGATCGCTCGACAAAGGCGACAGGAACGCTGACCGATACACGCCATCCCGAATTTGTGGATTGAGCGACGGCGCGAACAATCGGCTCGCCATCGAGGCTGGTAGAGCGAGACACGCCGCTCGACCAGTGCGGCGCCCGCAGATTGACTGGCAGGGTCTTTCCAACCCACGCTTCGTGGTCTCTCGTCCGTGCCAGGATAACGTCTTTGCTATCCCACACCGACAGCACCCATAGAGCGTCAAGATTTTGCGCTTTCAGAATAGAGAGGAGGTCCTCGGGCAACAAACCCAGGCTCATGATGTAGCGCAGCTCGCCGCCATCGCGGAGCACCGGAATGCTGATGTTGTAGACTGGCCTCTTGACCACGAGACTGACGAACAGGTTCGAGACGACGGATTGCTTTGACGCCAACATCCGCTTGATGGTCTCGGGATCACCAGTGAAGGGTGGCTCGCGTCCAAACGGCACATAGGTATTGACGAGCTGACGACCCGTTGAATCGGTGAAGACGAGGTAGGCGCGACCTTGCAGCGCCGCTTGCGCTTGGCGGTAGAAGGCGGACCAATTCTGTTCAGTGAGGAGGGGCGACGTTGCCAATGTCTGCAGTAGGGCGATCCTGCGATCGATATCGCGATCGATATCGTCAGCGAGGTTGGTCGCCACCTGTTGCAGTCGACTTTCGATTTGTGCGCGTTCCGCTGCCGCCGATTGATAGAGTAGGTAGCCCAGGAGGACCAGCAAGGGAGCGGTTACCACCAGGGCAAAGCCGAGCAGTAAGATGCGGATTGGATATGTGGTCGTAGGTCCCGTGCTTGGCACAGTCCTCTCCCGATTGGGCTCCCATTCGCCCTTAACTCCTGCGGTTATGCCGATCGACAATATGCGATCGGTTGACACCGGCGATAGTGAATTGCACTGAGAGTAAGCCCGTTGAACACAGTAGCTCAAAGGCAGCCAGTCCAAACATGGGGTAAGAAGGGGTGCTTCAGGGCTGCTAGACCAAGACGTAGCGCTACGGAATCGCCAGCAGCTCACGCAGCGTTGCAACCAATTGCTCCGCTACGACGGGCTTGGAAAAAAACTTGGCGCGTGGTGGCAAAAGCTCTGGCGGTGGAACAACCTGCCCCGAGATCACAACGACAGCAGCATTCAAGCTGTGCGCCCGCCATGCGAGTCCGAACCCGTTCACCACTCCGGGCAGGTCGATGTCGGTGACGAGTGCGGCAATCGCTTTTTCGGCGCTGAGGTGGTGCAGCGCTTCATCGGCATTGGCTGCTTCCAATGTCTCGAAGCCGGCTTCCGTCAACGTGGTAACGGTGAACAGGCGAACGAGCGGTTCATCCTCGACGACAAGCGCAAGGAAGCTGGTCGGAGGGGAATCCATAATCCCTCGCAAGATGTTAGATTGGTTGAATGGGCCGGATCCGGGACGTTTTTTGTCGCTATTGCTTGGTCGAACGGAAGGCCTCATTGAGAGAACGGCGGGGGATTTGTTAGGTTCCGCGAATTGTCTAAAATAGTACAATTCTCTGTGCGATTAGGCCATTTGGTTAAACGGGTGTAGAACCCATCATCGTCTGCTGGCTTCCAGGGCGCGGACGGCTGAGAGATGCCAAGAACTCTTGCCCGATATCAGGGTTAGAGCAATGGCCGAGAACCAATTTCGCAGCGCAAATCTCATTCTTTCACGGCTCGCGAACAACGATTTTGCTCTACTCGAGCCACATCTCGAGCCGGTCGATCTACCGCTTCGCAAAATGCTGGAGAAGCCACGGTGTAAGATCGGCGCTGTCTACTTTCCCGAAAGCGGCTTTGCCTCGGTTGTCGCCAACGGAAGCGACAAAAAGCCGATCGAGGTGGGCTTGATCGGCCGCGAGGGTATGACCGGCCTGGCCGTAGTGCTCGGAAACGATCGGCCGGAGCACCAAGCCTATATGCAAGCCGCCGGACACGGAAAGTGCATTAAAGCTGCCGCACTCCGGGACGTGATTGATCGCAGCCCATCCCTACACCGGTCGTTCCTTCGTTACGCGCATTCGTTTCTCAATCAGACGATGCGGACGGCTCTCGCCAACGGGCGCAGCAAAATCGAGGAACGGCTCGCGCGCTGGCTTCTCATGGCCGATGATCGCATTGATGGCGACGAGCTACCTTTGACGCATGAGTTCCTCGCCATGATGCTAGGCACGCGCCGGCCGGGAGTTACGGTCGCGGTGCAAGAACTCGAACGCGAAGGCGTGATTGCTCGACGACGGGGAACGATTGTGATCCTCGACCGAGAGGCGCTCGAAAAGCTGTCGAATGGGACCTACCTGTCAGCCGATTACTAGTAGCACGAATGTACGATTTTAGACCGAATTGCAAATTGATCACCGACTTTGACGCTCCTATCATCTTTGTAATGGTCTCGGTGCGGAGACGCCGTGGGCAGTCTGATCCAACTGGCTCGGTCAGCCGCAGCTCGCGGGGTAGTTGAGAAGCCGGTGTTGAGCGGGAGCACAGGATTCCGCGATGGGAGCACGAGCATCTCCCGGTCAAGGAGCGGCTTGACGAAGACCCACACACCAGCCTCGGGCTCACGCTGCAGAGTTTGCAATCGGACCATCGTGCAGACGGACTTCTCGTTGTTATCTAGTACCGGTCGGAGCAGGGTCACCGAGTAACAAGACGTCTAGAGCGAAGTTTGCTGACCGAAACCGATGCCGGATTGTAGCGAAAGCGGAACCCTCGCTTCCAATAAACGTTGCAGACTTAGTACGCCCGTGCGGGCCTGGTGCGGTTGGATTGTGCGATGAAATTTCATCTAATTGTCAAGGCGTCTATGGTGGCCGCGATAGCGATGTTCTCTCCCGCCTCTGCCGATTCGATCGTCACAAAGGCCGGCAAACTCAATGCCGAAACGCTGACCAAGCTTGATCATCCCTGGTCCTTGGCGTTGTTGCCCGACGACCGGCTGCTCATTACCGAAAAGACGGGTTCCGTGCGCACGTTCGATGGCAAAACGCTGTCGGAGCCTCTCGCCGGCGTGCCTAAGGTCGCCTACCGCGCGCAAGGTGGTCTGCTCGGTATTGCCTTGCATCCCGACTTTTCAACCAACAACCTCGTCTATCTTTCCTATGTGGAAGCGGCTGTGCAGCAGCCTGCAGGGGCTAAAGATCCCGGCGATCCGCGTCTGGGCGAGTATCAGCAGCTTGACGACGTGATGCTGAAGGGTCTCGCCGTGGCGCGCGGCCGCCTCGACGGCACGGCGCTGAAAGACGTTACGGTCATCTGGCGGCAGCAGCCAAAGACGGTTGGTCGCGGACATTTTGGCGGACAGCTCGTGTTTGCCCCTGACGGCAAGCTGATCGTCACATCTGGCGACCGGCAGCGCTTCGACCCTTCACAAGACCCGGCCGCGAATGTCGGAAAGATCCTTCGCATCAATGACGACGGATCGCTTCCCGAGGACCAGGTGTTCGCAGATCAGAGCAAAGGCTCGCAGGATATTCTCAGCCTCGGCCACCGCAACCCGCTTGGCATAGCCATTGATCCTAAGACGGGCATCATCTGGGAGCATGAGATGGGCCCCAAGGGCGGTGACGAGGTGAACGTCATTGAGAAAGGCGCCAACTACGGCTGGCCACTGGTGAGCGAAGGCAGTCACTATGACGATAAGAAAATTCCCTCGCACAGCGACAATCAGAAGTTCAAAGCGCCGGTGCTGTCGTGGAACCCCTCGATCTCACCCTCAGGCTTGATTTTTTACCAAGGCAACCTCTTCCCGACGTGGACGGGCAAGGCGCTTATGGGCGGACTGTCGTCGAAAGCGCTGTTCGTGTTGGGCCTATCGGGTGACCAGGGGAAAGTGGAGGAGCGCATCGGCATGGGCTTCCGGGTTCGCGACGTCATCGAAGCGCGCGATGGCAGCCTGTTCATTCTCAAAGACCACCAGGATGCCGATGAGAAAAACAATGTCGCTGAAGACGATGGCGCGCTCATTCACCTGACACCAGCACGTGAACGCGCAACGGAGGCCCGCTAGCCCACGCCAAAATGGCATGAAATCTGCTTCGCAGGTCGGTTGACCCAGACGAGTAGCAAGCTTTCGGCGAAGCACGATTACGCTCCTTGATCACCCGGCACACGCCTTGTAGCTCATCGCAATGCCACAGCGGGATCAGAGCCGCTTTCGGTCATCCGCTCAGGATCGAACAGCGGACTTTTTCGAGGACAGAACTATACGCGGAGCCGTCGTCTCGCGGATGTCCGCAAATGGGACGGACCGCCAACCGGCTTCTGCCGATCCTTACCCTGCTGTGATGGTCCAAAACCCGCCATTGGGCTGTTGGCGTCAGGGCCAGGAGCAGAAGTGGAAGGCGCTCATCACGCCTTCCACGAAATTTGCTATGCGGCTGCATCAACAGCATCTAACGCGCGCGCGGAGTGAACGAGAGCCGCTCCTGCGTTCATCGCAATCGCAACGCCGAGAGCCTCGGCGATTTCCTCTTTAGTCGCACCGTTTTCCACCACCTTTTGGGAGTGCACTGAGATGCATCCGTCGCATCGCGTGGTCACCGCCACCGCAAGCGAGATCAACTGCCGGGTCTTTTCGTTCAAATGCCCGGTCTTGGCGCCGGCCCCGCTGGCATGAGATTCCCGCCCACGGCGTCCGGCGAGAGCTTTCCAAACTCACCGATCCGGCCCAACAGTGAATTGCGGTAGGTCTTCCAATCCATCAATGACATGTGCTTGCTTTCTCCTCTGTTATTGCGCGACGGCCATCTGCGTGGAGTGGGCAACGAAGGTCGTCTCGTCGGTATCGATCGAGGTCACGTCCAGGCCGTTGTCCTTTGCGTTCTCGTAGGTGAAGCGGAAGTTCGGATTGGCGGAGAGAGAAAAACTCGTCTCCGCCTTAAAGACTAGAGCGCTTCCGCGCATCACGGTGATCTCCCGTATGAAACGGGCCGGGATGTAGCCGCGCGAGATCGGGTCCATCTGCATGCCGTTGGTATTGGGGTGCTTGATCATTACCAAGCCTTCGCGGAGCGGCGGTACTGTCGAGCGCCGGATCAAAAGCTCTTGACGATTGTCTTGCCGATATCCGCCAGATCACCGTCCGCATCCTTCGGCGCGGGAGCCGCGCATCCGCCCGACGCCTTCACGAAGGCCTTCGCCATGTGCAGCGTGCCGTCCGCCGTTTCGACGACGGCGTGGACGTAGGAGTACGTATCGATGCGCACGCGCGTCGACATTCTGCGCTCGCCGCCGCCTTCACCGGCCGCCGGGCCGAAGGTGAATGTTGCCGCAACCGGCGAGGGGTTCTTGTCGATGACAAGTACCATCGATTTAAGCCGACCCTTTACAGATGGCGCGACGCGGATGGTTATGGGGACGACCGCAGCGTCCTCTGCGCGTTCGGGCGCGTCGATCGCACGGCTCCGTCGTTCTCTATGATGGGGCGCGAATCGAAGACATCGCGTTGCAGTGAAGGCCAAAGGTCGTCTTCTGCGCGCACCACCGCCGCCAATAGAAGTCCGGCCATCATCGCCGTCCGCAAGGTAAGTTGTCCCGATCGGATGTTTGTCAGTGGGCATACATTTGCGTCTCCTGCCTCTGATTGTCCGCTCATCACTCCCACTCAAGCTCCGCGAAAGCGGCGGTCACGTTGCGCACGTGGTACTGGTCGAACATCTTCCAGTTGTCGCGCTCTGACTGCCTGCGGACTTGGCCGCGTCCGACATCGTCCTGCCGTCCTCGATCAACTTGCGCACGTCAGCGGCGATAACAGACCAGTATCGTTTCTCGTCCTGACGGCCTCCGGCAGATACATGGCATGCGGTCCGTGTCCGGGAACGACGCGTGCCGCCTTGCAGCCTTCGAGCTGCTCGATTAGCGATAGCCAGCCGCGCAGAGAGCCGTCGAGTGTCGGGACGTGGCCCGAGAACAGCAGATCGCCGAAGAACGCGGTCTCGGTTTTGCTGTCGGTGATGATGAGGTCATTGTCGGTGTGGGCAATCTTCTGCGCCTCGCACACCAGGGATCTTCCACCCAGGTCGAGGGTTAGCGTGTCCTCCACGTTCAGCGTCGGAAGGATGATCTCAGAGCCCGCGAAGGCGTCCTCGCCGAGCATATCCTTGCTTGACGCCATATAGCTTTGGCTGCGCGCTTCGAGCCCGCGCCTGAGCTTGTGGTGGCCGACGAACTGTGGGTTGTCTTCCCTGAAGGCCGCATTGCCGAACACATGGTCCGGATGCATGTGGGTGTTGATGACGTAGCGGATCGGTTTGTCGGTGATCGCCTTGATCGCGGCCCGCAACTCACGTCCGATCTCGGCGCTGCCCAGCGTATCGATGACAGCGACGGCGTCGTTGCCGATGACGAAGCTCGCGTTGGACATGTCGCCGCGATTTTCGGGTGATTGCAGTTCGTAGCGGCCCTGATGGACGAATATGCCCGGCGCAACCTCACTGACAGATAGTGTGGTGTTCGCAAGGGCGGGCACTCTGCCGATGAGTGGGGCTACCGCGAAAGCAAGTGCGGATCTCAAGATTGTTCTCCGGCAGGTGCACCGGCTCAACACATGTGTCAGCGCTTTGGTCTCGCATTCGCTGGTCGTGCCGGGGGCTTGCAGTTGCGACGGTGTGCACATAGCCATCCTTCCAGTAGGTAGGTGCGCCGGACAAACAATTACGTAGCTAGTCTCTCCATGGCCAGCCGATAGGCGGGCTTAACAAGCGACGGATCTTTTAACGCCCAAGCCACAATGCTTGCGCCTTGAAGCGTGCTGAGAAGCAACAAGGCACAGCCCTTGGAAGTCTGGCCGTCCTCGATCTCTCCGGCTGCAATTGCAGCGGCCAGAATCTTTTCGAGCCAAGTCAGGTGAAGCTCGAAGAACTTCTTGACGCGCTGCTGCATGGAGGCAGGAAGATAGGCCGCATCCGCAGCAAGCGCGCCACACAGGGCATTTGACCGTCCTGCAAGCTGGTCGCGAAGAAGTCGCCGTACGCCAGAAGCTTTCTCTTCGGACTGACTGAGCGTGCCGCCAGTGCTTCCAGCTCGGCGATGAAACGCTCGAGATAGGCGTCGATGACGGCTGTTCCCAAGTCTTCCTTGGTCGGGAAGTGATGGTGGATGCTGGCTTTGCGGATGCCAACGCGCTCCGACAGATCCGCGTAGCTGAATGCGGCATAACCCATCGTACGGATCAGCGTTTCGGCTTCAGACAGCAAGGCAGATTTGGTATCGACTATGAGCCATGACTGTACCTACCTACTACATGGTAGGATGTCAAGCCGTTGTTTGTGGGATGCGCGACGCAATGGTGTAGGGCGCATGTCTGCTAGGGGTCAGAATCGTCGGGCGCTAGCCATGCCATGGAAGAAGTGAACAGTTTCCGGTCATCGGATCAGCCGGTTAGGCTGCAGCGGGTGCAAGTTGGTCTGTCTCTGAAGCAAGGAGACAACCGCTGGAACAGGAACCTACCCCCTCACTCGTCAAGTCCGCTCGCGTGCCGTGGAACAAGGGCAAACTCGTCGGCGCCAAGCCGCCGCTGAGACCGAGCCATGTCTGGTCGATCAGAACGAAGCTGCAGATCGAGGGCAACAAGCGCGATCTTGCCCTCTTCAACCTGGCGATCGACAGCAAGCTACGCGGCTGTGACGTCGTCGCTGTTCGTGTCGATGACGTGGCCCCGAACGGATACTCGATGGATCGCGCGACCATCCGGCAGAAGAAGACCGGTCGGCCGGTCCGGTTCGAGTTGACCGACCAGACGCGAATGGCGATCGATGAATACCTGCGGCTGACCGGTCGGAAGCCAGGT
This sequence comes from uncultured Acidobacteriota bacterium, assembly GCA_963772405.1. Taxonomy (GTDB): domain Bacteria; phylum Acidobacteriota; class Blastocatellia; order Pyrinomonadales; family Pyrinomonadaceae; genus OLB17. The sequence goes on along the minus strand of CAVYWT010000001.1, from coordinate 2,683,515 downwards.
CAGTTCCTGTTCGCAGGTCGTGGCGATCGCGCGCGGCCTGACCACCCGGCAATACGCCCGACTCGTGCATGAGTGGGTGGCGAGCATCGGTCTCGATCCCGCGAAGTTCGGCACGCATTCGCTGCGTCGGACGAAGGCGGTGCTGATCTATCGGCGAACCGGCAACCTCCGGGCGGTGCAGCTTTTGCTCGGACATTCGAAGATCGAAAGCACCGTTCGATATCTCGGCATCGAGGTCGATGACGCGATCGAGATCGCCGAGAAGATCGACATCTGATCGTTGTCGCGGTGCCCCAACAAGCAGACGTGGTCGGCAGCGTTCTCGACGCCGCCGATCGCGGCAAGGCCGACTTCCGCTTCTGGGACAATGCGCCTTTGTGCGGCGCACCGTCCGAACAGATTGCCGTTTTTGGCCCATCGCGACTGCTGGCCGATGTCGGCTATGGGTCGTGACACGAGCCTGTTGGGCCGTGAAGCCGGCAAAAATGATCCAGAGCAGAAACCCGCGGCGAGAATTGTCCTCGACTTCGGATAGGTGCTGAGGTCGATACCTTTTATCAGCTTCCGCCCTCGCGGTATTCCCACAAGGATCGCCGTTGCTTGGATGCAGGCTTGTTTCGATGCGAGCCGACGCCGGAAGCTGACCAGAGTTATGGACAACCAGAACTTCTTCGTCATCGGAAAACCCGGATCGGGCAAGTCCACGTACCTCAAGAACGAGGTGTTGCGTGATATCGAGGACGGCCGCGCCGTCGTCTACGTCGATCCCCATGGCACGGACTGCCTCGACCTGCTCGACGCCATCCCACGCAGACGCATTCGTGACGTCTGCTATCTCGACGCCTCGGATCTGACGCACGCGGTCGGATTCCAGCCGCTCGACGCGCCGCATCGCCTGGTGTCCGCCCTGCGCACCATCTTCAAGGACAGCTGGGGACCGCGCCTCGAGCAGTTCCTGCGCAATGGATTGGCGGCCATTCACGAGGCCGGACTTCGCTCGAGCATCTGGCGCCGCTCTACTACGACAAGCTCCGGCGCAGAAAAGTCCTGCTGAGCGTCCGCAACCGTGCCACGCGCGCCTTCTGGCTCGATCTCTATCCGAAGGCCTTCAACGCTCGCCAGCAGCAGGAGGCGGCTTCGCCGATCTACAACAAGCTCGATGCCATCCTGGCGTCCGAGATCGCCCGGCACCTCACTCAGGAGCACCCGCAAGGCCATCCAAAACCGCGGCATTGTCATCGTCAATCTCGCTTCCCCGGTCATCGGCGATGAGGCTGCAACCGTGCTCGGCTCAATCTTCGCCACCACCTTCCGCAACACGCTGATGCGCAATCCCGGGCCGGCCTCCTTCTTCGCCGACGACTTCCAGGTCTACGGCACGGACATCTACATCTCGATGCTGCGAGAGCTGCGCAAGTTCGGACTGAAGGTCGGCCTTGCCACCCAGCTCACCGCCGGCATCGATCGCACGCTGCTTTCGGCCATCCTCGGAGCGGTGCGCGACATCATCGTCTTCAATGTCGGCCACGAGGACGCCGAGCTGATCGCGCCGCACTTCAACCGCGAGCACCAGGCATTCAATCCAGGCGCCTTGACCACGACGCCTCCGTTTGCGGCCTATCTGAATGGCGTCGAGACCCGTCTGCCGCCCTTCGATCCAAAGCGCGGAAGCCTCAAGGCCGTCATCGAACAGTCCCGGCGCCGTTATGCCCGTTCCATCGTACCGCCGCCCGCTCGCCGTCAAGCGCAGCAGCCTGAAAAACAGTCAACGGAGCGCTTGACCGCTTCGCGTCGGCGGCGCAGGGTTTAACAGTTGCCAAAACGGAGGGGGCTCCGCGATGTCCGACACCCACGCCGCTGTCGAAAGCCTGCGCATTGCCAAGGCCTACTACGACCGCCTGGTTGACACTCCCAAGCTGACACCCAACGAGCAGCTCGACTGCATCACGTTCGCTGCCCATCATCTTGCCAAGGCGCGGCAAGCCGACCCCACAGTCACCCTCGAGGTCGAAACCAAGGGCGGCATCACCACCTGGACCCAGGAGATGCTCTCCGCCAGCGTTCTCTACTTCCAGGCCATCCGCGAAGGCGCGCTCGAGGACCAGCAAGGCTGCCTCAAATCGCTCGAGACCTTGCAGCAGGCCAGCGTCTATGCGCCGGACCGCCCTTACATCCACCGCGCCATCGCCGAGGTACCGCTCAAGCTGCCAAGCCGAATGGCAGCATCGCCCCTGAAAGCTGACAACAGGCACACGGGGCTTGGGCGGAAAAACGCCAAAGTACCTTAGAAGCCGCTGACTTTGAAGATCAGCCAAGTGGCCGCTATTGAGCCAATGACATAACCAGCGGCCAGTCTGCCGAGAATGGGCGGTGTCGAAAACAGGGCCGTTGCCGCATTGAAGAGAACGAGAACGGCGCCCACAAAGAGCAACTGGCCTGCCTCCACACCAAGGTTGAACAACAGCAGCGCCAGCGGAATGTCACTTTGCGGTAGTCCGATTTCTTTCAGTGCGCCGGCAAATCCGAAGCCGTGTAGCAAGCCGAATGCAAATGCAACGATCCACGGCGATAATCTCGACAATCTGGCGTCGCCGGTATCAGACTTCACCAGTTCGGACGCGACGAACGCGATGCTGAGCGCGATGACCGCCTCGACCGGTGTCTGCGGCAGGCTGATATATCCAAGCGCGGAGAATGCGAGGGTGATGCTGTGCGCCACCGTGAACGCCGTGATGGTTTTAATCAGCATCCACCTGTCACGTATCAAAAGGATCAAGGCGAACACGAACAGCAAGTGATCGAGGCCGGTCAGAATGTGTTCCGCGCCCAACAGGAAGTAGGTCCGGGCCAGCTCGATACCGGTGCCTGAACCGGAGACCACGAAACTCGGCGCCTCCGGTGTCACACGAACCGTTTGGGCACCGCCATCGAGGTGCTGGATCCGTGCGAGGCCATCCGTAAGGGTGGCGCGCAATCCGTCGATCGAAATTTCGCGGCCCTTCAGTCCACCGGTGCATCGTGCTGTCCAGCGTTCGAAGAAAGCCAAGTCGTGGAATGTGCCGACCGGCTCGCCCTCGGATGTGCATTCGTCGGGAAGCCGAACATAAAGACCAAGCCGTCGCTCGCCGCGGGCCGGGACCTTCCAGGTGATCGAAAACGTTTCGGGGGCTGTCTGGCGAACATCAAGGAACGCCGGTCGCAGCTCGTGGGCGATGGCGGCCTGCCCGGCGGCGAGCGTGGCGAGGACCAGGATGAGAGAACGAAGGGCCGAACTGTTCATTGCGCGTCCGCGGAGTTCGGTTGAGGCTCCCGCCGAAGCTCGATCATGACGTCATATTTTCCAATCAGGTCGAAGAACCGCTTTTCATCGAACGCCTTTTGATTTGCGTCGGCCCAATCCCGCGTAACGGCGGCGCGCACATCATCCAGCGACGCGGCACGGCCAGCTTCATGCTGCTCTACGAACACGAGGTGCGAACCGAACCCCGATTTGATCGGTCCTGTCCATGAACCGGGAGTTACTTGTTGGATCGCGTCGGCGAATTCGGTTCCGAACGTTTGCGCGATTGACGATCTTCCGGCCAAATCGACGTGGCCGGGCAGAAGCGTCGATTCGCCAAAGGCTTGCGGTTCCGCGTTGGGGTCGAATTTCAGGCCCGCGAGCGCTGCGGCCACGTCAGAGTCGACGCCGGAGCCACGGCGCTCCGGGTTGAAATAGATCTGACTGAAAGAGATTCGCGGCTCCACTTCATATTTCGCCGCATTCGCCTTGAGATAGTCTTCGAGTTCCTTGTCCGTCGGGGCCGGCGCCCCGGCTTCGGCCGCGCTCAGGAACTGCATCTTGTTGCGCATGTGACGCCGGATCAGCGTGTCATTCTTGTCGAGGCCTAGAATGAGCGCCTCCCGGTAATACACCTCCTCCTTTACGTAATCGTCGATCAGCCCCTTCAGCTCAGTGGGCGTGGGAGGCCGTTGCCATGTCTTGGAGAAGAGCCGCACCAACTGATCGACTTTCGCCTCGTTCACAACGATGCGGTTTTCGCGATCGAGCGACGCCGGGCTGAGAAGGTGGTAGGCGACGAAAATAAGAAGTCCGAGGACCAGAAAGTGGATGAGCGGCTCCTTGAGAGCGCCCGTCGCAACTGTCCAAGGGAAATTACGTTTCCAGCTCATTCCAGATCACCTTTCAACGCCAAGGTCAGCGCCAGAAGCGAAGCCGCCGCTATCCAGGACCCGGTGATCCGCATTCCGACACGCTGCCAATGTTCGGCGAGGTTGGTCGTGGATCCGGTCACGACAACCGCCATGAATAGGACGCCTGCCGCCAACCCAGGCACCGCTAGAAACGCGTCGCTCGATATCAGGCCGGACAGCTCCGAACCGAGGGCAATCAACGCGCCCGACAACGCAGCCATCAGCACACATAAAGCCGTATGCAGGCTCAGGTTTGCGGAAACCAAAATGCCCGCAATGAGCGCGCATGCCAGGATAGGCGTCTCGCCAACGGCGATGCCGGAGCCGAATGCCACGAGCAGAAAACCAATTGCGAGACCAAAGGTGAGACCTGCAAGGCCAATTCGCGCCGTCGCGCGCCCCGGCTGCCCGATCATCAGTGCGACGCTGGCGAGAAGCAGGGCATGAGCTGGCACCGTTAGCGGATGCAAGAAATAACTGTAAAAGGTTCCGAGCCCCTCGATCGGGGAATGGGCCTCGGACGCTGTCGGTCCTGTGAGAAGATTAATTCCTGCAATGAGCGGCAATCGCCAGGCCGTGAGCTTCATGCGTAGCCCGTTAGAAACGCAACGCCCACGGCGGCGATCATCGCGCCAGCCGACTGAATGGCGTAACGACCGGCGCTTGAGCGGGACAGCAGTCCGAGACCGATGCCACAGAGGTGGAGCAGGCCCGTACCGATGACAAAACCGATCGCATAGGCCAACGGGTTTGCGGCGTGCGGCAACTCGGTGCCGTGCGCGTGTCCGTGGAAGATCGCGAACGCTCCGACGATGAATGCGGCGATCCATACAGGCGGGCGAAACGCGAACGCCACGCAAAGGCCAAGCACTACAGCCGAGGCCGCGATCCAGGTCTCGACACCCGGCAACGGCATCCCGATGACGCCGAGCGCTCCACCCGCCGCCATTACGAGCGGAAAAACCACCGGCAGGATCCAAATGGCGGGCATGCCAAGGAATGTGCCCCAAAGGCCGACGGCGACCATGGCAACCAGGTGGTCGAGGCCCAAGATAGGATGCATGAACCCGCTGGAAAGTCCTCCGGCGACGCCCTCGCCTGTGTGTGCGAGCGCGGAGAACGAGGTAACGATCAGGACCGCAGCTGACGCTGCGGCCCGCTGATGCCCTATCCGCAAGGCGGTAATTGGCATTCAGCCCCCCGCCGACATCTGCGCATTGTCCGTGCTCTTCGGCGCGGGAATGCCCGCCACAGCGGCGTCGACCAGCGTCACGTCGTGGGACGCCCCGTAAAATCGGATCAATCCATTCTCCTTTGCCGCTTTGGGCGTGAGAAAACCTTCGACAAGTGCGCGGATGACCTTGCCATCCGTGACGATGACAACGTCTCCGGCTGTCGGGCCATCCGCGTGCACCTCGACGCCATAACCGTCTGGCGAGTACATGAAGCGTGTCCAAAGCACAGAGTTGATGAGCACGATCGAAAAGCTCGGCCGCGCCTCCGCATCCAATCCGATGGCATTGATGCGCTCGCCAAATTTCCGCAGGGCCGCCGAAACTCTCTGGAATGCAAACATGTCCGTGGCGGGCTTCGGGGGGCGGGGCGGAAGAATGCGGGCATCCTCGGCTTGCCACACCGCCGTCCGCACATAGAGCGCGTTGGGGTATGTCCAATTCAGGAAACCCCTGGAAGCCTCCACCGGGCTATCAAATCCGCATGAATGGACGGTCGGCACGGCCACCACGGCACCAGCAAAAACGACAATGCAGGAGGTCACGATCTGCATTGCGCTTTTGCCGTTGAGTGCCGGCTTCGTGGGGACGAACAATGGTGGCTCCAAGGCCGTTCACCCTTTTGGTGTGTACCAGATCGGCGAGGTGTAGGCGCGCTCGGTGATGGTCATGCGGGTGCCGCGGGAGCGGCTTGACGCCGAAGCGTTTCGCGTCGTAGGCGGTCCAGCGCGGGGTCGGGATTTCGATGACGCGGACGTAGTAGAAGGCGCGCTGTCTGCGTCGAAGTCCGGGTCCTTCCAGACGGTGATCAGTTCGGGTGCGCCGATGGTGTTGGTCCACGTCGCGTTCTCGACATCGACGGTGCTGCCGACGCTCGGGAGCTTGCCGTCCGCCCGGGTTGGCGGTCGCCGCTCCACAGCGACGTCATAGACTTTCTCCTGCAGCTCGCCCTTCGCATCGAGCCAGCCTTTGATGACCTGGATGCGGTCGAGGTTGCGCGCCGATCGGATCTTTCATCGCGGCGACGAGGAAGTTCGGCGACTTGCCCGCGGGTGCTCCGATGAAGATCGCCGCCCATCGGCACGCCTTTGGTGTAGCCGGTGATCGGCCGGGCGTGCGGCTGTGCGCTCGGCCGCTCTCGAAATCCCAGCCGCCGAAGAAGCGCACGACCATGCGCGAGCCGGTGGTGGCGTAGGTTTCCTTGCGCTGCATGGCGTCCCAGATCGAAGCGCGCGTGTTCTCCTCGGCCCACACGGCGGCGTAACCGGAGGCGCAGACTTCCCAGTCCATGATCTTCACGCCGGTCTTCGGGTTGTTCATGAAGGTTGGCGTGCATGCGCTCGGGGCTCGGCTCCTGCGGCGTGGTCTTGCCGAAGAAGTTGTCCTCCTCGATCGCGCATCAGGCCGGTGTGCGCGTCGCTGCTGCCGACCAGGCCGAACTTGATAGGGATTCGTGCCGAGCTTGGCTCCTCGAGCTTGAGGCCGATTCTTCAGCGCCGAGCGCGGCATACTCGAACTCGAGCATCTCCTTCTTCTTCGCGCACGCTGCCGTCGAGGTTGCCCTTGTCCCAGGTCTCGAAGTCGGCGAACTCGTCGTTCGGCGAGAGGAAGGGATGCGCCTCGCCGTCGCCCTTGGTCTGCGTGGCCTCGTAGAGCCGCTCCCATTTCGCGCGCGTTCTCGACATACTCGCGGTCGATCGCTTTGCCGAAGGCCTCGACGATGGGGAACATCGTGCCGTTGCTCAGGTTGCCGTTGTGCGCGATGGCCAGCACGCTGCCGCCGGTCTTCTTTTCGTAGGCGTCCATCCATTTCCACAGCTCGACCGGATTGTCGCTGCCCAACGGCGGATAGACGGTGAAAGGCTCGACCTGGCTGGCCTTGTCGCCGTTGTCGCGGAAGATGACGTTGCGATGCAGGTTGTTGCCGTCGGTGTTCGAGGTCCACTCGTAGCCGATGAAGGCGGTGAAGCGGCCCGGATCGTTGTAGTGCTCCGCGGCGTCGATCGTCTCCTGCCACGCGCCCTTGATAGGCGCGCGTGCCGGGGAAATACATGAGTCCTTCGGGAAGGTGCCGTGGGAGAAGGCACGATGATCTCGATCGCCGCCTCGGCGCCCTTGCCCGCCTGGATCATGTCATACCACTTGCGGCCCGTCGGGTCGGCGAGCATCTCGGGCTTGCCCGCGAAGAGATCGGGGAAGAAGCCCATGTTGTCCGAGTGATCCGCGACGACGAGGAAATCGAGCGGGCGCGAGAGCTTCGCGGGCTGGCCGCTCGAGGCCATGACCTGCTCGCCGCGCGCGAAGCGGTAGGCGTCGCGCGGATTGAGCCGGCGCCGAACGCGCCGGCATCCATCGAGAACGCGGTGTGCAGGTGCGTGTCGCCAAAGAACGGACGCGTCGGGAACTTGCGATCCGCGTAGGGCGAATAGCCGGGCTTTTTCGCGAATTCCTCGATTTTCGATTGGCTCGGCTGGCCGGCATCGTGAAAACCGGTTTGCCCCACGGCGGGCGCTGCGATACCGCAGATTAGAATAGGGGCTACGAACATTGCTTGTAGCGAGTGCATCGTTACCTCCCTGTCTCGTCGTCACCTTCTTTTTTCTCACCCACTTGGCGTGTGCCAGATGGGTGACGTCCAGGCGCGTTCCTGGATCGTTGCCGGGACGTCTATGAGTAGCGGTAGGTTGGCTTCCGGCGCCGAACGGTCCGTTCATCACGTGGTCGCGTCTTTACCCGAAGGAAGAGACGTTGGATGGTAATCGCGCCACAGCCGATGCGCCAGATGTAAGACACGACTGTGAAAAGGTATCGATATTCTACTGTAAATTCCGGGGTCCCCAGGTGGAAGTACCCAGCACCATAGGGTGGCGGAGTGGCCGGCTTGCACCTCTGTGCAGAAGTTTGGTCATATTTTCAGTTGATTTCTGGAAAGTTCGGCGAAGCCTGTCATGATTTGAGAACTCCTACATGTTTGCGCTCACTGACGATACGAGCGAGAAAACAATGATCCAATCGGTCCGACGATCAGGAACTCTACTGTTGGCATTTGCGTTGCTGGCAATGAGCGAGGGCGGTGCAAAAGCGGATCAGCCACAACTCGCGCCGGACGGCTGGCAATTGCATTTAACGACTTACAGCTGGGCCTCTTGGCTGACGGGTGAGGGCGGCGTCGCGGGCCGCTCCTTCGGCGTCGAAATGAACCCCATTGAGCTGATTGACCATCTCGATTGGGATCAGATCCCGATTTGGATGAGCTACGCGGAAGCCCGCCACGGCAGGTTGAGCATCTTCAACGACATCGTCTACGCGCGGCTCGAGGGCTCTGGGGATTTTGCAACCAGCGTTAGCCGCCGGCGCGCGTCTCTTTCTTTTGGGGCTGATGTAGAGGCGAATGTTCTGCAGGTCACGATCGAGGCTGGGGGCGCCTATGAAGTCGCAAAATGGTCCAATGCCGCCGGAGCGAGTTCGACGGCGTTCGATCTGTTGGCCGGCGCGCGCTACTGGCGCCAGGAAGTAGATCTATCCGTCGATGCAACCGCAGCTATCAGTCTTTTGGGCCTTACAGTTTCCGGTAACAGAGCCGTAGCCAGGTCCGGATCGGTCGACTGGGTCGATCCCTTCGTCGGCGCACGCGTTCGTCATCAACTTGCGCCCGGCCAGCAGATCACGCTGCGAGGTGACATCGGTGGCTTCGATGTCGGCAGCGATTTCACCTGGCAAGCTATTGGTACCTATAACTGGCAGATGTGCACGCTCGATGGTCTTTTGGTTGACGGTTACGTAGGCTATCGCGCGCTGTCCGTGGACTATGAGCAAGGCTCCGGACTGCAGGAATACAACTACGATGTCATACAGCACGGACCGGTCATCGGCGTGACCACGCGGTTCTAGTCGAGAGCGGACGGCGCAGCCTACACGGACCATGTCCGCACCCGACCTGCCGACGTCGACTTCTGACCCCTTGCGCCGCCACGTGACTTTTTCGGCCCTGAGCTGAGGACGGCAGCAGGTCTGCATATCCTTCAGCACCAGGACTGACTCAAGCGGGTCCAGTACCTGAGCGCGTCCACCAAGCTGAGTTCCGCTTCCTCGGCGTCGCGTCCGTTTACCTGCCACTCATGCTGCAACTGCTCAGGGCGGCTTCGGGTCACAAGCAAACGGTAGAGCAAACCATTTGTCGTCCGGATGTCGTCGATGAGCGGATTTCCCGTGCCGATCGTCAGTGCGAACTCAAGATCAAGGTAGGAAACAACGACGCGAGAAGCTGTGGAATCCTGCGACGAATATCGGATTTCCCACTCCGTGCTAGTCGTTGACCCAACTGGACAGGCGTCTCGCCCTACGGGGCGCACTCGTTCAATTCCATCTGCAATCTCATTGGTGAGGTCGAGACCTGTTTCATCGCGCGCGCGGTGTGTTTGGCGCACGCGTCCGATCCGGCCCTATCCGGTGCCGGCACCTTAGAAATGATAGCCGCGCTCGCCGTGCTCGGTGAGATCGAGGCCGGCGCGCTCGCGGTCCTTGGGCGGGCGCAGACCGATCACGAGATCGACGAACTTATAGAGAATCGCCGAGATGACGCCGGACCAGACGATCGTCAGCGCGACGGCCTTGGCCTGCGCCGTCATCTGCGCCGCCATGTCGTAAGTGGCGACGATCTTGCCCGGCTCGGCAATGTAGTCGGCGACGCCCGTGCCGCCGAACTCCGGGTTGACCAGCAACCCCGTGCCGAGGGCGCCGACGATGCCGCCGATGCAGTGCACGCCAAAGACGTCGAGGCTGTCGTCATATCCAAGCCGGCTCTTCATCCAGGTGCAGGCGATATAGCCGGTGATACCGCTCACGACGCCGAGCAGGAGGGCCCCCATGGGGCCGGAAAAGCCCGCTGCCGGGGTGACCGCCACGAGGCCGATGACCATGCCGCTGATGAGGCCTAGGGTCGTCGGTTTGCCCTTGACCATCCATTCCGCGAAGGCCCACGCGAGCGCCGAGGTGGCGGTGGCGCCGAAGGTGTTGCCCATGGCGAGAGCGGCGGTGCCGTTCGCCTCCAGGTTCGAGCCGCAGTTGAAGCCGAACCAGCCGACCCAGAGTAACGCCGCTCCGACCATACTGAGGGTGAGCGAATGCGGAGGCATGGGCTCGCGGCCGTAGCCCGAGCGGGGGCCGAGCATCAGCGCGCCGACGAGGCCGGCTATGCCGGCGTTGGTATGGACGACGGTGCCGCCCGCGAAATCGATGGCGCCCCACTGGAAGGCGAGGCCGGAGTTCGCCAACAGATCGCGCAGCACGGCGTCGGCCGCGGGCTTGGCGTCGGGGGTGGCGGTGGCGGCCGCCTGGGCGGCCGCGCTCAGCGCATCGGGGCCGGGCCAATACCAGACCATGTGAGCGATCGGGCAATAGACGAAGGTCAGCCACAGCGCCATGAACACGAGCAAGGCCGAGAAGCGCATGCGCTCGGCGAAGGCGCCGACGATGAGCGCCGGCGTGATGGCCGCGAACGTCATCTGGAACCAGACATAGGCGTACTCGGGGACCTGAACGCCGTGGGAGAAGGTGGGGACGACGGAGTTGGTCCCGATGCCGGCGAGTAACGCTTTCGACAGGCCGCCGACGAAGGGCGCCGTGCGGAGATCCTCGGTGAAGGCGAGGCTATAGCCGTAGAGCATCCAGAGAATGCACATCAGGCAGACGGTCGCGTAGACCTGCATCAGCATGGCGAGGGCGTTCTTGGTGCGGACGAGGCCGCAATAAAACAGGGCGAGCCCGGGCACCGTCATGAGCAGCACGAGCACCGTCGAGATCATGAGGAACGCCGTGTCGCCCTTGTCAGTCGCCGCCAGTGCGGGGGCTGCGCAAGTCGTCGCAATCAGCAGCGCGGTCAATCCGGCGGCTCGTGGCTTCATCATCGCGTGCGCTCCAGAGTGTGCTGCTGCCCGATGGCCGGGGCTCGAGCGTCTCTTGCCATACTGGCGTAGCGCACAGCAATCCATGTGCCGGATCGGGGAAGGCGGTATGGGGGGTCATTCGAGCGTTAACGATACTGGAAAGCGCCCAGACTTAGGGCGTTTCCTTGCCGGGACATTGTGCGTGATGCTCAAATGTCGGCCAAACGGAATACATGTCGCATTCGACGCGTTGATCTCGTTGCCGTCCCGTGCTGGTTTAACGACGTGAGGCGATAGTCTGCCTTGGCGGGGACGGCAGCATTAGTGTGAAATGGAGGACGCAGGCTCGTTGCGAAGCCTGCGGGGATGGCCGCCATGGGACGCTTTGACGAACCCAAAATGGACGATCTCAAGAGGCTCCTTCGCCGGCTCGACGGGCTCGACGGCAAGGGACCGAACAAGCCTGCCCAGGAGAGCGAGACAACGCAGCGCGGCTACGTCGGCGCGTTGCGCGGTACGCCCATGGTGGACGACGGGGAACTCGCGATCGAGATTGCGGTGCCCGCCGCAGCGAAATCGTCGGGCGCTGCTATTTTCTTCGCTGCCGTTGCCGCGGCCGTCTTTTCGACAGTGACCGTCTACTTTCTGCTGTCGCGTCCGCCGGTGGATCGGGAAGCCGGGCCGGTGCCCTCATCGAGCCAGGGCGCGGTTCCGAGCCGGCTCGAACTCAAGTCTCCACCTCCCGCCACGGGATCGGGGCGGCAATCGGCGGACACGGACGAAACCCTCATCCGGCGGGCCGAGCTGCTTTTGCAAGCCGGCGAGGTCGGGGCCGCCCGCACCATCCTGCAGCAGGCCGCCGAGCAGGGCTCGGGTGCCGCCGCCCTCAAGCTCGGCCGCTCCTACGATCCGGGGCAGTCCGGGGGGGTGCGTTATGCCGATAGCCGGACCAATCCCGCCCTCGCGCAGGCTTGGTACGAGCGCGCTCTCGCGCTCGGCGTGCGGGAGGCCGCCAGCTATATTGCGGACAAGGGGCCGCAATAGCCGCATCCTCGTAACCTTAGCCGAATATGACCCGGGACACTTGGACACGTTTCGGCCACGTCTTTCGTGACTTTGCACAGTGGTCGATCGAAAAACCATGGGTGGGCCGGGGAGGCTTTAGCACTTGCAGGCGAGCAGGTCGGGCGAGGATGTCAACTCGGGCCGTATCGGGGCCCGGCTGGAAGGACTGCGTCAACAGCTCCTGAGCTGCGGCGACGTGCTTGCCGGCCTGGTCGAGCCATCGGCCCGTCCCTTGATCGCGGACGCGCTCCACAACCTGCGTCAGCTCGAATGCCGCATTGCGGTCGTCGGACAGATCAAATCCGGCAAAAGCTCGTTCGTGAACGCGCTGGTGCGCAATCCCCGCTTCCTGCCGACCAGCGTCACGCCATGGACGACCGCCGTCACGAACCTTCATTTCGGCCAGCCGTCTCCCGGCGGGTACGCGGCCGTCTTCACATTCCTGCAGAGGACGGAATGGGACCAGCTTTCCGAGGGCGGGGGCAAGATCCGCGAGCTCACGGAACGGCTGGTGCCGGATTTCGAGCCGCATCTTCTGCAGCAGCACGCCGAGATGCTGCGCACGCGCGCCAAGGAGCGGCTCGGCGACGAGTTCGAGAACCTGCTCGGCCAGGCGCACTTCTTCCGCAATCTCGAGGCGGGGACGCTCGAGCACTACATCTGCTCGGGTGATTTCGCGGGCTCGGCCACGATCGGAAAATATTCGGATATCACCAAGTCGGCCGACATCTACTGTCAGCAGGGGCCGTTCGATTTCCCGTGCACCGTCATCGACACGCCGGGCACCAACGATCCGTTCCTCATTCGCGACGAGATCACGCGCCGAAGCCTCGGGTCCGCCGACGTCTACATCGTCGTGCTGACGGCGCGTCAGCCGCTGTCGGACAACGACGTGGCGCTGCTCAGGATCATGCGCGGCCTCAACAAGGATCGCATCGTCGTTCTCATCAATCGCATCGACGACCTCGCGGATGTCGAAAGCGAGCTGCCTCAGGTCGTCTCCTACGTGCGCGACAAGCTCGCCGTGGAGTTTCCGGGGTCGTCCATTCCGGTCGTCTACGGCAGTGCGTGGTGGGCCAATCAGGCGATCTCGTTCGACGAGCAGGCAGCGGCGCGAATCCTGAGACGGCGGTCGTCGGCCTATCTGCTACGAGCAGGCCTCCTGCAGTCGAGCGAGCTCGGCGCGGAGGCCTTGGCCTCCGCGGACGGGCGCGAGCGGACCCGGCAATCGCTCTACGCCATGTCGGGACTGCCGGCGGTCAATCAGGCGATCGATACGCTGATGGGCATGTCGCATCCGACCTACATCCTGCGCCAGATCACGCGATCCTTCGCGGAGATGGCGCGGGCGTGCGAAAGCGCGGCTCGCAGCGAGCTGCAAATCCTGCTGGCCGCAGGCAAGGAAGCCGACGACAACCGGCCACCGCCCGCCGAGCGGCTCGCCATCTATGCTGAGGAGCGCGAGCTTCTGGCCAGCGTCGCCACCAATATCGAGGCGTCGGCGGCGGGCATCGAGGCGCAGCTCGTGCGCATCATCCAGGAAGAGAAGGAACGGTTGCGGGCCGGCCTGCAGGCGACCATCGAACTGCATGCCGGGCGCGAGCGCGACGTGCTCATCGATACGCTGTCGCGGGGGCGCCCGCCGCGCGTGTGGACGCACGAGGGCGTCGAGCTCAGGCGCGCGCTCGCGGCAGAGTTCCGCGGCGGCTTCGAGAAGGCGGCGCATCGCTTGACCTCGTTCCATGCCCGCGTGGTGCCGGAACTGCACAAGCTCATGCGCTCGCTGGTGCCGGAACCGGACCTCGCCGATCCGCGCGGCGAAGGGCTCGCCATCCCGACCCCGACCATCGCGCCCTTGAGCCGCATGCTGGTGCTCGACCTCGAAACCTCCAAATGGAAGGCCTTCTGGAGCCGCAATCCATCGCCGGATGTTTCGGGTGCCAAGATCGAGGCGCTGATCCGCGCCGAGTTCGCGCCGATTGCCGATGAGCTCGTGCATGCCGCGGGCAACGAGTTCAGTCATTTCAGCACGACGACCATCCGCTGGTCGTTCGGCGCTTGCCGCAACATCCAGCATGCCCTCAAGCGACGGCTCGAGCTCGTGGTGGCGGAGTACGATCAGACCGTCCGCCCGGCGCCGGAGCGGGAAAAGGCGGCCCAGGACCGGGACGACCGGCTACGCGCGCAGGCGCAGCGCCTTAAAGACAACGAAACCCTGACGCAACATCTCGACAACCTCGCTCAGTACATTGACACCGTGCTCAAATCCGAGGCTGCGGACGCACATGACTAGTGTCATCGACCAGTTTCCCAACCGATTGCAGGCCGCGCGAGAACGTCTCATCGAGACGAACATCAACGATCCGGCGTTGAGCTACTGCATCGCCGGCCTTGCGCGCGTGGAAGAGGTGCTGCGCCGCCCGCCCCGGGTGGTCATCCTGGGCGAGAACAATTCGGGCAAGACGTCGGTCGCCGATCTCCTGCTCGGCCAGGGCTTGCTGCCGACCAGCGTGGTCTCCAATACCCACGTTCCGGTGCTGATCAGCTACGGGGAGAAGGCGGCGGTCTTCGGCGTGGACCAGGACGACACGCGGATCAGGATCGACGGCATGGACGGCGACTTCCTGACCGACCTCAGCTACCGCGCGCTGCAGATATCGCTTCCCATCGATCATCTGCGGAGCTTTCAGATCCTGGATACACCGCCCTCGGCAAGCCCGACCGCGTTCGTCGGCGAGGCCGACCTCGTGGTCTGGTGCACGGTGGCGACGCGGGCGTGGACGGAGAGCGAGCGAGCGGCGTGGTTCGCGCTGCCGCAGCGGGCGAGCCGCAATGCCATCCTGGTCGCGACCCACAAAGACGGACTCGAGACCGAGGATGACATGAGGCGCGTCATGGCACGCCTCAAGAGCCTCACCAACGGGCAGTTTCGCGACGTCATTCTGGTCGATGCCGAGAACGTGGGAGAGCGGGGCGAAGCCGAGACCGAGGAAGCGAGCGGAGCGGCCGCGCTCCGCGACGGCGTTTCGCGGGTGGCCGCCGACGTCGTCGAGCGGCGGGCGCAGAAGGCCGAGAAGATCGTTCGCCGCCTGGCTCGGCTGACGTTCCATCACTTCGCGAGCGGTGAGGTGCGGCCGGAGTGCGTGATGCTGCTGGCGCGCTGGGATACGTTCGTGCGCCATCAGCTCGAGCAGTTGCAAGAGGAAAGGCAGACCACTCCGCAGGCGATCGAGGCGCTGCTGACCGCGTATGCCGCCTATGCCGAGAAGCTCCGACCGGGCGTGGTGACCGGGGACAGCGTTTCGCCTTCGAACGGGGGGGCCGTGATGGCGCCGATGCGCTGGCCGCGGCAGACCAACGCGGCCGCGCGCATGGTGCAGACGCTGGCGTCGGATCTTACCGGGCTTCTGCGCATGCTCTCGGGCCACTCGACCTTCACGGATCCCGCCGTGGTGGCGGAGTATCATGCGGCCCGCGCCATCGTGCTCACGCTGGCCGATCTCGACGGCGCCTTCGACGCCCTCGGCCGCATGCTCGGCTCGCCGCTGGTCGCCGCGCGGGCGTCCTAGAGATGGTTGAGCGGCGCCGGGACGGGCATGAGCCGGCCGTCGGAGCACGAACGCAGAGCATGTGGACGGCGTGAATACGCGAGCCTTGCCAAGCGGCCCTTGCCGGGCGACTCGGGGCATCGGCACACGGCGAAATTTACCCTTGAGTAACCGTTGCGGAGCTAAACATTGTATTGGTCTGGCAAGACGTGCGTCCGGCTCGAGCCGGGATCACTAGGCATCTGGCGGGCCGCGTTTTTTTGGACCGAACCGCCGGAGCGGACCCTGTTCCTGCCACACTCGTGTTGGAGGAAGAGGGATCAACCGGCAACTGCAGTAAGCGTCAGGGTCTCTTCTTGCTCAGGCCGTTCATCGCCATCGGATTTCTGACAGCGGCAACCGGCGCTTTCGCCGATCCCGTGCCGCTGGCCAACGATGAGCTGAAAACTACCGTCTCCGGGTCGGTGGTCGAGATCGACACCCCCGTCGGCAGCACGGTTTCCATGCGATTTGGCACGGACGGCCTGGTATCGGCGGAAGCCGGTGTGCTGGCGCCCGTTCTCGGCGCCGCGAAAGATCGCGGACGCTGGTGGGTCGAGGGTGACAAGCTCTGCACGAAGTGGTTTCGCTGGTTCGATGCCGGCGTGCGGTGTCTCACCATCGCGCGCGACGGCTCGCGCATCTACTGGCGCAAGATCGACGACGGCGAGACCGGTACCGGCACGCTGATCGGCCAGCCCGCAAAAGAACCGAAGGCGCCGGTGACGCCGACCGTGGTCGCCAAGGCGGAGCCTGCTCCTGAAAAGAAGGCGGTCCCGGATGGGACCTATGCCTCTCGGCTTGCCGGGCCGCCGCGCGAGGCGCCCGCGGATTCAGCGCCTCACATCTCGACGCCTGTGGTGGTGGCGCGAGCCGAGGCTGCGCCGTCCTCGACAGAGACATCCGAGGACCCGCCCGCCATGCCGTTCGGCGCGGGGCTGGCGAGCGCTGCTCAGCGCGCCGATGAAGGTGTTCAAGCTCCCGCAACCGGCAAGGCGCCGCACCTGCAGGCTACGGCAGCGTTGCCAGAAAAAGCGCCGCGCAAGACTTCGCCAGCCAAGGCCAAGGACGGGCCAGCCAAGACCGAGGACGTGGCAATTCAATACCGCGCTGCAGCGGCGACGCTTCCTCCGGCGCGGAAGGCTCCCACCGCAAAGAGCGCGGCGGCGACGTCGTCGAGCCGCACGGTTGCGCTCTATCGCGTAATCGGGGTCGAGGACTACGACGTGCTCAATGTGCGCCGCGGGCCGTCGGAAGATCATGTGTCGATCGCGGCAATCCCGCCCCAGGGGAGGCAGGTCGAAATTACCGGGCAGTGTAAGGCGGACTGGTGCCCCATCAAGTACGGGGCCGTCAAAGGCTGGGTGAACCGCTACTATCTCGCCGAGGAAGGCTCGCGCGAGAACGTCTACGCCACGACCCGGCGCTAGGGTCTTTTCGGCTTGGGTTGAATCGCGGAAAGACCTAGCTCTTCAGGCGCCCCCGTTGTCGCCGCTCCTTGCGCCACGGAACTCACGCTCCTCTGTCTCGTTTAACCTGCATGAGCGAATTTGTAAGACATCTGGGCGAGACATTGCGGCGCTACTACGGTGCCGTTGTCAATCGTCCCATGCCGTGGAAAATGATCGATAAGCTCGCCAGTCTCGAAGAGAGCAGCGAGGCCGATATCGATATGCGGCGCAGCGCTCCGGATGAGGCGGCGGATCGTGTTCGCGGCCCGCGCGAACCAGATCACCGCGACTAGCAACGATCATTAAGGACGTGAAGCCAACTCGTTTGGGTGGCATTCCGCGTGCGGATCAAGGTTGCTCAATACCGCCACATTTGCTTGGTCCTTAGGCATGGGGACACGCAGAAAAAACTTGTAACGGGAGTGGGGGACTTGAGAATCCTGAGCGCAGCACTTGTCGCGGCCGCGACGCTATTCGCAGCCGGCGTTTCGTTGGCCGCAGGCTCCATTGAGAAGTCGCTCATGAAGCTCGATCCCGTGGAGCGGGCGCATCAGGCGTGTGTGGTGAAGGGCCTCGGCGTCGTGCGCAAGGACAAGCGCCTCGCGAAGGCCGATCGCATCATGCCCGACACGTTCAAGCGCGCCCAAGTCGAGGGAAACATCGTCTCCGCCAAGGGCGCTGCCGTGCATGTCGGGAAGACGTGGTATGCGCTGTCGTTCGAATGCACGGTCAGCGATGATCAGATGAAGGCGCTGGATTTCAGCTTTCAGCTTGGCGATGCCATTCCGCCGGAGTCATGGGAAGAGGTCGGTCTCTGGCACTGAGTTCGCCCAAGCGGGGCCGGAGCCTTCAGGCAGGGTCGGGCTTCGTCGCTGTCGCGACGCTATCGTTTGTCGCTGCCGCGACGGTATCGTGTGTCGCTGCCGCGACGCTATCGTGTGTCGCTGCCGCGACGGTGGCCCGCGCTGTGCCCGCCAGGAGATCGCGGAGCATCTTGACGACGCGGGACGCCGGCCCGCGGCCGCCGCACTGGATGCTGATCCGTGCGCCCTCGAAGAGCAGGAACACTTCGTCCGCCAGCATTTCCGGATCGCGATAACGGGAGTGCTCGAACAGCCGCACGAGGTTATCGCGCTTTGCGCTGCTTGTAGTCCTCGATGACGGCGCGGGCCGGGATGATCGGGCTGCAGCTCGACGGCGGCGTTGGCCAGCGCACAGCCGCGCTCGTAGCGGTTGGTCAGGATATCCTCGACGTGATCGACCCAGGCCTGGAGACGCCTGGCGGGATCTGTCGGGGTGCGCGACCGCGAGGCGATCCCAGACCGCATCGCCCTCGGCGGCCAGCTCGCGCGCGTAGGCGACCACAAGCTCGTCCTTGGAACGGAAGTGACGGTAGAGCGTCATTTTGTTGGTTTGGGCGGCTTCGGCGATCAGCTCGACGCCGACGGAGTGCAGGCCGTGGCGATAAAACAGATCGCGGGCAACGGCCAGAATCCGGTCCCGCGGAGGGGGCAGGGGCCGTTTCGCCTGCGTCAGTTTTTCGCCGGGTCTGGACCAAGGTCTTGGCCATTCGCCTCTTGACTGTCTATGTTACCGATCGGTACCTACGGGGTGTTACCGGTCAGTATCGCCTAGCACATGTAATTCGACTTTGTCATCGGATCAACGTCACTGGCAAGGTACGTAGTCTGATTCTCGGTATTTCGTCCCGTGGGCGACTTTTTTTGCCACGGTGACCCGGAGAGTGTCTGGGTTCGTCAGGTGTTGTTCGCTCTGGAGGGCTCATGCCGCCTCGTCGCTTGCGATTTTCCGTTCTGGGCGTCCGCTCTCTTGGCCCTGCCGCTGGCGGCGTGCGGGGAGCAGAAGCCTGCCGGTCAAGCGGCCGCCCCGCCGGCGCCCAAGGTGACGGTCGCCAAGCCGGTCAAGAAACTCGTCGCCGACTACGACGAATATGTCGGCCGCTTCGTCGCCTTCGACTTCGTCGAGGTGCGAGCGCGCGTTTCCGGCTATCTCGACAAGATCCATTTCAAGGACGGCCAGCTCGTGCAAGCGGGCGACGCGCTGTTCACCATCGACCGGCGGCCATTCGAGGCGGCGCTCGATCAGGCGAAGGCCGCGCTCGAGCAGGCGAAGGCCAACCTTGCGTTCGCGGACGCCGATCTGAAGCGTGGTCGAGAGCCTCGTTCCGCGGCACGTCGATCACGCAGCAGACCCTCGACCAGAGGACGCAGGCCAAGCGCGTCGCGGAAGCGTCCGTCACGGCGCAGAAGGCGGCCGTGCGGCAGGCCGAGCTCGACCTGCAGTTCACCGAGCTGCAAGTCGCCCGTTTCGGGGCGCATCGGTGACCGGCGCGTCTCGGTCGGAAACCTCGTGCGCGGACGGAACACGACGCTGCTGGCGACGGTGGCTTCCGTCGATCCGATCCGCTTCGAGTTCACGATGGATGAGGCGTCGTACCTCCGCTACCTCGGCGCCGCCACCACCGCGACTTCGCGCGACGCCAACCGCGGCATGTCGCTGCCGGTCAAGCTCAAGCTGATCGACGAAGACGATTTCAAGCACGAGGGCAAGATCGACTTCGTCGACAACGCGATCGATCGCTCGTCCGGCACGATCCGCGGGCGCGCCGAGTTCCAGAACCCGGACGGAAAGCTGACGCCCGGCATGTTCGGACGCATTCAGATCCCGACATCGGCGCCGGCGATGGCGCTGCTGGTTCCCGACAGCGCCATCGGCACCGAGCAGGTGCGCAAGTTCGTCTATGCGGTCTCGGCGGACGATGTCGCCAGTCCGAAATACGTGACCCTCGGGCCCGTCGTCGACGGCATGCGCGTCATCACGGCGGGGCTCGACGCGAACGACACGGTCGTCGTCAACGGCCTGATGCGCGTGCGGCCCGGCACCAAGGTCGCTCCCGAGCAGGCGGCCACGGCGAACCCAAGACCGATACGGTCGTCGGCACAAACTGAATCCTTCGCATTGACGCGCACCGTCGCGTGGCCGGGCGGAAATGCCTCCTCAAGCGGCAGGCATACCCATGCGCCTCTCGCACTTCTTCATCGACCGGCCGATCTTCGCCGCCGTCATCTCGATCGTGTTCGTGATCGTCGGAGCGGTCGCGCTCGGCCGGCTGCCCGTCGCCCAGTATCCCGACATCGCGCCGCCGGTCGTCAACGTCACCGGCCAGTATCCGGGCGCCAGCGCCGAGGTGGTCGCCTCGACCGTCGTCGCGCCGCTCGAACAGCAGATCAACGGCGTCGAGCGCATGCTCTTCATCTCGTCGAACTCGACGGGCGACGGGCGCTTCTCGATCTCGGTGACGTTCGATCTCGGCACCAATCTCGACACGGCGCAGGTGCAGGTGCAGAACCGCGTCGCGATCGCGCAGCCGCGGCTTCCGGCCGACGTGCGCAACATCGGCGTGACGGTGGCGAAGGCATCGCCCGACCTGATGATGGTCGTGCATCTGCTTTCTCCCGACCAGTCGCGCGACACGCTGTTCATTTCGAACTACGCCAGCGTCAACGTCGTCGACGTGCTGAGCCGCATCGAGGGCGTCGGCTCGATCACCGTGTTCGGCAGCCGCGACTACTCGATGCGCGTCTGGCTCGATCCCGACCGGCTGCAGTCGCTGGCGCTGACGGCCAGCGACGTGATGACGGCGCTGCAGCGGCAGAACGTGCAGGTGGCGGCGGGTATTCTCAATCAGCCGCCGCTCGAAACAGCCAGGCGCGTTCCAAATCGTCGGTGCAGACGCAGGGGCGTCTCGCCGACCCGGACGAATTCGGCCAGATCGTCGTCAAGCAGAGCGGCGATGCGGTGGTGCGGCTCAAGGATGTGGCGCGCGTCGAACTGGCGGCGCTCGACTACGGCGTCAACTCGTATCTCGACAAGAACCCCGCCATCGGTCTCGGCGTCTTCCAGCTGCCGGGTTCGAACGCCATCGCTACGGCCGAGCAAATCAAGGCGACGATGGTGGAGCTTTCGAAGACGCTTCCCGTCCGGCCTGAAGTACGACATCATCTACAACCCGACCGATTTCATCCAGCAGTCCGTCGACGCGGTCGTGCACACGATCCTCGAAGCGGTCGTGCTGGTCGTGCTCGTCGTGATCGTGTTCCTGCAGACATGGCGCGCGGCGATCATTCCGATCGTCGCCATTCCGGTGTCGCTGATCGGCACGTTCTTCCTGCTGGCGGCGTTCGGCTTCTCGCTCAACAATCTGTCGCTGTTCGGACTGGTGCTCGCCATCGGCATCGTCGTCGACGATGCGATCGTCGTGGTCGAGAACGTCGAGCGAAACATGGCGCAGGGCATGAGCCCGCGCGAAGCCTCCTATCGAACGATGGAAGAAGTGGGCGGAGCGCTGGTCGCCATCGCGCTCGTGCTCACGGCGGTGTTCGTGCCGTCGGCGTTCATCACCGGCATCTCGGGGCAGTTCTACCGGCAGTTCGCGCTGACCATCGCGGGCGCAACGGTTATCTCGCTGATCGTGTCGCTGACGCTGTCGCCGGCGCTCTGCGCGATGCTGCTGAAGCCGCCACGAGCACGAGTCACCAGAAGCGCCAGAGCATGCTGATGTGGCCGCATCAACGCCTTCTTCCAGGCGTTCAATTGGAGCTTCGACAAGATGTCGGCCGGCTACTGCGTGGCTGGTCGGCGCGGATCGTGCGGCTCGCCGTTCTGATGCTGGTCGTCTACGTCGGCGTCATCGCGTTCGGCATGAACGAGTTCCGCAAGACGCCGATCGGGTTCATTCCGGCTGTCGACGGCGGCTATCTCATCACGGTCACGCAGCTGCCGCCGGCCTCGTCGCTTGCACGCACGAACGAAGTCAACCGGCGCGCGGTGGAGCTGGCGCTGCAGACACCCGGCGTGGCGCATGCCGTGAACATCGTCGGCTTCTCGGGCGCGACGCGCACCAACGCGTCGAACGCGGGTGCGGTGTTCGTCGTGCTGAAGCCGTTCGACGAACGCGCGCGGCGATCCCGAACCTGTCGGCGCAGGCCATTCAAAAGGCGCTGCTGGCGAAGTTCTCGACCATCCAGGATGCGATGGTGCTGGTCGTCGCGCCGCCGCCGGTGCGCGGCATCGGTAGCTGCCGGCGGCTTCCGCATGATGATCCAGGATCGGGGCGGGGCGGGATCGGGCGACGCTGCAGCAGGCGGTCGGCGCGATGATGGCGAAGGCCGCGCAGACGCCCGGGCTGCAGCAGGTGTTCTCGCTGTTCGAGACCTCGACGCCGCAGCTCTATCTCGATATCGATCGCGTCAAGGCGCAGATGCTCGGCATCAACGTGTCGGATGTGTTCACGACCCTGCAGACCTATCTCGGCTCGGCCTACGTCAACGACTTCAACCTGCTCGGGCGCACGTACCGCGTCACCGCGCAGGCGGACAGCGACTTCCGCGTCAACACCAAGGATGTGCTGAAGCTGCGCGTGCGCAACTCGTCCGGCGATACGGTGCCGCTCGGAACTTTCACGACCGTGCAGTGACATCTCGGCGCCGGCGCGCGTTCCGCGCTACAATCTCTATCCGGCGGCGGAACTCGATGGTTCGGCGGCGCCCGGCTACTCGCAAGGCCAGGCGATCGACCTCATGCAAAAGCTGGCGGCCGAAACTTTGCCTCAGGGTTTCAGCTATCGAGTGGACCGACCTCGCATTCCAGCAGATCCGAGCAGGAAACACGGCGGCGTTCGCGTTCGCGCTCGGCGTCGTGTTCGTGTTCCTCGTGCTGGCGGCCCAGTTCGAGAGCCTGACGCTGCCGCTGGCGGTGATCCTGATCGTTCCCATGAGCCTCATCGCGTCGATCACGGGTGTCGTCTTGCGCGGCATGGACAACAACATCCTGACGCAGGTCGGCTTCATCGTGCTGATCGGCCTCGCCGCCAAGAATGCGATTCTCATCGTCGAGTTCGCGGCCCAGCTCGAAGAATCAAGGCCAGAGCAAGTTCGAGGCGGCCAAAGAGGCGGCCAGGCTCAGGATGCGGCCCATTCTGATGACCTCGCTGGCGTTCATCCTCGGCGTCGCGCCGCTGGTATGGGCGGTGGGTGCCGGCGCCGAGCTGCGTCAGGCGCTCGGCACAGCGGTGTTCGGCGGCATGATCGGCGTCACCTTCTTCGGGCTGATCTTTACGCCCGTGTTCTACGTCATCTGCCGGTGGCTGGGTGAGGTCTTGACGTTCCGCCGGAAAGCGCCGGCCGCCGCCGCAACGCCCGCCGAATAAGGATACGGCCCGCTGGAATTGGAGCGGGCCGTATCAATTATCCTGGCTTGGGTATGAAGCCGACGATCGGAGCGGATGTTTTTCCCTGCGCTGCCGATTCACGCCGCGCGGCTGGGCGATCCTGGTCTAGTCCAGCGCGTCCATCTGCTCCTTCGTGGCGTCCGCTTTCTCCTTCGCGGCCTTCATTTCCATCTTGGCGGCCTTCTTGGCCATTTCCTGCTTCTTCTCCGCGGCCTCCTGCATGGCTTCGAGGCGGTCGTCATCGGCAAAAGCGGGAGCAGTGCCGGCTCCGGCGGTCAACAGCATGAGGGCAACGAGGATCGTTCGCATGGCAATCTCCTCAAAAAACGAAGTCGGTTGAAGGACTGCCGACCTCAGCAGACCACGCCACGAACAATGGCAGGTGGGCGGGCGCGCGCTGTTCCTTAGGTAACGGATCGTTCGCAGAGGCTCAGTGCGCGCTTTTTCCGACGCGATGCATTTTTGTCGAGCGCCGTAATTTCATAATCGCACTTGGTGATTGCCAGCCCGGATTAGCAAATGCGCTGACGTTTTCTTCTCAAAGCGGCGCTGCCATCTCTTGTGTTTTTGTGCGACTCGGAGATTTCTCGATGTACTCGCAGCGGTGAGAACAAAGACTTCAATATCTTTTGAATGACCTTACAGCGTTAAGGTGACCGGCATCACAGAATGAGGGCGAAATGAGTGTCGACAACTCGATTTCCGCGCGACTGTCTTTCAATCAAATCGATGATGAAACGCGGCACATCCTGCGCGAGTACAAAGACTTCCTGGTCGGCGAACTCGCCGGTGTTCTCGATGGCTTTTACGCCCATGTCGTCAAGTATCCCGAGACGGCGGCGTTCTTTCGCAGCCGCGATCAAATGATGGGTGCCAAGAGCGCGCAGATCCGCCATTGGCAGACCATTCTGGATGGGCATTTCGATTCCACCTACGAGGCCTCGATCAAGCGGATCGGCGATACGCATCACAGGATCGGCCTCGACCCGCGCTGGTACATCGGCGGCTATAACGCGCTGCTCAACGGGCTCGTGCAGGCGATCGCGCTCAGGCTGCCGCAGTCATGTGCCGATCCCAAAGGGAAGCCCGCGACACCCGACCGCAAGACTGCGCTGCAGAGCGCCGTGCTCAAGGTGGCGATGCTCGACATGGATCTCGCCATCGCCGTCTACCTCGACGCAGGGCGGCGCGAGATCAACGCGCTGGCGGGCTCGGTGGTGTCGATGGCCGGCTCCGTGGCACACACGGCCGTCGAACTCGAACGGGCCGCGGATTCCGTTTCGCAGTCGGCGAGGTCGGCAACCGATCAGACGGCGACGGTCGCCGCTGCCGCGGAGGAGGCATCGGCCAACGTGCGTACGGTCGCATCGGCGGCCGACGAACTGAGCGCATCCGTGAAGGAGATCTCGCGGCAGGTCGCCGGCTCGACGGAGATTGCCGCCCGCGCAGTCACGACGGCGGAGGAGACGTCCGGCAAGGTGCGCAATCTTTCGCAGGCTTCGCAGAAGATCGGCGATGTCGTCGAGCTGATCAGCAACATCGCCCGGCAGACCAACCTGCTGGCGCTCAACGCGACCATCGAGGCCGCGCGAGCGGGTGAGGCCGGAAAGGGCTTCGCCGTCGTCGCGCAGGAAGTCAAGTCGCTGGCCAATCAGACGGCGAAGGCGACGGCGGAGATCGGCGCACAGATCACGGCCATCCAAGCCTCGACAGAGGACGCTGTGGGCTCGATCGGCGCCATCGGCGGTATCATCAAGTCCATCGACCAGATAGCCAACACGATCGCCTCGGCGGTCGAGGAGCAGGGGGTGGCGACGGTCGAGATCGCTCGCAACGTGCAGGAGGCGGCGAACGGCACGTCCGAGGTCGCATCCAACTCGGTAGGGCTCGCCAACTTGGCCGCGTCGACCGGGGCTGCGGCGGCGCAGATGCTCGCCGCGGCCCGCAAGCTCGGAACGCAGGCGGAGGAACTCAGAAAGACCGCCGAGGGCGTCATGTCGAACAGGGCGGCCTGACGTTATTGCGATCCAGGGGAGGCGTCAGGCGCCCGTCGGATGCCAACCCCTGGGATCGGTACTGTCGTCAGTTGTGTTCTGCTTCGGCTCGAGGACGTTCATCGGGCTCCCTGTCGTCCTCTCGGCGATCGGCTGGCGATGTCCTGCTCACCATAGGCAGGGGCGGCGGCTCGCATCCGCGCGCGGCGCACTGTAATCTGCGTGTCGCAAGCGGAAGAGGGTGTTGCGCGCCGATGGGCAAACGGAAATCAGGTGGGAGTTCGGCGCGGCGCAAGCCGCTGGCCGACGCGGGTCCGCTGTCGCGGGCGGCCATAAGACTGCGCATCGTCTTTCCGGCCGACCGTCAGCTCGGTCCCGGCAAGGCCGATCTTCTGGAGGCGATCGGGCGCGCCGGGTCGATCTCGTCGGCAGCGCGCGATCTCGGCATGAGCTACCGGCGCGCGTGGATGCTGATGGACGAACTCGGAAGGCTCTTCAAACGGCCTATCCTCACGACAGCGGCGGGCGGGGCGCATGGCGGCGGCGCCGCGCTCACGGATTTCGGACGTGCGCTGGTCGACGCCTACAGGCGCATCGAAGACCGCGCCGCTGAGGTTGCGCGTGCCGAGCTGGTTGCCTTCGAGGCGGACATCAAGGACGTTTAGCGCCGCGTGCACCCCTTCATCCGGAAACGATTGCATCGCTTCCGACCTCTCCCGTTCATGCGAAGCGCATGGCTTCGCCATGACGGGAGAGGCGTGGTGGGGCGTGGCGATGTCGGAAGCGAAGCGAGCGGGCGAGTGGGTTCTGCGCTATTTCAGGACGGTGAAGCCTTCGTCCTCGAACACCCTGGCGGCGTCGGGCGAGGAGAGGAAGGCGAGAAACTCCTTGGCCTCGGCGCTCGTCGAGGCGGCGGTGAGGGCCACCGGGTAGACGATCGGCGGGTGGCTGTCGGATCGGGAAGGTGTCCACGACCTTGACCTGCGGCTCGCGCTTGGCGTCGGTGCCGTAGACGATGCCGAGCGGGGTTTCGCCGCGCGCAACATATGAGAGCGCGACGCGTACGTTCTCGGCGCCGGCGATCTTTGGCGAGACCTGATCCCAGACGCCGAGGTTGGTCAGAGCTGCCTCGCCGTAGGTGCCGGCGGGGACTGATTTCGGGTCGCCCATGGCGAGGCGGCCGTCACCGAGCGCGGCTGCGAGGTCAAAACCCTTCTCGATCTTGAGCTCGCTGGTGCTGTCCTTCCGCGCGATCAAGACCAGCGTGTTGCCGAGCAGCGTCTTGCGGGACGCCGGGTCGATCAACTTGCGCTCGGCGAGCCAATCCATCCACTTGAGGTCGGCGGAGATAAAGACGTCGGCGGGGGCGCCGGATTCGATCTGCTTGGCGATGGCGGACGATGCGGCAAACGAGAACGTCGCCTTGCCTCCAGCCTTGGTCTCCCATGCCTTGGCGACGAGGTCGAGCGCGTTCTTGAGGCTCGCGGCGGCGAAGACGACGACGGGTTTGGTCGCGACGGCCGCGCCCTCGGATGGGATGCGCGTCCTCCGCGCGCGCCGCCGGCAAGCCCACGAAGGCAAGCGCGAGGGTCGCGACCAGCAGACGGGTCAATTGCTTCATGGTGAGAGGATCCCGAGTTGAGCTATATTTTTATGGATATAGCGATCCATGGACGCGATCGCTCTGTCAAGCGCGCCGGCGCTTTTGCCAGTGTTGCCATGGCGTCGCGAGGAAGCTCTGTTGGGCGATCGATCCCGCTTATCGCGGATGACGCTGGCGCAAAAAAGAGGCTCGCGGAGGCTGATGCCGCCCGGAGCTTCCGTCGCTTCAAAGCGCCTCGCAGGATTAGTGCGAGTCGTAAGCCTTTTCGCCCTTGGTCAACGCGAACTCTTCTTCCGGCGACAGGATCAGCTTGTGCCGTCCGACGAGCGCGAAGTAGACGATGCCGATCGCGAACCATGCGGCGACCCAATAGACGCCGACGCGATAGACGGGATCCTGGAGCTGCATGTAGATCGTGACCAGCGCGATGATCACCGTCAGCGCCGCGCCGACGACGCCGAGCGGGCTCTTGTAGGGCCGCTCGAGGGTCGGGAAGTCGCGCTTCAGCTTGATGTAGGTCAAGCCCTGCATGACGTAGGAGAACATGGCGCCGAACACCGCCATGTTGAGCAGCGTGCCGCCGATGACCTGGGCGCCCTTGTCGGCGCCTTCGGCGAACCACACGACCAACATCACTGCCAGACCGAGTAGCGCACCGGCAAAGAGCGCGACGTGCGGGGTCTTGCGCGTCGCCGTGCGTGACGGAGAGTGCACGCGGGAAGTAGCCGGCGCGCGACAGCGAATAGATCTGGCGGCCGTAGGCGTAGATGATGGTGTGGAAGCTCGCGATCAGGCCCGTGAGGGCGACGACTGCAAGCAGCGTCGCGATTTCCGTTCCGTAGAGGGCGCGGAAGCCGTCGAGAAGCGGTTCGCCGGAAGCGCCGAGCTTGTGCGACGCCGACGCCGGTCACCGACGGGTTGAGCGTCAGGACGAGGAACGCCGACACCAGCAGCGTGAACATGCCGGCCATGATGCCCTTCGGCATGTCGCGCTTCGGGTCAACCGATTCCTCGGCGGCGAGCGGCAAGCTGCTCGATCGCGAGGAACAGCCAGACCGCGAACGGCAGCGCGGCCAGAACGCCGTAGCTGCCGAACGGCAGGAACGGTCCATTGCCTTCGGGGAGCTCGGTGCCGTCGGGTGCGATGTTCAGTGCCCAGCGGCCGAAGTCGATGTTCCCAACTGCGCTGAGATTGAACACGACAAGGCAAAGCAGGGCCAGGATCGTGATGATCGAGCGAGAAGCGGAACGACAACTCCACGCCAACATAGTTCAGCGTCACGAAGACGATGTAGAAGGCGATCCAGAACAGCGGCTGTGTCTCCGCCGGTGCGCCAAGAATGGCGGCGGCATAGCTGCCGATGAAGAACACGATGACGGCCGGCGTGATCACGTACTCGACGTTCTCGGCCAGGCCGGTGAGAAAGCCGCCCCATGGTCCGAACGCGGTGCGAGCGAACGAGTAGGCGCCGCCGGTGTGCGGCATGGCGGGGCTCATCTCGGCGAGGCTGAACGTGAGGCCGAGGTACATGATGGCGATGACGATGGTGGCGAAGAACATGCCGCCCCAGCCGCCCTGCGCCAGGCCGAGGTTCCAACCTGAGAAGTGTCCGGAGATCACGGCGCCGACGCCGAGCGCCCACAGCGACCAGACGCCCGCGTGGCGTCTTAAGTCCGCGTGCCTTGAAATACGCGTCATCTACTTTTTCGTAGGTGACGCCTTGTGTCGATGTGTTCCATTTTCCGCTCCCCTTAATGCGGCCAATTGGCTCGCTCACGTATAAGGCCGTAGCAGGAGAATTACTGTCATTCCTTTTCGACGATAGGCATTTCGTGTTGAACCAGAGATTTATGGCTATTTGCCGAGCGCATTCGTGCTCACGTCCGGGCTAAGCCTGCTCAAGCTCAGCAGGTTCGGCGATCCGCACCTGATCGCGACAGTTGGCCAGGGCTTGCTCGGCTCGCTGCAGCGCAGCAAGCAGCGGCTCGTTAGAGCCCCACTCCGCCACGCCAAAGCTGCAGGTCGTGCTCACGCTCGTTTGGCCGGCCAGGAGGAAGTCATACGCGGCGACAGCGGCGCGAATCACGTCGCACCAGTGCGCGGCCTGCTCCGCATCGAGCACGGGGAAGGCGAGGGCAAGCCCACCGCC
This sequence comes from uncultured Acidobacteriota bacterium, assembly GCA_963772405.1. Classification (GTDB taxonomy): domain Bacteria; phylum Acidobacteriota; class Blastocatellia; order Pyrinomonadales; family Pyrinomonadaceae; genus OLB17. The sequence continues at coordinate 2,654,104 of CAVYWT010000001.1, read as the reverse complement.
GCCGAGGCGGGCCACGATGGGCGCCTCCTCGGAGGCCAAGCGCGCTACGGTCTGCAAGACCGCGTCGCCGGCATCGTGGCCGAGAAGATCGTTGATGGCCTTGAGGCTGTCGATGTCGAGACGACAGACGGCGCAGCTGTCCTGCGGGTCCAGCTCCTGGCGCTCGGTCCATCAATGCGAAGAACGCCCGGCGATTGAGCACGCCGGTCAGGGGATCGGTGTCGGCCTGGACGACGAGCTGGCGCTGAAGCGTGATCATGCGGTTGGCGGCACGCAGGCGCGCACCCAGCTCCTCGCGCCTCACCGGCTTCAGCACGAAATCGTCGGCGCCGCAGTCGAGAGCCTCGGGTAAGGCGCGCTCGCTGTGGTTGGACGACATGACGATGATGTGCAGCGGTCGCTTCTCGCCAACGAAGGTGCGGAGTTTCCAGCAGAGGTCGAGGCCCGGCACCGGCTCGACCTCGAGGCTCGTCAGCACCACGTCAACGCTTGACGTCGCCTCGACATAGCGAAGCGCCAGATCGGAATTCGCAAAAACAATCGACGTAACAGCCGGTGGCCTCAAGCTCGGCGGCGAGCTTGTGCTGGACTACCCGGCTTGGATCGACAATCACCACATGCATGGCAGCGAGGCTTCAGCTCCGTTGACTGACCTGTTGTTCTACAACACGGTGGTGAACAGGTGATTACCGGGGCCAAAGTGGCTGCCCGTATGCCGGCGCCAGGGCTGCGACTTGCCTCCGGATCAGGAGCCTGGGAGGGCTTTGGGGCGCTTGCCGGCTTCGAGCTGGTAGTTGCTCTCGTCCTTGAGACTGACCCCGGTGAGCCGGCGCCGGAAAGCCTCGCGCAGCAGCCAGGCGATCTTGAAAGCCGCTTCGTCCGCCGACGAAGCCGCCTGCGCGGATGTTGGAAATGCAGTTGCGCTCGGCGTCCTTGCGGCCGACGCGCGGTTCCCAGGTGAGGTAGGCGCCGAGGCTGTCGGGCGAGGACAGTCCCGGCCGCTCGCCGATCAGCATCACCACGGCGCGGGCCTTGCAGAACTCGCCGACGTCGTCGGAGAGGGCGACGCGCGCCTGGCTGGCGAGAAGCACTGGTCCGAGGCGCCATCCGTTCTTGCTTGACGTGCGGGAGCAAAGCGGTCGACGGCGGCCACGGCATTGGTGGCGACGGCCGTCGAGGAGAGTCCGTCGCCGATGACGATGGCGAGGTCGGTGTCGGACGCGCAGCGCAGCGCGGCGAGGTCCTGGCGCGAGGAGGGATCGAGGCGGCGCCCGAGATCCGGGCGGCGCAGATAGGTATCGCGGTCGGGCGCGGCGCTGGCGATGCGGCGACGTCTCGAGCCCGAGGGCTGCCAGCCCGTTTTCGATCGGCGCCCAGTCGATCGGCGTCTTGACGGCGTCGCGGGCCTGCGCATGCGCCAGCGAGAAGCCCAGCACCTCGCGGGTCGGCAGGCCGGAGCCGGAGCGGCCCGAGCCCGATGCGGGCATGCGGTGAAGCGCCGCAGTGCCAGCCAGGGGTCCTCCGGCGGTCATGCGGCCGACTCCCGCCTGCATGCTGCGAGCAGGGCCTGGCTGGGCTGCTCGGCCGATGAGCCTTGCCGCGTCGCGTCGGTAAGCCCCATGCGCTCCAGCCACGTCCTCGAACTCCGGCGCGCGCTTGCAGGCCGAGCACCTCGCGGAGGTAGAGCGCGTCGTGGAAGGAGGTCGACTGGTAGTTGAGCATGATGTCGTCGGCGCCGGGCACGCCCATGACGAAGTTGACGCCGGCGGCGCCGAGCAGCGTGAGGAGCGTGTCCATGTCGTCCTGGTCGGCCTCGGCGTGGTTGGTGTAGCAGACGTCGCAGCCCATCGGGCAGGCCGAGCAGCTTGCCGCAGAAGTGATCCTCGAGGCCGGCGCGGATGATCTGCTTGCCGTCGTAGAGATACTCCGGGCCGATGAAGCCGACGACGGTGTTGACGAGCAGCGGCTCGAACTCGCGGGCGACGGCGTAGGCGCGGGCTTCGAGCGGTCTGCTGATCGACGCCGTGGTGGGCGTCGGCCGAGAGCGCAGCGCCCTGGCCGGTCTCGAAGTACATGACGTTGTCGCCGACCGTGCCGCGCTTCAGCGAGAGCGCGGCCTCGCGGGCCTCCTGCAGCAGCGGCAGCGTCATGCCGAAGCTGGCGTTGGCGCCTCGGTGCCCGCCGATCGACTGGAAGACGAGATCGACCGGCGCGCCGCGCTCGATCGCCTCGATCGTCGTGGTGACGTGGGTCGAGGACGCAGGACTGCGTCGGGATCTCGAAGCGCGCGATCATGCCGGTCGAGCATCGACAGCATGTCGATGATGGAGCCGCGACGTTGTCGGTGGCCGGGTTGATGCCGATCACGGCATCGCCGCAGCCGTACAGCAGACCGTCGAGGATCGAGGCGGCGATGCCCGCGGGTCGTCGGTCGGGTGGTTCGGCTGCAGGCGGACGGCGAGGCGGCCGGCAGGCCGATCGTGTTGCGGAAGCGCGTGACGACGCGGCACTTGCGCGCGACCAGGATCAGATCCTGGTTGCGCATGAGCTTGGAGACCGCGGCGACCATCTCCGGCGTGAGGCCTGGCGCGAGCTCGGCCAGCGTCTCGGTCGTCGCCGTCGTCGGACAGGAGCCAGTTGCGGAAATCGCCGACGGTCAGGTGCGAGACCGGCGCGAAGGCGCTGCGGCGTCGTGCCGGTCGACGATCAGGCGGGTGACCTCGTCGATCTCGTAGGGGATCAGAGCCTCGTCGAGGAACCGCTTCAGCGGCACGTCGGCCAAGCGCCATCGTGGCGGCGACATTCTCCTCGGCGCTGGCTGCCGCAACGCCCGCCAGCACGTCGCCGGAGCGCAGCGGCGTCGCTTTGGCCATCAATGTCTTCAGGTCTGCAAACTGGTAAGTCGATTGATGCCACGTTGCCTGGTACATGTGCCCGCTCCGCGTCCCTGAAAGCGCTTTCATCATAGGAAAGGTTCGGGAGCATTCAAAGCGCACATTGTTGAGCTGATCGCCGTCAAAGCGGGTGCCGGAGCACGGAGCCGCGCCATTTGGACCAAAGTCTAAGGGAGGAGAGTGATGCCGGCGGCAAGTCGGGAGAGCTGCCAGCCGGCACCACGAGCATAACGCCACCCGTGCTCTAGGGTCGGGGAGGGGGGCGGGCGGCGTCAGCTTTGCGAAATAGACACAACGTCCACACCTCGCCTGAAACGTTTCCCCGGGCGGGGGGTTCCGCTGCTCCTTTAGGTTCGTGGGGGCCAGGGCGGTCGGCTGCACGCGGGTAGCTCCGGCAAATGGATCTCGGCAAGCCGTAAAGGAACCAAATGCGGACATGTACGTTGGTGGTTGTGAGTTAGGGGCTCGAACTCATCACCTGCGTCTTGGGCGCGCTTGCCTTACTGTCTGAGAAGACATGGTTTTTTCAATTGTCTGGGCATAGTCACTGTGCAGACGAGCAAGATCGACGGGAAAATGCCATCTTGCTGCGCAGTCTGGATGGAACGTCAGCCGACTTACCAAAGCCGGGACAATCGGCGCGCGTACTTTGGGCGCCTGTACTTGTGGGCACCTGTACTTGGGAGGCCTCGAACCGGCGGTCTCCGGCTGGCGGTGGTGGATGGGGGCATGCGCTCGCCAGAGGCGCAGAGATCCGAGGGATCACACATATGAGTAATCCAAAGTTCGTTGATCAAGCCCCGGGCACGTCGTCCGCGTCGGCGGACTCCGATGACGTCGCGATCGTCGACGAAGCGATCCAGGGCGCGCTCGGGCGCAGGCTTCGCGAAGTCCTGGGATGCGATCGTCAAGGAGGAGGTGCCTCGGCAATTCGGCGAGCTCCTCAAGCAGCTCAAGAATGCCGAGCGGCGCGGATCCGGTGGAGACTGACGATGGCAGCGCCGGAGTTCGAGCAGGATCTTGTCGGGGCGATTCCGCACCTTCGTGCGTTTGCGCGCTCATTCGCCAACGACGCGGCGCGCGCGGACGATCTGGTGCAGGAAACCCTGGTCAAGGCCTGGAACAGCCGCGACTCGTTCACACCGGGCACCAATTTCCGTGCGTGGCTGTTCACGATCCTGCGCAACGTCTACTTTTCCCAGCATCGCAAGCTTCGGCGCGAGGTCGAGGATCCCGACGAGAAGTATCAAAACTCTCTCGCCGTGCAGCCGGAGCAGTACGGCCACCTCGACCTGGCGGACTTCCGCACCGCGCTTGGCGTCCTGCCGCCGGACCAACGCGAGGCGCTGGTGCTGGTTGGGGCGGAAGGGTTCTCCTACGAGGAGGCCGCGGAAATCTGCGGCTGTGCGGTCGGCACCATCAAGAGCCGCGTCAACCGGGCGCGCAATCGCCTCGTCGAGCTGCTTGGCGACAATGAGCTGAAGGGCGATGGCAGGCCGTCGCAAGGTCCGGAGTTGGAGGGCGACGACCGGCCGGCCAAGCGGGCGGCGCGCGGGTAACGAGTTAGTGTCTTGAGTTTGCACGCATCCTTGCTCATGGAACTTTGATCGCAGGCTGGCCGTTCACACTTTCGGGTCGCGACCACATGTTCATGGGCTGCTCTAACTCTAGTCACGGGCTGCTCTAACATGGGTTGCTCTAAGCGGTTTCCGTCACAGACGGCTTGGTAGGGAGAAACTATGTCGCTTGCCGAAATGATTGCCCCTCAGCTTCCTTATCTGAGGCGATTTGCTCGTGCGCTGACCGGAAGTCAGGAAAGCGGCGATGCCTACGTCGTGGCCGTTCTCGAGACACTGGTAGCTGATCCGCAGAGCTTTCCTGAGACGCAGGTGAAGCGGGTCGGTCTCTACAAATGTTTTCTCAAGGTCTGGAATTCGATCAGCCTCAACCGGGAGGCGAGCGCACCGAAAAGCCAGGCCGACCGGAGCCTGGAGGCCATTACGCCCCGGCCGAGGCAGGCCTTCCTGCTGGCGTCGGTCGAAGGGTTCACCAGCCATCAGATCGCCGAGATCCTCGATTGCTCGATCGGCGATGTCAGCGACCTGATCGAGGAGGCCGGGGAGCAGATCGCGGAGCAGACGGCGACGGACGTGCTGATCATCGAGGACGAGCCGCTGATCTCGATGGACCTCGAGGCGTTGGTCAACGGCCTCGGTCACCGGGTGTCAGGCATCGCCCGCACGCACCGCGAGGCCATGGCGGAGGTGAAGAAGAAGCGGCCCGGCCTCGTGCTCGCCGACATTCATCTCGCCGACGGCAGCTCCGGCCTCGACGCGGTGAACGAGATCCTGCTCGGCTTCGACGTTCCGGTGATCTTCATCACCGCTTTTCCCGAGCGGCTCCTGACGGGCGAGCGTCCGGAGCCGACTTTCCTGATCACCAAGCCGTTCGAGCCAAATACCGTGCGGGCGCTGGTCAGCCAGGCGCTGTTCTTCGGCACGAGTGCGCATCTGCCGGGTGCTCCGGCGGAAGCGGCTTCGCGTGGGCCCAAGCTTGGAGCATCCGGGACCGGGGTCGCGCGGAACTGATCACCGCGCCCCGAGCCGGTCTCGGCTATCGTTGTGGACGAAGATCGTCCCGCCCGCGGATTGCCGTTTCGTGCGTCGCGGGACGCCTTTCCAACCGAGGTCGGATTTGTGTTGAATTCCGTGTGAGCGTGGTTCACGACTTTGCCAGTCGGATCTGGTTTGCGGCGCAAAGGTAGAGACATGGCGCGTGTGCTGGTTGTCGACGACGAGGCGCTGATCGCGATGATGCTCAGCGATCTGCTTACGGAATTCGGCCACGAGACGGTCGGCCCTGCGCATTCCGAGGGGCAAGCGCTCGACCTGGTGGCCTCGACGCCGATCGATGCGGCAATTCTCGATGTGACGCTCGGCGACCATGACTGTTTCGCGGTGGCGGAGGCGCTCGGGCAGCGCGGAATTCCGTTCGCGTTCGCGACCGGGCACGGCGCGCACTCGATGCCGGATGCTTTTCGCGAGCGCATCACCGTGTCCAAGCCGTTCGATTTCGACGTCGTGCGGCGGCTCATCGACGAACTGGTGGCGACCGGCGCAGCGCCATGAGGACGTCCGGTGACCATTCGATGGGCGTGCCGTCCGCTCTGGGGTCTTCGTTCTGATACCGGCAAAGGTCTTGCCATGACGCCTTCTACATCCGAGCTGGATCGCCTCCGCGGCGAGTTGGCCAGCAGGGATGCTCGCATCGAGGAGCTGACGCGGGAGGTCGAGCGGCTGGGGACGGCGCTGGTCGCACAGCAGGACGTCTCCGAGGCGCTGCGGCAGTCGGTCGGCCAGCACATTCATCGCGGCAAGAACCTGCTCTCAATCATGCAATCGATCGCGCATCGCACCATCAACGAAGGGCGCAGCGCGGGAGAAGCGCGGGACGCGTTGACCGGCCGCCTACGGTGCCTGGCGCGCGCGTATCAACTCGTGACCACGGCCGAGGGCCGCGGGACGGATGTGGGCGAGGTGATCGACACGCAACTTTCGGACGTGTCCGATCGGGTGACGGCGAAGGGGCCGCCGGCACGGCTTATAGCATCGGCGGTGCAAACGTTCGCGCTCGTCATACACGAGCTGGCTTCCAATGCGATGAAACACGGCGCGCTGCGGTCGCGAGAGGGCGGTGTTGCCGTGGGCTGGACGTTCTTCGAGCTCGGCGCGGAACGCTATCTGGAGGTGGCGTGGACGGAGCGCGGCGGAGCGCCGCCGCGCGCGCCGTCCCAATATGGTTTCGGGCCTGACGCTGGTCTCGTCCTTCGCGGGGACCGGTGGGCTGGCGCAGACCGGGCGTTCGACGAGGCAGGGCTCGATTGCCGTCTCCGTCTCTCGCAGGACCTGATCCTGGCCAGCTAGAGGGTGGCTGTTGTGGTATCGAGACCGATCATGGTCTTGATCAAGACCCGAGCCGCCGCGGCGTCGTGAAGTGCTCGAGATGCCCGCTTGCGCTCGTCACGTCTTTCCAGCTTGACGCCTCAAACGAGAAGACGGCCAAGGCCCCGGTCGGAAACTCGCGCGCGAGGAGCGCCAGCGTTTTCCTGTCCCCTTCCCCGACCAGCTCGAGCGCGAGGGCGTGAAGGCCCGGATTGTGGCCCACAACGAGGAGGTGCGGCTCCTCATCGGCCAATTCGGCAATGCGCGCCAGGACGACCTCGGGGGCGGCCAGGTAGAGGATCTCGTCGTAGACGACGCGGGGGGCGGGCGGCCCAAGCTCGGTCATCAGCAAAGCGAGCGTCGCGCGCGTGCGCATGGCATCCGAGCAGAGCGCCAGGCTCGGGCGCAGCTTTTCCTGACGCATGAACTTGGCCAGGGCGGGGATCGCCTTGGCGCCTCGCTTGGCCAGCGGGCGCTCGTGGTCGTCGAGCTCCGGATCGGTCCAGCTCGACTTGGCGTGACGGAGAAGGGAGAGGACTCAGCATGGTGCGAGCATGACGATGTAGCCGGCCGCGTCAAGGATTCGGCTGGGGTGGAGCGAAAAAGACGGCCATCGAATCGTGTGGGGCTTAACCAAAGCCTGCGCTGCAGCACGCGGATGGCCCTCGACGGCGCCGCGGCATGTGTGAGAGCGTGGGGATCGGAGCCTTGAGACAAGCGGGCAAGATGACAACGAAGCGCAAGCCAGCGATGAAATCCGGGACGCGAGCAAAAGTCGTCGCGCAACTGACGACGGGGTCGGGAGCACCCGATATCGTCGTCAGGACGCTCGAGAACGCGATCGGCGCGCAGGTGAGGGAGTACCGCAAGCACGCGGGGCTCACCGTCTCGGAGCTGGCGTCGGTCGCCGACATTTCCACCGGCATGCTCTCCAAGATCGAGAACGGACAGATCTCGCCTTCGCTTTCGACGCTGCAACTGCTCGCCTCCGCGCTCAACCTGCCCCTCACCATGCTGCTTGCGAGCTACGATCGCGGCCGGGGCTGCTCCTACGTCAGGAAGGGCGAGGGGGTTGCGATCCGGCGCCGCGGCACCAAGGTCGGGCACAACTACCACCTGCTCGGGCAGTCCCTCGGCGGCGACGTGGCGGTCGAGCCCTATCTCATCACGCTCAACAAGGACGCGGATACCTATACGGAGTTCCGCCACGCCGGCATCGAGTTCATCTTCATGCTGAGCGGGAAAGTGAGCTACGCGCACGCCGAGCGCTCGTATCTGCTCGAAGCGGGCGATTCGATGATGTTCGATTCTTCCGAGCTGCACGGCCCGGACAAGCTTCTCGAGCTGCCGGCTGTTTATCTCTCGATCATCATCTATGAGCGCCGCTAGCAGCTAGGCGGACGCGGCGTACTCGGCCGCGGACTCGGCAAGCCAATGGGCGAAGCTGTCGGCATAGCTGCGGAACAAGCGCTGACCTCGTAGGTCGGCGCTATCGTCCGATCTGCCAGAGAATGACGCCGATGTGGCTCGCGTGCGTGATGGCGACGTCGCCGGGACGGAAGACGCGGGGATCAAGTCGATCGGCACGCCCTTGGCGAGGACGTCGCGGGCGCGCGGGCCCGCTATGCGCACGACGATGCGGCTGTCGGACTGATCGACGACGGAGGCAATACCCGTCAGGGCCGCCTCGAATTCGGTCTCAAGATCGCGTACGCTCCGCGCTCGGCGATGGCGAGCCACTGGTCGGGGCCGGCCCAGACGAAGGCGACGCCGCGCTTGCCCTCGACGCGTCGCCGGGCCGTGTCGGCAAGTGCGACGCCGTAGGCGGCGGGATGGCGGCATTCGAGAGCGTGCTCGCTACTTCCGAGGACGCCGAAGCTCGCCATCGTCAGCGTTTCCCGCGCGGACACGGTGATGGACTCGGGCGTCGATCGGCGGATGCCAGCTGCAGAGCGCCGAGGCGAGCGAGTGTTGCTCAGCCACGGAGGCGTCCTCCTTCAGGATCGACGAAGACGGGCGAGACGACCTCGACCAGCGTGTCGCCTCGCGCACGGGATCGTAGGCGCGCACGATCTCGCCCATGCGCTGCGGTCCGCGCTTCAGAAGTCCGAGGCCGATCCAGTGGCCGTTCGACGGTGAGTAGGCGACGGAGGTCATGTAGCCCTCGTCGTTGGCGCGCGCGTCGGGCTCGCGTTGCGGGCGACGAAAGTGCGCGCCGGAGCGCAGCCGCGCGGAGCGGTCGACCGGGCGGAAGCCGACGAGCGCCGGGACGGTCCGGGTCGACGAGGCCGGGGCGCTCGCCCAGCACGTGCCGACGAAGTCCTTCTTCGACGACACCATGCCGCCGAGGCCGAGGTCGCGCGGCGTCGTGGTGCCGTTCAGCTCCGGTCCGCTGATGTGGCCCTTCTCGATACGCATGACGCCGAGCGCCTCGGTGCCGTAGGCGCACACGCCGAACGTCCTCGCCGGCCTCCATGAGGCGGCGCATGAGGGCGTCGCCGTAGCGTGCCGGGACGCCGAGCTCGTAGGCGCGCTCGCCGGAGAACGAGAGCCGGAACAGGCGCGCCTTGACGCCGCCGCAGACCGTCATCTTGCCGACGCCCAGGTAGGGAACGCCGGCAGTCCGAGACGTCGAAACCCGGCATCGACGATCTTGCGCAGCAGATCGCGCGACCTCGGGTCCGGCGATGGCGTACTGCGCCCACTGCTCGGTCGCCGAGACGATCTGCACGTCGAGCTCCGGCCACAGCCACTGCGCGGCAGTATTCCATGTGCTGCATGACCTTGACGGCGTTGGCGGTCGTCGTCGTGATGAAGAAATGGTTCTCACCGAGGCGCGCGACGGTGCCGTCGTCCATCAGCATGCCGTCCTCGCGCAGCATGCACGCCGTAGCGCGCCTTGCCGACGGCGAGCGTCTTGAAGCCGTTGCAGTAGACCTTTTCGAGAAAGGCTCCGGCGTCCGCGCCCTGGACGTCGATCTTGCCGAGCGTCGACACGTCACAGATGCCGACGGCGGTGCGGACCGTGTTGACCTCGCGTGTCACGGTCTCGAGCCAGTCGCGCTCGCCGGGGCGCGGGAAATAGCTCGGCCGCAGCCACAGCCCGGTCTCGACGAACACGGCGCCCTGCTCGCTCGGCCCAGCGTGTAGGAGGGCGGCAAGCCGCGTCGGCTTGAACTGCTTGCCGCGATGGTGGCCGGCCAGCGCCCCGAGCGCGACGGGCGTGTACGGCGGGCGCGCGATCGTGACTGCCGGTCTCGGGAATCGATCGGCCGGTGATCTCGGCCATGATGGCGAGCGCGTTGACGTTGGCGGTGCGGCCCTGGTCGGTCGCCATGCCGAGCGTCGTGTAACGCTTCAGATGCTCGACGGCGCGGAAGCCTTCGCGGTCGGCGAGCTCGATGTCCGATCTCGGTGACGTCGTTCTGCTGATCGACGAATGCCTTGCCGCGCGGGCGGCGACACGCCACAGCGGCGTGATGTGCTCGCTCTCGGCGCGCGGCGGTCGGAACCGCGATCGGAGCGATCGGAAAGCCCGTCTTCGGCCACCGCCGCGGCCGAACCGGCCGCCGCGCCCCACGCGAGTGCCTTGTCGAGGCCGAAATGCGCCGGCCACGGCGCCGGCAATCGACATGCCGGGCGGCAAACGCCCGGCAGGAAGGAGTGCACGCGGTCGTTCCAGACCGGCTTTGCCGCCGTGATGCGTCGTGAGCTGGATGTTGGGATTCCAGCCGCCGGACACCGCGACGAGATCGCAGTCGAGCGTGATCTCGTCGCCGCCTCTCGTGCGGACGACGACGCCCGTCACCCGCTTGCCGCCGCGCGTACTCGTCACACGGCACCGGAGATCAGGCGCGTCGCGCTGTCCGGCGGCGATGCTCGAGATCGCGTCAGACGCCAGCTCGCCGCGCGTGTCGACCAGGCGACGACCTCGGCGCCGGCGCGCACGAGGTCGGCCGACGGTCGTCGCGCCATAGTCGTTGTTGGTGAAGACGACGCGCGCTTGCGGCCCGGTACGACGCCGAAGCGGTTGATGTAGGTGCGGACGGCGCCGGCGAGCATGACGCCCGGGCGGTCGTTGCCGGCGAACACGATGCGGCCGCTCGGTGGCGCCGGTCGCGAGCACACGCGCTTGGCGACGATCCGCCAGAGCCGCTGGCGCGGCATGCCGGCTGGGCGCGGCGAGATGATCGGACACGCGCTCGATGGCGCCGTAGGTGCCGCCGTCGTAGCAGCCGAACGCCGTCGTGCGGCGGAGGACGCGAACGTCGGCAGTTGCGGCGAGCTCGGCCTCGACGGCCTTGCACCCATTCGTGGCCCGGGCTTGCCGTCGATCTCGGAGCGCGTCGTCGATGGCACGGCCGCCCAGCGTGGCGTTCTCGTCGACGAGAATCACGCGTGCCTTGCAGCGCGCCGCGGCCGAGCGCCGCGACGAGGCCGGCGGGTCCGGCGCCGATGATCAGCACGTCGGCGAATGCGGTTGCCTTCTCGTAGGTGTCGGGATCGGCGTCGTCGGACGCGCGGCCGAGACCGGCGGCGCGGCGGATGATCGGCTCGTAGAGCTTCTCCCAGAACGCGGCCGGCCACATGAAGGTCTTGTAGTAGAAGCCGGCGACGAAGACCGGCGACAGCAGCGAGTTGACCGACATGAGGTCGAACGCCGAGCGACGGCCAGCGGTTCTGGCTCCTGGCCGTCGAGCCCGTCGTACAGATCTCGACCGTGGTGGCTTTCGTGTTCGGCTCGCGGCGTGCGCCATTGCGCAGCTCGACCAGCGCGTTCGGCTCCTCGGAGCCGGCGGTGAGATGCCGCGCGGGCGGTGATACTTGAACGAGCGCCCGACCAGCATCACGCCGTTGGCGAGCAGCGCCGAGGCGAGCGTGTCGCCGGGATGGCCGGTGTAGCGTCTTGCCGTCGAACGTGAAGCGACAGCGTGCGTGTGCGATCGATCAGGCCGCCGGCCGCGAGGCGGTGTGCCGGATGCCCGTATCCGCGCCGGTCGGAATTCGCCGTCATGCGGGGCCTGTTGCTGATTCTTCGGCGAGGGCTGCGTCACGCGCGAGCTCGACGGAGGTGATCGCATGGGTGGCGATGTCGCGCGTCACGACCAGCCAGGTGTGGCAGCCGGCGGCGTGATACCAGAGCTCGCGATGCGGGTCCGGGCGGATTGGTGCGCTCGAAGGCGTAGGCCACGAACTCGTCGAAGCCCCTGATCGAGCCGTCGGGCTCGCGGCATCGGGGCGCTTCACGGTCGCGTCGCCGAGTACACGAACTCGTCGAGGCCGCGTTCACCGCAGTAGGGACAAGCGATTCGCATCGCGGATCCTTCCTTGCCGATCTGCGTCAGTGCAGATTGGGTTGGGGCCCCATGCCCTTCTCGTCGATGGCGTGGCCGGTCGCGAAGCGGTCGAGCCGGTAGGCGCTGGCCGACCTGGGTGCGAGTTCGTCGCGCGCGATCAGATGCGCGAAGCAGTAGCCGGAGGCCGGCGTCGCCTTGAAGCCGCCGTAGCACCAGCCGCGCGTTGAGGTAGAGGCCCGTGCACCGGCGTCCGGTCGATGATCGGGCGATGCCGTCCATCGACATGTCCATGATGCCGCCCCAGGACCGCAGCAGGCGCACGCGGCCGATCGCGGCATCAGCGCCATGCCGCCCTCGCAGACGTCCTCGACCATCGGCAGGTTGCCGCGCTGCGGCGTAGCTGTTGTAGCCGTCGAGGTCGCCGCCGAAGACGAGCCCGCCCTTGTCGGACTGGCTGATGTAGAAGTGGCCGGCGCCGAAGGTCACCACGCCGTCGATGAACGGCTTCAGCGCCTTCGGTCACGAACGCCTGCAGCACGTGGCTCTCGATCGGCAGGCGCAGGCCGGCCATGGCGGCGACGCGCGACGAGTTGCCCGGCCACGGCCACGCCGACCTTCTTGGCGCCGATGACGCCGCGCGAGGTCTCGACGCCGACGACGCGGCCGCCTTCACGACGTGAAGCCCGTGACCTCGCAGTTCTGGATGATGTCGACGCCGAGGCGGTCGGCGGCGCGCGCGTAGCCCCAGGCGACCGCGTCGTGGCGCACCGTGCCGCCGCGCGCGCTGCAGCAGGCCGCCCTGGATCGGGAAGCGCGCGTTGTCGAAATCGAGGAACGGCAGCATCGTCCGGACCGCCGCCGTGATCGAGCAGTTCGGCATCGACGCCGTGCAGGCGCATCGCATTGCCGCGCCGCGCGTAGGCGTCGCGCTGCGCCGTCGGAGTGGATAGAGGTTGAGCACGCCGCGCTGGCTCACCATGGCGTTGTAGTTGAGGTCCTGCTCCAGCCCTTCCCAGAGCTTCATCGACATACTCGTAGAACGGGATGTTGCCGGGGAGCAGGTAGTTGGAGCGGACGATCGTCGTGTTGCGGCCGACGTTGCCGCCGCCGATCCAGCCCTTTTCGAGCACGGCGATGCGCAGGGGGCCGTGACGGCGGGCAAGGTAGTAGGCCGTCGCCAGCCCATGGCCGCCGCCGCCGACGATGATGACGTCATAGTCCGCCTTCGGCTCCGCGTCGCGCCAGGCCGGTCCCCATCCCGTGTGTCCACGGAGGGCCTCGCGCAGGACGGAGAGGATCGAATAGTTGGTGCTCGGCATGGTGGGGTCCGTTGCTTCGTCACGGCGCCATCCTAGAGGAGGTGCCATTGTGCGCGATATAAGTTTTCCTTATAGTGCGGGTTATGCGTGAGACTTCGCTCCCCCTGCCGTTCGACCTGCGGTCGCTCGAAATATTCCTGGCCGTCTGCGAGACCGGTTCGATGTCGTCGGCTGCGCGGACGCTGGGGCTGACACAGCCGGCGGTGTCTCTCGCCGTCTCGGACCTCGAGCGCCGCCTCGGATTCGATCTCTTCGATCGCGACGTGCGGCCGCTCGCCGTCACAGTCGCGGGAGGCCTTTTGCGTCAGCGGGCGGGGGCGCTGATCGCGGAAGCACGCCAGATCGGTCCGCTGTTGCGCGATACCGAGCACGGGAAGGTGGCGCTCATCCGTGTCGGCATGGTGGATTCGCTGTCGCGGGTTCTGACGGAGCCGCTGGCGCGGTTCCTCGCGACCCGGGCCGGCGAGGTGTCGATCCTGCAGGGACTCACCGCGTCGCATGCGAGCGATCTCCTGACGCGCCGGCTCGATCTTTTCCTCGGCGTGGACGATCTCGGCGATTGGGCCGGGCTCGAACGGTGGCCTCTGGTCAAGGAGCCCTATGTGCTGGTGCTGCCGGCGGGGACGGAGGCGCCGCGCACCGTTGCGCGCGTTGCGCAAGCTCGCGGTTGCGCTGCCGCTGGTCCGTTTCAGCTCCAGATCGCAGACCGGGCTCGAGATCGAAGCGCATCTGAGGCGCCTCGGGCTTGCGGCGCCGCGCGTGTTCGAGTTCGATACGCCCTACGGCGTGACGGCGATGGTGGCGGCGGGGCGCGGGTTCGCCATTACGACGCCGCTGTGCATCCAGGAGGCCGCACTGCCCGGTGCGCCGCTGGTTACGGCGCCGATGCCCGGCGCGCAAATTTCCCGCAGGCTGACACTGGTGGCGCGCCATCGCGAGCTCGGACGCCTGCCGCGCGAGCTCGGCGAGATGGCGCGCGGCATGCTGGTTGCCGCCGGCTCATCGCAATAATAGGAGTGGGGCTCGTCGGCGCACCGGGGCGATGGGTGGACGATCTCGGTCGGGGGGGACGCATGAGGCGAGGGAAAGGCTGGTACGCGACATTCGCGCTGCTCGTCGTCGCGTTGTTCGCCGCGATCTACGCGCTCACCGGGCAGGATGCGCTCGGGGCGGCCGGACGCTTCCTCTGGAACGGGCTGGTCCTGGTCGCGAGCGGTGCCATCCGCCTGGGAGGCGGCTTGCTCGAGCTGGTGGCGCGCGGCGTCGGCTGGCGGCGCCTGTCGCGGGTTTTCTCGGGGGTGACGGCCGTGGGCCTCGGCTACGCGGCGAGCGTCGTGGTCAGCGACGGAACCGTGACCCGCGCGCGGGGCTGGCGCGGCAAGCTGCAGGCCGCCATCCAGCGGGCCAGGACCATGTGGCAGGACCTTGCTCTCGTTCTGAAGCTCGCGGTTGTCGCCGGGCTGATCGCGAGCCAGGTCTACCTGCACAACGCCCTCGTCCTGTTTCCGATCGCCTTCCTGGTGCCGGTGGTGAGAGGCGTGTGGGTCCGCACCGCCGATCTTCTGTTCGGAAGCTGGTACTGGAACACGTTTGGCGGCACGCATCGCGCCATCGTCTCGACATTGCGTCGGCTCCCGCCTGTGCGGATTGCGATCGATGGATCCCGGCTCCTGCGTTTGCGCTACCTTTATGCTTGGCGGCTGTGGCGCTACGATCCGCGCTACAAGGATCCGGCAAGCGATATGCGCCGGGTGAGCCTCTTGGAGCCGCTCGGGCTGTGGTGGCGCGGGGAACTCGACGGTTATGTCGGCCGTCCGCTGCTCGCCGGCCGATCTCGGACGGGAAGAGGGTTTCCCGGCCTTCGGCAGGCGTGATAGAAGCCTCGGGTCGTCGGTGCCCTGGCTCGTTGCCGAGGCCAGCCGGCATCGCTGGCCCCGTAGCTCAGTGGATAGAGCATCAGATTCCTAATCTGAGGGTCGCAGGTTCAAATCCTGCCGGGGTCGCCAATATTTCATCAGCACATTCAGCATATTGGCATGAGAACAAATGTTCTCATTGGCGACATTCTGACTCATCTTTCTGATGTTCATTCTGACTCTCGTTCCGTCCGTGTTCTAATTCCAGGACCCAGGCACGCCTCTTTGTACTGTTGGGCCTCGGACGATGGCCGGTTCTTTTCGTGATGATCGTGACGGCGATTAACCTGCTGTATCGATTTGGACCCAGCGGGGATCCACTCCGGCGGCGATGGATCACGGCGGGCAGTGTTTTTGCGGCACTGTTCTGGGTCACAGCTTCAGCGCTGTTCTCGTGGTATCTGGCAAATTTCAGCAGCTACAACGAGACCTACGGCTCGTTAGGTGCGGTGATAGCCTTCATGGTCTGGCTGTGGATCTCGGCTTCAATCATTTTGCTCGGCGCGGAGCTCGATTCCAAGCTTCGAACGCCAAAAACAGACGAGAACGCGGCGCAGGCCGCCGGGTCGGATAATCGCGGCTCGCGTGTCGACCTCCCTTTGGGTTAAAACAGGAACCGCTGCTGAGGCTGGGGGTTGTCTTTTGACAAGCACCGCAATCGCTGCGGCGCCAACTGGAGTTCGCAAAATGTCGGCAGGACAGAGCAGTGGCACGGGTGCGATGACTGAGTTTGAAGATGAGAAAGTGCGGAAGAATGACATCCTCAGCAATCGCGACAAGGCGCAAAGGCGACCCGGGCAAAGCTTGGATGGCAAAGGGGTCCAGGTAGATGAATACAAGGACAACCCGGCAAATCGTCGTCCATCGAGGGACGACAGTCCGCAACCGGAAGATAGCGCTATTGCCGGAAGCGCCCCCAGATCGCTCAAGACCGACGAGCCAAAGCCGACGGACGCCTCCGAACAAGTTGACCGGGCAGGTTTTGATCTGGGCGGAGCGACCGGAGAAACCCACGCAGGCAAAGGACTCGGGTTAGGCGTCGATGAAATGAAAAACCGAAAGGCATGGGGGTTGCCGAGATAGGAACGGGCTAGCAACGCGCCGAAAGTCCAGGCGACAAACTAGTCGAGCCAGACGCCTGTCGATCGGTATTGCGTGGACGCTCGTCGCTGCCGCTCCTGCGATTAGGTGGTAGCGCGTATGAGCATTTTCCGAGTTCTGGCTCGCGCTTCATATCTCCATATCTCCGCTTCAATTCGGTCTCCCGCTAGGCACCCTCCAGGCGGGCACTCTGGGATCAAAGAGGTTCCCCGCCTTGCACTCCGCGCTTTGCCCACCCCCTTGCGCGAATATCCCCGAAGGACCGGCTCCAGGCAAAAAGCTTGGAGCCGGTGTCTCGTTTATTCAACTGTGAGGATGGGCCAGGCGCTACCGCGTAGCGACGCGGCCGAACTCAGGCCGCTTCCCCTCTCCGGAACACGTCGGGGAGCGCACGTATATGCGCTTGCGGAAATCCTCCACGTCAGCGGTCCCGTTGCAATGGGTGTCGCGGGCTTGCTGATCGGCAACGTTGGGGTAGACCATGCGATGAGCGATACCACTCAGGATTATCTTCTGAAATTCTGGGCTCTGATCGACGAAATTCTGAATTCGGTCCTCTTCCTACTCATCGGATTAGAGCTGATCATAGTGCCCATCGACGCGCAGATCCTGCTCATTGCGTTACTGGCTATCCCACTGGTGCTTGTCGCGCGGTTTGTTGCGGTGGCCGTCCCACTTGGCTTGCTGCACCGCGTATTTCCGCTTCCGAAGAGTGCACTGCCTATTCTGACATGGGGTGCACTGCGGGGAATTGCGTGAGCGCCGCCGCAAAAGTCCGCTGGGGAACTTTTAGGCTGGCGCGGACTTGTACAATCACACCCCGGATCGTCAGGAGTGTTCAATGAGACATATACTCGTTGCTTCAGCATTCACCTTAGCAGCGGCCACCGGCGCCCATGGCGCGGAAGGTCAGCAACAACTAAGCCAAGCCGAATGCGATTCACTTTGGAATCAGGCCAATCCGACGAATGCCGAAAAACTGTCTGAGAGTGCAGCCTCGGCTTATATTGCAGACGTCAAGGCGGTGAACCCTGACGGAGATGGTACGATCGAAAAGGACGAGTTCGCAAATGCTTGCGCTCAAGGCCTGATCAAAAGTTCTGCGGCAACGACCGGCGCCAGCGATGGCGCGATGGGAAATGACGCAGCTGGGGAGACTTCGGACCGTACGCCTGCGAAGAAGACGGAGACGCCGGCGGCCCAGAAGGATTCCCACGAGGGCAGCACGTCTGACCGGACGCCAGAGAAGTAGCACCTTCGTCGATTTCTTTAAAGTGATCGGCTGCGCATGAAGCCCCACTGAAAGGTGGGGCTTTGTGTATCGCGAAATTCGCGTCGCGAGCGGCGGATAAAGTTGCTCTATGGATTTATGGCGTGGAAGTTGACCTGAGACCCGAGATTTCCTCCAGATTTGGGTAGAGTCCGCAACCTCCAGAGAGGAGACGGACGATGCGTAAGAGCAGGTTCACCGAAGAGCAGATCATCGGCGATCCTGCGGGAGCAGGAGGCGGGCGTCCGACGGCGGACGTGTGCCGCAAGCACGGGATCAGCGGCGGCACCTTCTACAAGTGGAAGTCGAAGTTCGGCGGCATGGACGTGTCGGACGCCAAGCGGCTGAAGGCGCTGGAGGACGAGAACGCGAAGCTGAAGAAGCTGCTGGCCGAGACGATGCTCGACAACGCGATCCTGAAGGACGTGAACTCGCCGAAAGTGGTGACGCCCGCCGCTCGAACGGCAGGCCGTGGCTCATGTGTGCGCAGCGCACGACGTGAGCGAGCGGCGGGCGTGCCCGATCACTCTGGCGTTGATCGCTCGACGATGCGCTACCGAAGCCGTCGCCAGATGACGCCGGCGTCCGGCTCCGCATTCGGGAGCTGGCCGCATGCGCGGCGTCGCTTCGGCTATCGACGGCTGCATTTTCTTGCTCACGCAAGGAAGGGCTGTCACATGAACCAGAAGCGGTTCCGGCGGCTCTACCGCGAAGAAGGCTTGGCGGTGAGGAAGCGTAGCGGGCGCAAGCGGGCCCTAGGCGTGCGTGCGCCGACTCGCGCTGCCCTCGCGTCCCAACGAGCGCTGGTGGCTCGACTTCGTCTCCGACTGTCTCACCGACGGCCGGCGCTTCCGCATTCTGGCGATCGTCGACGACTTCACGCGCGAATGCCTGGCGCTGGTCGCGGACACGTCGCTGTCGGGATGCGCGTCGCCCGCGAGCTGGACGCGGTGATCGCGCGGCGGAGGCCGCCCGAGAACCTGCGTCTCCGACAACGGCACCGAGCTCACCAGCATGGCGATCCTGAACTGGAGCAAGGCCAGCGGCGTCGACTGGCACTACATCCAGCCCGGCAAGCCGCAGCAGAACGCGTTCGTCGAGAGCTTCATCGGGCGGCTGCGCGACGAATGCTTGAACGAGACGCTGTTCTCGTCGCTCGACGAAGCGCGCGCGCTGCTGGCGGAATGGCGCGACGACTACAATCGGGTCCGGCCGCACTCCGCGCTCGCCAACCGCACGCCGGAAGAGTTCCGCGACCACCATTGGCCCTTGCCGTGACAAACGATCAGGTCCAGAACTTTAACCCAGGACTCACCCTCTGACTGGATGAGAGAAGGGTCTCAGGTCATGGGCGATGTCCGCTCACCACCCCGACGCTGCGAACGCTCGAAAGATCGTGTAGTCATCGGCCGGCGATTGCTGCTTCGCGAGTTTGTATGCTAAGGGCGATGCCGCCTCTGATCGAGCGAGCGGATGCCCGAACTGGAAACCACACTCTCCATTCTTATTATCGATGAGAACCGGCTCAGGGCCGCCGTCATCGAGGATGGACTGCGCGACGCCGGCTATTCCAACCTCACGATCCTACACGACGTTGCCGGCATCGCGCGGCGCATTGCCGACATTTCGCCCGACGTCATCGTCATCGACCTCGAGAACCCCAACCGTGACGTTCTGGAGAGCATGTTCCAGCTTTCACGCGCGGTGAAACGGCCGATCGCCATGTTCGTCGACCGCTCGGATCAGGCGGCAATCGAGGCGGCCGTCGATGCTGGCGTCTCGGCGTACGTCGTAGACGGTCTCAAGCGCGAGCGCGTCAAGCCGATCCTCGACATGGCAATCAGCCGCTTCAACGCCTTCGCCCGCATGTCGCGAGAACTTGAGGAGGCGCGCTCACAGCTCGAAAGCCGGAAACTCGTCGATCGCGCCAAGGGCATCTTGATGAAGACGCGCAACATGTCTGAAGCGGACGCTTACGCGCTTCTGCGCAAGACGGCCATGAACCAGAATCGCAAGATTTCCGAGATTGCAGAGAGCTTGATTACGGCCGCCGGCCTGCTGGCTCCGCCGGAGGAGACATGAGCGAGCGCCGTTCATACGAGATCGTCGCCGGCTTCATGCCGTTGCTCGACAGCGCGGTGCTGGTCGCCACGAAGGAGAAGGGGTTCGCTGCTGCGGAAGGCATCGATCTTACGCTCGTACGCGAGACGTCGTGGGCGAACATTCGCGACCGTATGGCGGTCGGGCACTTCCAAGTCGCGCACATGCTGGCCCCCATGCCCATCGCAGCGAACCTCGGCCTCACGCCGCTTGCCGCGAAGACGATCGCACCTATCGCGCTTGGCCTCGGCGGAAATGCCATCACGGTGTCGAACGCTCTGTGGACCCATATGTCCGCGCATGGTGCCAAAGCCGATCTCGATCCCGCTACAGCCGGGCTCGCCTTGCGAGGCGTGGTCACGGAACGGCATGGCGCGCGGGACGCTGCCCTACGCTTCGCCGTTGTGCACCCGTTCTCGGGGCACAACTATGAACTCCGTTATTGGCTCGCCGCCTGCGGCATCGACCCCGAGCGCGATGTCGAGATCGTCTTCGTGCCGCCGCCGCTGATGGCGGACGCACTCGCAAGCGGCACGATCGACGGCTATTGCGTCGGCGAGCCATGGAACACGGCCGCGGCAAAGACCGCTCTCGGTCATATCGTGACCGTCAAGGCCGCGCTCTGGCGCTCGAGCCCGGAGAAGGTCCTGGGTGTCGCTGCAAATTGGGCAGAACGTGAGCCGGAAGCTCTCGGCGCATTACTGCGGGCGATGTGCCGCTCGGCGCAGTGGTGCGCGTTGCCGCAGAATCATCGCGAGCTTTCGGAGATCCTGGCTGCGCGGTCGTTCATCGATCGTCCCGCAGAATGGATGCTGCACGGGCTGACGGGGGCACTTGACATCGGCGGTGGCGAGATCAGACGCGCCGAGGATTTCTTCGTGCCGTTCGCGAAAGCGGCGACGTTTCCCTGGAAGAGCCACGCGCTCTGGTTCTATTCACAGATGGTGCGTTGGGGGCAAGTCACGCACACGGTTGAGAATGCTTCTATCGCGCGCGAGACCTATCGGCCCGATCTCTACAGAAGCGCGCTGAAGCCGCTCGGCGTCGCGCTTCCATGCCGCGAATGCCAAGGTGGAAGGCGCACTTGTGGCGCCGACGCCGGTCGGTTCCGCGGGAGCAAGTCTCATGCTGGGACCAGACGGATTTTTCGACGGCGCGCTGTTCGATCCAGACCGCCTCGACGCCTACATCGAAGCCCAGCGGCGATGAAAACCTGCGGCGTTTGCGCTGCACAAACTTTGTGCCGACTACGTGCAAATTGTCTATTCTTTGGTCTTGCTGATCAGGCCGGCAAACCCGCGTAAGACTTCAATATCAGGTCGTTTCCGAGACATTGCTGCAGCGCCAACGCTGGCGCACAGGCAGCTCCAGATCGGCTACCGGTGCCCAACGACGGGCGCTCATCTGGCAAAGCCGCCGTTCAAGCCCTTGCGCACCTGCGCAGGGGTTTGATCGGCAGCTTTTTTGTTTTTCAAGCCCCGTGGGCGGGAGACCGATCGATGAACGACAACGTTGCGCATGTCAGATGGCGCGCACCGAAGGCCGCGCGCTTGTGGACATCGACGGCTGCGTTCACGGTGTGCTTCGCCGTGTGGACGATCTTCTCCATCATCGGCGTGCGCATCAAGGACGAGTTCGCGCTTTCCGAAACCGAATTCGGACTTGCTCATCGGCACGCCGATCCTGACCGGTTCGCTGTCGCGCATCTTCCTCGGCATCTGGACCGACCGCTTTGGCGGCCGCCTCGTGTTCACCGCTGACGATGCTTGCGACGAGCGTCGCGACCGTGCTGCTGGCATTCGCCACCACCTATCCGCAAATGATGGCCGCAGCGCTCGGTGTCGGTCTTGCCGGCGGGTCGTTCGCGATCGGCGTCGCCTACGTCTCGCGCTTTTACCCGCAGAAGCGGCAGGGCACGGTGCTCGGCATCTTCGGCGTCGGCAACGTCGGCGCCGCGGTGACCAAATTTGCCGCGCCGTTCGTCCTCCTCGCATGGGGTTGGCAGACGGTCGCCTGGTCTGGGCCGTCGTGCTGGTCGTCATGGCGCTGACGTATTCTTCGTCACCACCGTGGACGATCCGGTGCTGTCGAACGGCGTCAATCGGGTGCGGCCGGCAAAGCCGTTCATGCTCGAACTGTCCGCGCTGCGCGATACCCGCGTCTGGCGCTTCGCGTTCTACTACTTCTTCGTGTTCGGCGCGTTCGTCGCGCTCGCGCTCTGGCTTCCGCGCTACCTGATCGGCGTCTACGGCTTCGATATCGCGACCGCCGGCATGATCGGCGCCCTCTATTCGATCCCGGCCAGCATCTTTCGTGCGTACGGCGGCGTCCTTTCCGACCGCATCGGCGCACGCTACCGTGATGTACTGGAGCCTCGCCGTCTCGGCGGTCGCGACGCTCGTCCTCTCGCTGCCGCCGACCAGCTACGTCGTGCACGGCATCAACGGCGATATTTCCTCGCACTTCGAGATCGGTGTCGGCGACCTTCATCGTTGCCGCCTTCGTGCTCGGCTTCTTCATGAGCCTCGGCAAGGCGGCGGTCTTCAAGCACATCGCCTCCTACTACCCGGACAGCGTCGGCGCCGTCGGCGGCCTCGTCGGCATGATCGGCGGGCTGGGCGGCTTCGTGCTGCCGATCGCCTTCGGTGCGCTCAACGACCTCACGGGCGTGTGGTCGAGCTGCTTCATGCTCCTGTTCGTCATCGTCGGCGGGCTCTGCTGGTGTGGATGGACGTTACTGTCCGCCGCATGCAGCCGAGCGGCTCAAGCCGGATCAACGCCTGTCGCATCAATCCGTCGTCGCAGCCGAATAGCCGAGCAGGAGATCGCCGCACCATGACGAAAAGCTCGTCATCATCGGCAACGGCATGGCGCCCGGGCGCATGCTCGAGCACCTGTTCGAGAAGGCCCCGGAGCCGTTACGAAGTCACCATCTTCAACGCCGAGCCGCGCGTGAACTACGACCGCATCATGCTGTCGCCGGTGCTCTCCGGCGAGAAAGACTATGAGCAGATCATCATTCACGGCGACGGCTGGTACATCAAGAACGGCATCACCCTCTACAAGGGCCACAAGGTCACCGGCATCGATCGCGCGGCGCGAAGACCGTTACCTCCGACAAGGGGTGACAGCGGCCTACGACAAACTGGTCATCGCCACCGGTTCCGTGCCGTTCATCCTGCCGGTACCGGGCACACGAGCTGCCCGGCGTGCTCTCCTACCGCGATCTCGACGACGTCAACGCCATGCTGCTCGCCGCCCAATCGCGCGCCAAAGCCGTCGTCATCGGCGGCGGCCTGCTCGGTCTCGAAGCTGCGGCCGGCCTCGCCGCGCGCGACATGGACGTGACCGTGCTGCATCTCATGCCGACGCCTGATGGAGCGGCAGCTCGATCCGGCGGCGGGCTACATGCTGCACGCGAGCTCGAAAATCGCGGCATCAAGGTCTAACCAAAGCGTCGACCAAGGCGATCGTCGGCGAACGTAAGGTCGAAGGCGTCGCACTCGAGACGGCCGCATTATTCCAGCGACGCTGGTCGTCATGGCAGCGGGCATCCAGCCGAACGCGTGGATGGCCAAAAAGCCGGCCTTGACACAATCGCGGCATCTCGTCGATCGACCACATGCAGACATCCGATCCGGACATCTTGGCGCTCGGCGAATGCGCCGAAGTCGGCGGGCACGTCTATGGTCTCGTTGCGCCCCTCTACGAGATGGCGCGCATCGCGGCTGCCAAGCTCGTCGGAGAGGACGCGCAGGGTTTCGTGCACAACGATACGCCCGACCAAGCTCAAGGTCACCGGCATCGACGTGTTTTCGCTGGGCGATTTCGCCGACGGCGACGACCGCCAGGAGATCGTGCTGCGCGACGCGGCGGCGGGTGTCTACAAGCGCCTCGTGCTCAAGGAAAACCGCATCGTCGGCACGGTGCTCTACGGCGAGACGGCCGACGGCGCCTGGTTCAACGACCTCAAGAAAAAGGCCGTCGACATCTCGGAGATGCGCGAGACGCTCATCTTCGGCCAGGCCTACCAGGGCGGTGTCGCCGCTGGACCCTACGGCGGCCGTTGCAGCATTGCCCGATGACGCAGAGATCTGCGGCTGCAACGGCGTATGCAAGGGCAAGATCGCCAGGACAATCCAGGACAAAGGTCTAACGTCGCTGGACGACGTGCGCGCGCACACCAAGGCGTCCGCCTCGTGCGGCTCGTGCACCGGTCTCGTCGAGCAGGTGATGAAGCTGCACGCTTGGCGAGGCCTACAATCCAGTCGGCCGTGCAGCCGATGTGCGCGTGCACCGACCTTCGGCCACGACGACGTGCGCCGACTGATCAAGGCGAAGGGCCTTAAAACCATCTATGCCGTCATGCAGGAGCTCGAGTGGAAGACCTCGTGCGGCTGCGCGAAGTGCCGACCGGCGCTCAACTACTACCTCGTTTGCGATTGGCCCGGCGAGTACGCCGATGACTACCAGTCGCGATTCATCAACGAGCGCGTGCACGCCAACATTCAGAAGGACGGCACCTACTCGGTAGTTCCGCGCATGTGGGGTGGCGTGACGAACGCCAAGGAGCTGCGCGCCATCGCCGACGTCGTCGGACAAGTTCCAGATCCCGACCGTCAAGGTCACAGGCGGCCAGCGCATCGACATGCTGGGGGTGCGCAAGGAGGACCTTCCCGCCGTCTGGGCCGACCTCGGCAAGGCCGGCTTCGTCTCGGGTCACGCCTACGCAAAGGGCCTGCGCACCGTGAAGACCTGCGTCGGCAGCGAGTGGTGTCGCTTCGGAACGCAGGATTTCGACCGGTTTCGGCGTCCGCATCGAGAAGTTCATGTGGGGCTCGTGGACGCCCGCCAAGGTCAAGATGGCCGTCTCCGGCTGTCCGCGGAACTGCGCCGAAGCGACCTGCAAGGATGTCGGCGTCATCTGCGTCGACAGTGGTTTCGAGATCCACTTCGCGGGCGCGGCCGGCCTCGACATCAAAGGCACCGAGGTGCTCGGCCTCGTCAAGACCGAGGACGAAGCTCTCGAAGTCATCGTCGCGCTGACGCAGATGTACCGCGAGCAGGCGCGCTACCTCGAGCGCATCTACAAATGGGCGAAGCGCGTAGGCGTCGGTCGAGATCCGCCGGCAGGTGCTCGACGACAAGGATCGCCGCCGCGGCTATTTCGACCGCTTCGTTCACTCGCAGAAATTCGCACAGGTCGATCCCTGGTCGGAGCGCGTCTCCGGTCTGCACAAGCACGAGTTCCGCCCGCTCGCAGCGGTCGGCCTCTCAGGCAGCGGAGTAGGACTCATGCATTGGATCGCCGTTGGAAATGTTACGGACATTCCGCAGCGCGGTGCGCGCTGCATCGACACACCGCGAGGAAAGGTGGCCGTGTTCCGCACGGTCGACGATCGCGTCTTTGCGATCGACGACCGCTGCCCGCACAAGGGCGGCCCCTTGAGTCAGGGCATCGTGCACGGCGCGTCAGTGACGTGTCCGCTACACAACTGGGTCATCTCGCTCGAGACGGGCAACGCCCAAGGAGCCGACCAAGGTTGCGTGCGTACCATCCCGATCAAGGTCGAAGGTGGCACTGTCTATATCGCGATCATTGCTGCAGTAGAGGCGGCCTGACCGATGGAAATGGCCTCGCCGCGCTCCGTCAAAACGACGTGTCCCTATTGCGGTGTCGGCTGCGGTGTCCTCGCCGAGGTTGGCGTAGGTGGCGCAGATCAGCGTGCGCGGCGATCCGGATCATCCTGCGAACTTCGGCCGGCTCTGTTCCAAGGGATCGGCGCTTGGCGGAAACGATTGGGCTCGAAGGACGGCTGCTCTATCCGGAGGTCTTCGGACGTCCGGACGAGACTGGGATGAGGCGCTCGATCTCGTGGCTGCACGGTTCAACGATGACGATACGCGAACACGGCCCGGATTCCATTGCCTTCTACGTCTCGGGTCAGCTCCTCACCGAGGACTACTACGTCGCCAACAAGCTGATGAAGGGCTTCATCGGCTCGGCCAACATCGACACCAATTCGCGCCTCTGCATGGCTTCCTCCGTCGCCGGCCACCGCCGCGCGTTCGGCTGCGGACACGGTGCCCGGTTGCTACGAAGACCTGGAACTAGCCGACCTGATCGTCCTCACGGCTCCAACCTCGCCTGGTGCCATCCGGTGCTTTACCAGCGCATCGCCGCTGCCAAGGAGCAGCGACCGGAGATGAAGGTCGTGCTCATCGACCCGCGCCGCACCGCGACGGCCGATATCGCCGATCTCCATCTTGCCATCCGGCCCGATGGCGACGTGCGCTGTTCCTCGGGCTGCTGAGCCACCTGGCGACGCAACCGCGTGCTCAATTCGCGCTACATCGCTGAGCACACGACCGGATTGCGGAAGCGCTGTGTGCCGCGGATTCTCTCGATACCTATACGCTCGTCGCGCCGCACCGGCACTGTCCGCTCGACGACGTTGGACGCATTCTACCGCCTGTTCGCCGACACGGAGCGCGTCGTCACCGTCTACAGCCAGGGCGTCAATCAGTCGTCGTCGGGTACCGACAAGGTCAACGCCATCATCAACTGCCATCTGGCGACGGGCCGCATCGGCCGGCCCGGCATGGGGCCATTCTCGGTCACCGGCCAGCCGAACGCCATGGGCGGGCGCGAGGTCGGCGGCCTCGCCAACATGCTCGCTGCCCACATGGCGATCGATAGTCCTGAGGACCGCGACCGCGTGCAGCGCTTCTGGCGCGCGCCGGCGATTGCGCGAAGCCCGGGCTCAAGGCAGTCGACATGTTCCGCGCGGTGGCCGACGGCCGCATCAAGGCGCTGTGGATCATGGCGACCAACCCGGTCGTGTCGATGCCCGAAGCCGGGAACGTCAAGGACGCCATCGCGGCCTGTCCGTTCGTCGTCGTGTCGGATGTAACGGCGGAGACCGATACTGCACAACTCGCTCATGTGCTTCTGCCTGCGCTCGCGTGGGGTGAAAAGAGCGGCACCGTTACCAACTCGGAGCGCCGCATCTCGCGTCAGCGCAGCTTCCTGCGCGCTCCCGGGCGGTGCGCGGCCGGACTGGTGGATCGTCTCCGAAGTTGCCAAACGAATGGGCCACGGAGATGCGTTTTCCTACACCGAGCCGGACGAGATTTTTTCCGAGCACGCCGCGCTGTCCGCGTTCGAAAACGACGGCGTACCCGCGATTTCGACATCGGGGCCTGGGCCAAACCTAGATCCCGACGCCTACGAAGATCTCGCGCCGTTCCAATGGCCGCGGCCTGCCGGCATCCGACGGCGCCGAACGCATGTTCGCCGACGGCCGCTACTTTCACGCCGGACCGCAAGGCCCGCATCGTTCCCTGTCCAGCTTGCCGAGCGAGGAGCCGGCGACGCCCGGTTTCGCGCTGACGCTCAACACCGGCCGCGTCCGCGATCACTGGCACACGATGACACGCACGGGCAAAAGCCAGCGCCTCTCCCAGCATTACGCCGAGCCGTTCGTCGAAATTCATCCCGACGATGCCGCGCGCTATCGCATCTCCGACGCCGATCTCGTGCGCGTCTCGACGGGGCTCGACGGCTCGATCCTGGTGCGCGCGCTCGTTGACCGCGCGTCAACAGGCGTGCTCGATTTTCGTGCCGATGCACTGGAACGACCAGTTCGCGTCGAGCGCGCGCATCGATTGCCTGGTCCCCGGCATCACCGATCCTGATCTCCGGCCAGCCCGCATCGAAGAACATACCAGCGCGCATCGAACGCTTCGTTGCGGCGACGTATGGCTTCGCTGTGCTCCGACGCAAGCCGGAGCAAAATTTCGGCGGAATACTGGGCGATTGCGAAATGCAGCGGCGGATGGCGACGTCGAGATGGCCTTCGCGACCGATCCCGCAGACTGGTCTCGCCTTGCGCGCGAGCTTTTGGGCGGAGCGAGCGAACCCGTTGTATATCGCGATGCCGCAGACCGGCCGCATGCGTTTCGCAGCCTACGATAACGGACACCTCACCGGGCTGCTGTTCCTCGCGCCCGAGCCGGTCGCCGTCTCGCGCGAATGGGCGATTTCGCAACTCGCCAGCTGACGACCGGCGCTGGGGCGAGCGCACCGCCGTTCTTGCCGGCCGGCCCGGCGCTGGCGGAATCGACCGCGGCGCAACGTTTGCGCCTGCTTCGGCATCGGCGCGCACGAGATTCCGCAGCGGTTGCGCGCGGCTGCTGCACGGTCGCGGCCGTTGGCGAAGCGACGCAGGCGGGTACCAACTGCGGATCCTGCCGGCCCGAGATCAAGAGGATCATCCATGAGAACGCGCTCGCGAAAGCCGTCTGACGGCACCTTGCGGCAAGGCGGGCGCGTCACGCTTGTCGGTGCCGGTCCCGGCGATCCCGACCTACTGACGATAAAAGCGGTGCGCGCGATGCAAGAGGCGGACGTCATCCTCTTTGATGCGCTGGTGTCGGACGAGGTTCTCGCTTTCGCCCGAGATAACGCCAAGCGCCTGCTCGTTGGCAAGCGCGGGCATCGCCCGTCGTGTCGGCAGGAGGACATCAACGGCCTCATGCTGAAGCTCGCAAGGCAGGGCAAGCACGTTGTCAGGCTGAAGTGCGGCGATCCGGTCCTTTTCGGCCGCGCGGGCGAGGAAATCGCGCACCTCACAGCGGCCGGCATTCCCGTCAACATCGTTCCAGGCATCACGAGCGCGTCCGCGATGGCATCCGCGTTCAACGTTTCTCTAACCCACCGTGCTCATAGCCAATCCGTCCGCTTCGTAACCGGACACGCGAAAGACGGCGCCATGCCGAAGGATCTCGACTGGAAGGGGCTCGCCGATGCCACGACGACCCTCGTCGATCTACATGGGAGGCCGCACGGGAGCGGCCATGGCGCAGCGCCTGATTGCCGAGGGGTTGCCGGAGCATACACCGTGCGTTGTGGCAACGTCTGTTTCACGCTGCGAAGAGACGCAAAGCTCCGGGATACTCGGCGAACTCGCTTCCGGCGCGCTGACGACCGAGAGCGAAGGCCCGGTTCTCATCGGCATCGGCAGTGTTTTTGCCTCTGCTGCGTCCGCCATGTCCCGCGCCACTTGGTCCAAGACCGCTTGCTTCTGATTGGAGAGCACATCAATGAGGCTTCATCGCCCAACTTCGACGATTTCAATGCTCTTCGTTGCCGCATCGCTTTGCGGAGTTGCCGCGAGTGTGCGGGCGGCCGATCTTGGGGGGGAATGCTGCGCTGATCTCGAAGAGCGAATTGCGGAGCTTGAGGCGACCACTGCGAGAAAGGGCGGCCGCAACGTGAGGCTCACGATTTCGGGCTATGTGGCGCAGGAGGTCACTTGGTGGGATGACGGCGTTGAAAGCAACGTCTACCTCAACGGTCTCGGCCCCACGCAGGCGACCCACGTCAAATTCAATGGCGAGGCGACGATCGCGCCCGGCTGGACGGCCGGCTACATGATGCGCATCCAGAACCTTTCAGACAATCCGTTTGGCCGCAGCGGCGTAGCCGCCATGGACCAGAACAGCAGCGACTTCAATCAAGGCCTCAGCCTGCAGATGTCATACTGGAATTCTGCAGAGCAAGGCGTTCGGCGCCGTGAGCGTTGGCAAGCTCGCGCCGGCGGCCAAGAGCGCTGCCATGTTCACCGACAAATCGGGCACGCAGATTGTCGACAACTACACGTTCCTCGATGGCTTCCCGCAGTTCATCATCCGCAGCGGCGAAGATCTCGCGCCGGCGTCGCTCACCTGGGGCCAGTTCGCCTACTGCTATTCGCAGAACGCGCCGCTCGGCGGCGATTGCGATGGCCTCGTCATGAATGCCGTGCGCTACGACACGCCCGTGTTTGGGGGGTTCAGCACGTCGGCAAGCTGGGGCGAGGACGATGACTGGCAGATTGCCGGGCGCTACGCTGGCGAAATATCCGGCTTCAAACTGCTGATCGGCGTCGGCTACTCGGAAAGTACCGACGAGAACCTGACCGCGCCGCTCGCAAGCATGGTCAACAAGGAATCGAGCTATTTCCAAGCTGGTGGCTATGCCGAGCATCTTGCAACCGGTCTCTTCGTTCACGGCGCCTACGGCTACGAGGACAACAGCGGAACGCTTCTGGCGGGCGGAGTAACGCCTCGGGACGGGGAGCATTGGTATGCGAAGGCCGGCCTTCGGACGAAGCGGACGCCGCTCGGCATGACCGTCATTTACGGCGATTATGGCCGATACATCGACCAACTAGGACCGGGTGCGCTCGTGCTCGGCATAACATCTAGCGCGCTCGACCAGTTCGGCGGCGGCGTGGTGCAGGAAATCGACGCGGCGTCGATGTCGGTCTGGTTCAAGTATCGCGAGCAGCGCGCCGATCAGTGGGGTGGGGGGGGCATCGGCCCGCTCGACGAACTGCGCCAGCCTCTTTCAACCGGAGCGCTCATCAATTTCTGAATTATTCGACGGCGACAGCGAAATAGAGGCGATCCGCCAGCAGCTCGGCCGTATTCTGAACAGCGGCCCGTTTGCGCAATCGCGGCGGCGCAAGCGTTTGCTCGAATACATCGTCAACGAAAGTCTGACCGGCCGCAGTAAGCGGCTCAGAGGCTACAGCATCGCCGTCGAGGCGTTCGACCGTCCGGTTACATTCGACGCGAGCGCCGATCCTTTCGTGCGGATCAAGCGGCGCGGCTGCGCGACCGACTTTCGCGAATATTACGATGCCGACGGGAAAAGTGATCCCATCCGCATCGACCTTCCCAAGGGCAGCGACGCCACGTCTGGTCGGTTCGGACGAAGCTGCAAATCGAAGACAGGAAGCCGTGACTTCGCCCTTTTCAACTTGGCGAACGACAGCAAACTGCGCGGCTGGGACGTTGTAGCGGTCCGTGTCGATGACGTGGCCCGAGCGGATACTCGATGGACCGTGCGACCATCCGGCAGAAGAAGACGGCCGTCCCGTCCGGTTTGAATTGACTGGCCAGACGCGCATGTTCATCGACGATTATCTGAGGCTGACACGACCCGCCGGTGCTATTCGCCTAATTTGCTCGCCAGGACGCTTTGTTATACTATCCGTAAGGTGCACGCGGCGCGGGCAACATGATATTCGCCCAATCGGCGATGACCGTTGTGGCGTTTTCGGAACCCGCGTTCCGACCGTCCGGCCACGCGAGCGCCTTGTTCGCGGGGCATTTCAGTTCGTGGTTTCGGGAGTGTCCGAATGCGCCCTTTGAGGCGTCAGCCGGCTTTTGTACACTTGGCCCTGTTCGCGCTGGCGATGCAGCTTGTCGCCTCGTTCGGGCACATGCACGCCCATCCCGCCTCTCACCAGAACCTCCCCCTGGCATCGCGAACTTTCTTCACACCCGTTTCAGGCGCCTGCCTGCCGCGGTTTCCCGATCATCTCGATTGCACCGTATGCGTAGCGATGAACCTCTTGGGATACTCGGCCATGCCGCAGGCTGTGCCCGAGATCAGCCTTGCTCCGAGGTTCGCCGAGTTGCTTTCCGGAGACGGGGCCGTTCGCGTTCCACCGGAGGCCGTCACGGCGTCCTTCCAGGCGCGGGGTCCGCCCGAACGCGAACTAACCTAGCCAATCCAGACCGGGCCATGTGCTTGCGTCGAAGATCGCCTCGGACGAGCGTCGAGGTGTGTTTGGCTGGTGCTCCTTTCGTAATGCTGCACCGTGCCGGATGTGTGCGGGCGACCTCACAAAATAGACGAATGCTTCCCAGGGTGACCGATATGAAAGCCATCAGACTTGCTGCCTTTGCCATCAGCGCGATCGCAGTCGCGCCGTCCTTCGCCGACGTGGTGCACCGCGAGCTTGGACCGCATGTGCACGGCCGCGGCACCTTGAACATCGCCGTCGAGAATACGCGGGTTTCGATCGAGCTCGAAGCGCCGGGCATGGATATCGTCGGATTCGAACACCAGGCCAGCAGCGCCGACCAGAAGGCCGTGCTCGCCAAGGCCACGGAGCAGCTTGGCGATCCGCTTTCGCTGTTCAAGGTTCCCGCCGCGGCCGAATGCAAGGTTGCGGAGGCCAAGACCGAAATCAAAGCCGAGGAGGATCACGACCACGATCACGATCACGGGGCGGAAGGGGGCGACGAGAAGGCGAAGCATGACCACGGCGCCGACGGGCATGACCGCGATGATCGTGGCGGGCACACCGCGTTCCATGCGACCTACGCTATCGATTGCGCTGTGCCGGCCAACCTCACCACGATCACGTTCGACTACTTCATGGCGTTCGCGGGAGCCAAGTCGCTGGACGTCAGCGTCGTGACGGACAAGGCGCAGAGCAAATTCGAGGTCACGCACGAGAAGCCCGTGCTCGATCTCGCCGGCGCGATATGATCCAGCCGGTGTCTCGATCCGCTTTGGAGCAGCATGCCGCCGTCTCACCGGAGCCCGCCATCGTCACGATGGCGGGTCTCCGCTTTCGCATGGAAAGGGCCGAACGCCTTTTCTCTCTCCATCAAGAACTTCACGCTTCCGGTCAGGACGCGATTTCTTGTTCTCGGCCCGTCTGGCTCGGGAAAATCGACGTTCCTGAGCCTGCTCGCCGGCATTGTCACGCCCGACGACGGCCGCCTGGACGTGCTCGGCACAGACACGACGAAACTCTCGTCGTCGGCGCGGGACCGATTTCGCGCGGAGCACTTCGGCATCATCTTCCAGATGTTCAACCTGCTGCCGTATGGCTCGGTGGTCGACAACGTCGTGTTGCCTCTGAGCTTCGCGGCGAAGCGGCGCGCGCGCGCCGAGGAGACGGGAGACGTCGAAGCCGAGGCGCAGCGGCTGCTTTCCGAGCCTCGGGCTCGAAGGCTCTGATTTCCGCGGCGTTCCTGCCTCGCACCTCAGCGTCGGCCAGCAGCAGCGCGTGGCTGCGGCGCGCGCCCTGATCGGCCGCCCGGAAATCATCATCGCCGACGAGCCGACATCGGCGCTCGACCGCGACCGGCAGGTCGCCTTCCTCGATCTCTTGTTCTGCCGAGATCGCGGCCGCCGGCGCGCGCTGATCATGGTCAGCCATGACGAGACGCTCGCCGCGCGCTTCGACCGGGTGGTCCGGTTCGACGACGTATCGCCGATCGTCGGAAAGGGCGCGCGCACAATGATCGTCCCCCGCCTGGCCGCTGCAGTCCCTGCGCAACCGCTGGCTCACGGCCGCTGCTGACCGTGCTCGGCATCGCCATTAGCGTCATGCTGCTGCTCGGCGTCGAGAAGGTGCGGACGGGTGCGCGGCAAAGCTTCGCCGACACCGATCTCGGGCACCGATCTCGTGGTCGGCGCGCGCAGCGGGTCACTCCAGCTGCTGCTCTACTCCGTGTTCCGC
The DNA here is from genome assembly GCA_963772405.1 of uncultured Acidobacteriota bacterium. Lineage (GTDB taxonomy): Bacteria > Acidobacteriota > Blastocatellia > Pyrinomonadales > Pyrinomonadaceae > OLB17. The sequence continues at coordinate 2,620,953 of CAVYWT010000001.1, read as the reverse complement.
ATCGGCAACGCCACCAACAACGTCACCTGGAAGAGCTATCAGGACATCAACTCTCACGCCCGATGTCGACTGGATGGTTCCGCTTGTCGCTGGGTGATAGCCACCGCGGCTTCCGCGTGCTGGGCACGACACCGGAGTACTTCAGCGCGCTACCAGTATCGCGACAGCCAGCCGCTGGTCTTCGCGGCGGGAGAGCCATTTCGATGACCTGTTCGATGTCGTCGCTCGGCGCGGACGTCGCGAGCCGGCTCGGCTACAACGTCGGCGACAAGATCGTCGTCGGCGCACGGCGTTGGCAGCGTCGTCCTTCGTCGACCACGACGACAAGCCATTCCGCGTGTCGGGCATTCTGGCCAAGACCGGCACGCCGGTCGACAAGTACGCTGCACGTCAGCCTGGAGGCGATCGAGGCCATCCACGTCGATTGGCAGACTGGTGTGCACGGATACCCGGGCGAGATCATGTCCGCCGACCGATCGCGCGCAAGATGCAGCTCACGCCGCAGGCGATGACCGCGGCGCTTGTCGGGCTTGAAATCGAGGCTCGCGATCGTTCCGGATCCAGCGGGTCGATCAACGAGTATCGCGCAGGAGCCGCTGTCGGCGGTCATTCCGGGCGCGGCGCTGCAGGAGCTGTGGGGACTGGTCGGCGACGGCCGAGACCGCGCTCTCCGTCGTCTCCGCCATGGTCGTCGCGACGGCGATGCTCGGCATGGTCGACGACGATCCTGACGACGCTCAACGAGCGCCGGCGCGAAATGGCGATCCTGCGTTCGGTCGGCGCGAGTTATTTCCGCGACCATTCTCGGGCTGCTCGTCATCGAAGGGGGGCTACTGACGCTGACCGGCGTCGGTCTCGGCACGGTTCTGCTCTATGCCTCGCTCTATGCACTCCAGCCTGTGATTGATCGCGCCTACGGACTGGATCTGAGCATCGGGCTGTCGTCGGCGTCGGACCTCATGATCCTGGCCGCGATCGTTCTCGCCGGCATCGTGGCTTCGTTCATTCCGGCGCTGCGCGCCTACCGGCTCTCGGTGGCCGACGGCATGATGATCCGGACCTGAATTGAGAAAGGAGACGCCATGAGACACCTCGTGCTGTTGTCGCTCGGCGCGGCTCTTGCAGCCTTGGCGCCAGTCGGCAACCTGGTTGCAGCGGTCGATCCGCCCATGGTGCTCAAGTGGGCGCAGCTCGTTCCTCCGCGGCCGCCCGCTGCGCCAAACCCGAAGACGTTTTTCTCGGGCGTGCCAAGCAAAGGCGACGATGGCAGTCCGCCGCCACCGGTCGCCGAAGGCCAGTTCATGTCGATGAAGCGCCGACAGCCTGGAGCAAGCGCGCCACCCGCCGTCGTACCCGAGCTCAACGGCAAGCATGTGCAGATCGGCGGCTATGTGGTGCCGCTCGACTTCGAGGCAACGACGATCAAGGAGTTTCTTCTGGTGCCGTTCGTGGGCGCGTGCATTCACGTCCCTCCGCCTCCGGCCAACCAGATCATCTATGTGAAAAGCGCGGAGGGATTCGAGGTCACCGGCGCTTTCGATCCCGTGAAAGTCACGGGCATCCTTAAGACCGAGACGGCTTTCACTGGTCTGGCGGATGCTGGCTACAGCATTGAAGCCGAGCAGGTCGAGCCGATGAGCCCCTGAAAGGCGAAGCGGCGCAAACGCTGGGCCATCGTTCTTTGTCGCCACTGCACTCGCCGCGCTACCGGCGCTCGCCCTCATGATGTGGCTCGACAACCGCAACCATTTCCGCACGCTCGAGATGAATTGGACCGCTTGTGACGTCAGCGGCCGAAGCCGAGGCCCCAACCCGAGCGCTTCTGTGGGAGGCTCTGGTCGGCGAAGGCGATGGCGTCGTCCACGCTGCGGAACGGACGAGGTGCGCCGTTGGCCCCATTCACCAGGGTATTGTCGGCTTTCCTCACGAAGGACGTCTGCGAATTGGGGTTCAGTGTCACCTGAATCCCATCAGCACGCTTCCAGACATTCTGGTCCTGCTTCCAATCGGCCATCGCTGGCTCTCCTCTGTTCGCCGGCCTAGAGCGAGTTTGCTTTTGTTTGAACCGAAAACACGCTCCAGGTCCTTGATGAGACCTATAATTCACGCTTCGGACTGATGGGGTTCGAAGCGATCGTGGTCTAGCTGAGGCCGAGTCGCGCCACGTTTCCAGTGCCGTTTTCGTGTGGGCCACAGCCGTCAAGGGGAGGGAATCAGTCCCGCGGGATCGATTGCGGCGCCGTTCTCGCGAAGCTCGAGGTAGAGGACCGGGGGCTCGGTCGATGTCTGGCGCATGCGGGCCACGGCTTCGCCCGCGGCGATGGGCTGGCCGTCGATCACGTTCGGCTCGAAGGTGCCTGCCAACAGCGTGATCTTGGTACACGCATCGATGATCATCAGCTCGCCGTAGGAGCGGAATGTGGCTGCGAACGTGACCGTACCGCTCATGGGCGCGTACACTTCGGCGCGATCCGCAGCGCCGAAGACGATGCCCCTGCTTGGACTGCCGTTGTTGGTCGTATCTCCGAAGCTCAAGATGCGCCGGCCGGCGACGGGACGTGCGCCTGGAGCTTGGCCAAGGGTTTCGCAACGCTTGGCGACGGCGTGCTTGTCGCGCGCGCAGGTGATGAGATCGTTCAGGCTCGCGCTCTGGCTCGCGCAGCGATCGACCGTCTGCTCGACGGAGCATCCGGCCGACGACACGGCGAGGAGAAGAGCGGCGGCGAAGGGGAGACGGCGTGAACTCGGGATGGCGGACATACTCGAACCGGCGGATATTGCGGGCCTGATCCTGCAGCCCGATCATGTGCTCATAAAGGCGCCGCACGAGGTCGTTGGCGCGCAAGGTCGCGCGCGAGCCGCAATGGGCTCGCGCGCGACGTCGCGGATCAGGATCTTCGCTCTAGAGGCAATCAGCAGCCGTGACGGGCCATACAGCGGCGGAAGCGCCAGCCCCAGCCCCAACGCGCCCGGCACTCCCTGTACCAGCGGCGGCAGTAGCGCATTTGCACGTGTTCGACGGTCAACTCCACTGCAAGGCTCTTGGCTGCGGGTGTGATCGGAGCCGCCTGGGTCGACGGGACTCCGAAACTGATCATTGCGCAGACGGCGCCAGCCGCCAGCAAAGTCATGACACGCATGTCGGTATTCTCCTAAGGTGTGTCCCGGCGCGAGGATTATGAACCGCGAATTTTGACCGCAGCGCGACCGTGTGCGGACGGTGCTTGGAAAGCTAGAGGCCAAAAGTCAAAGGCCGCGCTTCAAAGGCCGCGCCTCGACGGTTGCTGTTCAATGGCCGTTCTGGGCGCGGTGGCGCAGGAGGTGGTCGGCGAGCACGAGCGCCATCATGGCCTCGCCCACGGGCACGGCGCGAATGCCGACGCAGGGATCGTGGCGGCCCTTGGTGACGATCTCGGTCTCGTTGCCCTGCGGCGTCGATGGTCTGGCGCGGCGTCAGGATCGACGACGTCGGCTTGACCGCGAAGCGGCAGACGACCGGCTGGCCGGTCGAGATGCCGCCGAGGATGCCGCCGGCGTGGTTGGAGAGAAAGCGCGGCTTGCCGTCGGGGCCGATGCGGATCTCGTCGGCGTTGGCCTCGCCGGTCAGCTCGGCCGCGCGCCATGCCGGCGCCGATCTCGACGCCCTTCACGGCGTTGATGCTCATCATGGCGGAGGCGAGGTCCTGGTCGAGCTTGCCGTAGAGCGGCGCGCCGAGCCCGGCGGGCACGCCTTCGGCCACGACCTCGATGACGGCGCCGACCGACGAGCCGGCCTTGCGCACGCCGTCGAGGTAGTGCGTCCACTCGGGCACGATGCCGGGATCGGGCGCAGAAGAACGGATTGGTGTCGACCGCGTCCCAGTCCCAGCGGGAGCGGTCGATCTTGTGCGCGCCGATCTGGACCAGGGCGCCGCGAATGATGACGCCGGCGCCCAGCACCTTGCGCGCGATGGCGCCGGCAGCGACGCGCATCGCCGTCTCGCGCGCGGACGAGCGGCCGCCGCCGCGATAATCGCGGATGCCGTACTTGTGCCCAGTAGGTGATAGTCGGCGTGACCGGGGCGGAACTTGTCCTTGATGTCGCCGTAGTCCTTGCTGCGCTGGTCGATGTTGCTGGATGAGCAGCGAGATCGGCGTGCCGGTCGTCACCTGCCGGCCCTCGGCGTCGGGGAACACGCCGGACAGGATCTCGACCGCGTCGGCTTCGCGGCGCTGGGTCGTGAAGCGCGACTGGCCCGGCTTGCGGCGGTCGAGGTAGACCTGGATCTCCTCGGCGGTCAACGGGATGCCGGGCGGGCAGCCGTCGACCACGCAGCCGATGGCGGGCCCGTGGCTTTCGCCCCAGGTGGTCACGCGGAAGAGATGGCCGAACGTGTTGTGTGACATGGAAGCCGCGTTTCCGGTGGCCGCGCGCTGGCGCACGCCAAGAGATTTCAAGACGATGGTATCGAGCAACTCAAGATCGCCCGATGACAACGTTCGGCTCCTCTCATAAGTTGGTGCCTGCCACGGCGGCAAGTAGCGCATCGCTCCTAATTTGTTTTGGACAAGCCGCGGCGACGCAGATAATGAAGGAACAGTGCCCTGCGTGTGCGTGCGCTCTCGGAAAGGAGGCAGACATGGGGCGACAGAGCGTGGCCGGGACCGGCTACGTCGCGGTCTGTCGCTCAAGGGTCAGGTTGTCTGTGTTATTGCGTTTCAACGGATGGTTCCTCGCGGTCTGAGCAACCGTGTTCGAGAGATCTGCGCTTTGTCGCATCGGAAGAGCCGGAGCGGCCGCTGCTCCGGCTCTCTTTTTGCCGGCTATCGCGACTAAGCCAGCGCATGGTGCCGCCGGCGAGGATCGAGCACGCGATCCTGCGGGCTTTCGAGTTCGGGATCAGCTCCGGGTCGAGGCCCAGCATGTGGGCGCGCAGGCAGCGGGAGACGCCGCCGTGGGAGACGACGACGGAATGTACGCCCGTCACGATCTGTCGGCCCAGTCGACGACGCGGGCGAAGAGATCGGCGTAGCTTTCGCCGCCATCGGGGCGCCAGCGGAACGGGTCCTGCTGGCGCGTTCGCGAGGCCTGCCGGGTCGCTGGCTGCGCACGTCGTGCTGAAGCATGCCTTCCCAGGGGCCGTAGTGACAGCTCCATCAGGCGAGGGTCGATGTCGTAGCCGTCGCGGTCGAGGCCCAGCTCGGCGCGCACGATCTCCATCGTCTCGCGGGCGCGGCCGAGCGGGCTCGCGACGAAGGCGCGCTTGCGCGATGGTCGGGCAGGAAGGCGCGCAAGCTCGTCGCCGTTGCGGTGCGCCTGCGCGCGGCCCGTGTCGTTCAGCGGAATGTCGCGCTGGCCCTGGTAGCGCCGGTCGCGCGTTCCAGTCGGTCTCGCCGTGGCGGACGAAATAGATCGTCGGGTGGTCCCGCATGCGAACCATCGCAGCTCTGCGGCTGCGATCCGCGGGCGAGCTCGCGGACTTCAGGGGTCGTTCTTGACGACGGAAATGTCGGGGGCGTCCTCGTTCTTCATGCCCTGGACGTGGTAGCCGGCATCGACGTGGTGGATCTCGCCCGTGACGCCCGCGACGAGATCCGACAGCAGATAGACGCCGGCGCCGCCGACCTCCTCGATGGTGACGGTGCGGCGCAGCGGCGAATTGTACTCGTTCCACTTCAGAATGTAGCGGAAGTCGGAGATGCCGGCCGCGGCGAGCGTCTTGATCGGACCCGGCCGAGATGGCGTTGACGCGGATGGCGTTCTTGCCGAGGTCGGCGGCGAGATAGCGGACGCGAGGCTTCGAGCGCGGCCTTGGCGACGCCCATGACGTTGTAGTGCGGCATCACCTTCTCGGCGCCGTAATAGGTCAGCGTCACGATGGAGCCGCCGTCGGTCATCAGCTTCTCGGCGCGCTGGGCGAGCGCGGTGAGCGAGAAGCAGGAGATGAGCATGGTCTGCGTGAAGTTGGCCTCGGTGGTGTCGACGTAGCGGCCGTCGAGCTCGTTCTTGTCGGAAAAGGCGATGGCGTGGACGAGAAAGTCGAGGCGGCCCCAGACTTCGGCCGAGCTCGGCGAAGAGCGCATCGACCGAGGCCTTGTCGGTCACGTCGCACGGCAGCACGACCTTCGAGCCGAGTTCGGCGGCCAGCGGCTCGACGCGCTTCTTCAGCGCGTCGCCCTGATAGGTGAGCGCCACCTCGGCGCCCTGGGCGGCCACGGCTTTGGCGATGCCCCAGGCGATGGAGCGGTTGTTGGCGACCCCCATGATGAGGCCGCGCTTGCCGGCCATGAGGGTGCCGGCCAAGTTGCCGTGCGCCCGGCGCCGTTTCCGTCATTTGGTCGCAATCCCTTGTGCGGAAATTTGCGCGCATCCTACACAAAAGGCCATGCCGGTCCAGATGGCCGCTAAGGACGAGAGCTCGCGCGGTAGTTCGCATAGCGCGGGGCGCCTGCCGAAGGTTGGCCAGGGTCAACCGTCTGCCGCTCGAATTAAAATTCTGAATTACAATATTTTTCTTAGTAAATTCCGATTCGATATGCCCGCCAGGCGGCTCAACCTTCGAGCACCCAGCGGCGATTCGGGCAGCGGCAGGCGATGCCTTCGACGGTCCGCGTCTTGAAGCCTGTCGTCAGCAGGACGACAACGTGGCGGCAGAGCGCCGCCCTTGGCATTGCGGAACGAGGCGGTCGGACGCACGATGCCGGACAGGCGTCCGTTGGAGCGGCGCCAGACGAACGGCTGCCGTCGTCCATGCGGCGAAAGGCCGACCTGGATGCTCTCGAGGGCGGCGATCTCGTCGGTTTCGTCGAGCCGGCGGTCGATCAGCTCGGCAAACTTGGGACGCGACGACCTTTCCGCTGGGCGCTCGGAGCAGGAGCAGGGCGCCTGCCGGACGGGGCTCGGCGGCCTGGGAGTGCCCGGGCCATGAACAGACGAGCGGCGACCAGGCAAAGCCCCGGTCGCGGCCACGAGAACATAGCGTCTCCAACGCAAGTTCCTGACGCATGACGAACAACTCCTGGCACATGACGAACGACACGGCCGTACGAGGGCCCTGATGTCGCCATTGTGGTCCTTCGTGGTTAAAAGGTGCTAAAGCAGTCGTCCCATTTTGCGGAAAGGCAAATCGGGCAGGCAGGCGTGACGGACGACAACCAAGATCGAGGCCATGAGGCGAGGCGACGCGGATTTCACGGCCGGCGAGCGATCCGTTCGCGCTGTTCGAAGCCTGGCTCCAGGAGGCCACGGCGTCCGAGATCAACGATCCGAACGGCATGGCGCTCGCGACCGTCGACGCGTCCGGACTGCCGAACGTGCGCATGGTGCTGCTCAAGGGGCGTCGACGAGCCAGAGCATCCGGCGCGCGGGTTCGTTTTCTACACCAACCTCGAGAGCGCCAAAGGACGTGAACTGCGCGGCTTCGTCGCGAGGCCGCGCTGCTGTTTCACTGGAAGAGCCTGCGCCGGCAGGTGCGCGTGCGCGGGATCGTGAGCCCGGTCATCGCCGAGGAGGCGGACGCCTACTTCGCCACGCGGCCGCGCCTGTCGCGCATCGGTGCCTGGGCGTCCGACCAGTCGCGCCCGCTCGAAAGCCGCCTCGCATTCGAGAAGCGCATTGCCCTATTACACCGCGAAATTCGGTCTCGGCGAGGTGCCCCGTCCCGCCGCACTGGTCGGGATTTCGGGTGACGCCGGTCGAGATCGAGTTGTGGCACGACCGTCCATTCCGCCTGCACGACCGACTGGTGTTCAGGCGCGAGCATGCTGCGATGTCATGGGCGAAAACGCGCCTTTACCCGTGAGCGCGAGCCCGCCTGCGCTGCCAATTCGCCTCGTGCCGTGCGCGACGATGGAGCGCGTGTGCGGCGCACAGGCGATTGCCGCGATCACACCATCCACGCTATTTGTGTACCGCGACGGTGGAATTTGAGCCCGACCACTTGCGGAATGGTGACGTCCTGCAAGTGTGCCCCGGCAACTAGGGGGAGTCGCCTCGGCGGGCGGGCTCGACCGCGATTCCAAGGGGGAACACTTGGCACAACGCTCTCGCGTCCGGCGCTGCGCCCGGCACGGCGCAGCCGCAGAAGGCGCGCGACTGGATCGAAATCCTGCAGCGCTATCGACATCCCGATCCGGCGCGCAGCGTCTTCGAAGTCGTCATCACGCTCATTCCGTTCGTCGCTGCTCTGGGCCGCGGCTTGGGCTGCGCTGTCGGTCAGCTACTGGCTGACGCTGCTCATCTCCGTTCCGGCGGCGTTCTTCCTCGTGCGCCTGTTCCTCATCCAGCACGACTGCGGGCACGGCGCGCTGTTCGCAAGCGGCTGACCAACGACTGGGTCGGGCGCGTCATCGGCGTGCTGACGTTCACGCCTTACGATGCCTGGAAGCGCAGCCACGCCATCCATCACGCCTCGCACGGCAATCTCGACGAGCGCGGCGTGGGCGATATCGATACGCTCACCGTCCGCGAATACGTGGCGCTGTCGCCATGGCGCCGCTTTCTCTATCGCGCCTACCGCAACCCGATCGTTCTGTTCGGCATCGGGCCGACGCTCCTGTTCGTCGTGCAGCATCGCCTGCCGTTCAGCATGCTGCGCGGCGCCGACTGGCGGAGCTGGGCGAGCGTGATCGGCACCAACATCGGCCTTATCGTGCTCGGCGGGGCCATGGTCTGGCTCGTGGGCTGGCAGGCCTTTCGGCTCGTCGAGTAACAGGACATTCGGCGATCCCATCAGAATTCGCAGCAGATATAGACGACGACGTTCACCGCCCGAAAGATTTCCGATCACGGCATACTGCGCGGCGGGCGTGAAGAGAAATCGTTCGAGCATCTTGCCCGCCGTTATCTGCACGCCTTCGTTTGTCGTGACGTATTCGGCGACGTCGCGTATGTAATCGATGACACGCTGCTCGTCGTTGAGGGCACGGCTTTCCTGATCGTAATAGCCGATGTGCACCGTCGTGCCGATCTCGATCTCGCCGTTGTCCGGCGCGACGCGGCCGGTGATCATATCGAGCAGCGTCGTCTTGCCGCTGCCGTTCGCACCGATGATGCCGATGCGGTCGTCGCGTTTGAGGAGATATGTGAAATCGTCGATCAGCGTGATGTCGCCATACGATTTTGAAACGCCGTTCATCTCGATGACCTTCGACCCGAGCCGTTTCGATCCGATCGCGATATCGACCTCGCCCTTCACAGCTTCCTTCGGCTGGGCCATCAGCGCGTGTGCGGCTTCAACACGATGTTTTGATTTGCGCGTCCGAGCTTTTGCACCGCGACGGAGCCATGCGAGCTCCTTTTTGATGAGCTGTTCGCGTTTGTGCCCTTCGACCTCGCGTAGCGTTTCCTGCTCGGCCTTTTTCTCGAGGTAGTACGCATAGTTCCCGCTAAAATTTTGCACGGTACCGCGATCGATCTCGAAGATGCGATCCGTCACGCGGTCGAGAAAATATCGGTCGTGGGTTACGAGAAGGAGAACGCCGGTGTATCGTGCGAGATACGATTCGAGCCACTCGATGGTGTCTGCGTCGAGATGATTGGTCGGCTCGTCGAGGATCAGGATGTCGGGTTTGAAGATCAGCTCGTGTGCGAGTGCGACACGCTTTCGCTGGCCGCCGGATAGCGTGCCCATCTTTGCATGCGTGTCGGTGATGTCGAGCCGCGTCAGCACTGCACGGGCATTCGTCTCGATCTCCCAGCCGCCGCCCTCTTCCAGCTCGTGCTGCAGATCGGACATTCGCTGCATTGTCGCATCGTCGTGTTTGCCCGCGGCAACCTCGTGACAGACATCCTCGTAATCGCGGATCGTCTGCATCACGCCGCTGCTCGATGCAAAGATCGTCTCGAGCACGGTCAGTTTGTCGTCGAACGGTGGATTCTGCGAAAGATATGCGAGAGATTTTCCTTTTGCACGTGTGACGCGACCCGAGTCGGGCTGTTCGATTCCGGCGATGATCCGGAGCAGCGTCGTCTTGCCCGAGCCGTTCGCACCGATGATCCCGATCTTGTCGCGGTCCTCAAGGCCGAGCGTGACGTCTTCGAACAGCGGCCGAAAGCCGAAGTTCTTTGAGATATTTTCGAGCGAAAGAATATTCATGTGCGATGAATTAACGGTAGCAGAATGATGTCGGGTCGGCTATCTGTATAAGAATTTCACGCAGAGATCGCAGAGAAGATCGCCCGCGAATAGCGTGCTAATGACCGCGAATAGAAACCATTCGCGTCTATTAGCGTTATTCGCGGGCAAACGCCTTTTTTCTCTCACCCCTTACTTGGGTGCCTCTATTTCTTCATCAGGTCCACAAACCGCTCGAACAAGTACTCGGAATCGTGCGGGCCGGGAGCCGATTCGGGGTGATATTGAACTGAGAAGACGGGCAGGGTCTTGTGCCGCAGACCGGCGACGGTATTGTCGTTGAGGTTTATGTGCGTGACCTCGATATCAGCGGGAAGAGATTCGGGGTCGACGGCAAATCCGTGATTGTGCGCGGTGATCTCGATCTTGCCGGTCGTCAGATCCTTTATAGGCTGATTGCCGCCGCGATGGCCGAACTTTAGTTTGTATGTCTCACCGCCGAACGCCGAACCGATAAGCTGGTGGCCGAGACAGATGCCGAAGATCGGAGTCTGGCTTTCGGCAAGTTTTTTTATTTCCGCGATCACACTCTTCATCGACGCCGGATCGCCCGGACCGTTCGAAAGAAAGATCCCATCCGGTTTCAAAGCCATTACATCGTCGGCAGAGGTGTCACTGGGCACGACTGTCACGCGACATCCGAATTTCGAAAATTCTCGAAGCGAGTTTGTCTTGACGCCGAAGTCGTACGCCACAACGTGAAATTCGATTTGGGATTTGGGATTGCGGATTTCGGATTGCGTTGCATCATCCGCCGTTCGTAAATCAGGCTGATACTCGTAGCTTTCGGATACGGTCACCGAGCTTGCGAGTTCGCGGTTCGCCATCTCGGGCGAGGCGAGGATCTTTTTGAGAAGCGTCTTCGGATCTGTTTCTACAGTCGAGATTCCGGCACGCATCGCACCTTTGTCGCGGATGTGTCGGACGAGAGCACGCGTGTCGATGTGCTCGACGCCGACGATGTTGTTCCGTTTCAGATAATCGTCGAGGCTTTCGGTCGAACGCCAGTTCGATACGATGCGGCTCGCTTCGCGGACGACGAATCCTTCGGCCCACGGACGACGGGATTCGATATCCGTTTCGTTGACGCCGTAGTTGCCGATCAGCGGATACGTCATGCAGACGATCTGACCGGCGTAACTCGGGTCGGTGAGGATCTCCTGATATCCCGACATCGAAGTGTTGAATACCATCTCGCCGAATGTCTCACCATCCGCGCCAAAAGACGCACCGTTGAAAGTGCGCCCGTCTTCCAGAACCAAAATCGCTTTTGTCATGATCTATCACCGCCGAGACACAGAGACGCCGAGAAGAAATTGATGTGTGTTTCGAGTGTCACCTCTCCGCATCAGCAGGTCGCGAAAGAAACTGAAACCACGAAATAACACGAAACCACACGAACAAGATCAAAAACTAAAGACCAAAGACCAAAAACCGCTTATACACGAAACGGCACGAATCAGATCGAATCCAGTCTTCAGTATCCAGTCTCCGCGTCGCCGCGTCTCCTACCCACCGCGTCTCCAAGCTCACTCCGCGCGCATGTCGTCGATCTTCGGAGCGTCATTCGCATCGTATTCGCCGTGCTCGAGGAAACCCATGTTCTTCGGCTGCCAGTAGCGGAAGAACGCTTTGCCGTAGATATACTTTTCCGGCACCAGGCCCCAGTAACGCGAGTCCGAAGAGTTATCGCGGTTGTCACCCATCACAAAGTAATGATGTTGTTCGACCCGGCTCGGCGGAAAACTCGGAGCCGATTGGTTGTGCGCCGTATCGAGATAATCCTCGTTCAGCTCCAGTCCGTCGATCAGAACTTTACCGCTTCGAACCTCGACCATCTCGCCCGGCAGTCCGATTATCCGTTTGACGTAACTCTTGTCCGGTTCCTTTGGAAACCAAAACACAACGATGTCGCCGCGGTCGAGATGTCCCCAACTGACGCCCTGGATCTTGTAATAGACAAGCTTATTGACCAACAGACGCTCGCCGTCGTTGAGCTGCGGAAGCATCGACGTGCCTTCGACAACGACCGGTTGGACGGCGAACACTCCGAACAGAATAAAGACGACGATGATAAGAAAGATGTCGCGAACTAGCCGCAGGCTTTCCGTCCAGAGGCCCTGACGCGATTCGCGGCGAAGCTGTACGACTTCAATATCGCGGTCGTCGTCGGGCGATACGGGCCCAAAGTCGAATTGGTTTTTCCGTCGGAAATCAAACATAATCGGGTATTCGATGAAAGCGAATCAAGGCCAGTTGGCCGATCCGCTCCAAGTTAGAAACTAGCCCCCGGCTACGTTTTTGTCAAAAGAATTCTGTCGGTCGCTCGAACGTTTCGAGCCGAATCTACCGCTGTTCTTTGGCAGATCCGGACGCCGCGTGCGGGGTTCGCAACACTTATCACAGATGAACGACCAGATCCGCGCATTATTTCCCGCCACCGGAAAGTATACATATCTCAACAGCGCCGCCGTTTCGCCGATGCCTTCGACAGCCGTCGATGCCGTGCGATCACAGCTCGACGACGTCGCTCTAAATGGCTCGAGAAACTATCTTGAATGGGTCGCGACGAAAAATCGAGCCCGTGCTTTGATCGCTTCGATGCTGAATGTCGCGGCGGAAAACGTCGCGTTTATGCGGAACACATCCGATGGTTTTGCGTCGATCGCGGCGGGAATGAATTGGAACCCGGCGGATAATATCGTCAGCTTTGTAAACGAATTTCCGGCGAACTTTTATCCGTGGAGACGGGTTCGTGATCGCTTTGGCGTCGAGCTGCGTCTTGCCCCGGAGAGCGACGGACGATTCGATGTCGAAGAGCTCATCTCAATGATCGATTCGAACACGCGTTTGGTCGCGATCAGTGCCGTCCAGTACGCTTCGGGGTTCACGGCCGATCTCGAGCGTATCGGGAAAGCGGCACACGCCGCCGACGCGATGTTTGCGGTCGACATCATCCAGGCGCTTGGCGCGCGTGGACTCGATCTTCCGGCGCTCGGTGTCGATATAGCATCCGGTGCGAGTCATAAATGGATGTGCGCTCCCGAGGGTTGCGGAATGTTGTATGTCTCGGACAACGCACGCAACGATGTCGATCCGTCGTTTGTCGGCTGGATCAGCGTCGAAACGCCATGGGATTTCGAAGACCGCGAGCAGCCATTCAAACCGAATGCCCTCGCGTGGGAAAGTGGGACGGGATGTTCGTCGCTTTTCTACGGGCTCGAACAGAGCGCGAAATTACTGACGGATACAGGTCTCGATCGGATCGAGGCGTACTTAGAAGAATTGACGGATTATTTGTGCGAGTCGCTGGCCGCGAAAAATTACAAGATCGTAAGCTCTCGGTCACCGGGTGAGAAATCGTCTATCGTCTGTATCAAACATCTGAACGGCATGACGTCAAACGAGATCGCAGCGCAGCTTGAAAAAGAGAACATCATCGTCAGCCCGCGTGGCGACCGCCTTCGGATCGCACCCCACTTTTATAACAATCAGGAAGATATAGATCGGCTTGTGACGGCTTTGCCCTGAGTTATTCGGAAAACCCGTCGAGATTTAGCCGGGTCAAACCGCCGGCGTCGGAGAAGGCCGCTCGATTGGCGCGTTTTTGGTCGCGCACACGGAAGAAGATCAGACCAGCCGCTATCCCTACAAGCAGGGACACCGCGAGACCACCAAGGATCCCATACACTGTCGAGAGCATGACGTCCCTCGATGTCGTAACCATGTAGCGTTCAAGCCTTTTGAGAATATGAGGATCTTCGCCCAGCCACTGCACGATCTTTTGGTATTTGATCTGATCGAGCAATGCGTCCGCGGCGGAGACGTCCGTCGCGTCGAACACGAATGTGTTGTAATTGCCGATCCGCCGATAGACTACACCTGATTCAGGATGGGCCCCGATATATTGCAGGATCCGTGAATCGGCCTCGACCGACGACTGCGGGTTTGTGTACTCGATGATAAGCAGACGGCCTTGTGGATACACTGCCGTCACGAACTCGGTCCCGGGGGGAAATTCGAGAGGCATTATTACCGGTTTTTCACCGATCGCCTTTTCGAGATCGGCCTTATCCGTTCCGAAGATCGCGGTTGTATGTATGTTCTCGTAATCAGGAAGATGCTTGATCAATACGGGCTGGCCATCGACGTCAGAGATCTCCTGGCTGGTGCCGGTCGACTGCTGCGCAGATGTGCCGAGGGTGCCGAACGCCATCAATGTCAGCAGACCTACGATCGCGATAACAGCTTTTAGCCTGAATGGTTCCACGGAATAAAGATTCGCAAAATAGGAATAAATACTAGCATTTATGGCGGTAGACGAGCAATTTGTAACGCATCCGTACACCCGCGGGGAAATGTAGCAATTGACACATTTCCTATACGGTTTCGCGTGCGAATCCCTCCTTAGATGTTAGACGAATACCATGGTATGCCTAGTAAAAATGGAACAAATGCAGTTGAAATCAGTGTCTAAATGGAGAATTGGACGTTTGGCACGCGTATTGATTCGCTTATTTGGCGAGGGGGAAACAAGGAAATGACCACAGAAACATTAAATTATCCGGTGCTGCAGAAGGGAACTGCGGACGGCGATGCGAAAGGCTCGCAAGCGGGTACAAAGACGGTCGATATTGCCAAGATCAGCGATTTTGAGTTGACGCAGGCGGCCGCAGCGGGCGACATGGTGGCTTTCGAAGAGGTCTACCAGCGTCATCACAGACGAGTTTATTCGATCTGCTTACGCATGCTGCAAAATGCATTCGAGGCCGAAGATCTGACGCAGGATGTCTTTATCCAGCTTTATCGCAAGATCGGAAGTTTTCGCGGCGACTCGGCTTTCACGACATGGCTGCACCGTTTGACGGTGAACCAGGTCCTGATGCACTTCCGCAAGCGGAACGTGAAGTTTGAAAAGACGACCGACGAAGGCGAGACGCCGGAACAGACGGTGCCGGGAACTCATAATCCTTTGAAAATGCCGATCGTCGATAAGATCGCACTCGAGAGTGCCATCGATCAATTGCCGAACGGTTACAAGAATGTGTTCGTGCTTCACGACGTCGAAGGTTTTGAGCATGAAGAGGTCGCAAACATCCTCGGCTGCTCAGTCGGAACATCGAAATCACAGCTTCATAAGGCAAGACTGAAGTTGAGAAAGCTTCTCAAGAAAAAGGCCAACCCGCGTTTGATCGGGGTGTAAGATCTATTCGGATTAATACATTGTGAAAGGCTTCTCGGAAACGGGAAGCCTTTTTTATAGACAGCAAACTTTGGTTTACCGATCGAGTTTCAAGACTCAGATAGCGATTAACCGCGGATGACACAGATCACGCAGATAAAACTAACAAAGATTTTCTTTGATCTGCGTCATCTGCGTCATCCGCGGTTAATTTAGATGCTGGGTCGTCAATGCCTAACTGACGTTTATAACAATATTGCGTCTCGCTAACTCTGCTACAAACTTTTTAGGATCGATCGCTTTTTCCTGAGGAGTTGAACCGCGTTCGAGTACATCGCCGCGGGCCATCATCTGAGCGATGATCGACGCCGGGAACGCCGTCGTTCGCATCATTGCCGATAAGCCGGTCACTTCATCGTGCTTATCGACGATGTCGTAACGCAGGCGTTGTGGGCCGTCGGAAGACACACTCCCTACCGGTCGTGTTTCCGCCTTTTGTGCCATTCGCCCAACAAAATCGAGTCTCACGAGAACGTAGTCCGGACCATCGGCCGGCAGATGTTTTTGCAGAAGAGAAGCGAAAACCTGACGCGGTTTAATTTCGATTTGATCGTTGATCGTCGATCGTTGATCGTGGGAAGAAGGATGGTCGATTGTCAGGCTTTCGCTGGAGCATAGACCGAGGTCGATCATCGTTTTGAATTTTTCACAATGCCCTGCGTAACGGATCGTCTTGTAATCGAGTTCGCGAATCTTGCCGAGGAACGTGTCGGTCAAGGTCGAAGTGCCGCCCGAGGTCTGAAATGCTTCGAGCGGCGGAAAGCCGTCGAACGACAACTCCTCGATCTCGGTCATCGATTCGACTTCCGAGACGCGCCCGTTGCGGATGACACGCGCGACTTCGATGTACTCGTTTATCAAACCTTCGACGGAAAAGACGAGTTGGTAATTTAGGGGCGGCTGCGGATCCTGCGGAAGGCCGCCGACGCGGATGTGGATCTCGTGAATTTCTTCGAACTGTGCGGCTCCGTGCATCGCGAGGATCGAAACCATTCCCGGTGCAAGCCCGCAATCCGGAATGATGTTGATACCGGCGGCTTTTGCTTCGGCATCGAGGGCAAGCTGCGAATCGACTACATAGTTGTTCCCGCCGAGATCGCAGAAATTCGTCGCGGTTTCGATCGCAGCGCGCGACAACGATTCGTTGTACCAGTAGTTCACGCACGAGATCGCCGAGTCGTGTCCGCGCATTAATGCGACGACATCCTCGTAATTCGAAGCGTCGATCTGTTTTGCTTCAATTCGGGAAGTGCCGACGCCGGTCGCGACGTCCGTCGCCTTTTGTAGATCGAAATCTGCAACCGTGACCGATTCGACATCCGGCGAATTGTGAACCAAATCAAAGGCCGCACCATGTCCCATGCGGCCCGCTCCCAGAACTAGAATTCGCATTCCTTAAGTCCAGTCGTCTAACTCTTCGGGTTTTTGACCCGCGACCGTCGCCGCGGCGAGGTCCCAAACTTTTTTCTTCCAGGTCCGAATGCCTTCGGTCAACGTCAGGGCAACCTGCGGATGCGCGGCGTTTCTTTCGAGACGGATGACCTGTGCGCCAACGGTGATCTCTTCTTTCGTGTTCTCGGTAACCGTGAGATCGACCTTCGAGCCGACGGTCGGCAGCATGCGCGGCAAGTAGACGAGAGTTCCATTCAACCCTACGTTTTCTGTCAGACCTTCTTCGACGATGACTTGCCCGTCCTCGTTCTTCCATTTGACACGGATCGGAAACGAAACGACATGTCTCGCCCCTTCGCGGCGTTCCTGCATAGATTTTCCTCTTTCAATAGCGGTTTGATCTTGGGTGAAGCCTTGGCGTGCCCCCTGCTCGAAAGCAGTAGAAGTCTACCAGAAACCCGGGAATTTGAGCCAGCAAAAATGCGGGTGAAACAGGAATGGCATATAACATAAGGAGTTGCGGTTTTCGAGGGGTGGACACTGGGGGGCTGAAATGGTAGTCTCTTACTCATGTTTCAATCGCGGTCGGTTGAAAACAGGTGGAATAGGCCACCGTTTTAGCATCCCAAACAAATACAAAAACCGAACTGCTTTATTGTCGGAAGAAAGATTCGAATAGTCGTTTTTTGTATTTCGGGAAGCGAAAAATTTACAGGAGAATATTGAATGAAAAATCTCGTTAGGGGAGGCGTCATTCTGTCGCTTATCGGACTGTTCGTAGTATTTATCTATGCTCAGACCAAGACGGAAACCGCTCTCGATATAGAACGCGATTCGCAGTTAAAATTAAATAATAATATTGAAAGTTCGAATTTAGATACAGACAAAAAGAAAAAGCCGGTACCGGCAAAGACGGTAGTTACAGACGAAAAGGAAGTTAAGACGACGGTATCAGCAGAGAATTCAGTAACAGACGATAAGAAGTTAGTTAAAAAGACGGTATCAGCAGAGAAGGCGGCGACCGCAGCAACGGGATCGGCCGTCTCGAACAAAGGTTCTTTTATAGCAACGGCGTACTGTTTGAAAGGCAGGACGGCCATGGGACACGGAGTAAGACGCGGAATTATTGCAGGCGACCCGAGAGTTCTTAAACTTGGTTCCAGGGTTAAACTGGGTGCCGGTGCCTATAGTGGCCAGTATCTGGTCTCCGATACCGGTGGCCGGATAAAGGGAAAGAAGATCGACATCTGGGTCCCTAGCTGTGCCGAAGCTCGACGCTTCGGACGACGAACGGTGACGCTCGGCGTTTTAGGAAAATAGTAATTTTACAATTGAATAAAAAGAAGAGGCTGTCTGAAAGGACGGCCTCTTTTTTTAGCCCGATAAAAGTTTCAGCCGTTGGGCAGGTCAAGGCTTTTGTTTGGCTGCCGCTAGGATCTGCGCCGCTTTTTTTTCGTCCCCAGATGCAAGGATGTCATTTTTCATCCGCCGGTAGGTCACAGCACGGGCACGATAGGCATCGACGTACCGCGGCGACAACTCGATCGCTTTGGTCATGTCCTTTATTGCCTGATCATGGTTGCCGAGGCTCTCGTACGCGATACCGCGGTTGAGATAGCCGTCCGCCAGATACTGATCGTTTAACTCGAATGTGACGTATTTGTCGAGATCGGGGATTGCCTTGGCAAAGTTCTTCAGTGATCGATAGACCATGGCCCGCGTGTAATAGGCTTCGGCAAAGGTCGGATCCAACTCGATCGCCTTCGCTAGGTCAGCAAGTGCTTCGCCGAACTTTTCGACGTCAGCGTAGTAGTGTCCGCGGGCGCCGTATGCGGGTGCAAATCGCGGATCGATAGAGATCGCCCGCGTGTAATCATCTACAGCGTCCGGCCTGCCGAGATCTCGCTTCGCGTTCCCGCGGTTGGCGTAGAAACTCGCTTTTTTCGGAAACAGCTCGATGGCCTTCGAATAATCAGCGATAGCGCGTTCGTACTCTTTAAGCGCCCGATAAGAGATGCCTCGATTGTTATAGCCGTCCGCTTCGTACTGGGCCTTCAGTCCCCCGGAATTGAGATACATCGTGAAAGTGCGGACCGCCGGGAGATGTTGGCCCCTTCGCATGAATACCAGTCCAAGGTTGTATAGATGCTCCGGGTCATCGGAATCGTCCTCGGTCAAAGCTTTTCTCGCGCGCTCGAGCTGACAGTCAAGGTCCTTCTCGGGACAACCGAATGTCTGGGCGAAACCTGAATGCGGGTATGAAAGCAGGATCGAGGTGCATATGAGAAAAAGCAGTATCTTCATTTCGGCTCCTTGGACGGGGAGTTGTACCGAAGAAGTTATAACGCGCTAAACCTCGCGTTTCAAGCGCCGTGACGGGTCAGGTAAGACCGCCCTGAGCAGCGTCGAGATTTCCTTTACGAGGAAAGTGAAAAAGGATGCCGAGAGAGCCGAGCGCGATCCAGAGGAAAAAATATTGATAGTCGAAAACGAATGCGAGTACAAGGCCGAGCAGCGAGCTTATCTCGCTGAGTGCACCACCGAGCACGAGACCCGTTTGGACGCACCCAGCATCCTTATCGAGAACCGAACGGCGAATGTGCTGGTTGCGGAGCACGAACGAAAGGACAAAGACGACGACA
Organism: uncultured Acidobacteriota bacterium; assembly: GCA_963772405.1. Lineage (GTDB taxonomy): Bacteria > Acidobacteriota > Blastocatellia > Pyrinomonadales > Pyrinomonadaceae > OLB17. Next base: position 2,601,562 of record CAVYWT010000001.1, on the reverse strand, counting down.
GCGGCGATCGCGAAGAGGACGGTGATGATCTGATGCTTCCCAAGCAAAGGTTCTGAAAGATCAAAATCCAAAAGCTCGGGTCTGGCCGCATATACGATGAGAAGAAACACAATTTGTGAAGACAGCAGCGCTCCCCAAACACCGACTAGCGTTCCATATTTTACGTTTACCCTTGCTACGCGATTTTTCATTGATCTAATCTGTCGCCTCCAATTCTTCTTCCAAAAGCTGGCGCTCGTAAAGCTCGGCATACTCGCCATCGAGTCGGAGAAGCTCGTCGTGCGTCCCGCGTTCGATAATGCGGCCGTTGTCGAGAACGCATATTAAGTCGGCATCGCGGATCGTCGACACGCGATGCGAAACGATGAGCGTCGTGCGTTCCTGTCGAATGTCGCGAAGATTATGGAGGATCCTTTCCTCGGTGTAAGTATCGACGGCCGAAAGTGAATCGTCGAGGATCAGGATCCGCGGATCACGCATCACGGCACGAGCGATCGCCGTGCGCTGTTTTTGCCCGCCCGAAAGCGTGATCCCGCGCTCGCCGACAAGCTGCTCGTACTTACCGGGAAAGTCACGTATGTCCGAGCCGAGGCCGGCAACGTCGGCGGCCTTCTCGACTGAAATTGCGATCTTGCGACGCGGCGGAAGGGAGACGCGGTGACGCGGCGATCGGGAATCCGGAGTTTGCGCAGCCAACACCTTCTCCGCGTCACCGCGTCTCTCCCCCTCCGCGTCGCCGAGATCAACTCCCATCGCAATATTCTCCGCAAGAGTGTCACTAAAAAGAAACGTCTCCTGCGGAACAAAACCGATCGAGCGCCGCAGCTGCTCAAGCGTAAAATTCCGGACAGGTATTCCATCAATTAGCACCGAACCTTCAGGTGCATCTATGAGCCGTGGAATGAGGCTGACAAGCGTCGACTTGCCGCTACCTGTCCGGCCGACGAACGCGACGGTCTTGCCCTGCTCGATCTTCAGATTAATTCCTTCGAGGACAAGCTTGCTATTCCTGTCGGAACCGCCTGCGGTAGCGGGCGGTTGAAGCGGAGGCGGCGCGCCGTCCGAAGAAGTCACATCATCCGTCACCGAAAGCGGTTCCGACCTGTCGTATGAAAAGTTCAAGTTCCGGAACTCGACCGAGCCCTTGATCGGCGGCTGCTCACGCGCCTCGGGCGAATCTTTTATCGACGGCTCTGCTTCAAGTATCGCGTTGAACCGCTTTAGTGAAGCCGTGCCGCGCTGGTAAAGATTTACTACATAACCGAGTGCTATCAGATACCAGATCATTCGCTGCAGATAAAGAATGAACGAAGTAAAATCTCCCGCCGAAATCTCTCCGGCGACGGCCATCGGAATACCGACCGCGACGATGATCACAAATCCGAGGCCTATAAAGAAGAACAGCAGCGGCCGCATCGCGGCGGCAAATTTGACGAGCTGCAGATTTCGTTTCGCATATTCGCGGTTGAGGATCTGAAACTGTTCGATCTCGGCGTCCTCCTGGGCGTAAGCGCGGACGACGCGGACGCCAGTCAAATTTTCCTGCGCGCGGGCTGTGATATCCGAAAAGAATTCCTGGATCTTTTCAAAACGCTTGTGGATCTGCTCGCCGAGGATTTTTACCGTGAGCGACACCAGCGGCATCGGTATCAAAATCAGCAGCGTGAGCTTGACCGAGATGTTCAGCAGGATGGGAAGTACGATGGCGAGCGCAAAGATCGCCTGAAAGCTGTACAGGATCATCGGGCCGACGATCTGCCGGATCGCGCGCGAGATCGTTCGTCGCACGAGCCATCAGGTCGCCGACGCGCGTCGTATGAAAATATTCGGCCGGTTGATCGACCAACGACGCATAAAAATCCTGACGCATATCGAACTCGATATGACGCGACGCGTTGATCAGAAACCGGCGCTGAAGGAACAGAAAGATCCCGCTTGCGAGATTCACGCCGAGAATTACCAGTGGGTAGTACACGACCTTTTCCCAAGTCATCCCCGCTGCGAGGTCGTCGATCGCAACACCGACCAGATAGGGAACGAGCAATCCAAACCCGAGCGAGACGAGGATAAAAGATATCCCCGCGATCATCTGCCACTTGTACGGCTTTAAATAGCCAGCAAATTTTCGAAGCTGTTCCATCTCTTTGCAGTGAATAGTGAATAGTGAATAGTGAATAGTGAATAGTGAATAGTGAATAGTTTAAGACCTTTGCCACTCGTCACTTCATCCCAGCACCATTCACCACTCACCATTCACCATTCACCATTCACCACTCACCTTCACGACTCACCATTCACTTCTCATCGTCGCCGAAAATTTCCCGGTATCTTGAAAAGCTCCGGATCGACGTCTGTCCGAAAATCTTTTAACTCGACCGCGTACTGCAGCGTCCGGTTGTCTCCCTCGATACTGTAAAACTCCTGCTTCACCGCCATGCCGATCTTTTCGTCGAAATAGATCAGCACTTCGGAATTCTCGCTGCCGTTGACGCGTGCACTGAATTCGATAACCGATCCGTCACGCTTTACTTCGCGAAAGCTCGAGTAGTCGCGTGCGTTGATCATGTGGGCCGTGAGCGGCTCGTATACCGCCGCGGCGTTAGACGATAGAGTGTGTTCCTCAAAGGTCTTGCGTTTGAAGTACAGCAAATATTCCTTGTCAGTTACCAGCACGGCCCGGTGATTGTCGGTTCCGACATCGATGTCCGTTCGCCGCATCCCGCCGTTGCGTGCAATGAGTGTTCGTCTTTCGACTTCACCCGTACGGACGACCAACTCCGCTTGAAAAACCTCAGGCTCACGAGCAGAAAATGGGTGTTCGCTCTTCGGCTCGGAAGCAAAGCCGGCTGTCGAATTTTCGCTGCTTCGCCAAAGGCTGCATCCGGCAAAAATGATCGACGAAAAGCAAATTACGTGAAAGATTTTAGCCGGAGTTGACAAAAACATTCGAGTGATCGAAGTTTATCATACGGTCCGGAAGCAATGAATTTACTGATCTGGCAAGCGATCTACCTGGCGATGGCCGCGGTTATTTTACCGGTCTCGCCGTTCCTGTTCCTGTTGGGACAACACACTCGCCGCAAGGTCGGTTTGCTACCCGAAGCCGCCGGCGCGACGACAGGAATTGTCGGCGACGGCGAGACAGGGGCGAGGCTCTTCGTGATCGGTGAATCGACGGTCGCCGGCCTGGGAGCTCGTACTCACGCACACGGACTTACAGGGCAATTTGCAGAGCAGTTGAGCGAGCGCGTTGGAAAAGCAGTTACCTGGTCGGTCGTCGGTAGAAACGGAGTCACAGCGAAACGAACGATCGATGAGTTGATTCCTCTAATGCCTGACGAGAAGTTCGACTACATTCTGGTCGGGCTTGGCGGCAACGACGTGATGAAGCTCAGCAGCCCGCGTAAATGGCGTCGCGATATGACCCGGCTGCTTGAGATACTGCGTGAAAAGAATCCGGACGCACCGATCTTTATCACCAATTGTCCGATGATCAAATATTCTCCCGCGATCCCGCACCCGATAAAGTTTCTTCTGTGGGAACTTTCAAAGCTGCACGACGCGAATATCAGAGAATTTACCGCGGACATGGACCGCGTCTTCTACTATCATCAGCCGACTGACATCCGGTCCGAAGGGTTCTTTGCCGACGGGATCCATCCTTCGGAACAAGGTTACGCCGACTGGTCGGCAGCGATGATGCGATTCTTCGAGACGAACTACAAATGGTAAACGCAGACGAGCTGGCCAGAGAGCTTCGAGTGCGAATCGATTCGCACTTCGAATGGCTCCTGGTACGCTCGACCGGCGCAACGTTTCCGTTGAGAAGGGATGAGATCGAGATCTCGGCCCGGGGTGAAAAGACTCTGTTCACGGTGCTCGACGATTCGGGTATCGGCGTCTCGCGGGTCCTGACGCTGAACAACGATCCGGACTCTGCGGAAATATCCATCGAGGTCCGCGGGCAGTTCGCCAAGTCGAATGAAACGATCCGGCTCGTTCCGCGAACGCCGGCGATCCAACTCAGCCTGAACGTAGAATTCGCACGGCTCGAGCGGGCAAATTCGATCGCCGCCGGGCTCACCAAAATCTTCCCGGAATACAAACTTACCCGACTCGCCCTAAATGTCGAGAACGGACGGCTCGCGCAGATCTTTCTCCGCGATCCGCGTGGCGTCGAGATCGCAGTCATGGCGGATGTTACGGCGACGATGATCCATGAAGCTGTTATGACGACGGCGATGCTCTGGCGTGAAAAACTGCAGTTGAGAAAAAAGCCTATCAACGAAATTTGGATCGCCGGCGAGCGAAGGCAGATCAGAAACGTGCGAAAGCTGGTCGGGCTGTTTCATCAAAATGTCGCGGCGAGATTCCGGATCTTCGAAGTCGCCGACGATGCAGGACGTCCGACCGTCAAAGAACTACAGATACCCGAGTTCCGCACGCTCTGGCGCGAGAAGGCGAAAAAGATCACACTGCCCGCGGATATCCGGCCGAGCCGTACGGCCGAGAGATTACTCGGGCTGTCGCCTAAGGCGACGGACGTGATCTTTTCAAAACAAGGCGAAACGATCCGTTTCTTCGGGCTCCCGTTCGCACGCGTGCGCACCGTAGCGGGTGACGAAAGAGCATGGTTTGGCATCGATCGCGAGCGCCGCCAGCTCAATGAAAACTCTTGGAGCGAGCTTGTCGAACTCGTTCGCCAGCTCGGCGTATATCGAAGTCCCGATACGCCAAACAAGCGTCACGAATTTTACCGTGCGTCGCCTGAGGCGTGGCTCGAATCTATACTGCGACGCAACATCAGACAGCTTGACGCGAACCTTATTCTTTCGCCCATCTACAACCAGTTTCGCGCGTCGGCGGACAAGATCGACCTTCTCGCGATCCGACGCGATGGACGTCTGGTGATAATCGAGTTGAAGACATCACCCGACCGCGAGACCGTATTTCAGGCAGCCGACTATTGGCGAAAGATCGAGCTCCAACGTCGCCGCGGTGAGCTGACGCGAATTCGTGCGTTTGGCGAGATGGAGATCCAGGACAAGCCGGCGCTGGTTTACGCGGTTGCTCCGGCACTCAGTTTTCATAGGGATTTCGGATACTTTGCTCAAGCATTGCGTCCCGAAATAGAGATGTGGAGATTCGAGCTGCGTGAAGACTGGCGGGCGGAGATAAAGATCCTTACGCGGAAGGATTATCGATAGTTGATAATTGATAATTGATAGTTGATAGTCGGAAGGTTTGCTCGAAACTCTTATCTGTTGTTCCCCAACGTCACTCCTCAACTGTCAACTACCAACTATCAATTATCAATTATCAATTACCCCTCACTCCGAAACAAACTTATATCCGACGCCGCGCACTGTCCTCACAAACCTTGGATTGTTTGGTTCGTCTTCGAGGTACTTGCGAATACGAACGATGAAGTTGTCGATAGCCCGCGTGTCGGTATCTTCCTGCAGATTCCAAACATCTTCCAGAATAGTTTTCCTCGAAACGGTCTTGCCCTCGTTCTCGATCAGAAAACGAAGCAGCTTCATTTCCATCAGCGTGAGCCGGGTAACACCCTCGCTGCTGATCAGCTCAAGATTGTCGAAATCGATCGTCTTGCCGTTTATTTCGTACGTCACTCCGATCTCTGGTTCCGGCTGTTCCTTCGTCCACCGTTGGCGGCGTAGAAGGCCGTTTAGACGAGCAATGAAGATGTCGAGATCGAACGGCTTTGGCAGATAGTCATCCGTTCCTGCTTCGAATCCGCGAAGCACGTCTTCGGGACGGCTGCGGGCGGTGAGCATCAGAATCGGTGTGTAATCTTTTCGATCCCGCACGGTGCGTGCGACATGGAAACCATCGAGACCCGGAAGCATGACATCGAGCACGATCGCGTCGAATTTGGAGCCGCTGAGCATCTCAAGCGCCGATTCGCCATCGGCGGCGATCTCTGCTTCGTAACCTTCGGCCTCGACGTTGAAACGCAATCCATCGGCAATATGCTGTTCGTCTTCGACGATAAGAATCTTCATAACTCTTTTTCGACTTCAACTCTTGGAAATAAGGTTACCTGTGCGTTAGGCATTTAACCGCGGATGACGCTGATGAAGCGGAACTATTAACATCAGGTCGCTCCGCAATGCGAATACGCGCACGCCTCGGTCGATCGCCCGATCAGTAACCAACAGTAAGCAACCCACCTGACAAGGCGATAAAACTAGATCTGCGTCATCCGCGCTATCTGCGGTTAAAGGCGCCCACTAGGTTCGCTATGCAAGCGGCAGCTGCACGATGAACGTGCTGCCGCGCCCTTCGCCCTTGCTGTCCGCTTTTATCTTCCCGCCGTGCTTTTCGATGATCGAACGAACGATCGCGAGGCCGAGGCCGGTGCCCTTGGTCTCTTTTGCGGATTCATTCTGAACCCGATAAAAGCGTTTGAAGATGCGCTTCAGTTCGCCCGGCGGAATGCCTACGCCGTTGTCGCGGATAAAAATATCGACCTTTTTGTTCAGCGTTGTCCTTTTTGCGCGGATCGAGATCCTCCGGTCGTCACCGGAGTACTTGACCGCGTTGTCGATCAGGTTTACAAAGACGGTTCGCAGATCGGCTGCATCACCAAGGACCTCGAGACCGTCGCCCGTCTCACTCATCCGAAGAATATTTTCGTCAAGATTGTATCGGCTGCGGACTATTTCAACGGCTTCACTCAGGACGGTGGCGAGACTCAGCTTCTCGATACTCATCTGCCGCTTTTTCTCACGGGAGCTTCCGGCATTCAGCACCTGCTCGACGGTTTGGAGAAGTCGGTCGGTATCCGAGAGCATCACGCTGTAGAACTCCTCCCTTTTCTCGGGCGCAAGATCCCGCGATCTTAAAGTATCGAGATAAAGCTTAATGGATGCGATCGGGGTTTTTAGCTCATGCGTCACCGAGTTAAGAAACGCGTCGTGCTGTTCGCTTCGTCGGATCTCGCGAACCAGAAATATCGTGTTGAGGATAAGGCCGGTGATTATTAATGCGAAAAAGATTATGCCGAAGACGAGCAGGACGACTTCGCGGAGGTTCAGGAGGATCCAACCGACGTTTAGGGCGACCGCCAGCACGCTGAGGCAGATGCCGAGCACGAGAAAAAAAATTGCGGTCTTTCGGCGGCGGATACCGACTAGTCTAAGTCTCTAGTCCAAAAGTCCCTAGTCCCAAGTCAAAAGTCCCAAGTCCCAGAAGTCCCAAGTCCCAAAAGTCCCAAGTCCCAAGTCAAAAGTCCCAAGTCCCAAAAGTCCCAAGTCCCAAGTCCCAAAAAGTCCCTAGTCCCATTCGCACCGGGGCACAAATGGGACTAGGGACTTTTGGGACTAGAGACTATGTTTTAAGCGGCTTCTTGCAAAGGCGTCAGCTCAGCTTTTTCAGATGTTTCGTTGTAGGCGTAGACACTCTTTGCGAGGCCCGCCTTTTCCAAAAGCCAGATCTGGATCCAGTTAATATCGAACTCGTACCATGCAAGGCCATGCTTCGCCGAACGCGGATGCGCGTGGTGATTGTTATGCCAACCTTCGCCAAACGTGACCGCTGCGATCAGGGCGTTGTTGCGAGAATCGTCGCGGGTTTCGAACCGGCGCGTACCCCAAAGATGTGTCGCGGAATTTACAAGCCAGGTGAAGTGCCATCCCATGACGGTCTTGAGCCCGATTCCCCAAAGCACCATCGACCATCCGCCGATCGCAAACAATCCAGCCGCGACGAGAATCGTCGGGACGTAATAGTACTTGTTCAACGCGACCTGGAAACGATCTTTTGTTATGTCGGGGCAGTAGCGGACCATAGTCGCCCACGATTGATTCTGCGCTGTTCCACGGAAGATCCATCCCATATGAGCCCAGTAGGTTCCGTTTCTCGGGCTGTGCGGATCTTTGTCGGTTTCGGTAAATGCGTGATGGAGGCGGTGTGTCGTGACCCATGTCAACGGGCCCGACTGAACAGCCAACGTACCCATAATGCTCAATACGTATTCGACCCACTTCGGTGTCGTGAATCCGCGATGAGTTAGAAGGCGATGATAGCCGACGCCGATGCCGAGACTTCCGGCGACCCACCAGAGAATCAAGGCGGCTGTCAGATTCTGCCAGCTAAATGTAAAAAGAGCCGCGACAGCGCCTATATGAAAAAGGGTAACGGCGATGAGCGTATTCCAGTTTATTTTGTCCTTCTGAGGTTTTGTAAATTCGACAACGTTTTGCATTAAAAATTCCTCGATGATTGCAAGATCGCGGAACTCATAAAAAGTGCCGCAATAAAAGCCTAACAGGTTTGCAGCAGCCGTTATGTAACAGTTTTGTAAGAGTTGAAGTAGTGGATAAACGAATTGCTGGAAAGCCTTCCGATTAACGTTTGAGCTGGACCTGCGCTCGACAATCCTCAATTTTGACTAATAAAACTAAGTAATATAGATTTGCGTTTGCGGTACACGTATTCATCCAACGGAGGAAACTATGTCAGATAAGTCGGTCGCAGAACGCGTCATCCGTGTGTTTGCGGACTTCAAAAAGGTCCCCGCCGAAGAGATCACGATGGACACGACGTTCGACGAACTCGGCTTCGATTCACTTGACGGGTTGAATCTCGTATTCGAGCTCGAAGAGGAATTCGACCTGACGATCCCCGACGATCGCGTTGCGGATATGAAGGGTGTACGGCAGGCGGTGGAAGGTATCGAGGCGTTGCTTGAGGCAAAAGAAAAAGGCGTTGATGCAAGCGCCGATGCGATCGAAGAATTCAATAAACAGAAGGCGGCAGGTAACGCAACAAATGCCGACACGTCTGATGTTCCGGAACGGAACCCTGCCTCGTAGAATAATAAATAAGTGAAAAGAGTAGTTATCACCGGCGTTGGCGTCATCTGCGGAATAGGCAACAACGCCGGCGAGTTTTGGAATGCGATTAGCGCCGGTCGTTCGGGCATCGGGCCGATCACTAAGGTGGACGTGTCCGGTATTCGCTATAAAAACGCAGCCGAGGTGAAAGGTTTCGATGAGAGACAGCATTTCGATGAGAAGGCATTGCTGTGGCTCGATCCCTTCTCGCATTACGGGATCGTTTCCGCTCGTGAGGCCGTCGCAGATTCGGGTATCGAGTTCACAGATGAGCTTCGTGCAAGAAGCGGTGTGATAACAGGCTCCTGTCTCGGTGGGATTACGACCGAAGACGAGATGTTTTACAAGCTCTATGCCGAAGGCAAGCAACGACATCAACCGGTTGCGATCCCGCGTGCGATGAGCAACGCTGTCGCGAGTCACGTCTCGATGGAATTCGGTTTGACGGGCGCCACCTTTACGACCTCGACCGCGTGTTCCTCGGCCAACCACGCGATGGGACAGGCGTTCTGGCTGCTGCGTCAGGGCACGATCGACGTCGCTATCGCCGGCGGCAGCGAAGCGCCGATCTGCTTGGGGAACTTAAAAGCGTGGGAATCGATGCGCGTCGTTTCGACGGACACATGCCGGCCGTTTTCGAAAGATAGATCGGGTATGATCCTCGGCGAAGGCGGTGCGATGTTCGTAATGGAAACGCTTGAGATGGCCGAGGCACGCGGTGCGAAGATCTACGCCGAGATCTGCGGTTTCGGAATGTCAGCCGATGCACATCATTTGACGATGCCGCTCGCTGGCGGTGCGGCAAAGGCGATGCGTGAAGCTGTCGCCGATGCGAACTTGAAACCGGAGCAGATCGGCTACGTTAACGCACACGGCACGGCGACGCAGGCGAATGATCCGATGGAATCCGAAGCGATACGGACAGTCTTTGGCGCTCACACCGACAACATTCACGTCAGCTCGACCAAATCGATGCATGGCCACACACTTGGCGCGGCGGGTGCGATCGAAGGCGCCGCGACAGTCCTCGGGCTTCATCACGGATTGCTCCCGCCGAATGCAAACTTCAACGAACCCGATCCGGAATGCAACATCAACGTCATCGCGAACGAGGCGCTCGCCGCTGAGCCTGAAGCGGCGATCTCGAACTCATTTGCGTTCGGGGGTCTCAACGCGGTCCTTGCATTCAAGCGATGGAACTGATCGTTCCGCTTTGAACTATCAACTATCGACTTCTAACTATTCACTGAATTCCAGTTGATAGTTGTTAGCTCATAGTCGATAGTTTTGTTTTTGTCATGGCTAAGAAATCTACTACCCAGATCTGGCTCGAATACATCCCCGTACGCTTGCTGTTCGCCATTCTGGGTTGGTTGCCGAGACGGACGGCCGTTCGAGTGGGAATGTTTATTGGCCGTCTCGGATATAAACTTGCCGGCGGACTGCGGCGCATCGCACACAGAAATCTCGAGATCGCCTTTCCCGAAAAGAGCGAGACCGAACGCCACGAGATCGCGCGCGGCTCGTTCGAAAATCTTGGCCGCGTGCTTGGCGAGCTGACGCAATTCCCTCGGGCGACGCCGGCAACTTTGCGCGGGATGATCGAGTTTCAGTTCGACAGCGAAGAGAATAAAGCGTCGGACGAGAGAAAAACTCTGGACGCGGAACGGGCAAAGGGACGCGGCATATTACTCGTCGGGCCGCACCTCGGAAACTGGGAGATGGGGGTTTTTGCTTATTCAGCACTCGAAGACAAACTTACTTATCTCGCACGGCCGCTGGATAACCCTTTGATCGAAGAATTCACCGTGCGGCTTCGCACGCGTTTTGGCAATCAGCCGATCGACAAAAACAATTCCGTATCCAAGGCCATGGCGATTCTTCGCGACGGCGGAATTCTCGGCGTCCTGCCGGACGTGAACGTGCTTCCGCGTGACGGCGTCTTCGTTCCGTTCTTCGGAAAGCTCGCTTGCACGACGAGCGGCGTTGCGATGATGGCGATGCGAACGAACGCGATGATCCTGCCGATGTGCTGTGTGTGGAACACGGAAACCGAAAAGTACGACGTGCTGTTTGGCAAACTTGTCGAACAACCGAATAGCGGCGATCGCCATCGCGATGTGTTTGAAATGACCGCCGCGTTCACCGCCGAGATGGAAAGATTCATTCGCGCGTATCCTGACCAGTGGCTTTGGATCCACAGGCGTTGGAAGATACGGCCGGCTGGAGAACCTGAACTATACTAGCCGCGATACACTCATATGGTTCTTCTCTTCAACATGGGAGTGCCGATGATCATGCCGACGATGTTCTTCATGGTCTTGGCACTGGTCCCGATCGTCTTAATAGAAACTTTCTATCTCGCCCGTCGATTAGGCATTAGTTTTTCCAGCGCTGTTGGTTCCGTCGCATACGCAAACGTGATTTCGACGATTGTCGGCCTTCCGTTCACATGGTTCGTACTTTTCCTGATTCAGATCGTAACCGGGGGAACATCACGTTACGACTTGGAAAGCTTTTCGGGAAAGGTCATTTTTGTGACCCTTCAGGCACCATGGCTCCCTCCTCTTGACCACGCAGAGTTCTGGGTCTTTCATGGGGCGGCGCTCTTCCTGCTGATCCCATTCTTTTTCGCGACATGGTTGATCGAGTATCTGGTGATGACAACCAAGTTGGTGCGCAAGATCGTTGAGACTCACCCAACTATCGAATTTTCGGCTGCGGGAAAGATGCTTTCGCAAGCGGTGCGGAACGCGAACCTTCTGTCGTATGGTTTGATCGCAATGCTCTTGATTCTTAGTTTGATATTGTCAGCAGTCAGCTTGAGGTGAAAAAAATGCCGCATACTTCTCGCAGCTCTCATCGCAACGATAACGATCTCCTGCGCTTCTACTCCTTCTAACGAATTCCCAAAGGGACGATGGATCGATCTATCGCACGATTTCTCTGACGAGACGATCTACTGGGTGACCGCCGAGCCGTTCAAGCGAACGACCGTCGCCGAAGGGAATACGCCGGCGGGTTTTTACTATTCCGCATACAATTTCTCGGGTGCGGAACACGGCGGCACGCATATTGACGCTCCGATCCATTTTGCGGAGGGAAAAAAAACTGTCGATCAACTCGAGCTTAGTCAGTTGATCTCGCCGGGGGTCAAGATCGATGTTTCGTCGAAAGCCTCAAACGATCGCGACTATCAGATCACGTCCGACGACATCAAGAATTGGGAAACCGAGAACGGAAAGATACCCGAAGGGAGCATCATTCTTTTTCAAACAGGGTTCGGTGCAAAATGGCCGGATAAAAAATCGTATCTCGGTACCGATCAGAAAGGGCCTGATGCGGTTAAGGATCTTCACTTTCCCGGACTGCATCCGGAAGCTGCGAAGTGGCTCGTCGAAAATCGAAAGATCAACGCGGTCGGCATCGATACCGCAAGCATCGACTACGGCCAATCGACATTGTTTGAGAGCCACGTCGCGCTGATGACGAACAACATCCCCGCATTCGAAAACGTAGCCGATCTGACAAGCTCCCGGTGAAGGGATTTCAATATTCGTCGCTTGCCGATGAAGATAAAAGGTGGAAGCGGAGCCCCTTTGAGGATCGTCGCGTTTGTTGCGTTCAGAGAAGTAACTAATTCGGAATAGGTGATAGGTGATAGGTGATAGGTGAGAACGCGGTTATCACGCTATCAGCCTATCACCTACTCACCTATTCCGATCGATTCAGACAGCTTTTCGAGCCTGCGACTGAACGGCGGTGATCGCGACTGCATCGACGATGTCCTCGGCCTTGCAGCCTCGCGAAAGATCGTTGCATGGGCGGTCGAGGCCCTGCAGGATCGGGCCGATCGCGGTTCCGCCGGTCAGGCGTTCGGTGAGTTTGTAGGCAATGTTGCCAGAGTTTAGATCGGGAAAGATGAGTACGTTCGCACGTCCGGCGACGTTCGAACCCGGTGCCTTAGAATCCGCGACCGACTGAACCAGCGCGGCGTCAGCCTGCAGTTCGCCGTCGATCGCGAGGTCGGGCATTCGCACACGGATCGTCTTGATCGCCTCGACGACCTTATCGATCACTTTGTGTTTGGCGCTTCCTTTGGTCGAGAACGAAAGCATTGCGACCCGCGGTTCGACGTTGAGAAGTGCACGGCACGAATCTGCCGACGCGATCGCGATCTCGGCAAGCTCGCCCACATCAGGATCGATGACCACGCCGCAATCGGCATAGATCATCGCACCTTTCGCGCCGAATTTCTTGTCCGGCACGACCATCAGGAAAAAACTCGAGACGATCTTGAACCCCTGTCGAACGCCGATGCAGCGGATCGCGGCGGCGACCGTGTGAGCGGTCGTATTCGTCGCACCGGCGACCGAGCCGTCGGCCTTGCCTTCGCGAACCAGGAGATTGCCGAAGTAAAGCGGATCTTTCACCGTCTGCTCCGATTCCTCGAGCGTCTGGCCCTTCGCCCGCCGCAGATCGTAATAGAGCGTTGCGATGCGTGCAAAATCTTTGGACTTGCGATGATCGAGGATCTCGACACCGTTCAGGTTTATTGCCGATTCACCGGCGAGCGCGCGGATCTTTTCTTCCGTACCGATGACCGTGATCTTCGCGATGCCGTCGCGGGTGCAGATCTCGGCCGCCTGCAGGGTCCGCACGTCGTCGCCCTCGGGAAGAATAATGTGCTGAAGGTCGGCGGCGGCTCGTTGTCGGATTTGTTCGAGGATCATGGGTTTGTTCGTTGATCGTTGATCGTTGATCGTTGATCAATTGTTCGTTGATCGTTGTTCGTTGATCGTTGATCGTTGTTAAGAACTGGCCATCGGCTATCTCGCACTACGGGCAACGATCAATGATCAACGATCAACGATCAATGAACAACCATCAACGATCCGCAAACGAAAATCTAGCATACAACGGCGCCGCATGAAACTTGCACGAAGCGCTGGTTGTTACTAGACTGATATCACCGAGAGGAAGTAAACGATGAGTCCGACGAAAGAGCCAAAGGTCAAATTGAAACGTCGCGAGAAACGTCAACTGCGCGGACGGATGGGAAATTTCCTGATGTTCCTGCCGAACATGGTGAGGCTGCTCGGGAGCCTCCTGAAGGACGCTCGTGTGCCGACGGCGGAGAAGGCCCTGTTTGTCGCGGCAATCGTTTATGTTATCTCTCCGATCGATCTTATTCCTGACGTGTTCCCGTTTATCGGCCAGGTCGATGACATCTATGTCGATCGCTCTTACGCTGCTTCGCCTGGTAAATCGCACCGACGAACGCATCGTGCGCGAGCATTGGTCGGGCGGCGGCGACATCGTAGCTCTCGCTGATTCGATCGCGAGCATCGCCCCGATCTGCTGCCGAAACGCGTCACCCGCGTGCTTTCCTCCAAGGTCGAACTCGCTCCGGCGGGCAAGATCCTTCGAAGCGTCACCGACCGGAGAGAGCCGCTCGTTCGCGAGGTCCCTCAGCCGGACGACGATCCGGTCAAGATCGATCCGACACCGTCGATGGCCAGTTAATGCGGGGCGGCAAGCCCATGAACGCGATAACCTTACAGTTTTTTCTTTTGGAGTTTCCCCTTCGTTTGCACTATAGTTAGCCAAGCCCCAAAGTCTAAGGCAGTTTACTTTGATACTTTATGCGGAACTTTCGCTATAATAGAGCGAAAGGTAAGCACTGATTTATATGTTCGAACGCTATACCGAACGGTCTCGCCGCGTTATATTTTTCGCCCGTTACGAGGCGCTGCAGTACGGCTCGCCAATGATCTCGCCGGAGCATATCCTGCTCGGGCTCATGCGAGAAGATAAAACGATCTCATCACAGTTCCTTCCATTCCGGAACTCGCTTTCGGTGGACGCGGTACGTCGTGAGGTTGAGGAACGGATCGTGCTGCGGGATCGTATACCCCAGTCGGCCGAACTGCATCTTGCACCGGAAACCAAAAAAATTCTCTTTTACGCGAATGAAGAAAGCCGTCATTTGAAAAACCGACACATCGGGCCCGAGCATCTGCTGCTTGGAATTGTTCGCGAAGAAAGTTCGATCGCCGCTGAGATACTGGTGCAGTACGGTCTGCGTATTCAGGATATTCGCGACGAGTTGGCCCGGCAGAGCGGTTCGCAGAACTTCGCTCCGGCAGCAAAAGACACTTCCGCGACACCGAATCTTCAGGAATTCACGCGAGACCTGACCGAAGATGCCGCACAGGGAAAACTCGATCCGCTTGTCGGGCGCGAGAGTGAGATCGAACGGCTTGTCGAGATCCTTTGCCGACGGACGAAAAATAATCCGGTGCTGATCGGTGAGGCGGGCGTCGGAAAGACCGCGATCATCGAGGGCCTCGCGCAACGTATCGTCGATCGAAAGGTTCCGAGCTTTCTGGAGAACAAACGCATCCTGTCGCTCGATCTCTCATCCATCGTCGCCGGAACGAAATATCGCGGCCAGTTTGAAGAGCGTCTTAAAAAGATCATGGCCGAGCTAAAGGAGAGCAGTGACAACATTGTCTTTATCGATGAGCTGCACACGCTTGTCGGTGCCGGTTCGGCTGAGGGTACGCTCGACGCCGCAAATATCCTGAAGCCGGCGCTCTCGCGTGGTGAGATCCAGTGTATCGGTGCGACGACACCCAGCGAATTTCGGAAGACGATCGAGAAAGACCGGGCACTCGAACGCAGGTTCCAGGCCGTTAAGATCGTGCCGCCAAGCGAGGAAGAGACCCTGAGATCATAAAAGGCGTTGTCAGCCGTTACGAGGCGTTTCATCAGATCCGCTATTCGAAAGACGCTGCTCGAGGCAGCAGTATTTCAATCCAGCCGGTATATTCCCGACCGATTTCTGCCCGACAAGGCGATCGACGTACTGGACGAGGCCGGTGCTCGTGCAAAGCTGCGATTTCAGCACGAGGGAAAGGCCGAGCCTTCGTGGAAGGAGACGGTCGAGAACTGGAAACGTGCGGCAGCGAATGAAGATCAGCTGATCTCATACGAGCTCCAGACCCTCGAGGATTCGTTCTTTGCGGTCGAGGTCACCAAGGATGACGTCGACGAGGTGATCGCACGCTGGACGGGTGTTCCGGTGTCGTCGATCAAGCTGGAAGAAGCACAAAAGCTGCTCAATATTGAAAACAAACTGCACGAGCGGATCGTCTCGCAGCGTCCGGCGATCTCGGCCCTTGCGCGTGCCATCCGTCGCTCGCGTGCCGGGCTGAAGAATCCAAGTAAGCCGGTCGGCTCGTTCCTGTTTCTTGGGCCGACGGGTGTCGGTAAAACTGAGGTCGCTCGAACGCTCGCGGAATATCTCTTCGGATCAGAGCGCGTATTGATCCGATTCGACATGAGCGAGTTCATGGAAAAACATTCCGTGGCAAAATTTATCGGCTCGCCTCCGGGATACGTAGGACATGACGAAGGCGGCCAGCTGACGGAAAAGCTTCGCCGATCGCCGTACTCGGTCGTGCTGTTTGATGAGGTCGAAAAAGCACACCCCGATCTCTTCAACATTCTGCTCCAGGTCTTCGAGGACGGAATTTTGACCGACGCGCAGGGCAACACCGTCGATTGCAAACACGCGATCTTTATCATGACGTCGAACATCGGCGCACGCCTGATCCAGAAACGCGGCCACGTGGGTTTCCAGGCAGGAGTCGATGTGTCGCGGGAAAAGATGGAAGAACAGGTGATGTCGCAAGTTCGGCAGACATTTGCACCGGAGTTCATCAATCGTCTCGACGAGATAATCATTTTCGACGAGCTGACGGACGATGACCTCGTGCAGATAATCGACCTTCAGATCGAGAACCTTAACGGCATCCTAGAGAACAAGTCGCCTCAAGGTGCGGATCTCCGACGAAGCGCGGGTGTGGCTGATCGAGAAAACTTGTGCTGACCGCAGCTACGGTGCAAGGCCGCTGAAGCGTGCTTTGCAAAAATACGTCGAGGACGAACTATCGGAAGCCTTGATCCAGGGCGAGGTCGAGGAAAAAAGCGAGATCGAGATCATCTGCAGCAACGATAAGCTGTCATTTCGACCCGTCGCCGCCGAACAGCTTGAGAAAGAGTTTTTTCAGCAGGCCTGACGGCGTGTCCCTACACGATTATGAACGTGCGTGCTCTCTTTTTGAGACCACGCACCTTTTTTGTTTTTGAGGCTCAGGCTTGTATAATCCCGAGGTTTGTCGGGGACCCGAAAAGGCAACCAGTTTTTGTTTCATTGAATCATAGCGACAGTAAAAATTCCGACATTGAAAAGCCGCAAATATTTGTTTATTCTATCGTTTTCGAATTTCGCGACAAGGCGGCTGCCAAGGCTTTCCCCTGAGCTTCACGAATCGCTTTAGTCTGGGACATTTTGTTTTTTATGCAGAGAATCACCGCATTCGGACTTGTTCTTTTTAGTTTCGCCGTTTTTGCAGCGAACGTGCTGGCCAAAACGGACAGTAATGCGAATATAACCTCAACGGCCGCCGCCAAGCAGCAGATTGTCGAATCCGTAGATATTTCGGGCAATCGCCGCCTCCGCGATGAGGACCTTCTTTACTACATCAAGACCCGGCCGGGCGACGTATACGATCCGGCCGCGCTCGAACGGGATCTTAAAGAGCTTCTCTCGCTGAATTTCTTCGACAAGACTGACACCCGTGTACTAACTACGGACGGAGCCCGTGGTGGCGTCAACGTTATTTTCGAAGTCAGGGAATTGCCGATCGTCCGCGACTTGCAGTTCTCCGGACTGAAGGCCGTGCAGGAATCGGATGTCCTGAAGGCCTTTCGCGAGCAGCGTGTCGGTATTTCAAAAGAAGCGGTTTACGATCCGGTAAAGGTGCGTAACGCGACGCGCATCCTGCGTGAGCTGCTCGCCTCCAAGGGGTTTCCGAACGCAACCGTTGAGATCAAGGAAGAAGAAGTCTCCGCGACGTCGATCGCATTGACCTTCGAGATCGATCAGGGAAATCGTTCACGCATTATCGATATTCAGTTTGAAGGCAACGAGCACTTCAGTGACGGTGAGCTTCGCGGGGCACTCGAGCTCGTAAAGGAAACCGGCCTGATCTCGAGATTCAAGGGCCTGGATATTCTCGATCTTCGAAAGCTGCAATACGACCTGCAGAAGAATGTGCGGTCGTACATGTTTTCAAAGGGGTACTTTCAGGCGAGGATCGGCGATCCCGTCGTCGAAGGGTCTGGGACTAAAACGCACTGATTTCATTCCGCTGATCACCCTTCCGCTCCCGTTCATCTCCTCGAAAGACGACACACTTCGGATTACGATCCCCGTCACCGAAGGGAAGATCTTCCGCGTCGGAGAGTTAAAGGTCGAAGGTAACTCGATCTTCTCCGAGCAGCAGATCCTCTCTTATGTCGGCCTCAAGACGGGTGAGATCGCGGATGGAAAACGATTGCAGGAAGCCGTCTACGAAAACCTTAAGAATGTGTACGGGCAGCAGGGATTCGTTCAATATAACGCGGAGTTCGAACCCGACTTCAAGGAGAACCCGGCAAACGCGAACGAGGGGATCGTCGATATCAAGATCGTGATCGATGAAGGAAAACAATTTACGCTTCGCCGGCTCGAGTTCACCGGCAACACGTTCACACGTGATCGGGTCATGCGTCGCGAGTTCCTGATCAACGAAGGGGACATTTACAATTCGCGGTATCTGGAGATCTCGGTCGCTCGTCTTAATCAGACGCAATACTTCGATCCGATAAATAAAGATCAGGACGTCGAGATCAGAACGGACGAAGAGCAGGGAGACGTCGATCTCATCGTCAAGATCAAGGAGAAAGGTCGCCAGCAGATCTCGTTCAACGGCGGTGTCTCCGGAATTGGCGGTTCGTTCTTCGGGCTCGAATATTCGACAAACAACCTCGCGGGCCGCGGCGAAGTATTGTCGTTCTCGCTCGGAGCAGGCAATCGACAGCAGAATTTACAGTTCACGTACCAGGAGCCTTACTTTCGCAACCGTCCGATCGCGGTCGGTGTATCCCTATTCGCTTCGCGCTACAAGTTTTTTGGTGAGGGTACCTTCCTGACCCAGAACACCGATGTGCTGACCGATCTTTTTAATCCGCTCGGTCAGGTTCTTACAAGCGATGCCAACCTATTCACCCAGACCACGCTGGGCGGAAATATTTTCGCAACGGCACCGCTGTCGGAACTGTTCTTCAAGAAGCGCACATTCACACAATTTTCGAGAGTTGGTTTGACCTATCAATTGTCGGCGACATCGATCACCGATCCGCCGATAAACGAGTCGGCCGATCCGACTCAGCGTATTCCGGTCATCTACGCTCAGCCGAATATTCTCACAAGCCGCGTTACCGCCTCGTTTGTTTATGACACGAGACAGCCCGCGGCAAACGGAATTGACACAGCAAGCGGTTCGCAGCTTGCACTTTCGTTTGCGTTCGCAGGTCTCGGCGGCGATGTGCGGACCTATCAGCCAAATCTGACGTATTCCCGCTTCATGCCGATCAGAAACAAGAAATCGAAGACCCCGGAGGTCTTCGCGTTTCGAATTCAGGCGGGAACCATCGGCGCATTTGCGACTACCGACACCATCAGAAATGCAAATTCAATTGCTTTCGTCAGCGGTGTTCCCGTCTACGAGCGGTACTATCTCGGAAGCGAGAACGACATTCGCGGTTATAATTCGCGTTCGATCGGGCCTATCGCGCCGTTCGATACGTACATCACGGCGAGGAATGTTTCCGTCTCATCGACAATAGCCGGCCCCGCTGTTCCCGTTCCGTTCATGACAGCACGAACGCGTGACGAGATCGCACAACTTGGCCTTTTGACCGGCCCCGACGGCCCGAACGCGGTGCTGCTGAGCAGGAACTTCAGATTCATCGGCGGTGATACTCAGCTGGTCGGAAATTTCGAATATCGCATTCCGCTTTTCGGCCCGGCGACGCTCGCAGCGTTTGCGGATATCGGTAGTGTGTTCAATGTCCATTCGACTGGAACACAGCGAATAAACAGCGAATTTTTGCCTGACGATACGTTTATCGGTGCCGGTCGATTGTCGCAGCTTGTCCTGACGAACAATCCGCTCATCGACACGCGGCTCAGCTCTTTCATCCCGGGATTGATGTACTATGCTCCGGGCGACCGCCTGGTGAGTGCAAACGATTTCCGCACCCTGTGTCAAATCCTGGGTGGTCAGTGTCCATTCATCAGACTTCCCGAGGGTGTTCAGCCGGTCTATATCCGGGGCGAGGTCCAGCAGAATTCACTTGTTGCGGGTGAGTGACGCGGCATTCAGTAAGATCGGAGATTTCAAGGCGAGCGTCGGTCTCGAATTGCGGGTGCAGGTGCCGGTCGTCAACGTGCCGTTCCGTCTGATCTATTATTACAACCCGAACGCAAAGCTTGGTTTTACGCCGGAAATTCCCGGAATATTTTTGCCGGGCAAGCGAAATGGTTTTCGATTTACGGTCGGCCGAACCTTCTAAGCGAACGGTTTGACAAAATTGACAGCTAATGGACGATTAACTTACTATTTGTTTTCTTTTAAGAATCAGCGGGTCGCAGGCAACAGTTTAAGAGAAAATAGTTTCAAAGAGATAGTCAGACACGAATCCTACAGGTTCACAAGTTTTTAAGGAGCATTACATAAGATGAAAAGATTTAGTTTCATTGCCGCTAGTTTTATTTTTGTGGCAATAACAGCAGTTACGGCTTTTGGGCAAGCTGCTCAGCCGGCTGCGCCGTTCAAGATGGCGGTCATCGACACCGGAGCTTTTGATGGGAAGGACGGCATTACGCGATATTCAGCCGCGATGAATGCTCTCGAAGCTGAGTTCAAACCCCTCGAAACCGAAATTCAGGGATTGATCACGAAGTACAACACGCTCGGCGTGGAAATCAAAAAGCTTCAGGATCAGGCAGCGGCCGGAACTGTGCCCATCGATCAAAGGTCGGCTCAGACCAAGGTTGACGAATATCAAACCCTGGAGCTGACGATCAAACGCAAGCAGGAAGATGCGAAGGCACGTGCTGCTCGCCGCGAGCCCGCGGTGATGGGGCCGATCCGTGTAGAGATCGGAAAAGCACTCCAGGATTACGCCAAGCAGAGAGGCATTGCGCTGATCCTCGACGCTGCCAAGCTGGACGGAGCCGGTCTGATCCTCGCATTTGACGAAGCCAAGGTTGACGTGACGAAGGACTTTATCACGTACTTCAACACGCGTCCGGCGACGACGGCGACGACCACGGCGCCGCGTTAATTAGATTTTTTTTATTCAGTCAGCAGCCGGTTGAAGTTAAATCTTCTGCTGGCTGCTGACTTTTGGTATATATAAGTGCGCCGATGATAATCTACGATTCTCGAGCCATTCAGGAAATTCTGCCGCACCGATATCCGTTTCTACTCGTCGACAAGATCATCGAGCTTGAGCCCCGCGTCCGCATAGTCGGTGTAAAGCAGGTATCGATCAACGAGTATTTTTTTACTGGACACTTTCCAGGGGCGCCGGTCATGCCCGGTGTACTTCAGATCGAGGCTCTTGCTCAGGTTGGTGCGATCCTGGCACTTCGGGAGTTTGAGAACCGGGATGAGAAGATCCCGTTCTTTAGCGGCATCGAGTCGGCGAAGTTTCGCCGCCCGGTCGTTCCCGGAGATACGCTGATGCTTGAGGTGACGGCTCTTCGCATCGGGACCCGCGTCCAGAAAATGCGTGGTGTAGCGACGGTGGACGGGAATGTAACAGCCGAGGCCGAGATCATGAGTGTGATCGCCGACCGGCCCAAGGAGGACAGATGAACGACATCGAACTAACCTATCGCGAATTTTATCTCTACGTGATCATCGGCGGCGGAATTGTGGGAGCTGCTGTTCGGCCTGATTCCGCTTGTCCTCGGACGACGGAGAAACAAAGCTCGACTGGGCGCTTATGGCTTTCTGGCGTCGATCGTTTCCGGTGCGATCGCCCCGCTGCTGGCGATCATCGTAACCGGGATCTTTTCGTGGATGATCGTAAAAGACAAGCCCGTTCCGTCGAACGGAGCGAACGGGTCGGATCACGACACCACCCCGGGCTCCGCGTCCCACTAGAAATCTCCATGGCAAGTTTTATCCACCAGACGGCTATCGTCGCCGCAGGTGCGCAGATCGGTGACGGATGTCATATCGGTCCGTTCTCTATCGTCGGCGAGCGCGTCGTGCTGGGTGATGGCGTTCGGCTCGATTCGCACGTTGTCGTGGACGGCGATACGACGGTCGGTGATCAAACACATGTTTTTCCGTTCGTCTCGATCGGCCTTGCGCCGCAAGACCTGAAGTACGCGGGAGAGGAGACCGCGACAAAGATCGGAAAGCGCAATCAGATCCGTGAGTTCGTTACTATCCATCGAGGGACATCGGGCGGCGGGGGTTTGACGAAGATCGGAGACGACAATCTGTTCATGGCCCAGGCACACGTCGCCCATGATTGCCAGATCGGCAGCGAAATCATTATGGCGAATGCCGCGACGCTCGCGGGACATGTCGAAATTGCAGACAGAGCAAATGTCGGTGCGTATTCCGGGGTCCATCAATTTTGCAGGATCGGGTTCGAGGCGTTTGTCGGCGGCTATTCCGTTGTCGTCAAAGATGCACCGCCGTTTGCGATCATCCAGGGAAATCACGCGAAGTGCTACGGTCTTAACCGCGTCGGTATGAAACGCCGCGGGTATCCGAAGGCGACGATCGAGAAACTTCACCGTGCGTATCACCTGCTGTTGTCGGCGAAGCTGAACACGACGCAGGCCCTTGAGAAGATCAAGGACGAGATCACGGAGTGTGAAGAGGTTGATATGTTGGTTAGGTTTTACGAGACGACGACACGCGGGGTGGTGAAGTAGTTTTGCGTTCTGTGTTCAGGCGGCCGCGGCTCTGCCGCCCGATGAGCGGAAAGGCTCTGCCTTTCCGGCTGGCGGTTGATTTGATTTGAGGCTCCGCCTCTGTACGGCGGCGGAGCCGCCTTGGAATATTTTATTGGTCACGACGGAAAAGCAGAGCCTTTCCGCTCATCGGCGGGCGAAGCCCGATGCTGCTACCGACGGCACGAACGAATGGAATCTAACGAAGAAGTACTACAAGTATTCGGCAAGCGCATTCAGCGCTGCTACGGCTGTTTTATCGCCTATCACCTCAAGGACATGTATCTCGGCGAAGACGTGACGTTTTTCTGCGAACACTGCAAGGGCGAGGACATGTTTCACTTTGACGATTTCGTGCGTCTGATGGACATTTCAAAACTGAAAGAAGTCGCCGAAGAACATCACCACTAAGCTTTTCTTACCGGTCCGCAACTCCTAAACTTAGACTCATGGCCGAATCCGGCGATGACAAGAAACAGACCTTCACGGGTTTGGCAGCGGCACTTGGGCAGGCTGCCGGCCGATAAGCGCCGCGCGGCCCTCGAAATGAGTGCGGCTCTCGCCGCGATTTCCTTACGCGTCAGCCGCGAATTTGTTGAAGCTGTACCCGAAGCGGCGAAGGTCCTTTCGGCTGACGACATGCGCAGTTGGGCCGAGTTCGGGCGACGGCTTGCGATGGGAAGCGCGGGAACCGGCGTCTCGTTCTTTGCCGGCGACGCCATCGAGAAACTTGCCGGTGTTCCCGAATCGGCACGCGGCCTCGTCTTCCAGATCTGCTCTCGCCAACTGGTCCTATCAAGTTCGATCGCACTTGAGACGTTTGCGCTTATTCCAGATCTCGCAGAGCAGGTTCGCGACGATCAGCTGTTAACAGAGATCCTGCAGCTCGGCGTCGAGATCGCGAACCGTTCCGCAAAACACAGTTTCGATTTTCTGCAGAAGACGCCGCGGGTTGTAAGTGCTCTAGAAGCCTTCGGTGACGATAAACGTGACGTCGCAACGCCCGTCGTCCAGCTTGCCTCGACCTTTGCCAGTCGAACGGGTGGAATGACTGCCGACCTGTGGGCAAACCTTCCGGATGCTCTCGATGGCCTCACCGCCGCTAGTGCGATCCGGCTAGCCGAACGTGCTCTCGAGTTCCTCGAATTCGGCGGAAGCGTGACTCTTCATTTCATTACTTCGGGCAGCGCCGTATTGCGGAACGCCGACGCCGTATTCGACGACTGGTGCTCGGTCCTTAAAAGAATTGTGCAGCAAGGGAATGCGGTCCTCATCGCGTTCCTGCGTGCGACGCCAAAGTTTTTTAAGCAGACCAGCGGGACCGGACAATTTACATCGGACAATGCCGCGGCGATGCGGCGTGTGCTTCATCTGACCGGGATCATCGCCGAGACCGACGCGGAAAGTGCGCTTGCGGCTTTTCGATCAAGCGCATTCGCTCTACGACGCGTCACGCTCGAACAATTCGAGAAGTGGATCGATGCCGGCCTCGAAGCGACCGCGGGCGATTCGCCGAAATCCCGACGGAGTTATTTTGCGCTCGAAACGCGCCAGTCGAACGCGATCCTACAGAACACACGGGCCGGCCTGCACCTCGAAGATATACAGACGGTTTTGAGGATCTACATCGAAGGACTGACCGGGAAGACGGTCGAGATCGCCGCGTTATCAAATGTGCCTCAGGAATCCCGCATCGGGGATGGAAAGACGATCCACCTGCCATCGTCGGTCGCGGAGTTCGACGATGAGGATAAGGATTTCCGTTTGTACAAGGTCCTCGCGGCGCATGGCGCCGGACAGATCGAGTTTGGAACGTTCGAAAAGGATTCGGTCGGCCTGAAAGCGGCGTATACCGATCTCGCTGCCTTTTACGCGGCGACGGCAGAAGAACTCGATGCATTTTCACTGGGCGGGTACTTAGAGAATTCTCCGATTTCGGATCTGGAAACGGGGAATGAAGAAGACAGCGCAATCCGAAATCCGAAATCCGAAATCCGCAATCGAGCGGCTTTGCCGAAGGATTCCGACTACCGCGAGGTCCTGAAGGTCTTTCCCGAGCCGCGTCTCGCCAAGAAGATCTTCGGGACGATGGAGAATGCTCGCATCGACGCACGCCTTCGTCACGCGTACCGCGGTTTGAGAAAAGATCTCGGATCTGGTGCGAGAGTTCCTGCGGGCGTCACGCCCCTACATTTTCGACATTCCGACGCATCAGGTCCCGTTCGAGCTTCTGTTTCAGATCACGCTCTGCGGCGGTGCGACGGATGACGCGAAGCAGTTCTATGGGCAGGTCGTGTCGGAGATCGAGGGTGTGGTTGAGGATTACCTTGTCAGAACCGCGAGCGGTAGCGACCGGGTCGCCCGCAAACAAACTGCGGCCTCGCCGCTGACGGGAAACCCGGTCGCTACCGCTCCCGGTTCTGACAGGATCGACCTCCAAGCGTAGCGGATTCGCTCATGGCCACGAGCCGCGTCTACAACCTGTTCCAAAATATTTCGCCCGAGCAGATCGCAGGAAGCCGAAAGCGACAGCGAAGAAGAAAAGAACGAGTACGCGTACGAAGACAAGGACTCGGCCGAGGCCGTGACCGAAGATCAGGTCAAGGCGCGAAGAGCGCCGAAGATGCGCAGGACATCCGCGATCTGTTCAACGCGTGGAACAGCCTCGACGACGAAGGCGAGCCCGACGATCTGCAGGGCGCGAAGCGTGGTCGCAGAACGAAATGCCCGAACAGGCGCTCGAAGCCGACGATGTGGCGTTCGCCTACGACGAATGGGACCGCGAGCTGAACGATTATCGTGTCGGCTGGAGCCGCGTGATCGAGAAGAAAGTCAAGAAAGGCGATCGCACGTTCGTCGAGCTCGCTCGTTCGCGTTATCGCGGTGTGATCTCATCGATCCGTCATCAGTTCCAATTGATGAAGCCCGAGAATCTGACGCGCATCAATCGCGAGATCGACGGCGAGGATTACGATCTGAATGCGCTTGTCGAATTTGTTATCGACCGCAAGGCCGACGGTCGACAGTCCGAGAACATCTACACGAAGCGTCTGCGGAAACAGCGTGATGTCGCGGTCTCGATCCTGCTCGATCAATCGTCATCGACCGCAAGGACGATCACGCGAAATCCGCTGCAGCCGTACACCTATCCCGGCCGCCGGATCATCGAGATCGAAAAAGAAGGCCTGGTGCTGATGAGCGAAGCGCTCGAGGCGGTCGGTGACGTCTATTCGATCAATGGCTTCACGAGCGAAGGCCGCCGAAACGTGAAGTTCTACGTCGTAAAGGATTTTGACGAGAAATATTCCGAAGAAATCGAGCGACGCATCGGCGGGATCACGTTTCAAAACAACACGCGGCTCGGTGCTGCGATCCGTCACGCGGCGCATAAATTGCTGCGGCAGGACGCACGAACAAAACTCCTCATCATCCTCACCGACGGCCGCCCGTACGATCACGACTACGGCGACGCACGCTACGCCCGCGAAGACGTCCGCGAAGCACTGACCGAAGCAAAGATCAGCGGCATCACCCCGTTCTGCATCACCATCGATCGCGAATCGGAGAGTGAATTGAAGGACCTCTACGGCGACGTCGGCTACACGATCATCGACGATGTGCTGAGCCTGCCCGAGCGAATGCCGAATATTTATCGAAGATTGACGAGTTAGTACATCGAGCACCAACGGTGCGGTGAAGGCGGCACGGCGTGACAGATAGCACCAAAGGTGCGGCGGTAATTTAGCCAGGGCCAACGGCCCTGGAGTTGGACGCGAAGATTATCAAGCCGCAACGCGGCGAGGTAATGCATATTTACCACGCAGCGTTGCGGCTTGATCTGTGTGTGCCTCGCAAACCAGGGCCGTTGGCCCTGGCTAAATTACGACGCACCGTTGGTGCTTCGAACCAAGAGCGGGGGCAAGCCCGCCTTCCGGACCTGCGAATGTGGTTATCACCGCAGATGAGGTTTTGTTTCGGAAGCCGTGACTAATCACAACCTCGAATCGCGAGGTCCGGCCGTAATGGCGACCGTCGAATTCTTGCCTCCATCGCCGTTTCGAAAGGTTTAACCTTCAGCTCCGCTCCTAAGCATCGTCCACCGTCGAAATCCGGTGAAGTAATCACCAGCCGACTCGAAAGCCGGTCGTCTGGAGGCGGTCGGTGCAAAGGCCTCCTCTGGTCACACGAACTCGTTCGCATCGCCATCGTCGATCCCTCACCTTCAGCGGCGTCATAAGAGGGCTGTTGGTACTTCGAAGACGTTCCAGAAAGGCGCGACTTGCCGGTGTATCTTCTACCGTGAATTCACAAAGCCGTCCCGCCTGGTGGCGCTTCGTCAACCTGTTTCGTCTTGGAGGGGCGGCAGTCGAAACTGCCCGGCGAGTATGCCGGTAAGAAGCTGCGAGGCCGATCGTGAACAAACAGTATCGCACATCGTTCTTGCGGGTTTCGGCCGCCTGCCGCCACCGAACTCATCCCATGATCAGCTCCTCGATCCCGCCTTCGCGGTCGATTAAGTACCTGATACGAGCGACAGTCGATCGATTCGGACGGGCCTTCGGCCTCTGTTACTTGAGCGGCTGTCCGAAGATCCAGAAACCGCAGTTGCCGACCGCACTGCAATTTGCCATCTTTCCACGGACGAGAAACTCCCCGTTCCGTCTCGATTGAGATCTACTCTCGCTACATCCAGAAGTTCAGAACAGTTCAAACTCGCTGCCGCGGTTGGAGATCCAATCTTTGAATCCTTGTCTTGCTTGACTACTGCCATATCGGAAGTAGTATGGGTCGTAGCAAGATAGTTCAGTCAGTCCGGTTTCTCGGGGCGTCGGTGGTTCGACCCGCGGGGCGGAAATGAAATCGTAATTGTATTCGTTTCGCCACTGGATCACCCGCGTCACCGCGACCGGCGTTGAGAACATCGACGAAACCGCTCTAACCGCTCGCGACAAATCCAATCCCGATCGTGAGTGTGACGACCGCTGCGATTGGACCCAAATAACTGGCGGACTGCTGCTTTCGTGTAATTTTTTCGTGCTCTTTCCGTGTTCCCCTCGTTAAAAGGTTTGACGGCCATACGCAAACGAAAGTAAGCTTCGAGTTTCAAATGAGTGATCGAAGCGATCCGATCAATTTAATCGTCCCCCTGATCCTGAACCACCGGCAACGGCAGCTGTGGATTCCCACACCGTTCCGATGTTGTGGGTCATCTTTGCCCAGTGCCGCCGCGTTCGATAAACTAAGAGCGATGATTGCTGTTATAATCCGATGACCAAAGATCCAATGCCCATACTTATCGCCGAAGACAACGAAGCACAGCGTCACTACCTGAGTGAATTGCTGACCGACAAGTTTCCCGAGCACGCGCCGGTGCTCGAAGCAAACGACGGCGAATCCGCCGTTCGCATGGCGCTCGAATCAGCGTCCGGCACTCTCGATACTCGACATTCAAATGCCGAAGGTGTCGGGTGTGAAGGCAGCCAGGTCGATCTGGAAAGAATTCCCCGAGGCCCGAATCATTTTCTGGACGCAGTTTCCGGACGAGATCTACATCAACGAGATCCGCAAGATCGTTCGCTCGACCGTGCCGCAGCCGACTTACGGATTCATTCACAAGAACAATCCTGAAGATCGCTTTCTGAGATTCGTCGGGGCCGTTCTCGAAGACGGTGCGGACATGATCGATCCGGCGTTCAAGGATTCGTTCCAGCGTCCGCTGCTTACCGAATTTGAAGCCGAAGCTGCTTCGATATCTTGCGCTCGGCCTTTCGAACTGGGCGATCGCACGCAAGTGCAGTCTCAGCCTTCGCGGCGTCGAGAGCCGGCTCGCGACGCTTTACGAGAAACTTTTTCCGACCCATTCGGCCGGCACTGAGAACGAGGAGTACGACAAGCTCGCATACAACGTGCGAACCCGAGCGTTCTTCCAGGCGCTGCAGCGCGGCCTGATCAACAGCGACGAGCTGGAGAAAGCCGACGCTGAGTTCGAAGAGTGGATCGACCGTGATCGGAAGAGATTTTCGAAAAACGAGAAGACGTAGCAGTCTTTTTTGGTGTAATTGCACTTCGGCAATGTCGGGAAAAGTTAGTGTGATTTCGTGTGAGTTCGTGGTTCCAGTTTGTTGCCGATCATCTGGAACCACGAACTCACACGAAACGACACGAATAAGAAGAGGTCGCGACCTGGAACCTACTCACGTTTGCGATTGGCATCAACGTTCATCGGGTTGAGGTTTCGTATAACTCTCCGCCACCGTGCGAAGAGTGCGGCGAATAGATTGGCTCTGCTAGGAGCGAGATTCGTTTGTGCTCTCGAGCTACCAGTATTTCGCTCCTAGCGGAGCGGGGAACTACGTGGCCTTTGTGCTACAAACCTGTCGCTTCTAACGAAGCGAAGAGACTCTACAGGCTCGACATAAGACGACATGCTAAAACGCGAAGTAAGCAAAGAGTCCATCGGAAGTTCGTGATGCGGACGCAAAATTCTCTAAGAATACTCCTGATTCTATTCGTGGTCCTACTACTCGTAGCACGCCGGTCTTTATCGCGCAGAACACGTCCCAGTCACCGTCACCCGATCCAACAAGCCCCTCACCAAGCCCAACACCGACACCGGCACGAGCGCCTTCACCGACACCCCTTCCGGCCGTTCAGAATTTTCATCAATGGGGCTCGATCACGGTATTCAACGGTTTGCCGTCGGACAGCGTACGGGCGATATCGCAGACGCCGGATGGGGTCATGTGGTTTGGGACGGACAATGGTCTCGCACGTTTTGACGGACGCCGCGTGCAGAACTTTTCACCCGGTGGTTCCGATAAGAACCGTGTGATCACACTGAAAACGGCGCCCTCGGGCGAGTTGTGGATCGGAACCGAGGCCGGCGCGTTTATCTATTCTGAGAACCGGTTCAAGCCCGTCGGCGGCACGTCCGACGTTGGGATCACCGCGATCTTATTCAGCGGCGACATTTTTCTCGGCACCGATTCGGGCCTCGTCCTCCGCATTCGAAATGGCGCCGATGGCAAGCCCATAGCGGAGAAGATGTTTTCGGAATCGATCCGCGCCGACAACGGCAGTCCGCTGCATCGTTACAAGTCTGGTAGAGATCGACGGAAAAGTTCTTGCTGCCACCTCGGGGCGAGGTGTTTTTGTCATCAAGGACAATGATGCTTCCGAATTTGCAAGCTCACCGCGGCCGATATTTGTAAACACGCTCGCTCGTGGCGATGGCGGAAAACTTTGGTTCGGGGCCGATGCACCCAAGGGTTCGACGGGCATCTACCTTATTGACACGGGATCGAAGGCGTTGAGAATAATCGCTCCGACATCCAAAATTCTGACTCTCGAACCCGATGACAGCGACCTATGGGCCGGCACCGAAAGATACGGACTGTTTCACGTAACCGACTCAAAGCTCAAAAAGAACTACACATTCGCGAACACTTCGGGCGGCCTGCGTTCGGATACGATCTTCACATTATTCACTGATCGCGAGGGTGTTCTGTGGATCGGGACAAACCGCGGTGTCAGCCGATTCGATCGCCACGGAGCGTCTCAGCAGACCGTCTCGGAAATACCGAACAGCAATTTCATACGGACTTTGTACCAGGCTTCGAACGGAACTATCTACGCGGGATCGAATCGCGGACTCTTCTTGAAGACCGCCGACGAGTGGGCGCAGGTCACATCTTTCGGAAGCCAGCCGGTCTACGCCATAAGCGAAGACCGCTTGAGGAAACCGGTGGTTTCAGGCGAGCCACCATCGGAACGGCGTTCTTTCGTCGTCGGCGACGTGCGATGGATCGCCGCCGAAGACGGTGTGTTTCGGGAGCATGAGGGCCAAGCCAAGAAGATACTCGACGCAGAAGATGTACGCGATGTGTATGTCGATGGCGATCATCTCTGGGCGGCAACAACGACCCGGGGCCTGCTGCACGCCCGAAACGACGCGAAGTTCGGCTGGCTCGTTGCATCGCTGGATTTCGAGCAGGGAATGCCGTCCGAGAAATCATTCGCCATTTTACCGGTCAGTGAGGGATTGCTGATCGCTACCAATCGCGGCGTCGTCACATATAAACCGGGCACCGTCGCGCCGAAGATCATTCCAACCCGCGTCCTGAGCCAGCGGCTCCATGATCTATCAGAGATTCATTCGACGATCGCACTCGAATATCCGCAGAACACGCTGCTCGTTGAGGTGGCGGGCCAAAGCAGCCGTACGTTTCCCGAAGAGTTTCAGTATGCGTTCGTGCTGAAAAACGGAAAAGGCGAGGAGGTCGCTCGGCAGCTCTCGAACGATGCGCAGTACGCTCCTGCAGATCTATCGCCGGGCGAATACACGATCGAGGCGATCGCCTTCAATCGCGATCTCAATGCATCTGAATCTCTGATGATTCGCCTTTCTGTCGCGAAGGCTCCGTTTCCGTGGACGGCGACGGCGCTCGGGGTGTTATTGGTGATAGCGTTGGTCGGCTTGGTGTGGGCGATGATCGAACATCGACGCATCGCCGAGCGAAATCGCGAGCTCGCGGCGGCACGTCTCGATCTTGCGAACGAAGCGGAGCGCGAGCGTCGGCGAATCGCACGCGACTTGCACGATCAGACGTTGGCCGATCTGCGCAACCTGATGATCAAGAGCGACACGCTCACGCCCGGCAATAAGGAATTTCGAGGTGAGATCGAAGCTGTGTCGACCGATATCCGTCGCATTTGCGAAGATCTCAGCCCTTCGGTCCTGGAAAATGTCGGGCTCGTTGCGGCGCTCGAATTTCTTCTTGATCGCACGGTGGAAAATCGGAAATTCTCAGCGGATGCCGCCGTTGAGGATCGAATAAAATTTCCGCTCAACGTGCAGCTTCAGATCTATCGCATCGCACAGGAAGTGCTGACGAATATTGTCCGTCACTCGAGCGCGAACATAGTTGAGATGAGCGTCGAAGCATCCGATGCGGGTGGGTTCGGTTTGACGATCCGCGACAACGGCGATGCGTTTGATCCCGCAGCAGCGCAAAAGGGACGCGGGATCGCAAACATCCGTTCCCGTGCGAATCTTATCAATGGAAAAGTGGTGTGGAAAGAATCACGCAGTGGCGGGAATGTTTTTTCCTTACGGATAGGTTGAGACCCGTTCGGAGTGCAAGCTTTAGCTTGTTTCCTTGCTGAAGCTCTACAACCTAAAGATTGCCGCTCTGAATGAAGTCGGGCGATGTTTTGCGGAGCAGATCGATTTCTCGCTATTGAATAGATCACGAGCGGGATGATCAGGATAAGCGGGATCAGAAGTACAACCACTGAGTGCTGCCAGAATTCGATTTCCCGATACGCGCCGCGAGCAAGGGGAATCCCAAGTGTGACTGCGTAGTAAACGATCAAGAGATACTTCAAACGCCCGCCGATGATTGGAGTGGTTGCTGCCATGTCTTCATCGCGTGCCGCGCATCTTTCGCTCACGATATATAGCAGCAGGAGAAATCCGAAATAGACAACGATGCCCTCGATACGATGAAGCTCTTTGCCATCGAGCCCGCCGATACTAAAGCCGACATCGCGGGTCCAGAGAGCGACAATGATACGAACCGTGTTCGCGATCAGCGTAGCCGCATATGCGACAAGCATCGCGACCGGGATGAAACGCCATTCAGCACCGCACTCGCGCCACAGTTTTCCGAGAGCGAGAACTAGAAATGCGATGATCAGAAAGTTTACGCCGGAGCATGAGGCGGCGATGAGAAAAGTGTGATCGTCGCTCATATAGCCGGCGTGCGACTCGAACGCGAACGATTGGCCGGTGATGAATTCGACAAGGATGGTCGTCGGCGCAAGTATCCATCGCAGCTCGTTCACACTCGCGGTCGAGTAGAACCACTTGAGCCCAAGGGCGACGATTAGTATGAGCCCGAGTTGGACAATTGGTCTTCTTATTTTCAGCGTCATTTCAATTGTGGGTGGGTCAACGGACCTGAGCGCGTTGACTAGTTTCGTAGCACCGAAGGTGCGGTCGTAATATAGCCAGGGGCAACGCCCCTGGAAAACCGATGAACTTGACGGAGCCGCGACGCGGCGTAGTAATCTCCCGCAAAATTGTTACTACGCACCGTTGGTGCTTCGTTCGACTTGGCGATGTTCCAGGGGCGTTGCCCCTGGCTAAATTGCTAACGCACCTTCGGTGCTTTTTAAGAGGGGAGCCTTCTCCCCTCCGTTGCTGGTTGGTCACGTTCAATCCCCCCGGCTCGTACAAAATTGGTCACGCGGGAGAACAAGTCTCATCTACCACCCTCCCCGGCTGAAGCCGCGCCCCGCCTTATCCAGGAGGGGAGTCTGAGGATTCGCCGCATCACGGCAAGTGCCACGAGAAGTAGTAGCGTCGCGATTAGAAGCCACACAAGCTCAGGCTCACTTCCGACGGCCATGTCACTGACACCGACCGGCAGGGGAAGCGGTTGATTCACATCGTCGGCCTCGCCATTCGGGTTCACAACTTTTTCACGCACGGCGATGAACGATGTGTATCGCGTCAGCAAGTTGTACTTCAGACCGAGCGCCGTGATCTCCCTTATCGACTCGTCCGTCACATTTCCGAAACCGTAATCCGAAAGCTCCGCGATGCGCGTCCGTGCCCAGAGATATCTGAGCGCTCGATTACCTTCGTCCGGCTGAACCGTCGAGACATCGAGCCTCGATACAAAATCGCCGCGTCCGGTTTTGCCCGTCAGCTCGATCGTGCCGATCGGACTGCCACGCCATTTTCCAAAAAGGACGACCGGCCGTTGTGCGAGCAGATCCGGAAAACTTCCGGGCTCGACATCGTACATTTCAAAACCGTCAGCTTTGATACGGATATCGGTCAAAACGGGCGTCTGAATGTATTCACGAAACTTCGTTGCGACATCTGCCGCTTTCGCCTGATCTTCGACCACGAATGGTTCGCCGAGTCCCGCTCGCGCCACGCCTTCGATAAGGTATCGATTGACACCCGAGCCGATCCCGAACGCGAAGACATTTGCCTGTCCGAGGTTCTGCCGGATGTACT
This sequence comes from uncultured Acidobacteriota bacterium, assembly GCA_963772405.1. Classification (GTDB taxonomy): domain Bacteria; phylum Acidobacteriota; class Blastocatellia; order Pyrinomonadales; family Pyrinomonadaceae; genus OLB17. The sequence continues at coordinate 2,567,793 of CAVYWT010000001.1, read as the reverse complement.
TAAAAACGCCTTCCTCGATCGACACATACCCGTCGGTGATCAGCACGATGCTTCGCGACACGCCCGACTCAGTTGATAAGTGCATCGCCTGCTGCAGCGCGGGCAGAAGTTCCGTGCCTCCGCTGCCGCGCTGCTGTTCGATCAGCTGGATCGCGCGAGATATATTTTCCGCATTTGCTGGAAGCGGACTCTCGGACAACGCTGTCGAATCACCGGCGAAAAGAACGACATTGAAAAAGTCGGTTGGATGCAAGCCGCCGATCAGATCCTCGAGCAGCTTTTTCGACGTATCAAGAGGAAATCCTTCCATCGAACCGGAAACGTCCACGACAAATACATACTCGCGCGGCGGGATATCCTGCGGAGCGACGCGCTGCGGCGGCTGTGCCATGTAAAGAAAGAAATTTTCGTCTTCGCCCTGATATAGGATAAGCCCCGAAGCGATCTGGTCTCCGGCAAGCCGGTAACGAAGGATGAAATCACGATTTCCCTGATGCTTATCCGCGCCGTCCAGCGTGAGCCGGGCGACGCTTTCGCCCTGCCATTCGGAAAGCATCGGATGTGTCGTGCAATCCAGTTCACGGATCGGAACGCCCGCCGCGATCCGCGCCGAAATATTAAATGTGCTTGTCGGTTTCTCGCCCTGACGCGTGTAAGGCGTTTCGACGAATTTATTGCCGTCCGGCGATTCTCTGGCGGACATGTATCGAGGCCCGACGACCGTCGGGTATACAACCTCGTACACGCCGTCGGTCGGCACAAGCAGCTCGGTGTATCGAAGCTCGATCTCGACCGTCTCACTAGGCATGAGATTGGCCAGGCTCATAGTGAAGACGTTCGGCCTGGCCTGTTCGAGGAGAGATGCACTCTTGCCTTCTTTCTTTGCGGTCTCGAATTCCTCCTTTGCTTTCTCGCGTTCCTTGATCTTTGCGACGATCACCTCATCGCCGATCTTCATCCGCATTCCGTAAACGGCCGCACGCGTCGATGCCGGGAAGACGTAAGTTGCGTTTATCGGGCGCGAGCCTTCGTTCTGATAGGTCTGAACCACGCGGACGTCGGCAATCACGCCGGAGACGGCGATATCGACGTTCGTGTCTTTCAGCGGCAGTTGATCGACACCGGGGTCGCCCTTTACCAGAAAGTACGGCGATAGAGTCTTGTCGGTATTGTCATCCGCACCGTCTTGCCTCGGCTGCGGAATCGTAACAAGCGTCAATATAAAGATCGCGGCAAGTGCCCTGCTAACGGCATGCAAATTAAGTTTGTTTATCATCTGATCCACTCCAGATTTTTGCGTTCGTATCGAACGGACGTTTTCCATGGAGCGATCGTATGCGCATAGGGAATCTCGGAACACGTCTGCCGCCACAGACTCGAACCGTGTTAGCCACAGTTAGTGTTCCGGGATCCGTCTGAAGGTTACTTAGAGGGTTTTTCTGTCGGTCGACAGTACGGCGGCGGTCCAGATCGCGGCGGCGAGGAATCCGGCGATGACATCGGTTGGATAATGTACACCGATATAGACCCGTGACATTCCGATCAGAAAGATCAGAACCGCGGCGAATATTCCGGTGCCCGCCTTTGCGGCGGAGTTTTCAAGGCGTGAAGCAACGATCCATGCGATCGTTCCGTACAGGCAGAGCGAAGCGACCGCGTGACCGCTCGGGAAGCTAAAGCTTTCGACCGCCTTATAGTTTATTAACGAGGATGGCCGCGTCCGGGCGAAGAACCACTTGCAGCCGTGATGAACCGCCGCCTGACCCGCCATCACTACGATAAGAATTACCAGCGGTCGAAACCATCGCAGGAGAATAAAGACGATCCCCACGACGCTCCCAATGATCGCGAGATATATCGTTGAGCCAAGCTTCGTGACGGCGAGGAACAATGCGGTCCACATCGGTGACTGCATCTGGCGCATTGCCGTGCGGATGGATGCGTCGAACGCCGCGGGATACTGTTTGAACGGGCCGGTCACGAGCCAGCCGCCTGCGGCGAGAACGAGCGCCGCCAACGCAAATCCGGTAACGACCCGGACAAACACACTCTTTTTTAACCAACGGCTTATCGATCGCATGTGAAAGTTTGGATTACGTGCTCACGGCTCCTTCGATCATATTAGATCGCGCAACGCTGAAAAAGAGAATGCGTTATCGTCCGTCCTGGTGACGCCTTTTCAAAACTTCTACCACGTCGGACAGGTTCAAACCCTTGACGTTCAGCAGCATCAGATAGTGGAACATCAGATCAGCAGCCTCGTTTGCAAATGCTTCGTCGTCGTCGTCTTTCGCTGCGATGACCGTCTCAACCGCTTCTTCACCGACTTTTTGAGCGATCTTGTTTATCCCCTTTGCAAAGATCTTCGACACATAAGATGTCACCGAAGGATTTGACCGGCGATCCTCGATCACCGCTTCGAGAGTGGTTAGGAATGAAAAGGTCGTATGAGAATCATTGCCGAAACAGGTGACTGAACCGGTGTGACACACAGGCCCCTGCGGTTTTGCTTTTATGAGGATAGTGTCGGCGTCGCAGTCGGGGGTCATTGAGATGACCTCGAGGTAATTGCCGGATGTTTCGCCTTTCGTCCAGAGGCGTTGCTTCGACCGCGAAAAAAACGTCACGCGGCCCGAGTCGCGGGTCGCGGCGATCGCCTCGGCATTCATGAAGCCGAGCATCAACACATATCCTGTTACCGGATCCTGCACGATCGCCGGGACCAGGCCGTCAGAGTATTTTTCAAATTCCAGTTTCATATACGAACCTCGATCCCACGCATCTGAAGAAATGATTTCAAGTCGGGTATGCCGACCTCGCCGTAATGAAATACGCTCGCTGCCAGTGCGGCATCAGCTTTCCCACGGACAAAGGCATCGGCGAAATCATCCATCGAGCCGGCGCCGCCCGATGCGATCACCGGGACACTTACCGATTCGGAAATTTTTCGAGTGAGCTCAAGCTCGAAGCCGTATTTGGTTCCATCGGCATTCATCGAAGTAAGCAGGATCTCACCAGCCCCGAGATCGACGCCCCGTCTGATCCACTCGAAAACGTCGAGCCCTGTCTCGATCCGTCCGCCATTGAGGAATACTCGCCAGCCGTTCGATGTCTGTTTGCAATCGACCGCGAGGACGATGCACTGTGAGCCAAAATTCTTCGCGGCGTTCTCTATTATCGCCGGATCTTTGACGGCCGCGGTGTTGATCGAAACTTTGTCCGCACCCGCCTCTAGCAACGTCTCGATATCCGCGATCGCTGTTATGCCGCCTCCCACGGTGAAAGGGATGTCGATCTCTTTTCCGATCTCGCGCGCCAAACGGGCAAAGGTCTTGCGCCCTTCGTTCGTCGCAGAAATATCCAGAAAGACAAGCTCATCCGCGCCCTCGGCTGAATACTTAGCAGCCAGTTCGACCGGATCGCCCGCGTCGCGGAGCCCGACAAAATTAGTGCCCTTTACGGTTCGGCTGTCCTTTACATCGAGGCAAGGAATGATACGTTTAGCCAGCATATTTCGAAAGCTCCTCAAGCGATACTCGACCCTCGTATATCGCCTTGCCGATGATCACCCCCGCACATCCGATTTGTTCGAGGTCTTCGACATCCCGGATCGAACTTACACCGCCGCTCGCAATCAGGTTCGAGTCTGGAAGTGACGCAAGTATTTGCGTATAAAGTTTCAGCGACGGGCCGTTCATCGCACCGTCCTTTCCCACATCCGTCACAAAAAACGTCGTGACTCCGTGAGATGCGTAACGCGACAGCACATCCATCACTGCGATCTGCGTGTCGGTCTGCCATCCGTTGATAGCGACGTTTCCATTCTTCACGTCGACGCCCAGAAGTATTCTGTGCGGCCCATATTTCTCGACCCACGCGAGAAACATCTTCTCTTCAGTTATGGCAACGCTTCCGATATTTGCCATCGCGGCACCTGCATCGAATACGCTTTCAACGTCGCGATCGGTTTTGAGGCCGCCGCCAAAATCTATTACCAGCGAAGTGTTTTGCGCAATCTGTTCCAACACCGATCGATTCATCGGTTTCCCCGACCTCGCACCGTCGAGATCCACAATGTGAAGACGCTTGATCCCGGCGGCCTCGAAGCGCTTCGCCACCTCCAGCGGATCTTCGTCGTAGACTGTTTTTCGATCGAAATCTCCATGGGTGAGCCGGACGCATCTGCCGCCCATAAGATCGATCGCTGGAATAACCTGGATCATAACTCTAAAAAATTCTCCAATATTCGGCTGCCGACGCGGCCCGACTTTTCCGGATGAAACTGCACTCCATAAAAATTGCTATCGTTAATAGCGGCACTAAAGGTCTCGCCGTACGTGCAAGTCGCGTTGGCCTGTTCGCCGCACTCGACATAGTAGCCATGGACAAAATAGACATAACGGTCGTGACCCAGCCCATCGAAGAGTGGCGAGCTTAGATCAGTGATCGTGTTCCACCCGATGTGAGGAACTTTTAACGCACGGTCTGCAAATTTCCGTACGGCTAAAGGGAAGATGCCGAGACACTCGGTCTCATTTTCTTCGGACGATCTGCACATTAACTGCATCCCGAGACAGATTCCGAGTACCGGCTGACGAAGCGAGCGGATCACTACATCGAGGCCGCGCTCGCGCAAATAATCCATCGCCGTTGATGCCTCGCCCACGCCCGGAAAGATCACCCTGTCTGCCGAGCGTAGAATTTCGGGATCGTCCGAGATCACAGGCTCAACACCGATTCTTTCCAGTGCGTTCGAAACCGATGCCGTATTCCCCGCGTTGTATTTAATGATCGCGACTTTCACAAAACTCCTTTCGTGCTCGGTAATGCGGTTCCTTCCCGGCGAACGGCCATCTTGATCGACTTTGCAAACGCTTTGAAGATCGCCTCGATCTTATGGTGCTCGATCGTCCCTTCGGCCTTTATGTTCAGGTTGCAAAGGGCCTTGTCGGAAAACGATTTGAAGAAATGAAAGAACATCTCGGTCGGCATCTCGCCGATCTTCTCGCGTTTGAATTCGGCGTCCCAAACAATCCAGTTTCTCCCGCCGAAATCTATCGCAACCTGCGCCAGGCAATCGTCCATCGGCAAACAAAACCCGTATCGCTCCATTCCGCGTTTATCTTTCAACGCAACGGAAAATGCTTCGCCGAGCGCAATCCCAACGTCCTCGATCGTGTGGTGCTCGTCGATGTGCAGGTCGCCTTTCGCACGGATGGTTAGATCTAGCGATCCGTGACGCGCGATCTGCTCGAGCATGTGATCGAAGAATGGGATGCCGGTAGCAATCTCCGCCTTGCCCGTGCCATCCAGGTTCAACTCAACGACGATGTCGGTCTCGTTTGTCGTTCTTTGGTGAGAGATCCTTCGTTCCGGACGCCGCAGGAGTTCATATATCTGATCCCACGACTCGACTGTGTGGATCGAGTCTCCGGTTTGGCCATCGAGGGGAAAATTAGCGTTGTTTATATAGATAGCTTTCGCACCCGAGATTCCTTGCAAGCTGAACGTCGGTCGGGCGGTCGCCAATGACATATGAATTGCCAAGATCGTATTCCCCGGTCATGTACTTGCCGAGCATCCCCGTACCGGGTTTCCGCGTGTCGGCATTTTCTGTTTCGAAAGTTCGATCAACAAACACGTCCTCGAAGACAACGCCTTCATCCTCTAAAGTCCGCAAGAGAAAACTTTGCGCGGCGTCAAAGCCTTCGACGGGGAAGCTGACGGTCCCGAGGCCGTCCTGGTTCGTCACCATTACCAAGAGAAAGTCTGTTTCCCGTGCGATCTTAGCGAGATTTGTGATCGCGCCGCTGAGAAAACGAAGCTTCTCCAAATGATCGACTTGAAAATCGTCCGGCTCGCGAATGATGGTACCGTCTCGGTCGATAAATAAAATTGATTTCATATTTCAGATCCTCTCGTCGCCCCCGGCACCCGGTAACTTTCGAGTGCTGCTATCAGCCGCGAATTTTCGTCGGCGGTTCCCACCGTTATGCGCAAACAGCCGAGACAAAGCTCGACGCGGCTGCGATCTCGGACGACAATTTTCTTGTCGATCAAATGTCGATAGAGAGAGTTCGCCTCGTCGGTTTTAACAAGGATAAAGTTGGCGTCCGACGGATAGATCGTTTTTACAAATCGAAGACCGGCGAGGAACTCGGATAGGCGTCCACGCTCCGCCCGAATATTCGCGATCCAGGAGTCGGTCTTTTCGATCTCGTCCAACCCCTTGAGCACCGCGCGCTGGGCGATGCTACTGACGTTGTAGGGCGGTTTCACTCGATTCATCAGGTTGACTATTTCGCTGCTCGCAAATGCCGTCCCAACACGCAGTCCGGCCATCCCCCACGCTTTTGAAAAAGTTTGCAGGACAACGATATTTCCGAGGCCTTCGATCTCCCCGATCATCGACTGTGCGGCAGCGAACTGTACATAGGCCTCGTCTATCACGACGATCCCTTTGAAATTGCGTGCGATGTTTATCACTGCCCGTCTGTCCATGAGATTACCGGTTGGATTATTCGGTGAGCAGATGAAGATCAGTTTGGTTCGATCTGAAACGGCGTCGAAAACCGCTCGCTCGTTCAGCTGAAAATCTTCGGTCAGCGGAGCCTCGTTGACCGTGACATCGTTAATAGAAGCCGAAACCCGATACATTCCGTATGTCGGCGGGCAGATCACACATGAATCGCGGCCCGGTTCGCAGAAAACGCGGAACAGCAGATCGATCGCCTCGTCACTTCCGTTACCGATAAAGATCCCGGATGTTGCGATGCCATTCATTTCAGCGATGCGTTTCTTCAGGTCCATCTGCAGCGGATCGGGATAACGGTTGTAGTCATCGCCGGCCGCAGATCCGAAGGCATTCTCGTTTGCATCCAGAAACACTTCAGCCTCGCCGGCAAACTCTGCTCGAGCCGAAGAATAGGGAACAAGGCGGGCAATATTGGGGCGGACAAGGCCATCAAGAATGAAAGTCATAGTTTGCCCTCAATGTGTTCGCGCCTGATCGACACTGCATTCCTATGAGCATCCAGCCCCTCTGCTGCGGCCATTGTTTCAATTACCGGCCCGAGATTTTGAATTCCTTCTGTCGCTCAGCTTTTGATAAGTGATCGTCTTCATAAAACTACTGACTGATACGCCGCTAAAAGCACGGGCGGCGCCGTTTGTCGGCAGGGTGTGATTTGTTCCCGAGGCGTAATCGCCCGCGCTTTCGCACGAATAGTTTCCGATGAAGACCGATCCCGCATTCGCGACACGCGCTGCGACGAAATCGGCATCAGCGACGGCGAGTATCAGGTGCTCGGGTGCATATTCGTTTAGCAGATCGAGACCCGTCGCCAGTCGAATCGACGAGTATCGCTTTTGAGTTTTCGAGCGCTGCACGAGCCGTCTCTTTCCGGGTCAGCAACTCAATTTGTCGTTCGAGCTCACCGGAGACTTCCGCGATCACCGCCGCAGAGTCGCTCACCAGAATGACGTGGCTGTCGGGTCCGTGTTCCGCCTGTGACAAAAGGTCCGCCGCGACAAATGAAGGGACGCAGGTCTCGTCAGCGAGAACAGCGACCTCCGACGGCCCTGCCGGCATGTCGATAGCGATACCTGCGCGAATCACCTGCATCTTCGCTTCGGTTACATACTGGTTTCCGGGCCCGAAGATCTTGTACACCTGCGGCACGGTCCCGGTTCCAAATGCCATCGCCGCAATCGCCTGCGCACCGCCGATCTTGAACACCTCGGTCACCCCGCACAGACGTGCCGCATATAGCGTCGCGGGTTGACCTTTCCGGTTGAATCGGGCGGCGAACACATGACGATCGTGCTGCTGCCCGCAAGCATCGCCGGAATTGCCAGCATCAGGACCGTTGAAAATAACGGAGCGGAACCGGCAGGAATATAGAGGCCGACTTTCTCGATCGGCAACGATCGTGTCCAACACGTAACGCCGGGAACAGTTTCGACCACCGGTCCATCGAAGGCGCTCATCGCACTATGGAATCTTTCGATGTTTGCCTTTGCTACGGAGACGGCATCCTTTAGGTCTTGCGGCACGCGAGCTTCCGCATCGAGGAATTCCTGTTCGCTGACCCGGAGGTCGTCCAGGTCAACGCTGTCGAATTCACGAGCGTACCTTCGCAATGCCGCGTCGCCGTTCTGGCGAACGTCTGCAATGATCTCCGCTACGGTGTCGCCCAATTTGCGTGTGTCGATCGTGGGCCGCTTGAGCAATTCCCGCCACGAGTCCTGCGATGGATATTCAATTATTTTCATAAATTCACCTGATCATCTGGTCGATCGACAGAACGAGAATTCCTTCCGCTCCGGCTCGCTTCAGGCTGTCGACCACATCCCAAAAATCACGCTCGCCGATCACAGAGTGGATCGACACCCAGCCCGTCTCCGCCAGCGGCAGAACCGTCGGGCTTTTCATTGCCGGCAAAATCCGAGAGATCTCGCCGACCTTCTCGACAGGAGCGTTCAGGAGTATGTATTTGTTTTGTGCAGCTGCGTTAACGCTGCGGATTCGGAAAAGCAGTTGATCGAGGATGGCTGAACGCTCCTCGCTCAGATCCGGCCGTCTGATCAGCACCGCTTCGGATCTCATTACCGTTTCTACTTCACTGAGCCCATTCGAAAACAAGGTGCTGCCCGAACTGACAAGATCACATACGGCATCCGCGAGGCCGATCGAAGGAGCGATCTCGACCGAACCGCTGATCTCGTGAATGTCCGCTGTTATTCCGCGGGAGGAGAAGAAATCGGCGAGTATCCGGGGGTAGCTTGTGGCGATCCGTTTCCCGGCAAGATCTTGCAGGTCACGATATTCCACCGTCTTCGGAACCGCGATCGACAATCGGCATCGTCCGAAGCCGAGACGTTCGACGATCTCGACGTCCTTCGGATCTTCGGCCAGCACGTTCTCACCTACCACACCAATGTCCGCGACTCCGTCGGCGACGTAGTCCGGAATATCGTCGTCCCGGAGAAAGAAAATCTCAAGCGGAAAGTTAGCGGCTTCCGTTCGAAGCTTTCCTAAGCCGTTCGAAAAACCGATCCCGCACTTCCGCAGCAATTCGGTTGAAGCATCTGCGAGTTTTCCTGATTTTTGTAACGCGATCTTTAATTTCATATACGAAAAATGACAAAACGACCCCCTGGAAACTTTGGTAAGTTCCTTGAGCGCCTGGTTGAACTGTTTCGAATTAAGTTAGAAAACGAGTTTCAGTCACGCGCCCGGATGATGCACGTGATGATGGTGGAGATGAATATGAAGCGTTCTAAAAGCCATTGAGTATTTATATTTCAAACATAGTCTTCGTCGAATTACAAACGTTGGATGCAAAAAAGCCGGCGCATTATTCCGCCGCCGACTATAGGAACGGCGCCTTCACGGAGGAGGTCACAGGTCTGTCAGAACTGCCCCTCCGGCTTTCCGAACCGCTTTCTCAACCTCCAGCTACGCCTGGCTCAAGTTTTACTCAAGTTATCGGGTGTAGCATCACGGAAATTAAACTTCGACTTCCACGCGTAACCGTAAGGATCAACAAAGGAGAAATTATGAAGATTAGGCGGCACTACAGGGCAGCTCTACTTATCTGCTCATTTATTATCGGATCGTCGATGGCTGTTTTCGGTCAAAACACGGTCTGGTCAACTATTGATGCTTTATCGAGCATTCAGCCGAACCGGGCCGTCCAGCGACATTCTTTCCCCCAAGAATTCAAATTGTTCGGTCTGAACCGCGACGGGCTCGACCAGCGATTGTTTTCGGTGGTCGATCGGCCCGGCGAGCCGACGATCATATCCCTGCCGAACGCTGACGGCCGGATAGAAGAGTTCGAGCTTTTCGAAGCCTCGAATTTCGACCCCGAGCTTCAGGCAAAATACCCGGATATCCGGTCATTTTCGGGCCGAGGTGTCACTGACCGAGCACGCGACCGTCAAATTAAGTATCTCTCCGCAGGGGGTGCAGGGGACGGTATTCAGAAGCGCTTCAGGGTTCCTCGAGTTCGAAGCTTCCGACCGAGATCATTGAACCTTACTCGCATGGATCGAACCGTATATGCCGTGTTCAGATCCGCGAGAAAGACCGGGCGAGCTGCCGTGGGCCTGCCATGCTCCGACTTGAACTCGAGCTTTTTTCACAATGGAAACAGCAGATAGACGCAGAGCAAAACGCGGTTCCCGAAAGCAATACGGGTGAGATAAGGACGATGCGACTCGCACAGTCGGTAAACGGCGAATACTCAAATTACTTTGGAGCGACGAGTTCGGCACAGCTTTCACTGGTCCTCGCCGGCATCAATGCGACGCTTACGCGATCGAACGGAGTGTACGAACGAGACCTTGGTCGTTCATCTGAACCTCATTCCCGAGACGACGAGCCTCATCTTCTACGACCCCGTGACCGACCCTTACTCAGATGACCTGGGCAGTTGGAACGACCAGCTAGGGCTGCCATCGCGTAACAAGGAATTACGTCGGTGATGTATGACATCGGTCACATGTTCGGAGCATCGGGTGGCGGCGGAAACGCCGGCTGCATCGGCTGTGTTTGCAGTCCCAACGTCCCCACGATAAGGGGAGGGTATCACGTCACCTGCCGACGAAATTCCTGAAGGTGACAACTTCGACATCGATTACGTTGTTCACGAGGTAGGCCATCAACTCGGTGCCAACCATACGTTCTCTTATGGCCAGATTCCGATATCCGGAAGACATGGGCCAGGACAAGGAGATCGGCTCGGGTATCACGATCATGGGTTATGCCGGGATCACGCCGGTATCGGACGTGGCAGTGCATTCGATAGACATTTTCCACGAGACGTCGATCGGCCAAATCCAGGCGAACCTTCCCACGCGAGGTTGTCCCGCCTCCGGAACAATGCCCTCGACGGGAAATCGCGCACCGGTCATTGCTCCGGTGAGCAACTATACGATCCCCATCATGACGCCTTTTGTACTTACGGGTTCGGCGACCGACCCGGATGGCGATCCGATAACCTACAACTGGGAACAGGACGACTCTGCACAGAACACGGGAATCACGATCGTTGCCGCGAGCGCGAATCCGGCAAAGCTGATCGGACCGAACTGGCTTTCATTTAATTCGACCTCGTCACCGACCAAGTATTTCCCGAGGCTCTCGACGATTCTTGCGGGTGAGTTCACGACCAGTGCTCTTGCCGGTGGTGATCCGGGCGTGTTGATCGAGGCTCTGAGTGCGGTTTCACGTGATCTGCGCTTTAGACTCACCGTCCGGGACAATCACCCGTACGTTCCGGGTGTGGCCATCGGCCAGACCCAGTACGCGGACATGACCGTCTCGGTCACCAACCTTGCGGGACCATTTAAGGTCACGGCACCGGACTCCCCTGTAACGTGGCAGGGTGGTACGACCCGAAACGTCACCTGGCAGACTGGCGAACTCCAACCTTCCTCCGGTCGGTACCACGATGGTCAACATCCGACTGTCGGTGGACGGCGGGCAGACGTTTCCGATCATGCTCAAGGCGAACACTCCTAACGACGGCACTGAGCCGGTTGTAGTACCTGCGATAGGTACCAGTACGGCTCGCATCATGGTCGAAGCGGTTGGGAACATCTTCTTCGATATCTCGGACAACGGCTTTAGCATAATTGGGCCGACGACAGCCAGTGTTGGCGGGCGCACGCTCGACCGGTTTGGCCGCGGCCTAAAGGGCGTTACGATAACGTTGACCTCGCCAGATGGAGCTCAACGAACCGCAGTGACGAGTTCGAACGGTTCATATGTCTTTAGCGACGTTCCGTTGGGGGTAAGGTATCTGATCCGCGGAAGTCTCAAGCACTACAGCTTCACGCCGGCGACTATCGAATATGTTCACGTCGGCGAGAACTCCGAACAGAACTTCACCGGGACTAAATAGCTCCGGATCGATGAAGTAGCAAAACCGGAATAGAAAAGGGCACCTCGTGATCAAACACGAGGTGCCCAAATCTTTGTGATGGCCTAAGACCGCGAAAGATTGGTCCGCCAATTTGCTAAACGCAGTCAGAACGCGTCCATCACATAGAATACCGATTCACTTCTCAAAATTACCATTGATACGTGTCGCGATGTCGCGATAATATGGTCATGCCGGGATCGACCTGTCCGCCGGCAATCCCACACCTACAGAAATGGTTCTTCTGAAACCCCGAATAATAATTATCGTCATCATCGCGACCTTGCTAAGCGGGTGCGCACGGCGTACGGAACCTGAGAAAGAGCTGAGCGAATTCGCCGCCGCCGTTAATGAGCGGCGCTGCGGCGACGCGATCGACTTTTTGTCGGCTCGGACTCGCTATTCACTTGACCGGCTCCGGGAAAAACCTCAGCGTCCTCATGAACCCATAGCTGCTCGAAGAGTATTATTGCAGCATATACACATTCGAGCATTGCAAATTGAGTGAGATGTCGCTCAAGAACGCGGATGCAGATATCGCGACGGTTTCGATGCCCTGCGGCCGCACGCAGGATAGTTTCCTCCCGGGGCTTTCGAGTATCTTTCTGAAATACGAGCCACGAGATTGGGACCTCGTTCGCGAGGAAGGCCGGTGGCGGATCGTCTTGCCTTTTGTAATTAAGATAGTGGACGTTCGCGAACGAGAGGACGAAATGCTCGAACGAATCCTTCGCGAGCGCGAGGAATATATCAAAAGAAAGTCTGCGGAAGGATCACCCGACCGATGAGACGCGTCACCCCGCGAGCCGTACCGGCTCTTCGCATTTCGAAATATTCTATTAACTTTTACGGCACGGGAAGTATTCATAGCGATTTATTTCTAATCATTACTGGTCAACTCTGATGTCACAAATCTGTCCCAACTGACATCAGCGTTGGGTAGTTTCCTTAGCGAGTTTCAGAAACGATCTCGCTGCATGCGACAGGACTGAGTTTCGCCGGTAAATAATATTAAGGTCGCGTTTCAGTTTTACTTCCTTCACGAGTATCGCCTTCAACTCGCCCTTAGATATCTCGTTTTGCGCAGACAGTCGGGGCACGAGCGCAACGCCGACACCGGTCTCTACCAACCGCTTTATCGCTTCCAACGAAGGCAGCTCGACCGAGATGTTCAACTTCGTCCGGTGTTTCTCGAAAGCCTCGATCACCTTCTCACGGTAAGGCGAAGGTGCATTGTGGGCGATAAATGTCTCAATGCCCAGATCTTTTATGGATACCGTCGTGCGGCCGGCCAACGGATGTCGCGGGGAAACGATCAGTGCGAGCTCATCGCTTAGTATGCTGGTAACCACGACCGAGTCGTCTTTGGGTTTAAAGGAGATAACGCCGAGCTCCGCCTCTCTCGCGACAACCTCCTTCGGGATGCGACTCGCATTGCCGCGCCGAACTTCGATCTTTATCAATGGGTATAGCCGCCGGAATTTCTCAATCACCGGAAGGAGCGAGAACACGGTATATTCGTTCGCACTGATCGTCACCTTGCCGTGAAGCAGGTCGCGCATTTCCTTAACTGAGCTCCTCGCGGCACGACGGAGATTTAATATCTGCCGCGAATAGTCCAGCAGAACTTCGCCCGCTGGCGTCAGCGTGCCATCCTTCGATGATCGGTCGAACAGCTTTTCGCCCACATCGCGCTCGAGACGTTTTATCGCCTGACTGACCGCCGGTTGTGTTCGATTCAAAACAATCGCCGCTCTTGAGAAACTTTTCTCCTTCGCCACGGCGACCAACACCTCTAATTCGCCAATATCCATAAGCCAAATATCCAGTAGCTCTGAAACTTCAATAAAACAAACGTTTTGTAGTCACCGATTCGCCGTCCGGAGAAGTTATTCCAAGATACGCAGATCTTCCATTATCGCCTCAGGTTCTCATCGGATTAACAAGACGGATGACATAAGCCTTCGTTATCTTTCTATAGGAAAGATAACCTTGACTTTGCCGTTCCAGCTTACCTAGGATTTACATTCGAATCAATGCGGAGGTTTGAAAAGACGCGAGAAATGGAGAAACCCAAGAGAATAACTATTTTCGACACGACGCTACGGGATGGAGAGCAGTCGCCCGGCTGTTCGATGGATCTGGCCGAAAAGGTTCGAATCGCGGGGCAACTGGAAGATCTCGGCGTGGACATTATCGAGGCCGGATTTCCGATCGCCTCGGAAGGCGATTTCCGCGCCGTGCGTGCCGTATCGAGGGAATGTCGCACCGCAAAGATCGCGGCACTGTGCCGGACCACCGAGAAGGATATTCTGAGGGCAGCGGAAGCACTCGAAAAAGCCGCACGCCCGCGGATACATACGTTTGTGGCTACTTCGGACATTCATCTTGAGCACAAGCTTAAAAAAACTCGCGATCAAGTACTGCAAATGACCCGAGACTCGGTGCGCATGGCGAGAAACTACGCCGAGGACGTCGAGTTTTCGGCTGAGGATGCGACGCGGAGCGATGTCGATTTTCTTTGCGCCATCTTCAAAACAGCCGTTGACGAAGGCGCGACCGTATTGAATATCCCCGACACTGTCGGCTACACGCTTCCAGATGAGTTTGCAAAGCTTGTTCGGACAGTAAAAGAGAAGGTCGTTGGCGAGCGACAGGTTTCGATAAGTGTCCATTGTCACAACGATCTCGGACTGGCCGTTGCGAATTCGCTCGCTGCCCTAGGTGCGGGAGCCGAACAGGTCGAGTGCACGGTAAACGGGATCGGCGAACGTGCGGGAAATGCTTCGCTGGAAGAGATCGTGATGGCGATGGCAGTTCGCTCGGACAAGATGCCATTTGAAACCAACATCGATACGACGAAGTTATATCCAACGAGCCAACTACTCTCGTCGATCATAAGTTTTGGAGTTCAGCCGAATAAGGCCATTGTCGGTCGCAACGCGTTTGCACATGAAGCCGGTATTCACCAGCACGGCGTACTGAGCAATCCGTTATGCTACGAGATCATGACTCCCGACTCGGTCGGCGTTCCATCGAACAACATCGTTCTCGGTAAGCATTCCGGACGGCACGCATTACTCGCCCGCTACGGTGAGCTCGGCTACGAACTCGAGGCGGAGGAAGTCATTGAAGTGTACGCCCGGTTTACCGCCCTCGCCGACCGTAAAAAGAATATCTACGACCAGGATCTGCTTTCGATCCTGCCGAGCCGTGTGACGGTCGCCATGGCGGCGTGATTTTTATACGGAGGTTTCGTACGGGCAGTGACGAAACAATCTCGGTGCATCGAGAGGTCGGTTAGTTTTTTAAAATATGCGAATTACAGTTTTGCCGGGCGACGGAGTCGGCGCCGAGGTCACTCGTGAAGCCGTCAAGGTTCTAACCGAGATCTCGACCATCCACGATCTCGAGATCGAGTTCGACGAACAGCTCATCGGTGGAGCGGCGATACGAGCCACTGGTTCACCGTTGCCCGAGGAAACGCGTGTCGCGAGCCTAGCATCGGATGCGGTCCTGCTGGGAGCCGTCGGCTCTCCCGAATTTGACGACCTCCTGCCCGAGCAGAGACCTGAGATCGGGTTGCTGCAGCTGCGACAACTGCTTGGGGGTTTTGCGAACTTGCGTCCGGCGAAGGCGTTTCCGGCCTTGACCGGATCGTCGCCGCTGCGCGAAGAGATTTTCGAAGGTACCGACCTGCTGATCGTCCGAGAGTTGCTTGGCGGTCTTTATTTCGGCAAGCCGCGTGGAATCGATGAAACCGAAGCATTCAACACGATGCGGTACTCTGCCCTCGAGATCGAGCGAGTGGCAAGGATCGCGTTCGAATCGGCGCGAGGGCGAAAAGGAAAAGTTACGTCTGTCGACAAGGCCAATGTTCTGGAGACGTCGCGCCTTTGGCGGCAGGTGGTGACGAACATCGCAAGAGACTATCCCGAGATCGAACTCGAGCATATGTTTGTCGATGCATGTGCGATGCATCTTGTAACGAATCCGAAACGGTTCGATGTGATCCTGACCGAGAACCTTTTCGGAGATATTTTGTCTGACGAGGCTGCTGTGTTGACCGGATCGCTCGGTATGCTCGGATCGGCGACGATCGGAGGAAAAGTCGATCTTTACGAACCTGTTCACGGTTCTGCGCCGGACATCGCCGGCAAGAATATGGCGAACCCGCTCGGAGCTATTGCTTCGGCGGCGATGCTTTTGCGACACACGGCAAAAAACGAGTCGGCGGCAGATGCCATCGAGAACGCGATCGAAAGGGTTCTGGCCGAAGGCTATCGGACAGCGGATATTGCGACGCCCGGAGGGGGAATAACTTCGACATCCGAGATGGGCGATCTCGTCTGCGTCCACGCGGTCGAATCCGCGAACACCCGTTACGCATTTCACGCAGTCTGAAAGAGTTTGAATGAAAACGTTGTACGACAAGATCTGGGATTCCCACATAGTTGCGCAGGAAGCGGGAAAGCCCTCTCTGGTTTATGTTGACCTGCACTTGATCCATGAGGTCACAAGCCCGCAGGCCTTTGAAGGGCTGCGTCTAGCTGGTCGCTCGGTCCGGCGTCCGGAACCGGACTTTCGCGACGGTGGATCACGCAATACCAACGGTCGATCGCGATCTGCCATTTCGTGACAAAATCGCCGCCCAACAGGTTGAGACGCTCCGGAAGAACTGCGCCGAGTTCGGTGTCAGGCTGTACGATCTGGACCGGATCGAGCAGGGCATCGTCCACGTCTTCGGCCCGGAGCAGGGTCTGACGCAGCCCGGTATGACGATCGTCTGCGGAGACTCTCATACGTCCACCCACGGTGCGTTCGGAGCACTGGCATTCGGCATTGGCACGAGCGAGGTTGAGCATGTATTGGCGACGCAGTGCGTGCGGCTCACAAAATCGAAAAATATGCTTGTTCGCGTCAACGGCGAACTGCCGTTCGGCGTAACGGCCAAGGACGTGATCCTCGGGATCATCAACCAGATCGGTACTGACGGCGGCACCGGGCACGTTATCGAATACGCAGGTGACGCGATCCGATCGCTCTCGATGGAAGGGAGAATGACTGTCTGTAACATGAGCATCGAGGCCGGTGCTGCGCGCCGGCCTGATCGCCCCGGATGAAAAGACGTTCGAGTATTTGAAAGGCAGAGCCTTCGCACCAACAGGCGATCGTTGGGAGAACGCGATCGGATCCTGGCGATCACTATCACGCGATTCGGGAGCGATATTCGACGACGTTGTCGAGGTCGACGCTCAAAAGTTGGAGCCATTCGTGACGTGGGGCACGTCGCCCGGGATGTCCGTCAGAGTCTCGGAGGCAGTTCCGGAGCTTTCGGATGCACGGGACGAAAACGAGCGACGTTCGTTTGAGCGTGCTCTGGAATATATGGATCTCGAGCCATCGCAGAAGATCGAAGCGATACGGATCGACCGAGCCTTTATTGGATCGTGCACGAACTCTCGACTCGAAGACCTGCGGGCAGCGGCTCGGGTCGCGAAGGGTTACAAGGTAAACGATAAGGTCCGCGCGATGGTCGTTCCCGGCTCGATGATGATTAAGAAGCAAGCGGAAGACGAAGGTTTGGCAAAGGTCTTCCTCGAGGCTGGATTTGAATGGCGGGATGCGGGGTGCTCGATGTGCCTCGCGATGAACGAGGACGTTTTACAGGAGGGCGAGCGCCTGCGCTTCAACATCGAACCGCAACTTCGAGGGCCGGCAGGGCCGCGGCGGCAGAACGCATCTTGTCAGCCCGATCATGGCCGCTGCTGCCGCGATCGCCGGACGCTTCGTGGATGTTAGGGACTGGAAATTCAGGGACTGATTTTGATGCAGGAGTTCACCAGACATACGGGAAAGACGGTTGCGATCTATCGGCAGAATATCGACACCGATCAGATAATTCCGAAGCAATTTCTGAAACGGATCGAACGGACGGGTTACGGCGCTTATCTGTTTCATGACTGGCGCTTTGCGGCCGACGGCACGCCGACCGATCTTATATTGAACGACAATGCTTACGAAGGTGCTTCGATACTCATAACCGGTGCAAACTTCGGCTGCGGGAGTTCGCGCGAACATGCGGCATGGAGTCTGATGGACTATGGCTTTCGAGCGGTCATTGCGCCGAGCTTCGCCGATATTTTCTCCAGCAACGCGTTCAAGAACGGACTGCTGCCGATAGCTCTTAGCGAAGAAAAAGTGTTCGCACTGGCTGAACGGTCGATGCTAGAAACCGATCATACTTTAACGATCGATCTCGAGAACCGGACGATCAGCGGCGATAGCTTTGTTACGAGTTTTGAGATCGATGACTTTGATCGGCACTGTCTGCTGAATGGCCTCGACGACATAGAGTTGACCCTGCAGCACGAATCTCTGATTCGTGAATTCGAAAAGCAACTCGCGGGCTGAACATAATACCGTGTCAAAAAACGGCAGATGACTGCCTGACGTTTCTTATTGCAGCCCGCTCAAAAGCGCTGCATCGTGCATCCATTTACCCCGCGTGAATGCATAACCTTTGCCGTCCGGCGTTGGCGAAAATCTCTCAATTTCTTCTGTGCCAAGATCGGCAATCATTCGCGGCCCTTTCTCATCGAGCCCCTGCCGCCAAAGTAGATTCCGGCCTCCGTCGTCCGTTATGAAATAAATAGACCGGCTATCCGGTGACCATTCCACGATGACAAGAGATGACTTGCCCTCGCCGTATTCCATCGTCCTTTCCACCTGCTGGTCAGCCAATCGGAATATTTCGATCTTGAACAGACCCGCGGTGCGAATAAAATGTGCGGCGAATTTCCCGTTCGGCGACAACGCTGGCAGCAACAATTTTTTTTCGTTCAACTGAGTTTCTTCAAAGGTTTCCGTATCGACTTTCCAAAGTTGTTCCGTTCGGCCCGCAAGATAGAGAACGAATTTTCCGTCTGTCGTCACAAGACGTGGAAATCCGCCCTCGGTTCTTGTCACCTGGATCTGGTTCGTCCCGTCGGCGTCCATCCGCCATACCTGGTTCCGGCCAGAGCGGTTTGACGTAAAATAGATGAATCTGCCATCGGGGGAGACACGCGGGGAAAAATCAATAGCCGGGTCGTTCGTCAGTTGCCGCTGTCCCGTTCCGTCAGCGTTTATCTCCCAGATATTGCGGTCGTCGGATGCATAGACGATGTGACCGTCTGGCGCATATGCAAAATCGCGTGCCGCTGCAAGCGGCCGGGCACCGGTACCGTCATCAAAATACAGACGGAAATTGTTCGACACGTGAGTCGCGATCATTTTATCCGCGTTCCGGCTCAGACTGACGATCGCGTAACTATTTGGGTCGCCGGCGAGCAGGCTGCACTCTCCCGCCGACCGGGAAACATGCCACAGCCAGGACGCGCTTCCCAGTAGTTCTTTCGCCGAAAAAATGATGCCGCTGGCATCAGGCAGCCATGCAAGGTGTTTGATATCGAAGAAGAGCCGTTCACTGACATCGCGCTGTTGCCCCGTTTCAAGATCTATTTCGGCGATCCTAAAACTGTTGGTGCCCGTGAACGAGTTTCCGTATGCCACCGCAATCGACCTTCCATCCGGCGAGAATGCATTCCCCCTCATGTGATTTGGAGATGCAGTGGTAAAAAGTTTTCGCTCGTTTTGTCCGTCCGTATCTGCCACCAAAAGCTCGCAAAAATTGTCTGGCTTATATGCGCACCTGGCGAAACCAAGCCGCTTATCATCGGGCGAGACACTGGCAAAACCGTTGATGTTTTCGACGACCCTAACAGGCACACCGCCCAGCGCCGTAATGCGATAAAGCGATGCCGGAACGTGCCCGCTCGCGGGCTTCTTTGCAAAAAAAATCGATTTGCCGTCGCCGGAAAAGCTCAACGAAGTATATTGATCTTCAGTCGGCCGGACGATCTGGATACTCTCTCCTGTACTAAGCTGGCGCATCCAGACGCTCTGCATACCGCCAGCAGCATCGACATAAGCCGCATATGCTCCATCCGGCGAGATAGCGGCGACCTCGACATTTCCTGAGCTGGTGATCTTTTCCGAGGCAAATTTCGTCGAAAGTATCGGAGCACCCTCGGACCGGAAAACAGTGTTCCCCGCGAACCAACCCGTAATAGTGATCACCGCCGCACCGAATAGAACGACCGAGACAACCGCCATCCAGCTTCGCTTTTTTGGTTTGGCGCGGCCGTCATTATTCACGGACCTATGTTCCGACGAAACCGATCTGACCTCGGCAATAAACTTGTATCCGCGGCGGGGTATAGTTTCGATAAATTTCGGATGCGCCGCGTCGTCATCGAGCGCTTTGCGGATCATGCGGGCGTGAAAGGCGAGATTTCCTTCCTCGACAAAGCTGTCCGCCCACACTTCATTCATCAACCGCTCTTTGTCGACGACCTTTCCATGATTGGCGACAAGCACGCAGAGCATTTGGAATGCTTTCGGTGCGAGAGGTACATGCTTGTTATCTCGCAGTAAGACCCGCTCGACCGTGTCGAGACGAAAATTTTCGAACTCGTAAAACTTCTGGAATTCCACCGATAAACAACCGCTAATAGATTACTAATCGAAAATTAAGCGATCACAAAGGACATAAATATCGGGTCTTTTTAGTCTGTCAGTAAACGGGGGCAGATTTCTCGGAGTTTATCACAGGCCGCTATGAGTGCAGCAGAAAAATGGATGTGGAGAACGGCTGTTACCGGGTTCGCCGTCGCGTCGTGGACGGCGTGTCAGAGCCTGTCGTCCGTGCCGATGGCGACGTTGACGGCCGAGGAACTGGCAAACCAATACGCTGTCGCCGGTGAGAGTGTGCGAACAAAATTCGACGGCAAGGAAATCGTAGTCCGGGGATTTGCGCTGGCCGCCGCCACGCTGCCGAGTCGCGAGGAATATGAAGGCTCGATCTCACTAGGAGGGAACGGCGGCCCGGACGACACGCAGGTCGTCTGCTGGTTCGGTCAAAAAGAGGCCCGAGAATTCGCAGAGGTGATACCGGGCAGTTACATAAAGGTGGTTGGAGTTTTTAATGGCGAGGGCGGCGCGCGACTGCGCTTTTGCAGGTTGGTGGAGATCATCACCGCGACACCTTCCCGTGCGAACTAGTTTTTCAACGACGAGGTGCTTTTGCTCCGCTAAAGACATTGGTCACTGACGCCGCAGAAGCTAACGATGCCGGATACAGATCCAGACTCGCCATGCGGGTTGATTGGCGGGTCACTACGGCCCAAGGAGGAATCATGAAAGGAACAAAGAGATCTTTCAATACGATCGCAGCGATCGCAATGGTCATGTCGGGATACGGCACGGCAATGGCGGTGGAATTTACGGCGGGGCCGTCAGTACGAGTTATACCGAACGATCGCCTGGAGTTTAGCTGGAGCGCAGATGTCGGTTGGGGCGCCCACGCGTATGTTTTCGACAACCCGAATGCAACGGGAGGACCCGTCATAAGACAGGAGAGCGTGGATAGCTTGGGTACGCCCGTATTTGCAACCAACGACGTCGTCAGGATCTATGTCCGCGGCACCGAGTTTCTTCCCAACACGAGGTACTTCTTCAGGAGAACAATGATCGATCAGACTGGAACTAATCCCGTCCCGCTGGTCACTCAAGCACCGCTGCCATCCTTTTTCACCGGCGGCGTACTTATTGATTTCGAAACCATTCTCGGGATTACGCCGGGTACATCTCAGCAGGGCGCCGGTGTCCAGACCGGAGCCCGGCTCAGCACACAGTTGCAAATGTCTCGTGGGGTGAGTTTCAGCTCCACGGCCGCGTACGTTGCTGTGGTTAATCTGACCAGCGGTCACGCGACGAGCGGGGCCATTGGAATAGGCGGTGTCGACTCTTCGAATATCATCAGGTACAACCAGCCAGTTGTTATCCGCTTCACGATGCCTGGCTCACCTTCCATCCCGGCGGTGACCAATTTTGTGTCGATTCGGGGAGATCAGCGCCCGGCGACCGGCTCTGCCACGATGGAGGCATTCGATGCCAACGGAGCGCTGATCGGAACCGTGACGGCCGCCGACGTAGCGGGTGGTTTGACACTGAGTCTCTCGGTGCCCGGCATTCATTCGATTCGCCTCACGCAGACGCGATCCGATATTGCGTTTGACGATCTACAGTTCGATCATCTGAGGGCTGCCGCTTCGGATCCGCCGACCGCGAATGCCGGGGCGGATCAACCTACACACGCGGGCCAGACCGTGACCCTCGATGGCAGTGCCTCATCCGACGACAACACCGCGACCGAGAACCTGATCTTCGCGTGGACGCTCATCAGCAAGCCAGATGGCAGCATAGCCACATTGGCGAATCCCGATTCAGCGAACCCGAGCTTCGTCGCGGACGTCCCGGGCGAATATGTTGGCAGCTTGATAGTAACCGACGAAGACGGGCAGACGAGCGATCCCGACAGCGTCGTCATCAGCTCACTCAACGCCGCGCCAGTCGCCGATGCGGGAGCTGATCAAGCCACGTTCGTCGGTCAGCAGGTAATGCTCGACGGGTCGGTTAGCTCGGATGCCGACAATGATGCGCTTGGTTTCTCGTGGATGCTGGCCGCGCCGGAGGGCAGCGCTGCCGTTTTATCAGGCGAGACCACCGCCTTCCCGACGTTCACCCCGGACATTGCGGGCATGTACACCGCGACTCTGACCGTTAGCGATCCATACGGCGGCGTTTCAGTGGACAGTGTGGCCGTTTCGGCGATCACGACCGGCGAGTTTGCGGCCGACCAGATCTCATGTGCACTTAACCTTTTAGGCGCGCTGACGCTGGAGCAGTTAACAACAAAAGGGAACCGCCAGGCGCTCACAAATTTCTTAACACAGGCTCTCTCCGCGCTCCGGGCGGGTGATACGGATGAGACGGTCAGTAAGTTGAGACACGCGATCGAACGAACGGATGGCTGTGTTCTTCGCGGGGCCCCCGACGGAAACGGCTCAGGTCGCGATTGGGTAACCGACTGCGCTGCCCAGGCCGCCATATACGAAAAGCTGAACGCGGCGCTGAGTGTCCTTAGTCCGTAACTGGCTCCGAACGGAGATGGCTCAATAGAAACAGGAGGACATTATCATGACGAGAATTATTTCGACGTTGACAACACTCGCGATACTGATGGGGATTAGCATTCCCGGGTGGGCCATAAACATACCCCCGAGGTTGGTAGACAATCGCTTGATGATCTTTACCGGAACCGGAACTGCCATGGTTCAAGGCTGCCTCGGAGGCGGTGTTCCGCCCTGTGCGGGAACTACGCGGGCTACGTATCTGGGACAGGTGTCTGGCAGCCCCTTCAACGAGTTCAACTTCTTCCGTGAGCCGGAAGATTTCTCCGGCTACCTCGATTTTTCGGCATCGGATTACGATCCGGAAACCGGCTGCTATTCGAACGTCAGCGGAGTGTTTCAGGTCGCTGTATATCGGGGACAGAAAGGGCGCGTTGCATTCGAACTGATCGCTACCGGGAACTCGTGCGGGAGCGGGGCTAATACATTCACAGGCACCGTTTCCGTCGACTCCTCGAGAGCCGAGGATCCGATATTTCGAGGCGCTGTCGGCTCCGGCACGATCTCCCTGCAAGACGATCTCGACCTATCGTTTCTCGACACGGGAGTATTCTCGCAGAGCGTGAACGGCCAGATCACGACGAGACGCTGAGACCGAATTGTAAAAAAGAGATCAGAGGAGAAATATCATGAAATTGTATCTTAAGGCAGTTCGATCTGTGGGACGCCGGTGGGCTAGCCTGGCTTTTATTTTTGTGCTCGGCGCGGCGGCGGCGATTCCGGAATTAACTACGCGATTCAGCGGTGGTCCGTCGGCGCGTGTGACCCAGCCCAACGAGTCTCAGACAATAGGTACGGTCCAGGTTCGCTGGACCGCCGACTTCGTCGGAAGCGGCAAAGTCGAAATGTTCGATAATTCGGCCGGCATCGGGACACCGATCATCTCCGATACGACCCAGAGCTCAGGCAACGACCACGTGATCACATTTAATATTGGGGGCGTTGTCTCGGCCGACACGACTTACTACTTCAAAGTCACGCACAGCGACCCCGCCGGCAATATTCCCGACCTGACCAACTCGGCTCCGCTGCCGCCCGTGTTCACCGGTGCGCAGAGCATAGGAAATGTCTTCGTCGATGCTGGCATGGATCGTGCCCGGATCCAGTGGGACGCTAACGTCATCGGCACGGGCCGTGTCGAGTACGGCGTAAATTCGACAAATGAAATGTCGTCCGATGACCAGTTAAATGTCACGTCGCATAGCATCGAGCTGACCGGTCTTTCTCCCGGCACGATCTATCAATACCGCGTCAGCAATCGCCATGCGATCGACGGCGGAAGTTTGGCTGCAAAGACCGGCTCGTTCACAACGCTGCCGACGATCCCCCAAGTTGCCCAGGCTATCGACAACCTGCGCGAGCGTGTCGCGAGTTACGGCCTGCAGCGTGGTATCGCACGAAGTCTGGACGCTAAGCTCGAAGCCGCGCTGGGAGCATGGGAGAGCGGCGAGACCTCTGCCGCGTGCGGTTCGCTCACCGCTTTCCTGAACGAGGTTCGAGCGCAGACCGGGAATAAACTGACGGCTGCTCAGGCACAGCAGCTCACCACCGCCGCACACGACATCCGCGCATTGAGTCGGTTGTTGAGTGACGGGCTGACGTTTTCAAAAAGACAATGAGGGAATCGTGAAACGCCAATGAGAATTATCAAAACACTATATGTCGCAGCACCGGCAGGATCCGAATAAAGACGTGGTCTAGGCACCGATAAGCTAGAAGACGAGTTTGCCACCCGGATGACGGAACGACCGTTACGAAAAAGTCCGGAGGTAAGATCGGGTTATCACGGCGCCGAGAACGCCTGTCAAACGTAAAGTCCCACCCCAGCTCTTTAAGGCGGCTCAGGTCTTAGAACCTCATCCGATAGCTCACCTGGAAACTCCGGCCGGGACCGTCGATTCCCCAGCCTGGGTTGCGGTGTTTCTGGTCAAATATATTCTCGAATGCGTAGTTGATCTGGTGGTATTCACCGATCTTAAAACCGCCGCGAAAGCTCGCTATCGCGTACGACGGCAAACTCGTGAACAACGGTGCTGAGTTCACGCCGATACCTAGTACGCGGTCCTGGACCTGTGTGAGCGTTTCACCGGTCGGAATCAGGATCGTTTCGTCGCCGGTTCCGCAAAGTCCGTCCGGGTTGTTTGTGAGTCCGCGAACGCACGCGCCGCGGCGGAAGAAGTTCTGAATCTGCAAACGTGTACGCGTTGCACCGGTGCGCCGATCGGAGAGGTCGAGCGATGAGAGGCGGTCCTGCTTGGCGGCGAGAGTCGAGTAGAACTCCATCCAAAAGGGTTTACCTTTGGGATCGTATCGGAGACTGAGAAATGCTGTCGTGGGTGGGATCCCGCCCTCGATGTCGGGCGGCCTGCCATCGCGTTTGTCCTCAGCACGCACGTAAGTATAGTTACCGGTAAACTTCAGCTCGCGGGTTATCCCGGCCTCCGCCTCGAACTCGAACCCGTAAATCCGCGCCCCCGTGAAGTTCGCACGCACCAGCACCGGCGAAGTCGAGAGCCCGACGAACACAACCCCGTTGGAATTTTGGTTGATGATTTGCTGGTCGCCGAGGAATTGACCGACCGAACCTTGCGGGAGTATTAAGGTTTGCTTCGTGATCGCTTCCGCGAAATCGATGTAAAAGAAAGTGCCTTCCATTTGGAAACGCCGCTTTCGATAACGGGCACTGACGTCGTAGCTGTTGGTGATCTCGGAGCTCTGTCGTGATACGGGGAGCCCGGTGCTGACCGCTGATGCGTCGGCGGTTGTCCCGATCGAGCCGCCGAGGGCTCCAGCCGAAACATGGTCGACCTCGAACCCGTCACCCGTCAGTCCGAGTGTGCCAAGGTCGGTGATCGAGGGGGCGCGGAAACCTCGGCTGAAACTTCCTGCAATCCTAAACTCGTCGAAAACCCGCAATACCCCGCCGACGCGTCCCGACCAATCCCTGACCCGCAGGCGGTCGTCCCTCCATAATCGCAAACCGCCAACCAGGGGGCTGTCGCTCGCATTTACCCGATAGACCGCCTGGTTATAACGCAGTGCACCGCTGATCCTCAACCTTTCTCGTACCGCCTGCCAGGCATTCTGAACATAGACGCCACCGAGGAGGTATGTCGCCTCGTCGGGAATGCGCGGGCGGGACCATGCGAAGATGTTCGTTCTAGGGTTGAATGTGTACGCGGGGGAGTTCACTTTCTCGCTATGTATATCCCCGCCGATCACGAGCGAGTTTCTGAAAGGCAGACTTTTATCCAGGAACAAGCTGAGTCCGGTTGCCGTGGTCCGCTCGTAGTGGTGGGTGATCGCCCCCAACGGATCACCCTGCCCGCCCTGGTTGACCCGCTCCTCGCGCTGGCTGTTGTACGAGACGGTAAACGAAGCGCTGTCCAAGCCGAAGAAGTCCTGCTTCACGTACCGCAGGTATCCGAAGTCCAGCATCAGGTTGCGCAGGTCCGCGACCAGGTTGCCGTCGCCGCCGAGCAGCTGATCATAACGCTTGCCTCCATCCTGCTGGCTCCGGGAATAAGAGTAGATGAACTGCTGATCTTCGCCCGGGGCGTAGTTGAGCTTGAACGATCCACCGAACTGGGTGAACGCCGTGTCCGGCAGGCGGGTATTCGCCAGTACGTCCGAGGGAAGCCCGAGAAAACGTGTGAATGCTGAGTGCGTGTCGATCCCGCCCGCGGTGCGTAACGTGTTGACACGCCTGCCGGCGAGGTTTATGAAACCGCCAAGTTTGTTCGTTCCGAAACTTAACAGCGACGAACTTCCAAAGCCGCGGGTGGCGCTATCGAAGTTTGTATTCAGCTCACCGTGGAGCTCCGGCTTGTCGCCGAAAACGGGCGTTTTCGTTCGAAGTCCCACCGTACCGCCAAGGGCGTCGGAACCGTACTGGGCACTGCTGGAACCTCGAAGGATCTCGATCGACTGCAATGCGGTCGGTTCGTTCAGGTTGAAGAACGTGCTGACGCCCCCACGCTGCGCCGATGTCGTATATCGAACACCGTCGACGTAGACGTTCACCTTCGCACCGACTAGCCCGCGGATATATAGCCCCCCCATTGTCGGGCTCGTCCTCTGCGTGCTGACGCCGACCTCCTCTTCGGCCGCCTGCGCAAGGACCGACGTCACTCTCCGCTCGATCGCTTCGGTGCCGATCAGGATGACAGCCTGTGGGACGTTCTGCTTATCCTGTTCCTCGCCGATCTCCGCCGTGACCGTTAGATGGGGTGAGTCAACGTCGAGAGTGACCTCTACCGTTTGGTCCTGACCCATGACGAAAACGCCGACGATTCGCTCTTTGAATCCTGCAGCGGAGACAATAAGCGTGTGACTCCCTGTCGAGATATTAGGGATTACAAAATCTCCTTGCTCATCGGTAATGCCTGAACGCGGTGGCTTCCCCCGGAGGGCCACACTCGCCCCGACAACCGACGCACCGTTCTGGTCGACGACCTTTCCGGTGACCCTCGACGAATTCTGCGAATATAGATTCGACACCGTCGCCAGGCAAAATATAGCTAAAAATGATGACGGCCATCTCATCATAGATTTCTTACTCCAGAGGTAGATTTTGACCTGTGACTCCATTTCAATTACATGCCTAACGCACAGACTCCTCGCCGCGAATGGGAGCGATGCCGTTGTGCTACGCCATCACCGCCCAACGTAATCGGCGCTCCAGTCCTAACAAAGTCTGGCACGGGGAAGGTTTCGTCGAATAGTCCCTCTTCGACCGCTGGGTTTGGCTCTGCTGAAAACTCCGGCACCGTTCGCTCGTGTCGAATCCAAACGACCGCCAGAACGCACAAAAGAACCACTGACATCAAAGTGAAGGGAAGAACTCGCTTCAGGGGAAATAACATGACAAGCCTCCGTTGAACGAACCTGGGTCATAGGGAAAAGCAGGCAACCTCTGTAAAACGAATCTTCCTTTTTCGGTGATTCGAGTTACGTTAGCCGGACGGCCAACGAAACTGCAGTCATTTCGATATTGTCTGCTCCTTCAGGTTCATCTTCTGCGAGACGGCAGCAGGTGTCTATAGAGTGATCGTCAATTTTTCCTCAATTTAAGATTGATAATGCCAACGGCCACGGACAAAGAATTTACGTGATCGACGATTTTAGCGTTGATGCCAGCAATCAAATCCTTTACAGCGGTGATTGTGAGATAACGCTAACGCCGAAAGTGGTCAAGACGCTGCTTTGCTGATCGAAAAGCTAAGGGTATCCGAACGCGATTTCCAAGTTCTTTTGTCGAGTGAGCCAATCAAGGTGCGGTGTGCCTCGGTAAGCGAGCTGAGGTTCCTAGATCTTTTTTAGGTATTCGAATTTTCAATCAAATCCGCAAAGGTTACGTCGCAAGCTGCAAATTCGTTCGTGCACGCTCACTTCGATAAATTTATCGATCACTGTTTGGTAGACGAGTCGGGTGAAGGGGCGTGCACTTGTCGATCAACCGTCGTGTCGGCGAGCATATGTGACGGTCCGTCAACTCGGCAGTTCGATACAAGATCGTTTCAGGCACCGGCACACTGCCGGAGCACCAAATGAGGAAGGGCATTCACGAGAACACTCGGAATGCCCATTTTTAGTGGTGGCGGGGGGGAGGATCGAACTCCCGACCTCGGGGTTATGAATCCCGCGCTCTAACCATCTGAGCTACCCAGCCACGAAGTCTAATTATAGGTTTACAACCTGAAACGTCAAGAAACTACGCCAAAATCGTATCCTCGGTGTCGTATTGCGCGCGGATAAAATATTATCATTGCGAATTAACAAATCGATCAAGCAGCAACTCGCCGCTGTCTCGAGGCGGAAGCTGACACTGAAAATCACAAATAGATGGAACTTGCGATCATAACGACATTCATCCTCGGCTATTTGCTCATTACCCTGGAGCACCGAGTCAAAATAGACAAGGCGGCGACCGCTCTGCTGACCGGTATCCTCTGCTGGACGTTCTACATATTCAGTCAAACCGATAAGGAACTGGTCACGCATCAGCTTATCGGCCACCTGGGCGAGATCTCGGGAATATTATTTTTCTTGCTGGGTGCGATGACTCTGGTCGAACTGATCGACGCTCACGACGGCTTTCAGATAATCACCGACAGGATCAAGACGCAGAGCATGGTGACACTTGTCTGGATCATCTGCGTCATAACTTTCTTTTTATCGGCGGCCCTCGACAATCTGACGACGACGATCGTTATCGTCTCGCTGCTGCGGAAGATAGTAGACGACCGCCAGAAGCGTCTTACCCTCGCCGGCATGACGATAATTGCAGCCAATGCGGGCGGTGCCTGGTCGCCGATCGGCGACGTAACGACGACGATGTTATGGATCGGCGGTCAGGTGACGACGGTGAACATCATAACCGCGGTGTTTATCCCGAGCGTTGTTTGCCTTCTGGTTCCTCTTGCTTATGCCACGTTTAGTCTGCGTGGAAAATTTAAAGCTCCGGAGTTGCCCGAGGCTGTCGCATCGAACACTACTGAGAAGGAACGCCGGAGCGTTTTTATTCTCGGAATCGCATGTCTGGTCTTCGTGCCGATCTTTAAAACCGTCACCCATCTGCCGCCGTTTATGGCGATGATGTTCGGGCTTTCCATCATGTGGATAATCACCGAGCTGATCCATCGTAATAAAGCACCATACGAGAAAGGCGTTTTGTCCGTAGTCTATGCTCTCCGCAAGATCGATACTCCCAGCATTCTGTTCTTTCTCGGCATCCTGATCAGTATCTCGGCGCTTCAATCGACCGGACAGCTCACCAAAGTGGCGCATTGGCTGACGCTGAACATAGGCAACGATTCGGTCATTATTGTCACGCTGGGTTTGCTCTCGTCAGTTGTCGATAACGTGCCTCTGGTTGCCGCCGCTCAGGGAATGTACACTCTGCAGCAATATCCGCCGGACAGTTATTTTTGGGAGTTCCTGGCATACGCGACCGGTACCGGCGGCAGCACGCTGGTGATCGGATCCGCGGCGGGCGTCGCGGCGATGGGCATCGAGAAGATCGATTTCTTTTGGTACATCAAGAACATCAGTTTTCTCGCATTGATCGGCTACCTTGCCGGAGCGCTTGTTTATATCGCAGCACAGTCTGTTGTCACAATGAGCCGACCAGGTCCGGGGCGTTCGTCAAACACTTGGTGATTTCCAGGACCGCACGCGTATAGCAAACGCCGTCTGCTAAAATCAAAGCGAGCTATCGTGATAAGTATCCGACCTAAATATCTTCGAGCGGTGTTGCCTGTTGTCATCTGCGGGATCATATCTTTGATGACGACAGCCCCGGCAGTCTGCCAATCAGGTGCCTCGTCAAAAAATCGTGCGATCACGATTTTGACCGAGCCGAGGTCGACGGTTTGGATCGACGGGGTTCGATATGGCGTCACCGATGATAAAGGCCGTCTTGCGATCTCGGCCGTCCCGACCGGCATTCGTTCGATCCGCGTTCGCTCAAACGGATTTTCGGAATCGGTTAAGAGTCTTCCTGCGGCGTCGCGCGGCGATGTCGCGATCAAACTTACAAAAACCACTGACGAAGCAGAGCTCGCATTTCAGTCAGCCGAAACGCTGACGACGGTCGATCGCCAAAAAGCTGTCGCCGAATATGAGCGTGCGATCAAACTACGTCCGAAATTTCCCGAGGCATATCTCGGAATGGCGAGAATGTATTCCGAGACAGGCGATCTTGAAAAAGCCCTTACTGCGATACGAGCCGCGAAGAGATTAAAGCCGGGATACGCCGAGGCGTCTGCCGTCGAAGGGAGATTGCTGAAAGACAGCGACGAGGAAGACAAGGCGATCATCGCGTTCAAACGGGCGATTTCCGAGAACAAAGGCTTTCAGCCCGAGGCCTATACCGGTCTCGGATTGCTTTACAAGGAACGCGCTGAAAATGCCGGAGGTTCGGGTGAATACGGTGAGGAAACCGCGAATTATGACGAATCTGTGAAGTATCTTTCGGTCGCCGTTAAACAGCTTGGAAGTGCTCCGGATGCGACGATCGTCTACCAACTTCTCGGGTTGATCTACGAGCGACAGAAGAGGTTTAAGGAGGCGATCGCGCTATACGAAGAATTCCTGCGGATCTTTCCTGACTCGAGCGAAGCCGGGGCCGTAGCATCCTTTATAGTCCAAATAAAAAAGCAGATGGCCGACCCAAAATAGCCCGTCACAATTCCCTCGATAACCGGTCAAACTGCCCGAAAATCCCCCCTTCTGCTCGAAAAGATTTCTTGACACTAAATAGTTAAACCGCTAGTATTATTGCCAACGGTGTTTATCACCGATTGACGATCTGTCCTCGCATTCGAGAAGTTAATTCTTAGATCTCTTCAGCACCCTCTCTCGCTTGTTTCTTAACATCGGGAACCCAACAGATAAAAAATGTCAGCAAAACTAGGGGAAATTCTTGTCC
The DNA here is from genome assembly GCA_963772405.1 of uncultured Acidobacteriota bacterium. GTDB lineage: Bacteria > Acidobacteriota > Blastocatellia > Pyrinomonadales > Pyrinomonadaceae > OLB17. The sequence goes on along the minus strand of CAVYWT010000001.1, from coordinate 2,536,357 downwards.
GCGAAAATCTGGTGACGCCTCAACAGCTTCGCGAAGCTCTTGATTACCAGCGCACTAGCGGTGGGCGGCTCGGCTCAAACCTGGTCAAGCTCGGGATACTCTCGGACGACGTGATCACGGCGGTCCTGTCGCGCCAGTACGGCGTCCCCTCGATCAACATCGACCTCTTCCAGATCGAGAACGAGGTTGTCAAACTAATCTCGCAGGAAGTCGCCTTGAAGTACACGGTGCTGCCGATCTCAAAGGTCGGTGCGACGCTGACGCTTGCGATGGCAGACCCGACGAACGTGTTCGCGATGGACGATATCAAATTCATGACCGGCCTGAATGTCGAGCCGGTGATCGCCTCGGAAGCTTCGATCCAGATGGCGATCGGAAAGTATTACAGCGGTTCGACGCAGATCGATATTTTCGAAGCGGCGATCGCATTCGATGCCGATAGAGCAAACGGCAAGAACGGCAAGAACGGTCACGCCAAACGAGCAGGCAAAGCCGATATAAGACTTTCGGACTCAGACCTCGATGTCACGCTCGAGACATTCGACTTCGCCGCACATGACGGTGACGCGTTTGAGCTCTTGCAGGAAAACGAAGAGATCGATCTCGCACAGCTGCAGCGTCAAAGCGAAGACGCTCCGGTCGTTCGCCTTGTCAACGTCCTGATGGTCGATTCGCTTCGCCGCGGTGCATCGGATATTCACGTCGAGCCCTACGAGAAAGATTTTCGTATACGGTTTCGCATCGACGGTGTCCTTTATGACGTGATGCATCCGCCGATGAGTCTTCGCGATCCGCTTATCTCGCGTCTCAAGATCATGGCGAAGCTCGACATCTCTGAAAAGAGATTGCCGCAGGACGGCCGCATCAAGATCAAGGTAAAGATCGATGACCGCTCGCGCGAACTCGATTTCCGCGTGTCGACTCTGCCGACCCTGTTCGGTGAAAAGGTCGTGCTTCGACTTTTGGACAAAGACAAGCTGATGCTCGACATGTCCAAGCTTGGCTTTGAACCGGAGAGCCTAGAAAAATTCAAGCGGACCATTGCCAACCCGTACGGCATGGTCCTCGTTACCGGCCCGACCGGTTCGGGTAAAACAAACACGCTGTATTCCGCTCTTCAGTCGCTCAACACAAGCGAGACGAACATCATGACGGCCGAAGATCCGGTCGAGTTCAACCTCCAGGGTATCAACCAGGTGCAGATGAAAGAGCAGATCGGCCTTAACTTTGCCGCTGCACTGCGTTCCTTCCTGCGTCAGGATCCGAACATCATCCTCGTCGGTGAGATCCGGGATTTCGAGACGGCCGAGATCGCCATCAAGGCCGCGTTAACGGGCCACCTCGTCCTGTCGACGCTGCACACGAACGATGCTCCGTCGACGATCTCGCGTCTGGTAAACATGGGTATCGAACCCTTTCTGGTTGCGACTCAGTGTCAACATCATTCAGGCGCAGAGACTCATTCGCCGCATCTGCAGCAACTGCAAGGAAGAGGTCCATTTTCCACCCGAGGGCCTCGTCGAGATCGGCTTCAAGGAAGAGGAATCCAAATCTCTCAAGATGTATCGCGGTCGTGGATGCGATACATGTCTGAACACAGGGTACAAGGGCCGGGTCGGCCTGTACGAAGTCATGGAAATAACTGACGATCTGCGAGAGCTGATCATCATCGGTGCGAGTGCGATCGAACTGAGAAGGAAGGCGATCGACACGGGCATGATAACCCTGCGTGAGTCGGGGCTCTGCAAATTGAGGGAAGGACTAACGACGGTCGAAGAAGTTGTCAAGGAAACGGTTCTGTAGTTTTGGAGGAAATATGCTATTTAGGGCAATTGCATTGACGTTGGCTTTGTTGATTGGGATAGGTACGATCATTCCTTTGGGAACGGATTATGCGGAAGCAGGTCCGAGAACTTCTAAGAAGTACAGGCAGCAGAAGAAATATAAGAAGTATTCGAAACGTTGGTGGCGTCAATATCGCGCCCGGATGAAGCGTAAACGAGCTCTTCGGGCCCGTCACCGCGCGATGCGTCTGCGCCAGCTGCGTCTCGCAAGAAAGCGAGGCAAGATCAATCGCTCGAAGAAACCAGTCGTTGCAGTCGCAACGCCAAAAGCAGCGGTTGAGAATACAGTCTCGATGCTGCCGTCCGGGCATGCGGCACCTTCAGGCTGGAGACGCGCCTCGTCGACCAGCAGCGAAGTAAACTTCAGCGTCGACAACGGCAACGGCTCGGCTTCGATCTCGGTCGTCGGCCCGGCAACAGGCGAAACCGTCGATACGGGACGCAACCGTGTCGCTCGGCGGTGTTCCTACATCCGCACTTCGACGTGAAGTGATCAACCGAATGATCCGAGAGAACGGTTGGGTCGTCAACGACTATCAAAAGAGATCGGCGACCGCTCGGTCTATGTCGTCGTCGCTCAGTCGCAGGACGGCGGCCGTGTCCATTCGCGAATGTTCTATTTCACCGAGGTCGACGGACGTATCTACAGCGTTGCTACAAACTCGGCAGCAGATGCGGCCGATCGCATGGCCGAAGAGTCCGAGAAGGTCATCTTTTCGCTTCAGGCCCGCCCACGTCCAACTCAAAGGGCTGCGGTCAGGGAAGACTAGAAATGATCGTCGATCGTTGTTCGTTGATCGTCGAGCTGCAGGCCATGAACCCCTCGGTTGCCATGACAACGAACAACGATCCACGATCCACGAACGACGAACTACGTCCACCGAACCACGCACTACGGAAACCCACCCACTAATATTATGAGCTTCGATCAAACGCCAGTCCCGAATCGCAGATCACACTGCCGGAACTCTTAAAACAGATGACGGACGCTAGTGGTTCCGATCTTCACCTCTCAACCAACTCGCCGCCGCAGGTTCGTGTTCACGGCCATCTCTCGCCGCTGCCCGGGTTCGCGCCGCTCACACCGGCGGACACAAAGCGCCTCGCATACTCGGTTCTGACTGATGCTCAAAAGCACCGCTTCGAGGAAAACCTCGAGCTCGACTTTTCGTTCGGTCTGAAGGGAATGTCACGTTTCCGTGCCAATCTTTTTAATCAGAAGGGAGCGGTCGGAGCAGTGTTTCGTTCGATACCGTACGAGATCAAAACGTTCGACGCGCTGGGCCTGCCGCAGGTCGTTTCGGATATGTGCAAAAAGCCGCGCGGCCTTGTTCTCGTTACCGGACCAACCGGTTCAGGTAAATCGACGACGCTCGCGTCAATGGTCGATAAGATCAACGTCGAACGGCACGAACATATCCTGACGATCGAAGACCCGATCGAATTTCTCCACAATCACAAGAATTGCGTCGTCAACCAACGCGAGGTTGCCGCCGACACGCATTCGTTTGGAGCGGCGCTGCGAACAGCCCTTCGTCAGGATCCGGACGTCGTGCTCGTCGGCGAAATGCGTGATCTCGAGACGATCGAGATGGCGCTGCGTATCGCCGAAACCGGCCACTTAACCTTCGCCACGCTGCATACAAACTCGGCCTATTCGACGATCAACCGTATCATCGACGTTTTTCCGTCGGCTCAGCAGGCTCAGGTCCGGACCCAGCTTTCGCTCGTGCTCGAAGGCATCATGTGTCAGGCGCTGTTGCCGAAATCATCGGGCGACGGACGTGTCATGGCGCTGGAAATTCTTGTTCCGAATGCCGCTATCCGCAACCTGATTCGCGAGGACAAGATCCATCAGATCTATTCGATGATGCAGACCGGTCAGGACAAGTTCGGAATGCAGACATTCAACCAGGCGCTTGCGACGCTTGTTCACAAACGACAGATCACCGCTCGATGTCGCGATGCAGCGGTCGTCAAATGCTGACGAGCTGAAGGAATTGATCGAGCGCGGATCGGGTCTAAACCAGTCCTACGGTGGATCGACGAAACCGGTCGTTAAGCCGCAGAACCACACCAGTCCTTATGCCCAGGGACGATCCATCGGCGAGCGTCCGCCCGTGATCGCTGAAACCAGAATTGTCCAGAGGAGCTAGAGAAAACAGATGCCTACATACGCCTTTAAGGGAAGAAACCGACTAAATGAATTGATCGATGGCGAGCGCGATGCCGCGAGTCCGGACGAACTACGTGCGCTGCTTCGCCGCGAACAGATCGTGATGACGCAAGCGTCCGAAAAAGGACGCGTCGTCTCGATACCGAAACTCGGTCGACGCAAGAAGGTCGGAGCCAAAGAGCTTGCCGTTTTCACACGCCAGTTCTCGGTCATGATCGACGCCGGTCTGCCGCTGGTTCAATGTATCGACATTCTCGCCGAACAGCAGCAAAACGCGTTCTTCAAAGACGTGCTACGACAGGTCCGTCAGAACGTCGAAGAAGGGGCGACGCTGTTTGCCGCTCTCGAAAAGCATCCGAAAGTTTTCGATTCGCTCTACACACACATGGTCGAAGCGGGTGAAACGGGCGGTGTGCTCGATCTGATCCTGCAGCGTCTGGCAACACTCATCGAAAAGGTCGTGAAGTTGAAGCGGAGTCTCGTTTCGGCATCGATCTATCCGAGCGCGGTCATCCTCGTCGCTATCGGCGCCATCGCGGTCATCATGGTCGTAGTTATCCCGCAGTTCGAACAGATCTTTATCGGTCTGCTTGGCCCGGGAGAATTGCTGCCGCTGCCGACGCGTATCGTCATGGGAATAAGCGGATTCCTCGCCGGCTGGGGTGGCCTCGGACTGCTGCTTGTATTGATCGCAACGGTTGTCGCCGTCAAATTCTACTACAAGACGGAAAGCGGCCGTTGGCAGATCGACAAGCTACTGTTGAAGCTGCCGATCTTCGGAGTCGATCTTGCGAAAGATCGCGCGTGGCCCGGTTCTCACGTATTCTTTCGACGCTTCTATCGTCGGGTGTTCCGATCCTTCAATCGCTGGATATCACGGCCAAGACCGCCGGTAACGTCATAATCGAAGATGCCGATCCTGAAGGTGCGTGCCGGTGTCGAACGCGGTGAAAACTTCGTCGATCCGTTAAAGGCCACCAACGTGTTCCCGCACATGGTCGGACAGATGATCGGCGTCGGTGAACAGACCGGTGCGCTCGACGCAATGTTAGGAAAGATCGCAGACTTTTACGAAGAAGAAGTCGATACGGCGATCGCCGACCTGCTGTCGCTGATCGAGCCGGTGTTGATCGCGTTCCTCGGTGTTACGATCGGATCGATCGTCATCTCGATGTATCTGCCGTTGTTTACCCTCATCGGAAAACTCGCAGGCGGAGGCAAATAAGTTCCGTCTCAACGGATCAAAATGGCGGCCCTGTCATGGGCCGCCTTTTTTTTCTGAAGCCTTCCTTCGTACAACAGATCCATCGGACGATCGGAACGGCTTTTCTTTGGTCTACGACGGTTGTGCTAATGTTTGTTTGCGACCGGGGATGGGGTGCAAATGCTTGGTGGCGTAGTCGTTACTCTGCTACGATTGACCTCAGATCATCCGGTAATCACGAGGAAACATATCTAAAATGGCTTGGATCAGGACCATACGCTTTGCTGAGGCGGACCAAAAACTTCAAGGGATCATGGGCGATTTGCGCGCTCTTTACCCTATCGAATATGAAACGCCGGCATCGGAACAGACCGGTACCGACGAGTCGGTCATGGCGTCGCATACGCTGATCCCGGATGCTATGTATCACTCCTTCGCGGCGTACGCGGCGATGCTTTCCCCCGATCTGCCGCTCGAGCGGCGTCAGCATGAGATGATCGCGACGATGGTCTCGGCGGCAAACGAATGCTTTTACTGAGTGGAGTCTCACGCAGAGTTTCTGCGTCGCGTAACTTTGGATGGTGACCTCGTAAAGCAGCTTCGTGAAGATTATGAACACGCGCCGATAACCGCTGCAGAACGGGTGATGTGCGATTACGTCGTGACATTGACGAAGGACGCGACGAAGATTTCACCCGAAGATCATCGGAAGCTGCGCGAATCGGGTTTTGACGACACCGCGATCCTGCAGATCACGTTGATCGCATCGTGGTTCAACTACATCAATCGTGTCGCGGATGCGCTCGGCGTCGGCCGTGCGCCGGCAGATCCGGCGTAGATTATCTACTCGCCTGCCGCTCGTTTATCGGGAAACTCGGCGGGGTTGGAGTTAGGACGATTTTGTCTGCCAATGCGGATCTTAATAACAGTAGCTCTTGCGATCATATTCGCGGCGTGTGGCCCAGGCGGAACGCCGCCCGACACGACCGAAGCGGTCCGTGCGTTTTACGTGGGGCTGGCCGCTCTCCAGGTCGGAGATGATGTTCGCGCCGGAAAGGAACTTACCAGAGCGACGGAGCTTGCCGCATCCGAACCGGCCGCGTGGGCGAATCTCGGTATCCTGCAGATGCGTCAGAGGGATTATGACGGGGCGTCGCGCAGCGTTGAGCGAGCGCGGACACTCGCGGATAAGAACCCGAAGATCTACGAGACCATTGCTCTGCTGGACAAACAGCGCGGCAACTTTGAAGCGTCGCAAACAAATCTCCAAAAAGCGATCGAGCTGGATGCAAACAATGTTAAGGCGATCTACGCGCTTGCTAAAGAGAAGGAACGACAGTCGGACGACACCGCGGCGCGAAAGCTCTACGAACAGATCCTTGGATCAAGGCCGGAAAATCTTGAAGTCCAGATCGAAGCTGTCCGGCTGGCAGCGAAGCAGAACGATGCCGAGGCCGTCCGACGTTTGTCGGCTCTCATAAAACCGCCGGCGCAGGATGGGGAGACCGAGATCGGGCGGCAGTTCGAGGCTCTCCAGACGGCTGTCGCGACCGGCGACATGCGGGGCGTTCTGACTCAGGCGTCTTATTTTAGAAACACGCTTCTCCGCGATGCTCGATTCCGGGCCGATGTCGATGCGGTGAAGTATTCCGACACAACGCTTGGCGAACCATTCACGAAGCCCCTCACGCTTCAGGTACCGAATGCATCGCCTGCTCCCGCAGATCTATCGTTCAAGCTCGAGCCACAGTTCTCCAATACCACCGAACGATGGATCAAATTCGTTTACCTCGATGGGGATGGCAAACCGGTCGCCGCCGCAGGAAACGACACCGTAACGCGATGTCGGGGAACGTTCGATCCCATTCGCTGTCGAAAGTGAGAACGGCATCGTGCAGATAGACTTTGATTACGATTTCAAAAACGACATCGCACTGGCCGGACCAAAAGGCTTTCGACTTTTCAAGCAGACAGATTCTGGCTTTACGGACGTCACGGTCGGGACAAAGCTCGCCAGCGATATCGTCAACGCGAGTCGATCGGGAGTTTGGGTTCTCGATATCGAATCGGACGGCGACCTGGATCTCATACTCGGGAGCGTGAAGCGGGCCGCCGGCGGTTCTGCAAAACAACTCCGACGGCAGCTTCTCGAGTTACAGCGCGTTTGAGGAGATCGACGGACTGTTACAATTCGCGACCGTCGATCTCGACGAAGACGGTGATGCCGACGGCGTTGCACTCGACACCGAAGGCCAACTGCATTATTTCGAAAACGAACGCGTCGGCAAGTTTAGGAGAAGGGATTTCTCAGGCACCGTGACCGGTGTTGCCGCCTTCGACGTCGGCGACCCGAATGGTGACGGTAAGCTCGACATCGTAGCGCTTTACGACAATGGTGCCGTCTGGGCGATCAGCTCTACACCCGCCAACGGATGGGAACTTTCCAATCTGTTTCAGGTCGACGGGATCTCGGGATCAAAGGCGGTGATGCTGGCCGATCTCGATAACAACGGCGCCTTGGACATTACGATCCGCGGAGAACAAAAGTCTCTCATTTGGCTCGGCGATCCGGACCGAAAATTTGTCCGTTTAGATCCGGTCGAGGCCACACTCTCGTCGATGGCGGATATCAATGACGACGGCCGGCTGGACTTCGCGGGCACCTCGGGCGGCCGCAGCGTAATATTTACGAATCGCGGAGCCAGAAGTTACAACTGGCAAGCTGTTCGACCGCGAGCCGCGAAGACGACCGGCGATCAGCGTGTGAACTCGTTTGGTATCGGCGGAGAGCTGGAATTACGATCGGGTTTGCTGCTGCAAAAGCGTCTGATCACTGAGCCCGTCGTGCATTTCGGTTTAGGTGAGAATCCGAGTGCAGACGTCCTTCGCGTCGTCTGGCAGAACGGATACGTTCAGGCCGAGTTCGATCTGCAACCAAATCAGACGATCGCCGCCGAACAGCGTCTGAAAGGTTCGTGTCCCCATCTATTCGCGTTCGATGGCGAGAGCTTCAAGCTTGTCAAAGACGCACCGCCGTGGAGCCCGGCTCTCGGTTTGAAGATAAATGCACAGGAAACCTACGGCATCCTGGCGACCGAGGAATGGTTCAAGGTTCCGGGAGCGGCGCTAAAGCCGACCAACGACAATTTCTATGAATTGAGAATTACGGCCGAGTATTGGGAAAGTTATTACATCGATCAATACTCGCTGCTCTGCGGTCGATCATCCCGAGGGCACCGAAATTTTTGCCGATGAGCGGTTCGCGATCCCGATACCTCCGCTCAAGGTTTTCACTACCGGTCCGACGCACGCATTCGCCGCCGCGCGAAATGACCGAGGCGAAGATGTATCGGCGATCGTTCGCGATCTTGATGAAAAATATCTTGACGCGTTCGAACGCGGGACGTTCCAGGGTGTGGCGAAAGATCATTTCGTCGAGCTTGATCTGCCGACCGATACGCCCGCGATAGACGATCGCGATCGTCGCCGACGGCTGGGTGCATCCGACCGATGCGTCGATCAACGTCCAGCTTGGACAGAGCAGTAAAGAAAAACCGCGAAGCTTGAGTCTCGAAGTCCGGAATGAAAAGGGCGAGTGGAAGATCGCAAAAGAGAATCTCGGTTTTCCGGCCGGAAAGATGAAGACCATTTTGATCGAATTGCCGATGGGTGCGCGAGCCGTCCGGCTTCGGACAAACATGGAGATTTTCTGGGACAAGCTCGCGTGGGGCGTCTACGAAACCGGCGAAAAGAATTTGACGACGCGGCTCGAACCAAAAACGTCCGAGCTTCGTTACCGAGGTTTTTCGGTGATCGAAAAAGCCGATGACTCGTCTCCTGAAAAACCCGTCTACGACCGGATTCTGACGACCGCCCAGCGATGGCGCGATATGGAAGGATACTTCACGAGGTTTGGTGACGTTCGAGAATTGCTGACGCAGACCGATAACCGATTTGTGCTGATGAATGCCGGTGACGAGCTGGTACTCAGGTTTCCAGCGTTGCCGCCTCCTGCGGTTGGTTACCGACGTGATTTTGTATTGATCGGCAACGGCTGGATCAAAGGACGGCGATCTGAATTCGGTGTTCTCGAAAACGCTCCTGCCGCTGCCGACCCACGCGTCGAATGATTATTCGAAACCTCCCACGACGCTCGAGAACGATCCGGTTTACCAAAAGCATAAGGCGGACTGGCTGAACTTTCACACTCGATACGTCTCGCCCGATGCGTTCCGCAATGCGTTGCGGTGAGAAATGCATCGCGTTAGTCTAATGTCCAAGCAAAGAGGACCACGAAGCATCGAAGTCATCGCTTAATTTAGGACCTTTCTTGTTTCGTTTTCTTTTTCGTGTAGGTTCGTGTGCTTCGTGGTCGATTTGTGACTGCCAAACCACGAAGCACACGAAACACACAAAACACACGAATGTCCTCGCCGCTTCCAAGCTCGGTTAGTAATACGTTCTGATGAAGCACCTCACAAAAGTCCTTCTCGCTCTCCTTCTCGCGGCAATGCTCGCGACGCCTTTTGTTTTACGCAAGATCTATCACGAGGATGGATCGGCCAAGGCCGACATTAAGACGGCGCTCGATCGTTACGGTTTCTATTTCGAAGAGGTCGCGCAAGCGAGCGGCGTAGATTTCGTTCACTACCGCTCCGACGCTCGACTCCAAACTCGACCACATCATGCCGCAGATCGCATCGATGGGTGCGGGTGTTGCGGTCTCGGATTTCGATCGCGATGGCTGGCCGGACTTTTATCTGACAAACAGCGGCGAAGACAGTATGAACGCGCTCTACCGCAATAATCGCGATGGAACGTTTACGGATGTCGCACGCGACCTCGGCGTCGCGGACGTGAACGTTCGCGAGACCGGTGTCTCGATGGGTGCGATCTGGGGCGATTACGACAACGACGGTTTCGAAGACCTGTTCGTCTACAAATGGGGCAGGCCCGAATTATTTCACAATGACGGAGGCAAGGGCTTTACGCGGGCGACCGACGCCGCCGGTTTTCCGGACTGGATAAACGCTAACACGGCGCTCTGGTTCGATTTCGACCGCGACGGCTTGCTCGATCTTTTTATCGGCGGCTATTTTCGCGAGAACCTGAATCTGTGGAAGCTTGAAACGACCGAGATAATGCCTGAGAGTTTCGAGTACGCAAACAACGGCGGACGGAAATATCTGTACAGGAATCTCGGTGCGGGGCGCTTTGAAGAAGTTTCCGAAAAGATGGGGATCAGATCGAACCGCTGGGCGCTCGCGGTCGGTGCGGCCGATCTTCGCGGGACGGGCTATCCGGATCTTTTCATTGCGAATGATTACGGCGTATCCGAGCTTTTTTTCAATGAGCAAGGCACACGCTTTCTCGATGTCGGAGCGTCAACCGGTGTCGGCTTTGCGCCAAAGAGCGGGATGAACGCAAGCTTCGGCGATGTCATGAACACCGGGCGGCAAAGCATCTACGTTTCGAATATTTCAGAGCAGGGCGTGTTGCTTCAGGGTAACAACCTGTGGATGCCGAGAGCCGGGACCGGCGGCGAAGATCTGAAATTCGACAACGTCGCGTCGAACTTCGATATCGAACTCGGCGGCTGGAGCTGGGGAGCGCAATTCGCCGATCTTAACAACGACGGAAACCTCGATCTCTTTTTGACCAACGGATATGTTTCCCTTGAACCCGGCTCGAACTACTGGTACGACTTTTCGAAAGTTACCATCGGCAACAACACGATCATCGGCGACGCAAAAAATTGGGCGCCGATGGACAATCGCAGTCTCTCCGGATACCAATCAAAACGCGTCTGGTTGAATGACGGGGCCGGCCGATTCAGCGATGTCGCTCCAGTCGTCGGCGTGACGGAAACATACGATGGCCGCGGCGTCGCCGTCGCAGATCTTTGGAACCGGGGCGTGATGGATGTCATTGTCGCGAATCAGCGAGCCCCTGTCTTGATCTACAAGAACACTGTTCAAACTGAAAACAAATGGATCGGACTGGAGTTGGAAGGCTCGGTGAGCAATCGAAGCGCGATCGGAACTCAGGTGACCGCATTCTGGAACGGCCAACAGCAGATAAAGGAAGTTCACGGCGGCATCGGCTTCTGCGCTCAGAACGACCGCCGCGTGTACTTCGGTTTCGGCAAGACTGACAACGTTGATAAGATTGTAATTCGCTGGGCCTCGGGAAGCACACAGACGCTGGCAGGCCCCGAACTAAATAAAATTCATAAGCTTATAGAAGAGGATCGAAGAGTCGGATCGGTGATGGGACTATTCAGAAGTCCCGTTTCGAACAGATGACAGAGGCGACACGATGAACCCGGTGGTTGCGACGGATACCGAAGATATACAAACGAAACCGGACGGCCCGGCGCGGATGCCGTCTAAGATCCTCGGCATCGACGCGCGTTTCATCGCTCCGATCCTGATAACTCTGATCCTACTCGTAGGGCAAGTCTCTTTCGGGATACTTGAAAGCTATCCGAAGACCCTGCTCGCGATCCTCACGGCGATCGGACTGGAGATCGTCCTCGGAAAAATTATTGCCGGCAAGTTGCCGCATCTGGCGAGTGCATATATTTCCGGCATCAGCGTTGGGATCCTAATCCGCTCGCCTTTCCTATGGCCGTTCGCGTTATGCGCGGCGATCTCGATAGTTTCCAAATACGTTCTGCGTTGGCGCGGGCGTCATCTCTGGAACCCTTCGAACTTCGGTGTGACGGCGATGCTTTTTCTCGCGCCGTGGGCGGTCGCAAGCCTGAGTATACAGTGGGGAAATAATGTTTGGCCGATGCTTGTCATCTGGGTCCTCGGTTCGATCATCATTTATAGCCTTCGCCGATTTCACATCACGCTCACCTATGTCATCGCGTTTCTCGCGTTCAGTCTTCTCCGCAGCCAGATCACCGGGCATTCTTTTTTAGCTGAAGTCGCGCCGATCACCGGTCCGATGTACCAGCTCTTTATTTTCTTCATGATTACCGATCCGAAAACGACGGTGCGATCGTCGAAATGGGCGCAGTGCGTTGTCGCATTCCTCGTCGCGGCGGTCGAGTGCGTTCTGCGGCTGGGAGAATATGTTCACGCGCCCTACTATGCGTTGTTCCTGGTCGGGCCGATCACGAACGTCATCGACATCTGGTGGTTATCTGGAAGGACGGACTCAGGCCGCGATGAGGTCGCCGCCGCCGGAAGCTAATTTTCGAGCTCACTGGCCAATTCTATTTCGGGGTATTTCCTGGTCTTGAAATAACTAACAACGAACAGTATGCCCCAGACCAGATCGAGCGCCGCGCCAACGACGATCGACCCTCTAACTGTGCCGAGCCCGTAGAGATAAAAGGTTGGTATCACGAATGCGGATTTTTCGAAGATCGCGGCGAGCATCAGTGGACGATACTTTACCGGGTCGCCCGCGATGATCAGGAACACGATCTGAAATGCGAGAGCGACGCCGACGAATCCGTAATAATACTCGGGGTGCGTGATGGGCGGGGGATTATCAATGCCGGTTTGCTCGAGCAAAAAGTAGAGCGGAACGAGAACGAGGATCCCGATCGTTCCGGCGGCGGCGAATGTGTAGCGTGCAAATCTCAAAGTCTATGTCTCCTGACGCGCAAGCATCATTCGTTCGACATATTTTGCGATGACGTCTGCCTCGAGATTGACCGGATCGCCCGGAACGAGCTTCGACAGATTCGTCATCTCCCAGGTCTTCGGTATGACCGCAATATCGAAATATGTGTCTCCGAGTTCGGCGATCGTCAGGCTAATACCTTCGACGGCGACCGATCCTTTGTAAACCAGATATTGCGATATCTGACTCGGGTAACCGATTCGCACGGTCCAGAAATCTCCGTGATGGTTGCGCCGAAATAAACTCGCCGCGGGCGTCGACGTGACCCTGCACGATATGGCCGCCGAGGCGGGTTGCAGGTGTCACGGCCCGTTCGAGATTTACGTGCGAACCAACTTTTAGATTTCCGAGTGTCGACCGATCAAGCGTTTCCTGTGAGAGATCGGCGGTAAATGAGCCTTGCTCGAGGTTCAACGCGGTGAGGCAGACGCCGTTCACTGCGATCGAATCCCCGTCCGCGGAGTCACTGGTTACGACATTCGCCGAAATAACCATTCGCGCGCCGCCCTCGTTAGCGACGACTGATCGAACAGTGCCAAGTTCTTCGATTATTCCGGTAAACATTAATTATTGGAGGTCGTCGTTGAGCGTTTCGTCCGCACTTTATTGCGAAATTATATGCACGCGGTAAGATGATTGTAAAAGCCCAATGCCTGAAGCCACAGAGCCCGAAAACTTACCGCCAAGACTTCTACGGAATCCCGAAGGCGGGATCGACAACAACTCACTCGCCGATGTCGTCGAGTGGTTTCTTAATTTCGACGAAAGAACCGCTAGGATTCGACACCCGTACACGGAAGAGCTTTTTCAATGGAAACAGCATGACGATGTCGAGAACGGGGTCGGGATCTATCCGTTCGAGAACGCCGAGGCACGATTTGCGATCGGCGTGTTTCAGGCTTTGCAGGAAAATAATTCGGAGCCGCTTTTGGGTTTATGGCTTTCGGATGTGCTGGCCGCTCTGCACGAGTCTCGGGAAACAAAGACTGAGATCAGTGAGGCTAACAAGCTCGACACCGATCCTGATGCGCTTGCGATCGAAAAGTCGGAGAAGCTTACGACAAGGGCTGAGAAACGTCTGTATTTGACGAGCTGCTGGTTGGAACAATTGTGCACCGCCGAAGCCCGCGTGCTCGGGTGGGTCTACCAGGAGATCTACGGACGCCCGTACACGCCATCGTGAAAAAAGTGAAAAAGTTTAAAAGTGAAAAAGTTTAAAAGTTAAAAGTGGAAAAGTGAAAAAGTTTAAATGTGGAAAAGTGAAAAAGTGAAAAGGTGAAAAAGTGAAGAAAGATTTCTCACTTCTAAACTTTTTCACCTTTTCACTTTTTCACTTTTAAACTTTGTTCACTTGAACGCCTCGCACTGCCGCATGTCACCCGACTGCATACCCTTCGCAAACCACTGCATTCGTTGCTGAGCTGAGCCGTGCGTGAACGACTCGGGCACGACGTAGCCCTGCGTTCTTTTCTGGATCATATCGTCGCCGACCGCCGCCGCGGCACGCATCGCCTCTTCGGCATCGCCCGTCTCGACCAATCCTTTTTGTTGCGCGTAGAACGCCCATACGCCGGCGTAGCAATCGGCCTGCAGTTCGAGGGCGACCGAGAGACGATTATTCTGCCCGGCCCTCTGTACCTTACCCATCGTGCCAAGTAGATTCTGAACGTGATGCCCGACCTCGTGAGCAATAACGTAGGCCTGGGCAAAATCTCCCGGGGCCTTAAATTGCTGTTTCAGCTCCTGGAAGAAATCGAAGTCAAGGTACAGCTTTTGATCGCCGGGGCAATAGAATGGCCCCATCGCCGCTTCACCGTACCCGCATGCCGAAGGTGTCTGACCACTAAAAAGAACCAGTTTTGGCTGTGCATACCGGACGCGTGCCTGCTGAGGGAGAATCTGGCCCCAAACGTCCTCGGTCATTTTCATGACAGCCCGGGCGAACTGCATGTTTTCGTCCGCCGGTTGATTGGTCGAATTGCTCGCAGTTCCCGGCTGTTGTTGGACTTGCCCCGTTTCCGCCGGCAGACTCTCAAGCAACTGTCGCGGATCCACACCGCATATCAAAGCGGCTAGGGCCAGTACGATCACGCCGATCCCCCCGCCACCGATCGCTAATCCGCGGCCGCCCAGTCCGCGTCGATCCTCAACATTTGAACTCCGGCCGTAATCTCGCCACCTCATATCGTCTAAACCCTCCCCGAATCCCTTGACGTCGCTCTAAGCATGGATCAATTTTAGCACCTTGGATTGAGCCGACGAAGTCCAATTATCGCTTGGGGGTTGACCGCACCCTTTCTGCAAAATCTTGACAGGTGTGAAGTTAGAGGCATATGATAAGACCAATTGGGGGTTAGTTTTTCTTTCGACGCGTGTAACAGGCAAAGGAGGCAGTGATGATCAAACTTGATATCGTCAACCATGTTGCCGATAAAACCGGTGTTCCGAAGCAAAAAGCGGAACAGGTAGTTGACTCGCTATTTAACGCAATGAAGGAAGCTTTGGCGAAGGGTAAACGTATCGAGCTTCGCGGCTTCGGGGTTTTCGTCGTCAAACCGCGTAAGCGCGGTGTAGGGCGAAATCCGAGGACCGGAATGGAAGTGCCGATTCCGGCCGGTAAGACCATTAGATTCAAGCCGGGGAAAGAGCTGTCGGCAAAGGCCGTCAAGCCCTAGAATTTCTGATCATTTTGATTTTTCGAGAATCGTGAATCGCAAATGCATCATCTGCGGTTTACGATTTTCTTTTTGACCCCTATGGCGACCGAACAGATATATATCCCACGCCAGGCGATGCGGCCAACGGCGCGGACGTGGATCCTGCATTCGCTGCTGTTGCTTGTTACGCTTGCAACCGCGACGATCGCCGGCGTTCTGTTTCCCTTTGGTAGTATCGATCCGCTTCCGGTGGCCGATCCGCAAAGCTGGCCCGAGCTCTTGAATTTCGTCTCGACTCTGCCATTTCGTTACGTCGCCCTGATCACGACCGCTGTCCACGCGCTTGCCACTGATCCGCAGTATCTGATCAACGGGCTATCATTTTCTCTTTCGCTGATCTTTATTCTGATCTCGCATGAGATGGGGCACTACGTAGCGTGCCGCATCTATGGCGTCGACGCGACCTTGCCATTTTTTATACCGACACCGCCGATGATCGGGCCGGCGGGAACGTTCGGCGCGTTTATCCGGATCAAGTCGCCGATGCCTTCGCGAAAGGCCGTCTTCGATATCGGCGTCGCCGGACCCATCGCCGGTTTCATCGCTTTGATACCCATCGCGATCGTGGGAGTTCTCAGAATGCAGCCCGCGTCGGCAGCACAGCTTTCTGTTCCCGGCGGGCTGACGTTTGTCGATCCGCTGTTTATGCGGATCGTCGGAGCAGTTGTCGGCAACGATCCGACGATTGGTGTAAAGAATCCGTTTTATTACGCAGCGTGGGTTGGCCTGCTTGTGACGGCTTTGAATTTGATTCCCTCGGGCCAGCTCGATGGCGGTCACGCGATTTACGCCGCACTCGGGAAGAAGTGGCATTTCTTTACCGGTCGGATCGCATTTGTCCTCATGAGCGGGCTGGCGATAGTCGGTTTTATCTATTTCAACAGCCCGAGCGGATTTCTTGTCGCCGTTCTCTTAGGGATCATGATGCGCGTCGGCCACCCCGAGCCGTATGACGAAACCCCGCTTGATAGGAAACGCAAGATCGTTGCGATACTCACCCTTCTTATTTTCGTTTTGTGTTTTGTTCCGTTTCCTATCCGGATCGATTAGTGAGTGGTGAATGGTGAATGAGTGAATGGTAGCTATGGTGAATGGTGAATGGTGAATGGTGAATCGGATAATGAAGAGCTGAAAACGCCCGAAGTAATTCGGGCGTTTCCGTATTCCAAACTATTCACTATTCACTATTCACTATTAACTCGCCTGCGGGAGCATTCCCCTGATCTCTCTCACCATTCGCTGGACATCTTCTTGCCCGTCTAACGCGATCATGAAAAAGTCGTAGCTGGTTTTGAAGCAGACCATTCCGTTTCCGAAGAACCATACCCCTTCGAGCAGCGGATTGCCGCCGATGATCCAATCGATCGGTGCTCCGGTGATCGTTTTCGGATTGAAGATATTCGTCATCATCACCGCACCCGATGCGAACGAGAATGCGCCGAGCAGAGGCGCCCCGATCCGTTTTGCGATGTCGCGCTCGAACCTGATCCGTTCCGCCTCGGCTTCGGTGAGCCGGCCCTTTTCGATCAGTTCTTCTTTTCGTTTGAGGAATTCGTTGAATTGTTCGCCGATCTTTTTTACCGACCACGCCGGCAGGGCCGAATTAAAAAGCCAGTGCGAGCTAATGCCAGTAAAGACGACGCCGAGGCCCGCTCCAACGGCCATCGAAACACCCGTCGTCGCAGCCTGTAAAGGATTTTCCTGTATCCACCCCGATGCTTTCGATAAAGACCTCGCCGCAGAATCCATCGTCCGGGTAAATCCTGCGCCAAAATTGAATGCACGCGAAACGCGTTTTGCATTTGTTCCGACGGCGTCGCGGGCTTCATCGAAAATGCCACCGGCTTTCTCGGCCGCGACGCTGATAACGTCGCCCGCGGCTTTTCCCGCCGCTCCGACCACGTCTCCGGCTCGTTCACCGGCATCCCCTGCGACATCGCGTACGGGCTCGCTCGCGCTCCAGGCTTTTTTTGCAGTCTCTTCGGCGGTCTTAAAAGTCTCTTCAGCTACTTTCACCGCATGCTTGCCGACTCCGGTCTTTTCTGCTTCGGCCTTTATCTTCCCGGCGCCTTTCTGAGCCGTCTCGACAACGGCACGCGCACCATCCTCGATCCTTTCTTTGAGGCCGAGTTGCTTGTCGATCTCGTCGAACTTCTCCTTGGCATCGCGCTGCCATTTCTCAAAACGTTCTTTGTAATCGCTCATGGTTTTGCAAACTCCCGTTTCAGATACGAACCGTTTCGTCCGATTGTTCGTTTGGATGCGTTTTCGCACGCGGCCTTTGTATAATTACCACCTCGGGGATCGAGTGACAAGGATTTTTCGCCTCGAAAATGGAGGGAGCCGTGTGTTAACCTTGGGTTCTGCGAGTGTTTTATGACGGTTGTAAAGTGTCCGCGATGCGGGAAGGAAACAGTGTTCGAGGGGAATCCATTCCGTCCATTTTGTTCGGAGAGATGCAAGCTGCTCGATTTTGGTGCGTGGGCGGACGAGGAATATAGCCTGCCGGCGGAAAACTCACGGCTTGGCGAGGACGAGATTGCGGAGCTCGAACGGGCAAAAGCGGAGAAACAGCAAAAATGATCTTGTCGTATCTGGCACCAAGCGGAGAAATGGTCGGTGGGATCGTAGCCGTGTCGTTCTTTATCCTTATCGCAGGCGTGGCGTTCGTCGCGTTCAAGGCTCTGAAGAAAACCGTAAAGATGGCGATCCGTATGTTGATCGTATCGATGATCTTAGTCATCGCCGTCGTTGGAAGCACCTCCCTCTGGTATTTCAGCTCGGACGCAACACCGAAATTAAAACCGCCGGCTAAGGGACGGCGGTAGAAATTCGGGTCAAGTGTACGCTGGCGCATTTTAACCGCGGATGACGCGGAAGACGCGGATCAAGAGTTATATCTTCTGTGATCTGCGTCATCAGCGTGATTCGCGGTTAAATGCGTAAGTTCAGACGAGCCGGGTTAGATCCAAATACATTGTGGATGAGGTGGGTGAAAAGAAGACTAACCGGATCTGGCAGCGATATCGCAACCTTTCGCCGACCGTGTTTGCTCTTAGTCTGGTCAGCTTTCTCAATGACACTTCCAGCGAGATCATCTATCCCCTTCTTCCGACCTTTCTCGCGCTAACACTTGGCGCAAGTCCTTTCGCCATCGGCCTGATCGAGGGTTTCGCCGAATCGATCGCCAGCATTCTCAAACTTTTCTCGGGATATCTCAGCGACAAGTTCGGGAATCGAAAACTGCCCGTCTTTCTCGGCTATTCGTTAGCCGCGGTGGTCCGGCCACTGCTCGCGTTTGTCACCAGCTGGCCTCAAGTACTCGTCGTTCGAATGACGGATCGCATCGGCAAGGGGATCCGCGGCGCTCCACGCGACGCGCTACTGGCGTCGACAGTTCCTGAAAACGCTCGTGGCCTGGCGTTCGGATTCAATCGTGCGGCCGATCATCTCGGAGCGGTTGTCGGACCGGTAGTCGCTTTCCTGTTGCTGACTTATCTGGCCGCGGATCCTAGCACGCCGACGGCCCGCGAATATCAACAGGTATTTCTTTTCGCGTCGATCCCTCTCGCGCTGGGTTTATTTGTGATCGTCTTTTTCGTTCGCGAAAAGACTAAGCCCGTACCCGACCCGGACGCCCTCCCGATCAAATTCTCGCTCCGCGGATTTAACTCGAACTTCAAACAGTTTCTCGTCGTCGTCGCGCTGTTTACCCTCTCAAATTCGACCGACGCGTTCCTGCTTCTTCGGGCTCAAGAAACGGGCGTTGCACCCGCGATGCTCCCGCTGCTTTGGATGGTCCTGCATTTCAGTAAGCTTTTCAGTTCGATCATCGGCGGCGATCTCTCCGACAAGATCGGCCGAAAGACAATGATCCTGACGGGCTGGATCATCTATGCTGCTGTCTATGCGGGTTTCGCTTTTGCCGATTCGGCATGGCAGGCGTGGACACTGTTCATCATCTATGGATTCTACTTCGGGCTGACCGAGGGCGTCGAGAAAGCTCTTGTGGCCGATCTCGTGCCCGAAGAGAAACGCGGTACGGCGTTCGGGCTCTACAATCTCGCATACGGGATCACGGTCTTTCCGGCATCATTGATCTTTGGATTGGTGTGGAGCGAATTCGGTGCGGCCCCGGCCTTTATCATGAGCGCCGTGATATCGGTCGTCGCGTCAATATTCTTGCTTACGATCAAGGCCGAGAGGGAATAGTGAATGGTGAATGGTGAATGGTGAATGGTGAATAGTGAATGGTGAATAGTGCCGATGGAAATTAATACGCCCGGGGGAAAAACCACCGGGCGTTTCTTGAATCGTAACTACTATTCACGATTCACCATTCACGATTCACCAGACCTTCTAATCATTCAGCCTAATCGAGCTGACCATATTCCTGAAGACCGCAATTATAACGGTTCGACTCGTCACCGGGTGACACCGTCGCGATGAAAAAAAGATCACCGCTCCGGAGCTGCGTCGTGTAAACGGTTACCACCTCGGTGCGCCCTGTGACCGAAGACCGGCCGGATAAGACCGTTGCGATCCCGGTTCGGCCGGCAACGTTTGCCCGCTGCTGACCTCCGGTCTGTCTGAGAAAGCTATTAGCCTGAAGTAGCTCGTCAATGTATTCGCGAGTCATCTGGCTCAGATTGTTCGAATTCGCCCGTGCGGCTCCGATCATCGCGCCATGCGTGATTCCCTGATTTCCATAGGCGCCTTCGGGTGCGAGCCAAACTTGTCCGCTTGTCTCAAAGTCCCGCCAGTTGCTGGGAATATTTACGCTCAATGCGCTGTTCGAATAGACACGGCTCCGGGTCGATGGAAAGGCGACCCTCCTTGAATAGTTTCCGTTCGCGATCGGGCTCTCGCTTTGCGTCGTACGGCCACCACCTGTTCGCTGATAGTCACGCTGTATCTCGGCCATTGTTCGGGCCCGCGGCATACTGCGAAGGCGTTCCTGAACGCGCCGGAATTCCAAGGTCACTTTCCGCGGATTTGGAGATACGTTCAACCGACTCGCTTCGCGATTGATGTTTTGATAACGGCTTCCCGGATTCGGATGGCTGCTCAACCATTCCGGAGCGCGGCTTCCGCCACTCTGCTGTTCGATCGTCCGAAACATATTCGCCAGATCTCGCGGGTCGTAACCGGCGCTCGCCATGATCTGTGAACCGAGGACATCGGCCTGTGTTTCGTAATCGCGGCTGTAGCGCGTTTGCAAGACCTGAGCACCGATAGCTCCGAGTTGAGCTCCGCTTTGTCCGCCAAAGATCGCACCGCCGAGGATCAGGCCAATCGTTCCAAGCTGACTACCTATACTGCTCTGCTTTGTCGCCTGCGCGGTCGCATGTCGAAGCGCAATGTGACTGATCTCGTGAGCCATCACGCCGGCCATCTCACCTTCGTTCTTCGCAGCTTCGATCATTCCCCGATTCACATACATCGGCCCGCCCGGCAATGCGAAGGCATTGATGTCACGAGCGTTGACAACGTCAAAATCATATCTAAACGAAGACTGTTGAAACTCTGGCGGGATCGCCGCGACAAGCCGCTCACCGACGCTTTCGACGTAACGTTTCGCCAGGTTGTCGTTCAGCAACGGAAATTGACGCTCGACCTCGCGCGACGCGTCGCGCCCGAGTTTAACGTCGTCCTGAACCTGGTACTTATTTTTCGGCATCGTTACGCGGGTCTGCGCAACCAGCGGAACAGCCACCAGCGCCCAGAGCGTCGCTGCCGTAACAAATCTTTTTCCTAGTGTTAATTTTTTCATTTTGCTTACCCTCCTGAATCCGTAACCGATCGATACCAGAATACGCGACGATACGCGGCGCGCGCGAGAATCGCTCGCAATGTGGCGGGAATTTGATGAGTGTGCTGTACGAGCGGTTCGCCGCAAAGACGCAACCAACATAGCCCGTTTAGGCATTGGTATGCGGAAAAAACCGCATTATTGCTCTTCCGGAGTGACACGCTGAGCGATTTCTCGAGATACCGTAAATTGACCGCAATGTGTATCCGGCTAGGCCGAGCCGATGTTAATTACATGTTAACTCTTCGGCTTGATGACTTATCGCAAAACTTGATTTCCGTATAATTCACTTTATGAATTTCAAATCGACGATTTTCTTAATGGCTGTTCTCGCGTTGGTGTTTGCAGGTTTTGCGTGCAGTGGCCAGAAGTTGGGCCAGGACACCGGCAGTGCGGGAGATGCTGAAGGTACTTTGCGCATCCAGGGCTCGGGAGCAAGTTTCCCGAAACCCATCTACGAGAAATGGGTGAATGAGTTTGGCCGCGCGAACCCGGCTGTGAGAATCGACTATCAGGCGACCGGCTCCGGAGCCGGGCAAAAGGCTTTACTTGCCAAGACTGCGGATTTCGGCGCGTCCGACGATCCGATGAGCGACGAAGATCTTAGATCCGCAGGTGGCGAAGTGCTTCATATTCCAACCGTCCTCGGTGCAGTGGTTCTCACTTACAATCTCGAAAGCGTTAAGGAGCCGCTGAAATTGTCCGGGCAAACCATTTCCGACATCTATATGGGCAATATCAAGAAATGGAACGACGCACGGATCGCAAGTGATAACCCCGGCATTACACTTCCCGATGCCGACATACTGCCGGTCTATCGGGCCGACTCGAGCGGAACCTCAGCCGTGTTCACCGATTTTCTCTCCCAGGCCTCGCCTGAATGGAAAACCAAGGTCGGAATGAACAAACAACCGAGTTGGATAGCGGGTGTCGGTGTGGGAGCCAAGGGAAATGACGGCGTCATGGGCCAGGTCAAGCAAACACCTAACTCTATCGGATATGTCGAGCTGACATTTGCAAAGGCGAACTCAATACCGGCAGCACAGATCCAGAACAGAGCAGGCGAATTTGTTGAAGCGAAGATCGAAACGGTGAAGGCGGCGGCCGAGGTCTCGGTCGCGAGCATGCCGGACGATCTGAGGACACAGATCACCCATGCCGCGGGCGCCGATTCTTATCCGATCTCGAGTTATACATATGTCCTCATCTACAAAGATCAGCCGGACGCGGCGAAAGGTAAAGCCCTGGTCGATTTCTTGTGGTGGGCCCTACACGACGGCGGAAAGTTCGCTTCTGATCTGCACTACGCTCCGCTGCCCGATGAGGTCCTGAAGAAGGTCGAGGCGAAGATAAACTCGATAACCAGTGGCGGAAAACCTCTGAGACAGTAAATTGCCACGCACCGGCGCCATCGGCGACAAAATATTTCGAGCTGTTCTACTTATTGCGGCCGCTAGCATTTTGCTAATCGTGGCCGCGATATTCGTCATGATGGTGAACAGCGCCTGGCCAACCATTGAACGATTCGGCGTCGGATTCCTGATCGGCGGTGAATGGAAGCCGGCACAGGAGACTTTCGGAGCCCTGCCGTTCATCTACGGCACGGTTGTATCGTCGATCATCGGTTTAATGTTATCGGTCCCGGTCTCACTCGGTATCGCGATCTTTCTTGTCGAACAGGCGCCGAAGAACATCGCGAAACCGATCGCCTTCATGGTCGAACTGCTTGCGGCCATTCCTTCGGTCGTGTACGGCTTGTGGGGGATTTTCGTCCTCGCGCCTTTCATTCGCAACTATCTCGGTCCGGTGCTTCAGGATAATTTCGGTTTCATTCCTCTGTTTCAGGGCAGGCTGACCGGCATCGGTATGCTTACAGCCGCGATCATTCTCGCACTGATGATCACGCCGATAATCACCGCCGTGGTCCGCGACGTTCTCGAAGCAGTTCCCGACACCCAGCGTGAGGCTGCGCTCGCTGCTTGGGGCGACAAAGTGGGAGACGACTCGGATCGTTTTAGGTAATGCGGCGTCCGGTATTGCGGGGGCTGTGGTGCTCGGTCTTGGACGTGCGATCGGAGAGACGATGGCGGTAACGATGGTGATCGGAAACTCGCCGCAGATCACCACATCGCTATTCGAGCCGGCGAATACGATCGCATCGCTGCTCGCCGCGAACTTTGCCGAAGCGACGGACAAGATCTATCTGAGCGCTTTGATCGAGATCGGGCTCGTACTTTTCCTGGTCACCTTTGTCGTAAATGCATTTGCGAAGATCCTGATCCTTAGTGTTGCGAGGGGGAATTCGGCAAAGCACGTTTGATCAACTGATGGCACGAGCGATAACGACATTTGGGCAGAGACGAAGGATCACGAACGCCGTGATGACCAGCATCACCGCGACGTGCGCCCTTTTCGTGACCGTCATTCTTCTGTTGATAATTTCCTACATTGCGGTCCGCGGACTTTCGTCTTTGAGCGTGGAGTTTTTGGTTGGCACGCCGAAGCCCGTCGGCGAAGGCGGCGGTATCGGCAACGCGATCGCGGGCTCGGCGATGATGACCCTGTTGGCTGGCGTAATCGGCCTGCCCGTTGGTATCGCCGCCGGAGTTTATCTCGCAGAGTACGGGCGGAACTGGTTTGGAAACACGGTTCGATTTGTCGCCGACACGCTGATCGGGATCCCGTCGATCATCATCGGCATATTTGTCTACACGCTCGTCGTTCTTCCGATGGGTCGTCAATCCGGTCTTGCGGGCGGACTTGCACTCGCCATCATCATGCTGCCGATCGTTGCACGCACGACCGAAGAGATGATCAAACTCGTGCCAAACTCGATGCCGCGAAGGTGCCCTTGCGCTTGGTGCTCCCCAATGGCGTGTCTCATGGAACATCGTTCTACCCGCTGCGGCATCGGGGATCGCGACCGGCGCAATGCTTGCGATCGCACGAGTGACCGGTGAAACCGCGCCGCTCTTGTTCACCGCATTGAATAGCAGGTTTTACAATTTTTATTATGATCAGCCGATGTCATCGCTGACGGTCCAGATCTTCAATTACGCTACCGGCCCGTTCGAGGTCGAGCACGCGATGGCGTGGGCGGCGACCCTAATATTGGTCGGATTGATCCTGGTCATTAATATTTTGGTCAGGTTCTTGACGAGGAAACGGTACTAAACGCTCAGATGAAAACTAAGATCAGTATCTCAAATCTGAATTTCTATTACGGCAAAGCCCAGGCGCTGCACGATATCACCCTCGAGATTCCCGAGCGCCAGATCATAGCGTTTATCGGGCCGTCGGGTTGCGGCAAGTCGACGTTCATTCGGACGCTGAATCGCATGAACGACACCATCCCGGGGATCCGTGTTGAAGGCGAGGTGATCATAGACGGAGAAAACATCTACGAGCCGGGCATCGATATTGTCGCACTCAGAAGAAAGGTCGGTATGGTCTTTCAGAAGTCGAACCCATTCCCAAAATCGATCTTCGATAATGTTGCATACGGGATCAAGATCAACGGCATCCATTCGAACAAAGCGGATCTCCAACGACGTGTCGAGAAAGCCTTGCGCGATGCTGCCCTTTGGGACGAGGTAAAAGACCGGATGAACACGTCCGCGTTCGGGCTTTCGGGTGGCCAGCAGCAACGCCTTTGCATCGCGCGAGCTTTGGCGGTGGAACCCGAGGTCGTATTGATGGATGAGCCGGCGTCGGCACTCGATCCGATCGCGACCCAAAAGATCGAAGAGCTCGTCGTCGAGCTCAAGCGGGACTATACGATCGTGATCGTCACACACAACATGCAGCAGGCGGCACGCGTATCGGACCATACCGCATTTTTTATGTTGGGAAAGCTGGTCGAATTCAACCCGACGCAGAAAATGTTTCAGAACCCGGACGAGAAATTGACGGAAGACTATATTACGGGACGCTTCGGATAGCGGCTTTGGTTTTGGGACTTCGGATTTCGGATTCGCCGATTGGGATGCATTCCAAATCCGAAATCCGAAATCCGAAATCCGAAATCCCAAATCCGAAATCCCAAATTTTCAACACTGGCTTTGCGCTACAATTAGACAAAACGATGGACCACCGGATCATTGACGAACAACTCGACAATCTGCGCGACAAGATTCTTTTGCTTGGCGGTGCAACCGAAGCTGCGGTGCAGCAGCGCTATGCAATCGCTCGTCGAGCGCGACAGCGAGTTGGCTCAGCGCGTTCTTGAAGATGACAAGATCGTCGATCAGATGGAACTGGAGATCGACCGCCTGTGCATCGAGATCATCGCCCTTCACCAACCGGCAGCACATGACCTGAGGTTTGTCATATCCGTCGCGAAGATCACACCTATCCTGGAGCGTATCGCGGACCATGCCGGGAGTATCGCCGAGGCGGCAATAATCCTGAACAACCAGCCGACGATAAAAAGCTTTGT
Source organism: uncultured Acidobacteriota bacterium (assembly GCA_963772405.1). GTDB lineage: Bacteria > Acidobacteriota > Blastocatellia > Pyrinomonadales > Pyrinomonadaceae > OLB17. The sequence continues at coordinate 2,510,525 of CAVYWT010000001.1, read as the reverse complement.
GGAATTTCCGATAATGGCTCGAACGGCGGCGGAGATGCTACGGGCCGCGCTTGACGCCTTTACGAATGAAGATTCGGCCGCGTCACGCGAAATAATAGAGCGGGACAAGGAGATAGACGCAGCCTACCACCGGGTCTTCAATGAACTGCTTGAGATTATGATCGACAATCCGGCCACTACAACCGGGGCCGCGCACCTTTTGTTCGTGGCAAAGCATCTTGAGCGGATCGGCGACTACGTCAAGGACATTTGCGAGCTTAACGTCTATCTTCGCGAGGCCGCATTCATCAAGCACCGCTATGGTTCGCCGGCCAATCCCACAGAATAACGTTCCGATCCCTTACAACTTTACCTTCAGGTTGAAGCCGACAGCGTGAACGTCACCCGGCCGGCCCGAACGGTTCTTTCGCCAGGTATAGAAGAACTCGCCCGATAACTTATCGGTGAACTTCTTCGCGATCCCGGGCGACAGGTCGTTACGCGACCATTCGCCGGCAGAAAAGTCATAATAGGGTTCGTTCGAAATGAAGGGCGTAAACAGCTCCGCGCCGTTGCGATTGATCGGCACACTCAATGTGAGTTTGTTTCGATAGCGGACAGAGTCCGAACGCGAATTACGGACCCTATACTCCACCCGATTTCGGTTCTTGATCGCGAAGTTCTTGAACTTATGGTTGTAAGTTACATCGAAGCGCATCCGGTGCTCGAATTCCCTACGACCCCGAGCGGGCTGCGACGCAATAAAGAGATAGGTCGGCGAGACACTGAAATGCTTATTAAGAGCCAGGTCAAAACCGCCTCCGATCCTTTCGTCGATCGCCGCGAGACGATTTTGTCCGAGGCGGAGCGAAGTGATCATCAAGAGTGACAGTCTGTCAAAGCTCTTCCCGTTCGAATCCTTTCTCTTAATGACGGGACGAGAGAATGTAGTTTCATGCCAGATCTGAAAGTCAGTGTCGGCCGGGGTACTTTGACCGAGTGATCCAACTGCCGGCAGAAAAAGCATTAGCGTCACAAAAATTATATTTGGTCTCATCGCAACAAGTTTATAGTCTCTATGTTCCTTTTGTTACGTTAGAGAGCGGTCAATTAACAACTCGTTAACAAGTGGTTAAGAACGTGTCGTGCCCGTACCGGTTCAGTCGGTAGATAGACAACCCGCGTTTGGCTCGGCTAATATTTAACTCATTTCAAAATTACTGTTCATACCGGAGATTATTCTCTATGGCATTCAGCTTATTGCCCCGCGAAGATGTGTATTTCGACCTGTTCACACAGATGGCGCAAAAGATCGAAGAGGCGTCGGCACTCCTCACCGAAATGCTCGACGCACCCGCGGCGGAGTTTACTTCGTTTAAAACGCGGATCAAGGATGTCGAGCATGCTTGCGACGAACTGACTCACCAGATCACGAACAAGCTAAATAAATCGTTCATAACGCCGTTCGATCGCGAGGATATTTACACGCTTGCCGTCGCTCTCGATGACATTTGCGATTATATCGACGCCGGTGTGAGGGCGATCGTCATGTACGACATCCGAGAGCCGAATGATAATTCTCGACAGCTTGCTCGGATCATCCGCGATCTCGGTGTCGAGATTCATGGAGCGGTCTCAGTTCTCAGTAAGCCAAAGAACGGGATCAACGAACGGTTTCGGGAGATCCACCGGCTCGAAAACGAGGCTGACGACGTATACTTCAGGGCGATCGAGCAGCTCTTCAAGGAAGAAACCGATCCGATCGCGGTCATCAAGTGGAAAGAGTTCTACGAGATTTTGGAGAATGCGACCGACCGATGCGAAAGCGTGGCAAACATCATAGAGAGCATAGTGTTAAAACATAATTGATAATTGATAGTTGATAGTTGATAGTTCGTTATTCGGAGGCTCCCATGGCCGAAAGTATTCTGAAAACGAAGAGTTACGAATTCGCGTTACGAATAGTTAGCATCACGCGACAACTAGCTGACGAGAGGCGCGAATATGTACTTACTAAACAGCTTTTGAGATCTGGTACCTCGATCGGCGCAAACGTCGAGGAGGCGAATCAGGCGGAGTCACGAAAGGATTTTGTCCACAAGCTCTCGATCGCGCTTAAGGAAGCGTCGGAAACAAACTATTGGTTACGACTTTTGCGAGACAGTAGAACACTCGAAACGGAAACGGCAGATTCAATGATCGCGGATTGTGAGCAGATCCAGAAAATTTTAACGGCGTCGATCAGGACAATTAAGCGTGGAAACCAATAACTCTCCACTATCAACTGTAAACTTTTAACTAGATGGACGGACAAACAGCCGCACTTAGCCTTGTCGTGCTGATCATCGCAATCGCTCTCGTATTCGACTACGTGAACGGATTTCACGACGCCGCGAATTCGATAGCTACGGTTGTCGCGACCCGAGTTCTTAGTCCGGGCGTAGCCGTTGCCTGGGCTGCGTTTTTCAACTTCATTGCGTTCGCCGTTTTTGGCACCGCGGTAGCGAAAACCATCGGCGGCGACATGATAAATATCGCCGCCATTCCCGCGGGCGACCAACTATTTGTTCTTCTCGCCGCTGTCCTCGGTGCCACTATCTGGAATTTGATCACGTGGTATCTCGGCCTTCCGACGTCAAGTTCGCACGCTCTCGTCGGAGCGTACGCGGGTTCGGCAATCGTTTCATTCATCTGGCACTTCGGCTTTTACGGCGTCGAAACTGTTTTAAAGGCCGCCGGTTGGATCAAGACCCTGACATTCATCGTCCTCTCGCCGCTAATCGGTATGGCGCTCGGGTTTTTCCTTATGGTCACGGTCTACTGGATCTTCCGAAGGGTGTCCGTAAACAGGATCGACAAGGGCTTTCGCATTGGGCAATTGTTCTCTGCAGCCGCATTCTCGCTCGGCCACGGTGGTAACGACGCCCAGAAGACGATGGGTATAATCACGATCGTACTTGTCGCCGGAGGTTTTCTTCAGGCAATGCCCGGCGGAAAGCTGCCGGAAGTTCCGCTATGGGTCGTTCTTGCGGCACACGCGGCGATAGGATTAGGAACACTCTCCGGCGGCTGGCGGATCGTGAAAACGATGGGTACGAAGATCGTCAAGCTTCAGCCCGTGGGCGGATTTTGCGCCGAGACCGCGGGTGCCGCAACGCTGTTTTTCGCGACCTTCACAGGCATTCCCGTATCGACCACCCATACCATCACAGGCTCGATCGTCGGCGTCGGCACGGCAAAGCGCTTTTCTGCAGTCAAATGGGGAGTTGCCGGCCGCATTCTTTGGGCCTGGATCTTGACCATTCCGATGGCTGCCCTCATTGCCGCGCTTACCTATGGCGCAATTCTGATCATCGAAAAACTTGCCGGGGTTGCATGATACTGGAACCGCCGAGACGCTGAGTTTTCAGCGTCTGATGTAAGTCCAATAGCAGCTTTCACCGAGTCGTCTTTAACACAAACAAACAGTCTAATTCCCCTACCTCCGCGTCTCCGTGCCTCTGCGGTTGATTCCAATCTGCGAAAGCGCCATGATTTTCTTGATGTCAGTAGTAACAGAACAAATCAGGCCGCTCGAAGATTTTCTCGTCATGGCCGACGAAGAATTGGCTACGCAGATCGAAGCTGCGCGCGAGGCTCTCGGCCCGCGGGTCGTGATACTCGGGCATCACTATCAACGCGACGACGTCATCCGTCACGCCGACCTGACCGGAGATTCATATCAGCTCTCGGTAATGGCATCGCAGACCGACGCCGAATACATCGTGTTCTGCGGCGTTCACTTCATGGCCGAGTCGGCCGACATTCTGGGCAAGCCGCAACAGCGTGTGATACTGCCGGATCTCGGTGCGGGATGCTCGATGGCCGATATGGCGACGATCGATCAGGTCGAAGATGCGTGGGAACAGCTTCGCGATATCGGCGTGCTTGAGCAGAAGGTCGCTCCGATCACATACATGAATTCGTCCGCCGCGATCAAGGCGTTCTGCGGCCGGAACGAAGGTGTCGTCTGCACATCATCGAACGCGATACCGCTGTTCGATATCTATCTAAAGCAATTCGACAAGATGTTCTTTTTTCCGGACCAGCATCTAGGGCGGAACACCGGTGCGAAATTCGGTATTCCGCTCGACAAGATGGTACTCTGGAATCCGCACGAAGAACTCGGCGGAAATACGGAAGAACAATTGCGCGAGGCGAAACTCATCCTATGGCGTGGGCACTGTTCGGTGCACGGGCGATTCAAACCGTGGCATGTAGATAAGATTCGCGATGAGATACCCGGTGTGCAGGTTCTCGTTCATCCGGAATGCACGCGCGAGGTCGTCGAGATAAGCGATCTTGACGGATCGACCAGCTTCATCATCAAGACCGTCGAAAACTCGCCGTCAGGGTCGAAGTGGGCGATCGGTACTGAGGTGAATCTCGTCAATCGGCTCCAACAGCGTTTTCCCGACAAGGAGATCCGCCTGCTTGCACCGGATCTTTGCATGTGCGCGACGATGTATCGGATCGCACCGCAAAATCTTGCGTGGGCGATGGACAATCTTGTCGACGGAGTAATCGTAAACGAGATCGTCGTCGATGACGAGACAAAACACTTCGCCGGCATTGCGCTCGAGCGGATGATCTCGATGACGGAAAAGAAGGTTTAGGAATTTTCCCGCGAAATACGCGAAAATACGCGAAAATGAGAAAATCTTTTTTCGCGTATTTCGCGGGCAGTTCTTCATATGGCCGATCTAAGAGACAAATTGCCCGACAATACGGCGGGTAAATTTTATGTGGACAGCCAGTGTATCGACTGCGACGTCTGCCGCGACACCTCGCCTGCGAATTTTCGCCGCAACGACGAGAACGGTTACTCGTATGTTTACAAGCAGCCCGCCAGCGACGATGAGCTTGCGCTTTGCGAAGAAGCGTTCAACGCGTGTCCAGTCGAAGCGATCGGAGATGACGGGGCATTCATGACCGCGGGAATGAAATGACTAGCAAGAAATAGATTATCGAACCAAACGCCCTGATCGAACAATCCGCAATCCGAAATCCCAAATCCCAAATCCCAAATCCCAAATCCCAAATCCCAAATTGAAGGGGCTTGCTTTATCCCTCCAAGTCAAACAAAATATTTGAAAGGAGATAATGATGACTGAAGGCTCTCGCGCAGCACGCATCAAGTGCCGGGAAATAATGACGTCGAGCGTCAAGACCGCGACGCGCGACATGTCTTTGCGCGATGTTGCGACGTTGATGCGCGACGGCGACATGGGGTCGATCCCGGTCGTTGAGGACGGTAAACTCGTCGGAATTGTGACCGATCGGGACATCGTCGTGCGCTCTGTCGCGGACGGGAAGGACGCGACAACTCCGGTCAGCGAAGCGATGACGACCGAGATATTTTCCGTTAAGCCCGACGACTTTGTTTTTGAGGCGATCCGCCTGATGGGCGATAAACAAGTGCGCCGCGTATTCCGGTCGTCGATGATAACGGTGCCCTTGCCGGTATCATCGCGATGGCTGACATCGCACTCGAGACGGAAGACGAACGCGAGATCGCCGAAACGCTCGAAGAGATCTCAACCGGCAGCGCTTTTTGGAGTAAGAATTAGTGGGAGTGACGAGTGACAAGTGACGAGTGACGAGCGGTGCATCCAGTTGCCTCGCCGCTCGTCACTCGTCACTTGTCCCTCGTCACTGATTTAGAAATGGCAAGATCATTCAACCGTCATTTTCAATTTCTCGGGTCGTCGAAGAATGTTCGTTCGGGACAGCTTTGGCTATCCGGCCGCCGATGTATATCAAACGCCGGAGGGATGGCTCGTGAAAGTCGAGCTGGCCGGCGTTTCGGTTGAGGATGTCGAGATCGATATCCAGGGTAACGCGCTATACATTGCCGGTTGTCGCAAGGACCGTTCGTGCGCCGGAGGTGTCTCGTTTCACCAAATGGAGATCACGTACAGCCGCTTTGAAAAAACACTGACTTTCCCGTCGGTGATCGAAGGGGCGCGAGATCGAACATAATTTTGAAAACGGTATTTTGATCATTCGCCTCTGGAAGGGCGAATAGATACCTTTGCGACATTGCGGCTTTGGGAAACTGTTCTCCCGTAAAGTCGCAAAGGAGCGAAGAGGAACAAGGGAATCTTTTATGGCTGACGACAATACTAAGGATCAAGGAGCGACGACGACACAGCTGCCGCAGCAATTCGAGATAGCGGTGCTGCCGCTGCAGAATACGACTCTGTTCCCCGAAACGGTCGTGCCGCTGGCGGTTGGCCGCGAGCGCTCGATACGCGCCGTCGAGTCGTCTCTGGCGACCGAAGAGAAGCTTCTCGCTTGCGTTACGACAAAGACCGAAAATGTTGGCGGCGATGAAGCAAAGTACGACGATCTTTATAAGATCGGAACGATCGTCAACGTAAAGCGCATGATGCGGAACGACGGCTTGATGCAGCTCATCGTTCAGGGCATCGACCGGTTCGAGGTAAAAGAGTGGATGACCGAGCAGCCATACCTAAAGGCGCGCAGCCGAAATTTTGCCCGAGCTGACACGGGTGGAGGACGAAGAGATCGAGGCGCTGAAACGAAATATTCAGCAGATGATACAGCAGGCACTGGCGATGCTGCCGCAGGTTCCGCCCGAGATGCGCGTCGCCGTAATGAACCAGCAGGACCCGGTCCAGCTTTCTTATTTTCTGGCGTCGGTGCTGGATCTCGGGACCGAGACGGAACAGAAGATGCTCGAATCGACCACCGTCGATGAGCTTCTTACGCTGACACATGGCGCCCTTGCGCGAGAGCTCGAGATCATGCAGATCCGCTCGAAGATCGCGACCGAAGCGCAAAGCGAGATGGACAAATCGCAACGCGATTACGTCCTGCGTCAGCAGTTAAAGCAGATCCAGAAAGAGCTCGGAGAGGACGAGACCGGCGAAAAGGCCGAAGCCGAGCAGCTTCGGGAACGTCTAGAGACAGCAGATCTGCCCGAGGATGTCCGCAAGGAAGCAGAGCGTGAGCTAAAGCGAATGGAGGCCCTTCCGCAGGCCGCACCGGACTATCACGTTATCCGAACCTACCTCGAATACGTGATCGAATTGCCATGGAAAAAATCCAGCGAAGAGAGACTGGATCTGAACGAGGCGCGAAAGATACTCGACGAAGATCACTACGGCCTTGAAGACGTCAAGGAACGCATCCTCGAATCGCTGGCCGTCGTGAAACTGCGGCCCGACAGTAAGTCGCCGATACTTCTTTTTATAGGACCTCCCGGAGTTGGAAAGACGTCGCTTGGACGTTCGATCGCACGTGCCCTGGGGCGCGAGTTCGAACGGATGTCGCTTGGCGGAATGCGTGACGAGGCCGAACTTCGCGGCCATCGCAGGACCTATGTCGGAGCGATGCCGGGCCGTATCATCCAGGCGCTTCGGCGCGCCGGCGTGAACAATCCGGTGATGATGCTCGACGAGATCGACAAGCTTGGAAACGACTATCGTGGCGATCCGTCATCGGCGCTGCTCGAGATCCTTGATCCGCAGCAGAACAATACGTTTCGCGACAACTATCTCGATCTGCCTTTCGATCTTTCGAAGGTATTCTTCATTGCGACGGCGAACCAGATCGGGCCGATACCGATGCCGCTCCGCGACCGCATGGAGATCATCCAGCTCGCGGGTTACAGCGATCGCGAAAAACTGAATATCGCGAAGCAGTACCTGATCGCTCGACAGATCACTGAAAATGGACTAACTCCTGAGCGGCTTGAGATCACCGACGACGCGATAAATCTGCTGACCGCGCGGTACACTCGCGAAGCCGGAGTGCGGCAGCTCGAGCGTACGATCGGGAACCTTGCGCGGAAGGTTGCGCTCAAGGTGGCCGAGGGCGATACGGGAAAAGTCACCATCACCGCAAAGGACGTCAAAGAGTTTCTCGGGGCCCCGCGATTCTACCCCGAATCAGCACGCGAAGAGCTACCCGCCGGTGTCGCGACCGGAATGGCATGGACCGAGATGGGCGGCCAGGTCTTGTTTATCGAGGCTACACTGCTTCCGGGTGGGGGTGGGCTCACGCTGACGGGCCAGCTTGGTGAAGTGATGAAGGAATCGGCACAGGCCGCACGCAGTTATCTATGGGCGCACGCACTCGAATTTGGAATCGACGCTGAAGTGATCAAGCAGAACGGCGTGCACCTGCACGTGCCGGCCGGAGCGATCCCGAAGGATGGGCCGAGTGCGGGCGTAACAATGGCGTCGGCACTCGCATCGGTTTACACAGGGCGGAAGGTCCGCTCGGACACGGCTATGACGGGTGAGATCACGCTGTCGGGTTTGGTCTTTCCAGTGGGTGGAATTAAGGAAAAAGTTCTTGCCGCACATCGGGCGGGGATACGGCGAATTATTCTGCCGGCGCAGAACGAATCGGATACTGAAGAAATTCCCGAAGACGTCCGCAAAGAGCTTGAGATCATCCCGGCAACGCGTGTCAGCGATGTCCTGCAAGCGGCTCTCGGTTCCGACGCTGACGATTCCGCGAAACCTTTCGTAGTTCAGCCAAGTGACGGCCCGGATCCCGGCGAACGGGTGATCGCGAAGGAAAAGAAGGTCTGATCGAGTTTAATTACGGGCTCGCTTGAAGTCGGGGTTGAGTTGGATCGCCCGAGCGAAGTGCTTTTCGGCGAGGTCGTTCATCCCAACATTCTGCAATCGCAGACCAAGCATCCAGTGGAACAAAGGATCGTTCGGAGTAGATCGATCAGCCTCTCTTTCAAAAGCGGCCGCGAGGCTCTTATCACCGGACGCGTACGCTGCTCCGGCCAGCATGTTGTACGCCACCGGGAGTCCTCCGGTCACTCGAACAGCCTCTTTCCAGGACGCTACCGCTTCATTCTGACGACCGAGCCGCCATAACGCCTCGCCCTTCTCTTCCTTTGCTGTAACCAGATCAGGCCGTTCTGTCAGTGCGGAGTCGAGATCCGCCAAAGCTTGATCGGGACGTCCCATTCGATTCAGGATGGCTCCGCGATAGTAAAGACTGAGGGCTCGGGCTTCGCCCGTCTGATGCGTCGCCGCGTCGTTCAGTACATCGATCGCACGCTCGGTATTGCCGGAGAGATATTCGATCCAGGCAAGTTTCGAGAGGGCTTCTTTATTCCGGAAAAGACCTGCGGTGCTTGCCGCGTAAAGATGTCTTTTGCCTTCTCCGATATTCGCGAGATCACTTGCGCCCAGCCATCTGATCGGGTTGGTTCGCGCAAGCGCGAGCTCGTCAGGGATGCGGATCCTTTCGAAGGCCATCGCCCCGCCGCGCTCGTGGTAACGGACGTACCCGCTATGAACGTTCAATCCGATCCACGCGATCGCGAAACTCAAGAATCCCCAGCCTGCCTTCTTGATCACTCCTCCCGATTTCAAATTCCATCGGTGGAAAGAAAGGTCGCTTGATCGGATCAGGCGCCATGTTTGCATCGTGAGAAACGTGGTGACGATCGAGATACCAAGTGCCATCAGCATTGGCACAAGCTGGTAGACATCCCAGACGGCAAAGAAGCTCAGAGCGAAAACACCAACTCCTGCGATCTCTTCGGGCCAGGTAAGCGAGTAATTCACTTTCGGATTTTGGATCTTGGATTTACGATCCACAAATGCCGCGGTTTCCGGCGCTCCGGATCGTGGCAAATCTGCACCAGTCGCCGTCGCGACACCGCTCGAGTTTTTGCCTACCGCGATCGAGGGTTTCCCGAAACCGAAGTACAAAGCGTCGTTCGGACACACGCTGATACAGTCCATATGCTTCATGCATCCGGGGTCGATGACCATTCCATACGCCTTTACCTCGGCGTGGACCTGGACATTCGCCATACACGTCGCAGTACAATGCCCACACTGGTTGCACGCATCGGTAACGCGTATCTTTCCAGGTGCAAACTTGTCGGCGATCACAAAGACCCCGCCATACGGACAACCGTAGGTACAGAAACCTTTCGACCCCAAAAAATAGACGGTCACGAATCCGCAGATGAATAAAAACGGAATGGCGACGGCGACGGTCGGAAACGTCGCCCAGTATTCGGTGGTGATCAGATGGTTTGTGAATTGTGGAAATAGCGGCTCGTTCGCCGGCTTTGAGAGGTAACGTGCGAAGGTTGGCCAGACGAACATATACAACGCGACGATCAGCGGAACAAAGATCAGCAGCCGTGAGCGAAACGGCCGTGGCTTCACGCCGCACTTTTTCATCAGCCACGCACAAAAATCCTGCAGGGCAACAATATGGCATCCCCATCCACAGACGAAGCGGCCAAAGATGAGGGTCGCTAGAATCGCCAGAATAAAGAAGATGAAGCCCGCGTTGATGGCACCGTTCTGAAGGGTGTACATCGACTCTGAAGGTTCGATCGGCGAGATTGTTCGGCCCATCAGCCACCATTGGACAAGGTGGGCGATCATCAGCAGATACAGAACGATGAGTGAAGCGGCCCGCCATCTGCTCATACGGGAGTCGCGAATTTCGCTTTTCGGAGGCGAAGAATTCTTAAGGACGGGGAGATTGACGACCCGTGTTTCCTTGTTTTCCTTGCCTACGCAACCACTCTTCATAAAAATTAGTGTCGGGAGACCACATGAGAATCGGGTGAACGAATACTATACCGGACTTGATTAAACGACCCAAAAGAGTGTAAAAAGAATGCTACTATACACGTCGCCCACTAACTGGGAGCTCATCACTTTTGCATGGCCCTGTGGCTTAAAACCTAAAAACTGGGACTTAAATTATGTTGAAGACATTTCTCGTCGCGTTACTGCCGGTGCTCGTTTTGTTTAGCAACGGTTCCGATCGTTCATTTAAAAGAGTTAGTCAGAATACCGACCAGGATACCGGAACGCTCGAGAAGATGATCGTAGCAGAGGGCAGCGTTGCTATGGATCTAAACTTCGACCGGCTCAACGGGACCGGTACCCGCGGGAAAGAATCCAGATCTGCATTGCGCTTTGAGATCGAGCGATCCTCTTTCTTTAAGGTTCTCGTTTTCAACGGCGAGCTCCGAAGCGTATTGCCCAGCTCTATGGAAATTGTTCCGCAGAGTACAGCCACCCTTCCGGCGAAGCTGAGTGCTTCGTATGCTCAACTGATCGTCGAAAGCATGCCGTGGGGAGAGCCCTACGAGCTTGTCATTCGTGACGGAAAATCCGGATTCGCATTCTTCAACGTCGAAGGGCACCAGTTTGAATATGATTCCAGTGGACGCGCACTGAGCATCCAACTCGGACGGCTGCTGATCTCGAACGAATTTGCAGCTGAGCTTGGACGGCCTTCGGAGGCTGGATCCGTGATCGGACAGATCTCGATCAATGCCACAATGCAGCCGATCGAAGTGACTCAGGTTGTCGACGGCGAGGTGCAGTCCGCAGAGATGCCCTCGATGAGGCCCGAGAATGGAACAGTCCCGGGGCCGGATGTTGTGGTCGGTGATATCATCGGCCTTGCCCAATTTGGGAGTAGCTCCGGGACGCAAGTGGGGTTAGCTGTCGGAACCGACTCGTGCAATTATGGCGTCGAGAATCTTAACTGGTTCGCCAATCCGAACAATGACCATCCGGTCATTCCGCAAAATCTCTATCGCATGAGCGGGGGTGGCACGAATGATGAGCGCTTCGAACAGATCGGTCAATCCAGTGTCAAACATGCGTTCACAGCGTTGACCCAAAATCTCTGTAACCTTGGCTGCAATGGCGTTGGCGGTTCCCGACTTGGCTCGGGTTGTTCCGATCCGTACTCAGCAAGCTTGAACGCGGGTCCGAATCTTGGATCCCGAGCCTGGATAAACCCGTTTACCGGCGCTTATCCCCGGAATGACTCGGCGACGCCGAATAACTCGCATACCGGTCACACACACTTGGGGCCGTCGCACAGGATCTTGACCGAGATCGCTGACCTAAGCACCTCTCAAAATCCGGGCGCAACTTATTACGCCGAGGGGCAATACGTGACTCCGCACGAGTACGTGTGGTGCCAGGCGAACCCCGGACAATGCAATATGGACAACAACGTCTCCTACCGGCGATACAACGTTACGGGTACAACAAGTCCGTTCAGTTTTACCTCGGTGGGTACGACGCAGCGGACCAAGCCAGCGATCCAGGCGTGGACCGGTGCTTCGTTTGCGGAGATCCGCCCTGCTCCCGGAGCGGATGGCTTCGCTCTTATAGGCTACAAAGTGACAAATCCGTCGCCCGGTGTATGGCATTACGAGTATGCTCTCTACAACCAGAACCTCGACCGCGGCATACAGTCGTTAAGTGTGCCTACCGGAAGCGGGGTAAACTTGAGTAACCTTGGATTTCACGCCCCCCCGCAACATCCGGGTTGGACCGCTGATGGAACGACGGGGAACGCCGGCTTTAGCAGTACGCCATGGGCCGCTATCGCGACAGGTTCGTCGGTAACTTGGAGTTCGGAGACTTTTTCTCTCAACAATAATGCCAATGCGCTGAGATGGGGAACATTGTATAACTTCCGTTTTGATTCCAACCGCCCTCCGCAGATGGTTGACGCGACGATCGGATTCTTCAAGACGGGCAATCCGATTACGGTTCGCGTTCAGGGGCCGACTCCGGCAGTCGCCTCGAACGTATCGATTTCAGGTCGTGTTACGAATGAGGGTGGCCGCGGGCTTGGAGGCGTTTTTGTGTCGCTCACGGATTCGGGTGGTAATACGCGGATCTCGCTGACAAATCCTTTCGGATACTACGGGTTTTCAAATGTTCTCACGGGTCAGACCTATACGATCGGCGCATCAGCTAAACGATATAACTTCCCGGCTCCGACCATGGTGACGGTAAATGACAATATCACTAACCTTGATTTCGTAGCTCTTCCATAGATTGAATATCCTGACCTGAACCTGGGCGGTCCTTTGGGCCGCCCTTTTTTCTTTCGGAACCCGGCTTTTGGAACCCGCCGTGGGAGAACGTCAATTTGTTTTCCACTTGTGAAAAAAAATCGTGAAATCCCGCCGTTACAGTAGAAAAACGCTGACGAAAGAGTGTATGCTTATTCACTAGACGTTTGGGGTCCACAGTCACTTCATAAAATCATACCCGAGTAGCGATGTTTGAGGGCGGTGACAACTCTTCTAAGCAAAATAAGAACCGTCTGAATCTTGCGTTCAGAAGTAAGTATTAAAAAATGGCTTTAAAATCACTGTTTAGTTTATTTTCGAGCGACCTTGCGATCGATCTCGGAACAGCAAATACCCTTGTTTACGCCAAAGGGAGGGGAATCGTAGTTTCCGAGCCTTCGATCGTAGCGATCAACAAGGTCACGAATCAGGTCGAAGCGGTTGGACGCGATGCAAAAGAAATGCTGGGTCGAACGCCCGGAAATATAGTCGCGATCCGTCCGATGAAGGACGGCGTCATCGCGAATTTCGAAGTTACTGAGAAGATGCTTCAGCACTTTATCCGAAAGGCCCACAATGGAAAGTCCTGGGTACGACCGAGGGTCGTGATCGGAATTCCGTCTGAGATCACGCAAGTTGAACGTCGAGCAGTCGAAGATTCGGCTTACCGTGCAAAGGCGTCTGAAGTTTACCTTGTCGAAGAGGCGATGGCCGCGGCCATCGGCGCAGGCCTTCCGATAACCGAGCCGCACGGAAATATGGTCGTCGATATCGGGGGCGGAACAACCGATATCGCTGTCATTTCGCTTTCGGGCATCGTCTATTCACGCGCCGTTCGTGTCGCCGGAAACGAAATGGACGAGGCCATCACCCAGTACATCAAGCGCAAATATAATTTGCTGATCGGTGAACGGACATCCGAAGCGATCAAGATAGCGCTTGGGAGCGCCTTCCCGCTCGATGAACCGCTCTCCATGGACGTTCGTGGACGAAACCTGATCGAGGGTATCCCGAAAACGATCACGATGACTGACGAGGAGATTCGCGAAGCTCTCTCGGATGCGGTCTCGACTATTATCAATGCCGTCCGTGTTGCTCTCGAACGAACGCCGCCTGAGCTTTCGGCTGATATTGTCGAACGCGGTATTGTTCTGACCGGCGGCGGCGCACTGCTCAAAAATCTCGACAAACGTCTGATGATCGAAACCGGACTGCCGGTCGTCATCGCCGACGATCCTCTCTCCTCAGTTGTTCTGGGCACAGGAAAAATGCTCTCGGACATCGAACTTCTTAAACGCGTTAAGTGGGACAATTCATTGATGACAGGAAACTAACGTTAGGGTGAGTGGTGAAAGGTGAAAGGAGATCAATTGGTCTGCCATTCATCCACTATCCTTCCACCGTTACCCTATCAGAGAATGGTTGAGCGTAGTCAACAAGAAGTATGGCGGATGACACCTTGGCTGGTGATAGTTCTGCTTTTGGGAAACTTTATGTTGATGGCGTTCGACGCTCGCGAGATAACATCGGGCCAGCGGATCATTCGCGTCTGGTCGCAGGCGGCCGCCGACTTCGTCCAATCACCCGTCACAAGTGTCTCCTCGGGACTTTCAAACTACTTTAGTTCGATCTCAAATCTTCGATCCGCGGAAAGCGAGAACGACATTCTCAAACAGAGGGTGCAGGAGCTCGAGCTTGAGATCAAAGGCAAGGAAGATCTAACTGCCGAGAACGATCGGCTCCGGTCGCTTCTCGATTTAAAAGAAAACAGCAAGTACAAGGTGCTGACGGCTCGGATCATAGGCCGCGACCCCAGCGTGTGGTTCGACTCGTCGATCATCAACCGCGGCAGTTTGGACGGCGTAAAACTAAACATGCCGGTGGTTAGCGACGGCGGCTTGATCGGACGCGTTACCGCTGTCGGCCCGTTGACGGCGCAATTCGATCTGGTCACTCGAGACAAATCTGGTGTTGGCGGTGTGGTCGGAGAGATCGGCACCTCAAACATTCTCGGCGTCGTTGCCGGTACGAGTAAGCGCGACCTCGTCGAAATGAGATACGTTCCGGGAAGTGCGGACGTGCAGTCGGGGCAGGCGGTTTATACAACCGGCCAGGACGGTATTTATCCGCCAGGCCTGAAGATCGGCGAGATCGTCGAAGTTCGATCGGGTTCCGCAACCGTACCACATCAGATCTTTATCCGGCCGAGCGCCGCGATCAACTCGATAAAAGAGGTCGGGGTTTTGCTTTACGAGCCGCCGGCAAAAGTTGAATTTGACCAGAAACTTCCGAACGCGTTAAAGGACGCCAAGAAGTAGCAGCGGATGGAAAATCTCAAGATCACAATCGCATTGATCGTCGCTGTCCTGCTTCAATGGACTCTGCGGAGTGTTGCCGAGCCGCTTGCTTACATCGATTTTCCACTAATAATCGTTGTCTACGCGGCGCTCCAGCGCAACGCCATCAAGGCGATCTTCTTCGGAACCATTGCGGGTATCGCGGTTGATGCTCTGAGCGGAGGTCTTCTTGGAGCGAACGGCTTCTCTAAAACCTTGATAGCATACATGGTTTCCGAGCTTGCCCGACGCGTCTACATGGACAACCTTTTGCTCCGCATCCCCGTCATAGCCGGAGCATGTTTCCTGGACGATCTGGTCTATTACGGAACGCATCGATTACTCGGCCAGGAACCTGCCGGCGAGGCCATTGTCATCATCTCTTACACTCTTATCGGAACGACTATCGCGGGTACGATTATCTATCTCATGCTTGACTTTGTCACTGAGCGAGAAAATGCGGCCCAGGCGACGTGAGATGTTTCCTGCGAGGCGGCAGACCCGGCGACGAAATCCTATCCGCCTAAGTAAATAAGAAAGACATATGAAGTTAAACGAATATTCACAGAATCTCGGGGCACGGATCGGGACGATTCAGATCGTCGCGTTCGTACTACTGGGAGTTCTTGGAGTTCGTCTTTACTACCTGCAGGTCGTCAAGGGTGAGCACTACGCCGAGCGGGCTGAGAACCAGCGAATTCGACATATTCCTATCCCTGCGCCGCGCGGTGTGATATTTGATCGTAACGGAAAGATCCTGGTCGATTCGCGGCCAACCTGGAACGTTGTCTTGTCGAACGAGCCGATCAAAAAGATCGACGTTACTTCGCGTGTCGAGGAGTATGCGTCGGGACTAGATCTCGAGCCAAGCTTCGTGGTCGAACGCCTGGATCTGATCAAGAAACAAAACGAGTTCGAGACGATGGTGTTAAAAGAGAACGCGACCATCAAAGACATCGCGTGGGTCGAATCACATTCGCTCGAATTCCCCGAACTCCGCATCGAGAACCAGCCGCAGCGTTTCTATCCGCACGGGACCCAGTTGGCCCACGTACTCGGCTACGTCGGTGAGATCAGCCCGAAGCAGCTTGAGAGCGAAGAATGGAAGGAAAAGGGGTTGAAGGCGGGCGACATTATTGGCAAGGGCGGGCTCGAACAGTATTACGATGAGTTTCTCCGCGGCAAGCCGGGTTATCGGAAAGTGATCGTCGATAGTCGCGGCCGTGTTCAAAGCGAGATCGGTATCGTGCCGGCGCAGGCGGGCCAGGACATGGTGTCGACCATCGATCTTGACCTCCAGTTGGCGGCTGAACAGAAGCTGGCCGAATCGGCGTCAAAACGAGGCGCGATAATCGCGATGGATCCGAATAACGGGGAGGTCCTGGTCATGGCGTCGCTTCCGTCCTTTGACCCGAACGTCTTCGTACAGGGGAGCAAAACAACAGAAGGTCGGAAGCAGATCGCGGCGTACTGGCAGGACGAGAAGCGACCGCTTTATAACCGAGCCATTCAGGGACGCTATCCACCCGGGTCGACATGGAAGATCCCGGAGTCCGTCGCGGCCCTGCAACAGGGTGTGATAACGGTGAAAAACTCGAACTTAGCGTGCGGCGGAGGCATTCAGATCGGGAATAAATTTACTCGATGCATGGGAAGCCACGGCACGCCACCGCTTTCGTACGCGATCACCAAATCTTGCGACGGCTATTACTATCGCCTCGGATTGAAAATGAAGATCGAAGGTATGATCGAGATGATCGAGACCTTCGAGTATGACAAGCGAACTGGCATCGATCTTCCAAACGAAAAGGTCAGTCAGACGCCGAAGAGTTGGAAGCCGATCATAGAAAAACGCGAAGGACGTTGGAGCGATATTCGGACGGTTTACGCGTCGATCGGTCAGGACACGGTGGTCGTAACGCCCGTCTCGATGCTGCGGGCCGTTGCCAGCATCGGAGTGCACGGAAAAATGTACACCCCGCATTTTCTAAGAGAGTTTCGGCCGATCGGAGCGGTTGGGGAGTTAGGCGACCTGAATTACATCGAGCCGCGCGATGGCTTTGGGTTTGTACACCCGGAACCGAAACTGATCGAAATGACTCCGGAGCAGGAAGAGGTCGTCGTACACGGTATGTGGGCGGTTGTTAACGGCGGGGGAACGGGTGCCGGAATTCGGATCCCGGGATTTGAGATCGCCGGTAAAACCGGGACCGCTCAGGTCGCGTCGTTAGGTAAAGACGTTGGCGCCAACAAGGACCACGCGTGGTTCGTCAGTTTTGCTCCGGCCTACAAACCGGAGATCGCTGTCATCGCCCTCGTCGAGAATGTTGGTTTCGGCGGCAGTCATGCGGCACCGGCTGCGAAGGGCGTTTACGAAGCCTACATGACATCCAAGGGCATTAAGCCACTTGAACCGGCGACGTCCGGCACAAATGTCAGGACGCCGGCGGGCGTGACGCATCCGATCGACTGAGAACGGCCAAGCATGGTAGCAATAATCGAAAAACGAGATCTGCGTGACTTTGACTGGCTGACCACGTTCCTTGCCATCGCAATCGCCTGCTTTGGGATCTGGCAGATTCACAATGCACTGCCGAGCGAAAGTTATTGGACGAAGCAGATTATCGGCCTATGCATCGCTGTCGTCGCGTTTATCGTCATCGCTTTCAGCGATTATCGTCGCATCATCGAGCTGGCGCCTTTCTTTTACGGTTTTGGTCTGGTGCTGCTCGCGCTGGTGTTGTCGCCGTTGGGTGTCGAAGTGAACGGCCAGCAAGCATGGCTGAAGCTGCCGGTCATCGGACAATTCCAACCTTCTGAGTTCGTAAAGATACCGACCGTCCTGATGCTCGCCAAGTATTTCGGCGCACGTAAATCAGGCTCGTTGAGCGTCCGTGAGGTCTTCATTGGCGGAGCGATACTCGCAGGACCTGTCGGATTGATACTGCTTGAGCCGGACGCCGGTCAGGCGATCACGTATTTTCCGATCCTCGCCGCCGTTTTGTTTTTGTCCGCTGTCCGCATCCGGTATGTCGTACTGGCGCTCGTCGTGGCCGCCGTGTTCATCCCGGCTAGCTATTACGTCGGTGTCCGGACCGGTGTGATAAAGCGCTACCAACAGGAGCGAATCAACGCAGTTATCGATCCGGAGAGTGTCGATCCAAGAGGGTATGGCTATCACACAATGCAATCCATCATCACAGTCGGCAAAGGCGGACTGTCGGGGATAAAGGGCGATCCCGAGACTTCGCAAAGCGTGCTGAAGTTTTTGCCCGAACCGCACACGGATTTTATTTTTGCTGTCACCGCTGAAAATACCGGCTTTATCGGATGCGTTTCGCTCCTCATCGCGTATGCACTGCTGCTTTCGCGGCTCATCGCCGGAGCGCGCTCGGCCTCGGAACGTCCGGGCATGCTTGTTATAATGGCAATTGCGACCGCAATGGCGTTTCAGATATTTATCAACGTTGGAATGACTCTCGGATTTTTGCCGGTGATCGGCGTTCCGCTGCCGCTAATGAGCGCCGGACTGTCGGCGATTCTTTCGACGTTTATTGCGATCGGCTTTGTCGTCAGCGTCAAGATGCGACGGTTTGTGAATTAGGTTCAGAGGGTTCAGAGTGCAAGCTTTAGCTTGTCCTGATAAGAAGTTAGAACAACAAGCTAAAGCTTGCACTCTAAACCCAGAGTTTTTATGGCTAGAGAAAGAAGAATTGTCGAACGAGAAGTACGGTCCGTTGCGGCCGATCGAAGCTGGTCATTTACGCTCACATGGCTCGCCATGTCATTGCTCCTCGCCGTCTCGGCCGGGGCGCTGAGCGGCATTTTGTTTTCTTACTATCTTAATAATTCCCGCTACTCCGTCGAAGTCTCCGCGCTTGCAACCTATAGACCGCCACAGGTGACAACCATCTACGCCGATGACGGAGAAACTATTCTCGCCGAGTTTGCGATCGAGAAGCGCATTCCGATCCGAGAGCAGGACATTCCGCAGAACGTCGAAGACGCACTGATCGCCATCGAAGACAATCGTTACTACGATCACATCGGCATCGACCCGTATCGGATCGTCGGTGTCGTCTTCAAGAATCTCACCGGCGGCCGGCTCGAAGGTGGTTCGACGATCACGCAGCAGCTGGCAAAAAATTTGTTCTTATACAAGGACCAAACTTATACGCGCAAGGTCAACGAATGGGCAGTTGCGCTGCAGATCGAGCGGCTTTATACAAAGCGTCAGATCCTTGAGATGTACATGAACTACGTCTTTCTCGGGGCGGGTGCTTATGGATTCGAAGCTGGCTCGCGCACGTATTTCGGAAAATCGCTAAAGGAATTAAGTCTCGAGGAAGCGGCTCTGCTGGCCGCAATCCCAAAATCACCGGAATACTCGCCGACGCGGAACATGGAAAAAGCGAAAATGCGTCGCGACATCGTTCTCGACCAAATGGGAAAGTACTTCCCTGAGCGATATTCCGCAGCGGCCGTTAATGCCGCAAAAACCACGCCGATCAAGCTTGCTGACACGGCTTACTATCAATCTCGCCCTAAATCGACGGCATGGGATTATCCCGTCGAAGAGATCCGACGTTATCTCGAAAACGAGTACACGACCCGTGTCGCTCAAGGTGGATTGAAGGTTTACACGAGCATCAATGTTGAGGCCCAGAAGATCGCGACAAAGGTTATTCGTGAGCGACTGCGCTCGTTCGATAAGGGACGACGGTGGCGGTCCGACTATCAGAACATCCTCGTCGACGTCGACGATCAGCCGCTGACGGACGAGAAGGAGATCGCAAATAAACTGTCATCTTACAAACACGCTGACTGGTATGGTGACGAGTACGGCGAAGGCGAGTACATCAAAGGCCTGATCGTGAAATCGAACCCGTCTTCTGACGAAGTCGGCGTGCGATTCGGAAAGTACAAAGCGGTCGTCACCGCGACCGACATGGGTCGTAGCGGTAAACGTCCTCGGGAAGAATTAAAAGTAGGCTTTCTCGCCGAGTTCCTGGTGAAGAAGGTCGACAACGAGCAACAGATCCTGCAGGTCGAGTTGTCTCAGGTCCCTGAGATCCAGGCTGCGCTGGTGTCGATAAACGCGCAAACGGGCGAGATCGTGTGCATGGTCGGCGGCTACGATTTTCAGACAAACAAATTCAACAATGCGACGCAGGGGCTGCGGCAAACTGGTTCGGCATACAAGCCGTTCATATATACAGCAGCGGTCGAGGACGGAATGACTCCGGACATGCTGGTCAGCGGTGCGCCGATAAAACGCGGCGGATGGATGCCGCACAACTACGACGGAAGCACCAGCCATCCCAATGTGCCGTTAAAGATCGCGTTGGCGAAGTCCTACAATCTCGCGGCGGTGCATCTGCTTGAACAAGTGGGTATTCAGGCGGGGGCGCAGATGGTCAGGAGGTTCGGCATTACGAACCCGATGGCCCCGAGTCTTCCGTCGGCCCTCGGAGCCAGCGAAGCTTCACTTTTGGAAATGACCTCGGCGTATTCTTCCTTCCCCAACAAAGGCGTTCGGGTTGCTCCGCACTTGATAAGGAAGGTTTATAGCCGCGACGGTACGCTTCTCGAGGAGTGGAAGAATACAACGTCGAAGGTCACAAGCGAATACGTAGCGTTGACGATGGTCGGAATGATGCGCGGCGTGACCGCAGGCGGCGGAACGGCTGCAGGGGCCCAGGCCGGAGGCCATCCGCTGGCAGGTAAAACAGGGACGGTTAACGATCACACCGATGTCTGGTTTATTGGTTATACGCCAACCTATGCGACAGGCATATGGATGGGAAATCCGGAGAGGAAGGAGAATCTCGGTGGGAGTATGACGGGTGGTCACGGAGCTCTGCCGTTTTTCAACGCATTCATGAACCCCTTCATGAAGGACAAACCAAAGGAAAGCTTCCCGAGTCCGCCTCCGATTCCGCCGGAGATCAAAACTTTGATCGAGCGTAATAAGCGCGAAGAGCTGGAGAAACTGGAAAAGGCGGATCAGGCCGCGATCAAATCGGGTGCGACGGCCACGGATGAAAATACGGAGTCCGGACCGACGAACGATCCTTCGGTGACAAGCGGTGCGGATGCTCCGAATGACGGCACTGATGCGCCGAAAACTAATCCAGCCGGGGATAATCCACCGGCTACGAAACCGGTGGTCACACAGCCACCACAGCGAAATCCGGAAACACCGCCGGCCAACCTCCCTGAAGGCAAGAAGCGAAAAGGGAAGAAAGGCGACGGATAGACTGAGAAGCGTCAAGATTCAAGGGAAAGAAAGGCCTGCATCTGTACAAGAAGCAGGCCTGTTCTTTGCCTTCTAATTTCGTGATTTCGTAGTGATGTTCGAGATTTATCCTTCAATAAACCGTCCGAGATAATACGGCAGCATCTTGCGCCACCATGGCCAATCGTGCCCGACATCGTGGCCCCACAGCTCGAGAAGATGCGGGATTCCTTTTGATTTGAGTAGACCAGAAAGCTCACGGCTGCGATCCGGCGGCTTCGTAGGAGCCCTGACCCGAGACGATCACGATCGAGTCCGCATGCTGAAGACGCGGAAGGTGATAATCGTCGTTAAGATTCTTCAGATACATCGCCGGATTGTTGAAGTAAACGTTGTCATCGTAGAATCCCTTGTCGAGATAGTTGTAGATGTCGTAGCTGCCGCTCATCGCGATGGTTCCACGAAATTCGTCCGAGTGTTTGAAGTAAGTATTAGCCGCGAGAAATGCACCGAGACTGGCTCCGGTCGTCAGCGGGCGAGCATCCTCGCCGCATTCGTTACGGATCAAAGGCAAAACCTCGTCCATGATGTAGCGGTCGTAACGGGCGAGCATTTCGACCTTCCACGCCGGATGCGATTCGCGATTCAACAGGCTGTACTTGTTGACCGAGTTGATCGAGTACGCACGAATCTTCCCCGCTTCGATCAAGTCCTTGATCGCATCGACCAAATAAAACCGCTCGTATTCGAGATAATCGGCTGCTGCCGTCGGGAACATCAACAGCGGATATCCCGCGTGGCCGTAAGCCACGAGCGGCATGTCCATACTTAGATTGTGGCTGTACCACGAAGTAGTATCTCGTCGCATAAAATTCGCTCGGGTTTGAATAAACGAGGTTAAGAAAAATCGGACGAGACTGCAACTATTCACTACGAACTATCAACTACCCACTGAATATTCAGTTATTAGTGGGTAGTTGATAGTGGTTAGTTTCTGGCCTACTTGACGATCGTGATCTCGCGAGTCGTCGAATTGTATCCGCCGTTGTCGACGAGCCCGCCGTCTTCGTCAACCAACTCGATCTTGATCGTATGCTTACCGGCAGTCCAGCCAGAAAGCCACATCGGTGCCCACTTATCGATGTATTTCGCCTCGCCCGCGTCGACGGAATAGCGAATCCGGTATTGTCCGCCGTCACCCTTTAGCTGAACGTTCGCGAGCCAGAAGTCGATCATGATCGGATCGCTCTCGGCGCCTTTGTATTCGCCTTTCGGACGGCTGTAGGTAAGCAGAGGCCGACTCGCGTCGACCGCCCCAGCTGTCGAATTCTGCATATCCTTGCCCTCAGGTGTCGGGGGAGAACTCGTATTCGACATCGGTTGGCCGGTATTTGTCGTCGCCGGTTTGCTGGTGTCGGCGCCGCCGTTTTTCACGGTGAATTTCACCATCTGAAAAGCACCCGCGTTCTTATAGCTCTCGTGCCACGGCCGGGAAGGGAAAACCCGAAGCGTGTGGTCGCCGTCGGCCACATTGCGAAGCTCAAATTCCTGACCCAGCTCGTAATACGCTTCGTACGGCTGATTATCAAGGATGACGTGTACGTGATTGCCCATCTGCGTTGCCGGATCTTTGTGCGGCTGATAACCCTTTAGATCGCCGCTCAAGGCAAGTTTTACCTTGACCGTCGAACTGTTCACGGTCGAGTTAGCCGCCGGTTCGACGATCTTCAGCGTCGGCTCGGCTGCGTCCTGCTCGCCACGCGAAGCCATCATGTCCTTGATCCGCTGCGGCGTGTCGACGACAGTCAGTGTTTGCGTCGCGGGTGACGAATTCGCCGCATTCGATGCGTTTGAAGAATTTGTGTTGTTGGTTGGCGCTGTGCCGCATGCTGACATTGCAAATGAAATTGCCAAAAGGAAAAATCTGAATCTCATAAACATACTCCTGAGCGAAAGGCAGAAACCCGAGCGGTAGCGAGGGTGTCTAAAATGTCGCAGCCATTAAACGGACACACTTCCTACCGGTCGTGTTTCTGCCTGTACTGCGGGCGCTGATCTGAAACCAAAAACGTCCTTAAAATTTTCTACGATCCGATCTTCGACTTCAGCCATTTCAACATCCCGATCGAGCAAACGATTCATCGACGTCACCGGCTCGCCTTCGCAGGCGATGATCCAATTGTAGTAACTGAGATCTGTATTCACGTTCAACGCAAATCCGTGCGTCGTGACCCATCGCTTGATGTGAACGCCGATCGCCGCGATCTTGCCTTCGGCTGTGTGCACTCCCGTGAGCCCTTCGATCCGAAATGCTTCGATGCCGAAATCCGCGATCGTCCGGATCAACACTTCTTCGAGATCGCGAACATATTTGTGCACATCTTCGCGATCCGGCGACAACGAAATTATCGGGTACCCGACGATCTGTCCCAACCCGTGATACGTCACCTTTCCGCCGCGGTCCGTCTCGAAGACCTCGACACCCAACTTCCCTAATATTTTGGCCGTTGCGAGTACGCCCTCGTTTTTCGAACGCCGGCCGATCGTGAATGTATGCGGATGTTCAAGCAGCAAAAGATAGTCGCTCAGGCGGTTTCCAATAACGTCGCTTTCAAGCTGCTTCTGTAACTCCAGCGCTTGTCGCGTAGGCAACCCGGCCCAGCCTGCGAACCTCCAACGATCTCTCCGACATACCAATATGATAAAATGTTCAGCACTCTTTGAACAGGTGGGGACGATGATGAAGATCACAAGATATTTGTTTTTAGTATTTGCGGTAGCGGGTTTATTTGCGATCGAGGCTCAGGCCCAACGGACCAAACGGCCGGTCAAGCGAACGACCGTTGCTCAGAAAACCTCGACGGTGCCGCCGCTGGATGTACGGGCGGCGCGGGTCAAGGTATCCGATCAATTTGAGAATGTAAAAGCTTTTATTCAGAGGCTTGAGCCGGTTGCCCGTGCAATCGAAGCGCTCGACGCTGAAGCAAAGACAAAACGGGTTAGTAAACAATCGCTGGATAAGAATGCGGCCGACAAACAAAAGGTTATTGCCGCGATCCGAGGGCTTCGCGACGGGATGGAAAAGCTCGAATCTGAGTTTCGAGTTAAGGCGAGCCTTAAGAAGTATCTGCCAACGATCCAGGGCATATCAGCGCTCTGCTAGTCAGTCAGAGATAGCGGCGATCGCGGGCAATTTTGTTGCGGCCAACGAGCCGCTGCGAACTGTGCAGCAAAAACTTGCTGATACATTGGCCGCGATACCGAACGTCGAACTGTAACCTACGGAACAGCGTAAAAAATCGGCGAACTCATCTTATTTGAGTTCGCCGATGCGGTTTTCAGGTGCTCTTTGTTTAAGGTTTTGCGAGAGGCTTGGACAACGATGTTGACGGCTTTGCCGGATCGCAGATCTCCGTCGCAGCAGCGGAACTCAGTTTTGGTTCAAATAATGAAGCGAGACCCAGTTTCTCGCGGATAAATTTCTCGGCATCAGGCTGTATAAGCTCGCCATTTACGATCGGAGCCTTTTTTGTCATCACCAAACCTTCGGGCTCAAGCTTTCCGACTTCCAGAAAAATATACCAGGGCGAGCCCCAGTTGCGGCTATCGCCTGCAGTCTTCCGATATTCGTAATGCGATGTCGTTTGCTTCGCGGTTCGCGCGTCTGACTCCCAAACTATAGGAAAGCTCAATTTGTACTCGGCGATGTGCGTCTTCATCGAATCGACCGGATCATATTCGCCAACCGCGATCACGTCGAAACCATTGGCCTTGTACTTGTCATACATCGCTTGTACAAACTTCGCATCATGTTTCCAGTTAGGACACCACGGTGCAAAATAAGCGACCATCACCAGCTTTTTGCCGAACGTGAATTTCCGCAGGTTGACGTCTGATCCAGTCTGAACGTTTTTGAATACCCAATCTTTGTACTCGATGTCCTTCTCGACGATCGGCGATTGCTCGTTACCGCCCTGACCATGGACAAAAACTAATGCTGCAAGAATGAATGTAACGGCAAAAACGAATTTCATCGGACTTCTCCTGATCACAGACTAGGCTAATGCTTCGGATGATTTTCGGCAAGGTTTGAGTTGTCGGGAGACTAATTTCCCATTTGAACCGCACTCCGGCCGAGCCGCCGTGACCAGTATGAGATATTGAGATAGATTCCCGTCGCGGCAGACAAAGCCGAGAGACCCGAAAATAAAAGGAGCAGAGCAACCTGCCAGGTCCCCGCAAAGAAATAAAAATGAGCTTCCCGGAAAAAACGCGTCTTCCACGTCGGCGGCTTGGAAAAGGCGGCTTCGCCAGTCTCGGCGTCGATAAAGATCGAATCCGCTCCGAGGCCACCGATCGACTGATATTGCGGTCGGCCGTCTTTCATGAGTAGTGTCAGTGCGGTCGTCGGCAGGGTTTTTCCGACGAGCTCGTTCGCGCTGGAGATGGCCTCGGCCGGGGCGATCCTCACACGCGTAGAATCGATCTTCTCGACCGTCCCGCCTTCGACCATGTTAGGTAGTGCGTAGAGAAAGCCGCTTAGTGCCCACGCGAGCACGGGGATCGAGACAAAAACGCCGAGGATCAGATGGAGTTGGTAAATTATTCGTTTCATAACGCAGGGCAGAATACGAGCCAGATTAGCACGAAAAATTGCAGGAGCTGCCAGTTAACCGTCCGTACCTATCTGTGTTAATCTGTGGCTTATTCTTATGAGCAATCTAGCTACAGTTTCCGATATCTTTCGACGCGCGCTTCAGATGAGGGCCGCCGATCCGAACGGCTCCTACGCTGATGTGAAAAAGCATTTGCTTAGTGAATTTAGCGGTAAGCCGCTGCCGGAGACTGCCTTTTTGACGATCCCGGAATACGATAACATCGCACCCGAGGAAGACTGGACGGCCGGGCTACCGATCGTTCTTCGCGGAATTCAGAACGATGATTGGAATGACGTCATTCACGGGATCATCATCAGCCTGGAACAGGTGGAGAACTATCCGAAACAATCGGGCCGCGAGGATGATCCGTCAAAAGATTGGCGCAACCGCGGCAAGTCTATCGCCGAGGCGGAAGACAAAGTGATGGACAAATGGATGCCTGAAGAATTGATGGCGATGGCAAAACGAAAGGTCGGAGCCTGACAGCAGGAAACTAAAAACTAAAAACTAAAAACTAAAAACTAAAACCGGAATTAATGACTCTCTTTTTACTTTTTACTTTTCACTTTTCACCTTTCCCCATGTTGATCTTTAGCCCGTCGAATGCCTGAATGACCTCCACTCTCGGGTCGAATTTTCCAACTTCCTCCGCAAAATCTACCTCGTCCCATTCGGGGTATAGGTGCGTAATCACTGCCTGTTTCGGTTCCGAGCGCCGGATCAAGTGGATCGCCTCGGAAAGCTCGAGGTGCTTCTCGGTAGGTTTGTTTTTTACAAATGAGCATTCGATCAAGAGCAGATCGACGCGTCGTGCAAAAGTTGCGAGCTTTTCGTCAAATCCCGTATCCGATGTGTAAACGATCGTCTGGTCTTGATCGCGAAGATGAAGTGCGTGGCTGTCGGCTGTGTGCTGCGTGGAATAGGCCACCGCCTCCACGTTCCCGATGATCTCAATCTTTTCAAGCGGTTCGATCTCGAGGATCTGGATAGGGAACGGCTGCGTTAGCAAGTCGTAATCGTTTGCGTTACTGAATGTCGCGAGTAGATCGCGGAGGCCTTTCGCGCCGATGATCCTGAGCGGTTTTGTTCGATGCTGAGTTATCGGCGCGTGCTTCATACTGAAAAGAAAAGGTGCAAGACCGCCGCAGTGGTCGAGGTGGAAATGCGAGATCCAGATCACATCAAGGTTCGGCCAGTCGAGATCTTCCTGGGCCATTCGGTGGATCGACGAAGCCGAGCAATCGAGCAAGATCGTGCCGGCGTTTGTTTGAAGCCAAAACCCTGAACTGCTCCGATAAGCATGCGGGACCGATGTTCCTGAACCCAGTACGATTAGTTCCATGATCGAATAATACCAATTATGCTAGATTAAACCTGATGAATCCGATCGATATTCTCGCCATTTTTGCTCATCCGGATGACGTAGAGCTTGCTGTCGGCGGCACCCTGCTGCAGATGAAACGGCTTGGGTACAAGACTGGAGCTCTGGATGTCACGCGGGGTGAAATGGGCACCCGAGGCACTGTCGAGGGGCGGGAGAAAGAGGCGAAAGAGGCAGCAAAGATTCTGAAACTCGACGTTCGCGAGAATCTTGGCCTACCGGACGGGCATGTTTTCTGCGATGACGACTCCCGAGCAAAGCTGGTCCGAGTACTGCGTCGATTGAAGCCCAGGGTTATCATTACGCACCAGATCAACGATCCGCATCCCGATCACGACCATATTGCTCAGCTCGTGCGAGAGTCGGCAAGGCTCGCGAGCATGAAGCGTTATGACGTGGAAACCGGGGAGGAAAAAATTCCTGTACCAATCGTTGCCCACAATATTTTTTCGCGCCTTGTCCAGCCGTCTTTCATCGTCGACATCTCGGATTTTCTGGATGAGAAAATGAACGCCATCCGGGCGTATAGATCGCAGTTCTATGATCCAGACTCAGCCGAGCCCGAGACTCGGTTGACAAGTAAGACGTTTCTTGAAGAGCTTGAAAGCCGCTCTCGCTATTTTGGTTCCGTGATCGGTGTACGTGCCGGCGAACCGTTTTACGTACGCGAAGCTCTGAACATTGATGACCCGATCGAACTGCTTACGCGTCCGATGAATCTTTACTCATGAAAGAACTGACACCCGAAGAAATTGAGGTGAGCAGAAAACGACGCATCCTCGAGCGCCTGAAGGACCGGCTTGCCGATCGAGAAGAAGGAATGGCCGATCTTCGTGGCGAGCTAGAACGATTCGAAGCACGATATAAGATGGAAGTCGGCCGGCTCTACGCCGATCTGGACGAAATCGACGCGCAGATCGCGGAAGAGGAATATAAGCTCGTACCGGATGATGAAGAGATCAAGAAGAAAGCCGAAGAGCTTCGACGTCGTGCCGAAGAATCCGCGGCGAATAGCGAAAACGCCGATGCCATCTCGTTCAAATGGAATCCGACGCCTGAAGCAAAGAAGGCATACCATAATTTGGCGCGGATAATTCATCCCGATCTTGCGCTTGATGCGAAAGAAAAGGAGAAACGCCACGGGTTGATGGCCAAACTGAACGAGGCTTATTCCGCGGGCGATCAGGCCCAACTTAACAAACTCGTCAAGGATTTCAAGAACAGCCCGGACACCGTGAAGGGTGACTCGGTCGGTGACGATCTGGTCCGGGCGATCCGACAGATCTCTCAGATCAAAGTGAGATTGAAAGAATTACAGGAAGAAAAACTGACGGCCGAGGTTTCCGAGTTGTACATCCTACGCGAAAAGGTAAACGCCGAATTTAGCGAGGGGCGAGATCTCCTAAAACACATGGCCGAGCGCACGAAGAGTTTTATAAAAAAATCCGAACGCAGGTTGGTGAACTTGAAAAATGTGAATCAGGCTGCAGAGGAATATGTGAAGGAGCGTTTCGGCATGGACATCTCGGCGTTCCGCTAGCTAAAGATCCAACGGAACGACTTCCAGAGTCCCGTTTAGATTCGTCTCGATTTTGCAAACACCGACGATCTTTCCAAGGATCTTGATATCAGACTTATCGAACAACTGGGGTTCTGCACCGCCGGCTTCTAAGCAAACGATTCCAAAATCCGTGTCGTAAAATCCGCAGCTGACAAGCTCACTGCTCAATTCCATCAAAGCGACCAGATCTCCGCGCCGGACCACGTCAGGAACGGCAACAGCAAGAGAACCTCGAGCAAGTCCATAGGGTTCGAGATCGGAGTTGCTGATCCAAATTCCCTGATAATCGTCATAATGCGAGATCGAGGAGGGAAGGACCAGCTTAAGATCGTCAGTCGCGAGCCCTACCCGCTCAGATTCAGCCGGGCAACTTCGACGTGAATCGCGAGCATCGAGTGCCTGTTCGAATTCGCGTATAAGGTCAATTGCCGCTTCTTCGCTCATCCGGATCCGGGCAAGCTCAACCGCCTCGAGTAACGTTAGTGTTGCCGTCGGAAAATCGATCGCGAACAATTGAATGCGGGCTTTCGTCGCGAGAGTCTCGGTCAGGTAGCCATAGTTTTCGCTCTTCCTAAGAATCGCAATTGCTTGATCGACCGTCGCGAGTGCCTCGTCATACATACCTTGGTCGAAATAGATCGAAGCCTTTGTATCAAGGGAGAAACCTTCGCGGATCCGGTCGCCGGCCTTTCTGAACAACGCGGTTGAAGTGTCGATCGATGCATGCGCTTCGGTAAATCTTCGCTCAGATTTGTAAAGCTGAGCGAGATTGTTGTCGGCCATCGCGACTTGAGAGATGTTTCCGGCCTTTGTGAAAAAACCTCTTCCTTGCCGCAAAGCCTCGAGTGATTCGGGAATTAAGCCGAGATCCTTCGCGGCAAGCCCGAAGTTCATATAAAAATTTCCCGCCAAATAATGATCGGCGTTCTCGACAAAGGTTGGCTGGAAAATCGCGAAGCTTTCGCAGATCTCGGTAAAGCGTTTCTGCGACATGAGAACTAGCGTACGAATGACAATTGAGTAAAGCCGAGCGTCGCAACCGACATCGAGTTCATGTGATTGAGCTTCTTCGATCCAACTTTCCGCTTCATTGGTCTCGCCGGATCTCCAGTAGGCGAGTGCTAGATAGTTTTCGCACTCCGCGAGTTTCTCGGTTTGGTATGTTTCTAGAAAGATAGAGCGAGCTTTCGTAAGTAGATCCTTAGATCTGTCCTGGGCCGATGGGATCAATCTGCTATGCCCGAGAAATCCGATCAGCGCTCCGCATCGGAGATAGACATCTGCTCTAAGACCGGCGTCCAACCCCTCGACATTGGGCTCAACCGCCACGTCGTCCCAGACGCCACGCAATTCCATCATCGCCTGCTCGAATAGGCCGTTTCGTTCAAGAACGAAAAGTTCGCGCAGTAGTTCTCTTTGAGCACGAGCCGTCTGTGGGTGGGGGGAATGCATAGCGGGCGTTTTGTTTCGTCGGGTGTATTATAGCGGCGATACCCCGTGGTATCAACAAAAAAACAAAAAGAAAAATTCGACAGGGAGAAAAATGAAAAAAATCCGACAGAATACGCTCAAAGTTCTAGTTTTGGTTTGCCTTTTTTGCGCGGCGGCGTTTGCCGAGGGTGATATGGGCGGCGGCGGCTTGGCCGACACGGGTATTGATAGCAAAACGTCAAAAACCGTTATTACGAGAACGACAGAAGAGGGGGATATGGGCGGAGGAGGCCTCGCGGACTCTAGCTATCTCGATACCATGATCGCTTCGATCTACAGCTATTTGGGCTGGGATGACTAAGGAACAGAGGGTTCCTAGTTTTCCTTTTCGGCGACGGTTGAAGATTCCTTAACCCTTTCCGATTTCAAACTTGCAGATGGTAGTACGACGATCTTTTGTTGAGTCGACCCTCGGGTTCCCAACAATTCGTTGATTACTTCCACACACTCGCTTCTCACCAAATCGCGAATTTGGCGGGTGGAAAGAGGTGTGTCTTCCCCGACGCGATCGAGTATAAGTTTTTCGCCTTTGCCCGTTAGTAGCCAGTTGATGGAATATGGCGTACGCTCGGCGATTATGCGGAGTACATACGAATCTGGAAGTCGACCCTGCAGGTAGTTCCTTGCCGCTTGATATGAAATATCCAGCAACCGCTGAATCTTTGCAGGCTCGGACGTGCCGCAGACTTCGATAAATCGAGGAACAAAATTGTTTTCTTCGTCTTCCACTTATTTGTATTGACAATCTTTAACGATTGTGTGAATATCCTACACAGTCGTTCAATTTTTGTAAAGAAATTTGATTGAGACTAGTTTTTGAGAAATAATTTCGTTACCGATTGCTCCACGTAGTCGGTGCGAACGGGGGGAGACGGTGTGGGAGACGTTTCCCCTTTCGCTTTTTAAACTGCGTGTCCGGCCGCATATCCTGAGGACCACGCCCATTGAAAGTTGTATCCGCCCAGCCAGCCGGTGACGTCCACAACTTCTCCAATAAAAAATAGCCCGGGAACCTTTTTCGACTCCATCGTTTGCGACGATAGTTCGTCAGTAGAAACTCCCCCGACAGTCACCTCCGCCTTATCATAACCTTCGGTATCGCGAAATTTCACTTTCCAATCTTTCATATCTGCAAGAATATCGGAGATCGTCTTGTGAGGGATTTTGTTCATCGCGGTGCTCGCTACTTCGTCGGGCACAAGGCTCTCGGCAAGTCGGGCCGGGATAAACTGGGTCAGGAACGTCACAAGTTTCTGGCGGCTTTGCATCTGTTGTTCGAACAGATCAGCGGGCGTCCTTTCGGGCATTAGATCTATCGACACCGCGTCAGTCCTGTTCCAATAATTCGAGATCTGCAGAATAGCCGGACCTGACAACCCCCGATGTGTGAATAAGATGTTCTCACGAAAGCTCGCGGTCTCTGTGGAGACAAGCGCGTCAACGGAGATGCCGGCCAGTTTACCGGTGGAACGTGTTTGCTCGAAGATCAAGGGGACAAGGGCGGGCCGCGTCGGCTCAAGTTTCAATCCGAACTGACTTGCAACGGCATAACCGAAACCCGTAGCTCCGACTTTCGGAAATGAAAGTCCGCCGGCCGCAATCACCAGATTTCGGCAGGATATCCGTCCTGCCGTTGTTTCGAGGCAGAACTCGTCGCGGCGTTCGATTTTTGAGACGGAACAGCTCGTCCGAATGTCAACTCTCGCCCGTTCGCACTCCGACAAGAGCATTTCTACTATCTGCCGAGAACTGTCCCGACAAAAAAGCTGTCCAAGCTTCTTCTCGTAATAATCGATCTTGTGTTTTCGGACGAGACGAACAAAATCTTCGGGCGTATATCGCGCGAGCGCCGATTTACAAAAATGTGGGTTCCGCGAAATGAAATTATCGGCGGCGGTGTGGATGTTTGTGAAATTACAGCGGCCGCCGCCTGAGATTATGATCTTGCGGCCGACCTGTGCGTTGCGTTCGATCACAAGTACTCTGCGGCCGCGCCTGCCCGCCTCGATCGCACAGAAAATGCCGGCCGCTCCGCCACCGATTATGACAACATCGAACTTCAAACTCACACCAGGTAACGTGACCTTAGAATGGCCAGATGATGCTCGATGTGGCCAGCCATGATGTAAACGAGAGCACGGACGGAGATCTTTACGTTGTTCGCAGTGCCGACTCGGGACCACGCATCGTCGTCGAGGTTTTTGACGAAGATCATGTTCGCTCGGCGGAGGAGTGCGAACTCCTCGAGGAGATCGGCGAAGCTTCTTTCATTCGAGTGTGCATTTTCGATATAGCCTTCTTGCTCGAACCCTTCAATAGGCGTCTCGTCGCCGCGCGAGATACGAAGCAAACGGTACGCGAACATCCGCTCACCATCGATCAAGTGCCCTAACAGTTCCTTGATGCTCCATTTCCCCTCGGCATAGCGGAACGCGCCTTTCTCTTCAGAGAGGCCGGTGACGATGTCCTGTAGGTTCGTTGACTGTGCGCCCAACCTTCCGATAATGTCGCTGTCGGCGACGAGCGAGACATACCGTTCGTAATAAGGATCGTATTCAGTTTTGTCGGGACGGTTCATGCCTTGAATTTTAACAGAACATGAAAAAGTGAAAGAGTGAAAAAGTGAAAAAGTGAAAAGGTTGAAAAAGTGAAAAAGTGAAAAAGTGAAAGGGTGAAAAAGTGAAAAAGTGAAAAAGTGAAAGGGTTAAAAAGTGAAAGAGGGAAAAGGTGGAACGTTAAAAAGGTATGAGAGTGCATAGAAACTTTTCCCCCTTTTCACTTTTTCACTTTTTCACCTTATTCGTGCCGGCTTCCTCAAACGAGATATCGTAGATCGCGTAATCCTGCCAGTTCTTGTAATCGAAATGCCACCACTCATTCGGATTTACCGTAAAGCCTTCGGCTTCCATCAGCATCCGAAGCATATCTCGATTTGCCCGCTGCCTGGTCGTACCGCCGGAGTAGTTCGGCGAGGCGCGCTCCGTGAACTCGTCGTAGCCCGAAGGCATGTCGATCAACTCGCCGGTTTTCAGGTCGAAGATACTGAGATCGACAGCGCATCCGCGATTATGTTTTGAACCTTTAGCCGGATCGGCAACGAACTTTCGCTTTTCTTCGGGTACGACATCCCAAAACAATTTCGTGATTGTCCACGGACGGTACCCGTCGAAAATAACCAACCCGAGGCCCTGCTTCCGAAGCTGTTTGTGAACCTTGGCAACGGCTTTCGCGGCCGGCTCCTGTAAGAAGGCACGACCCTCGGGATAGACAGCTCGGCCGACGAAATTGTTGTCGGTCGCGTAACGGATGTCGAGTTTTATTGTGCTATCAAGCTTGATGAGTTCAACCAATTGAGCCTCGCGTTTGTTGCTTTCCTTTGGCGGTGCTTTCTGGGCGAATGCGCCGCAGACAAGGATAAGACAAACAAGTGGGAGCGTAAATCGAATTAATCGTTTTCGCATTTTGAAGGAACCACCGGCCCCAAAAGATTTGAAAATGAAGGGACGACCGGTTATTTTTATAACTGTATGCAGGAAGAGCCTGTAAAAAAGAGTTGTCCCGCGAGATCATGGATCAAGCGCTTTGGCGCCGCCGGGTTCGTATTCTTTCTCGTCAAAGGCCTCTTGTGGCTCGCCGTGCCCGCGGTTGTCGCGTATCTTTCCCTTAATTAGGCTTTTCTTCTACGACTGGCTCCGAATCTTCATCCACCGCGATCACATCCGTTCCATATTTCTGATAATTTCTAAACCTTATGACATTTCGGCTTTCATACCGTTTACTGTCTGTACCCTGAACGGTGCCGCGAAAATCGGAGATGATCGGTAACAAGTATTTTTCGCCCGCGATCTCCACCATGTCGTAGTCGATCAACTTCGTCACCGCTTTAACCGCAAACGACGACGCGATGTCGGTCAGCTGGTACTCGATCCGCATTACTCGGTGATTCTCGCGGTCTACCCAAAGACGTCCTTTCTCGCCGGCCGGTGCGGAATCAACGACAATCCCCTTGGAGCCTTTTAAACCAACACCACCATCCTTGTTGTTCTCGATGTTGATCGTGTATTCATAAACGAGAGCACGTCGTCCGCGGATCGTATCTGTCGTGATCAGCTCAAACCGGGTCTTGCTCGACGGCTTAAAGATCTTTTCAAGGTCTTCTACAAACTCGCCTCCCGACGTCGCGCCCTCGAGGCCACTGTAGCTGCTAGACTGGCCCGCGTCCTGAACTGGCGCTCCATTTTGGGCAAGTACACGATACTGCTCCCCTTTTTCAGTGCTGTAGCTGACGGCGATGACCAGTGTGTCGTATGGCCTCCAATTACCGGTGCCGGCGTAGGCCCCAGACCGCGTAATAAGCTGCTTGACGACGAAATCGGGCATCTCGTTAACGGTCTCGAGGGCTCGCGACCTAGCCTTTTCGATAAATCCTTCGGTCTCGGATGGCGAAGGTAACTTCGAACCTTCGGGATTCCGGCGGCGGCGCTCGGCTTCCTCAAGAGCACGTTTTAATTCATCGTCGTTACCACCCTTGGACCGCGTCAACCCGCGCACTCCATCGGTGAGTACGAATGCGATCCCTCGCCGCCGCAGCGCATCGACGATCTCTACTTTCGCCGCCGGGTTTTTCTGCAGTCCGTAGAGGAGCTTGACGTATTCCGCCTGGCTAAGAGGCTTTTCCTGAGAAAAGACGGCCTGCGAAAAAAGGAGAAGGATCAAGAAGGTAACGGTTCTTTTCATTCTATGGAAAGATGCCCGTGCGAAGAGTTTCGTTGTCGGGGCAAAACAAAGCGGGAAGTCCGTAAAGACTTCCCGCAGTTCATAAGTAACGAATGAAGACGAAATACTAATTAACCCATTCTTCTTCGTAGTTCATTTGCCAATGTCGAATCACCCATTTCTGGGCGGCTTCCATCGCAACCTGCTTCCATTTCTTCATATTCTCAGAAATGGTCAGTGCCGCAAGAGGCTTGCTGGGATCACGCTCGACTCGGATAACCTGAGCCGAAACTTCAATGATCGGTTTGTCTTCTTCCAAGATCTTAAGTCTGATCTCGCTTCCGACTGGCGGTAACTGCTCGAGATTCACCAATGTGCTTGTCTCGCCAACGTTTTCGGTAACACCCTCGACGCTGATTCGTTTGCCGCTTTCCTCATCTATCCAACTCGCCTTTACCGGCATATTCGCCAGAATGCGATGATGCATCGGCGTTTTGTATGATGATGTAGAATAATCTACGTGAGCCATAAATCCCCCCTTTTTCGTTGCTAAAATACGCGTTTTAGACCAAGTTCGTGAAAACTTCTGCCGTAACGCCCGAACAATCTAAACCACTCTTACAAAAAAGTCAAGTTTCTGCTTCAACCGCCCAAATTATTTGTTTTCAATCGGTTTTAACCGTTTTGAAGGATACACGGAGTGGGCTACCGGCTTGGTTCGCCAGCTTACATACCTGTCCATTTTTGGAGCGACCTGATAAGGAACGCTACGGACGGCAGAGACAAACGAATCAAGGCTCGGGAAAATAGAACCTTTCGGAACCGAACTTGCGTTAGAGCCATTGCCCTTAAAGGTCAATTTCACATCTCCAGCTCGGCCGTTCTTTCAGGCTAATGCGTGAAGTTGGTAAGGGTTTACAAACGCAATACTTAATTTATAAAGGCGGACGTATTCCGAGTTCAGTGCTTCCGGAACAATCCGGGTTGGGTCACTCTGTAATCCAAAAAGCGAGAGAAATATCCAAAATTCAAAACATTGGGCACACCGGCGCAGTAATTCTATCAGCAGATCACACTCATTTGAGGTCAACAAAACTAATGACTAAACACCTTTCGATCAAAATTCTTAGCCTCCTCGCACTGAGTTTGGTACTCGGGTTCGGGCAGGTATTTGCTCAGTCCACAACAACAGGCGGCATCAGCGGCACCGTTACCGATCCTCAGGGAAGCGTTGTGCCCAGCGCGACAGTTACCGTGACCAACATCTCTACCAATAGCGCGGTCACCGTCACATCAACCGATAACGGAGGCTATCGAGTGACTAACTTGCAGCCCGGCACGTACCGTGTTGAAGTTACGGTTGGCGGCTTTGCCCCCGCGAAAGCCGAGAACATTATTGTTGAGGTCGGACGATCGACTCCGCTGGATATCCCTTTGACACTCGGAACCGCGGTAGCTGAGGTCAACGTGACGGCTGAGGCTCCGGTCGTCAATACGACGGATAATGCCAACGCCAGCAACTTCGACCAAACACAGATCAACGAGCTCCCGATCAATGGTCGTCGCTGGTCAAACTTTGCTCTGCTCTCGCCGACCGCAGTTCCGGACGGAACCTTCGGCCTTATCAGTTTCCGCGGCATCTCCGGCTTGCTCAATAACAACACCATCGACGGCGGCGACAACAATCAGGCTTTCTTCTCCGAAGAACGCGGCCGCACCCGCATCAACTATTCGATCAGCCAGGCGTCGATCCGAGAGTTTCAGGTAAACACCTCGAATTACTCGGCTGAATATGGCCGATCGGCTGGCGGTGTTACAAATGCGGTGACCAAGAGCGGCACAAACCAGTTTCACGGCGAGGCGTTCTATTACAACCGTAATAATCGCAACGGAGCCCGCAATCCGCTCGCGTTCGTCGGAGACATTAACGGTGTACAGCAGCCGGTAAAGCCCGTCGATCTTCGTGAGCAGTTTGGTGGAAATGTCGGTGGGCCGATCGTAAAGAATCGTTTGTTTTTCTTTTTCAATTACGATCAGCAGAAGCGAAACTTTCCTGGCGTCGCAAGGTTTATTCAAGCCGATTTTCTCTCCCGGCTCAACCGCCCTCTGCTGACAACCGCCGGAGTAACCGAACCGCAGATCCAGACGGCGCTTGCTTATCTCGTTAACCAAACGGGCGAAACGCCGCGCAGCGGTGACCAGAAGCTATTCTTCCCAAAGATCGATTGGCAGATCAATGGAAAGAACCTGTTTACCGTGAGCTATAACCGTCTTCGCTGGCAGTCAGTAAACGGTATTCAAACACAGGCCACCAGCACTCGTGGCCGGAGTAATTTCGGTGATGATTTTGTCGAGATCGATTCATTCAACACCCGTCTGCAATCGAGCCTGACCTCTAACCTCGTAAACGAATTTCGCTTCCAGTATGGTCGCGATTTCGAATACCAGATAAGCTCTGCCCCGCTGCCGGGCGAACCTTTAACGGCGTTGGGCGGTACTCGATCACCCAATATTTTCATCACGAACGGATTGGAAATGGGAACCCCAACCTTTCTCGAACGTGGAAGGTTCCCCGATGAGAAACGGTACCAATTCGCCGATACGGTGACCAATACGCGAGGACGTCATACGATCAAGTTCGGCGCCGACATAAACAAGGTTACGGATGACATCTCTAACCTTCGATTCGAAGCCGGAGCTTATTCGTATACCGGGAGCCAGCCGCTTAGCGATTTTATCGTCGATTTCACTAACTGGAGAAACCCCGGGACTCTACCTGCAACCAACACCTGCCCAGGCTCTGCTTCAAGAAGAGTCGGACGATGCTATAACGGCAATTACCAGCAAGGCATCGGTTCACCCGGGATTAAGCTTGGAACGTGGGATTACAACTTCTTTATTCAGGACGATTTTCGACTGTCACCCCGCGTGACCGTAAATCTGGGCGTGAGGTACGAGTATATCAAGATGCCGAAAGCGGTATTGGCCAATACGAATACTACCGGAGCCCTTCTCGGAAGCGCGATAATCCCTAATGACGGCCGTACGATAACCGAAGCGACGTCTACGCTGCCCAATGATAAGAACAACTTTGGGCCGCGTGTTGGTATGGCGATCGACCTCACGGGCGATGGCAAGACGAGCCTTCGAGCCGGTTACGGAATTTATTACGGACGCATTCAGAGTTCAACGATATACAACGCGCTCGTAAATACCGGTAACCCCGGCGGCCAGGGACAATATGTTGTCGCACCGACCGTGGTTGCTCCAACACCGACAAATCCACAGCCGGCGCCGATTTTCCCGAACATTATCAGTACCGCAAGCCTGGTTCTGGGTTCGACGGCAACGGCGATCCAGTTCTTCGATCGAAACTTCGAGGCTCCGCTCATAAATCAGTACGACATAGTTTTCGAGCGCGAGATCATGAAGAACACCGCTGTTTCGGTTTCTTATATCGGAAGTCTTGGAAGGAAGCTGCCCACCTTCTTCGATCTTAACAATGAAATAAATCCCACTACGCCGACGACGACGTATACAGTTTCGGGTGGTCCTTTTGACGGCCGAAGCTTTACCCTTCCGCTTTACCGACGCGTTCCAGGAACCGGAAATCAAGCGATGACACGGATCCAGAGTACGGTGAAATCTGAATACAACGCTCTTGTATTCTCGTTCAACCGCCGTTTTACGGCAGGTCTTCAGGCACTTGCGAGCTACACACTGGCGAAGTCGACCGATACAAATCAAAACTCGGCAACATTCACTCAGACCAACAGCCCATACGACATTTTCAATGGTTCGTTTGATGCGGGCCCGAGCAACTTTGATACGCGGCATAAGGTGGTCCTCAGCGGTGTTTGGGCTCCTACTTTCTATAAGGGAAGCAAGAACTCTGTTGGGAATTACATTCTGAACGGATGGTCGATCGCTCCGAATTTCAATTATTATTCAGGGCGTCCTTTTAGCGGCAACGTCAACGGGACGAGTCTGAACAATACATTCGGAGACAACTTCCTCCCGATTGCCGGTCGGAACGCATTCCGTCTGCCGAGCCTCATGAATCTCGATGTCAGGCTTTCCAAACGGTTTAAATTCCGCGAAACAATGTCGCTCGAGTTCTTGGCCGAGGCGTTCAACATCGCTAACCGGACGCATGTATTTTCGCAAAACAGCACGCTTTACTCGCGAGCTGGAAGTGCCACAACCCTGACGTACAACACGTCGTTCGGTCAGACAACGGGTACTGACAGCACGCTGTATCGCGAGCGTCAGATCCAGTTTGCAACGCGGTTCCAGTTCTAACTTATTAACTGGCATTTCGCCTTTTGGCACGCTTCCCGGGAAGCGTGCCTTTTTTTTGTAATTTGACCCGTGACGTGTAACGGTTTAAGAATCTAGAGTATCGGCTTAAGACTTCTACACATTTCGTCGGCCCGGAACTTCAGCGGAACAGAACGGCATCTTGTCGATCTGTCCCGCAGCCTCCGCGCCCGCGGCCACGATGTTTTCGTCGCGTTGAGACCCACGAGCGACTGGCAGCATCGGCTTGATTTTCTTCCGCCCGAGAATATCTTTCACGTATCGATACGGCATTCGTTCGGAGTGCTGAGCGCGATGAAGATCGCCGAGTTCGTACGCGAAAAGCAGATCGAGATCATCCATGCTCACGTCGCTCGTGATTACATACCGGCGAATATCGCATCGCTTGCCGCAAAGCCCGCAAAGTTTGTTCTGACGCGGCACATGCTCTCACCTTTAAAGCCCTTCAATAAATTCGCTCTAAAAAATCTTTCGAGGGCGATAGCGGTTTCAGAGTTTGTCGGCGGCGAGCTGCGGGGTGTGTTTCCGCCACATAAGGTAACGGTCATTCCGAACGGACTAGATCTCGGGAGTCTTCGTGATCGAGCGGCGCTGCGCAATGAGTTTCGCCTGCTTCACGGTATCGACAATGACGATCCGATCGTCGGCACGCTCGGCGAGTTGCACGAATCCAAGGGTCAGAGGGATTTTATTCTCGCCGCAGCCGAGGTAATAAAACGAATTCCTAACTGCCAGGTTGTAATAGCCGGCCTCGATCACACTGCCAACAAATCGTTTCGACGCGAACTTCGACGGCTAGCGAAAGTGCTCGGTATCGAGGAGCGCGTTCTTTGGCTCGATTGGCTGGATGACACGGCCCCGTTCTATGCAGCTAGCGATGTGTTCGTATCGCCATCGCACGCCGAGAGCTTTGGCCTCGCAATTCTGGAGGCGATGATCCGCGGAACGCCCGTCGTCGCTACGGCCACCGAGGGCGCACGCGAGTTGTTGGGGACGACGGAACAGTTCGTCCCGCCGGGTGATGCGGTAAAACTTGCGGACGCGATCTGCGATATTCTTTCGCGAGAAGATCGCCTGACTGCCGGAGACGCACTGCGACGACGGGCGGCGGAGAAATTCTCCCTCGAGCGAATGCTCGATGAAACGGAACGCGTCTACGCGGAGATTTTGGAATAGTGAGTAGTGAGTAGTGAATAGTGAATAGTGAATGGTGAATGGTGAATGGTTAATGGTTAATGGTTAATGGTTATGGTGAATGGTGAAGGGTGAATAGGACTAACGACCAGCGATCGACGATCAACCATCAACGATCACGATCCACGATCAACGAACAACGAACAACGAACAACGATCCACGATCCACGATCAACGATCAACGATCAACGATCAACGAACAACGATTAACGATCCACCATCAACGATCACCGATCAACGATCCCCTAACCTCAAATGATAGTTTTCAACTCAGACATCTGCACCGATTTTCTAGCCGCGTCGTCGCGCGAATGGCTGGAAACTAATGGCATCGGCGGTTTCGCTTCCGGTACCATTTCCGGAGCGAATACGCGCCGATATCACGGGATCTTCACGCCGGCTATTGATCCTCCGCTCGGACGCGTTACGATGCTGTCGAAGCTCGAAGAGACACTTCTGATCGGCGATGCGACATACGAACTTTCCGCGAACCAGTACCCTGAGAAGCTCCATCCCCAGGGTTTTCAATTTCTCAGATCGTTTAGACTCGACCCGTTTCCGATCTGGACCTTCGAAGTCGACGGCGTCCGGGTCGAGAAAAAGATATTCATGGTGCACGCTGAGAACGCCGTTGTCTGCGTGTGGAAGGTGCGGCGGCTCCGCCGGCGAGACTCGCGCTCGATCTCGCTCGAAGTGCGGCCGCTTCTTTCGTTCGTCGATTACCACCACCTTCGCCGGGAAGGGTCCGAGTTCGACGGCGATTACATCAGCGAAGGTCAAACTATCTCCATGCGGCCAGACGCCGAACTCCCGCAGATCAATTTTCAACACAACGGATCGAAGGTTGAGAAGACTGGTTACTGGTACAAGGATTTCGAGTACGCCATCGAGCGCGAACGGGGTTTTGATTTTCGCGAAGATCTCTTTCAACCGTTCGCGATAAATTTTGAAGACGCGCGAATGGCGGAGATCATTGTATCGACCGGACAGTCTGAAACGCGGGATGCGGCGAAATCGGAACGAGCAGAGATAAAACGGCGACGCGGACTTGTAAGAGCCGCCGGCGCAACGGACGGTCTCACCAAACAGCTTGTGCTTGCCGCCGATCAGTTCGTAGTCTCGCGTGGCGATGGACACACTATAATCGCCGGCTATCCGTGGTTTTCTGATTGGGGCCGTGACACCATGATCGCTCTCAATGGCTTGACCCTTGCGGCCGGCAGACCGGAGATCGCACGCGAGATCTTGCTCGAATTCTCGAGACATATCTCGCAGGGAATGCTCCCGAATCGGTTTCCCGACGCCGGAAGCGAAGCCGAATACAATACTGTCGATGCGACGCTGTGGTACTTCGAGGCGATCCGAGCGTATATCGAGCAGACGGGGGATCTCGCTTTTGTCCGCGACAGCCTGTACGAAAAGCTGGCCGATATCGTCGCGTGGCATCTCCGCGGAACTCGATACAAGATCCACGTCGATACCGATGGCCTTCTGTACGCCGGGGAGCCGGGTGTCCAGCTTACCTGGATGGACGCGAAGGTTGGCGATCTCGTAATAACGCCGCGGATCGGAAAGCCGGTTGAGATCCAGGCGCTGTGGTACAACGCCCTTCGGATAATGGCCGAACTCGCTGAAAAGTTTGGTGACTTGGAAGACCGCGAACGGTACGCTGCGATGGCCGAGCTTGCAACGCTGAGCTTCAATGCCCTGTTTTGGAACGAAAATGAGCAGTGCTTGTTCGACGTCGTCGAAAACGGAAATCGCGACGCTTCGGTTCGGCCGAATCAAATCTTTGCAGTTTCGCTCCCGTACTCTATGCTCGATGCCGAGCGGTCGAAGATGGTAGTCGATAAGGTCGAAGCCGAGCTTCTGACGCCGGTCGGTCTTCGGTCTCTGTCGCCTGAAGATCCGAAGTATATTCCCATTTACATGGGCTCCCCGTTCGATCGCGATTCTGCCTATCACCAAGGTACGGTTTGGGCGTGGTTAATTGGCCCGTTTGTCGATTCATACAGAAAGGTTTATCCGGATTCTGAAACTAAAATCGGGGAGATGCTCTCCGGATTTGAGTCGCATTTATCCGAAGCCGGTATCGGACAGATCTCCGAGATCTTTGATGCTGAAGCGCCACATGCGCCCCGCGGTTGTCCCGCACAGGCGTGGAGTGTCGCGGAAGTCCTCCGGGTCTTGACCGGCTGACTGGAGCGCAGGCATCCTTGCCTGCATGAGCACGCAGTGCGAACAACCGTTTCGATTCCCGAATGATGACTGTTTGACGTCGCTCCGCGGGGTGCAGGCAGGGATGCCTGCGCTCCAGTCGTCGTGCTAATCTCTCTCTATGAGACTTGCGCTTCTCCTCTCACTTCTTTTAATGACACCCCTGCTAATGAATACGAACGCTCAAACTCCGGCTGAGCTCGTTGAGATATGGGAAAAAGAACATGTCACGACGATCCAACCGTCCAATGTCCGGCATAAGGATCTGCAAAAATATCTTGAAGCCCTGAAGAAACTTGGAGTCAAAGTCGAGGAAGTCGGCCGCAGTTATGCGAATCGTGAGATCTATCAGATCGAGTTCGGA
Source organism: uncultured Acidobacteriota bacterium (assembly GCA_963772405.1). Lineage (GTDB taxonomy): Bacteria > Acidobacteriota > Blastocatellia > Pyrinomonadales > Pyrinomonadaceae > OLB17. Next base: position 2,467,172 of record CAVYWT010000001.1, on the reverse strand, counting down.
AAAGGCCCGCTAAAGATCTTTCTTTGGTCGCAGATGCACGGTGACGAACCGACCGCGACCTCCGCGTTGATCGATATGTTCACCGTGCTCCAAAAGAATCGCAATAAGGAGTGGGTGAAAAATATTGAAAAGACGATGACGATCCGCGCCGTGCCGATGCTCAATCCCGACGGGACCGAGTTCTATCAGCGGCGAAATCTGCAGGGCATCGATATCAACCGCGACGCCCGAGATCTGAAAACTTCCGAGGCGATCGTGCTAAAAAAACTGCGTGACGAATGGTCACCAGACATCGGCTTCAATCTTCACAATCAAAATGCCCTGACGACCGCCGGCCCAACGAACAAGCAGGCAGCGATATCGTTTTTGGTTGTTTACGGCGATGCAGCTAAAACTTCCAGCGAAGGCCACGAGCGAAACAAACGGCTTGCCTCCGGCATGATATCGGCAATCCAGCCCTATATTCCCGGACATATCGGCCGCTATGACGACGGTTGGGCGCCGACCGCGTTCGGAGATAATTTTTCGGCATGGGGCACGCCGGTTATTTTGATCGAGACCGGAGCGCTCCACAGCAAAGACGAGATGTTCTTAGTGAAGATGAACTTCACAGCGATGATGACAGCCCTGAAATCCATTGCGGACGGTACGGAGAAGACTTTTAGCCCGGCGAATTATGAGGCCCTTCCGAATAACTCGTCGGGATCGCTCTACTATTTCATCTTTCGCAACGCGACTGTCATTAATCGAACAACTCCGGATGCAGCCGTGACCGCCGACATCGGTGTAAATATCGACCGTCGCCGGGCTGAGTTCGTCGCTCCGGCTTACGTGCGGCAGATCGGTAATCTTTCCGCCTACACCGGGTTAACAGAATTCGACGCATCCGATTATATGATCGTGTCGAGAAATAATCCGTCGATAAAAACCGGGGACTTTGCCGAGCTGTTGTTTTACAAGAAGTCGCGTACGGTCGATTGGAAATCGCCGGATCTGGAAAGACAATTTGCGCCCGACGCGGTCTTTTCGGTCGGCAGGTGGGTCAAAGGCGAATTAGTGAATAGTAAATAGTGAATAGTGAATAGTTGCTCGGCAGGTTTCAATTATCCAATCAAACCGGTCTCGATTTATGATTTCACGGCCTCATATCCTACTATTCACGATTGACGATTCACGATTCACTAACTGATGCTCACGCTTCTCAAGATCAAAAACATCGCGTTGATAGATTCGCTCGAGGTCGAATTCGGTGGCGGACTTAATCTGCTGACCGGAGAGACCGGCTCAGGCAAATCGATCATCGTCGACAGTCTCGGCGCCCTGACGGGTGAGCGTGTATCAAATGACCTGATCAAAGAAGGCGAGCAGTCGGCGACGATCGAAGGTCTCTTCTTGCTGCCTGGATCCGAAGACCTCGCGGCCATCTTTGATGAAAGCGGCATTGAGTCCGAGGACGACGAGTTGATCGTCCGCCGCGAGCTGTCCGTTTCCGGCAAGAACCGCGTCTTCCTCAACAACCAGCTTGTGACCCAGGGGCTTTTGAAACGCATCGGCGCGTTTCTCGTCGATATCCACGGCCAGGGCGAGCAAGCATCGCTTTTCGATCCGGTGACGCATCTGGAAATGCTCGACGCATTCGCCGGGGTAGCGAAGGAACGGGCCTTAACGGCCGACGCATTCCGGCAGTGGGCGGCCACGCGGAAAGAACTTGAGGGTCTGCGCCAGGACGAATCCGACAAACTTCAGCTACTGGATATTCTCAAATTTCAGGTCGACGAAATTCGCAGCGCAACTTTACGCAACGAAGAAAACGCCGAGCTGGAGGACGAAAAAAGACGGCTCAACAACGTCGAAAAGCTTTCGTCTCTCAGCGGCGAAGCTTACACACTTCTTTACGAGCAGGAAGAATCGACCCTCGCGACATTAGAGAAGGCCTCGCGGAAGATCGAAGAGCTTGCGGGATTTGATTCGAGGTTTGGAGAATATAAGGAACCTCTTGAGACCGCACGAGCCGTCCTTGAGGACCTCGCCACCACCGCCCGTGACTTCCGAAACAACATAGAATTTTCACCCGCCCGGCTTGAAGAGATCGAGACCCGGCTTGCAGAGATCGCACGCGTCAGTCGTAAATACGGCGGCACTGTCGAATCGGCACTCGCACATTTATCTGAATCGGCAGGTCGATTGGAAAGTATCGAGACTGCCGAATTTCGCGAGCAGGAACTCGAGAAACAGCTTGCTACGGAGCAAGGTGTCTATGTTGCGGCGGCGACGGCGCTTCATGATCAACGCACCGCGGCCGTCGCCAGATTCGAAAAACAAGTCGAAGTAAATCTGAAAACCGTCGCACTCGAAAAGGCACGATTCGAGGTGCGAATCGTGAAGATGTCAGAAGCAGCTTCGGATGGGCCGCCTGAAGGCGGGACTTCAAACTTCTCGGAAAAGGGCTTCGATGGCATCGAATTTTACTTCTCCGCAAACCCGGGGGAGTCGCCAAAACCATTGATCAAGGTAGCATCCGGCGGCGAGGCTTCGCGGCTGATGCTGATCTTGAAGACCACGGCTAAGACGCGCGAAGCCGAGAAATCTGCAGTGTTCGATGAGATCGACGCCGGCATCGGTGGACGTGTCGCTGAAGCCGTCGGCATAAAGCTCAAGCAACTCGCGCAAACGCAACAGGTTCTGTGCGTGACACACCAAGCGCAGGTCGCGGCGCTCGCCGATCGACATTTCGCGGTTGAAAAAAGTATGAGCCGAAACAAGACGACGATCGCCATTCGAGAGCTGACCGGCGACGAACGCGTCGAAGAGATCGCCCGGATGCTCGCCGGTGAGACGATAACCGACTCGGCTCGGACACACGCCGCCGAGATGATCGGATCTGGCCGCGGTGTTAAGGCGCGAGCGACACGTTAGGATCTATCATCTAGAATCTAAAATCTCGTATCTATTCAGGAAGCTATTCGAATAGATACTAGATACTAGATTCCAGATTCGAGATTATGCCAATTCCCGTTTTAGCAAATGTCATCCGCGGAGAGACTATTGAATCCGTCCACCGCGGACATCTGATCGTGATCGACGGCAAGGGCGAAACTGTGCATGAGTCTCGGTTCGCCGGATACCGTCACCTTTTTTCGGTCCGCTTGCAAGGCATTTCAGGCGATGCCGTTTATTACGACCGGTGCGGCCGATGCACTCGGATATTCGGAAGAGGAGATCGCTCTCGCGTGTGCGTCGCACTCGGGCGAGCAGCGTCATGTGCGTGTGGCGGAGTTGATGCTCGAACGGGCCGGTTTAACCGAAGCCCATCTTCGGTGCGGAACGCATCTGCCGTTCAACGAAAAAGAGTCCGAGCGGATGCAGCGGGCGGGCGAACATCCGACACAACTTCATAACAACTGTTCCGGCAAGCATGCCGCGATGCTCGTGACCGCGAAGCACATCGATGAAGATCTCGCGACGTATGACGAGATGGGGCATCCCGTTCAGCAGTCGATCCTAGAAGCGATCTCTATGTTTGCGGAGGTTCCGATTGAAGAGGTAAGGATCGGCATCGACGGATGTTCCGCACCGAATTTCGCCGTGCCGCTTTCGGCGATGGCGAAGAGCTTTATGAATCTCATGTCGCCGCCCGAGAGTTTTCCGGCGAACATTCGCGAAGCATCACTCCGCATCGTTTCCGCAATGATAAATTTTCCAGAGCTTATTGGCGGACTCGAGCGTCTCGATACCATGCTGATGCAGGCGGCGGACGGGAAGATCATTTCAAAGGTCGGAGCCGACGGTGTCTGGCTCTGCGGTGTTTTGCCATCTGAAAAATATCCGACCGGTTTGGCGATCGCGCTCAAGATCGAAGACGGCGACGACAAACGCGCCCGTCCGGTTGTGGCGGTCGCTCTGTTGAAAAAGCTTGGTATTTTATCCGCGGATGATATGCCCGAGCTTTCGCCGATGACGATCAAGAATCGGCGGGGGGATGTTGTTGGTCAAGTAGTGATGCCGGTGAGCGTACTTCAAGGATCCCCTGGTGTATGATGGCTTATTTCACATAGAAAGGAACTCAATGAAAACCTTAAAGCTTCTTCTCTTTCTTCTTTGTATCACGGCAGGTGGTTACGCTCAGGAGATTCCTAATGGCGTGAGGTATAAAAAGGCGTCAGAAGATGTAAATAATCTTGCCAAGTCCGGTTTGGAAAAGGCGCTTAGTACGCCTGAGACATTTCCTTCTGACCTTTTCGGGCAATCAACAGTTCTGGGTCCAATGCTGTGGAACGTCCTCAAGCCAGGAGCTGACAAGGTGCTGCTCAACAGCAAACCGCTAATTCTTATTGTCCCGGGCAAGTCCCCGTTTTCGGCTGAGGGTAAGGCAATTCTAACCGACAATGAGCGGCAGGCCCTTTGGAAATCGATTACAGGTAAATACGCAGAGCTAAAACTGGGGAAAGTTCGCAAAGCCAAGGTCAAGGAAATCTCGTATTTTTGGGCGACAATTCCCTTTGATATCGAGGAGCCGTTTTGGGTAATCGAAACAGGCAGCGGCGTGTTCATCGCGAACTTTGAAGTGAAATCGGGCCAGCCCCGATTGTTTTGGATTGACCTGGTAGGCGATCTCCAGAAGTTACGACCTTAAATCCTTGTCCGTAGCGAACGATCTCAACTGACTGGACCGAAAGCGTCCCGCTTGCATGAGCGCGGAGCACGAACAAACGATAAACGTCAGACCATGGCAGGTCGCAGCCGCGGCGTTGCAAGCAGGATGCTTCGCTCCGGTCACGCACCATACAACTTCTTAAATTCATCCCTTCCAAACGCGCGATCAAGCCACATGTTCGTCAGCTTTTCCTGGATGCTGTTTGCCCGAAGGCGTTCGTTCAGATTTTTGAAATCGACGAAGTCGAGATGCTGGTCCTGGTTGAAGCATGAGAAGACGAAGAACTCTTCGCCGGTGTGCGGATTGACGTGTCGCTGCAGGCATTGTGCACAGACCTCTTTCATCATGCACTGCATCGGCGAGTTGATCGAGCCGATGGCGACGTGGTCCGGTTTCAGGTACGGCTTTAGCGTCGTGTGTCGAGCTTCGCGAACGCCGTTCATCATGCGGTCAGAACCGATCGCGATGATGCGGTCGACGTCTTTCAGATTGACTTTCGTGTCACCAAGCTTTCCCGTCGGCGTAGGCGACCATCGCCTGAACGATATTGCCGCGGTGATGTGTGTCCTGCGGCCGATGCGGCGAGATCTCGTCGCCGAAATCCGTTGCCCAAATGACCTGGTCGGTCGCGTTCTCGATCTCTTCACGTTTGAAAAGATCGGCTCCGTTCTTATAGCCGGCGAAATAGATCACGTGGTTTTTCTTTTCACGAAGCTCGCGTGCGATCGAGAACAGAACCGCATTGCCGAGTCCGCCGCCCGCGAGCAGAACAGTCTCGTTCTCGGGGATCTCGGTCGGCGTTCCGGTCGGGCCCATGACAAGAACTTCCTCGCCGTCTTTCAAAAGCGAGCAGAGCCGCGACGACGTTCCCATCTCGAGAACGATCATCGACAGCAATCCCTTTTCTTCATCGACCCACGCACCGGTGAGAGCGAGGCCTTCCATCATCAGACGGACGCCGTCGATGACCGGTGCGGAAGTTTCGAAATTCTGTAGGCGATAAAATTGTCCCGGCTCGAACTTACGCGCCTGCAGCGGCGCTTTGACGACGACATCGACGATCGTCGGCGTTAGACGGTCGACTCGCACGACGTAAGCTCGAAGCTCTTCGTCGAGCGTCGCGACGAGGTTGTCGAAAATGAGTTCGTTCGCACAGCTCAAGTTTGCGGTACCTTCGAACAATTCCACGACATGTTTGTATCCATCCTTCGCCGAGGCCATCGCCTTTACGACGTTGCCGGCGTATTGCGGATGGTTGTCGCCGTAGTAGGAAATGAATTTCCCTTCGTGCTCGTACGAAGTGAAGAATCCAGCTTCGCCTTTTTCGCATGCGACCGCGTGGAGTTTTCCGTCGCCGTTACGCTCCAGCTTATGCGGCAGAAAGAACTGAAGCCATTCGTCGAGCTTGAAGGTTCCCGGCTTTTCCTTTTCGTAGATAACGTTCGGCGAAGTTCCCGCCGCAACGCAAACCGTGCGAGCTGGAAACTCGACCATCTCGCCGGTCTTGTCGAATTTACCGGTGTCCGCGTCGTAGTTGAGGCGCTCGAAGATCAGGGCTTTCACGGCGTTGAACTCGTCGGGCACAGCCTCGGCAGGGTTCATACACTCGATGAAATTAATTCCTTCCTCGAGAGCCTTCTGCACCTCTTCATGATTTAGACGATACGCTGGAGCGTCCTGCAGACGCTTTCGATAGATGAGCGAGACGCCGCCCCATGATTGAACAAGCGGAACGAAATTCGGCTCCTCATGTGCAGCCGCGGCTCGATTGCGTTCTTCGCGGATCGCACGGCCGTGTTCGAGAAACTCCTGAATGACCATCAGCTCTTCCGGATCGAACTGTTTCATCACTTGCGTCTTCGCCAAACTCTTCGACGACCTGCTCGTATTTCGCCAGCATCTTCTCGACCTGGACCGGGTAATACGCGAAGAGTTCGGTCGCGGTATCGATGCCGGTCAGACCGCCGCCGATGACGACCGCCGGCAGCCGCACCTGCAGATTCGACAGCGTATCTTTCTTGAACGCACCGGTCAGCTGCAAGGCCATCAGGAAATCCGACGCCTGTCGAATTCCGCGGATGAGATTGTTCTTCATCGGCACGATCGTCGGCCGTCCGGCACCGGTCGCGATCGCAATGTGATCAAAACCGAAGTTCCACGCGTCCTCGATCGTCAGCGTTCCGCCGAACCTGATGCCACCGTATGCTCGAAACTGCTTTCGACGCATCAGGATCAGCTGCATCATCGTCAGGAAGTTCTTGTCCCAACGCACCGTGATCCCGTACTCTGACACACCACCGAAGCCCGAAAGGATCCGCTCATCAAGTTCCTCGGTGATCTCGCGGATGTCCTGGATCGGCTTCGGCGACGTTTTCGCCGAGATCCCCGGTCCACTGCGATGGCAGAGGCTCGATCTTTAGGCCGTCGACGCCGACGACGCCAAATCCTTCGTTCAATAGATACTGTGCGAGCGTATATCCCGCCGGTCCGAGGCCGACGACCATTACATTTTTGCCGTTGTAAGGTAAGGCGTACGGCCGCTTTGCGTTCAGCGGATTCCATCGCGTCAAAAGACTATAGATCTCGAACCCGTAAGGCAGATCCAGAACGTCGGTCAACGTGTGCGTTTCGGCAAGCGGAATGTTGACCGGCTCCTGCTTCTGGAAAATGCAGCCCTTCATGCAGTCATTGCAGATGCGATGGCCAGTGCCGGCGCACATCGGATTGTCGATGGTCACAATCGCGAGGGAAGCGATCGAGTCGCCCTGCTTCTTTAGCAGGTGCATCTCCGAGATCTTTTCGTCCAGCGGGCAGCCATCCGTCTTGATGCCGAGCGGGTTTCGTTTTACCGAGCCGTCCTTTTCATGAAGGCCGGTCGAGCACGAGTCTTTATCGCGCTCGTGGCAGATCAGGCAATAGTCGATCTCGGCGAGAGCGTCGCGCATCGTGCCGCGGTCGTCCGTGAGCGTGAAGCCGTCGCGCCGCCGCATTTCGCCGTCCAGACCGCGCATCACATTCGGGTTCTTTTCGATCGGACGGATCAGATGAACGAGATTCTGGTAATCGAGGGGATGCGGAGTCTTGAACGCCTTCCACCGTTTTTCTTTTTTGAAGAATTCAGCGGCCGACCATGCTTCGATCAGACGAAGCGCGGCTTTGACCTGGAGCAGATCGCCCGTCGCGTCTATTTCAAGAACGAATTTCGAGAGTAGCTTGCCGTAGGCTTTATCTTTCAGCTTGTCGAAGGCCGTATGAAGCTTGCTGATGGTTTCTGCTTCCCGCCCTGCGATCTCAGATTCTTTTAAAAGAAGATCTTCGACGTCGATCAGTCGAGCCGCCATCTCTGCGATTCCCAGCTCGTCATCCCAGACAAGCGTCTCATCGAATGCGTTATTCCGCAGCTCGGTCAGCGCTTGTGAAACTTCGTTATGGTCGAATGCGGTTAGCTGTTCTGGGGTAAACGCTTTTGCCGCTCGCCGCTGGACAAAGAATTTGTATTTCCAGATCGGATCTTGTCGAAGGATATCCCGCTCGAGTTCGGATCGCTCGCGGGTGATCCCAAACATACGGGCGATAAAATCAGACAAAAGCGGCGCTGAGTCGGTGAGGATCTTCGATGCGACCCGCTTTTCGAAGCCTTCGCCTCCACTTTCTATATATTTCTTTAGAGCCGCGTAAACAACGGGCTCCTTCTCTGCGACTTCGGCGTAGAAAGTGTCCGCCAGATCGGCGAGCCTGTCTGCGTCGAACAGATCGGAATACCGAAAGTCGGGAATTCCGAGGGCAAAATCGTGCTCGTTTACGAGCTTTTCGGAGGGTGAATTCATGACAAGACCATAAGGCTAAAAGTACGCCTAAAATGCAAATAAGCAGTATATCACTCGGGTCTCGGAGCAAACAAAGGCTCGGTTCTATCGGACTTTTATTCGATATGACGGACATCGGCGGCAACGTCCGGTGCCGTCCGCACCTCAAAGATGTTCGTGAAAAATGCGGTTGGATGTGTTATAAACCAAGGTTACTCCGCGATAATCGGGTACATTCTCCGATTTAGCAGTATTTAGAAGTATGGAACAAGATCAAAGGCTCACTCCCGTGCCGAAATCGCTCGATTTGCGCTCGCCAAAAACCGAGTATCCCGCGACATATGCGGGGTTTTACGACGATGAGGTAACCGAGGGCCGCCGTTCGCTTCAGCAATATTTCAACGTTGTTAAGAAACGGCTCCCGATCATTTTGGCGCTCACGACTCTCGCTACCGCTGCGGCCGCATTTTACATGTATAGAATGCCATCGCAGTATCAGGCGACGACCGAAATGGTGATTGAGCCCCGTAAGCCGAAGGTGCAGTCGAAGGAATCGATCAATATTAACTTCGGTAACGACGCGAACTACTACAATACCCAGCTTGAACTTCTGCAGAACAGCGACTTAATGAAAGAAGTCGTGATCCGCTTGGGCCTGTACAAAGAGCCAGACCTGTTCGGAAGTGAGGATCGCGGAATATTGTCGGGCCTTCGATCTATTTTCTCGAGCAGCAAACGTGACGGCGGTTCGGACAATTCCCTCCCGATCGTGACTGATATGCCGGGCACCGGCGACGCGTCGCAGACGGTTCAGCTGACAAGTGAAGAGAAAGCCCGGGCCGAGTCATACGCCGGCATACTTGCCAGCAGATTAAGTGTCGTTCAAAAAGAGCGCACGAATCTCGTGAATGTAAGCGTTACCACGCCTAAACCAGAATTGTCCGCAGTGGTCGCCGATAAAGTCGCCCAGGTCTTTATCGACAAAGATGCCGAACGTGAAACCGTTGGAGCCCGGCGCGCATACGAAGATCTAACAAAATCGATCGAAGATCTCGGGCGGACCATTACGGACCAGGAAGCCGATCTGATCGGATACATGCGTTCGAGTGGCTTGCCGCTGCAGGAGAAGGGGCAAGACCTGTCAGCGTCTCGGCTCCAGTCGATGAGCGAAACCTGGTTGAAGGCTATGGAGGGCCGACGACAGCTCGAAGCCCGATACAACGCCGCTGTTCAGGCGAGCAGCCGCGGCGAGGGGATGAACATCCCTGACCTTTACGAGAACAAGATCTTTCAGGACACGATGCGTCTGAACACCGAGCGAAAAGCTAAGCTCCAGGATCAGATACGCGACATCGAGAAAAAGATCCAGGAAGCTGATGCTGAAAAGGCAGAGCTTCTGGTTAAGTACACACCTGAATATTCGCGTGTAAAAGCTGTGGAGGAACGGATCGGCTCGCTTCAGGCGACCAAGGTGAAGACCGAGCGTGAAGTAAGCAGCATCATCGATCAAGATCAGAAAAAGATCGAGAAAGATGCAGTCGGAGGAGCGCTTGTCGCATTGAGATCACAGTTGACCGCTGCTCAAAAGCAGGAGGCTCAGGCCCTTGCTTCGTACGAGCGGGAAGCGGCGCTGGCAAATGTGCAGGGTCAGGCGCAGACCGAACTGACGACCAAGAAACGGGCGATCGAGACAAATCGGAATTTGCTGGACACTTACACCCAGCGACAGAAGGAGCAGGAGCTTGCTATCGCAAGCGGGCGTCCGGAAAACATTAAGATCGCCGCGAATGCCGTCACACCCGGAAGCCCGATCGGTCCGCAGAGGGCGCGAAATATTCTGGTCGCATTCCTCGTTTCTTTCGCGGTCGGCATCGGGCTCGCGTTCTTGCTCGACTATCTCGACGACTCCGTAAAGACATCCGACGACATCGGCCGACACCTTGGCTTGCCGACGCTCGCTCTAATACCCCATCACTTTGGCTCGGAGAAACGGAGGCTCAAACTCGCGTCCATTAACGGTAATGGAAATGGAGGTGCCCCGATCTCAACAGGTCTGATCACGCTGGAGGACCAGCGCTCACCGATGGCCGAGGCGTATCGACACTTGCGAACCTCATTGTTGTTCTCATCCGCTGGAAAACCGCCTCAGTCGATTTTGGTCACATCGTCGCAGCCGTCCGAAGGCAAAACGACGACGGCGATCAATACGGCAGTTACGCTAGCCCAGGCTGACGCCGACGTCGTGATCGTCGATTGCGATCTACGACGCCCGCGTTTGCACAGCTATTTCGATCTCGAAAATTCTCAGGGCCTGACAAACTATCTTTCGGGCGAGCGGAATACCGAACATCTCATCAAAACATGCCGCGAACTTCCGCGTCTGAAGGTCATTACCAGTGGCCCGATTCCGCCTAATCCAGCAGAACTTCTGAGCTCCAACGAGATGAAGAATCTGCTGCAATTTCTGCGAGGGCGCTACAAGCACATCATCATCGACTCGCCGCCGGCGATATCGTTTACCGACGCTGCGATCCTTTCGACCTTGGTTGACGGAGTTGTGATCGTTGCGATGGCCGGCAAGAGCTCGATCCATCTGATGCGAAGATTCAAGCATCGCCTCGGCAACATCGGAGCGAGGATCTATGGTGTAGTGCTGAATGGAATCAAGGCCGGTTCGATGGAGTACGACTACTACGGTTCGGGTTATTACGAATATTACGAGAAGGGCGATGCAGATACGTCGACGCCGATGATGGAAGATGTCCCTTCGGTACATCGAACGAAACCTTAGTATCTCGAAAGCAGTAGGCAGAAAGCAGAAGGCAGAAGGCAGTTGGCAGAACGCAGCAGACCGACCTTTCTGCCTTCTCTGCTTTCTGCCTTCCGCTTTCTGCTTCCTACTGCTTTCTAAGTTCCGCCGCCAGAAACTCACCCAACGCATTTTCCCAATCGGGAAGCGGAGCAAGGCCTAATTGTTCAATTCGCACACTCGCAAGTTTTGAACTTACCGGCCGCGGTGCCGGGCGTTTTAGATCATTATTCGAAACTGTCTCGATCAATTCCTTATCAAATCCGCCGAGCTCGCAGACCTTCTCCGCGAAGCCGAGATAGCTGGTGCCCGGTCCGGAATTCGTGACATGAAAAAGGCCAGACTCACGTTGTTCGGCAAGCTCGCGAAGACGCCGGGCCAGATCGTTCGCGAATGTCGGTGTGCCATAGGCGTCCGAGATGGCCTTAATGCGCTTTCCCTCGGCAAGTAGACGGTGCATAACGCTCAGGAAGTTTGTACCACCGTGTCCGTAGATCCAGCCTGAACGCACAATTATCGAATCTACGTTTGCTTTCGCCGCGGCCAGTTCGCCTTCGTGTTTGGTTTCGGCGTAGACGCCGCGCGGATTCGCAGCGTCGGTCTCATCATAAAAACCTGTTTTTACACCGTCGAAAACGTAGTCAGTGGAAATCGTCACAAATCGGACGTCGGTTTGTTTTGAGGCTTCGGCAAGGTTGCGCACGCCATCCACGTTTGCACCGCGTGCCGCATCCGGTCTCGATTCGGCTCCATCAACGTCGGTGAACGCCGCGCAATTTAGAACCGCGTCGGGACGATGGGATTCAAAGCAGGCGAAAACGACACCTCTGTCGGCAATGTCCAACTGCTGTCGGGTCAAAGCAACGACATCATCGCCTATCTGCTGACAATGCTCCGCAGCCGCTCGCGCGACCATTCCGTTTGCGCCGGTTATGAGGATCTTCATCTAACTTAGAACTGTGAACTGTGAACTGTGAACTATGAACTATGAACTATGAACTATGGACTATGAGCTGTGAGCTTCGAACTAGAAACATGAAGGACGTTGTCTTTTCCGGACAGATATCAAGGTTTTAAGTCCAGTTCACAGTTCACAGTTTACAGTTCAGTTCAAGTTCACAGTTCACAGTTCACAGTTCACAATTACTTCAGCCCGCTCCCGTACATCGCTTTGTAGTAATTTCGATACTCGCCGTTCCGGATTTGATCGACCCACGTCGCATTATCGCGATACCAGTCGATCGTGATCTTCAAACCCTCATCCCACGTGACGAGCGGTTTCCATCCTAATTCAGTTTCGCTTTTTGTCGGGTCGATCGCGTAACGCCGGTCGTGGCCGAGCCGGTCCGTGACATACGTGATCAGACTGTGTGGTTTGTTCAGGGCGTCGAGCAGCGATCTCACAACATCGATGTTGTACTTTTCATTTCGCGAGCCAATATTGTAAACCTCTCCCGACCGCCCTTTCTCGTACGCCTTCCAGATCGCCCGGCAATGATCGTCGACAAAGATCCAGTCACGAACGTTCTTGCCATCACCGTACACAGGTAGCGGATCACCATTCATTGCGTTTGCGATCATCAGCGGAATCAGCTTTTCGGGAAATTGACGCGGGCCGTAATTGTTGCCGCACCGCGTGACGACCGTATCGATGCCAAATGTTTCCCGAGCCGCTCGCACAACGAATTCCGCCGCTGCCTTCGAAGCGGCATACGGAGAATTCGGTCGGAGCGGCGAATCTTCGGTGAAAAACTCTTCACTATCGTCGGGCAGGCTTCCCATGACCTCGTCGGTCGAGATCTGAACGAACCGGCCGACATCTTTCGCGCGCGCTGCGTCAAGCAAGACTTGTGTTCCGATAATGTTGGTTCTCAGGAATTCGTCGGCCGAATGAATGCTTCGATCGACGTGGGATTCAGCGGCAAAATTGAATATCGCGTCACACCCGTCGGGAATCGCTTTTAGAACGGCATCGCGGTCACAGATGTCGCCTTTGATGAATGTGTGCCGCGTGTCGTCCACACCCGAAAGATTTTCCAGATTTCCGGCATAGGTCAGTGCGTCGAAATCGACGATCTCAACATCTGCGTTTCCCTCCAGAACCAGCCTGACAAACGCCGAACCGATAAATCCGGCGCCGCCGGTAACGAAAATTGTCCTCATAATCTACTAAAGTGAAAAAGTGAAAAAGTGAAAAAGTGAAAAGGTGAAAAAGTGAAAAGGTGAAAAAGTGAAAAGGTGAAAAAGTGAAAAGGTGAAAAAGTGAAAAGGTGAAAAGGAGGTCGACTCCTTTACTGTTTCACTCATTCACTTTACGCATTCACTCATTTATTTCACGTGTTCACTCATTCACTTCACGTATTCAGTCATTCACTTCACGTGTTCAGTCATTCACTTCACACATTCACTTCGCGCATTCACTTCGCGCATTCACGCATTCACTCTTCACGTCTCTTTCTTTCACGTCCACCGTTTTCACCTTTTCACTTTTTCACTTTTTCACTTTTCGAGCTGCCGCATCTGCCGCAGCATAAGCTCAGCATATTTCTTAGGCGAGTCGATGTCGTCCAAAATGATCTTCCCGGAGTCTTCGCTTGCGTTATCGATAATGACATCGCCGAATCCGAGCATCCGCTGTGTCATGGTTGCAGAAACGGTGACGTCCTGGATCCTTCGCAGAGGAATATTCTGCGTCGTTCGCGAGATCAGGCCGCGATCTATCTCAACGGTCGTATCGGTTAGCGTATAGCGGACCAACTTTTTCTTGAGATGGAAGTATGCCGGAACCAACATCGCGGCGACAACCACGACGATTCCGATAACAACTGTTCCAGTTGGCGTCACCCCCATGACACTGCCGATCACGACGGCCGCGACGAAGGATGCAAGGAGTGCCGTGATGTACCCGATGTACACGAATTTCAGCGTAGGAGTTATTGAGAAGATGTACTCCGAATCGTCTGGGTGCGAGGAACGAAGTTCGACCGGTGCGCCCTTTCGAATCGCGACGCGCGTTTCTTCTTCGGACTCGAATTGACGGCCGCATTTTTGACAATACGCGGCGTCATCGGAGTTCTCTTTTCCGCATTTTTCGCAAAACATAAAGGTCTCGGCCAATGATACAGGAACAGCGGTGTCAAACAAAAAAGCGGCCGGTTTCGACCGGCCGCGTTCGGAAGAGAAAACTGGAGAAAGAGAACTCACGCCAGCATCTTGAAAAAAACCTATTGATTCATCAGCATCATTTTTCCATCCGCCGTTCGCACCGTAAGGACGCCGGGCTCATAGACCGCCAGCGACCGCGATTCTCTTTGAATAAGCTTCGCCGACTGGCTGCCGATCGGCCGCGCCGTGTGGATGTAGCGGCCATCCGTGATCGCACCGTACCGCGACGTGATCCGGCGAACATATTCCCGCGTCTCGCGATAAGGCGGAACATTCCACCCGTATTTCATGACGGCCCCTTCGCCCGCGTTGTAACCGGCGAGGGCGAGAACAACGTCGCCGTTGAACGTATCGAGCAGCCAGCGGCATGTACCGAACCCCGGCCTCGATATTTTGTTTTGGATCGTAAATGCTCGTCACTCCAAATCGCCTGGCCGTTCCCGGCATGAGCTGCATCAGACCACTCGCCCCTTTGTGCGAAGTTGCTCGGATCTTGAATGACGATTCCTGATGCATCTGCGAATAAATAAGCAGCGGATCGATGTTGTACCGCCGGCTAGATTCGACAATGTAAGAATCATGAGCCAGATTTCCGGTCGTAAATCCTTTAAGGCTGGAGCTGGAGCCCATCGCCACTCGGGATCCGCCAAAAGTTGTTATTGTTTCGCGTTGCGCGAGGCCGTCGGTCACCGAAACCGTCCAGCCCGTACTCCCAGTCTTCTTGACCAGTTTGTCGGCGGTGGGTACACGCGTTCCGCGGCCCGGCTTTCCTTTTTTCCGAGTCGCTGCAGCGGTGGGGGCGACAGGAGGCAGATAAACCTGAACACCTTGTGATCGGTCGAAATTATCGAAAGTTCGCGGGCCGGACGTCTGGCTGGACGCGGATGCGGCGAGGCAAAACGAAGCTAGTACAAACAGAAATAATTTCTTCATTGGGTGAAAAAACCTGAAACTCGTTCGACCAACGCTTTCCAGTATTCGCAAATGCAGATTCTATGAGGGTGTTTCTCAGCCTATTCCGGCCCATTTGCCGGCTGCCTATCTATAAAAAACGACCAAAACGAGAGTGTTTCCGATGTTTGGCAGAAGGCCAACGCTGTTTAGCACAGCGGATAGACAGAATAGCATTCTAAGAATGAGTTCGTAAAGGGAATTTTCCCAAACGCGGAATGCGGAAAGCGGAACGCGGAATTCGTGGCGTCACCGCTTAATTGATGGGCTGAGAGCCCAAAACCTTGACAGATGACTACTCGAATCCGCATTCCGCATTCCGCATTCCGCATTTCTGGTTTATCTTAGGGCGTAATGCTCTACGTCTCGCAAATGATCGGCCAGCCAATATTCGACGCCCGGAACGATAAGATCGCCTCGATAAAGGATGTTCTGGTCCGATACGGCAAAGACGATTACCCCCCCGTGATCGGGGTCGTCGCACGCCTTCGACGGCGAAATTTTTTCATTCCGCGACAAAGTATCGCTGAACTAAACGAGCACGGGGCCCGGATGAGCTCGGCGAAGCTCGATCTCACGCCATTCGAACGCCGTGAGGGCGAAGTGCTTCTTGCGAAAGACGTGCTCGACAATCAACTCATCGACGTTGATGGCAAACGTGTCGTGCGTGTCAACGACGTGCAGCTCATCGATGTCGGCGACTTCTGGCGGGTTACAGGTGCAGATATCAGCCTGCAGGGATTTGTTCGCCGTCTTTTACCCAAGGGATTTTACGGAAGCGGACGTCCCGTCGAAGTGCTCGACTGGGCGGATGTCGGTTATCTCGCGACCGATACCGCCACCGTGACGGTGCAATTGAAATCATCGAAAGACAAACTCTCGCGGCTCCATCCCGTCGAGATCGCACAGCTCGCCGAGACGCTTTCCCCGATACACCGCACCGAAGTCGTCGAGAGCCTCGATAACGAAACCGCCGCTGACACGCTTGAGGAGATGTCCACCGAAGCCCAGGCGCGCATCCTTGAGGAAATGGACGAAGAGCGGGCGGCGGACATTCTCGAAGAGATGTCACCCGACGACGCCGTCGATGTGCTCGATGAAATGGATGAAGGCAAGGCGCAGGAGCTTTTCGACCTCATGGAAGAGGAAGAGAAGGCTGACGTCGCCGAGCTCATGCCTTTCGAAAACGACACGGCCGGCGGTTTGATGACCACGGAGTTCATCGTCTTTCCAAAGATCCTTACCGCAGGCGAAGCGATCGCTCGCCTTCGTGAAATGGCGGAAACGCCGGGAATGATCTACTACCTCTACGTCGTCGAGGAAGAAGGCTCATGGAAGTTGTGTGGCCTTATCAGTCTCCGAAGCTTGATACTCGCAGACCCTACGCGACCGTTGTCAGAAGTTATGCGTAGTGAATTTCGCGCCGCACACCCGTCGGACTCGGCCGTCGAAGTTGCTCAGACTATTGCCGAATATAATCTGCTTGCGCTGCCTGTAATTGACGACGAGGGTGATATCGCGGGAATCGTTACCGTCGATGATGCGATGGAGATCCTGCTGCCAAAAAATCTACAGAGACGATTGCCCCGGTTGTTCGGCTAGTATTTGATCGGTACAGCTCAGCGGGCTTGATTCTTATCCAGAAGATTCCCCTCATGCAATTAGCTCTTTCTCTCGTTTGGAGTTGTCAGTTTCGCTTGACTCAAGCTTCTACTCGAAAGCAAGCTCGATCGCTTTCTCGGGTGTCATTGCTCGACCGCGTTCGAACGCTTCGCTGAACCCGGCATCATCCATTCGGCCCCTGAGCTTTTCGAGATAGGCGTTACGGAATACTTCCTCAGCGGGTTCGATCTTATACCCGATCGACTCACGGAGAGCTTCTGCCGCTCCGCAAAGCTCTGCGGCCCGCCGTAGGTCGTCGTTAGCCACCGCCAGTGACGCGAAGCCATCGATGGAATAGGAGATCGTCATCTTGTTCCCGAGGTCGAAAGCGAGATTCGCGGCCTCGGCAAAATGCATCTTCGAAAGGGAAAGTTCGCCCTCGCCGAAGCACGCGGCTCCGAGATTGTTCAGGGCGTCGCTTACGGCACTCTTGTTGTCGAGGTCACGAAACAGCGCCAGCGATTCTTCGAAAAGCGGACGAGCGCGTGAGAAGTTGTTTTCGGTCCTCGCCAGATCACCGAGGAAGCTCAGGCTGATCGCGATCCCAAATTTGTCGTCAAGCTCGCGGCTGATGGCGAGCCCGGATTCGAAATATTCGCGTGCCGCTGCGGTTTCCCCCTGCTGCATTGCGACAAGGCCAAGACCGCGGCTTGAAAGAGCGACACCTTGTTTATCGCCTGCTTCTTTTCCAGCGGCAAGGCCATCCGCATAAGCTTTCCTTGCTGTTTCGTAATCGCCTCGAAAACGGGCTGCGAGTCCAAGTCCGTTCATCAGTTTGAAGCGGAGCGTCGCAGGGGGCTCGCCGCCGCGTTCAAGCGCAGCCTTTAACCATTTGTAGCCTTCGCTAAGATGACTGTGCAGCAGCCAAAAGTTTCGGACTGATACGGCAAGACGGACCGCGATCGGCGGATCATTCGTCAGAGCCCATTGCATCGCAGCCCGAAGATTGTCGTGCTCGTCTTCGAGCCGGTCGAGCCACTCCGCTGATTGAGCAGCCTGCAGAAATGGCTCCGCTTTCTCACCCAAGGAGACGAAATATTCGGCATGATCGCGCGTCGCCGCTTCGTCCTCACCTGCAGATCGCAGTTCTTGTTCGGCATATTCACGAACGACCTCGAGCATGCTGAAACGATGCTCGCCACCTTTACCTTCGACTCTGATGAGGAGGCTTTTGTCGAGCAGCGAAGTTATCGCATCGACTACGTCCACGGTACCGCCTGTTCTCTGCGGGGCACACACCGTTTCCGCAGCTTCGACCGAGAAGCTTCCAGAAAACACGGACAGGCGTCGAAATATCGACTTTTCATGATCGTCGAGCAGGTCGTAGCTCCAGTCGATCGCGCCCTGCATCGTCCGCTGTCGTTCGGGCAGATCCCGCGGCCCGCCGGTAAGAAACCTAAGCCTGCTTTCGAGCTTCGACAAAATTGCTGATGGAGCAAGAATTCTCGTTCTTGCCGCCGCAAGCTCAATGGCCAGAGGCAAGCCCTCGAGCCGCCCACAGATCTCGGCGACGCTTCTCCCATTCTCGGCGGTCAGTTGGAATGCGGGATCCACGGCCTGGGCACGCTCTGTGAAAAGCTGCACCGCATCGTTCCGCTGGATCGTTTCAAAAGATGACAGCAGCGCACCCGAAGGTGGAGACAGCGGAGGAACGATGAATTCACGCTCAGCAGTTATTCGAAGGAGAAAGCGACTCGTAACGAGGATCTTCAAACCGTCCGCGCCGACGAGCAGATCGGCGATCACCTCTGCCGCGTCGACTATCTGTTCGAAATTGTCGAGCACCAGCAACATCCTCTTGTCCGAAAGATGATCTTTTAGGATGTCGAGCAGGGGACGCCCGCCGGCATCCTTGACTCCGAGTGGCTGTGCAATGCTAGCTGGAACCAGCTCGGGCAGAGCGACCGAAGACAGCTCGATCATGAAGACGCCGTCGGTAAACTCGGGTAACAGGGTTTCGGCCACAGCATGAGCAAGACGCGTTTTTCCGGTTCCGCCGATGCCCGTCAGCGTCACCAAACGTACCCTTTCGTCCCGAAGCAGTTGTGTGATGTCGGAGATCTCGCTCCTTCTACCGATGATCGGAGCGAAGTATGAACGGAGATTACTTGAGCGCCGCCCGGCGCCGCCCGCATCCAGCGGAGCGGTATTTCGGACGGCGACCTCGGTCGGCGCGGTATCGAAGATAAACGTGTCTTCTTCGGCAG
The DNA here is from genome assembly GCA_963772405.1 of uncultured Acidobacteriota bacterium. GTDB lineage: Bacteria > Acidobacteriota > Blastocatellia > Pyrinomonadales > Pyrinomonadaceae > OLB17. The sequence goes on along the minus strand of CAVYWT010000001.1, from coordinate 2,447,918 downwards.
TGCGGCCCGGCGTCGAGTTTCGGGATTCTGCCTCGAACTCGAGCCTCCGAATCAAATTACGCAAATCCTTCAGCAAGGCGTCTGCTGAGTCGTAGCGATCGTCGCGGGTTGCATTCAGCGCCTTTAGGACAATTCTTTCCAGCTCTGGAGGAATTTCTTCGGCCAATTGCGACGGAGGAACCGGTGTCTTCGTGAGAATTGCGGCGAGCGTGTCGGTTGATGTTTCGCCCGTAAACGGGAGCGAACCGGTAAGCATTTCGTAAAGCACGACGCCGAGGCTCCAAACATCGGTACGACCGTCGACATCCAGCCCGCGTGCCTGCTCGGGCGACATGTAAGATGCGGTTCCGACGATCATTCCGGCCTTTGTCAGGAACTGATTTGAGCCGACCGCTATATTCTCAGTCTCGACCAATTTAGCAAGGCCGAAATCGAGGATCTTTGCCTGATCTCGTTTAGTGACGATGATGTTTGCAGGTTTGATATCGCGATGGACGATGCCGGCCCCGTGGGCCTCGGCAAGCGCGGCGCTTACCTGGGCCGCGATCTCAAGTGTCTGACGTACGTTTCTCCGCCTCCGCCGTATCATGGCCGAGACCGTTTCGCCCTCGATGAACTCCATCGCGATGAACGGCGTCTCCCCCTGAGCGTGAATCTCGTAAATCGTGCAAATGTTCGGATGATTTAGCGCCGATGCGGCGCGAGCTTCGCGAAGAAAACGCTCTAGATGGTCGGGGTTGGCATTTAGGTCCGTAGCAAGAAATTTGAGAGCGGCCTTTCTTTGCAGTTGCTCGTGTTCAGCTAAATAGACCTCACCCATACCGCCGGAACCGAGCAGCGAGATGATCCGATATTGTGAAAATTGTTGACCGACTTTTGACACGGAAAAACCCGAAAATTATACCATTAGTCATTAAGGCCACACGTTCCGACACATTCTGCATCCCTGTCGGATCGAACGGCGCGAGAATTTAGTTAAACAACGCATCCATCCATTGCGTACACAGTAACATCTGTCCCACGAAATTACGCTTGTGCTAGAATACAAGTCCATCTCGAACAACTAAGGAGTATCTATCATGTTCCGAAAAAGTGCTGTTTTATTTACGATTTTGACACTTTTCGCCTTTGTTCTGAGCCCGACCACGTCGGCCACCGGCGATCTTGCGGTCGGAGGTTCGATTGAGAATTTTTCTCTTCCGGACACTTACGGCAAGGTGCAATCGCTGAATGACCTGAAGGGCAAGAACGGAGCGGTCGTTATCTTCCTCTCGGCCCAATGCCCGGTCGTCAAGGCCTACGACGAACGCATCAATCAACTAGCCGCCGACTATCAATCTAAAGGCATCAACTTCATTGGGATCAACTCGAATCATACAGAGTCGCTTGAGTGGGTGAAGTCACATGCCGCAGAGACGTACAAATTTCCGGTCCTGATCGACAAAGGAAACGTTTGGGCGGATAAGCTGGGCGCGACCGTAACTCCAGAGATCTATTATCTTGACTCCAAGAACACACTTCTCTATCACGGTGCGATCGACAACGATAAGAGTGGAAAAGCGATTACCGAAAATTATTTGCGTATCGCGTTCGACTCGTCGCTCTCGGGTAAAGCGATCCAAAGAACTAAGGCGAACGCGTTTGGCTGTTCCATCAAGCGCGTCGGCGAATAGTCGGCGGATGCATTTTATGTCTCGAACCCTTAGGGCCGCATTGGGCGGCATAATTGTCACCTTGTGCCTATCGCTTTCGAGTGTCGGCCAGGGAAACAACGCCTCTCCCACTTCAGCGATACCCGCCGCTCCGTCGACGGTAACGGTGAAACAGATCGATATTGTCGGCCTGCGAACTGCCCTCACGCCGTCGGACAAACCACTGCTTGTCAATTTTTGGGCTACGTGGTGCGACCCGTGCCGTGAAGAGTTTCCCGATCTTGTAAAGCTCGACTCCGAGTACAAAGGCAAGATCGACTTCATAACGATCTCGCTGGATGAGCTATCGGAGATCGATCGCGACGTTCCAAAGTTTCTAACCGCAATGAAAGCGCAGATGCCGGCGTACCTTCTAAAGGCGAAGGACGACGACGCGGCGATCGCGTTTGTCTCGAAGGACTGGGCCGGAGCACTTCCATTAACAATTCTCTACGATCCGGCGGGCAAGCAGATCTATTACCGGCAGGGTAAGGTCAAGCTTGAAACAGTCCGCGCCGAGCTCGACAAACTGATTGCTCCGCCAAAGCCCGAAGCGTCCGTCGCGATCATGGATTTCGTTAAGATCAAAAATGGACGCCGCGAGGAAGCTATTTTCTATTACGAGAATAACTGGAAGGTCTATCGCGAGGCGGCAGTCAAAAAGGGAGTTATAAAATCATTCGAGATTCTCGAGGGCTCGCCTGATGCTGGCGCTCAGTTCGACCTGATCCTCGTCACCCGCTTTATGAACGACGAGCAGTTCAAAAACGTTGAGAAGAATTTTGAGCCGATCATGAAAGCAGCGCGTCCCGGAGGGCCGTTGCTGAAGAACGAATTGAAGCCGGAAGAATTTCGGCAGAATGTTTTCGCTCGGATCGTTCGGACGAGATTCTCACAACCCGATTGATCATTAATAAAAAAGATTTAGAGGACGGTACCTATGCTGCGAACCATCGAGGATTTTCAGAAAGACTGGGTTTATGAAGCGGAGGCGACAGGCAAGATACTCAATGCGTTGACCGACAAATCTCTATCGCAAAAGGTGACGCCCGACGGGCGAAGTCTCGGCTTCCTCGCCTGGCATCTTACGCACACGCTGGGTGAGATGTTGGGACTCGTCGGATTGAAGATCGATGCTCCCGGTATCGATGTGGAATGTCCGACTAGCGCGGCCGAGATCGCTGCCGCATATGAAAAGGCAGCAAAGTCCGCCACCGAAGAGATCGGTAAGAACTGGACGGACGAAACTCTTTTGCAAACCGACAGCATGTATGGCGAGACATGGGCAAGAGGATTGACACTTTTTTATCTCATAGCGCACCAATCGCATCACCGCGGCCAGATGACTGTCCTCATGCGGCAAGCAGGCTTACCCGTCCCCGGAGTATACGGTCCGGCTAAAGAAGAGTGGGCCGCGATGGGCGCACCTGCGATGCCGTAGGTGGTATTGGGAAATGAATATGAGTTCCATGATGAGGACGGCAACAGCCACCCGCGGCCTTCACTCGGCAATAACGCTTGGCGCGATTTTTTCTTTCGTGTGTCTAGCGGCACATGCGCAGAAGGCGCCGCCAAAAGCCGATGCCTTCACGCCTCTGATAGCTAAGGTCAAGGCCGGCGATGTCTCGGTAGATTTTACAGCGTTGCGTATGGCGAGCCCGGAATCCGACGCGGAAGACGCTGGAGCCGAAGCAGATCTCGAAGTCTACAAAAAGGGCGTTGCAGCGTTCAACGCGAAGAAATTCGACGATGCGGTGTTAGCTGGTGAAAGGGCCCTCAAGTCGGGTTATCTTGATGCGGACACCCATCTTCTCCTTGCTGTTGCAAATCAGAAACTTGGAAAGACCGCGAAATTCGAGTTTCACCGGGCGGTGTACCGCGGATTGATCAATTCGATTCTTAAGAGCGGGGACGGTAAGTCCTCGAAAACGGCCTACGTGGTGATCGCAGTTCGCGAAGAATACGCGGTCTTAAATTCTTTGGGCCTGACCCGCGACAGTCAGGCCGTGCGAAATGAGGATGGTCATACGTTTGATCTCCTGACCGCGACCGATGAGGACTCGGGGAAAACGGTGGAGGTGTGGTTTAACATCGACATCGTCTGGAAGGGCTACGAAAAGGTATTCAAGAAATAAACACGGCCCGTCGATCTGTCGGAAGCCATTTAACGAGTTTATGCGGCGTCGATTTGAAAAAATCGCATCTACCGCATAGACTCTTTTGTTTTGCAGCGGGAAGAATTGAGTTCGCGTTTCGCTGTTTGGAGTTTGTGTCTCGGGAATCCATCTTCTTGACACTGGACCCCGAACAGACCTCAGAGCTCTGAACCCTGAACTCACATGACTCAAATCACGCCGGAAATCGTCGAACAGCACAACCTCACACCCGAAGAATACGAAAAGATCAAAACGATCATGGGACGCGAGCCGAATTTCACCGAGCTCGGCGTATTCAGCGTGATGTGGTCCGAACACTGCTCATACAAATCTTCGCGTGTTCATCTCAAGCGTCTTCCGGTAACCGGACCTCGTGTGATCGTGCCGCCGGGCGAGAATGCCGGCGTGGTCGATATCGGTGACGACTGGTGCGTGGCATTCAAGGTCGAATCGCACAACCATCCCAGTTTTATCGAGCCGTTTCAGGGCGCTGCGACGGGCGTAGGCGGGATACTTCGCGATGTTTTTACGATGGGAGCACGGCCGGTCGCCGCGATGAACAGTTTGCGTTTCGGGCCGCTCGATGATCCAAAGCACGGGAATCGAAACAAATCGATCTTGAAAGGCTGTGTCGAAGGCATTGGTCATTATGGCAATTGCTTTGGTGTGCCGACCGTCGGCGGTGAGGTCGTTTTCGACGAAGCCTATAATCTCAACCCGCTTGTAAACGCGTTCGCTCTCGGCATAGTAAAAAAGGACCAGATCTTTTTTGGCAAAGCGGAAGGCATTGGAAATCCCGTCTTGTACGCTGGTGCGAAAACAGGACGCGACGGAATTCACGGAGCCACGATGGCATCCGCCGAATTCGACGACGAAGCACTGGAGAAACGGCCGACTGTACAGGTCGGCGATCCGTTTCTCGAAAAGCTTCTTCTCGAAGCTTGTCTCGAGGCGATGCGAACCGGTGCGATCGCCGGGATCCAGGATATGGGTGCCGCCGGACTAACAAGTTCGTCAGTCGAAATGGCTGCACGGGCCGGTACGGGCCTCGAGCTTGACCTGACACTCGTTCCGCAACGGGAAACGGGAATGACGGCGTACGAGATGCTTTTGTCGGAATCGCAGGAGCGAATGCTGATCGTCGCACGTACGGGCCGCGAGAAAGAAGTTGTCGAGATCTTCAATAAGTGGGATCTCGATGCCGTCGTGATCGGCAAGGTCGTCGAAGGCGACCGCTTGCAGCATAGTACTTAACGGGAAGCTCGAAGCAGACCTGCCGGTAAAAGCACTCACCGACGAAGCTCCGAAATATGAGCGGCCGATGGCCGAACCGAGTCCCAAGTCCCAGGTCCCAGGTCCCGGTAGTGACAGCGACTCGTTGGGACTAGGGACTGGGGACCTGGGACAAGCTCTAAAAGAGCTTTTGGCCTCACCAAACATCTGCTCGAAACGGTGGGTGTATGAGCAGTACGACACGATGGTGCGGACGAACACAGCCGTTCTTCCTGGAGCTGATGCCGCAGTGATACGCGTGAAGGAGACTCGACGCGCGATCGCAATGTGCCTTGACGGCCCGGGTCGGTACGTCGCGATCAATGCATATGAAGGCACTAAGCTGGCGGTTGCCGAAGCGGCGCGAAATGTCGTATGCGTCGGGGCGAAGCCGATCGCCGTTACGAACTGCCTGAACTTTGCTTCGCCTGAAAGGCCAGAGGTCATGCGAGCGTTTTCGGACGTTGTCGACGGATTGAAGGAGGCGTGCGAGATCTTTGAAACACCGGTCGTATCGGGGAACGTTTCGTTTTACAACGAAACTGACGGCCGCGGCATTCTGCCTACGCCGACGATCGGAATGGTGGGGTTGATCGAAGATACGCGAAGGATCGTAGCACACGGCTTCAAGAAAGATGGCGACATCATTGCACTGCTTGGCGTGAGCCAAGACGATCTGTCCGTAAGCGAATATGCCCAGACCGTTCTCGGCAAGACGATCAAGGACATGAAGGCGTCGGGCCGGGTTCCGCAGATCGATCTGGCGCTCGAGAAGCGAGTTCAGGACGTGTGTTTGAAGCTTGCTGTGGCGGGTATGCTCTATTCCGCGCACGATTGCTCGGATGGCGGCCTCGCCGTTGCAATTGCCGAAAGCTGTTTTTCATCGCTTGGCCGGGACATGATCGGAGCAAAGATCGATCTTGAATCCACCGGCCTTTCGAACGAAGCGTTGCTCTTCGGTGAGTCGCCTTCGCGGATCGTGGTTAGCTTCGCAATCGAGAATTTGGACGCGGTAAAGACTCTTGTCGACGATTGTCCATTCGCGGTTATCGGCAACGTCTGCGATGATGTGCTCCACATTTCGATCGATGGCACCGAGGTTATTTCGTCCCCGGTCGCAGATCTCGAGGTGACTTGGGAAACGGCGCTTGAAACCAGGCTGGAAACGGCAAAGCCGGCAAGCATCTCTTAGACGACCTAACGTGCAATGTTCCGAGCACGAAACCGTGTTTGTTAGAAGGATCTCACCATGCCCGCCGGAGTTTACCTTCACATCCCATTTTGCAAGTCCCGCTGTTCGTACTGCGATTTTGCTACTGACGTCTACCGCAGTTCCGATGCGGTCGAGCGGTACGTTTCCGCGCTTTGCTCCGAGATCGACACGTTTCCGCAAGTAAATCCAAAATCGGTGGACACGATCTATTTTGGAGGCGGAACTCCATCGCTGTTGACCGCCGAACAAGTTGGACGTGTTCTCACGACGGTGAGCGATAAGTTCGATGTTCGCCCCGACACAGAGATAACGATGGAAATGAATCCGGCGACCGTCTCGCCCGAGACGTCTTGCGGGTTACAGATCCCTCGGGGTCAATCGCGCGAAGCTTCGGTGTGCAGACATTCAACGATCGGGCGTTGAAGCTCCTGGCTCGCGGCCATGATGCGAACGACGCGCGAAATACATTTCGCCTGTTGCGGGATGCGGGATTCGACAATATCAGTTTCGATCTGATAGCCGGACTGCCGGGTCAGACAATCGCCGATTGGGAACACAATTTGGAAGAGGCGCTCGCCATGCGGCCCGAGCATCTTTCGCTTTATCTTCTTGAGATCCACGAAGCTACTCCACTCGCCGAGCAGATTCGATCCGGGCGTCAGCCCGTCCCTGACGAAGAACTTGCTGCCGAAATGTACGAGATCATGCTCGACAAATCGTGGACGCGGGTTACGAACAGTACGAAATATCGAACTTCTCAATACCCGGTCACGAATCGCGTCACAACTCAAAATACTGGCGGCTCGAACCCGTGTATGGCTTTGGCGTCTCGGCCCACTCGTTCGATGGGGTCGAGCGGTATGCGAGTGAACGCGACACCGCAAGGTACGTGGCGAACGTGGAGAGTTCCGGAACGGCGGAAGTTACGCGAGAGAGAATTGACGCCGCTTCCGAGTTTGTGTTCCTCGGATTGCGTTTGAATGAGGGGATAGATCTGACGAGTTATGAAAAAAACTTCGGTTTCGATCTGCTTGAAAAATTCGGAGCGGATATCGATCGGTTTGAAAACGATGGACTGGTTAAAATTGTCGATGGCCGCCTTCGCCTGACGCGAAAAGGAATGGTTTTTTCGAACGAAGTTTTCGCGGCCTTTGTATGAGGTTGTTCTAGGCTTCCGCCGCAGGCGGTTCTTCAAGTCCGCTGACCTTTAGATGCGTACGCGCTTCCCAGATCTCGGGAAAGAATTTCTTTGTAAGCGTCGTCATCAAATATCCGACGCCCTCTGAGCCGCCGGTACCGGGTTTCATTCCAAGCATCCTCTCCACCATCAGCACATGGTGATATCGCCAAAGTGCAATGTTTTCATCGTGCTCGACCAGCAGGTCCTGCATTATGAAATAGTCGGCATGTTTCTCCGGTTGAGTTAGTATCTTGACGATACTCTCGATCCTCTCTTCGCTGGATCCAACCGCGAATCCGCTACGTCCAAGCATCGACCAGAATGCGTCATCCAGACCAGGCTCAGCAAATCGTTTACTAAGTCGCGAGTGCGCAAATTCATCGTCTTTGAACACGGCCAGTATCTTTTCGTTCTTTTGGCCCGAGACGAATTCGAGTTCGCGGAACTGCATTGATTGAAATCCGCTTGCCGGATTCAGCTTGTCACGAAATTCTAGAAAGCCGATCTGAGCCATCGTTTCAAGCAAATGGATCTGGGTTACAAGCACCTTCTCGATCCCGATCACGGCACGAAGGCTGTGGTTTGCACGAAAAGATCGCCCTTCGTTCATCCACGCAATGGTGGCGTCGATTTCATGAAGTATTTGTTTGAACCAGAGTTCGTAGGTCTGATGAATGATTATGAAAAGCAGCTCGTCATGGCTTGCCGGGTCGGACAAGGTTTCCTGGAGCTTCAGCAGCTCGGGAACTTTTAAATATTTATTGTAGGAAAGCGGAGAGCCTTTACCGTATTCGTGTGCCATCAAAAGCGTTCAGATAGACCGATAAAATCAAGCCTAATCTTCATGCATGGCGACCGCTGTGTCAATTTCGAAATTTCTTCGGTTAAAAACAAAGAAACATCTTGACAGACGTTACAAATATGGGTAAATTCTGTTTCGTCAATCAATAAAACCCAAATCGAGAAGGGAAAATCTTGCCGTTTAAGATTTGTTATTTTTTTGCAAATTCACGCGTCCACACAAGATTTTTTGCCGTATTCGTGTAGGCTTTCGCATGCCGAACACGGAGCGGGTTTTTTGCATCAGACTGGCTTGTCCGGTCTAAAAAATTGTTAGTGTCTTTGATGTTCTTAGGAGGAATTAGAAACAATGTCTAAAACAGTCGGTATGGTCAAATGGTTCAACAACGCCAAAGGTTATGGATTTATCGAGCAGCCGGGCGAACAGGATATTTTCGTTCATTACAGCGCGATATCCGGAGATGGATATAAGACCCTTATCCAGGGACAGGAAGTTGAATTCGAAGTGACCAACGGCCCGAAAGGCCCCCAAGCCGAAAACGTGATGAAGGTCGCCGCCTAGAATTTGTTATCGATCCGCCGGATCGCTTCAGATATTTAGCAAAAAAAAATGCGAACTGAGATCTCTCCCAGTTCGCTTTTTCTTTGCTAAGCCCGCGCCATCTAAAACATTTCTTCGCCCTTCGCTCGGAGCGTACGGCGCCACAATTCACGATACGACGTAAAGCGTGAGACCAAACTATTGAGCTTATACCGTTGAGCGTAGCTAAGGGCGCGATTGTCCAGCAATCTCTTTATTTGAGACTCAAGACGTGCACGAGCCTCGAGCGGAGCTCGCTTTGCGGCTCCGTTAAAAAAGATGTCAAACTCGATCTTCAGCCGACGAACGTCGTCCTCTATTTTTCCGAGTTGCTTGTCGATCGCCGCGGATTCTTCAAGACGGCTCGGTGTCTGCCTGTATAAATTGTTGGTTTTTGGTGGCATGTTGAACTCGATGGCGGGATGGGCAAGAAGCCCGGCAAAAGTATAACAGGAATCGGGCACTAAGTTCGCACTTTTTTCTCTGCTTTTAGGTAAACTACCGACATGGGAAATCCGAAAGCGGCGGAATCGAAAGCCGTGCTAAGAATGTTGCCGTCGACAGATGAAGTACTGTCATCCCCGACGCTGCAGCGGCTGATCCCCGAGATCGGTCGCATACGGGCGACTACGCTCGTGCGAACCGCGATCGAACAACTGCGGAAGGAGCTGGCGGCCGAAATAGCGTCGGGGCCGGGCCGCGTTGAAGCTTATTCAAAAGAGAGTTTGCTGGCCGCCGCGTCGGAGCGGTTTGAGCAGAGCCGTAAAGAGCACCGGAACTCCCGGCTTCGTCAGGTAATAAATGCGACAGGCGTCGTGATCCACACCAATCTCGGGCGAGCGCCGCTGTCGGACGCCGCGATCGAGGCAATCAGTGAGGCGGGCGGTTACTGTACGCTCGAATACGACCTTTCAAGTGGTAAACGTGGAAAACGCGGAGAATCTCTGGAACGCCTGCTGAGGGAAATAACGGGAGCCGAAGCGGCAGTTGTTGTTAATAACTGCGCAGCGGCCGCGTATCTCGTTCTATCGGTGTTTGCGAAAGGCGGCGAGGCAGTCGTTTCCCGCGGGGAATTGGTCGAGATCGGCGGCGATTTCCGGGTTCCGGATGTGTTGGTTCAGTCCGGCGCGACACTGAAAGAAGTAGGAACAACGAACCGCACGAAAATTTCTGACTACGAGAAGGCGATCGGTGAAAATACCAAGATATTGGTGAGCGTCCATCCCTCCAATTATAAGATCGTCGGCTTTACTGAAAAACCTGAACTCGCCGAGTTGGCTAAACTCGCTCGGAAAAAGGGGCTCCTATTGTACGAGGACGCAGGATCGGGCGCGCTCCTTGATCTCCGAAGCTTCGGGCTCGCAGACGAGCCGCTAATTAGCCGGTCGCTAGCCGACGGTGCGGACATCGTAACCTTCAGCGGAGATAAGCTTCTTGGCGCCGCTCAGGCGGGCATCATAGTCGGTCGCAAGGATCTGATCGAACAGATCAGAAAGCATCCGCTGTATAGGGCGCTGAGGGTCAGCAAGCTCATATACGCCGCCCTCGAAGCGACGATCGAATCGTATCTTCGCGAAGATGCCGAGCAGACAGTTCCGGTTCTAAAGATGCTGAGCCTGCGAACGGAGGAGCTCGAAGCACGGACTCTAGGCTTGGTCCAGCGAATTCACGAACGCCTTGGAAAAGGGACGGGGGTGTCGATAGAAATGATCTCGGGCGAGTCGGTTGTCGGTGGCGGCTCAGCTCCCGATACACGGCAGCAGACGGTATTGTTGGCGATAAGACACAATGCCGTATCGGCGTCGGAGATCGAGCACAAATTAAGAACGACCGAGACACCGGTCATCGCTCGGATCGAGGATGATGCGGTACTGATCGATTTGAGAACCGTGCAAGATGGCGAAGAGGATAGGTTGATGGAAATGCTGGTTGCGGCACTTTGCTGATCATCCATTCCGCGCCGCGAATTCGCCCATGAAATCAATGAGAGCTTCGACCCCTTCCCGCGGAAACGCATTATAGATCGATGCGCGGATTCCTCCGACGGATCGGTGTCCGCGTAGTCCATTTAGCCCTATCTTCTCGGCCTCGGCGCAAAATTTTTCATCGAGTTCTTCAGACGGCAGACGAAAAGTAACATTCATTGTCGATCTACAATCTTTGTCGGCCTGTCCCTCGTAGAATCCGTCGCTCGAATCAATGAAGCTATACAGGAGCTTGGCTTTTTCCTCGTTTCGTATCTGCATTGCAGGAACGCCGCCCTGTTCAACCAGCCAGTCGCAGACAAGCCCGATCATATAAATACCCCATGTGTTGGGCGTATTCGCGAGCGAACCGTTTTGCGCGATGTTCCGATAATCCAGCAGCGCATGCTGATTCACCGGAACGCGTTCGAGCATATCGTCGCGGATGATCACTATCGTCACACCGCTCGGGCCGATGTTCTTTTGTGCCCCCGCGTAGACCAGGGCATATTTTTCAAGGTCGAAGGGTTTCGAGAGAATATTTGACGAGGCGTCACAGACCACTGGAATGCCGCCGGCGTCGAGCTCATATTTGAATTCGACGCCGTCGATCGTTTCGTTTGACGTATAGTGAACGTATGCGGCATCGGATGAGAAGCCGAGTTCAGATCGGTCAGGGACGCTTCGAAATCCATTCTTCTCACCCGAGTAGATGACGTTAACGTTGCCGCACCGCTCAGCTTCGGCAATCGCTCTTTTCCCCCAATATCCCGTGATGATGTAGTCGGCAGTTTGTCCGGCGTGCAAAAAGTTCATCGGCACCATCGAGAACTGAAATGCGGCTCCACCCTGAAGAAACAATATCCTGAAGTTGTCAGGTGCGGAGAGCAGGTCGCGAAGACCACGTTCAGCTCCGGCCAGAATGTCCGCAAAGTACTTTGAGCGATGGCTCATTTCCATTACGCTCATACCGCTTCCGCCGGTCGACAGGAGTTCCTCGCTCGCCCGCTCTAACACCGGTAAGGGCATGGTCGCTGGTCCGGAACTAAAGTTGTAAATTCGATCCACGTTCACAGTTATCGACAATAGACGTCTCGGCTGAAAAATTTAAACTAACACACCGTTCTAAGAAGGTGAATCGGCGTTCGCATCACGACCTGAGCCGATCTGCACCGGCGCTTCAAATTTAATTGCTTTTCGGGTTAGAATGTTGAAAATCCATAAAACGCTTCTGGCGATAAAAGCATCTCAGGATCGGTTTTGACCCTATTATCTGTCCTCGGAGGGACCCTACAATGTTTCGGAAAGATTATTTGAAGGTATTTTTAACGGTACTCGTGCTTCTTGTTGGCGGCACGGCGGCATTTGCGCAAAACGCACCGGTTCGCGGCACGGTAAAGCTGCAAAAGGGCGATGGAACGGTCGTTCCTGTAGTCGGGGCGATCGTCGAAGCGTTTCGGACCGACATCGACCGCGGAAAAATGCCCGAGGCGAAGACGAACAAAAGAGGCGAATTTAGTTTTGTTGGATTTCCTCTCGGCCAGAGATTCGTGCTTTCAGTGAGCGGTCCGGGTATCGGCCCACGAATTCAGACGGATGTAAGAGCCGGTTCCGAGAACATCGAATTCATCGTCAACGAGGGTGACGGCCGAAGATTGAGCGAGGTTGAAGCTCGAGAGGCAGCAAAAGGCGCAGAGAGTGCTCCGGCCACGGCCGGCTCATCCGAAGCCGACAAAAAAGCCCAGGCCGAACTTGCTGCAAAGAACGCCGAGATAATTAAAAAGAACGAGAAGCTCCAAAGTGATGACGAAACGGCACGCCGTGCAAACCAAGAAGGCCGAGCCGCCCTCGATGCGAAAAATTACGATCTGGCGATCTCGAAATTCGACGAGGGTATAACCGCCGTACCCGATTTTATAGGAAGCACACCGATCCTTCTGGCCGGTAAGGTGGTCGCCTTAAAGGGTCGCGGATTTGATCATTACGTTAAAGGAGCAACGGCGACCGAGGCCTCAGTAAAACTGGAAAAATATCAGGCCGCGAAAAAAGAATTTTTGGCCGCCATTGCAGCTTTCGCTCAGGCCGCTGATATTGTGAAAAAGGCGCCTGCAGCGACCGATCCTAAGGATCAGCAGCTCCGGAAATCTATTATGACCGACCTCTATACCAACACCATCGAAGTTCATCGTTTGATGGCGGTGTCACAGGTGGATACGACGCATACAACCGAGGCTGAGGCCTTGATAAACGAGTTCCTTGCACAAGAAACCGATGTGGCCAAAAAGAGCAAGATGCAGATAACGCTTGGTGACATTATGCGTGCGGCGAGCGAGTTTGATAAAGCTGCCGCCGCATATCGCGGCGTTCTTGAGACTAGTCCCGACAATACGGAAGTGATGGCGTCGCTTGGACTCACTCTAGTCGCTCAAGGTTTTGCCTCTACACCGCAAAACCGTGAACAGCTTCAAGAAGGCTTGAACTACATGCAAAAGTACGCCGACACTGTTTCGATACTACCTACCGATAGCCCGACGGTTCAGGAGTTTAAGAAGAGCGTCAAGGACACCGTCGAATATCTGAAGACGGAAGAAAAACTGAAGGCCCAGCCGACCAAAGCGGCTCCGAGAAAGAAAGGCTAGTCAGGCGTCAATTAGATATCATTCGCCGTGCTTGGTAGAATTTGTACCGGGCACGGCTTTTTATATGGACATACAAATACGCAAATCGACACGGGACGAAGTCCCCGCCATCGTACGGCTCATGCGCGATTTTGCGGAGTATGAAAACCTCGGCGAGTATTGCGAGATAACAGAGAAGCGTTTGCTCGATGTAATGTTCGGCGACGAAGCCTTCGTCGAAGGACTGGTCGCATTTCACGAGAATGAGCCCGTGGCCTACGCCATGTTCTATCCCTACTTTGCAAGCTTCCGCGGACAGTGCGGTTATTATCTCGAGGATATTTTTGTCGCCGAAGATTTTCGCCGCAACGGGTTGGGCGAAGCGATGGTCAAGATCGTTGCAAAGCTTGCTAAACAGCGCGGATTCGAGCGGATCGATTTCCAGGTTCTGGAATGGAACGCACCCGCCGTCAAATTCTACGAAAAGCTCGGAGCCATCCGGGACGATTCCGAAAGGCACTTCAAATTTATCGACACATCCTTCGCTTCTCTTATTTCCTGATCAACTTCCGTCCAGCTGCCGGCTCGGCCCTGCTGTCACAAATTTCTTTCCGCCGGTGTTCTCATTCTGTAACGCATTTAATTGCACACGGAAAATATCTCTATCGGAGGTTTGGTTATGTCCACGAGTCTGTCTCTTCGCCTGTTCGGCTTTGCATTTGTAATATTTGTCATCGGTTCGTATGTGATCGTCGCCCAGAATGCAATATCGGGTGACTGGAGTGCCGATATTAAAGACGAGAATTCGGATAAGATCCATCTCTCGTTCAAAATCCGGACCGAGAACGGCAGCAAAAATCAACACGGTTCCGGCTTTGCTTATTCGGATCTCCAGGGTTTGACGCGCGAACAAGCGCAGAACGGAAGGGTCAGCTTCAGCCTCGCACGCGAAGCGGGCACCATCCAATGTGACGGTTCGTTCGTGAACGGAAAAGGTTCGGGTACGTTTAGGTTTACGCCGAATTATTCATTTGCCGACGCCATGAGATCGCGTGGCTTTGATTTCTCAGCGTCTTCGAAACACGGTCAAGAAGATCTGGACATGAGATTGTTTACAGCAACGACACTGAATGTGACCACCGCCTTCGCCGACGATCTTAAATCGGCAAACCTCGGCCCGGTCGACGTCGATGATCTTTTCAAAGCCGTGATCTTCAAGATCACTCCGCAATACATGGCGGAGATGCGGGCGACCGGATTTCCAAATCTTGGAATGGAAGAGCTCGTAAAGGGACGCATTTTCAAGATCGACGCCGATTACGTAAGGCGGGTCCGTGAGATGGGCTTTGCCTCAGAGGATTTCGAAGGCTTGGTTAAATTCCGCATATTCAAAGTGACGCCCGAGTTTTTAAACGAGATAAAGGCCGCGGGAATTTCAAATCTATCCGCCGAAGAAATTGTGAAACTCCGAATCTTCAAGATCGACTCCCAGTTCATCCGCGAAGCCCGCGCTGCAGAGCCCAACGTGACGGTTGAGCAACTTGTCGAGATGAAGATCGGCGTACGACGAAGAAGCCGGTAACCCCGGCACGCCCCCAACACCAGAGAATGTCTAAGAGATCGGGCCGGATCTAGCCGGCCCTCGGATTCCTGTGTCTCAATAACAGGAGAACAAGAATAAAAGGAGTGGTTATGTTGTACCTTTTTCCGAGAGTTTTCGTTGTAATGTTCGTGGTCACAGTGGCGATATATTCCCAGACCGATAGTGAGAGAGAGGCTATCGCCCTAAACAATCAGGGTGTCGCACAATGCCATAAAGGTGAGATCGAAGAGGCGCTCAAGTCCCTTAGTCGTTCCGCAGAACTTTTTCCCACTAATGCTGTCGTCTATCGCAATCTGGGTCATCTATATTGGAAAAGACTCAACGACCCTTCCCGAGCTGAAACCGCATTTAAAAATGCAATCCGGCTCGCGCCCGATTTTGCCCTCACGTATAACGAACTCGGCATCATGTTGATGGACGCAAACCGCGAGAAGGAAGCGCTGGATGTGTTTCTCAGAGCCGGAGCTTTGAAACCGGATGACGCGACCATACAACTGAACATCGGCAAAGTTCAGATGGCTGTGAGAGACTTTCGGGGCGCGGTGGCAACTCTTGAAAGAGCAAAATCAATGCATCCGCAAAATGCCCTGATTAGAGTCAGTCTCAGTGATGCGTACGCGATGCGGAAGAAATTCGATATTGCCATTGCTGAAGTCAGATACGCTATACAGATCGATCCGAATAACGAGGAGGCTCAGTTCCTTCTCGGCAGCCTGTACGTGGCAAAGCGCGACAAGCAAGCCGCAATAGTCCAACAGCGGACGGTACTCGCGTTAAACCCTGAACTGGGTCGCAGACTCTTTCAAGCGATCTATGGCGACATGATACTGGTATTGCCCACAAGCGGGTTCGGACCCAAATGACCGGCAAACTAATCGGCTCCGCAAGAGCATAGGGAAGGTCAAATTCTTAATATCGGGCTTTGCGTAATACGAAACCCGGCTCCGACCGTAAATCTGGTTTAAACACTTTGCTCAGGCGGGGTGTGGGCGCCTAGACTTAATCCAAGAGGTTCGACAAGGGGTTATGAAAAAAAGGGTGCTGGTCGTCGAGGATTACGAGGATACTCGGGTTTTATTGAAGTTCATGATCGAGAAGTTTGGTTACTCGGTGATCGAGGCCGCCGGCCCGTATGAGGCGATCGACAAAGCAGCCGAGTTCTTGCCTGATCTTATCCTGATGGACATTGGAATGCCGCTGCTCGACGGTTTGTCCGTCGCCCAACTTCTTCACGACAAAAAAACCGATCAAGCTGTTCCGATCATCGCAGTTACTGCGTTCAGCGATATAAAGGCAGAGGCTTTGAAGGCGGGTTGCGCCGATGTGATATATAAGCCGGTTCAGCCTGAGCAGTTAAGGGAGATGCTGGACCGATACACCGCACACGCATGAATTAGCTCTACTCGAACTGTTTTCGAAATTCCTCAAATGTCTCACGAAGTGAAGCGAAATCGCTTCGAAGTTTTTCGACATCGGCTTCCAAGGTTTCGATTCGATCACGCTTAGCACTCAATGGCTCTCCGGAGCTTTCACGAACACTGACGGGCGGTTGCCCGCTAACTTCGCCGCTCAACAAATGAGCGTAGCGAGCTTCTTTCTGTCCGGGCTGCCGTTCAAGCTTTGCGACCAACGGGTCGTCACGGCGGATCAACCCGTCCAGAGTTTCCTGAACTTCTCCAAGCCCTGCGAATTCGTGCAGCCTTCCGGTTCGCTCGCGCAGCTCACCGATCGTTTGCGGCCCGCGAAGCAACAGGACCGCGACGATCGCCACGCCGGCCGCGTCAAGCTCGTAGACGCTCGGCATCATATGTTTGTATTTCACTGCGCGGCTGCCCGTACCGTAGTAGAGGTAAACCAGATTCTTGTCCCGTAGGCTATCGACCGCTCCCATAAGTGTCGTCTCGTCGTACGCCACAACTGGATCGCGGTTGCTTTTCTGATTGCAGGCGGCCGTCAGGGCGTTCAACGTGAGCGGATAGTACTCCGGCGTAGTCAGTTGTTTTTCGACGAGGCTGCCGAGTACACGAGCTTCGACATCGGTAATTGGATCGAGCATAAAGTTCGCGATTAGAGTAATACACTTTCTGACCTTTGCAGAAACCCGGGCGAATGCGGGGCGTGAACCCCGTATGCTTTGTACTCTGAGGTGAAATAGTCCGCTCGAGCGGCTAATATCTTGTCAGTGAATATTCTTGTCGCCCGCACAACCGAAGAGATCGAACTCGCGTACTCTCGCCTTTGCGGAGCCGATATACTCGGCTGCGACACGGAAACGTCCGCTCTGAATCCAAAATACGGGAAGCTTTTCTCGATTCAATTTTCGGACGGCGAATTTAATGTTCTCGTACCGTTAAGCGAAGGAGTCACTCTCGGAAGGCTGACGGATGTCTTGCGGGATGAACGTGTCGTCAAGATCTTTCACAATTCAAAATTCGACCTCGATTTTCTGAACGCGGTCGGCGTCGAAGTCAAAAACGTTTTCGACACGATGCTGGCCGAACGTGTCTTGACGCGTGGAGCGAATCAATCGGCGTCCTTGGCCGAAACACTTTATCGCCACTTCGCCGTGGATCTTGAAAAATCTCACCGATCTAAATTCAACAAGGCGTGGGACGGGATTTGGACCGAAGAGCTGGTTGAATATGCCCTGTCGGACGTGGTGCATCTGCCGCTATTGATGCGGGAGCAATCCGCATGGCTCGAGAAGTTGGGTCTTAGCGCGGAGTATGCGCGAACGGTGAGCGGTAAGCCGTGAACTATGAGCTATGAACTGTGAACTATGAGCTATGAACTATGAACTATGAACTATGAGCTATCCTGAACTAGCTCACTGCTCACAGCTCACCGCTCACCGCTCACAGTTCACCGTTCACAGTTCACAGTTCACAGTTCACAGTTCACAGTTCACAGTTCACAGTTCACAGTTACCACCGGTGATACGCCGGGTGGCCTTCCTTAACGGCGACAAATGTTCCGCGGCATGTGTCGCAGACCTTTCCGCCGGCGATAAGCTCGGCCTCGACGGTCGCTCGATCGTCTGTCGATTCGACAACACGAGCCTTCAATACGATCACGCCGTCGACCGGTGTCGGGCGCAAAAGCTTGACGTGGAAATCCGCCGTCACTGTGCATGGTGTCCGATCTTCGCCACGTTTTTTCATCAGGTGGTAGGCTGCCGCCCAGTTGGAATGGCAGTCGAGCAGAGCTCCCACGATGCCGCCGTTCAGTACACCGGGGAACGCCTGGTGATAAGGCTCAGCTCGCCATTCGGCGACGAACTCATCGCCCTCGACAAAGCTTCGAATGTGCAATCCTTTTTCATTCTTCGGTCCGCAGCCAAAGCATATTCCGTCCGGGGAGTATGTTTCTTGAAGTGATTTCATAAGAAGTGACTAGTAACAAGTGACGAGTGACGAGTGACGAGGGGTCAACCGGCCAGCACTTGTTCGTTGTGACTCACCCTAATTGTATTATCACTCCGCCCCCCCACTTGTCACTTGTTACTCGTCACTCATCACTTGTCACGTGTCACTTTCTACTTTAAATTTATCTCGCCCACGCGCCCTCCAAGAAACTTATGCTGACAATTATCGCTGTCGTATTTCTCGCATGGCTGGTCCTTGGCTATTTCGGCTACGGGCGTTGGATCGCAAAGCAATTTGTTCTCGATGACGATCGTCCGACACCGGCTCACGAGTTGAGTGATGGTGAGGACTATGTGCCGACACGGCCGTTCTATCTGTTCGGACAGCATTTTTCGGCGATCGCGGCAGCGGGGCCGATCGCCGGACCGATAATCGCGTGTCTCGCATTTGGCTGGCTGCCATGCCTCTTGTGGATCGCCCTCGGCGTCGTCCTCATCGGAGCGGTTCACGACTTCTCGACACTAACCGCTTCTATACGCCACAGCGCCAAAAGCGTCGCCGAGATCACTCGAGACCAACTCGGTCTCAGTGCCGGCCGCGCGATGATGGCATTCATATGGATCGCGCTCGTGTATGTGACCGTGGCATTCACAGACATCACGGCCGGAACATTTGTCGCAGGCGACGAAGCACTGGCCGGTGAGACGCGGTTCAATCCGGGAGGCGCGGTCGCGCTCGCAAGCGTTCTTTATCTCGGTTTATCGATCCTGCTCGGAGTGGTCGAGCGATATCTTAAGCCACCGCTCTGGCTCGCGACCATCATCTTTGTACCTGCAACGTTCGCGCTTTCGTATGTCGGAACGCAATACTCGCACTTGCTCAGCTTTGGTCATCAAACGTGGGCCGTCGTTATCCTTCTCTACTGCGTAATCGCCTCATTACTGCCGGTTTGGGCGCTTTTGCAGCCTCGTGGCTATCTGGGCGGGTTCGTTCTCTATACCGCGATCATCGTTGGCGTGATCGGAATATTTTTCGGTGGATATTCGATCCAGCAGCCGGCGTTCACATCCTTCGACGTTGGCGGAATGACGGGGATGATGTTCCCGTTTCTTTTTGTGACGATCGCCTGCGGCGCGTGCTCAGGCTTTCACGGGCTCGTATGCTCGGGAACGACGTCGAAACAGATCGACAAAGAGACACACGCAAAACCGGTTGGCTACGGCGGAATGCTCGCAGAGGGCTTTGTTGCGTTCATCGCGCTCGTGACGGTGATGATCGCGACGAGCGACGCGCTCGTCGGAGCCGATGGCAAGAATCTATCGGCTGGGAAAATATACGGCAACGGTATCGGAAATTTTCTTACGCTTGTGATCGGGAAAGAGAATCTCTCATTCGCGATCACGTTCGGAGCGATGGCGTTTTCGACGTTCGTCTTCGACACGCTCGACGTGACGATGCGGCTGGGGCGCTATTTGATCCAGGAGCTCTTCGGCATGCCCGGACGGCTCGGCGCGCTGATCGGAACCCTCGTTACGGTCGCTCTTCCGTTCATGCTGATCTTTTTTGCGCAGCCGGGATCGTATGTAGAATTCTGGACACTGTTCGGTGCTTCGAATCAGCTTCTCGCCGCGCTCACTCTGCTCTCGATCACCGCGTGGCTCTACAAGGCGCGCCGGCGTATCGCATTTACGCTGATTCCTATGCTCTTCGTACTCGTGATAACGTTGTGGGCACTCGGTGCAATGGTTTACGCCAACTTCTCTGCCGCCATCGGCCTGGATATCCGATTAGTGAACGGCACCGTGTCACTGGCTCTGATACTTCTCGCAATATTTCTGGTCATCACGGCCTGGATAAAAAGCCGAACGCTTGAAGTCGCAGAACCGCCGATGGATGTTCTCTAACGCACCAGATACAAAAGTTCGGTACTTGACGCGTAATACAGCAGAGGTGGTAAACGAACTATGACAAACATTACCGAAATCGCACCTGACACATACAGGATATCGACCTATGTGCCCGACTTTGGCATAGGATTCAGCCAGTTTCTCGTACGCGATGAGGAGCCGTTATTGTTTCACACGGGGCCTAAGGCCATGTTCCCCATCGTGCACGAAGCGGTTTCGAAACTTATCGACCCGACCTCGGTTCGCTGGATCGGCTTCAGCCATTTTGAGGCTGACGAGTGCGGGTCCCTGAACGAATGGCACAACGCCGCGCCGTCGTCGACCGGTGTTTGCAGCATGGTTGGAAAGATGGTCAGTGTCGACGATTTTGCACCGAAGAATCCTGCAAAAGGGATGATCGACGGCGAAGAATTTTCGACCGGTGCACATACATTTCGTTTTCTGCAGACGCCGCATGTCCCGCACAACTGGGAAGCAGGATTGCTCTTCGATACAACGACCGGATTACTCTTTTCGTCCGACATCCTGCACCAAGACGGTGATGTCGAGCCTCTCACGTCGGACAGCGTGACTGACCGGGCGAGGCAGACGTTGCTGGATATGCAGGCCGGACCGCTTGCGGGTTACCTGCCGTATGCAGTCGAGACCGATGCAACGCTCCGACGGATCGCGGCTCTGAAGCCGACGACGGTCGCGACAATGCATGGTTCGGTTTTCACTGGAGACGGCGAACAGGCGATCCTGGAATACGCAGGGGTGCTAAAGGAAGTTTTAGGGAAAGTGGATCAGAAGTTTGCGGCCTGATATTTTCAGGATCTCAGCGGACCGATCTTTTCTTCGAGCCAATTCGTCAGATCGTCGACACTCTCGATGTGGACCGGTTTGCCGCGCCATGCTTTGATCGCGAACACGATCAGCATTATCGTCGTGACGATGGTAAAGATCAGGCTGCCAAGCTCGGCGAGATCCGTGACATTGCTCACAATACCTAAGATCGACGTCACGATCAGGATGCCGACGGCTGCTGCCAGACCTTGTGCGGCGTGAAAACGAACCTTCGTTTCTTCCTTGGGAATCACCAGCAGCAAGATCAATCCGGCAACCAAACCGATCGAGAAGGGTAAATATGGCAGGCCGATCAACCATTTTTCAGGAACACCTGTTTTTGCAACTTTGCGCTTGGACGCTCGATTCATATCACCACGATCGGCCGTTCCGTACAGCGCGACAGGCTGCGGCTGATTGTTGGCGTATGTATTGAAGTCCGCGTCGTTGAAACGCCGCGTCTCTTCTTCGGTAATGCTTGACGGCGCGCTCGGAAACTCTGCGGTGCTGAATCGCGTTTTCGGCGGCGCGTCGTAACCAGCTGCCGCCGCCGCCTTTGCCTTCTCCGGAAAATCAGGATCAAGGGGATTTGTATCGAACTTTTTCGGCATGGTTGAAGCTAGTTTACGGTATTTTGTTGGTAATTGTTCACTAAACCTGATTTTCAGTCATGTATTGCAACACTTACCCATTGTCCGGGTTGACTGAAATCCCCAACTCATCCAACTGCCCATCATCAACAATACCCGGCGAATCCATCATCAGGTCCTGAGCCGAAGCTGTCTTCGGAAATGCCATCACGTCGCGAATATTTTCGGTTCCACAAAGTATCATGCACGTCCGTTCGATGCCCGCGGCAAATCCACCGTGCGGCGGAGTTCCGTATTCGAGCGCATCGAGGAAAAATCCAAACTGCGACCGAGCACTCTCCGGTGACATGCCGAGCGCTTTGAAGTTCAGCGCCTGAACATCTTTTTGATGGATGCGGATCGAGCCTCCGGCACATTCGTATCCGTTGATCACCGCGTCGTATGCCTTTGCGCGGACCTGCCCGAGCAGGTGATGCTCGCCATCATTTTCTACCGCTTGTTTGAACATCTCGAGATCCTCGTCCATCGGCGATGTGAACGGATGATGCGCGGCAAGATAACGATCGGTCTGCTCGTCGTGCTCGAACATCGGGAACTCGGTGACGATGAGCGCTTCGTAGCGGCTGCGGTCGATGAGATTCTCGCGGCGCGCGACCTCGTTGCGCAACGCACCGAGCGATGCGGCGACGACAGATTTACTTCCCGCGACGATCAAGACAGCGTCACCCTTCTCGGCTTTTGCAGTGGATGCAAGTTCCGCGATCTTTCCTTCACCAAGGACTTTGAGAAGCGACGATGTGGTCTCGTCTCCGAGCTTTATCCACGCCAACGCACCCGCTCCGTAGCGTTTAACGAATTCCTGGAGCTCGTCCAGTTGCTTTCGCGAGTAATCGGCCTTGCCTTTTACGACAAGGCATTTGATCTCGCCGCCTTTCGTTAAGCACGTCTGCGAACGGTGCGAAGTCCGTGTCCTTCAGCTCAGCCGAAAGATCCTGCAGTTCCATCCCAAAACGCAGATCGGGTTTGTCCGAACCGTATCGACGCATCGCTTCGGCATAAGTCATCCGCGGCCATTCGGTCGGCAGATCGACGTCGATAAGCTTCAGAACTGCGCCGAACATTCCCTCCATCTCTCGATAGACCTGTTCCCGATTGACGAACGACATCTCCATGTCGAGCTGTGTAAACTCCGGTTGGCGATCCGCACGCAGGTCCTCGTCGCGAAAGCAGCGGGCGATCTGGTAATACTTGTCGAAGCCGGCGATCATCGTGATCTGTTTCAGGATCTGCGGCGACTGTGGCAACGCGAAGAATTTTCCAGTGTGAATCCGCGAAGGGACGACAAAATCGCGTGCGCCTTCCGGAGTCGATTTCAGAAGTATCGGTGTCTCGATCTCGATGAATCCACGGTCGTCGAAATATTCGCGGATCTTCGCGACCGCCTTCGCACGCATACGGATGTTGTTCTGAAGCTGCGGACGGCGCAGATCGAGATAGCGATATTTCAGACGCGTGTCCTCGGCGGCGAGATTTTCCGATCCCGCAACTTCGAGCTGGAACGGCGGAACCTTTGCATCGTTGAGGATCAACAGCTCGCTTACTTTTATCTCAATATCACCAGTGACGAGCTTCGCATTATGCGTCCCTTCGGCACGTGAAACGACCTCGCCCTTCGCGGCGATCACAAACTCGCCACGGATATTCTTAGCCTTGGCGTGCGCCTCCGGAAATGTTTCCGAGCTGAGGACGATCTGTGTCACGCCCTCGCGATCGCGAAGATCGATGAAGGTGAAAACTCCGAAGTCGCGCTTTTTCGCGACCCAGCCCATCAATACAACCTGCTCGCCGACATTCGATTCGCGCAGCTCACCGCACGTGTGTGTTCTTTCTAGAGTTCCTAATACATCCAACATAAAAAATAAAAGAATGCCCGCGAAAGACGCGAAAGACGCGAAAAAGGAGGGCTAACCCAAGTCCCAACTGTTAAGTTCGTCACTAATAGTCTTTGGCCGACTATGTGCTACTCGTTCGTATTCAAGCTTCGGAAAGTGTCCGAAGTTGATCAACAAAACCAGATCGAATCGTGTCGCATTCAGGTAATTTAACGCCTGAGCTCTGTGAGCGTCGATCAAATGTGCCAGCGCCTTAATCTCCACCAATATCTTGTCAAAGCAAATGAAATCTGGTTTGAAGTACTGTGTTAATAATCTACCCTTGTAATCGAGTTGAAGTTCGACCTGCGCTACAAAAGGGATTTGCTGAAATTCAAATTCCAACCCCAGGCATTCCTGATAAACAGGCTCGGTAAAGCCGCACCCCTTCTGCTTATACACCTCAAAACACGCACCTATTATCCTGTAACTTTCATCCTTATGCAGAATCGTTGTCATGAGAGATTTCGCGTCCTTTCGCGTATTTCGCGGGCAATAATCCGTTCGCCCGCCTACGATCCCAAAATAAAAAACGCCTTTCGAGTGTGCGACAAACGAAAGGCGGAACGTCAAAGGATTAACGCTCTCGCCTCACGTATTATTATCGTCAACTCTCAAAATGGCGTTCATAAAAGCAACTGAGATATTACAGGACGTGTGCGAGTGTTCGCAACCTTCGGGCTAAAAATAGAGCTTCGCAAAGTAATAGAGAATCGGTGCATTAAGGAGCAAACTGTCCAATCTATCCAGCAACCCGCCGTGGCCGGGAAGTATGCTCGCCGCGTCTTTTGTTTTCGAGCCCCGTTTCATTGCGCTTTCGGCAAGATCGCCGAGTACGCCGACGCCCGCCATTACGATCGCGAGTGGGATCGAGAACTGATAAGGCAGCTCGGGGAAAAACCAGAATGTCGCCAGCGCCCCGAACGCGGCAGCCGCCACTAACCCGCCGATCAAACCCTCTACCGTTTTGCCCGGCGATATGCCGGGAGCCAGCTTATGCTTTCCAAACGCGCGGCCTGCGAAATATGCACCGGTGTCGGATCCCATCAGGACTAGAAAGAAATAGCCGAGAAGATGCGTGGAAAGAAATGGATGCCCCTCGAAACCGACGCGCGTTGCGATCAGGAATCCACCAAGAAACGCGAGATACAAGACTCCGAGGATGGTGACGCCCGCACCGCCGAGCATCTTTGAAAAATCTTTCTGAAAGCGAAATGTCTGCGTGATAAGGACCAAGATGACGAAACCGGCCAGTGTCATCAGCAGGAGTGTGGGTTCAGTGGCCGGAGCGTCGAAAATAAATGCGACGGTCAAGGCCGTTGCACCGAGATAGCCGATCGCCGCATCGGCCTTGAGCTCGAGCTTCTTAGTCAGCGAATAAAATTCAAACAAGCCGGCCGCGAGAGCGAGCACGGCGATCGCGACAAATATCCACGCAGTCTCCGGAACATACGACGGCAAAACGATCGACGCGATGAGGATCGGAAGTGCAACCGCGGCCGTTAGGATTCGAGTTTTCATAATCTGCCACTACGCTGTCTCCGCAACTCCCTCCGCCATTGTGTTTTAGCCCGACAGGTGTTTGATCCTTATTCGTGTCATTTCGTGTGATTTAGTGGTTTCAGTCCGTCAAAGCAAACCGGAACCACTAACTCACACGAAATTAAACGAAATGAATCGTCGATCTATTCGCTTTCTCCGCGTACCTACGTCGCGGAAATTTGCCGTGAGCTGATGTCCCCAAAGCGCCGCTCGCGCTTTTGATAATCGATGATCGCTTTGAAGATCTCGGCACGGCGAAAATCGGGAAACAGCGTCGGCGTCACGTATATTTCGCTGTACGCGAGCTGCCAAAGCAAAAAGTTCGAAATACGCATCTCACCGCTTGTGCGGATCAGCAGATCGACGTCAGGCAGACCGTGTGTGTAAAGGTTGCGCTCGATGTCTGCTTCGCGCAGATCGTCCGGCGATCCACCTTTTGCCGCGATGGAGAGCATCGCTTTCCGACACGCCTCAACGATCTCCGCCCGCCCTCCGTAATTCAGAGCGACGCTTAAAACAGTTCCGCTATTGTTCGCGGTCTTGTCCATCGCAAAGGCGATCTCTTTCTGCACATCGTCACTCAAACCTCCGATCTGACCGATCGCCTGAAAACGAATGTTGTGCGCGTGCACTTCGTCAAGCTCACTCCGGAGGTAGCGCTTCAGCATCGACATCAATCCCGAGACCTCGGTCTTTGGCCGTTTCCAATTCTCAGTCGAAAAAGCATAAAGGGTTACGGCGCGGGTCTCGAGCCGTGTACATGTGTCGACGATCGCCTTAACCGAGTCGGCACCCGCCCGATGGCCAAAAATGCGCGGCTTGCCTCGTTTCTTTGCCCAGCGCCCGTTGCCGTCCATGATCACAGCAATGTGCTGCGGCAAGCGATCGGAATCTATCAAGGCGAGAAGTTTCGCGTCCGGCGAGTTCGGTTTTACGATTTTCGCGAAATGTTCACGCATGAATTAGCAGATCAAATGCGACCCTCGAAACCATCGCCTATCAAAACTCTGTCCTCGATCTCGACGATCGCATTATGATTGAGCCGACCGTAGATGTGTGGATACATTTCGTCGTTGGTCGAGGGTTCCTTAACGAGTTTTGAGAGCAGCTTATCGGTGTCGATCTTCAAGATCAGAACCCGCTCGACGCCACTGTAGTACCGCTTCAGAACGGCGTCGAGTTGACCAGGATAACTACAATGAATAAATCCCTCGGTCGCTAAACTCTCCGGCTGGTAAGACGGCCTCGTTTTGAATTGGTCCCAAACGTCGGGCAAAACAACGTGATAGATGAACATTCAGGTGCTATTCGTAATCGACCTTTAGAAGGGTCAAGCCCTGCGCCGAGGCGGTTTTGCCGGCGAGACTTCGATCCCCAGATATGATCGCCGTCTGAATTGTATCAGAATCTTTTTCGCCCCGCCCGACCTCGATAAGTGTGCCGATTATTGAGCGCACCATATAGCGAAGAAAGCCGTTTGCACTGATCCGGAACTCGATGATGTTCGCCGATGCACGGCTATCCCACCGCGACTCGATACCGAAATCGAGAATCGTTCGGATTCGCGACTCACCGTCAGAATGCCGCCGACGCGAACGCTGTCCAGTCGTGCTCACCGAGAAAAAAGCGCGCGGACTCTGTCATACGCGCGACATCCAGCGGCTTGAATTCGTGGTGAGCGAAACGTCGCCAGAACGGCGACATGACCGGCGCGTTCACGATGCGATAGACGTATGTTTTCCTTTTTGCGGAGAACCGGGCGTGAAATTCGTCTGAGACTTTCTCGACCTTTAGGATGCGTATGTCGCGCCAGAGATTTCCATTTATGGCGGAACGAAGCTTGTCCGGAGTGAAGCTGCGATTGATCATCACATTTGCGACCTGCCCCTCGGCATGGACGCCTGCATCGGTCCGGCCAGACCCGGCGACGTTCACCTTTGAATCCTCAAGCATTCCGATCACGCGCTCGAGCTCACCCTGGATAGTGCGATCGTTTTCCTGCACCTGCCAGCCGTGAAAGTCTGTTCCGTCGTATTGGATTAAGAGTTTGTAGTTCATCTTGAAGAAGTCAGCATTCAGCATTCAGCATTCAGCATTCAGCATTCAGCATTCAGAAGGCAGATGCCATCTGCCTTCCGCCTATTGCCTTCTGAATTCTGAATTCTGAATTCTGACTTCTGACTTCTGATTCCTCACTTCCGGCTACCCGGTTTCTCCGCCACATCGCCCCGAGCACACATAGGACAATCTTCGGGCTTAAAGGTCGGCACATCCATTTCGACAAGCGAAATACGCGGCACGCCGACGTCAGCCGTGCCGTTTGATCGGTCGATTACCGAGGCGGCTAGAACGACCTCGCCGCCGTTTTGTTCGAGTGCGGCAATGCATTCGCGGGTCGATCCGCCAGTCGTAATGACATCTTCTACGACAAGTATCTTTTCACCACGCCGCAGTGAAAAGCCGCGCCGCAGTGTCATGTTGCCGTTCATGCGTTCGGTCCAGATGAACGGAACATCTAAGGACTGTGCGACCGAATAGCCGATCACAAGACCGCCGATCGCGGGTGAAGCTACCGATTCGACACCGAAGCTGCGTGCCCGCTCTGCGATCGCCCGGCCGAAACGATCTGCGTCGGACGGTTGCCGGAGGGCAAGAGCGCATTGTAAATAGTTCGGCGAGTGCAGTCCGCTGGACAGAATAAAATGTCCTTCGAGCAGTGCATCGGTTCGCCTGAAATGTTCAAGGATGTCGTCCATCGGCTGGTGATCGAAATGAGATTATGCCAAAAAAGTATCGGTTGTGCGACACCGTGTCGTTTACGCGTCAAGATAATACAGCTAGAATATTTGCAGAATGCAGCCTCATCCAAATCTCATTTCCGAATCGCTCCTGATAAATACGACGATCGATTTTCTTATTTCGATCGGTGGCAGCGCTTCCGCGGTCGCGGTTGTCGATTACGTAATGAGCATACAGAATGCGAACCCACCCCTTGCTCGGCTGCTTGTATCAGATCTTGTTGCACGCGACGCGCGGCTTTCGCTGAATGGAGACGACGTTAAGTTGATCGAGGTCAATCATGACGCGATCGAGTTGTGCGAAGCCGGTTTCGTTGTTTTCGATCTCGAGACGACCGGTGCGAAAACGCCGCCTTGTCGTGTGACCGAGATCGGAGCCTATCGCGTCCGCAGAGGCGAGATCGTCGAAGAGTTTCACAGTCTTGTTAACCCCGAAACGCCAATCCCATTCTTTATTTCGATGCTTACAGGGATCACAGACGAGATGGTCAAAGACGCGCCGAAGTTCGCGGATGTCGCCGATGCATTTCTCAAGTTCATAGGTGATTCGATCCTCGTTGCCCATAATGCCAGCTTCGACATGCGATTTCTGAATCATGAGGTCGGCCGTCTGTATGAAGATTACCGGGTTGGAAACCCGTCCCTGTGTACTGTACAGCTTTCTCGAAATCTTTTCCCGGACATCGAAAATCATAAGCTCAAAACGCTCGCCGAACATTTCAGCGTCGCTCTTGTCAATCACCATCGCGCTAACGAGGACGCTTACGCGACGGCTCGAATTTTTATAAACCTGCTCACTCAACTCGAAACGTGCGGTGTGCGCCATCTGGGCGGTGCGCGGGAACTCAATGTAAAGAAGAAATATGTCAGACCAAGTGAAGTTACAACCGGAGAATTTGCAGAACCTCGATATCAAGCCGACGCCGCGTGAGGATATGAATCTTTTTGAGCTCGATACGTTCGCGTACGAGTTTAGCGGGCGAGAGATCTGGATCGAGTTTGAAATGCCGGAGTTCACGGCGATCTGCCCGTTCTCGGATTTTCCCGATTTCGCGGTGATCAGATTGAAATATGTGCCGAATGAGCGATGTATCGAGCTAAAAAGCCTCAAGCTCTACATCAATTCATTCCGTGAGATCAAGATCTTTCACGAACATGTCATCAACATCATCCTTGAAGACTTTGTGAAGGCCTGCGATCCGTTGAAGGTCGAGATCGAAGGTGATTTTCATGTGCGCGGTAACATCAAGACTGTCGTGCGTGCGAGTTATTCGAAGCAGTAAGCAGTAAGCGAAAGTAGAGCAGTAAGCAGGTGAGAAGGTGAGACGAGTGAGCAGCTGAGCAGGCAGACACTGAGTCGACTTATCTGCTACTTGCTTATTGCTTATTGCTTATTGCCGCGATCAATGCACCGCAGCCGACATCACGCGGGGCTGCGATCTGAGGTGCTTTCGACACGCAAGCTCAACTAGGTGATCGATCTCATCCCGCAACGCACTCTCTTCGGCGGCGTTCGCATTGATTATCTCGGAAACGATGAGGAACTTGGATTTGTCTAGCAGAGTCTGTTCCCGGAACGAAAGCTTCTTTTCGTGACTCAGGAAAGTGAGTTTCTTCAGAACGTCGGCGGCCTCGAACACATCCCCTGATTGCAGCTGTTCGGTGAATCCTCGCGAACGTGATTTCCAATCGCACGAAACTGCCTCGAAATCAGTCGAAAGCTTTTCGATAAGATTATCGCACTGGATCGGGCTGATGATAGGACGTATTCCGACGCTTTCCGCATTGTCCATCGGAACCAGGATCGTCGAGTTGTCACTCAAGACCCGCAGCGAATAAAACTTCATCGAAGTCTCGCCTATCATCTTTCTGGCGATATGTTCGACCAGACAAACACCCTGGCTTGGATAGGCAACCTTCTGTCCGATGTTCAGCTCCATAGTGTTTTGCCTCCTTTGATAACTAAAGGAAAGCCCGTCTGAACAAACCCGAACCCGATTTGATCCGGGTCATTCAAATTGTCATCAAGTGTAGGTTTGATTATAACACGCGTTCACCGGAGCAACCCAATATTCTCGAATAAGGCGGAAATGCAGTGTTAAAGAGGGAATTCGACAGAAAAGGTCGTGCCCTTACCGAGAGTCGACGAGACAAAGACCTCGCCACCGTGCAGCCTGGCCAGATGTTTGACGATCGCAAGGCCGAGTCCGGTACCGCCGACCTCGCGAGCGCGGCCGCGGTCGACACGATAAAAACGTTCGAAGATCCGATGCAAGTTTTCGGGTACGATCCCTTCGCCCGTGTCTTCTACCAGAATCAAGCACTTGTCCGCAGATTCGGAGTACTTGACGCTAACGGTTCCGTTTTCACGATTGAACTTTATCGCGTTATCCACGAGATTCGTCAGCATTTGTTCAAGACGCGTCGAGTCCGCACGGACGCACGCGTCGGGTCCGACTCCATTAACCATAGCCACGTTTCGGTCGGCGGCTTTGGACGATAAAGCGGCGAATATTTCGTCTATCACTTGCGACAATTTTATCTCTCGCGGATCAAGCGAAACATGTCCGGTTTCGATCAGCGACAGCTCAGCAATATCGGCGATGAGGTCGTTCATGCGCTCAGCATTTCGGCGAATGATGCTAAGAAATCGCCGGTTGTTTTCGGGATCTTCGATAGCTCCTTCCTGGAGCGTCTCAACATACGCGATGATCGAGGTCAGAGGAGTGCGCAGCTCGTGCGAGATATTGGAAAGAAACTCCTGCCGAACCCTTTCTAACCGTTCGATCTGCGTCGTGTCGTAGAAAACTCCGATCGCGTGACGCACGCCGTCAAGCTCGATCGGTGCGATGTGGACGTCATACGTTCGTTTCTCGACCCCGTTAATTTCGATTCGAAGATCGAGCGGCTGATCATTTTTCAGAGTTTGCCGGAAACCCGTGTGAAGGCCGACATCACGGATGATTTCAGTCAGACGTTTATCATGGAGAGAGTCTTTCTGGCGCATGAATACGTCGTGCGCCGGATCATTCGCAGCCTTTATCCGCATCGACGGATCGACGACGAGAATGCCTTCGCGCGACGCATTGAGAATTCCCTGCAGGACATTTTGCGAAACGTCTAAGCTTGTCAGCTTTCGCTGTGGCGTCGAGAGGGCCATAGGCTATTTGAATTTGTTAAAGCGGTAACCGACGCCCACGACAGTTTCGATACTCGAGCCGCATTCGTCCATTTTCTGTCGCAGGCGGCGAATGTGAACATCGAGTGTTCGCGTGTCGCCAAAATACGAATATCCCCAAACATTATCCAGCAACTGCTGTCGCGTCGCGACGCGGCCGGTGCTCTTGATCAGATATTCGAGCAGTGTAAACTCCTTGCGCGTCAGTTTCACGTTCCGGTCATCGCACACCACGCGCATGTCGTTGAAATCCACCGTGACCCGCGGGTCTCTGTAAATAGGGACAGATTCTTTTTCAGCTCGGCGTAGCACGGCGCGGACCCGGGCTGTCAATTCTTTTATAGAAAATGGTTTGATGATATAGTCGTCGGCCCCGACTTCGAGCCCCGCGATCTTTTCGGACTCAGCCGCCTTTGCGGTCAGCATGATTATGGGCGTATCGTGCGTCAAGGATTCGCGTCTCAGCCGTCGGCACAACTCCATGCCGCTCATTCCGGGCAGCATCAGATCCAGGATAACCAGGGATGGGGTAGTTTTTTCGTCGAGGGCTATGCGAAGTCCCTTCTCGCCGGATTCGGCAATTGTCGGTCGAAATCCTTCGCGCCTGAGGTTGTAATGAAGGCTTTCTGCAATGTCGGCTTCATCTTCGACGATGAGAATACTCTGCTGCATATGAATTATGTTGCCGACAGTCTAGTAAGCCAGGCTTAACGGGCGGATGAACGCTTTGTTAAAGAAACGTTAAATCGTCATTTACTTGGCGCCGTCTGATTCGATTTCTTGGACGCTTTCATTTCATCCCTCGGGCGGATAATCCGCCGAAGTTCGCCCGCACCTGTGGAGATCTTCTCCCAACCGGAAATATCGAGGTCGATGATCGCCAGGGTCGCGGTTGGCATTTGCTCGAGCTTTCCGGTTAGAAGTCGTACAAAGCCTTCCATTCCAGGATTGTGCCCAACGATCATCGCCGAGGCGAAGCGATCGTCGATCGATGCAGCAACCTGTTGAAGCGTTTGCGGGCTCGCCTCATAGATACGTTCGTGGAAGTTGATCTCTGAATCCAGACCCGCCGCTGCTTTGACGAGTCTCGCGGTCTCGCGAGCACGCAACGCCGGGGATGAGAGTATAAGCTCCGGAGCGAATTTGTTGCCCTGGAGCACCTCACCCATAAACGGTGCGGCGCTTTTTCCGCGCTCGTTCAGGGGGCGGTCAAAGTCGGCAAGTTGGCGGTCTTCCCAACTCGATTTCGCATGTCTCAAAACGTAAAGTGTTTTCATCAGCTTTCGCCATCCAGAATAGAAACAGCTTTTCGTAGGCTATAAAGTTATTTTGAAATTCGAATAGGTCAATGTCAAAAGGACAGAACGTCGCGGGGATACAACCGATTACGCCGCATTTCAGTTACGATCGATACAACTTCACACATCGGGTTTGCGGGTCAGAGCAAGTCGCGTATTTTCATCGTTCTCCGCCTATCCTGTCCACGTACCGAAGCGTAGCTAACCTCGAGCAAAGAAACCGCCTCGAACTAAAAATGACCACAATTACAACCGGGTCGACGTTGCACTTGAGTTACAGACGCGAGGTGCACGATTGACAGACAGAGCCGGTCGGAACTACATCTCGCCGCCTAACTCAGAATTTGAGTAAAAACCGGGAATTATTGTCGTGGTCATCGGAGCTTCTGTGAGCTGGTACCGTGGCACCCGACTTGCTGATACGCACACTGTCTCAGTACGTTACGGTTTAGGAAGGTGCAATTATTATGCTGGATGATTCGAACATCACGGAAAGAACGTTGAACGACATCCTTGAATCGCTGCTGGTAAAGGAAGACCCGTACGATCCTTTTTACCAGACACTGAGCCGCGAAGACTACGATGTGCTTCTTCATGCGGCGTTAAAAGGAAAGCTGGAAGGCGTGATTACCGTCGGCCACACGGCCATCTACCGCGACAAGCTGCGCGTAAATCCGCCGCGGGAAGCTGCTCATTAGGTCTCCGACAATCCCATAAAAGAAACGTATCGTATAACTTGCCCTTACTCCGCGACCGATATCAGGTGAGAACTCTTTTATAAACGAAATGTGATTGAAGTACAGCTTGTTGTTTAAGTTAAAAGCATTCACGGAAAAGATATTCGCATAGTGCTTTCGTGAGATCACCGAGATCACTGAGATCACATAGTTGCCCGTAATGTTGAAGGCGTCACTGCCCGCCGCAGGAGTCTCATGCACAATAACCCGGACCCCATCCGCCACGAAGGCGGTGAAGGGTATGCCCCTTGTCGACTCGACGGGTAAGTTGCTAAACTCAGAAAATCGTGGCGAGAGAATTTCGTTCGTTACATCGGATCGGTCAGACATTACGCAGCCTTGTGGCCGCGATGTTCCTCATTTTCCTGCTTGTTGAGTGGGGATCTCACAGTCTCGCCTTTTCTCATAGCTCATTTGATGGCGGTGCGGCGATACATTCCAGCGATACCGATCATGACGACCCGTGCAAAACTCTTATCCGCTGCACGGACGGCAAACAGCTTGATCCGCCCAACCTTCGTTACGACAATCAGCACAACACGTTTCTTGACGGTCTTTCCGAATTGCGTTTCGTCAGCCGTGTCCTGAAACCGCTACTCGTCAAGCGCGAGCGCGTGACCAGCCTTTTCCGGCCAATAAGTCCACCTTTCCATCCTCCAGAATTCTCGTGAGAGCAGTGTTTTTCGACGCCGATCCAATGCACGCAGTGATGCGGGGCGAATGAGCGGTCGTTATTGCACACCATTAGGCGCGATATCTCACGCGCCAGGCAGCGAGAATTTTTTGGAGGTTGAAAATGTTCAGGATCACCGGAGTTTTTGTAATCGTATTCTTTAGCAGTATTTCCCAGTTTGCGCAGACAGGTTCTATCTCAGGCGTAGTTAAGTTCGGAACCGACACGTTTCTTCATGACGCTCGGGTAAGCGTCGTCCAAACCAGTCACACTACGCAGACCGACGAGAATGGGCGATATGAGATAACTGGCGTGCAGCCTGGCCGATACACGATCCTCGCGCATCTCGAAGGCTTTGCCGATGCTTCGCAGGTCGTGACCGTCGCTACGGGAGCGAACCTAACTGTCGACTTCCGTCTGCAGATCGCTTCGTTGCAGGAACAAGTTACCGTGACTGCGTCGGGGATCCAACAGTCGGTGTTTGATTCGTTCCAGACGGTGAACTCCGTCGGCTCGACGCGGATCGCGGAACGTGCCGCGACGTCGCTGGGCGAGGTGCTTGAAAATGAAACTGGTGTTGCAAAACGGAGTTTCGGCCCGGGATCATCGCGGCCGGTGATACGCGGGTTCGACGGGGACCGTGTGCTCGTGTTGGAAGATGGCGTTCGCAGCGGTTCCGTCGGTTCGCAGTCGGGCGACCACGGCGAGACCGTCGATCCGCTGAGCGCCGAACGGATCGAGATTGTGAAGGGCCCCGGCACGCTGCTCTACGGCAGCAACGCGCTCGGGGGCGTGGTGAACGTGATCGGGCATCACGAGAACGAAGCTCAGAACGGATTTCGCGGATTCTTCACGGGCGTAGGCGGTACGGCTGACCGGCAACGCGGTGGGGCCGGCGGCGTTGAGTACGGCTTGCGGAACTGGCTCGTGCGGGGAAACCTCAGCGCACAGCGGGCCGGCGACGTCAATACTCCTCTGGGGCGGGTGCCCAATTCGGCATCGCGTTCTAACAGCGGCTCGTTTGGCTTCGGCTATTACGGCGGGAAGGCGTACCTCAGCGGCTTGTACAGCGGTGACGTGCGGCGGTATGGAATCCCGTTCGCGGCGCTTTTCGAAGAGGCAGGAACGCCCGAACTTGGAGGCGGGCTGCCGGTCGTCGATGAGGAGATCGATATTCGCTCGCGTCGGTATAATACGCGCGTGACCGGGGGTTTTCGCGACCTGACAAACTCGTTCGTGAGCGGTGTTCAATACAGTCTCGATTACACCGATTATCGGCATAAAGAGATCGAGACGGCCGACGGCATCGACGAGGTCGGCACCGTTTTCGATAACAAGACGTTTTCCTATCGCTCGCTTTTCGAGCAGACAAAGCGCGGGCGTTTGACCGGACGCTTTGGATTTGAAGGTTTCGACCGCAGCTATGAGGTGAACGGCGCCGAGCAGTTGATAGAGGGAAAGGTCAAGCATAATGCCGTCTCGGTATTTGGCCTTGAAGAATTGAATTTTGAGCGTGTGAAATTTCAATTCGGCGGCCGTGTCGAGAACAACCGCTACCGTCCTGAGAGTGTCGATCTTCGCGGGCGGAGCTTTACAGGTTTTTCTGGCGGTGCCGGCGTAAACTTCGCTCTATGGAACGGCGGCGCTTTCATCGCGAACTTTTCGCACTCGTTTCGAGCTCCCGCACTCGAAGAACTTTACAACAACGGCCCGCACATCGGGAACGTGACGTTTGAGATAGGCAACAACGATCTCCGGAGCGAACGGTCAAACGGCATAGATCTCTCCCTGCGACATCAGTCCCGACGGATGCGATTCTCCGGTGACGTGTTTTATTACCGCATCGGCGACTTCGTTTTCCTCGCCCCGCAGGATGCCGACGGAGACGGGCAGATCGACAGGATTGACGGCTTGCCAGTCGCCCGCTACGAACAGGCCGACGCGACCTATATGGGCGCCGAATTGAATGCCGAGATGACTTTCAGCAAATATCTCGGCGGCTTTGTCAGTCTCGACTTTGTCCGAGCGCAGCTCGTCGACGAAGGCCTCGATCTGCCCCGGATCCCGCCCGGTCGCGCCCGAGTAGGGCTCGACATCCGCTACAAGGACCTGAGCGTTCGGCCTGAGGCGATATTCGCCGCCGATCAGGAAAATATTTTTCCGCTCGAAACCCGCACGGCGGGCTACGGCGTCTTCAACATCGCCGGTTCATACACGATCGGGCGCAAACACTTCGCTCATATCTTTACCTTCAACGCGTACAACCTCACGGACCGGCTCTACCGCAATCACGTTTCATTCATCAAGGAACTCGTTCCGGAGATTGGCCGCGGGATAAGGTTCGGCTATACGGTGCGGTTCTTCTAGGCAATGGGTTTCTTTGGGGGTAGGCTGAGCTTTAGCGAGGGAGAGGACTTGACGTCCTTGCTTATTCCACCCCTTGCCTATAATGGACCACGCAAGGAGAATTTTTTTGATGAATACCGAAACATTGTCTTTCGAAACGAGCAGCGGTGCGACAACTGCGTACGTGGCGACACCTGAGAATCCGAGTCAGAAGGCTGTCATCGTCATTCACGAATGGTGGGGTCTTAATGATCACATAAAGGACATCACCGGCCGCTACGCAGCCGAAGGCTTTATCGCGATCGCACCTGATCTATATCGCGGCAGGATCGCGGCCAATAGCGAAGAGGCAGGCGGAATGATGCAGGCGCTAAAGATCGACGACGGTCTCGATACGATCAAGAACTCGGTCGAAGCGGCTCGTTCAGAATACGGACTCTCGCACTTTGGGATCACAGGCTTTTGTATGGGCGGTACGTTCGCTCTTCGTGCGGCCTGCGTGCTGGAAGGGTTCAGCGCCGCCGCTCCGTTCTATGGAGATATTCCCGCCGAAGAGATCCTTGAAAAACTAAGAACGCCGACCATCTTTATCTCGGCCATTAATGACGGCTGGATCAACACAGAAAAGGTTGCGGCGCTCGAAGAGGCGGCAGAGAAATTTGAGCTTCCGATCCACTCCGTAAAGTACGAAGCGGACCACGCATTTTTTAACGATACGCGGCCCGAGGTATATGACGAGACGGCAGCGCGGGACGCGTGGGCGCTCGTGACGGGGTTCTTTAACGACAGATTGTGAAAAAATTAAGGGGCAAACTCAGGCATTCCGCCGCCCGGCAGCGAACTGATAAAATCTGAAGTGGTCGTTCTTCTTTGTTTGCGAAGTTGCTTTCGACGGTACATTTCCGAGTCGGCCTGCCGGATCGCATTTTCAAGATCGAGTGGATCGGAATAATCGGTAAAACCCCACGAGACACCGACCTTTATCGGTTCCGGCAGGTCGTCGATCTGCACATGCTCCATCAGTGACTCGAGCCGAGCCATACGCTTCTCCGCCATCTCGGCGTTCATGCTGACCATGACGACGAAGAATTCATCGCCGCCCCACCGATAAATTAGATCTTCTGCCCGTATAATCTCGCGGATCGATCTGACGACAGATCTGATAACCATATCGCCCGCCGCGTGGCCAAAGCAGTCATTGATAGCCTTAAGGTCGTCGATATCAAAGAATCCGACACAGCCCGACGATGTCGAGCCGTCCTCGCCCTGTTTTCGCATAAACCCGTAGAATGCGTGCCGATTGAAGGCCGCTGTAAGCGGATCCGTGTGAACGAGTTCCTCAAGCTTTTTCTGCGTGGACATTAGCTCCTCGTTCGTATCGCGAAAGTCGTTCAGAACTCTTTCGAGCAGGACAATGACCATTCCAAAACCGAGCGCGGTCTGGAGAACGAGGTCGATGATCGTATTGTAAGAGAGTATATCGGTTCGAAAGGACACCAGATTTCGTGCCGAGAAAACGATGCCGTACGCAAGAAAGTCGAGGGCCAGCATCGCCAGCGACACGTACATAACACGCCAGCCGAAAGTGGATTCTTTTGATCGTCCGAGATGGTAGAACGCGGTCGCAAAAAATCCGGCCATGATAAACGAATGAATGTTCAGGACATCGTTGAAATCAGTAGCCACGTGCGGCAGGATGATGGACGCGACGACAAACGGGATGAAAAATAGCTCGGACCGCGGCTTTAGTTCGAACCCTTCGGCCAGGCTGCGGCAACCGACGACCAGCAAGAAACCGAAAAGATATTCGCCGAGAAAATAGTACGTGAAGAGAAAGGACGAAAACTCCTGGTAGCTGAAGCCGAGCCGAAGACAAATGAGGGCGAACGAGAGACTCAGCCACGCCATCGTCCAGTACCTTAACGCACTCACTCGCAATGAACGCCGAAGACAGAGAGAGAGGATGGTAATGAGAACCACGCCATTGAGCTGAATGATTAGGCCGACTTTCGAGTCCATGTTTTGGAGGAATGAGGGAACAGAGCGGAACGAATCGTAGTGTGTGCGGTACAACGTCGGTGAGAAAAGCCCGGTGAGAAGCGGCTCAAGTATTTTATGACACGGGACGAGACTCTGTCTATGTTTTTTTCAAAAGGGAATCCAGCTCTTTTCGGGTCGGAAGAGCAGTGCGGGCTCCAACATCGCGGCATTTCAGGGCGGCTACGGCATTTGCCATTATCGCACTGGTCTCGACTGACTCTCCATGGATCAAGCCGTATAGAAGACCGACACGAAATGAATCGCCTGCCCCGGTCGTGTCTTTGCAGCCGCCGGGGACTGCGAATCCGGGCGTCTCGATAAACTCGTCGCCGCACAAAAGCAACGAACCTGCATCGCCCAGAGTTAGGCCGACGACCCCTGCGTCATAACGTCGCTGCAGTTCGAGCAAAGCATCGCGCTTTTCCGTGATACCAAATAATTTGCCCGGAAAATCGGCCGAGGCAACGATGACATCGACCGAACGCAGAAGCTGCTCGACACCTTCAAAAACATTGTCGACGTCTATCGACACGATGGTTCCACCGGCACGTGCGGCCTCGGCAAGCTTTATGCAAGCTCGGGCGTCGTGCGGCGTGAAATGAAGTACCCTCGCACTCTTTACAGCCGCCAACGGGACCTCGGTATCGGCGTAGTGCAGCTTAGCATCGCGTTTCCATATCACGGTTCGCTCGCCGCTTTGTTCGTCGATCAAAATAAAAGCGATCTGTGTTTGGGCGCCGTCGATCTTCTCGGCGTACGTTAGATCGACGCCTTCCTGCCGCAGCGAGGTGAGCCCTATCTCCCCCGCATCATCGGTCCCAAATCGTCCGATGTACGAGGTCCGCAAGCCAAGCCTCTGTAAGCCGACCATCGCGGTCGCGATCTCGCCGCCGGCGGCTTGGCGATAATCGGTTAGCTCAACTTTCGAATTGAAACCGGGATAATGAGGGACTTGAATAAGAAAATCGACGGCGTTGGTACCGAAACCGACAACATCGAAATCTGCTTCTTTTTTAAGCGTAAATGGAAACTGCATCCGTTTGAATTGTAAAACGAAATTAGAATCAATAGAATCTCAGGGAATCACTAAAACTCCTGGCGAACGTTTGCCGGAAAACGTTATGCTAAAAGTTAGACCAAAGCGCGATTTAATTTATTAGATTTCGGAGAGAAGAAAATGCCGACATCGATCTGCCCCGAATGTGATGAGAAAGTCTACGTTGATGCCGAGGTCGAACAGGGCGACCGCGTGACTTGTGACGAGTGCGGTTCACGTCTGGTCGTTGTCGGGCTCGATCCGATAGAAATGGACCTGTATGAAGAATCGGGAGCCGACGATAGGGATGACGAAGATCTTGAGTCGTACGACTACGACGACAGCCGGTATTAGCACTTCCTATTTCAATTTATAATCGGACCTGTTCTGTCTGACCGTAAATCCACTCTTTGACTCAATGCTGACCTTCCGCGACGTGCCGTCCGCCGCCTTATTTTCGTTTCCGGGATAGAACGCGATCGCGTACGACGCCGTGATGTCTTCGGCCAGCGCCTGAAACAGCGCGTCGAATGATTTCTCCGTCGCGTAAAAGCTCTTTCCACCCGTCCTTTCCATCAGACCGCTGGCTTCGAGCGGCGTGATCACCGGTTTCTTATCGCCCTGCAATCGCGAATACGACGGCAGTATTACGGAATAGATGCTTGTCTCCGCCCGGTTTGCGCGTTCGATCAAGGTCTCGGGCGAAACTACGTCACCGACCGGAAAGCCGTCGCTTACCAAAATTACCGCCCGCTTCGGATGACGCCCCCGGATCACTTTTGGAGACTTTTTCGCAATTATCCTGATCGAATCGTCCACTGCATCGTAGGCATGGGTCGATAATCCGTCTTGATCGCGAACCAGTTTGGCAAAAGATCTTTCCAATTTATCCCGTCGGTTCGTAAATGTCTGAAGCGTGCGGACCTCCATCGCAAAACTCACGACGGCAAAATAAGACTCATAGTCGGCGAGGCGAGTTATAAAAGCTTGCATCGCGGACCGCAGGCGTTCGATCTCGGCTTCGGTCATACTTCCTGAAACATCGAGCGCGAATACGACAGACAGCGGCCGTCCTTCATCTCGCTTCTTTAGCGGTTGAAAGAAATCTATCGGTCGCTCGACCCCGTCTTCGAAGAGTCGAAAATCATCGCGCCGGAGGTTCGGGACAAACCTTCCGGTCTTGTCCGTGACGGTGACTTCAAACGAGACGAGTTCGGTGTCGATGCGTACGACTTCATTCGCGTCCTGAGACAACGTCGGAATTGCTGCGAAAAGAGCGAAAGAAAGAATCAGGACAAGAGAAATAAATTCTTGGAAACGGCGTTCGTCATTCTGCTCGAAGTCGGTCATTTTGGTGACTCAAACTGAAGGATAATTCGGCCGGCAAATCAGGCTCGACACTGAAAATCTAACGATTTCAATAATAAGGCTTTGGCACATTCGTTGTATAGCTTGAAGCGGAGGGTTCAGCTCGGGTCCCACCGGACATGTTCACGGCCCACACCAAGCGCCCGGTGGCCTTCTGGTTGAACGAAGAATGGAAAGATCGAGTTCGCAACAAAATTCTTGGCGGTCAAGAATGATGCAGATCGGGCTGCTCTCAGTCGCGGCCGTCATTGTTGGATTTGCGGTCCTCGAGATCGTGGCGATTTCTCTGTCGATTTCATCGATCGCTGTCATTTCGGCTTCGATCTTTGTTGCGATCCTGCTCAGCCCTTATGAGCCGCGCGTCGCCGGAACCGATGTTCGCATTTCACTAAAAACGATTTTTGGATTTTGGGGCGTGATTTGGCTGGGAATTCCAGGGGGCGTATTGCTCGCCGCTTGTTCTTCGGCGGCGAATCGCCGCATAGCATCCCCCGACCGGAGACGACCGGCGTCGGATATAGCGATCAATATTCTTTCCACATTTTTTTCCGGGATCGCTTTTTATCTAACCCTCGGTTATTTCAACGGAGGCGGACAGCTTCAACTCGTCGGCAAGCTTACGGTAGCGAACGACGTAATTCTCGCATCGTGCGTCATGGCGTTTACGCATTTTGCCCAAAGCCGAGCGTTGACCTATCTCCTGCGTAACGATAAGTATAGACCACATCGGAAATCAACCGTGCGAAACCTATTCGTAATTCCCGGTCTGAGCGGAGTGATCAGTCTTCTGGCAACGATCTTTTTCTTTATAGTTTTTGATCACTTCGGGATCGAATTCGGTCTCGTCATCGTTCCGCTTGCGATCTTCGGCCACCTTGCGTACAAGATCCACGTCCGACGGCTCGCACAAAAAACGAAGGAGATCAGCGAGGCTAGCCGGATTCATCTCGCAACGGTCGAGGCTCTTGCAACCGCGATCGATGCACGCGACCAGGTGGGCATCGGACACGTCAGACGAACGCAGATATATGCCGTGGGCATAGGCAATATACTCGGGCTCGGCGAGGATGAGATCAACGCGCTGCGTACCGGCGCGCTTCTTCATGACATCGGCAAGCTCGCCGTTCCGGATCACATTCTCAACAAGCCGGGCCGTTTGACGCCGGCTGAAATGGAAAAGATCAAGACACACTCGATCGTCGGCGCTTCGATATTGGAAAAGGTCGGCTTCCCCTATCCGGTCGTGCCGACGGTGAAATACCATCATGAATTTTGGGACGGCGGCGGTTATCCGGAAGGCCTCCGCGGGACCAGTATTCCGCTCACCGCGCGTATCCTTACGATCGCCGATGCTTATGACACGCTGAGAGTTGCGCGGCCCTATCGTCAGGCCGTTCCGCGCGAAGAGGCGTGCAACTTCCTGCGATCACGAGCAAGCTCGCAATTCGATCCACGCCTTGTCGACGTCTTTCTTCGAAATCTGAAGATCTTCGAGACCGAAGTCGAAGCCCAGCAGCTTGCATACGAAACCGATCTCGACGGTGTCGGCGTTTCAAACTTCATAGACCCCGGGGCGAGCCCGAGCTATGTGGAACAGATCAAGCGGGCTAATCGGGAAGTGTTCGCGCTCTACTCCCTCGCACGGGATTTCAGTTCGGAGCTCGACCTGGATGAGATCCTGCCGCTTTTCACGGAAAAGATCAGCGAACTTATACCGTTCGACTCGGCCGCGGTTTATCTGCTTGACGAGAAGCGCGAACTAGCTACAGCGGTATACGTCAGGGGTAAGCACAAATCAGCTTTCACAGGAAGGATAGTAAAGGTTGGCGAAGGAGCCACCGGACGTGTGCTGGAAGAGCGGATTCCGGCGGATAATCCTGATCCGTCCCTGGATTTTGAGACCTCTCAAACCGAG
Source organism: uncultured Acidobacteriota bacterium (assembly GCA_963772405.1). GTDB lineage: Bacteria > Acidobacteriota > Blastocatellia > Pyrinomonadales > Pyrinomonadaceae > OLB17. Next base: position 2,405,291 of record CAVYWT010000001.1, on the reverse strand, counting down.
TTCCAGACTGAGTTCCAGGCGATGGCTTCAATACCACTGATCGCTGACGAAAGGATGCTCGGCGCGATCACGCTCTATTCAAGTGAAATGAGCAGCTACGAGGATGAGCATCTCAGGTTGCTTGAAACCGTATCGCACATCGCCTCCGATGCGATCGCCAGATCTCTCGAACATGCCGTCACGGAAAACCACGCTCTAACAGATCCGATGACCGGCCTGCCAAATGCCCGCAGCCTGCAGATCCATTTCGATAAGGAGGTCAAGCGAGCAAGTCGGAGTGAGGGCAGCTTCCAGTTATTGGTGTTGGATCTCGACGGCTTCAAGGCAGTTAACGATACACACGGCCATAAGGCCGGTGACCGGATGCTGATGGAGATCGGGGCGATCATCAAGGCTCAATTACGCGAGTACGACTTTCTCTCGCGCTACGGTGGCGACGAGTTCGTCGCTATCGTTCCAGACACGGACAGTGCCGACGTTATGGAACTCGCACGTCGTATCGAAACGGCCGTAAACAATTTCTCGCTTGCCGTAGAAGACGCGGTCGCAAAGGTAGGCGTAAGTGTCGGAACGGCATGCTATCCGATACACGGAGAGACGTTCGACCAGATCATCGTATCTGCAGACAAAGCAATGTATCTCACGAAAAGTTTCCATCGAAAGCGCGCTGCAATCGATTCGAACGATAAGGCCCTTCGTCCTTTATATGCCCTGCCGGATGAAATAGCGGAGTTCACAAGCGTAAAAGGAATTACGGAGGAAGGTTTGATCTTGGAGGTCGATGAGACGCACATTGTCTTGTCGTCCGCCGTCAATTAACAGCGAAACGGTTTGGTGAGCCCGTTTCCTGTTCGGGGTTTGGCTCGTGCCGGTCGTGTGAATCCACCGGCACGCGTCAAACCCCGAGTTCGTGAATAGTGAAAAAGGGAAAAAGGGAAAAGGTGAAAAGGTGAAAAAGTGAAAAAGGGAAAAAGCAGGATGCTCCTTTTCACCTTTTCACCTTTTCATCTTTTCACCTTTTCACTTTTTCACCTTTTCACTTTTTCCCTTTTTCACTTTTAAAACGCTTGTGAGAATCGGAAGTGGATCTGCCCTTGATGAAGCTGGTAGATGGCGTTCGGGGCCATGACCTGTGGGATCAGGAATCGTGGCGGGTTGAGAAGATATCCATAATCGACGGCGAACTCACCACCGACGGGTGTTTTAATTCTCAGGCCTAGCCCAACCGTATGTGTCCAAACGGCGCGTAGATTCGTTGCGTTGACATTGTTCGGAACCGAATCGGCCGGATTGAAAATATCTTTCGCACTCTTGAAAACATTTCCGCCGTCGTAAAACGGAACGGCTCGCACTGATTTTGTCACCGGGATCCGGGCTTCCAGATTTACAACTGCGAGTGCGTTACCGCCGAACGGGATCGTAAACGGATCGAGAAATACCGGTTCACGATTGCTGTTTCGAAAAATCCCTTGCGGCACCACGACGACGCGCGGCCCCGCCTCTTCGAAATCGAAACCACGAATACTGTTCCCACCGCCCGCGAAAAATCTTTCGCTGATCGGCAGACTGCCGTTCAATTCGGGGAATGCAGAGTTGGTGAATCGGTCACCATTCGAAAATACGCTGCCGACGCCGAGGATCGCTCGTCCGGCGAATGTCGTGTTCTTTCAGGAAGCGCACCGTTCGGTAGATGTTGTACGAGGCTTGGAGCTTATGGAATCCGGTATTCGCGCCGAGGAATGGGATCGAGACATTGTACTCAGCTGTCAGATAATCTCCGTGTGTCGGATCGCTGGCACTGTAGCGGCATGGCTCGCCTGGCTCGCCGCGGGCGATAATGTCGAGGATCGTAAATTTGATCAGGCAATTCTTTCGAGTATCGCGGACGAAGGTTGTGCCGAAACCGGAAATTCGGATCCGTGCGTCGGGCAGCAAGAGCTCTTTGATCAGGAGACTTTGGATGTTGAACAGGCGAACATCTTCAAACCGATATCGAAAGAAAATGATGCTGCGATCGCGTCGGCTGATCGTCCGGTTGGTTTCAGCAGAAAGCGTCAGACGGTTCAGCGTCGGATCGCCGGCATTGTTTCCGAACTCGTCGATCGGGGTGCCGTCCTCGTCAACTCGCTGAACTATGCCGAACGTCCCTTTGTCGAACGCGGAGCGGAAAAAGCGCGTGACCGTCGAGTCTCTTTGATATTGGGCCGTCAGCGTCAGCGGAGCGAATCGCTTTTTCCCGTCTCGCATAAAGCGCGGGTTGAGAAAATCAAGCTGGACCAGTTGTTGCCGTTGACTCACGCGGACGCGTGCTCCGCTCTGCCAGAGACGACCCATGAAATTGAAATGGCGGAGGTCCACAAAGCCGCTCGCGCCGAGGTCCGTCGAGACACCCCCGCCGTACGATAAAATGCGTGCGGCTTGCTCTTCGACATTGACGATAACGTCGGTAAGGCGTTCACCGCCGGGCCGCTCGCCCGCGGGCCTCGGTTTGATCTCGACGCGTGCGAATGCATCGCTTGCGTAAAGGTTCTGCTCGCTAGTATAAATATCCGCCGCTCGCAAATACTCGCCCGGCTGCAGAGCCAGCGCACGCATGATCGCTTCGGTCTTGGTGTTTTCGTTGCCGGTTATGAGTATCCGGGTGATGACGACCTTTTGTCCCTCATTGTTAATTGAGTAAACGACCTTGAAAAGGCTTTCGCCGGTGGCCGTGTCCGTCACACGCTCATCGATCGAAAAATCCACCTTGGCGTCGTAATAGCCCGCGTTGGAATAGAACTCGGCGAGCTTGCGCTGTCCGTTTCGGATCTTCGCCCGCGAGAAATACGTCCCTTCGATCTTTGGTAACTTAGCCTTGAGCACGTCATCCGAAAACGCCGAATTCCCCACGATCTCGATCCCCGAGATGATCGTCCTCGGGCCTTCTTCGACGACAAACGTGATGATCAGATTTGCACCGTCCGGCGATACACCCTGGTTAACGCGGACCGTTGCGTCACGATATCCAAGTTCACGAAGCAGGGATCGAATCGTGCCGGCGTCCTCCTCGAGCAGACGTTGGCTCGTATAACCGCGTCCATAGCCAAACAAAGGAATGATCCCGAGTATGTTTGCCTCCTGCGATTCGAGAACGGTCTTGATCTCGGTGATCGTAAACTGGCTTGTTCCTTCGAGACGAATATCGGTTAACTTTAACTGCCGATCGAGATCCACCCGGTACTTGACCGTGACCTTCTTATTTTGGAGATCGGTGCTGTTAAGAGCCGAGCATAAAAACTCGGTATCGTTCTTGATGGTTGTCCCGTCCGTTTCATCGATCGGTGGTTCGATCGAACAAACAGGCGTGACATTGACGAAGAAATAGCCTTGCTCCTGGTAATGATTTTCCAGACGACGCTCGCCTTCAACTATTGCTGCGTAGTCGAGCGTGCCCTCGCGCTTCAGCGGTATCAAACGTTTTTGCGTTCGATTGCCGACACGGTCGCGCTCGGCGACAACGTCGACCTCGACGATCGGCCCGACCTTTCCGGCCAGCGAGATCGTGACGTTATTCTTCTCGCCATCGTAAATAACTCGTGGTTCATCGAGCGTCGGCGCGAGATAATCGTCGCTTCGCAACAGCCCGCGAATGATTTCAACGTCGGCCGCCAATCGTTCGCGTGTGAACGGTTCACCGGGTTTCAGCTTTATCTTTTCGAGAAGCTTTGCGCTATCGAAACCGTCGATGTTGATATTGAAAGATTGGACCGTCGCTTGGGCGTTCGGAGTTACACGAAAGGACACGCCGACCTCGGTCTCGCTTTCAAGCGGACGCTGTGAGTATGTAACATCGGCCTTGAAATAGCCGCGATCGCGCAAATACTCGAGGATCAGACCGGCGTTATTCTGAAGCGTATTCTCCGTGATCGCCGTTCCCGGGTCGAGCAGGTTTAGCCGGAAGAGCAACTCTTGTTCTGTGATCTTCGATTCATCGTCTTCAGGCAGTTCAACGGTGACGCGTTGTGCCTGCTTCTCTCGCCGAATGATGAAGCGTATTGACACGCTACCATTTGCCAGTTCGTCTGCTTGAACCGTGACAGAGACGATCTGTTTCGTGTCGTAAAGTTTCTCGATCGCGTCACGCACCTTTATCGCCGAATAGTTCGTGCCGACCGTGTCGCGGGCGAGGATTCGATATGTTTCGTTTGCCGAGACGTTCCTGTCCGATCCCTCAAAGGTAACGATGACTTCGGCGATCGGCTTGTCTTCGAATTGATTCTGGCCGGAAACGGTGGCCGCAAAGAGAATGAAGCAGAAAAGGCCAATTGAGAGCATCGAGTTTGCGTGCCGAAAAACGAATCCGCACCACAATTCGAATAGCCTTCGCCACGTTGCCAACCCTGCTGGTTCCATTCCTCTCCGAGAAAAAAATCGCGCCATCCGCGCCAAACTTGAAATTTAAAATCTTCGTCTAAACCGGACCTCAAAACTGAAATTGTCGCGGTTTCTCGTGACGTTGCTCAAACTTCTCTGCTCGTATTGGGCGACCAAAGAGAGCTTGTTCGAGACGCGGTACTCAAGGGCGAGGACCTGATTCTGATCCTGCGATAAGTTCGTCGCGTACGTCACTCGCAAATTGTTGTTTATCTGACGCCCGACGGTCAGCCGTGCAGACGCGTTTAATCTTTGCCCCGAAATTATCGGATCGATCTCAAAAACATTGAGGCCGAACAGACGATCGGTCGCTTTTCGCGCGGGATTATTGATGATCGTATCGGTCAAGATCTCAGCCGCAGTGTTAATTCCGGTTTGAGCGAGAGTCGGGATGCCGGACTCTGTATTCGACAAATTTCCGGTCGTGATCAGCGAGACCACATCCGCCTGTGGAAGAGCCGGACTCGAACGAACAGCGGCATTCAACTGCTCGGTATCGTTGAGCGGGCCGGAAAGATTCACAAAGACCTGATAGCCCGCGATCTCGGATTCGGCCTGCAGATTAATGACCGGCTCGATCTCCGTATCCGGCGGAAACTCAAGCACACCGCGTTGAACTATGTAACGATCCTTTCGGAAAAATATCGTTCCGCTATTGGCGGTGATCCGACCGGAGATCTGCGGGTTTTCGGTTGTGCCGGTGAGCCGCAAAGATACCGAAGCCGTAAGATCCGCAATATTGTTCCGAACGATCAACGCATCGCGGCCTTCGATCGTCAGGTCGAAACGGGGAGCACCAATGGCTGACGGGCCCGACGATAGCGAGCCTTCGCGTCGGGCACCAACTATATTTGCGAGCTCGATATCTTTCGTATAGAGACTGCGGCGGGCCAGAATTCGCCCGGCGATCTGAACACCGAGAATATTGTTTCGCTGTCCGCGTCTTCCGGTTATCTCAAGCCGTGCGTCGCCCGTCGTGATGAAATCCTCCGGAAGCGGTACGGTGACATTCGTGCCATCGAGCGCGACGCGGAACGAATCGATCTTCAAGCCCTCTCCGAAAAGGGCTCCACCCGTCGCGGTGAACGCTCCGCCGCCCAGATAGCCGCGAAGACCATCGATCTGCGCCTGATCGGACGAGAACAGAATTCGTCCGTTGAGACGGTCGAAGCTCAACCTGCTCGAGCCGATGAAATGTCGCGATCGCGGCATTCTCGAGTGTCGCCGTACCCGAAACGCGTGCAGTTCGATTCACACCGGCGAGGCGTATCGCAACATTCGCAAATCCGCCGAAGAACGTGTCAGTTGCCGCGATCTGCGGAAACGCATTAAGGAGGCTGAGATTTACCCGTCCGTCGACCGAAAGGTTATTGATGCCGTCGTCGGTGATCGCCTTTGTTCCAGCGATAATAACGTTTGAGCCGCCACCGGCGAATCGCGCGGATTCAAACGTTATCTCACGCGGGTTGAAACGGACGACGACCGGTTCGGTCGCAACAAGCGGCGTGTCCTGTACCTGAAGCGCTAACTGACTGAACTCCGCGGAGCCCGTCAACGCTTCGCCTGTGAAGACAATATTGCCCTGATCATCGCGCTTCGCCAGATTTCCGCCGAACTCGACGCGTCCCGTTCCGGTGCCGCCGATCGTAATCCCCTTAAGCTGCGGGACCAATGCGAAGAACGGGCCAAGCGGGCTCTGGTTAAACTCCGTCGCGACGCGGAACGGAACGCTTTCGTTGCCGAAATTCACCGTCGCATTTATCACCTGCGGGCGTCCGTCGAGCGTCGCTGTGAGATCCGCATTCAGGATCTGGTTGACGGTGGTCCCTTTGAATACGACCTCGCCGAATGCATTTTCGTTGACGACGACCTGCCGAGCCGTGCCGCTAAAATCGATGTTGTACGAAGACGGAATATCGGAACGCCCGGTCGCCTTCGCGACGAAGTCCGTGTTGCCACTGATGGACGGAATACTGTCGTTATTCGTAAAGGCATTGCGAAGCGCCGTAAGCTGGAAGTTGCGCCCCTCGAGATCTAAGTTGAACTCAGTCGACGCCCGATCATAGGTCCCTTTTGCTTTTATAAAGCCCTCGGTAGAGCGAAGTTCGAGATTTTGCAGATCGATAAGCGTGCCGCGAAACTGAGCTTTTGCGTTGAAGGCGTCGAATGTCTGTCCCGAAACCGAACCGGCCGCCGAGGAAAGATCGATCGAGCCATTTGCGTCGTTCGGAAGTCCGGTGATGTTCACGGTCCCTGATGTCTGAGCGTTGAAGTCGCGAATTCCCGCCGGCAAATATTTGTCGAGCGGAAGCGCGGCGATCAGATTCGCCGCATCGATATTTGTGAGCGTCGCCTGGACGCTGACGTTGTTCGCTCCGCCTGCGGGCACATTCAGGGTGAATGCGATAGTTCCTCCATCGGTTTCGCGGAGGTTTCCGTTTCGAAGCTCGGTACCGAGCGGCGAGATAAAGATGTCGGATGTAGCGGAACCCAGAGTCCGTCCACGAAGTGCGATCTGGTCGATCGCGGCGCGCCCTTCGACCGTAGGGTCACTAAGGTTGCCGGTTACCGTCGCATTGAACGTCAGAGCACCGGCTACCGTTACTTCGAGCGAGTTCATCTGCTCTTCAAGCTCCGGCGAGAATCCGACGACCCGGATCAGCCGGTCGATCTCGCTCGCATCGCGCGAATTGACGGCGACATTCAAATTGGAGTCGTTGGCACGCAGATCGAAACGTCCGGTAGCACTCAATTCGCTATTCGGAGTATTCAACCGGGCGACATCGACATTGAAAAGTCCATTCGTCGCGGAAAGCTCGACACGGCCGGTAACGGGAACAAGGCCGCTATCGGCATTGCCGGCGCTCGCTGTGATATCCGCAACCACATTCCCCGAAGCCGTTCGGAGATCCGTTCCGTTAAATTTCAGATCGACCCGTCCGCTTGTCTGTCCAACGAGCGGAATAACGCGACCCCCCTGAAGAGAAGCCAACTTCGATAGATCGAGATTTGAAAAATTGGCATTAATGTTCGACGAGCTTCGGCTATTAAATGCTACGGTCGCCGAGCCGTCCAACCGGCCGTCCATGACCGTTGCCGTGAGGTTGCTCAGCTCGGCGCGGTCGTTGTTTACATTCACGCTGGCTCGGGCGTCTCCGAGCGGGATGCTTCCGACGATACCGCTGCCGATGCTCATATCCGCCGTGACCCGATAGCGGCCCGACGGTTCGACGACAAATACAGGTTTCGCGATCTTTACGGCGTCAAGCCGTCCGCCTTCGGGGAGCGCGGTGGTTTTGCTGAGCGTGACCGTGCCCGCATCGACATCGTTCGAACGCCCTTCGATCGTGCCTTGTCTGATCGATAGCCGCACACCTCCAATGTTGAGGCTTCCAAGTGTCGCGGCGCTCGTATCGACGCGGGCAACACGGACGTTGTCTGAGTAGATGATCGTTTCCGGACCCGCGTCCCGTATCTGCACCTGTGCTGTTTCTACCCCGCTGACCACGGCGCCGCTGCCTTCGACCCGTTCCGCCTTCACTCCGGCTAATTCGACATTCGTCGAGTTAGGCAGATCGGTGAGTGTAAATCGATTAGCACGCAGATTTCGAACGCGATTACCCTTTACGCCTGCTGAAGCTGCCGCAACATTGTCGAGGCTGACATCGGTCTTATCTCCGGCATCCCGAACTTTCAAATTCCGGCCCGTCAGTCCCTGAAGCTGATAATCCTTTGTCTTGAGCGAACCCGCTCGTGCGGCGGGGGCCGAAAAACTAGTGACGCCGTCGTTTCGCGAAAATCTCAGATCGTTCGCGTAGAGATTTTCGAAATCGACAGCGGCGACGGAAAAGCGTTGGGCTCGTCCATTTCCGGCAGAAGCCGTCAGCTGTCTGTCTTTGTATTCGGCGACGGCGTCCGACAAAAATAAGCCGCCGAGTGTAAGTGATTTGGCCTTTGCCGCCGCTGCCTGCAGATCACCGACCCATCGAAAATCTGTTCCCGACCCGCGCACGTTGCCGGCCATCCGGAGGAAGTCGATCCTGAAATCGTCGAAGGTGAGCAGCTCGGCAACGGCTTTTCCGTTAGCTTCGTAGTTTGAATTTGTGCCTTCGACGGTTGCTGCGACATTCACCGCTTTCAAATAGATGCCTTCGGCGGTGAGGGCCTGTGAATCGACCGTACCGTCGATCCGATAACTCTCGCCCTCGCCGCTGACCGTACCTTTAAAATTGCCCACGCCGCGCAGGCTCGCACCGAGCGGAAACGTATTTGAGGTTTGGGTCAGGTCAACCGTCGACTCAATGTTTAGCCGGTATTTAGGCGCCGACCAGTCGGCGAGCGTACCGCTCATCGACGAGATGCCGATCGGAGTCTCGATCCTCAATTCCGTGATCTCTGCACCCGCGCGGTCCGCTATTCCACGGGCCCGAATGTCGATATTGTCGAGCGGGTGCTCATCGTAAACAAAGTGCGAGTCGGTAGATGTGAAATCGATTTTGTAACGCTTTTCTTCGTCCGCAACCTCGTAACTTTCGGGTTCCAGAAAGAGCTGCACGTTGTTCGCATCCGCCGAGATCTTTCGCGAGACATCGCCAAAATGTACGACGCTGTCCTTGAGTGCGAACCTGACGGAACCGTATTTGAAATTTACGCGTTGACCGGTTTGATCCTCGACGAAAGTCAGATTTGAAAAATTCGATCTGCCGTTCTCGTCGAACCGGATCCAAACTTCGGCTCCGCTGATGTCCGTCGTATTGACGTTGATGTCGCGGCTGAGCTGCCAGGAGTAAAGGTTATCGACCGTCAGACCAAGATGTGCGTCGCGGATAAAGAAAAGCTTCTCGCCTGTCACACGGTCGCTGAATGTCGCGTTTTTCAATTCAAGCTCGAGCGGATTTACGGTGACGCGAAATACGTCGGCATCGAAAACGATTCCGATATCCGCCATCTTTGCGACGAACTGCGTCTTGACGTAAGTATCGAAGACACCATATCGATAAAAAACTAATGAAAGGATAACGACTACTAAGACGAGTACCGCCGCAAAGACGGTCGTCATCAAGGCGTTACGGCGCGTAAAGTAACGTCGCCGCTTCTCCGCAACAACTTGGTCAGTCCCTTCCGGCGGGCTGCCTTCGCTTTCTTCCCTTAGTTCGTTTTGCTCTTCCGGCATTGCCTCATTTCGAGTAGCGGCATGCTACAGGCTAACAGTTTCGGTGATCTCCAGCTCGAACGCTTCGATGGCGCTCACTCGCGGCGGATGATTAGTAAGAAGCCTGATCTGCTTGACTCCGAGATCTTTCAAGATCTGTGCTCCGATGCCGTAATCGTGAAGTTTTCCGTATCCAGTTTCCCGTTTCGCGGCCTGAAAATCAATATTTTTTTCCTGCATCAGGGCGTACGTCCTGAGCTGATTTACTAGGTCGAGATTATTCTCGCGTTGCCGCAAGTAGAGTACGACGCCGCGTTTCGCTTCAGAGATTTTTCGGAGAGAGGATTGCATTGCACGGGACGCTTCCCCCATCGTGGACCCGAACATTGCAAAGGTGACGTTCTCGGTTTGGACGCGAACCAAAACCGGTTCCGTTGTCCCGGAACTTGACGCAACGTCCCCCATGACCATTGCCACGTGGGTTTCACCGTTCATTTCGTTCTCGAAAATGATCGCCCTGAAGATCCCGTAGTCAGTAGGGAGATCGGTTTCGAGGACGCGCTTTACGAGAGTTTCCTTCTCGATCCGGTAGCGAACCAGGTCGGCGACCGAGATGATCTTCAGGCCATGTCTGTCCGCGAACGATTCCAGCTCGGGCATCCGCGCCATCGTGCCATCGTCGTTCATGATCTCACAGATCACCGCCGCCGGAGCGAGTCCGGCGATCCGTGCTATATCAACACTGGCCTCGGTCTGTCCGACGCGAACAAGCACACCGCCGCGTTTTGCACGCAGCGGAAAAACGTGACCCGGCCGTGCGAGATCGCCAGCTTTTGAATTAGGATCGACCGCCGTGAGAATGGTTTTAGCACGGTCGGCAGCCGAAATACCGGTGGTAACTCCTGCGCGGGCTTCGATCGAGATCGTAAAAGCCGTACCCATGCTCGATGTGTTCTCCGCCGTCTGTGGATGCAGCTGGAGTTCGTCGCATCGATCCTCGGTCAGCGGCATACAGATAAGCCCGCGCCCGTGTATAGCCATAAAACTGATGATCTCGGGCGTGACAAGCTCGGCCGCGCAGACCAGATCACCTTCGTTCTCACGGTCTTCGTCGTCGACTATTATTATCATCCGGCCGTTCCGGATCTCTTCAACGGCCTCGTCTATGGTAGCTAGTGGCATGTTTCTTAACGGTGAAGGGTGAACTGTGAACTATGAACTATGAACTATGAACTATGAACGGTCGGGTTAGCATCCAAAGTCATCGTTTCTCAGTTCACAGTTCTCAGTTCACAGTTCACAGTTCACAGTTCACAGTTTGACCGGCTTAAAGCTCCAGTCCTCTCAAATACTCCCGAAACTCATCACCCAGATCGTCTCGCTTCAGAGCGAACTCGACCGTAGCAATAAGAAAACCGAGTTTGTCGCCCGCGTCATGGCGTGTTCCCTCGAGTTTTACCGCATAGAACGGGCGCTGTTTTAGTAATAAACGCATCGCGTCCGTGATCTGGATCTCACCACCCGCTCCCGGTTTGGTTTTCTCGATCGCGTCGAAAATATCCGGAGTGAAAATGTAACGTCCGATGATCGCAAGATCCGATGGCGCGTCGGAGAACGCCGGTTTTTCGACCATGTCACGGATCTTGAATACGTTGGGCTCTATTTCCTCGGCATCGATGACACCGAACCGCGAGATCGCCTCGCCCGCGACCTGCATGGTCGCGATGACGGGTGCGCCGTATTTCTCAAAAACTTCGATCATCTGCTGCAAAGCCGGCGTTTCCGAATCGACGATATCGTCCGCAAGCAGAACGGCAAACGGATCGTCGCCTGCAAAGTCCTTTGCCTGATAGATCGCGTGGCCGAGGCCAAGAGCTTCGCGCTGCCGTGTATAGCTGATGCGTGCGATCTCAGAGATCGCTCTGACCTGCTCGAACAAGTCCGTTTTGTCTTTGCTTTTTAGGAGCTGTTCAAGCTCGAACGATATGTCGAAGTGGTTCTCGATAGCCGTCTTATCGCGCCCGGTAATGATTAGGATCGATTCAATTCCGCTCGCCACGGCCTCTTCCACGGCATACTGGATCAACGGTTTGTCGACAAGCGGGAGCATTTCCTTCGGGCTTGCCTTCGTCGCCGGCAGAAATCTTGTGCCGAGACCGGCGGCCGGGAAAACAGCTTTGCTAATTTTATTTGCCATAGCGCTTTTGCTAAATTCACGATACCGGTGGAAACGCGAGTGTGGACTAGCATGCATCCGGGACGTCCCGCACGATCCGTTACGGTAGAGTTACTGCTGTTGTGAAAATTTTAGTTTAATGGGCGTCACGAAACAAACTATCAAGGTAAAGCTCGAAAAGCAGGAAAAGCTGGAAGCTACGGGAATTAAGATCCCGTTCGAGGTTGCAGAAGTGTTCGGGGCTAAGTGAGTCCGGGTAAAGGCAGTCGCCAAACGGGGGCGACTATCGCGGGACGATCGTACGGTAGCTACCTGCTCATCCAAAGTTTCGCGAAGCCGTTGGAATTAGAGATGGTGACAACATTGTGGTCACCGGGAGTCGCGACATGGGCTTGCCAATGGTTGCGATTTCGCCGAACAGCTCGCGAAGACGCTCGAATTGCTACAAAATAAGGCGAAACGGTAACGTATGTTGGATATCAATTTCGTAAGGGAAAATCTTGAGGCGGTTCGGACCGCATTCGCAAACCGGAATTTCCCGGCCGACTCGCTCGACAAATTTGCTGAGCTGGATGCCGAGCGCCGCCGTGTGATCACCGAAGCGGACTCGATCAATCAGGCACGGAATCTTTCGAGCAAAGAGATCGGTGCGCTGATGCAGGCCGGAAAGCGTGATGAGGCCGATGCGAAAAAGAATGAAGTTGCCGGCCTCAAAGAAAAACAGAGTGAGCTCGAAAAAGCCCGCGATGCAGCTGATGCTGAAATGCGCGAACTGCTCGCAGGCCTGCCTAATATTCCCGCGGCCGACGTTCCGATCGGAGCCGACGAAGCGGCGAACAAAGAGATCCGACGATGGGGTGAGCCGCGAGAGTTCGATTTCGAAGTCAAAGATCACGTCGATCTTGGCGAGACCTTAGGCATTCTCGATCTCGAGCGCGCGACAAAGATAGCGGGCTCGCGGTTTGCGATCCTAAACGGAGCCGGAGCACGGCTCGAGCGGGCGCTGGTAAATTTCATGCTCGATGTTCACACGACCGAGCACGGATATACCGAGACCCTGCCGCCATTTCTTGTAAATCGAACGGCCCTGTTCGGTACAAACCAGCTTCCGAAATTCGAAGACGACCTGTTTCATATTCGCGACGAACGCGGATTTGCGCTTATCCCGACGGCCGAGGTTCCGGTCACGAACTATCATGCCGAGGAGATCCTTGACGCCAAAGACCTGCCGAAATATTACACGGCGTACACGCCCTGTTTTCGGAGCGAAGCTGGAAGCTATGGAAAAGACACGCGTGGATTGATCCGGCAGCACCAATTCGAAAAGGTCGAGCTCGTTAAGTTGAGCTTGCCCGAAAACTCCGACGATGAGCACGACAAGCTTACGGCTGATGCCGAACGCATTCTTCAACTCCTCGGCTTGCCCTATCGAACGGTTGTCCTGTCGACCGGCGATATGGGTTTTGGTGCGAAGAAGACGTACGATATCGAAGTCTGGCTTCCGTCGCAAAAGACCTATCGAGAGATCTCAAGCTGCTCGAATTGCGGAGACTTTCAGGCCCGCCGTATGAATTTGCGTTTTCGCCGGGCGGGCGGGACGAAACCGGAATTTGCTCACACGCTGAATGGCTCCGGACTGGCCGTTGGGCGGACCTGGATCGCAATCCTTGAGAACTATCAGCAGAAGGACGGTTCTATAGTAATTCCCGAGATATTGCAGCCCTATATGAACGGAATCGAAAAAATCGGTTGACCGCGAGGTAGCATTGTAATTACGATGTAGTTATGAAAGCCCAGATAATTAGAATCGGGAACTCACAAGGGATACGAATACCGAAAACACTGATCGAGGATGGGAAATTGAGCGGTGAGGTCGAGCTCGAACTCCATGAGGACGGCATTCTTATCCGCAGTCTGCAGAAACCGAGGGCAAACTGGGATGACGCCTTTAAGGCCGTGGCGGATGTCGACGACGACCAGCAGATTTTGGACACGCCAACCGAATTCGAGAAAAAAGAATGGCAGTGGTAAACCGATTTGACGTTTTTCTGGTGAATCTCGACTCGACCCCGTCGGAAGCGGCAAAGAACACGCGCCCCGGTGTCGTCGTGTCGCCCGATGAGGTAAACCGAAACACCGATCACGTTCTGATCGCCCCGATCGCAACCACCAACGCCAAATATCCCACGCGGGTAGAGGTCGAATTTTTGAATAGTCAGCGGAGCGTAATTCTCGATCAACTTCGTACGGTCGATAAAATTCGTCTCGTCAAAAAGATCGGAGAGATCGGTGATGCGTCCCGAGACGCGATCCTGGACCGCCTTGGTGAAATGTTTGCGAAGTAAGCAATAAGCAATAAGCAATTAGCAATAAGCAGTAAGCAATGAGCAATAAGCAATAAGTGGTAGCCGACTTCAACATCGTCTACCACTTACTGCTTACTGCTTATTGCTTACTGCTTATTGCTTACTGCTTACTGCTTATTGCTTACTGCTTATTGCTAATTGCTTATTGCTCACTGCGTCAACGCTTGTGTTTCCTGCTTGATCGTCTGACCCGCTTCGCTGGCTACCTGCTTTGCTTTGTCGACCAGCGTACCTGCCGCTTCTTGTGCCCGCTGGATAACATTTTCTCTGGCATCCCCCATCAATTTCCCTTCGTAGCGGGTCGATGGAATTGCGAACCCGACGGCGGCACCGACCGCCACGGCCAGGGCTCCAAGCGCAAGCGGATTTTCCTCTAGATACTCATCGTATTTTTCATGAGCAATGGTTCCATACTCGCCAACCCGTTCGTAGGCTCGATGCCCGAGATCGCCCGCACCGGCGTAGGCATTGCCGAGTGTCTCCGCAACACCTTCATAAGCCTTCCCGGCCGCACTGCCCACACTCTCTAACGCCGTATTCGCCTTATCTGAGATTCCATCGTATGCCCGGCTCGCTGTGCCTGCGACCGATTCCCGAGCCGCATCGAATCTCGATTCGCCCGTGTAAGAGCCTTCACCGCTAAGGAGCTGTTTTGCGTCGCTTCGGCCATTCCCGATCCGGGACGAAGTGTTCTTGCCAAAACTCTGATAGGCCAAAAGCCCCGCTCCTATCCCGATCAGCGCGAAGGGGACCGGGTTTGTTTTGATCGTCTTGAATGTGTCTGAGCTCTTAACTCCATTACCAATATCTTTCATAAAATTCACCGCCTGTCCTATAGTCGCTTCGTAGGCCGTATCCTTGGCCGTTTCGATAGCATTGCTAACTGTTTCCGAAACCTGTTCCGAAATATTTGCGAAACTCAGTCGGTCCTGGATCGCATCGATCGTTTCCCCCATCTGGGTTCGAGTTTCTTCGATCTGAGCTTTTATGTGCTCCGTTTCCCCCGGGGCTCCGTCGGTGCCTGCTTCAGGTACACGCTCGTCCGAGACCTGCTTGTCCTCGGAAGCTTTCTCCATAAACTGGTCACTACCGACGCCCGCGGTCGTTGAAACGGGATCTAGTTTGTCCAAGCTCTTCAGCTCACCTGGTTTTTCAGCCATTGTGCATCCTCCTTGATCGATTCGACCGATTTCTCGGGTGTCAGACTAGTACGCTTTAGTTCCTCAAGCCCGGCCGAGATCATAAAATACGCCACAACTCCTACGAGCAGCCCAACAAGCACTGCCGCGATCCACGCCGGCATAAAGTATGAGAAGCCGAGAATTACACCGGCGACCATCGCAAGTAGCGCCGCATAACCGACGGCACCACCAACCGCGAGAAAACCGATATTTTTTCCAACACGCGAAGCTTTCGCTGTCATCTCGGCTTGCGCAAGTGCTACTTCCTGCCGAACCAGTGTTCCGGTCTCGGCTGCAAGCTCCGTGAAAAGATCGCCAAGACTGCGTTCGTCATTTTGCAGCTGCATCTGGGTCTGTGCCATAAAGCCTCCTTTGTCGCGCGCTTCTATATTGCCTTGGGCGTCGTCGCCTGTTGGCTCGTCTGGGTCGAAGCACCTGCCCGGTCACTCGGGTCAGACGAGAACGATCCGAGTTCGCGCCCGGCTGCTGCTCCCTTTTCATATGTCGGTGTCGAGCTCTTTAGAAATCTCGCAGCAATAAGTCCGAGACCGAAAGCAGCTCCGAAGAACACGGCCGGATTTCGCCGCGCAAATCCTTCCAGATCACGAGCCATATCCCGAACGCTCTTGCTTTCAAAATAACCCGCGACATCCTCGATCTTTTGCGCGGCGTTGCCGGTATATTTTGCTGCCGCCTCGGCAAGCCCGCTGTCAGTCTTGGATGATCCGAGATTCTCGCCTACCTGCCGCACGCTGTCGGCAACAGTAGACAATCCGCCTGAGAGCGTGGATTTCTGCTCATCGAGCTTTGTCGCAGCTTTGTCGGTGACGGTTTCATAAGCCTGACCTGCAGTCTCTTTTGCCTGATCGTAGAAGGTTCGGGCCGTCGCTGTCGCCGCACCCGTTTTTCCATTCCCCGAGCTCTTACCTGATGAGCCCGACAAACCTTGACCGTCAAAAGACTTCTCATTTTTTGCCGGTTGCTTGTTGAATTCGGTGACGTTGTTCTGCCTGTCTTGTGATGTCTGCGAAGACTGTGAGTCGTCTCCCAAAATACTTTCAAATTGTGCCATGTTTATTAACTCCTTGTTCTTTCGACGCGATCGTCGATTGTTTTCTCCGATATGTTCCGCATGCGAACAAATCGGTATGGTACTAAGAGTGTTTGCAATAACCGTACCGCCGGAATCTGTATCGTTTTCGCTGTCGAGAAAGATCGCCAGGTCGCACGAACACGTCGAATAATAAAAAGAGGCTGCCTGTCAGACAGCCTCTACCTTAAAAAAATACAGACCTATTTCGATGGCGGTGTGTATGTAAAGACCGAATAAATTCGGCTAGTGGGAATGGTCACATCGGCATCTTCAGCCGTCACAAACAATCCAAAATCGGTGAGCGCCGTCTCGCTTTTGATCTCCGCCTCGTCGCGGTTACCCGAATTGATGACGTGTCCGAGTTTGGCGTACTGACCGTCGGGCGAATAGGTCCAGAGCGTAAATCTCTTAGTCTTCGGGACCTTATTCATGTCGTCGAAATGCATCTTAACCTTTGTCATTCCTTTACCACGCTTGACGTAGGCCTTGGCCTCCAACCCATCCAACTCACCCGTAAACTTCATTTTCACTTCGCGCTCGTTGTCGCCGAAAGTTCCGACGTTGAGCAACGGAACGTTATAGGCCGGCGCCGCTGCCGTCATACCATCGCGGTTTATAACCGACGGAGCTACAGCGACTACCCGGTTCTCAGATACCCGACGCGGGACAACGGCATAACCAGTAGGCAAAGCGCTCCGGTAAAACACAGGCGTCGCGGTATCGAGCGCCGTCAACCCTTCGGTTGGCGATAGAACCAGCATGAACTGATTTAGCGGCGTCGAAAATTCCGCCTTTGCTACACCGTTTTCAACCGTGATCGGGCCGAGCAATGTCGGTACGCCGGCCGGATCCAAAGCATACGCGTACATGCTGGTGGTGGTGGACGGAACGCCCGACAGATCAACCCAAACCCTAGTTCCGTCAGCGGCCCGCATAACACGAGCGACACCGCTTGAGCCCGTAACCGTGGTCACCGGCGTGAGATTAATCGTAACTTCCTTACCGACGGGATACTCAATAACGGTGTACGTGCCATCCGCATTCTGAACAACCTCGGTTTTTTTCGTGACCGTTACATTCTGTGCAAAACCCGTTGCAAACAAACCGACCGCCAAAACTGCGGCAAATCCTAATCTAAGACATTTTAAAATCATTTATCTGAAACCTCCTTGTGCTAATCGCGAGACGTATCTCTCCGAGCATGACGCGCAATGACCGTGCCAGCGGAAATAAGAATTAGAAATGTCAGGGATTTAAGCAGGGTGGAGGAAATCGGTTTATCGGCAATACATCCGGCGGTGTACTACGACGAAACAGCGGGTGGGTTCACACAGATTTAGCCTTCGCGGCGTTCCATAATTCATCCATTGTTTCAAGGCTTACATCTTCGAGAGAGCTGCCTGCTTTTGCCAACTCGTCTTCGATAAAGCGAAAGCGCTTTCGGAATTTCCGGTTTGTTTTCTTTAATGCGGTCTCAGGCTCGACATCCAGCCGGCGGGCCAGATTTACGATCACGAACAGCAGGTCCCCGATCTCTTCGTCGATATTCGCGGTATCGTTTTCTTCGATCGCCGATTTTAACTCATCTACCTCTTCGTCCAGCTTGGCAAATATCTGACTCTTATCCTGCCAATCGAAACCAACCTTGGCCGCCTTTTTCGTTACTTTGAGCGCCTCGAGCAAGGCCGGGAAATGTACCGGCACGTCGTCGAGGATCGAAGCGTGCTGCTTCATTATCTTTCCCGACGCCGCACGTTCATTCGCCTTCAGCTCGTCCCAATTATCGAGGACGTCTTCGGCCCGCTCCAGCTTTGCGTCGCCGAAAACATGCGGATGCCGAAGCACGAGTTTCTGTGCCACGCCTGCGGCGACATCATCGATCGTGAAATCGCCCTTTTCCGCCCCGATTGTCGCGTGAAAAACGACTTGTAATAACAAGTCTCCGAGTTCCTCGCGTAGGTTGGCCGTATCGCCTGATGAATCGGCTTCATGGATGGCGTCGAACGTTTCGTATGCTTCTTCGAGCAGGTACTGGGAAAGCGATGCATACGTCTGCTCGCGATCCCACGGACATCCGCCCGGGGCTCGAAGCCGAGCCATTACAGATACTAATTCGTCAAAGGACTTGGACATGCGTTTAGTCTAGCGAAGTCTGGCGAGTCTATCGAGTCTATTGAGTCTATCGGAGTCTATCGGAGTCTATCGAGTCTGGCGAGTCTCTCGCGTTAGTCTACGCTGACTCGCCCCGCATGCGATCTCTCGACTCGATAGACTCGATAGACTCCGATAGACTCGCCAGACTCGATACACTCGATAGACTCCAGAGGAAAATGCTACTATCGCATCAACACTTTAAATCTATGATCGGAAGAGACGACCAATCGGAAGAAGTTACGTATAAGGTTGCTGACAAACGCAAGTTCAACGCCGACGGCTCCGTACGCGAAGGAGTTGTGCTCGAGGCGGCAAAGCCTGAAATAGCACCGAAGCCTGGTGTTGCTGACGAGACAGAGACTTTGGATCCGGTCGCCGAAATGGAAGGATCGGCGGAGGCAATGGAAGACGCCGAAGAGGATATTCCCGGAGCCGAAGACCCCGCCAGCTTTATCAATTTTTTATCCACTCTCGCGACAAACGCCGCGGCATCGCTCGGCGCCGTTCCGCATCCCGCCACCGGGAAACGTTCGCTCGATCTGGAGACGGGAAAATATTGGCTCGACGTGCTCGCGATGATCAAAGAGAAGACAAAGGGAAATTTGCATGCTCAAGAGCTACGTCTTCTTGATGGACTGCTTGCGGATCTCCGAATGCAGTACGTAACCGTCGTTCGTGCGACTGAAGATAAGCTGAAAACCCAAGCGGCACAGAAGTTCTCGGGTGCCGATATTCTCGGGAAGAAAGTCTAGGAAGTCTAGGAAGTCTAGGAAGTCTAGGAAGTCTGGGAGGTCTGGGAGGTCAGGAAGTCTAGGAAGTCTAGGAAGTCTAGGAAGTCTGGGAGGTCTGGGAGGTCTGGGAGGTCTGGGAAGCCTAGAATTCGGGCGAGTTTAGGAAGTGTGGGAACAAGAACTCGAAGAGGTTGGGGAGCCTTTGAAGCTTTTAAGGAGAAGCGATGGCGACATTCCGACGATTCGAGGATATTCAAGCGTGGCAGAAAGCGTGGGTAGTTGTACGGGATATTTACGCAGCATCAGCACACGGATCGTTTGCAAGAGACTTTGATCTCCGCAGTCAGATCCGGCGATCGGCGACGTCGATCATGGCGAATATAGCCGAAGGTCAAGGACGTCGATCCGATCGAGACTTTGCAAATTTTTTGAACATTTCATTGGGGTCTGTTGCTGAGACGAAATCGCATCTGTACGTTACTCTCGATCTGGATTACATCGATCAGGCATTCTTTGACTTGACCTATAAAAAGCTGGATGAGGTGGGGCGAATGGTCTTTGGTCTTATCGGGCATCTTCGTCAACTTGGTACCCGGAAGACCTAGGTGGCTTGGGTTCTATGGGGGTAACTTCCTAGACTTCCCAGACTTCCCAGACTTCCCAGACTTCCCAGACTTCCTAGACTTCCCAGACTTCCCAGACTTCCAACACTGTATGAAACTGACCTTCCTCGGCACAGGCACATCGACCGGCGTTCCCTCGATCGCATGCGATTGCGAAACGTGTCTTTCCGATGATCCCCGGGATAAGCGCCTCCGCGTTTCGATTCTCATCGAGCATAACGATAAAAAGATCCTCGTCGATACATCTATAGATTTTCGGCAGCAAGCTTTAAGGGCAAAGATCGACAGGCTTGACGCCATTCTGATCACGCATTGTCACGTCGACCATGTATTCGGGCTTGACGACATTCGCCCATTGAATTTTCGCTACGGCGCGATGGGGATCTTTGCGAATGAAATTGCATGGACCGATCTCCGGCGCATTTTTCAGTACATCTTCAAACCGACACACTTCGGCGGCGGACTGCCGCAGCTGGTTCCGCACACGGTCTATCCGCAGTCGCCGTTTTGTATCGGCGAAGGTTTGGAAGATCACGCCGCTCGAAGTGATACACGGAAAGCTCCCGGTGATAGCGTATCGATTCAATGATTTTGCTTACGCGACCGATCTGAATTTTATTTCGGACGAGACGATCGCCGGACTGCAAGGGCTTGATGTACTTGTTCTGGACTGTGTACGAATCAAACCTCACTCGACACACCTCGGCTTGAACGAAGCGCTGGAATATATCGAACGGATCAAACCTCGGCGTGCGTTTCTCACACACCTGAATCATGACGTTTTATACGCACGAGACTCCGACCTGCTGCCGCCCAACGTGAAATTCGCGTATGACGGCCTGGTTGTTGAATAAGAACGCCGGCTGTTTTGGCTCTAAGAAAAAGTAAAAGTGATTGGAGCCCGGGACCGACGCCCCGCATTGAGGGACTACATCATTCATCATGCGCTAAATACTGCAATATTACGGTTTAGAAAATACTTTGCCGACCACTACATTTTGTGTTGACAAAGTGTATCGACTACCATATAGTCAATATCCACTGAAGGAACGCTCGAAGAAAATTGGTCTTTAGAAAACGGTTTCAGGGCATATTTGCCACCTGCCCCGCAGCAGTAATGGGGAACGAAAGCTGTCATTTTCACCGAAGTTCGGACATGTTTCGAATGGTCGGCAGCCGGTAGGAAACGCCTTTAGAGTAAGGCCCTTTCAACACCACACACTAGCCAGGGGTTAAGACCGTAGCTTGAAGAAAGCCATGCGGACGCGGAAAGCTGTCTCATCAGCCCTCGCGTTTTCTCCGGGATTTTTTGTCGACGAAAATTCACGACAGGCAGGAATTAAAGAAGAGAATGGACACCTACATCGGACAAACCTCGACCGCCGCCGCACGACAAACCGAAGACACCACTCAGACAACAATGCAGGTCCGAAAAAGAAACGGATCGCTCGAGCCGGTCGATATCAATAAGATCGTTCGGGCGATCTCGCGCTGCACGCCGAACCTGCCGAATGTCGATGTCATGCGGATCGCGACGAAGACGATCAGCGGTCTGTATGACGGTGCGACGACCAGAGAGCTCGACAAGCTTTCGATCCAAACCGCGGCGAGCCTGATCTTCGAAGAGCCTGAGTATTCGCGTCTCGGTGCCCGCCTTCTAAATCAGTACATAGAAAAAGAAGTCCGCAATCAGGAGATACATTCATTCTCACAATCGATCGCTTTTGGCGTACAAGAGGGCCTGATCGGCGAACGCGTGGCCAACTTCGTTTCGGAAAACAGCCGCAAGCTGAATGACGCGATCGACCAGACCCGCAACGATCTATTCGAATTTTTTGGCCTCCGCACGCTTTACGATCGTTATCTTCTGAAAAATCCGGTGACGCGCGATGTCATCGAGACGCCGCAGTTCTTCTGGATGCGCGTCGCTTGCGGCCTTTCCGAAACGCCGGCCGAGGCAATTGAGCTTTACAATCTTTTCTCGTCGCTCGAGTACGTGCCGTCGACGCCGACGCTCTTCAACTCGGGTACAAAGCACGAACAGCTTTCGTCGTGCTTTCTGCTCGATTCACCAGCAGGACAGCCTCGAAAGCATCTACAAGAAATATTCCGATGTCGCGATGCTCTCGAAATTCTCAGGCGGCATCGGTATCGCGTATCACCGCGTCCGTTCGCAAGGTTCGCTCATCCGCGGAACGAACGGCCATTCGAACGGCATCGTGCCGTGGCTCAAGACTCTCGACTCATGCGTCTCGGCGGTCAACCAGGGCGGCAAGCGCAAAGGCGCGTGCTGCGTATATCTCGAAACCTGGCACGCCGACATCGAAGATTTCCTCGAGCTTCGCGACAACACGGGCGACGAAGCACGCCGCACGCACAATCTGAATCTCGCGAACTGGATCCCGGACCTGTTTATGAAGCGTGTCGAGGCCGACGGCGTGTGGTCGCTGTTCGATCCGAAGATCGTGCCGCAGTTCCCGGATCTTTACGGCGATGAGTTTGACGAGGCCTACGTGGAGGCCGAAGAAGACGGCAAATATGTAAAGCAGATCAAGGCTCGCGACCTGTACGCAAAGATGATGCGGACGATGGCCCAGACCGGCAACGGCTGGATGACGTTCAAGGACGCGGCGAACAAGAAATCGAATCAGACGGCGAAGCCCGAGAATGTCATTCATCTTTCGAACCTCTGCACCGAGATCATCGAGGTCACATCCGACAACGAAACCGCCGTCTGCAATCTCGGTTCGATCAATGTTTCGCGGTATGTAAAGAACGGCGAGTTCGATTTCGAAAAGCTTCGGCGTAACGTGCGATCTTGCCGTCAGGCAGCTCGACCGCGTCATCGATCTGAACTATTACGCGATCCCGTCGACGGCGGATTCGAATAACCGCTGGCGCAACATCGGCCTCGGCGTGATGGGCCTGCAGGATGTTTTCTTTCAGATGCGTCTGCTGTTCGACTCGCGACGAAGCACGCAAAATCTCCGCGAAGATTCAGGAAGAGATCTACTTCGCGGCGCTGGATGCTTCATGCGATCGTGCCAGTTGAACGGGCAAGCTCATCCGGCGTTTGCCGAAACACGTGCGGCGAAAGGCGATCTGCAGTTCGATCTTTGGGGCGTGACGCCGGAAGATACCGATCGATGGGATGCATTGCGCGAGAAGATGAAAGAACACGGGCTGCGAAACAGCTTGATGATCGCGATCGCACCGACCGCGACGATCGCGTCGATCGCCGGCTGCTACGAATGTATCGAGCCGCAGGTGTCGAACCTGTTCAAACGCGAAACGCTGGTCGGAGATTTCGTTCAGATCAATAAATATCTTGTCCAGGAGCTGAAGGCCCTCGGTCTTTGGACCGACGAGATCCGCAACAAGATCAAACTTAGCGAAGGGCTCGGTTCAGGAGATCGAAGAATTCGACGACGAATTGAAAGCGATCTACCGCACGGCGTGGGAAATTCCGATGCGTTCGCTGATCGACATGATGGCCGACCGCGGTGCATTCATCGACCAGAGCGGCTTCGCTCAACCTGTTTATGGAAAGCCCGATCATCGGCAAGCTTTCGTCGATGTACATGTACGCATGGCAGAAAGGCTTGAAGACGACCTATTATCTGCGTTCGCGCCCGGCGACGAAGATCGCGCAAGTCGCGGCGGAGTACAAGGCGTCGGAGATAGCACCGAGCGGATGTGAAGGTTTATTCGGATGAAGAAGCCTTGGTTTGCTCGCTCGAAAATCCCGAGGCGTGTGAAGCGTGTCAGTAGGGACAACAAACTTCAGTTTGTTGCTATTCGCGTAGCGATCAAGCGAATTTGGCTATGGTATTGATAACAAGGGATTCGCGTCGCGTAGCGACGAACCGAATTTAGCCGTGGGCCTTAGCCCACGGTATCGACGGCAAAGAAGCCTGCGTCGCGTAGCGACGCACGATTGTTCTGAAGGCCACAACCAAATTCAAATCTTCATTCGAAATTTGAAATTTGAAATTTGAAATTCGAAATTATGCTTTTAGATCCAGGATTCAATCTCACCCTTCGCCCGATGAAGTACCCGGATTTTTACGAAATGTACAAAAATTCGATCAAGAACACGTGGACCGTCGAGGAGGTCGATTTCTCGACCGACGTGACGGATCTGCGAAACAAGATGACGGGGCCGGAGCGGCACATGATCAACCGTCTCGTCGCGTTTTTTGCGACCGGCGATTCGATCGTCTCGAACAACCTCGTGCTCAATCTCTACAAGCACATCAACTCGCCCGAAGCGCGGATGTACTTGTCGCGCCAGCTTTATGAAGAAGCGTCGCACGTGCAGTTTTACCTGACCCTGCTCGACACCTACATACCCGAGCACAAGGAGCGCGAAGCAGGCATTTGCGGCGATCGAGAACATTCCGTCGATCCACAAAAAGGCTGAATTCTGCATGAAATGGATCGACTCGATCCAGGATCTCGATTCAGCTCCAGACGCCGGAGGACCGTCGAAAGTTTCTGCTGAACCTGATCTGCTTTGCCGCGTGCATCGAGGGGCTGTTCTTCTTCGCGGCGTTTGCGTACGTGTATTTCCTGCGATCGAAGGGATTGCTTCACGGGCTCGCGGCCGGAACGAACTGGGTGTTCCGCGACGAGTCGGCTCATATGAATTTTGCGCTCGAGGTCGTCAAGAAAGTCCGCAAAGAAGAGCCGGCGCTTTTCGACGAAGCGATGACACGCGAGATCGTGACGATGCTCGACGAAGCGGTCGATTGCGAAATGCAGTTTGCCGAAGATATTCTGAGCGGCGGCGTCGCCGGCCTGTCGGTCGCCGATATGCGTCAGTATCTCGAGTTCGTCGCCGATCAGCGGCTGGTGATGCTCGGGCTGCAGAAGGTCTACGGTGCGAAGAACCCGTTCTCGTTCATGGACCTGCAGGACGTGCAGGAACTCGCCAACTTCTTCGAACGCCGCGTCTCGGCATATCAGGTCGCCGTCGCCGGCGAGGTGAGTTTTGGTGAAGCGTTTTAACTTTGCGAACTTCGCGGGCTTTGCGTGATACAGATTTTCACGCCGAGATCGCAGAGGACGCAAAGAATCAATATTCGAGGCCGAACATAATTCGTATGTTCGGCCTTTATGTTTGCACCAACAGGCGACATGACGTCCGGCCGGGTTCTCGGTTTCATCACCCGCCTATCTGGAAGCAAAATTGGCTAACCCAGTCATAAGCATTTGGACGGCCAGGGTGATCAACACCATTCCCATCAGACGCTCGATCGCAACCAAACCCTTGTTTCCAAGATAACGCCGCAATCTGCTTGCAAAGAATAGGATCACGCTCGAGGCGAACCACGCGAGCAGGACGGCAAGCAGCCATTCTGACCAGCGGTGCGGTTCGCGGCTCATCAGCAGAAGTTCGGTAGCCAACGCCGACGGGCCGGCGACATACGGTATCGCCAGCGGAACAATGAATGGTTCGTCTTCTACATCTTCCTGCAGATTCTTGTCCGGCGTAGGAAATATCATCCGCAGTGCGATCAATAGAAGGATGACGCCCCCCGCGACCGTCAACGCCTCATCCGATATATGCAATAGCGCAAGCAGATGCTGACCGAGGAAAAGAAATGTGACGAGGACCGCAAGGGCGATCAGCAATTCGCGCACCACCACCCTATTTTGCCGTTCGGGTGGAACGTGCTTTAGAGCTGAGAAGAACAGCGGTACGTTACCTAGTGCGTCCATTACCAGGAACAAGAGGAGGGCGGTTGAGATAACGGTCATATAGAATCGCTTACTTACTGATTAGCCTATTCGCTGCACGTCTTCAAGAATTGTAGATCTGAGCTATCTTACCGTCTTTCATCACCTTGAAGGAGATCCAATAGGGGTTGCCGCCTAAACCTATCCTGTAACGTAAAACGTATCGATCACCTGCGTCTTCGCGATCGGAAAAAGTGAAGGCGGTCAATGCGCCTTGATACGCGATCCACTGCCAAAACCCTTTCCCAGTGGAGGTCTGCAGAAAGGCTCGCATCGGCGGTGTAAACATATCGGGGTCGTGTTTGCCATTTAGCAGATCCGACATTACTCCCTTCAATCTGAGCGTGGTCGTCGGGTCAGGATCTGTTTTTCCTTCCGGTCTTTTAAGAGCCTTAACGTAAATCCCTGCAAGATCAATGGCGAACTGGTCAAGTAATTTGTCGGCGTGATTACTCAGAATAATGACGGTCAATTTGTCGTCGATAAACCGGTAGATGACCGACGAAAAGCCGGGCGTGCCCCCCGTGTGCTGAACGATGCGATGATTGTGATAAGTGTCGGTGAACCAGCCTAAACCATAATCAAACGACGCCGACGCCCCGTCATTTGTTTTGGCGGGAATCCACATCTGATCACGTGTCGATCTTTTCAGCAGTTTTTCGGTGTATAGCGCGGCGTCCCACTTCGCCATATCCTCGACCGTGGACAACATACTGCCTGCGGAGAAGGCTACGAATGGAAGTAACACGGGACGGTTTTCAAATTTATTATTCACCCACTCGTAGCCGGAAGCTCGATGCGGAACGATCTGACGGGTTTCGGTATTGCGGGTCGCGTTCATGCCGAGCGGCTTGAAAATTCGCTCGTCGAGAAACTGCCAGAAATCTCGGCCGCTCGCTTTTTCGACGATTATCCCGAGCAGATAATAACCCGTATTGTCATACGCCCACGTCTCGCCCGGCTCGAACTCCGACGGTAGTTTATAGAACTCTTTAAGTAATTCATCCTGCGACGGGAAGTTTCTTGACGTGATGCTGGTTTTGAAAATATCGAGATATCCCGGCACGGCGACGTGGTTTTGGATGCCGGACGTGTGGCTGAGAAGGTGGCGGACGGTGATTTTTCCCCATACCTCGGGTGCGTCCGGGAAATACTTCGTGATCCTATCGTCTAGACCGACTTTGCCTTCTTCGACCAGCATCATCACTGCCGTTGCCGTAAACTGCTTTGTTATCGAACCGATCTCAAAAACAGTTTTTGGTGAGGCGGCGGAATTTGCCTCGATGTTGGCAAGCCCATAACCTTTCGCTTTGACGATCCGCCCGTCGCGGACGACCGCGAGCGAAATGCCGGGAATGTGCAGTGCTCGCATCTGCGCTTTCGATGTAACGGTCAATCACATCGCCCCGTGCCGGAACTGACGCACAGAAGGTCAGTACTAGAGCCAACGCAGCTAGACTAGGGTTATATCTCATTTCATTCTCCAGATACTTCGAGCGTCGCGTCTCGGCATATAATGCCGAGACCGCCGGCGAGCTGAGCTTCAGAGAGGCGTTCTAATTTCCTGATACCTGCGACCGGACCGACAGAGCACCTATCGACCGTGCTGCCTCCGCGTAGTTCGAACGCCGGCCAGGTGGCCTTTCGCGTGGTCGATCTCCTGCAGCAATATCTGCTCGATTGTCATCGGGTAACGTCTGGCTCCCGGAGCATCGTTCAAATGCACGGTGCGGGTGAATGCGTCGCGCCGGGAAGTTACGAGAATAGAGACGTACCGTGTGAGAGCGCCCAGAGCATTTATCCCCGGACGCACATCCGCCTTGTCGTATCCGACGCGGCACATCCATGCCTGGTCCGGACTAACCCAAGTCCAGTCGAAATTGCCACCGTTGGTTGCGAGAGCCGCGATGATCATGTTCGAGGCTACGAGATTGGCCTCTATTATGTGATGCACGGTTTCCCTGATCGACCATCCGTCCGCCCCGCCGCGGAGGTCGAGATCAGCATCTTGCAAACCCCGGATACCCGCTCGAATTCTGGAAGGTATCCGGTTCCACGCGGCTAGCGTGCGGCCACGATCGGGATCACTATTCATACACGCCTCCTCGCGGTAACCACTCAAAGGGTATCCGTTCAACTGCCATGGGATCATCCGTCGTGTCGGGTTTTCGACATCCCTTCCGGCCGCCGGATCTCGAACCGGGCCTCCCTTTTCTGTCCGTGAGCTGTGGGAACTTTCGCGGATTAAAGACCTCGCGTAAGGTTCTCGATCAAATAGGTCGTGACTTGATTATTCGTTCGCTACCGCGGCTATGTGTTCAGCACGATCCATATTTGGTTCTTTATTCATTCATCCATCCGTGAAGGCCGCGATCGCCCTGTGAGTCGCATTGTTGCACTAAAAAAACAAATACGACCCGACAAACTTCCTCCGTCTCAATCAAAACATAGAACCAAGCTTATGATCGGCAGGAAGATTTGAGGACGACGGCAGGAGACGAACGCCAGAATCAAAAACTTTGTCCTCACATGGAGTCGCCTCAGACGCAAGAAGTGTGGCCGTCTCGCAGCTCCCGTCTATTTACTTCCGAATTGATCGATGTCCTCGTTCTCGGATCGGTAAACGTCGGTACTCAGGTATCTGAGGCCCGAATCGACCATCAAGGTGACAACCGTTGCATCGGGGCCGAGGCGTTCCGCGACCTTTAACGCGGCGACCACGTTCGCTCCCGACGAGGTGCCGGCAAAAACACCTTCTTCCCGCGCAAGGCGACGGGTCATTTGCATCGCTTCATCCGTCGATACTGTGATTATCTCGTCCACCATATCGGGTTCCCACAACGGCGGTATAAATCCGATTCCAATTCCTTCGATCTTGTGCGAGCCCGTGGGACCGCCCGAGAGCACGGCCGATTCGGATGGTTCGACCGCCGTGATATGGACACGCGGCTGGTGTCGTCGAAGCGAATGTGTCACGCCGTGGATCGAATGCACCGTGCTCACAGCGTGAACGAACGCATCGACCTTTTCGCCGGCTTGCTCCCAGATCTCGTCGCCGAGAGCGTAATAACCCGTCACGGCATCGGTGTTGTTGAGCTGGTCCGACCACCAATGTCCGGGCCGTTTGCTGATCTCGTGCGACGTCGCGATCATTTCCTTTATCAGCTTTTCCGTGATCTTACGATTGTCGCTTTTGACGAGGGTGACCTCGGCTCCAAAGGCCTTGATCGTTCGAATCTTTTCTTCGCTAAAAGCATCCGACGAAACGATGTGCAGTTTGTACCCTCGAGCAGCGCAAGCCAGGGCGAGAGAAATGCCTGTCGTGCCGGCCGTATATTCGACAACGGTCCCTCCGGGCTTGAGGCGGCCGCTGCCGCACAGCACCGTCGACGATGGCAACGGCCATGCGGTCCTTCATGCTCCCGGTTGGGTTCGCCCACTCGAGTTTTACCAGAATTTGGGCGAAGCCTTCGGGAACGACCTTGTTAAGACGGATCATCGGCGTGTTGCCAATCGACCCGAGTACATCGGATGCGAATGTCATAGATTGTTTTTTAGAACTCAAGGTTTCAGAGCGGAAGGATAGGCGACTTCTGACCATTTGTCGATCATCCTGTCTAGTGGTGATCGGGAGCCGAGCATCAGCGGCTCGTTCTTTCTTCAACGACGCATGTCCGTACTCAGGTCGAGGCCGTCGGCGAGGTCATTTTTAGCCAAGTAGTCTAATTACCCATGCTAACGATGTCGCGAAGGATATCCCGCCTCGTGATGCACCAAATAACCGCGCCTCGGTCAGCTATTGTTGTACTCGTCGTGGCGGCGCCACCAGACGCCCGTCTCGTTGCGCCCCTTAGGAGCTCGATCAAGCCACTGGTACATGCCCCAAAGGGCGTCCAACCCACGAGCGAAAGCGGAATAAGTGTGATAAACGACTCCGTCCTCGATCACGAACGCGCTCATGCCCGGTCGCTCACGTGTGTACGTCGCCACATCGGTTCCGGTTCCCGCCGCTATTTCCCCTACCGGCCCCTCTCCGCCTTTTGTGAGGGCGTTGCCGATTCCGGACTCCTTCAAGGGCTGCTCCCGCCGGTAATTGTATTCGATGCCCCCGGTCCGCTGTTGCTCCTCGGTAAACCCGACGCCGAAGTCGAAGTTAAAGTCGCCGCCGAACGAAGACGCCCATGGAAACGTCCACCCCATCCGCTGCTTGTAGGCCTGCAGCTTCGCGAGCGGCGCCCGCGACACCGCCGAAAGCGTGACGTCGTGGTTTGCCAGATGGACGACGGATCCCTCGAACCCGTCCGCGATTGCCGAGCAGGACGGGCAGCCCGCTATGTAGTCGGGTCCGAACATGAAGTGATAAACGATGAGTTGCGAGCGCCCTTGGAATAGGTCTGACAATGAGGCTGGTCCATCATCGGTTTCGAATCGGTACTCTTTGTCGATCTTTACCCACGGCAATTCCTGACGCCGGCGCGCCAGTTCGTCGCTGCGGCGGGTTAGCTCTTTTTCATCCTCCAGCAATTCGCGCCTAGCTGCCAACCACTCTTCCCGTGTGCCGGTCCTGTGCCTTGTCATAAATTGTTACACCCCCCGAAAGCGTTCGTAGATTGCTCCCCGCCCATTTAGGAACATCAAACTTGGTCGCCGTGGGTCGACGCCGAAGCGAGTAAGCTCATTAGGTGGGCAGAATCAACCGGCTTGACCATGTGTGCATCGAACCCGGATTCAAGCGTGCGGCGTCGGTCCTCATCCTGTCCCCAGCCGGTCAGGGCGATCATCATCATCTCCCGTCCCCAGGGTTCTTTTCGGATGCGGCGGCAGGCGTCAAATCCGTTCAACCGTGGCATGCCGATATCGAGCAGCACCACGTCAGGCCGGAATCGCTCCGCCACCTCGACTCCCTCCAGTCCGTCATAAGCTGTGCTGACCTCGTTGCCGGCTAGACGCAGGAGAATGGTAAGCGAGTCTGCCGAGTCACGGTTGTCATCGACGACCAGAATGCGGCGGCGCAGTCGCCGTCTTTGCCGCGCCGTTGTGGCTCGGCTTGAGCGATTGGGCGGACGTTCGCACTTCGGCTATGACAGGCAGACGCACGATGAACTCACTCCCCATGCCGACGCCTCTGCTGCGTGCTTCGACCTTGCCGCCGTGCAGATCCACCAATCGCTGTACCAGCGAGAGTCCTATGCCGAGCCCGCCCCGCGACTTCTCCAACGAGTGATCCACCTGATAGAACATCTGGAAAAGACGCGGCAGGTTCTCAGTCTCTATACCTTCGCCCGTGTCCCTGACCGAGATTTTCACCTTCCCGCCCTCGAGCTCCGCGGTCAGCCAGATTTGGCCGCCTCGCTCCGAATACTTGGCGGCGTTGTTGAGTAGGTTGAGAAAGACCTGTGTGAGCCGCACCAAATCGCCGTCCAGGTGGACCGGCTCGGGCGGTAGCGCCACTGTGAGTTTGTGGCCGTATTGTTCGATCAACGGACGGCTGGCCTCTACGGCCCCGCTGATGACCTCGGTCAGTTCGACCGGCTCCTTTCGGAGTTCCAAGCTTGTTGCGGGTGATTCGCGAAATGTCGAGCAGATCATCGATCAGGCGGCTCAGGTGATCGACCTGCCTCTCGATCACGTCGCGGCCCCAGTGAAGTTCAGGCACGTCCGGGCCCTTTAGCCGCAGCACCTGCACGGCGTTACGGACAGGGGCGAGGGGATTGCGCAGTTCGTGGGCCAAACGTCGCCAGGAACTCGTCCTTGCGGCGGTCGGCTTCACGCAGTTCGTTCAGCAGTCGTAGCCGCTCATAGGCCATCGTGGCGTAATGACAGATAGTCTCGATGAAAGCCACTTCATCCGGGTCGAACTCGTCTCGGGTCCGGCTGGCAAAAGAAAGCGTGCCTAAGAGCCGATCCCCCGCGAGTAGCGGGTGGCACGCGTAGCTGCGAAGGCCGAACGATTTAACTAACTGCACCATCTGGTCGTCCGACTGCTGGATCCGGGTCGCCACGATCGGCTGTCTCCGTAACGCCACCGTGCCGCAGACCGCCTGCCCGAATTCCAGTCGGTTGATAGCGCGCAGCCGATTCTTCGGAGATACCCTGATACGAAGCCAGCCGAAGCGCATCTACCGCCGTCGTCTACAAGGAAATTAAAGTAGGTGTCGACTCCCAGATGTGAACCGATCTTCTCAAGCAGTCCTCGCAGCATGGTATCGGGGTCGTCGGCCTTTAGCAGGACAGCTGCCGCTTCCAGCAGCAATCGCAGCCGCTCAGCTTGTTTTCGTTCCGCTGATTGCGACAGACCGCGGACCTCTACCTCTTGATGTCGAGAGATTACGATTGCGGCAGCCTGGCTTATCTGTGTAAGGAATTTCAGGTCGCGGGCGGTCGCCTCGCGCGGCTGTCGCCAGTAGATTGCCAGGGTGCCGGTGAACTTTCTCGCGGAGGTGTGAATCGGGATGCTCCAACAGCTGCGAAAATCGAACTTCTCGGCCAGCCACCGCCAGTCCGCCCACAGCGGCTCTTGCGTCACGTCGCTTGTTAGAACGGGCTCGCCGGTGTGCACCGCCAAGCCGCACGCCAGGGAGTCCTGACCGATAGGAAATCCGTCTATCGCTTTGGCATAGTCAGGATGCATGCCCACGACGTGGTGAAGCGTTGTGCCATCGGAATTAGCGAGGTAAAAGGCGCCGCGACATCCTCTCCCATCAAGCCGGTCGTTGTGCGTATGAGCACGCCCAGAGATGTTTCCAGCGGGGCGCCATTTAGGGCGGCTTCCAGTGCCTCACTCTGGCCAGCAAGCCAGGTTTCCCGTTCACGCAACGCCGCTTCCGCGCGCTTTCGGTCGGTCACATCACGCGTGAAGCAACGAGTATGGATGAACTCGTCACCTTCCCAAAGTACGCTGGAATCTATGAGGACGTCTCGGATGGAACCATCCTTGCACCGCATTTGCGCCCCGTACCCCTGCAGCGTTTCACCCGCGCTCAAGCGACGCAGGATATCAGCTATCACGTCTCCATTGGCGTGGAACTCGGCGATGTGATGACCAATGTACTCGTCCGCCGAGTAACCAAGAAGCTCCAATTCCGCCCTGTTCGCGCGGAGGATAATGCCGTCGGGCCCCACCCAGTGCAGCCCCACTGATGCGCTTTCGAAGAAGTCGGCCAGTTCTTCCTCGCGCTGCCGGAGCTGCTCCTCGGATCGTTTCTGTTGCAACACGATCGCTGCTTGGTTCGCCGCAACACCGAGGAACAGTCGGTCGGTTTGGCTGGGAAAGTCGGGCTTTTGTGAACCCGCGACAAGAACCCCGCAGTCGCTCTCGAAGCCGATCGGGATAACGGCTATCCGCAACGTTCCACTGCCGAAAGGGTCGGGAATAGAGACCGTCGAGCCGGATCGACCGGTTTTCAACCACGGTTCGAGGCCAATACCTATCTCTTGTGTCCGGCTCGCCGAAAGGGGTCCTTGTGGAGTGCCCGCGACTTCAATGGCGGGGGATCCACTCATGCCGTTCACGCGTACATAAACCAGGGCCAGCGGCACGCTGCGGGAAACCACTGCACTCAGCCCCTGTGCTATCTCCACGGGTTCGCTTCGGAACCAAACCGCGGACAATACGGAGAGGGCGGCGACCTCGCGCACACACCGGCGAAGGTCAGTCGTTTCATCACCTGGCGGTTGTAAGGGCTGCGTCGTCATGCAATATCCCGGTTATTTCCGTCCCGTTCCCGGAGTTCGCGAAGCATTTCGTCGGGCGGCACAAAGAACGGGTTTTCTTGCAGGATGCCACCGATGATAACCATCGGGTGCGTTCGCATAATGTCCATCACGACCTCTGCACCAAACTGGTGCAAGTCGTACGTTCAGCACACGGCATCGTCGTATTTCGGCAGGACGAAGTTCAGCCGGGTTTCGTACTCCACGATATCCTGCACACCCGGCCGGTCCTCCAACGCCCATTCCATATTGGCGACCAGTCGGGTCAGCGGCCAGCCATCCGCGATGCCGCCTTGCAGCACTTCCTCGATCAATGCGAGCATCCGGTTCTGGTCGAAGTGGCCATCCTGTAGATAGGCATCCTCCCAGCGGCGGACTTCCAATTGCCCTTTGGTCTCCGCTTCGTCCACATCGATGCCAGCATTTTCAAGCCTCCGAAAATGCTCGGGCCGGTGGCTTTCTTTTACGATGTGAAACGCCTTATCCCCCTGCTCAAAGCCCTCTTTGATGAATGGTAGCAACACCCTGTATTCTTCATCCTTGCTGTGGAAAAAAGCACAAACGTGACGGGAGCGACCGAGCGCTCGTTCCCGCCAGCTGAACCCTTCGTCGTGTCTCATTCATAATCTTGCTCCTTAAATGGCGTTTTCAGTCGGCATGTCTCGAAACCCATTACGGGAAACGGCTTCGGAGACATGTTGGTAGCCTCTTGACTGTCCTCATCATCATGAATTCTGCGTCACGTTGGCGGAGCCGTGGGCAATTAAATGCGGGACTCATATCTCGCGTATGTGCCGACAACGTCTCAGCGCGAAATAATAGGTCAGCTCTGCCAAAAACTTGAAATTAGCCATGTCGCAAATGCACGCAAACGCAAACCTCGATTGTTCAAACAGCGGCGACTGTTGATCTCCAACTAGAGAGTTCCAATTTCAGCGACATCCTATCGGGTCATTCTACTATGCCTTGGTTTTGCCGTCTAACAATTTTATGGCTGCGCGCCCTGTCCAGAAGCGATTATTTGCTACTCGTGCTGGAGGATGTTGATCAATTTTCCAAACGGGTCACGGACATAGAACCTACGCACACCCCACGGTTCGGTTGCCGGGCCGTACTCGATAGGGATGCCTGCTTTTTTGATTCTCGCCAGGGCCTCCTCGAGGTCGTCCACTTCGATCGATATGTCTGGGACCGCGGTACCAGACCCTCCTTCGGACATGACGCTCAGCTGTATTGTCATCTCCGAGTCCGAACCGTACGTTCGTATCCAGCCGAGGTCCATGAGAACCTCGAGGCCGAGAACGCCTTCGTAAAATGCCTTCGCCTTTGCGACGCTGGTTGTGGAGATGTTTGAGACGATGCGTTTGACTTTCATTAGTGTCTGTCCGAGCAAGCGCTCGTGCCCGGCCTTTCGAGTGTGTAGGCTGCAACATCCGTTCCAGTCGGTGACGCGATCTCGCCAACGGGCTCCACACTGCAATTGGCATTGCATCGCCCATCTCATTGCAGTTGTTATGGGCTTACTGCCCGGCCAATTCGATAGCTTTTCGAATTACGGAAGCCGAATGCTGCAACGCGATCGTCTCTTTTTCGTCCAGTTTTGGTTCGAGAACCTCGACCGCCCCTTCTTCGCTGACAATTGTCGGTAACGATAAGGCGACGTCGTGAAGTCCGAGTGCTCCGCTCTGCACGCGCGCGACGGTCATCACCCGTCGGTCTCCACGAAGCATCCAGCGCAGTAAAGTTGCTGTCACCAGACCGATCGCGTGATTAGTTGCGCCTTTGCGCTTGATGATCTCACGTGCAGCAGCTCGAACTTCATCCTCAATGCCTGCCTCCTGATCAATCCGCCAACCTGGCCAACTCCTCAAGGCAATCCCTCCGACACATGCACTTGACCACATCACCACCTCGGAATCACCGTGCTCCCCGATTACCTGTGCGTGAATGGACCGTGGATCCAGCGAGAGTTCCCGTCCTAGTATTTGGCGGAGCCGGGCGGTATCCAGCATAGTTCCCGTGCTAATGACCTGTTGCGGCGAAAGCCCGGATACTTTTGTGAAAATAAAGGTCAGTACATCCACCGGGTTCGTGACCATTATTACGATCCCTTTAAACCCGCGCATTTGATGAGCAAGGTCGCGCACAATGCTCAGGTTATCGTTGATCAGCTCCAATCGGGACTGTCCGGAGGTTCCCCCTTTGCCTGCCGCAATGACGACCGCATCAGCACTCATCATCTGCTTTATGGATCCCTTACGTACGGCCGCCGAAGGGTAGAATGAGGAACCGTGTGCCAGATCCATTGCTTCGCCTTCCGCGATCTCATCGACTATGTCGTAAAGGATAAGCTCATTAGCTATTCCGGCCTGCAGGATCGAAATGGCAACGCTGGAACCGACCCACCCGGTGCCGATGATCCCGATCGAAGTATGTCGTGGCATATCTTATTCCTTCAATTCATTTCCTAACTAATGATTATACGACGCGTCCACGCCAAAGGTGGTGTTCAGCGACCTGACAGTCGTACGGGATTTACGAGGTCATAGGCGAATAAAGTAAACTATCCCTGATCGAATCTTTTGGGCAGTTTGCGGGCGCTTATCTAATGAACGGACAGATCACAGACTTCATAAAACATCACTATCGGCACTTCAACGCGGCGGCATTGATCGATGCGTCCGAAGGATACAAGAAACACCTCGACGGCGGCGAAGATGATGATCACGCTTGCGGGTGCGATGTCGACGGCGGAGTTGGGTTTGAGCCTTGCGGAGATGATCCGGCAGGACAAGGTACAGATCATCTCGTGCACCGGTGCAAATCTCGAGGAAGATCTGTTCAATCTCGTCGCGCACGATTTTTATGAACGCGTGCCGCACTATCGCGATCTGACACCCGAAGACGAGCAGGAGCTGCTCGATCGGCACATGAATCGCGTCACCGACACATGCATTCCCGAACACGAGGCAATGCGGCGGCTCGAGAAAGCGATGGTCGAGGTCTGGACACGTGCCGAGGCCGAAGGGCAACGATATTTTCCGCACGAGTTCATGTACCAGGTTTTGAAGAACGGATCGCTCGAAGAGTATTACCAGATCGACACAAAGGATTCGTGGATGCACGCGGCGATGGAAAAGAACCTGCCGATGGTCGTTCCCGGCTGGGAAGATTCGACGATGGGCAATATGTTCGCCGGGCATGTCATCACCGGCGATGTCGAGAACGTCCACACG
Source organism: uncultured Acidobacteriota bacterium (assembly GCA_963772405.1). GTDB lineage: Bacteria > Acidobacteriota > Blastocatellia > Pyrinomonadales > Pyrinomonadaceae > OLB17. Next base: position 2,368,711 of record CAVYWT010000001.1, on the reverse strand, counting down.
GTGAAGACGGGAATCGAGTACATGACGATGCTTGCCGACTGGTACACGCGTGAGAGTGAGAGATTCGTCTATCGGTTTTTTCCAGATCGGCGGCGGCATCGCGGGCGATTTCCCGATCTGCGTAGTGCCGATGCTTCATCAGGACCTGCAGCGAACAGGGGTTCCGGTCTGGGGATATTTTTGTCAGATCTCAGATTCGACCACTTCGTACGGGTCGTATTCCGGTGCCGTGCCGAACGAAAAGATCACATGGGGCAAACTGGAAGCTTCGACACCGAAATACATCGTCGAATCCGACGCATCGATCGTTGCACCGTTGATGTTTGCTTATATATTGGGGTGGTAACCGACCTGCGGCGACCCGATTTTGTGTCGGGTCGCTGTGTTATAATTTGCCCATGACCGTGCAGACAATACCGGATATTGACGAGATGACCGCGGCCCAACAGATCGAATTGATGGAAGCGCTCTGGAAGAGTATGAGCGAACGAAATGTCAACAGCGAACCGCCCGCGTGGCACCTTAAGTATCTGGAAGATCGCGAAAAGGCGCTTTCAGAAGGCGAAGATTCGTTCATCAGCCTTGATGCGTTTGAGGAAGACTTGCGCAACGAGTTGAAATGAAAATCAGAGTTCTTGGTTCTGCAAGGCGGACAGTAGCAGATGGGATCAGATTCTATGAACGCCAGGAGCTGGGCTGGGTGCTTACTTTTTCAACTCGATCATGTCCGACCTGCGATCATTGAGTGTCCACGCGGGCGTGCATCAAAAATCCTACAACTTGTACTACAAAATGACTTGTTCAAGGTTTCCTTACTCGATCTATTATCGGAAGGAAGGTTCGAGTGTAGATGTTTATGCTGTTCTCGATGATCGACGAGATCCGAGACGGAAGGAATATTTGCTTGGAAAGCTCAAGTAATGGACAAGTGCATCGTCGAATCCAACGCGTCTGTCGTCGCCCTTTGATGTTTGTTTATATCCTAGGATGGTAAGCGCTGTTAACCGCGGATGACGCAGATGGAACAGATGAAAGAAATCTGATTCCTTTGATCTACGTGATCTGAGTCATCTGCGGTTAAACTGGGCTAACCGTGAAGACATACTTGCCGGGATTTGCACCTATGACGCCGATTCGGAATACTTGTTCTGATCCGCGTAATCCGCTCGAACCCGCGGCTAAAATTCTTAAATGAAACGAATCATCGTAACCGGCGGGGCCGGATTCATCGGAAGTGCGGTCGTGTGGCGGCTGAATGAGCGGGGACACGACGACATTCTTATCGTCGACCGGCTCGACGAGACCGACAAGTGGAAGAACCTCGCGCCGTTGCGGTTCGCTGACTACATCGACGCCGATGATTTCATCGACGATCTCGGCGACTTCAAGGACGTCGGGACTATCTTTCACATGGGGGCGTGTTCTTCGACGACCGAGACCGACGCGGACTACATGATCCGCAATAATTACCAGTACACAAAGGATCTTGCTGAATTTGCCGTCGCAAACGACATTCGATTTATTTACGCCTCATCCGCGGCGACATACGGCGATGGATCGGCGGGAATGGATGACGGTGCAGACGAACTCAACAAACTCCGTCCGCTGAATGTCTATGGTTACTCGAAACATCTGTTCGATCAGTACGCGGCGCGGAATGGGATGTTCGATAAGATCGTCGGGCTGAAATACTTTAACGTCTTCGGCCCGAACGAGAACCACAAGGGCGATATGCGTTCGCTTATCAACAAGGCGTTTGATCAGATCAACTCGGGCGGTAAACTCAAACTTTTCAAAAGCGCTCATCCGGATTACAGCGACGGCGAATTTGGCCGCGATTTCGTATACGTGAAGGATGCGGTCGAGATGACCTTACATTTCATCGAGAACGAAGGTGGAGGATTGTTCAATGTCGGTTCCGGCAACATGCACACATGGAACGCGCTTGCGGACGCGATCTTCCGGGCGCTCGAGCGTCCGAAAAAAGTAGAGTTCATAGATATGCCGGAGCATCTCCGCGATAAGTACCAGTACCACACGCAAGCCGACCTCACACGCATCCGTGACGCCGGCTACGCGGCCGAGACGACGCCGCTCGATGAAGCGGTGGCGGATTATGTACGAAATTATTTGGTTCCGGGGAAGCGGTTGGGGGATTGATCGCTGTAATCGAGGGAGGCAGAAACCCGAGCGGTAGCGAGGGTGTCCTTCTGATCTAAAATTTCAGAACACCTCGCTACCGCTCGGGTTTCTGCCTTTCGCGGCGGCGTTCGCATGATTGTGGTGGCGTTTTGACTGCCTCGAACGCTCGATTGTATATGAAAATATTCCACGGCACCGAAAACGCGAATATCCTCCGCCCGACGGTCCTGACGTTGGGCGTTTTCGATGGCCTGCATCTCGGCCACCAAAAAATAATGCGAACGGTCGTCGAACGTGCCGCGGCCACGGGCTCAGCAGGCAACGGCGATCACATTCGATCCACATCCGCGTGCCGTGCTTCATCCGAATTCGGCTCCGCCGCTTTTGCAAACTCTTGATCAGCGTCTCGCGAACTTCGAAGTGCTTGGTATCGAACAGGCGATCGTCATGAAATTCGATCAAGAGTTTGCCGCGAGCCCAGCCGAAAAATTTCTCCGTGAGATCGTTCACGAACGTCTGCAAGCAAAGGAAGTTTATCTCGGAAAAGGTTTTGCTTTCGGTAAGGGCCGCGGCGGAAACATCGATCTTTTGCGGAAGATGAGCACCGAGCTTGGTTTCTTTGCGGACGAGGTCGATGAGGTGCGACTTCGCGGAAATCGCATCAGCTCATCGAAGATTCGAGAGCTGCTTGCCGCCGGCCGCGTCAATCTTGTGCGGCGAATGCTTGGGCGGCCGTATGGCGTCGAGGGCGTCATCATCCGTGGAAATCAGCGTGGCCATACGATCGGATTTCCAACCGCTAATCTCAAACCGCATAACCGTGTGATACCGAAGTTCGGAGTTTATGCGTCGGCAACTCTTGTCGATGGTACCTGGCGGCGGAGCATCACAAACATCGGCGTGCGGCCGACATTCGAAAACGACGCAGATCCGTCGATCGAATCATATCTTTTCGATTTCGACGGCGATCTCTATGGCGATGTGCTGCGTGTGCGTTTCCTCCACCGTATCCGGGACGAGCGAAAATTCTCCGGCATCGATGAGCTGAAAGCACAGATCGAGAAGGACTCGCCCGGGCGCTGAACTATTTCGAAACTCAGGGCGTACGGAATATGCTTGAGATCTTATGAAGCAAAAGAAGCGGCGGGTTTAGCATCGAAACTGGCTTAGGCGACGAAGTAGATTTAAATAATGAGCGATATTTCGAACAAGTTGGCCGTGTTGGAAACGGTTGTTGATCCGGCGCACGGGAACGGAAGCCATTCGATGGTTGCGACCGAAAAGCTGCCGATCGCAAAGCTCGTGACAAATGAGCAGCTGATCGCCGAAGAGAAATTTCTGGCGTCGAAAGAAGCCGATGTCGAGAAGCGTTACACGGGTGTTCGCGGATATATGCGTATCCTGCACGTGTCGGCGGTCATCGGAAAGCTTGCGCTTTATCTTTATCTCGACCAGTTCGAGATCCATAAAAAAGCACATCTCAGACACGCGAGAGAACGTAGCAAGAAAGCCAGGCGGCTGACTCGGCTCGCCGTCCTTGGCGAAAAACTGTACGCCGTTCGAATTTGGTTCCTCCATTCGTTCTTGCACATTTTGCGCCTGATCGTGATAGGCAGCGACACAAACAAAGAAGCGAATCAGGAACGGCAGGCCGTCTGGCTGAAGGACAAGCTGATCGAGCTTGGGCCGACGTTTATCAAGATCGGACAGTCGATGGGAACGCGTGCCGATCTTTTGCCGCTGCCGTTTGTGAAAGCGCTTGGCGAATTGCAGGATCAGGTCCCGCCGTTTCCGAATGATGTCGCGTTTGCGCGGATCGAGAAAGAACTGGGTCGAAAGATCAACGAGGTCTATGCCGAATTCGAGCTTGACCCTGTTGCCGCCGCGTCGCTCGGCCAGGTTTATCGTGCACGGCTTCACACCGGCGAAGAAGTTGCCGTCAAAGTTCAGCGACCGAACCTCGAAGCGACGATCAAAGGCGATCTCGAGATCCTTAATAAGGTCGCGAATTTTGCCGAGCGCTTTCCGCAGCTAAACGAGAACGCCGACTGGTCCGGTATGCTCCGTGAATTCAATCAGACGATCCACGAAGAGATGGACTACGCCGCCGAGGGCCACAACGCCGAACGGTTTCGCGAAAATTTCGAGAGCTGGTCGAACATCCACGTCCCGAAGATCTACTGGAACGCGACGACACGCAAAGTGCTGACGATGGAGTTCATCCACGGCACCAAGGTGACCGATCTCGAAGAGCAGGAGCGGCTAGGCATCATCGCCGGCGAAGGTGAACCGGCTGCTCATCAAGACGTATCTCAAACAGCTGCTCGAAGACGGATTTTTCCACGCCGATCCGCATCCGGGCAATCTGCTTGTAATGCCCGACGGCCGTCTCGCGTTTTTCGATTTCGGTATGGTCGGCCGCATCACGCCCGAACTGCAGGCGAAGATGATCGACGCGTTTTTCCACGTCGTCGGAAAAGATCCGGCCGGCATCGCACAGGACCTGATCGATCTCGACTTCCTAAAACCGGGGACGAACCCGAGCATCGTGAAACCGGTCGTCGAGAAAATGTTCGAGTTTCATCTCAACCTGAAACTCAAGGACGTGAATTTCAAGGAGCTGACCTACGACCTCGCGGACGTGATGTACGACTATCCGTTTCGTCTGCCGTCGAACTTCACGTACATCATGCGTGCTCTGATGACGCTCGAGGGCATCGGCATCATCACCGATCCCGAGTTCAATTTCTTCGAAACGGCTAAACCGTACGCGAAGGAATTCATGCTCCGCCGCGAAGGAAAAGACTTCCGCAAGCATGTTCGTCGCAAAGCTGATGGGCCGCGACGAGGATGGCAAGATCGACTGGAACCGCACGTGGAAACTCGCGAAGATGGCATTCAAGACGGTACTCAATACGGGGACGTGACGGCGTGGTTTTGGATCCAACGGCAGTTCGCGGCAGGGCGTTTTTATGCACCAAAGGTGCAGGGTAATATAGCCAGGGCCAACGGCCCTGGGACGTGCGGAACCAAAGGTCGAGCCGCAACGCGGCGGCGTAAACTGTTCGAGTCTGAAACGCTCGTAATGAAAATCCCTGGAATCAAAATCCACCACACTGCTTCTGATTTTCACATCGGAGATTTCAACGATTCTGCCTGGAAAAGCGCCGCTGAAGTGCAGATCATCGAACGACTGGAACGGAAATGAAGCGGCGAAAGGGCGGAGATTCACCGTGCGGATGTTGTGGTCCGCGTCGGCGTTGTATGTGCGGTTTGAGGCGGAGCAGGCGGAGGCGTTGGTCGTGAACGACAACCCTGAGCTCGAGAAGAAAACCATGCGGCTGTGGGAACGCGATGTGTGTGAATTGTTCATTGCACCCGACGCCCGCAATCGGCGGCGATATTATGAATTCGAGATCGCACCGACCGGCGAATGGCTCGATCTCGTTGTCGACTGGATGAAGGATGAACCGAGAGATTGGGAATACACATCCGGAATGGAAACTTTCGCAAAGATCGAACCCGGCCATGTAACGATGGCGATGAAAATTCCATGGGCGGCATTCGGCAGAGAGCCAATAGTCGGCGACGTCTGGCTCGGGAATCTCTTTAGGCAGGTAGGATCGGGTGAGACCCGCGGATATCTCGCGTGGTCACCAACAATGACAAAAGAGCCGCAGTTTCATGTTCCGGAAAAGTTTGGCGAATTTGTTTTCGTAAAGTGAGTTTGCCCGCGAAATACGCGAAAAGACACGAAAAAAGGATCTGGATTTCTTTCGCGTCTTTTCGCGTATTTCGCGGGCAAATCTTCTTCAGCTAACAAGCAGCTTTTCGTAAACTATCCACGTCCCTAGACCGAGACTGAAAACACCGGCGGCGAGACGGATCCCTTTATTCAGGAACGCGAACCGGTTGGCTGTAAAATGCAGCGGCAGACCTGACCAGTAAACTCATCGCCATCATTCCGCCGATCGATCCGATCCCAAAGATCAAAATGTAGAGCAAAGCCAGGGCGGGTGACGAGATCGTCGGCACAACGAGAAGCATCAACGCCGCGCTTCCAGCCAAGCCGTGTACCATACCGATCGCGATCGAACGTGCGCTGAACCGGTGATGCGACGCTTCGGCTCGGTCCCGTGCGTGTGTATGAATGTGAACGTGCTCGCGCTCGCCGTGTTCGTGCGTATGGATGTGGATCTTTTCCGACGTAAATAGTTTTCGTAACGCATTAAGCCCGAGCAGCACAAGCATTCCGCCGACTATCGCCTCAAGCCGTGTTTCGACCGAATCGGAGATCTGAAGTTTGAGAAAGATCACGGCGGCACCGACGGCGAAAAGCGATATCGTGTGACCGATACCCCACATCCCCCCGACAAGCGACGCCATCCAGAGATTCTTTTTCTCGCTGACGATCGTCGATACGGCGGCAAGATGATCGGCCTCGACGGCGTGCTGCAGACCCAGTACGAAAGCCGATAATCAGCACGGAAAATGTTGTTAGTTGCGGTGTAAGCTCCATCGGTAAACCTAAGTCCTAAAAACTAAAAACTAAGAACTAAAAACTAAAAGTCCCAAAGTCCCAAATCCCAAATCCCAAATCAATCCAAAATCCAAAATCCAAAATCCAAAATTAGACCGTCATTCCGCCATCCACCGCGATCGTCTGTCCGGTGATATAGCTCGAGGCGTCGGACGCGAGAAAAACGACGGTACCTTTTAACTCACCCTCTTCGCCGATTCGTGGGATGACATTGTTCTCCTGAATAGATCGTTCGTACAAGTCTATCACCGCATCAGCAAGCCGCGAGTGAAAAAACCCGGGAGCGATCGCGTTGACGCGAATTCCTTTCCGGCCCCAGCTTGCGGCAAGCTCACGTGTCAGACCGATCAGTCCCGCCTTACTTGCGACATAGCCCGCGTAAAATGGTCCGTTCGCCGAAGAGGTCAATCCCGCAATGGAAGCAATATTGACTATTGAGCCGCCTTTTTGCTTCAGCATTTCACGCCCCGCCGCCTGCGCAAACAGGAAACAACCCGTCAAATTTACATCCATTACGTGCTGCCATTTTTCGATTGGCATGTCCTCGGGCATCGCCCCCCACGAAATACCGGCGTTGTTGATCAGTATATCGACACTCCCAAACTTTTCTTTTGTCGCGCTTACGACCGATTCAACCTCGTCCGGTTTGGTCACATCGCAGATCATTCCGACCACATTAAAGTCTTTCGCGCGAAACTCGTTAACGGTTTCATCGAGCCATTCAGGACGCCGGGCACACAGCATAAGATTCGCGCCTGCTTCGGCGAGGCCTTCGGCCATTTCCTTTCCAATACCACGCGATCCGCCGGTAACAATAGCGGATCTGCCGGTAAGGTCGAAAAGTTCTCTAGTATGCTTGGCCATTTACTCACTTCCGACGGAGATTTTTCTGCAGCTAATTATGTAATTATTACTTGGGTAATTACTAATTACATTAAGCAAATACGAACGAGGACCCGGATGTCGCGGTTCGCGATTGAGGCCGGTTTACGATTAAATGGAAGTATGGCCAAAACCGAAAAGGAACTTGCATTCCTGCGGGACCTTTACATTAACGAAGCGTGGACGCGTCGGTTCACTGATCTCGTCGACAAGCATCTGACCTTTTCGAAGCAGGAGAATCTTCTGTATGTGAACGCCGGCACCGGCAGCCACGTGTTTGCTCTGCGAGAGCGGATGGACAAAAAAACTGCCGTTTTCGCGACTTGTGAAAACAAACATATCCTGAGTATCGCCCGCGATAAGGGCATTGCGGTCAAGTCCGACGTCGATTTTTCGGACATTCGCTTTGAGGACGATTCGTTCGATACGGTCTTGACCGATGCGAGCTTTTCGCACCCGGCTGATGTCGCCGGATTGATTGATGAGGCTGTTCGCGTTGCACGCCCCGGCGGGAAGGTCGCGGTGATCTTTCCGGCAGCTGGGAGCTTTGGAGAGATCTTTTCGCTGCTGTGGGAAGTTTTATTCAATGAGGACCTCGGGCAGCACGGTGCGGCGGCGGAAGAGATGGTTGTCGCACTGCCGTCGGTTTCACGCACCGAAGAGATAGCGGAATCGGCCGGGCTGAAGAATATAAAAACACACACCTCGAAAGAGATCTTCGAATTCGAAAACGGCGCGGAATTCATCGGCTCGCCGCTGGTCTCGGACTTTCTCTTGCCCGATTGGCTGGAATCGCTCGACGAGAATGAAAAAGAGCGAGTCAATGAAAAACTCGCCCAGCTGATAGATGCCGAGGACGGCACACTCACGTTCCGCTTTACCGTAAAAGTAACTTTGTTGATCGGGGAAAAAAAGTGAAAAGGTGTAGAAAGTGAAAAGGTGAAAAGGTGAAAAAGTGAAAAGGTGTAGAAAGTGAAAAAGTGAAAAGGTGAAAAAGTGAAAAAGTAGGAGTAGATCTATCTACCCAGCTTTTTCACCTTTTCACTTTTTCACCTTTTCACTTTCTACACCTTTTCACTTTTTCAGGATTGCTTAACCTCGGCGCGGCGGCGCATTTCTTCGTTTAACGCGTCATCGGTCACCGCGGTTATCTGGGGATCCGCTGGGTTTGAAGAAACCTGTGCCTTCTCAGCACGTTCTTCTTCCTCGGCCTCGCGCATGCCGTCCTTAAAAGCCTTTCGCGACTGTCCGAGCGATTTGGCAAGCTGCGGAAGCCGCGACGCTCCAAAAAGAAGAAACAAGACTGCCACGACCAAAATAATCTCTGTTGTTCCAAAACTACCCATAATTTTTACCTTCGGCTTCTTAGACGCTGCCGTCTATAGCGACGGCTACATAATAACGCTAAATTCTCATAGAATCACGCAGAAACCGACTTCGATTTGAACCGATCCATCGCGTCGACCAGTGCCGACGTAATCCCTTTCTCCGAAACCGAGTGTCCCGCGTCGGGAACGACGATAAATTCCGCCTCGGGAAACGCACGGTGCAATTCCCAGGCGGAGGTCATCGGGCAGACGACATCGTATCGGCCCTGCACGATCACGGTCGGGATATGGCGGATCTTATCGATATTCTCGATCAGGTAATTCTCGGTTGGAAAGAACGAGTTGTTCATAAAATAATGACACTCGATGCGTGCCAGGCTGAGGGCTTCGTGCTCGCCTTCCCAATGGTCCATCAGGTCCTTGTCCGGGTAAAGCTTCGACGTCGAACCTTCCCAAACGCTCCATGCTCGGGCGGCCGAGAGACGTACGCTCTCGTCATCGCTCGTCAGGCGTTTGTGGTAGGCGGTCATGAAATCGCTGACGTTCATCCTCCGGAATCTCGTCGCGATAGCGTTCCCAGAAATCCGGAAAGATCTCCGACGCGCCGTACTGATAAAACCACTGAAGCTCTTTCTTTCGGGTCAGGAAAATGCCGCGAAGGATCAAGCCCGAGACAACGATCGGGTGCGTCACGCCGTAAGCCAGGCTCAGCGTGCTGCCCCACGAACCGCCGAAAACATGCCATTTCTCGATGCCGAACTTTTCGCGGAGCGCCTCGATATCGTTGATCAGGTCCCATGTCGTGTTCTCGCTCAGCTCGGCATGCGGCGTCGATTTGCCTGAGCCGCGCTGGTCGAAGAGCACGACGTGATACGCCTTCGGATCGAAAAACTGCCGGTACATCGGTATCAATCCACCACCCGGCCCGCCGTGCAGGAAAACGACCGGGATGCCGTCTGGATTTCCGACGCGTTCGTAATAGATCTCGTGAATATCGGACACCTTAGCATCCCCGAGTCGAACGGTTCGATCTCCGGATATAGATTTGTCATATGTAGGGAATGATAGCGGAATAGGTGTCGTTTGAAAATGGAAGCTTGGAATTCCAGCGAAACTTTGAACGCGGATCGGGCGGATTAGGCGGATTCAACGGATCTGAAAATTTGTTAGCGGTTTGCTTGATCCGCGCAAATCCGCAGAATCTGCTCAATCCGCGTTCAAAAATGCCATTGCTACACGGCGAGAAGTTGTCGAACCACAGCTGAAATACGAGCAGCGTCCAGAGCTGTTTGTGATGTGACGCGGCTCCGGTTTCGTGTTCGCGAATAAGTCTCTGCGACGTAATCCGCGTCGAACAAACCTTGTGACTTCAATCTCTTCGGATGCGAGCATATCGTGCATCAGCGGATTCAAACGGCCCTTGAGCCACTCGGCGATCGGGATCCCGAAACCTTTTTTGGGGCGATGAAGGATATCGTGCGGCAGCAGATCCTTCATCGCTTCTTTCAAGATTACTTTTCCGCTTTTGCCTTTGAGTTTGTATTCGAGCGGGAATCGACGCCGCGAACTGTCCGATACGCGGATCGAGAAACGGCGCACGTGTTTCCAGCTGAACGGCCATCGCGGCGCGGTCGACCTTGGTCAGAATATCCTCGGCCAGGTAGTAATTCATGTCGACGTACTGCATCCGCTCGATGTCGTTCTTCGCGTCGCGAAGCGTTGACGCAGTTCTCGAACGCCGCGATAAATGTCGGCGTCGGTTGCGGCGAGAACGTCTCGCGTGAAAAGTTTGTCGTGCTGATCGATGGCGAACGAACCGAACCAGGAATGATGCCGTTCGACGGCGTCAAAATTCGCCGCTCGAATGAAGCGCTTCGCCTTGTAATCGAACGAAAGATTATTCGTCGAAACCGGCAGAGCATTCACGACCGGCTCGATCAGGCCGGAGCGGATGAATGCCGGGATCGCGTTGTATTTTGCCGCCACGCCTGTGGGCGTAGTACATCGGATAGCCCGCGAATAACTCGTCGCCGCCGTCACCGCCGAGTGCAACGGTGACGTGTTTTCGCACAAATTGCGCAAGCAAAAATGTCGGTATCAACGAACCGTCGGACATCGGCTCGTCGAGCCATGTGCCGATCTCGCTGATCAGGTCGCCCGCCGTCGTCGCACTCAGTTTGTCTTCGTAATGCTCGGTGTTGAGATGTTTTGCGACCTGGCGTGCGTACTTCGATTCGTCGAACGAATCTTCTTCGAACCCGATCGAGAACGTCTTCACCCGTTCCGGTCGCGTGCTGTGTCGCGAACGCCGCGACCGTCGATGAATCGATCCCGCCCGAGAGAAGAATGCCGAGCGGCACATCCGAGACGAGTCGCATCCGAACGGCGTCGGAAAGCAGATCTTTTAACTCGTCGGCCTTTTCGCCGAGCGTTGCTCCTTCTTTGCGACTTTGCGACTTTGCGGGAACGCTTCCGTTTACATTGTCGAATTTAATTCCCCGGTCGCGACCGCTCCGGGTTTTGACAAGACATTCCAATATCGCCGCGTCCTGATCTCGCCGTTCTCGACGATCAGCATGTGAGCGGCGGGAAGTTTGCTGATGCCCTTGTAGATCGACATCGGCGCAGGGACGTAGTCGAACGAGACGATAATGCCGGAGCGCGTTGAGATCGAGTTCGGGCTTGACGGACGGATGTGCGAGCATCGCTTTCGGCTCCGACGCCCAGATCAGCTTGCCGTCAAAAACGCCGTAATAGAGCGGCTTTTCGCCAAAACGGTCGCGGGCGATGATCAGCTTTTTCGTACGCGTGTCCCAGAGCGAGATCGCGAACATCCCGTTGAGATGATCGACAAGAGCGTCGCCATATTCCTCGTAAAGATGCGGAAGGATCTCAGTGTCCGATTTGCGTGATGAACTTGTGGCCGCGTTTTTCGAGTTCGGCTCGGACCTCGCGATAGTTGTACAGCTCGCCGTTCATCATCACGATGACCGAGCTGTCGCAGTTAAAAACCGGCTGGTCGCCGGTCTTCAGATCGATGATCGACAGCCGCCGCATCCCGAGTGCGACCGTGTCGTCGATCCACATCCCTTCGGAATCTGGCCCGCGATGCACGATCGTCTCGCACATCGAGTGCAGCACGGCCTCGGCGTTGATCGTTCGATTTAGATTGTGTCGAGGTTGATCCAACCTGTTATTCCGCACATGAAAATCAGTTGTACGGTGAGTTGAATGCGTGAATGCAAACGGCCTACGTCGGTTCAACGTTCACGCATTCACGCATTCACCACTGACCATTGTTTCTACTCCGCTTCGACTCGTCTGTAGCTCAAGTTTGATCGCGTGCTCCGCACACTACCTGATCTTTTTCCAGTTCCCAGTTCTCGTTGCCAGTTCCCAGCAGTTCGTCAGTCCTCGTTCCAGTACAGCTGACACCAAACCCGATCTTCTCCGCACCGCATAGATCGCCTTGTCCTGCGACTCGTGATAGGTGCGTACAAGAAGCTCCGCCAGCAGGCCCATCAGGAAAAACTGCACCGAGATCGCGAGCATAACGACAGTGATCACCGGCAACGGCGTCAGGATGAATGAAGTGCCGTGAAAGATCTTCAGCACGATCGCCCAAACGCCGGCGATCGCCGCGAGAAGAAAAGCGATCATCCCGAATGTGCCGAAAACGTAGATCGGCTTCGTCTGATACTCGGCCATGAACTTGATCGTCATCAGGTCGAAAATCACCTTGATCGTGCGCGAAATGCCGTACTTCGATTTGCCCATCGTGCGGGCGTGATGATCGACCGGAATCTCGGTCACACGTGCACCGGCCCAGCTGCGTAGATCGGGATAAAGCGATGCATCTCGCCGTACAGTTTTACGTCCTGGATCACATCGCGGCGATATGCCTTCAGCGAGCAGCCGTAATCGTGCAGTGGCACACCGCCGATCCACGAGATGATGCGGTTTGCGATCTGCGAAGGGATCTTTCGCGAGATCAGCTTGTCCTGACGATTCTTTCGCCAGCCCGAGACGACGTCGTAGCCCTCGTCGAGCTTGTCGAGAAGACGCTTGATATCAGCCGGATCGTTTTGCAGATCGGCGTCCATCGGGATGAGGATGTCGCCTTTCGCCGCATCGATGCCGGCGGACATCGCCGCCGTCTGGCCGTAATTTCGCCGGAGCGAGATCACGCGGACACGGTCATCACCGGCCGCGATCTCCTTTAAGACCTCGAGCGAACGATCCGTCGAGCCGTCATCGACGTAGATCACTTCAGCGGATTTTCCCAATGCATCGAGCGCCGCCGCGATCTTCGCGTGCATCGGCCGCAGGTTGTCTTCTTCGTCGAGTACAGGCAGAAAAAGCGAAAGCTCAGGGTTAGGTTGTTTAGCTTGATTAGAGTCCATTGCCAAGCTCTATAATCTACGGCTTTCAGGGTGAAAAATACAGTTGGTGGTCAGAACCGCCTTTGGCAGGGGGCTCCCTTAATGTCAGAACGCATGCGTGTAGTCGGTCCGCTTCTTGTCAGAACCGCCTGCGGTAGCGGGCGGTTGAACATTGACGCTGGTGCTAATGGTGTAACTTGAACCGCCCGCTACCGCAGGCGGTTCTGACAACCATCAGGCCGGCTTTCGCGCGACGATCACGATCGACACACCGAACGGAAAATTGAAATTCTTCAGCCAGTATCGCTCGGCCGAAAAGAGCTTTCCGAACACGCCGTTCAATGCTGAGATATTCACATTGTTCTCCGATTCGGGTTTGATGCCCGTCAATTTCATCAGCGTTCGGCCGCCGAGGATCGGCGCAAAAAATGTAAAGTTCGCGTACGTCGCCCGTTCAATTTCGTAACCGGCCTTTTCCAGTCGTTCGACGATCTGCTCTTTCGTGTACCGGATTCGATGATTCGAGATATCGTCCTGCACGCCCCACAGCCACATAAACGCCGGAACGAAGATCAGTGAATAGCCGCCGCGTTTCGTCACGCGGAACATTTCCTTTAGACCGGCAACGTCGTCATCGAGATGCTCGACAACATCGAGGGCGGTCGTGACATCGAATGTTTCGTCTGCATAGGGAAGTGTTTCGGCCAGGCCTTTCTGAACCTTCAATCCCTTACGCCGACAAAACTCAAGCGCATCGTCGGATACATCGACCCCCTCGGCCTCGCCAAACTGGAGAGCATTTCGAGATTCGCACCGGTTCCGCAACCACATCCAAGATTTTCGGATTTTGGATTTTGGATTTTGGATTTTGGATTATCTGTCTCAGGAAACGTTTCCAGGATCGCGCGGCGGCCGACGAACCACCAATGCGAATCTTCGACCCGTCCATGATCGCGTATGTGTGCTGCTGCATTTCCTGCGGAAGGGCGTCGTTCATAAAAGTCCGATCTATCATCTAGAATCTATCAGTTATCATCTATTCGGATGACGCTTTCGAATAGATGATAACTGATAGATTCTAGATGCGAGATCCTTACCTTTGTCGAAGGCCGAGTAATTTGCTTGCACGAGGGCCGGGATTCGCGTCCAGTGTGAGGCCGTAACTGTCGCTCAATCGGCAGCCAATGCCGTCTTCGTTCAGGAAACAGCCGCCGTCGGTCTTTCGGCCAAGGATCATGAGCTGAAGGCCCTCGTCGAGATACTCATCGCGAGCGACACGCAACATATATTCGCCTGATGTCTTGTGTGCTTCCCATTCCAGTTCGTAAAGCGTCGGGTCGAAAAGGCTCAGCGGATTGACGTCAGCATTGGAGAAACTTTCGATAGTTTGTGCAAAATCGTATGCGTGACGGCCTTCGTGGACGAATGTTCCTTCGCATCCGCGCTGGCCACCGGTGTCGATCGTCTCCTCGGCGATCGTGATATAGATCTCGTCGAACGATTCTGCGAGGCTCAGTCGTTCCTCTTCGATCCTATCGTTGGTGTCGCCGGTATCGATCAGTCCCGTGACACCTGAGGCGTTGATCTTGCTGACAGGCTCTACTCGGATGAGCATCTTCGACTCGAGGATCAGCTTCATCACCTCTCGATGAGAATCGTTGCCTTTTGCGAGGATTGTTTTGAAGGCATCTTCGATCGATTGGCGATAGTGTTTTGCAATGCCGTTTTCGAATTTCATTCGTGTCAGAGCCGGCTGCGGCAGCGGGCGGTAGGTCGCGCTCGTGGTATGTCCGCTAGATTTCACGATTCACACTCTTCCAAACCCGCACCAACTATTCCGATTATGCCAAGTGATCTCGACATCCTCGGCCTTGATCTCGCTGCCACCACGACTCAAAATCTTCCTTCGAGATGTAGAACGCAGTCGGCGCGACGAGATGATCGAAGACGATGTTGTGCTGCTCGCGCCAGCCGAAGGTGCCGAGGTGATTCAGATAGTCGTTGTAGAAAAGCTTGTTGGCGATCGGTTTGGCTGCGATGTTAGCCGGGCGATAGACGAGCTTTGTGGTCAGAAAAAGCGCCAAGCGTCGGAAGCTTTGAAAGTTGATACAGCATCGGCTGGCTGATCTGCGACGTAAAGCCCGTCCGAACCGGATCAACGTACTTCGTGATCCACTCGTTATTCTCCGCACCGTAAACCCACGCTGAAATGTGGCCGCCCCTTTTTACTTTCGAGGCAAGTGAAAGAAAAGCTTTCTTCGGATCGGGCGTATGATGCAGCACGCCGACGCTAAAGGCGTAATCGAACACTTTCTTGAACGGCAACTTGAAAATATCGCACTGGACGATGTGAGCGTTCGGCAAATGACGAGTCAATGCAAACGCCGATTCGACGCCGTCGCCGAGATCGATCCCGACAACTTCTGTCGCTCCCCATTCGGCGGCGAGTTTCGTGTGACGGCCTTTGCCGCATCCGCCTTCGAGGACGACCTTGTCTTTGAAAAACTCTGGCTTTACGGGCTGAAGCCAGCCGAGAAATTGTTCGTTGTATTTCGGATCTTCCTGCGTGAAATGGGTCCACTGCCAGCCGAAATTCTCGGCCGTCTCGGCCTTGTCCTCTTCGATCTTTCCGAGATCGGCGAAACGAGGAACACCGCGAACCACCTTGTACTCGCGTGTGCACTTTTTGCATGTCAGAACACCCTCGATGATTTCCTTTTCAAGGTACTTGCTTGCATACGCGAGCAGAATGTCACCGCCGCATGTCGGGCATGCAAGTAAATCTAGTAGTCTTTCTTTCATCGAAATTGTTAACCGCAGATGACGCGGATCAAAGCAGACTCAGCAGATTAGCTCATTTTCAGTCTGCCTTTATCCGTTCCTGTCCGCGTCATCTGCGGTTCAATCTTCCTTTGAATTCTGCAAACTCCTGGTAGGGAAACGGCTGGCGCCAGTTGAACTCAAATTCGTCGGTATCGCGGTCTTCGTAAAGCTGCTCGAAAGTCTGGGCGAAAGATCCGACAACGTCCGCGATCTTGCCCTTGTGCGAAAACACCAGCTCGCGTTCGGCAGTGTGACGCTCGTCGGTCGGATACTGGTAAATTTCCAACAGCAGATCATCTTCCTCACGTACGAAACGAAAATCGAATTCCTCAGGGTCGCGATTCCACTTCAAAAGATGTTCGGCCTGCGGGGTGTTGCGATCAGTAAGTGCGGTCAGGATCTTCATCAACTCGGGTAGAGCCAGCTCATGCGGAGCGTGCGCCGTCGTCGTGTGGAACTCGCTCACGCCGTCGTCGAATCCGATCGACATCCATCCGCACTGCGGGCTATTGAAACTGACCTCCAACATAAGTAGTAAATAGTAAATGGTAAACAGTGAATAGTGAATAGTGAATAGTGAAAAGTGAAAAGTGAATAGTGAATAGTGAAAAGCCTCGCCTGCGTACACGGCCTGGGCGCTCCTCTGGTCGAAGGCTTTTCACAAAGGACGATCGGTGGAGCCCTCCGGATCTTCACTATTCACTTATCACTATTCACTTATCACTATTCACTATTCACTTTTCACTATTCACTATTCACGATTTACTATTTACTAACGAAAGATGCGGCAATATCACGACCTTCTCAGACACATAATCGAAAACGGCACGCGGCACGAAGATCGAACCGGTGTCGGGACGATCTCGGCTTTTGGATATCAAACGCGTTTCGACCTGCGTGACGGATTTCCGATAGTGACCACCAAGCGCGTCCCGTTTCGATGGGTCGCCGAAGAGCTGTTTTGGTTCCTGAGTGGATCGACTAGCGACGCGGATCTGCAGGCTCGCGGCGTCGATATATGGGCCGAATGGGCAACCGGTGAACAGACCGCGAAATTCGGTCGCGAAGCCGGCGATCTTGGGCCGGTTTACGGTTATCTATGGCGATCTTTCGGCGGCGAATATCCGAAGATGAACGGCGTCGATCAGATCGCGCGTCTGATCCGGGAGATCGAAACAAACCCGAATTCGCGCCGTCTGATCGTGACAGGCTGGAATCCCGAAACATGTGACGAGGTCGCTCTGCCGCCGTGTCACACGCTGTTTCAATTCAAGATCGAGAACGGAAAGACGCTGCACTGCCAGCTGTATCAACGATCGGCGGACGCATTTCTCGGAGTGCCGTTCAATATCTCGAGCTACGCACTGCTGACGCATCTCGTCGCACACGTCTGCGGTCTCGAGGTCGGTGATTTCATACACACCTTCGGCGATCTTCACATCTACTCGAACCACCTCGATCAGGTCAACGAGCTGCTTGCTCGTGAGCCGTTTGCTCTGCCGACACTCGAGTTTGCAAATGCGTCAGGTTTGAAGGGAATCGATGGGCTCTTGAATTTCAAATTTGAGAATCTGAAATTGGAAAACTACCAGTCTCACGGCAAGATCGCCGCACCCGTGGCGGTGTAATTGATTATTGATCGTTGCGGATCGCATCGTTCGCTCATGCAACTATCAATTATCAACTATCAACTATCAATTCACTTTACATTCGGCGGCTGGGCGGTCTTTGTGCGGACGCTGATGCCTTCGCCGGCGGTAAGAAAGACGCGGCGGATGTCATAACTCGATGTGTTGAGCGGTATGTAGGAGAGCAGATAACGATTGTGGCGGAGTTCTTCGCAGATGGCTTTCGCCGCATCCTGAGCCTCGTCGAGCGGGTAAATAGTGCCACCGGTACCTTCGGTAAGCTGGGTTAGAACCGCAGATGCCTTTGGCCGATCACGCCGAAACGCCCCGCCCGTGCGGTCGGGCAACTGCAACGCGTAGATCGTTATATTCTCGTTTTGCATCCGGCCGAGGATCTTCTGAAACGCTAGTCTTGCTGCCGCGATCAACGCCGTCGCCGATGATGACGATCGCCGTCTTTCGTGTCCCCGGCATCAGGGGGAGCAATACTTCATCGACCGCCGAATCAAGGGCGTCGAACAAAAACGGTCTGCCTTTCTTGCGAAATGTTGCGAGCGCCGACTCCATCTTTTTCGCATCGTCCGTCCACTCCTGGATGATCTCGGCCTTTTCGTCGTAAGCAAGAACAAAGAGCTGATCGCCGTCAAAGATCTCGTAGGCGAATTCCATCGTCGCTTTTTTTAGCCTTTCGACATCCGCCGGGAGTGTCTGTGAATTGTCGACAAGAAGGACGATCCGAGCCGGGGAAGGATCGAAGCTGAAATTTCGTATTTTTTGCTCGAAGCCGTTCTCGTAAAGAGAAAGGTTCTCGACCTTGATCGCATCCGGACTGCCGTTGATGCGCGATGCGGTGACGCTCAGACAGTGTTCCTTCGAGATCCCCGCCCCTGGCTGTGTGACGCGATTGTGCAAGAACGCCCGTGGCGGTCGCTGCGGCCAAACCGAGAAACAAGCCAAGTTGTACAAATCGCTTCATCTATTCTTTCTTCGACCCGCTGTCTGTCTTTGACGGGAGATTTCGTATCGGTCGTTGGCTTTGATGCATCAGAGGACTTTTCCGTTGATTCACCGCCCGAAGCTTTTTCGCTTTTGGTTGAGGTTTCCGGAGTTCCCGACTTTTTCCCGGCGTAGTCGGTGACATACCAGCCTCCGCCTTTGAACTGAAACCCGGACAGCGACCACTGTTTTTCAAGGCCGCCGCCGCATTTTTCGCAGGATTTCAGAGGTTCATCGCTGAGGGTTTGCCGTTTTTCAAAACACTCCCCGCAGTCCTTACATTTGTACTCGTAAATTGGCATGTTTTCTAACTGTGAACTGTGAACTGTGAACGGTGAAGTATGAGAGGGACTATTCTGCCATGCCGGTCCCGCATAATTCACCATTCATAGTTCACCACTAAGTTTACCAGTTCGTTGCGGTGTTTTTTTCTACCTCGACTACGTGCTCGACCAGAAACCTCTCTGCATCGATCGCCGCCATGCATCCGGTTCCCGCGGCGGTCACCGCCTGACGATAATACGAGTCCTGTGCATCGCCGGAGGCGAATACGCCCGGAATATTTGTTTTCATCGTCCGGCCTTCGGTTTTCAGATAGCCGACCTCATCCATATCGAGCACGCCCTTGAACAGTGATGTGTTCGGCTGGTGCCCGATCGCCACAAAAACTCCCTGCGTCGGAAAGTTTGAAGTCTCGTTCGTCTTGTTATTGAATAGCGTTACGCTCTCGACCCCCGCCTCTTTTGACCCGAGAATTTCCTTTACTTCGGTGTTCCACAGAACTTCGATCTTGTCATGGGCAAGGACACGCTCCTGCATGATCTTTGAAGCGCGAAACTCCTCGCGGCGATGTGCCAACGTGACCTTTGACGCGAATCGTGTCAAAAAGAGCGCCTCTTCCATCGCTGTATCCCCGCCGCCGACGACGACGATCGGTTTACCCTTGAAGAAAAATCCATCGCATGTCGCACATGCCGAAACACCGTTACCGCCCAGGCCCTCGGGTACCGGAGCCTCACCCGGAATTCCAAGCCACTTGGCCGATGCTCCGGTCGCGATGATCAGGGTGTCCGCTTTGATCACGGTCGTGATCTCATCGGCGTCCTCGCTTTCCTTTCCAAATAGCGTGAACGGCCGCTGCGACAGATCGACCTTGTCGATCCACACATTGAGGATCTCCGTGCCGAATCGCGTCGCCTGCTCGCGAAATTGCTCCATCAGCGCGGGTCCCATGATGCCGTCGGCAAATCCGGGATAATTTTCGACATCGGTGGTGATCGTTAGCTGTCCGCCGGGTTGAGGGCCGTCGATCACCAACGGGTCAAGTTGCGCTCGTGCGGCATATATCGCCGCCGTTAGGCCCGCCGGGCCAGAACCTAGGATCACAACCTTTCGCTCGATATTTGTCGTTGCCATATACCTTTCGATGCTCTCCAAAAGCTTGAAAAATTTGAAATAAACGTTATGTCTGTAGTATAACTATCGCGTTGCAACTTAGTCGAATACCGATGCCGGAGGCGGCACTTCTCGAATCCGGAAACGCACATGAAATATTCCCCCGAGCGAGCTTACATAGAGGTTATTTTCGCGAAGTGATGTTAAACTGGTTTGCTCTAACCGATACCGATTTCGTATAAACGCGCCAGATGCCGACAAGTATGCAGCCTCAGTTTGAGGAAAAACGCTTTGCACTTCGGATGGCCCTGCGGCTTCCGATTGTTGTTTCGGGCGCGCGGACGATGGTGCCGCGTGGAGCGAGCCGACCGAGACCGACGATATATCAACCCTCGGTGCGCTGTTCCAGCTAAATCAGAAGATCGTTGAGGGCGATACGCTCTATATCCGCTCGCATCGACCGGACGGCGTTCCGGTCGAAGTCAAGGCAAAGGTTGCACGGATCGGCGCTTCGAATTATGGTACGTCGCGTGTTGGCGTGTCGATAATCGAATCGAAGGACAATTGGCTAAGGTTGTTTGTCGCGTGGATCGCTGACGACAACGTCGTCGAAGGGATAGAGGAGTAGGACGGACTATTAGTCCGTCCCCGATTATTACCTGAATTATTTTTGCAACGGCGAAATGGACGGACTAACAGTCCGTCTTACCTTTTTATGACATACGAAACCATTACCGTAGAAAAACGTGATAACGGAGTCGCGGTCCTGACCATCAACCGGCCCGACAAACTTAACGCGCTAAACAAGCAGGTCCACACCGAAGGCGTTGACGCTCTGAATGAGCTTCGCCGTGACGACTGCGGTCCGCGTACTGGTGATCACCGGAGCGGGTGAGAAATCGTTTATCGCGGGTGCGGACATCAGCGAATTTGCCGGGCAAACCCCGGTCACGCAGCGAAATCTGTTTCACGAAAAGACGTTTTTTAATTCGATCGACTCATTTCCGAAACCGACGATCGCGATGGTCAATGGCTTTTGTCTCGGCGGCGGGAACGAGCTTGCGCTCGCATGCGATCTGCGGATCTGCAGCGAGACGGCCCGCTTCTCTCAACCCGAGATCAATCTCGGCATCATCCCTGGCGGCGGCGGCACACAGCGTCTGCCGCGCCTTATCGGCGAAGGCCGTGCGATGGAGATCATCCTGACAGGAGACATGATCGACGCCGAAACGGCTCTAAAGTTCGGGCTCGTAAATCACGTCTATCCCGCCGCGGAACTTGAATCGAAGACGATGGAGCTGGCGGCTAAGATCGCTGAGAAAGCTCCGATCGCACTGCAGCTTTGCAAAGAAGCGGTCAAGTTCGCTTCGCGTTCTAATCTGGACGAAGGCCTGCGGCGCGAGGTCGATCTTTTCGCGATCTGTTTCTCGACTGAGGACAAACAAGAGGGCGTCTCGGCATTTCTCGAAAAGCGTAAGCCGAACTTTAAGGGGAGATAGCCTGGGAAGTCTGGGAAGTCTGGACAGTCTAGGAAGTCTGGGAAGTCTGGGAAGTCTGGGAAGTCTGGGAAGTCTGGGGAGTCTGGACAGTCTAGGAAGTCTGGACAGTCTAGGAAGTCTAGGAAGCCTATCGACTCTCTCGAGTCTCGATAACGGACAGACCTCATCGACTCCCTAGACTTCCTAGACTTCCTAGACTTCCTAGACTTCCTAGACTTCCTAGACTTCCCAGACTTCCCAGACTTCCAAGACTTCCCAGACTTCCCAGACTGTCCAGACTCCCAAACTTGACGCTTAAATTCGTTTTCGATAGATTCAAACTTCGCTTCGGGAACTAGAAACCAGAGACTAGAACCTCGAAACTAAAAAAAAGGGGACGTAGCTCAGCTGGGAGAGCGTTGCAATGGCATTGCAGAGGTCAGGGGTTCGATCCCCCTCGTCTCCACCAGACACGAAAAACGGCAGGCCGCGATGGGCTTGCCGTTTTTGTAATTATTCGGTGATCGAAGCTCTACTCGCCGGGTGCCACTTCCATTTCCGTTACCCGCTGTGGCGAGAGATTCAAGGCGTTCTCACCTGCGTTGATCGATACCGGCGAACTCCATATCGCAAACCCGCGACCCGACTTGGTCACGCCAAACAAATAATAATTATTCGGCTCGACTCCGCCAAGCTCAGCTTTTCCGGAAGCGTCGGTCGTCCCTGCATATTTGATATGGCTCTTGATAGCTCGCAGAGCATCTCTGTTGAACGCGTCGAATCTGCCCGGATACAACACCGACAACCCGAGGCTGTTCATCAACGTCTGGCCTTCGATCGGCTCGAGTCCGGCTTCGGACAAGATCGTTTCCAGATCTTTATCCAGCAGATAGAACCTTTCATTTTTTACCGGCTGCGGTGAGCCGCTTCGGTTGGCTATCTTCGCGTCGATCGTGACGCTGCCCTTCGCCGGTGGAGCTGAAACACTGGTCTGCGATCCGGGGACCGTAATGGTTTGTGTTTCGGTTGGCGGCGGCACACTTTCCGTAGTTGTCGACGGGATGTCCGTGCTGCTGCGCTCGACTGTCGTCGGCGGTCGTCTCGTCGTTACGTTTACCGCGAGATTTGAGTTGGCGTCTTCACTGTTACGGCTCATTACGACGAAGAAGACGATAAGCAGAAGCGCTCCGATTATTCCCAGCGGAATGAAGATCCAATTTGGCGTACCCTCGCTCCGGGGTAAGGTAGCGACGACCGGCGTACGCTCGATAACAGGCGGCTTAGCCGATAACGGACGGCCGCAGTTTGGGCATGCTACGGCGGCAGCCGAAATCTCGTGTCCGCATTCAGGACAGTGAACTAACGACATAAAGATGAATTCCTCCTAAATTGTGCAACTACAAGGGCAATAGCATTTGCCGTGCCAGCGAGGGGAGAGGGGGAGAGACAGGAGACAGGAGACAGGAGACGGGAGACGGGAGACGGGAGACGGGAGACAGGAGACAGGAGACGGGAGACGGGAGACGGAGACGGGAGACAAGAGACAGGAGACAAGAGACAGGACGAGACAAGTGACGGAGACTGGGACGAGCTGGAGTGGAGCTCCAGGCTCTCCAGTCTCCAGTCTCCAGTCTCCAGTCTCCTGTCTCCAGTCTCCAGTCTCCAGTCTCCAGTCTCCTGTCTCCAGTCTCCTGTCTCCTGTCTCCTGTCCCTCCTCCCCTTGTAATCTCCCGCTTATCGCGTTATATTCACCGACGTTCTCGAAAATAGAATTTTTTCTACCTTGCCCCTGGCCAACGCCAGGGGCTCGGCAGTTTAAAGGGCTTGCTAAACACGGTTGTGACGGAGAAAACTTTGTGAATCTCTGGAAACCCATCTCTCTTCTGTTCGGGCTAAACGTCGTCGATGCGTTTGTCACCCTCCTCTGGGTGCAGAACGGATGGGCGGAAGAGGGGAACTTTCTTATGGCTTCGCTTTTGGATCTCGGCGTCGCTCCGTTTCTTGCGATCAAGCTTGGAATGGGCGTTGTCGCCTGTGCCGTACTGCTCTATGGCTCGGACAACCGGCTCGCGAAGATCGGAGTACGTTTGGGCCTCGCCGCATATTCCGTAGCGATCGTCTCGCATATCCTTACCGGTTTTGCCGTCTCCGGCTATCTTTCCTGATTAGTCCAAGGTAATCTCCGCGGCTCGTCGAACGCTCACAGCCCGGACATTTCTGCGCTCGGTAAAAGTGTTGAACAATTCCAATGAGTGTTGTACACTGAACAACAACCCGGGATGGCCCGGGTATTGCACTTTCCTGAAATTAGCCTGCCCTTTCCCGGAATTCCCCAAAGAAGTGTATGCCGAGTTCGCACGATCAATCGCAGCTGCATGGATGCTGTACGAATGCCGACGATTCGCCATTTCGTGTCGCCCTCAGCAGCGCCCTTGCGTTGATGCTTGCGCTTGGGGCTTTTCACATATCGCTTGTCGCTACGTCAATGCCGCTTTCTGATCAAAACTCCGCCGCCGTCGAACGGGCCATCGATCTTCTCGAAACTCGCGGATTCGAGACGGAAGCCTTTATGCTTCGCCACACGACAACGTTTCGCAGTTCGGACCATTGGCTGAACAGGCTCGCCGGGAGTGAGAATGCTTTTGCGGCGACAAATCTGCCTTTCCAGATGATCACGCTCTACGACGATTTCTATAAGCGGGCGACGGACGATACTGAGCGGGCGATGATCCTTCTGCACGAAGCTCAACATCTGTTAGGGGCGAACGAGCATTCTGCATACTCGTACGTCTGGCGGCACCGGCGGCAACTCGGATGGACGCAGCTCACACACGGCACGACGGAAACCTATGTGACCATCGCCGAACAGACCCGCGAGAACGCGCCCGATCTCTTCGATTGTCCGTCGAAGGTCTGGAGCGATTGCACCGAGACGCTGAGAGTTCGTAGATAAAACTCGGTAGACAAATCAAAAAGTGAGACTTTCTCTTACCTCGGGTGAGTAAAAGTCTCACTTTTTTGTGCGGGCGGCGTGTGATGGGCTGGAGATTCTCTTTAGCTAACCGATTGACATCATTGATCCTAACTAGCGAACGCCGAGGCCGGCGTCCGGGCGGCACGGTGGTTGCGAATACGAGTAGCACGCGAACAAACAAAGGGGGTGTATCTGGTCTCGCAAGAAACCCGATCATCCGTCTGTTCGCAATCAAATATAGATCCCCAGGAGATTTAGAAATGAAGTCAAACAAAAATGAAAAAGGTTTCTCGCTTGTCGAGTTACTTGTTGTCGTGATCATTATCGCGATCGTCGCCGCAATCGCTATCCCGAACCTGCTCGCATCCCGCCGTGCAGCCAACGAAGCGAGTGCAGTATCATCCCTTCGAACCTATCCACAGCGCGAATGCGACCTATCAAGCTACGTTGGGCGGGAATGTCAATTACGGCGATTTAACCGACCTCGGCGATGCACAGTTGATCGACCCGGTTCTAGGTGGCTCGGATAGTCCGTCAAAGAGTGGCTACGATTTCAGTGCAACGGTAACAACCCCACAAATATACTGCACCGAGGCTCATCCGAGCACCCTAGGCACTACCGGCGATCAGGGTTTGCAGTTAGTCAGCCCGGGGTGATTTATCAAACGCTGGATGATTCGATCACTTGTGATGCGACAGATGGAACAATGGGGGGCAACTCGCCCACCGCGATTCAGTAGAATCGCCTAGACAAAATGGGAAGGCTTTCCCCACCCTAGTGCGTTTGCACACGAACAGAGCGGATGCTTCCGTTCTGTTTTTTTTTGGAGACCTTAAGCTATGAAGGCCAAAGCTGGAACCTTCTTACACCTAGTTTTCCTATTTTGGCCATTACTGTTGCTTGTGGGATGGCTCTCACCATTCCTACCCACTGTTGGTATTCCGGGATATCGTTGGACCGTCGAGCTGGCTTTGGCGACGTTCTCAGTTGTCTTTATAGGCACCTTCTTCGCCCGGACCGACTCACCACTTTCCGCGTTGTCAATCCGGAATCTTAAATCGTAATCTTGCCACTTGTCCTTTTTGTGATTTGGAGCTTTGCGTCAATGTTGTGGGCAAGCTCTCCACGAAACGCTCTTCACCATTCGCTTTTATGGGGATGTTATTTGATATTCCTGTTACTCGTCCGTACTAGAGTTCGCGACGCTGATCACCTGTCGAACGGGATCACCGTTCTATTGGTCGTGGCAGCGATGATAAGTCTTGCTTGTCTCGTGGAATTCCTTGGTAGTGTCCGACCTATCAATTCTGAGTTTTATCACCGTTATTTCGTCAATGCTGAGATACTTGCGACCCTCTTGCCGATTCTCATCGCCTTTTCATTTGTCCGTAACTCGATTTACGGTCTAATCGTTTCCGTACTAGGCTGGTCGGCAGTCGTGGCTACGCATTCACGAGCTATTTTTATCGGCGGCATCGTCGGACTCATAATATTCTTCGTTGCTGGATGGGTGGCAAAATCCCCCTGCTTCAAGTCGAAGAGAGCCTTGGCGACTGTCATAGTGTTATGTGTGGCGACGTTGACATTTCAGTTCGTTTTTACGGGCGGACTGCCAACGACCTTTTCACGACTCGCTGCTCAGGACGAAAGCAGCATAATGAGCTCAAAGTTGCGCCTCGTGTTTTGGGGCATGGCGTTGGAGGGATTCAAGTCGCGGCCGTTAACTGGTATCGGTGGAGATAATTTTTTCACCGATTATAAGACTCTTCGACAACAATATTCTTCCAAAAACACGACGGACTCTAACCTAGAGATCACCGAAGGCACAATTCCGGAACGCAGTCGCATAACCAGTATCTTCAAATCCTCGCGGAACTTGGGATTGTAGGGGCGTTCTTGTTCAGCTGGTTGCTTTTTGGCATCGGATACCTGTTCGTGCTTGCTGTGAAACAGCGAGCGTCTCTGCTTCGCGATAGGAGCATTGTCCGGATTGCTCGCGTTTCTCGTTTCTTCGGGCGCAAGTTCCTATTCATTTCGGTTCCCACCGAATGGAATATGTTTCTTTTTTTTGCTTGCGGTTGCGTTCCGCGAGCTGTTTGGTGCGGATCAACAGCAGACTCATGAAAAGAATTACCGATCGGATCAGTTTCTTGGCGTCTTTGCGGTTATAGTCTCCGTGACGATGA
Source organism: uncultured Acidobacteriota bacterium (assembly GCA_963772405.1). Lineage (GTDB taxonomy): Bacteria > Acidobacteriota > Blastocatellia > Pyrinomonadales > Pyrinomonadaceae > OLB17. The sequence goes on along the minus strand of CAVYWT010000001.1, from coordinate 2,341,956 downwards.
TCGTGTTCTCGCTGATTCGGGCGAACGGCATCTGGCACATGACAAATGCCTTAAATTCAAAAGATGCGAATGTGCGAACAACCGAGATCGAGACTGGCGTCGCTCAAATGCGTATCGCTTCGACAACGGCCTCGCGGACTCGCTGTCTTTTTTTCGGCTCGCCAAAACCGCTCGAGTCGACGACAGATATGTTTCGACGTTCGACTTAAACCCGAATCCGCGACATTAGTGTTGGCAACTTTTCAAAAGCGTACGACGGTTACCGTAAATCGTGCTTATCCAATAGGTGGCGGAGTGAGTGAACGGGGATCTGAAGCAGCTCAGCGGCGCGAGTTTGATTCCCGGAGCATCGCCGCAGAGCTTCTTCGACATACTCTTTCTCAAGCTGTGCGAGATGCCCGGGAAGATGAAGCCCTGCGGCTGGTAAGTGCGCCTTTCCGGATCCGTTGCTTGTAGAGGTGGCCGCACACCGCTCCGCGCTGATCGACTCTCCGTCGGCGGTAAAGGCGACTGCCCTCTCGATGGTGTTCTCTAATTCACGAACGTTGCCGTGCCACGGGCGTTTCTGAAGCTCATCCATCGCCTCGTCCGAGATTCCGATCGACTTGCCCGAACGGGCCGAGAAACGATTCATGAAATGCAACGCCAGTTCAGGGATGTCATCGGGCCGCTCGCGAAGCGGTGGGACGTTGATCGGGATGACCGAGATCCGGTAGAAAAGGTCCTGCCGAAACTTTCCCTCTTCGACCAGTGGAACGAGATCGCGGTTGGTAGCGGCGATGACCCGCGTGTCGACCGCCGTTTCGCTTCCGGCACCGATCCGGCGGACCTTTCGCTCCTGCAGGACGCGAAGCACCTTCACCTGCATGGCGGGCGACATATCGCATATCTCATCGAGGAAAATGCTGCCGTTGTCCGCCGACTCGAACATCCCCGCGCGGCTCTGCGTCGCACCGGTGAACGATCCTTTGATGAATCCGAAGAGCTCGGCCTCGAGCAGCGTTTCGGTCATCGCACCGCAGTTGATCGGGATAAATGGTTTTTCCGCTCGGTCTGAGAGATCGTGTATCGCCCGTGCGACCAGTTCCTTTCCGCTGCCCGACTCACCGGTGATGAGGATGGTCGACTCTTCGCGGGCGACGGTCCCGATCTGCTCATGCAGCCTCAGCATGGCGTCCGAGCTCCCGATGATATTCGCCGTGCTCCCGAGCTTTCGCTGTGCGGTTCGGAGCGCACGGTTCTCATGGACGATGGCCCGACGCTCGAGCGCCCGCTCGACGATCATTCTCAGTTCGTCGTTGTTGAAAGGTTTTTGTATGAAATCGTCGGCACCCAGCTTGAATGCTTCGCGTGCGGTGTCGATCGTGCCGAATGCCGTCATCATGACGATGCCGATCTCGGGATAGAACGTCCGAGCCGCCTGGAGAAATTCGATCCCATCCATGTCGCCCATACGGACGTCGGAGATGACGACGTCACACGGCTCCCGTTTTAGATGTGCGAGTGCTCCACGGCCATCTGACACAGTGTGCACCTTGTGGCCCTGATCTTCGAAAATGGCCCGCAGAACCTCGCGGTACCCTCGTTCGTCATCGGCGATTAGTAGCTCAGCCATTATTAACAATCAGTCGAAGACTCGACGCATAAGATCGGCGAGCCGGGATGCGTGGGCAGAGTTTAGCACGGTAGTTCGACCAGAATTCGCGCTCCGCCGCCGTCTGCTTTTGTGACGTCGATGCTGCCACCGTTTTCGTTGATTATCTTGTGCACGATCGACAGCCCGAGACCGGTGCCGGTCGCCGCGACTGAAAACGGCTCAAAGAGATGTTTGAAATTATCGCTGCTAAAACCTGGGCCTGTATCCTGGAACAGCATGTGAACACGACCGCCCGGGATCTCATTCAGCTTTACCAGAATGTCGCCTCCGTCGGGCATCGCCTCGACAGAATTCTGCAGCAGGTTCCAGACGATCTGTTTCAAATGCGTCTCGCTCATACGCGACTCGACGGGCCGTGGCGGAGGTTCGTAGACAACCTGATGCGCGTCGCTGACACGTGGGTCGTGCCGCAGCAGCACCATGCAATCGCGAAGCGCGGCCCCGATATCGGTCCGCTGCTTAGCCGCGACTTCGAGCGCGTCTGCCGGCGGACGTGCGTAGGATAGAAAGTTGGAAATTATTTCGTTCAGCCGTTCGGCCTCACGAAGAACGACGTCGAACAACTGAGCATGAGGAGATTGGAGCCCGGCCTTTTCACGTATGAACTGGAGTGACGAGCTTAGCGAACCAAGGGGATTTCTGATCTCGTGTGCGAGCCCGGCCGCCAAACGTCCGACCACCGCGAGCCTGTCGGCCCGACGGAGCGAATCTTCCAAAGCACGGATCTGCGAGATGTCGGCGAAGGTCACGATCAGTCCCGACACAAGTCCGGTCCTGCGAAAAAGCGGATTTATCGATGCGGCTACGGTAGATCGCTTCTCCGACGGACCTTCGAAACGAGCCTCGAAATGCCTCGTGACAAACTCAGTGGTCTGCACGGGGCCCAGGCAGGCCGCGATCTGATCGCCGAAATTGTCGCCCAAAACTTCAGTCACCTTCCGGCCGATCACCTCGGATGCCGAATAGCCCGACATCGATTCGGCCGCACGGTTGAACGAGTAGATCGTACCGTCAAGATTGGTGGTGATCAGCCCCGTGTCGACCGACTGCACGATCCGTTCGTGAAGGATGTGCAGGTCCGCGAAACTCTCCTCGCTCGCCCGCAATTGTTCGCCGATCTTTTTCCGCTCTCCGATCCGCGCTGCAAGCAATCCCACAAACAATATGGCGATCGTATTGAACGCGACGATCTGCACCGCACGCGACGGCGGGACGCTGCCGGAAATTGAATACGTGATCAACTGGCCGGTCAAGATGGAGAGCGTGATAAAGCATATGGCCGACGCGGCCGAGATCGCCAGCGACTCAACCCTGCCCAGCATAAATCCGGATAGACAGATGAGAACGATGTAGAGCGAGGTATACGGCGAATTGACATCGCCCGTCTCCCGTACCAGCCACGTGATAAGGAGGATGTCGATAAAAAACTGGACGCGACGCTGTAACGGATAATTGCGGCTGAAGTATGCGACGACATGATAACCGGCGGTGAGCACAAGGGAGATCAGAAAAAAGAGAAAGAGGCCGGTCGGGAACGATCCCGTCGCCGGGCTCAGATGACTGCCCGTCCACCACCAGCTAGCCAGCAGCAATACGAAGATCAACGCGAGGCGGCCATATATGAGACGCTGAGTGCTCTCGGCGCCATGCGGCTCGTGCGACAAAAATACTGTGCTTACAGGCTCACGCATCGTTCGAAAAATGTTCGGGTTGGGTGATTGGGTCGTGGGCATTGTAGCCCATTTCAGGTTTTTGCAACAAAATTTTTTATGTGGGCGTCCCGATACTCGCAATTAGACCCCGCTTTTTCGGGCTTTTTCGATACTTTGTGCGGGGCCGAAAGGCAGAGCCTGTGGAAAAAAAACATTGACAGCCGGAATTACTCTGACGTACAAATAGCAGAACCTAAAACACCCATTGTTCAGCATTTTCCGGAAAAACGGTTGGTCGCGTACGCGTATATCTTGCGAAAGAGCCGAGGCTGCATACGCGGGGGTAGTTTGTCGGGACTAGTTCTAGCGAGGGTTTAAGAGCGCATGAGTACCAATGACGCCCGAAACAATCTTACACAACTCCTAACCAGGACTATCGAACTGGGCGGCTCGGATCTTCATCTGAGGGCCGACTCGCCGCCGCAGGTCCGGGTACACGGCAAACTCGAGCCCATCGAAGGGCACCCGATGCTCACCCCTGACGATGTCCAGAAGCTGGCATTTTCGTTCCTGTCGCAGGAGCAAACCCGCCAGTTCGAAGTGAAACGAGAACTCGACCTTTCTATCGCCCTTGAGGGCCTGTCCCGTTTTCGCGTAAATATTTTTAATCAGAAAGAGACGGTCGGAGCTGTTTATCGCGCGATCCCATATCTCATCAAGACGTTCGAAGATCTTGGTCTGCCGCCGGTCGTCGCGGATCTTTGCCGCAAGCCGCGCGGGCTGGTCCTTGTCACCGGGCCGACCGGATCGGGCAAATCGACGACCCTGGCGACAATGGTCGACCGGATCAACACCAGCCGCCATGAACATATTCTGACCATCGAAGATCCGATCGAGTTTCTTCATACGCACAAAAACTGCGTCGTCAGCCAACGCGAGCTTGGATCGGACACATACTCGTTCGCTGAGGCGCTGCCGCTCCGGGTTACGTCAGGATCCGGACGTCGTTCTCGTCGGGGAAATGCGTGATCTTGAAACGATCGAGATGGCGCTCCGCGTTGCAGAGACCGGACATTTGACGCTGGCGACGCTTCATACGAACACCGCGGCCTCGACGATAACCCGCATCATCGACGTCTTTCCGGCGAATCAGCAGCCGCAGATCCGGACCCAGCTCTCGAACGTACTCGAAGGCATCATGTGTCAGGCCCTGCTGCCGAACAGCACGGGTACCGGACGCGTCATGGCGATGGAAATATGTATCCCCAACCCGGCTGTGCGAAACCTGATACGCGAGGACAAGATCCACCAGATCTATTCAATGATGCAGACCGGTAACGACAAGTTCGGAATGCAAACTCTCAACCAGTCGCTTGCGTCGTTGTATCGCAAACGCGACATCACGTTGGAAACGGCGCTCGCTATCTCTTCGGACACGAAGGAATTGCTTGATCTCGTCGGTCGGGGGCACGGGACAACCAGCTCATTTATCGGTGGAGCCGGAGTTCAGCCCACGGAGGCCGCGGCTGGCATTCGTCCGCGGGTCCGCGGCGCAGGGGATGAATCGCTCTACTAGTATTAGGTATTTCACGGTATGAGAAACAAGTTTTCCAATCATGACCTGGATGCAGCCGGAGCGAATGGCTTCGAGCATTCGCGCGATCAGCTAGCGATCTCGTGGGATCCGGTCGGACGCGTCGTCGCGGCATGGCCGACGACCAGGGGCGACGATCGAAACTGGGAGGTCGAGGTTGAAAGGTTCACCTCCGACATCAATCTGGCGCAGGCGATCAATCTCCGCCGAGGCGGCCAGGGAGGGCTTCTTACGCTCTCCAGCGAGACACTCTATCTCACCACCATTCCCGAGTTTTCCGAGAGGACCCGGATCCTCGCTCTGGACGGTGACCGTCTGACGCTCGATGATCGAGAACTCGTCCAGTGGCTGATCACGGCCGAGCAGCAAGTCGTCCTGGGGATTGACAATCATCCGCTATTCGAGACCTCGCTCGATGACACTGCGTGTGTGATCCGGAGGCTGCCGAATGGATTGGTGGCGATGACCGAAGTTCCTCGAGCCCATGTGCTGGCGGCTCGCGAACGGGTTCGCACGCTTCTCGGCGACCGGGTCGCTTCAAGGCTGAACGTCACTATCGAGACACCGGTCAGGACCACCGCGAGATACTTCCTGACGGCGGTGAAGGAAGGCGAGCTTGTCCAGCGCGCCGGAAAGGAATCGGAGGTCACGGCGTTTATTTTGATCGGCCTTGCAGGATTTCGCTTCGGCTTGTGGAGCCCCGCAACGGGTCTTTTCAGCGAACACGGTTTTCTCGCGCCGAAGGACGTCGCACAGCTGGGGAATCAACCCGCAGCCCGGTTTTCGGCAGGTGCCGCCGATGAGGGTATCCGCAGGCGTCTGGAAACCTATGTCCGCGAGGCGTTCGATCAGCTGACGCTGCAGTTATCCAAGGAGAAACTTGAACAGCTACAGCTCACCGGCTATGCCGCAGGTGGTCTGGGCGTCCGAGCCGCAACTTGCCGACACCATCCCTCCGATCGCCGCCGAACATGCGACGACGACCGGCATTGAGGTTTTTCATCTGAATTCGCCGGCGAACGAGTCGATCGTCGGTGGGCTGTTGCTTGGCTCGTTCGCTTTTGGCGATGCATCTCCGGTTGGGGAGGCGATCCTCCCGCCGGCGAATCTCGCCCGCGATCTGCTGGTGCTCGCCGACACAGAGCAAGACCAGAGGCGATTCAACGAAGAGATCTTTGCCCACCAGCGTCGAAGTAGGGCGATCCTGACACTTCTCGCCGCCCCGATCGGAGTCGCGGCTGTGCTGCTCGCGATGGTCGCGGGGCTTTTATTCGCCGGGATACTCACGGGTATGCGCGACTCGAGTGCGACCGCGAGGACGCAGGAGCTGAAGCCGGCTCTCGATCGGCGTAATTCGTACGAGGCGAATTTGAAGTGGTACCAGGAATTTATCAAGCAGGTCAGCCGCCTGCGGCGACAGCAGCCGGTTGGCATCGGGCTCCTTTATCAGCTTAATTCGAATTACCCGTTTACGGTCGATCCGTCGTTTTATATTTCGGACATGAAGCTTTCGCCGACCGGGGGAGTTGAGATGAAGGGGTTTGCACGGAATAAAGACGCAGTCGCATCGTTCCTGAAATCTCTGGAGTTTGCCGGCGGCACCGAAAGCGGTTCGCGGCTGTTTGGAAATCTTGCATACGAAGTTCAGGAAGGACCGCCGCCGGCGGCTGTGGTGCCGACGCAGGCGAAGGTTCCCGTGATGGCCGGTTCGGCACTGACGGCAAGTCAGGCCCGGCCGGGCGTCATAGTTTGGAGCATCAAGGGACATTATCTCCCCATGGATGAGTTTGCACCGCCCGCACCGGTAAAGCCGGGTGCGCCGGCACCTGCGGCCAAACCGGCCGCGCAGTAGAGCGTCGGGAAAAAAGATTCTTATGAGAAAGGTTCAAAGATCCAGCTTAGGCAGTATAGGCGACGGAATCCTTAACGAATCGTCGCGTCATGGCCCCATCATTACGCTGGCGGTGATGACTGCAATATCGGTTGGGCTCGGATATCTCTTTTACGGCTACTTTCTTGCGGGCTGGGCACAGTCCACCGACGAATACCGGCTGCAGGTTGCCCGTAAGGAAGCTGAGAACGCAAAGACGGAACGTATGCTCGAGAGCGAGCCGCAGTTTCGCACGGAGTTCAAAAAGATCGTCGACCTCTACGACGAAGCGAAACCGTTGCTGCCCCAGGAGACTGAAGTATCCGACGTGCTCGGCCAGGTCGAAATGGCCGCACAGCGAAACGGCGTAACGCTCCGGGGGCTGATGGCGGTCAAGGAATCGATCAAGTCTCCGAATGCCGAAAAGTTATACGAGCGGGAGATACCGGCGATCGTCAGCGGGCCATATCCACGTGTAGTCAACTTTTTTGCCGACATCTCTCGTATGCCGCGCATCTTGCTTGTCCGAGATTTTTCGATCGTTTCACTGAGGACAGATGTTTCGGCTGGTTTTACGCTGGTTGCATACCACGCGCCGCCGCCTGCGGAAATGCCGGCTATTCCGACAGATCTCGCTTCCGGAAACAAATCTTCGGAGGGTGGAAACTGATGCAGGCTGTAAGAACGCTCGACCAACCCATTCCTGCAAGGCAAAGACTCGGTTACAAGCTAGGTCTTGTCTTCGTTGGTGTCTTTCTCGTGGTTTTTATTTTGATCGTCGCGTGGACGATGTTTGCCGCCCTTGCCGACCGTAGGCAGTCGGCCGCCGATTCCGGCGTTGCGACGCCGGTCATCGTCATCGATCCGAAGATCCGATCCGACCTTGCAAAGGCTCTCGCCTTCGACGGACTGCCGACCCAGGGTGAGGTCTTGAATCCATTTCTCGACCGGGCGGGCATTTCCGGAAATGTAGCCGTCGCTCCGTTGCGAACATCGACTCAGACCGGCGGTGTAACCGAAACCACCACCACGGTGGGAGGTACGAGTTCGAGGGTGTCACCGGGAGGGCAAACTCGCGGCTCGCAGATCTATTCCAGTTCGGTCATCGAGGCTCCGAGCTGGAAATCTAGGCACGACGATTGGCTTGCCCGAAAAAAACTAGGTCAGATCGTCGAGAACGAATCTGAAGTGCTGGGAGTCGCCGATCTGATACCCGTCGGTCTTGTCAGTGGCGGCGATCTCGGCGCCGAAGTGATGCTGTTCTCGTTATCGCTGTGCCAGACATTTAGTTTTCCAGCGGGCACAAGATTCTCGGACGGATGGCTCAACGGATTCGATCAAAAAGAGGTTGTGTTCACTTTTCAGAATGGAATTAGAAGGAAATCCTTCGCGACAGTAGAGCCGTGCCAGGCGGCCGGCGACTCGCGGATGGCGAATATGGCAACCGGCCCGAGCCAATTTTGAGGTAGTGACCATCGGGCGGAAGGCTTTGAAAAGCTCGTTATCCATTGCGGAGCAAAACCATGAAACGCATTAGAGAACTTATAGTAATTTCGTTGGCGATGTTGGTCGCGGTCAGCTTCTTTGCGGACTATGCGGTAACGGCATCGGCACCCGGGATAAGGGAAAGGGCGCTCTCACCCGACACCGCTGCGGGGATGGCAGGCTTCGTTCGCAAGGATGAGCGACGCTCGTCCCCATCGGTTCCCGTGGTCGGCGTGTGGCCGACTGTCATACCCGAGCCGGCGTTCGCATCTGAGCCGACGCTCGTGGTCGGGCCTGAGAACTTCTCGGCGGCCGCTGGGTCCACGAATGAAGAGACAGAGATAGTAGACGAACCGCAATTCGAAAATTCGGTTGAACCTCCTTATTCGCCCTTGAATCTGAACCCGTTTCAATTGTCCGCACCCGACGGTAACTATTGCGACCCTAATTTTGTCGGCCGCGATATCACATTCACACAGACAACGGAGCTTACGCTCGATGACCTTCTGGGTCAGATCCACACTCGATACGGGATCAATTTTCTGATGGGCCCGCACTTGCGGAATCTGCCGATAAATATCAGGACCGGCAGTATCCCCTGGAACGTACTTCTCCGATCGCAACTATTTGTGTCGGGTGTTCGCGCTCGATGCATTAACGACAACACGATCGAGCTTGTCCAAAACGTCGATCTGCCAAAGCTGCAGGACGGGGCAGACGTGACGACAAAATTCGTCAAGCTAAAATTTCTCCAACGAACATCCGGCGGCACAGTGGACCTCGCCGGCCGCAGCCAAGGCGGCGGGCAGAACGGCGGCCAGGGCGGATGCGGAGGCTCCGGGTTTTCGAACGGTGGAGGCGGTTCCTCCGGTGGCAGCCAGGGTCAGACGGCAGCACAGCAGGGCAGCACCCGTTTTGACAAGCTGATAATCGAGATCGAAAAAATAGTCGGGCTCCGGTCGATGTCCGAGAGCAGTGTCGGAAGCAACCAGGGACAAGGCGGCTCGCAAACCGAAGAGAAAAGAACAAATCGATTTGTGACGCAGATACCGGGGCGAAATATTTTGGTGATCAGAGCGACCGAAGAGGAACATCCGCTGATCGACGAGATCATCTCACGGGCCGACCGGCCGCCGTTCCAGGTCGTTATCAAAGGGCTTGTTTATTCGGCCAATCAGGATCGGCTGCGGGATATCGGTTTCCAGACCACGATCCTCGGGAGTGGGAATGACCGGACATCCGGCGGGGTCTTTGGACATACGCTCGGCACCGGCACCCTGTTTGATTTTTCGACGATCATCGGAACATTCGACTTCAATGTTCAAGCGACCGCGCTTCAGGAGAACGGTGTGATAACGGTTAAGTCGCGGCCATTCGCGACGGTGCTGGACGGCTTGTGCACAACGCTCGAGGTCGGTCGGCAGCTTCCGATCGTTATCGACAGTTCCCTCGGAGGTGTCGGAACTATCACGTTTGTGGATGCATCGAACAATTTGGCGGTCACTCCATATGTCATCGACGATGAGAATGGCGAACCGGTTGCGGTCACTCTCGATATGCGACTGGCGGCTAACGATGTTGACTCATCGGTTACCGCACGCGGAGTTCCGGCGATCAGCAAACGGTCCGTGCAAACACAGCTTTTGTTGGCTGAAAACAAGACCGCGATTCTTGGCGGGTTTACGGTCGACCAGGATAGCAAGACCATTTCGAAAACCCCCGGGCTCGGCGACATCCCTATCATCGGTGAGTTATTCAAGCGGCGAATTCGTGATACTCGGATAAATCGTCTGTATTTTGCGATCTCGGTTTCAGTTATTCCGTATGGAGAAGCGATCGAGCCGGTAGTCGTTCCCGGGGCGACGACAAATCCGCCGTCGCTTACTCCGGAGCAACTCAAGCGAGCGAACCAGGCGGAACCCAAGCAGGTCGTGCCGCCAAAGCCGGATAATTAAGGGTCTTTTTTTCGATCATTCTACGGTCGCGGGCAATAAACAGCGGCCGGTACCGTCAAATGAGTGTAATTAGTATTATCTATGTCGAACTACGAGCTAAAGGGCGAGACTTTTGTCGACTTGACCGACGAACCTGTGGACGGTGCTGCGCTCGACCAGAGCGACGCCGGTCATGAAGAACGGCGTTCGCAGGCATTGGCCAATTTTTCACTTATCCTCGAATCGGGTCACGAAGAGATGTACAGCATCAACGATCTTCAGAAACTCTCCGAATACCTCAATCGCGAATCGTCGAACCGTTATCGTGCGATCGTTTTGAACGTTTGGAGCGGCCCTCTGGACTCGGCCCACTTCGAGGTCGGGCTCGTGCACGTACGGAATGGCGATCACCGGAACGGAGTTGTCCACGCACTTCGTGTCAGTCCCTTCAACGTCAAGTTCGTTCAGCTTGAAGAAGCCTTCTTCGAATATCTGCACTCGCATATTTACGATGAGCGGACTCAGTCGATGATGCTCGAGCATCAGCAGAAAAAGCAGTCGCAAAAGACAAAGAACTGGGGCGAAGGAAAATTATCGCTCACCGCCGAGGAAGCCTATGCGACGTATGCGACCAGCGAAGCCGACCTCGCCGACGAGAACGAAGAATGGATCGACCTGACCGATAGCGAGGAATACGAACGTAACATCCGGCGCAATGAGGCCGAACTAACGACCCAGGAATTCATCCGCCTCATTCTGATGGAGTTCCTCCGCTCGGGTTCCAGCGACATGCATATCGAGGCGGGCCAGCCGACGGGACGCATCCGCTTTCGCTACGACAGCGAGATGTTTGTTCGATGGGACAACATTCCCTTTGTAAAGATCAAACAGCTATGCATGGGAATGGCGGAGACATCCGGGAAGGATGCGACGCAGATGAAGTTCAAGGACATCGACTCGACGGTCAAGGTTCGCGCGCTTCGCGACGGACGGACGGCCGAGGTCGAACTTCGATTTGTCTCGCAGCCGACGTTGTACGCGCCGTCGATCGTTCTCCGTTCGCAGCTCAAACCGATCCGCGATATCAATCAGGTTGGATTCCTGCCGCGTCAGATCGCAGATCTAAAAGCTGCATACACGCAAAAGCGAGGCATCCTTATCGTTACCGGTGCGACGGGCTCGGGCAAGACCAACACGCTCGAGGCGATCTACGCCGCTCTTGAAGAGACAGACAACTTCAAGATCATCGAGATCGGTGAGCCGATCGAGATCCGCTCGCCGTATCGAACACAGATGAGCCTCCGGCCGAATACTCCCTTCACATGGTGGGACGCATTTTATTCCTGCCTCCGTGCCGATCCCGACATTATCGGTATCGGTGAGCTGCGTTCGTCCGAGCATGCGTCGGTGGCGATCAATGCCGCATTGACGGGCCATCTGGTGCTGTCCACGTTTCACGCTGCGAGTGTCGAGGACACGCTGTCGCGAATGTTCCAACTCGGTTTGCCGCGAGAAAATCTGTCGACCGGATTGAATCTTATCCTCGCCCAGGCGCTGATCAAAAAGTTGTGCGAACGATGCCGGATCGTCGATCCGCACCCGTCTGAGATATACGAAAAGGAAGTCTATAAAAGCGTCGGCTGCCCGGATTGCTTTAATAAGGGGACACGAGGCCGGACGGCGATGGCTGAGCTGCTTTATTTCAACGACGAGGTGAAGGAGTGGGTTGAGAATAGAAGCCTGACGGCCCGCGACGTTGTACAAAAAGCGGTCCGTGCGGGCTATCTGATCCCGATGAAGGAAGTCGCACGCGAAAAGGTTCTCGCCGGTATTACGTCGGAAATGGAGGTTGCGGCCGTCCTCGGCCTGGTCGAGAGCAAGCGCCAGTTTTCGAATCGGGAGTTCGAGCAGGCTGCTATCGACGGTCATTCGCGTTCGCTGCAGGAAGCCATCGAGCGGCACGAAGCAATGGGCCATGAGGCAATAGGCGAAGGATAGTTTTCCGTTACGGGCGATCAGTACAATGAACGAAGTAAATGAAATTCCCCAAAATAGCGGCACCATCCGGCCACTTGGATCGGCGGATCGCTATGGCGCACCGAACCTTGGTTCGACGGGCCGCATCAAGGGGCTCGACAGGTTAGACGTACAAAAGTCGGATGGCGGGTTCAATTTTAGCGGTGTTGATTCGCTCGGCGAACCGGTTAAAGGCTTCGTGCAGACCGAAGAGGCGGCGCTTGCCGCGGCTGAGCTTGAGCGCGCCGGGATCAGCGTTCAGTCGATGAGCGAACGCAGCGGGCCGCGGAAGAAGAACCGGCGGCCGACGAGCATAGAATTTGCGACCCTCGCGGAACAATTCGGCGATCTGATGGAAGTTGGCGAAAGCCCGACGCAGGTTTGCCGGCTTCTGGCCTTTGCACAGACGAACAAGATGCTCGCGGATGCGCTGCTGGATGCGAGCGATCTGATCATCAACGGCAGAAGCCTGTCGGAAGCATTCGTGGCTCAGATGGATCACAAGGGCGAACCGCTCTTTCCGGTTACTTTCATCTGTGCGCTGCGGATCGGTGAAGAGGTCGGGACCGCCGCCGATGCGGAGAGCGGGATCAGCAAGAGCGCTTTCCTGTTGACGCTGCATCGATTTGCGGAGGCCGAGAAAAAGGCCGAAGCGATCCGCTCCAGCATTCGGTCGGCGCTTATGTACCCGATCGCCGTTGTAGTTTTTTGTATCATCTCCGTCGCGGTCGTCCTTTATTTCGTCATGCCGAAAATGGTCGAGCTGTACACTTCGCTGCTGACGGGCGATGACACAAGACTTCCGATCATCACGCGGATCATGATCGGGGCGTCGGACTTTCTGGTGAGCTGGTGGGGCCTGGGCACCGTTGCGTTCGTGGTGATCGCGCTCCTGTATTTTTGGCGCTGGACACAGACGCCGGCGGGCAGCGATACGGTCAAGGTAGCCGCTCTGCGAATGCCGGTCTTCGGTTTGTTTTTTCGCCATTACTACTCGGCCCAGACACTTCGCACACTGGCTATGCTATCGTCCGGTATCCCTTCGATGACCGAGCGTTTTCTGGTCGCGGCCGAGACGTCGACCAACCCTGAGTATGCACAGATGCTGATGCATGTCCGGCACCGGTTTATGACCGAGTCGACCGATCTGCATAAGCTTTTTATTCCGTATCCGTTTCTTATGGGAAAGGAATTTGGCGGTGTCCTGCTGACGTTCGAAAAAACAGCGGACATGCAAAATACCTTTCATAACTACGCAAAGGTCGTCGAGACGCGGGCGCAACGGGAACTGGAGGTAGTGCTTTTCTGGTTCCAGAATTTTGCGATCGTGCCCGTCGGGGCCTTTGTCGGATTTATTATCGCGGCCCTTTACAGTCCGATGTTCGAGCTGGCCGGCCGTCTGGGGCATTAATTTTCAGACTTTGTTGTGTTTTGAAGTATCTCAAGTTTATAACCATACAGTTTTACGATCGTGGCTGGTTCTGAGCCCCGATAGATGAGTTCGAAAATGGGCAACTGTTACCAACCGAACTCCCACCAAGCCGGCGTCACTGTCACCGAGCTTATTGTCGTGATGGTGGTTATCTCTGTCCTGGCGGCGTTCGGATTGATGCAGCTCGGCGGGGCGGACGACCAACTCAAGCGGCAGAACGCCGCACAGGATTTGAAGTCGGCGCTCGAACGGGCGCGTTTTGACTCAGTCAAGCGCCGTGCGGACACGGCAGGTATCCAGGCAAAGGTCGTTGTCGACACCACTTCGATCACTTTATCCGTCGATAAAAATCAGGACGGAGTGATCGATGCATTGGATGAACAAGTTACAAGTATTGCCGGGTTGAATGTCGTTATCGCCGCGGACGTCGGCGTGACATTGCCCGTAACCGTTAGTTACAACCAGCGCGGCGAGGCAGCGGCTGTCGACACGGTCGGCACGGTCGTGCCGATCTTTTGGATCTGCAACGTGACCTGTTCGAGCCCGACCGTCGCGAACTCGAACATTCTTCTGGTCACACCGACCGGAACCGTCAATCTTCTGCCCGGTGGAAGCTCGATTCCGACGTATTCACCACCTGTAGGAATTACCAATGTTGCCCCTGGAAATTCGATAAACAATTCCGCGGCCGTTACGCCGTCACCGATGCCATGAAGATCAAACACGAGATCAAATTTACCTCAAGCGATCCCGGATTCTCGCTGATCGAAGTGATCGTCGCGGGAGGGATAATGATCATACTCTGCATTGGGATACTCTCGGTTTTCTCGTACGTCGTTAAGGTGAATCGGGGCGAGAATTATCGTATGCAGGCGCTATCCGTCTTGCAGCAGGAAGTCGAGTTTTATCGAAGTTTGAAGTTCGTTCCGAATGGCTCCCCTAATTCGCTCAACGGCGGTACGTACACGAATGTTCGTACACGGTCGAGTGCCGATGCGCCCGTTCCGCGTATCTTCAACATCACGGTCGTGATCGATAACGATCCGTACGCCCCCGACATTCAAACTAACGCTGAGGTCCCCGATGCGACGTGTAAGTTCAAAGAGATCACGATAACGGCGACGCCGGTGGTGCCCGAGCAAGCGAATAGCTGGACCGCACAGCCGCATACGGTAACGATTCAGCGTGTGCGCTACAACTAAGTTCGCGATGAGAATTTGAAATGTATTTCCTGATACTGGAAAAAAGAGATTGCGAGAATGTGGACGGCCGCGGCGAGTGCGGCTTCACTTTGATCGAATTGATAATCGCGATGGTTATAACGCTGGTCATTCTAGGCGTAGCTGTCGCGGCCTTTTCGTCGGCACTTGGGTCGCGCTCTCGCGAGGCGAGCCGGACCGACGCGATAACTTCGGCGCAGGCGGCCTTGAACATTATGTCTCGTGAGATCGGGAACTCGGGCTACGGCCTGACGACGAACGGAATCGTGCTCGCGGATTCCGGTGCGAACCGCCTTCATTTCAGAACGAATACGGATAATAGTGATCTCGTGACGATCGGCCCCGGCGAGGACGTCACTTTTTATTGCGACTCGTGCGGCCAATGCGTCGACGGCGCTGCCGGGTCGGTCCTCAGACACGACTCGAACACAGGCGTGAGTTCGGGGATAATCAACCGGGTCAGCCGCGTGGATTTCACGTATTACAACTACACCGGTACATCGAGTCCGGTTGAAAGCACAACACCCGCCGCGAATACCGGACGCGTAAATATCAAACTGACGATCTGTCTGCCGCCGGCGCGCACACAGGTCGCTGGACAGACCGTTATCGTCAGTGCCGATGTGACACTGCGAAATTCATTATTCATGCGGGGCCAATATTGATGGGACGTGTATTTACAAGGCAAAGAGTCGATGATAGAATGCGGCTCAAAGCCAGCAGGGTTGGACCTTTGTTCCCACGAGTATTGTCCGGGAGGACTTATGCATTCCAATAGCTATGCCAGAAGTGGACTAAAGAAGCAGGCCGGTGCGGCACTGGTCACGGTAATTCTTATCTCGGTACTCTTGTTAACTGCCTGCATTGCGCTTTTGACAGCCGTGGGAGCGAATTCGGCGAATTCGACCGACGTCCTGTCGGAAACAAAGGCGTATTACGCAGCGGAAACCGGCCTGCAGGCTGCGATCAACGTGTTGCGGTATGAATGCGATGCAACGTATAGCGCGGCGAAAGCGGACCCCGACCTTTCTACGTGGATCGATGCCGATTATATTACCGGCGACGGACGGGTGGTGATATCGAAGACGAAGAACGAGTACGTCGCCCGCACGGATTCGGCTTACAGAATAAACGTATCGGATCCGGATAATATCGGAGGTTCGACGACTTTCAATACCGTCGGAAAGTTTCAGGATCGGGTTATCGTAAACAATCTCAATGTTCCGATTCAGGGAACTCTTGGCTGCGGAGGAGCATGCGTCACGTATGGGACAACACCGAATCGGACCACGATCTATATCGATCCGCGGGCCGAATTGACGGTTGATTTCTCGGATTATCAGAACCCCCCTTTAACGGGGTTTCGCATCGAAAATGAAGCGGGGGGAACAGGCTCGCCGATCACCGATAATCTTCGTTTCGAGGTAAGTTACCGGATGACCTTTCCGAGCGTGGCGGCCAAGACGATACTCGGCACTATCGCCAAACAGACAAACGTCAGTGATCCGGTCACGGCAACATTCGCGGCACGCGAGTACACATTAAAGGGAGGCTATATCAATATGTGCTCGACCGCGGACTGTGCCGGTCTAACTGTGCAACCGCCATGCACAAATCCTCGGACAACTGCGGCATATGGTCCAATCACTATTTCCCCTACCTCCCCTACGACCGTCTTCGCAAACCTCACGCCGGTTGAGCCGACGAGGATCGTGATCCAGACTACGGGATATGGTCCGAACAGTTCATTAAAAAAATTGGAAGCGATAATAAAGCGAGATTTTTTTGACGGGTTGGGTTCGTCGCCCGCGATCTCGATGGTTGGCCCGAACGGTCCTGGGTTTCGCTTTGAGCCGGGTACATCCAGCAATGTAAGTTATTCCGGTGTCAGCGGGCCGTCGTTCGGATTAACCAATCCTGACAATCTCAGCTATCTTCGGGACAGGGCTCCGGGATGCAATCGAAATCAGGCTTCGCCTTGTGGCGATCAAACCAGGATGCAGCCGCCCCCGGCGATGATCAGCGACATCCCGTCGTGGCAGCAGAGCCCAGTCGCAATGGACGCACTTGTCCAGGAGCTCCGGGTTGTTGCACAGGGATCTGGAACTTATTATCCCGCGGGTAGCACGATCAGCAATCCGGGAAATTTCGCCAGCGGAACCGGTGTCACTTTTTGCGATGGTAATTGTCAGGTGGGTGGCAGCGGCGGAGGTATTCTCGTAGTCACCGGTACTCTGACAAATACTGGTGGCTTTAGTTTCAAAGGTTTGATCCTTGTGACGGGCGCCGGCGGTTGGGATCGGAATGGTGGCGGTAACGGTTTGGTGACGGGAAATATTGTCATCGCGCCGTATAATGCTGCCAGTTTGACCTGTAGTCCCCAAACTGTGGATTGTTTTCTTCCGCCCCAATACTACATATCCGGCGGAGGTAGCTCTGACGTGGTGTTCTCCGAGTTAGGGGCCGCCTTTGACGGAACATCAGCGGCCACAGATTTCGTTCAGGGCGTAGCCGAGAAGTAGGCTCCGTTTTTCCCTTTTGCTTACCGAGCGGCCTTTCGGGGCCGCTTCTTGTTGCAAAAGCCGCTCAAAACGCTCACCGCGAGTCGCTACGGATTTCCGGGGCGACGATCAGTGAGAACAGAAATGGATTGCCGCTATGACGGAATCTCGCGAGCTTGAAAGGTACCGCGCGCCCGCTCGATTGAAAGCGTTACCGTTGATCTACGAGAATGCTGTTTGATTGAAACTTAAATGGAGCCGCCCATCGGAGTCGAACCGACGACCTTTCGATTACGAATCGAATGCTCTACCAACTGAGCTAGGGCGGCCTCTGGGGTGTTAGCCGAACTTCAGAATATACGTGTCGGGGCTGCGTTGTGTCAAGACTCCAAGGTTTCTAGTTTCTAGTTTCTGGTTTCTGGTTTCTGGTTTCTGGTTTCTAGTTTTGTGTTGCAACAAGCTACATCACGAAACAAAGAACTAGAAACCAGAAACTAGAAACGAGAAACTTATTTCTTAACGTAGTAGCCTTGTCTCGACCGCAGCCTATTATTCGCTGGATTTTGTAGCGCGACTGAAAGCTTTACAAACTTGTCCGCCGGAAAATCAGATTCGGAGTAATACTGGATCAGGTACTGAGCCCGCAGCTCGTTTGCGAGCTGCTTGAAAATACGGTTTAGCATCGATTCGTTTTTGCGCATGTTCGCGGAATTTTGCAACGAATCCTTTGTGTTCGTCGGGGCAAAATTTGGCAAAAAGAATGTGCCGCCTGTTTCGTTCGCGAACTTTTCCATTCCGATCTGGGCGCGCATGCTGATCTTATTTAACTTGAAAGACAATCCAGCCGGATTGATGACGTAAAAAACCGTATCCGCGTCCTGAAGATCGCGGGCGATCTTTCCCTGAGCGTTGCGATGGGCGGTGTCGGTCGTCGCCGCAAGCTGATTTCTTTTCTCGGGCGTCAGATTGTTTACATCGACACCCCTGTAGGTGGCTTTCTCCTGATCGCGGACTAGATCGCTCCAATTATCTTCGCCATCGGTGAGAGCTACGATGACACGACGGCTTTTTAGTGGGGCGTGTTTGCGAAGGTATGTGGCCGCCGCGGAGACGGTGTCATAAAAGGCGGTAAATTTTCCCGACGGTATCGACGCTTTTGAGCCGTTCGGCGGCGCTCGCCGCGTTTTCACTTTTTAACAGTGCCTGAGGTTTATCACCGATCAAAAAGATCGTCGCCCGATCGTCCGGCTTCATTACGGTATTCAAAAACTGACCCGCCGCGCTCTTTTCGAACTCGAACAGGGGATTTACACTTCCCGATACATCGATAAGCAGAGCGATCTCGAGCGGTACGTTCTCTGCATCGCCGACCGCATCGATGGCCTGTGTGCGGCCGTCTTCAGCTATGCGAAAATCGGCGGCCTTGAGTCCCAGCACGGGTTCCCCGGCCGGATCAGTCACCGATACCGGCACGACCACTAGACGCGATTCGACCTTGACGACCTGATCTTCTTCGGGAATCGGCGGTGTCGGTGCCGGCGTTTGTCCCGAGAGGTTAGCGGAAGAGTAAATAAAAATTGCGAGTGCGAATAACGAAATGGTTCGAACAGCGGTGAAGAATTTCATAAGACAAGTAATTCGACGTGAGATGCGTTCGGGGAGGGTTACAGACTTAGAGGGCAAAAAAGCGAAAAAGGTTTTCACCCGTTTCACTCTCTTGCCCTCATTTTCATGCAAAGTTATTCGTTGTCGTCTGTTCCGATGGGACGGATCTCAACATTTTGGTTGATACCGCGGCTCACAAGAAGTTTGACTTCAACCCGACGATTTTGCTGGCGACCTTCGCGGGTCGTATTATCGGCAACCGCCTGAAGCTCACCAAAGCCGTAAGACTGGCCTATTCGGCGAAGCGGTACATTGTGCGTCTCGACGAGATAGTCGATAACGGCCTGAGCGCGACGCTTGCTAAGAGCTTTGTTATGCGCCGTGCCGCCTTCTGCCGATGCAAAACCGGTGATCTCGATGACATAGCCCTTCATAGTCGCAGCTGCCGTCGCTACTTCATCCAACGAAGCTTTTGCTTCAGACGAAAGACGCGAGCTGTTGACCAGGAAGTTTACAGTTGCGGTCGACTGGACAACATAGTCGTCCATCGCCGTGATTCGATTGTTCGTCGCATTGACGCCTTCGATTGCCGCGTCAGCGGTTTCCTGAGCCGCTCTCGCACCGCCGCGAGCCGCGTTCGAGATCGCCATCAGCTCATCGATCTGACCCGAAACGCGCTGCGCGTTCTCTTCGGCCGCTGTCAAGCGAGCTTCGGCAGGTCCTACACGCGTGTCGATCGACTGAGCGACTTTGAAATCGTCTTTGTCGAAGCGAACTTTTGTCGCTGCGAGGTTGCCGGTATTGTCGCCGCGTCCTTCAACTTCAAGATACAGGCCGCGTACTATCTGATTGCTCGCGATCCTGTCACCGCCGCCAAATAGGCCGCCCTTCGTCTTGATGCTGGCTTCGGGGCCAACGACCACGCGTGTATCGACGCCGGTCGTGTCCCGCACGACAAATGTACTGTCGTCATCTTTCGCAACAACGGCACCCTTGATCTTGTATTTCTGTCCGCTCGTAAGTGAGCGAAGCTGTGCGTCCTGAGCGAAAACTGCAGAAGCTCCGACGAGAATCGCCAAAAGCAAACCAGATAGTGTTTTGAACATATTTTTTAACTCCTTGATGTTTATGTAGTGAGGCGAGTCACTGGGTCGGAGAGACCGTGAAAGAATGATGCAATAAAATCGCGATTTCAATTTTTAAGTCTGCAAAGTATCTCCTTTGAGACCAATGAGCGCCTTGTGTACCTCGCGTCCTGCAACAAGTCCTATGCCGTTTGGCCCGAGCCCTAAGAAAGGTTAACAAAGGTTCAGGATTTGACCGTTATCGGCCGAATCTTGCCAACGGCCGAGAATGTCCTTTTTGTATACACTTGTCGTGAAAATAACAATTTCCTGTTCTGTTTTGATGCAACTCCTACCCGGGAGAATACACGAACTGTCACAACTTGCCAACGGATTTTTTCAACAAGGCTGGGGAGGGAAGTTTCTAGTTCCTGGTTTCTAGTTTCTAGTTCACAGCTCACAGGTCACAGTTCACAGCTCACAGCTCACAGCTCACGGTTCACAGCTCACAGCTCACAGCTCACCGCTCACCGCTCACAGGCTGAAGCTTCCGTTTTCCAGAAACTCCTTCATAGATGAAAGAAACCGCTCGCCGTCGGCTCCGTCAACGATCCGATGGTCGTAGGTCAGGGCGAAGTGCGCCATGCTTCTGATCGCGATATAGTCGTCACCGTCGGGTGATGTAAAAACCTTTGGACGTTTCTCGATCGTGCCAACGCAAAGAATGGCGACCTGAGGTTGGTTGATTATCGGAGTTCCGTACAAGCCGCCGAAAACACCCGGATTGGTGATCGTGAACGTTCCGCCCGTCACTTCGCCTGGGTTCAGCTTTTTCATACGGGCGCGATCTGCAAGATCGTTAGCGGCGAGTGCCAGTCCAGACAGTGACAGAGTGTCGGCCCTCCTGATGACCGGAACGATCAGTCCCCAATCGAGCGCCACCGCCATCCCGAGATTTATTTCACCTTTATAAATGATGTTCTCGCCATCGACCTGTGCGTTGACGATCGGATATTTTCGGATCGCGTCATTCACCGCCTGAAAGATGAACGGCATGTATGTGAGCTTAGTGCCATAGCGAGACGCGAACTCGGCCTTATTCTTGTCACGGAACTTAGCGACATTCGTCATGTCGATCTCGTACACGCTCGTCACATGGGCCGACGTTTGTTTCGAGAAGGTCATGTGCTCGGCGATCTTCTTACGCATCACCGACATTTTCTCGACGCGGTCCTCGGCCGAGGCTGTCACAGGCGTCGGCTTGTATTCAAGTTTTGCGGCCGGAGCCGAGATCGCCGGTGCGACCGGAGCGTCTTTCCGCAGTAGATCCTGCGGACGCAAAGCGGCACCGGTCTCGATAAACGACATTATGTCCTGCTTCGTGACACGACCGCTGATACCCGACCCGTCGATGCGCGTAATATCGATGCCGTGTTCTTTGGCGATGTTGCGCACGAGCGGACTCGATTTTGTGCGTCGAAGATCCTCAACTGAAGCATCGCCGTTTCCGGATTGCGGAATGCGGATCGCGGATTGCGGACTTCGCGCCTGCTGACGCCGTGGCGGCTGCTTCCGGTGCATACGTTTCTGGTTTTGCTGTCTCGGGTGCCGCACTTGGGACCTGGGACTTGGGACTTGGGACTCCGACTCCGCCTTCTGCTCCGACGAGAGCAAGCACCGCCCCGACCTCTACCGTTTCGCCTTCGCCAACTTTTATTTCGAGCAGTTTTCCCGCAGCAGGTGACGGAACTTCAGCATCGACCTTGTCGGTCGAGATCTCAAGCAGCGGCTCGTCTTTCTCAATATTATCCCCAACCGCTTTGAGCCATTTCGAGACGGTACCTTCGGTGATCGACTCGCCCATCTGCGGCATTACGATCGGCGTAGCCGATTCCGATTTTGGATTTTGGATTTTGGATTTTGGATTCTCAGATTGCGGATTGCGGATTGCGGATTGCGGATTCGCAGACGATGAACTTGCCACCGCTGCGGTCTTCGTCTCTTCCATATCCGCCGCCGGAATCTCAGGAGCCGGAGCTTCCATGGATATCTGACTTGGGACTTGGGACTTGGGACTTGGGACCGCCGCTCCATCTTCCGCACCAATGATCGCTAACGCCGTTCCGACCTCGACCGTTTCGCCTTCCTGATGTCGTATTTCGAGCAGCGTTCCGGCGACTGGGCTTGGGACTTCGGCGTCAACCTTATCGGTCGATATCTCCAGCAGCGGCTCGTCCTTCTCGATCTTATCGCCGACGCTCTTCAACCACTTCGAAACCGTTCCCTCGGTTATCGACTCGCCCATCTGCGGCATTACGACTTCTCCGCTCATATGCTCTCCGGAAAGTTCAAATCCAAAGGACTAGAATACCCGATTGTATGATGGGCTGTCAGCCCCTCGATCAAGGTTCCGTGAAAAGGTGGCGGCGGATAACGGCGGCGATATGAGGGAAGTCGGCGACTGTTTCCGGAATCGTCACGGATGCCCCATTGTCGGTGTTCAGGCTGATACCGGTCGTCCCGCTTGCACGAACTGACCGCAACTCATCCCAGCGTGCCGAAAATTTCCCGTAACGGACCCCGTTTTCGTAGATCGAGACCACTCTTCGCCTTAGCATCACCCAGCCGATCATCGTGAAAATATATACGACTAGGAATGCGGTCGAAAGAACGAAGTAGAAGAGCTGCTGGAGCACATAAAAAACCAGCAGCGTAGCCATGAAAAAAAAGAACGAGACGACAGCGACGATCGACGCTTTCTGCAGAGAATATGGTGACGGGCCGTGGACGCTGACGATCGCTCCCAAATCCTTTGTGCGCGGAGAGGTCATTTAGGATACGAAGAAATATAGTAAGAGCCTGGCTCGCCCAACTCACGAGACTCGCCAGACTCGAAAGACTCACGAGACTCGCCAGACTCACGAGACTCGGTCGACTCGCCAGACTCGACAGACTCGATAGACTCGATAGACTCGATAGACTCGATAGACTCGCCAGACTCGAAAGACTCGCCAGACTCGCGAGACTCGCCAGACTCGAAAGACTCACGAGACTCGCCAGACTCCGAATCGCCAGACTCGAACCGAAACTACGCCGCCGCCCGGGTCGGATCGAGCATCGCTTTTACCTCGGAGATCTTGTCCGCGGGAAATCCGGTCTCGTTGGCGTGCTGTTCGATGAGTGTTTCGCTCGGCGCCGTGTAAACGCAATAGATCTTGTCGCCGGTGATATAGCTGTGGATCCACTGGATCTCACTTCCGAGACCGTCGAGAGAGTTGCATGACTTGGAAGCCGCTTGGCACAGCTCTTCGGGCGACATATTTCCGACACCGGGAATACCACGTTCGATAACATACTTAGGCATATTTGAAGCACCTCTGGTTAATTTAATTCAGCGGAGAATAGTAGCATATTACGCCGCCTAATTCGCGGCGGTTTCGATACGCTGGGCAATGTGAATCCCATGCGTGATCACAGGCTCGATCGCGTCTGTCTGTCCGAACTCTGCCTCGATCCCAAACGAAAGAGAGCGATCCGTTAGTATGACGCGGTCATACTTTTTGGCTGCATGAACCAGGTCGGTCAGGATAGTCGGACTTCCGCCATCCTTTAGCTCGACATTCAGTAGCGTTCTGAGCGACCTCAAGTCCGAACACTCGATCTCAAATACCTGATCGAAAAACTCATGGCCGACTTGGTCGCTCTCGTCGACAAAATATCGCGCCGCTTTCTCGAGAAAGGTCTCCCTTTTATTTAACCTGAGCGAAAAACCGAGTGGCGTCCGCAACGCGACTTCGACAAGTGCGCAATGATCGACACTGACGACACCGATCGACGAGGTTGTGGGATTAATGCTGAAGTGGGTGATCGAGATCAGAAATCCGTTTCGATCGCCGACGAGAGGTTTATATAGTCCACCAGCTTTCTTGTCGACAGTCAGACCCAGTGGCTTCGCCGAGCTTTCCCAACCGCCCTGATAGTGATTAAAAATGTATGCGATGATCCGTACAAAGGCGTATCCACCGATTACGACGACGACCATGCCGACGATGAACATCACTGCAATGGTCACCATGCCTTGGCGAAACGACATTGGTTCTGCGAGAAAGGCGAGTGGGCTCATTTTTTCTGGAGCTGGTGGGTTTCGTCTTCGCTATCATCGGCGAAGAGTTGACTGACGGGCATCTGGGGCGGAGGGAGCGAATCCGCATGCTGGGCGAGGTCCTTTTGGAGCTGCTCGGCCGCCGCCTGACCACGGCCGAAATCGTCTCTTGCAAGTTTCAACGTCAGCTTACCTTCGCTGCTCGGAAGCTCAGCCAGCTTTGCGAATGTTTTCGTACGGATGACGATCTTCGCCCCGCGTTTGAAAATACCTTTGCGGAATTTGACGTCGAGTATCTCGTCCATCGCAAGCCGCACCTCTTTTACACCCCCGCCGATCAAACCGAATAGCTTCGATTCGAACTCCAACACGACGCCCGCACTGGAAAATTTCGCCACGCCGTTGACTTGTGTCAACCCGTGCGAGCTTTCAGTCTTGAATGGGACGCTGGTGAAAACCTTCATTGAAAGTAGACGCTAGAATACCAAAAAAATGACGTCCTTCCAGAAAGCAGCACCAAAAATTGATTAACTGAGGGGGCAGCGGTTAGAATTGTCGTGCCCCCTTTGTTCAAGTCGCCTGAGGCTGGCCGATCGGACGTCCGAATCGGCATAACGGCTTCGGAAACACCAGAGAATCAACTAATTAAATGCAAAACGGAGGATCATCTATGACTCAAACATCCCAGTCCGTTCTTTTAAGGGCGGTACTTCTCGTAACACTTGTCTTCAGCGGCCTAACGGTTGCGTCAGCCCTGCCGACTGCACCCGCTGGAGGGCCGGTACAACCGTCGGCCTGCCAGGGCCAGGCCAATAGCGTTTTTCTATCGGCGTCCAATATTCTGTCGACCGTCTCCACGAACCGCGTATTTGAGGGCTGCTGGACGTATTTTGCGTCAGGGCCATGCCGTGCAGTTTATCGCACGAACCAGAATTACTCGATCTGCGGCCAGTGCGATGCGTACGGCAATCCGGGATCCGGCTCATGCAGTTCGATCAGTATCCAAACTCTGAACTCCGGTTACTGGTGTTCCTAACCCAGCTTCTGGATCTTTTTGGGCCTGGACGTGATTTGTCGATCCGGGCCTTTATTGTCTTTGCAGGCGGTTGATAAAGTATTTTCCGATCCCAAACAAGCTGATCAGCAGCCAGAAAAACTCCACTATCACGGAAGGAAAGTTGTAGTCGAAATAAAGCGAGACGAGAATCAGGCTTGCCCCGATCGCGTTGAGCACGGAATAAAGGAGCTGATCGCTTCGTATCCGTTCGATCTGCAGCAAGAGGTAAGTGAGGATGATGATCGCAACGCCCAGCGTTCCGACAATGTCGTACCATCTCATTTCATTTTCACGACCGATCCCTTAGGTCCGACCGCCCAGACCGCACGCTTTCCCTTTGCCGCGACAGCATTAAGATCTTCGCTCCCGAGCTTCGTCCAGCTCCTTTCTCCGTCACGCGAGTTGTCTGTTCCACTGGTTCCGACGGCGACCATCGTTTTCTTGTCGATGTAAGTTACGGCCGATCGATAGCCGCTCAAACCCGCTCCGAGTTTCCATGACTTCCCGCCGTCGGTTGTGAAGGCCAGATTATCTTTCGCCTCATCAGGTTTCTCGTAGTTTCCGCCGACGATCACGCCTTTTTTCGCGTCGAGCATTGCAATTGAAAATATCCCGCTTCCCGCTGTGCCTTTGACGATCGGCGACTCGACAACGCTCCATGTCAAGCCCCGGTCATCCGAGCGAAAGATCCGAGCGTCATTACCGCCGGAAACCAAAAACACTCCGTTCTTACCCTGCGTGATCAGACACGTGCCGCTCGCGGCGAACGCGGCTTCGCCTTCCGACGTCATGGGCATTTTTGATGTATCGACCGGCGACCAATTTGCACCGTCCTTCGTTTCGATCAGGACAAATCTGTTGTTAACCGGATCGCTCATCGCGATGCAATTGTTCTTATCCCAGCACGCGATCGCATCGTAGAAAGCCCTTTCGTCTTTGTTCGTGAACTGAGGCTTCCACGTCGCTCCGCCATCGGTCGTCTTGTATATACGGGACGCGTCGCCGTTACCGATACTGAGGATGTATGCTGTGTTCGCGTCGAACGCTTCGATGTCACGAAAATCGAGCTTCTCCGCTCCAGGCACGGTCATGACCTTCCATGTCTTTCCGCCATCGGTCGTCCTGATCACAGTTCCAACGGTGCCGCTCGCCCAGACGATCTTTTCATTTACGACCGACAACCCGCGAAAGCTCGCGGTCGTGTCGACTGATTGCTTGATCCATTGGCCGGATACCCCGGAAGCTGCGATCAACAGGAAAAAAGTTGTATAGAAGGCTTTCATAATTAAGATTATCTTCTCCGGAACAACTGAAAACTGAAAACTGAAAACTGAGAACTGGATGCTGGAATCTGAAAACTGGAAACTGGAAGAAAATCCCTTCGCTTCGATTATCAAGTTATGATCTATTCCGCAGGTTACCCTATCGCCATCGAGCGACAAGGTTTTCCGCCGCCTGTTTCCATTCGGGGAACTCAAACACAAATCCCGAGTCGGTCAATAGTTTCGGCACGACGCGACGGCTTTTCAGGATCAACTCGGTTTCGCTCCGCATCAGAAATGCTCCGATCGCGAGCTGCCATTCGAACGCCGGCAAACCAAACGGCATTCCATATACCTCGCGCAGGATCTTCATAAATTCGCGATTCGGCACAGGGTTCGGTGACGAAAGATTTATAGCGCCGGACAACTCTTCGTGTTCGATCAGCCAGTAGACCGAACGGATGAAATCCACATCGTGGATCCACGAAATAAATTGCCGGCCGTCACCGGCCGTTCCTCCAAGACCGAATCGTACCAACTGCAAAAGCGTGTCGAAGATACCACCTCGATCCGGGCTCATGATCATCGCCGATCGCATCAGGACTTTTCTTGTCCGCGGCGTGTGAGCATCGTTCGTAGTGCGTTCCCAGGCTGTGGCGACATCGATGCTAAAGTTCCATGTGTCGGGAGCGTCCGGTTCGCGGCCGCCGATAATCCCAGTGACGTCGTCGTTCGGCGCGTCAAAACGGTGAGCATAGATCGTCGCCGTACTTGCTTGCAGCCAAACACCCGGCGGTTTCGCAGCGGCCGAGATCGCTTCACCGACAACACGCGTCGAATTCACCCGCGAATCCATCATTTGCCGGCGGTTTTCGGCGTTGTACCTGCAATTCACACTGCGGCCCGCGAGATTGATGAGGACATCAGCACCGTCGATCTCCGCCGCCCACGATCCAAGCGTTTCGCCGTCCCAATGCGCGGTTCGCCACGGAGCATTCTTCGCAGAACGACCGAGCACGACGACATCGTGACCGTCGTTATGGAACGCTCGAGCGAGAACTGTTCCGACCTGTCCTGTTCCGCCGGGGATTACTATCTTCATTGGCTAGCTATGTTAACCGCAGATGACGCGGATAACGCAGATCAAGAATGATTTTGTTAATCCGTGTCATCTGCGTCATCTGCGGTTAACCCCTTATTTGCCTGTAGACGTCAGTACACCATTCTCGCCCGGACTGTACCTTTGATTGCTTTCAATATCTCGAACGCCTCTTTCGAGATCTTCGATTCGACATCGAGGATGACGTAGCCGATGTCGGGGTTCGTGTTCAGGTACTGCCCGACGATGTTGATTTTGCGTTTTGACAGACGCGAGTTGATGTCGCCGAGCACGCCGGGAATATTGCGATGGATGTGCAGGATACGATGCGTCCCGGCTTGCGGCGGCAGCGAAACGGGCGGGACGGTATGCGAGCCCTCGCTCGTACCAAGCTCGAGATATTTGACGAGCTTTGCGGTTACATCGAGACCGATGTTCGCTTGCGCTTCTTCGGTCGAGCCGCCGATATGCGGCGTGAGGATCACGTTCGGCAGGTTTTGCAGTGCGCACGCAAATGCATCGCCCGATCTTTCGGGTTCTTCCGGAAACACGTCGACTGCCGCACCCGCAAGCTTGCCTGACTTGATCGCTTTTCTCGAGCGCATCGAGATCGACGACATCGCCGCGGCTGTGATTGATGACGATCGCACCCTTACGCATCGACTTGATCGCATCGGCGTCGATCAGGTTCCGGGTCGTCGAATCGGACGGCACATGCAGCGTGACGATGTGCGATTCTTTCAACAGCGCCTTCACATCGCGGATCTGTTTCGCGTTTCCGTGCGGGAGCTTTGTCGCGACATCGTAATAGACGACATGCATGCCCATCGCCTCGGCCATGTTAGAAACCTGCGAGCCGATATTGCCGTAGCCGATGATACCGAGTGTCTTGCCGCGGAGCTCAAAGCTTCCGGTCGCGTCCTTCAGCCATTCACCGCGATGTGCGGCCGCGTTCTTGTCCGCGATCTTACGGATCAGCATTACCGACAATCCGATGATCAACTCGGCGACCGAGCGTGTATTTGCATGCGGTGCATTGAAGATCGCAACACCTTTTTGAGTGGCCGCCTTCAGATCGACCTGATTGACGCCGATGCAGAACGCACCGATCGCAACCAGCTTATCCGCAGCTGCAATGACGTTTTTCGTGATCCTGGTTTTTGAACGAATACCCAGAAGATGGATGCCCTTTACGGCACTCATCAACTCTTCCTCGGTCAGCGCCCCATTTATCTTTTGAATATCGCGATAGCCGTACTGCTTCAACTCGCGGACAGCAGCGTCGGAGATATTCTCGAGCAAAAGAATCTTGATCTTGTCTTTTGGATAGGACGTTTGAGCCATCTTTGTCAGAACCGGGGGCGGTAGCGACCGGGTATCCCGATCAATAATGAGAACGCAGTTCGATCAGGGGGTGGCCCGGTCGCTATCGCTCCCGGTTCTGACCTGTGTCTGCTACTTGCGATCGTAATCCGCGACAAGGGATTTCGGTGCGGTGTTTCTCCACGCCGTGTCGAGCGCCCGCATGACACCGGGTTCGCGTGCGGCAGCGAGATTCACTTTGGTAGCTCCCTTGAGTCCCCAACCGCCTTTTACTGGTTCGAAGGTCTCGGGCTCCGCCTCGATGAACGCCGACTGTTGATCCGGCGTCAGCTTTACCATGCCCCATTCCTCACCGGGACCGAGGGTGGCGAAGATCTTTCCGCCGACACGGAAATCGGGATGATCCATGTGCGATCGTTCTTCCGCACCTGGCAGTTCGAGGGCGAGACTTCTGAATTCATCCGCGGTCATATCAATGAATTTGAAACTGTGAAATTTGAAATTTGAAATTTGAAATTAAAACCAAAAACCAAAAACCAAACCAAAAACCAAAAACCAAACCAAAAACCAAAAACCAAAACCAAAAACCAAACCAAAAACCAAAAACCAGTTCCTACATATGGATCGTCAGATCATGGACGCCTTCGGCGGCTTCCATCACGGCTTCGCTAACCGTGGGATGGGCATGCATGATGCGGCCGAGCTCGTCGGCGGTCGTCTCGAGAGCCATCGCGACACAGGCTTCGGCCAATAATTCCGTCGCGTGGGGTCCGATGATGTGAACGCCGAGAACCTCGTCGTATTTTTTCTCCGACACGATCTTTACAAATCCATCGGTTTCGCCAAGGATCCGAGCTTTGCCGGATGCCGAGAACGGGAACTTGCCAACCTTGACGTCATAACCCGCTTCCTTCGCTTTTTCTTCTGTCAGGCCAACCGACGCGACCTCCGGATCGCAGTACGTGCAATTCGGGACCAGATTCTGCTTGATCGGCTCGACCTTTTTGCCGGCGATCTTCTCGACGACCATGATGCCTTCCTTAGACGCGAGATGCGCGAGCCACGCCGTGTCGATAACATCCCCGATCGCGAAGACATTCGGCTCGTCGGTCTCACAGTATTCGTTGACCTTGATGGTGCCGCGCGGGTTGACGACCACTTTGGTTTTATCAAGACCCAGATTTTCGAGATAGGGCATTCGTCCGACAGCGACGAGAAGCATCTCGGCTTCGAATGAGACCGCGTCGCCCTTTGCATTCTTACCCGAAACTTTTACGCCCTTCTTATTCTTCTCGAGCTTGTCGAGCTTTATGCCCGTCTCGCACTTGATACCTTGCTTTTTGAAACTACGCAGCAGTTCCTTAGAAACATCCGCATCCTCGATCGGGACGATTCTGTCCAACAACTCGATCACGGTCGTGTCGCAGCCGAACCGCGCATAGACACTCGCGAACTCGACGCCGACCGCACCCGAGCCCATGACGATCATCGATTTCGGCACGCTTGTCAGTTCGAGGATGTGATCTGAATTTACGACCTGCTTGCCGTCGGTCTCGAAGCCAGGGATGGGCTTCACGACGGAGCCGGTGGCGATGATGATGTTCTTTGTGTCGATCGTCTCTTTCTTACCGCCATCAAGCGCGACTTCGACTTTGCCCTTCCCGACGATCTTTCCAAAGCCGTTAAAGACCGTGACCTTGTTCTTTTTCATGAGGTAGGTCACGCCGGCGGCGTTCTTGTCGACGACACCCGATTTGTATTTTTGGACCGATGGGAAGTCGTAACTCAATCCCTCCGCCTTAAGTCCGAACTTTTCGAACTCACCCGCCTTTTGATATAGATGTGCCGCGTTGAGCAGCGCTTTCGTGGGGATACAGCCGCGAAGGCCGCATGTGCCGCCCAGCTTTGCATCAGGCTCTTTCTCAATAATCGCGACCTTTAATCCGAGTTGTCCGGCCCGCACCGCGGCGACATATCCGCCGGGCCCCGAGCCGATGATAGTTACGTCAAATTGTTCTGCCACAAGTCTTAACCTCGTCTGAATTAGCTGATATTAAAAACGATAACCATAGTATAAGGGTTTGGGAATGTCCAAGCCAGCGAGGCACTAAAGGCAGATACCCGACCGGTAGGGAGGGTGTTTCTTTCTTCAAATCCAAACTTAGTTTCCGTACGGAGCTAAGAGGCGGAAACCCGACCGGTAGGGAGGGTGCTTCTTTTCTTCACATCCAAATTCCAAAATCTAATCCAAACTCCAAAATCTAATATCCAAAATCGAAGAACACCCTCCCTACCGGTCGGGTTTCCGCATCGATCACCCAGGCCGCAAATGAAACGTGGGTTAGAATACTGGCATGCAACATTCATCGGAATTTGAAGCGATCGTCGGCGACGCCAAGAGCAGGATAAAGGAGGTCTCGGTGTCCGAGGCCCAGCAACGTATGGACCAGGGTGCAAACCTGATCGACGTACGCGAGGACAACGAGTTCGAAGCCGCTCACGCCGCCGGTGCGACACACATGGGCCGCGGCATTATCGAACGCGATATCGTTGGCAAATTTCCCGACAAAGCGACCGAGCTGATCCTCTATTGCGGCGGCGGATATCGGTCCGCGCTGTCGGCGGACATGCTGCAGAAGATGGGCTATACAAATGTCTTTTCGATGGCGGGCGGATGGAAAGCCTGGAAAGATGCGGAGGCACCGATCGAACAATGAATGATCATGTTGAAGAACGCCGGGCCCGTGCACGCGAATTAGCTGCCGAGTTTGCCGACCGCGGAGACAATGTCGGCTGGTTCGATGAATTCTACAAAGAGGCGGCCGGCGACAACGAACAGATCCCGTGGGCGGATCTCGAGCCGAACGAGTATTTCCGCCAATGGGCCGAGGACGTCGGGCTAAAAGGGAGTGGAAGGAAAGCTCTGGTCGTCGGATGCGGGTTAGGCGACGACGCAAAATATCTGCACGATCTCGGATTTGATGTTACGGCGTTCGATATTTCGGCGACCGCGATCGAATGGGCGAAACGACTGTATGGCGATACCAAAATCAATTTCGAAGTTGCCGATCTGTTCAAGCCGTACCGCGGCTGGCTCGGAGCATTCGATTTTGTTCTCGAGGTGTACACGATCCAACCGTTACCCGTTGAGCTGCGCGAAAAGGTGATCGACGGGGTCGCGGCGTTCGTTGCCGATGATGGCGAGCTGGTAGTCGTAACGCGTGGGCGTGAAGACGATGAGGAACCAGTCGAACTGCCGTGGCCACTCTCGCGGAAAGACCTTTCGAGATTTGAAACACACGGCCTAACGCAGACTGATTTTCGGATCATGGATGGCGACGAAGACCCGCCGCGCCCGAGGTTCGTTGTGCAGTACAGAAAGTCCCGGTAGAAATATCGGTCGCCCAACACGCCAAAAGATTTGCCCGCGAAATACTCGAAATACGCGAAAGAACGCGAAAAGAAGAATTTTTTTTCGAGTCCTTTTACGGGTTCGCGGGTAGAAAGTCTTAAATCTCCTTCTCCGCCAACTTGCGCCATTTTTGGATCTCACGTCGACGGTAATGCGGTGAGCTGTTGACCGAATCGACTGCTTGCTCGAACATCTCTCGGGCACGGTCGTTATTTCCCTGGGCCTTGAGAGACCGGCCGAAATAATACAAACCCTCCGGATCCACCGGACGTCGATCTACATATTTCTCAAGCGCGTCCGTCGCTTCCTTGAACATGTTTGCATCAAGATACGTTGCACCGACCTCGCGCCAGATCTCGTTGAGAGAAAATTTGTCGTCCTGTTCAAGAACGACCGCGAAATAATTCAAAGCGTTTTGCAGATCGCCTTTTGAGCGGGCCATTCTTCCCAATTGATAATTCGCATCGATCTCTTCCGCGTCGATCTCTATCGCTTTCGTAAAATGCTCGAGAGCCTTCGCATCCTGTCGTCGCTGCTGGTAGATAAGTCCGAGCTGTACGTGGGCGTCGGCATCTTTTGGATTGACGGTCGCATTGTGAAGAAAACGTTTGAAGTTCTGTTTCTGCCGAAAGGCGTTTCCGAATCCGCGGACCTCGCCGCCAAGAAATCCACCAAAGTAGATCACTACGAAGAAGAGCAAGAAGGGCGACAACATCCATGGCGACACATATTGGAAAACGTACATCGCGATAGTGAATCCTAGCCAACCGATCGCGACCGCCATCACGGCGGCCCCGTAATTAATACCCAAAACGGTGCGCAACGCAAAGATCATGAAGACTGCAAACAGAAGGCTGCTCCCGCACCAGAGTCCGAGATAGATCAGCGGCGGAACGGTGCTCGTGAACAAAGCCGCTCCGGCTAACGCGAACGGCAGGTGAGCGGCTGTCCACGCCATTAGCGAACATGTTGCCAGTGCTCCGTAATCGCGCCGCAAAACAAGTCCGAAGCTACCGACCGAACTGAAGATAGATACCAAGAGCACCAGGATCGGTACATAAAAGATCGAGATCGCCAGAAGTGGTTGGTAGAACGCGGTCGGCTCGAACGAAAAGAATTTAAAGAACGTGTCCCCGACCATCGGCAGTTTCTCTCGGGAATCCATCGCCGCTTGGTAATTCTCGAGCGAACGCGTGTAGTCCGCTTGGGCGGCCGGTGAATCAAAATCTGTCGTCTCGTAGTTAGGTTGGTAGTACTCGGCGAACGTCGGAATCCGATATTCATCGTTGAGCCTGGTGTTCACCGTCGCGAAAAATAAGATCGAGACGACAAGCACGGCCATCGCGGCAAACATCCAACTTCCCTGGTCCATTATGTCGCTCATCGTCGAAGCTGGACGGAAATAAAGTTGGAATAACAACTTAAGATTTTCCATAGAGGGCAAAGCGGCGAGGATCACGGCTAGCGTGCCTTAGCCTATGACCGAACGAGACGCTTGTCAAGAGTTTCAGCGACGGGATTTTCGGGTTAAGATTGAGTGACGAACTATCCTTTACACGACGACACAAAACAAATGTCCGAAGCCACAGAAAAAGCCACAACGCGACGTAAGGAAACCGACTCGATGGGCGAGATCGAAGTCGCGTCCGACAAATACTGGGGTGCCCAGACCGAACGCAGCCTCCATCACTTCAACATCGGAAGCGATGTCATGCCGCGCGAGATGATCCGCGCCCTCGGGATCTTAAAAAAGGCCGCGGCGATCGTTAATCACGAGCTGAAGCCGGACAAGATGACGGACGACAAACTTAAGTTTGTCGTACAGGCGGCGGACGAAGTCATCGAAGGAAAACTCGACGAACATTTTCCATTGCGAGTCTGGCAGACCGGTTCGGGCACACAGACGAACATGAACGCGAACGAGGTCATCTCCAACCGAGCGATCGAGATCGCCGGCGGCGAAATGGGCTCAAAAAGACCCGTCCATCCGAACGACGATGTGAACATGTCACAGTCGTCTAACGATACTTTTCCGACCGCGATGTACATTGCCGCCGCCGAACGGCTGACCGAGCTGATTCCGCAGGTCGAGCGTCTGCGCGACGCGATCGATGCAAAGGCAAAAGCGTTCGCCGATGTCGTAAAGATAGGACGCACACATTTGCAGGACGCGACGCCGTTGACGGTGGGCCAGGAATTCGGAGGTTGGGCGAGTTTGATCTCGCGGGATATCGATCGGTTGAAAGCCGTTCTGCCCGGATTGCTCGAACTTGCGATCGGGGGCACCGCGGTTGGAACGGGTCTCAACGCTCATCCGGAATTTGCGGTTCGTGCAGCAGCGGAGATAGCAAAGCTCACGGGCTTGGCGTTCAAATCTCATCCCGATAAGTTCGCCGCCCTTTCGGCGCACGACGAGATCGTGTTTGCATCAGGTGCGCTAAAAACGCTCGCCGCTAGTTTGATGAAGATCGCCAACGACATTCGCTGGCTCGGATCAGGTCCGCGCTGCGGCATCGGCGAGATCTCTCTGCCGGAAAACGAGCCGGGCTCGTCGATCATGCCGGGCAAGGTCAATCCGACACAGTCCGAAGCGATGACGATGGTCGCGGTGCAGGTGATGGGCAATGACGCCGCGATCGGATTCGCCGGTTCGCAGGGAAACTTTGAGTTGAATGTTTTCAAGCCGGTGATGATCCACAATTTCCTGCACTCGGTCCGGCTGCTTCATGACGCGTGTCGAGGCTTCGTAGATTTCTGCGTCGATGGTATCGAGCTGAACCGCGAGCAAATCGATGATTATGTAAACGACTCGCTGATGCTGGTCACGGCTTTAAATCAGCATGTCGGCTACGATAACGCGGCAAAGATCGCGAAGAACGCGCACAAGAAAGGAATCTCGCTAAAGGAATCGGCGGTTGAATTGGAATTATTGACCGGAGAAAAATTTGACGAGCTGGTTAAGCCCGAAGATATGACGCATCCTTGACGCTGGCGTTTCCCTCAGGTTCGTAGAAAAAAGAAATAGATCAGCGTCAAGAAAACCGCAATGAATGCGATCATCGCGGCGACGGCAAGAGCCACGAGGATGAGCTTGAGTGTGCCGCTCTTTGGCGGCGTCGGCTCAGACGAGATGGACGGTTGCTCAACTGGTTGTGTTCCGCCGGGATTCGGCTCCAATGTTATAACGCCTTCTTCGCGGCAAGCGTCTTTCAAATCCTTGCGGCAATTTCCCGCTCGTCTTTCGAAAGACCGGCTCGGGCATTTTCCAATCTTCCGGCACCGGATTCGGAACAGTCGTATTCAAATCGTCGTTTTCAATCGCCGGGTTATTTGCCTCGATCGTCATACTCGTCAGCACCACCTGCGATAGGCGGCCTCCAAATTATTTTTGCAGATCCAGCACGTCCGAACGCGTGATGATCCCCGTGATACGTTTGAAATCTTCGATCAGCAAGGCCGGAGCCTTCTGAAGCTTCGACTTTACTTCACGCAGGCTCGTATCCATCTCGATAACGGGAAAACTCTCGTCCATGATCTCGCGGACATGTGAATCGATCAGATCGCGATTGCTCAAAAGTTTTGTCAGCACACGGCTCTCTCTCAGGCTGCCGACGGAACGGTTGTCTTCGAGCACAGGGATCTGAGTGATACCACTCTCGTTCATTTTTTCGAGTGCAAATCCGACCGTATCCTCCGGTCCGACAAAAATAAGATCGGCCGGGGCACCGCCATTCTTTGTTTCTTTGATCAGGCCGGCGGTGATCCGCTGGGGTTCCAGGAGAAGCTTTTCCTTCATCCATTCGTCCGAATGGAATTTTGTCAGATAATGTTCGCCAGTATCGCAGACGATAAAAACGACGATGCCGCTTTCGTCCAGATCCTTCGCCACCTTCAAAGCCGCCGCGAAGTTGGTTCCGGTTGATCCGCCGCAAAAGATACCTTCACGTCGCGAAAGCTGTCTCGCAAGCTCGAACGAGTCTCGGTCGGTAACATTTATGATCTCGTCGATGATCTTCATGTCGGCATTTCCGACCGGCAAGCTCTGGCCGATGCCTTCGACAAGATAGGGTGTTGCTTCGGGAACATGCCCTGTGTCCTTATAGCTCTTGAAGATCGAACCGTACGGATCGGCACCGATGATCTGGATCTTTGGATTTTTTTCTTTCAGATAACGGCCGGTGCCGGTGATGGTCCCGCCGGTTCCGATTCCCGAAACAAAGTGCGTGATCTTACCTTCAGTATCTTCCCAGATCTCAGGGCCCGTCGTCCGGTAGTGAGCTTCAGGATTCGACGGGTGATTGTATTGATCCGGATAGAACGAGTTTGGCGTCTCGTCCGCGATGCGTTTTGCGGTCTCGACATAATGGTCCGGCGTTCCGTGTTTTGCCGCGGAGGGGCAGACGACGATATCCGCACCCAGCGATTTCAAATAGCGCATCTTTTCGACGGAAACTTTGTCGGTCAGAACAAAGATAGATTTATATCCCCGGACAGCCGCAACAAGGGCAAGTCCGATACCTGTATTCCCGCTGGTTGCCTCGATCACGGTTCCACCTTTCTTAAGTGCCCCCTCTTTCTCGGCCCAATCGATCATGGAGATACCGATGCGGTCCTTTACCGAATAGCCCGGATTCAGGCTCTCCATTTTCGCGAAGACCTTTGCCCTGATCTTATGTTGCTTTGTTAGGTGATTGACTTGAACGAGCGGGGTTTTTCCGATCAGTCCTAAAATATCGTTATAAACTTTCATTAAAAATCGCTCTTATTCCGACCCTGGATGCATAGGGAAGTTTATGCTGAAAGGACATGCGGGGCAAGGAGACGCCTGCCGGTTCTGTAATGGTTTTGATCTGTCTTTTCGTGTGTACCGTGGTTCGACGCTGATTTTTAAGATAATCGCGGAGTACACCGAAGACGGGTCGTTGGTACTGATCCGGTGGCATTGTATTAGTAAGGTACCGCACAAAAAAGCCCCGGGGATCCACCCCGGGGACTCTGGCCTCAAGACCGGTTGACTTATCGCCTACCGGAAAAGCCTCAAATGATAAGTGGACTTAGTAGCTCTGAATATTCAGTATCGATCCAAGGATCGATGTAAGTATGTTCATCGTGCCACCCTGTCTCGATCCGTACTGGTAGTCGCCGTCATAGTCGACCTGGTACTGGCTGTTCGAACCATCCTGGTAGCCGCGCTGAAAGCCCTGGCGGAAATAGTACTGGTACTGACTGCGGTCAACATCGGTCTGATAGCCTGACGTTCCTGTGCGATAGACGCTCGAGCTCGACCAGTCGCCGCGTCTGCGGGTGTTTCGATCGTTACGTCCCGCATCAAATCCTTGTCGGTAGCCTTCGTTAACAGCCTGCCGCAACAATTCAACGCCACGTCCGTTCGTGTTGTAGTACGCGCCGTTTCGGTAAACTCGATATCGTCCGTCGCGATTGGTATTCGCATTTGCGTTGCCATTGTAATAGCCCTGTCCGTTCGAACGATCGTTGCCGCTCGGTACATTACCAAATCGAGCGTTCCGTCGTCGCCACTCTGCCTGACGCTGAGCTTCGAGCTGGGCCCGCTGCTTTTCGAGCTTCTGCTCCTTCTTTGCAGTCTTTCGCTCGTTTTTCATTCCTTTGTTCGATTGGCCTTGAGCATTTGCCAGTTCGCTCGAACCGATAATTGTAAAAATGCCAAGAGCCGCCGTGGCGACAATTTTTCTAAGATTAATTGAAATCAAAATAAACTCCTTTCTGCCCTTTCACGTCCCTACCGGGTTCTCGGCATTCGATATGAATTGCGCGATCTGTAAGGTTCTGCAAACCGTTGAACTTTCAGCAGTCATCAACTTTCAAGTCCTATTGTGAGCAATATACGAGCCAACGCCCCGGTCTCTATACTTCGCCTACCTTTACGCAGGCCGACGCGCTGCTGAATGCGTCAAAGCGTTGCGGCGTGCGTCGTTTCGGGACGGCTTTACTTTTTTCGTCGCTCTGCGGCGTCGGTATTCTCGATGGATCACCACTTATGAATTCGAGAAATCGTGAACGCGGTATGAACCAGTGAAAGTGGGTATTTTGGATGGATGGTCTTCCGTGTCCTTACACATAGAAGACTAAGGACGCCGTGCGGGTCAACGATTTTGCGATACGTATTTTCCGAGAAGGCGATCGTATTCATCCTTGACTACCCGGTAGCATTCGCAGGCGGAGCTCTCGAGAGCTTCACGATCGAGCATAGTGATGGTACCGCGAACATATTTGATAAGCCCGTTGGCCTGAAGATGTCCGGCTGCGATCGAAACTCCTTCACGGCGTACGCCGAGCATGTTCGCGATCAGGTCATGCGTCATTATGAGCTTATTTGTACGAAGCAGGTCGTGGTTGATCAAAAGCCATCGGCAAAGCTGCTGTTCAACTGTGTGCAGGCGATTACAGACCGCGGTTTGAGAGATCTGCGTCATCAAGGACTGTGTGTAGCGAAGCAGGATCTTCTGAAAGACACCGCCCAGACTAAACTCGTCATTTATAGCCTTTGACGGCATTCTGAACGCATTACCTGCGCTCTGAACGACTGCGCGACTCGGAGTGGTACTGCCTCCCATGTAGAGCGCGATCCCGACTAACCCATCGTTGCCGGCCATTCCGATCTCGGCCGTCGAACCGTTCTCCATTATGTAAAGCAGAGAGATGATCGCGCTGGTCGGAAAGTAGACATACTCGAGCTGTTCGCCCGATTCGTAAATCACCTCGCCCAGCGACAGTGACACCGGTTCCAGATTAGGTTTCAAGCGGATGAATTCATCAGCGGGCAGTGCCGCGAGGAGATGATTCATTAGCGCGTCATCTTTATTATTGACTACGCCCATAAGAAAATACTCCGGAAATATAACACAGGTTGGACGACGCTTTAAATTGTGAGCGGAGTTTTAAATTAAAGTTTGTATCCGTGCGGTATCACACGGACGGGGGGCTCTGTCCCGGTTAGGATGAAGGTAGATAAATGTAGCTTTTGAGGCTGGTATGCGAAAACCAAAACTGGTTTTTGATGCCGCTCAATATCACCTTCTAAGAGACAAAATAAAATTGTGATCGAGACCGTCCAGCGACGTCGACGGCCCCGGATCTTCTCCGGAACGGATCAGGTGGTGTGGATCGCCGAGAGACGCCACGACCGACTCATCGAGGACACGTACCGCCGCCTGAAGAACGAGCACGGGAATAAGTAGAACGAAAAACCGGCAAAACGGTGATTCAAGTATTTTCTCCAAGACGGTCACCAACGGCCAAGGAGTTCCCATGAATTACGATGAACGTCTTCGCGTTTTGTACGTCGAAGACAATTGCGATTCTTTTGAAATGCTTAAAGTAATGCTGGGTATGTGTCAGATCGACCTCGACTCCACGCAAAGCAGTGGTGAAGCACTGGCACTTGTAAGTTCGGATGATCGGTTCGACCTATATCTGCTTGACGTCGGACTACCCGACAGTAATGGGCTCAGTCTCTGTCGTACGCTCCGAGCGATCGATCCAGGGACGCCGGTCCTTTTCTATTCCGGGAATGCTCATCCTGAAGATATGGAGAGAGGAATCGAGGCCGGGGCAGATGGATATATCATCAAGCCGAATTCGGAAAAACTCGCCTCAACGATCCTTCAGCTTGTCACCGATTATCGCAAAGCGTCGCAACCCGCTTCTACTACTGGCCACCGTGTTCTCGCTGCTGCTTAGATCCGCGGCCCGCGAGCATCTTTGACGGATCATTCGTAATGACGGCGAACAGTCCCTGCTCTGTCGCCCGGGGCGATCCAGCGCGGGGTATTGACGGTCCACACAGATAGCCGTACATCAAATTCGACACCGTCCGCGCCGGACTCGAATGCCGCTTTAAAAGCCGCAATCGTGTTTTCGGGGGCAGCAGCGCTTGCCCCGCGGTGGGCGATGATCAAGGGGACGGGCATTTTGGGTCTTTAGTCTGGGCCAAGTAGATTATTTGAAATTTGAAATTTGAAATTTGAAATTTGAGATTTGAAATCTGAAATTTGAAATCTGAAATCTGAAATCTGAAATTTGAGATCTGAAATCTGAACTCTGAAATTTGAAATCTGAAATCTGAAATTTGAACTCTGAAATCCCAAATCCCAAATCCCAAATCCCAAATCCCAAATCCCAAATCGGAACCTACTTCTTCTCCAAAAGAAAGATAGTCTTTGACCAGCCGATGGGGTCGCTCGTCGGAAACTCGTGATTACCGACAATGTCAAAATATCGTCGTGAGACCGTTTTTACTTCCGACATCGGATGGATCTTAAAGTTGTAGAGTAGCTCAAGTACCGAGCCAACAAAGGACGGTTTGACGGGGATGAAGACAAGTTTGCCACCAGGTTTCAGCACGCGGCTAAGTTCCTTTAGACCGGCGTCCAGCGATACATATTCGAGAACGCCGCACGTCAGGACGAGATCGAATGTATCGTCTCGGAACGGCAACTCGAGGACATTGCCCTGAACGGATTCGATGTTCGCCGCGTCGATCTTTTTCTCTTTCCGAAACTGCTCGCGGGCGATCTTCAAGGAGTTCGCCGAGAGGTCGAGTGCGATCGTCTTCTTCGGCCGAAATCCCGCGTCCTGAAAACCGAGGGTGACGATGCCGGTTCCGCTTCCGGCGTCGAGGACGTATGAATCGGCGTCGATAACGAGATCGAGCGAGCGCAAATATTTCGCCACCGATTTGCGATACCCGTTTACCTTGAGCGCGAGATTATGTACATCGGCGATACGATCGTAGAAAGTCTGCGTTTTCGTCTTCGCCGGTTTCTGGCTTCCTTTTGCCATTGTCTATTTTTCGGCCAGCAGCTTCATGACCATCGCTCGAAGCTCTTCGATCCGCGTCGGGATTGGTTCCGCTGTCGATATACCTAATGACACCTTTGCGGTCGATCAGAACGGTTGTCGGCAACGCGGTTGCGGCGTAAAGCGTTTGGGTCCGCTGATCGTCGGCAACGGCAAAATCGTACGCTAGATCGTGTTGTTCCTTGAAGCGTTTCAGAAATGCGATCTCATTCGGATGATCGGCCGGCATTCCGTCGGCCCGTCCGTAGTAGCGGGTCAGGCCGAGAATCACGAACCCGTCGCGGGCAAAATCCTGATGCCACTCGGCAAGCGCCGGAAAAGCGTCGAAACACGGCCCGCACCACGTCGCCCAAAAATCTAAAAGGACTACTTTCCCTTTCAACGAAGCGAGAGTCTTCGGTGTGCCCGGAAACCACCTATCGTAACCGACCAGTTCGGGCGCGGGTTCGGTCAACAGCTTGTACTGTTTCTCTCTTCGCTTAAGCCTCTGCAACGCTTCATTATGCGTGCCGCGCCCCGCGAAAGCCTTTCCCGCGTCGATCAGCGACCCGAGATACGTCTCCATGCCGAGTGATTTGCGACCCGTTTCGATCTGATAGGTGATCAGCTTGTCCGCCGAGAAATAAAAGAAAGTCGGCGAATTTATGGTAGACGCAATTTTCTTCATGTCTTCGAGCGCGGCGTCAGCCTCTTTGATCTTTCCAAGCTCGCGGTTCGTTTCGAACACAAGCATTCCGGCATCGAGAACCGCGTCGGCAGGATTCACCCTCGACGTCGGATCCTGTAGCAGAGTCTTTGACGCTTCGTAGCTCTTGCCGGCATGCTCAACCGCCTTCTGCAGATCCTTTGCGGCAATATACGATTTCGCCAACTCACTGTTCATGCGCCAACGATCGCTCATCTTCGTCGCGCCGCCGTTCTCGTATTCAGCGAGATATTTAAGCGCGTCGTCAAACTTTTTCTGCTTTGCGGAAACGTAGACGATGATCGAACGGGCATTCTGCATCCGCCCCCGGTCCTGATCCGAAGAATCGAGATATTTTTTCAAAGCCTCGGTCGCACCATCGTAGTTTTCCGCGATCCAGTGCAACAGGCCGGTGTAGTAGATGTCTTCGCCGGTGGGATTACTGCGCGTTGAAACAGCCGTCGCGTATTTCGCTGCCAGTTGTCGCTGCTCACGTTCAGTTTCGAGCCGCAGTCGCTCGCTGTACGCTATTTTCTTTTGCTCGTATTCGGCAAACTTTGTTTTGTTATAAGTGTTTGCTTCGTCGAACAGTTGCTTTACCGAGAGGTCGGCAGCAACCGACTGAGAGACGGTCGGCGAAGCGGCCGGATTGACCCGACGCGCCTGCGCATGGGACGAGATAGAGAGAGCGAGAATAAAAACCAAGAAGACAAAACGCATAATAAAACTATTTCGCCGTAGCGTTAATAGCCGACGAAAATCGGCCCGCACCGTACAGCTCCAAGAATCTTGAGCTTACCCCGTCAAGAATTCTATCCGAAATTACCTGGGCAGTCTTGGGCGCGAGCAGAATGCCGTTTCGGTAATGTGCCGTCGCAATGAACACGTTTTCAAAATCGGGGACCACACCGATCACCGGTAACCCGTCTGCCGCGACGGGCCGGAGTCCGGCCCATGTCTCCGTTAACGAAAATTTCGCGAGATTCGGCGCTATTTGAACCGCCGCAGCCTTTAACGAGTCGACGCCTTCAATTGTCGGGCTCTTGTCAAATCCGGCGTCTTCGACGGTTGCTCCCACGAGCACGCGTCCATCCGCACGCGGTACGACGTAACCTCGCGGGCCGTATATCACCCGTCGGATTGAACGGGTGCCGGTTTCAAAACTGATCATCTGGCCCCGAATCGGTTTCACAGAAACCGGGAAAGGCAGGCCGCCGATTTTGATGAGTGACGTCCACGCGCCGGTTGCAAGAATCGTAACCCCTGCCAATATATCGCCGGCGAATGACCTCGCGCCGGTAACGCGCCGGCCATCGGTTATGAGCTCCGAGATCTCACCGTTTTCAATGATCCGAATTCTGTTACGCTCGGCAAAGGTCCGCAGAGCGGACAACAATTGTCTGTTTTCCACTTGCCAGTCGTTGGGATAGAGAAGCCCTGCCCTTACGTCGGGCGAGATCCACGGCTCGATACTTTGCACCGCTCCGTCTAAAACGGGCTCGACGGTTATGCCTTGCGATATTTGTCGTTCATAAGCAGCGGTGAGTTCGTCGGCTTCTGCTTCATTGAACGCGACGCATAAGGTGCCGCTACGGTCAAGCTCGATGTCGATACCGGTTTCCTCCAGCAGAGCTTCTGAGAGTCCCGGATATAGTGCAAGCGACTCGATCCCGAAACGGTGAAAGTCAACGCTGGAATCGGTTTCAATGTTCGGCGCGAGCATTCCGGCGGCGGCCCACGAAGCCTCGCCGCCGATCCGACCGCGATCGATGATCGCAATTCGCTTTACACCCTTTTTGTGCAGCTCGCGGGCGATGCTCAGCCCGATGACGCCGCCGCCGATTATCATTACTTCCGAGTTCATTAGGATACG
The DNA here is from genome assembly GCA_963772405.1 of uncultured Acidobacteriota bacterium. Classification (GTDB taxonomy): domain Bacteria; phylum Acidobacteriota; class Blastocatellia; order Pyrinomonadales; family Pyrinomonadaceae; genus OLB17. The sequence continues at coordinate 2,298,275 of CAVYWT010000001.1, read as the reverse complement.
AGAGAAGGATAAAGGATAAAGGATAAAGGATAAAGTTATGCGTGAAAAAGAAGCGGCTGGTCGAGCCCTTTATCCTTTATCCTTTATCCTTTATCCTTTCAGATATGAAACACACGGTCACACTTATTCCTGGCGACGGCATCGGGCCGGAGATCATCGCCGCGACAGTGCACATTATCGAGGCGACGGGCGTCGAGTTTGAGTGGGAAACGCACATAATGGGTGCCCAGGCGCTTGAAAAGTACGGAACGACTTTGCCCGAAGAGACGATCGAATCGATCAGGCGAAACAGGGTCGCGCTGAAGGGCCCGCAGATGACACCGGTCGGAAAAGGATTTACATCCGTTAACGTCGGATTGCGCAAGGCACTCGATCTTTACGCGAATGTTCGTCCGGTAAAGAATCTGCCGAATGTTCCGAGCCGGTATACCGATGTCGATCTTGTGATCGTGCGCGAGAACACTGAAGGTTTGTATTCGGGGATCGAGCACACCGTGATACCGGGGGTCGTCGAGAGCCTGAAGATCATTACTGAGAAAGCTTCCACGCGAATTGCGAAATACAGTTTCGAATATGCGCGTGCAAACGGCCGCAAGAAGGTCACCGCCGTGCACAAGGCGAATATCATGAAGCTGTCCGACGGATTGTTCCTCGAATGTTTCTACAACGTGGCGAAGGATTATCCGGACATCGAATCCGACGACAAGATCATTGACAATTGCTGCATGCAGCTCGTCATGCGGCCCGAGCAATTCGACATGCTCGTGCTTGAAAATCTTTACGGTGACATTGTTTCGGATCTCTGTGCGGGTTTGATCGGCGGCCTGGGCATGGCCCCCGGGGCGAACATCGGCGAGCAGGGAGCCGTTTTCGAAGCGGTGCATGGATCCGCTCCGGACATTGCCGGACAGGGGATCGCGAATCCGACGGCGATCCTAATGTCGGCGATCCTGATGCTGCGGCATCTCGGAGAAATGGATGCGGCGGCTCGGACCGAGAAAGCGATGCTCGATGTTTTTGCCGAAGGAAAATTTCTTACGAGGGATCTCGGCGGAACCGCGAAGACGACCGAATTCGCACACGCGATCGCGGAGAAGCTCACGGCGTCGAGCGCCGCGGCTTAGCTACACCGAAAGGAATACGGCTACCCCATTTCTGGAGAAAGGGATTTAGATACAACGTATCGGTGAGCGATCCTACTCCAATAACCCGGATCGGTAACTACCGGCCGTACAGGAGGGTTCGATGAAGGGAATAATTGCAGGTTTAATGTTGATGCTCGTGTTTACTGCGGTGCCCGCCAATGCACGGGTTCACGCGGAAACGCTGCGCGTTCAGATCAACAAGGAAAAACGTTTTGCGAAGAGCAAGCTTTCGGTTCGCTTTGTCGAGCTTGTTGAGGATTCACGGTGCCCGGTCGACACGAACTGTGTATGGGCCGGTAATGCGAAGATCAAGATCCGCGTTGCGAAGAATGGCCGGTCGCATGAGCTGACGCTCGACACGAACGGGCCGAATCAGACGGTTACTGCAGAGGGCTATTCGATAAAATTTGTCGGCCTCACGCCCGAGCCCCGCTCGAACATCCGTATCAATCGCAATGGGTATGTCGCGACTCTTGAAGCCGTACGGCTCAAGCGCTGAATCTCGTGTACGGATTCGTCAGAAGCATCAAGATCAACAACAGAATAAAGTAGGGAATCAGGACTGCCGCTCCGGGGTAGTCCTTTGCTACGCGCTGGCCGAAGAAAAGGGCGGTGATCGATGCGGAGCCGATGATGGCCGCCCAAAAGATCAGCGTCAACGAGCTGGCCGCGAGAAAATATATGATCCCGGCGGCGGCGAGAAGGCCGGTCGCGAGCTCCATGACCGTGATCGTCGCCAGCATCATCGGGACCATCGGCGCAAGGAATGTTTTAGAGAAATGCCCTGTCAGCCATCCCAGATTTCCTTTCCAATCGAAAACCTTGTCGAGAGCCGGATTGGATGAAAAGGATCGCGACAAGCGCGGCGGCGAACAGAGCTGGAAGGTTTTTGAAGACGGAGTCCAGATTCATAACATTATTTGTTTAGAAGAAAGAACCACGCTCCCCCGGGAGTTTTCCGCAATCACTTCTTTGATTTCGCCATGATCGCCTCGATCTCGTCCGGATCCTTCGGCACCTTCGAGGTCAGATTCCTGTTTCCGTCCTTCGTAACAAGCACATCGTCCTCGATCCGTATCCCGACGCCCCGATATTTCGCCGGAGCCGATTTATCATCCGGCGGAATGTATAGGCCCGGCTCGACGGTGAGGACCATTCCCGGGGCGAACGGCTTCGAATTCTTTGCACCCTGGTCGGTGAAATATCGTCCGGCATCGTGAACGTCGAGACCAAGATAATGGCCGACACCGTGCATGTAATATTTCATGTACGATTTTTTCTTTATGAGGTCTTTGGTGTTGCCTTTCAAGCAGCCCGAGTTTTTTCATCCCCTCGGTCAGTAGCTCGATCGAAAGTTCCTGTCGTGCCTTTACCGTGTTGCCCGTCTTCGTGTATTCGATGCACTGCTCCTGAACGTCGAGCACGACATCGTAAACCTCGCGTTGAGCTTTCGAATATTTCCCATTCACAGGAAATGTTCGCGTGATGTCCGACGCGTAACCTTGATATTCCGCTCCCGCGTCGATCAGGATAAGGTCGCCGTCCTTGAGCGGCATGTTGTTCTCGACATAGTGCAGGATCGTAGCGTTGTCGCCGCCGCCAACGATCGAGTTGTACGCGACGCCGCTCGCGCCCTTGTCACGCATGTAAGCTTCCATCAGCGACTCGACCTGGTTCTCGTTCATTCCCGGCCTGACCTTCTTCATCGCCAGGATGTGCGCCTCGGCCGCGATCGTCGCCGCACGCTGCATATACTCGGCTTCTTCGTCCGTCTTATGAAGGCGCATCTCGCCGAGAATGATGGTCGGGTCGATGATCGTATGCGGCGGATAAGCGGTCTTCAGACGCCGTACGCGCTGAGTGTTCAGGTAGTCGAGTATCGACTGGTCGAGAGCCCGGTCGACCGCGAATCGGTAATAGAGTTTCTCATGGCCGTCGAGCAGCTTCCCGAGATCGGCATCGAACTTCTCGATCGAGAATGCCTTGTCCGCACCGAAATTTTTCACCGCACCTTCGGTCCCCTGACGACGGCCGAACCAGGTCTCCATCTCCGGATCGCGCGGCCGTACGTAGAGCGTGTACGGCGTTTTAGACGCAGGGTCGATCACGGCAACGGCATCGGGTTCGGGAAAGCCGGTCAGATACCAGAAATCGGAATCCTGACGAAACTTGAATTCGGTGTCATAGCTCCGAGTTGCCTCGTGAGCGGCCGGAATAATGGCGATGGAATTCTCATCCATCTGATCGATAAAACGCTTTAATTGAGATCGCATAAGTTTAGTTGAGTTTACCGCAAAAGGGCCGCCGCTGTCAGGCGAGTGGCCACCGACCGCCCTGTGATATCTTTGTCATCATCCGATGGATCTTCGCATCACCGAAATATTTCTCTCGATCCAGGGCGAATCGTCGCACGCCGGCCGGCCCTGCTCGTTCGTGCGTCTCACCGGTTGCCCGATGCGTTGTGTCTGGTGCGACAGCGAATACACTTTTACCGGCGGCGAGAAAATCTCGTTCGGCGCGATCTTCTCAAGGCTTGATGACTTTGGCTGCAAGCTCGTCGAGGTCACCGGTGGTGAGCCGCTCGCACAGTCAAATGTCTTCCCATTCATCAACGAGCTGTGCGACCGGGGCTTTGAAGTACTGATCGAAACCGGAGGCTATGTGTCGACCGAGAACGTCGACCCGCGTGCGTCGATAATTCTTGATGTGAAATGTCCCGCCTCGGGCGAAGCGGAACGAAATCACTGGCCGAATCTCGGGCGGCTTCGTAGCGATAAGGACGAAGTAAAGTTTGTCATCGCCGACATGGGCGACTGGCAATTCGCGCAGAATAAGATCGCTGAGTACGATCTTTTGAGTCGAGCAAAAGAAGTTCTGATCTCACCCGTTCACGGTGTCGAGAATTTGGCTGAGATGGCCGAGGCCGTTTCACACAGCGGGCTGGAAGTTCGATTAAATTTACAGGTTCATAAATTCATTTGGGGAAGCGATGCCCGGGGGGTTTAAGGAAGGTTTCACGCAAAGAAGAGGTTCCCGCAAAGTCGCAAAGACGCAAAGAAGAGCTTTCTTGATTTAAACTTACTAAGGTTCGAATCGGTGTTTCGATCGCAAGTGTACAAGAACTCTTCTTTGCGTCTTTGCGACTTTGCGGGAACCTCTTCTTCGCGACCTTGCGGGAAACCTCTTCTTCGCGACCGGAGTTAAGAATAATTAAGAACTTTTTGCTTGTCGTATTCGCGTATCCGGGGGAAAATCGTTTTCTCCTATGACCGAAAACGAACTCTCCCGCATCATCGTTGACTCAGCATTTAAGATCCACACTACTTTCGGCCCGGGATTATTCGAATCCGTATACGAAGCAACGATGGCACACGAGCTTCAGCGATACGGATGCACCATTGTTCGCCAAAGAGGAATTCCCGTTGTGTACGAGGATGTAAAGCTCGATCTCGGTTTCCGCGCCGACATAATCGTGAACCGGAAAGTGATAATTGAGGTAAAGTCGATCGAGGCGATAGGACCAGTTCATGCTAAGCAGCTTCGAACTTATCTGCGGCTTACAGATCTGAAACTCGGCCTGCTGATAAACTTCAACGTAAACCTGATCAAGGACGGCATACGACGTGTCGTCAACAATCTCTAGATGCACAGCGACAACATCTCATCAGTGGTTCTCCTCTCGGGCGGGATGGATTCGTGCGTCACGGCGGCCATCGCCCGCGGTGAAGCGGACGAACTGGCCTTTCTGCACATCTCGTACGGCCAGCTTACCGAGGCTCGCGAGCGACGAGCTTTTAATGACATCGCCGATTTCTACGGTGTCGCGAGGCGGCTCGACGTTTCGATCGAGCATCTTGCGAAGATCGGCGGGTCATCACTGACGGACGAATCGATAAACGTCACTGAGGCGGATCTCGAATCGAAAAAGATCCCGACCAGCTACGTGCCGTTTCGCAATGCGAACATGCTTGCCATTGCGGTGAGTTGGGCCGAGGTGATCGGAGCGACCGCGATCTATATCGGAGCGGTGGCGGAGGATTCGAGCGGTTACCCGGATTGTCGTCCGGAGTTCTTTGCGGCGTTTCAGAAGACGATCGATGCCGGAACTAAACCGGAGACGCGTGTCGAGATCAGAACGCCGATCATCCATCTCTCAAAAGCCGAGATCGTGAAAAAGGGAATTGAGCTGAATGCGCCTTTGGACCTCACATGGTCGTGCTATCGAAATGAAGTTCTTGCGTGCGGAACATGCGACTCGTGTGCGCTCCGCCTGCGAGGTTTCTCAAATGCAGGCATAACCGATCCGATCGAATATGACGGCCTACTTTGACAGATCCTTCTACACTTTCTCCAACTCGACTATCCCCGATCTAAGCTGTTCTATCTCGGCATCGATGTGGTCCTAAAGCGTAAGGCGTTCGCGCGTTACTTTTAATTTCTTAAGATTGCCAATCGCTCCAAATCCGATCTTATCGGTTTGGAAGAACTCCCGAGCGAGGGAGTGCACGTCGTCGAGCGTGACCGCGGCGACATTCGCTAAAGACTCTTCGACTGAGATCTGCCGTCCGTGGAGAATCTCTGATTGCGCCAGCGAAGCAGCCCGCGAGGCAGAATCCTCGAGACTCATCAGCACGGAGGCGCGAGTCTGCTGTTTTGCGAGATCGAGTTCGTCCAGCGTTACGCCGCTTGTTACTATCTTCCGCATCTCGCTGATGGTGATATCGAGAACTTCCAGCGTTTGCTCCGGCGACGTGCCGGCCGAAACCATAAACATACCCGAGTCGTTGAACATGATCGTGCTTGCACCGACGCTATACGCGAGGCCGCGTTCTTCACGGATCGTCTGCCACAAGCGGCTCGAGGTTCCTCCGCCCACGATCTGTGCTAAGAAGATCGGCTGCGTATCGACGTTCGTCGCGTCCCGAGACCATAGGCGTGGCCAGTATGAGGTGAGACTGTTCGAGCGTCTTATTTTGTCTGATCAGTATCGGTGCCGCCGGTCGGGGTAGACGCGTTTTCCGCAGGGCCCGCGAGCGCTGACTCGTGAACTTGAAACCTCGTTTAACTACGGCGACAAACTCCTCGTGAACGACGTTGCCTGCGGCGACGACGATCATATTCCCCGGAAAGAACAGCCGTTTGTAAAACTTACGAGCGACGGTGTGGTCGAAGCTCCGAACCGTTTCCGGCGTTCCGGCAATCGACATCCCCAAAGGGTGATCCAGATAAAATGCCTTGCTAAACAGGTCTCCGAGATGGTCTTCGGGTACATCGTCGGTCATCTTCAGCTCTTCGAGGATAACTTTTTGCTCGCTCTGCATTTCCTTTTCGTCGAACTGCGGATCGCTGAGCATGTCGGTGACGAGATCGAATGCCGGACCCATTTGATCGTCGGTAACTTTTATCGCGAGGGCCATCTCCTCATGCGTCGTAAATGCTTCGAGCGATCCGCCGAGCCTGTCCTGTTCGACTGCGATGTCGAGTGCGCTGCGGCGTTTGGTGCCCTTGAATACCGCATGTTCGATAAAGTGCGTGATGCCGTTGAGCTTTCGCGGTTCATTACGCGAACCGGTTCGGAAAAAGAAACCGAGCGTCACTGAGCGGACGCCGGGCATCCGGTCCGTAAGAATTACAAGGCCGTTCCGAAGGCGTGTTTCTTTGATGTTTTCGATCATGAGGAAGGGAAGAGAATAACATAAAAGGCTCCGCCCCTTGTTTAGGAGCGGAGCCTGAGCGTTACTCCTTCACTGGTGGGGGAGGCTCACGCCTGACAGGGGAAACGGTCTTCGCCGCATCTTCCTTAGCCCCGTCCTGATTGATTCCAAGCTGAGCCATTACCTCCGGAAACGAAAGTCCGAGCGCCTGCAATTGCTGCAGAAGCGAGAAGATCAGTGTCGGTGTCGTTTGGGCGAAGCGATTAATCCCGCCGCCATCACCGTTCCCGTTCCCGCCCTGATCGATCATTACAACCTTATCGATCTTGCCGAGCGGCTCGGCGACCGCCTGGAATACCGGAGCCGACGATTCGATGATCGCCGGAAGCTTTTCGAGGATCGTCTGCAGACGGGCGGCGTCGTTGAAGTCGCGCCACGCTGCGGCCTTCTCTTTGATCGCGGTGGCTTCGGCAAGACCCTGTGCTTCGATCGCCTTTGCTTCGGCAAGACCCCTTGCCTGTAAGCGTTCAGCTTCCGCCAAACCGACCGCACGAATTTTCTCGGCTTCGGCTTTACCTTCAGCTTCGACGGCAGCGGCACGGCCCTGACCTTCGCGTTGTAGTTTTTGCGCTTCGGCTTCGGCGGTCGCGATCTGAGCCTGTTTCCTACCTTCGGCTTCGAGGATCGCGGCTTCCTGCAGACCTTGCGCACGCAGGACGGCGGCACGCCTCTCGGCTTCAGCCTGTTTGACGACCGTCGCCTCGAGTTCCTTTTCCTTACGCAGGACTTCCTGCTCCTGAACGGCGATCTGTTCCTGCGTACGAACTTTCTCGACACGCACTTCTTCAGCCGTCACCTGCTGCTGTGCCTTAGCATCGGCGAGCGGACCGGCCTGGAGAGACTTTGCACGCTCGGATTCGATCTCCGCCTGGACCTGCGCTTTTTGGATTTCAGTTTCGCGTTGCGATTGAGCGATCTGCGCCTCGGTTGCAAGCCGTACTTTTTCGCCTTCCTGCAATGCAAGCGAGGCCTTGATCTTCGAATCGCGGTTCGCTTCGGCCTGACCGATCTCGGCGTCGCGTTTTACTTCGGCCGTCCGGCGTTTGCCCAACGCATCGAGGTAGCCTTCTTCATCGGAGATCTCCTGGATGGTCAGAGCGTCGAGGCCGATACCCATCTTTTCGAGATCGCCGGCGGCTTCGGTCAGGAGTTTTTGGGCAAAACTTTGACGGTCGTTATTGATCTCTTCAACGGTCAGCGTACCGAGGATCGCGCGAAGATGGCCCTCCAGCGTCTGAAATACAAGCTGGTGAAATACCTGCTGGGGCATACCCAGAAAACGTTCCGACGCTGCCCGCAGACTCGAATCATCACCTTTTATCTTCACGTTCGCGACAGCCTTGACCGACACCGGCACGCCCTGCACGGTGTAGGCCCTCTGCGTTGCGAGCGGTACCGTGATGACGTTCAGATCCAGATACTCGACCTTTTCAAGAAACGGAAAGACGAGTGTCGCACCGCCGCGGACGAGTCGATAACCGGCGACGGAACCGTCGGGCAGCTTTCGCTTGCGGCCCGAGATGACCGCCGCCTGGTTCGGGGAAACCTTTATGTAATTTCGCCCGATCAGCATCAGCGCGACCAGCGCCGCGATGACGACGACGAGGATGACGATTGGAATGACTAGTGTGGAAACATCGAACATTGTTTTACCTCAGTCGGAACTAACTCGCGGCTGTTAACCGCGGATGACGCAGATCAGGCGGATTTACGGAGATCTGCAATACAAACGTCAAACTTCTTGTATGAAGGCAACCAAAATTGCTCTGCATTTCTTCATCCGCGTCATCTGTGTGACCCGCGGTTGAATACTACAACCAACCCGTACCTTTATCGGTCGTACAACGCCGAACCCTCGGGCGACAGTCTGAACTAACTCGCGGTTGTTAACCGCGGATGACGCAGATCAGGCGGATTTACGGAGATCTGCAAATACAACCTCAAACTTCTTGTACTAGGGCAATTAAAATTACTCTACATTTCTTCATCCGCGTCATCTGCGTGATCTGCGGTTGAAAACTACAACCAAGCCGGACCTTTATCGGTCGTACAACGCCGAACCCTCTGGCGAGACGATCACGGAATCGCCGGCGATCGACTCGACCGTCACGATCGAACCGGCGGCGATCTCGGCTCCGGACTTTGCACGAGCGATCTTCTCGACACGTTCGTCTCCGATCTTCGCCGTTATCTGACCGATCTGGCCGGGTTTGATCGTCACCGTAACCTGAACCGTGCGGCCGATCAGATCGGTGTCCGAGACGCTGCTCGACGCCTGTTGGCCGATAAGGAAACGGCCGAACAGCGAAACGACAGCTCCGAACACGACGCCTCCGAACAAGCCGATCATCGAGCTGACAAGTGCGCCGAAACCCGACTGTACGCCGATCGCTCCAAAGCCGCCGAACGCCGTGATAAATACGCTGAGCACGCGTGTGTCGAACAAACCAAAATCGTGTCCGCCGTCGCCACCGAAATCGAAATCGAACCCAACGGCCTCGAAGATGTCGCCGATCACAAGCGAGGCCAGCAGGAATATAAAACCTACGGCTCCGATGATCAGAAAAACAGTAAGCAAGTTCAGGTTCGCGATGAGATCCATAGACTTTACTCCGCCGGGTCAATTGGTGAATGTGAGGACATGATATACCGAAACCGTTCGAAATGCGGAATGCGGGTCGCACGAGTCAGAACCGGGAGCGGTAGCGACCGGGTCGCCCGCCGGCCGTTTGGTAAAAGGGACACCCGGTCGCTACCGCTCGCGGTTCTGACTACTGACTGATCGAATTGAACAGCAACGGAAATGTCGCCAAACTCTGCCCGCGATACTGCGGGCGGAAGCCGAAGAGGATGATCTTGCCTTTACCGATAGTGAATTCGACCAGTGCTGCCTTGCCGGCGATCTTCTCCGCACCGAGCGCCCAGCCGGAGAGGAGGATCTGTTTCGGATCTTTCGGATAGGTCGCGATGATCCTGTAGGACAGACTGTTAGTCTGTCCCGCTTCGGTTGGATCAGAACTCGGTGTAGCCGAAGAGGACAGGCTAACAGCCTGTCCTACCTCGAATGCTGGCGAGTTCTCAAACCATGCGATCGACTGCTGCGGCATTCCTTTGGCGATCGGATGCGTCAGGTCGAGCTCGGTGCGGAGGATAGAGCCAGGGATGAAGAAATCTTTGCGGCTGAGACCTTTTGTTACATCGTTGACCGGGAGATTGAACTGCTCGATCGCGAACTCGGACGAGCGGTTTAGAAAGACGAGTGTCCCGCCGGCTTCGACAAACTTCTTCAGATTCTCGACGCCTTCTTTTCCGACGCCGCCCGTGTACTCATCCGGCATCGAGCCTTTCGAGTAGCCGTTGAGGATCTGTTTGGCTGATTGGTCGGGGAAGATAACCAGATGGCTTGGCAGTTTATTTTCACGAATTCGCATTGATCGGTTGCTGTACGCAAAATGAGCCGTCACAGCGTCCTGTCTCAACGTCTTTCCACGAATCCATCGTGTCCACCCTTCATCCATCGATGCGTTACTCGAGCGATAGATGTCGTTGGAGCGACTGTGCTGCCATGCGGACAGATGCTTCCGCACTCCTGATCCGAAGCCGCTGCCGAGCTTTCGTGGCTTTCACTTGAAGGGCTTTGAAATCGGCGAGTCACTTGACATCCATCAAAAGTGGAAGCGTGTGAGCCGTTACGTCGTAAGGTGGAATGCGGCTGTCCTTTTTCGTCGCAGAAGATTCGGGTAGCTCTGGCGTTCGAGTAGTGCTTTCGCGAATGCTCCGTAGGGCTGGTTCATCGGAATTACGCGTCGATCCTTCCGAGTATTTCTGTCCGTCTCGATCCAAGGCTCGATTTCGTGAGTTTCAACGCCCGCTCGTTCAAGGATTTAGGAGAGCTTCGTCTCCGGTAATGTGCTTCCGTTGCCATACCCTGATCGCCTGGCTTCGGATAAGGAAGAATATATGCGAAAGTTTCTCCCACTCTTTCGCGGCCTCACCGCTTCCTTCCCGATCTCATAAAACCTCGACAGCCATTTCTCGCGATTGTCCGCCGCGTGATTCAGCAGACTGAATGCGGCGGTCGTCATGTAGTCGGTGATGTTGCGGAGTTTCCATTCGCCGCCTTTCCAGACGGGGCCGAAGTTTGGCGGATTCGACTCTTCGCGTCGTAGGCCACCTCGGGCTGCCGCGGAGGTCTTCGAATTTGACCGTGATCGGCGTCGCTAATTTCGCCGATGCGGTTTCAGACAATATCCGAACGCCGCCGTGGTAATGCGAATAGGCTCGTGCGGGTGTCCATGCGTCGTAGGTCGTGTTGGTCGTGATGCCCTCGAGACCTTTTTTGCGGAGGTCGGCGGCCATCGCAGTTGCCCAGCTCGGTGTAGCCTTCGACGATCTGCTTCGGCACGTTCGGCTCGACCGGCTGCATGTACGGCGGCAGGAAAAGCCGCGAGCCGTTCTGACCCTGCTGATGGATGTCGTGGACGATCTGCGGATGCCAGACGTTGTGGATCTTATCGACCGTGAGCTGCGTCTCGACCTGCGTGAACGCGTACCAGTCGCGGTTGTTATCGTGGCCGACGTACTTGTGATAAAGCTCTGGCGGCTCGGTGCCTTCGAACTTTGTTCCGAGCGTTTTGTCGTACCAGTTTTTCACGATATCGACGCCATCGGGATTGAGAGCACGGGACGAGCAGGATGATCGTGTTGTCGAGAATGTTCTTGATCTCGGGCTCGTTGCTGCTCGCCAGCCGATGGGCGATCAGCATCGACGAGAGCGTCGAGCCGACCTCGGTCGAGTGGATGCCGCAGGTGATGAGGACGATGGTCTTGCCTTGAGCGACGAGTTCTTTGCAGCCGCATCGCGTGAGGCACCCTCCCTACCGGTCGGGTTTCCGCCTGGATCGTGCGAGGATCGGCGAGCTTTGCATTTATCTGTTTGTACTTTTCGAGATCTTGAGATTCTCCGGCGAGCTGATCGTCGCGTAAACGAACGGGGCACCCATCGTTGTCTTCCCGATCTCTTCGAACATCACGCGATCGCTCGCGGCGTCGAGCTTTTAAAGTAATCGACGATGCTCGCCCAGCTCGCGAGCTTACGATCGTCACCCGGTGTGAATCCGATAACATCTTTCGGTGCGGGGATCTGGGCGGCGGCTGAGATCGCCAGAAAGAGAAGTAAACCGCAGAGACGTAGAGACGCAGAGGTGATTTTCATGTAGAGCTCCTGGGAAAGTTCGGTTGAACCATTATAAGCAAAGTGCGAGAAAAAAATGGAAGCGGCTCGCTCGAGTGGCTGCGACACGGTGCAAAAGCCCGCGCGTAAGCAAGGGCGATATGCACAGGTTGATTGTAATTCCGAATCGTAGCGGATCGACGTTGCACCGGGTTCCGGATATCGCCCTTGCTTACGCGCGGGCTTTTGCATTTTGTGGCTGACTTCATCACTGACTGCTGGATTGCCTTTTCCCTCACTCCAATGTAAATTGCAATTCAGAACTTTCCCCAAACGAACTGCATCGTAAAGACATACGCCGCAATCCGCCCGGATGCGGTGAGAGCACGAGAAACAATCAGGAGGCCTTTTTTGGATGAAAAATCCTTTTCTCGAGAATTTTAAGCCGTACATTCCGGACCGAGCGACGCTACGCGAACTAACGCCCGTACCGGTTATCGTCGGTACGCTGCTTGGCATCGTCTTCGGTGCGTCGTCGCTTTACCTTGTGCTAAAGGTCGGCCTGACGGTTTCGGCGTCGATACCGGTCGCGGTCATCTCGATCACGCTGTTCCGCATTCTGTCGAAGATGGGAGCGCGTGACGCGACGATACTTGAGCACAACATCGTGCAGACGACTGGATCGGCCGGCGAATCGATCGCCTTTGGTGTCGGTGTGACGATGCCGGCGATCCTGATCCTTGGATTCGATCTCGAAATTTGGCGTGTAACGCTTGTTGCGGTGCTCGGCGGGCTGCTCGGCATTCTGATGATGATCCCGCTCAGGCGAGCGCTGATCCACGACCAGCACGGCATTCTAAAATATCCTGAGGGCACGGCGTGTGCACAGGTGCTGATGGCCGGTGCGTCCCAGGAATCGCGTGAGGCGTCGCACGCGGGAGACTCGGCAGAGGCGGGCGATTCGGCGACCCGCGGCGGAAAGATCATCTCGATCGGGTTCGCGATGGGATTCATGTTCAACTCGCTGATGCTCGTGCTGAAGGCGTGGAAGGAAACGCCGATGAAGGTTTTTGGCAGCCCGTTCGAAGGCGGTTCGATCTCGAACGAGAACAACCCGGCACTGCTCGGCGTTGGCTATATCATCGGACCGCGAATCGCGGGTATCATGTTCGCCGGCGGTGCTCTTGCGTATCTCGTTCTGATCCCGCTGATCAAATATTTCGGTTCGGGACTCACCGAGGCGATCGCACCCGGCACGGTGCCGATCTCGGAGATGGGCATCCAGGGCAAGAACAGTATTCAGGCCGATTACATTCTTTACATCGGAGCCGGTGCCGTCGCGGCAGGCGGCATCATCAGCCTGTTCCGATCTCTGCCCGTCATCTGGCACGGCATGAAGGGCGGTCTCGCCGACCTGCGAGGCGGCAGCGACGCGAAGGAAGCTCACGCTTCCGCGGACCGATCAGGACCTCTCGATCAAGTTCGTCATCGCGGGCATCCTGGCGTTGATCATCGTTATCACCTTCGTACCCGCTCTGAAGATGAACGTCCTCGGTGCGATCCTGATCATCATTTTCGGATTCCTGTTCGTGACCGTATCGTCCCGGCTGACGGGTGAGATCGGATCATCGTCGAACCCGATATCGGGAATGACGGTGGCGACGCTCTTGTTCACATGTCTCGTGTTTCTGCTTGTCGGATGGACGCAGCCGGATCCGTATTTCGTAACGGCACTTTCGATCGGCGGCATCGTTTGCATCGCCGCGTCGAATGGCGGAACGACATCGCAGGACCTGAAAACCGGCTTCTGGGTCGGCGGTACGCCGAAAAAACAACAGATCGCGATCCTTGTCGGTGCGCTCGCTTCGGCGCTCGTACTTGGGCCGATACTGCTCGCACTCAACGATAGCGGGACGGTCTATGCCGGTCCGACGACATTTTCACGAGTCAAGGACAAAGAAGTAAAGGTCAACACACCGGTTTACCGGCCTATACGGGCGACTTCCAGCCGCCGGTCGCCGGCACCTATACGGTCTTTGAGAACCGTGTACCGGAGGGTCAAAAGCAACCAGAGAACAAAGAGCTGCCGACTGGCAAGTTTCTTGTTAACTCCGAGGGCCGCGTTGTGTTCAAGATGCAGGAGAATTTTCCGAACGGTGCGATTGTGCCTGCGGGAACCGAGGTTGGCGAGCCTGAGACGCTAAAGGGTTCGCAGGCGGTCGCCGATCCCGCGACCTATCGAGGCTGGCACAACACCGAACGCAGGGTGGCATTCAGCCCGGCAAATATCTCGTCGCACCGAGTGGCGAGATCAAGTATCTGGTCGATCCGGGCGTTAACGGTACGATCCTCGAAAAGCCCGACGGCAGCGAAGTGACGAAGTACTCCGCACCGAAAGCCACGCTGATGAGCTATATCATCAAGGGCATACTCAGCCAGGAACTGCCGTGGGGACTTGTGATCCTTGGAATCATGATCGCCGTCACCCTCGAGCTGGCGGGCATTCCGTCGCTCGCATTTGCGGTCGGGCTCTACCTGCCGATCGCGATCTCGGCTCCGATCTTTGTCGGCGGCATGGTTCGATGGGGCGTGGATAAGGTCCTGTACCGTCGCTTCCGCGATCAGGATATGACTGAGGAAGAGAAGATCGCCGAGACGGACAAGAGTCCGGGCGTCCTTCTTGCGTCGGGTTACATCGCGGGTGGAGCTCTCGCCGGAATTCTGGTGGCGTTCTCTGCCGAGTTCCTGAGCGGGACGGTGAGAAGTTTCGAGGAGTGGTCGGAAACGGTCAATCCGTTCTTTACATCGAATCTCCTTGGCATGGTGCCGTTTCTGCTACTTGCCGTCGTGCTATATCTCGTCGGCCGGGGTGCGATACTCGGCGGAAACGGGAACAACGTGACGCGGGCGGCCGCCAAGACCGAGGTCCGGGAAGGCGATCTGTGATTCGGACCGCGGTGGTGATCCGAACGAAGTCCTAAGCCGGGACGCGGTTCTTTTTAGCCGGCTTTGCGTTCTTTGCGTGGGAAATTCTCACGCTAAGAACGCGAAGTCGGCAAATGCGATCTGAGGGAAGTGTCCGCATATCGCCGACTCCTGTTCCGCTAACTCTTCGGGGTATTCGAGGGATGGTTCTTCCCAAAGGCCGAAACGGACAGAAATTCCTTACATTTTTTCGAAGGACACGCTATAATTCACCCGGCGTGTCCTTGTCTTTGTTGAGCCAGGCTCGACGATCACACACTTCATTCACAACAGTTTCCTACCTTCGGAGTTCAATCGATGCGAGCAGCGTTTCTCAAACTCGGGCTTTTAATCTGCTTTGTTTCCGTCTTGTTATCCAGCAATGGGTGCTCGGCCGCGGCGTCAAATACAGGAGTTGGCGGCGAATCTGCGGCGGTTACCGCCGAACTGCCGGCAAAACCTCGCGGCCCGACGATCGAAATTAAACCCAATTCGCCCGCGGATACCGTTCGGGCTTTCTACACACATCTTCGTGAAAAACGCTTTCGTCAGGCGATCTTTCTGACAAATCTTCGCCCGGCGGTCGAGGGGTTGACGGACGCCGAGCTAAAGGAGTTTCAGGTCGATTTTGAATCTATCGCCAAATACGTACCGCGGGAGATCGAGATCAACGGCGAGATCATTTCCGGGAACAATGCGACTGTCACCGCGAAGCTTCCGAACGCGGACCTGGACAAGGAAGAGATCCAGGAACTCAGGCTGCGAAAAAACGGCGACGTTTGGGTCATTTTGACAGTGGACGAATCCGCTGAAAAGAGGATCAAGCAGGAAGGCAAGAATTACTTTCCCGCCCTTAAGATCGAGACGCATCAGGACGACGCACGCGAGATGCTGGATCGTGTCGCGAAAGCCCAAATGGCGTTCGCGGCACTAAACCAGGGCCTCTACGGCGATATGGATGCCTTGATCAAAGCAGAGTTTTTGCCCCGTGACATTCGAACCAGCGAGTCGACGGGGTACAACTACTCGGTCTCAGTCTCGAGCGATCGAAAGGAATATTCGGCTTCGGCTGTCCCTGCCGTTTACGGCAAGACCGGCAGGCTCAGTTTCGCAGTCAAACTCGATGAAAACAGCCAGCCGCACCTAACCAGCCGGGACGCGGGCGGGAAGAAAACAAAATGATGGAACGCATCCCCGATTGCGTGTTTAATTTTATACGGAACCCAGCTTCCGTCTTTTTCTCACCGAACCCGTTGGACTCTCCGAATCTCAGGTAAAGGTCAGCCGCCCATGTTAAGAGAACTAGTTTCCAGATTCAGCGTCTCTTGGATCGAAAGACGAGCTTCCGTACGTAAGAAATTTGAGCTTCCCGTCAAGGTCTGCTTCGCTCCGGAAAAGAATCCGCTCAATGTTACGGCCTCCTGCGAGGACCTGTTTCTCTCGGGTGAGACCGTTGATCTGAGCGAAAGCGGCATCGCATTCGTGGTCTCTTCTATACGCATAAAGGAAAAATATCTGGTCGGACAAGAACGCGTCCTCCACGTTGAGATGGATCTTGCCGGAAAGAAGATCGAGATGCGAGTACTTGGCAAACGGTATGAGCGTGTCGGGATCCATGCCTCGACCGAGCGTTATCTTGTCGGTGCGGCGATCACCGAGATGAGCCCTGATGATCAAGAGAAATACGAGCACTTTTTGCGAAACGGCAAGAAGCTTTTGAAGACCGCCGGTGTCCCCGCCCTGCAAATGGGCGTCATCGATTAAGCCAGCATATGTCGCTCCGTTAGGAGGCGGGATGTTGGTAGCAGGGAACCCAAAACATTATTGAGCTCCGTAGGAGCGGCACAATATGTCGTTGCTACGGAGCTTTCTCATTTTGCACGACGATTTCTCGGACGCTTTTTTCTGAGCACCAACGGTGCGGACCTAATTTAGCCAGGGCCAGCGGCCCTGGTAGTTCAAAAATTCATTGGTTAGCCGCAACGCGGCGGAGTAATTTCGAATCTACTTCGCCGCGGTGCGGCTTTATTTCGCACGTCCGTAAACCCAGGGCCGTTGGCCCCGGCTAAATTACTAAGCACCTTCGGTGCGGGGCCCGTCACGACGCTCCTTTATTTTCTCAACCCCTTCGATTAACTTTGCAGATATGAAAGACATTGTTCGAATTGGGATCATAGGCACCGGCTTTGCGCGTAAGGTGCAGATACCCGCATTTCAGTTGTGCAAAGACGCGCGGGTCGTGTCCGTTGCAAGTGCAAGCCTCGCCAACGCCAAGGCAACCGCTGAGGAATTTAACATCGATCACTTCACCGCAGATTGGCGAGAAACAATTTCCAGAGATGACGTCGATCTCGTCTGCATCACCACTCCGCCGAGATCCCATCACGAGATGACGATGTTCGCGATCGAACACGGGAAACACATTCTGTGCGAAAAGCCGATGGCGATGAACGTTGACGAGGCGCGAGAGATGACCAAAGCCGCGAGAGAAGCGGGTGTGCTCGCGCTAATAGATCACGAGCTCAGGTTCCAGCCCGGCCGGAGACGAGGCTACGAAATGCTTCGCGAAGGAGCGATCGGGAAAATTCGGCATGTGAAATGTTACTTCCAGGCTCCGCATCGCGGTGATCCGACATCTTCCCTGGAATTGGTGGTCGGACAAGGAACAGGGCGGCGGAGCGCTCGGTGCGATCGCTTCGCACGTTATCGATTCTTTTCATTGGTTCCTCGGTACCCGTATTTCGAGCGTTTTCTGCCAACTGCAAAGCCAGATCAAGAATCGTCCGCTCGCCGACGGATCGATACGCGAAGTGACAAGTGATGACGAAGCGATGATGATCTTGCGTTTTGCGGATGCTCGCATGACAGACGACGCGACGGGGATCGTGTCGATCTCGATGACCGAATATCCGAAGTATAGACATCGCGTCGAATTCTACGGCACCGACGGCGCTCTTGCGGTCGAGGCTCGCGGAGAATTATTTGTCGCCGAGGCAAAACCCGATACGGAGTGGAAGGAAGTTGGCGTCGACTTCGGAGAAGGAATCGCGGCCGTTCCTGACACAGGTTTTTCGAGCGGTTTCACCGAATTTGCACCAAAGATAATTGAATCTTTACTTCGTGGCGAAACCTCGGTGGAAAATGCCGCGACATTCGAGGATGGGCTTGCTGTTCAAGTAGTGCTGGATGCTGCCCGCAAATCGAATGCGACTGATTGTAGGGCGGACTGTTAGTCCGGCCTAATTTTAGTGAATTGCCTCCGTTGGGTTATATACCGCTCGCGAAATACCAGGAAGCAAAAGAAAGCTTGCCCGCGAAACACGCGAAAACACGCGAAAGAAATCTGTCCGCGAATAACGCTAGTTTTCGCGAATTATGTTGGCCATTTCTTCATACGCGCACATCTCGCGAAATACTAGGAAGCAAAAAGAAAGATTGCCCGCGGAACACGCGAAACACGCGAAAGAAATTTCTGCCCGCGAATAACGCTAATTTTCGCGAATTATGTTGGCCATTTCTTCATTCGCGCACATCTCGCGAAATACCAGGAAGCAAAAGAAAGATTGCCCGCGAAACACGCGAAAAGCCGCGAAAGAAATCTCTGCCCGCGAATAACGCTAATTTTCGCGAATTATGTTGGCCATTTCTTCATTCGCGAACATTCGCGCTATTCGCGGGCGGTTTCTTTCTTTTTCGCGGTTTTCGCGTATTTCGCGGGCAATTATTCTTCACGTCCTACTTCATATACTTATCCAAAAAGTCGGCGACGAGCGGATAAAGCTCGAGCCGGTTTTTTAGTTTCGAGATTCCGTGGCCTTCGTCGTCGAAAAGTTTGTATTCGACAATCGCTCCACGATCCTTAAGTGCTTTCACAACCTGTTCTGCTTCGGTGTACGGAACCCGCGGATCGTTCTTGCCGTGGATGACGAACAGAGGCGTTTTGATCCGGTCGATCTTTCTGATCGGCGAGATCGCACGAAGAAAATCGATGTCGCGGTCGAGCATTCCGTATTCGACCTCGCGCTGCCGACGGCGATAACTGGAGGTATTCCTTAGAAACGTTTCCCAATTTACAATGCCGACGGTGTTGACGGCCGCCGCCCAGAGTTCCGGATACAGCGTGATCGCAGCGAGCGTCATATATCCGCCGTAACTGCCGCCCGTGACGGCGATTCGTTTACTATCTGCACCGCCTTTTGTTTTCAGCCACTCCGCCGCGTACGCAAGATCCTTTACCGAGTTCTCGCGGTTCTTTACATCATCGAGATGGGTGTACACCTTTCCATAGCCCGTCGATCCCCTTACATTCGGGGCCAGAACGGCGTAGCCGCGCGAAAGATAATATTGATATAGCGGATTAAATCCGGGTCGCTCCTGACCCTCTGGTCCGCCGTGAACGCTGACGATGACGGGGACAGTTCCTTTCTGGTTCCACGAGATGTTTACCTGTTCGCTCGCGATCGGCGTCACGCTCACGTTTCCCCGGGAAGGTTTGTAATACCAGCCGCGGACGTCAAGCCCGTCAAAGCTTTTAAATTTTATTAGCTCGGGTGCGATGAAGGATTCTTGCGGAATGCCGGCCCGGTCGCTGTGCGTAACCTGCGTCAATGCTCGCGTCTTGAGATCGTAAAGCCAGACATCGCCATTGTATTTGGACGAGCTGAATGAGAACGCCAGCTTGGTCTCATCCTTTGAAAGCGTCAGGCCGCCGACAATGCCGCGTTCGGGAAGGATATCGATCCGTTGCGCGGTCTTCGCGATAGTCGAGATCAAAGGCTTGCCTCCGGTCTCGACTTTTCGAAGCCAGATCTCCGAAAAGCCTTCACGGTTTACGGTGTACGCGATGACGCTGCCGTGTGGCCGCATCTCGACGCCCGCGACGTCCCATGCCGCCTCATGGACGATCTTTGTCTCCCGGTTTGCATCGCTCCAGTCGTCGCCGCCCGCATTTACTTTTCGCATCTGCGCGAGACCTTCGAAATCGCGTTTGTCGTTGGTCGTGTAGAGCAGTCCGTCGGCCAGAAAATGTACATTGCCGAACTCGGACGCGTCAGCGTGAGGCGTTAGATGAACTTCTTTCTTGCTCTCTACATCTACGAGGTACAGATCGTTGTCGAGGCTTTTTTCGATCCCGTCCCTCGACAGGACTAGTTTCTTGCCGCTGTCGCTTACGGCCGCGACGTCGATGTTCCCGTCATATCGGTAGAGAAGCTTTTCGATCCCGGTCGCAACTTCCATCGAATAGACGTCGAAGAAAGTTCGATCGCGCTTATTTGACGTGTAGTAGATCGTTCTGCCGTCGAACGAAACCTCCGCGAAGTTGTGACGAACTTTCGGATCGCTCGTCAGCTCTCGCAAACCGGTGCCGTCGGTTTTCATCCAGAAGAATTGTGTATTCTCATCGCCGCCACGGGCCTTGCCAAAGACTAGTCCCGAGCCATCCGGCAGCCACCGGACGAACCCGATGTTGTCCTCATAATTCGTGATCTGCTTCGGGGTGCCGGCCGGCAGGTCGATCATCCAGATCTGCGATGTGCCGGACGCGTTTGTCAGGTACGCCATCCGCTTACCGTCCGGCGAAAGCGCGGGCGAGCCCGCGGACTTTATGTTGAGGTACTGTTGAATTGAATAAGGTTGCGCGGAAACGAAAACCGAAACGACGAGCAGGAAAGCCGCCGAGAACAAACTCTTCCTCATGGATATCCTCCCAAAAAAGAAAATTGGATAATGACTGATGCGTCATTATCCAATAATAGCTTCGGTCTGCGCCAGCAGGTCTATAGCGTAATTTTTTTGTTCTCGCCGTAATCCGCTTCCTGTCCGGTCGCGATTGCCTTGACCATCCCAAAGAGCTGGACGATCTTACTTGACGGAGCATCCCAATATTCGGCCTGTTCGACTGATACCTTCAAAAGGCAAAGGTGTGGATCGTCCATGCCCTCGGGGAACCATGCCTTTAGGATGGGACTCCATAGCTCCTCGATCTTCGCCCGGTCCTTTACTACCTCGGCACGCCCGGAAAGCGACAGATAGGTGTTATCGTCCGCATTCGAGTAAGCCGCGTTGACGCGACCGTCTTTCTCTATCTCGGAAATTTTGTGCGTGTTGTCGCTTGTAAAAAACCAGAGATTGCCGTCGAATTCAAAAACCTGGGTGGACATTGGCCGGCTGCGGAGCTGACCACCGTCCAGGGTGGTAAGCATGCAAAAGTCGATTCCGTGGGTTAATTCGCGAATTTTTTCAATTGATTCTTCTCTACTTGCCATATATTCCTTTGTGTCTTGTTTCGAAACAGTCACGCTTCACACAGCAAGTTTTGTTCCGACCCGGCGAATTCTACGAATACTACGAGGTATGATCGTGGACGATCCGCCAGCCAATACCGAGCTTTCTGAATATCAGAGTAAACTTGCCTTTTGGATTATCGTTCGCACGGGTGAGCGACCAGCTTCCAAGAACTACTGCGGACTTTTTGGAAATTACATTGATCTCAAGATCGCTGAATTTCAGCTCACCCATTTTTTCGCGGGAATTGTAATTCTTCTTATATCGATCAAGCGTTGGCTGCCAGCCGCGTGTCACGCTGTCGCCGGAAACGAAGACTAACTCCGTCGAGTTCCAATAGCCCTGCATAAAGCCATCGACATCACCACGATTCCAGGCTCCGGTTTGAGCGTCCATGACCGAGAGTATGCTGGTCTTGATGCTCGAGATCTCGTTCGGCGATTGAGTGAATACTGATGTCGTCAGAAGGAGAACGGCTGCGAAGAGAAGAATACTTTTCATGCTGCGAATTATAGCAGGGACGAAAGTATCCTCGAGCTCTAAATGATGCGCGGCCGATATCGACGCCGGCCGCGCAAGATATGCCGGTTTCAAATCGGATCAGCGGCGATCGCCTGCACCCTTCTGTTTGTCGGTCAGTGCAATACCCATCTTCTCGAGCGTCAACTGGTTAAGCGTTCCGGTCGCCTTTAAACCCTTGGCTTCCTGAAATTTCTTTAGACCTTCGCGGGTCGTGTCGTCGAGTGTTCCGGTCTCGTCGCCCGAATACATGCCACCGCGTTTCATTAACCGCTGAGCCTCGAGGATCTGCTCTTTCGTGGCGCGAAATACCGCCCGCCTCGTCGTCCCGCTTGCGCTGGTTTTTGCAGATGCGAACGAATTTGCCGAAACGGGTATGGCCTTCTGCTGTTCGGTAAGAGCGATCCCCATTTTTTCAAGCGTCGCGCGATTGAGCGTTCCGGTCTGGCGAAGTCCATTGTTTTTTTGATAGGCCTTGATCGAGTCGCGGGTCGCCGGATCTAATTTCCCGGTTGCTTCGCCCGAATAGACGCCTTTCGATTTGAGCATCGTCTGCGCCGCGATCACCTGACCCTTGTTTGCGCGGAAGACGGGACCGCGTTTTGGAGCGGCGGACCTTTCATCAGTTTGTGAACTTGCCGTCTGTCCGAATCCGTAGGGGGCAAACAACAACAAAACGAAAATAAAAGTGTAGAGCTTTTTCATATGTTCCTCTCAATTGGTATAGGTAAAAACGAGCAAAGCAGGAGATGTGGGACGCACGCCCTTTCTCAA
Source organism: uncultured Acidobacteriota bacterium (assembly GCA_963772405.1). GTDB lineage: Bacteria > Acidobacteriota > Blastocatellia > Pyrinomonadales > Pyrinomonadaceae > OLB17. Next base: position 2,275,701 of record CAVYWT010000001.1, on the reverse strand, counting down.
CGGAAGAACCAGATGCTTTGCGGAGCGACAGGAGTATCTGACAAATCAGGAACGGAAATCTACGTTCTTTCGTTAATTAATCTAAACGCGTCTAAAACGATGTCCATCGAAAGTGCAATCGAGCAGAAGATCCGGGAAGCCATCGCCCGCGGCGAGTTTGATAACCTCGCGGGCAAGGGTAAGCCGATCGATCTCGAAGCCTACTTCAACACCCCCGAAGATCTGCGTATGGCTTTTGCGATGCTTAAGTCGAACTCATTCGTGCCCGAGGAAATCGAGATCATGAAAGAGATCACACAGCTCAAGGCCGACCTTGAGTCGTGCTCAGACGAAAGCACCCGTGAATTGCTTCGAACGCGGATAAACGAATGTTCGCTTGCCCTTTCGCTGCTCCTCGAGAGGCGTCGACGGCGTTAGCGGCTCTACTACCGCCGTCCGCTGTGACAGCGAGCAAACTGTACCAACCGTCGGCTTTCGCTCTCTCGCCGCTGCTGACAGGACAACATTCGCTTCGGATTTGGCTTAGTTTTTAAGTTCTATTTACGTCACATACATGTCTTGAGAGCCGCGCTCCGTTCGCGGCTCTTCCGTTTCTCGCCTCCGTCACCGCGATTCCTTCCTCATTTCTATCAGGCTAATATCCTCCGAAATAAGCTGTATGCGAGCTTGCTGAATGAATACTCATTCAGTTATAATTCCGCTCAAATACGCTAGCAAAAAAGGCCACTTGATCATATGAACATTAAAAAAGCCGCGGTTCTGGGTGCGGGTACAATGGGTGCCGGAATCGCCGCTCACCTGGCGAATGCGGGAATTCCGACTTTGCTTCTCGATATCGCTCCGCGCGAATTAACTCCTGAAGAAGACGCAAAGGGCCTTACGCTCGAGTCTCCGAAGGTCAAAAACCGGCTCGTTGCGTCTTTATTCGACGCCGCGAAGAAACTAAAGCCGGCTCCGTTCATGCTTGCCGACAATGCGAAGCTGATTTCGACTCGGCAACTTTTCAGACGACATGGCGAAGCTCAAGGACTGCGACCTCGTCATCGAGGCCGTCGTCGAGAATCTCGAGATCAAGCACAAGCTCTTTGCCGAAGTCGAAAAAAACCGCAAGCCCGGAGCCGTCGTCGCGACGAACACAAGCGGAATTCCCGATCAGATCCATCGCCGAACCGTTCTCCGACGATTTCAAGTCGCATTTTGTCGGCGTCCACTTTTTCAATCCGCCCCGATATATGAAGCTCGTCGAGCTGATCCCGACCGAATGGACAAACGGCGAGCTCGCATGCAAGATGTCGGGATTTTTGAATCAGCGTTTGGGCAAGGGCGTCGTGCCGGCAAAGGACCGGCCGAACTTTATCGCGAATCGCGTCGGCACGTTCGGCATGATGGCGACGGTCCACGAGATGATCGCGATGGGGTTCACGCCGACCGAGATCGATCAGATCACCGGGAAAGCGATCGGCCACGCGTCGTCGGCCACATTCAGAACGTCGGATCTTGTCGGTCTCGATATTTCTGGTTCACGTTAATCGAAAATCTCTATCCCGCGATTCCGGAGGACGAAGATCGTGAGGCATTTCAGATCCCCGGACGTTATTCAACCAGATGCTTGAGAAAAAGCTGCTCGGCGATAAGACGAAGGGCGGATTTTATAAAAAGTCCACAGATGCCGAAGGCAAACGGGTGATCCTCGAACTCGATCTCGAGACATTCGAATACAAGCCGCAGGAGAAGACAAAATTCCCGTCGCTCGATGCGGCAAAGGGGATCGAAGATCTCCCGACGCGAGTCAAGACTCTCGTCTGGGGCGACGACCGCGTCGGCGAATTTCTCTGGAAGACGTCGTCGCGGATCTCGCGATACGCGGCGAACCGCATTCCCGAGATCGCGGACACGATCGTCGAGATCGACAACGCGATCAAGTGGGGATTCGGTTGGGAGATCGGCGTATTCGAGGCGTGGGATGCGATCGGTGTTCGCGAATCGGTCGAGCGGATGAAGAAAGAGGGTCAGCCGATTCCTGCAAATGTCGAGAAGATGCTCGCGTCCGGTGCCGACGACTTTCTATAAGACCGAGAAGGGAGAACGTTCTTATTACGATCTCGTCGGCGGGGGATACAAGCCAGTCTATGAACAGCCCGGCGTTATTGTTCTCAAGTCGTTGAAAGACCGCACGGGTGTCATCAAGTCAAACCCGGGAGCGTCGCTCATCGATCTCGGCGACGGAGTTGCGTGTCTCGAATTTCATTCGAAGATGAACTCGATCGGCGGCGATACGGTTCAGATGATGAACTTCGCGATCGACGAGGTCGAAAAGAATTTCAAGGGCCTTGTCGTCGGAAACCAGGGCGGAAACTTTTCGGCCGGTGCAAACATCATGATGCTGCTGCTCGCGGCCCAGGAAGAAGAGTGGGACGACATCAACATGATGGTCGCGACTTTGCAAAGAGCGATCATGCGTCTGCGTTATTCGGCGAAGCCGGTTGTCACGGCTCCGTACGGGCTGACTCTTGGCGGCGGATGTGAGATCTCGATGCACGGCGACAGAGTGCGTGCGGCGGCGGAAACGTATATGGGTCAGGTCGAGGTCGGTGTCGGATTGATCCCTGCCGGCTGCGGCACAAAGGAAATGACGATGCGTGCGATGGACGCCGCAGCTAAAGTTCCGGATGCCGATCCACTAGCGTTTTTGAAGAAGACTTTCGAGCTGCTCGGTATGGGCAAGGTTGCAACGTCGGCACAAGAAGCGAAGGCGTGGGGATTTCTTGCGCGATGTCGATTCGATCTCGATGAACGGCGACCGTCTGATCGCGGATGCGAAACAGGAAGTGCTGAATCTCGACGCATCGGGTTACGTTCAGCCGGTTCCGCGGACAGACATTCTAGTGCTCGGCGAGTCGGCCCAGGCGGCGATGAAACTTGCACTTCACATGATGAAGCAGGGCGGCTTTATCTCCGAACATGACGAGCTGATCGGCAAGAAGCTCGCACATGTAATGAGCGGCGGCAACATGAATCACGCAAGCCAGGTTTCCGAGCAGTATCTGATCGACCTCGAACGCGAAGCGTTTCTCAGCCTGTGTGGCGAGAGAAAGACTCAGGAACGCATCGCTGGGATGCTGAAGACAGGAAAGCCGCTGAGGAACTGAAGTGGTCTTCTTTGCGGCTTTGCGACTTTGCGGGAACTAAATTTTAAGAATCCCGGCAGAAGGTTCCCGCGAAGTCGCAAAGCCGCAAAGAAAAGCCGCCTGAAGGAGGGACACAAAGAAGTAGAACGAAATATGGACAAACGAATTTTGCAGATCACATCGGCTCTCACGCAGGTGGCTGACGACGCTCGGGCTGCCTTTGGCGGACTTTCATCCGAGCAGCTCAACTGGAAACCGGCAGAGAATAGCTGGAGCGTCGCGCAGTGCTTCGAGCACATCATCAAGACGAACGAACAGTTTGGACCGGAGTTTGAGAAACTGGCGAGTGGTAATCGGAAGAACACGCTTTTTCAGACCTACTCGCCTTTCACCGGAATGATGGGACGCTTTCTGATCCGTGCCGTTTCGGAAGATTCGAAGAAGGCAAAGGCCCCTTCGAAGGCGGTTGTTCCGGCCAGCGAGATCAGCGGCGACGTGATCGAGCGTTTTGCCGAGAACATCGCAGGCGTCAACCGGATGATCGATAAGTGCGCGGCCGTCGATCGACGGAAAACTGTTGTTAGCTCGCCGTTCTTGTCGGTGTTCACGTACACGCTAGACGATGCGTACACGGTTCTCGTGGAACACACCAAGCGTCACTTTCGGCAGGCGAGGCGCGTGACGGAAGCTCAGGGATTTCCTGGGGTCGAGCAAACCTAAGCTTGTTGAAGTCTTGAACGAGTACGACTGAGCAGAGACGTGACCGCGTAGCGGTCGTACGACTTTAGCCGTGGGCAGAAGCCCACGGGGGATGGGCCAATTGCAGCCTGCCGCGTCAGCGGCAGTCGAAGATTTCGATCGTCGCTACGCGACGAGAACTTCAATATGATGGTATCCGTGGGCTTCGCCCACGGCTAAACTCGCCGAGCCGCTGACGCGGCGAAGAGAATATGAAACGCTGCACGTGGCCAAAGAACGAACTTGCGATCCGCTATCACGACGAAGAGTGGGGCGTGCCGCTGCATGACGACCAGAAGCTGTTCGAGTTTTTGATTCTCGAAGGAGCACAGGCGGGGTTGAGTTGGGACACGATCCTGCGCAAGCGCGAAAACTATCGCAAGGCGTTCGATGGTTTCGATGTTAACAAAGTGGCGCGATATACGGATAAGAAGATCGAGAAGCTATTAGAAGATGAAGGAATCATTCGAAACCGTCTGAAGGTCGCATCGGCCGTCACAAATGCGAAAACGTTTTTGAAAGTGCAGGAGGAGTTTGGTTCGTTCAATAAATACATCTGGTCCTTTGTCGATGGAAAGCCAGTCGTGAACAGATGGAGAGAGACTTCACAGATCCCTGCGACGTCGCAGGTCTCGGATGCGGTAAGCAAGGACATGAAAGGTCGGGGATTCAAGTTTGCCGGCTCGACAATTATTTATGCGCACATGCAGGCGACCGGGATGGTGAATGATCATTTAGTTAGCTGCTTTAGGTATAGGGAATGCAAATAGTTTTCTTCAGTGGATAGTTGATAGTTTCTAATGGATAGTCCCGAACCGATTTAGGTGCAAGGAATGCAGATAGTTTTCTTCAGTGGATAGTTGATAGTTTCTAGTGGATAGTCCCGGACCGACGACTTGTCACTATCAACTATCGACTATCCACTGGAGATTCATGAACGACCGGGATTAGCAGGAGCTTGTTAGCGCTTCGCCATCATGCCGGCAAGATGCCGGCGTTCCATCCAATCGCGGACGGTAGCGCCGCAAGTCAGTACCGTGAGCGGTAGCGACCGGGTTTGAGTTATTTGTATAGGAACTTGTTATGAAAGAAGCATTAATTGTATCGGCCGTGCGTACGGCTGTCGGAAAGGCGCCGAAGGGTACAAAAGGAATATTGCTGCCACATGAAAAATCTTTTGAGTATCATTTGTCTTTCCCTTCTGATTATGACAAGCGTCGGAGGCCAAAGCGCGGGCTCGAAACAAGATCGGCTGCAAATCGAAAGCGCAATTACGAATTGGGAAATCGGCTGGAGGACTAAGGATTTTCAGAAGGCCGCGCAGGACTATTCGGTCGATGCAGATTGGACTAACGCATTCGGAATGAGTCGAAAGGGCCGCGCGGAAATTGAATCGCTATTAAAAGAAGTGTTCGCGTTATCCTTTGTCATGGAGGGAAATAGTAAGACGGTTGAACAGACGGTGAAGTTTCTCAAATCTGATTTGGCAACTGTTGTGACGCGGGTCGAGCGAGAGGGGCAAAAGACGCAGTCGGGTGAAGCACTGAAGGTCAGGAAAACGAGCCACCTGCGGGTCTTCATGCGCAAGGATGGCAAATGGCAGATAGTGAATCACCTGATCTCGGACGCCCGCGAAACCGAGTCAGGACGACATTAGTAAGGGACGAATATGAAAGAAGCAGTAATTGTATCGGCCGTGCGTACGGCTGTTGGAAAGGCGCCGAAGGGGACGTTGAAGAACACGCGTCCGGATGATCTCGGTGCGACGGCGATAAAGGAAGCGGTTGAACGAGTCGACGGGCCTCGATAAATCGCAGATCGAAGACGTCATCATGGGGTGCGCGTTTCCTGAGGCTGAGCAGGGGATGAACGTCGCGCGGACGGCGATGATCGCGGCCGGTTTGCCGGTCGAGACGAGTGCGATGACGGTCAATCGTTATTGTTCGTCGGGTCTGCAGACGATCGCGCTAGCGGCCGACCGGATCGCGACGGGCGGTGCGGATGTGATCGTCGCGGGCGGGCTCGAGACGATGTCGATGATCCCGATGGGCGGCAACGTCGTGCGTCCGAATCCGGCGATCGTCGATACATATCCCGACTACTACCTGAACATGGGCCTGACGGCCGAGAATCTCGCAAAGCAAATACGAGATCACACGCGAGCAGGCTGACGAATTTTCATTATAATTCGCATCAGAAAGCCCTCGCGGCGATCGCCGAGGGTAAGTTTAAAGACGAGATCGTGCCGGTGAATGTGTTTCGTCGACGAGTTTGACGAGAAAGGCCGCGTTCGCCGCAAAGAGATTGTATTCGCACAGGACGAAGGCCCGCGGCACCGATACGTCGCTCGAAGGCCTGGCAAAGCTCGAGCCGTGTTTCACGCAAAAGGAACCGTAACCGCCGGAAATTCGTCGCAGATGTCCGACGGTGCGGCGGCCGCTGTCGTGATGTCCGCGGACAAAGCAAAAGAGCTCGGCCTGACGCCGCTTGCACGATTTGTTTCATTCGCGACCGCAGGATGTCTGCCTGAAGAAATGGGTATCGGCCCGGTCTATGCGATACCAAAGGCATTGAAAATGGCGGGGCTCACGCTCGATCAGATCGACGTGATCGAACTGAACGAAGCATTCGCCGCGCAAGGCCTTTCGGTAATGAAGCTGCTCGAAATGGATCCGTGCGAAAGTAAACGTCAATGGCGGAGCAGTCGCACTCGGCCATCCGCTCGGCTGTACTGGTGCGAAACTGACGGCGACGATCCTGCAGGAAATGAAACGACGTAATGCACGTTACGGAATGGTCACAATGTGCGTCGGCGGCGGCATGGGTGCGGCGGGGATTTTCGAGAGGATTTAGCCACAGAGGACACAGAGGAGGAAGAACTTAGCCGCGGATAAACGCGGAAGACGCGGATCAGAATGAAATTATTTTTCTTCTCGGTGATCTCGGTGGCTAGTTATTAGATCTTATGGACACACAAATGGAAAAAGAATATATGAAAGGCGGCGAGTTTCTGATCGCCGATCGACAGCGGCCGAGATCTTTACGCCGGAGGATTTTACCGACGAACAGCGGATGATCGGCGACACGACACGAGAGTTTGTCGATAACGAGGTGTGGCCGAACATCGCGGCGATGGAACAGCACGCATGGGAGGTCGCTCGTGACCTGGTCAAGAAAGGCGGGCGAACTGGGCTTGCTCGGTGCGACCATTCCCGAAGAATACGGCGGTCTTGGTCTCGATCAGACAACGCGGCGCTTGTGATCGCCGAAATGATCGGCCGCGGCGGCGGTTTCGGCACGACGTTCGGTGCGCAGACGTCGATCGGTGTTGCTGCCGATCCTTTATTTCGGTTCTGAAGAACTCAAGAAACACTGGATCCCGAAGATCGTTTCGGGCGAGGTCGTCACGGCGTACTGTCTGACCGAAAGCGGTTCGGGCTCGGATGCTCTCGGTGCCAAGACTGCGCGCGAAACTGACCGAAGACGGCCAGCATTACGTCGCTGAACGGCGAGAAGATGTTCATCTCGAACGGCAGCTTCGCCGATGTGTACATCGTGTTTGCAAAGGTCGACGGCGAGAAGGAAAAATTCTCGGCCTTCGTCGTCGAACGCAGCGAAAACTGCCGTCCGGGCAACGAGGAACACAAGATGGGCATCAAGTCGTCCTCGACGACGCCGCTCATTTTGTCCGATGCGAAAATCCCGGTCACGCAACCTGATCGGCAACGTCGGCGACGGTGCAAAGATCGCATTCAATATTCTGAATGTCGGCCGGTTCAAGCTCGGTGCGTCGCGTGACGGGCGGTGCGAAGCTCGCGATTCACGAGGCGGTCCGATACGCGAACGAACGTCATCAGTTCGGCAAACCGATCTCGTCGTTTCGGTGCGATCAAACACAAGCTCGCCGAGATGGCGATCCGCACATGGGTCGCGGAATCGATCACGTACCGGACGGTCGGCATGATCGACGCGCTGATCGGCGACGGAGCCGACAACGCGAAGAAGCTGCAGTCGATCGAGGAGTACGCGGTCGAGTCGTCGATCAACAAGGTCGCGTGCAGCGAGGCTCTCGATTACGTCGTCGACGAGATGGTACAGATCTACGGCGGATACGGTTACTCGGCCGACTACCCGGCGGAAAAGGCGTATCGCGATTCGCGGATCAACCGCATTTTCGAGGGTACGAACGAGATCAATCGCATGCTCATTCCCGGCCAGTTGATGAAGCGTGCGATGAAGGGAAAGCTCGGCATCATTCCGGCGGCAAAGGCGCTGCAGGACGAGATCCTGAATCCGCAGATGTCGTTTGACGAGGATGACGGGTTTGCTGGCCGCTGAGACGAAACTTGCGCAGAACGCAAAGAAGATCGCGCTAATGGTGCTCGGCACCGCGGCGCAGAAATACATGATGGAGCCTCGCCGATCAGCAGGAGGTTCTGCTCAACTGCGCCGACATCATCATGGACGCGTATCAGATGGAAACGGCGGTGCTGCGTGCAAAGAAACTTGTCGCTGACGAAAGGCGAAGAAGCCGCGGCACGATACATCGACATGGCTTCGGTCTACTGCAACGACGCGATCCAGCGGGTCGAAATGAAGGCCCGGAACACGATCGCCGCGATGGCCGAAGGTGACGAAGGCCGCACGCTGCTCGTCGCACTGAAACGATTTCACAAAGAACAATTCGCCGATCAACACGATCGCCGCGCGGCAACAGATCGCCGATAAGTTGATCGAAGCGAATAAATACGTGTTTTAGAAATTTCAAATTTCAAATTTGAGATTTGAGATTTGAGATTTGAGATTTAAGAGATGGTTGGAGTCCGAAGCGTCATGCTTCGGACTTTTTTTGTTTCAGATTTAAGAAAAGTTTAGGACACCGTCGTCTGACGTCGGGTACTATTTCAAATCTCAAATTTCACATTTGAAATATAGGAGCCGAGAAAAGATGAAATACTCCCAATTTGAAGAGCTTCCAGTGTGGAAGGCAGCGATTGAATTTGCATTGAAGGTATTTGAATTTAGCAACAAGGCGGACTTTCGCGGATTCGGAGATACGAAGAATCAGTTGGAACGAGCGACGGTATCGATCTCGAATAACATAGCGGAAGGATTTGAGCGGGGCTCTAACACTGAACTCATTCAGTTCCTGTACATCTCGAAGGGCTCGGCCGGTGAGTGCCGGTCGATGCTACGCCTTTGCGAATCCTCCCCCCGCTTTTCAAATTTCAAATTTGAAATTTCAAATTTGATAGGTCGGACGACAGGTATCTCAAAACAACTTCACGGATGGCTCGAATCGCTCAAGAATTCAAAGATCAAAGGAACTAAATTCTTGACCAGCAAAGAGCGAGAAAAGATGGCACGGGATTTAGAATTCGCGGAGTTCGACGCTCAAATGGCTGAGTTTCAGCGACAGCATTTAGAAATGCTGGAAAAGCGGCAACAGGATACGGCGAGGGCGGAGTTGGACGCGACTGTGTGCGGATGAAGGCTCCTTTGATCTTCGCTGCCGCCTAACAAACACATTGTCGCCGCAACGAAAATATCGTCGCCGTATTCGACCGAATATATGATCGCGACTGGCATTCAATAATCAGGCGAGTAAAATGAACCTATGTCGGCAATACAGACACTGGGTGCATTACGAACAAGCGGGTATGCGTCGCGTTCCGTCAAGGACGAGATGCGTGCGAATTTGATAGCGAAGCTGCGAGCGGGCGAGCGCCTGTTCCCGGGAATTCTCGGCTATGACGAATCGGTCGTCCCGCAGATCGTCAACGCGGTCCTCGCGAAACACAATTTCATACTGCTCGGTCTCCGCGGCCAGGCGAAGTCGCGTATCATCCGACAGCTCACGGAGCTGCTTGATGAGGAAATTCCGATCATCGCCGGATCCGAAGTAAACGACGATCCGTTCTCGCCTCTGAGTGCGTACGGCCGTCAGCAAGTTGAATTGCATGGCGACGAAACAAAGATCGATTGGATCCGGCGAGATAGCCGCTTCGTCGAAAAGCTTGCGACGCCCGATGTGACGATCGCCGACATTATCGGCGACGTCGATCCGATCAAGGCCGCGAAGGGCGGACATCTTCTGTCGGATGAGCTGACAATACACTTCGGACTGCTGCCGCGTGCCAATCGCGGGATCTTTGCGATCAACGAGCTGCCCGATCTCGCCGGAAAGATTCAGGTCGGGCTTTTCAACATAATGCAGGAGGGCGACGTTCAGATAAAGGGTTATCCCGTTCGCCTGCCGCTCGACGTGATGCTCGTATTTAGTGCAAATCCCGAAGATTACACGGCACGCGGAAAGATCATCACGCCGCTCAAGGACCGCATCGGAGCCGAAGTGCAGACGCATTATCCGGCGAACGTGCTGCTTAGCTCGGAGATAACAAAGCAAGAGGCGTGGACGAAACGCGAAGGCTTCGAGACGTTCACGGTGGAGATTCCCGAGTTTATCTCCGAGACGATCGAGCAGATCGCATTCGAGGCACGTGACGACCAACGCGTCGATAAACGGAGCGGCGTGTCGCAGCGTTTTTCGATCACAGCGCTCGAATCGGCCGTGTCGAATGCCGAACGTCGAGCTCTAATAACCGGTGAGAAGGAGATCGTTCCTCGTATTTCGGATATCTATGCAGCTTTGCCGTCGATGACCGGAAAGATGGAGCTCGAATACGAGGGCGAGCAGATCGGCGGAACTCGACTTGTGAAAGATCTGATCAAACGAGCGTGCGGCGTCATCTTCGAAGGCTTTTTTCTCGGGATCGATTTTGCCCCGACCATTAAGTGGTTTGACGAAGGGAACAAGCTGTTGCTTTCGGACACGGCTTCGGCGAAGGAGTGCGTGGGATTATTAGATAGTGTTCCGCAGCTGATCGAGTCGACTTTGGTCCCGCTCGAGTTCAGTAAGAAGGATAAGGCGAAACTCGTCTCGGCATGTGAGTTCGTGCTCGAGGGTTTATACGCGCAGAATAAGATCTCGCGAAATGAGACGGGCGGATACGAAGCGGTAACGAAAGCAAAACGCGATCGCCGCGGAATGATCTACGAAGATTTCACGGATGTCGAGGGGTACAACTGAAGAGCCCGCGTAGCGGGCGTAAGCATAAAGGCCCGGGCGTGAGCCCGGGTAACAGTGCCGTTGACATGATGCAGCCGTCGTAGACGGCGACAGATCATTACAATCTGCCGCTCGCTACGCGAGCTCTCAGGAGTGTTCAATCACCGAACCCCGGGCTTACGCCCGGGGCTTTATGCTGCCGCTCGCTACGCGAGCTGGAATCAGAAAGCAGAAATCAGAAATCGGAAATCAGATCAGAAACCAGAAATTAGACACCAGAAATTTGAAATTTGAAATTTGAAATTATGAAATCCGAAACTAGAAACCAGAAACCAGAAACAAGAAACCAGAAACTAAGAAAGCCGTGACAAGTCTTTCGACTCGCCACGGCTTCTTCCTCCCCGGATCGTTCTTGTCTCGTCTAAATTAACGATAGACTCTGTAATATCGCTTCGTCTTCGGATTCAGCTTGTACGTGTACAGTGCTGCACCACCTGCACCCGCTGCGGTTCCGATCAACGCACCCTTTTTACCACCGATCAATCCACCGAGCAGAGCACCCGCTCCGGTACCGATCGCGATATTGATCACGTTGCGGTGACGCGAGTAAAAACTCGGCTTCTTATAAGTTGTAGTCGCCGACGTGCGTCGAGCCGTTCTGTATCGCGTCTGCGCATCGGCGCTGCCAGCGAACATCGGGATCGCGAGAGCCATTAACGCCATCATCGTGAATGTAGTTATGATCTTTTTCATTGCTTTAAATCTCCCTTGTTGCTATCAGACCGAATCTTCGGCCCGTCGTAAATAGAATTGGCAATGAACGTGCCATAAAAGTAAACACCGATATTTCAGTAGTTACACGAAGCAATATGATTTTTACACCAATATCGGGATACTAAATCGGCTACGAGTTTCGCAATACGTGTGGCGTCGACGGCGTCGGTGATCCCTTTCAACGCGGAGACCGCGGAGCTCGCGGAGATTTCTCGATGAAATTCTCGCCAGGCTCCGCGGTCTCTGCGGTAAAAAAACGCGAGGCGTTTCGGGACGCACTCGCGATCAATTTGAGACAGGCAAAAGGTAAAAGTAATTAGTAGTTGCGATAGTAGCGACGCTTCTTCGGGTTGAGCTTATACGTGTAAAGTGCACCGGCTCCGGCACCACCCATCAAACCGTAAGCAACTCCGCGGCGCCCGCCGAGCAGACCACCGATCAACGCACCCGCACCGGCGCCGAGACCCATATTGATCATGTTACGGTGACGTCGATAGAAGCTCGGACGTTTTGCAGTATAACCTGCGGTCGCATACCGAGGCGTGGCTCGATATGTGCGGTTAGCCGTGGTTCGCTTATATCGTCGATGGCGCGGACAGCTATTGTGAGCCTCGACAGCCAACGGCAATCCGACCGCGAAAACGAAAAACATCATTACTGAGACCAAGAACTTTTTCATAGACAGACTCCTTCCTTCTAAAAAATTTAGATCGAGGAGAGAATGTGCTAACTTTTTGGAGAGAGGTAAAAAGAGCGGCTTGGGTATCCTCAATATAGCGTCTGACATTTGAGATGGCAAGCGCTTTTACGGTTGTTTCGCGATGAAGTTTATTCGCTACACGAAATTCAAGGGCTTCGATGTTTTCGGTCTTGATCTGGGATCGCTGATGGACGCACTGTCGGGTCAGATGCTCGACTCCGGTTTTAACGAAGACTACTGGTGGACGCGCCAGCAAACCAAGCCGGACGATTCACTCGACGCTTTGCGTCAGGCGATACTCCAGGCTCTGCTCGATCAGGAAGTCTTGAGTGAGCAGGATGTCGAGCAGATGCTCACCGACAATGGCGGGGAATTCCGCGGATCGCTGCTCGAAGAATTGATCAATCAATTGATCGAGCGGCTGGTCGAAGAAGGATATTTGAATTTGAAAGAGGATCCATCCAACGATCGGAGTCGAACGCGGAACGGAAACGGCGGCGGTGAGATCGGTGAGCCGGTCCCGAGGAATATCAAATTCGAGGTCACCGAGAAAGGGCTCGACTTCCTTGGCTATAAGACATTGCAGAAACTCTTGGGGAGCCTGGGAAAGTCATCCATCGGCCGCCACGAAACGCATTATCTCGACACGGGTGTCGAGGCCGCGCTTGCGTCAAAGCAGTATGAGTTTGGCGATACGATAAACCTCGATGTAAACGCGACGCTGCTTTCCGCGATCACCCGCGAGGGATTGTCGGTACCGCTTAATCTCGAGTACAGCGACCTTCATGTCCATCAGCAGGATTATAGTTCGTCGTGTGCGACGGTGGTCATGCTCGACTGTTCGCATTCGATGATCCTCTACGGCGAAGATCGATTCACGCCGGCGAAGAAAGTCGCGCTCGCGCTCGCCCATCTCATCCGGACGCAGTATCCCGGCGACTCGCTAAAGATCGTTTTATTCCACGACGGCGCCGAAGAGCTACCGCTCGCACGTCTCGCAGCGACACAGGTCGGGCCGTATCATACGAACACCGCAGAGGGACTGAAGCTCGCACGCCGAATTCTCACCGCTCAGAATAAGGACATGAAACAGATCGTCATGGTCACCGACGGTAAGCCGACCGCCGCGTTCATCGAGCCGACGAGCCCGGCGTTCTTCAGCTACCGTAGATACTCGACCAGCGTCGCCGGTGAACAACGGCTGCTGTACAAGAACTCAATGGGTAACGATCCGTTCGTCATGGCCGAAACGTTCAAAGAAGTGCAGGCGTGCCGGAAGTCGAACGTGATGATCAATACTTTTATGCTCGCCAGCGAACATCACCTCGTCGATTTTGTGAAACAAATGACCGCGATGACGCGAGGCAAAGCTTACTTTGCAAATCCGAATAACCTTACACAGTTTGTCCTGATGGATTTCCTCAAACGCCGCACGAGTCGGGTCCGATAGCCTTTTTGTACGATCCGTCATAAATTGAATCAACACCTGCATGCTTTTCCGCCAAATCCTTAACGAAGAGCTCGAAAAAAAGAGCGAAGAATTTCGACGATTTATATCGGAATACACCTCAGACGTAGATAAGTATCTGGCAGCTCTCGCGAGGCTGGAGAAAACATCGATCACCGAGTTAGGGCAGATGTGGGCCGATGAGGATCGAAGACCTGCGGCTATGCCGTCGGCCGAGATCTCGTCGGGTTCCTTCACGACCGCTTTTGCCCAAGCTTGGGAGAACCACGAACAGGCGCGTGTATGGGCGTCTGAAATTCTGGATCGTCGCGTCACGTTCGCCACGGACGGCAGCCAGATCTACACGGGAAAGGAGACGCTGGTGCCGATCGCGGCCGTCCAGATCGGCTGGTTCGAAAATCCGCATGATGCCGATTCATCGTACGAAAAAAATCGCGCGGTTTGAGCTGTTGACACCGGCTGACCTGCTCGCCGAATGGGAAGAACCGATGAATCCGGATATCCGCGTCGAGGCCGCGCGTTATCTGGGCGAGGTCCAGCGTCTCGGAGATTTCCTGCGCAAGAGATCCGGCTGGCAGAAGCGTGGCGAGCGGATGCCCCTGGCGTTCTTCGATAATCCGCTGCTTGTGCCATTTTCGCAGAAAGGCCTGCAGAAAAAGTTTCTGGATGCGACGGTTGCACTTGTTGAACTCTCGAAAGAGACCGGTGTGCCGCTGGTCGGCTATGTCGACCGCAGCTATTCGCGTGATATTGTTTCGATGATCGAGGCCTTCATAGGTGACGAACGCAATACCGCATCGGCGGCGTTCGACGCTTCGATCCTTCGCGGACGCCAGCCCGATGGCTCGCGGGTATTGGACGGGTGGGGCGATCGTACATGCTTTTGTTACTCGGCTCGACGGGGTCTCGAAGGTTTTCTCGATCCCTCAACCGGAAGATCGAGCGTCGGGTTCACGTACCTGCAAACGACATCCGACTCGGCACCCGCGCGGCTCGATATACCGGCGTGGGTCTATGAGGACGGTTCGCTATCGGATGTCATCGATATCGTTCGGGCCGAATGCGTCGTCGGTCTCGGATACCCATATGCACTCGAAACTGCCGACCAAGCAGCGGTAATTTCGACCCGCGACCGCGAAGTTTTCTTCCGGGCTTTGCAGGAATTAGCGACTCGTGAAAAACTAGATTTCAGCGTCGCTCGCAAGGACGCGAGCAAACAGAGGAGAAGGTAAGCGGTGGCGACGAGGGCATCAAAAACGGAAGATCCGCAGACGCGTTGGGAGGGGGTCGGTGCAGAGCACCGCCTGTTCTCGGACGAAGGAGACCTTCGTGGAGACGTCGCATGGGCCGGTCTCGTTTATTCGATGGTCCCTTATCTTGGGATCCTGTTTGTTCCATTCGCATTGGGCGCGAGCATCTTCGGCTTTGTCCGCCCCAGACATCGACCTTCGCACGAGCGGTACAGGTTCGTTTTTCTTGCTGGCCTGAGTGTCGTGATCCTTGCCATCCAGATTTTCCTTTGGTGGCTGCTGTATTTCATTCCGAAGATGGGCATCTAAAATGGAAATCGCGAAGATCGTCAGTTCGAATTCTCACATCGACTATGTCGCGCGCGTTATCGATTCGCTTGATTCGGATAGTCCGCCCGGTGCCGCTGACTATTGCTTTGGCCAGTTTATCCGACTGTCGGGCGAGGTTGATGACGTGATCGGAATTATTTACGATTCGAGACTCGTCAATCCAGAATACGGAAGCTTCGGCCCGCGCTTGAGCCCGCGTCCCGCACTTGGGAATTTTAGTCCCGACTATATTAACGAGCAGGGGATCCTGATCGGCATTCTGCTTCTTGGAACCCTCGATCATTCGGGGAAAGCTCATCACGGCGTCCCGCGACAGATCGTTCCGCCCGGCCGGGATGTCTCAAAGATAGATGCCGAGCGCGTGGCGCAGTTTCACACGGACGACGAGGGTCGCGTCCAGCTCCACTACTATTCACAGGTCATAGCGAATGCCCGTCAGTTTGCGATCCCTCTGCTTGGTTCGATAATTGATCAACTTTGCGTCGGCTGCTCAGAAACCGAAGCGCAGCGTCTGCGAGTGTTGAAACGATCGCTGACGTGGCAGGGAACTTTTGGCGGGATGAAACTGTAATTACCCCAGATGCTTGAACTGGAACATATTTATCGTGAAAACTGTCTCGACACGATCGGTCGGATGCCCGACGACTTTCTGGACATGACGATCACAAGTCCTCCGTATGACGATCTGCGCGACTACAACGGCTACCATTTTCCGGTCGAGGAAATTGCGGCTGGACTTTTGGCAAAAACAAAACCTGGCGGTGTGGTGATCTGGGTTGTCGGCGACAGGACTGTGAATGGCAATGAGACGCTGACGAGTTTTCGTCACGCATTGACATTCCAGGAAGCTGGATTCCGCGTACACGATACGATGATCTATCACAAGAACAATCCGATCCCGAGCGATTGCGGAAAGCGATACCGCCAATGCTTCGAATACATGTTTTGCTTTAGCAAGGGACAGCCGAAGATCTTCAATCCGATAATGCAGCCGATCAAGCAGGAAAAAGCATTCAAGTCGTTTCGCATTACGAAGGTCGGTCGGAACGATCTCGCCCACGACCATGTCGCGCCAAAGGAGCGAAAGGTCAACAATATTTTCTCGTATAATGTCGGGACGTCGTCGTCGAAAGACAAGATCGCATTCGAACATCCGGCGATATTTCCTGAACAGCTAGCCGCAGATCAGATCGCGACCTGGACGAACGGAGGAGACTTGGTTTACGACTGTTTCATGGGCAGCGGCACGACGGCGAAAGTGGCGCATCTTCTCAAGCGGCGATGGCTCGGATCTGAGATTTCTGAGGAATATGTGCAAATCGCCCGAAAGCGCCTCGCTGAGCACATTGAGGACGGCAAGTTTTTCGCCGCGAAATAACAACCAAACGCACGCGAGAAGAATCTATAGAACGTTCAGCAAACTAGTTTCTCCTCGCAGAATGTTTTTGAAAAAGGAACTTCCATGAAGCGAATATATTTTCTGATAATTGCATTGTTCCTGTGCGCCGGTTCTGCGTTCGCCCAGCCGCGTCCGGTCGAAGCCTCGTCAAAGCCCGCCACGCCGGCGCCGTCCAACCCCGCTCCTCCGTCATTCGAAGCGAAGTACGAAGGCGGAATGTTTGGATACAGCCAAAAGGAAGTCGGAATGTTGAAGTTTGACGATGAGAACCAGCGTCTCGTCTTCTTTGGAAAGGACCAAAAGGAAAAATTCCACATTCCTTACAAGGCGGTCCTTATGATCTATCCGCAGTCGAAATCTGTAACTTCGCCCACCGGACAGGTGGTCAGCGCCGTTCCACTGCCCGGTGCGTTCCTCGCTGGTTTGATAAAGGAAAAGCGTCGTTACCTGGTCATGCATTTTGAAGATCCGGATGTCGAAGCGGCGCGGGGCCTGGTCAACTTTAAGCTTGAAGATAAGGTGCTGCTTGATTCCGTTATTCGAAGTCTCGCGGATAAATCACATTTGACGCAGCGAGGCGATGCATATTATCGCCCGAAGAAGATCAAAGGCGAGATCTAGTTGAGGTCGCCGAACCGATGTTGAAGTAGCGCGGCGAACGTGATCGCAGCAGTTTCTGCTCTCATGATTCGCCGACCGAGTTTGATCGGGATAAAGCCCCGTTGTTCGGCGATCTCGATCTCGGAATCTTCCCAGCCGCCCTTCGGTCCTACGAGGGCGGTTATCTTTTTATGAGGAAGTTCTTTCGGGATTCCTTTTCCGTCTTTTTCCGAGAACATCAGTAATACCCCGGATCCTGAATCAACGCCTGCGATGAAATCATCGAACGTCACCGGGTCCATGACCGTCATCACTCTTGCTCGTTCGCATTGTTTGGTCGCTTCGAGCGCGATCTTTCGCCACCGTTCAGATCGTTTTTCCGTAGCCTGCAATTTTGTTTCACTGCGAAAGGTAACGATGGGAGCAACTCGTGCGACGCCAAGCTCGACTGCTTTCTGAATAACAAGATCGAACTTGTCGTTCTTGTAGACGCTGGCCGCGATCGTTATGTCGAGATCCGATTCCGGAGCCGGAGCTGCGATCTCGTCTACGATCCGAAGCACAGTTTGGTTCTTGCCGATACTGTCCACCTCCGCAAGAAATTCGCGGCCGTCGCCGTCGAATATCTGCGCCTTTTCGCCCGGCTTCATTCTCAGAACGTCGCGAAGGTGGCGCGTTTCTTCGATGTCCAACCTGACGACCGGACCTTCAAAATGTTCGGGAGGGGCGTAGAAGCGTCTCATCTTTTCTTCAAATCTCGCCAAAACGCGAAATAAAATCTGCGGATCCGCGTCGGAGCTTTACCCATTGTTCAAAAAGCTCCGGGGACTGCAGCCATATCGTCAACCACTCGGCGATCTCGCCGGCTTCAAGCCGTTGTTTCGCGTCAAGCTTAGGTTTTTTCGAGCTTACTAATTTGGTCTCCTTTGCTGCGATGGCATTCTGCCTCAGCAGTCTCAGGCCTTCGCGATCCCCCGCCGTCTCAAACTTGCGACGCAGGTTTTCCATTTGCTGGATCGATCTGATCGATGTCCGTAGATCGTTCAGATCGAATAGATTCAGAAACGCAGCATCGTAGGGTCGATCGGACGCTCGCGTCACATAGAGGTCCATGATCTCACTGTGTCGAAGCTCGGCTCCCTCATCCGCCAGAAGACGAGCGATCTTCATCGGAGACTCGACCGCCGGTTTCCCAAAAACGCTTTCAACCACGGTTTCGATCGCCTCGATCTCGGCGGCCCCGACATTCTCGCAGTCGAGTTTCTCCCAAACCTCGATGATGAGCTCGATCTTGTTGCGAGATTTCCACACAGCCCTATTTCCGGTTGCAAATGATCTTTATCAAGTCGGTTGAGGAATGGTCCTTCGGATCGCCGACGATCGCGATACGCCCGCCGTAACTCAAGACCCGTTCGCGCTCCGGGACCGTTTCGGTTGTGTAATCCGTCCCCTTCGCATGAATGTCCGGACGGATATCGTCGATCAGTTCGTTGACCGTCGGCTCGTCGAAGATCGTCACAACGTCGACGAAGCGAAAGGCCGATATGATCTCGGCCCGCTCCGCCTCGGAAATATACGGCCGGCCGTCTCCCTTAAGATTGCGAACCTGTCGGTCGGAGTTGATCCCGACTACAAGGACACCGCCTAAGCCCTTCGCACCGGAAAGATAACGGACGTGACCCGAATGGATCAGATCGAAGCAGCCGTTCGCGAGGATTATCGTCGCGCCGGCCGAACGCTCGGCCTGAATACGCGAAATAAGATCGGTTCGAGACAGTACAGGAGCGGCAAGCTGATTCATTAACTTCGTGTCGCGAGCGTCAGGTCCCCGGGCTGCGATTCCAGCGAGGCAAGCAATTCCGCGGTTGTCACGACCGACGTTCCACGTTTCATGACGACGATACCGCCGGCGTGGTTCGCAACAGCCGCCGCATCAAAAAACGACAATCCCGACGCCAGTCCGAGTGCAAATGCACCGATGACCGTGTCGCCTGCTCCGGTAACATCGATCGGTTCCTTTGAACCGACAGCTTCCAGGCTTCGGGGCGACTCGCCATCTTCAAACAGTGTCATGCCTTTGCTTCCACACGTTACGAGAAGAGCCCGGTAACCTAATTTCTGACGTAACGCTGAACAACTGTCCGGCGTAAAATCTTTGCCGAGAATCTGTTCGGCCTCTTCCTGATTCGGAGTAGCAGCATCGGCTCCGGAAAATTCCTGCAGTCTGAAGCGTGAATCGACGATAAGCGGAATCCCGTTCTCTGTGGCGTATTGTCGGGCGACTTGAGCTACGGACGGATTTGCGGCCCCGTAATTATAGTCCGAAACAATAACGGCGTCGGCACCTTTACACGCATGCACGACGTTCTCTTTCAACCGGTCATATAAGCTGTCGGCGATCGGATCGCGGTGAGCATAATCGATGCGGATCACCTGCTGTCGCGGTGCATGCTGCTGTCCCGCCAGGACGCGGACCTTTGTTGTTGTCTGCAGCCGATCGTCCGAAACTATGTACTGACACTCGACACTTGAATCTTCCAGTTTTTTCTTTAGCACCGAGCCGTTTGAGTCATTTCCCATCAGGCCGACCAGGATGGGGTTGCCGCCGAGCGACGCGATGTTTGCAGCCGCGTTTGCCGCACCCCCGGGACGTGTATCGGTATTGTCATGATTGAGAATGAACACAGGAGCCTCGCGCGAGACACGCGAGATGGTTCCATTTAAGAATTGGTCAGCGACAATGTCGCCAAGAACGACGACACGTCTTTTGCCAAACCCGTTGCGAATTATTTCGGCAAGCTTCGACATCTTTAGAAAAAAGTAAAAGGAAAAGGGCGAGAGCTCAAAGAACTCTCAACCCTTAAAATCTAACACTGTTTCCAACTTTAGTGTGTATCGTAACTGGCTACCGGGAAATCGCTCGGGCTGCCCCACTGATAAACCAGCGTATTGAATAAGTTTGTGCTTCGCTGGACGTAGAATGTGCCGTTGGAGTCACGCCACACGGCGACATCTGTTTTTCCATCGCCGTCATAATCATTCTGCGCATTGTAATCCGAGCCCGTAAGGCCGAAGCTCGTCGCAAATAGACTACCGTCACTGCTGTTGCGAACATACCACACCAGATTTGAGGTCGGTGTCGCTCCTTCGCGGACTACCGCAATATCGGTCTTGCCGTCACCGTCATAGTCGCCCGGCACCACGAGATCGTTGCTCAAGCCCCATCCGATAACGTTGAGGGCTCCGTCCAACGATCGCGAGATATAAAATGTTGCCTGATCCGATGCCGTCGCACCTGGACGCTGAACCGCAAAATCAAATTTTAGATCGCCATCATAGTCACCCGGTGCTGCATAGTCGGTCGCAAGTCCGAACTGAACGGCGACAAACCCGCCATCCAAGCTGCGAAGCACATACCAGATCATTGCTCCGTTCGACCGTCTAACGACCGCGAGATCCGTTTTGCCGTCACCGTCATAATCCCGGCCGACAGGTTCGTCGCCCGTAATTCCGAAACCAACCGCGGTAAATGTGTTTCCGTTGCTATTCAGACGATACCAGACGCCATTTGTGTCACGCCAAACCGAGATATCTCCTATGCCATCACCGTCAAAGTCGCCCGGCGCCATATAATCCTCATTAGCGATACCGAAGCTTGTGAATGTGAAGCCGCCAGCGCTCTTCGAAATGTACCAGGTATTGTTGCTCGGCCGGAACACGGTAAAGTCCGCTTTATTGTCCATGTCCGTATCCATGGCCTTACGCAGACTCAATTGAGCCGACACCGATACAACTAAAACCATTGCAATGACTGCAATAAAAACAGATTTGCCAGCAGCGGCTACGATATTTCTCATCTTAATTTCCTTTAATTAGACCTTCCTATGATTTAAGGGCTGGTTACGTCAGAACCATCAATATACTATCAGTTTTGAACCGACTTGCAACAAAAAGCATCGAAAACACCTTATTTTAACGCCCTTTCTCAATTCGTCGGTGGTGAGTTTCGAAGCCTTAGACGCCTTCACAATAACAATAGTTGGAAAAACGCCCCAACTTTAAAAAAAATCAGTTTCTGGACTGGGTAACTGTTACCGTCTGTCCCGCGATCGTCAGCGTTCCGGTGCGGGAGATCCGCGGATTGACACCCACACGGAACGTTATCGAACCGTTCCCACTCCCGACATCGCTGCCGGAGAGCTTTATCCAGTTCGTATTGCTCTTGATCGAATAATCACAATTCTGTGCTGCCGTCATGTTAACCGTGTAATACCCGCCTTTTGTCCTGACCGCGATATTCTGGGTCGAAAGGTCAAAATTGCAGACCGTCTGGTTCGCCAGCGCGTTGCCGACATTGAGGCGCCCGCCTGTTTTATTAAATCCGTTGAACGCCGGCAGAGTATCGACCGTGTTCATCAGAGTCGCCTTTAATGACGCGACAGAAAGCGACGGGTTGTAAGCCGAAAGCAGTGCGGCCGAACCTGCAACGTGCGGCGTTGACATTGACGTGCCGCTGAGGTTTCCGTAACTCCCGTTCATCGTCGTACTCCGGATCCCGACTCCCGGAGCCGCCAGATCCACAGAGACCGGGCCGAAGTTATAAACACGCCCGTCCAAAGAGTTAGAGCCACCAACCGAGACGATTCCAGGTGATGTATAGCTAGCCGGATAGAACGGAACCGTCTCGTTGTTTGTCCCGGAGTTTCCGGCGGCGAAGACATTGAGTATTCCCGCTTCGCCGAGTGCATCGATCGAATCCTTCGTCGCCTGATCGTAGCCGCATGCCTCGAGACAGCCCCCGTACGAATTGTTTGTCACGCGTATGTTCACGCCGCGATTTTTCATTAGAAGCACATACTGATATGCGGAGATCAACATAGCCGACGTCGTGTCCGAGCCTGACGGACTATAGATCTTGATCGTCATCAAACGCACGTTCCAGTTGACACCGACAACGCCTATTGCGTTATTGCCGACCGCCCCGATCGTTCCCGACGTATGTGTTCCGTGGCCGTTCTGATCGATCGGGTCAGAGTCGTTGTAGCGGAAATCCCAGCCGTAGTAATCGTCGATGAAGCCGTTGGCGTCGTCGTCGATTCCGTTGTTGTTGATCTCACCGGAGTTCGTCCACATATTCGCCGCAAGATCTGCATGATTGTAGTTCGCTCCGGTGTCGATATTCGCGACGACCACGTTCGGACTGCCGGTGCTGAGGTCCCACGCCGCCGCCGCATTGATCTTGATCAGGCCGTACATCAACGTGTTTCCGTAATCCGGGTCGTTGGGTATCGCCAAAAGCCGGTAGTAAAAATTTGGCTGGACGGCAATTACTCCGTCGAGTTTGTGAAACTGTTGCAGCGCGTCCTCAACGGACATGCCCGTCGGGATCCGCAATCGCTGCCACCCAAGGTCACCCAATCTTTCGATCACATTGGCGCCGTCGTTAACAAGATTATCGACCGACCGTCGAGCCGCAGCCGAGTTATCGAACTTGATCAAAACCTCGTCCGACACATACGCATCTGTCTTTGTCTGCGACATCGCAACGATCGCACCGAAAAGAACGAAAACCAAAGCGATCATCAATGAGCTGCTACGCATAAGAAAATAATACCGAACTCATACAGACAGTGCGTCGGACCCAGGTTAAAAGACACCGAATCAGTAAATAGTTGCAGGAAATACGAGACATTCCCGGGAAAAAGAGGTGAATGGGGCGGCTAGTGGGAATCGAACCCACGACATCCAGAACCACAATCTGGCGTTCTAACCCCTGAACTATAGCCGCCATTTAGATTTCAAATTTCAGATTTGAAATTTGAAATTGTTATTGCCCCCGGCACGACTCGAACGTGCGACCCACAGCTTAGAAGGCTGTTGCTCTATCCAACTGAGCTACGGGAGCGTGAAAACAGCAAGCTAAAATCTTAGCCATCGCATCCCCACAAGTCAAACTTTACGCCGTCTCGGTTCGATGCTCGTTGATCCTGGCAAGCATCTGCTCAAAAACCTCGGTCAGGTCGAGATCACTGGTGTCGATCACGATCGCATCCGGAGCGATCGTAAGCGGCGAGTCTTCCCGCGAAACGTCCCGGGCGTCGCGTTCATTGATCTCGGCCAGGGTCTGTTCGAACGTGGTGTCAAGACTCTTCGCTAAATCCTCGGCGAAGCGTCGGTGCGCACGGGCTTCGGGTTTCGCCGTCAGAAAAAACTTGTAATCGGCATTTGGGAAAACGACGCTCCCGATATCGCGACCCTCGAGGACACAGCCCTTCGGGTCGCGATTGCCGATCTGACGCTGGTGCTCGACCATGATCCGACGTACCTCGGAGATCGTGGAAACGACCGATGCGGCCTGCGCTGCTTCGAGTGTGCGGATCTCGTCTGAAACGTCGTCGCCGTTGAGTATGACTCTCAGGTCGTCGGGCTCGCCAACCAATTCAATTACCGCCGCTTCCGCGACACTCGAGACCCGGGCTTTATCATTAAGATCAATGCCTTTACGCAACGCCGAAAGAGCAGCGGCCCGGTACATCGCTCCGGTGTCCAGGTAAAGCAGGCCAAGTTTTTTCGCGAGCATCTTGCCAAGGGTGGATTTGCCCGCTCCGCTTGGCCCGTCGATAGCAATGATCATTCGTTCAGAGTTTGAATTCCGGCTTTAGCCGGCTATCGCTTTTTTGATCTTCCCCGGTAGTTTATCAAAAACGAGGTGATAAGACGTTTTGATCAGATCTTTAAGCTCGGCCGGCGTAACTGAGTCGAGTTCGTCGATCCGCACCCATTTGTAACGCCCGACGTACGCCGCCGGATCGATGCCCTTCCGCTCGATAAGCTCAGCAAACTTCTCGGGTGTGCATTTGAGCGAGAGACCGCCTTGAACCGAATCGGCTCCGGTCACACAGAACATTTTTTCGCCGACGCAAAAACACAGGTCGTTGCCCCATTTTATGTCTTCAGCCACACCGGGAAATGAGAGGCAAAACTTGCGGAGTTGTTCGATGTTCATCTTCTCTTTTTTCTTCGCGGCGGCGCAGCTTTGCGACTTTGCGACTTTGCGGGAGAACTCATTTCCCACAAAGTCGCCAAGCCGCGAAGTTCACATGAGTAGTCTACGAAGCGCGTCCCTGGTCCTTTCAATGTCAGACTCCCCCACATCGCAATGCGTCACCATTCTGATCTGGCAATCGGAGATTCCAATTGCCAGTATCCCCGCCCCCTTTAGTTCCAAGCAAACTTTGCTCGAGGTTTTGCCTGTTCCCGAAACATCGAAGATCACTATGTTCGTCTGCACGGTGGACGGATCGATCGAGATTCCGTCGATCTCAGCTACACCTTCAGCTAGTCTGTGTGCGTTCTCGTGATCTTCGTGCAGACGCTTCGGGCCGTCCTCAAGAGCGATCAAACCAGCCGCTGCGAGAATCCCGATCTGCCGCATTCCGCCGCCGAGGCGCTTTCGCCAGACGCGAGCTTCGGTAATGAAATCTCTAGACCCAAGCAGCATCGATCCGGCGGGAGCGCCGAGACCTTTCGAAAGAGTGAACATCACCGAATCGCAATCCCGCGTCAGATCGGCAACCGAAGCGTTCAACGCAACGGCCGCGTTGAATATCCGCGCGCCATCCATATGAACCGGCAGTCCCACGCCGTGAGCTTGCGCGCAGATGGCGGAGCAATCTTCGGCCGTCATCACGGTTCCCCCGGCGAAGTTGTGTGTATTCTCAAGGCAGATCAGAGCCGTCCGAGCGATCCAGTTCGGCTTGTTAATATTCAGTGCTCGTTCGATCTCGTCCCATTTTAAATGACCCGATCCATCGCCGCTCTTCACAGGCCGGATCGTTACACCCGAGATCAAAGCCGCGGCCCCAAGCTCATAATTCAAAACGTGTCCGCGTTCCTCGATGATTATTTCCTCACCGGGTTTCGTATGCAGCTTGACCGCGATCTCGTTACCCATCGAACCGGTCGGGACGAATATCGCCGCTTCTTTTTCAAAGATCTCCGCGGCGCGTTCCTGCAGCCGATTCACCGTCGGGTCTTCGCCGAATACATCATCGCCGACCTCAGCAGAGGCCATCGCCGCACGCATTTTCTCGGAAGGTTTTGTAACCGTGTCGCTACGAAAGTCGATCATCGAAAAGGATTTTGACACGACATTACAAAATTAAGAATTACGCAATTACAAAAGTACACTGCGGGAAATGCCGCAGCCGAACGGCATGTAATTATTAATGCGGTAATTATGGATTTTGTAATGGGCCACGGGAATAGATCAACGCTGCGATCAGACTCGCGGATGCGCCGAGTGACCCGAATGTTCGTATGTGGTTCCAAAACGTCCAGTCGGTTAGATACTTCTCCCAGAGCTCCAGACCCTCGGGTTTTGCAGGATCAGCGACCATCAGGGCGTTGTCCATCGGCATATTTAAGACCACTGTCACCCCAATGCTGGCGACGATGTAGATCATAGTTCCGGCGAGCAGCCATCCGGCGCCGCGCAGATGCCAACGCAGCACCGCACCGATCGCAAGACCTGAGCAAAGTATGCCGGTTCCGAGAAAGACTCCGAGAAAGATCGGGTTGAGGAGATATATGTTGATCGACTGCATTGCCCACATACCCGAGAAGGGCGTTATGCGTGAGAGTGCCCGCACGATCGCAAACGAAAAGACGAAGAACACGCCGGCGATCAAACCACTGCCGAGAGCGGCGACAAAAGTAAGCGCAAATATTATTCGATCCATCGTTACTATGTCTTGGTTCCTTTCATCTTGAACTGGCCGACGTCCCAATTGGCACGCTTCGCTCCAGCCATATAAGCCGACTCCAGAAATTCGAGGATCACCCCATGCGGATCGTCCGACACGCGTGCGTCATCGTACATCAACAACGCCATGTGGGCACCGTTCGACTCGGCCCATTTCGCTGATGCAGGCGACAAAGGTTCGTCGGCCAACCCTACGGGTTCGGGTGCTGTGTACGAATAGAACGCCGGAGCGGGAACTGTCTTATCGTCGCCGAACCAGAAACCGAAACTGATCACCTCATGCGAGTACGCTTCCCGTTCGACCATCCCCGCGCCATCGCGCGGCGTCACTCGTTTGCCAGAAAACCGTGTCAGTGCCAGATCGAAACTGTGCCAGAACATATGCACCGGCGTCGACTTGCCGACAAATCGGCCACGAAATTCCTGAAACGCGTCATCGACCGCGACAAGGATCTGATGAAAGCGCTCAACGTATTCCTTGTCGTACGACTTATTCTCGGTGTCTTCGGAAAACGGCGTTGTCGACGGCGCTTCGTAAGGGATCGGTTTGATGTCGGGTTCGATGTCGAGCTTGGCAAGATTTGAGAATAGGCTTTGATAAAAATCGGCAACCGTCAGGCCATCGTACAACGCAAAGTCCTCGACCGCTCCGTCGCTTGTTCGGATCTCGAGCTTGTCGGTTTTGAAATCGAACTCGATCTCGAAATTTCCGCCGGTGTATGGGATCGTCCGCGTAGTCAGACCGCGCGGGCTGACATAGAGCGGCACATGCCACCAGTGATTGATCCGCGGATGCATAGCTAAACGGATCTTGCCGACGATCTGGCAGAACAAGTGCAGCGTGTTCTTTGTAGGCCGCCACGCGTCGAGCGGCATTTCGGGGAAAGAATGGTTCATCATCTGCGCCTCAGAGCTCAATCTTACGCCGCGTGAATCTTCAATTCAAAAGTGGTTTGACATTCGAACTAAGCGAGAATAAATTTGGTGCATTCCAAGGGAAGGAGATTTCTTATGTCTGCGGAAGTAGAAGCCGTTCCGGATGGCTGTGAAGGGATCACGCCGTACCTGATTGCAGAGTTGCCGTTGCGGTTTCGCGATGATGAGGAGAAAAAATTATGAAAAAGTTTTTATTGACCGGAACTGCATGCACGGTGGTTGCGTTCTTTCTCAGCGGCCTCGTCCACGGCGTTCTGCTCGAGCATTATTACTCTGCCCTCGCCGCACAAGGAGTGTTTCGTTCGCCAGACGAGGCGTCAGGCTACTTTCACTTCATGCTTATCGCCCACGTGTTTATCGGCTTTGCGTTTGCCTGGATATACATTCGCGGGATCGAGCCCGGACGGGCCTGGTACCTGCAGGGTATAAGGTTCGCGACCGCGGTCATTTTCCTGACAACGATCCCGCTGTACCTGATCTACTACGTTGTTCAACCGATTCCCGGCAATCTCGTCATCGGACAAATCGCGTTTGATAGCATAACGGTTATGATCAACGGTCTCGTCGCGGCATTTATCAACAAGGACCGAACAACATAGGGTCACAAATTTATGCTGGCACCTGAAACGGTGGGGTTTCTAAAGAATCTCGACAAGAACAACGACCGTGATTGGTTCAATGCGAACAAAGATGCGTTCGTACGTGCGAACGACAACGTGATTGCCGTCACCGGCGAGTTGATCGATCGTGTCTCCAAATTCGATCCGGCAGTTTCCGGCATCGATCCCAAATCGTGCGTCTTTCGCATCTACCGCGACGTTCGCTTTTCAAAGGACAAGAGCCCGTACAAGACGAATCTTGGAGCGTTTATCGCACCGGGCGGCAAAAAGGCAATGTCGCCCGGATATTATTTTCACGTCCAGCCGGCAATGTTTTTCGCTGCCGCCGGCAAGCACATGCCGGATTCTGGCGAGCTTCTGAAGATCCGTAGTGCGATAGTAAAAAACGCGAAAGATTTTCTAAAGATCGTCCTGGAAAAGAAATTTCAGGACCGTTTCGGCGATCTGGACGGCGACCGTTTGGTCAAACCGCCGAAGGGATTCGACGCCGAACACCCGACGATCGAATACCTGAAACTGAAATCTTTCACCGTCTCCGAAACGTTTAGCGCGAAGGATGCGGTTTCGAAAGACTATCCGAAACTGTTAGCCGGTAGCTTCAGGGCGGCGTATCCGCTTGTAGAGTTCCTGCGGAATGCCTTGAAGTAATCTCGATAAACTCCCAGACTCGCCACACTCGACAGACTCCCCTAGTGGCAGCGTGAGTGCGAACGCTTCAATGCATCGACGATGCTTGAGTCGAGCTGCTTTGCATCCGTCAGCACGAACATATGCGAGATGCGCGGCATCGGGCCGGTCAACTTCGCTTTCTGGATCTTATCGTCGAACGGCTGGTCTCCGAGATCGAATCCGATCCGCAATTCCTTCGGCTTGATGTTTACTGCGGCGAACTCGCGGTTTTCCAATACGGAAACGTACGTCTTCTTCGGAAGTATGCTCGCCGCCGGAAAATTCCTCATTACGAATTCAATGAAGGCGTCATAGAGCTCACGCATCTCCGCCGCTTTCGCAAACTGATTTGTCAGCAGATCGTCCGTGCTCTGGTAAACCGGCTTGCCGCCGTTGGAGTGAATGCCCGCGAGCAGCGAGGCGTTCATATGGCCAAACCCGTGGTCGGTTTTTAGCCAACCGATTACCTCGTTTCGTTTCTTACTCTCAAATCCGTCGATCGTCTTCATCCACGTCTTTAAGTCCTTGCCCGTCGTCTTTGCGAGTTCATCCATGAACTCTTTCTCAAACTCGCCTGATGTTTTTTGTGACATAACTTTCAAAGTGAAAAAGTGAAAAAGTGAAAAAGTTTAAAAGGGAAAAAGTTTAAAAGTGAAAAGGTGGAAAAGTGAAAAGGTGGAAAAGTGAAAAGGTGGAAAAGTGAAAAGGTGAAAACGTAGGCTGTTCAGAAAGTCGTTTCCGTCCTGGGTTTTCACACTTCACCTTTTCACTCTTTCACTTTTTCACTTTTTCACTTTTTTCATCTCCAAATTCCCAAAATAAATCCGATTACTGCGAAGTAGACGATGATGTATCCGCAGTTGATCGCAATATATTTCAGCGAGCGTTGCTCGAACAACGCGATGACGATGAACATCGCCGAGACCCATCCGACGCCGGTTAGCAGGCCGGCAGCCAGTCCCCACTGCCACGTAGTGCCCGGATCTCCCAAAAAGAAGGCCAGATTGTAGGACATCACCCAGGCGAGGAGAAACGAGAGACCAAACGTTTTCAGTGGATTAGATTTTGCGAGCTGCTCGTCCGTCAGACCATTCTCTTTCTGCCACGCCTTTGCGAACAGAAGCGGAGACCACCATACTGCACCGATGACGAGGCTCATGACAGCCGAAACGAATACGGCGATGTGATTGATGTAGATGTTTTCCATACGGGCCGAGCATATACCGGAGACAACCCGCCTGTATTGGAAAAAATTTACCTATCCGACCGGGATGTAGTTCTGATAGTTGGTTTGGATTCGTGAGTATTGTTCGGGGGTAAAACCCGAAAAACGCTTAAAGTCGTGGATGAAATGGGCTTGGTCGTAGAATCCGCAGGTCAGAGCGACCTCGCCCCAGTCGATCTCATCTGCATCGTCGATCGTCCGCACGGCTTTTTGAAACCGCATTATCTTGAGGTAAGCCTTTGGCGTTACTCCCACCTGCTTCCGAAACATCGAGGCAAAATGTTTTTGGGAATAGCCGATCTTTTCGTTCATTCGCCCGATGCTTAAGCGGTCGGGGCGTTCGCTCATTTCGCGTACTGCAAAGGCGACGCACCGGTTGAGGTCGAGCTTCGAGCGAAACTTGTCGGTCAGGAAATCCTCGACAATGCGAAACCGCTCGTCTATATCTTTCGTTTCGAGCAGGCTCTCACGGAGGAGACCGAAATCGCCGCCCCACACCAGATCCGCATCGACTACGGAATCAGATATCTCTTGCATCGGGAACGGGAAGAACGGACCGGCCATTCCTTTCTTAAAAGCGATCACCATCATCGCGGCTCCGTTGCCGGAGGGGATCGTGATCGGCTCGGTTCGCACACCCGACGTCCATACGTGATGGCACGCCTGTATCTCCTTCAGAGTGTTGTTGTCGTATACGAACTGAGGCGTGTCGTGAAAATCGATGAGTATCTCGGTGTCGCCATTCGGCAGAAAGCGATCGATGGTGTGTTTGTGCTCGACGCGTTCGAAGTAGATAAACGCTTCGATAAATTTATCGAGGGGAGTTCGTGGAATGTGGGCTCGAAAGATCATTTCGGTTCGAGATCCTCTATTTTTTGTGAGGTTCGATCTTTTCTACACGCCGCTGGTGACGGCCTCCTTCAAAATCGGCCGCGAACCAGGCCTTTACGATCTTTGCGGACTCTTCGGGCGATGTGAACCGAGCTGGCAGCGACAGGATGTTCGCGTCGTTATGTTCGCGGGCAAGTCGTGCAATGTCGGGGGTCCACGCTACGGCCGCGCGAATGCCAGAAACTTTATTCGCGGCGATAGCCATCCCTGTGCCCGAGCCGCATACAAGCAAGCCCTGCTCAAACTCGCCATTTGAAACGGCCTCGGCAACCTTAACGGCATAATCGGGATAATCGACCGAATCGGACGAGTCCGTTCCCATATCTACGTACTCGACACCCAACTCGTCGAGTGTAGCCTTGATCTTTTCCTTTTCTTCGTAGCCTGCGTGGTCGGCGGCGAGGGCG
This sequence comes from uncultured Acidobacteriota bacterium, assembly GCA_963772405.1. Taxonomy (GTDB): domain Bacteria; phylum Acidobacteriota; class Blastocatellia; order Pyrinomonadales; family Pyrinomonadaceae; genus OLB17. The sequence goes on along the minus strand of CAVYWT010000001.1, from coordinate 2,244,733 downwards.
ATCTTTTTGGTCATAGCTTTTTAGTGGTCAGTGGTCAGTGGTCAGTGGTCAGTGGTCAGTGGTCAGTGGTCAGTGGTCAGTGGTCGGGTCTGCGGTCGGTAGGCCTGCAGACCACTGACCACCGACCACTGACCACTGACCACTGTTCATCTTTGCCCAATTAGCTTATCACCGCGAAATCGTGGACACCAAATTGTTTGTCCCGAGTGTCTAATGCAATTATAATCCTTGAGAGTTTTCCTGCCGATGTCGTTTGTCACAAATATAACAAAGCTTTTCGTTCTAACGCTTCTGCTGGCGACGGGTGCCTCTGCGCAGGATTTTCTCCCGGAGCTCGTCAAGCGGATCAAGCCTTCGTCGGTCGCGATCGAGACCTTCGATGCCAAAGGCAACGCTCTTTCGCGGGGCAGCGGATTCTTCGTCGCACCCGACCGTATCGTCACTAACCGCCACGTAATCGAAAGATCTGCCCGCGTTGAGGTTCATCTGATCGATGGCAAGAGATTCGTCGTAAAGGGTGTGCTTGCGATCGACGGCGAGGGTGATCTCGCGCTCCTTCAGGTAGATATTCCGCGAGCGTTCGCAATTCCACTGCCGATCGTCAGGGCCGTTCCGCAAGAGGGCGAATCGATCGTCGTTGTCGGAAATCCGTTCGGACTTGAGGGCAGCGTGTCGAATGGCATCGTGTCCGCGGTTCGCGAAATATCGGGTTACGGCAAGATCATACAGATCACGGCGCCGATCTCGCCCGGATCCTCCGGCTCACCGGTCGTGAACATGTACGGTCAGGTTATCGGTATCGCCAGCCTTCAGGCCGCCGAAGGCCAAAGCCTGAACTTTGCTATTCCATCGGAACGGATCCTTCAGCTGAAGGTTAATGAGCTGCAGACGTTCTCGTCACTCACGGCTGAAACGCAAAAAAATAAGCGGTCTTCCGCTGAGCGATTTTATTCGCAGGGTGTCGCACAGCTTTCGCGCGACGACTATGCACGCGCCCTGCAGTTTTTCGAGCGTGCGACTGAGCTTGATCCGAATTATCCCGAGGCGTGGTATCAGGCCGGCTTTTGTTATGGAGTTCTCGGGCGTCATCAGGATGCCTTGAAGGCATCGCGGCAGGCTGCGAAACTCCGGCCTGAGTGGGCAGAAGCATTCGTTAATATTGGTGCGTCCAGCTATTCGCTCGGACAATACAAGGAAGCCGTCGATGCATACCGCCTCGCGTTGCGGATAGACGACAATGCCGATACGCAATACTCACTCGGCCTCACGCTCAACAAGCTCAATCGCACCGACGAAGAGGTTCTCGCCTATCGACGTGCGATCACGATGAAGCCCGATCACGCCAACGCCCTCGAGCGTCTCGGTGCCGCATACTTCAAACAGAAACGATACAGTGAATCCGCCCAGGCGTACGATCAGCTAAAGACCTACCGGCCGGATGCAAAGACGTATAACGCGCTCGGGGAAAGTTATCTCGAATCGAACAAACCGGACGATAGTTTGCAGGCCTTTAACAGCGCACTGGGTTATGATCCTGAATTTGATAAGGCGAGATACAATCTCGGTCGGACATACATCAAACTTGGCAATCCTGAAATGGCCCGTGTGCAATATGAGATTCTCAAAAACGCACGTTCGGATTGGGCGGACCGGCTTTACGTTCTGATCGATCCGTGACTGGTCCGCCGGCATGTTGCCGGCGTTCTATCATTTCCGGTTTATCAAACTTGCCACGAATCCCGCACCGAATCCGTTGTCGATGTTCACGACCGTAACATTCGATGCACATGAATTGAGCATTCCGAGCAGCGCGGCGATCCCGCCAAACGAAGCCCCATATCCGATGCTCGTTGGGACTGCGATGACGGGAACAGCGACGAGACCACCCACAACAGACGGCAGAGCTCCTTCCATTCCGGCGACGACTATTACCACTCTTGAATTCTGCAGAAGCTCGCGTTCGGCGAGTATCCGATGAATCCCCGCGACACCCGCATCCCACACGCGCTTCACCGTATTCCCCATAGTCTCCGCCGTCAAAGCGGCTTCCTCGGCGACTGGAATGTCGCTTGTGCCGGCGGTGACAACCGTGATCTCGCCGACACCTAGCTCCGTCCGGTCGCGAAAAACTCGGATCACGCGTGCCGATTCATGCCACTCCGCCTCGGTGTAGATATTCCGGATATCTCCGTAGATATCTTTGTTGGTCCGTGTGATCAGCACATTCGGGCGGCGGGCGAGAATCTTTTCAAAAATCCCGCAGATCTGTTCGGATGTCTTACCTTCACCGAAAATAACTTCGGGGAACCCTTGCCGCTCGGCACGTGCGTGATCGACGCGTGCATAGCCGATGTCCTCGTACGAGAGATTCTTGATCTGCTCCGCTGCGTTGCTGTCGTCGATCTCGCCCCGGCGGTGGGCACCGAGGATTCTTTCTATATCCGACTCTTTCATACCGAGTATTTTAGTTCTTCTTCGCGGCTTTGCGACTTTGCGGAAGACTCATCTTAGGAACTTGCGATTATAAAGCCCTCGGGAAAGTTCCCGCAAAGTCGCAAAGCCGCAAAGAAGATCAGTCGAGGCTGGTGAAATGCTCTTGCAAAACAAAAAAGGGCGGGAACACGCGTTCCCGCCGACAGGAGGATATGAGTAGAGTCTTCACATCAGAAAGCCCGCGTATTTGTAGGCTCGGGCGAGCGTCATGATCGTCCACGCGACATAGTCGTTGCTGACCAGGTCGAGAACTAACTTATAGATCGTGCATTCGCAGCCGTTCATAGCTCACCTCCTTTGAGAATCTGCCAAACTACCGAGCGTTCCTACCTCATAACGCGAACCCGAAGCGGTTTTCGTATCAGCTTTCTATTTAAATCCGGAACGGCTAAAATTTATTCACACTTATGGAGCTAACCGTCGGTATAACAGGAGCGTCCGGGACGATCTATGCGCACGGGACCCTGCAGCTTTTGGCCGCCAGCGGCGCGGTCGAGACTATAAACCTGATCATGTCCTCGACTGCGGCCACCGTTGCACAGGTCGAAATGGGTGCGAATCTTCGCGACGCGGATGCTGCAAAAATAAATGAGTGGTTGGGGCTGCCCGCGGAGTCGAAATTGATTCGCGTCTGGCGTTTGGATAATCTCGCGGCGAAGCCATCGTCAGGCTCGAACAAGCAGGCGGGGATGATGATCGTTCCGTGCTCGATGGGAACGCTCGGTGCCATCGCCTCGGGTGCGGGGACGAACCTGATCCATCGCGCGGCTGATGTCTGTTTGAAAGAAGGGCGAAAGCTGGTTCTCGTTCCGCGTGAGACGCCGTATAACGCTATACATCTCGAAAACATGCTCAAGCTGTCACACGCGGGTGCGAGGATCCTCCCCGCCAGCCCGGGATTCTATCACCGCCCGAAAACGATCGATGAGCTGGTCGAGCACCTTTGTAATCGCATCCTCGATCAGTTCGACATCCCGCATTCAAAGAAAAGCGTGTGGACGGGGGAAGAGATAACCGATGCGACATGAAAGCTCCCCTCCTGGATAGGAGGGGTGGCCGAGGCTTTGCGAGGTCGGGGTGGTGGACCTGAAGAATCTGATTCTTAAAGCTCCCCTCCTGGATAGGAGGGGTGGCCGAGGCTTTGCGAGGTCGGGGTGGTGGACCTGAAGAATCTGATTCTTAAAGCTCCCCTCCTGGATAGGAGGGGTGGCCGAGGCTTTGCGAGGTCGGGGTGGTGGACCTGAAGAATCTGATTCTTGTCTATCCACCACCCCGTCAGCCGAAGCGGCTGACACCCCTCCTATCCAGGAGGGGAGCTTGTTGTCGAGACTGCTCTTGAGCCGGGCTTTGCGAGGTCGGGGTGGTGGACCTGAAGAATCTGACGCCTCACAACCGAAAGTCAGCCTCGACGTAAGCAGCTGCGCAGAAAACCTTACGCCCGCTGAGCCAATCTTGGCGCTCACTAAAGAATTCGCAGCTTGCGGGCGGAAATTCCGCGCCAGTACAGCGTTGGCAAATATGTGATTGATTTTTTCGTGTGAACCGATGGTTGGGAATAGAACTAGACGGTGAAGTTCATCGAAACGAGCTCGCTGAGCAGTATGATTACGAAAGAAAATTGTTTCTGAACGCTGCGGGAATAAAATTGATCAGATTTGAGAACTTCCTGGTTTTTGATGAACTTGAATACGTTCTGCACCGGATCGAAAGCAATTTCGGATGGAAGAAATCCGTTAGATCCACCACCCCGTCAGCCGAAGCGGCTGACACCCCTCCTATCGAGGAGGAGAGCTTATGACGATTTATGTCTGATACTATTCAACGCTTCTCAAATCGCGTCGCCAACTACGTTAAATATCGACCGGGATATCCGCTCGAGGCTCTCGATCTTTTTAGATCCGAGATGGGATTGACGGAAAGCTCAGTCGTCGCAGACATCGGTTCGGGCACCGGTCTGTCCGCAAAACTGTTTCTTGAAAACGGCAATACAGTTTACGGGGTTGAGCCGAACGCTGCGATGCGTGCGGCGGCGGAAGAATATCTGGGGGAATTCCCAAACTTCATAAGTCACGACGGCACGGCAGAGAACACGAATCTCGACGCCCGCTCGATGGATCTGGTGATCGCCGCTCAGGCGTTCCACTGGTTCGACGCCGAAGAGACGCGCACTGAATTCCAACGGATCCTAAAACCGGGAGGTCATATCGCACTGATCTGGAACGAGCGGCAACTAGATACAACCGAGTTCCTGAGCGGTTACGAAAAGCTGCTGCTGAAGTATGCAAAGGATTACGAAAAAGTGCGGCACGAGAACATCGATCAGCTAAAACTGGGCACGTTCTTTGAGATCGAATTCGGCCGCGCAAGTTTTCTAAACACACAGGTTTTCGATTTTGCCGGTATCCGCGGCCGGCTCCTCTCCTCATCCTACATGCCGGACGAAGAAGACCCGACGTTTCCGGCTCTCGAAAATGAACTCCGAGCTTTGTTTGATAAACATTCCGAAAACGATAGAATTAAGGTTTTCTACGACACGAATATTTACTACAAGAAGTACTGAAGTATGGAAACAGCCACCGAGAAAATGCCCGAACCGCGAACTATCACTGTTGCGCACTCGCCCGATTCGGACGATGCATTTATGTTCTACGGGCTCGCGACAAATAAACTTGAGACCGACGGAATGAAGTTCGAACATACCCTGAAGGACATCCAGACGCTCAACGAGGACGCGAAGAATGGCGTCTATGACGTGACCGCGATCTCGTTTCATGCCTATGCGTATGTGTCGGATAAGTATGCTTTGCTGCCGCACGGAGCCAGCATCGGTGATAAATACGGTCCGATCGTAGTCGCGAAAGAACCGCGTAGCTCCGATGAGATCGGCGAGATGAAGATCGCCGTCCCCGGCGAACTTACGAGCGCGTATCTCGCACTCAAACTTTTCAATTCGAAATTCGAACACGTCGTGTACCCATTCGATCAGATAATCGACGCCGTACAGAAAGGGAAGGTCGACGCCGGACTCCTTATTCACGAGGGACAGCTCTTTTACAAGGAGCTCGGACTCGACAAAGTACTCGATCTTGGCGAATGGTGGCACGAGCAGACGGGGCTGCCACTGCCGATGGGCGGCAATGCGATCCGGCGTGACCTTGGTGAAGATCTTATGCGACAGGTGTCGCGTCATTTGCACCGGAGCATCATGTATTCGATGGAAAATCGCGAGGACGCCCTTCAGTACGCGATGCAGTTCGCACGCGACATGGCTCCAGAGGTCGCCGACCGTTTCGTCGCAATGTGGGTCAATGAGCTGACGCTCGATTATGGTGAACGCGGAAGAGAAGGCGTTCGCCGCTTACTGGCCGAAGGCTACAAAGCGGGAATCATTCCACACGAGGTTGACGTCGAGTTTGTGGACTAGCTACAAGTTTCTGGTTTTTAGTTTCTGGTTTCTAGTTTCTTGTCGCTCGCGCCTATCCTGACGCCGATCGCATCAAAACCGGCGTTCGAAACCGATAATTACCCCACGCGGGCTTATTCCTCCATGCTTGGTTCCCTCCATCTGCTCGGCGCCCGCCGTTTGGAGGCTATAACCCAAGGCCGCGGTCAACTTTCGTCCGTTTCCGGGCATCTATCTGGTTGTTTCCTAATCAAAGTTGAAGTTATGAAAATAAGACTAGCTGCGATCTTCACACTGTTAACACTTGCCATCAACACGTTTGGGCAGGCGACGACCTTTTCCAAAGCCGACCTCGATCAGCCTCAGATCGACAAGATCATTGCGAAATTCACTCAGAACGAGAAGTTGTTCCGGAGGGCACTGAACGTTTACGCATTCAACCGGAACGCGACGATACAGACCATCGGAATGGGCGGTCAGATCACAGGCACCTACAAGCGCGAGTCCTTCATGACCTTCGACGGAGAGGGAAGCCGCGTTGAGAGGATCCTGTTCTTTCCAATCTCCACCTTGACCGAAATCTCAGTAACGCAGGCCGATCTCGAGAACCTCGGCGGTCTTGATCCGTTCGCCATCGAGCCCGCACAGATAGACAAATATAAGTTCAACTATCTCGGCAAGGAAAAGATCGACGAGCTTAATCTGTACGTCTTTGATGTCGCACCCAAGGTGATCCCAAAAGCTGAGAAGGATGGCCTGAGACTTTTCAATGGACGCATATGGGTGGATGACGAAGATCTTCTGATCGTTAAATCGAAGGGCAAGGCCGTCCCCGAGTGGAAGGACGAGCGGTTCCCGACGATCGAAACCTGGCGTGAGAATATCGACGGCAAGTATTGGTTTCCGAGCTTTAGTTCCTCGGACGACGAACTAGTATTTCCGCAACGGGCAGGTCGTAAAAATGAAAGTTCGCGTTAAGTACTCGAACTACGGTTTGGGAAGAACCGACGTCAGGATCATCGACGAAGACGAGGATATTCCGACACCACCTGTGAAGAAGCCCTGAGGGGAAAGGGAGAAAGGGAAATGGGAGAAGCTGATTCCCTGACCGATCAAATTCGCCGTTCATCACGGTCCGTTTCCGGCGACAATATCGCAAACGTTGCGCTGCAAACGGAGGTATGCTGCCGCTTTCGCAAGCAAGCTCAACGACGCAGAAGCTCGAGGCTGCCGAGACGCAAACATGGCTCGAGTTTTGTGTAAAGTGTGGGCTATCTTCGAAACGCGACTTTGCGGCAGCAGATCTTCGCGGTGTTACAACGAAACGATCTGCGAACGCTTGTCGCTATGATAAATCACCCTGAATCGTTTGGTGTTTTACCATCAGGCACCAAAAGAGAAAGGAGGGGAGAAATTGAGAACTCCCCCCCTTTCACCCTTTCTCCTTTCTCCCTTTCTCCCTTTTTCCCCTTCTCCCTATTCCCTCCGACGCGATCGCCGCTCGCGTCTCTCCAATAAGTCCATCACATCTCGTCCGTCGGTCTCGATCGGCGGTAACAGAATTATCTCGATCACGCCGGGGTATGCGACACCGGTTCTTTTTCCCATCATCCAATCGGTATTTTTAATTGCCACCGGGACGATCGGCGCTTCGGTTTGAAGAGCCAGATGAAATGCGCCTTTCTTGAACGGGAGCAACTCGCCCGGCATTGCACGCGTGCCTTCGACAAAGACGCCAAACGAATAACCGTCCTCCATGACCTGTCGAGCTTTTTCCATCGATAGCCTGGCGCGTTCCGGGTTCGAGCGGTCGATCGCGATGATGTTGACGAATCCCATGCCCTGTCCAAACACCGGAGCTTTGAGCAGTTCTTTTTTTGCGACAAGGCCGATACGTCGTCCGGCGTATCGGAACAATGCGGCTGTGTCGAGATACGATCGGTGATTCGATGCGAATATGTATGAACGCCCCGCGTCGAGATGTTCGCCGCCCGTAACCTTTACCTTCGCACCGCAAAACCACAACCACTTCTCTGCTCCCCAAAGTGCGAGCGGATAGAGCCACAGACGGCGACCGATGATCCACAGAAACAGAACCGCCGGAGCTCCCGCAAAAAGCAGCAGAGCCGACGCCGCGAACCAACACCACCAGTACCAAAGTTTGCCGGTCACGCGCGATTTGCTAGACTTCTCGACAGAAAACGTAAGCTTCGTGTTGTCCCTTATTCCTCGCACAAGTTCATCGCCGAAACGGGGAGACGCGGAGATGATTTCACTTCTATCCTTGGACATTAGTCGTCGTCGTTAATGTTATCGCTATGAAAATGTTGATTCGGAAATTCTCTGTGTCTCTGCGTCTCGGCGGATTAATTTTACTTCTTTCGCTTGCGATTGTCGCACAGGTCCCGTCGCCGCAATCCGTTCTCGGTTTTCATCCGACCGATGATAAAACGATCGCCGACTGGTCGCAGATCACAAACTATTTTTCGCGGTTGGATATTGCGAGCAATCGAGTCGCTGTCCGTGAGATCGGCAAGACGACTCTCGGAAAGCCTTTGATCGTCGCGTTCATTTCATCGCCCGAGAATATAAAGAATCTCGAACGCTACCGGCAAATCAGCGCTAAACTCGCCGACCCTCGTACCGATAAAGGACGCCGCCGAGCGCGAGAATCTGATCAAAAACGGAAAGACGATCGTCTCGATCTCGTGCTCGATACACTCGAATGAGATCGTCGCATCGCAGATGTCGATGAATCTCGCGTACGAGCTGGCGACGGCGAATGACGATGATACGAAAGAAATTCTGAACAACACGATACTGCTGCTTATCCCGTCGTCGAACCCGGACGGCATCGATATCGTCGCGAACTGGTATCGGAAAACTCTCGGCACGAAATCCGAAGGGGCGATTCCACCTGAGCTCTATCATCACTACGCCGGGCACGACAACAACCGCGACTGGTTCATGCTGAATCTCGCAGAGACCCAGGCGATCACAAAATTATTCTGGCAGGAATGGTTTCCACAGATCGTCTACGACGTTCATCAGAAGGGACAGAGGGGTCCGCGATTTGTGATACCGCCGTTCTTCGATCCGCCAAATCCGCACATCGCGCCGTCGATACTTCGCGAAGTCGGCCTTATCGGCTACAAGATGGCCGCCGATCTGCAGGCGAAGAACATCGCCGGCGTCGCTACGAATTCGGCGTTCGACACATGGTGGCATGGCGGGTTCCGTTCGTCGCCCTATTATCACAACTCGATCGGTATCTTGTCCGAAGCGGCGAGTACCGATCTGATGTCGCCGGTCACGATCACGAAAGAGCAGATGGAGAAGGTCAGACCGGGACGTGGTCTTGAATCCCCGCTCATCGCAAACACTTCGCATCCCGATGTATGGAAACCCGGTGTCTGGCGGCCGCGTGACATCGCCGAGATCGAGATGACGGCGAGCCGCGCTCTGCTCTCTCTCGCGGCAAAATATCGGCCGCGATACTTGAGAAATTTCTACGATCTGAACAACGCGAATTTAGAGCCTGACCCGAATGTCCCGCAGGCGTATGTCGTGATGGCCGGCCAGCCGCGGGCCGAGGCGGTCGCTCGATTCCTCGAGATACTTTTGTGGCAGGGAATAGAGGTCTACGGAATGACGAACGAGCTTTACGTCAAACACAGCAAGACCGAAGATTTTCACGAGATCCCGCTCGGCAGCTTTCTCGTCTTTCTCAACCAGCCGCAGAAGAAGAACGTCCTTGCGCTGTTCGAAAAACAGGTCTATCCGCATCGTGTAAATGAGAAGGGCGAAGCCGAAGCTCCGTATGACGTAGCCGGCTGGACACTCCCGCTGCAGATGGGCATCGAAACCTACGAGGTGTGGGACATCCGCGATCTGGAAAAGCATCGCGGGACGCTTCAGCGAGTGCCGCACTGGAATTATCCGCGAGCGATCTTAAATCTTACGCAATCCGCCATCCCTTTTCCGAAGCTGACCAATCCGCTGAAGACGAATCCAAAGATCGGATTATATAAACCTTTCACGTCTTCGATGGACGAAGGCTGGACGCGTTTCGTTTTCGATTCGCACCGGATCCCGTATCGCTCGATCTCGAACGACGATTTCGCGCCGGGCGTCTGGATCACGATGTTGTCATTCTCCCGGCCGATAGTGAGAACACGATCGTCAACGGCTTCAGTGCAGAGCGTTATCCGGCGGAGTTCGCCGGCGGTATCGGCGACGCAGGTGTCGAGAATCTGAAAAAGTATGTTTCGGGAGGCGGCAAGCTTATCTGTTTCGATGATTCGTGCGAACTGGTTATCAAGCGATTTGGCCTGCCCTTGCGAAACGTCCTGAGCGGTCTCAAGCGAAACGAGTTTTACAATCCCGGGTCGATCGTGAAACTAAATGTCGATACACGTCATCCGTATGCTGGAGGCATGCTCGAAGAAACACCGGCGTACTTTATCACGAGCTCAGCGTTTGAACTGTCAGAACCGCCTGCGGTAGCGGGCGGTTTAACTAAAACATCTGCGGTGCCCACCGTCTCGAGCAGCCGGCTTCAACCGGCCGCTACCGCAGGCGGTTCTGACCTAAATGTGATCGCCCGCTACGCCGAAAAAGACGCACTGATGTCCGGCTGGATGCTCGGCGAAAAATACCTGAACGGAAAAGCCGCACTAGTCGAGGTCAGCTACGGCAAAGGCAAGATCATCCTCTTCGCCTTCCGCCCCCAACACCGCGGGCAGACATTCGCGACGTTTCCGTTTATCTTCAACGCACTTGAGAAATAGGACAGATAGGTGTTGGACTTTCTGGCGGCCACTTCGGGTGACGGGTAAGGTTAGAACCGCGAGCGGTAGCGACCGGGTGACCCGTGGGATTCGAGTCCACATGGGGAAACCCAGTCGCTACCGCTCCCGGTTCTGACAAGAGTCGCCGTGCAAAGACCTAAGGCACATCGGCAACACGTACAAAATCCATATTGGTATTGAATGATGTCGTCATACCGGGGAACAAACTGGGCGGTGGGCCGATCTGCCTGAGATGGAGCCCCGAGGCGTCGCATGAGAATCCGTGGTAGATCGATTGCCCGGCAGCTTGTCGCGTCTCGAACCTCACACCGCTTGGCGTCGTTAACTCATTATTCAGTGTGATGAGATTGTTTCCGCCCGCGAGCACAGTTTGAAGCTCGCCGTTAGCGATGCTCCATGTAAATCGCGACCCGCCTGTCTTGATCTGACGAAGCGTTAGATCCGACGAGCCGGTTGTTACGGTTTCCACGTTGACATAGGTCAACGAACCAGTGTGATCGGGATTGAGCGTCAGGACGCGGCCGCCAGAGATGTATTTCGTCGATTCCGTGCCCGAGTAAATTCCGAGCGCTTTTTGTTCGAAGTAACGTTTTGCCGAAGCGGTCGTCTCCCGCCATACACCGGCGGGACAGGCGCAGACGTTGCTCGACGCAGGCTGCGCCGTCACGTTGATGTCACCGGCCCGTCTTGACGTTGTGGTCGTCCTGACAACGAGAAATCGCTTTTCGCCGTCGCAAGTTGATATTCTTGTGGGCATTTCACCAAACGCGGTGTCAGTCTCAAACCGCCAGGCAGTGCGCGCATCTGATGGCGCTGGCAATTGGGAAAGTTCGTAGATATTGCCGCGTTCAAAGGTTATAAATTCGCTTTTCAGCGTGTAAGGCGTAACGACCGGGCTGGCAATACGCGTAGTGCCGCGAATCGACCGCGTTGCGGGCGCTGCTGGATTTGACGGCATGGGTCGGCGACTGGGCATGAGAATTGTCGGACCGAAGTAGGCTTTTGCAAATTCGCCAAGCATATCCGGTGGTATCGAGGTTTCGATCGAACGCGCGGATTCAAGAAATTCCCTCACGCGCGGTGGTCCATTGGCATGGCCGAGCCAGAGATAAAAGGGTACCGCCGAATAATCCATTCGCTTTAGCGGAACACTGGAAATTTCGCGGTCGAAAACCGGGATGAAGCGGGGACCGAAATCCGGCTTGACCAGAAAGGCGAAGTAATCGGCGCTGCCCTCGACAAGCCAGTTTTCGCGCGGCATGCGTGGCCAACTGCTGAATTGGACACAATGAAATGCCTCATGGGATAGATAGAAGACGAAATCTTCCCCGGTTGATGGCTCGGCATCCTTGTAATAAACGACCGGACACTCATTCTGGACGGTCCAACCGGCCGCCGCAAGATAGTCTCCTTTTTGAAAAGGTCCGTGCGGTCCATCCTCTCGCGGTGATACATAGCTGGTGAACAAGACCGTGATGTCGCTAAGGTTAGGATTACCACCCATCCTCTCGAGCGCTGAGCCGATCGCGGCGGCCGAGTCCCGTATGTTACTAATAAAAAGATCACGGTTGGTGATCGGCATAGAGTTCGGACGAATTGCTCGTAGGGCAGCCGATCTGCTACCCCAGCGGATCTGCGCCGTGGTGATCACTTCGCAGCCTTGAGGTGTGAGCCGGGAATCGTAACGTAGGAGATAAAACTCTTCCCTGCACCGCGGGTATTCCTCGGCCAGCGCCGTTTGCGGCAAAACGCAGAATAGTACGCCGAGCGCGAGAATGGCGGAGCGGATCATGATTTTAATTCGGGGTTTTTGCAATGAGATCACGAGTGACCTTCGAGCGCGAAAGCCCCTGAACCCGACCACCGTCGATAACGGCGCACCGGCGATGAATTGTTTGAAGCAACGAAATGTTCATAAGCATTAGCGATTCCTTTGCGCACAATCTATCACGGAAAGACTTCCCGCGTGGCACCCGCTTCGATCGATGGTTCAGGTCAGAACCGCGAGCGGTAGCGACCGGTGACCCGTATGATTCAAATCAACAAGGGGAAACTCAGTCGCTACCGCTCCCGGTTCTGACAAGAGCCATTTCGATTTTGGATTTTGGATTTTAGATTTTGGATTGAGAGATCGCCACTGATTTATCGCCCCGTGTGCGGGCTTCCGCAGGCCCCTCCGGAGAAAAATCTTGACCTACTGTCAGAACCGCCTACGGTAGCGGGCGGTTTAACTATGGGATCGGCGCCGGAGCTGTCAGAACCGCCTGCGGTAGCGGGCGGTTTAACTATGGGATCTGCATTGGAGCTGTCAGAACCGCCTGCGGTAGTCCGTTTTTGGTGATCGAAGGGTATGGGGACAAATAGCTTTGGAGAAAGCTATGAGAACGTACCCGGAGATCGCGGTGGAGAAAGCGATGAAAAGACAGGAGATCATCGTGCGAGCGCAGGCGAAGAACATCAGGTGGATCGAAACAGCGGAGATACTGGGATGAGCCGAAGGGCTGTGCACTTCCGGGAGATATTTGTTTAGTTCGGAGGCTCAGCCTCCGAATTGTTTTGGTGACGTCGACGGAAAGGCGGAGCCTTTCCGCTCATCGGTGGGCGGAGCCCGTTCGGGTTCTTAGAAGCTCCTCAGCTGGATAGTGGCGGCCGCTTCGGTGACGGGTCACGTCAGAACCGCGAGCGGTAGCGACCGGGTGACCCGTGGGATTCGAGTCAACATGGGGAAACCCAGTCGCTACCGCTCCCGGTTCTGACAAGTCGCCTCGCAAAGCCTCGGGCACCCCTAATGTCCAGGAGAGAGCGTTCGTTTGATGGGGAGATTCGAGTCAACGAGGGGAGACCCGGTCGCTACCGCTCGCGGTTCTGACAAGAGCCATTTCGATTTGGGATTTTGGATTTGGGATTTGGGATTGTGAAGAAATCGCCACGGATGTATCGTGCCGCACTTCGTGCTGGCTTTTGCAGGCCCATTCGGAAAAAATCTTGACTTGAACTTTTCAAAGTAGTAAAAACTGTCTATTGCTTGACATCGCCTATCGAGCATCTCTCTCCGACATTTCAATTCAGAATTGACAACAATTCATTAAGAAGGTCACAGCGGATCTTGAAGTTTTTGCAGGTCTGGCTGAGCTGTCGCTTCCGCATTTATCGGCGGGGGTTGAGTCAAAAACGGGGGTCGAGCATGAAGGTCTGTTCTGTTTGTCACGGGCGTCACGAAGAATCTGAGGGTTGCGTCGACACGCAAGCGATACCCGGGTTCGATTTTAAAGAACTTCTATCCTCGTCACCGTCCGCCGATCTGCATAGTGCGACCGAGATCGCTTCATGCCGTTCCTGCCTGATCAAGATCATCACCACCGACGACAAAGTTTGCGAAAAGATCCTGCGCGAATCGAAAGTGGCCGCAACGCTCTTCCATCCATCTATCGCGGGCATCTATGACTCGGGGCGTCTCGATGACGGCCGGTGCTTTATCGTTTCAGAAGATATCGATGGTCGAACGCTGCGGGAGATTCTCGACGAAGTTGGCGTACCCGATCTTTTGGATACGATCGAGATCGTCAGACAGGCGGCGGAGGGATTACAGGCGCTTCATGACGGAGGACTGACGCACGGTGCGGTGAATCCGCGAAATATTATTTTGTCGGGAGATGCACGTCGACCGGTCGTGCGGCTCCAGGTTGCGGATCTCGGCCGTGCGGCGCAGCAAGGGATAATTTCGAACCGGTTTCCGGACGATTCCGAACTGGACTCGCTCCGATACTTTTCGCCGGAGCAGTGCGCGGGCGAAGACGCAAGTGTGCACAGTGACGTCTATAGTCTCGGTGTTGTTTTTTATGAACTGCTCGCGGGTGTTCCGCCATTTGATGCACCGACGGCCGTCGGTCTGATCCATCAGCATACAAATCAACAACCACCCGAAGTAAAGGTCCAGAACTTCGAGCTGCGGATGCTCGTGACGCACGCACTGACTGAAGCTTTGCAGAAGGCGCCGCGTCTGCGCCAATCTTCGGCGAATGCTCTTGCCCGGCAGCTTCGTCATATTGAACAACTGGCGACGCATACGACGACCCCGCCGCCGGCGGGTGTCGTGCGGAAACCGACCCTGCCTGCGAAACCAGCTCCGGGGAGAGTTGTCATTTCTCCGATGAAGGTGGACGCTGCAAACATCGAAACGCACCCGTCTGCGCCGCACACCGGATCTGTACCTGTTGAGATTCATGACGTCGCTCGCGCCGCCGAAAGCGCACCGAGCACATCCGGTGATCCGACGACTCTGAGTGAGACGCCGGTCTTTGTTTCGGCGCGTGCCCGTTTGAATTCGTGGAAGAAAAAAGTGCAGACGCTTGCGACGGGTCTGGCTGCCGATATGAAACCACGCGCTGCATCGATCATCGCATCGGTTAGCGGGAGCGAGCGAATCGACGATCTGTCGACCCGAGCTTTGTCGCGCGATGCGAATCCTGTTCGCGTCGAGCGTAAAAAGATCGAGTGGCAGACGCCCGACGATGACATTCCTTCAGAAGCCGCTGTGTCTGAGGTCCTCGCCAAAGAAGGCAGACCGCACACATCTGAACCGGTGAACGCAAAGATGATCGAAGCTGCAATCGTCGAGGTGCCGGAACGAAAGGCAGTTGAAATTCCGATGGTCGAACAGTTGCCGATCGAGACACCGGTCATCGTCGCTGCTCCGATCAAAACCGAAATGCCGCCGGCCGTCAAAGCCCGGCACATTGATGCACGCAGGCGCTCGGCAAAGAGCCGTGTCATCGCCGATCGAAAACAAAAGACGGCTAATGTACCGTTGGCGAAAGAAACCCCGAAGGAAAATTCGATTCCCGAGCCTATGCGCGTGATAGCCGCGATAGAGAATGTTCCTCCGCCGAAGGCGTTCCATCCAACGTCTAACATCAAAGCTCCCGCATTCGTCTCCGGGGATACGAACCATCCTCCGGCAAAGACGAGAACGGCGAAACCGGAGCGAAGCGGTCTCGGATTCAAGGTTAATCTCGCCGATCTCGAAGAGATCACTCTGGTGCGGCCGCCGAGTAAACGCATAAAGATCGATTGGGAGCGGGCGGTGGCCCGGCCCGATCTTTTTACGGCTGTGACCCCGCATGTAACTCTACGCGAGATCGTATTTTCACCGACGCTTCTCGGCGACAGGGCAGAGACGGTCGCCGCTTCTGAATGATGAGATCTTTGCAGGCTACGGTGGATCTGGCGCACGTGGCCCCGGTCGTCACCGGTCGGTAATGATCGGCGGTGGAATTGTCGCGTTGCTCGCGCTGCTGTTGTTTGGTAACGATTCGGTCACGCGATATTTTCAAACGTGGAGCTCGGCGGATTCGGTTTCGACCGAAGCGGCCAAGGCAGCGGCCATCAAGCGACCTGTTGCAGCAAAGACGTCGAAATTAAAAGTAACGAAAAAAGATCGGGCAGCCACCGTTAAAGACCGGAACGCGGCATTGACCGCTCCCGTGCCGAAGGTAACCAGCCGTGTCGATTCGAAGCCGGCGCCGAGATCGTCGAAATCCGAGAAGACCAAACCCGCAGCGGAGACGCGTGCGTCGGAGAAAACCCCACGCACATTGGCCGGTAGTGCGACACGGCCGCGTATCGTTAACGTTCCGAACTAAGGGAACGCACCCACAACTGCGCTCTGGGAACGGCCCGAGCTATTTACCTACCTTTCGATCGAAACGACGTCATCTCTGAATCTAGGGCTAGGCGTGTTCGTGTTCTCCTTCGTCTGTTTCGTGTGATTTCGTGTGAGTTAGTGGTTTCAGGTCGTTAGCTGGCCCCTGAAACCACTAACTCACACGAAATCACACGAACAAAGCCAAGACACGAAACCGGAGTCGTCCGTCTTTCGAAGTGCACCAGCCCTCGAAATTCCCTATGCTAAAATTAACCGCGATGCTCAAGCGCTTTTGTTTTGCCTTACTCAACCTGTCCGTGCTCATTCTTGGGCCGATCGATACCACGCTTGCTTATTCGAGCTTGGACGAAGTACATCTGCTCGACCCTCCAACTTCACATTTCAAACTTCCATCCGAGCCGCTTATCCGTATCGGCCTGACGACGAATGCGAGCACGGTCTCGATCACGACGACGGATACACAGCTTGTCGCATACAGCCTGGATGAGCCGAACAGATACCTCGCGACAAATCGCGTATCGGTTTCGGCTCGTGCCTATCGCCCGCCCGAAGTTGAGAATTATCGTTTCGAGATCCAAAATCTCGCGACCGCCGCCGAAGCCGACGACGTCGCCAAGCAAGTCAGGGAAGAAACCGGCGAGAGCGCTTTGGTGAGCATCGATGTCGCGACGAACACATGGAAGGTTTGGATCGGATCGATCAAGCAAACACCGGAAGAGTCGGACGCCTTTAACGCGATGCTCGCCGAGAAAGGATTTGAGGACGTTGTCATCGTAACCGAGAAAAAGATCGTACCGTCGGATGATGCGCTCGAGCTTTCACGTCAACTAAGAACGGCGGGGAAATCCGAAGTCCGAAGCTTGATCCGAGCGACGGGAACATCCAGCGTCATGGGCCCGGACGTCGTCAACGCGAATCTCCGGGAGGTGATCGTCAACGGCGGCAGCGAAACCGCAAAATACGCGTCGCTGAAATCTGTGGCTTTCGGTTCGTTCAGCGAAAGAGCAAATCCCGTCCGTCTAAATGGAAAGGCTTATCGCGGAAAGCTCGAAGTATTTGTGAATTCGCGCGGCACATTGACGGTCGTAAACGTAGTCCCGCTCGAAGATTATCTGCTCGGCGTCGTGCCGGCCGAGCTGTCGCTCCCGAATCTCGAAGCGGCAAAAAGCGCAGGCCATCGCCGCTCGTACTTACGCCGTCGCGAATACGAACACGTATGGCACGAAAGGATTCGACATGGTCCCGACCGTATGGTCGCAGGTTTATAAAGGCGTCGCGATCGAGTCCAGGATGGGAACGCAGGCCGTGAAGGATACGCGGGGAATTATCGCGACGTATGAAGGAAAACCGATCATGGCGTACTTCACATCGACCTGCGGAGGCCGTACGGAAAATGTCGAAAACGTTTTTGATACGCGGGAACCTTATCTTCGAGGCGTCGAATGTTCGCTCGAGGGCCATCGTCATTTCGAACCATTTCTGATCAAGACCGTCCGCACTCCGGCCAAGCTCCGTAACGATGAATATCTGGAACTGGTCCGACTGATGTCTCTGCTGGCGGTAAACGGTTTCTCGTTGACGACGAATCAATTTACCGACGACTGGTTCGACGAAGAACCAACCGTCGGCGAAATTTCGAACTGGATGAATCAGCTTGCATCGCGGTTCGGTAAAACTTTTCCGAACGTGACAAAAGAAACGCTAAAGCCGCTCGAGCTGGCACGCGTCCTTTCCTCTTTCGCATACACGCCGGGGGCCGCCGATACGCTGCTCAGCGATTCGGATATTAATTATCACTTATCGTTCGATGACGCGGCAGAGGTGCCGAAGGATCGACGCGCCGAGCTTGCGATGCTGATGCGCGATGGGCTTTTCACGCTTCACGCGGATCTCACACTCAAACCGCAAAAGTATTATCGTCGAGCTGATCTCCTGCGTCTTATTCGACAGATCTACGAAAAGAAAAAATGGATGCCGTCGCTCCAGAGCGGTGAGGCAAAATCGGCGGCTGAAGGAAAACTTGTATTGAAGAGTGGTCGATCTGAGAAAACGGTGACGGTCAGGCCCGACGTTTTCTTGTTTCGCACCATCGGTAACAGATCGTATCCGGTCAAGGAAGCGGCGATGGTCGGCGGCGAACAGGTCCGCTTTCAGACCGATCCAACCGGAGCCATTATTTTTCTTGAGATCAGCCCAACGGATCAGCCGACTGTCGCAGAACGCATGTCGCCGTTCACAAATTGGACAACGACGCTATCCGGCTCAGCGGTACAGGCGCGTCTCTCCAGGTATGTACGCGGCATCGGTACGCTCTATGACGTGAACATAAAGCGGCAGGGATATTCGCGGCGGGCGGCCGAGATCGAGATCATCGGATCGAACGGTGTGAAAACTCTCAAAGGCGGGAAGATCCGATCCGCACTGCGTCTGCGCGAACAGCTCTTCGTCATCAACAAGCGTTATTCCGGAAATCAGGTGGCAAGCTACACGTTCACCGGCCGCGGCTGGGGCCACGGTGTCGGCATGTGTCAGTACGGTGCGTACGGTCTCGCAAAGATGGGCGTGAAGGCCGACGAGATCATCAAGCACTACTACACCGGCGTCGATGTGACAAAGGCGTACTAGCCACCGGACTTAGCCGGCAAGGTAACGCGAAGTAAGATGTAACCCACAAGGCCGGAAACCAACGAGCCGATGAGTATACCGAGTCGGTCCAGACCCAGATACTCGGTGCTGCCTTGCTCGAAGGCGAGCGAAGCGATAAACAAGCTCATCGTAAATCCGATACCGCAAAGCAACGCCGCACCGTAGATCTGCCACCAGTCGACGCCTTCGGGAAGCTCGGCGAATCCCAGACGAGTTGCGATCCAGCAGAGTGCGAGCACGCCGATCTGCTTACCAAAAAACAATCCGATCACGATACCGAGCGAAACGGGATGAATGGCGTCGCTTATCGAAATGCCGATGATCGAGACACCGGCGTTGGCGAATGCAAAGACGGGCAGGATGCCGAATGCGACCCACGGATGCAGAGTATGTTCGAGTTGTCTAAGCGGCGATCGGGAGCTATCCGGTGAGCGGCATCGGAATGAACATTGCCAGCACGACACCGGCGAGTGTTGCGTGTACGCCTGACTTCAGAACGGCTACCCACAGTGGAATCCCGATCAAGATATAAGCCGCGGGTCGCATCACGCCGAAGCGATTCAACACGACGAGCGCAAAGATCAAACCGCCCGCGATGCTTAGCGAGAGCGTGGAAAGACTAGCGGTATAGAACACGGCGATCACGATGATCGCCCCGAGATCATCGAAGATTGCGACGCTCAAAAGAAATGCTTTTAGAGCGGTCGGGACCCGCCCACCGAGGAGTGAGAGAACTCCTAAGGCAAAGGCAATGTCGGTTGCGGTCGGGATCGCCCATCCGTTCATCGCGACCGGATCCGACCAGTTGAGTGCCGCATAGAAGGCCGCGGGTACAAGCATTCCGCCGATCGCCGCGAACGCCGGCAAGCTCGCCTGGCGAAAACTGGACAGATCACCATCGAGGACTTCGCGCTTCAGCTCCAAACCGATGAGAAAAAAGAACACCGCCATCAACCCGTCGTTGATCCATAGCAGCAACGGCTTTGCGATCTCCCAACTGCCGACCTTCACCGCAAATGGAAGATCGAGCAGCGCAGCGTAGTAGATGGATAGCGTGGAGTTGGCGACGATCAGAGCGAGCACGGCGGATGCCATCAGGATCAGACCACCTGCTGCTTCAAGCCGCAGAAAATCCTGGAGCGGCTGCAAAATCTTTTTCTCTGTGAGCAGTGTCCCTGGCTGCATGAAAAATCAGCGAATCTTCCTGGTCGGCCGATCAGTTTAAAAAGCAGACGGCGATAACTGTTTTCGCATTCACGACCAACAACTTCTTCGACAACAGGTTCAGTTGTAGAGCGCTACTTTTCAAACTCATTGACGATAAACAGCCAATCCCATTTATTCGACGCTTTTTCGCCGCCGACCCGGGCCAGGAATAAACTGACCATATCGCCTTTTTTCAACTCTTTCTCAAAATACGGAATGACCTGTTTTTGCACCGGCAGCCAATAAGCGGTGCCGCATTCGGTAAAAAGCAATTCACTCTCAAACAGTGTCGCGAGCTCAACGTTGTTGCTGGGTTTGAAGCCGAACAGATCAGCCCACATGTTGAGCAAGTCTTTCCTCGCGGACGAAATAGGTCTCACCGTACCTGTGTAAGCGACGCGCACTTGTGAGTACAACGGATCGCCATTCATAGCGATCGCACGCTGTTTGTATTCTTTTGTTTCGATGTCGGCGTTCAGTTTAATCACTTCGCTCAACGTACGCGGTTTGTATTTGTCGTAAGGAAAGCCCTGCGCATGGGCCGTCACAGTTGTCACAAATAGAGCCGCAAGAAAGAGTATAGGATATCTAAGTTTCATGTTTGTGGTTTTCAATTGTCAAAGAACGATTCACTTCGCCTTCGCGAGTCTGTCGCATCGCCTCTTCTGTTCGGATTTATCAGTTGCCGTTCAGCTACTACGCTTTAGCAGCCGTCGAGGTCCGAACAGGGACACGCGTATTGCCGGAGCAAGTGGTCGGATCCAAAGCAAGCGAGCCTTCTGAAATCACCAGCCGAAAGCTTCCAATGAAAAAATGATTCGATTGAACCTACAAGGATACTTCGCGTAAGGGTTGGATTAATTCACGCCGATACGCGGCTCAACAAGCCGCTGATGCTGATTAAGTATTTGTACGTGACCACAAGAAATCGTTCAGCTCACGACAAGGACCACGACGGCATTATTCAGTTTCCTAGCTCCTTTCCTGACAATGAGAAAGCCCACAACCAGGCGACCTATTCACCTGGTCGGGATGGCGGCTCGGCGATGCTGTGCAAAAGTTTCCGGACCTTCAATCCCGAACGCAGGAACGAAACTCAGGAGTGTGAAAAACGGCACATGCCCTGATGAATTTAACTATTGGACCGTACTTCAAGCCTTAGAAGAGAAGCATGCCGTAGTAATTTCCTCCGTTTTCTCAGGGCAAATGCCAGGAGGATGATCAATCCCAACTCCAGGGTAACCATCACATTTTGCTACGATCAAAAATCGTCACCTTGTCCTGAAACCAGCCCTTTGTGAGCTGAGTGCACAGTTGATAAGGCCGTAGTGGCAACCAACAACGGACCGAATACCAAAACCAATACGCCTACTTTCCTGTGTTCTCGAGCGTTATACGTTCCTATGAAGCCCGGAGCTGGCACAGTAACAAAAAACAGGTCCAGGCAAAATTTGTTACGACATGAAGATGGTGATGGCAAGATTCGGATTGGATATCCACGCCGAGAAAATAGATATTCCAAAACCGACCCGTAATAGTTAATACGATTACTACGGCAACAAACAAATACTCAAAAAAATACTGATTAATATCTTTCCGGATGCTACAATGAGGACAAAATGGTCGTCTGCAATTACTAAGCCCGAACGTCGAAGCGGGTGAAGTTTGTTTTTCGTTAGGGGATACCAGGGCCAAGCCATTGCGAGAATCCGAGCGGCACGGCAGGTTCGGCCGGTCTCACTTCGTGACGGGGACGACATGAGCCTGATCTTCCTGGGTTGCGACGGAATCCGGCGGCTCTCACGCTTTCTTTTTGACGGAACAAATTTGCGTGGGTGTTACGAACACATACTATGATGGCGATAAATGACGGTGCCCAACCCTAATGAGACTTTCGCGCCAGCAGATCATAGGTTCATTGATCTTGTTCACCGCAATTCTTATTTTCACCCTCGGGCGATACGTTATCGTCTCGTTGAGAAAACGGTGAATGAGAACGGATTTGGAGCAGAAAAATAGTCGACCGGGAAAATTCGAACCGCGTGATAATCTTTACAATTCGTGAGTGAGCACCTGCCGAATAAACCGATCATTGGCGTCGCCGGTCCAACCGCCTCAGGAAAGACCGCGCTCGGCGTCGAGATCGCGCTTCGTGTCGGTGGGGAAGTTGTTAATTTCGATTCGGTGCAGATCTATCAAGGGATCGAGATCGCGACAGCGAAGCCGACAGCCGAAGAGCGTAGGGGCGTGCCCCATCACCTGATCGATTATGTCGATCCTAATGTTAACTACACCGCAGCCGACTGGGCCCGCGACGCGGCGGAAAAGATCGTCGAGATCGAGTCCCGCGGAAAGGTGCCGATACTCGTCGGCGGAACCGGCTTTTATTTGCGAACACTGATGAAGCCGCTGTTCGATGCACCGTCGACAGACACCAGCATTCGTGAGCGGCTCCGTGCGATCAAACAAAAGCGCGGACCGGAGTTTCTGCACCGTCTGCTGGCAAAGATCGACCCGCCTGCGGCGGAACTGCTTTTCCCGCGGGACTATGTGCGGGTCATGCGTGCTCTGGAAGTTTATTTTCAAACCGGCGAACGCATCTCCGACAAGCAGCCGAAACGGGCAGATCCGCCGGAGTTTGTCAGCCGTATCAGGCTTCTTGTTCTGAATCCGCCACGGCCCGCGTTGTATGACAAAATCAATGCACGCACCGAAGCCCACTTCACGGCCGGTCTCGTTGACGAAGTGAAACAATTACTTGCGGCGGGCGTAAAGGATTCCACTAACGCAATGGGCTCTCACTCTTACCGACGGGTTTGCGAATATTTGCGTGGCGAGCGAACTCTCGAGGCCGCGATCGAGCAGTCAAAACAGGATGTGCGGAACTACGCGAAACGCCAGTTGACATGGTTCAGGCGTGAAGACGTCGGTTTATGGCTCGACGGATTTGGCGACGATCCAGCGATCGTTGAAGAGGCCTTTAGATACTTACCTGCCGAAAACTGTCGGGACAACGCGGTTTAAGAAAATTCTTGTCGCCCCGTTCAAATCTGCTATAATTTGATACGAACATTGTAAAACTAAGTAAATAAACGAGAAATGTTATGGAAAAACAAGCTGCCCAAAACATTCAGGACGCCTTTTTAAACTCCGCTCGTCGCGAGAGGATAAACGTCGTCGTTCATCTTCTGCAGGGTCCGACCCTATCGGGCAGGATCAAAAGCTTCGACAAATTCTCGGTTTTACTGGATGTTGGCGGTCCGGACGTCCTGATCTTCAAGCACGCAATCTCCACCATTTCACAGGAACGCAAAACCGAATCGGTCTCTGCGTAAAGTAAGCTTGCAAGGAAAATTCATTACTTTTGAGGGGATTGACGGAAGCGGTAAGTCAACCCAGCTCCGTATGTTGTCGGGTGACCTGCGCTCGCGGGGGATCGATCTTATCACTACGCATGAGCCGGGCGGAACGCCGCTTGGACGACGTCTGCGCGAAGCGTTTCTTGAAACTGAAGAAACCGTTGCCCCGATCGCAGAGCTTTTGCTCTTTGCCGCAGACCGCGCCCAACATGTCGAATTTTTGATAAAACCCGCGCTTGCAGAGGGACGCGTCGTGATATCGGACCGCTACGCCGATGCCACGTTTGCGTATCAGGGAGCCGGCCGCGGTTTTTCCGAACAGACGGTCAACGAGATAATAAGACTTGCAACCGGCGGTCTGAAACCTGACCTCACATTATTTTTCGACATTACCGTCGACAATGCGATCCGCCGAATGAGCGATCGACACGAGACGGGGGAGCGCAGAAATAGAATGGATGTCGAGACCGCAGAGTTTTACTCGAACGTCCGAAATGCGTATCTCGGCATCGCGGCGGCCGAGCCGGAACGTTTCAAAATACTGGACGCAAACGGTTCGATCGAGGACACTCACGCAATGGTAGACGAGATGATCGCGGATTTTCTTAAATGAGCAAGCTCGTGGGCAACAAAGCAGTCGGAGCAACTCTGCGAAGGTTTGTCGCCACGAGCCGCGTGCCGAATGCACTTTTATTTACCGGCCCGGACGGTGTCGGTAAGAAACAATTTGCTGTTGAACTGGCACGAGGTCTGGTCTGCACGGCAGTGGATCGATCAGAGGCGTGCGGGCACTGTGCCGCGTGTAAAAGGGCCGGCGAAGTTTCGATACCGACATTTGAGAAAGGCGACGAGTCGGACTACGTATTCTTTAGTCAGCATCCTGATGTCGGCATGGTAGTGCCGTTCCGGCGAAACCTGCGTGTCGGAGCTATCCGAGCACTCGAGCGCGAAGCGAACTTTCGGCCTTACGAAGCTTCTGCACGGATCTTTATCGTCGACGACGCCGATAAGATGAACGACGCCGCCGCGAACGCGCTCCTAAAGACACTTGAAGAACCGCCGTCCACCTCGCACATTATCCTGATCGCCGCGCGTGCCGATACGCTGCTCGCGACGATCCGTTCGCGCTGTCAGACGATACGTTTTGCACCCGTCGCTTTCGACGAGCTGGAAACGCATTTGATCGAAGCTTACGATTTTACACCCGAGGATGCCGCGCTCGCGGCAAGGGTTTCGGGGGGCAGTGTTGGCCGTGCGATCGAGATTGTCCCGGCCTCGTTTCGTACGCAGCGTAGCGCGATGCTGAATGTCCTCAAGGCTGCGGTGAGTAATAATAGACGCGAGCTGCTCGTGGCATCGGAAGAGATGTCCGACGCAAAGAACAAGGAAGAATACGAGGAGAAGCTCGGGATACTCCAGACTCTGACGCACGATGTATGGCTGCTAAGGAATGGCGGTGACGAGGGGGAAGTTCTGAATCTCGATATCAAGCCTGAGTTAATAAAGATCGCTGAAGCGACGAACTCCTCTACTCTTGCCCACTGGCTCGGCGAGATCGAAACGATTCAGGAGAACTTCATCGTAAACATAAATAAAAAAGTAGCGACAGACGCTCTGTTCATAGAAATGGCGGCAGGATAGCATCGCAAGCTTCCGGAACATATAAAATTTGCGGGCGTCCAGTGTGTTTTGAGATACTAGGATCATTCCGACGGGAGAGCATTATGACTAGAGTAATTGCTGTTTGCTTGAATGTGGCGTTCGCGATCGGCGTGTTGATCTTGACGACGGCTGCACAGGATTCGGGTCCAAAGACAATATCTGGCGGCGTTTTGAATGGGAAAGCGACTTCGCTGCCCAAACCTGCCATATCCTGCTGCGGCACGGGCTGTGGGTGCGTCAGGGGCGGTCAGCGTAAAGGTCACGATCGATGAATTGGGCAACGTCATCTCGGCGGAAGCAGTTTCGGGTCATCCTCTTCTGAGAGCGGCTGCGGTTGAGGCTGCATTGTCTGCCAAATTCTCACCTACCCGGCTCTCGGGTGAACCCGTTAAGGTTTCTGGGGTCATCACCTATAACTTCGTACCCGCTGCAGCATCACCGCTGGGTGAGAACGGTTTGCTCGCCAGCGTCCCGAATTCAGATCGACATAAACTATGGGCCTTCGGCCTGTTATTCTCCATTATCCAGGTCATGGACGGCGAGGCTATTCGGATGATCGGCGACGAGAAGGAGTTCAACGACATGTTGAAAGATCTCTCAACCGATCTCACTCCGGATATGGCTGGATACAAACCGTCGCTTGAAAAGTTGACGTCAACCGATCTCGGCACACGGGCGGAGGCCGGACGCGAATTTCTCCGGATGGTACGGAAAGAGTTCAACGCGGAGCAGAACTGGCAGGTCGACGTCGGTGAGCAGGTTGGCTTCCTGCTAGGGGAGCTATTGAGGCAAAAGATGTTGTATGTGAAAACCGGAGTGGCATACGACGCCAACATCCTCCGCACGCATCTCAGACGTCTGTCGGATCTGCTCGCCAGCGCCCCAGCGGACGCCTCACCCGAATCGATTGAGAAGTTTCGGAGGATCGCGGCATTCGGCGATAAAGCGGATCTCGGAAGTGACCGTAGATTGTCTGAGATGATGGATGCGATCTCGCCTTTATTTGCTGAGTTGGACGATGAATAATGTCGGAACTTGCTTTTCCTAATAACGCGATGTCGGCGATGTCGTCTCGAGTGGCTGCTGGTACAGGAGCCGGAGGGATGGCGGTGGGCGCTGCGGTCGTGGGTTATTTCAATCCGACGACCGCGGGGTTTTTCCCGAATTGTCCGCTCTTCACGCTGACTGGATTTGCGTGTCCCGGCTGCGGATTGACGCGCGGTTTTCACGCTCTCTTCCACGGCGACGTTTTAGCAGCTCTCGACTACAACGCTCTATTGCCGTTCTTCGGTCTGTTGATAGGTTTTGGATTTGTGTCGCTGATAGTTTTCGCTCTGCGCGGAAGACGAATACCTGTGAACCTGCTTCATCCGAACGCGCTCTGGGTTTTTCTTGTCTTGCTGCTGGTATTCGGAGTGACGCGAAATTTGCCGTGGTATCCGTTTTCAGTTTTATTTCCGTAGGAAGATTTGCCGGCGAATAGGTGGAAGAAATTCTGCCCGCGAAATACGCGAAAGGACGCGAAAAAAGAAACTTCTTCTTTCGCGTCCTTTTCGCGTATTTCGCGGGCAAAAATCTTTCTCTGTGTTCTGTATGGCTAAACTACTTGATCTGCACAAGCGGATTCGCATCTGCAAGTGACTTCGCCGACGCACCTTCTTTCCGCAAGATCTCGACTTCCTTGACGAACTCTTCAACAATATCTTCACCGGACACGCGACGCATCGGAACTCCGTCTTTGAAGATCATTCCAACGTTTCGGCCGAATGTTATTCCCAGCTGCGAGTCGTGTGCTTCGCCTGGTCCGTTGACAGCACAGCCCATGATCGAAAGATGCAGCGGCTCTTCGACGTGAGCAAGACGCCGTTCGACTTCGGTCACGATCTCTACAAAATTATCGATGTCGAGACGTCCGCACGTAGGGCATGCAACGACGGTCACTCCGCGTTTGCGAAGCTCGAGAGATTTTAGGACTTCCCACGCGACACGAACTTCTTCGTGCGGTTCGGCCGCAAGCGAAACGCGGATCGTATCGCCGATGCCTTCGTGCAGGAGAACGCCTAATCCGATCGCGGACTTGATCGTCCCGCCAAACGGAGTTCCGGCCTCGGTCACACCCAAATGCAAAGGATAGTCGACCTTCTCCGCCATCAGGCGATATGCGGCCACCATCCGATTAACGTCCGATGCCTTCAGCGAAATGATGGTGTCGCTAAAGCCGAGATCTTCGAGAATGCGTATGTGCCGCATACCGGATTCGACCATCGCCTCGGGCGTCGCCGTTCCGTATTTTTTCAGCAGGTCCTTTTCGAGCGAGCCGCCGTTGACGCCGATGCGGATCGGGACTTTCTGAGCCTCGGCGGCGCGAACGACCTCGCGGACGCGGTCGATCGAGCCGATGTTGCCGGGATTAATTCGAAGCTTGTCGATACCGGCGTCGAGCGCTTTCAGTGCGAGCTTGTAATGGAAATGTATGTCGGCGACTATCGGGACGTTCGTACGCTTTCTGATCTCGTACATCGCGGCTGCCGCGTCGTCATCCGGAACGGCGATTCGGACGATCTCACACCCCGCCTCGACCATCTCTTCGATCTGACGCAGCGTTCCGTCGACGTCGGTGGTGTCGGTCTTGGTCATCGACTGGACGACGACCGGTGCGCCGCCGCCGATCTGTATGTCACGAACTTTTACTGGCCTAGAAACTCGCATTTTTTGCGTTAATCGTGAATCGTGAATCGTGAATCGCAATCGGTGTTCGTCTTATCGCACTCTCACGATTAACGATTAACGATTAACGATTAACGATCAAAAGAACTTCGAAACATCTAAAAACGTGACGAAGACTATCAGCAGTAAAATAACCGCCAAGCCGGTAAGTTGAATTCTCTCCTTCCAGGCCATCGAAAGCGTGCGTCCGAACCAGGACATGACCTTGTCGATCCCCAGCACCATTATCTGTCCGCCGTCGAGTAAGGGAATAGGCAGCAAATTGAAGACCCCAAGGTTAAGGCTAATAACCGCGAGAACTGAAACAAGCCCCGCAAACCCTGCCTCACGAACGATCTGTGAGATGAGCGAGACGATACCGACCGGACCGGCCAGCCCCGCGTCCTTGACCGAACGCTCCCCGGTAAACAGTTGACCGAAAACCCGCCCCGTCAGACGGACGATCTCTACGTTTACCCCAACCGCGAATGCAGCCGACTGCGCGATCGTCGCCTTTTCTTTATCCAGACTCTGGTTGCTGATACCCGCACCGATCAGGTAGACGCCCTTACCGTCGTCTTTGGCCTGAATCGTCAATTCGGTCGGCTGATTGTTCCGGATGACGGTCAAACGGACAGGCTCGCCCTTGGTTTCCTGGATCGTGTCACGAAAACTCTTGACCCCTGTAACAGTGACGCCGTTGATCGAAAGAGCTTTGTCACCTTTTTGCACTCCGGCCGCTTCGGCCGGTGAGTTTGGCTGTGGGCTGAGAACAACCAATTCCGTCGGATCGAGATCGAGTGAACCGAGCACATTACCCCGATCCTCTACCCGCGTCGGAGCGATGGTGAGATCTACGTTCGATCCATTTCGCTCCACGACGATCGGGATAGTTCGTTCCGGCGAGATCTTCGAATCATTGTCGATCCTCTGCCATGTTGGATTTTCTGCGCCATCGAACCCGACGATCCGATCCCCAACCTTGATCCCCGCTTTTTCCGCCGCTCCGCCTTCCTTGACGCTGGCGACAACCGGCGAAGGAATCGTCGGGACGCCGTATATCAGAGCCCCGGCGAATGGTATCGAGAGCGCGAGCACGATGTTCATGAACGGCCCGCCGAGCATCACCAAAAATTTCTGCCAGCGCGGACGCAGTTCGTAAAGCTCCGAGTCCGGAACTTTCTCCTTATTCGAATCGCCGCCCTCGAGCGGGGCCGTCGCCTCGTCGCCATAAAGTTTTACGTAGGCACCGAGCGGGATCGCGCTGATGCGATAGTCGGTGTGGCCAACCTTAAAACCCCAGATACGCGGGCCGAGGCCGAAGAACGAGTAAGCTTCGACACGCATGCCGAACAGCTTGGCGACGATAAAATGACCGAACTCGTGGATATTGATAGCAATACCGAGAACAAAGATGACGGCCAAAATAACTAGTAGAATATCGGGCATAATCAAAAAAATCCTTTATAAAAACATCACTTTAGAGCCGTTAAGCGATGTCCACGTTGCAACCTAAAAGTTTAGGACCCGTTCTCGGGCTCCGTCAAATCACTTGCGGAACACCCTGATGTGAACGCGACGAAACAAAGTCTTCTGCGGCGACGCGGGCCGAACGGTCAGCTTCAAGAACATTTTCGAGGCTGTCAGCGGCTTTGAGCTCGTGCGCATCGATCACGGCGCGATTCAGTCGTGCAATGTCCGGCAGCCGGATCTTGCCATCCAGAAACGCCGCAACCGCAATCTCGTTCGCCGCATTTAGCGCCGCCGCCGCCGTTCCGCCTCGCCTCAATGCATCGTATGCGAGATCGAGGCACGGGAACCGATCGCTATCGGGTTCTTCGAACGTCAATTCGCTTAGCGACGCAAGATCGAGCGGTGGCATACAGTTTTCACGACGCTCAGGATACGTCAAAGCATACTGGATCGCATGCCGCATGTCCGTGACGCCAAGTTGAGCGATCATTGATCCGTCGATCATTTCCACGATCGAATGGACAACCGACTGCGGATGCACGACGACCGAGATCTGGTCGGCATCAAATCCGAACAGCCAACGAGCTTCGATAACTTCAAAGCCTTTGTTCATCAGCGTTGCCGAGTCGATCGTGATCTTTTCACCCATCTTCCAATTAGGATGATTGAGAGCTTCTTCACGCGTCGCTCGGGCGATCTCGTCTTCGGACCAGTCTCGAAACGGACCACCCGAAGCAGTCAGTACAAGCCGACGGACTTCTTGTGTCTTTTCACCTCTAAGACACTGGTGGATCGCATTATGTTCCGAATCGACGGGTAATATCTCGGCACCGGATCTTTCGGCAGCCTTCGTCATCAACTCACCGGCCATGACCAAAGTTTCCTTGTTAGCGAGCGCGAATCGCGCTTTCCCGCTTCGATCGCCCGCAGCGTCGGAACAAATCCGACGGCTCCGACCGCGGCCGAGACGACCGTTTCTGCACGCTCGTGTGTCGCGACAGCTTCGAGGCCCTTCGAGTTCAGTTCAATTTTCGGCGCGACTGCACCGAGTGCGTGGAGCTCACGTTCGAGTGTTTCCGCACAAGCCTGATCGTCAACTGAAACCATCTCAGGCTGAAAGCGTGCGATCTGTTCGGCGAGCTTCGGCATGTTTCTCCCCGCACCGAGAGCGACGACACGAATATCGCCGAGATGTTCGATAACTTTCAGGGTATTGCAGCCGATTGAGCCCGTCGAGCCAAGGATGGAGATGCCTTTCATACGCGAGAAACGAACACCTAGATTACCACAGCGTCTTTCTTTCGGCATGATGGTTGCCGGTTAAGTGTCCTCTCCATGTGACCGTATGAAATGAAAACGCTTCGTTTACATAACTTTGCAGTGAAAGAGTCAACTGCGACGGAAAGCGCAACGTCTTAGCCTGTGCGTACTTCGAAACGAGGTCGCGTAGATCGAATAAGGGAGGAATTATGAAAAAGTTATTAATTTTATCGGTAATGCTGGGCACGATGATATTCGTTGTGCCTTCGGTCGAGGCAAAAGAAACCTCGATGTCGGCATCAGCGGTGGCGAGCCAAATAATCGTCCAGCCGCGTCGTAATCGCGGTCGCTGGAACCGCCGCACGCGGACCGTTACGACAACGCGTGTCAGATGGATAGGGCGTTACAGGTATCGTGAAACGATCCGAACGACATATTTCGCGAATGGTAGAACGAGAACTCGGGTTATTCGCCGGGTCCGTTTGGGCGGACGTCGTATTTACAGAAACTACTAGGCGGTGCTTAAAAAGGGCTGTCCGACCGGGCAGCCCTTACCTGTCTATTAATTTTGTAATTAGGTAATTAGTAATTTTGTAATGGCATTACCGAATTAATAATTACTCCATTAAGAATTACCTTTAGCAACATTCTTCTACTGATTTGCCTCCATCGATGGGCAGAGCCCGAAGGCGTATGTACACCTTTCAAGTCATGTGGATCTGACGATCTTTCCCGCTTCTTTATGCGTCAGCAACTTTTCCTCGCCCGACTTCATATTCTTTAATTGTACTTTTCCGGATCCGATCTCGGTCGGACCGAGAATGCAAACGAACGGAACCTTGATCGCGTCGGCGTACTTCATCTGCTTGCCGAACTTGTCGGGTTCGGGATACACGGTCACGCGCACACCGTCCGCTCGAAGCCCGTTCGCGAGTTTCAAAGAGTCGGCAATCGTCTCTTCGCTCCAGATCGTGACCATCACATCAGCCGGTGTCGACTCGGCGATCTCCGACGGGAACATCCCGCGCTCTTCCATGACATAAAGAATGCGCTCGAGTCCAAGCGAGACGCCGCATGCGGGGATCTGTTCCTTGCCGAACATCCCGATCAATCCGTCATAACGTCCGCCGCCCGCTAAACTACCGGCGAGATCCGGTACGTTGATCTCCATGATCGTGCCGGTGTAGTACGAAAGCCCCCGTGCAAGCGACGGGTCGATCTGGACCGGAGACTTTTCTGCGAATTTTAGGATCTGGCCGATCTCGGTCAACACCTCGTTGCTCACGATGTTGATCAGATTGCTGACGATGGTCCGGTTAACATCTTTTCCTTCGTCGACGATCTGTTGCGTCTGTTCGAAGATGTCGAGCAGCATGTTCGAGGCCGCATCCGAAACGCCTCGATCAGCCAACTCTTTGGCGACGCCTTCCGCACCGATCTTGTCGAGTTTATCGATCGCGACGAGTGCGTCGCCGTGCAGGTCCTTTGGAATGCCGGCCGTGTCGAGAATGTCGGTTAGGATCTCGCGATGATTTACGCGAACGACGAAATCTTTGAAACCTAGTTTTGTGAGAATTTCGCTAACGGCCGAGATCAATTCGGCCTCGACGACCATCGAGCTTGAGCCGATCGCATCCACATCGCATTGATAGAACTCGCGGAATCTTCCTTTCGCCGGCCGATCGGCGCGCCACACAGGCTGGATCTGATAGCGTTTGAAAAATTTCGGAATGTCGTTCTTACGGTTCGCGACTACGCGTGCGAGCGGAACTGTCAAGTCGTAGCGAAGCGCTAAGTCGGCCAGTCTATCGGGTCTTTCGAGTCTATCGGGTCTTTCGAGTCTATCGGGTCCGTCCTCACCAGACTCGACAGACTCGACAGACTCGACAGACTCGAAAGACTCAGCGAGCTTCTCGCCTCTCTTCAGAATCTTGAAGATGAGCTGATTGCCCTCGTCGCCGTACTTGCCCATGAGGGTCTCGATATTTTCAACGGCGGGCGTTTCGAGCGGCTCGTATCCGTAGCTTTCGTAAACGCCTTTGATGATGTCGATGACGTATTCGCGCTTCCGGACGTCCGCCGGGAGAAAATCGCGCATGCCACGGGCTGGGTTCGTCTTAGACATAATTGATAATTGACAGTTGATAATTGACAGTTCAAGTGGCCGCTCTTCAACTATCAATTATCAACTGTCAATTATCAATTACTTACTAAAGAACGTATACCCGACGAAGAAGATCTGTGCGTCATAGCCGGGGTTCTCGATCCCCCGGCTGGCGTTGGAAATGTGGTAGAAATTGTAACCGAAGGTGATCGCCTTTTTGTTCGCGAGGCGATATTCGATACCGCCGCCGCCCGCCGTGCTGAAGTTAAGTTTCTTGCCTGTGACGTTCGGCGTCGTCTCGGTAAACGGTAGGAATCCGAGACTCAATCCTATGAACGGCTGCAGCTTTTTCCGCGGGCGAAAATTGGCCTGCAGGCCGATCGGCGCGACACCGACGGCGTATTTGGTCTCGCGGGTGGGTGTCACAGTAGTTCCCGTTACGATCTTGTCTGGATAGTTCAAGACAACAGCGGACGCGTCCAGTGTGTACTTCAGGTTCACCCAATCACTATTATTGAATCGGCGCGAATAGCGGAGTGCCCCGATTCCAAGGCTCGCATCCCACGTCCGTCCGCTGATCGCAAACGTTCGCACCGCCGGAGCATATCCGCCCCAAACCATCAGCTCATTCTTTCCCGGTTCCTCATCCTGCGCCGAAACGGAGAAAGCCGCAAGCATTATCCACAACGCGGACACGACGATTGTTTTCATATTTTGCCTTGAAAAAGAGGGGAATCGAAACGACGAGATTCTACGACAGTACGTGCCCGTTTGTAAAAAGGACGAGAATCTGGGACACGCCTGGAAACTCAGACGCTCGGAAACATCAGCGCCGGCTGAGCTCGACGTAATTCTTCCACGAGTTGTCGAGGTTTTGAATTTCTTCGGGCGTCAGCGGACGCTTTACTTTGGCAGGTGCTCCCATGACAAGAGATTCGGGTGGAATTATGGTGCCTGGTGTGACGAGACTGCCCGCCGCGACAAGGGAGCGGGCGCCGATCCGCGCACCGTCAAGGATGATCGAACCGATCCCTATCAAACAACCCGCCTCGATATGACAGCCATGAAGCGTCACGCGATGGCCAACAGTTATCTCCTGTTCGAGGACGGTCGGGTGATCTTTTGAGCTGACGTGAATGACACACGCGTCCTGTATGTTCGTCCGATCACCGATGCGGATGTAATTGACATCGCCACGCACGACGGAGCCGAACCATATGCTGGCGTCGGCACCGATCTCGACGTCGCCGATGACGATCGCGTCGTCTGCGACGAACGCGCTTGGATGTACATTTGGTTTAGAGTTTCCGAAGGGCTTGACCATTTAACTTATTTACCTAGGAAGTTTTTCGCCCCAGCTTTCGTGTAACGATCTCGAAGAGCTTTTCGATCTCGGTTATACGGAGAAGTTTTGCCGCTACGACAAACGTCACGCCGCCGATCGCGATCGGGATAAATGCCTCGATCAACCGTACGACAAATGTCTTTTCGCCCAGCCAGCTTGTGAGCAACAGATAGCAAATATAACAAACGGCGGACATCGCGGCCGAAGCCATGAGGATCTTGATAAACGCAGCTCCTATTTCGCCGCCGTTTATTCCGTTGATCCGCTTTCGCATAAGGAGCGCAAGAGCAAGAAAATTCACCAATGCAACGATCGAGGTCGCGAGAGCGACGCCTGCGTGGCCGTAACCATTCGGCCGCTCCGCCGACTGGCCGACGCTCGAAAGAAGCTGCATCATCCCGAAGCTTGTGGCGACGTGTATGGCGATCGAAGCAAGACTGACATACATCGGTGTCTTGGCGTCGTCGAGAGCGTAAAATGCGGGCGACAGCACCTTTATTGCCGCGTATCCGGTAAGCCCGATAGAGTATGCGGTAAGGGCCCACGCTACCATGTTGGTATCAAACGCGTCGAACTCGCCGCGCTCGTAGATCAAGGACACGATCGGATCGCCGAGCACAATAAGCCCGGCTGCTGACGGGACGGCGAGAAGAAGGACAAGCTTTATCGCACTCGAGAGCGTCGATCGAAACTTCTGAAAATCCTGCTGCGAAGCAAGGCGAGAGAGAGTCGGAATAGCCGCCGTGCCTATCGCGACCCCGAAAACGCCGATCGGAAACTGCATCAGTCGAAAGGCGTAGCTGAGCCAGGACGCTCCACCGTCGATGCCCGATGCGACGATCGTATCAACGACGACCTTTACCTGGATCGCTGATGTCCCGATGATCGCGGGTGCCATAAGCCGCATCACCCGTCGAACGCCTTCGTCGCGAAAACTTAGCCTAAAGGAGAAACGAAAGCCTACCTTGAACAGCGACGGCAACTGGATCACGAGTTGCGCGGCTCCGCCAACCAGGGTACCGATGGACATGCCGATGATCGCCCATTGTGCCGCATCGTCCGGTATCACAAACGTTTCGGTAGACCGTTCCCATCCACCGCCGCTTAGCCAATACGCCAGTCCGAGGCCGGCGATGATCGAGGCGATGTTGAATGCCGTTGAGGCGGATGCCGGAACGCCGAATCGCCCCTTCGTGTTCAGCACACCCATCGCCAAAGCCGCGAGCGCGACGAGTAGGATGAAGGGGAACATCACCTGCATCAACGTTGTCGCGAGTGCTGCTTTCTCTACGGGGTAATAATGGTTCGGATCGCCGAGGTAGTTGTAGGTAATGGCCTTGACGAGCAACGGCGACAAGAGGACGCCGGCGATCGTGACAATGCCGAGAACGACCGCGAGGGCATTAAAGACAAGACTGGCAAGTCGCCAGGCTTCGGCCTCGCTATTCCTGAGCTGATAGTCGGTAAAGACTTTGACGAAAGCAGCGGAGAGAGCTCCCTCTGCAAAAAGGTCGCGAAGCAGATTGGGGATGCGAAATCCGACGATGAATGCGTCGTAAAGAAATCCGGCGCCGAAAAATCGGGCGAAGATGACCTCGCGAACAAGTCCGAAAATGCGCGAAACCATGACGGCGATCGAGACGATACCCGCGGAGCGGGCAACGCTGCGCGGCTTTGCCGGCTCATCAGTCTCAGCTTCGACTGTCCTTTCGATTAATACGGGATCGGCGAGTTCCTCGGGCTCTTCGGAATCTGGCGGTTCTTGTTCGATGTCGTTCATTATCGCGACGCGGGTTTCTGACAGAGAGTTTGCAATATCGCGGGGTGAATGAAAAGGAGTGAATCGTGAATAGTAAAGGTGAATAGTGAATCGTGAATAGAAAGCAATCGAAGGACTCGTCGTGCGTAAAGCAGAAAGCCGTGCTGTTCGGCACGGCCTACTATTTACGATTCACGAGTACGATTAACTATTATTCGTCGTTCGCCGCCACGCGGTCGGGATATGAAAAGCGGGTCTTCGCCATTCGAAAATCGAGAGACAGAGGCTTATAGGCGATCGGAGCAGGACCGCCGAATTGTCCCTGGATCGTCGATACGTAACTATTTTGAAAGCGGCGGAATCGTGCGACGTTGCCACGCTGATTGAAGATCACGAAAAGCAGTTTGCCGTTTCGAGTGTTTATCTCGCCCGCCAGAGCGCTTGCGCCGCCGTCGGTCTGACCCAGGGTTCCCGTCTTTCCGATAACGCTGCCCGAAGAAAAATCTGTGTCGAACCGTTTCTCAAGGGTTCCTCGATCAAGTCCGGCGACGGGCATTATGTCAGCGAAAGTCATTCTGTAACGAGCCAGATCAGCCCGGAGAACTCTGAGCAGTTTCATCATCGCGTTTGGTGAAACACGATTGATACCCAGGCCACTCGACGTCGCGAGAGAAAATTCATAGGGTTGGACGCCCGTATTCTGTTGCACTAGTCTCGCCACCGCATATGGGCCGCCGACCGTGTCTCCCAATCGCTCCGCGACGAAATTATTCGAGTAGCACATCATCACCTTGACAATATCGCGCGATCGTCGTCGATTCGTGGGTAAAAAGAAGCTTCGCATTACTCGGCATTGCCTGAACGTATACGCTCCCAGTGAATGCGACGCTCGGAATGCTGATGCTCGGAGTCAATCGGCCTGAGTTGATCAGATAATTCGTCCAGACGCGGGTCGCCGCCGCAGAACGCTTCGAGGCATCAAGCGTGGCGAACAGGGCCTGGCTCGACCGCTGTCCCGATGCCGAATAGTTCATCGCGAAGTTGTCGGTCACGATCAGATCGCCGGAGATCGTTCGAATCCCGATCCGGTTCAGCTCAGCCGCAATCGCAACGGCGTGCTCGAATCCGAAGATCGGATCCCGCCCTGAGACGTAAAGGTTTCCGTGCACCGTCTGCGTCGCCTGCTCGTAGCTGCCGTCCGTCCAGACGCTGGTCGGAAATCGGTATTCCGGGCCGAAGGTTTTTAAAACCGCATAGGACGTCGCGATCTTCACGTTCGAGGCCGGATTGAACGCCACGTTGGACATACTCTCAACGACCACATTGCCATCAATTGTTTCGACCAACACACCGGAATAGCCCGGGATCTGCGTGTCGGCAAGTATTGGAAACGATGACTTGACGCGATTGACGAGTGATAGCGGGTCGCCTGTCGAAGGCTCGGAACTGCCTGTTCTCTTAAGATATGGCGTCGAAGTCGCCGCCGGCTCGTTATAGACCTGAATGTCCTGAAAAAGAGGCTTCGCAGGTGCGGGACTTTGTCCAAATGTCGACACACAGAAAACTATGGCGGCAACAAACAAAGGCATGGGATTTTTTATTCTAAAATTGCTCATCGATTATTTCGCTCGGCCGTGAGGGTGGGACAGGCTTTTGCTGCCTGCGAGATAGGCTGGAGCCAGTATACCACGTTCAAGTACCACCTTTTCAATACATGTTCCGGGGCCCTTTCTGCCTCAGAACTGGTGCCATTCCGATGATTTTGGCAGGCCTTGGGATGCTATCCGTTTTTGAGGCGTCTATTGAGAGTTCGTTGACACTCGTCTGCGGGCGGAAATAGAATCAAGAAGCCGTGGAAAAAACAAAAGAAACGTTGACGATCGAGCGGGTCATTGAAGCTCACAGTGAGCGGCGCGATGAAATAAAATACCGCTTATCCGAGTTCGAGACGGTCTGGCGAGAGGGCACGGATGCCCGGCTCTGGGAAGAGATGGTGTATTGCTTTTTTACCGGCGGTTGCTCCGCAAAAATGGGCCTCAGGTCCGTGGACGCGGTGCGTCCTCTTTTGCGTCGGGGTTCTCAACCTGAGATCGCGAGCGCTCTGACAGGTGTTCATCGTTACCCCAACGCACGAGCACGCTACGTATTCGCATCTCGAAGCTTCCTGAAGGAACATTGCAATCTCGAGCTGCGGAAAAAACTTGAGAGCTTCGATTGCCGGCTTGAAAGACGCGACTGGCTGGTGCGGGAGAAAGGGATAAAGGGTTTAGGGTATAAAGAGGCGAGCCATTTCTTGCGGAACATCGGGTTGAAAGGTTACGCGATCCTCGATAAACACGTCCTCAAGTGTCTCACTGAGCTAAAATTAATCGACGGCCCAAAGCCACCAAACACCCGTTCGAAGTATCTAAAGGTTGAAGACAAGTTAAGAGAGCTTACTGAAAGAACAAAAATAGACTTTGACGAGATGGATCTGGTGCTCTGGTCGATAAAGACCGGTCAGATCCTTAAGTGACTTTAAAGACTGAACAAGAGCAAGATAGGAGCAACCCCATGCGACCCGCTTTTCTTCGCAGAGACTTTGTTCGGACTCCTTCCCTGATAAAGCGTTTTCTAGCGTTTGGCATTATCTCAATAGCCTTTACCACGTCTGCCTTTGCCTTCGGCGATATTCAACATGTCAATAGTGACGACTTTAGGGGACTGCTAAAACAGGGCGACAAGCTTGTGCGTCGCGGCGAGTTCTTCGAGGCCGAAAAGATCTTTAAGCGTGCGATCGAGATCAACCCGAGCCACTCCGGTGCGAGGATCAAGCTCGCACTGGTGCATGTCAAACAACGGCGGCTTGCCGAGGCCTACGACCTTTTATTCCCGATCGCTCAGGCTGAGCCGAAGAATTCGAGTGCCTTTGCGGCCCTCGGAGTCACGCTTTTGAGTGCTGGAAAGTTTCGCGAGGCGCGGGCGATTTTCGAAAATGCTTTGCGTTTGAACAAGAAGGAAGCACTTGCGTGGGCGGGCTATGGCATGCTCGACTTTTATGAGAATCGAATTCTATATAGCTTGAACAGTCTTAATGAAGCGGTTTTTCAAGCTCAGAACGAGCCGGATTATTATTTTGCATTGGCCCAGGTTTCGGCGCGGGCCGAGCGGTATAAAGATGCGGCAGACGCGTATTATCGGTTTTTATCCCTCTCGCGCAACACTGACGATGAGCGACGCGCGCGGATCAAGGGCCTCATAAACTTTCTTAGATTCCTTGGTCAAAAACAGACACTCTATACCACCGCCGGTCAGGCCGAAACGACGGTCCCGATCCGTATCGTCGGGAATCGTCCGGTCGTCGAGCTTCGAATAAACGGTCGTTCTCGTCCGTTCAAGTTCGTTTTGGACACCGGCTCGGGAATTTGCGTAATTTCCGATAAAACTGCGAAACATCTCGGCGTTGACCCGATAACCCGCGGCGGGTTTGCAAGAGGGATCGGCGGCAACGGACGGTTCGAGATCATTTACGGCTTTCTAAAAGAGGTCGAAATAGGCGATGTCGGTATTCGAAGTGTTCCGGTTTACATTCGCAAGTTTCATAGTGACGGAGACGATATCGACGGATACATCGGGCTGTCGCTGATATCGAAGTTTCTTACGACCATCGATTACGGAGCCTCAACATTCTCACTAACGAAAAAAGACAGCGACGCGACGGCGAAGGATGTAGGTGTTTCACTTCCGCTTCGGCTGACGTCGAGCGGTTTCCTGAGCGGTGAGGTCCACCTTGAAGGAATTGCCGAGCCCCTCAATTTTATAGTCGACACGGGCGCGACGGTGTCGGTAATTTCCGATAATGTTGCAAACGCCGGGGGGATCAGTTCTTTCATCCGCGGCGAGAAGATGCGGGTCGTTGGCTCGGCGGGCATTACTGACGATGTGCCGTCGTTTCTGCTGCCCCGTGTCAGCTTCGGCACGCATTCGCGAAAGAGCATTACGGCGATCGCCCTCGATCTTGGTACGATTAATGAGGCCTCGGGATTCGAGCAGGCCGGGATTTTGGGTGGCAACTTTCTCCGCAACTACAAAATGACTTTCGACTTTAAGAACTCCAAAGTTACTTTTGTAGCGATCAATCAGGAACAATAGCTCCCTCCGATGAAACTCAGCCTTTATCTTGAAACGTCGGTGATCGGTTCGTATCTCGATGCGGGCGACGCTTTTCGGCGCGATCTGACGATTCGCTGGTTCGAACACGAACTGTTCGAGTACGACGCCTTTGTATCTATTCTTGTCGAACGCGAACTCGAACGCGTCGACGAACCGCACCGGAGCGGCTACATGAAGATCATCAAACCACTCCGGAGACTTGAGTTTTTGGAGGAGGCGGCGATTCTCGCCGACGGATATATTTCACGGGGGATCTTTCACCGCAAATTCATGGCCGACGCCTTTCATGTTGCCCTCGCGTCGATCCACAAGATCGATTACCTCGTCACATGGAATTTCGGACATCTCGCCAACGTTCGGAAGCAGGCCCGGATCAAACTCTTCAACACGGCCGCCGGATTTTTCTCGCCCGCGATCGTCACACCCGAATTTCTCGTTCACGGATAGTGGGTGGTTTTGAAATTCGACACCTTTTTTTGGTTGAGCTAACCCCGGTTCTTCAGCGATCGTGCTCTTCAGCACGTGGATAAGGATCTGCCGAGAATCGCTTAGGATGTTTCAACGCGATTCGAGCGGTAAGCCCGTTAAAACGGGCTCGGTGTCTCTCTCTTTCAGTCCCACGCCGTAAACGCCGTGGCTACGCGAAGCCATTAGATCGCGGAACGAATGAGCTTCAGACGGACCCGGTACGAGTCAATGGCCAATCTTGCCTCTGTCGCCGATTCGCGTTTAACTATTCAACAGATGTATCGACGCCCCAAATTCATGGAAGTCCTGCTCGACATCCGCCGTGAGATGGCGCATGAGGTCGATTACGATACCGATCTGTTCGCGGAAATGATCCGCAGCGGCCGGCACACGACGGCGACGCGATTTCACAGTCTGGTTCCCGACCCCGAGAAACCGGCACGGCGCGTTAAAAAGCACGGGCCGAACCAGCGATGACGAACGCGCATGACGAGAGGCGGCTCCGCAATTATCTGGCTCCGCGGATGAAGCTGAG
This sequence comes from uncultured Acidobacteriota bacterium, assembly GCA_963772405.1. Taxonomy (GTDB): domain Bacteria; phylum Acidobacteriota; class Blastocatellia; order Pyrinomonadales; family Pyrinomonadaceae; genus OLB17. The sequence continues at coordinate 2,203,686 of CAVYWT010000001.1, read as the reverse complement.
TCCCGTTCAAACTAAAGATGGCTAGATATCTGATTTCCATCCTGATCGTCATTGCCGTGATCGCGGCGAGCGGCTCGTACTTTTTTAGAAACTATTGGGAACACCGGTACGACGAGCTCATCAGCCGGCAGGCGCGCGTCTACAGGCTCGATGAACGTCTTGTCTGGAGTTTGATCTACGAGGAGACGTGGTTCAGAGATCAGGCGATCGGCGAAGCCGACGAAGTTGGTTTGATGCAGGTCACACCGCTTGTCGCTCGCGAATGGGCGAAGGAAACCGGGCTTCGCGAATTCGAACGTGAAACCGCCGAGAACGTGGTCGGATTTCTGAGTGATCCGGAACGCAACATTCAGGTGGGTTGCTGGTATCTCGAAAAGTTGCGGGAAAGTTATCGCGGGAATCCCGCCGAAACGGCGATGGCGCTCGCGGCGTTCAACGCCGGGCCCAGCCGCGTCGAAGAGTGGACGCGGGGCACCGATTCGGCGACGATGACCGAAGCGGATTTTATCGGGCGAATCGGAATTTCGTCGACGCGCGCCTACGTTGGGTCGATCCTCGATCGATATCGATCCGACAAAAGCATCCTCTCAAAATGAAGATCCTCGCTGCGGAATATGTCTTGCCGATCTCGTCCGAACCGATCAGGGACGGAGCCGTCGCGATCGATTCAGACGAGATCGCCGTCGTTGGTAAACTCATCGAGATCCAGGCCCAGTTTCCCGGCGTCGAGATCGATGACTTCGGCAATGCCGCGATCCTGCCCGGTTTTGTAAACTGCCACTCTCATCTTGAAGTGACCTCGATGCGCGGAGCGCTCGACACGGTCGAGGATGATTTTCGTTCGTGGCTCCTAAAGCTGAACGAGATTCGCCTGGGACTTTCGGATGCCGATATTGAAGCAGCCGCACTACTCGGAGCGACGGAAGGCGCCCGCGCCGGTATCACATGCTTTGGCGACATCGGTCGTCACGGCGGGGCGGGATTGAATGCATTGAAAAGCACGGGTCTGCGGGGTGTGTTGTTTCAGGAAACCGAGTTCTCTCCCGACAACGCGACTGCCGTCGCGGATTTTGAAAGACTAAAAGAAAAGTTTCACGCGCTTCGCGAACGGGCCACCGCCCTTGTCGAGGTCGGCCTCTCGCCCCACTCGCCTTACACGGTCAGCCGAAACCTGTTCAAGCTGATCGCTGAATTTGCGATCGCCGATAACATCAAGCTCACCATCCACGCCGCCGAATCGGCTGACGAATACGAACTGTTGAGACACGGCAAGGGATTTTTCATTGAGCTATACGAAAAACTGAACACTAACTGGGAAGTGCCGGAATGTTCTTCGATAGAGTTTCTATCCCGAACCGGCGTCCTCGCCGCCCGCCCCCTGCTTGCTCATTGCGTGACGGTGTCAGATAGCGACATCAAGCTAATCGTGGAGTCGGGTGCGCGAATCGCGCATTGCCCGAAATCGAATGCGAAATTTGGCCACGGATATGCACCGCTAGAGAAATTTCTGAAGGCCGGGATCACGGTCGGGCTAGGGAGTGATTCGGTCGCGAGCAACAACGTCTGCGATCTTCTCGAAGAATCCCGGTTCGCCGCTCTCGCCGCGCGCAACCGGCCGGGCCGAGCACGATTCATTACGTCGCGTGAAGTTTTAGAGGCCGCGACGATCGGCGGCGCAAAAGCTCTGGGACTTGAAGACAGAATAGGAACGCTTGAGATGGGCAAGCAGGCGGACCTCGCCGTCGTGTCACTGGGGAGTCCGGCACAGACGCCGGTGAATGATGTTGAATCGGCGCTGGTCTTTTCGTCGAATGCGAGGGATGTTGTGATGACAATGGTTGCCGGGAACATCGTCTACTCGAGCGAGGTCGATGAACTAAATGCCCCCCGGCCTTAGCCGCAAGTAGTCCCCGACTAATTCACATCCGGCCAGGCCGCTTTCATCTCACGCAACAGATCATTCACCGTCCACTCGTTGCCCGCGAGGATCTTCGTAATCTTGCCGTCCGGCGCGATGACCGCAGTTCGCAGCGAATGGTTGAACTGCGTCTTGTCGTCCTGATCGACCTCGTATCGGAGTCCGAAAAAATCGGCGACAGCACGGACTTCCTTGTCGCTTCCGACGGCCAGCTGCCAAACGCTAAAATCAGGCTTCGCTCCTTTGCCGAGATAACCCAGGCCGTATGATCTTAATTTTTCAGGCGTGTCGCGGCCGGGGTCAAACGAAATGCTCAGCAAACGGAATTTGTCTTTCACATCCGGCTCACTCATGATCCGATTGGCCGCATCGCTAAAGTTCGTCGACATTTTTATGCAGTATTCCGGTAGAGGGCACTGTGCGTAGATAAAGGTGACCGCCAAAACCTTTCCCCGAAAATCCTTTGTTGAGATTCGAGCACCGTCCTGGTTCGTCAATTGAAAATCGGGGACCTCTTTTCCGATCTGTGCGAACCGTTCGTCGACCGGCGGATTTGCCTGCCCGGGTTTCGCCGCGGCAACGATGCCGATCTTTTCGAGCCAGTACGGATCTTTCGCGGAACTGTCGACGACCATCTCAGCTCGGATCTCTGCACCCGGAACCAGATCGTCCCACACCCAGTCTTCGTGGATCGGAAACTCCATCGTCATCGCATCCATGTAATCAGCGACAGGTTCATGGTCGATCGTCGCGCGTTTTCGTTCGCGATCGACGGAAACCACTTTTCCTTTCAGGCTGTAGCGCTTTTCTTCGACGGGTGCCGTCTGGGTTGTCGGCTTTTGACATGCCGTGAGTACGAAGATCGAGATCAAAATCAAGAATAAAAGTGCCGCATAAATTTAAAATAGAGAACCGGAGGACGTTATGGCTCACGTCGTTTTAGTCTTTCGTCGTAAAGTGATTGGTACATCCTATAATTTGCCATCACGCGGTAGACGTAATCTTTCGACTGGGAAAACGCGATCTCGGGTATGTAGCGATCCATGAGCTCGGACTTCGAACGTGCGAGCCAGCGTTTCATGTTATCTTCGCCGCCATTGTAACTCGCCGCGACCGCTGGCGGCTGATTGGGAAAAAGCTTGAACAGATTTCCGGTGTAGTGCGAACCGAACAGGACAGATGTCGACGGATCGTAGAGATCGTCCTGCTTAAAATTTTCTCGTCCAAGTTCGGCGGCGACGCTCGACGCCGTCGTCGAGATAAACTGCATTAACCCGCGTGCGGCGGCATAAGACTTCACGTCGGAGCGGAATCGCGATTCCTGCCGCATTATCGAGAGCAGAAATCTTGGATCTACATTCTTTTTCGGTGCGTGTTTGATCAATGCATCTGCGTAAGGAGCGGGATACAACAGATCCAGAACCTCGGTCGCGATCAGCTCGATCTGATAATCGGCCGGAGCCTTCCACGTCGATTCGATAAACGCCGCACCGCGATTGGCGAGATCGCCTCGCGTGTAGATTGTGGCGAGAGTGTAATCGAGATCTATTTTGTTGGCCTTTATCGATCCCGACCGGATCTGCTGTTCAATCTCGGGTGCCGCCTCGTCGTACAACCCCAGAAATAGCAACTCGTCAGCAACCGTGCGACTCGAGCGATTGGCGTTTGTCTTCGCATCGATACGCGTCTGGCGCCCCAGAGCGATAAGATTGAATTTCGCAGAAGAAGAATATGCAGGGATCGCAGCGTACACCGGCCGGAGAGATGCGAGCAGCTTTGCTCTTTCATCAGGTCCATCGGTCAAGCGGAGTCGCGATTGCAAAATCCGTCGAACGGCGTCCGGCTCCGTCGGTCGGAGCTGTCCTAACTCGTTTGCTTTTGTGGTAACAAATGAACCCGCCACTTTGTCGCTCGCCATTTGCCGGAGCCGCTCGGTCGAGCGCATGCCGTAATACTCATTTCGGCCATCAGGTATCGAAAGATAAACGTCGATCGCCTCGGCGTACCGTCGGAGCTGTTCCAGGACGAACGCTCGCAGGAACCGGACTTCCGCGATGCTCGTTCCACCGGGTGTATTAGCACCGCCCAGGTCTGGAAATTTCTCGAGTCGTTCGAGTGTTTCAAGGGCATTTGGCCAGTCAGTGTGCGATATGTGGATCCGCGCTTCGGCGAATGTGGCAAGGGCTTCGGGTTGTTTCCCCTTAAACTTGTCACTAATATCTGCGGCCCATTTCAAGGCGGCCGTCTCCTCGCGCTCGTCGCGAAGGACGTCGATCATGTTTAGGTATGCACGATCGATACGTTCGCCATCAGGGTACTTCTCGATGTACTTTCTGTATCGCGTTCCCGCCTCGTGATGCTTGCCGACGCGTGCGTACGCAGACGCGGATTGAAGCAGGGCGTCCGGTGCGACAGCATGATCCGCGAACTGCTCGAGTACACGCTCGAACCATTTCAGCGCTTCCGTGAAGTCACCCTGCTGTACATAACCTCTACCGATTTGAAATATCGCATCGGGTACGAGCCCGCTGCCGTGGTGTTCATTGATTATCGCCGCATAGTGAGTGCGGGCGCGATCAAAGTCTCGATTGAACTGATATATCGACGCACGTTTGAGATGGTCGTAATCGGTGAGGGGCGTTTGCTCGCGTGCGATCGATTCCAGGTCGTCCAGGCCGCGGGCACCGACCAGAGCAAAATCGTCCGGTTGTGCCGGATTTGAAGGAGTGCTCGTGAGCGACGCGAAGATCTCCTTTGCCTTCGCCGTATTTCCGGATCTGAGATATGCACCGGCGAGAAATGCCTGAAGCTCTCTTGAGCTCTGCTCGGCCGAGCGCCCCCACCGACGGCAATGAACGCTTCGGTATCTGTTCGATCTGACGAATTGCGAGATCGTAATTTCCGCTCTCGAACCAGCTCTGGGCCATACGACGGGTCGCCGGATACAACAACAGGCTGTCAGGTGAGAACGAGATCAATTCCTGCAGATACGAGCGTTCGACGATCAGATTGCCCGATGTTCTTGCCAATCGCGAAAGGTGCCAAAGAGCATACGGTTTCAGTACCGAGTTACGGTTGACGACGCCTTGGTATGCGGCCATCGCCCTCGCGATATCTCCGTTATTTTCTGCGACCCGTCCGCTCAGGTAGTCGTAATTGTTTTCGCGAAATCCAACCGGATCATTTGATTCGAGATCTCGCAGTTCGCTCGCAACTGTTGGATAGTTCCGTTCCGCCAGGGCAGCCCGAATTCGTCCGTCAATTTCAACCGGAACCTGGGCGGAGACAAGCTGAAAACCGATCGCAATAAAAAAAAGAAACGCGGGTCTGGACATTGTGTGAATTCTAACGCGTTTAGTTTAAAGAAAAAAAGAGAAGCCCGCGGGCTTCTCGAAAAAGGTCGTATTGACCCGAGCTCTAGGGGACTGCAACTATACTTTGCCGGACGACACCGGAGTTGACCGGTACGTCATCCGCTTGACCAAAGTTATAGGTTCGAAGGCGTGGGCGAGAGCTGTCACTGATATACCATGTGCCGCTTCGGTAAACGGCAAAATCGGTTGTTCCGTCGCCGTCATAATCGGACGGAACAGCAACGTCGTCGCTAAATCCAAAATGAAATTGTTCGGTCTCCCCGGTTTCGCTCTTGATGACGTACCAGACACCGCTTCGATAAACCGCAACGTCGGCTTTCTTGTCGCCGGTGTAATCGGCCGGAACTAAAGTATCAAGTCCGGCGAGCCCAAAGGGCTGAACCGAGGACTTTCCAGTCATGCTTGAGCGGATATACCAACGATTCTCGGTCGTACGAAAAATTGCGAAGTCGGCTATCCCGTCGCCGTCATAATCCGCCTGCACCGGAACGTCGCCGAGCTTTCCCCAACGAAAGACGAGGGCGTTGTCCTGATCGTATCCGTTTGAGGATCTTAGGATCCACCACTCGCCGGTGTCAGGGCGCCACACGGCAAGATCGGTCAATCCATCGTTATCGTAATCCGCGGGCACCGGAACGTCCGGCAGGCCACCCGTCGGGTGCATTGTCGTTGTTCCCCAGCGGACCAGCAGAACGCTGTCATCGCCGCTCTGATGTACGTACCAGACGCCATTCTCGGGTCGCCACACGGCGAAATCCGTCTGACCGTCGCCGTCGTAATCGGAGGGAACCAGAATGTCCGAAGCATGTCCCCACTGAAATGCCGAAGCCTCGGCCTTGTCGTTTGACGGTTCGCACAGCCAAGTCGTGGACGCGGGACGAAACACAACCAGGTCGGCTTTCCCGTCGCGATCAAAGTCCGCCGCCAAAGCAGCCGTGGCAATTGTCAACGAAATGGCAATCGCCAGAAATGATTTTGAGATCATTCGAAACATCTTGATCGAGGTAAAGGGATTCATCGGGTTTAGCATCAACGACGGTTTGAGTTTGAATCTTTTGCCGTACAATCTCGGTTAACTGCCCTACGAAACTGACAATCTCGGGCCAGTTCCTGTAAAATCTCGAAATTCACTATGAATGCCACGATTCTGGGCGGCAAAGCTATTGCCGAGTCGATAAAATCTGAGGTTTCTGCAGAGATCGCCAGATTTCTGACCCAATACTCCACCGCGCCGTGCCTTGCCGTTGTGAGGGTCGGTGACGATCCGGCCTCGGCCGTATACGTCGGGAGCAAGGTGAAAACCTCCGAAGCCGTCGGATTGAGATCGGAGCATCATCATCTGCCCGCGACGGTTTCGCATACCGATCTGCTTGGCCTCGTGAAGGAACTAAACAGCCGCGACGATGTAGACGGTATCCTCGTGCAGCTTCCGCTGCCCGAACAGATCGATGCACGCGAGATACTTGAAGCGATCGATCCTGAAAAGGACGTCGACGGTTTTCATCCGATCAATGTCGGACGTCTCTCGCAGGGCGAAAAGGCTCTTGTCCCGTGTACGCCGGCGGGCGTTATCGAGATCCTGAAACGGTCGGGTATCGAGATCGCGGGTCAGGATGCGGTGATCGTCGGGCGCAGTAATATTGTTGGAAAACCGATGGCGATGCTTTTGCTGCAGGAGAATGCGACGGTCACGATCTGCCATTCGCGAACACGAGATTTGCCTGGCGTAACGCGTAGGGCGGATATTCTAATTGCGGCGATCGGCCGCGCCGGGTTCATTCGCGGCGAACACATTCGCGAAGGTGCATCCGTCATCGACGTCGGCATCAATAATGTGTCCGATGAAAATTTCGCCCGCGAACTTTTTAGCGGCGACGAGTTGGAGAGACGCCTTGCGGCGATAAAAAAACGCGGATTTACGCTTGTCGGTGATGTGAATCCGAAACAAGCTATCGAGAAGGCCGCGAATTTTACACCGGTACCGGGCGGCGTCGGGCTGCTGACGGTCGCAATGCTTATGAAGAATACGGTTGAAGCGGCTCGATAAGATGAAAGACTGAAAAGTGAAAAAGTGAAAAAGTGAAAAAGTGAGAAGTGGAAAGGGGAGAAGGGGAGAAGGGGAGAAGGGGAGAAGGGGAGAAATGAAAGCTATTTTAGACACGAAAAGACTTTTCCACCTTTTCACCTTTTCACTCTTAAACTTTTAAGATTATGACATTCGAAGAATATCAAACCGAAGCGAGCGCCACGGCGCTCTATCCGAATCGCATGAAGAACCTCGAATACCCGACCCTCGGTTTAGCCGGTGAGGCGGGCGAGGTTGCGAATATCGTTAAGAAGATCCAGCGGGATGATGGCGGGGTAATAACCGACGAGGTCCGCGGTAAACTGAAGGACGAGCTCGGCGACGTGCTTTGGTACATCTCGGCATGTGCCGATGAGCTCGGCCTGACGCTACACGAGATCGCGGAGTTCAATGTGAACAAGTTGTTAAAGCGGCACGGCAGATAGTGAATGGTGAATGGTGAATGGTGAATGGTGAATGGTGAATGGTGAATGGTGAATGGTGAATGGTGAATGGTGAATAGTGAATAGTGAATAGTTGGAAGGTGAAGTCATCACTCGACCGTTGGCCTGCGATTCACTGTTAACGATTAACGATTAACGATTCACTATTCACTATTCACGACGAAGGATGCTTAAGGTTGGCTTAACTGGTTCGATCGCGGTCGGCAAAACATTCGTTTGCGAAGTATTTCGCGAGCTCGGATGCTCCGTGCTCGATGCGGATCAGGTCGCACGCGACGTCGTCCAGCCGGGCACAAAAGGCCTCGGGCTCGTTGTTGATGCATTTGGCAAATTCATTCTGCGACCCGACGGCACGCTTAATCGCTCAAAATTAGGCTCAATAGTATTCGCCGATACAGAAAAACGGCTCTTGCTGAATTCGATCATTCACCCCCTCGTCATCGAGGCCCAGGATCGATGGATCACCGAACGTGCGGCCGAGGACACAAACGGGATCGCGATCATTGATGCCGCGTTGATGATCGAGTCCGGCGGCTATCGCCGATTCGACAAGCTGATTGTTGTGTGGTGCGAACCTGAATTACAATTGCAGCGCCTGATGGCGAGGGATGGTCTGAGCCGTCAGGATGCTGAAAAGCGGATCGCCTCGCAAATGTCCCAGGAGGACAAAAAGAGTCACGCCGATTTTCTGATCGACACATCTAAAGATCACGAGGATACGCGTCGGCAGGTCGCCGACATCTACAGGCAGTTGAAACTCCCGAGCTAGCGTCTAATAAGTTAAAGTTCGTGCTCTTCCCAGAAGTAATTAGAGATCAAAAAACAAAGGGCGCTTTGTCGGCGGTGCGGCGACGTAGCGCGATCATCGGTTTGACCGCCCTTCTCATCATCTGCTCCGCCTGCTCCGATCTGCAAAAGCCGACGGCCGAACCTTACTACTCTGGAACTGTCCCGTCACGGCAGCAGGAGTTTCGTTGGAGCAACGGGAAACCTCCGAAGACCATGGATCCAGCGAGGGCCACCGCCCCGCCCGAGACCGATCTTGTCCGCGCAGTTTTCGAGGGCCTCACCGAACTCGATGCCAAAACGCTACAGGAAAAGCCCGCGGCGGCTGAGTCCTGGACGACAAGCGATAATTTCCGAGCCTGGACATTTCATCTCCGAGGCAATGCCCGATGGTCGAATGGCAAGCCGGTCGTTGCCGAAGATTTCGTTCGTTCATGGAAACGACTCGGCGAGTTGGGTGATGCCGTCGTGCATCGCGACCTGCTCAAGAACATCGTCGGATTCCCCATAAAAAAGAAGGAACCCGCGTCGCGATCCATAGAACTGCTTCGCGGTTCTAATCGAGAGATCAGGACAGACTCAAGCCCTTTGGTTCAGCCGCGAGCCGAGCCGGCGGAAACGAACGCGAATACGACGCCGGAAAGTGGCCCTGCCCCGCCGCTCTTTGGAATTTCGGCACCGGATACCCGCACCTTACGGGTTCTTCTGATCGCACCGGACAAGGACTTTGCGAAGCTCGTCGCACATCCCCTCTTCCGGCCGGTCTTCGAGGACCGCGGAGACCTTGGGGATAAACCACCAAGTTCTGACGTTGTCACAAACGGCGCTTTCCGAGTTGTGGGAATGGAGGATGCCGGCCTTACACTGGAGCGTTCGGAAACTTTCTGGAACCGTGACGCGGTCAAGCTCGACCGAATACGGTTCGTCACGACCGAGAATGCCGAGCAAGCCTTGACGGCGTATAAATCCGGTGAAATAGACGCGGTTACGAACGCCGACTTCGAGCCGCTTGCACTGAAGCTCCTCGCGCCGTTCGAAGATTTCCGTCGGCGAACGCATTCAGCCCTCAATTTCTACGAGGTGAACCACGAGAAGGCACCATTCGACGATCGCCGCGTGCGAGAAGCGCTGGCGATCTCGATCGAACGTGAGCGACTGACCGAAGGCGAAATGGAAGGTTTTACTCAGCCGGCGTTATCGCTTTTGCCGTTCGGCGCGAATCGTGAAGTGAAGATCGTCCAGGACAAGGAACGAGCTCGCGACCTGCTGGAGGAGGCGGGCTTTGCCGGCGGCAAGGGCTTCCCTGTCATTCGGCTGGTAGTGAACCGGAACGACACCCAGCAACGTGTAGCCCGCGCCGTGGCCCGGATGTGGAAGCAGAACCTGAGCCTCGAGACGGAGATCGTTGTAAAAGAAACTTCCGAACTTGAGCAGGCCCGTTACGCCGGCGATTTTGATTTGATCCGTCGCGGCGCGGTTTTTCCGACCGCCGACGAGATAATGAGTATTCTGGAGATACTTAAACCCCCGCAAAACTTCCCGGAATCGATGCCCCCGACATCGGGCGGGAAAGGGGTCGAAGCCCGCGATCCGCAAAAGAGTGCCGTGCCGAAGCAACAGGAGCGTACCGCCGATGTTGAATATCCGGACATGACTATGTCCGAATCAAACGCGGTCTATGAACTGTGGGCGATACCGCTTTACTTTCCGACTTCATACGCACTGGTTAAGCCCTATGTCGTGGGTTTTGAGATGAACAGCCTCGACGCTCCATCCCTCAGCGATGTTTCGATCGATGCCGACTGGCAACCGAAATAGGTAAAAAAGGAATCCCATAAGCGCCGTTAACGTGGTAACCTGTTGGTACTCGGTCGTTTTCCCCCTTTGCTCTTCTCGATGCCCATCGTACGAACGTTGATGGAGTTCGTCTATGAATAAAAAACACCCTGTGCACGTAGCACTAACTATCGCTCTCTTGTCGTGTTTGTTATCGAGCTGTGCTTCATCCGAACAGGGTAAGTATTTCGGTAAGACCGAGGTGCCGGAAGGTAACATTCTTCGATACGTGGCCGGGTCTGAACCCGATTCTCTGGATCCTGCCGTCGCAACCGGCCAGCCCGAAGCCCGGTTGATGATGGCTCTTTACGACGCTCTCGTTGAATACCATCCAAAGACGATGGACCCGATGCCGGCACTCGCGACAAGTTGGGAGATCGGCGCGGGCGGCACAGAATATCTTTTTCACCTTCGTAAGGATGCGACCTTCTCGAATGGAGCCCCGATCACCGCTCACGACTTTGCCTATTCGTTCCGTCGTGCCGTTTCGCCCGACCTTGCCGCGTTAAATGGTTATCTCGGCTTTTATATCAAGTACGCCGAGCCTTACAACGCCGGCGAGATGTTTGTACGGGACTCTACGGGACGCTTCGTGTCGAAAGCAGACATCGACCCTACGCTCGAGCCCACACTACCTCACGAGACATTAGGCGCCGAGACCGAGTTCCACCGCTATCTCGATAGTCCTGACCGTTTGACCGTACCGGGTACAGAAGAACAGCGGGCCGAGCTATTCGAGAAGGATCCAAAGTTGAAGGCAGCGGTCGAAGGTAAAGAGTTTGTTCCGATCAAAGGCGAGGATCTTGGTGTCGAGGCCGTAGATGACTGGACCTTTCGCATCAAGCTAACGCAAGCGGCTCCGTATTTCATCGGGCTTCTCGGACACCAGCTATTTCGCGTTGTTCATCCTCCGACGGTGGAGAAATTTGGCAAGGCCTGGATCAAGCCGGAAAATATCGTCACTAGCGGAGCTTTCCTTCTCAAGGAACATCGGCCCTACGATCGGATCGTGACCGTTAAGAATCCAAAGTATTGGGACGCTGAGATGGTTCGTCTGGACGGCATCGACTTCTATCCGCTCGACGAAGCGACGACCATGATGAACCTGTATAAGGCAGGCGCGGTCGACGCGATCTACAATCACATCCCACCTGCGGCATGGAATGAAGTTATCCGCGAGTACCAGGACGAATACCTGAACTTTCCGGAAGTCGCGATCGAGTACTACACGGTCAACGTAACAAAGCCGCCGATGAATAATCTTAAAGTTCGGCAAGCTTTCGCCCTTGCGATCAACCGTGAAGCGCTTGCGAAGTTTCGAAAGACGACAAAGCCCCTCGTCGATTTCACTCCTGAAGGGATCTTCCCGAAATACGAAGAAGCGCGAACCAAGATCTATACCGAAGAGCTCAAGAAGAAAGGGTTGACGCTTGAGCAGTGGAAAGCTCGCATCTTTGATCCGGTCGCCGCACGAAAGCTGCTGACCGAAGCCGGATTTCCCGTACAGCAGTCAGGGAACCGGTACTCGGCTCCAAATTTTCCGACCGCTCAGGTTGAACTTCTGTATAACACGTCGGAAAGTAATAAGGCCACGGCTGAGTTCATCCAGGCCCAGTGGAAGCAGAACTTAGGCATTACGGTTCCGCTAAAAAACATGGAGTGGAAGACGTTTTTGACGTACCGGAAGAAACTTGAGTTCAACGGAGTTGCGAGGGCCGGATGGGTCGGCGATTACATGGATCCGTTCTCGTTTCTGTATCTTTTCTACGGTGCAAAGAACGACAGCTCGACGGGTTGGTTCGATCCTAAATACGACAAGCTGCTCGACGACGCGAACACCGAGCTCGACGAGATGAAGAGATTCGAAATGTTGGCTCGGGCCGAGTTCATGATGATCCAGGATCAGCCGGTTATTCCGCTGCAGACACAGGCGACGAACTGGATCAAGAAGCCATACGTCAAGGGAATGTATCCGAATCCCGGGACGCTCCATGCGTGGAAGTTCGTCTATCTTGAAGAGGATCCCGAGAAGTGGGATCGACAGGTCGACAACATTATGAAAGAGAGCGATCCGTGGGTCGATCAACATATCACTCGATTGATGGAGACGCAGATACGATCTACCGAGGAGAAAAAGGCCGGAGAAATTGCTCGGGCCGCGAAATAGGGAATGCTCAGTTTCATACTTCGAAGACTGTTGATAATTGTTCCGATGGCGTTGCTCGTAGTGACGATGACCTGGGTGTTGATCCGTGCGGCTCCGGGCAATTTTTATTCAAGCGAGAAAACGCTGCCACCCGCCATTGAAGCAAACATCAGGCGAAAATACGGACTCGACAAGCCATGGTATCAGCAGTATCTGATAATGATGGGCAACGTCGTGCAAGGCGATTTTGGATCGTCGCTAAAGTATCAGGGCGAGTCCGTCAATGATATTATCTGGCGTCACCTTCCTTACTCGGCGACGATCGGCTTTCTTGCTTATCTAGTGGCGCTCATCGTTGGTTTGTTTGCCGGGATCCTCGCTGCACTGAAGCAAAACTCGATGTTCGATTACGGTTCGATGGCGACTGCAATGCTCGGGCTCTCGGTGCCGAATTTCGTCCTTGGGCCGATACTTGTCCTCGCTTTCGCGCTCGGGCTTTATTGGCTGCCGCCGGCACGCTGGGGCGGCCCTTCGAGCCTCGTTCTCCCTGTCCTGACCCTGGCAGCGATTTACATGGCGTATATTGCGCGTCTGACTCGGGCCGGAATGCTCGAGATCATGCGATCCGATTATATTCGCACGGCTCGTGCAAAGGGACTGAACGAGATGACCGTACTGCTCAAGCACGCTCTCCGCGGTGGCATCGTTCCGGTTGTCTCTTTTACGGGGCCGGCGCTCGCCTCATTACTTGCGGGGACGGTCGTCGTCGAAAAAGTATTCGCGATCCCGGGACTTGGCAATATTTTTATTCAATCAGTTCTGAACCGCGACGAGCCTCTCATCCTCGGCATCGTCGCGTTTCTTTCGATCTTGATCATGATCTTTAACCTATTGGTGGATATCGCGTACGGAGTGCTCGATCCGAGAATACGGTACGAATAGTGGAAATGGTGGAGAAGACAGAACAAATAAAGGGTACATCGCTTTGGCGGGACGCGTGGCGACGGCTGCTGAAAAACCGGCTCGCCGTTTTCGGCATGATCGTACTCGCACTTATGATCCTTCTGGTCGCAATCGGCCCGATAGTGATCAGATTGACGACCGGGATCACCGCGGATTATGTTCCGTCACAGGTGGACGAAGGGGATCTTGTCCGCTCGTTCCCGCCGTCACTAAAGCATCCGATGGGAACGGACGAAGCCGGCCGCGATCTTTTCGCGCGTGTGCTTCAGGGTGGGCGTATCTCGCTTATGGTCGGCCTCATCTCGACGCTCGTGTCGCTGCTGGTCGGCGTCTCTTATGGAGCGATCGCCGGCTATCTCGGTGGGCGGATCGACAACATCATGATGCGGATCGTCGATATGATCTACGCGATACCGTATATCCTGATCGTGATCGTTCTGTTGTCCATCTTTGGCGGACCCAACACGCCGGCCTTTATTGCCTCGCTCTCCGAAACATTTGGTGGGGCGGGAAATCAAGGGCTTTCACAGATCTTTCTTTTGTTCTTTTCCCTCGGCCTTATTTCGTGGCTGACGATGGCCCGGGTCGTCCGCGGCCAGATCCTTTCGCTGAAGAACGAAGAATTCGTTTTAGCCGCCAAGGCTCTGGGCGTCTCGACATTCGGCATAATTTTTCGCCATCTGGTTCCGAACGCGCTGGGGCCGGTGATCGTGTACGCCACGCTTACGGTGCCAAGTATTATGTTGAGTGAGGCGTTCCTGTCATTCCTCGGAATGGGTGTGCAAGCGCCGTACGCGAGTTGGGGAAGCCTCGCCGCAGACGGGATCAAAAACATCTCGATATTTCCGTGGCAACTTATCTTTCCGGGTGTGACGATGGCATTGACACTGTTTTCGTTGAATTTTTTGGGTGATGGTTTGCGCGACGCACTCGATCCGCAGACGCGGAAGTTTTAAGGACGGCAAACTTTAGTTTGCTGAAAATAGGACGGTGGCTCAACAAACTAAAGTTTGTTGTACGTATGAATACTAACGGCACAATTTTATCGGTCACGGATCTGCGGACCTATTTTCATACCGAAGACGGCATCGTCAAGGCTGTCGACGGAATTTCGTTCAAGCTTAAGAAAGGCGAGACGCTCGGCATCGTCGGTGAATCCGGCTCGGGTAAATCCGTGACGAACCTTTCGGTCATGCGTCTCATACCGGAACCGCCGGGAAAGATCGTCGCGGGTGACATCATTTTCGACGGAACCGATGTTCGCGCTCTGTCGCTCGATGACGTGCGAAAGATCCGTGGAAAGCGCATGGCGATGATCTTTCAGGACCCGATGACATCGCTCAACCCGTTCCTCAAGATCTCGACACAGTTGATGGAAGTCACTCGGTTGCACCTCGGCCACACGAAAAAACAGGCGTACGAACATGCGCTGACGATGCTGCAGACCGTGGGCATTCCCGAAGCGCACGAGCGGATCGATAACTATCCCCACGAATTCTCTGGCGGCATGCGTCAGCGTGTGATGATCGCAATGGCTCTCTCGTGCGATCCCGAACTTCTCATCGCCGACGAGCCGACTACCGCTCTCGATGTGACGATCCAGGCGCAGATACTCGAGCTGATAAAAGATCTCAAGAAAAGGATGGGGACGAGCGTCATTCTGATCACGCACGACCTAGGCGTCGTCGCCGGAATGACCGACAAGATCATCGTCATGTACGCCGGTAAAGTTTTCGAGCAGGCACCGACCCGTGACCTGTTTGCAACACCGGCCAATCCGTACACAAAAGGCTTGCTCAAGAGCGTGCCCGATCCCGCACACGAACAGGGAAAGGAGCTTTATCAGATCCCCGGGCTGCCGCCGGATGTCGCACACCTTCCGCCGGGCTGTCCGTTCGCCGAGCGATGCTATCGCGCCGAAGAGATCTGCCGGACCGATTTTCCGCCGTTCGTGCAAATAAACGAAGATCACCATTCGCTGTGTCATTTTGCGAAAGAGGTTTACGAAGATTCGAAAACAGATCCGCAGACAAAGGCGCCGGAGGTCCGCAAATGAGAAGGACGGGTCCAGTGATCTTGGTCCTGCTGTTTGTCGTGATCGGCTGCAAGCTTCCAGTCTCACTCACCGGTGGAGCGAAAGGTGGCACCGCGACGGGCGGCTCGGATCCAAAAGCGGACGTGATCGCGGCATCGAAAAAATTCCTCGATCTTCCTTTCTTCACGGCGAGAATGGAAGGTGTCGGCCAGACCGAGATCAAATCGCAGGTTGAATATGCCGCCCCCGATCGCTATCACGTAAAATACCTGGGCGGTACGGGCGGGGGAATGGAGATGATCTGGATCGGTCAAGATTCGTACATGAATCTTAATGGTAAGTGGACGAAAATGCCGGCGACGAATACTTCGATACCGACGCTTCGCGATTCGTTTACGGACGAAGGTTTGAAGACTCTGACGGACGTTACTTTCGAAGGCGAAGACACCGTCGACGGCAAACCGGCCTTTGCATACGGTTATAAAAATGTCACGCCCGAAGGAAATTATCCCTTTACGTCGAAGATCTGGATAGCACAGGATACGGGCGTGCCCATGAAGATATATGTCGAATACGCGAACGGCACGCTCAAGAACATGACCGTTACGTACGACATCGAATCCAAGGTTACGATCGAGCCGCCGGTCAGTTAAGAATTTTTATGATCCAACATCTTTCGTGTCCAAAATGCGGTGCAAATCTGGAAGTTCAGGACGGCCAGCGGCTAGTAAAGTGCCAATTTTGTAACGCGGTTTCCCACCTCGATCTGGACCGCGGCGAACCAAGCCTTACGCTTCAGAAGACCTTTGAGGGGTCGGAAGATGCACTGATCTTACTCGACAAGCTAGAGGTTTATTTTCGCATCGGCGGAGGGCTTTTCCGCGATACTAAGTACGTAAAGGCCGTCGACGGCATAACGCTGGATATTCGAAGAGGCGAGACGCTCGGCCTCGTCGGCGAATCGGGTTGCGGGAAATCGACGCTCGGAAAAGCCATCCTCCGTTTGACGGAACCGACCGGCGGACGCGTCCTATACAACGGTAAAGATCTGGCCCATCTCCCGAAATCGGCGATGCGCGAACAGCGCAAACATCTGCAGATGATCTTTCAGGATCCGTACGCTTCATTGAATCCGCGGATGACGGTCGGCAATATCATCGGCGAACCGATCCGCACATTCGGGTTTGCGAACGGGAAGTCGGTGAATGCAAAGGTCGAGGACCTGATGGAAACGGTCGGCCTCAGCCGCCGATTTATCAAGCGCTATCCTCACGAATTCTCGGGCGGACAAAGGCAGCGTATCGGTATCGCACGAGCCCTCGCAGTCGATCCGGAGTTCATCGTCGCAGATGAGCCGATCTCGGCACTCGATGTCTCGATCCAGGCGCAGATCATGAATCTGATGGAGAGCCTGCAGGCGGAAAAGGGCCTGACGTATCTTTTTATTTCGCACGATCTGCGAGCGGTCCGTCACCTGTCCGATCGCGTCGCCGTCATGTATCTCGGCAAGATCGTCGAGCTTGCGGACGGGAAAGACATCTACGCCGAGCCTCTCATGCCGTACTCAATAGCATTGATCTCGGCCGTTCCGGTTCCCGACCCCGAGATCGAAGCGACCCGCGAGCGCATCATTCTTACGGGCGATGTTCCTTCACCGATCAATCCGCCATCGGGATGTCATTTCCACACCCGATGTCCGTTCGCGATCGACGACTGCAAACGCATCGTCCCGGCGCTTGCCGAGATCAAACCGCGCCATTTCGCTGCGTGCATCCGGATCAACCCCGAGCACCCGCACATCGAACACAACGCCGGCATGGGTGCGATCGGCGCGGGAGACATGAGTCAGAACCGCGAGCGGTAGCGACCGGGTAACCAGCCAGGATTGAGTCAATGAGGGGCAACCCGGTCGCTACCGCTCCCGGTTCTGACAAATCAAAAGGCTCGCGATATTCGCGGGCCGTTTTCTTACAATATGTTGAGATATAAATTTATAGTAAGGAGCACAGGGTAACCCGCCAGGATTGAGTCAATGAGGGTAACCCGGTCGCTACCGCTCCCGGTTCTGACAAAAAAAGAGGCTCGCGAAATTCGCGAGCCTCTTTTTACAACAAGCCGATATAAAAGGAATTAGTAGCTTGTTGATGCCGGTTTCGACTTGTCAGTCGTATCGTTGTTCGCCGCGTCGCGGAGAGTTTTGATTCGGTCATGTGCCGCCTGCACGGCAGTGTATTGCTTCTGCACCGTCTCGGCGATATTCGCTGGAAGAGCTTCTTCAACCGCGTCCTTGTATGCGCTCTTTGCTGAGTCCTCGCCGCGTTCACATTCGCTGAGGATCGCACCCTCGTCCTGTCCGGTCACGGCCGATTTGATATTGATCCAGCCGCGATGAATGGCCGCCGTCATGCTGCCGGAGTTTTCCGGATCGCCGCCGAGCCCCTGAACGAGTGATTGCAATTCACCCGCAAACTGCGACCGCTGCTGCGAGAATTCGTAAAAGAGCGATTTCAGGTCCGAACGTTCGACGCCCTCGGCTGCTTCCTTAAATCCGTTCTGTCCGTCCTTACAAGTCTCGATCAAACCGTTGAGCGTCGAGATGACATCGCTATTCGACGCCGTCGTCGAATCAAAAGTCGCATCGTTCTTCACCGGTTGTTTTCCTTCGTATTCGTTGATCATGAAATTTACCTCCAAAGTTTGAAATACCCGAAAATTTATTGCTGCTCTATTCTCATCAACAATCAACGTGCCAGACCGATAACGCTAGTAATAACGCAGAGTTTGGGATTGCTTCAGCGAGGGCCGTGCAATTGAACAAGACAAGACTGCATCGAACTGTTGCACGACGAATCGAGTGGCGAAACGTTGAAGAGATGGGCAATGCATCCGCCGAGTTAAGTCGACACCTACTTTTTTTACAAATTAAGCGGTCGGGACGCCTTCGGGCTCCGGCCTACTCGCTCGTGTATGACATAATCCTTGAAACGCAGGTTTTTTTTCGTGAAATCGCCCGGAGATTACGTCTATTAATGCACAGACGTAAAATCAGGAGCTATCGGAGACAAGGCGAAATGCACGCTTGAATGGTCGAGCCGTATTCGATTTTGATGAGACCAAAGGCCGCTAAAAAACAAAAAAAGCTGGACCGGATCGCCGAGGAAAACGGCGTTGCGGTCGTCGTGTTGGACGAGAACTCGCACGAAGTTTCGGTCTCGAATAACAACTCTCTGTACGCGGCGCTGACGGCTTCACCTGACTTTCGGCCAAAATGCGCGGAGTATTGCGGCGTTGCTTTCAGAAACACCAGATCGGGTGCACCTTTCGAGTACACGTGTTACGCCGGCCTGACCTGCAAGGCAGTCCCGGTCACCGACCGCGGCAAGAGTTTCGTCGCGATCATAGGAAGAACATTCACAGAAGCCGAACAGTATCGACGGGCCACCGACCGTGCGATCGCCGGAGATTGGACAGAATTTTCAGCTAACGAGTTTTTTGGGAACGTGCTGATCGCCGGTTCGATCTCGAATATCGAGAAAGCGGCCGGCGAGTTGTCAAAGTTTCGTGCCGCGGCACCGGAAGACATTCTAGATCTGGAAAAACCGACAAGCGTCCGTACCGAACGACCTGAACCTGGCATAGAGCACAAGCCGGATCGCGAATCACCAACCGAACAGATAACGAAGCTGGTCGAAAAATTTAAGTCGGAGACAGTCGCGGCTGCGAAGCCGGTCATACAGCCGGGACTAAAGAACCGTTCGGCCGAGGCTGCCGCCCTTCGTGGACTTTACGGACGACTGTCGAAGATGCAATTCGAAGACGCATGCCGCTCGGCTCTCGAATTCATGGGAACCAGCTTCGGACTTAAGTCACTTGTCTGGCTCGAGCGTAAAGAGAATAAGTTTCTTCCGGTGGCGGCGACGGGTACCCTGCACAAAACCCCGATAAAGATCGGGATCGCGGCGGATAATCAGCGCCTCGTCGATGCGTCAAACCAGGAACGCCCGCTTGAGCTACTCGAAAGGATAATTGATGGCGATAAACGACCCAGTCGGACGCTCAACTTGTTTACGTCTATCGTCGGCGGTGAAATTCGCGGAGCGGTCGGTGTTGAAGGACAGATCGACGAGTCACGATCACGCGACGTCGCTCTTTTCTGTCGTCGAATCGGAACGCAGCTCGAGATCCTCCGGCTCAGACGCGAGGTTTCGAATCGCGAATGGCTGGGTCGGGCCGTGAGCCGATTCAACGAGAGTCTTAAACGCATCGACGCCGACGATTTCTGGACGCACGTAACGCAGGTGTCGGCGGAGCTGGTCCAGTCCGAACGAGCCTCTCTTCTGCTGCGCAACGAAGAGACCCACGGCCTGAGTGCAAAGGCCGCGGTCGGCGCGCGGATCAATCTCCTCACAGAACCGGGGATCGGCGAACGCGTCTCGGACCTCGTGTTGGAGGACGGCAGTCCCGTTGTTGTCGAGGATATTACGCGGATCGGAGTTAAGGCCGCACCGTCGGCGTGGCGATACAAGACCCAGTCGTTCCTCAGCTATCCGATACTTATCGGCGAACGGCGCATCGGTGTGATGAACTTCACCGACAAGATATCGGGCGAGGCCTTCGATGAGCGGGACCTCGAGCTCCTGCAGGCGATCGCCCCGCAGCTTGCCGTCGCGATCGATCGCGCGGTCTTGAAGGACAAGGCGGGTGAATTCGAACAGCTTTCGGTGACCGATCCGTTGACCGGGCTTCTGAATCGACGATATCTGGAAAAGCGGCTTATTGAAGAGATCCAACGCTCAAAGCGTCACCGTTTTCCGATGAGCCTGATGATGCTGGACGTTGACGAGTTCAAGTCCTACAACGACGCCTTCGGTCATCCGGCCGGCGACACGGCACTGAAGATCGTCGCGAGTGTATTGCAAGATATACTGCGCGGAGCCGACGTCGCGGCCCGATACGGAGGCGAGGAGTTCGCCATCCTGCTGCCGCAGACAACATCTACCGAAGCGGCGGCCATCGCAGAGCGTCTCAGGCAGCGGATCGAACACACCGAGTTTCCGAAACGAAAGGTCACGGTCAGCATTGGTATCGCGTCGTGCTCGAATGAGGTGGAATCACCGGACGATATAATCGCTGCGTCGGACCATGCTTTGTACGAGGCAAAGAACCATGGCCGAAATAATGTTCGTATCTACGACGGCTTTGGCAAATCCTTCAGCGAGAACGTTCACTAGATGGCCCGATCCAACTACGAGAAAATTTTCGGCGGGCGGTCCGCGGTGGATTTCGTGGGGCGCGATGACGAGATCGAGCGCCTGATAAAGCACGCTGGGTCCGACGCGGGCAGCGATGGGCTGCTTTTGCTTGCGACACCCGGCGCCGGAGCATCCGAGCTTCTACGGCAGACGTACGACCGTCTGTTTCACCAGCAGCGCGTAACTGTCCCGTTCTATTTTGAAGTTCGCAAGAGACTACACCGATCAACGCGAGATCGCTGAAGACTTCCTTCACGAATTCATTCGACAATTGGTTGCTTTCCGTCGGCATGATCCGTCGATCGTCCGCTCGGCGGCCGGGCTGGACGAATTGGCCGAGTTGTCGCTTTCGGTAAGTGGCATATGGATCGATCAGTTGATCGCGACGGCCCGAAGCTCGGCGGATGGACGAGCATTCCTGCGCACATGTCTGAGCGCTCCGCTCCGGGCTGCGGCGCATGGCGATCACGCTTTTGTGATGATCGACGACGCACAGCAGCTTCTGAACATCGAAAACGGTGCGGCCATTTTCGACGAGTTGAGAGGAATATTCGGAAACGCAGGCGTCAGGTATGTTGTTTCGGGGTATCGTCGTTTTCTTCACGGACAGATGGACTGCGATTGCCTCGGACTCGACAACTTCGGCGTCGAAGAGGCCGGAGCGCTTGTTGAAGTGTTTGCTCGAGAAAACGGAACGTCGCTGACTGAGCAATCACGCGATCTTATCGCTGCACAGCTTTCCGGAAATGCTTCGCTGACGAGGCTGCTTATGCGTGATGCGTCGGATGCGGGAGCGGATCTCAAAAGTTTTACCGATGTCGAAAAGGTCTACGCGGACTCGATCTTTGACGGACGGATCGCTCTGCGGTTTCACGATCGGTTTGCGGACGCGTGCGGATCGGCTGAGATCGAAGAAAATGTTTTGCGGCTTCTCGATGACATTCAGTCGAGTGCGGCCGGGAAATTGGATCGCAAGGTTTGGGGTCGTCGTCTTAAGCTCAGCGAATCTGAAACGGTAACGCTGCTTGATCGTCTTAATGCCGGCGAGCTGATCCGGTTCACGGCCAGCAGCGTTGAATCGGTGCCCGAGAATATCGCGTTAACGGATTACATCGCGGCCCGCGTCCGGTTGATGACGACGGCAAGCAGAGCGAGTGCCTATGGCAACTCTCTCACCGAGTACATAAAACGAGCGCCGGAGATCATGGCCGGATATTACCGTACGAATTCGTCGATAGGAGTGCGCGAGCTGCTCGGTGCGTTTGACGGGCGCGACGTCGCGACGCTTCTCTTTGACTACGGCGAGTTTCGTGACGAGTTCAAAGCCGCAGCCGACGCGGAAGTTCTCGATGCAACCGGGGACGCCACCACCATCACTCTGCCACGGATCTTTTTTACGACTTCCGCCGCATCGTTTTATGAGCCGCTCAACCAGATCTCCGAATCGGAGCGCACGGCGATCGCACTCGGGTTCGAAGCAAGGAACGAAGATGCCAATAACGAGGTCGTATGGATCGCCGCCGAGATCGATTCGAAACTCGAAGCCGAACGCGAGCTTGCGGAATTTTGGTGCGACAGGCTT
This sequence comes from uncultured Acidobacteriota bacterium, assembly GCA_963772405.1. GTDB lineage: Bacteria > Acidobacteriota > Blastocatellia > Pyrinomonadales > Pyrinomonadaceae > OLB17. The sequence continues at coordinate 2,181,265 of CAVYWT010000001.1, read as the reverse complement.
GAGGCTGCTGCCTTGATGTGCGATTTTGCAAAGTTCCGGATCTGGCTTATCGCTCCCGAAGGATTTTCGGCCTCGGCTCTCGCGGTTTTGAAACAAAGAAACGCGTACGGCTCGAGCCGTCGTCAGGCAGATCTGCTCCGCCGGTTCCTGAACGTGCAGGTTTCGAGATCGGACGAGCTGGCTCCGAACGAATACGAGATCGTAATACCGATGGATGATGATGCCGAACTGATCGCGGCTAATGCGGTCGAGGAGATAGCTCGACGTCACCATCTCGATTCGAGATCCATCAACCAGATCAAGACGGCGCTCATCGAGGCCTGTATCAATGCTTCGGAACACAGCCTCAGCCCGGACCGGAAGATCTACCAGCGGTTCCGTGTCGAAGACGACAGGGTCGTTCTGACAGTTTCAAACCGTGGCCTGCGTCTTGCAGCCAGCGGGGCGCCACCTGAGCCCGGTAATGGACGCCGCGGCTGGGGATTGAAATTGATGAGAAAGCTGATGGACGAAGTAACGATCGAAGATGTCGATGACGGCACGCGGATCGTTATGACGAAGAAGATCGCGGCGGCGTGAGTTTAATGAATAGTGAATGGTGAATGGTGAATGGTGAATGGTGAATGGTGAATGGTGAATAGGAAATAGTGAATAGTGAATAGTGAATAGTGAATAGTAGTGAAGAGTAGGGGCCGTAACTTTCTTTCAAACTTTCTCCTCCGACTATTCACTATTCACTATTCACTATTCACTATTTTCATTGTTTTCCCCGGGCCGTTGTGCTAAAAACTTACTTCAAGCAAGTCGCGCATCTTGATCCACCTTAAGCCAGACCAAATGATCACAGAAACGGAAACCGCAGGTTCGGAAGATAAACGTGCAGTTGTGTTCGCCGGCGATTACCTCAATAAACTGTCGGGTGAGCAGATCGAACGCGAGTGTCGCCGACGGCTGGACGAAGGCTGTACAGAGCTGATCGTCAACTTTTCACAGACTGAGATCGTCAACAGCATCGGTGTTTCGATCCTCCTCGGCGTAATCGATTCGGCCCGCGGGACGGGTGCGAAGATCGTCTTTTCAGACGTAAAGCAGGAAACGGCCGAACTGTTCGACATGCTGGGATTGACGAGACATGTGACGGTTTTGTGAGCGGTATACCACGCGAGTCAGAACCGCGAGCGGTAGCGACCGGGTGACCCCAAAGCCGTTTGAGATCTTTTGTGACCCAGAGTGTGGTTGGTTGCCGCTCGACAGACGGGTGACCCGGTCGCTACCGCTCGCGGTTCTGACAAGTGCGACCGACTTCGAGAGTTAACTCAATGGTTCGACGATAACGTGAAAATCCAGGACTTCAAAACGACAAATTTCCGCCAGATGACCGAGACCAAGAGCAAGCTCATCCATACGTTTGGTGCGCTTGCCGAACTCGGCCAGGAAGTGGCAAATCAAAAGGATTTTCACGAGACGATGCGGACCAGTTTGCATCTGCTGCTCGGATCGATCGCGATAATGCGTGGTGGCGTCGCACGCTATTCGCGGTTCGAGCATACGATGCAGATGGCGGCCGTTCGCGGGCTCGGCGATGAATTTCCGCTTGCGATGACACTGACCTACGAGGATGAGCGCCAGTTTCTGGCGAATGGTCTCTATCCTATCGAGGTTTCGCAGGCGCAGGTTCTGCCCTTCGTACAGGTCTATGACAACAGCCTCAGCCGGACGCGGATCGAGCTGCTCGTGCCGCTTGTCATGCGAGATGAGATGGTCGGCCTTTTGCTGCTTGGCGAAAAAGCGACGGGCGAACCATATTCCAGTTATGACCGCGACATCATTTCCGCGATGGGCCGGCACATCGGCGTAGCGATCGCACAGCGAAACATGCTCGCCGATCTTGAGCGACAGACGGATGAGAACCGTAAGCTCTATGACGGGTTGAAGACGACCTATAAGGATACCGTCAGGGCGTTTGCCGCGGCGATCGATTGCAAGGACCGATACACCGAGGGGCACTCGGTCCGCGTCGGAAAGTATTCTGAGATCATCGGGGAAGAGCTTGGATGGAGTGAGGAAGAGGTCGAGGGTGCAGCCGTCGCCGGTTATCTGCACGATGTCGGTAAGCTGACGGTCGAGCGAAAGATCATCAACGCACCGTACCGCATCAACGCCAAGGAGTCGGCCGAGCTGAACCGGCATCCGGCTGTTGGATACGAGATCCTGCTGCCGATCCATCACCCATACGCGGATGTTCCGCTCGCCGCAAAATATCATCACGAACGGCTCGACGGCCGCGGCTATCCGGACGGTCTCTATGACCGCAACATTCCGTACATCGCAAAGGTGGTGAATCTTGCCGACTCGTTCGACGCGATGACGACCGACCGACCGTACAAACGCCGCCGCCCGGCAAGCGAAGTCTTCGACGATCTGCAGCGAAACTCCGGAAAACAATTCGCACCCGAGATCGTCAACGCGTTCTTTCGCGGAATGTTAAAAGAGCTGACCGGCGAAGCGAAAGAAAAACGATTTCGACGTCTGCTCGGCCGCGAGTACATGGAAGCCGAAGGCCTCGTCCCGGTGCTCCGAAACGCTCTGAACGGCATGTCCCCGACCTCGCCTCTGACATTCATAAACCCCGACTAGTTCTTGTTAAGGAACGAACGTCGCGGGCAGCGGCGTGTCACCAGCCAAACCAAAGCTCGTTATCACAACTCCACTCGTTGAACCATTGATATACCACACGCCGTTCCGATAGACCGCGATATCCGCCCGGCCGTCGCCGTCGTAATCCGCGGGCACCGGAATGTCGGTAGAGATGCCGAAAGTCACAAACCGGGTTCCGCCGGCGCTGTTCGCGATATACCAGGTGCCGTCCGACGGACGAAATACCGCCAGGTCATCCTTGCCATCACCGTCGTAGTCGGCGTGGACGGGTCGGTCGCCGGTAGTGCCCCAGTGGATAAGGAACCCCGGCGTATGGCCCGTTTCCGAGCGCAGGATTCGCCAGAAGCCGTCAGTATACGTAGCGAAATCTCCTTTTCCATCACCGTCAAAATCGCCGGCCAGAGGAACACCTCCAACAACTGATGTAGAAGTCAGAGCCGAGCCGTCCGTACTTCGACGTACCCAGAACTGGCCGGTCGACGGTCGGAAGATCGTCTGATCCGCCCGGTCGTCGCCGTCGAAATCTTCGGTCAATGGAATGTCGCCCGGGATTCCCCACGAGGCGTATAAGATCGTCGATGTCGCACTCAGCAGAGTGTAGTAGTCGGGTAACGAGCCGTCCGCTGTCACCCGAAAGACCGAGAAGTCGGCTTTTCCATCGCCGTCGAAATCATCGACGATCGGCTTGTCGGTCGCGAGTCCCCATGTCAGGGCCGTGAACCCCGACGATGAGCGATTCAAATACCAGTTGCTATCGGATGGGCGGAAAACTGAAGTATCAGATTTTCCATCGCCGTCGAAGTCCGCGTGCGGCGGTCGACGAAACTGTGGAGGAAGATCGAATGCCTCGGTAACCACCGTGTTGTTCGAGCCCGATCCAGTATTCTGAATCGATGCGGAGAAACCCATCCCACGGATGGCGAATCCTCGCCACACGGGACCGGCATCCGCCGCATCCGAAATTGCGGCGGCGCTGATTATCGCGTCGCGTGACTGCAGCATCGTGGGCTGGAGAGGCGACAGCTTCATTCCATCGGTGATGTACTGATGGACTCTCCTATTTCCTTCGATAGGGCCATGCCGCCCGATGAGCTGTGCCCGAACTTCCCAGAGTGTAACCGCCCAGAGCTCGCCCATGTTATGAACCTGATCGCAGGTCGCTGATCCTACGGGGCCGCGCGGGTACGCACTGTTCGGATTTGTCGAGGTTGTTCCGATGAGAGAGCTACAGCCGGTGTTGACATATCTGAACGTCAACGGATTGTGCGGGAGGCCGTTCGGCCCGCGCGATGCCCATACCGCGATGGGGAAGCGTCGAATGCCGTAATAGTAGTTCGCGTCGAATCCGCCAGTCCCGATGAGCATGTACGTAATATATCCGCCGACGGCGTATGTGCCGATCGGATCGTCGCCTGGCTCGGAAAGCAGTGAGATCGAAAAAAAGTCCGACCAGCCTTCACCCATGCTCCGTGCCATATTCGAGCCGAGCCCTGTCGCATTTCCGTGGAGTCGATTCGAAACGCCGTGCGTCAGCTCGTGCGTGACAACTTGCGTGTCGAGGGCTCCGTCGCGTGCCGGCGTCGAGCCTGTCCATATGAACATCTGCATCCGCGGACGCACGCCGTCCGCCGTCGTGGAGAAATTCGCACCGTTCGTTCCAGAGACGTCCTGGATCTCGAATGAGATGCGGTCGCCCTCGGCCCCTCCGCGTCCAAAATTGAAATGCTGAAAATTTCCCGCCTGTTCGTTAAATCCGAACCGGTACATTTCGTCGTGCCATCGGTTCACCGTGTAAAAGCCATGAGCGATCACGCCCTGTTGGAAGGCGGTCGGGGGGTATGGCTGCGGATTGGGCGGCAACGGTTCCTCACCTGGCGGAGGATTTCCCGGGGCCGGATTGTACGTATAGCTGAAAACCCTTGCCGGATCTCCGAAGGCCCAGCCGTTATCGTCAACTCCGGTCGGAGCCATCCGGTCGATACCGGTTTCGACATTGTTGCCGTCCGTAATATTCGGGTTGGCGGGTGTGCGGACCGGGAGACCGGTGTCAGGTATCCACCCGAGATCGTTGAATGAGTACACACCTTCATTCCCGATCAAGGTGAAGTTCATTCGGGCGATCGCAGGCGGTTGTGGACATGCGATGGGTGCGAGACAGCTAGGTGAGAACGGACTCGGGCTGTCGACCGTCTTCATTAAACTGAAAAGGTTTCCATAGACGTTATATGTCGCCGGAGCGGTCTGATCATCGGTCAAGTTCTTTCGCCAAAGCAGCGTGCCGTCCGCAGCGTCGACGACGACGTAGTACGACGGCCCTTCCGTGTGGATCAAAACGCGCCATGCGGCGCGAACCACTCCATTGCCGACAGGAAAGTAGAAACGCTCTGCCAAAACGGACTCGGTGAAAACACCACCAGTGATCATCACGGAATTCGATCGCTCATTTTGTCGGTGAATGAGATCGTCAGCGGATACGCTCACGCCGATGTGCGCCGCCGCACTCGAAACGGCGGACTCCGGCGTCGCAAAATTTCTATCGCTGGAGTTGTCGTCGAGCGCCGGTGCGAGGCTGTTAACCACGCGGAACATTTCACCCTTGCGTGAGAATCCCGCCTTTACCTCTGCACCGAATACCGGAATGCCGGCGACATGCTGCTCGAAACGAGCGAAGGAAAGATTGCCGTCGGGATTCGTATAGTCGGCCGTCATGACAAGTTGGCCGGCGGATGCGACTCCGAAAACGTCACGGTTGTTCGAAACAAAATTCCGCAGCACGGCGGAGCGCGAACGCCTGGCCGCCGAGGCAAGCGAAGCATGATCGGCGGACTTTGATTCGATCACCTCTGCGACGCCAAGATCGTCGTTGAAGTCGATCTTGAACCGAGATTCGGCGCTGGACCGAATCGGTCCGACACGGCGTTCCGGTCCGCGCATCCTGACGAGTTTCTCACGTCCGTGGGGTGTCGTGTCAGTTCGAATGTCGTAGTTCTCAAGGCGATCCGGCAAAAGCGACTGCTTGTTGCTGGCCTCCGCCTCAGCGGGCGGAATCGCGATGTATGTAATTGCAAAAAGAGAGCAAGTTACAAGAGATAAGATCAAGAGCGGCTTTATCACAGTTGCCTCCCGTCAGAAATAGTTGGTGGTCCGGAGAACGATGAAGCCTATTATTGGCAAACCCGTGGGGAAAATCAAGAAGAAGTAACGATACCAGGGGACTCCAGGATCTGAATAAACTTCTTTGCTGCGAGCGATAAGTTCCGATCGGTCCGGTATATGACGCCCACAGGCCGAACCCAATCTTTCTCGGCGAGTTTCACCACCGCAAGCTGTCCGGTGCGATGCTCGTCGACGATCGACGGCAACGGAACGATCGCGAGGCCGAACCCGACCTGGACGGCACGCTTTATTGTTTCGATATTGTCGAACTCCGCGACCTTTTTAACTTCGACGCCCTTCGCTTTTAAGATCCTGTCGGTTGCCTTGCGCGTCGGCGTGTCGCGCTCGAACAAAACCATGTCGAGACCGTTCAGATCCTTGGCGCGCACCTGTTTCTTCTTAGCGAATTTATGATCGGGTGGGCAGACAAGTACGAGGCGATTGGCGGGCATCTGCGTCACGGTGAGACCGCGTTTCGCTTCGGGAAACGCAAGTACGCCAAGCTCGACCGATCCGTTCAGCACATCACGGACGACCCGGGTCGTGCGCGAATACTCGAGATCGATCTTGGCGGTAGGAAATTTCGACATGAACTCACCGACCTTTGACGGAAGCTCATGCAGTCCGACGCTGTACACGGTGGCGACCTTTACGGTCCCGCCGATCTTGCCGACCAAACCTCGGAGACTTTCCTGAAGTTGATCGTAGGCCGTCAATACAGATTTGGCCTCGCGATAGAAAACCTCGCCGGCTGCGGTCAGTTTTACTTCGCGGCGCCCGCGAACACGTTCGAGCAGGCGGCGCTTGAACTTATCTTCAAGGGCGCGGATCTGCTGGCTGACCGCCGATTGGGTGATGAAATTACGTTCCGCGGCGAGCGAAAAGCTCTGAAGATCGACGAGGTCGCAAAACACTTTTAGCGTTTCGATATGCATGTCTTAAATGCGGATTGCGGAACGCGGACTGCGGAATTCGTGTAATGGCGTCTCGCACTTTCAAAAATTGACCCGAAGTTTATCGGTAGAAAGAATTCCACATTCCGCGTTCCGCAATCCGCATTCATAAGCGTAGCTCACTAATCCGCGTAGTCGAATTCATTTTATCTTATAAGATTTTGTCGTTATTATGAAAACCAGTACGAGAGATTGCCGAGCGGGTTGATTGACTCTAGAATTTTAGAAATGTCGACATAGGGCTTCGGACGGCGCGATTCATCGCGTAGCATCCTGTGGATACGCGATAGATCGCGCACTCTGAACGAAGAAGAATGGCAATAAAATTCAGCAATACGTTTCTGTTACGTAAGCTGCACCAGTTGACTGGTGTCGTGCCGCTCGGTGTCTTCTTTTTTGTGCACATGTACACGAACTCGGCCGCGATGAACGGTGCCCGGAGCTTCAACAAACATGTGCAGGACATTCACGACATGCCTTATCTCATCTTTGTCGAGATCTTTGGCATTTTTATCCCGCTACTTTTTCATTCCATCTATGGCGTTCTGATCGCGGCCGAAGCACGGGCGAATGCGATCAACTATTCATACGGACGCAACTGGTTTTATATTTTTCAGCGGGTGACCGGGATTTTTCTTTTCGTTTTTCTTCTTTTTCATATCCTGAATCTTCGATTCGGCCTGATTCCGGGGCTCGAGTCGTTTGGCAATCCGGTAGCCGGCAACGGAGGACAAGCATTCGATATTGTTGCCGCCGAGTTCAGAAGCGTCCCAATCCTGAGCTTTTATATTCTCGGTGTCGTCGCGACGGCGTGGCATCTGGCGTACGGATTTTGGCTGTTCGCCGTCGATTGGGGAATTGTGATCGGCGAAAAGGCGCAGCGGCTTGTCGTTATATGCGTCGATCGGGCTGGCGGTGTTTCTTTCGGGTGTCGGGATCAACGCCGCGGTCGCGTTCGTCGAGAAATGCGGTCTGTTTCCGGAATCGTTCTGCGAAGCCGCCGAGCAGAAGAAGATCATCGAACCGAGCGCGACGCCGAGGAAGTTTTAGTGGGAGTTTCTGGTTCCTCGTTTCTCGTTCGTTGTTCATCGCTGCTTACCGAACCAGAAACTAGAAACTGATTTTATGTCATCAACCGGATTAAAAATAGCGATCGTGGGTGGCGGACTTGCGGGCCTCGCCGCGGCGATGAAGATCGCCGAAGCCGGACACGAGGTCGATCTGATCTCGGTCGTGCCAGTGAAGCGTTCGCACTCGGTGTGTGCGCAGGGTGGCATCAACGGCGCCGTCAATACAAAAGGCGAAGGAGATTCGCCGGCGAAGCATCTCGACGACACCGTTTACGGCGGCGACTTTCTCGCGAATCAGCGTCCGGTAAAACAGATGTGTGACATGGCCCCGCAGATCATCTATTTGTTCGATCGGATGGGCGTGCCCTTCTCGCGTACGAAAGAAGGGTTGATGGATTTTCGACGGTTCGGTGGAACGCTTCATCATCGCACGGCTTTTGCCGGAGCATCGACCGGACAGCAGCTTCTTTACGCTCTCGACGAACAAGTGCGGCGATGGGAAGTCGAGAAACGCGTTACGAAATACGAAGGCTGGGAGATGCTCTCGCTCGTGCTTGACGATCATCAGGTATGCCGCGGGTTGATAGCGATGAACCTGCAGACGCTTGAGCTGAAGGCGTTCGAGGCCGATGCAGTTATTATGGCGACCGGCGGGCCAGGTTTGATATTCGGTAAATCGACAAACTCGATGACCTGTACCGGGAGCGCAGTCTCCGCGTGCTATCAGCAGGGTGCGCGATATGCCAACGGCGAGTTTATACAGGTTCATCCGACGTCGATCCCCGGCGAAGACAAACTTCGCCTGATGAGCGAATCGGCACGCGGCGAAGGCGGGCGTGTCTGGGTACCAAAGGCTGATGGCGACGCGCGGAACCCGCGCGATATTCCCGATAATGAGCGCTGGTATTTCCTCGAAGAAAAATATCCCGCGTACGGTAATCTTGTCCCTCGTGACATCGCAACGCGCGAGATCTTCCAAGTCTGTCTCGAAGGCCACGGTGTCGGCGGCGAGAATCAGGTCTATCTCGATCTGACGCACATCCCGGCAGAAACTTTGACGCGAAAGCTCGGAGCGATCCTCGAGATCTACGAGATGTTCGTCGGTGACGATCCGCGATACGTGCCGATGCGTATTTTCCCGGGCGTGCATTATTCGATGGGCGGGCTTTGGGTCGATTCGGAACAGCGGACGAACATTCCCGGATTGTTTGCCGCCGGCGAATGCGATTATTCGATTCACGGAGCCAATCGTCTCGGGGCAAACTCACTTGTTTCGTGTGTTTACGGCGGATTCGTTGCGGCTCCGTCGGCGATCGAATATGCGAAGAACGTCGAGCGGGGCAGCTCGGAAACCAACGGTATTTACGACGCCGAGCTCAAGCGCCAGGCGGAGATCAACCGGCAGATAATCTCAAACGAAGGCGGCGAGAATCAGTACAAACTCCACGAAGAGATGGGCAAGTGGATGACGGACAACGTCACCGTTGTCCGCTACAACGACCGACTGAAGGCGACGGATGAAAAGCTGCTCGAGCTGCAGGAGCGATTTCAAAAGATCTCGATCAACGATTCGAATCTCTGGGCGACGCAGGCAGTGCCGCACGCACGACAGTTGTGGAACATGCTCCAGCTTGCACGTGTCATTACGCTCGGAGCGCTCAATCGGAACGAATCGCGCGGTGCTCATTACAAACCTGATTTTCCCGAACGCGACGACGAGAATTGGCTGAAGACGACGATCGCCGAATACGCTGAAGAGGCTCCGGTTTTTTCCTACGAGGCGGTCGATGTATCGATCATCGAACCGCGAAAAAGAGATTATTCGAAAGGGAAGACGAAAGCGGCGAAGGTTCCGGAGCCGGGGAGCGAGTTGAAACCAGAAGGGCGCGAACAGATTTGGGCGGAACAGGGAAGTGTTAAGAAAGGAGAATCCTTTGAAGACATAGTTGAGAAAGAAGAGGACTGATTTCTCGGATGTGATTAACTTTAAAGATGGGTGAACACCACGAAAAGAAACGGCTCGAGAATCCGCCGAAGTCGATCAAGTTCAAGATCCAGCGCCGCGAGAGGGAAGGTGCGGATGCATACTGGGAAACTTTCGAGCTGCGTATACCGCCGCAACCTGAACGTAATCTCGGCGCTGATGGAGATCCGCAAGAATCCGGTCACGGTCGAAGGCAAAAAGACAACACCGCCGGTCTGGGACATGTGCTGTCTCGAACAGGTATGCGGGATCTGCACGATGGTAATCGACGGGAAGCGTGCGGCAATCGTGTTCGGCATTGATCGACGATCTGCTGATCGAGTCGGGTGGCGAAACCGTGACGCTCGCTCCGATGTCGAAGTTTCCGAACGTTCGCGATCTGAAGGTCGACCGCTCGAAGATGTTCGATCACCTCAAGCAGGTCAACGCGTGGATCGAGCTCGACGGAACGTACGATCTCGGCCCGGGACCGGCGATCTCGAACGAGACGGCGCAGGAGCGATACGCGTATTCACGCTGCATGACCTGCGGCTGCTGTCTTGAGGCCTGTCCGCAATACGGCGACGACAACTACATCGGCCCGCAGGCGATCGCACAGGCGCGACTCTTTAACATGCATCCGGTTGGGCAAGACTAATACCGAAGATCGCCTCAACGGCTTGATGGGCGACGACGGCATCACGAATTGCGGCAATGCGCAAAACTGCATCCAGGTCTGTCCGATGTCGATACCGCTGACCAGTGCGATCTACGAAACCAATCGGGACATAACCGTCGACGCGTTGTTTGGTTGGTTGAAGAAGTGAGAGAGAGTGAGACGTGATGAGGGAAGAGGGACGAGGGACGAGGGACAAGGAGACAAGGGACAAGACGGACACAACGGACAACTGGGACCTCTTTAGTGAGAGGATCATCACAGCGGCCTCGCCTTTCACAAGTACGTCACCGTCTTGATTAGTGCATACCGTTTCCAGTATGACCACGGGTTTGTCCTGCCGAATACTCGTGACCTTTGCCGTCGCCGTTACCGTATCGCCGATAAAGACCGGTGCGACGAATTTCAGCGTTTGAGAAAGATAAACGATGCTCCGCTCGGAAAATTCGTAGCCGAGCACGGCTGAAATAAATGCACCACTGAGCATGCCGTGGGCTATACGTCGGCCGAAGCGTGTGTTCTTCGCCACATCTTCGTCAAGGTGTATTGGATTGTAATCGCCCGAGACATCTGCGAACTTTCGGATCAGCTCGTCGGTCACCAGCCGATTGGTCGAAAACTCGTCGCCTACTTTGAGTTCCATATCCATGTTGTAATGGTTCGACGAAAGCATTGTTCCTGACAAAAATGCAAACGCAGGAACCTGCACACTGCAGTGATCTTACCTCACAAATCGATAGGGGACTTCCTCCCGTCTGGAGTATTAGATCGTTCGAGCAATTACAAAAAGAGCGTAAATTATTGGAGCGTAGGTAAGATGGTGATATCGGCCGGCGGCGGTATTGGCACATCGAGCTCGGCGCGCGAAGGAACGATAGAAGGTCGTCCGCCGACATAGGTCTTGCGAGCAGATAGCCCTGACCGCTTTCGCAGGACAGAGCCTTGAGTGCGTCGAGCTGTGCCTGGGTCTCTATTCCTTCCGCAACCACTTGCAAATTCAAATTTTTCGCCATCGCGATGATGGTCCGCACGAGCTCCGTGTTAGCACCCTGATCATCGATAATATTGACGAACGAGCGGTCTATTTTGATCGTCGATATAGGCAGCCGTACAAGATATCCGAGATTGGAATAGCCGGTTCCAAAATCATCAATGTCGATATCGATACCGAGCTCTCGGAGTTGATTCAGCATTTCGATCGCCCGTTCCTGATACTCGAAAAAGACGGTTTCGGTGATCTCCAGCTTTAGCCTTGAGGGCGGAAACTCCGTCCGGCTGAGAATGTTCTTAACCTGGTTTACGAGGAAAGGCTGTGCAAACTGGCGGCAGGATAAATTGACGCTTAGCTTTAGCGAGTCCATATCGATCTCGCGGTAAACCCGCCCGATTTCCGTACATGCTTTGTCGAGGATAATTTCGCCCAGCGGGTCGATGAGACCCGTTTCTTCGGCGAGGGGAATAAACTTGGAAGGAAGTATTTCGCCAAGCTCCGCATGGTGCCAACGTGCCAGAGCTTCGACGCCCTCCAGTTCACCCGACTTTAGTGAAAAGATCGGCTGGTACTCGACCTCAAACTCGTATTTCTCGATCGCCTTCCGCAGATCGGTTTCGAGCAGGAGAATTTCCTTTGCTGCGGTGTGCATGTTTTCGTCGAAGACGGCATGCTGCGACCGCCCCGATCGTTTCGCCTGATACATTGCCGTATCCGCGTCACGCATTACGTCCTCGGAGGTCATGTGATTCTCGGACGCACGAAGTATCCCGATACTCGCCGAGCTATAAACTTCCTGGCCGTAAAGATCAAAGGGCTGATCGAACTGGCGTTGGATGCGGTTAGATATCTGGGTGATCTTTTCGCTGTAATATCTGCCCTCGACAAGGATCATGAATTCGTCACCCCCGAGGCGAGCGACTATGTCGGGCGGCCGCATACAATCGCGAAGCCGGCTGGCGATGCCGATCAGCAGCTGATCGCCGATCAGATGACCCAGACTGTCGTTCACATACTTGAATCGGTCGAGGTCGATGAAAAGCACGCTGACTTGATATTTGGGATCCTTGCGGTTGCGGTCAAGAGCTTCTTCCAGTCGGCGCATGAAGAGTGCTCGATTGGGCAGGCCCGTGAGCATATCATGCGTCGCTTCGTGCTGAAGTTTTTGTTCGGCGATTTTTTTGTCCGTAATATCCTGCAGCTGGAAGATCAGATTCGATCCATCCGAACTGACGTCGCCTGAGGCTGAAACGCTCCACTGGGTCCAGACTGTCCGGCCCGTCTTGTGAACATAGCGCTGCTCCATCTGACAGCTCGCGAGACGTCCGGCCATCAATTCATGGATCTTGATAAGCGTCGCTCCGAGATCTTCCGGGAACATCATTCCCTGAAATTCCATGTTCAATAGCTCATCCGACTCATATCCCAGGATCTCGCAAAGTGCGTGGTTTACCTTGAGCCATTTCCCATGCCGCGAGACGAGGCCGATGCCGATCGGCGCATATGCAAAGGCGCTTCGAAATCGTTCCTCCGATTCGCGAAGTGCATTCGAGCGCTCCTCAAGGATCTTGGCGTACTTCTCGGCCTGTTCGGCCTGAGCGATAGACATCTCGACATTCTTCAGATACATCCGGTACGCCAGGAAGACGAACAGGATCATCGGGAAAGTGGCGACTATCAGGCCAAAGCCGACGTAATGAGCAAGCTTAACAAGTGTGCCTGCGCCGACAGCGCCGACGAAATAGGTAAAGAACGTCCAGATGTATTTGCTCTTCCACGTTTCCCACCAGGGCAGGGCGTTGGCAAGTGAATCATGGACGGACGCAATCGTGGTGTTCACTAGAAACTGCGTTACCGCAATTATCGACAGCGCGATAACAAAGCTCTGAAGACTGATGGTGTTCGGCTGGACCTCACCGTCGATATATAAGCCACTTGCCGTGAGGACAAGGACGACGACAAACGTCGAAAAAGCCATTGTCGCGACGTTGAAAAGTATCGTTATTTTTTTAGTGCAGAATCGCCACGATGTGAACAATGCCTCAACTGCCGCGAGCACGACGGCGATCTCGCCTCCATACAATAGCAAGGTCAGGAAGATAAAAAGATCCGCTACAGCGATGTGCGTCTTAACGCGCGGTATCTTGACCGTCGCCCAAGAGCCGAGACCGATCGTCGAGCCTGCAACTATCAGAAAATATAGATCGAATTTCTGAAAGGGAAGGTTAACGATCGACATGACCAGACATCCAAGCCCGACCGTTAGAACCGTCACCATATAACCGATTGTTAATTTGTGGTAGTTCATTTCGACTGCCCGAGTCTAATCAAAGGGTATCGAGCGCTGCAGAAAGGGGAGCGCTGTCCGCGTTTCAGATTAATGTGGGTGGGGGATTTGGGGAAAAAGGAAGGCCGGACCGGAAGCTTTCCGACCCGGCCTTTATTATGAACTTCAGCTTAGCAAAAGTCTATCCTTTTTTCTCACACAAAAAGCGTGGTGCACGCGTCTGTCTGCCGCATTCCGGCTTTCAAAAAGCTTCGGTGTACTCCCTCAAATTCAACGTTGCTAAGTAAGCAAACGTTCTGAACTCGACCGAGAATTTCCTGGCAAAGCTTGGAGAGACATTTCGAACCTATCCCCTGCCCGCGAAACTCCTGACCGACGTACACACCCTCGAGATACGCGACGGCGTCAGTCTGTGCAACGATGTCCGCTTTGAAGACCAGGCGATCGCCGTCGAATACGACGAAGACGCGTCCTTGTTCTATACGCCTCATCACACGCTTCAGAAAGCCTTCGCGATCCTTAACCAGAGGGTTGATACCGCACTCGATCTCGCCGACTTCGGCGTGAGCTATGGCGACGGTCTCAAGTTCTTCGGGTCGTGCGGTCCGTAATTCGTAATCGCAGGATTGAACCGGAAACGGGAACCCAACTTCGAACAAAAGCTCAGTTAAGCTAAGCCTCGGCTTTGACTGAAACCCCGTTAGGTAATTCCAGAACGTCTGGGCTGCGGTTCCGCTCGACATGATCATGTGGATCGGTGTCGTTGACGTCCTCGCGGCGAAGGCAAGAGCCTTGAGGGCGTCTTCGGTTCGGGCTTCCACCAGCGTCGTATGTCCTATCAGGGCTATGCCTTCCGTCTCTCCCTGTAGATTACGATATTCAAAAAACTCACCGCGATTCAGCTCACTCTCTATCCCGTTGTCGTTGATAAAGCTAGTCATCGCGACGGTGTGCACCGGTCGAAGGGCTAGAAAAGCCAGCACTTCGTTTTTATCGTCGTCGTTCAGTCTGCCGATTCCGGAAAGATCCGGAGCTATGGAAAGCATCGGCTGTGTGACGGCTGGTGCGTTTGTTTTCTGTGTTCTTAGATTTAGCATTTTTTTATCCTCCTTTAGCTGTTTGAACACTTAAAATCCAGGGTTCATATATGCGGTGCCGTCGCCACTCGCGACTATGTCGTCGCTCAGGGCAATAACCGAATCCGCTATTAGAACACTGTCACCAATGAGTACTCCGTCTCCGATAAGTACTCCGTCACCAATTAACACACCGTCGCCGATGAGAACACCGTCGCCGATAAGAACGCCGTCGCCGATCAGAACTCCGTCTCCTATGAGAACACCGTCACCGATAAGCACGCCGAATGACAGCAACAATGAGCCGGATCCTTCCGCTCCACCATTGCTACGAGTCATGTTTGCACTGAGCGAGAGCCCGGTCGTAAAGACAGTTTGGGTATTCAACCCGAAACTGCCGTTTGCCATCGTAACTCCGCTGCTGAAGACCTTGTCGGGTCGATATACCATCTGATACTTAGTGATCAGATTCTGCCCCTTTATCAACACTTGATTAGCTACTATCAGCCTCGCCCATGAGAACGAGCCGCCGCCGATCGTTGATGAAGCGGTCGGAGCCAGCCATGTAAGCGGCACCATTGAAGTTCCAAGTGTTGCGGTTTTGAAATCAAGATCTGTCCTCAACGATTTCGTGACGCGTACCGCGCCTTCGATATTGATCTGACCCGCACCCTGTTCGAACGAATCGACGCCCGCGAGCGGCTGCGCCGTATACTGCAGTAGCATCTTGACCATGCTCGGCGTGAGCTTGTCGTTAAGCTGAAGCAATAACGCCGCCGCACCGGCTGCGACCGGTGTTGACATCGATGTTCCGCTCGAATACATCATCGAGTTAAGAGTTGTTGCAGTCGGGTCGTTGATACCGAGCAGGGGATTTCTGGTCAATATCAGGTTGTTCAGCGACCTGGACGAGATCAGTTTGTTACCCGGTGCGACGACATCCGGCTTGATCAGATTGTCGTAAACCTTTCTTCCGCTCGCCGTGGTGTAGAAGCTTCGTGTCGGCCCGCGCGAACTAAAGCTCGCGATAGAGTCGTCGCTACGACTATCTGTGCCGAACGTATTACTTGCACCAACAGTGATCGCATAGGGGCTGTTTCCGGGTGAATGTATGCGGCCGTAGATCTTTTGATCGGCGTTTGATTTTCCGAGATTGCCGGCGGCCGCGACCACCGTGATCCCTAAACTTGCCAGTTCCTTGACCTTCACGCAGATCGGGTCGTTCCTATAGGAATCGATCGCGCTGGTGCCAAGACTCAAATTCACTACCTTGATGTTATGAGTGGTCCGATTCTGTTTTACCCAATCCAGACCCGCGAGGAGCCATGAGATCTGGCCGGTGCCAGTATCGTCAAGCACCTTGACGCTGATGATGTTTGCATTCGGAGCGACGCCGCGATATGCACCGTTGCGTCGAGCCTCGTTACCCGCAGCAAGAGCTACGACGTGGGTCCCGTGGCCGTATTTATCGTCCGTCGTCGCCGAGGTCGTAAAGTTGACGTTCGCGACGATACGAGAACTACCTGAATTGTTCTTAAATGCCGCGTGACTCGCATAAATGCCCGAATCCAGAAACGCGATACCAACACCGGAACCATCCAGTGTGTACGATCCGCCCAACAGGCCGGTCGACTGGCTCCGCACAAGCGATGCTCCTGTCGTCGTCTCGACATGTCCGCTGGCGCCGGTCTTTCGGTCGGGCGAAATATAGTTTATAAGGCCGCTGGTTGAGAGACTCTGAACCGCCGAGAGAGTCATGTTTACAACCATCGCGTCCGAAGATCCGATTCGGCGGATGATGCGTGCCGAACCGCTATCGAGCATGGCTCGAAGCGAAGCGTTGTCGGCGTCACGCGCCTGAAGGATCACGTCGACGCGTCGACTCCCGCTTGCGTCCTCAGCCATCATCTGGCGAAGATCCGGGGCGACATTGTCTCCTACAAAGGTCTCGTTCTGATCATCTGATTTTTGTGAAGGCAACTTTGAGTTCTCGACCGCGATCAGCTCGAAAAGGTCCGCCAGTTCACCGTTCACCGCGATCTTCTCTTCATACGCAGCCCGTGAGCTGCCGCCGATGAGCTTCAGTTTCCCTTCTTTGAGCGCCATTACGAACGCGGACTTCTGATTTCCCGCGCTTACAAAGGTTGTCAGATCGTCGAGGAAAAGGAGGGTACCGCCATTTGACGCAACCACCGTTTCCAAAATATTGTCGATCGCTGCATTCAACTTAACTGAGTCGGCGACGCTGGAATAGAGCGCCGTCGTTTCGAGTTTGACTAGCGCAAGGTTCTTTAGTCCGGTCGGGACTGAACCCTCCGCAATGCGAAGTGCGATCTGCTCTACGATCTCATCCTGGATGCTTCTATTCTCATCGACGATCACCGGTTGGCGACCTCCACCTTTCTCCAACACCTCGAGAACTTGATTGATCTCAGTTTCGAAATTTGGACTCTGACGCAGTCTTCCTTCACGGCCAAGCTGCGTAAGATCGGTGGTAAAAGTCGCTGACGCCGATTCCGTATTATTCGCGCCTGCGCCCAGAGTTTGGACCGCAACGACGTTCGTAAATACGAATGCAGCGAGTAGGACCAGGGAGATCGTCTTTCTGAAAAAAGAAAAATGATCTTTAAGCGGTTTCATTACAAGCTCCTTAAACAAAAACAAAACGTTGACGACACTTGTCGCCGCCGTTTCTTTATCAAGGTTTGTGCCAAGGAGGGACGTGAAGAAATAACTGGACTTAGCGAAGTTGTGGGATTTGTTTTTCATGGGTTTTTATCTCAACGTGAATGACCGGTCAGTCAAAATGACCGAGGCAGAAAGAAAAAGGGGAAAGCGAATAAACGCTTTCCCCCGACGCAGTTTCATGGAGAAGAAACTATCAGATTTCCAGAATATCTACAAGCTCCTGCACCGCCGCCGCGCTCTTGTGCAACGCCGTGCGTTCCTCGTTCGTAAGGCTGATCTCGATGATTTGCTCGACCCCGTTCTTGCCCAGCTTGACCGGTACGCCGACGAAGAGGTTATTGATACCGTATTCGCCTTCAAGAAACACAGCGCAAGGAAGGATCTTCTTTTTATCTTTTAAGATCGCTTCGGTCATCTCTACGGCGCCCAGGCTTGGTGCATAGTATGCCGAACCTGTTTTTAATAGTCCGACGATCTCAGCACCGCCATTAGCAGTTCGTGCGATGATCGCGTCGAGCTGATCTTTGGGGAGTAACTCGGTGACCGGAATGCCCGCACAGGTCGAGTAACGCGGCAGCGGGACCATCGTGTCGCCATGGCCACCGAGGACGAATGCGGTTACGTTCTCGACCGAGACGTTGAGGGCCTCGGCGAGGAAACAACGCATCCGAGCCGAATCAAGAACGCCGGCCATTCCAATGACGCGGTTTTTCCCAAAGCCCGAGCGGCGAAACGCGACTTGTGTCATCGCGTCGAGCGGATTCGAGACGACGATGATGATCGAGTTCGGCGAATACTTCGCGACCTGATCCGTGACCTGGCCGACGATGTCAGAATTGGTTTTCAAAAGATCGTCGCGGCTCATGCCCGGCTTTCGCGGCAAACCGGCCGTGATAATGACGACATCTGAATCAGCGGTTGCCTCATACGAATTTGCACCGATCAGTTTGACGTCGAAACCGTCGATCGGTGCGGCCTGTGCGAGGTCGAGCGACTTACCCTGCGGTGTGCCCTCCACGATGTCAACCAATACAACATCGGCGAGTTCCTTGCTCGCGATCCAATGTGCCGCCGTTGCGCCGACATTGCCCGCGCCGACGACCGTAACCTTACTTCTTCCAGTCATTCTTATTCCTCACTGTTGATAATAGAAAGATAAATTGTAGCTGTTCGAAACTGTAATTTTATATGGGCAGGGGACGGTCGGCAAACGGACAAAAGAAAAAGCCCGGCATGCTCTCCCCTTCACGCCGGGCTTTCTCAAAATGGCCGCGGATATCTCGCCAACGACCAAACTTATTCAGATTTGTTTTCGATTCGAAATGACGAGCTGAAACCGCGAAGATCAAGGCAGTGCCGGTAAAGCACCCGCCCTACCTCGACCCTCGCAAGTTTTCAAACGACATCCGCCTTCTGGAGAAGCAACGACTGTGCCACCTGGGCAAACAGAATGTCGACAAACGAAATCACCACAAAATCGGGCCTTTCGATCCGGCGTCCGGTGAAGCGCGTCGGCCTGTCCCACAATATCGTTTACCGTGCGCACGATATCGGGCAGGAGGCTACTGCAAAATGGGATGACCGCCGCCCTGGCTGTGATCGGCCGTTTGCGAGTAACGCCGACGGTCGTTGTGATAAAGAACCAGATGCTCGCCCTCATACCTGACGACGTCCGAAACCCGATTGAACTCGCGCGTGTGCTCTGCGATAACAAACGTCATCGGGCTGAACGAGATGACCATTCCGGCGGCGAATATATACCCGCCCTGATCGTAATCAGTGCCTGCGTACTGAGCGGCCCCGACCGCAATGTCCGGCGAATACCGGCCTCCGCTATCCGTCGTGCGATCTGCGTTTGCAATGAAAATGGTGTAATCGGCGTAGCTAAGCCGACGCATGTATCCGTTTTTGCGGGCGACCGCGAACAAGTCCGATAAGCCCCGGTCGATCGCCGATAACATTGCGGCGGACGGACGGCGGGCGCTGTAGATGTTGGCTCCCCGGAGCGTTCGCGCGTTATAGCCGAACCGATCACCGGTAATTCGTTGCGCTTCAGCTAGCGGACCGCGGCCCTGTGCTAATGCCGTCGCAGACATTACCGAAAGAATAAGAAACAGACTTGAGAGGAATTTAGTTCGCATAGAGTTTCTCCGCCGATGTATCCGCAATGGCCGTGCCAGATAAAGCAAAACCCCGAGCATGGGTTACTCGGGGTCGGGTTTATGTGTGGTGCTGAGGGCGGGAATCGAACCCGCACGTCCCTAAGGACACAGGATTTTAAGTCCTGGGCGTCTACCAATTCCGCCACCTCAGCACGAATTTGAGATTATCATAATCGCGGGCGGAAACGCGATGTGACATCCCTTGTGGTATCATTCGAAAAAATAGGTTGCTGAACACAGAATGGAACAATTTGCTTGGATATTTTGGCTCGTGCTCGGCGTCGCTTTGATAATCGCCGAGGTGTTCACCCTTGGCTTCGTTTTGTTCTGGTTCGGGATCGGCGCGATTGCTGCGGCCTTTGTCGGAATCCTGGGTGGCGGTTTGCTGATACAGTTTCTGACCTTCGCGATCGTCTCGACTGCACTAACGGCGATGTCGAAAACGATCTTCTCTAATTACGTTTCAAGGCGAGACGAAGATACTGTCAAAATGGGCGTCGACTCGCTTCCGGGTCAGATCGGCACGGTGACTACCGCCAGTAAAGGAGCGTTAAAGGAAGGCGCCGTCAAAGTCTACGGTTCGACGTGGACTGCTTTCCCGATCGATGGCGAAACCGCCTTGACCGAAGGTGAAAAGGTACAGGTCGTCAACGTGAAAGGTTCGTCGATATATGTGCGGCCGGTTGTGAATGAGCTTCCTGAATGGCGCGGCGACTAGACGATCTCAGCGGTGTCGGTATCCTGGTCGGCCGTGTCGTGAATATTTCCAAGGTCGATCATTTCAAGCTTTACCTCATCCTCTTCAGCGGTCGACAGAGAATCGCCGGTCAGCTTCGCAATAATTACCGTGATGTTGTCCTCGCCGCCGTTCTCATTGGCTTCCCTGACCAATTCGGCACAAGCTTGCTCAAGCTTATCCAGATTTTCGACGATATGCTTCTGCATATTCGCAGCCGAAACCTTATTGGAGAGTCCGTCGCTGCATAATAGTAAAACGTCGTTCTGGCTCGGGGTCAGCCGGGCAGACACCGGATAGATCTCATTCTGAGCGCCGAGGGCCTGCAGGATCACATTCTTTAGAGTATGCGTTTCGGCTTCCTCGGCCGAGATCTGCTGAGCGTCGATAAGCTGCTGCACCAGCGACTGATCTTTTGTTATCTGATAGATCTTTCCGTTTCGAACAAGATAGGCCCGGCTATCGCCAACCTGAATAATATCGACACCGTCCGGGGTCACCCCTACTCCGGTAAACGTCGCTCCCATGCCCTGAAACTGCGGATCCGTTCGTCCCTGCTGATGCACGAGATAGTTGGCGTACACGGTCGCATTGTAGAGCTTCGAGATCAAATTGTAATGATAATTTTCGGGCGTCAGCGTCGCATCGGAATCCTCGTCATCCAAAAGTTTTTCGCTAACACTTTCGACGGCCATCTTGCTGGCAACTTCGCCCGCAAGTGCTCCGCCCATCCCGTCAGAAACGGCGAGCACGATCCCCGTCTCATCAATGTCGAACTTCTGGCTTTCGATGACGAATTCACCATCGGTCTGTTCGCTCGTCCACGCACGCGAGCGCGAAATATTAAGGAGAAGATAGTTGTCTTCGTTGCCGCGGCGAACTCGTCCAACGTGGGAAGTAGCGTGTATCTCGACAGTTAACATAGGTTTCTAGTTTCCGAACTCCCCTTTTCCAGTTTGTGAGATCGGATACCGATCCGAAACTAGAATCAAGGAACTGAAACTACGCAAGAGCTTGGTCCAGATCTTCAATAATATCTTCGACATCCTCGATGCCGACTGAGATCCGCACGAGTCCATCAGTAATTCCCAGCTTGTCACGCGTTTCGACCGGCACGGAGGCATGGGTCATGGTCGCGGGATGCGAGATCAGCGACTCGACGCCGCCAAGGCTTTCACCAAGCGTGCAAAGTTTTACCCCTTCCAAAACCCTTTTGGCATTGTCGAGCGAGCCCGTTTCGAAAGAAACCATCCCGCCGAAACCGGTTTGTTGCCTCTTGGCCAATTCATGCTGGGGGTGTGAAACCAGGCCCGGATAATATACCTTCTGCACCTTAGGATGTTCGGCGAGGAAGTTTGCAACGACGCGTCCGTTCCTGTCGTGTGCTTCCATTCTTACCGCTAAGGTTTTTGTCCCGCGAAGCACGAGAAACGAATCGAACGGCGACAAGATGGCGCCGACACCGTTTTGAACAAACTTGATCCACTCCGCGTCGGCCTCATCGTTCAAAGCGACAAATCCACCGACACTGTCGGAATGGCCGTTCAGGTACTTGGTTGTCGAATGTACGACGATATCACAACCCAGATCGAGGGGACGTTGGAAGTATGGAGACAGAAAGGTGTTGTCGCAAACCACTTTCGCTCCCCGCGTGTGGGCAAGCTCCGAAACAGCCCGGAGGTCCGTCACGGTCATTACCGGATTCGTGGGCGTCTCGACGAATACCATTTTTGTGTTGGACTTGAACGCCCGCTCGAGCCCTGGCGCATCGGAGGTGTCTGCGAGATCAAATTCGATTCCGTAATCCACGAGGATCCGACTGAACAGCCGATACGTCCCGCCGTAAGTATTGTCCCCAAGAATTACATGATCACCGCCCTTTACAAGTTTGAGGACGGTGTCGATCGCAGACATTCCCGAAGCAAACGCATAACCAAAATTTGCGTTCTCAAGTGCCGCGATATTTTTCTCAAGAGCGAGACGAGTCGGGTTCTGCGTTCGGGCGTATTCGAAACCCTTGTGCTTTCCGAGTGCTTCCTGAGCGTACGTTGAGGTTTGGTATATCGGCACGCTCACGGCACCGGTCGCAATATCAGGCTCGTTTCCAGCGTGAATTGCAGTTGTCGAAAAACCCATAAAAGACAGCCTGAAATAAAGGATTAAAAATAAAGCTTATTGTAACGTAAATTGCAGATATTAGGCTAAGTGTATCGAGATTTCATGGTAACTTGCCATATTGAAAAAAGCAAAGTAAATGGCTGGTCAGGTCCGTGTCGGGGTCGCGGCCTAACCTACATATCAATTAGAAAATAGGTTAGAATTACGCATCCCTTAAGGATCGTTTCGTATCAGTGTTAGAGTTGCCGGAAAGCAGATACCTAAAAGTATGTTTGATCAATTTACGCTCGGGATCGAGGAAGAATTTCAGATCGTCGACCCGAACACCCGAGAATTAAAGTCGCACGTTTCGGAGATCTTGGACGAGGGCAAACTTCTTCTGGGCGAAAAGATCAAGCCGGAAATGATCCAATCGATGATCGAGGTCGGTACCGGTGTCTGTGCAAACATACAGGAAGCACGCGAGGACATTTCGAAACTCCGCTGTATCATCTCGACACTAGCGCGAAAGAAAGGCATGGTCATCGTTGCGGCGTCGACACATCCATTCTCAAAATGGTCGGAGCAGGAGATCTACGACGGAGATCGTTATAAACTCCTCGTGGACGAGCTTCAGATGGTCGCCCGGTCTTTGCTGATCTTTGGCGTCCACGTACATGTCGGCGTGCCGGACAACGATCGGCGAATACATATCATGAACGCCGCACGATATTTTTTGCCCCATGTGCTGGCGATGACCACCTCCTCACCGTTCTGGCTCGGCTTTAACACCGGACTGAAGTCATATCGATGTGAGGTCTTCAAGAAGTTCCCGCGTACAGAAATTCCGGATCACTTCGAATCGTTCCAACAGTATCAGACATATCTCGACCTGTTGGTCAAGATGAACTGCATCCAGGACGGTTCGAAAATTTGGTGGGACATCCGACCGCATCATCTGTTTCCCACTCTCGAATTTCGTATCTGCGATATTCCGACGCGCGTTGACGACACGATCGCGGTTGCAGCTCTGTTTCAGGCGATCGTTGCGAAGCTTACGGTTTTGATCGAGAAGAACCTTGGCTTTCGTTTGTACCATCGACGTCTCATCCAGGAGAACAAATGGCGTGCGATCCGCTATGGCCTCGACGGAAAACTTCTCGACCTCGGCAAACAGAAAGAGGTTCCCGTAAAAGATCTAATACGAGAGCTGCTGGATTTTGTCGACGATGTCCTCGATGATCTTGGCTCTCGTAAGGAGATCGAACATATCCACACTATCCTTGAGCGTGGGACTTCAGCGGATGACCAGCTCCGGGTCTTCGAAGAGACCGGCGGCGATTTCAACGCCGTCGTCGATATGCTCATTGAGAACACGATGGAGAATGTCCCGATCCAGTGTTTTGATTGATTTCTTCCCGTTTTTGCCACTTACCGCTACAAATTTGGAAATTCCGTCCTAATTCAAGTCTAGTTTAAATGGGGATATTCCGATGGGAGGCCCGCACCACGGAGGTTAAACAGCAGTAAACAGTCATTGACTGCGTTAAACCTATTATGCTAAAACCTTAGCTGGGATAACTCTTTCCCGGCCACCATCCCGCAATTGGCAGACACCATCCGGAGAAACAAGACATGACTAATCGTGGACACGAATCGCACGGATTTTCTTTGATCGAGGTACTAATCGTTCTGGTTATTGTTGCGATCCTGGTTACGTTCGCCGTC
This sequence comes from uncultured Acidobacteriota bacterium, assembly GCA_963772405.1. Taxonomy (GTDB): domain Bacteria; phylum Acidobacteriota; class Blastocatellia; order Pyrinomonadales; family Pyrinomonadaceae; genus OLB17. The sequence goes on along the minus strand of CAVYWT010000001.1, from coordinate 2,157,024 downwards.
CTTGCTCTCGGCGGCTCTGCTTCAAACCTTGAGCGGCAATACATTGCTAAGGAATTTAAGGTGGCACTCGAGCGAGCGCGGTTTGATTCGGTGAAGCGACGGCCTGCTGGTTGTGATCAACAGGCTCGGGTGGAGATCCACGGTGTTACGTCCTTCTCGGTAATAACCGATCAGGATCAGAACGGTGGTTTGGATCTGGGGAGCGAAACGAGAGCGGTAAACTTTGCCGGACGTGGCAATACGAACATCGTCGACCCGGATCTGTCGTCGACAGTTACGATTCGTTTCGATTCAAGGGGTCATGCGACCTCCGGCCCATGCACGGCTCCGACGGTCGTGATACCGACCGTAACGTTCTGCGAAATGCCTTGTGTAACCGCAGATTCTACCAACTCGAACATTGTGTTTATCTCGCCGACCGGCACAGCGACCGTTATGTCCGGTGGTTCGACGGTTCCTGACTTCTCAGATCCGACCGTGACGACGCCCGATACCGATGTCAATCCGAATCCGCTGCTGGCTATCTGGGATCGGGTAATGGGAAACACAAACACGAATTCAAACACGAACACGAACACGAACACGAACACGAACACGAATACGAACACGAACACGAACACGAACACGAACACGAACACGAACACGAACACGAACACGAACACGAACACGAACACGAATACGAACACGAATACCAACACCAACACCAACACCAACACGAACACGAATACAAACTCCGGACCGACCTACTGTGAAATTGGCCAACGCCCAAATTTCGATAATTGTGTTTGCGGTCCCGGAACGTATCAGCAAGGCCAGCACTGCAGACAAGTTCGTTAGGTGAGAAGAGAAGAGACCCAAGTGAGTGCGTTTATGGAGAGTTATTTGCTTTCAGCGTCATCAGCCGAGACTGACGAACCGATTCAAGCGTCCGCAGCAAAGCGCAAAACATTTGCGAAAAACTCGGCGGGATTCTCACTCATCGAGGTTTGTATCGCCCTTTTGATCTTAATGGTCACCCTCCTTGGCGTTGCAGCGGTTTTCGGATACACGATCGTGTACAACGCCGGAAACAAGTCGCGTTCTCAGGCGTTGGCGGTACTCCAGCAGGAGGTCGAACGTTATCGAGCGGCGAAATTTAACGCAGGCACAGCTCCGGACAATTTCACTCCCGGCAGCCCCGACGACGGAAGGCGGGATATCACCGGTGGAGTAAAGGCTAGACGTACGGTTACTGCGACCAATGGTTATGTTTTTTTTGTGGACGTAACGGTTGATGACGACCCGTTCGTGGCCGGTGTCCAGGAAGAAGATGGAGGCGATGTGTGCACGTCGCCGCAAGGCACCGCAGTCGATTGTACGATCAAGGAAATAGCGATCAGTGTAACGCTTGCGGCTCCCAGTCCGGGGTGGCAGACGGCAGTACCCGCGAGCATAGTTCTTCGTAGGGTCCGGGGAAACTAAATGAATATGAACACGCCGAAACCGAAAAGTAATTCAGGGTTTTCTCTCGTCGAGCTCATGATCGCGATGACAATAATGCTTATTGCATTAGCGATCGTGTCAAGTTTGATGTCGCAGGGCTTTAGTGTCCGGGCGAGAGAAAGCCGCACGGCTGATGCCCTGGCCACGGCTCAGGCTGCAATCGGCGTGATCTCGCGTGAGGTCTCAAACTCCGGGTTCGGTCTTTATAACGATTCGAACGACGAAGCGAATAATGGCATCGTCGTCGCCGACTCGGGCGCGAATCAGATACGGGTGCGGGCGAACCTCTCGAACGAGGGAGGTACACGGGCTACGCCGGGTAGCTCCACGCTTTCAATAAATGAGCCTGGGGAAGACGTCACGTATTTTTTTGACAATGCTACTTCATCCATTGTCCGCTACGATCCGAACGGGAGAGGTACGGGTCTGCCGGTAACATCGGTTGTGGTCAATCGAATCAGTAATGTCACGTTTCAGTATTTCGACTACGCGGGTGCGACATCGGCTGCGACCGGTCCGAGCTCGTCACCGACGGCCGACACCGGACGCGTTCGTATAATTGTCGAGGTCGCACTGGATCCGGTCGTTGGGCAACCCGACAATCAGCGAGTGACGTTCTCGTCCGAAGTTACGCTGAGAAATAACAGCTACATGCTGCAGCAGTATTGAGGTCCTTGCTTTAGGAGTTAAATGTATGTTCGATAAAAAAGTGGATGTAACAAAGATTCGAGAGGGTGAAAAAGGCGCGGCCATGGTAATGGCTCTGATGGTTTCATTCCTGCTTCTCGTTGCAAGTGCGGGGTTGATGTTGGAAACGACGACCAACACCATGAACGTCACGGACTCAACAGCCGAGCAGCAAGCATTTAACGCGGCAGAGAGCGGAATTCAGGCCGCCATTTACGCCCTTCGGGATAACATAACGCTCCCGGACGACCGACGTTTAGACACGAGTCAGCCGGCGACCGCAAAGGCCAACCGCATAAACTACATTCGAGCGCTCGATCCGGCAAAGTCAAATCTAACCACTTCGGGTTTGGACACTCAGCCGCGAATGTCTAGATGGATGTCATACGATACGGGTTATCCGGATCGTATAAAAATGGGACCGGGAACGTATGCGGCGCAGAACGGGTATGCATATTCCCTTGAGGTTTCCGACCCCGATCATACTGGGTCACTCGTGACCCTGCAGTCCGTAGGTAAACTGAGCGAGAATGATGGAGTATCCAGTAACACTCGAAAGACATACGGCGATTCGACGAACGGGTTTGTTGTAGAGATGTTGCCGCGGACTTCGTCCCAGGTCGACACAACAGGTGGGAGCGTTTCCACGGACTTCGCGACCGTTCGTGTGACCAAATACGGGAATGGCGCTGCGATAACCACGTACAACCGGTTAGCGATCGACATCACGATGACCGAGCCGTACTGGGGCATCCGTGTCCTGCGGGGCTGGATCGTTCCTAATACCTGCTCGGCCGGTGTTTGCACGATGCCGACCGTCCGGTTCGATTCGCGAACATTTACACTTCAGGGAAGTCAGATCGTTCTTGAGACTGTAGGCGGCAATGCCATATCCACGACCTATGCACCCGACCCACGAGTAGAAGGGCATCCAAGCGGATTCGCCGCAACGCTCCTGCCGAGCACCGGGGGAGCTCCGGTCGAGAGCGCAGTACGGGGCACCCTGTCTTCGCCAGAGCCGATACGTTTACTTATCAAATCAACCGGATTCGGGCCCCGCGGAGCGACAAAGCGTCTCGAAGCCATAATCCAGAAAAATTTCTTCAACGGATTAACTGCACCGGCAACACTGACCTTGATAGGTCCCCCGAGCACGACCGCGTGCTCCACGTGTACACCGGCAATTCCGGCGTCGAATTTCAGGTTCGCCCTTGGTAACTCGAACGCGATGCTTTACTCAGGTCAGGACGCGGAATCGACCGATATCATTCCACCCATCGGGACGATCGGTGGGACAAATCTCGATCATGTTCACGACAACATCGACGACGTAAATCGTTGGAATCGAGTTGTTGGCGTGCCCTCAGATATTACGAGTGACACTCCGGCGTGGTTGTCATCGCCTGCTAATCTCGACAACGCAGTCAAGTCACTCTATAACGTTGCCAGTGCATCAGGGCGCTACTTCGCGAACGGTGTTGAACCGTCGGGCACATATCCCTTTGGTAATCCGAATGGAACCGGAATAACGTTCTGCGACGGCAACTGCGAATTCACGGGCGATGGCGGCGGTATCATGGTGGTAACCGGAACGCTGACACTTCGCGGACAATTCTCCTTCCGCGGCATCATCATCGTTACCGGTCAGGGCGGCGTCGATCGACGTGGAGCCGGCAACGGTACCATTGAAGGAAACATGGTGATTGCTCCATATGTGAACAGCAGTGTGCTGCCGTCCACTGAACCCGTGGGAACTGCTTTCCTCGCTCCACAATATGATCTGTCAGGCGGCGGTGCCTCGACGATCCAGTACAACTCTACCGCGATCAACGACGGTTTGGTCGCCGTTAGCAACTTCGTCCTGGGTGTGGTTGAAAAGTAGAGTTTCGGCCAATTAATAAAAATGCTGCCGGCGTCAAACCGGCAGCATTTTTGTTTTCGTGAAGTAGATCTTATCGATGGGCAAGAGCCAGCTCGAGAAAGTTCTCGAAAAGGATCCGGCCGTCCCGCGATTCATTTGGATGTTCCCAACGGGTCGGATTCTTCGACCAATCCTCAAACGACTTTTCGAGGTGGAACTGGACGCAATAGATCATCTGACCGTCCGAGTGCTTGACCATCATCTGGTTCCTGCACAGATACGATGTCGCTAGCAGCTTGAAGCCTTCGGGCACGCCGTCCACCTGGACACCGTGGTTTTGCCACACGCGTAGAATGTGGTCTTCCTTAGTGTAATCCTGCCAAACCCCTGAAGATTGATCCTCATTCCCGTCGAAGATCGGATCGCTTTTATCAACTATCTTTACAAATCTGTACTGATACTCGAGCACGCGATCGCTGCGTTTTTCGGAAAGGTCCAGATCATCGAGGGTCTTTAGCTCGGCTCCGAAAGACCATCCGACAAGCTGATGCGCACCGCAGATCGCGAGTACGGGGATCTTCGTCTCTTTTACAAAACCGCGGAACGATTCGAGGTGAGCCTGATTGTAATAATCGAAATCGGCGAACGTCCCGCTTAATACGATCGCATCGGGACGGAAATCTTTTGCGGCCTGGGCCACCTCGGACAAGTGAACGGTCAGGGTCTTCGGATTTTGGACCAGCCGAATGACGTTCTGGGCGATGTTGTTGCACGCCATCGACGAAACCCGACGCTCGAATCGCAATTTGCTGTCGACGGTCTCCTTCCACTCTTTCAAAGCAAGGGGGGAAAGATCCGACTCGTAACGCAAAAGACAGTTCACGATCAAGACACGTGCGTGCCTGATCCGTTTTTCAATCGGCTCGTAACGACAGAACGTCCGCCTGTTATAGGGAAAAGGCAGGTCCTCCGAAACGGTTGACGTTGTGACCGAAGCGTCTAACATAAATGATTAAATCGTAACTAACGATCTTAGGAAATCGAAACAGCGATCTCCGAAACTGAGATGATTATATCAAGACTCTCTTTGCTTGGTCGATTGCTTGAATTCCGGCATCCTGTCGCCGGGCCCGATCTGGGCGATCTGCTCCCGAATCGACTTGAGCAATCGGTTTCGATTTCGCTTCAGTTTCTGGTCGCTCACACCGGCCGAGTTGGTTTCAAGCAGTAAAACGGAGCGTTGCCACGCCGTTTCAAGTTCATCGGCCAGCGTCGAGATCCGTGTGATATCGTACGGGATCGCAAACTCTCGGCATCCGATCCGGGCAAAGATGCGCATATATCGGGCTGTCGCAAGATCTGGACAGGCAAACCTTCGACGACCGATCTTGATCTCGATACCGAGCAGCGTATGGAGTATCCGGACATCGTTCTCGCGTTCCGGTATCTCCAGCGCGCACGAGCGGGTCGGCCCCGACCGGATCTTTTCCGAATAGATGGCCGCCATCGGCTCACTAAAAATTTTGGGAATTTCGTTCATCTAAAGAAGGCCGAGACACCGCCGTCAAACTGAGTCGAGCCTAGACTGGAACGAGTTGAAGAATTTACCTACGTGAATACCGTCGACCAGCGCGTGGTGAACCTCGACCGAAAATGGCATCTTGCGATTTGCTCCGTCTTCGAACATCTTGCCAAACACCATTCGCGGAACGGTCTGCCGATTGTTCTGGCGGCTCGCGTGTTTGAAGCTGGTGAAAGATATCCATGGAATGGCGGAGTAGTAGATCAGGTCGACACGCTCAGCTTCGACGTCGAAGGTTTTCAGAGCTTTATACTTCTCGCGGGCGATCTTTCCCACGCGGTCGAACTCGAAGATATCGTCTCGCAAGGGGTAGTAACAAAACGAAAATGTCTCGTCGTCGTTAAGAATCGTCTGCGTCGCATCGACGCGGGCGAATTCGACCACTTTCTCGTTCAGTATCCGAAGTCGGAACTCACGGATCTCATTTGCGGTCTGAAGTGAGAGGAAGAGCGCGGCAAGGGAAAAGGCGAGGCCGTTCTGTTTGCAGAAGGGAACGAGACGGGTAACGTCCAGATTGGCGGTGATATTAAAAAACGGATCTTCGTAATCGCGGAAAAACTCGTAAGTCGCTTTTCGATCCCAGGCGCTGGTGTCCACCTCTTTAAACATCGGATCGCTACCTCGACGCTATTCGCGATATCGGCGGCGGCTGCGAGAATTTCTCGATCACGCCACCCGCGAAAATTCCGAAATACAATACACCGATAACGGCGATGAGCAACGCCGCCGCGAGACCGACGGGGATCTTTGGTTCGAGCCAGTCCGACGTCCGTTCGCGGAAGAACATGACGACGATGAGCCGCAGATAATAGTAGGCGGAGATCGCAGTATTTACGACCGCAACAACGACGAGTATGGTGAGCATTGCGCCGCCTGCGTCGAGAGCCGGTCGGAAGACGAGCACTTTCCCCATGAAACCGGCGGTCAGAGGCAGTCCGAGCAAGCTAAGCATGAACAGTGCTAACGAGAATGAAAGCACCGGTGATTTGAAACCGATACCGTTGTAATCTTCGAATTCCGTCCGTCGGTCATTCTTCTGGCCGAGGAGTGTAACTATAGCGAAGGCTCCAAGATTGGTGACCGCGTATGTCAACATGTAGAACGCGACGGACGCAACGGCTTCGTCACGGGCGATCGTTGAGCTTGCTGCTCCTGCACCGATAAAGCCAACCATCGCGTAACCCGCGTGTGCGATCGACGAATAAGCAAGCATTCGTTTCACATTGCTTTGCATGATCGCGACAATGTTACCGACGATCATCGACAGGATCGCCATTACCGTAAGGGCGGTCATCCACGAATCGTGCAAATATCCGGAAGCCTGCACACCGGCGACAAGCGGAAATCCAAGAACGAATACACGAATGAACGAGGCGAATGCGGCGGCCTTTGGGCCCGCGGCCATAAATCCCGTGACAGGCGTCGGAGCCCCTTCGTAAACATCGGGCGTCCATACGTGAAACGGAGCGGTTGCGACCTTGAAGCCGAATCCGATGACCATCATCGCTCCGCCGACGAGCAGCAATGCAGGGAAATTAGCGTTTCCAACGCGTTCCGCGATCTCAGTGAGATTGGTCGAGCCCGTCGCTCCGTAAACGAGTGCCATTCCGTAGAGAAGGAACGCCGACGCAAACGAGCCGAGAATGAAATACTTCATCGCGGATTCGTTCGATTTCAGATCGCCGCGGCGAAGTCCGCACATCACGTATGTCGCGATCGAAAGCGTTTCGAGTCCGAGAAAGATCACGACAAGATCGTTGCCCGACGCCATCAGCAGCATCCCAAACGTCGCGAACATCAGGAGTGCGTGATACTCGCCGACCGGGACATCCTCGCGTTCGACCCAGACAGTCGAAATCAAAACAGTCATCGCCGAAACGAGAAGAAACACAAACGAAAAACCGAGCCGCAAATTGTCGTGAGCGATCATCCCGTTCCACGCACCTGCCGGCTGCGGAGTCGTCCACAGCATGGCGAGCAAAACAGCCGACGCAGCGAGGCCGACGAGCGAGATGACGCCGGTTGTGATTCTGTCCTTAGGGAAAAAACTGTCGTAAACCATCGCCACGATCCCGGCGAAAGCGACGATCAGCTCGGGCAGGATGATGGTGATGTTTACGTTCGGAGTAACTAGTTCAGTCAGAAAAAGTTTCGTACCGCCCGCGTGCGACTCACGAAAGGTTCTCGTTAAGCTCGCGGCCTCTGGCCGCGACATGGGTCGAAGGCCCGTGGCCTAACGATCGGGCGGAGCGACCGGCTTTGCATCTGTGTCGCTTAGGCTCTCGACGACTGCGATCGTCCCGCCGGCCTGATGAATAACTCGCTCCTGGATCGCTTTTATCGAGCTTTCCGAGGTCGTCGAGAAACGGTTTCGGATAGACGCCCATGTAAACCATCAGAGCAGAAGCGGAGCCATCAGCCCGATCTCGCGCCAGCTCAGATCTGTCAGCGTTCGGTTCTTTTCATTCGTTACCTTGCCAAAGAACACCCGCTGGATCATCCAGAGCAGATAGACCGCGGCAAAGATCACGCCGGTTCCCGCGAGCATTGTCGCGATATAATTCCAGTTCACGGTCGCCGTCACGGCCAAGAGCGTGCGACTTCAACATCCCGACCATGATCAGAAACTCACCGACGAATCCATTGAGGAACGGCAGCCCGACCGACGACATCGCGGTGATCACAAAGATCGTCGCGTAGATCGGCATGACGTTCGCGAGACCGCCAAACTCCGATATCTCACGCGTGTGACGACGTTCGTAGATAAAGCCGACGAGCAGGAACAACGCTCCGGTCGAAACGCCGTGGTTGAGCATCTGGTAGAGCGCACCCTGCATTCCCCATTCGGTAAACGAGAACATACCGAGGATCACAAAGCCCATATGGGCGACCGACGAATACGCGACGAGACGCTTGACGTCGGGCTGCACCATCGCGACCAGCGCCCCGTAAATGATGCCGATGATCGCCAGCACTATAAACAACCAAGCGCAATTCGCGGCTCTGCTTCGGGGAACAATGCAAAGTTGAATCGCATCAGGCCGTAAGTTCCCATCTTGAGCAGCACAGCGGCCAGGATAACGGAACCGGCGGTCGGGGCTTCGGTATGTGCATCCGGCAGCCACGTGTGGAACGGGAAGAGCGGAACCTTGATCGAGAACGCGAGCGCGAATGCGAGAAACAGCAGCGTTCCGGTCGCGGGTCGCGAATGCTCAAGGTGCCCGTCTTCATCGCGTTCAGGATCGCGACATAATCGAACGTACCGCGCCGAGCCCCGGTCTGATCGGCGTAGACGTAATAAAGCGCAATGATCGCGACCAGCATCAGCAAACTGCCGAGTGCAGTGAAGATAAAAAACTTGACGGCCGCGTAGATGCGGTTCTCACCGCCCCAGATGCCGATCAGGAAGAACATCGGCACAAGCGATGCTTCGAAGAAGAGATAAAAAACCAGCAGATCAAGCGAGACAAAAACGCCGATCATCGCCGACTCGAGCAGCAGCAGGAAGATGTAGAACGCCGTCCGGCGTTTCTCTACCGCATGCCAGGTCGAGAGAACTGCGATCGGCATGATGAATGTCGTCAGGATCACCAGCCACAGGCTGAGGCCGTCCACGCCAACGTGATAAGTTGGTATTGATCGCCTTGATCCACGGTACGTTCTTTTCAAAAAAGAATCCGCTTGCCGACGCCGCACCGCTGTCTGACGACAAGTAGCAGCGACAGCAAGAAATTGACGATCGTGAAGCCGAGCGTCACCCACTTGAGCTGACTCTCCTGCTTCCAAAACATCTGATGCGGCGAGCGTCGCGACCGCACCGAACACCGGCAGCAGGATCAGGATCGTTAAGAGATTTTCGGAAATAAAGTCCATCGTTTGTTCGTGGATCGTTGTTCGTAGATCGTTGTCAGGACCAGTCCTAACGAACAACGATCGACGATCAACGAACTAAGCAACCAATTTCAACCCGTAATAAATAAAATACCCGACCACCGCAAGTGCACCGAGCAGGATCATCGCCGCGTAGCTGCGGACAAACCCGACCTGTACCTGTCGTAACGACTTACCCGACCTCCATCACAAAATGTCCGATGCCATTGACGATGCCGTCGATAAAGCCGAGGTCGAAACCTTTCCACAGGCCTTCGCGCGAAAGATTTGTGATCGGATCGACGATGTAGCCGTTGTAAAGTTCGTCGAGCCGCCATTTTTGCTCAAGTATCTTCGGCATTTTGCGGAGCGGCTGCTTTCGGAATGCGAACCAGCCGATCGCGATACCAAGCAGCCGCAAGGACGACCGAGAGACCGGCAAGCATCCGCTCCTTGTTGCATGACCTCGGGCTCGTGCGATTTCGCCGCCTCGCGGGCGGCGATCGCGGTCGGCATCGTCGTTTCCGCGATCACCGGTTCGAGAGTGTGCTCAAAAACATTTGCGTCCTTTATTCCGACAAGCGAACTCATCGCGTACGGCACGCCGATCAGCCCGCCGACGGTCGAAAGAAACGCGAGAATGATCAGCGGCACCGTCATCACCCAAGGCGATTCGTGCGGCTTGAAATTCGGTGGCAGTGCATGATGATGCTCGTCGTCATCGTCATCGTGACGTGCAAGCTTGCAGTCTTGCCGCGTCGTGTTCGGACGGGTGGCCGTGCATCCTGCAGACTGAAGTTTCGCAGCACCGTGAAAACGCTCCTTGCCCCAAAACGTCATGACCATCATTCGGGTCATATAGACGGCCGTCAGGATCGCCGTGATTACGGCGACACCCCACAGAAACTTCTTCGCCGGGAAACGCTCCGGCCGGGAAATATTTGTCAGCCGCGAATGTCTTATAAAGGATCTCGTCCTTTGAAAAGAAGCCGGCCCAGATCGGGATTCCGCAGATCGCCAGCCAACCCATCGCCATCGTGATGAACGTGATGGGCATGTACTTGCGCAGGTTGCCCATCTTTCGCATGTCCTGCTCGTGATGCATTCCGTGGATCACCGAGCCTGAGCCGAGAAAGAGCAGGGCCTTGAAAAAGGCGTGTGTCATCACGTGAAAGATCGCGACGGTAAACGCTCCGACACCCGCCGCCAGGAACATAAACCCGAGCTGCGAAACCGTCGAATAGGCGAGAACCTTCTTAATATCGTTCTGAGCGATCGCGATCGACGCGGCAAAGATCGCAGTCGCCGCACCGATAACGGCAATGATCCACATCGCGGTCGGTGAAAGCTGATAGATCGCATTCGAGCGAACAACCAGATAAACACCGGCCGTGACCATTGTCGCCGCGTGGATAAGAGCCGAAACCGGCGTCGGTCCGGCCATCGCATCGGGCAGCCACGTCAGAAGCGGTATCTGCGCCGATTTACCCGTTGCACCGATAAAGAGCAGCACGCCGACCGACGTCAGCCCGCCCGCGAAGATCGCTCCCCAGGTAAACGGATCGGCGGACATGTTGCTCAGCACAAACGTGAAAACGCTCTGAACCTGCTGACCCGTCTACCGTCTTGTCAAAGAACGAGATCGAACCGGTCAGCGTAAAGATCAGGAAGATCCCCATCAGCACGCCCCAGTCGCCGATGCGGTTCATGACGAACGCTTTCTTCGCAGCCTCGCGAGCTTCGTCTTCTTGATGTAATAACCGATGAGCAGATATGAGCAGAGTCCGACGCCTTCCCAACCGACGAACATCAGCAGGAAATTGTCCGCCAGCACAAGCGTCAGCATCGAGAACATGAACAGGTTCAGGTAAGCGAAAAAGCGATAAAAGCCCTTGTCGCCCTTCATGTAACCGGTCGCAAAGATGTGGATCAGCAGACCGACGAACGTGATGAAACAGGCGTAGATCCCGCTCAGACGGTCCATGCCGAGGCCGAAATCCGCACGGAAATCCGCCGACCTGTATCCAAGTCCAGAGATGATCGAGAACCGGTTTGTTCGGCAAACAGAGCACCGGCATGCGGTGTGCCGATTCCGAAACGCGATCATAAACGCGACAATCGTCGAAACAGCGATCGATCCGCACGCGACCAACGCCGCTGAACATTTCGTTGCGCAGCCGCCGCCGATCAGCCAATTGATCACGGCACCGGCGAGCGGAGCGAAAATAATTATACTTAGAAATTGTTCTCAATCATTCGTCAACGGTTCAGAGTGCAAGCTTTAGCTTGTCTCTGGGTACGAGACAAGCTAAAGCTTGCACTCTGAACTTAGTTCTTCAAAATACTCGCGTCATCCACATCGACCGACTGCCTGTTACGGAAGAACGCGATGATGATGCCAAGGCCCACGGCGGCTTCGGCGGCGGCGACGACATCACCATGAATACAAAAAGCTGTCCGGTGACGTCGGCGTAGTAACGCGAGAACGCGACGAACGTCAGGTTCACGGCGTTGAGCATCAGCTCGATGCACATGAACATCCCGATCGCGTTGCGCTTGAAGATCACGCCGACCGCATCCGATCGTGAACAATATTCCTGATAGTGCCAGATAACTTGCTAAACTTGGTTCCATTTCTTCTGCAAAGTCCGTCACGTCAAGTATGCGTTAGCTTAGACTCAACGATCGATTAGAACCTCAATGCTTCCGTGATTCCTCGCAGTCTCCTCGTCAACTCTCGACAACCAGCTCAAGCTGCGGCTGGGCGAGACGCCGGGCCAGAATCACGCCGCCGATGATCGCCATCAGCAGCAGCACGCCGACGATCTCGACCGGCAGCAGATATTCCGTGTACATCGCCTCGCCGATACTCAATGTTTTGCCGACCGTTTCGTCCGTGATCGACCGGCACTGATTCGGTGCTTGCATCACCGCGTAAAAAATGAAAAATGTCTGGGCAAGCAATATCAACCCGAGCCCGCCGCCAAGTGCGTAGAGATACCTCAGACGGTTCAGCGGTCTATCCTCGTCCAGATTCAACAGCATGATCACGAAAACGACCAGCACCATGATCGCCCCGGCGTAGATCAATATCTGCACGGCCGCGATGAACGGTGCCGCGAGCGTGACGTAAATGCACGACAGTGCGATGAACACGCCGACCAGCGAGATCGCGCTGTACAGCGGATTCTTGTGATAGACCATCGAGATCGCACACGCGATCGCGAATCCGGCGAAAAGAAAAATAAGGCTGTCGAGACCATAAGCTACAGCGATTAACCGCGGATTACGCGGATGACGCAGATAAAGACAGATCTATAAAAATCCGTGTCATCTGTGTCATCTGCGGTTAATAACGTATCAACTATTCAAAAAATAAACGATAACGATCGTCAGGATCACATTCGCGATTGCAACCGGCAGCAAAAACTTCCAGCCGAAATTCATCAACTGGTCAAACCGAAAACGCGGCAGCGTTCCGCGAACCCAGATATAGAAGAACAAGAACGCACAGATCTTGCCGATAAACGCGACGTGGCTGACCAGTGCGTACGGGATCGATCCAGGCTCAAAAATATGGCTCGAGACCCGGCACATACCAGCCGCCGAGAAACAGAACGGTACACATCACCGAGACGGTGAACATGTTCACGTACTCGGCCATAAAAAAGAGTGCGAATTTCAGAGCGCCGAATACTCGGTATGAAAGCCGGCGACGAGCTCCGTCTCGGCTTCGGGAAGATCGAACGGGCACGCGATTCGTCTCAGCGAATGCCGCGATCAGAAACACGATGAAACCGATGAACTGCGGAATGATGAACCATCGGAATGGCGAATGGATCTGAGCAAAGATGATGCCGTTCAGATCGAGCGTTCCCGCGAGCATCACGACACCGATGACGGACGCTCCCATCGCAAGCTCGTACGAGATCATCTGCGCCGATGAACGCAGCCCGCCCATCAGACTGTACTTGCTGTTCGACGACCATCCGGCAAGAGCGATGCCGTAAACACCGACCGATGTAATTCCAAGAACAAACAGCACGCCGACATCGATCCGAGCGATCGTCAGCGGCAAGCTCGGTGACTGCCATCGCCCAGATCCGTACGGCAGAAACGTCCAGTCGACCGTCGTGATCGCCGGGCCGAACGGATAAACGACGATCGGCAACAGAGCACACGTCAACGCGACCATCGGTGCCAGAAAATAGACGAACTTCGTCGATTTGTCGGGGACGAGATCTTCCTTAAAGATGAACTTGAGCAGATCGGCGAACGGCTGCAGAACACCCCACGGCCCGACGCGATTCGGACCGATACGGCCCTGGATCCAGCCGAGAACTTTGCGTTCGGCGAGCACCGTGTAGGCGACGATCATCAGCACGCCCTGAAACGCGAGCAGTATCGCCGACGCTGATACACGATGAACGGAAATGCAGTTTTAAGAACTGCTTCCATAGAAATGAGAGACTATCGTGCCGCCCGGATGTTGCTCACTGATCGCCACTACTCCACCGATCGCGCGGCGCTCGCCAACGCCGTGGCTCCTCACGCGGCTGTGCCGTCGAGCTCAAACTGAACGAGCGGCGAGACAAGCAAATTCTCCGGCTTCGGATTTCCGTGTGCCAGAAGATGAAACTGCGCGGTCTTACTCGTCATCGTCGTCAGACGATGCAGCTTGTGCCCGACCTTTGGCGTGACGTTATTCTTCTCGCCGCTGTCCGGAAGCGTTTCGACTCGCCTTTTCAAAGCGTCGACTGTGCCACGCAGTCGGGCTCCCGATCTCGTGTTTCGCCTGAACAGGATGCGACTCGTCTTTCAAGTCCGGATATCGAATCCCCGCATAAGCCGGAACGCCGCTCGCGATTGCCTTGAAAGACGGCCGACGCCGACAGGTTGTAGCGAAATCGACACCCAGTTCCCGGCGAGCATGCTCGTGATCATCCAGTCTGGTTTCGACTGATGGATCGGATCGATCGCTTTTCGCACACGCTGGACGTTACCCGGCGTTGTTCGTAAACGTACCGTCCACCTCCGCAAAGATCGCCGCGGGGAAGACGACGTCTGCGTGATTCGTTGTCTCGGTCTCGAACAATTCCTGAACCACCACGAAATCTTTGTCTTGCGAGTAAACTGGCGTCCTGCAAACTGCCGCCGATAAGCAAAGCCTTCGAGCTGTTGATCACATCGATCAACGACTTCTGCCCGGCGGCCATGTCGTTCGCACCGACCGAGTTGTTGTAGGCGGACGAGCGGATGCAGCAGTACACGGCGTGATTGCCCGAAGCGAAGTTCGCGGCCGCAGATGCGATCGCGGCCTGAGCTTCAGTCGACAGATCACCGCCGACGATGATGATGATGTCGCCCTCGGTCTCACCGAGCGTTCGGCTCAGTGCTTCGACCTCAGACATCTCGATCCCGAGTTTCTTTACGACGTCGTCCGTCGCCGCGTTCGCGAGGACCAGTGCGAATGCATCGTACGAACCTGTGTTCACATGAATGAACTGGCTGCGCCTGCGCGTCAGGCGAATCGGCGTGTCGTTGACGGCGATGAATTTCGCACCGCCATTTCGAACCGCCTGGCGAATCTGCTTTGCGGTATAGGTCTGTTCTTCTTCAGGCTCGCCGCCGATCAGCAGGATCGTTCCGGCATAACGGATCTCTTTATGCGTCGCGAGCGGCACGCTCAAGTTGTCGAAGAACGAAGACAGATCGTATCGATCCGAAACCGCAAAGTTGTCGCTCTTGACGACCTCACTCGCAAATCGTTTCAGTGTGAAAACCGATTCGTTCGTCAGTCGCGGACTTGCGATAACGCCAACCGAATTTCCATGCTCGGCGAATTTTTCGGCCGCGAATTTGATCGCCGCGTCCCACGTCGCGGGGATCAGCTTGCCGCCTTTCGAGTAGCGGATCATCGGCGTCTTGATACGATCCGGGTGATTTATGAACTCGTGTGCGAACCGAGCCTTTACATCGAGAAACTCACCGTTCAGTCCATTCACATACCGGTCGCGGGCGACAATGCGATGAACCTAGCCGCTGCGCGAGCCGATCGAAAGCTGCATACCGTCCGAGCTGTATGACATCGGTCGAGATCGTCTGCTCGAGTTCCCACGGACGAGTCTCGTGACGATACACACCGTCGAGCAGAGTTCCCGTCGGACAAACCTCGATACAGTTTCCGCACTGCGAACAATTGAGCCATCCGCCGTAAGTTCCGATCACTGTGTTCGCACCGCGATTGCCGGCTTCGATCGCGTCCTCACCCATCCATTCGTCACAGACGCGTGTGCAGCGTTTGCAAAGAATGCATCGCTGCGGATCGTTCGCGACGATCGGCGAAAGATATTTTTCCGGAGCGACGTTCTTCTTCTCAGTAAATCGCTCCTCGACATCGCCCCAATCGAAGATCACTTCCTGCAGCTCACATTCGCCGCCGCGGTCACAGACCGGACAGTCGAGCGGATGATTTGCCAGCAGAAATTCGCCCATCGCACGCTGTGCCTTTTCGACTCTCGGGGCTCGTGGTCGTGACGACCATTCCGTCGGTGCATGTGATCGTGCACGATGTCTGCAGCTTCGGCATCTTGTCGATGCGCACGAGACACATTCGGCACGACGCCTGAACGGCTAGGTCCTTGTAATAACAAAACGACGGAATGCTGTGCGCGTTCTCGCGGCACACGTCGATCAGCGTGGCGCCTTTCTCGGTCTCGACCTCGGTTCCGTTTATCGTGATCTTGATCGGTTCGTTCGGCATCCGCTATTCAGCTTTCTTCTTTCTCGTCGTTTTCTTCGGAGCCGCCTCGGTTGTCACTGCTTCAGGAGCAACGTGCTTCTTCTTGTGCTTCGGACGCGTCTTTCCAAAACTACCCGCAAAAATCTTGCCTTTTCGACTTCTTTTATCGCCTCTTCCCATAATTTTCTCCTTTGTACGGCGGACTGTTAGTCCGCCGATGACAGGCTAACAGCCTGTCCTACTTCTAAACATTGCTCGCGTAGATGTCCGTCTTCGTGTGCAGCCACTTCTTGAAATCGTCCGGAAACTGCTTGATCGCGCTTTGTATCGGCCACGCCGCGGCGTCGCCAAGCGGACAAAACGATTTGCCCTCGATGTTGTCGCAGATATCGAGCATCAACTGCGCATCCTCGGGCCTTCCGCCGCCCGATCGAGATGCGGTTGAATATCTTGACCAGCCAATCGGTTCCTTCGCGGCAAGGTGTACACCATCCGCACGATTCGTGTTTGTAAAACTCGGTCAGGTTTTTGGTCGTCTCCATGATGTCGACGGTTTCGTCCATCACCATCATTCCGCCTGTTCCGAGCATCGAGCCGGCTGCGACAAGTCCTTCGTAATCGAGCGTCACATTTTTGCCGAGGATCTGGCCGGCGTTCATGATGTAAACGCTCGAACCGCCCGGGAATGACCGCCTTGAGTTTCTTATCTCGCGAAGCATCCCGCCGCAATCTTCCATGATGAACTTTTCCATATCGGCATAGCCCATCGGAAGCTCATAAACGCCCGGTTTTTTTACGTGGCCGCTGATCGACCAAAGTTTGGTTCCGCCGGATTTTTCGGTGCCGAGATCACGCCATGTGATGCCGCCCATCTCGATGATCTGCGGAATCGGATGTGAACGTCTCGACGTTGTTGACGATCGTCGGGCATGCATAAAGCCCTTCGACGGCAGGAAACGGCGGCTTCATTCGCGGATGGCCGCGATAGCCTTCGAGTGAGCTCAGCAACGCTGTTTCTTCACCGCAGATGTAGGCTCCGGCACCGGTGTGAGTGTGAATATCCATACTGAAACTCGGAACCGAAAATGTTCTTGCCGAGAATGCCCGCCTCGCGACACTCCGCCAGCGCGGCATCCATGATGTCGATCAAGATATTTGTACTCGCCGCGAGTGTAGATGTAACCGGTCTTCGATCCGAGAGCGTATCCTGCGATGATCATCCCCTCGATCAGCGAATGCGGATCGCGCTCCATCAGGTAGCGATCCTTGAATGAGCCGGGCTCGGATTCGTCGGCGTTGCAGACTATGTACTTTGGCTTTCGGCGAATCTTTCGGGACGAACGACCATTTCATTCCGGTCGGGAATCCTGCACCGCCGCGTCCGCGCAGCGCGACTCGCTTAACCTCCTCGATAATGTCGGCCGGGCGACATCCCGAGCGCTTTCTTCAAGCGATCTCGTAACCGCCCGTTTCGCGATACACCTTTAGCGTATGCCCATCTTTGATGTGCACTCGCTTGAGTTGAAGTGGCTCGCAGCCTATTGCTTTGATTTCCATAGGTAACCGATGTGCTTACAGTCCGATATCTCTCGCAACGACCAATGTGTCGAGATACTGGCGAAACTTGACGATCTTGCCGTCGCGAAATTCCCATGCGTGTGCGAACGGCACCGACATGCTCTTGCCCGTTTTCAGATATTTCCCCGAGTACGTTCCGAGCGAGACGACATTGCCGTCGCCACCGTCAACAATCTTGTCCGGTGCGACCGTGAAGCCTTCCCATTCCGTCGCGAGCTTCATGAAAACGTTTTCGAGGATCGCGTTTGGCCCGTTGTAGGTTCCGCCGTACATGAATCCTTCGGCTTCGTTCCACTCGATGTTTGCGTCCATCGCACCAAGGACAGTAGGTACATCGCCCTTTGCAAAAGCGTCGTATATACCGCTGATGATCTCGCCGTTAGTCATTTTTATTTACACTCGTCCAGGATCTTATCCACCTTTTCCGTCGTCAGATCCTCGTGATAATCAAACCCGATCTGCATCATCGGAGCGGTGCCGCAGCTTCCGAGACATTCGACCATCGTGACGGTAAATTTTCCGTCCTCGGTCGTCTCGCCGGGATGAATGCCGAGCTTCGAGCAGATGTGATCCGTGATGTCCGGCTCGCCCATGATCCTGCACGACAAGCGTCTTGCAGATCTGGATGTGATGGCGGCCGACCGGACGCAGGTTGAACATCGAGTAGAACGTCGCCGTTTCCCAAATGTCCGTCACTTCGATCTTCAGAAACTTCGCCAGAAAATTCACACCCGGATTGTCGATCCACCCACGCTCACGCTGGACGAGCATTAACAGAGGTATCAAAGCCGAACGAGTCCGATCAGCCGGATATTTCGCGACGTGCATTTTCATCTCGTCGATGATCTCCGGAGAGAACTCCGCCACCTCGTCAGACTTGACGATCTTGTCGGTATAACTTGTCGGTGTTGCTGCTGCCATTTTAGTTAGCTTTGCCTTCGAGAGTGTCGACGCGACCCTCTAAGCCCGTGATTCTTTGCGTATCTTTCATTGCCTGGCCCGCGACGTCCTGAAACTGACCAGCGAGTAGATCAACCTTTCCTTCAACTCGCACCAAATTTGTCTTCACATCTTTCAAATCCGTTGCAACATCCTCGACCTTAACGATCATTGTCTGCATAAGACGCAAAAGCTCAGCCATATTCGTTTCCTGAGGCATGTGGAAGTCCTCCAGTCAATTTTTCCTATCTATCGATCTCCCCAAGACAATATCCAAACTTCCGATGATCGCGACCACATCCGCGATCATTTCGCCTTCGCACATAACCGGCAGGGCCGAGAGATTCACAAAACTCGGTCCGCGGAAATGGACGCGATCGGGTTTCGGGCCGCCGTTCGATTTCATGTAGACGCCGAGTTCGCCCTTTGAGGCCTCGATCGGCATATAAACCTCGCCGGGCGGAACGTTGAAGCCCTCGGCGACGATCAGGAAATGGTGGATCAGCGAGTCCATATGCTTTCGCATATCGTCGCGATCGGGCAAGACGACCTTTGGAGCGTCGGCTTTGATCGGTCCCGGTTTCAATCGTTCGAGCGCCTGGCGAACGATCTTGTGCGACTCGTAACAGCTCACGCATCCGAACGCGGAATCTGCGCCCAAACATCGCCGTCCGTTTCGATCGGAATATCGAAATCGTAAGTCTCGTAACCGGTATAAGGATTGTGCCGTCGCAGATCGAGATCGACGCCGCTTCCGCGAAGACACGGGCCGGTCAAGCCCCAGTTGATCGCGTCTTCACGCGATATAATGCCGACACCTTTTGTACGGCTCTGCCAGATCGTGTTGCCGGTCACGAGCGTTTCAAATGTATTCAGTGCGTCCGGGAAATCAGCCGAAGAACTGCTTGCACGCGACGTTCAAATCCCGCCGGCAGGTCCATCATCAGTCCGCCGATTCGGAAATAGCTCGGCGTCATTCGCCCGCCCGAGGCGGCTTCGATAAGGTTCAGGATCTTTTCGCGTTCGCTTGAAGCAGAAAAAGAATACGCGTCATTGCACCGATGTCCAGAGCACTGCGTTCCGAGCCAGACCATGTGCGAAGCGATACGCTGCAGTTCGCACATCAGAACGCGGATGACCTGCGCACGCTCGGGTATCTCGAGATCGAGCAGCTTCTCGGCCGCCATCACGTATGCAAGATTATTGCCGAGCGGATTCAGGTAATCCATCCGGTCGGTGATGACGATGCCCTGCTGATATTTTTTGTACTCGAAGAGCTTCTCCATTCCCGTGTGGAGATAGCCGATGTCGGGAATCGCCTTGACCACCAGCTCGCCGTCGAGCCGCAGATCGAGCCGCAAGACCCCGTGCGTCGACGGGTGCTGCGGCCCCATCGACAGAGTCATCTCCGACTCGAGCGGTTGGTCGAGCACACTCGATCTGGCTTGGAATGTTTTCTACAGCAGTGGTCATAACTTAATCTAGTTCATGCTGTAAGGCTCGTAGCCGCGCAGCGGATAATCCTTTCTCAAGTGCGTGGCCGTCGAAATCGCTCGGCAGCAGGATGCGCCGCAGATCCGGATGGCCGTCAAATATGACACCGAGCAAATCGTAAGTTTCGCGTTCATGCCAATCGGCCGTTTTCCAAAGCGTCGGTGACGGTCGCGACATTCGGATCGTCCTCGCTCAAGCAGCACCTTCAGTCGCAGACGGTTGTAATGTTTCGTCGAAAACAAGATGATAGTTGACCTCGAAACGCGGATCTTCCTCGGGCCCGCGATCGCATCCGCAGAGATCGGCGAGCATATCGAAGCCGTGTTCGAGCTTTAGAAACTCACACGCGTCGACTATCGACTCGCGCGGAACAATAACCGTGACCTCACCGTGGCCTTCGGTAACATCCGCGACCCAAGCCGCGTTCTTGTTCTTTCAGTTTTTCCACAAATTCGTGAAGCTTTTCAGTCATATAAATTTACCGCCGAGACGCAGAGCCGCAGAGAGAAGCAGAGATATGCTTTGTAAATCTCTGCGTACTCGGCGTCTCTGCGGTTAAAACTTCTTACGAAGATCGCCGTTTCTCGTGCCGGACGGAATCGTGTACGGCCGCGAAACCTGATTCTGCGCGACCTCGATCTCGATTTCACGTTCGAGTGCGGTGCCCTCGGTCACCGGCAGTGTTCCGGGAACGATCGAAACGCGCGATTCCGGCTCGAACGTGTCGCGACGGTCCTTGACCGATTCCTTCATTATCTTGTCCTGGAGCATCATGATCGCATGCACAAGCATTTCCGGCCGCGGCGGACAGCCCGGGAACGTAAATATCGACCGGCACGATCTTGTCGACGCCCTGGACGATCGCGTAATTATCGAAAACGCCGCCCGACGTGGCACAAGCACCCATCGAGATAACCCATTTCGGCTCAGGCATTTGGTCGTAAATTCGACGAAGCACCGGAGCCATCTTTCGCGAAACGCGGCCTGAGACGATCATCACGTCCGCCTGTCGCGGCGAAGCCCTGAAAGTTTCCGCTCCGAATCTTGAAAGGTCATTGCGAGCAGAGACGGTATTCATCATCTCGATCGCACAGCACGCGAGGCCGAATGTCGCCGGCCAAAGGCTCGATCTTGCGCGCCCAGTTGACGACGGCGTCGAGCTTGACGGTGACGACGTCCGGCAGCGATTCGAATAATGTGTTTTCTAAACCCATATTTTGATTTCGGATTCTGGAATTTGGTCGGATTGCCCGGAAAACCCATTTCCTAAGTCTCAAGCAGCTATCTTTACCGGCTGCGTCTGTTCGCGACGCCTCTTTGCCATTCGCTTTGCCTCGTCCCGAGCCTCGGCACGGGCCTGCAGTCCCCAATCGAAACGTCCCTTTCTTCCAGACGTAGATGTAACCAACGACAAGCGTCGCCAAGAAAACCAGGATCTCGATAAACGCGATGGTCCCATATGCGATCCCGCTGATTGCTCCGCGGCCAGTCAAACTCTTGAACGCGACGGCGAACGGAATCATAAACAGGACTTCAATATCGAACAGCAGGAAAGATAACCGCGACCGTGTAGAACTTGATCGAATACCGGTCGCGAGCAGAGCCGATCGGGTCCTTACCGCATTCGTACGGCATCAACTTGGTCGCCGTCCGTTTTCGCGGGCCGATCAGCTGCGTGACCAGAAGCTGGCTAACCGCAAACCCGATCGCCACCAGAAACATGATCGCGATCGGTGCGTATTCCATCAGATTGTGTTCAGCCATAGAACCTCGCAAGTCACCCTGAACCCAAACAGGCACTCGACATATCTCACACGAAAACTATAAAAATCGGAACAAACTCAATCGTAAGCAAAGCGCATAGGAGTGTCAAGGCGATGCTTATTGCTCGTGACGCAGTGAAAATCGAGCGATTTTATGGATGCCAGAAGTGTTTTTGACTAGATAAATCGTTGACCAAAATCGCCGGCCTGTGCTAACTTTCTTAGTGGCGATCAATTCCTCTCGCCTCCCGCCCGCCTTACTCTACTTGGCCGCTTACACCGTGATCACTGGCTATAATACAGACATAGAATTTGAAGGGGTTACCTATCACGTTCAGACCGAAGACAAGGGTCTGGCGAAGCCCATTATCTTGTCCCTCGTTTATAACGGCGGGACTATTCTCGCAAGCAAGCGATTGCCTTACGACGATCTGTTGGGTGTCGATTTCGATGCAGATATCCTCGCATCACGCTTGCACCGCCAGCATAAGTTAATTTCCGCCGCGATCCAGGCTGGACGGATCGAAGATCTAAGACAAATGACGCTGCGCGAGTCTGTCGCCGTAGCCGATGCCGGCAAGCCTGTATTTGTCGAACCTGCACACACCAATGGAAATTCGGAAACGAACGGCCACCTTGTCGATGAATTTGAGGAACTCTTTTTACCGATACCGAAACCCAGGAGGTTCGATACAGTTATCGGCGTGACTAACCCGCATTCAGTGATCGATCCGATCGCTCGCCCGACCGGCAATTTACCGGCCGGGGATGTCGTGCTGCCCGATGAGGCTGTCGCGATCGTCGGCGACACGTTAGATCGCCCAGCGAATGATAAATTAAGCATCGAACTGCTCGGGGAAGCGAAGTTCAAGGGTGGCGAACGAAAGAGTGTGACTTTTATTGTCTGTCGCGGAACGAATAGAAAGGTGGTCGCTACTGCCCAGGTGATCGTAAAGATCCTCGGGTCAAGCTTCCGGCCGCTTATCTTTCATGCTTCAACAGATGAAAACGGTCTCGCAACCATGAATCTTCAGTTGCCGAATTTTAATTCGGGCCGCGCCGCTTTGCTGGCGCGGGCAGCTAGCGACGGCGAGGAAGTTGAACTCCGGCGTGCGATCACGCACGGGTAGGAGAGAAAGGGAGAAAGGGGGAAAGGGAGAAAGGGAGAAAGGGAGAAAGGGAGAAAGGGAGAAGGGGAGAAAGGGAGAAAACACTATTTGAATGCTTTGTCCGATTTGAGAGAATTACATCGGATGAAGATTACGATCAATGGCGAGATCAAAGAGCTTGAGAGCGAGGTCAATCTGGACCGGCTTCTCGAGTTTTTTTCTTTGCCATCGCAGCGGATAGCAGTTGAACTGAATGGCGAAGTCGTGCGGAAGAAAGATTGGGAGACCATCGTAGTGAAGGACGCCGACCTGCTTGAGATCGTTCATTTCGTTGGAGGGGGGTGAAGAAATGCGGAACGCGGAGTGCGGAATTTTAGCCGCTTGAAATTCGCATCCGCACTCCGCATTCCGCATTTGTATTAGCTGCGCCTTTGCGTGAAAATCAGACTCTGTTATGACAGATGTTTTTGAACTGGCAGGAAAGAAATTTTCGTCTCGTCTAATTATTGGGACGGGGAAATATCGTTCGTTTGACGATATGAAGGCGGCTCACGCGGCGTCAGGCGCCGAGATGGTCACGGTCGCGGTCAATCGCGTCCCTCTGGACCGAAAGACCGAATCGTTTCTCGATCATCTCGATCCGAAGATGCACATCCTTCCCAATACGGCCGGATGTTACGACGCCGAGCACGCGATCCGCACCGCGCGTCTCGCACGCGAAGCACTCGAGACGGATTGGGTAAAGCTTGAGGTGATCGGCGATCAGGTGACCCTATTGCCGGACAATGAGCAGACGCTTGAAGCGGCGCGTGTTTTGGTGAAGGAAGGATTTATCGTTCTGCCCTACTTTACCGATGACTTGATCATGGCGAAAAAGCTCCTCGACGCGGGATGTCCGGCGGTAATGCCGCTCGCCGCACCGATTGGATCGGGAATGGGCGTGCAGAATCCGTCGAACCTACGCATCATGCCGCGAGCAGCTTCCGGACGCGACGATAATTGTCGACGCAGGCGTCGGTGTTCCGTCCGATGCAGCCATCGCGATGGAGCTTGGCGCTGACGCAATCTTAATGAACACTGCAATTGCGGAGGCAGGCGACGCGGCGACGATGGCAATGGCGATGAAGCTCGCGGTTGAGGCCGGACGGCTCGCATATCTTTCCGGCCGTATGCCGAAACGGCTGTATGCCTCGGCGTCGAGTCCAATCCAGGGTGCGATCAAATAACCAATGAGTGTCCGGGTTTTATTTTTTGGCGCGACTGCCGCCGCGGCGGGGAAACGCGAAACGTACGTCGAAGTTCCCGACAGTTCGAAAGTTGCTGTTGTCACAGACTTGGTTCTAAAAAACCATCCCAAGCTCGAAGGCCACAAACTTCTTTTTTCGGTTAATCAAGAATACGTAGGGCAAGATGCATCCATCGCGGACGGCGACGAGTTGGCGATCTTCACTGCGGTCTCCGGTGGTTGATATCAATGGATTTCTTCGAACTCACCACCGAGCCGATCGACATAACTTCAGTTGCACGACGCGTCGTGCCCCCGGAGTGCGGGGCGACGGTGACGCTCGACGGCTATGTGCGCAAGTTCACTGAAGGACGCGAGACACTTTACCTCTTTTATGAAGCCTATGAACCGATGGCTTTGAAGGAGATGGAGAAGCTTATCCAACAGGCGAAGAAAGATTTTGAGATCTCGAATGTCGGTATCGTTCACCGGCTTGGCCGTCTCGAGATCGGTGAAACGAGCGTGGTCATTTCCGTCGCGGCTCCGCATCGTAAATCCGCCTTCGCGGCTTGTGAATGGCTGATACGCGAATTAAAACGAACTGTGCCGATCTGGAAGAAAGAAGTTTACGCGGACGGTGAGGTTTGGGTCGACGGTGAGTCGCCATCGCCCGATCAATCGGGCCGTTGAGTGTGTGACTTTGTCGAAGCGGTCAGAACCGCCTGCGGTAGCGGGCGGTTGAACGTGATTGATACGAACGTAGATTTTTTATCTTCAGCCGCCCGCTACCGCAGGCGGTTCTGACCGCATCGAGAGCTTGGCTTTTTCCACCACGGCGTCAAACTCCTTTTCCAAATCCGCATTCGATCCGCGAAGTCCAGCCACAACTTTTTCACCCCACTCAACATATCCTCGTCGTCGTTGAAGATCCCACCCATCGGGCGGATTCGTGGTGACATCGCGTATATTGCTGATCTTGTCCGCGAGTTTTATTTGTTTTGCTCCGCGTGAAAGATGTGGGGCATGTTCGATCTGAAGACGCTTTCGCTCGGCCTTTGCCAGCGATTTGTCATCGGTCAACTCGCGAACGTAATCGGCGACAACTGAGCCAAAGTTTTCTGCGATCTCTTCAAAACTCACGTCACAGTCTTCGACCGTGTCGTGCAGCAAAGCAGCGACGATCATGTCTTCATCACTCACCTTACCGAAGTTTGCTAAAAGGCTCGCGACCTCGATCGGATGATTTATGTACGGCTCACCGTCACCGCCTTTGCGTTTTTGATCTTTATGTTTCTTGGCGGCGAAGCTCGCGGCAGCAAGGATTTTTGCGAATGAGTCCATCGGAAGAGAACTGTGAACTGTGAACTGTGAACTGTGAGCTATGATGACTATGAACTATGAACTATGAGTTATGAATTATGAGCTATGAGCTATGAACTATGAGCTATGGAACTAGAGGCGGGCCGTCGATGCCGACTCACAGTTCACAGTTCACAGCTCACAGTTCACAGTTCACAGCTCACAGTTCATAGCTACTTTATGACTTCGATCGTCAATGTCTGCTGGCCGGTGATCAGAAACTCGGCCGGTGCGATCGCCAGTTCATTAACTATCGTCTGCATCGCAGGCTTGATCCCGCCGGCCGTCCGATCGTTATTGAGGGTTGCGAGAACCGACGGCGGAAGATTCGGCATTTCGCTCGAACCGATAACGACGCCGTTAGTTGTCCGGAACGTCTGAAGATACAAACGATCGGCCTGCTTCATCTTATTGATCGTTGCGACTAACTCGCTCAGGTCCCGCGGAACAAAGTGCTGCATAGCGGAGTTCTCCTGGATCTCCTTTCCGTCAGCAACTGTGATCGAGAAAACGCCGGCGGGCGTATCGGCGGGGATCGTCACCGGAATTCTCTGCACAAAGACCTTTCCAGAATTTGTCCGGGCGAAGGCTTGAACCTCGACAGTCTCGCCGGCTTTCACCTGCATTCGATCGATCGACATTCTATCAAGAACAGCGGTCTTGCTTCCGTCGGAAGACGTGAGATTGAGCGTTATTCCGGTGAACTCCAGGTTGTCGAACCGGCTCTTCATCAACGTCGCAACTGGCGCGGCAACCGAGGCTGCGGCGAACTGCGGCGCCTGTCCGCCGGCAAATCTCCGGTCGATTTTGATCGGCTGCTGTCCTTTGATGCTGATCTCGCCGGCGATCTGCACCGTCGCATCACCAAGGGACCGTTCCTGTGCGACCGCCGTGTTATAGATCGCTATGTTCAAGAGCAGCGGCGTTAAAAAATCGTCTTTTGCTACTTCAAAATTGATGACCTCTGTTTGCCCACGACTTGACGTGACATTGATCCGGACGGGGATCATTTTTGGCAATTGGCCGAGTTTTCCTAATACACCGGTCGCCCGGTCCTGGGTCATCGTTCCGACCATCGAGTCCGGCACAGCCAGTTTGAAGGAATTATTGACGCTCGGGATCACGGTCACGACGTGCGACTCGGCCATCGGCAGATCCGACGTACCGAGACTAAGGAACGGGTGCCCGAACGCGTAGATCTTATCGCCATCGCGCCATGTTACGGTTCCGGCCGCGGCAAGGCTGTAATCGCCGCGCGTCAACTGCATAGAAACCGAATCGCCGCCGACCAGCGTTGTCGCGTCGGCCGTCTTCATCGCAGAGATAGGAGCCGAGCCGCCGACCGCGGATACAGGTATTAGTCCCGCCTCAAGCAACTGAGGCGTGAACAAATTCAGTGTCTGCTGCGAAAATCCGGTGAATGTCATCGGTGTCGCGATCGGTTGGAACGACTGCCCGGCGACGGCCATCAAAAGAGAATTATTCGAAACTCCCGCAAGCAATCCACTGGACGCGGCGGGATTCTTTGGGAAATCAGGCGTCCAGCTTGTCGAAGCCAGCTCCGAGAACGAGACCGATTTCGGCTCCGAAGCCGTGATCCTCGGGCTTTCCTTCTTCTCGAAGATCGCGATCATCTGCTCGATGGGCGTAATTCCGCAGATCGGCTCTTTAGAAAAAGGGAAGCTGTAAGAGATCGCCCCGACAAGTTTGCCATCGATGTAAACCGGCGAACCGGACATTCCGGCGAAGACACTGGTCCGATCTGCACCGCCGCCGCTCAGCCGTCCGACGATCAGATCCTGCTTCGGCCCAATGGCTCCGGGTATCACGCCAAGGATCTCGACGTTAAATTCCTCGGGCTCGCTTCCGCGAAAGACGGTCCGAGCTTTGCCGTGCATGCCTTCCTTCAACTGGGAAAGAGGAAAAAAATTCGCTGATGTAATTTCACCTCCGGAAGTGCCGCGGACCGATGGCGCCTGGGCAAAAACGTTAAATGAAAACGCGATAAATAGGACAATAAAAGCTGGAAATCTTTTGTTTAACATCTTAAAAAAACTTTTCCCCATCGATGCCGGATATGGTACCATTTTGACTGGCATATCAGAAGCCTTTTTCAGTTGGGCTTCAATTAAGAATCCCCACACCTTTCCGTAGTTGCTTCACTTCAAAAATCGTCTATATGGCAAAGAGTATTCGCCTCCTTAAGAGCTTTTCCCGTCTGCTGCTTCCGGTCGTCGTCCTGGTGGTCATCGCGATCGCAGGAGCCTCAGTTTGGCTCGTACACGAGACGGCACATCCGGTAAGTGCGGCTTATCTGGTGACGCCCGAAGTTTACGCCATGCTGAGCACCCGAGGCGCCCAGGTAACCGATGAAAACTGGGGGAACAAAGATGGCACTTCAGCTCGTGGCTGGCTACTACGCGGTGCCGCAGAATGCACCTGCCGTAATACTCCTTCACAAATATGGAGCCAATCGATCACACGTGTTGAATCTCGGCATAAAGCTTAATGAGGCAACAAACTTTACGGTTCTGATGCCCGATCAACGAGGGCACGGTCAAAATCCGACTATCACATACACTTCGTTCGGCGGATGTGAAGCCGACGATACGATAGCCGCGATAGAATATCTGCGTACTCTGAAAACCCCTGAGCAGTTTCCGTTGGTGAGTAAAGAGATTGGCATCTACGGTCTTGAGATGGGGTCTTTTGCGGCGATAGCGGCGGCAACTCAAGACCCCAGCGTCAAAGCACTCGCACTTGATTCCGTGCCGCAGAACTCCGACAGCATGCTTGCGTCGACGGTTGAGAACCGGTTTCCGTTCGGAAGCGTGATCACTGCGGAGTTCGCAAAGCTCGGGACGCGGCCCTATTTTTTTGAAGGGTGCTTCAAGCGGGAATCGTCATGCGATATGGCGAAAACACTGGCTGACCGGAAGGTGCTCTTGCTGGGTGGGCTGGACGCTCCGAACTTTCAGGAATCGACGTCCAAGCTGAGCAAATGTTTCCCGGGAAACTCCTCGGTCGAATCTAAAACCGATCTCAGCCCGTCGGGCTATAGCATCATCAATGCCTCGATCGAGCTTTCCGAAAACTACGAGCAACGAGTTATCGATTTCTTTCGACATGCACTAAGTGCTCCGCCGCCGCCGCCGCCCGGGATTTAAATTTTTACAGATCAATTTTCTTTTTTGAATGGCCGTTCGCTTGAGCGGCCTTTACGATTTCGGCGTTGTCCTCCATCTTGTCGACAGCCTGAAGAAGGATGCTCCGAAGCTTTGCCAGGCGCTCGCTGGTCGAAGTCATCTCGAGCATTTTGTACTTGATGTCGTTGTCGAGATTAAACGCGGCCGTCACCAAAAATGAAAGTGATTCGGGATCGGTTTTTGGGATCTCGGGAAAGCTGCCACGGTTTCCGCTCAGCTTGAATGCAGCTTTGGCGATTCGCTCGAAAAGATCGAAAACCTCGTCCGCGGCGGGCTGGACCAGATCGAGGGATTCTTTCTCGTCTTCGAAAAATTCGACCGAGCCGCTGAGATAGGGCGTAACGAAGTCAACATACTCCAGCAAACGATATCGGATCACACCCGATGTGATTATGTTCGAACGGCCATCCGGAAGCGTATTCGCTTCTCGCACCTCGGCCGCGCATCCGACACTCCCGACGTTAGGCCGGTCGGAAAGCTCTGCGTCCGGCTCAAAAAATGTGACGCCGAACAGATTTCTGCGGAGCTCAATATCCGTCAGCATCTGCTGGTAACGCGGTTCGAAAATGTGAAGCGGCAGGATCTCGTTCGGAAGAAGAACAAGCGGCAGCGGAAACAACGGAAGCTGTTTGATATCGAGAACCTTGTCCGAAGCTTCCGACATAAATAAATGGTCAGAACCACCTGCGGTTTTGGGTGGTCAGGCAAAAACTCCAACTTCAACCGCCCGCTACCGCAGGCGGTTCTGACAATATTTGAGAAATAAATTCGGCGATGTGTGCCGGATCCTCGCCTCCGAGAGCGAGCCGTTTCGCTCCGATGACCGCATCGGAAATATTGTTTACCTTTGTCTTGAACCGGTTGTCCCGCATGACCAGATCTTCGATCACGCGACGTTCGAGTTGTTCACGCCCGGCATCTTCGGGTAGATCAGCCGCGACGGCATACTCGACCGGCACGGCGATGTTCTTCAAACGAATGTGAAGCGCTCCGGTCATCTTTTGCGCATCGGTGCGGATCTTTTTAGATTCGATAAGCGAGTTCGGAAATCCGAGCTGACCGCGCAGCGTGATCTCGATAATGGGCGCGATATCCTCTGCGACCCGTGCTTCCCGCGACACCTTTTCAAGGAGGTCACGCGTCAGGTCTCGTGTATCTGCATAACCGTCGACATCAAACGACATTCTTTGAAACGGGCGTTGTCGATAATCCTGAATATGCTTGGCGACAACCTCGTTGGTTTCGTCATCGACGTCCACCAGAAATACGCCACGCGTCTCGCGATATTCTGAGATGTTCGTAACCTCGATCGAGCCGGGATTGAAGGCCCAGTTGTCGATCTCGTAATGCATGTGTGTGTGGCCGAGCCCGACGTAGTCTGTAACCGATTTCAACTGGGACAGAGCGGCGATCGAGAGGGCCGGAAGGGGATGAGTTTGATGTCCCTCAACGTCTGTGTGGAGCATCAGAATGTGAAACGCACCTTCGCGGCGATTTTCCTTAATTGCTTCGGTCAGCATCGGAATCGCCCAGTTCGCCGATGCGCCGTACCAATGCGATCCGAAAATCCGCGCTCGTCCGATGTCGATGAATCCACCGCGGCCATCGTCCCACGCGGTGTAACTTATTCGACCGCCCTCATTCGTCGGCTCGAGCAAGTGGATGAGGTCCCAGTTCGCCAAAGAGCGGAGCCAACTGTACTCACTATCGGTGTGCTTCTGATCGTGATTTCCTTCGATCGTCACGATCGGGATCCCCGCTTCCTTCAAAAGGTTTAGCCCGGCGACGGCGTAGTTCATCGTCTCGGGCGGCACATTTCGCTTGTGAAAAAAGTCGCCGCACATGATCACGAAATCGACGCTCTCGCCGATCGCGTATTTCTCGAGAATATCGATCCATGCATCGAAAAAATCTCGTGGACTTTCCGGCAACTGATACCGGGTGCAGCCCAGATGCACGTCCGAGATATGAAGAAACTTCATGCCTGAATTTTAGCACACGGGGTTGGTCGCCCGACCCTTCGCTCTGTGGTCGCGCGTTCGGGGCGTATGCTAAACTCGATTCCATTAATCTGACGTGACCCCATGAATATTCGAAACAAGATCGAGGGACTTAAGGAAGTCTGGACATTCGACAATCGCCTCTGGCTCGCCTTCACAAAAGTGCTTTTCCCGCGTGAACAACTTCACGTTTACCGTTACAAGGGAATCGATTTCTTAACCGACCATGCTCGCGGCGACGGCCGCGGAGCCCGCGAAGTTATTGCACTGCCGGTGTATCGAAGATACTTCCCGATGATGAAATTCGACGGGCCGGCGAATGTCCTCGATCTCGGCGCAAGTAACGGCGGCTTTCCACTTTTACTTCAGGCAGACGGCATTCCGCTTAAAAAGGTCGTGAGCGTCGAATTCAATCGCAATACGTTTCAACGGCTTCATTTCAACCTCATCCGAAATATGACTTGCGAGGTCGTACCTTTGAATGCGGGTTTGTGCGGTGAGAATAAAATCCTGCGTGTTGCGCCCGGCGAAGGCAGCGTTTCAGACAGCATCTTTAATAATCGCGGCAATCCCGAAAGCGAATTTTATGACATACAAGGGATCACCCTCGATAAACTCTACGAGACTTATTTCGATGGGGAGATCGTCGATATCTGCAAGCTGGATGTCGAGACGGCGGAGTTCGATGTGATAAAGCATCCGGAGGAATACCAGATGCTGAAGAAGTGCCGGTACGTCATCATGGAGATCCATCTCGGCGACGGCCGGGAACTGAAGGACATATTAGAGCCTTTCGAGGAATTAGGATTCGACCGGCACGACCCGAGGCCCGGCGATGACCCTCACGTTTATTTTTTCGCGAATCGCAGCCTCGATAACTGACTCTCGGCGGATGAGTGAGAGCGCCATCTATCGACCGATCAGGCGCTCATCTTTTCCCCCCGAACGAATGCTGATGCGGTTCGGAACATTCGACGCAGTCGCCGCACGACTTTTGGAAAGAACCATAGGAAAAAGACGACGAAGACGACGAGTACTATCGCGATGATCACGGGTGCGAAGACCGCGAGCAGCGTTCCGACGAACGCGATCACATCTTCGACTGTCGAGAGGATCCAGTTCGAAACGGGTTCGGGCGACAAGTTTGCTCCGGCACGCAGGGCCGCTTTTGTTCCGTGTGATGAAAATGCGAGTCCGCCGCCGACGAGCGCCGCCGGGATGTAAATGCCCGGATCAAGCTCGTACGTCGCGGCGTAAGCGACGATCACACCGGCCGGGACGCGGATGAAAGTGTGGATGACATCCCAAACGTTGTCGACGTAAGGAATTTTGTCGGCGAAGAATTCAACTAGATAAAGGAAACCGGCGACGCCGATGATCCCCCAGTTATCGAGCACGTCGAGACCGCCGGGCAATTTCGCCGCACCGAATTTTTGGAGAAGGCCGAGGACGGTGACGGTGGCGTAGAGGTTAATACCCGACGTCCAAGCCGATCCGAGTGCGAGACTAATTGTCGAGAACCATTCCATCAGAATCTCCGTACTAGTGTCTTCGCCGCGAAGTTACGATAGAAAACTCCCCTCCTTTATAGGAGGCGTGCCGAGGCTTTGCGAGGTGGGGTGGTGGATAGGAAGAGAATCAGATTCTTGTCGGTCCACCACCCCGTCCGCCGAAGCGGCGTCCACCCCCCGTCCGCCGAAGCGGCGTCCACCCCTCCTATCCAGGAGGGGAGTTCTTTGCGGGCAAGAGTTTATGTCTCTTCTTCTTCACCAGTTCCGTCTCCGTCCTTTTTTATTCCAAACTTTTCCAGCCGATACTGCAACGTCCGAAACGTCAGTCCGAACAACTTCGCCGACTTCGTAATGTTGTTGTCGGTTCGATCCATGGCCTGCATGATCAGGCTGCGTTCGACGTCTTCGAAGTTGACGCCTTCGGGCGGGAGTTTGAATTGCGAATCGCTTCCGCCGTGCCGATGCTCCCATCGCACGCGTCTGTGTCATTTCGGGCGGTAGATCATCGAGCGTGACCGTGTCGTTCTCGCAGAGAAGGATCGCACGCTCGAGGGCGGATTCGAGCTGGCGAACGTTGCCGGGATAGTGGTAATCGAGCAGACGCTTTTTAGCGTCCGAGTCGATCTTGATCTTG
Source organism: uncultured Acidobacteriota bacterium (assembly GCA_963772405.1). Taxonomy (GTDB): domain Bacteria; phylum Acidobacteriota; class Blastocatellia; order Pyrinomonadales; family Pyrinomonadaceae; genus OLB17. The sequence goes on along the minus strand of CAVYWT010000001.1, from coordinate 2,123,982 downwards.
CGGTCGGTGCCGCGTGTGTGTTTCTTTACGAAGTAGTCGATCAGCACCGGAATGTCGGTGCGGCGTTCGCGGAGCGGCGGAATGCTCGATCGAGAGGACATTGAGGCGATAATAGAGATCCTCGCGAAAACGTTTTTCCTCGACCATCTTCAGCAAGTCGCGATTGGTCGCGGCGAGCACGCGAACATCGACGTCGATCTCTTTGATGCCGCCGACGCGGCGGATCTCTTTTTCCTGCAGGGCACGCAGGAGTTTTGCCTGGAGGGCAATATCGAGCTCGCCGATCTCATCCAGAAAAAGCGTTCCGTTGTCGGCGATCTCGAACAGTCCTTTTTTGTCGGCGACCGCACCGGTGAACGATCCTTTTTCGTGACCGAACAGTTCCGATTCGAGCAGGTTCTCGTTGATCGCCGCACAGTTCACTGCCTGAAAAACTTCGTTTGAGCGCAAGCGAGTTTTTGTGGATCGAACGCGCGATCAACTCTTTTCCGGTTCCGCTCTCGCCGCGGATCAGAACGGTCGAATTCGATTTCGCGATCTTCAGGATCAGCTTCTTGACCTTGTCCATCTCCGGCGAGACGGAGACGATCTCGGTGTCGAGCGCGGAGAGTTTGTTCAGTGCACGCGAGACGGTTTCGAGCAGCTTTTCGCTGTCGTACGGCTTTTGCAGATAATCGAACGCACCAAGACGAAGTGCATCGACCGCCGAATCGACCGAGCCATGAGCGGTGAGCAGAATGACGATGATCGACTTGTCGTAATTCGTCAGCTCCTTTAGCAGATCGAGCCCGCTCATTCCGGTCATTTTGAGATCGGTCAGGACGAGATCGAAACGGCGGCCTCGACAAACTTCATCGCCGCCTCGCCGGAGCTCGCGGTCGTGACGTCGTAGCCCTCGCCCGAGAGGATCGTCTCTAGAATTTCCCGTTGATTCTTCTCGTCGTCGACGACGAGTATCGATTTTCTTGCCATAAGTGTTTTCGCCACGCGAGACGCTCAGACGCGGTGACGCGGAGATGCTCCCGCACATGTCAACGCTCGCCGCGTCACTCTCGCCGTGTCACCGTGTCGCGTGGTCGCTTTCGGTAATCTTACCGTAAACTTGGTTCCCTCGCCTTCTTTCGATTCCACTTCAATCGTGCCGTTGTGAGATTCCACGATCTTCTGCACGATCGCGAGACCCAATGCCTGTGCCGGTTTCCTTTGTCGAAAAATATGGCTCGAATATCTTTGAAAGATTTTCGCTCGAGATGCCGCCGCCGGTGTCAGTGATTTCGAACCGGACAAATCCGTCGTCAGGAGAGATCTTCACGTTAAGATTTCCGCCTTCGTTTCCCATCGCCTGCACGGCATTGATAAACAGATTATTGAAGACCGAACGCAGGAACTCGGGGTCGCCCATGATCTTCGGCACATTTTCGTGCTCGACGACGGCGATTCTGAATATCGTTCTCGCTCGCCTGTGCCTCGACAAGGCGAAGCGAATCTTCAACGACCTTCCGGGGATTAACCGACCGTCAAATTTGCCTTCGCCGGACGCGAATAGTTTAGGAAATCGGAGATCTGCTGATTGATGCGGGCGACTTCGGCTTTGAGCTGCCCGATCAATTTTGTGAATGCGCGACCCGGTCCTCGCTCTCGGGCGAAATTTCGAACGCAGATGATCGAGCGTCAGATTAATGTAATTGAGCGGATTTCGTATCTCGTGTGCGATCGCCGAGCCGAGCCGTCCGATGACCGCGCTTTTTCGGCCTGCCGGAGCTGCTCTTCGAGCTCCTTGCTCTTCTCCAGCTCCGCGGTCATTTCGTTGAACCTCTGTGCGAGTTGTCCCATCTCATCCGTTCGCCCGTTGTCGGGCACACGGACGCAAAGATTTCCATCGGCCACTTCACGGGCGGCGTTCGACAGGTTTGCGATCGGCCGAGTGAACCTCCACACGAGAACGAAAGTAACAAGCGTCGAGAGTGAAAGGACGATGAGGGTAACGATCAATGGCAATGCGGCCCGTCGAGCCGCCTCACCTCGGTCGTTTCTGAGCAGAACCATGATGTACCACCGTCCCTCAGTCGTCGTCTCGATGGGAATCGCGCGAGCTTCATCATCGTCATTGCCCTCCGGGCCGGCATTCGGGAAGTACTGGATATCATCACCAAGCCGGGCCCCTTCTTTTAGCGGAGGCAGGCCGGGCAGATCAGCCAAGCTCTTGTAAACATTCTCGCCGTTTGGCCCTGCTGTGGGTTGAAAGTCGGGGTTGAGGCTGTCCCGTACCTGCCATTTGTTATCGATAATTATTACGTCTTTTACCCGCGTGGCCGCGGCTTCGTCAAAATAGGTTTGACCCTGGCGCTTGATCAGCTCGTCCATATACGCACTTGAGCTGATGCTGTTCGAACCGAGGGTAATACCGGCGACAAGAGCTTTTGCCTGGGCGTCGCGCAGCTCATTGTTTTGTCTTTGCGTGAGTAGATTCAGGTAGTACTGAATGCCAAGTGTCGCCACCAGCAAAAAGGCCAGGATCAGTAGCAAACGCCCGCGGAATGTTTTGAAAAAGTTCATCGAGCCGAAAACTTAAACACCTGCTTAATATTTCTTGCCACGCAGTGTTTTGAATGTTATAGTCTGGCTTAGCTTTATCGCAAACTCTTCGAACAATCAACACAAAGGGTTCCAAACACGTTCGAGAGTTCTTCCCCGAAACCACAACAGAAAATTAGACTAGCTGAGGTAAACCATGAAGTTAATGTGTCCCGAAAAGCGTCTCACATCGCTTTTTTTTCCCGCCCTTCTGATCGCTCTCCTCTTCACAGTCAACCTTCACGCTCAAGCCAGAAAATCAGCCTCAACGAGCAAACCCGTTGCTAAGAAGTCGGTCGCCCAGGCCAAAGATGTCCGAAAAGACAAAAAGGCGGCCAGCCGCAAGGATACAAAGAAAGAACAATTAGCGAAGAAGAAGGGAAAGGTCGATCCAAAAAAGGAAAAGGCGGTCGCGAATTCGCGGGACAAACGACGCGACGCAAAGAAGGCGGATCCGCGTAAGGAAAAACTCACGGCTAGCGAACTTCGTCGCGAGAAGGAACGCGCCCTCCGAGATAAGAAGAACCCGAAAGGCAGAGCCGAGACTCGTCGCGTGCTCGCCGAGCGCCGCCGCGAAGCCGAGAAGCGCCGCCAGGCCGCATTGGCGGAGCAGCGTCGCCGCGAACAGGCAGCCCGCGAAGCCCGTGAAAGACGGCTGGCATTCGAACGCGGACTTCGAACTACGACTGTAGAGAATATCGCCAGGGACGATGCTTCGGGCGAGGACGTGAATGTTCGTCGTGCAGCGGTCAACGCGCTTGGTGGCCATGCCGGGACCGTGGTTGTCATGGAAGCCAAGACGGGAAAGATCGTCACGATCGTTAACCAGGATTGGGCGATTCGTGACAGCTTCAAACCGTGCTCGACCATCAAGCTGGTGACGGGCGTCGGCGGAATTAACGAGAACATTATTAACGGCGACGGGCACATAACGAACAGCTCTACCCAGATGGACCTCGACTATCGCGCTGGCGAAATCGAACAACGGTTATTTCCAGCGCGTCGGTACCAATATGGGATCGGGGAAGATGATCCAGTATGCAAAAAGTCTCGGGCTCGGCGAAAAGACTGGGATCAATGCCGAAGGAGAAACTCCGGGAAAATTGCCGTACGGTAACAATAACGCTCGGATCTATTCGCATGGCGATGATTTTGAGGTCACACCGCTGCAGCTTGCCGTGATGGTATCGGCGCTTTCGAACGGCGGAAAAAAGGTTGTGCCCCAGATCGCTCGTCCGCGTGTCGAGCGGACGACGTTCAGCCCGCACATTCGCGAGAGCGTCAATCTGCCGCAGCGTAGCGTTGAGGGCGTACTTCCGGGCATGATCGGTGCGGCTGAATTCGGTACCGCTCACCGCGGCGTAGATGCGTCGATGGGAGTGGCGGGCAAAACCGGTTCGTGTATCGGCAAAGGATCGTGGGTCGGTCTGTTCGCGTCGGTTGCCCCAGTAGAAGATCCGAAGTACTCGGTCGTCGTTATCACACGGGGACAAAACGAGCGCGGAAAATATGCCGCCGCGATCGCGGGTAAGGTCTATCAGGCTCTTGCGGGTCAGATCAAGCGCAATCGCGACCTGCTGTATGCTCGCCAGTTGAAAGTAAAACCGGTGACGGAAAACGTCGTGGCTGCGGAGGCGGACGAGGGCGAAGATTCTGACATTGCCGAAAATGAACAGGATGCACCGCCGCCGATCATTGTCGGCTCGCAGCCGGTGACCACGGCCGCGGCGCCGCTGCAGGCAGAGCCGAAGAAAATTATTCAGAAGACATCCCAAAGCCAACCATCGTTCGCCCCGGTCATCATCGAATTCGACAAGAGCGGCACCGAGAAAAAGGAGCGGCCAAGGATCGTAAAGAACAAATAAATTTACCGATAACGCCGGTATTTCGTCCCAAAAAGCCGAAGCATTTTCGATCTGGTTAATGTTTCGGCTTTTCTCTATGATGTGGGACCGGTTTTCGCTTGACACAAAAGCGAACTCTGCGGGATTATTTAGACTTCCCCATGCCCGGTTTTATTTCGTATTCTTATTGAAAAGCTCGGCCGATGTTTGCCGGAAATATTTGCAACTTTTTCTTAGAGCGTTACATCTGATTTCACGCGAAACCCTTACGGAAAGGCGGGTGTCGGCACTTAGATAGATTTTGGATTTTGCAGTAGCTGGAGGATAGGCAAAAGTAATGAAAACGATTTTTAGATTTTTAGGTACCGGAATTTTATCGGTGACGATCCTTGCCCTCGGAGCTGTAGCCGGGTTCGGACAGGACGCGAGTTCGAACTGTACCGACATCGATGGTCATAACGCTCTCTACACGAAGTTTTTGGGGGTTTATTCAAAAAAATCTGTTTCTGAAATGGAAACTGCGGTCTCCACAGGAAAGGAGTACCTCGAGAAGTTCGGCACTTGTACCGAAGCGTTTAAGGATCAGATCGATTTCGTGAAACCTCACGTTGTCCGGCTCGAGGGAGCCGCCAAACGGGCCAAATTGGTTGCTCGTTACGATGCGGCGGTGAAGGCTGACGATCCGGCAGAGATCGTGAAAGCTGGAAAAGACTTCATGGCGGAAGATCCGGACAATATCAACCTCTTGATGCCGATGGCTCTATCATCCAGCCTTAAGTCGACGAAGGAAAATAACTACAAGCACTCCGACGACGCAATTCGTTTTGCGACAACCGCACTTGGGAAAATCAAAAGCGGATGGGCGTTCACGAAGAAGGACGACAAGGGAGTGCCGGTGATCGGTGTTTTCCAATATACGTTCACAAAGGAAGCCGCGGTAGGTGAGCTGACCTATGCACTCGCTTACAATAATTACTACGGTAAAAAGGACAAGAAGACGGCACTGCCGCTTTACTATGAGCTGTCGCAGATGGGTTCTTACAAGAACGATCCGCGTGTCTACGGAACGATCGGTGACTACTACATCGAGGAAGGTGCACCCATAGGCGAAGAGATCGCAAAGTTGATCCAGGGGATCAAGGACGCGACGGATGAAAAGGTCAAGGCCGATCTCGATGTGCAGGTTAAGGCAAAGATCGCGATGTTCAACGGCTATACCGAGCGTGCTCTGGATGCTTACAGCCGAGCGCATAGCGTCGCCAAGAGCGACACGCCGGCGGCGAAAGCATACAAGGACAACCTGTACAAAGTCATGCAGGGACTCTACAAGCGACGCTTTGAGAAGGAAACGGGACTGGACGCCTTTGTTTCGACAACGCTTGCCAAGCCTTTCCCGAACCCGACGACGCCCGTAACGCCGGTTTCGGACTCGGAACCGACGACTACGACCGGAACAACGGCTCCGGCCGCAACGGCTCCGGCTGCAACGGCTCCGACATCGACGACCGCAGTCAAGCCTGCGACCAAGCCGATGTCGACTACCGTCACGAAGACGTCGGTTGCAAAGACCGTCGCAAAGAAAGGAACACGTAGGTAGTCTCCAGACTGCAATATCCAGAAATCGGCCGGATGTAAGGTGAAAACCCACATCCGGCTTTCTTTTTTTCAACGTTCTTCTTTAAACTGAGTTTTTGGCAATGAAGCTCTCAAACTTCGAGAAACTCATCGGATATACGTTCAAGGACCCGGCGCTTCTCGAGCGAGCTCTGACGCATCGTTCGTGGGCGCACGAGAACCTTTCCGGCCGGAGCGAGGATGAGATCCGCTCGGCCGAGAACGAATCATTCGAGTTTTTAGGCGACTCGGTTCTCGGACTGGCTGTTGCCGAACAGTTGTTTAGAAAATATCCTGACGCGTCTGAGGGTGAGCTAACGTTAATGAAACACCGCCTCGTCAGCACCGTGACGCTCGCACGGACCGCCGAGGCCTTAAACCTCGGGGCGTATGTGCGTCTTGGCCGCGGCGAGGAAAAGACCGGCGGACGACAGAAACGAGCGATACTCGCCAACACGCTCGAGGCTGTCATCGCGGCTGTTTTCTTTGATAGCGGATATATTGCAACTCGATCTTTCGTCACCAGCATTCTTGCCGGCGAGTTTCGGGGGGTCACCCCGGACGGTTCGGCGGATTACAAAACGCTGCTTCAGGAAAAGCTCCAGGCAGAGCAGGTTTCAGGCCCGATTTACTCGTTGCTGAAGACCGAGGGACAGCCTCATGAACGAACTTTTTACGTCGAGGCCTCATGGAACACCGGCCGGGCCGAAGGTAGCGGAACCTCGATCAAGTCCGCCGAGATGATGGCCGCAAGCGAAGCATTGAAATCGTTGCGGCTTTCAGAAATCGAGGAATCGAAACGTAAAGACGGATAACAACGTATTGCAGAGCACGAAAATATGAGCAAAGACGAACCAGAGGTAAAGGCCGGAACAGAGAAAAAAAACGAACCCGCTCCTGAGCAGAAACCCAAGGGCCCGCCGAAGTCCATCTTCCGCGAGTACCTCGAATCCTTTGCGGTAACGCTTGGTGATGGCGATCTTCGGGATGACGTTTATCCTGCAGGCGGTCACGGTCCCAACCGGCTCGATGCAGAACACGATCCTGATCGGCGACTATCTGTTGGTTAACAAATTCATTTTTAGCCCAGGCGGTAATCCGCTGCCGTTCCTGCCGATGCGGGAGATACGAGCGCGGCGACATCATCGTGTTCAAGTATCCGGGCAATAGCGTCAGGCCGGAGACCGACACGTCACGCGGTCTTGTTAAGTATCAGATCAATTACGTAAAGCGCGTCATCGGTCTGCCGGGTGAGACGGTCGAGTTTAGAAACAACCAGGTCTACATAAACGGCGAGCTTCTGCCCGAGCACCGCGTCATCGGGGATACGGACGTAAAGGACTCTGCACTTGAAGTGCGAGAATTCGAACCACGAAAGCCTGACGATAAGTGGGACGTCTACTATAGCGAGGAGACGACAGAGGCCGTCCAGAAGGGACGCAAGCTGCTCGACCCGCCATCTCAATTTGGTGTCGAAGGAAAGCCCATGGTCGGTTCCCGAAGATAGTTTTTTCTGCATGGGTGACAGCCGCGATGACAGCGATGACGGCCGCGGGTGGGGATTTGTTCCGCGCGAACTCGTCATTGGACGTGCGATGTTCGTCTACTGGTCCTGCGATCGCGGAGCCTCGAACGGAAATTTCTTTGGCTGCATCACCAACCCTCGGCTAAACAGAATCGGACAACTCGTTAGATGAAGATAACTTTTAACGAAGAAATCGCCGGAGCGCTCCATTTCGAACGACCCATCGTTGCCCTTGAATCCACCGTCATTTCTCACGGTCTTCCACATCCGCGAAATCTCGACACGGCGATGCGGCTCGAGCAGATCATTCGCGACGCTGGTGCGATTCCGTCGACGATCGCCGTTTTTGATGGTGAGATCTTCGCCGGTCTCACCGATCTGCAATTGGAGCGTCTCGCCACGGATAAGGAGGTCAGAAAAGTTTCGATCCGCGACCTTGCGATCGCCGCCGGTCGCAAAATGATCGGTGCAACGACCGTCGCGACGACCACACTTATCGCGCACAGGGCAGGAATAAATGTCTTCGCGACAGGCGGCATCGGCGGGGTTCATCGCGGTCATGCTTCAGACATTTCTGCGGATCTGCCTGAGCTTGCGAGAACTCCGATAATCGTGGTCTGTTCTGGTGCGAAGGCGATCCTCGACCTCGACGCGACACGCGAGTGGCTGGAGACTCACGGCGTTGCGGTCCTCGGGTGGAAGTGCGACAAGATGCCGGCTTTTTATTCCGCGAGCAGCGCCTTCGACGTGGACGACCGCGTGGATACCGCCGAAGACGTGTCCCGGATCGCCGACGCCAGGCGAGAGCTCGGACTAAACTCCGCGCTGCTCGTCACGGTTCCTGTTCCGGACGAGTTTGAGATCCCTTCAGGCGAAGTTGAGACGTTGATCGACGCCGCACTGTCGACCGCGGCTGTCCGTGGTGTGGTCGGGAAGGATCTGACGCCGTTTTTGCTCACCGAGCTGTCGCAGAAAAGTGGCGGCAAAACCCTCGCCGCGAACGTCGCGCTTCTCGAGAACAATGCCCGTGTCGCCGCCGAGATCGCTTGTGCTTTGAACTATTAGCCCGCCGCTTGCCGTCCCAGTTTCAATTTCAGTGAATCCATCCGCTTTTGGGCCTCGACGGTTTCGGCCGAAGCAGGATATCGGCGCATGATCTCGCTCCAGCTCGCGCCGTTGTAATGAAACGTCCGCGTGGCCGGATTGAAAAGAAACGTCACACCCAGCCGCCGATAACGGTCGAGCATGCTGAAATTCAGATAGTAGCTGTGGACGGGAGCACCGGACGCGGCCATCTCGCGACGGCTCAGACGCGAACTCGCATCACGCGAAAGTTTTGCCGCCGCGTTCTCAAGAAGGTCGCCGTAGAGCAGAAGTATCGGAGGGCGAAACTTCGACGCGGGATACAGTTCGAGAAAAGCTGCGGCGAGCCCAACCTGATCGAAACCGTCGGCAGCCTGGACGAGCCGGGCAAAGCGCTCTTCGTCGCTTGTTCGAAACTTGCCGAAAACAGCATCCGCCTGCAGCCATCCGAATTTTGCCGGCGGAGCCGCAACCTTGTAAAACTTAACGCCGTCGGCTTCGGTCGAGCCCAGGATCTGCACTCGTCGGCCGCGGCGCATCCGCTGAACCGGACTGGCAAACAGGCTCGGCTCCATACGGAGGACCGACAACGTTTCGTCGATCACGACCGCCGTGTTTCCGATCTCGCGCACAGGCGCGGGCTTTGCGGTCCTTGTTGATTTACGCTTTTGAGCCTCAGTTGAAACACAGCAAATTAATACCAAGGCGAGAGACATTGGAAGGAGTGGGAGTTTCATATTTTTAGTGTTGAGCTATGGGATTTTTTTAACTGATCTGTCGATCTTGTCGCGCATGCCGGCGTGATGAAAGTGGCAGATCGCAATGGCCAGGGCGTCAGCTGCGTCATGCGGCGTTGGCGCCGACTTCATTCTCAATAGCACCCTGACCATCTCCTGCACCTGGTGCTTTTCTGCGTTGCCGTACCCGACCACCGTTTGCTTGATGAGGCGGGGTGCATACTCGGCAATGGCGAGGCCTCGCTGCTCAGCGAGCAGTAGCAAAACACCACGCACTTGCCCGAGCTTTAACGCAACCTTAACGTTGACGGCATAGAACGCATCTTCGATCGAAACAACATCCGGCTGAAGATCTTCAATGACCGCCGAAACGCCGTCATAGATGTTCGCGAGCCGTTTCGAGAACGCCTGTCGCGGATCTGATTTGACGACGCCGAAATCGACGGCTGCGTATTTTAGGCCGCTTCCTTCGACAACACCCCAACCGAGAGTTTCGCTCCCCGGGTCGATACCTAAAACACGCATGTAAATTTGAGCCGAAACGCCATCAAGATAACCGAACTATTTTCCGAAATGCAAGTCCTTTTGTGTCGTATCAATATCATTTGTAAAACGTCCGCATAAACATTATGATTTTCTCGTTGTACATAGTCAGATAGATCAAATAATGAACGCCCGCGTCGTCGATAGCCCACCAAAAGAATCAGTCCGAATTCTGCTAAAAGAAATTATAGATTACGCAGGGCTGTTTCCCCCTTCGCAGTTATCGATGTCCGTGGCTGTGTCGAATTACGCGACATATCTCCACGGCAATTATGGCTGGATACTCGGGCGGTTCATTTTGCCGGTCGCACGGCTGGACGAATTTTACGAAAGCGCCGACGAGTTTCTGCCGCGGGGGCGCGGGGTCCCCTGGCGTCTGAGCGTGCTTGCCGGTGAAGATCTATCGCACACGATCCGGTCGATGAGCGAGTTCAACCGCAAGCATTCCGAACGTGTCGTTTGTGACGTTCTGGAAGTAAAGGCGGCAACTGTCTCAAAGATCGAGAACACGGCGGCATCGCTTCCAAAAGCGATCACTCCTTATTTCGAGATCTCGCCGGTTGGTCGCACCTTCGTCGATCTGATCGCGATGCTCGGAATCAAAAGGCTTCGGGCGAAGATTCGCACTGGCGGCGTGACGGGCGAAGAGTTTCCGACGTCGCGCGACATCATCAGGTTTGTGCGCACCTGCATGGCGGCTAACGTTCCGTTCAAGGCGACCGCCGGGCTGCACCACCCGATCCGGTGTTTCAAGCCGCTAACGTATGCGGCGGACGCTCCGCAGGGGATGATGCACGGGTTCCTCAACGTGCTGATGATGGCAGCATTCGCCCGCGAGAGCTTTCGCGTCAGCCTTCTCGAAGAGATCATGGAGGAAGAGTTCGAGGAGGTTTTCGAGTTCACCGAGGGCGGCCTGTCTTGGCGCGGCTCGCATCTGCTCACGATCAATCACATCGAACGTCTGAGATCGAGGGGAATGCATTCGTTTGGTTCTTGCTCATTCGACGAACCCGTCACCGATCTGCAAGAGCTGGGAATTCTATAGCAAATCGATAATTGACAGTTGATAATTGATAGTTCGGCGATAAAACGAGTTTAGACGCCGCGACAAGTCATTTGCCTGCAACTATCAATTATCAACTGTCAATTATCAATTATGTTCTACGAGATCAACGAAACCCATGACCCGGATCTGAAAAGCTGGGTCGAATCCGCCAACTCACCCGACACCGATTTTCCGATACAGAATTTGCCACTGTGCACTTACGAGATCGGCGATACGCAGCCCGGTCTCGGCATAGGATTCGTCATTGGCGATAAGATCCTCGATATTTACGGATGCATCGATGACGGGCTGATGCTCAACGAAGCGATCGCAGCAATTTGCGTCCTATCGCCTTTGGAGTTTGAACGCGATCGGATCATTCGATCCTCAGATCTTGTCGGACCTGCGCCGGCAAGCGGTTTTTCTTCTTTCGGACAAGAACGAGGCCCGGGTCGCAACTGCCGATCACCTGCTTTCGGTTGCTGACGTCAGGTTTGAGCATGCTTTTAAGAGTGGAGACTACACCGATTTCTACTGCTCGATCTATCATGCGACGAATGTCGGGTCGATGTTCCGCCCAGACAATCCTCTGCTGCCGAATTACAAATACATCCCGATCGGATATCACGGGCGGGCGTCGAGTATCGTGATCAGCGGGACGGATATCAAACGGCCGCATGGGCAGAATCGAAGCGATGCCGACAAGCTCCGCCGGTGTTCATCCCGTGTAAGAATCTCGATTACGAGATGGAGGTTGGGTTTTTTGTCGGCCAGGGGAATGAGTTGGGTGATTCGATCGCGATCGCCGATGCCGAGAAACATATCTTTGGTGTGTGTCTCGTCAACGATTGGTCGGCCCGAGACATACAAGCGTGGGAATACCAGCCGCTCGGGCCCTTTCTTGCGAAGAGCTTCGCGACCACGATCTCGCCGTTCGTCGTGACGATGGAAGCTCTCGCGCCGTTCAGGACGCCAGCGTTCGAACGCGACGCGGACGATCCGCAGCCGCTCGATTATCTCAGCGATAAAGACAATAAGAGTTTTGGCGGGATCGACATCAAGCTCGAGGTCTATATTCAGTCCGAAAAAATGCGGGACGAAAAAATCGAGCCGCACATGCTCTCGCGCTCGAATACGAAGGATCTCTACTGGACGATCGGCCAGATGCTGACGCATCACGCCTCGAACGGCTGCAACCTGCAGACGGGCGATCTGATGGCAACCGGTACGGTCAGCGGCAAAGAAAAACACGAACGCGGCTCCATGCTCGAACTCACGTGGCGCGGAACTGAACCAATTGAATTACCCACGGGCGAGCAAACGCCGCTTCCTCGAAGACGGTGACGAAATCATCATGAAAGGCTATTGCGAACGCGAAGGCTTTCGGCGGATCGGCTTGGGCGAATGCCGTGGCAGGATCCTTCCCGCAGACTAATTTCCAACGCAGAGATCGCGGAGACCGCGGAGGCCGGACTTAAGAAAATTGCCCGCGAAAAGTGCGAAAGGGCGCGAAAAAAGAAGTTTTCCTTTTCGCGTCCATTCGCGTATTTCGCGGGCACACTTTTTCGGTTTACCTTCGCGGTCTCCGCGGTCTCTGCGTTTAGATTCTCTTCTTTGCTAAACTTCACTTGTGAAACCATCACCGGCCCTATCGTCAGCATCGGTTCGGCGCGTCGTCATCGGGTCAGCGACTGAAGACTCGCCTGACGTACTTGCCGTCGAAGAGCCGCTGGAAATTCGCCTCGGCTTTTCCAACCGCGGGCATCGCGCGATATCCATCACAATGCGCACGCCGGGCGATGACGGAGAGCTCGCCGCCGGTTTTCTCTTTACGGAAGGAATTCTTCAAAAGCCTGAACAGGTGAAACAGATCCGTCATTGTGGCCTGAAGATCGGAAAACACGAAGATGTAATTGACCGTGCATCGGCACTAAATTCCAATACCATCCGCGTCGATTTGATCGAGGGCGTCGACGTCGATCTCAAACGTCTCGAACGCCACTTCTACACGACTTCGAGCTGCGGCGTCTGCGGCAAAAGCTCGATCGAGGCATTAAAGACCGGTGCGCTGAAATTAATTTCTCCCGACGAGCCGAAGTTCGACGGGAGGCTAATTCACACACTCCCGGAGAAACTTCGATCCGCACAGAACGTGTTTGACCAAACGGGCGGCTTGCACGCGTCCGCGCTTTTTAACCTCAAGGGTGAACTCGAGATAGTTCGCGAAGATGTTGGGCGTCATAACGCGCTCGATAAGGTCATCGGTGCAAAGTTTCTTGCAGGCGAATTGCCGCTGTCGAAAAAAATATTGCTCGTCAGCGGCCGTGCAAGTTTCGAGCTGGTTCAGAAGGCCCTGATGGCGGGAATCCCGATCCTTGTCGCGGTCGGTGCCCCGTCGAGCCTCGCGGTCGAGCTGGCGGAAGAGGTTGGGATGACGCTGATCGGATTTGTCCGCGGCGGGTCGTTCAATGTTTACACGTCTCCGCAAAGGGTAGTTTAATTACCAGTTGCCAGTATTCAGTGGCCAGCCTTCAGTTCTACCGGCAGCTGGCTACTGATGACTGGGAACTGGATTCCAAACAATGAAGTTAAGAATAAAAGGAAATTCGATCCGACTCCGATTACTAAGAAGCGAGATACAGAAATTCGCCGATGACGGACGCATTTCAGAGAAGGTAAGCTTCGGCACGAACGCATTGAGTTACACACTCGAGATGTCGGGCGACGTTGATTCGATCCGTGCAAGATACGATGCGGATGAGATATCGGTTTTGATGCCTGAGCAAGCGGCAAGAGACTGGACGGCAAACGAAGCTGTCGGATTCGAGATCGAACAGCCGCTCGGCGATGGCGAGGTGCTTTCGATCCTTATCGAAAAAGATTTTGCGTGTCTTGATCGGCCGGACGATCCGGATCGGGCGGATGCATATCCGAATCCTAACGTTACCTGTTAGAAACGACGATCTGCCAGTTCTATGTCTTCCGTGTTCTTACCAGGAAAAACGAATGCCGGACAAAAATCCCGAAACCGATCTTAAAGTCAGAAAGCCGAGCGATACCGCTGCTGGTTTGACGTCGATCACGGAAACCGTGAAGAACGCTTTCGGGAAGATGGGTGTCGTCCGAGGCACTCGCGGATTGCTCAAACTCAATCAGAAAGGTGGCATCGATTGCCAGTCGTGTGCGTGGCCCGATCCGGATAACAAACGCACGATCGCCGAATTCTGTGAAAGCGGTGCGAAAGCTCTGGCAGACGAAGGCACGACGAAGCGCGTGACTTCCGACTTTTTTTCACGACATTCGATTGCCGAACTTTCGGAAAAAGATGATCACTGGCTCAACTCGCAAGGCCGCCTAACCGAACCGGTAGTTCTTCGAAAAGGCGCGACGCACTACGAACCGATCTCCTGGGACGACGCGTTCGGCCTGATCGCCGGGGATTTAAATTCTCTCGATTCACCGGACGAAGCGATCTTCTACACATCCGGCCGCACCTCGAACGAGGCCGCGTTTCTCTACCAGCTGTTCGTCCGTCAGTTTGGCACTAACAACCTGCCGGATTGTTCGAACATGTGTCACGAATCTTCGGGCGTAGCTCTCAGCGAATCGATCGGTCTGGGCAAGGCAACGGTTCGCCTGTCCGATTTTAATAAAACAGATCTGGTGATCGTCATCGGCCAAAATCCCGGAACGAACGCGCCGCGGATGATGTCCTCGCTCCAGGACGCGAAACGTGCAGGCGCGAAGATGATCGCGATCAATCCGCTACCCGAAGCCGGGCTGTTGAATTTTGTAAATCCGAACCCGCAGCATTACCGAAATCCTCTGAAGTTTCCGCTGACGATGCTGACGAACAAGTCGACGCACTTGGCCGACCTGCACCTTCCGGTTCGGATCGGCGGAGACATGGCAGCTCTGAAGGGAATGATGAAGGTCATGCTCGAGCGTGAACGCTCGGCTCCCGGCAATGTATTCGACCACGAATTTATCACCGAGCGGACGACAGGATATGACAACCTGGTGGCGAATCTGGATGGTATAAACTGGGAAACGATCCTCGCCGAAAGCGGGCTGACCCGCGAACAGATCACCGAAGCTGCGGAGATGTTCGTCAATGCAGATCGCGTCATCACATGCTGGGCGATGGGATTAACGCAGCATAAGTCGTCAGTCGCGACCATCCAGGATGTCGTAAATCTGCATCTTCTGCGCGGGCAGATCGGTAAGCCCGGTGCGGGTTTGTGTCCGGTCCGCGGGCACTCGAACGTACAGGGCGACCGGACGATGGGGATCTGGGAAAAGGTCAACGAGAAATTCTTCTCGAGACTCGAAAGGGAATTCGGTTTTACCATTCCGCGCCACGATGGATTCAATACAGTGGAAAGTATCGCGGCGATGCGTGACTCGAGGGCGAAGATCTTCTTTGCGATGGGCGGAAACTTTGTGAGCGCGTCGCCGGACACCGAAGTGGTTTTTGACGCTCTGAGGCGATGTCGGCTGACCGTGCAGGTCATCACGAAGCTAAACCGGACAGCTGTCGCGGTGGGAGAACACTCATTGATCCTGCCGTGTCTCGGCCGATCGGAGATAGACATGCAGGCCAGCGGAGAGCAGTTCGTTTCGACGGAAAGCACGATGCTTAATGTGCAAATGTCGAAAGGTATCTTTGAGCCAGCGTCCGAAGATCTAAGAAGCGAGCCGTGGATCGTCGCTCAGCTTGCCAAGGCGACGCTTGGCTCGAGATCGACCGTCGACTGGGACGCGATGGCTGCGGACTACGACAATGTGCGCATGGCGATCTCGAGTGTTATCGACGGCTTCGAGAATTATAACGAGCGCATTCGCGAGCCGGGCGGGTTCTATCTAAAGAATCCGCCGCGAGAAGGCGTTTTCGAGACGCCGGTGGGGAAAGCTCAATTCAAAACAAGCGCACTGGAGGTGACGTCAGTGCCGCCCGGACGTTTGCTCCTGACGACGATTCGCTCGCACAACCAATTCAATACGACGATCTACGGTCTCTCGGATCGTTATCGCGGCATAGAAGGCGAACGGCGGGTTATTTTTATGAATGCCGGTGACATGTCGCAGCACGGATTGAAGGCAGGACAGGTCGTCGATCTGACTAGCCATTTCGACGACGGCGAGCGTCACGCCGATCGTTTCATCGTTGTTCCATATCCGATCCCGAGCGGTTGTGCAGCAGCATATTTTCCGGAAGCGAATCCGCTTGTGCCGTTGGGCAGCAAAGCGGATCGGAGCCACACGCCGACGTCGAAATCGATCGTGATTTCGATCCGTGGGCGGGAAGATTTCGCCGGTGATTTCGAATACGATCACTCAGAACAGCATGCCGCCGATTGACGCATTCATTCTTATCGGTGGAAGATCGTCCCGGCTCGGAACGGATAAGGCGTTCGTCGAGCTCGGAGGCCAAACGCTGGCCGCGCGTGCGATCGCAAATATTCGAAGCGGGTTGCCGTCATCGGAAAGGATCGCGATGGTCGCCGGAAGTTCAAATCAATTCGCGACTGAGGCGATCACGGCGGACATCCCGTTTATCTTCGACCTGTACGAGGGCCGAGGTCCGTTAGGCGGCATTCACGCGGCTCTCGGCTACGCGACTACCCCATGGATCTTTGTGCTTGCCTGCGATTACCCGTTTATAGCCCCGGAGCTGCTTCGGCTGCTTGCGGAAAATGTCTCGGACGAGTTCCATGCGATCGTGCCGGAACAGGAGGACGGGCGGCTCCAGCCGCTATGTGCGTTCTACAGCGTCGCGGCCGCTCAGTCAGTAGTTGAAGAGATCCTCCGGCGACCTCGCATTTCACCACCAATGCACGAGATCGTCAGGCAGCTGAATCCGCGTATCATAGAATTCGCCGAATACGCGCATCTTGCCGGGAGTCGAGATTTTTTCGTCAACGTCAATACCCAGGAGGATCTCGAACGAGTGCGAGAAATCGTTTAGAGCGTAAGGTTTAGTTTGTCTCTTCTTAAAAGCTAAAATACAGACTAAAGCCCAAACTCCGAATGCAGGGCTAACACAAGCAAACTCTTGCTCACCGACTAAATCCAATGGCTAGCTGGCGGTTAAATCGCCTGAGCGTTAGAATAGGATTTCGGCGGTCGGATGACCGCCTTCCTGACTTCACCCGATGGATCTCACGATAGATAAATTCAAAGAGGAATGCGGGATCTTCGGCATCTTTGACCATGCCGAGGCGTCTACCCTTACGCAGCTCGGCCTGTTTGCGCTACAGCATCGAGGGCAGGAAGCGTGCGGAATTGTTTCGAGCGATGGCAAAGACCTTCACCAGTTTCGATCGCAAGGCCTGGTCGCGGATGTTCTGAATGTAGATGTGCTCACCAGGCTTAAAGGCTCGAGCGCGATCGGCCATACGCGTTATTCGACAACGGGTAAAAACACGATCAAGGAAGTTCAGCCGTTTTCGGTGACCTGCCAACACGGCGATATCGCGATCTGTCACAACGGTAATCTGCCGTTCGCCGAAGCTCGGCGCCGTGAGCTTGAAAAAGAAGGTGCGATTTTTTCGTCGACCTCCGACACGGAAACCATTCTCCACGGTATTGCCCGCACATCGGCAACGACGGTCGTCGAAGCGATCGAAAAGGTCTTGATAAAAACCGAAGGTGCTTTCTCCCTTTTGTTTTTAACGCCCAATTCGATGGTCGCTGTTCGTGATGCACGCGGGTTTCGGCCGCTGGTCCTGGGTAAAGTGAAAGGAGCATGGTGCGTTGCCAGCGAAACATGCGCGTTCGATCTTATCGACGCTGAATACGTCCGCGAGGTCGAACCCGGCGAAATGATCGTTATCGATCGAGCAGGGACTGACTTCGAAAAAACCTTTCGAGACGAAACCGACCGCCGTCTGCACATTTGAGCACGTATATTTTTCGCGGCCCGACTCGACCGTTTACGGACGCTCGGTTAATGAGTCGCGGCATAAGATGGGCAAACGGCTGGCCATCGAACATCCGGTCGACGCAGACATCGTGGTGCCGGTCCCCGATTCCGGCGTCGCCGCGGCGATCGGTTATTCCAGCCAGTCCGAGCTCCCGTTTCGTCAGGCGATCATCCGCAACCATTACGTCGGCCGTACGTTCATCGAGCCGTCGCAATCGATCCGGTCATTCGGAGTCAGGCTCAAGCTCAACCCCATTAAAGATCTTATCCAAGGCCGCCGCATCGTTCTTGTCGACGATTCGATCGTCCGCGGTACAACTTCGAAAAAGATCGTACAGATGGTTCGCGAATGCGGCGCCAGCGAGGTGCATATGCGTATCTCGTGTCCACCGACCACGCACTCGTGTTACTACGGTGTTGACACGCCCCATCGCCAGGACCTGATCGCGTCCCGGATGACGAACGAGGAAGTCCGCGAATACATCGGGGCGGATTCACTCGGGTATCTTTCGCTTGAGGGGATGCTTGAGGCCATCGGGATCGAAGCCGCGTCATCGTGCACCGCCTGCTGGAGCGGCAAATACCCTACGTTGATCGCACAAACCAGCGAGACGTCGGCCGGTGCCTGACACGCGACAAATAATATGACCAAGATCGCCGGTGAATAGACGCCCAGCTTTATCATTGGACCGTTCGCTCGGACGGTTTTACAGATCAGGCGTATACACCAATCTTTGCGTACACGAGGATAAAATTGGATTCGAGGCGTGCTCCTCGCCAGGTCAAAGCCCGGAAGCGGTAAGGAAAGCTCTCATACGATCAACAATCTCGACGCACAACCTCTACAACGCCTGCCTTCCCAATTTCATCTGAATTTCGTACACTAACCGTCCGATTTCAAATCTGAAATTTGAGATTTGAAATTATCACGGGGGCGACAGGCTTCGACAGGGGCTTGTATAGATCTTTGGATGCACGTCGGGCTTTTTGTAGGTGAGCTCGTTAACAAAACTTGCAAAACACAAATGCTAATCAAGAATTAGCTCTCGCTGCCTAATTAACTTTAGCTACAGCGATGTCTTACCGGAAGTCTGTCTGATGCGACCGGATAAGGCATAACCCAGTTCAGGCTAGGGCACGTCCACCGCCTGCGGACACGCCTTAAAGTTAGTCAGGCTGGTTTTCGACAAGGTCTCGTCCGATTGCTTACTTGTCGAAAATGAGAACCGAGCAAACGGGCTAAACGTGTAGATTTCACTGGTCGCAACCTTTGGATGCGGGTTCGATTCCCGCCGCCTCCACCACTTTCCATTTTGGATTTTCGATTTTGGATTTTGGATTTGGATCTTAAGTCCTGAATGCAAGTATCAAATCTCGCATCTGAAATCTCAAATTTCAAATCTGAGATCTCGGGTCTCGTTCTCAGCCTTCGATAATATTGTTCGAATTGGATGCCGATGTCTTAGCGGCCCAACTTCCCGAGGGCCGAAAAACAAACATCAATTAAAAACTCAGAGAGGGCGTCCCCTATAGCCGCCCTCTTCTGAGTTTTCAGTCGGAATTATTTACCCGGCTCAGCCGTAAAATCCACGTCAGTAACATTGTCCTTGACGCTGATCACACGCGAGTTAAAGAAAAACCGCTTATGACTTACGTCGACAAGATAAGTTCCACCAACCGGGATCTCCTCGAGGCTGTAAAGACCGAACGGATTCGTCATTGCGGTCCAGGTTGTTCCGCTTTGATCCATGAGCTGTATGCGAGCTCCGGATATGGGCCGTCCATGTGAATTTAGAACCCGTCCGGAAATCGATGCTCCGCCCGCGGTGGGTGAGAGTGAACATTGAATGTCGGAGTGTGACGACGCAATGATGAGGTCCGTGCTCGCGAGACCCGCCGGTGTCAGGAAGACATGAAGAGCATTGACCGTAAGATCGCCAGGACCGGCGCTTATCTGCTCGTTGATGATTATCGTCCCCAGACCCAAAGGCAGCACGACCACCTGGTTCGGTGCCCCGGTGATCACTATGGGTACCGGAATTCCAGCGGCGATCACGTTCAGGTTAACGACAACCGAATCACCCGTGCAACTGACCGGTGGTGTAACAGCGCATTCACACTGCGTATCCGATTGGAGGACCGTTGCGGTTATTGTCACGTTGCCGACGAGCGTCGCATTTAGATTATTTACAGTTGAGTCCGACTGGCTCGTTTCTGTATTGCCGCCCGGAGATCCCCCGGACGTGTTTGAGGTAACTACGCCTGTCGAAAGGGTGCCAGGAAGGCTTACGCCCGCCGTCGTCACCATAATATTTCCGCCGGACGTCGGGAGAAATCCGGTATCTGAAACGACCGTCGCGAGGTTTGATTGAGGAATCAAGGTACTGGTCGCAAGCCATATTCCCGTTGCTCGCCCACTGTAGCGGTCAATTGACGGATTGGGGGTGCACACTATATCAGAATGCGCCGATGATACGACCACATCGATGGTGATATCTGCCGTCGAGTCGTAAAGCGTGATATGCAACGCATTAACCGTAATGCTGGATGGCGAGCTGATCTGCTCATTTATAACGACCGTAAGCGTATGCCGTCCAACGCTTGTCACGACAGTCTGGTTCGGATCGCCGGTTACCGAGATGACCGTTCCGCCTATTCGGAGATTGGTTATAGTCGAGCTGCCGTTGCACTCGATGTTTGAGCAAGTGCACATCGTCGTCGACGACACGGCATCCGCTCGCACTCGAAGCGAGGCTGGAACACCGGTTGGATTCATATCCAGCGTCGCAACACTAGCCGTTGATTGACTCGATGTGCCACTGCCGGATGTCGTCACGGTTGATCCGCCGGCCGTCAATATGTTCGTAACATTTGCGGATGCACTTCCGAGCGTGATAGAACCACCAGCGCTCGGGAGCGGACCGCTATCGGTAACCGCGGTCGTGGCGTCCGGAGCAATCCCGGTGATGACAGTTGCCTTAATTCCGGTCGCCCTGCCGCTGTAGGTTTGTGCTTCCGCTTCAACGGCCGCGAATAGCAGCGTGAAAAACGGAATACTAAAAATTGCAAAAAACTTAGATCCCTTACTCTTCATAATTTTCTCCCAGTCTTGAACCATTAGATATAGAACCTTCGTGCCGGATATTTTTTTCCGGGCGGGGTTGCGTACAGATACTTCTGCGATCGAAGCTTGCCGAAGTGCGGAAACACTTCATTCAGGCTCGGACCAACGCGGCAGCGTTTTGTTTGCCTTGCTAAAAGCAACTGAACCGTTTTCGTAGCCGAAACGGATCGCGGGTAGTTGATGTGTTGATTGTTGAAAAGAAAGGGGACAGATGGAAGTTCAGGTTCCTAGTTGAATCGGAACCGACGGGGATGGGAGATAGTACCTTTACTAAATCTTTCCCGCCCGAACATCGAAGAATAGACGATATCGTCATGGTAGTATCCTCCTGAGGTCATGGGCAATGTCAAAATAACAAGTCAAGTAGGGAAAGGGTGATACCCAACCGTTCGGTTCTTAAACCATAACCGTTCGATAAAACCCCTCTCCTACGCTCTGCAAATATCTTGTGAAGGTCGGCAACTGATGCGCCTGGGATTCGACCTTCGCCTGATTAATGATTCCCCACGTTCACTCATTAAGTCAATCTTTTTTTTTACACCCACAGATCGTATGTGCGTTCGTGAACACACGGGCCTTTGAAGAAATACAGTTCGCGGGTCGAAATTATCCGTGAACCGCCGCCGATTTGCTCAACACAGACGGTTTAGGTAGCCTTATGCTTTCTGGATGCGATCATGTCGGCTGTAAACGAACTTCCAATAGGCATTTTCGACTCGGGCGTAGGCGGCTTGACCGTTTATCGAGCACTACATGACCGTTTACCCAATGAGCACTTCGTTTATCTTGGCGATACAGCCCGTGTCCCGTACGGCACAAAATCGCTCGCGACGGTCGAGCCGCTATGCTATCGAGAATTCTGAGTTTCTTGCATCGCTCGGAATTAAACTGCTTGTCGTCGCTTGCAACACGGCGTCAGCGCTTGCTCTACCAAAGATCCGCGAACGAATCGGGTTGGATGTCGTGGGCGTTATCGGCCCCGGAGGCCGAAAAGCGGTTGCCGAAACTTTGCAGGAACCCGAAGCGCGGATAGCGGTGATCGCCACGGAAGCTACGGTTTCGAGCAATGCGTATGTTGAAGCGATCCGACGCGCATCTGAAAAGGCGTCGGTTTTTCAAGCGGCATGCCCTCTGTTCGTGCCGCTCGCCGAAGAAGGTTGGACGGCCGAATCGGAGACGTCTTCGATCGCGGAAAAATATCTTCGGAAAGTTCGGGACTTCGATCCGCACTCTCTCGTGCTCGGCTGCACACACTATCCGATCCTGCGCGATGTGATCCAGGGAATCGTCGGAGCGAATGTTAAACTTATTGACTCGGGTGAAGCGACGGCTGAAGAGGTCGAACGATTACTGGCGGACAAAGATCTCGCGAATCCGAATGCCGTGACCGGCGTCCGGCAACTGTGCGACGACCTGGACCATTTTTATGTGACCGACGCCGCCGAACGTTTTGCAAAGGTCGCCGAAAGATTCCTCGGCACTACACCGGCGAAACTGGAAGCGATCGAAGTTTACGGGGGAGACAAGCTAGTGAATAGTGAATAGTGAATAGTGAATAGTGAATAGTGAAGAGTGAAGAGTGAAGTGCAGGGAGAGTTCCTCACTATTCACTATTCACTATTCACTCCAAAGATATGAACTACCAAAGACCCGACGGCCGTGCCGTCGATCAGATCCGCAACACAAAGATCACGCCGAACATTTCGCCGTACGCCGAGGGTTCGGCGCTGGTCGAAGTAGGCGGAACGAAAGTTATATGTACTGCATCGGTCGAGGACCGCGTGCCGATGTTTTTGCGCAACAAGGGGCTCGGCTGGATAACGGCCGAATACGCGATGCTGCCGCGTGCGACAAACACACGAACGCAACGTGAGACCCAGCGGCCGGCGGGACGTACGCAGGAGATTCAGCGCCTTATCGGCCGAAGCCTTCGGGCGGTCGTCGACACAAAGCTGCTTGGCGAGCGACAGATCTTTATTGACTGTGATGTTATCCAGGCCGACGGTGGAACTCGGTGCGCATCTATCACCGGAGCATACGTCGCCCTTGCGCTTGCATGCCGCAAGCTTGTCAGGAATTCTGTCGTAAAGACTTCACCGCTTTTGAGCGAGGTCGCTGCTGTTAGTGTGGGCATCCTCGAAGGCACGTCGATACTTGATCTGGCTTACGCGGAAGACTCGACTGCTGAGGTAGACATGAACATCGTCTGCACGGGAGCCGGAAAATTTATCGAGATCCAGGGTACGGCCGAGCGTGAGCCGTTCACGCGCGAACAGATGAACGAGATGCTGACCCTGGCTGAGAAGGGTATTAACGATCTGTTTGCGATTCAGAGAAGAGCGCTGGGTGAATAAGAAATGAGCGAAAAACAATTCCAAGGCAAGTCGGCAATCATTACCGGCGGGACGCGCGGTATCGGGAAAGCGATCGCACTCGAACTGGCGAAGCGCGGGTGCAATATTGCGTTTAATTATTCGAAGAGCGCGGACGAAGCCGAGACGTTGAAAGCTGAGATCGAAGCCCTCGGTGTCATGGCCCATGCCGCGCAATGCGATGTTGCGAACACTTCAGCCGCTGCCGAGTTTGTCGGACAAGTGAAGGAAGCTTTCGGCACGGTCGACTTTCTCGTCAACAACGCGGGCATCACGCGTGACCAACTGATCCTGCGGATGAAGGAAGAGGAATGGGATGCGGTCATCGACACAAACTTGAAAGGCGCATGGAATTTTTCGAAGGCTGTTTTGCGTCCGATGCTCCGAAACGAGAACGGCGGATCGATCCTTAACATTTCATCGATCAGCGGCGTCGTCGGAATGCTCGGGCAGTCGAATTATTCGGCCTCAAAGGCCGGGATGATTGGGCTTACTAAGTCGCTCGCAAAGGAGGTCGCGAGCAAGAAGATCACGGTCAACGCACTGGCGCTTGGCTTGATCGAAACCGACATCACTTCGGAGATGAATGCCGAATATCGCGAAAAATTTCTCTCGATGATTCCGCTCGGCCGCCTTGGAAATGTCCAAGAGGTTGCCGAGATCGCATGCTTCATGCTGTCCGGGTCGGCCGCATACATCACGGGTCAGGTAATACAGGCCGACGGCGGCCTCGCGATGTAGTCGTCGATAATCTGGATATGGGCCTTCAGCGTGTTAACGAAGATGAACTTGAGCCGGCGGTCGAAAGCGTGGAAGCGGAGACTCCGCCCGCCGGACCGTTTCCGGTTTATACTTTCACACTGCTCGGCTGTATCGCAGCGGTCTTCGTCGCCCAATACCTGACAAGTAACGATCCGGAATTCTTTGCGTACGATCGCTTCTCCGCAACTTATGCCGGTTTCGACAAGCAGGCTTTTTTGAAAGGTCATGAATACTGGCGGATCCTGACCGGTGCGACCGTTCATTCGGGGATCTTGCATGTCGGAATGAATTCTTACGCGCTTTATATGTTCGGTCGTCTGATGGAGATGCTCACGAACAGGGCACATCTTGCGATAGTTTTCATCCTTTCGGCGCTTGGCGGCGGACTCCTTAGTTTGATCTTCAACCCCGACGCGATATCTGTCGGAGCATCGGGCGGAATCGTCGGACTATTGGGCTACCTCGCGGTCTATGCGTTCATTCGCCGGAAGTTCATATCGCATGAGTTTAGAAAGAGCCTGTTGATCAACATCGGTTTTATCCTTATCTTCGGTCTCGTGCTGTTCAATGTGATCGACAACTTCGGACATATCGGCGGCTTGATCCTCGGAGCCGTCTACGCTTTTTTCCAGATACCTCGCGACGAATACGTCGATCCGCGCTCCGCCGTCCGAATGACAAAACTCCTAGGGCTTGCTGCGGTCGGTTTGTATATTCTGACCTCGATCTTGACGATCTTATTGCTCGTCAATGCCAAGTCATTCTGATGCCCAGAGTCCGAGTTCACCAACACGTTAATCCGCTCGCACCTTTTTATCGCCAGGCGCCCGATCCGGTCGATATCGAGTCCGTATTTGCGGAGGCTGACCGGCCGCTGCTTTTGGATATCGGTTCTGCCCGCGGGCGATTTCTCTTGCGAATGGCGGAGACGGAACCGCGGTGGAACTATCTCGGTGTCGAGATTCGTCAGCCCCTGGTCGATGAAGCGAATCGTATCGCCGCCGGCGAAGGGTTGACGAACCTGCATTACGAATTCTGCAACGCCATGCTTTGGCTGGACCGTTTGATCGCGGATATTCCCGACGGAATTCTTCAGACAGTGACTATCCAGTTTCCCGATCCCTGGTTCAAGAAAAAGCATGCGAAGCGACGGATGGTAAACGCCGAGTTGGTTCAGACGGTCGCGGATAAACTAGTAGGTGGTGGACGTATCTTTGTGCAGACGGATATAGAGTCCCTGGCGAACGAGATGTTCGAATTGTTTCGGGCTGATGAGCGACTCGAAGAAGTAGCGACGACGGAAAACCCATTTCCGATCAAGACTGAGAGGGAAAGGTCTGTTGAAGAAAAGTCATTGCCGGTGTATCGAAGTCTTCTGCTCAAAAAGTTCCCTCCTGGATAGGTGGCCTTAGCCGCGGGGTTGGTTGATTAAGTGCAGGCGCGATTCGATGTTCAAAATACTCCGATTCTTCAAGAACACCTATTTACTGAGCCGTCGCTTGAGCGATGAGGAATCCCGCTGGAAGGCCGAAGGCTATTCAATCAGGTCTGAACAAGCAGGCCCCGAAAGGGAGATCACCTACGTAGAGGGTGGGCGAGAGATTGGGGTTGTAATGGATTTTGTAAACTGGATGAACGATGTGGTTCTCTTTACTGATTCCCTGAGAAATTGGTCACGCCCCGAGAAGCAACCTCTTTCTGAGCTCGAGTTCGAGAAAGTTGTTAACCGCCTGACAAGATACTTCTTGTGTTGGGGTGGAGAAGTGACTTTTGATCAAAGAACGCTGCCAACTCCTGAGGATTTTAAGCAGGAATTGGAAAAAGCAGGAATACCCTACGAAGAATTGCCCGGTGGAATTATCCATTACTCGGTCGATATCGACGAGGAGCGGAAGCGTAAGGGCGGTTTTTTTGACCGCTAGTTCGCATTCACCGTTCACCACTCACCACTCACCATTCACTTCCAACTCTTCTCTTTCTTGAATCTCTTCACCACCATGTCACGTCGCAGCTTCGGCAGATGATCTATGAAAAGTTTACCGTCACAATGATCGGTCTCATGCATGAAAGCGCGAGCCGCATAGCCTTCGGCCTCTTCTTCGAACCAATTACCTTTTAGATCCTGTGCCCGGAGCCGCGCTTTCATCGGGCGGACGACAACCGCCGGAACTTTGCCAACGGAGAGACATCCTTCCTGACCCGACTGCTCGCCTTCGACCGAAATGATCTCAGGATTCGCCGCGATGAGTTTAACGTCATGACAATCCATGACGAAGAGACGCAGATTCAACCCGATCTGCGGCGCGGCGAGGCCGACGCCCTCGGCGTCGTACATCGTGTCGAACATATCGGCACAGAGTTCGGCCAGGGCATCGTCAAATTCTGTTACCGGTTTCCCCATCTGACCCAGCACTTCAGCCGGATATTCGGAGATCTTTCTTATCGGCATAATCGCACAGGCGGAAACACGACCGGTAGGGAGTGTGGCTAAACCAGAACATGCACACTCCCTACCGTTCGTGTTTCTGCCTTTTGTTACCTCGGGATATACCCGCTGCGGGCGCCGCGGCGAAAATCACGATGCGTGAAAAATCCCTTTTCCTGCCGCGAGAGGCATTCCCAGCAAACATTTCGGCGCTCGTTCGACGGAGTCACGAACGTATTGTAATGCTCCATTTCCCGATCGCACTCTTCACATCGAACCGGAGCCCGGTCGATTGTTTTCGGATCGATTGCTTCAGTCATCTTGCTGTTCCCCTCGCAGACCTAAGTTTAGATAACCAGTTTAGATGGGAATGTTCAATATTGCCAGAATGTGTCGGCGACGCCGAATCCACTTGCCGATCCCGACGCATCGAAGACCGGCAATCTGATCAGCATACGTGTCCTAAATTAAGCGACTATCTCCTGACTGCGCGGCTAAGAACCGAATGGCGAACGGCCGTGATGGTGATGCATTCGCAGACGAGGCTCACCTACAATGGATAAAAGATCATGTTGGGTAATCTGAAAATGAAGAAGGCGGCTCTCAGCAGCCGCCTTCGTTCGAAACTACACTTGTACTCGCCTACTCAGGTTGACCCTTGCAATCGGAACCGAATAGCGCCGGCTGTTTCGTGCTGATAATGGGATAGTTTTCCGCTTCTTTGTTAATTTCCAGCCAGGTCAGATACTCCTCGGGTATAGACATATCCGAAAAGATCGCCTCGACGGGGCACTCCGGCAGGCATGCATCGCAATCGATACATGTATCGGGATTAATGAGAAGCTTGTCAGGCAGTTCGTGAAAAGCCTCAACCGGGCAAACAGCCGCGCAATCGGTATATTTACATTCGACGCATGGCTCAGCAACAATATAAGTCATAGATTTCAGAGTTCCGCTTTTAGCGGCTGCCTTCTATCAGGATGTGCGGCGTTGGCATGTCTCAAAATAAAAGCCTGCTGATGCAGGTGCTCCAAACGCAGCAAAAATCAAACTAAAACCGTAATACCTGAGAGCTTAACTTGTCAAATGAGGTTCGACAAGTGGTAGAATGCCTTCATACTTCGAACAAAAAAAGGCGTAAATTCTCAGGACAAATAGGATGAAAACGATCAAAGCTGAACGCGAATTGGCTCTGGACTTTCTGCGTGTTACCGAAGCCGCGGCAATCGAATCCGCAAAGACGATGGGTCAGGGCGACCGTAAACACTCGGATCACGTTGCGGTCGAGGCGATGCGCGAGGTGATGGACACGGTCCCGATGCGTGGCCGCATTGTTATTGGTGAAGGCGAGCGTGACGAGGCTCCGATGCTTTACATCGGTGAGGAATTGGGTGGCGGAGCTTTCTCGGACGAAGCTCGACGCAGAGTTTCCGGAAGTCGATATAGCCGTCGACCCGCTCGAGGGCACGAACCTCTGCGCACTCGGTGCGAACAACGCGATCGCAGTTCTCGCGGCGGCTGAACGCGGAGGCCTTTTGAACGCCCCCGATATCTACATGGACAAGATCGTTGTCGGCCCGTCATCGCGAGGAGCTGTCGACATCGATGCCCCGGTTGCGGAGAATCTCAAGAATATTGCGCGGCGGCTCGGCCGCGATGTCGAAGACCTTACCGTTATATGTCTCGAGCGGCCGCGACACAAGAAACTCGTAGACGACGTCCGAGCTGCGGGTGCACGCATCCGTCTGATCTCGGACGGCGATCTTTCGGCTGGAATATCCGCAGCGGTAGCGGGGACTAATATACATGCGCTGATGGGGATCGGTGGTGCTCCCGAAGGCGTGATAACCGCCGCGGCGATGAAATGCCTTAACGGTGAGATACAAGCCAAGCTTGTGTTTGATCCCGAGCGTCTTGGGATCGATCGGACCAAAGTGCCGCCCGCGGAAACGGTTATGCAGCGCTTAAAAGAAATGGGAATTACGGATCCGGACAAGATCTACGACACGAACGATCTCGCCCCGGGTAAAAAGATCATCTTTGCGGCGACCGGTGTAACGGATGGAGCTCTGCTCCGCGGCGTACGGTTTTTCGGTGCGGGAAAACGCACGCACTCGGTCGTCATGACGACCGACAGCAAGAGCATTCGATTTGTAGACACCGTCCACGTTGAAGGCGGGCCGGATGCGGTGATCAGATTTTAGGGCAGTGGTCGGTGGTCAGTGGTCGGTGGTCGGTGGGCAGTGGTCGGTGGGCAGTGGTCGGTGGACAGTGGTCGGTGGGCAGTGGTCGGTGGGCAGTGGTCGGTGGACAGTGGTCGGTGGACAGTGGTCGGTGGTGCAGTGGTCGGTGGTCAGTGCTTCGCGAAAGCAGAAGGCAGAAGGCAGAACTCGGAACACTGACCAGCCACTGAACACTGAACACTGAACACTGAACACTGAACACTGAACACCGACCACTGACCCCCACCCCGAAGAGATATGGCAACGTCGAATCCAAACGTTTTAGATTTCAGCCAAGTAGGAGCGGGCGACGTCGCTCTCGTAGGCGGAAAATGCGCGAGCCTCGGTGAGTTGTTTCGCGAACTGACCGGCCAAGGCGTTCGTGCCGTCGACGGGTTTTCCACGACCAGCCACGCCTACCACTTGCTACTCGAGACCGACGGGCTTCGCGGGCGATTGAAAAAATTGTTAAAGGGGTTGGACACAAACGATCTTGAAGAGCTCGCACGTGTCGGTGGTGAGGCCCGGGCAATGATGCTCGATACTCCGTTTCCAAAAGACGTCGAAACCGCGATCCTCGAGTCGTACAAACGTCTCGGCGATCGCATCGGAAAGAAAAACTTCGAGGTCGCGGTCCGCTCGTCAGCGACCGCCGAGGATCTTCCCGATGCGTCTTTTGCGGGACAGCAGGACACGATCCTTAATGTTCGCGGCGACCAAAGATTGATCGAAGCGTGTCACGAATGCTACGCGTCGCTTTGGACCGACCGCGCGATCTCATACCGAACGGCGAAGGGTTTCGATCATTTCGATGTTGCCCTTTCGATCGGTATTCAGCCGATGGTCCGGTCGGACATCGCCGCGAGCGGCGTCATGTTCACGCTGGATACGGAAAGCGGGTTTCGCGACGCGGTCGTCATCAACGGCGCCTGGGGATTGGGTGAAGCAGTCGTGCAGGGGATGGCGACGCCCGACGAATGGATAATTTTCAAGCCGACACTAAAGCAGGGCTTTCGACCGATCATCACGAGAAAACTTGGCGTCAAGGAAGTAAAGATGGTCTTCGCGGACGACGGAACCGGAACACAAGTTCGGGATGTCGTCGCAACGCAGCGAAACCGTTTTTGCCTCGCCGGGTTCGAAGTTTTGCAGCTTGCTCACTGGGCCTGTGCGATCGAGGACCACTACTCAAAGCTCGCCGGCCGTCATCAACCCATGGATATCGAATGGGCGAAAGACGGTATCTCGGGCGAATTGTTCATACTGCAGGCGCGGCCCGAAACCGTTCACGCTCAGAAATCCCAAAATAATTTTATCGAGACGTACGAGCTGACCGGCGATCACGGGGCCCCTCTCACATCGGGCGTCGCGGTCGGCGAAAAGATCGGCCACGGAATGGCCCACGTCATGCTGGACGCCGCCAAACTAACAAGCTTCAAAGAAGGCGAGATACTCGTCACGACAATGACCGACCCCGCGTGGGAGCCGATAATGAAGCGAGCATCGGCGATCGTGACCGAACGCGGAGGCCGCACATGCCACAGCGCGATCATCAGCCGCGAGCTTGGTATTCCATGTATTGTCGGCACTGGAGACGCGACCGAAAAGGTGAAGAACGGATCGGATATTACCGTCTCATGTGCCGAAGGTGACGTAGGAAACATCTACTACGGCAACGTTGATTTCAAGATCAAAAAACACAAGATCACGGACACCGAACGGCCGAGGACGCAGGTCATGATGAACGTCGGCGACCCGGATCACGCTTTTTCCGTTTCGCGTTTGCCGAATGACGGTGTCGGGCTCGCACGGCTCGAGTTCATCATCAATAATCACATCGGAATTCATCCGATGGCGTTAGTAAATTATCCGAATCTCAAGCGTCGCGAAGACATAGAGACGATCTCACGGCGAATCCTTGAGGAAGATCCGAAAGAGTTTTTCGTACGCTCTCTTGCGGAGGGCATCGGGCGCATCGCCGCCGCGTTTTATCCCAAGCCGGTGATCGTGCGCATGTCGGATTTCAAATCGAATGAGTACGCGATGCTGATCGGCGGTCAGGAGTTCGAGCCGACGGAAGAGAATCCGATGATCGGTTTTCGCGGTGCGTCGAGATATTACGACGATCGTTACAAGCCGGGCTTCAAGCTTGAATGCCTGGCATTGCTTCGCGCTCGCGAAGACATGGGACTGACAAATATCACACCGATGATCCCTTTCTGCCGAACGGTCGAGGAAGGTGAGAAGGTCATCGCTCTCATGGCGGAATACGGACTAGTACAGGGTGAGAACGGGCTTGAGATCTATGCAATGTGCGAGCTGCCGGCGAACGTCGTTTTTGCGGACGAATTTTTGAAGGTGTTCGACGGTTACTCGATCGGGTCGAATGATCTAACGCAACTTGCCCTGGGTCTGGATCGCGATTCGGAAATGGTCGCGCATCTGTTCGACGAGCGAAACGGAGCAGTCGAGAAGATGGTCGCGATGGCGATCGACGCCGCGATTCGCGCGGGTAAGAAGATCGGTATCTGCGGTCAGGCACCGTCCGATTATCCGGAGTTTGCCGAGTTTCTTGTACAAAAGGGAATAAACTCGATCTCACTCAACCCGGACACCGTCATTCAGACAACGCATCATATTCTCGAAACAGAGAAGGCTCTAGCTAAGACTAAGAAGTCGAAGTCGGAAACGCCTGCAGTAGTGGGCGGTTTGCCAGGATCTTATCAGCATCTGCCGGAAAATATGCTTTAACCGCCCGCTACCGCAGGCGGTTCTGACCAGAATGACCGAACCCGCTGAACTTTACATCCCGATCGATATTCAGAAACGATTCCGAAGCCAGGCGTTCAACGTGTGGGCGGCAACCGCCGCGGTCGCGTTCTTTTGGCTCGGACTTATCATCGCCGCGCCGTTGTTCGTGTCCAACGGCTTGGCCGCCGCTGCGTCCCCGGTGTACACGTTTTTCGGCTACGTATGTCATCAGATGACCGAACGGTCTTTGCATCTGGTCTCACACCAAATGGCCGTCTGTTCCCGCTGCTTTGGAGTATATTTCGGGCTACTTGCCGGAATCCTGGTTTATCCCGTTTGGCGGCGCGTCGATGAGATAGATCCTATTTCTCGAGTTTGGCTTTTTCTCTGTTTGATACCGATCACCATAGACTGGGCCTTGACGGTGTTCGGGGTCTGGGAAAACACGCACCTCTCAAGGTTTCTAACAGGTGTGATCCTAGGCGCGGCGTGTGCGACATACATCGTCCCTGCACTGGTTGAGATCGTACGCAACTTTTCTTACCGGCGTTTTAACCCTCAATAGCAAAAGCCGCCTTTCGGCGGCTTTTACATGGAAACCAGTTGAATATTAGTTAATTCTGATATTTTGTTGGCAGCGTGTGATCACGCTCCGTGATAGTAAGCTCGATTATAGATAGTTTACGGACGGCACGCAAACTTTTCTGAGCGTCGAACATTTATTGACTAACGCTCGTAAAAATATCAGAATCTTGAAATCAAAGGTCAAATAATGGGTTTTACTAAGAATGACGCGACGGCGGCAGCGAAACACGATCTCGTAGAGCGGCTCGGCGTTGACGAAAGTACGGTCGAAGAGATTTCAGTGACCGAAAAGGATTTCCCCGATATGTCACTGGGTGCACCGGTTGACGGAGAAATGTCGGCTCAGATGATCTCAACAGGTTGGGAGATCAGGTTGGGTGTAGAAAGTGACACCTACGAATATCGAGCTGACAAATATCAGCTCCGGCTTGTCGATTTCGATGGCCAGAATTTCGTAATAACCAATTAATCTCTCAAAGCGATAGGAGCAGTACAAAATGAATCGCAATAATTTCTGGATACACGTAGGCATCGCGGTAGTTCTGATCACACTCGCCGCAGTTTTAGGGCAGATCCGGCTTTGGGAGACGACGCTTCGTTCGGCGAAGAGTACGTCACACGAAACCGTTAGGACGGTTTCGACCTATAGCGACCCCGATAAGAGCAGTAGTAATTCTGAGCCGGAGGTGCTTGTTAGGTTTAAGCATGGGGTTTCCCTGGCTCAGATAAAACAGATCGCCGCCCGCAACAACGACCTTGTAGAGGACGAGATCGAATCGGTTAAGGGACTCGTATCGATCGACGATGTCGATAACGCCGATGCAGACACGACCGCTAAGCAATATGCCGCGATGTCGGACTTCGTCGACTACGCTGAACCCAATCACGAGATCAGGCTCGATCCGGAAAATTCGGCAGGATCGAAGAATGCGATCTATCGCACAGGGTCCGGTGAACCGAATGACCCGAAGTTTGCGGAACAATGGGCGCTGAATAATCTCGGCAAGGACGGCGGAACCGAGCGTGCGGATATCGACGCCTTGCGGGCATGGCAGAAAACCCGCGGCAGTGAAAAGATCGTCGTCGCGGTTTTGGATAGCGGTGTCGATTATACTCACGAAGATCTTGTAGCAAACATGTGGTCGCGGCCGGATTCGGTGCCAGAGTACACTGACGATGAGCTGGGTAGCTTCGATGATGTTCACGGCTTTGACGCCGACGCGAACGCCGGTGATCCGATGGATGACAACGGGCATGGTACGCACTGCGCCGGCATCATCGGTGCCGAAGGCGACAATGGCAAAGGTGTCGCCGGAATTAACTGGAACGTCAGTATCATGCCGTTGAAGTTCCTGGGCCGCGGCGGATTTGGAACGACCAAGAACGCGATCGAGGCGATCAACTACGCCATCGACCGCAAACAGAAAGGCGTAAATGTTCGTGTTATCAATGCGAGCTGGGGCTCGACACAGTATTCGCGAGCGTTGGAAGATGCTATCCGCGCGGCGGGCGAGCAGGGAATTTTGTTCGTTGCGGCGGCCGGAAACAATGGAACCGATAACGACAAGCGTGCTCACTATCCGTCGAACTATGATCTGCCGAACGTGATCAGCGTCGCCGCGTTGGATCGAACCGATTCGATGGCATCGTTCTCCAATTTTGGAATAAAGACGGTTCATATTGCCGCTCCGGGTAGAGAGATCTTGTCGACCTGGTTAGGCGACGCATATCGTGAGGCGTCAGGCACGTCGATGGCTACCCCGTACGTTTCGGGTGTGGCGGCGTTGATCCTGGCCAATGAGTCCAACCTCTCGATGGCGAAACTCCGCGAACGGATCCTCGGCTCGGTGGATAAACTTGATTCGTTGGAGGGTAAAGTAGCGTCGAGCGGCCGTGTTTGTGCGGCTAACGCTCTCGGCCTGCGGCACTAGCTTGAATCAATAGGAGATCAATGGCGACGGCAAATATGTCGTCGCCTTTTTCTTTCTACAATCTCGTCAGTTGGTCAACCAAATGCGCATGAGCCAGAAGAACAGGCTGAAGCGTTGTTGCGCAACCCTAAGCCTCTAAAACCTGCTATTTCTCCACTTAGAGCCCAATTCTTGACAAAACCTGACATTGGCACATTCATTGCAATAAACCATCATGGCGACGCGTATATACGGAAGGGTTGGAACTAAAACCAGCAGCGTCGGCCTTTCGAGTAATAATTTAGGAGAAACAAAAATGAAAGAACTTACAAAAATAGCTTCGATGATTGCGTTAGCGCTGGTAGTTCTGGCCCTCCCCTCGATCACGTCGGCTCAGTATCGCGATCGTGACCGCGACGATGATTACTATGGCCGTGATGACGACAGGTATGGCCGAAACAACGACAGGTATGGCCGAAACAACGACAGGTATGGCAATAGCCGGTACAACCGCAACATTCGCGGAACCATCGAGAATTTGAAGAACCGTGCTCGTAACTTCGAGCGTCGGCTGGATCGCGTCGACGATCGACGTAACGATCGGTATGGTCGCAACAATAATCGATACGACAATCTCGAACAGCTTTCAGATCGATTTGCTAACGCGACCAAGTCTCTTGCCAACGCGTACGGCAACGGCCGTAACATGAACAACAGCCGAGACGAAGCCCGGCGTGTTCTGGACATTGGTTCACAGATCGATAGGGCGTTATATAGTTCGCGGACCAATCGTAACGCGATGAACGAATGGAACCAGATCAGCTACGATCTTCGGGTGCTCGCGGATGCATATCGCTTGAACTATGCATACGGAAATCGAAACCGTAACGGCTCGGGTGACTGGAGAAACCGCATCCCGTTTCCGCTTCCGTTCTAATCGATAATAAGAACCACAAGGTTCTTGATAAAGCCCCGGCCGAATACGCCGGGGCTTTTCTGTTTCCGCGGCATTTGTTTTCAGAGTTGGTCGAGCTGTATGTTAGAGAACGAAAACCTCTTATGCCGGGCACACTTTTTCTCGTAGCGACACCGATCGGAAATTTACAGGATCTGACGTTTCGTGCAGTCGAAACGCTGAAGTCGGTGGGTGTGATCGCGTGTGAAGACACGCGTCACACGAGGAAGCTGCTGACGCATTTCGGGATCTCAAACAGGCTGGTCAGCTATCACGAACACAATGAGGCGGAGCGAGCCGAGGAGTTGATGGACGTCCTGCAAACAGGGACATCAGTCGCGGTTGTGTCCGACGCTGGAACTCCAGGTATATGCGATCCGGGTTTTCGTTTGGTAAGAAAGGCCATTGAGACCGGCATTGAGGTGGTTTCCGTTCCAGGTGCTGTCGCGTTTGTTAACGCGTTGGTCGCGTCCGGACTGTCTACCGATTCGATCTTTTTCGGAGGATTTCTACCGTCGAAGAAAGGAGATCGCCGCAGACGTCTTCAGGAGATCGCATCGGTTCCCGCAACACTCGTCTTTTACGAATCACCGCGTCGTATCGCCGCCGCACTGTCGGACGCATTGGAGATACTAGGCGATCGTCATTCCGTCGTCGCTCGTGAATTAACAAAGCTCCACGAAGAATTTGCTCGCGGAAAATTGTCCGAGCTCCACGCGAGATATACTTCAGGAAATGTCAAAGGAGAGATCGTTCTCCTCATTGATCGGGCTCTGGATAAACCGGCCTTAGCACCTACGACGATTTCCATCGCTGAGCGGGTCGCCGAACTAGAAGCGGAAGGAACTGACCGCAAGTCGGCCCTGAAATCGGCGGCAAAGGAATTCGGCATGACAAGATCCGAGGCATACCGACAAGTTATGTCCGAAAAAAAATAGACTGGAATGCTAAAAGTATACGAGGTGGGCAACGACGGGCCGCCGAATCAGGGACAAGAAAGAAAAGCCTCGCGATAAAATGCGAGGCCCCGTTTCATCATTATCATCATCTCCTCGTTAGCTCGGGAGGCAACTGCTTATCTATCTTCGGGCGAACTGCAAGCTCGGAAACCTCCCACATCGTGAGAAAGATCGTTCGAGCCACTCTCTCCATTTTTGCGTAGTCGATCTTGTCTGCCGAATCGCCGGGTCCATGGTAATCCTCATGCACGCCGTCGAACCAAAACGCTATCGGGATGCCGCTCATCGCATAATGGAAATGGTCCGAGCGGAAAAAGAAACGGTTCGTGTCCGCCGGATCGTCGTAACGATAGTCGTATTTCAGCTTCAAAAAACCATCGTTCGTTTTTTTCACGACCGACCCGAGCGTCGAGCTCATCATTTCGGAACCGATGACGTAGATCTCGTTCGCACCCGTCAGTTCCTTGTTCCTCGGATTGGTGTCGCCGGGCTTTTTGCTGCGGCCTATCATGTCGATGTTGAGCTGGGCGACGACATTTTTGATATCGACGGTCGGATACTTATTAAAATACTCCGAACCCCACAATCCCTTCTCTTCACCGGCGTGCCATACGAAAAGGATCGATCGTCGGGGACGGAGTTTTGATTTCGCGAGTGCCTCGGCGATCGAAAGCACGGCGACGGTGCCCGAGCCGTCATCGTCGGCTCCGTTCCAGATCTTGTCTTCGCCTGGAGCATTCGGATTCATGCCGACATGATCATAATGCGCTCCGACGGCGACCATCTCTTTCTTCAGGACAGGATCGCGGCCTTCCCAGAGTGCAACGACGTTCTGGGTCCACTTTACGTCTTTCCGGGCCATCGTCGTCATCGAGACAGTTTTGTTAATGGACAACGGCTTGGGCGAACCTGTGCCCGGGGACGCACCGGCAAAGATCGCATCTGCGACCGAGTTAGAAACTACCGCAACGGGTAACTTACTCGTCCGTTCCGGGACAATATCACGGAGCTTTGTCGGGTACATTGAGCCTCGCGAAAATAACTGGCGCATCTGTCCCCACCCGGCCTGAAACTGCTGTGAGCCGATGAGGATGATGCCCGCCGCTCCGTGTGCGACCGCATAGGTAACGGGATCGGCCCAATCGGTTCCCTTGGCTCCCGTCAGATCGGTCTGCGAAACGCCGACCGGCATATTCGTGATCGTGTTCCGGTTTGGAAACGCTTGTCCGAGTAGAACGATCACCTTGCCCTTCACATCGACGCCCTCGTAGGCATCGATGTTCTTCGATTTGACGACCCAGCCATGACCCGCAAACACCATGAGCGCGCGTAGCCGAGCCATCATGCCCCGGCATTCGAAAGAAATCCGAGTTCAGATTGAAAGTCTTCCCGTCGATCTGAAGAAGGTTGTTTACCGGATCGACCGACTCGGAGCTGATCTCGATCTTTTGAAAGAATGAGCCATTG
The DNA here is from genome assembly GCA_963772405.1 of uncultured Acidobacteriota bacterium. Lineage (GTDB taxonomy): Bacteria > Acidobacteriota > Blastocatellia > Pyrinomonadales > Pyrinomonadaceae > OLB17. The sequence goes on along the minus strand of CAVYWT010000001.1, from coordinate 2,086,560 downwards.
TCCCCGGCGGGCTTGAATCCCCAGCGAGAGAGGTTCATTTTGAGGAACTCTGCGGTTATGTCGAGGCCACGCGATGGAGTGTCGCGGCCTTCCATCGCATCCGAGGCGACGAAGTGAAGATAGCTGCTCATCTGGTCGGCAGTAATGCCGGCAGCGATCTTCCTCTCGATCGGTGAAATGCGGACAACCTGGCCGAAGCCGGTCGATACAAGCAGCGGAAGTGAAAGTATAAAAGCTAAAAAGTCTCTTCTCATTTTCTCTCCGGAAAGTTTTAGTCGGTGTCAGTCTCTTTTGGTACGGGGAAACAAGGAAATTGTTTCGTCAGGACCCGACGATACAGATGTTCTTCTTGTTCGCGAGGGCGATCATATCTTCGCGGTCAAAGATCAGTGTTTTGCCGGCGGTCACCGAGAGACAAGTCGCACCCGCCGCATTCATCGTTTCGATCGTCGGCACACCGACGACCGGCACGTCGAAACGCATATCCTGATCCGGCTTGGCGACCTTAACAACTGTCAGCTTTCCTTTTGCGATCTGGCCCGCGCGTTGTATCGTGGCGTCTGTTCCTTCCATTGCTTCGATAGCGACGCACGCTTTTGCACGGACGACGATCGTCTGCCCCAGATCGAGTCGTGCAATTTCCTCGGCGATATGCAGGCCGTATTCGATGTTGCCGAGTTCGACTTCCGTTGGTTTGCGTTTTGTCAGGACGCCGTTTGAAGCCAGATCGTCCTGCAAGAAATAAGTTGAGTCGAGCAATTCGATCCCTTCGGTCGCCAGTTCATCGGCAACACCGCCGATCAGAGCATCGGTATTTCGCTTCGGCAAATTCCAAAGCATCTTCAGCATCCGGGCATCCGGCAGCGAGCCTGAAAAGATCTGAACATGTTTCACTTGCCCGGCCATGATCGCTTTCGTCACGCCGCGGGTCTTAAAATACGAGATCATCTTTCCGAGTTGTCCTATCCCGATCCACGCAACGTCGTCGGCGACCTCGTCTATCCGCTTGTCCGTCTCTTCCTTAATCGCGACGACCGAGAGGGTCGCGCCCTGCTTTCTGGCGCCCTCGACGACCCGGAAAGGGAATTGCCCGTTACCGGCAATGAGACCGTAGTTCATGTCGAATATGTGAAAAGCCTCAGCTCGTCGCCGTTCGGCATTGAGACAAGCCGTTCAAACCGGAAGCCAAGCTTGTTGAGCAGGCTAGACGAGCGCTCGTTATTTTGTGTGGCTATCGCGGAAATATTGGAGAGACCGAGGATGTCGATGCCATACGCAAGCATCGCGGTGGCTGACTCCAGAGCATAACCCTGTTTGCGGAATTCTGGCAGAAAGGCAAAGCCAATGTCCGGATCATCCAACTCATCGCGTTTTACGTAGCCGCACGTCCCCATCGGTGTCCGGTCATTCTTGAGCTCGACGATATAGTGGCCAAATCCGTTATCTCCGTAACTCTTGATCGCGACGTTCGAAATAAAGCGTTCCGCGTCGGCGACTGTTCTCACACCTTTGTCGCCGATGTATTCCAGATATGCGGGCTCGTTCATTAACCCGTGGATGAACTTCGCATCGGCGACCGTAATTTTCCGGAGTCTGAGGCGTTCGGTTTCGAGGATCGTCACAATATCACGTCCTATTCGCTAAAGGGCGCGATCTCGCCGGGACGGCGAAGCATCTTGTTCACTTCGTCGAGATGCATTTCCTCGAGCAATATCATTTCGCGCGAATATTCTTCGAGTGCGACAGATTTGCCTTCGGTAAGCCTTAGCAGATCATAGTAAGCTTCGAGAGTCGACCGCTCCTGCTCGAGGCTTTCGCGAAGGATGTCGCCGATATCGTGTTTGTGCGTTTCGAGCAGTGGCCCGATCTTCAACGACGGATGCCCGCCAAGCATCGTCACGAATTCACCGGCTTTGTTGGCGTGCATCAGCGACTCGTCGCCGTTGCTCTTCAACCACGAGACGATCGGAATTCGGTTGTACCCGAAGACCATCAACGCATAGTGCGTATACCGCACCACACCGGCCAGTTCCAGTTCCATGATCCGATTAAGGATCTCGATCGCGTTTTTGTTATCAGTTTCGTTCATTTGGAATGAATAATATCACGGCTGAGTATTCATCTCGCCTGCTTCGGTCTGTTGTCGTGCATGATACGAACTTCGAGTCAGTGGTGAAGATTCGACGTGTTTGAATCCCATGGCCTCGCCGATCTTCTTCCATTCAGCAAACTCTTCCGGGGTCACATACCGCTCGACCGGCAGACGTTTTTCGTACGGCTGCAGATACTGGCCGATAGTCATAATGTTGCACGACGCTTTACGAAGATCGCGCATCAGATCGACCACTTCTTCGAACGTCTCGCCGAGGCCCGCCATGATCCCGCTTTTGGTAAGCATCGACGACTGCTGCGTGTCGCGCCAATGCGCTGCCCGCGTCAGTAGCTCCATCGACTGCTCATAGATCGCATCGGGTCGAACGCGGCGATAAAGCCGTGCAATAGTTTCGGTGTTGTGATTCAGAACGTCGGGACGTGCTCGCAAAACATTATTCAAGGCGTCTTCATCGCCGTTGAAATCCGGGATCAGTACCTCGACCTTGCATTCGGGACTCATCTCGCGAACACGAAAGATCGTCTCGGCCCAGTGCATCGATCCGCCGTCCGCGAGATCGTCACGATTTACCGATGTGATAACGGCGTGTTTAAGATCGAGATGCTTGACCGCCTCGGCGACGTGTCGCGGTTCTAATGGATCGAGATCCATCGGTTTGCCCTTGTTGACGGCGCAAAATCCGCAGTGGCGCGTGCATGTGTCGCCGCCGAGCATGAACGTCGCCGTCTTGTCGGTCCAACATTCGAAAATGTTCGGACACTTTGCTTCCTGACAGACTGTGTGAAGGTTCAACCCGTCGATCAGTTCAAGAACGGCGTTCTGGTTACGCGGGTCGCCGAGCTTGATCTTAAGCCAATCAGGCTTCTTCAGACGTTCACGGTTCTTTCGGTTCAGGAAATTCTGGACTAAAACTTTTTCTTCGAGCATCTATTTCAAGCGGCACACGACCTTGCCCAAAATATATTCTATCGGAACAGTGCCGAATAAGCGACTATCTGAACTCTCGTCCGGATTGTCGCCGGCAAGCGACAATCTCCCGTTGCCGTCGATCGCCGTGACGCGTTTGAGCATATTAACGCTTTGCTTGTAAGGGTGCTTCGCGAGGACAAGGTCGCCCGGCTCGAAAGATCTTTGCCGCACGATCATGACGACATCGCCGTCTCTAACCGTCGGCGACATCGATGAGCCCTGAACGTGAAATGCACGCCGCTTTCCGATGGCGTACAAAAAACGATCTTTCCAGTTCGCATCTCTTAACATAAACAAAAAAATGCGGATGCTGACCGCTCGGTCGTCATCCGCATCTCGATCGATCGCTTTGCTTAGCTGGCCGTGAACCAGGGCACGTCTTTCCCTTTGGTTTCCCAAAAGATCTCGTGCACTTTCTTGATGTTGTCCATCAGTTCCTGTGCGTGCTCGAGCGACACCTCTTGTTTGCACGACGAGCAGAGCTTTGCAGATTTCCAAAACAGATCGTGCAGATCCGGATATTTTTCGAGGTGCTGCGGCTTGAAATAATCGGTCCAAAGAACAAGCAGATGATGCTTCGCCAGTTCTGCCCTGTCTTCTTTGATCGCGATAAAACGGGTCAGCGTATTGTGGTAAGCAGCGCTCGCTTTTTGATCTCCGCCGTCCGGAGCCTTCAGATCAAGGATCTTTTTCGTAAGCTGCAACACCGACTCCGCTTCGATCCGTGCCTGCGACGGGTCATACACGCCGCACGGTCCATCGCAGTGAGCTTCGGCAATTTCAAGATCCGCGTTTCTCCATTTATCAAACATTTTTGCTCTCCTTGTTCCTAAATTGTTTTATCGAAATTTCGTCTACCCATCTTCTGGGCGTGGACCCGGATCGAGACCGGTCACGCTCGACTGATTGATAACGCGAACATGCAGGTGGTCTATAACCCGCACCTGACACGAAAGCCGTGTGTGATCGCCAAGATCGCTCTTTGTCGCGAGGATCGCACGTTCCGGGTCGTCGATCGGACCTGGATCGCCTCCCAATATCTCGACCCTGCATGTCGTACAGCGGGCATTGCCGCCGCACCGGTGCAGGATGTCAATGCCCGAATCCTCGATCGCAAGGACCAGTTTGCGTCCGTCTTCCGCTTCGATACTAACTTTGCCGTTCGCAGTTTCGGCCGTAATTATCTGCATCAAGAAAATCTCCGATGGTAGAAATATTATCTTAGAACTTGTTTGATTGAATTTGGCATAACTACAACGCGAAAGCAAGCATGCGGTTATTCGACGCGAATCGCAGCTCGCTGTTCTTTCGGTGGCTTATCACCCTTGTAAAGCACCTTTTCCAGAAACAGCCCTGACGGTGGTGCGGTAAATTTTGCCGGGACATCCGATTTGAATTTGAGCAGACGTTCGAATGCATCATACGTCAGATTTCCCCGTCCGACTTCCGCCAGCATCCCAACAATTCTCCTGACCATTTTCCACAGAAAATGACTCGCCCCGATTCGAAAGCAGATCAGATCGCCGTCTTCAAATATCTCGGCACGAGCGACTTGAACGACCGTCGACTGTTTCTTGCCACTGTCGTCGGTCTCACAAAACGACGCGAAATCATGTTTGCCGACCAGCATCTCTGCCGCGTGGTTCATCGCCTTCGCGTCAAGGTCATCTTTTATCCACCAGACAAAATTCTTCGCCATTGCAGTCCGGCGCCTTGAGATCTGATAGATGTAGTACCGAGCGACGGCATCATGACGGGCGTGAAAATCATCCGGTGCGTTGGAGACTTTTAAGATGTTGATATCGTGCGGAAGCAAGTCGTTGAAACCGTGCTGGATCTTTCGCGGAGTTATGTCCGCCTGAAGCTCCGCTACTTTCAGATGCACTATCTGTTTCACGGCGTGAACCCCGGCATCGGTCCGGCCCGAGCCGAAGATCTCCGGTTTCGATGTGAACAGCTGCCGTGCCGCGTCCTGCATCTCGCCCTGTACGGACTTCGCGTTGTGCTGCATCTGCCAACCGCGGTACCGCGTGCCTTCGTATTCAACCTCGAGTTTCCAAGTCGGCATTATTTTCCTATGTGTACCTTTTTGCCGGTTTCATCGATCGCCACAAATATCACCTCGGCCTCGGTGACCTTTACAACCTCTCCCGGCGTTCCAAAGCGTTCCGCTTCGACATCGACGTGGATTGTTATGGATGTATTGCCCACGTTGATAGTCCGCGCGTAAAAGCTCACAAGGTCCCCGATATAAACCGGCTGGTGAAAAATGACTTCCTTCATAGCCACCGTAACGAACCGGTTGTGTCGGGTGTGACGGATCGATTCGACCCCGCCCGCAACGTCGATATAGCTCAGGATTATGCCGCCAAAAACAGTTCCGTGTGCATTCGTATCGCGTGGCATCATCGTCAGGCGAATTGCGGCGTCGCGGGTTACTTTTGTTTCATTTTGTTCCATATATGATTTCGGAACGGTCCTAGTCAGAACCGGTGAGCGGTAGCGACCGGGTATCCCGTTTGTCCAATGACCACAGACGACCGTCATCTACCCATCCTACCGCTCCCGGTTCTGACCTGCCATCTGTCCCATCGCCCAATCCCTAATCGTCTCGCAACTCGTCCAGGTGCTCATCAAAAAAATGTCCGGAGTTTTCGAATACTACCAGTTCAGCGGTCGGTATCTGGTCGACAAGCTTTCTGACATTCTCGACAGAACCAAACTCGTCCTTGTCACCATGGACAAATAGGATCGGTTTCCGCACCGCAGTCAGGAACTCATAGTCGTTGTATTTATCGACCGGTGTGCCGATGCTGATCAGCCGGACGACCCGATCGTCGTTCACGCCAACCTCCATTCCCGTTCGCGAGCCGAACGAGAAGCCCGCCAGCGTGATGGGTTCACCCGGATATTCCGTGGCAAGAAAATCCAATACGTCGCGAACATCCTCGACGCCGCCGCCGATCTCTTCATGTTCGCCGGTCGAGGCGCCAACGCCGCGGAAATTGAATCGCAAAGTTATTAGCCCCGCGTCGACCAAACCCGCCGCGGCCCGAAACACAACCTTATTATGCATCGTGCCGCCCCCAAGCGGATGCGGGTGACAAACAAGTCCAACACCCGTTGGCGGGCCGTCCGGCTCCTTTAATATAGCTTCGAGCCGCCCGTGCGACGCAGGGATGAAAAGATTACCTTTCGGATACATCGTCTCCATTCTACCGGATGGAAGGTAGAAGTCACTTGGACGCAAAGGACTGAGCTAGAGCATTAGCCAAACGCGACCAAAAACCTATTGATTTGGGGACAAACGTGGTCTAAGATGTCTGCGTCATGAACAAGCTAGCGTTGATGAGTGCAATGGTCATCGCCGCCGCCGCGTTCGGCGTAGATCCCGCCTTCGCACAAACAAGCAGCGGTAGCGGGATGACCTGCTACAGCCGAAGCACCGGAAAGCAGGTGCCGTGTCCCGGCCCTAGGCGTTCGCAGCCGCCGGTTTACACCCCGCCTTCGACTACGACACCGAACAACAACGCGCAGATCGAAGCTGACAAACGTGCCGCCGAGGAGGCCCAACGCCGCCGCGACGAAGCCGCCCGTGCCGCCGCCGCCGAAGCCGAACGCCAACGCGTCGAACGCGAACGTCAGGAAGAGTTCGAGCGCAGCAAACAGGACGGCATTAATTCCCTAAAAGGCAATACCTCCGGCGAACCGACACTCAAGGGCGGCTCGGGCTCTGATCTCAAACTCAAGGACGGCTCGTCCTCCGAACTAAAACTCAAAGACGGAGCCACCGACTACAACCGCGTCCGTAAACCGACGGCGGTCACGAGTGTTCGTGGATTCGATGATGCGGATTATTCCGAGATTCCTTACGACCTCGACGGTTTGGGCAGGCTTGCGGAAAAACTGGGATGGTCCGACGAAGAACTCAAGAGATTTGCCGAAGCTGCCCGGGATCTGACCGACTTCGATATAAAGCACACAAGAGAAGAGCGGAAGGATATGTGGGCCAGGATCAAAGCGCGAAACACCCTCGGTCTTCAGCGAGCGGCGGCATTGGAGAAGGGAGCGGGACTCCCAAGCTCTGGATTCCAAACAGGCCGTTACGCCGACTGTGTAATATTCGCTATCTCAAATGCCTCGGGCGTCCCTTACGGCATCGCCTCGACACGCGCGATGGAACTCCTGAGTAGCGAAGAGTGGCGACTGTCTTATGAGCGTAAGGACCCACAAGGCGAGATCTTAAAAGTCGTTCCGGGAGAAAGACGCGGAATGACGGGAAACGAGATGTTGTACCTTGCGGAAGCCTTCGGACAAGCCCAAGTAGTTCGGCCGAAGGATTTTGCCTCAACACTTAAAGTCGGTCGCCCAGTACTCGTTAACGTCGGGGCTGGTCATCAGGTCATTCTTTCAAAGGTTTTTCAATACAAAGGCGAGACATGGTTCGAAATGGTCGACTCACAAGCAAAGGGGCCTTGGCAGAGACGATACGTCAAACCTGGTGAACTCGACGTACTGCTCCTTGAGAATGGTGTCGCATACCGACCAGAGAAGGGAGAGACCATAAAGTCGTTGAAATAGTATGAAAAAAGTAACCGCGTGCATGGCGTCTTACCATCACTTTGGTTGTCTCCTTAACCGCGAGACAGGGTCGATGAGCTCAGGCGGATGACGACTGAGTTGCAAAGCTCCGCATCGAATAACGCTCTCTTTGGTTGTCTCCTTACCGGCAGACGGGGTCGATGAGCTCAGGCGGATGACGACTGAGTTGCAAAGCTCCGCATCGAATAACGCTCTCCGCGAGAAAATAATTAAGCTTGCACTCGAAACAAAACCTACGCCAGCGATACCGCGGGAAGCCGTCGAGATCCAGGGTGCCGCAGACTACATTGTTGCGAACGCAAAGAGCGAAGCGGACTTTGCCAGGGCAGCGGCGGAATTCGAAAAGGCGATCGCACACGCCCCTTGGAACGCGGCCTTCTACTACAACGCCGCCGTAATGTACGAAAAGGCAAAAATGCCCGAAAAGGCATTGCCGAATTACGAATATTATCTGCTGGCCGCACCGAACGCAGATGACTCAACGGAAGTTATCAGGAAAGTCGGCGCTATGAAATTCGCCGCCCGCGAAGCTGATGAGAAACGCCGAGCCGATGAGGAACGTCTACGCCAAGCGACCGCGGCAGCAGATCAGGAATATCAGCGTACCGCCGCGATGCGGGCATTCCGCTCCTACGTAGATGGAAAGACCTATCGGCTTTTGTTGTGCTTCGGATCGTCCGGGAAGACCTATGGTGGGTGCAATGAAGAAGAGTTCAATGGAAAGAATTGGGGACCAGATCCGGGACACATCAATCCGCCAGTCTATCGATGGGAATTCGGATCCGGCCAGGCCTATTTAAAAGCCGCCAACGGTGACACGATGCTCCGGGTGACAGTCAACGGACCGAATATCTCGGATCTGATCTGGGAGATGTCGATATATGACCAGACCCTTAAGACATTGGTGCTCAAAAGGCCAACAGGCTTCTTCCGGGTTATGCCTGATTTCTCCGGCATCATATTCGGTTGGGGAGATCCTCAGAAGAAAGAACGAAGGCAATTCTTTGTGTACAAAACACCTTGACAACTGAGTTGATAGCCGTATGAATACGATTCTTCCTTTGCTAATTCTCGTGCTGATCGTGGGTAACGCAACCGCCCAATCCCCGCCGACCGATCGACTAAAACAACTTACCGCCGACCTACAAAAGGCTACAACCGACCGCGCACTGCGCGAACAGATCATCAAGCTCGCACTCGAAACAAAACCGCCACCGGTGATTCCCCGCGAGGCCAAGGAGCTGGAGGGTGCGGCGGAATATTTTGCGAGTTCCGCAAAGACGGAAGCGGATTTCGCCAAAGCCGCTGCCGAGTTTGAAAAGGCAACACTAATTGCACCCTGGGCGGCCGCCGATTATTACAACGCCGCGATCATGTACGAAAAGGCAAAGCTCCCCGAAAAGGCGCTTTGGAACTACGAGTTCTATCTCCTCGCCGCACCGAACGCGTCCGACGCCGATGCGGTCATTAAAAAGGTCGGCGGTATGAAAGCCGCAGCGAGGATCGCAGCCGAGCAGCGGGCTGCTGATGAAGAACGCCAGCGACTGGCCGCTGCGGTCGCGGACCGTGAGTATCAACGTACCGCAGGGCTTCGCGCGTTCCGTGCCAACGTCGAAAGTAAATCATACAAGCAATACGTCTGCGGCCTGACGCCGACAGGTTCATCGGCAGGCTGCACCTGGAACGAGTACAACGGGAAAAACTGGCGCGAGTCCTGCCGGAGTTGGGAGGGGCGATCCATCTGTGACAGGTACCGATGGGAATTCGAGGGCGATGCCGGCTACCTTAAAGTCGTCTATACCGATTCGAGTGCGGCTCCACAGTACCTTGTGAAGGTAGTCGCAAACGGACCGCGGATCGAGGATCTCAACTGGTATACCCCCGATTTCTCCTCGGGGAACTACACCGATGTCTCCAAGTACCGATCGTGGACGCCCCTCAACTACTTAGTACTCATAGGGGCGGGATCTGAGTTCACCGTTGGGTTTGTGAAGGCCGGCGAGACCCCATCCGTAAATCCATCGGCGAGGCGGCATTACCACTTGTACAGACCTTGATCCTGGTAGGGTAAGCTGTTCACCGTTCTCGTCCTCATCATCATCATCGCCTCGTCTGTCATCGCGCCCTCGGCTGAGGCCGTTCTCTTTTTGAGCGCCAAACTCCAATTGAAGGTAGGGGGGAATTCTTTGGCGATGGATAACTTGTCGGCTTTCATGCTACTTTTTATCTGACCGCTATCACTCACTAAATGGACGAAACCGTAAGCACATCGGCCGCTGCGTCTGAGAAGCCAGCACCCGAAAAACAAGCATGGAGCCAGTTTCTCGAGACCGAGCAGGCCGTAAGGGTGATCTACCTGATTTTCGGTTTCATCGCCATCGTGATGGTGATGTGGTTCCTGCAGTTTCGGACTGACGCGATCTGTTGCGGCGATTGGGACGGATACTACCACATTCGCTGGAGCTCGCTACTTTGGGAAAACTTCTCGCAGGGCAAGTGGCTTCCGACTTTTCAGTGGCTTCCGCTGACCGTTCTAAACCCGCAGGATTACAACGACCACCACTTTCTTTTTCATCTTCTCCAGATTCCGTTCCTCTGGTTTTTCGAACCCGTAATGGCGGCCAAGATCGCCGCCGTCACATTTTCAAGCCTCGCGGTATTTTCGGTCTACTGGCTGCTCTATCGGTACAACGTCGACTACCTACTCGTATGGCTGGCGGCGATCCTGACATGCGCGAACATGTTCTATTACCGGATGAACATGGCAAAGGCCCCGCCGCTTACGATCATCATCACCGTCGTCGGGATCTATCTGCTGTTCGAGCGGAAATATGTCTGGCTGCTGCCGCTGATGTTCGCATTCGTGTGGACATACAGTTTGTTCCCATTGCTATGGATCGCCTCGGCGATCTGGGTGGTTATCATCGCGTGGAACGAACGCCGCTTTGAGTGGCGGCCACTTGCGTACACGACCGCCGGACTGATACTTGGGAATGTTATCAATCCGTATTTCCCAAGCAACCTCCTTCTCTTCTACGAACATTTTAAGACCAAGTTAGTTGTCGCAGGCGACTTTCGCGGTAGCCGTCGGCGGCGAGTGGTATCCGTACAACGGGATGGAACTGCTCACGCATTTTCCGGTAGCGATGCTCGCCATGCTCGTCGGTTATATTCTCTTTAGACCCAGGAATCAGAAACTGCCGGAACGCGCCGCGTTCTTTTTGGCATTCGTCACAATGCTATTGGCTGCACAATTCAGCTCAAAGCGTTTTGCAGAATATTTTCCGCCGTTTGCGATCCTGTTCGCAGCCTTTAGCCTCCAGGCCTTTCGCCTTCCGCAGGCGCTCCAGCTACCCGAGCACTTTAAACGGGACATCGATCCGTATCTTGACGCCCACACAAGGACGGCTAAGGAGGATCTTCACCAATCGACAAAACTAGCCGCGGTGACCGTGCTCGGGGTCTTGCTGACCGTGTTCTTTATCGTCAACGTTAAGGGATTTCACTGGTTGGGGCTAAACCAGGAAGGCGTCGCCGAGACGATCGCGGCAAACGATTCGGATTATCGTTATCGCCGCGCGATGGTATGGGCGACCGGCGTTGATTCGAACGGGCAAGAAAATATTCCGGCGGGGGAACGCTTTTTTAATTGCAACTGGGACGATTTTCCAAAGTTGTTTTTCCTCAACACGAAACACACGTACGTTTACGGGCTGGATCCAAATTACCTTTACTCTGAAAATCCCGAGCTGTACAAGCTGCTTCAGGAGATCACGAATGGAAGGGTTGATGAGGCGGCGCCTTTGATCCGTGAGAAGTTCGGGGCGAATTACGTATTCGCCGATGCGAAAGAGAACGAAGACATGATCGCCAAACTCCTGGTGAGCGGCTGGGTCGACATGGTCTATGAGGACGATGAGGCTCGCATCTTAAAGATCCGCGACATCAAGGGCGATCCGCCGAAGGAGGCGCTCGAGGACCAGCCTGAAACCGAGGAAGAGAAGAGTGCACTGGACGGGGAAGAGAATGGTGCGAATGTAAATCTCGAGGATGAAGACAATAACAATTAGCGTAGTCCTTCTGCTTAGCCTCGTGATTCTCGCGTCGTCGTGCGGCCCGAATCAGCGGATCCTCGAGTCATCTAACGAGAATCGGTCGAGCAGCGATGATCCCGTTGCGATCAATGCGAACGCCGCTCCTTCGGTCAGTGATTTCGACCAGGACCTGGATGCGATGCGGACCGCGGACTTCAAATTTATTGTCGTCTTCCGGCGAAAGGACGGACAACCGCTTGACGCGGCCGACAAGGACCTTATCGCGAGGAAAGCTGTAGGCGCGAATCGCCGCAGTCTGTCGGACGAAGGCAAAGCGGTTCTTATCGGGAGCAACTTTCCCTTCATGACGGGCGTCTTTGATGAGTTGAAAGAACGATTCAGTATGGAGAACTTTTCCCGCCCGGACAGCGGGGAAATGTTTTCGAATACGATTCCGAACAGGTGATCCCTAATCGAAATGGCTGACGAGAAAAATAAGAAAGAAAAAGTCGAGATCGAGAACGAGAACATTCTTGGTGAAAGGTCCGAGTATATCCAGCGTGTCTCGTTAGTGTCGTCGTCACCCTCGGCTCGTTCTATCGTTCGCGTGGTGGTCATCGTTCTGCTTCTACTCGCGGTAAAAGATTTTCTCGGTGTCGTCATTAGCTCGCTGACCTTCCTGTTTTTCATGATCGTTCTTGCGATCTTTTTCGCGTACCTCATCAATCCTTTGGTCGAACTCATTCGCAGGCCATTCGCCGGAACCTATCCGCGCCTGATGCCGCGTTCGCTGGCCATCGGATTGTCGTTCCTGATCGTTTTCTCAGTGCTCGCGATCGGGATCTATTATCTCGCCCCGGGGATCTCGCGTCAGGCACGAGCGTTTGTCGAGAATATCCCGACTTACACGACATCGCTGCAATCGGCGATCAGGGACATGAATCGCGGGTTTGATCGAATGCGTCTCGCCGAAAGCGTACAGACGCAGATAAACGAGCGTATCAATGTTTTTCTGGAATCAGCGGGTACATTTGTGACGACCATCCTCGGTATGAGCGCGATTTACGCGGTCATATATCTTCCGTGGCTTATTCTCGTTCCGATCATCGCGTTCTTTTTTCTAAAGGACGCACAGTTGTTCAAAGTCGGCTTACTGCGCGTCGTTCCGATCGGCGAGTGGCGAACACGCGTCGAATCGGTCATGGCCGACGTCAACAATACGCTCGCCGCGTACACACGGGCGCAACTCATCTCGTGCCTCTGGATCGGGGTGGTCTGTACGATCGGGTTTTATCTGATTGGAAACGACTACGCCCTGCTGCTCGGAATCCTGGCCGCATTACTGGAGCTCATTCCATCTGCTCGGCCCGCTGACTATTGCGATAGTCGCGACGACCGTCAGCGGTTTTGAGTCCGGCGGACAGGCAATGTGGACAGTCGCATTTCTCGGCGTGTTGCGGATCGTGCAGGACTACGTCGTCTATCCGCGTATCATTCGCGACGGCATACACCTACATCCTCTGGCAGTGATCTTGTCGGTTCTCGCCGGTGAGCAGGTCGCCGGGATTCCCGGAGTATTTATCGCGATCCCGCTCGTCGCTCTACTGACGGTTCTGTACAAACACATTCTCGAACATACCTCGAGCCGCGGGCTTTTCACGGGCCTGCTTGAACCAAAAGAGAAAAAGGAGATCGCCGAAAAAGCGTCATGACACCGCTCGCCTGGCTCATCGTCTTCTTTTTCGTCCTCCTGTTCTTATGTCTTGTGGTTTATTTCCTGGTCGTCCGGGCATTCTATTGGGGTGACAAAAAAGAACCGCCTAAGAGGAAGTGATCAGTTCACGAAAAGCATCAGCCTCGTCAATCTCGATCTGTATTTCCACCACAAAACACGGGATCGAGAAATTCAGTCCACTCAATTTCACAGCGTCCTTTGCGGTTGTCAGCAGCACACCGGCATCGTGTTGGCGTGCGAGTTTCTCGAGTCCGTCGATGTCATCCTGTGTGTAGTAATGATGATCTGCAAATGCCTCGGTATGCCGCACGGCATAGCCGTCTCGCAGCGTTGATTCGAAAAAAGCATTAGGGTTTCCCAAGCCGCAGAAGACAAGTAGGGGAACGTCCGGATCGAACGATGATCTACTGTCCGCGGCAAGAAATTTGGAAAGGCAGATCGGTGCGAGGGCTTTTGACCTGGACCTAAAGACTTTCGCCGTTTGAGAAAGTTCGGCGATCCTTGAAATCACGTCCGACATGTCGTCAGCGAGATCCGTGCGTGTCAAAACGATAACGTCCGTGCGCGAAAGGTTTTCTAACGGTTCCCGCAGTCGGCCCGCGGGAAGTATCCTGCCGTTGCCGAACGGATTTGTCGCATCTATGCACACAATGTCGAGATCCCGCTTTGCGCGCCGGTGTTGAAATCCGTCGTCCAGAACGAAAGCTGTGATGCCGAACTCTTCTTTCGCCCACGTTGCTGCCGAGACTCGGTCAGCGTCCGAGACAACAATAGCCTTCCCAATCAGCCTTCCAGCGATCTCTACTGGTTCATCGCCGCCCGTACGTGCGTCAACGAGAACCTGCTCGCCGTCTGAAACGAGCACTCGTCCCGAGCTTGCCCGGCCGTACCCGCGAGTCAAAATACACACCTTTTCACCGGCATCCGCGAGGATGTCGGAGACATGTATCACGAGCGGGGTCTTTCCCGTCCCGCCGGCGGTGATGTTACCGATACTGATCGTCTTCGCACCGAGATCGTACGACCGGAACGTGCCGCGATCGTACAGCGTGTTTCGGATATTCGCGATCTTCCCGTAAAGCCAACCGACCGGCAAAAGGAGCATAGGCGTTCAAACATTACGCAATTACGAAATTACAAAATTAATAATTACTTTTCAGAGACAACTCACCTCAGGATATTTCTTTTTGAATGTAATTATTAATTTTGTAATTTTGTAATGTGGTAATGGCATGTCAGGACTTTAGAAAATTCTTTAATATCACCTTACCGTGTTCGGTCAGTATTGATTCCGGGTGAAACTGGACGCCCTCGACGGGTAGCGTTCGATGCCGCATCGCCATGATCAACCCGTCAGGCGATTCGGCCGAGATCTCCAAACATTCAGGCAGCGATTCGCGGTCGACGACGAGCGAGTGATATCGCCCCGCGGTGAAGTCGCCTTCGATGCCTTCGAAAATCGTTTTGCCGTCGTGACTGACTTCGACCGGTTTTCCATGAACTGGTTCAGGTGCACGGACAACCTTTCCGCCAAAATGTTGGCCGATCGCCTGATGGCCGAGACACACACCGAGGATCGGGATCTTCTCCGCAAGTCGGTTGAGAACCTCGAGGGAAACTCCCGCGCCGTCAGGCGTTCCGGGTCCGGGCGAGATCAATATTTTCTCAGGTCGCAGCGCGGTTTCAATCTCTTCGGCGGACATCTCGTCGTTCCGTATGACCTTCATGTCGGCCCCAAGTTCGCCCAAATATTGGACGAGGTTATAGGTGAACGAGTCGTAATTGTCGATAACCAGCAGCATCTATCTATTTCGTTTACTATTCTCGCTAATCAATCTATCATAAATCGACCGACCCGGAGGCTCTCGCAAAAATGGGAAATACTATAAAAGTTCTCGCTCTCATACTCACTCTTTCGGCCGTCGCCGCGACCCAAACCGTCTCGGAAAAGAAAGCCACGGAGGCAAGACAAAATCTTGAAAAAGAAGCCGTCACGTTCCTGCGCGAGACGCTCGCGGACGTCAACGGAATGCGCTCGCTTGAGAACAGGATCAGCTTTACGGCTGAGCTCGCTGGGCTTATGTGGTTTCACGACGAGCGCGAAGCTCGGGCGATGTACCATGGCGTGATCGCTGACTTTAAGGACTTGCTAACGCGCTATGACGCCCAGATGAACGCGCTTGGACTGACGCGTGAGGAAGGCCAGCCGCACCGCGCCGGCTCGATGGCATTTATGGTGGAGCCGACCGACGAGTCACGCATTTTGCGGAAATTTGCGACGGCGATGGGCGTCCGACAACAGATAGCAATGAGCATGGCCGAACACGATGCGGATCTCGCCTTCGATTTTTATCGCGACAGCCTCCTCGCGATCTCGAACCCCGACTTTCGTAAAAAAGAGGGAAACAGCCACAGCTATTTTGAATTGCAGCTTATCACCCAGATCGCTGAAAGGAATGCGGCCAAAGCCTCGGAGTATGCTTCCAAATCCCTGACGAAAGGCGTTAACTACCAGCACGTCGAGCTCTTGAAAAAGATACACGCCAAAGACCCGGAAAAAGGAGCCGACTTTGCGGCGGCGGTCCTTAGCCACCTGAAGACCGAGAAGCTCGATAGCAGCGGTTTTTACGTTGTTGAGAATCTGCTTCAGTTTGGTGGAAAGACGCTCGAGGAATCGAAGACCCGTGGCGGGAAGAAGCCTGTGTATGCGCTTTCAGAACTTCGCGAACTTGCAGAAATTCTCGCCGCAGGCGATCCTGAGTCGGGGTGACGACGATTCGGTCAGTTCCAGCTACATCGAAACGATTCAGAAGTACGCTCCGGGACGTGCAGCGCAGATTAGAACTAAGTTCAGAGGAAACGCTGGCACGTCAAACTATAATGCCGTTGCAAACGCCGCCCTGGCGGTGGCGGCGAACCGGGTGGGATACACCTCCGCGACCGGTTACTCGAACTCGAACACCGACACTTCCGATTACCAGCAGCAGATGCGCGAGAATGAAGAACGTGAGAGATCTGAAAAAAAACTGTTCGAAGACGTCCAAAGCCTCAACACAAAACAGCTCCCTAACGAACAACGCGAAAAGATCATTGCGGAGGCGCGAAAAATAATTGCACAGACGCCAGGCCGCGAAAAGAAAGTGATGGGGCTCGGTTTACTTGCGGCCCAGGTCGCGAAGATGGGTGACAAGGAACTTGCCGCCGAGATAATGCGCGATGCCGAAGCGATGGTCAATCCCTCACCGAAAAATTATCAGGATTTTCTGCTCTCGTGGATGCTCGCCTCAGGCTATGCGGCGGCCGATCCCGATAAAGCGTTTCCGCTGCTTGAGGAGACCATCAGCCGTGCGAACGACACACTCGCGGCGTTTATAAAGGTCGGTGAGTTCATAGATGTCGCTGAAGAAATGATCCAGGACGGTGAGGTTCAGGTGGGTGCATTTGGCGGACAGATGGTCCGCGGACTGACACGCGAACTGGGTTTGGCCGACACGACGATTCAGGTCCTCGCGCAGGCTGACTTTGCTAAGACGAAAACTTTGACTAATCGCTTTGACCGACCGGAGATCCGTGTACTGGCGAAGATGATGGTGTTGCGAGCGGTTTTGAATCCTAGATCCGTATTGAAACCGGAAGATGTGATCGACGAGGCGACACCGCCGATCGAGCCGGACGGGAAGTAGGAGAACCGTCCCTAGTCCCTTGTCCCTTGTCCCTTGTCCCTTGTCCGTTACCCGAAGCTTGTTCCCAAAAGCCATTGCCCGCCGTCAACGACAAGCGTGACGCCGTTGACATAGCTTGCGGCATCGGAACAAATGAACAGCGCTGCGTTTTCAATGTCCGCGATCCGGCCAAATCTGCCTAGCGGGATCTTTTTCGTGATCTTTTCTTTGAGAGCTTCAGGAAGCAGGCGCTTCATGCCTTCCGTGTCCTCGATCGGCCCGGGTGCAATGCCATTTACACGTATTCCGTAACGTCCCCATTCGACTGACAGATTTCTTGTGATCGCATCGACACCGGCCTTCGCCGCCGAAACATGGATCTGCATAGGGGTCGCGAGGTAATGCAGCGTCGCGGAAATATTGAGGATCTGGCCTCTCGTCTGCTTTAGCGGCTCGAACGCCGCGCGACAGACATTGAAGGTTCCTTTCGTGTCGATATCGATGACGGTGCCGAAGCCGTTCGACGACAGCTGATCCGCCGCGCAAAGAAAATTGCCGGCTGCTCCGTTGACGACAATGTCTATTTGGCCGTAGTGCTCGACGGTCTTGGCTATCGCGTCCTGAACGGCATCGAAATCCCGAACATCCGCCACGGTCGCGAAACACTTCCCGCCGCTCTCTTCGATAAATTGTTTTTGTGCGATGAGGTTTTCTTCTTTTCGGCTGATGATCGCGATCTTGGCTCCGTGCCTCGCAAATGCTCGAGCGACACCGCCCGTGATGCCCGTCGCACCGCCGGTTACAAACGCAACTTTACCCTGTAAAATATCGTCAGCAAATATTTTGTCCGTCATAATCGCAAGATGTTAACACAGCTTTTGAAGCGACACGGAGAAGATGGGACGCGGGGACGCGGGGGCCGATCGTGGCCGTTGACTTTTCTCCGTGTCACCGCGTCGCCGAGTCTCCGCGTCCTCCTTGTCGTGTTCATGGCGATTATCGCCGCCTCCATAAGTTGCGGATCAAAGCCGACCGATCCGCGCACGGTTATTCCCGGGGACGCCCTCGTCTACCTGGAATCGAATGATCTTGCGAAAACACTTCATGCGATCACTGACAATCCGAAATTCGAAGCCGCCGCGAAATTCAAGCCGGATCTCAATTTCTTGAACGGCGTGAAGATCGCGATCGCCGTTACCGGTTTCGAAATTTCCGAACAGTCTGTAACTGAGGAAAATTCAGTCCTCCAGTCCAGGCCTCGATTCGTCGCCGTTGCCGAGACGAATGCCTGGGGATGGCAGACGACGAGCTTTATTGAAAATCAGCTCGGCGAGTTTGTAAACGAGGTCTACGGCGGTGAGGTCAGTCTGGACGTGACGCCGCGCGACGACGGGAAGTATTACGTCTGGACGGCCCCGGACGGGCGGAAGGCGTTCGCACTGCAGCAGGGCAGCCTTGTCTTTTTTGGAAACGACGAAGCCGCAATTCAACAGTGCCTTGCTGTAACGCGTGGCGAATCGGAGTCGATCGCAAAGAATCCAAAAATAACAAACGAAGATAGTCTCGTTTTCGGTTATGTCTCGACCGAGGGCATAGGTCAGATCGCGAACCTTGCCGGAGTTTCTTTTGCGATGGGCGCGAGCGAGGAAGACGAGGTGAAAAGTTTTGTCGCGGGCGTGCTGCCGCGGATCCTGCGAAGTTCTGTCCAGGAAATTACGTGGTCCGCATCCGTCACCGAGAAAGGCATCGAAGATAAGATCGTTGTGAAGCTCGATGACGAATCCGCTCGAGTATTTGACGAAACGTTAAAGCCCGCGCAGGCGGGAGACTCGCAAATGGCAAACTTTGTTCCGGCGTCGGCCGCGACCTCGACACAATACTTGCTTAGAGATCCGCAGATCGCGTGGCGAAGCATGATTCTAACCGCGAGGCAGAAAACGGATGAGACGAGCGGTGTCCTGATCGGGGCCTTTTCCGGAAGTTTCTTCGAACCGTACGGCATCGAGGATCCGGAGTTGTTCCTCAGTGCGGTCGACGGGCGACTGGTAACCGTCAAGCTGGCTCCGGACAGCGAGGATGCCGCAGTGATCGCGTTGATCAAGGATCCGGCGAAGATCCGCCTTTCGATCGCCAAAGAAATCAGCTTCTCCCGCCCAGCTGAAAAACAATTCGGAGCCGACGTTTGGAAGTCCGGAGATGGCGAGCTTGCGGCCGCGTTTGTTGACGATCGATTGATAGTCGGTGAAACGGAAACCGTTTTGAAATGCATCGAAACAAAACAATCAGGTGGGAATTTAGATCTCGTTAAGCTTTTCATGTCATCCGACGCGGTGGCGACGACGGTCGTAAACGAAAACGATTCACCTGCAAAGTTCATCGACGTCCTTGCAGAACGAAAAAACGAGAATGAGCGGCTCGCAATAAAATACAAAACCGAAACGAGATTCAACAAGAATGGCATCGAACGTCGTACCGTGTCAGATTTCGGTTTTATCGGTTCGATCATCGAACATTTGGCCGCCGATTAGACCTACTTTTTCCTGGCCCGGCGCTTCAACGTCCTTACGCTACGCTCGATCCAGTCTTCCGCTGCCTGAAAATCCGGAAATTTTCGCTCATCCCTCCGGAATGCCGGTGTGTGGTTATAGCGCCGGCCATTATGGTGGACGGTGGGGTGCTTGATGTGGAGCATTTCGTGGAAGACGATGTACTCGACGACAAACCGCGGCACGTCACGGGCGTCGAGCGATCTGCTTACAACGATGGTCTCGTGCGTCGCGTCGTGGTGGGCCAGTATCCGGTACGTCTTTTTTGTGGACCATGTTAGGACCGGCTTTGCGAGCTGCCCGCCAAAGTACCAGAAATTCAAGTTCTCAAAAATCTCGTCGAGGTCGTAGACTTCGCCCTTATGCGTTGTGACGATCTTCCGCCCGTGTGACCGTCTTCGATCATTTGCACGTTCACGCATCTCGGCGGAGTCGATGAAGCTCGAGTAAACCTCATCCGCCCGTTTTGGTACGCGTTTGCGAAGCAGTTTGGCGACAAGAATATAAGCCAGGGCCTGGTGAAACTCGGCTGGCATATCGCGGCACATTTCTGCAATACGCACGAAAACCCTGCCTTCCCGTACGCGAATTGTCTGATTTAGCGAAACGTACGGGTAATAGGTGACGTCGATGCCGGGAATAGGACGATCCGGATCCATGCGGCCGAACGCTTCCTCATAAAATTTCGTTATTTGATCGAGCGGGGTTTCGCTCAGAGTGTTAATCACGGTTTAGCTAAAATGATTGACAGGATTACTCTTAAAATGGTATCAAATTAACTGGAAGCAAGCCTCTCACACCCGATTTGCTCCGTTCTCGCCGTGAAAAAATGGTTCGCGAAACAAACCTGAAGATCGAGAAGCGCTACGGTTTTCCTGACTCTCGCGGACAGTCGATTCTGACAGCAATAATCAACGAACATTTCGTCACGGGCGAGCCCGTCGGATCGAAAACGATCGCCGAAAGATTTGCCAATGCCTCGGGCCTAAGCTCGGCACGCATTCGCAGCGTGATGGGTGAGCTTGAAGACCTTGGTCTTCTTGAACAACCACACACATCGGCTGGTCGGGTCCCGACCGACAAAGGCTACAGATTTTACGTTGACAATCTGTTGGGCATCCTCAGCATCTCAAACGACGACTTGCATCGCATAGGCGATGAATTTGGTTTGAACGAGAGCGAACTCGTGGCGACGCCGGACAGATTAATGGAACGGACCTCCCAACTGCTATCAGCTCTTTCAAATAATGTGGGAATCGTGGTTTCGCCCAGTTTGGCGAATGATCGCCTGCAGCATATCGAATTCGTAAATCTTTCCGAAAATCGGATCCTTGTCGTGGTGGTCTCGGCACCTAACATCGTCCATAACCGGATCATCCGGCTGAAGGTCACCTTCACTAAGGACGAACTGGACCGGACGGCGAACTACCTGAATGCGGAGTTTTCGGGAAAAAGCCTGGCTGAGATCCGTGCAGAGATCCTTCGGCTTATGCACGAAGAGAAGACGATGTTCGATCGACTGTTGCAGACGGCCGTAATTCTTTGTTCGGAGAGTATCGAAGACGAAGAAGACAAACTCGGCGAAGTTTACGTAGACGGAGCGTCGAACATCCTGACCAAAAGGGATTTTGCCGATCTTGAACGTCTCCGGGAATTGCTCACCACGATCGGCGAAAAATCTCGCCTGCTTGAAATTCTGACCGAATGCGTCGCACGCGATGCTGAGCATTCGGGCGGCGTGCAGGTGATGATCGGTACCGAAAACCGGTCACCTTCGCTACAGAACTGCACGCTGATCTCCGCCCCGTATCGAGTGGGCGGCGGTGCTGCAGTCGGCACGCTAAGCGTGCTTGGCCCGACCCGCATCGAGTACGCAAGGATGATCTCGATCGTCTCTTACGTGGCTCGAGTCCTTGAAAAGGTGATGTCGCGCGACGTCACCAATAACTAACTCCTTAAAGATCGGCCGCCGCCGGTTCACAAATAATGGATCCAAATAAGGAAATCGAAAACATCGGCCAAGTTGCCGACGACGCCGAGACTGAAGAATCCGTTTCGGTGGATGATTTTATTCGGGAGCTCGAGGCGAAGGAGAAGGACCTCCACATCACCGCTGAGACGACGATCATCGAAATTGAGGAGAGTTTCGATGACGGAAATCCCTCAGACTTTTCGAAGGAGGACCTGCAGATCGAGATCGTAAAGCCGGCGGTGGACGCAACCGTTGTTCCGGCTAAGACTAAAGAACGAAAAACGCAGACCCCGCCAGCGGGGAAAGAGATCGCCGAACTCAAGGAAAAAATTACCCAAATGCAGGCGGAACGCGAAGAACTGGTGCAAAGCTCCCATCGACGCGCAAAAGATTTCGAGAATTTCAAATTACGCACTGAGCGCGAGCGAAATGAGACCTTTCAGAACCAGATTGGAAACCTTGCAACACAGATGCTGCCAGCTCTCGACAACCTGAACCGAGCAGTGGATTTCGCAATGGCGATGCCGGAGGAAAAGCGAGCGGGGATCCAGCAATTTCTTGACGGCGTTGTACTCGTCAGCCAACAGATAAACGATGTTCTGGACGAGATGGGCATTCAGCCGATCGCCACTATCGGCGAGACCTTCGACCCACATTTTCACGAAGCCGTTGCGACCGAAGAATCCGTCGAGTGCGATCCGAACACGATTTCGGCCGAACTGCTCCGTGGGTATCGGATCGGTAATCGGGTGATCCGCCACTCGATGGTGAAGGTAGTGACCACGCCTCGATCCGCCGACCTGGAAACTGTCGACGATATTGCTAAAGACAAAGCCGCTGCCGGCGAAGGAGAAAGTCAAGACCTCGAGACTTCCGATCACATTTAGAACTTCCTTCCGAACTCCCTGCTTCTCACCCATCAAATCACGCCGCCGAGAAAACTTATGAGTAAAGTAATTGGAATCGATCTAGGCACAACCAACTGCTGTGTTTCCGTCCTCGAAAACGGAACGGTGCAGATTATTTCGAACAAAGAAGGCGGTCGCACAACGCCGTCCGTCGTCGGATTTACCGACAAGGACGAGAGGCTCGTCGGTCAGATTGCCAAACGGCAAGCCGTTACAAATCCTGCGAATACACTTCATGCTGTAAAGCGTCTTATCGGTCGAAAATTCGATACTCCTGAGGTCGGGCAGATGCGCGAAACTGTCCCGTTCGAAATTGTCGAGGCCCCGAACGGCGACGCGCACATCAAGGTACTTGATCGCGTCTACAGTCCGCCGGAAATTTCAGCGATCGTCCTTCAACGGTTAAAGATGGCGGCTGAGGAATTTCTCGGCGAACGAATTACTGAGGCGATAATTACCGTCCCCGCCTATTTCGATGACATGCAGCGTCAAGCCACACGCGATGCGGGCAAGATCGCGGGTCTCGAAGTAGAGCGCATAATAAACGAGCCGACGGCCGCAGCTCTCGCGTATGGTTTCGGCAAGAAAAAATCTGAGAAGGTTGCGGTCTATGATCTTGGTGGCGGCACCTTCGATATCTCGATCCTCGAGATCAACGACGGCGTTTTTGACGTTCTCTCTACGTCGGGGAATACGTTCCTAGGGGGCGAGGACTTTGACCAACGCATCATCGACTGGCTGCTCGCTGGATTCAAGGCCGAGCATGGCGTCGACCTGAAAGACGATAAGCTGGCTCTTCAGCGTTTGAAGGAAGCCGCCGAACGTGCGAAATGCGAGCTATCGAGTCTTAAGGACACGAACATCAGTCTCCCATTCATCGCTGCGGACCCGACAGGTCCAAAGCACATTAACGCGCATTTAACTCGCGAAAAATTTGAGGAACTCGTAAAAGACCTCGTCGACATGTCGGTTGAGCCTTGTCAGAAAGCATTGTGGGATGCAAAGCTCCAGCCGTCTGATATCGACAAGGTGATTCTGGTGGGCGGGCAAACCCGGTCACCGATCATCGCGAGAACGGTAACCGAAGTGTTTGAAAAGGAGCCTTCGTCTGAGATCAACCCGGACGAAGTTGTCGCCATGGGCGCGGCGATCCAGGGCGGTGTGCTGACCGGTGATATCAAGGATATTGTTCTTCTCGACGTTTTACCCCTCAGCCTCGGGCTGGAAACTCGCGGCGGCCTGTTCGTAAAACTCATTTCGCGCAACTCGACGATACCGCTGAAGAATACGATGACGTTTACCACGGTCGTCGATAATCAGCAGTCGGTCGAAATCCATATTTTGCAGGGCGAGCGTGAAATCGCGAGCGGCAACCGAAGTTTGACGAAATTCGAATTAGTTGGGATTCCGCCGGCACCGCGCGGCGTACCGCAGATCGATGTTTCGTTTGAGATCGATGCGAATGGCATCGTGAATGTTTCAGCCCAGGACAAGATGACCGGATTGGAACAGGCAATGCAGATCACGCCGTCGTCCGGCCTTGCGCCTGAAGAGATCCAGCGGCTGATAAGCGAGGCCGAAACGTCGGCTGACAAGGACCGCGAGGAACGTGAGCTGATCACGCAGCGAAATCGACTGGACAACATGATCAAGAACGCCCGCAAGGCGATGGCCGAATTCGGCCGGTCATTTCCGCCGGACGAGCAAAAGGAGATCAACGGAATCCTGAGCGAGGCGGAGGAATCTCTTTCCACAGACGACACAACCGAGATCGGGCTCATTCTGGTCCGGGTTGAAGAGACCGCCAGCCGCATCACAGCGGCAATGATGAGCCCAGCGTAGCGATTTTGGATTTTAGATTTTGGATTTTGGATTGCGGATCGTTGGGAGTACCAAGAACATTAGAGCCGGAGGGAGCGAGTCGGTACTCTTAATCCGCAGAATCCGCAAATCCGAAATCCACATTCGACTTGAGTATCGGTTGACAGGTTAGCTACAATAACACTTGGCGTCAGTTCAAACGGTTGGACTGGCGCCTTTTGGATTTCAAATTTCAAATTTGAGATTTCAGATCGATTTCATGGCAAAAAGAGATTATTACGAAGTATTAGGCGTCACCCGTACGGCAACCGAGGTTGAAATAAAACGGGCTTATCGCACTCTGGCGGTAAAGCATCACCCTGACAAGAACCCGGGCGACGACCACGCGGAAGAAAAGTTTAAGGAATGTGCCGAAGCATATGCGGTCCTTTCTGACTCGCAAAAGCGCGCTCGCAATACGACCGCTTTGGGCATTCAGGCATGGGTGGCGGAGGCTTTGATCCGGGGTTCTCGAACATCGAGGACATTTTCGATATATTCGGGTTCGGAGACATGTTCGGCGGACGAGCGCGGACTCGGTCGACGATCCAGCGAGGCTCCGATCTCCGATACGATCTCGAGATCACCCTCGAAGAGGCTGCATCCGGAAAGGAAGAAAAGCTTCGTATTCCGCGTCTTGAGAAATGCGGGGAGTGTGAGGGTCGTGGTGCCGAAAAAGGAAGCTCGGCTGAAACCTGCATCACCTGCAGCGGGAGCGGTCAGACGCGGTATCAGCAGGGGTTTTTCAGCGTCATGCGGACATGCCCGAACTGCCAGGGCAAGGGTCAGATAATTCGAAATCCGTGTAAAGCTTGCAGCGGAGCCGGACGTGTCGAAAAAGAAAAGTCTCTTGAGATAAAGATCCCGGCCGGCGTCGAAACTGGTTCGCGTCTCCGCGTTACCGGCGAAGGTGAAGCCGGGGTCAACGGCGGGCCGTCGGGCGATCTTTTTGTTGTCCTCCACGTCAAAGAACACGACATATTCGAACGGCAGGGAGCGAACCTTTATTCCGCCGTGCCAGTCTCATTTGCACAGGCCGCGCTCGGTGCCGATGTAAAAGTGAGGACGCTGGATGGCGAACAGGATCTTAAGATCCCCGCCGGTACGCAGACCGGCACCGTGTTTCGCCTGAAGTCGCAGGGCATGCCGGCGCTCGGCGGCAGGGGAAAAGGCGATCTATTCGTCGCCGTCACCCTTATCACGCCGAAATCGCTTACAAAAGAGCAGCGCAAACTGCTCGAGCAGCTCGCCGAAGTCGAGGATACCGAATTCACCGATGAATCGTTTATCGAGAAGGTGCGGAATATTTTCGGCTAGGTCTTCACCGCTATAACTTCAAAAATAGCATTCTTAAAAAAAGCCTTCTTGAGCAGAGAATCCGGGTCGAATGCCCGTGACCGCCTCTGCTCGGATCGCGTTTCGGCTATCGTCGATCTCTTTTCAACGATCTTCAGAGGCTTGCCTTCGAACGCTCCTGCGATCCGCTCTTCCGTAAGGTGCACGGTGTGATCCGCAAATGCGGAAAGCTCAAGCTTTATACCCAGTGCATTCCAAAGTCCGTGGGCTTTGGACGCCATCTCATAGATCGGATGATGAACGTTTACAGTGAAGTAAAGAAGGCCTCCGGTTCTCAAGACGCGATGCAATTCGTCGACGATCGATAGCGGACGCTCTGCGTGATCGATTACGTTATCGCTGATTACGACATCGAAAGAACCATCCGCGAACGGGAGTTCTTCGCCTATCGCTTCTATCGTTAAGGCACGGTTCTGGAGAGTAGGAAAAAGCTTCTTGTATTCCGTTGCGAGCGGATCGACTCCGATCCCGAATCCCGCTCCGAAACCGAATATTAGTCCGTGTGCACCGCTGCCTACCTCGAGAACTTTCGCATCCTGGCCGATCGGGCTGATCCGGTCGAGTCGTTGTCGCAACGCCTGGCAGCGGAGAAAGTTTGAGCGGACGAGCTCATCTGAACTATTTCTCAGAGCGTCCGCCTTTTGTCGTTGATATTGGCGTTGACGCTCGAGCGCCCGACGCCCGCGCTCGTAACGTTTTCGATCGGACCAACTCGCGGTCGCGGTCCGCTTTTCTGCTGACATCAGAGTTGTTGAAGTTTTGACCTTACAGCGTCGCTTACCATCTTGCCGTCAGCCGATTTTCCAGCAAGATTTGCCATCGCAGCTTTCATTACCGACCCCATGTCTTTGATTGATGAGGCACCGGTTTCGGCAACCGCGGCGGCGACTGCGGCGGCGATCTCCTCAGGCGTTGCCGCCTGCGGGAGGTACGCGTCGATATGTGATATCTCAGCCGCTTCTTTCTCGGCAAGGTCGGGTCGGCCCGCTTTTTCGTATTGCTCGATCGAATCACGACGCTGTTTGACGAGCGACTGCAGGGCCTTGCCGACCTCTTCGTCCGTGAGCTCGCCGCCCTTCTCGATCTGGCGATTCATCAGATTTGCCTTGACCATTCGCAGTGTCGAAAGACGCGCGGCATCCTTTGCCTTCATGGCATCGGTAAGGTCGGCAATTATTTTTTCTTTCAAACTCATAGCTAGAGTCTACCAACATCTATCATCTCGAATCTAGAATCTCTCATCTATTCGGACGCATTCTGCTGAATAGATTCGAGATGATAGATTCGAGATTCGAGATCTGAAGAAATCACGTGCCTCGATTCTTCCTACTCCTACTTCACATAAAACATCTCTTCGGCCGGTCTCAACGGACGTGCGAGCCAGAGCGGCCGTCGCAAGCCGTCGGGGCCGGGAGCCGGGCGCGTCATCGCGAGCCATTGTTTATAGATCTCGAAGGACTTGTTCGTATCGACAAAGACGTCGCCATGCGTGTCGCCGGGAAGTGCGCGTTCGACGGTCACCTTCTGATGCCAGCAATGCATCCCCGAAACGGGATCCGGATGCACGGGGAATGTGATGTTTTGATGTACGCCACCGTCGGTCCAGAAAATGCGCGTCGGTGTCAGGGTCGGAACTCTTGTATCGGCCGATGCCTTCGACGACCCACATCTTCCATTTCCCCGGAGCTTCTTCCTTGATCGTCACCTGATTTGTCGACCACCGGTTGTTCTTCGCGTCCTGCTCGCGCCGCCATCGTCCGATATGATGCGAGCACGCGACAACGCCGGGTCGCATGCCCTCAGTTACCCAAGCGCTATTAACGAAATATCCGATCTCGGTCGAGATTCGCACGAGATCGCCGGTCTTGATCCCCGAGCGCTCGCCGTCCGAGGTGTGCATCCAAAGCGGATTGCGATTGGAAATTTCCGCGAGCCATTTCGCATTGCCGCTTCGCGTGTGGATAAGCGTCGGCAAGCGAAACGTCGGCACGAGTACGATCTCGTTTTCAGCAAAATTGTCGGGATGAATATGACTTTTCACATAAGTCGGAAAGGCGTATTCCGGCCAGCCCCAATCGACCGTCGTCTTTGAAAAAAGCTCCTGCCGTTTCGACGGCGTGTTGAATCCGACCCGGGCTTTTCCGTCGGCGACGATCGCGACAAGCTTGCCGTCCTTTCGTATCTCGCCCCGCGCCGCGTCGATCTCTTCGTCTGCAAGATCGGTTACCTGCGCGAGGTCCATGTGTTTTTCGTAAACCGCGCTCTCGACCTCGAACGCACCGTACTTCCGCATATAATCGAGCGCCGATAGCCCTTCCTTCGCGGCAACCTCAGGCAGGCCCTTTGTATTCTCAAAAATGTACTGGTAATACTCGTTGATCGTGATCTTCTCGCCCTCGCGATACGGCGACATAAAATGCTGACGGATGCCAAGATCGCCGTCCTTGTCGATCCGCCACGACAGCTCGAACCAGAACTCATCCTCTTCCCACACCTCACCGGGATTCGTCTCGTATGTGAATTGCGTCTCGCGGCCCATCTTCCGTGCCGCTTCGCGCAGAACGGGTTGGCGATACGAGACCCACATTCCCGAATGCGTTTCGTAGCTCGTCAGATCGTGCCGTTCGCTCGCGAGCCCCATCGGTAGAACATAGTCGGCGAAGTACGCGGTCTCATTCCACGTCGGCGTTAACGCGATGTGCATACCGATCTTTTCGGGATCGCTCAACGCCTCGATCCATGAAAATCCGTCGGGGTATGTCCATACGGGATTAAAGACGCGTGTGAAGTATGTATCGATCTTCCCGCGTCCGTCCTTCAAGAGATGCGGCAGCAAAAAGCTCATCTCGTAGTGGGAGAGCGGGTACTCGAGCGGAAAGTGAAGCTCGTTCCAGAATTTTTGAGCGGGCGGTGTCGAGAAACCGGCCGGCTTGAATTTGTTCCACGCCGATGGCGATGTTCCGCCGACCGTGCCGACGCTGCCAGTGAGCACATTCAGAAAGTGCAGACATCGTGCGACCGCCCATCCGCCAAGATTGCCCGCACCGGCCGAACGCCAGTTATGACATGAGAACCGAGTCCCGGCACGCCCGATCTGTCGTGCGACATCGATGATGGTCTCCGCTTTTACTCCGCTTTCCTGCTCGGCGAATTCGGGTGTGTACTCGGAATAAAGATTTGCGAGCTCCGAAATAAAATCTTCAAAGCTGAGTTCGTCGGAACCGGCTGCGGTAGCGGGCGGTTGATCTTGTTGTTCCGTCAGACCGCCCTCTCCCGCAGGCGCTTCTGACATCTTCCGCATTTCCTCCAGCGATTCCCGCCAATTCACCCAATCGCGAAGAAACTTTTCATTGTAAAGTTTCTCCTCGATGATGATCTTCGCCATCGCGAGCAGCACGGCGGCCTCGCTTCCCGGATAAGTCGCCATCCAGTAATCGGCCATCGAGGCCGTGTTCGAAAGCCGCGTGTCCATGACGGCGAGCTTCGCACCGTTCATCATGCCTTCGATGATGCGCTGTGCATGCGGATTGAAGTAGTGGCCCGATTCGAGGTGTGCGCTTATGAGCAGAATGAACTGAGCGTTTCCGTGATCGGGCGACGGCCGGTCCGCCCCTTGCCAGATCGCATAACCGAAACGAGCTCCCGCCGAGCAGATGTTGGTGTGGCTATTATGACCGTCTACTCCCCAGGCTTGGAGGATACGGTCCATGAACCCTTCGTGACCGGGACGACCGACGTGATACACGACCTCGTTTCGACGGTCCTCTTTCAATGCCGTTCTGATTTTCGCCGCGATGTCGTCGAGCACCTGATCCCATGTCACCTGTTCCCATTCGCCGCCGCCGCGTGCACCTTTACGCTTCAGCGGATAGAGAATTCGATCATTGTCGTTGATCTGATTGATCGTCGCCGGCCCTTTCGCACAGTTCTTCCCGCGGCTTCCGGGGTGGTACGGATTGCCCTCGAACTTGCGGACCTGCATCGTTTTCTTATCGATGTAACTGAGCAATCCGCATCCCGCTTCGCAATTAAAACAGGTCGTCGGGACGATCATGTAGTCTTTCTTTTCTCTTCTTTGTCCGCTTGTCGCCTCATACTCGGTCCAATGGTCCCACTTGTCCGGCGGCGGGTAATCGGTGAGTTTCCCCGGCCCGACGATGGGCGGGAGAGCTTCATCCTCGAACCCGTGCAGATTTGGGATGAGGTGAAGCTTCTCGGCGATCGATTCGATGAATGAGGGATGATGTTTGGTCATTTCTCCAAGAGATTAATGCGTATTTGTCTTCGTCGCGGAGCGACGCCCGAATTTAGCCGTGGGTCTTAACCCACGGTACACGCGACGTGAAACCGCGTCACGTCAGCGACGCCCGATAATAGCCCACCAATGAATGGGTGGGGAATGGGTTTCGTCGCGATAGCGACGTTCGAATTTAGCCGTGGGTCTTAACCCACGGTTACGACGACACAACAACCGCGTCGCGTTAGCGACGCACGAATCACCCAAACAAGTACCGATCATCATATTCGACGCCGTGCAATTGCAGAAGCTCGAGATATTCCTCCTCAAATGACTTCGTTGAATGATGGACACGCTGGTCACGGATATACTCAACAACCTTCGGAACGATCGATTTGCTGACCGTGAAAACGGCATACCCGTCTTGCCAACCAAACCTTCTCAAGTCTTCGAACTCTTCATGAATCCACTTTGACGATTCACCTTTCAAGAGTTGAGCGATGTTGCTCGGCGCCCACGATGGTTTCGCCATAACAAGGGCGTGGATATGATCTTCTATGCCGCCTACCTGAACCGCCGACATTTTATGATTTTTCGCGATGCCTCCGATGTAAGACCAAACCCGATCTTCGATATCTGGAAAGATAAACCTCGATCGGTTCTTTGTGCTGAAAACCAAATGGTAGAAACACTGGGAGTATGTATTTGCCATTTTATTCGTGCGTCGCTACGCGACGCCTTCCTTATTGTCAAAGTACCGTGGGCTAAGGCCCACGGCTAAATTCGAAACGTCGCTATCGCGACGAAATCCATTCCCGACCGATGAATCGGTCGGCTTATTCCCGAAACGCTGCTGACGCGCCGCCCTTCCTTGTTGTCAATATTCCGTGGGCTAAGGCCCACGGCTAAATTCGAAACGTCGTTATCGCGACGAAACCACGTTCGTATCGCGACGAAACCACTTTCGTATTCGGTCAATACTTGATCCTTAGGCACCGACGACTCCTAACTCAACGGAATCAGCTGCGGGGCCTTCACCCAAATCCGTTCGCCGATGTACAAACCGGCCAAGAATCAAAACTCCAGCGAGCACAATATCCGAACATCGCTTCCGGTCAGAAGCAAAAAGATCGGCAGCACGTTCCCGAGCAATACCATTCCCAACCAAAATGCACGGCTGAACTGTCCGCTCGTGATCATTTTCACAACCTTATGTGCGTCCTCGGTCGAATGCGTCGTTGTCATCTCGATCGCGAGCGTGACCAGGTGGATGACCAGCGTTGCGAATGTCACGAGAGTCAATGCCAGAACGATGTCGTCGCTTAAGCCCAGCCAGAGCGACGCGACCAGAAATACTGAGAGCCCGGCCATGATCGAATGGATGATCATGTGCAGCCCGAGCATCGGCGACTGCCAGAAGTCGCGGCCCTTTGCCTGTGCGAATAGAAACGCGGTGTAGACGGCCGATAGTAGCGCAAAGATCACAGCGAGCGGTTCGATAAATTTCAACGCCGTTGTGAATCCGAAATACGATGCGATCATCCAAGCCGTCAGCAGACCGCCGTAGACCGTGATGATGTACGCTCCGCGGGTCAACCACGAACGCCACTGCGGGCGCAACAACACATAGAGAAATCTATCCGGTCGGCCGAGGTCCATGATCAGAAGTACGCCGGTCGCCGCGAGAAATAACATCGCGGTGATCGCACCAACCCATTTCACGGTGCTGGGAACTTGGACGAAAAATCCACCGAGGATCGGAATCAGAAACGCACCGGCGGCGATCGCCTTTGTCCAGATGTACGCCGCGACTTCCCATCCCCACAACACGCCTTTGTCCGGAGCATCGTAAACGCGCCGAGGACTATTAGACCGTCCATTGCGAGAATCTGCGGCTTCTGGTTTCTGCCGAGGCTGTATCTGAACGAAACTACCAGGCTTAGGGCTCCCCACCGTGGTCCAGTTCGCTGAAGGGGACGGACTAACAGTCCGTCCTACCTGATGCCCGACGCCGGATGATTGCGAAGACCACATGTAATCCGTCCCCGGATTCGCCTCGGTCGGATCGAGCGACGCCTTGTCGCCATCGATATAAAAAAGTTTTGGTTTCGTTCCTTTCTCGGCTTTGCGGACGCTGACCGTTTCGCGTGCGAGCAGTCGCGATATCTCGGTCTCGGGATTGTCCATATCGCCGGAGATGATCGCATGCTCGGGACAGACGTTGACGCAAGCCGGCTCGAGACCGATGTCGACACGATGCGTGCAGTAGTTGCACTTCGCCGACGTGTGATCGTCCGGATGCATGTAGATCGCATCGTACGGACACGCCTGTGTGCAGGCCTTGCAGCCGATGCAGCGGCGGTCATCGAAATCGACGATGCCGTCGGCGCGCGTGAACAGCGATTCGACGGGACAGATCTCGACACACGGCGCATCGGCGCAATGATTGCAGCGCATGACCGAGAACAATCTTCGGGTATCGGGAAATTCGCCCTTCTCTATATACTTGACCCACGTCCGGTTAACACCGAGCGGCACCTCGTGCTCGGCTTTGCAAGCAACGGTACACGCGTGGCAGCCGATACACTTCCGGTTATCGATAATGAAGCCGTAGTTCATATGATGAATGGAGGAATTGGTCGAAATGATTTTAGGACAAGTTGCTGTCCTTTGCGAACTTTGCGTGCTTTGCGTGATTTTTTAACGCGGAGGACGCGGAGAACGCTGAGAGGCCTGGCAGGGCACGCTAAAAGCTAAGACCAGCTAAACGCTGCAAAAAAAACTCTCAGAAGAAAATGTCGGGTTATACTGTATCACCAACACTAGTCATTTACCGGACCAGAGTTAATGTCTTTACGGAGGGGTTATGCTTGCGAACCCGAATCGAACTCAGTTTTTCTCAAGCGTTTTGGTCATCTTTGCCCTTTGTGCCGGAGGCCTCAACTCATACGCACAATGCGGCACGTATTTGAGGCACGCCTCAACCCAAGCGGTCCCATTTCCAAAGGTCTACCTTCATGGTGCTGCCGATATGAACGGTGATGGCAAAGTCGATTTGCTGGCCGCTCAGGATCTGTCGGGGGGGAGTTTCTCACGCAACCGCCTCCTCATAATTCCAAATAGTGGGAACGGTAACTTTGATTCTCCTATCGTCATTGACCCGCCCGTGTCCACCCAGTTCAGTTATCAGTGGAAGGTCGGCCTCGTTAATAACGACTCGTTGAATGACATCATTGCGTACAGGGATTATGGCGGCGGCCAGAGCCCTGGAACGATGTACGTTTATTTAAATACGGGAGGCGGTACATTCTCTGCTCCCGTTACGAGTAGTGCCGGCGAATATGGATTGATACGGG
Source organism: uncultured Acidobacteriota bacterium (assembly GCA_963772405.1). Classification (GTDB taxonomy): domain Bacteria; phylum Acidobacteriota; class Blastocatellia; order Pyrinomonadales; family Pyrinomonadaceae; genus OLB17. Next base: position 2,053,210 of record CAVYWT010000001.1, on the reverse strand, counting down.
AACTCGTAGATGTCAACAACGACGGCAAGAACGACTATGTCGGCTTTAATGGTAGTGCAGGGTACAAACTTGGAAACGGTGACGGAACCTTTGGAACTCCAGTGACTGTTTCGTCGGGCTTTGGCGCGGTCTGGGCGGGCAAGTTCAATAATGACGCGCTGATGGATTTCATAAACTCTCGCACCCTGTACATAAACAACGGCGATAACACGTTCACCTCGAGCGATGTCAGCGTGTTCTTTGGTTCAGGGGTTCTTTTAGCTATCAAGGAACTTAACGGCGACGGGCTCTCCGACGTGATCGTTAGCACGCAGACCGGATTTACTATCCTAAAGAGGACGACCGTCGGATTTGATTCGACGAGCTACCCGGTTCCAAATATTACGAGCCTCCAGGCAGTAGGTCAGGTCGTTAATGCGGACGGCGATGCGTTTCCGGACCTCATCTACAGTTATCGCCTGAGCAACCTGAGGATCGTCTTCAGCGGCGACGCGTCAGGGAACTTTACCCGAAACGATTTCGACCAAAAGTTCTTCTACTACAATTTCCTCAACAAGGCGGTCGGTGATTTTGACAATGATGGGCGCGATGACGTCGTCGAGATGACGAGCGGTATCGTCAACAGTAGCTTATTGCTTTCCGATATCACGAGTATCACGTTCAAACGGAACGTGTGCGAGCGTCCCGGCCAGCCGCGGATCGTAGACTTCGATGCGTCCGGAAATACCGACTTCAGTTTCTGGAACCCCGCGACTGGAGCTTGGGCTTGGAAGGCCAACCCATACGACGGCGAGACGACTGCGACCGAGACAGTGAACTGGGGATTGGGAAGTCTTGGTGATATCCCGACGCCGGGAGATTTTGATGGCGACGGTATCAGCGATCGAGCCGTTTATCGAAACAGCACGGGCGTCTGGTACATTCGCCGAAGCTCAGATCTGGGTTGGTATGTGCTTCCGTTCGGATCACCCGGGGACAAGCCGGTTGTCGCCGATTACGATGGAGATACTATCAGCGACATCGCCGTCTGGCGTCCATCGGATGGTAACTGGTACCGCTGGTACATGGGAACCCAAACTTTCTCGATAGACCACTTCGGCTCCGATGGCGATATGCCGGCACCCGCGGATTATGATGGCGATCTAAAAACCGACATCGGCGTCTATCGTCCGTCAACGGGCGTTTGGTATTACCTCAAGAGTACGAACAGCGATATCGTCACGGTCGGTTGGGGAATAAGCACCGACAAACCGATCCCGGCGGATTTTGATGGGGACGGCAAAGCGGACGTCACAGTCTTCCGCGAATCCGATCGGTTTGTTTATATCATTCGAAGCGCCACCGGAGTTCCGGCGTACTATCAGTGGGGACTCGCCGGCGACATCCTTCAGATCGCTGACTACAATGGCGATTCTGTTGCCGACCTTGGCTACTACCGGCCGTCGACGAGGATTTGGTCAACAACTGGACACAGTGGAGCGTTATTCGGCGCCGACAACGTGATCCCCGTGTCGTCGATGATAATAGCGGAGTAACAGAAAATTTAGCCCGCGAAATACGCGAAAGGACGCGAAAAAAGAAATTCTCTTATTCGCGTCCTTTCGCGTGATTCGCGGGCAAACAATCTTATCTTAGCGATGCATTCAGCTTCGCCAACGCATCGGATCCAGGACACAGCGCATCCTTCGACAGGGAATTCAGCGGGCGTTCACTTGTCGCCAAAATATCGTGCAGATCATTCGAATCCCGATCGATATAAAGCAGCCCCGTCAATATCTCACCCGTTTGCTTTGCACGCTGAAGAGCATTTGCCGCGGACACGCGATCGAACGGGTCCCAATCTTTCGCGAGCTTGTGCAGCTTGATCACGGAACCATCGTGCATCAACAGGTCATTCACCGAACCCGCTTCGTACGAAGTAGTGGATTGAAAAGATTCTAGGCTAATCCGGCATCCCAGCCAAAGAATCAGCCCGCGAAATACGCGAAAACCGCGAAAAGAAGATTGCCCGCGAATTACGCTAATGAGTCCTATTCGCGCTCATTCAGCGCCAGTCACGGGCAGAAAGCTTTTTCTTAGTCGCGTCCTTTCGCGTAATTCGCGGGCAAAAAATCTTATCTCAGACTCGCATTCAACTTCGCGAGTGCATCAGAGCCGGGGCACAATTCATCCTTAGAGAGCGAATTCAGCGGCCGGTCGGTGGTCGAGAGCATGTCGTGCAGGTCGGCTGAATCACGATTGATGTAGAGAAGCCCGGTAAGGATCTCGCCGCGTCGCTTGGCTTCGCGGACGGCGTTGGTCGCCGACAATCTATCGGTTGGGTCCCAATCCTTTGCAAGCTTGTTCAGATGGATCATCGATCCGTCGTGCATCTCAAGTTCCTTGATCGACCCAGCCTCGTAGTTCGCCGTGATCTCGCGCATCATCGGGACGAAATCCATCGTTCCCGTCACCTCGACGTGCTCGCGGACGTAATCGTACGATTTTGTCGAGCCCGAGTTGTTGTTGAACGTGACGCAGGGCGAGATGACGTTCAGCATCGCAAATCCGTTGTGCTGCATAGCGGCTTTCAAAAGCGGCATGAGCTGTTCCTTGTCGCCCGAAAAGCTCTGCCCGACGAACGTCGCCCCAAGCTCGATCGCGAGGCTCGCGAGATCGATCGCCTCGAACAGATTCACTCGCCCCGGCTTTGTTTTTCGAACCCGCATCGGCGGTCGCGGAATCCTGTCCCTTCGTCAGCCCGTAGCAGCCATTGTTCATCACGAGGTAAACCATGTTCAGGTTGCGCCGCACGACATGAACAAACTGTCCCATCCCGATCGAAGCCGTATCGCCATCGCCCGAGACGCCGAAATAGATCAGATCGCGGTTTGCGAGATTCGCACCCGTCGCCACGGACGGCATTCGTCCATGCACCGAATTGAAGCCGTGCGAGTTCGATAGAAAATATGCCGGCGATTTCGACGAGCAGCCGATGCCCGAGAGCTTCGCCACCTTATGCGGCTCAATGTTCATCTCCCAGCACGCCTCGACGATCGCCGCGTTTATCGAATCGTGCCCGCACCCCGCACACAGTGTGCTCAGCGAGCCCTCGTAATAATCGACGGTGTAACCGAGATCGTTCTTCGGCAGCGCCGGGTGGCGGAATGTGGATCGGATGTAGGTCATAGTAGGAACGCCGGCATCCTGCCGGCATTTGTAATTCTATCAGTGTAACCCCGGCATTTGTCAGTCTATATGTGGAACGCCGGCAGATGTCATTCTATCGTGCTCCGCACGATTTACCAGCAAGGTGCTGGCGTTCTTCAAGGTAGCTGAGATCTTTTTTTCGGCAAGCCCGTGTGACGGAGGCTGGATCGGACGTAGGATAACGTTAAGTCCGGTCCGGAGGGCGCCGCTGAATTCTATCCCGACTCGGCTCAATAGCTGCCGTTTGCCCGCCGCGTATCCGTAAACGTTTGGAACCTCAAAAGATCCTATTCTTTCCAGTTTCCGTTTGCGAGACTCGCTACCACAGCCGCCAATTCGACCGGCTCGACCGGTTTCGGCAAGTGAGCCTGGAAGCCCGATTTCAGCGCCCGGATGCGATCTTCCACGCGGGCATACGCAGTCAGCGCAATCGCCGGCGTGCGTCCGCCCTCGGCGTCGGTCAGAGCACGCACCTTCTCGATCAACGTGTAACCATCTTCGTTAGGCATTCCGATATCACTGACAAGGACATCGAATTTTCCAGTTCGAAGAGTTTCAAGCGCCTCGGCCGCCGTGCTTGTCGTTACAACATCTGAACCGCACACTTCGAGCACCTCCCGCAGCAGATCACGGGCGTCCGCTTCGTCGTCGACAACCAGGACCCGCAAACCGTCGAGTTCCGGCGCGCAGTCGATGGCTACGAAGTCGTCGTCAGAGGCCTTTGGGTGCTTGCGTGCGTCGACGATTTCTCGATGCCGCGGTACCGCGGCCAGGCGCGGAAGCATTACGGTGAAGGTGGATCCCTTTCCTTCACCCTCGCTTTCCACACTTACGGTTCCGCCGTGCATTTCGACGATCTGACGGACGATCGAAAGTCCGAGACCTAGCCCTCCCTGGACACGGGTTGTGGCCTGGTCGGCCTGACGGAAGCGGTCAAAAACATAAGGGATGAACTCCGGAGCGATTCCGTTTCCGGTGTCGGTGACCGAGATCTCGACGTGCGAATTGACCCGCTCGAGCCTGATCTGCACGCGTCCGTTCTTCGGGGTGAACTTTACACTGTTGCTCAAGAGATTCCAGAAGACCTGCTGCAGTCTTCCCGCGTCTCCTGAAACCAGGCCTGCGGCCGGGTCGACCAGGCTCTGCAGTCGGATACCTTTCGCCTCGGCCGCGGGACGGACCGCTTCGATGGCAGCATCGATCAGCCTGTCGAGATGCACCTTCGTTACATCCAGCCGCAGCTTGCCGCTGATGATTCGCGAAATATCCAGCAGATCGTCGATCAGCTGCGCCTGCGCCCGAGCATTTCTCTCAACGGTCTCGATCGCCCGCTCCGTAGCCTCAGTCGTCATGACACGGCTTCGGAGGAGCGATGTCCAGCCGAGGATCGCATTGAGCGGAGTTCGAAGCTCGTGAGAAATAGTGGCGAGGAACTCATCCTTGATCTTATTGGCGGATTCAGCGGCCTGCCTTGCCTGCTGTTCGCGGGAAAGCGATTCATGCAGACTGTTGACGATCCGCGCCCGCTCGATGGATTCCCAAAAGCGGTTGGCAACGAACGCCACCAATTCGACCTCCTCGGACTTCCATACACGGGGTGTCCGATGGTGTACTGCCATGCACGCCGCAAATCGGCCGTTTTTGTGCAGCGGCACACATACGACGGCTTGTATCTCGGTAAGCTTATACGCCTCCAGGTCTGTTTCAGTAAGCCGCTCGTCCGCGTCCGCGTTTTTCACAATGTATGTCTCGTTCGCACGCATGAGGCGCAGTGCCTCGGAACCAAATTGAGACATGGCATAATGTCCGACGACGCTGTCGACACCGTCGCGCGTGTAGTCGCCCGGGACGTAAAAATGGTCTTCGTCCGCCTCTACCTCAGCGTATGCACACCGGTCAGCCCCGAGGTGTTCGCCCAGCAATCGGGCTAACGTTAGGGTGATGTCCTTCGGACTCTCAAGGCCTCGAACTGCTTCGTCGAGTTCGATGATAAAGCGGTTACGCTGATCGAGCCGCCGCTGCACATCAATATCAGTGTTGGTGCCGAACCATCTAACTATCCGTCCTTCGTCGTCTCGCGCCGGGTTGACGCGTGTGAGGAACCAGCGGAACTCGCCGTCCCGCCCACGCAGGGGAAATTCCATCTCGAAACTTTCGCCGGTATCAATCGAGGCTTTCCAACGCTCGACAACCGACGGAAGGATCTCAGGATCGTGTACCGATTGCCATCCCCAGCCTTCCATGTCCTTCGGCGTGGTTCCCGTGTAGTCGTACCAGTTTCTGTTGTACCAGAATATGAAACCGTCTGGTTCGGCCATCCATACGAGCTGCGGGACCGTTTCCGCAAGCGTCGAAAATTTCTGTTCCGATTCACGCAACGCGTCTTCGGCGATCCTCCGCTGCGAAATATCGCGTGCGATGCCGATAAAAATATGCTTGTCGTCTTTCTTATATTCGCCGAACGAGAGTTCGATGGGGAACTCGTGTCCTTCCTTATGGAGACCGGACACTTCGACATGGTCCCAGTGAAGGTGCTTGCGACCCGTCTTAAGATAACGCTCCTGGCCCGCCCGGTGCAGATTACGCAGATTCTCCGGCATCAGCATCGTCAGACTTTTGCCGATCATCTCATCCTGCTCGTATCCGAATATCCTCGAAGCCGCGCGGTTTACGAAAAGTAGCGTGCTCTTTTCGTCGATGGTGAGAATGGCGTCGTTGGCGGTCTCGGCCACGAGGCGGTACCGTTCCTCGCTCTGCTTAAGGGCGCCTTCGATCCTTTTTCTCTGGATCGCGTTCGCGATGCCGTCGGCGACCGATGCCATCGCCGCCAGAGTTCCCTCCTGCAGTGTGCGTTTAGCAAAGACGGCCATCACGCCTACCAATCTGTTTTCGACGATCAGAGGGTATCCGGCGAACGCTTTCATGCCTTCGCGCGTCGCCCACTCTCTATCGCTTATACGCGTGTCAGTCGATACTGTATTCGTAATGTGGGGACGCCGTTCCTCGGCGATCATGCCGATCTTGAATTTCCCGACAGGAACCAGGGCGTGAGGTCCATCAAGGTGTGTATACATCCCGGCACTAGCCTGAAGTTCCAGAATGTTCTCGCTTTCGTTCAATGTCCAGATCCTCGCGAACGCCACATCCAGGTCCTCGACCAAATGCCGCACGCAAGCGTTCAGGACCTCTTGCAAGGACGTGTTCTGGACAAGAGCATTTCCAATGTTGCTATTGAGACGCTCCAAATACCTGCGTTCGGCACGCTCGTCGATGTTATGAAAATAGACCGAGAGGCCGCCGTCGGACGCCGGATAGGCCCGCACTTCGAACCACGAATCGAACGGCCCATAATAATCCTCAAAGGTAACCGGAGTCTGGCCGGCCACCGCCTTTAGATATTGCTCATGAAAGGTGGAGCCGACCGCCTCGGGGAATTCCTCCCAAAGGTTCTTACCAAGAAGCTCGGCAACCGGGCGCCTCAACAGCAGCTCGCATTGTTTATTCAGGTAGGTGAACCGCCAGTCCTTGTCGAGCGCGAAAAACGCATCCGTGAGGCTTTCAAGAATGACGCGGCTTCGCGAATTGGCGGCAGCCAACGCGTCTTCCATCAACTTTCGCTCGGTGTCGTCCCGGCAGATCTTGGCAAATCCCAGCAGCTCGCCGGAATCGTTCCGCAGCGCAGTGGTCACGCCATTCGCAAAAACGCGCGAGCCGTCCTTCCGGTCGTGCCAGCGTACGTCCTCCGCCCGACCGGTGGCCGCAGCCTTTGCTAACTCTTTTTCAGGGACTCCCGCCGCCTGGTCCTCGGGGGTAAAGATAAGTGCGAAATTCCGGCCGGCGATCTCGGCCTCACCAAAGCCAAAGATGATCTCGGCTCCCTTGTTCCAACTGAGCACGTTCGCATCGACATCAAGATGAATTATCCCGAAATCGCTGATTCCATTGACCAGGGCCTCATAGGGTTTTTCCCCGAACAAATCTTCCAGATAACGGCTTTTATCCATCCTCGAAAAACCCTCCCTCGTACGTTGGTAGCGGTGCAGAAACAGCCCCGGTTCCTAAAAAGATACCATTTTACACTGATTCGATTAAGAAAATTTTGTCGCTGTGCGGCGACTGAATCCCTGGCTGCGCCGCTCGCTGTGCGGAAAAGCTCTGCTTTTCCGAAAGCCGTCAGTATGCAATGCGGCTCCGCCGCCACGATGAGCGGAAAGGCTTTGCCTTTCCGAAGCAGACCCAAAAATATCGGAGGCTCCGCCTCCGCGTCCGAGGGGTGATTTGGTGCTGCGACGGTGGGCCGGAAGCTAACCGCTCATCATGTGGCAAAGCCGCACAACTTGACGCGCCTGAACCGCGAGGAAGTCTTTGTTGACATTACGCCCCAATGGGAAAATACTGGCGCGCAACATGAGTCGCATATTTCTTTCCATCGTCGCATGCTTCCTGATCTCGATTTCAGTTTCCGCTCATCCATCCTCGGGCATCGGCGTTGATCGTACCGGCCAGATCTTTTTCCTCGACACCGGCTCCGGGCTATGGAAGATCGACACCAGGGGCGGGCTCACACATCTTTCCCAACTCAGACATCACTGGATGGCAATTGACGCGAGCAGCGGATTCGCTAACGCTCGCCTACCCACGGGTGATTGGGTTTTCACAAAGGTGGGCAAGAATCCAACCGTGCTCATCTCGACCGACTTTCCCATTGCGATAGGTCACGACGGAAATTTCTATTACCCGCTTCGCCGATCGGGTCAGCTGCAGATAGTCCGAGCTACTCCATCGGGAACCACATCGGTTTTCGCAGCACTTCCGAACAAAGCCAATGGATCTCCGCTCGAGTGGATCAACGGGATCGCCGCGGCCCCCGATGGTTCCATCTATTACACCGAAGACAACACGGTTCGCCGGATCGATGCACGGGGTCAGGTCTCGACGATCGCGACGGTTCCGGCGCTTATCGGTGGACCGTCGATCCCGGGCACCGACCAGCACCCGTATCTTCGTGCACTGAGCATCGACGCGAAAGGCGCGATCTATATCGCCGACAACGGCGATGCACGCGTCCTGAAGATCACACCCGACGGCAAGATCACGACGGTGCTACAACTCCCGAACGGCGTCTGGGCCCCAACAGCCGTCGCCGTCTACCGCGATGACCTGTACGTGCTTGAGTTCTCGCACGACGACGGCGACGATCGCACCACATGGATGCCGCGTATAAGAAAGATCGAGCCGGACGGCAAGTCAACGATCATCCTCACCGTCGATCAAATGCCCGGTGCGCGGCCGAAACCGGTGTCGAAGGTGAAGGGATTGGGAATCGAGTTCCTTAAGTACGAATTTGTGAATCCGTTTTTGGAGGAGCTGAGCTGAGCTGAGCTGAGCTGAGCTGAGCTGAGAGTGTTTTTACCGCCGAGACGCGAGAGATGAAATGCATGAGGCGATTTTCTCTGCGTCTCTCCGCCTCTGCGGTTGAATGCTTTGCGGCCGCGTAGCGGTCGATCGACTTTAGCCGTGGGCCTTAGCCCACGGTAATGTCGTTTAAACGTTCTCGCCGCGTCAGCGGCGATCGAATTACGGGGCCAAGCACCTAAGCACTCCTCGCGCGAAAGAACCGTACTCGGATCGTCGTCTTCTTAAATCCGAAATCCGAAACGGGTGGACACACGCCGATGAGCTCAACGCTGAGCTTGTGAGCTTCCTGGGTGAGAAAGCACAGACCGCTAGGGGATAGTTTTCAACGCAGAGGCGCAGAGAAGATTTGCCCGCGAAATACGCGAAAGAAGAATGGTTGCCCGCGAATAGTCGCGAATTAACGCGAATGAGGAAACGAAACATTCTTCTTATTCGCGCTCATTAGCGTTATTCGCGGGCCACGTCTTTCGTGCTGTTTTGTGTCGTGCGTGTTTTTGCGGTTGTTCTTCTTTCGCGTCCTTTCGCGTATTTCGCGGTCATCTCTCTTACTTAACTCCCGATCCGACGATCATCTCGCACGGGCCTTCAAAGCCGTCGGCGGTCTCGAATTGTTTTAGTTCCTGCTCGATCTCGGCCCACGTCTCTTCGCGATCGGCTTCGCTCAAGCCGATCATCATCTGCTGCAGAGCACCGAACGACTCTCGCTCGAAGCGGACGCATTCGGCGGCGGACGACATCCGCAGAGGTGCCGGTACGGTGCGGATCTCGATGTCGCGGAAGCCGGCAGATCGAAACGCTTCTTCTAAGACTCCGGGGCCGCCGAGACTGAACGGTCCGGGCTGACCGGGAAGAGGCGGAGGAAGCTCAGCCCGCCTCCGGATGATCGAGATCGGGATCGAGAAGAACTGATTTTTGTCGGCGGTCGAGTAGACGATTGCTCCGATCCGTCCGCCAGGCTTTAGCACGTGAAGCATTCCGGTCAGAGCCTTTTGCTGATCGGGGAAGTATATAAGTCCGACGCGTGAGATCACTGCGTCGAACGAATCGGCATCAAGCTCGTCGAGATTCTCGCCGTCCATCACGCGAGTCTCGACATTGTTCAGACCCGCGTCACGAGCCTCGGCGGCGGCGAAGTCGAGAATGTTTTCCGAGATGTCCGTGGCCAGTACATGACCGTCGGGTCCGACGCGCCGTGCGGCGACGATCGTCTGCTCACCCGCACCTGCGGCGACGTCAAGCACTCGACTGCCACTCCGGACGCCGGCCATGTCCAGCATCGTCTCAGTTGACGGGCCGAGCCAGGCGGCGAGCGTCGGTCCCCATCGATGCCATGCTTCGGCTGCTGCCTGCCACTGTTGTTTTGTCGTGTCTTTGTATTTTATCGGATCGAACGTTGGTGTTGAATTCGTCATGAGGTCATCTCCTCGTTAAGCGGAAAAGCGCCCAATCAATGATCGCTATTTGACAGGCATTCATCGGTTCACCATGCGGCTAGACCCGTAGAGCACCGCGGAAGCCGCGACCGGCGTAGTACGATTCGGCACCGTTGTGATAGGTGAAGACGCGGCCGAATCGGCGGTCGCAGAAGATCGCACCGCCGAGTTTTCTCACATCCGAAGGCGTTTTCACCCAGCTCGAAGTTTTCAGATCAAACTCACCAAGCTTCTGCAGATCCAGATATTCCTCTTCGGTCAAAAGCTCGATGCCCATCGCCGCCGCGGTCTCGATCGCAGTGCCCTTGGGTTTATGTTGTTTCCTCGATTCCCAAGCTTCGCGGTCGTAACAGAGACTGCGGCGTTCTTTAGGACTTTCAGGCGAGCAATCGTAAAAAATGTACTCGCCTTTCTTTTTATCAAACCCGATGACGTCCGGTTCGCCGCCAGTGCGTTCCATTTCACTGAGCGACCATAGCTTCTCGGCATTAGCTTCAAGCCTTGCCTCTACGTCATCCCACTTGAGCCCTTTGTGACGGTCCATGTTTTTCTCAAACCGCTCTTTTATCTCGGTGAGCAGTTCTACGCGATGTGCCGGCGACAACTTTTGTTTTCTGCTAGTTCCTTTTGTCATACAAATTATTTTGCGCGCAAATTCCGATCGAGTGTGGTCCACGACAAAGGTAATTATACGCCGTCACCATCGATGTTTCGAATTTCGTGGGCGATCGGTCTGCGGAGCCGAAGCGAACCACTCTATGTATGTAAGGTCGTGCTCCTTCGTATGTTTCGTGTATTTCGTGGTTTAGCTCTCATAAAGCAAACCACGAAATACACGAAACATACGAATAAGAACAGAAAACAAGAAAGGGTCTACGCAATCACCGCCTCAACGATACTCACAGGCGACTCAGTTGGTACGACTCGCGTCATTTTGAATCCCGCTTTCGACAATAACTCATCGTATTCGGCGGGAGTGCGTTCCCGACCCCCGGGTATGACCAGCATTATCATGTCGATGAGTTTGCCTAAATGCGGAGTGTCCCCTTCGGGGAGTACGAACTCGACGATCAGCAACTTGCCGTCCGGGTTCATCGCACGACGGACGTTCCCCAGGATCGTTAGGCATTGTTCCTCATTCCAGTCGTGGATGATGTGCGAAAGGATATATGCATCGCCGCCTGCTGGGACGCTATCGAAAAAGCTGCCGCTCTCGATTTTCACGCGATCCGCGACGCCTGATTTTTGCAACAAGGCAGGAGCATCCGCAACGACATGAGCCATGTCGTATAAAACACCTCGAGGCTCTTCGTAACGCGATAAGATCGCGGAGAGCATATTGCCCGTCGCACCGCCGACATCGACGATGGTTCCCAAAGCGGAGAAGTCGTACGCCGCCGCTACGGCGGGTGTCTCGCCACCGTGAAATCCGACCATCGATTCGCTGAACATCGACGCCTCTTCGGGATGTTTACCAAAGTGGTCGAAGATCGGCATCCCAAGGGCCTTCTCGGCCCCGGTCTGTCCGGTTTCGAGCGAGTGCAAAATTTCATCGAATGATTTAATAAACGTCGGACCGCAAAAAGTGAGGATTGTGGAGCGAGCCGAGCCCTCAGCCCCGGTCTTGAGCGATTCACCGAGCTCCGTCAGTCCGAATTTCTTGTTCTCTTTTTCCGTCAGCAGCCCGAAGCCAGCGAGCGTTCGCATAAAGCGATGCAGGGAATCTGTATGCAAGCCGAGAGACCCCGAGAGTTCGTCGGCGCTCTTTTGCCCATCGGCGATTTTGTCAAAAAGATCGAGTTTGACGGCGGTATAGATGATCTTCGAGAGCCAATGGCCGGTAGCCATCTGGATAACTTGTGCGTGTGGCGGAAGCTCGGGTTGAGCCTGTTGAGCAGTTGACATCTTCTTTACTCCTTCTCGTTGGATTTTGTGGGCCTATTATGCGCTGATTGGGCGTGGAAGGTCTAGCCGAACAGATCGATTGCCGAACGCATCGAGAGATAATAAGATCGAATGCCAGATGCTTGTAAAGATACCGACGTATGAACTTACCCGAACCGATTTTCACTCCCCTCAATTTTCACGAAGTAGCGGATAGCGAACAGGCACCGCGGGCCGAAGAGTTTTTCGATCTGCTAAACAGCCGCCGCACGGTCCGCGATTACTCGGATCGCGATGTCCCGCTTGAGTTGATCGAGCGCGCGATTGCGACCGCGGGGACAGCGCCATCCGGTGCGAATATGCAGCCGTGGCGGTTTGTCGTCGTTCGCGACGCCGAAGTAAAACGGAAAATACGCGAGGCGGCCGAGAAAGAAGAGTATGAAAGCTATCACGGCCGGATGAGCGAGAAGTGGCTGCGGAGGCTTGGCGGTGCTCGGCACGGACGAGCACAAGCCTTTTCTCGAGATCGCACCGTACTTGATAGTCGTGTTTCGCATCACGACCGTTGCCGAAGACGGCGAGACGGAACCGACCTATTATTCGCAGGAATCGGTCGGCATCGCGGTCGGGATGCTGCTCGCCGCGCTTCATAACATGGGCCTCGCCACGCTGACGCACACGCCGAGCCCGATGAAGTTTCTACAGGAAATTCTCGGCCGGCCAAAGAACGAAGTGCCTTTTGTTTTGATCCCGGTCGGTTATCCGGCCGACGATGCAAAGGTGCCGGACATCAAACGAAAGCCACTCGAGAAAATCATGGAAGTTATCTGAACAGGCATGAACACCTGTTGGACTTACCCTCCAGAAATAGCCCCGAGAAAGGCTGACACGAGCACGAATACTCCGCCAGCGAGAGACCCGAGCGCAAATAGCGGCATGTGGCGTGTTGCGATCGGAACCGACCAAGATGCGAATCGATGATGCCATCTCCACGGCAGCACGATCAGAACGATCGTCGTCACGATAAGGACCCAACCGAAAACCAAAAAGATCACGCTGAACTTCATGTCCGGCGAATATATGACGAATGCCGCTCCAGTTACGAGGCGGAGACCTAACTCGACGTAATGAGCGTACGCCGAGCCGGCGAAGCTCGAGAGAAAGCTCTTTGCGCGCTCGGGCGCGATAAGGGCAACCGCAGCAAGACCGATCAGGTACAGCCCCGCAAGCAGGACTATGATCGAAGCAAGCATCGTTAGTGTCGGCATGTTAGTCTCCGTGCAAGTGAGGACGCCACGACCAGACGGTGATTGAAAAAACCTGTCTCGCACCCGGCTCGTTTGAGTTGTCAGAGCTTTCGTGCAGCAGCCGCACTCGAGATCCCACTTCGTGGATACAGTGTTAGGTCACGCGGTTGGCATACCAGCGCATTGCTGCCATTTCTAATACGAGCTTGTCGGCTCGACCTCCGAGCATTGAAAAGGTCAGGCGTATCGCGTCCGGGTCCGTCCGGGCGACAAAAGTTTGATCGCCTTGATACAGCAGCTCGTAAGGAAGTCTGCCTAACTTCATGTCGAGCTTTAGCGTTCCGCCCTCTTCAAAAATACGCAAGGGATAGACCCCGAAGTCGTACGTCCCGATGTAGCGTTGCCGCTCCACGGGGCTCATCGGCAAATCTTTCACGACCGGGGTCTCCATTCCGAGTGCCACGCGGGCGATCGCCTTTTCGATTGTCTCGGGCCAGATCTGGCTGCGGTTTGCGAGGACGGCTACGGTTAGGTCGTCATCCGGATAATAGGCGAGAGCACCCGTAAAGCCGGTAATCTCTCCGTTGTGTCCCAACCTCCGCCGCCCGTCGAGCGATATAAGCGAGAGTGCAAAGCCGTAATCCGGCCGATCGCCCCGGCGCACGATCTCTGAAGCGATCATTTGTTTATAAGAGGACTTACTCACGGCACGACCCGTCACGAGGGCACGCGTCCATCTGAGAAGGTCTAAGACGCTGGAACACAACCCGCCATCACCGATGGCCGAATTCATGTTTACCGGAGGAGCAGCGCCAATACTCCCATCTTTCAGAACGTAACCTTTTGCGAAATTCGGGGCCGCCGGTCGCACGCCGCAGGAGTGCGTCGAACTCAGGCCGAGGGGCTGAAAGAGAGCCTCCTGTAGATACTGCTCGTAGGTCATCCCCGTCGCTTTCTCGATGATGACGCCAAGCAGCGTGTAGTTCGAGTTGCTGTATGCCCAGCGCTCGCCGGGCGCAAACTGGAAAGGTTCTTTCTTGAAGAGGTTGATAAGATCGGTGCGCGAGTAGCGTTCGGGTGATCCATTTTCCAACTCATCGAAGCCCGGTACAGTGAAGAACTCCTTTATGCCAGAGGTCTGATGAAGTAGATGGCGGACCAGCACCGTATGACCTTGAGTCGGGTAATCAGGAAGATATTTTGTGAGCGGATCACCGAGGCGAACCTTTCCGAGCTCGACGAGCCGCATGATGGCTGCCGCGGTAAATTGTTTAGAAATCGAACCGAGTTGATAAATGGTTTCCGGTGCGGCGGGAATTTTCCTCTCCAAATCGGCGAAGCCGTAACCCTTGGCCATTACCACCTGCGTCCCGCGCATTACGGCGACCGAAAGACCCGGAATGGAGCGTGCCTTGATGGCGGCTTCCGCAATCGAGTCAACCGAGGCTTCAAAGGGAGAACCGGGCTTTTTTTCTTTTCGCTGAGCATTAGACGACGTCGCCAAAGCCGCGAGGCAAAGCAAGAAATCCCGTCTTCTCATCGTATGTGCCTTTCCCTCCCAGCGGTTAAAGTTAAAACGCTAAATATCTGAATCTGAATCAAGAGCATCGACTCGCGCTAAGCATAGGTAACAAGCTTCCAGAAAAAGGGGATGACGTGTACCTTCGTGATCATCGCTTCTAAGCATAGGCACGACCCGTGAATAACACCAACGCCGTTGATAATACGGTTAGCCGAAACGTATTATCAAGTTTGAATCGTGACACAGAAATCACACGGGCTACACGGTCAGGGTGACTGATCGCGAATGTCAATAGATGCGTGAGCAATAAAGCGGAACCGTTCCCCGCATAACTTCATCACACAGCGACATGGACACAGCAATAAAATTGAGCCGCGGCAAGCTTCTCGCGTCAGCCGGAAAGGGCCTCGGGCTAATGGCGCTGTTGTCACGGACCGTTTCGTCGCTCTACGAAACCGTGTTGGAAGCCGGCCGTGTGGTCGATCATCTCACTCCGGCTGAGGCCGCGACGAATGAAGACTACTGGAACGTGATCGCCGAGGCGTTTTCCATCTCGCGGACAAATCTCAATCTCAACAGCGGCTGGACGAGCCCCAGCCCCCGCATGGTCACCGAGGCATTTTTTCGTTACAAGTACAACGAAGACGCGACATCCTACACGATGTGGCAAACGCTCCTTCCGCAGGCCGAAACGATCCGCTCCGGTCTCGCCCAGCTGTTTGGCTGCGATCCGGATGAGATCGCCATCACGCGAAACGCTTCAGAATCGCTGCAGATCCTATTGTTTGGTATCGATCTTAGATCCGGTGACGAAGTGCTCACGACGACGCAGGATTATCCCCGGATGCTGACCGCGCTCAGGCAGCGGGAATCGCGCGAAGGGCCGAAGCTAAAATTAGTGAAGATCCCACTCGCTCCAAAAGACACCGACGAGATAGTAAGAGCTATCGAAGCTGCGATCACGTCGAAAACAAAGGTCATTCTGATCTCGCACATGACCTATCTGACGGGTCAGATAATGCCCGTTCGGAAGATCTGCGACATGGCTCGAGCACGCGGGATCGAGACGATCGTCGACGGAGCACATTCCCTTCGCCCAACTCGATTTCAAACGCGACGATCTGCAATGCGACTACCTCGGAAGCTCGCTTCATAAATGGCTCTATGCTGCCGAAAGGGGCGGGCCTGCTGTATGTCCGTAAGGACAAGATCGCAAACGTCTGGCCGTTGATGGCGTCGGTCGACAAAGGCAAAGACGATATTCGCAAGTTCGAAGAGATCGGGACACACTCGTCGGCAACGCGTTTCTCGATCGGCGAGGCATTGTTGTTTCACGAAGCCATCGGTGCAAAACGCAAGGAAGAACGGCTCCGATATCTGTCGCGTTATTGGATGGACCGGCTGAAGGGGCTGGATGGGATCAGCTTCAACTCATCGTCGGATCCGGCTCAATTTTGCGCGATCGCAAACTTTAAGATTCGGGGCGCCGATCCGGTAAAGATAGCCGCGGAGCTGATGGCGAAACACAAGATAATCGCTATTCCCACCGTACACGACGAGTTTTCAGGTATCCGCATCACACCAAATATTTTTACGAGATTACGCGAGCTCGATCGTTTTTGCGATGTCATTGAAGGCATGGTCAAGAAGGGCATCGGCAAAAGCGCACTGAGGACCGGGATTTAAAGAAGCGCTTCCGTAACCTTTGTCCATGCCGTGCGTGTGGCTTCGAATGATCGATGGTGCCGGCGTACGTTTCGATGATATCGCTGCATTTCGGTCTGAACAGCTCCAAACTGCGGGGTGTCAAAATACCTGCAGAGTTTCGGAATCGCGGAGTCCAATTTTCGCGTCATTTCTTCGATAATCGAATCGTACCTTTCCGGTTGAGTTATCAACGTAAGGAGCGGCTTATACCGGATCCATCCGACCGCCGCCCGTATAAATCGCTGGCGAACAGCCGGCGAGTGAGCGTCGACCCCACTAAGCTCGACGGGCAACACCCCATTCAAAATATTTTTGTACTCCAGAAACGCGTCGTGAAATGTGTAGCAGGGAACTTTTATTACCTTGTGATCGGTAAGCATCGTACTCATGAACGCGTCTTCGCCTCGGGCTCCGGGCGGATTGTAGAAAACCGGAAGGCTATGTAGTCGGTTCAGGTTAAAACAGAGATTCGCACCGGAAATGAACTTCATTCCCGTAGCTTCGACGACCTCGGACGTGATTTGCCGGTCGATAATTTCTGCATTGGCATAAGTGACGCCATTGTTGCCGATGATAGTTTTCTTGACCTTCTCCCACGTGATGATGTCGTTGCTGGTCGCGTCGATAAAGTCGCGGAAATCGTCTTCGGTAAGTGTGCGGTTGAACTCTAGACGAGGAATGGGCGAAATGTATCCGCAGTGATGACCGTGCGTAATGTCGGCTTTCTCGCTGAATTTAAGATGGGCGCCGAGGATGCTTTGCCCCATCCAGATGAGGTTGTCCGCCTTGTTTCTTAAGACCGCTATCGGATACTCGTCATCGTCGATGAATAGAAGACGATCCATCCCCTGCTTGCTCGCAAAATAAAGAGCCGCATTTCTCTTTTTCGCATACCCTTCCCCAAAGAGCAGATCGCCCTCCGCTTCATCAATGACCCGTTTGCGGATCAACGCTCGACGCTCATTGTCTAAAGCCTCGCGACCGTAGAAATTGACCGACTCGACCATCTCCCTCAATTCCACAGGGATGTTCTTGTAGTCGCTTGGTTCGGTGTTGGAGTAGCTCACGTCGTAAACGACGAATAAATGTAAGCGGACGCTCTTATCGTCGATCAAGCCGTGCTCCAGCCAGTTGTTGACGTACGAGCGAAGCACATTTTGAAAGTGCTTGCGTCCGGTGACGAATGCGATACCGACGTGTTTGGGCATGTTCGCTGACATTGTAACATTCACTATTAAAGGGAAGCTCGGGTGTTGCTTGTGGACGACTCTGTGGCGGTGACCGAGTCCGGCGCATAACGACCTGGCGTTTTAGGGTGTATCCTATCTCCACATTATTGCGAACCAGTATGCGTTTCCGTGAATCGAATCTATAGGGCCGAGGTAACGTAAGAGGAGAATTCTATGAGAGAAAAACAGGATATCGTCAAAATATTTTCAACGTTCACGGCCAATGCGGCATTACTTGCAGCTGCATTGCTTATCATCGGGACAACGGCGTTCGGGCAGGACACCATTACCGAGCCGAAGCCGAAGCCGATGCCGACGCCGACGCCGATGGCAACACCGACGCCGATGGCAACACCGACGCCGATGCCAAAACCGACGCCACTGACTCCGTTTGTGTCGGAGCTGAAAGGGGTCTCGATCGGAATGACGAGCGACGAAGTGAAGGACAAGCTGGGAAAGCCCGATACCGCGGACAAAACCGGAATGTACTTTTCGTTCTCGCCGAGCGAATCAGCGCAGATCGGACTCGACGCACAGGGAAAGGTTCGCACCGTGGCTCTGAGCTATTCAGATGGAGCTGCAGACGTTCCGAAATTTGAGGATATCTTCGGCCCCGATGTAAAGGCCGTGACTAAAAAGGACGGCGGTATTTACAAGATGATTCGCTATCGGGCAGCGGGTTATTGGGTCGCGTATAGTCGAATAATGTCGAACAAGAAACCTCTCACGACGATAACGATGCGGAAGCTCCGGAGATAGCAGGTATCAGGTTCCATGAGTACGGGGGTATTGCAAAGCGGACCTAAAAATTTGAAAAAAAAGGCGCGCATGGCATGCCACACGCACCCAAAGGCTAGAGTCTCAACGCAGTCTATGCGGAAGCTCCAATCGATTTGTCAGCGGTACTGAAAAGTACGTCGCCGCGGAGGACCATCGGTTCATCCGGCAGATGCGTCGCCAGATTCTGTTTGATCCAGCCCGTCGCAGTGTCGGCCGCTTTATCAGCTTCAGCCTTGGTGTTGAACATGCTGATCGCTCCGAGGTCGCCATCCTCAAACTTGGTCGCATAATAATTCACGAAGCCAGGAAGTTTTTGTAGCGTCGGAAACAATTCCGTCTTTACCTTCTTGATAACTTCGTCATGCGATTTAACATTTGAGAACTTTCTAATACTTAAAAACATTTACACTCCTTATATAATTTTGTAGGGCGTACTCCGCCGGACGCCCGAGTTTACGATTTCTTTTTGGGTTGTCGGATGCCGGGATCGTTTGAAAGAAGCGAACGTGGTGCTCAGCGGCGCAAAAGCCAAGAGGCGATGTGTATATCACGCGTTGACCGCGTTCGAACCGGATCGTTTTGTGTTCCGACTGTAACCAGTATGACACAACTTCCTCCTTAATGCAAATCCTCAACGCCGATAACCCACGCAGATGCCATAATTAGGGGCGCCGATCGCGAAATGAGACGAGCTTTTTGGTAACCAGCCGGGTCAGGTGAGGAATCGTGCGTAGACGCCATCGCACGCACTGGATCGGTCTGATGTCCGAAAAAACAATTGGGCAAATCGGAGACATAAAGGGCAAACTAATTCGTGTTGACGGTGGCGAAAAGTATCGTGCAATAGTAACGTAACAACCGATCTACTCGAGGTTAAAAAGAACGGATTAGTCATTCTGAGCCTAATAATGGGTGACGATTAGAATCCGCTGCCAATTTGATATGGAACAATTTCTAGCGACCGAGACCGTCATCATCGAGCTGCTACTGATCGTCTCCCTTGTTGCTCTTGCGGTTAGGCGTCTGCGGATCCCGTACACCGTGGCGCTGGTGGTCGTCGGATTGCTGATAACGTTTCAGCAGCCGATCGCGATCGAGCTTACACCTGAGCTGATCCTTTCGATCTTTATCCCGCCTCTTGTTTTCGAAGCGGCCTTTCACCTTGAGTTTAAGAACTTGCGCCAAAACTGGCTTCCGATCGTCGGACTTGCCATTCCGGGCGTCATGTTTACGACAGTTGTTGTCGGGTTACTGGTCTCGTGGGGTGTCGGAATATCTTTGTCGAGTGGCTTGGTTTTCGGAGCGCTTATCGCTGCTACCGATCCAGTGGCAGTTGTTTCGCTTTTCAAAGCCCTCGGAGCACCAAAAAGGCTGACGACGCTTGTTGAGAGCGAGAGCCTCTTTAACGACGGAACGGCGATCGTAGTTTTCAAACTTCTGGTCGTCGCGGCCGTTGCCTCTGCCGCTTCGGTCACGGGCGGCACAGGCGAATCGTTCAACGTTCTTACAGCCACAGTTGATTTCGTTCGCGTTTCGGCAGGCGGATTGCTCGTCGGCGTAGGCTTGGGATGGATCGTCGCGCAAGTCATCGCCCGCGTGGATGACTATCTTATCGAGACAATGCTGACGACGGTCCTCGCCTTCGGCACATACCTCGTCGCCGAAAAATTTCACGTTTCGGGCGTGCTCGCGGTTGTTGCTGCAGGAATCGTGACGGGAAACATCGGTCTAAAAGGGATGTCGCCGACGACGCGTATCGTCCTATTCAACTTCTGGGAGTTTCTTGCGTTCGTCGCGAACTCGCTGGTTTTCCTGTTGATCGGCCTGGACGTGAACCTCCGGGAGATCGGATCTAATATCGTCCCGATCCTCATTGCGTTGGGAGCTGTTCTGCTGAGCCGGGCAGTGGTCGTGTATGGCCTTACCGCCCTAACGAATCTGCGGATGGCAGATAAGCTTCCGCTTGCGTATCGGCATGTGCTGTTCTGGGGAGGGCTGCGCGGGCGCGATAAGTCTCGCCCTCGCGCTCAGCCTGCCACTTGCCCTTGCAGATCGCGATCTCTTGCTCGTTATGACGTTCGGGGTCGTTCTGTTCACGCTCTTAGCGCAGGGAACAACGATGCAGTTTTTGCTGAGACGGCTCGGGATCGGGGTCGCGCCCGAGCTCGAACTCGAATACGAACGGCGTCACGGGCGCCTGATCGCCGCTCAAGCCGCTCTTCGCCACGTTGAAGAGATGTTTCGAAATAATTTGTTTTCGCTGACGATATGGCAGAAGTATGAGCCGGAACTGCAAAAACAGGTTGAAGAGGCTCATGAACAGCAGAACGCATTGCTGAAGGAACATCCAGAGCTGCAGCGCGAAGAACACGAAGACGCCCGTCGCGAAGGGCTGAACGCGCAACGCTCAGCTCTTACGGGAATGCTCAGCAGCGGTCTTATTTCCGACGCGGTTTACGAGGAATTGGTGACCGAAGTGGATCACGCCCTGGAACTAATTGCCAGCGGCCCGGAGCCCACGGGCGATGAGTTGACTGCGGTGCGGGGATAGGTGGGGTCGAACGTTATCAGACTGAAATTGAAAGCATCGGCCAAGCAGAAGTGGATGCTGGGCGCACCCCCAGCCTTAACTTCGGACGCGAACCTGAATCAACGGAACTGGAGAAATCGACGTCAGCTCCTGGCGTAACGACGACGAAAGCATCTCCATACCCGAGACGTTTTCGAACCCCATATCCTCTAATTCAGTGGTAAGCAGGATCAAGTCGGGACGTACTTTATCAATTACATATTCGAGCGTGAGAGGCGTCAGAGTTTCTTCGACATCAATCTTTTCGATGATGCCTTCGGCAAGAGCAAAAGGATTTTCACGGGCATCAAGCGTCACGATTTCTATGTTTTTGTTTTTGCGAAGCTGAAGAATTACGTTCGCGCCGTTTTCTCCCGCACCGCAGACCAAAACTTTCATCGTATTGCTCCTTTTGTTAAATCCAACCCATTACCGCAAACCAATAAAACATGGCCGCCAGTATCGCGGAGCTGACAATCGTCGCTATTAATCCGTACTTTAGCATTTCCCCGCCGGAGATGAGACCGCTGGCGCCGATCAATGCCATTCTTCCCGACGCTGATGGCAGCGAATAGCCGAAGGTCGTCGCCAGAGTTACCGGAATCACCAACTGTACTGCGTTAAATTCAGGATTGCTGACCGCGATATTTATCAGCACAGGCACAAGCACCGCCGCGATAGTTGTATTATTCAGAACGTTTGTCAGTGTCGCCGAAATGATCACCAGTAACAGCAGCGAAACCCAGAGCGGCGGAAAGGTAACAAGCGGAGTTATCGATACTGCTATCCATTCGGTCGCGCCCGATCTTGTGAGGGTATCGCCCAGCGAAAGCCCTGCGCCGATGATAAAAAATATACCCCAGCTTACGCCCTGGATGTCTTCCCAGTTGATGATTTGTCTGACCGCTAAATAAAGCACGGCAACGACTGCGACAACTCCGCTCGAAAGCATTGTCGGGGGAAGGTTCAAAGATTTTTCAATTGTCGCGCCGAAAATCCAAAAGAGAGCGGCGATAACCATCGTCGCAATTATTTCTTTCTCCCGGCCGGACATCCTGCCCATCTCTTTAAGATTTTCTTCTACTCGGCCGATCTCGATTCTGCTTACGGAAACAGGAACCATTTTTAAGAGCAGCCAGAAGGTTACCGGAAATATGATCAGAAACGGAGGCAGACCGTATTTTGTCCAGTCGAGAAAGGACCACGGCCGAATTTGTTCGAGAAATCCCGAAGCAACCGCATTAGAAGCCGAGCCCATGATCGTTACCATGCCGCCCAAACTGGCGCTGTATGCGATGCCCAAAACAAGCAGGACGAGTAGCGAACGAGCCTCATCCTTATCCTTCACTTCGCGTGAAATCGTCAAGGCGACCGGAATCAGCACGGCAGCCGTCGCGGTGTTTTCAACCCACATGGAAAGCAGCGCGGCAATGCCCATCAAGCCAAACAAGAGTTTTCGTACGTCCCCATCCGAAGAAATGATTGTTTGCAGGGCCAGGCGTCTTGTGATGCGATGCTTGCTTAGTGCCTGTGCCAGAAAGAGTGATGCGAGGATAAGGAAAACGACCGGTCTTGAAAACGGCTCAAAACTCTGCGAAACATTCGCAACGCCAAAGAGTATTTGTGTCACCGGTATCATCAATGCCGCTAACGGCAGTGAGACGGGTTGAAAGGTAAGGATTCCGGCGGTAAATATGAACACGACCATCGCACGGTGGGCTGAGCCGGAAAGACCGGACGGTGCGGGTAATAGGAAAACTATGAGGGTAAACAGTACGACAGCAACAAATTTACCCTGCGGATTTTTTATCCAACTGTAGGTTTGAGGTGGAAAAAGACGTAGCGGCTCTTGTGGAACCTTCGGCTCAAAAATCTCTTCTTTCCGTGTTTCCGGCTCAAAAGCCTTTTTTAGGGGCGGCAGAACCATCGCGACGGTGCTTCGCGCAATCTCCGTCGTAAAGTGCAAGAAGGTGCCGAGCACATTGTTTTGCCACTTCTGCTTGTCGAGCGCGATGTATTTTTCCACCTCGGCACGACAAATGTTGCAGTTCGCCACATGCTCGTCATCAGCCCGGCTGCTCGCTCCAGTTCTTAGACCGTCAGCATATTTCTCCGGCTTGATGTGCTCGGAATCATTCATTCTTCGACGCTTTCATTTTCGTTCGGCAGGATAAAGATCTCCTCTTCGGTAAGGATGTGATTAGGCAGCGAGACTTGCCCAGCGGAGGTATCGATAATGAATTTGAACGCGCCTATTCTGAGAAGTTTACCTTTGTGAGTGCCGCACTGAATCTGCGCGCCGGCCAGAAATGATTCACGTGCGTGAAAACCCGCGCTGATATTTCGCGCGAGTTCGCGATTCCCGATCCCAAAGGAAATCGCAAGCGACAACAAAAGGGCCGCCAGAAATATCATTATTACGCCGGAAAACAAAACTGTTTCCACCCCAAGCTGTTGAAGCGCAACGATGAATACAAATACGAAGAGTATGTATTTGACCAGGGTGCCGACAAACGAACCGGACTTCAATCCGGCTTTGTCCGAGTAAGCACCCAAAGCGTCGCCGATCACGCCGGAAAATAATAAGCCCAATAAAATAATGAGCAGCGAACCAAGCAGACGCGGCATAAAAGCTACCGCCGATTTGAACGCTCCCGCGACGAATCCTAATCCAAGCGATTCAGTGGCGGCCAGCAGAAAGAGAAACAGGACGATCCAGTAAGCGAAACGCGCGATCAGTGTTGAAAGAGACGATGTAAATCCCCACGATTGAACTATCGAGGTGATGCCCGTTTTTTCGGAAACCTTGTTCACGCCGAGCCGCCGAAGAATAGAACCGAGAAAAAATCTGATGGCCACTGCCGCTATCCAACCGACAAAGAACAAAAGGATGGCACCGAGCAGACTAGGCAGCCATTCCATAATATCGGTGATGACCTTGGCAAATAGTTGCCTGAATGATTCGACGTCAAAATTCATAGAGCCACCTCTCCTAGAAACTCCAGAAGAACGGAATGAAAATGGTCGCGAGGATCCAAAATATCAAATTAAGCGGAGTTCCCACGCGCAGGAAATCCGCAAATCTGTATCGTCCCGGCCCGTAGATCAGAGTGTTAGTTTGATAACCGACGGGCGTCATAAAGCTTGCCGAGGCGGCAAACATTACAGCAACCAGAAAGGGGCGAGGGCTTACTTGCAGGGTGTTTGCAGTAGCGATCGCGATGGGTGTCAAAAGTGCGGCTGTCGCGTTGTTTGACATCATTTCCGTGAAAACAAAAGTCATCAAATAGAATGCAGAAAGAAGCGCGATCAACCCGCCCCAACTGCTTACCACGGAAATGATTGTCGATGAGATCAAAGGAGCGGCTCCGCTATTCTCCATCGCGGCCTCAAGCGTTAGAACTCCCGCGAGCAAGAAGATGATCCGCCATTCGATGGCCTGATACACCTCTTCCATTTTTATGCAGCCGACCAGTATTAGCAGTATCGCACCGATAACCGAGCTGACGACGATCGGAGCTATCCCGAGCGTTGCGGTCACGATCACACCGGCGACGATCACGAGTGCAGGAATAAGCCTGCTTCTGCGATACACGACCTGGTCCGAGTCCGAGATGATAACAAACGACGGATCCTGCCGCAGAACATTGAGCCGATCGGATTTGACCTCTAAAAGCAGCGTATCTCCGGCACTCAACTTGGTATCGGCAATTTTGTCACGCATCAGTTTGCCGCGATGCCGGAGGGCCAGAACGATCGCCCCGAATGTCTCGCGAAACTGAAGTTCGGCCAGGGATTTGCCGACAAGATGCGAATTAAATACGACGACAACCTCGACTAACTTTGCGTCAGTCGTTTCGACGTCAGAGTCGTGCCATTTAAATTGTGATTTGAATAAAACCCCGCTTCGCTCCTGAAGCTTATTAAACTTTTCCAGGTCACAGCGAACGCGCAGAACGTCACCCTCGCGCAAGGACAAAGTCGGGCGACGGCACCGAGATCATCTCGTCTCCCCGCTGGATATCGATGATCGCGACGTCAAGTTCTTTGACGATCGGAGCGTCTTTGATCGCGTGGCCGACCGACGACGCATTCTCAACAAAACAACTTCGGTTATATATTCCTGCAGGTCGAACGATTCGATCAGATCTCCTTCATTGCGGCGGTCGGGAATTAATCGTATCCCGATCACGAGCATGTAGATCATGCCGGCCGTAAACATGATCAATCCGAGCGGAGCGATCTCAAACATCGAGAACGCGGGCTGTCCTCTTTCTTCAGCGATCGAGCTGACGAGAATGTTGGTCGACGTTCCGATCAGTGTGCAGACGCCGCCGAACATCGAAGCAAATGACATCGGCATCAGCAGCTTTGAGGCACTTGCTTTTATTTCGCGAGCGACACCGAGAAGGATCGGAATGAAAACCGCGACGACCGGAGTGTTGTTGATAAAGGCCGAGAAAAAGGCGACCGAGACCATGACCGTGATCAAACCCAGCCAGTAGTTCTTCTTAAAGACAATCGTTGTCAGCTTGGCCAGATAGCTAACGGCTCCGGTTTTGAAGAGCCCGGCGCTCAGGACAAACATCGCCGCTACCGTGACGGTTGCCTTATTACTAAACCCGGCGATCGCTTCATCCGATTTGATGATGCCAAGGCTCAGCAACGAAGCCATTATGAGCAATGCAACCAAATCTACCGAAAGCTTTTCAGTTGCGAAGAGAATGACGGCGCCGAGAGCGACCGCGAAAACCAGAATTATCTCGATGTTCAAAATAAAGTCCTTTACTCGTCAGTTTTTTTTATTTGCGAGAGGTACTCCCGTTTCCCGGGTGTTTCTTCGAAATACACGCTTATGGCGTCGGTGTTGATTCTCACCTTTAACCACTCTCCCATTGTCTTACGATCCTTGCCGCCGATAACTTTGTTCGATCGAATAATTGCGATCCATGTCTTGCGGGGAGCGGCCTCGCCAAAATCTGCTGCGGGCTGGATAATACCCGACTCTATCTCCGGATATTGTACCTTGAGTTCTGAAAGGATTTGTTGTCCCTGTTTTTCAGCGGAGCTGGCTGCGTCAACCTGCCTTTGCAGCTCTCGGATCAGCTTTTCTTTCTCATTTAGCACCGCGTTCATTTGATCGGATTGATTCGCGGTGTCCGAGTCCTTGGGGTCGTTCAGATATGCGAAGCCCTGGAGTATCTCAAGCTTGGCCGAATCAAGTTCGTACGCGCGGCAACTTGCTTCTCAGAGCTTCGATCTCCGTTTCGGCAATATACTCACCGCCGTATGTGAGTGTGATCCGATGCTTTTTCGGATCGATGGTTTTCTTGAGAAGGTAGTCGTTCGGAAACACCGCCTCGTTATCAACAAACCGATTGGCCCGCTGGCGAAAGCGATTTTGTTGAACTATGTCATAACCGAAATAAATGCTCGGCAGCAGCGTGATCAGCACGACGCCCCAGACTATCCGGTTCGCGATCACTTCGTCACGTACTTCGGGCAGATGCTTATACGGGAAGCTCAGAAAGCGTGCGGTAACCAGTGTCGCGAGGGCGATGAAGACTGTGTTGATAACAAACAGATACATCGCACCGCCAAAAAAAGTGAAGTTCCAGTTAGCGAGGCCAAATCCCGCGGTGCAGAGCGGAGGCATGAGAGCTGTCGCGATAGCAACGCCTGGGATGACGTTTGCTTTTTTCTTGCTCGCAACGGCGAGAATACCGGCAAACCCACCGAAGAGCGCGATCAATACGTCGTATATGTTTGGCGATGTGCGGGCGAGGATCTCGGACGAAGCTTCGGTAAGTGGCGAAAGCGAGAAATAAATTGTCGAGGTCGCCAGGCCGACAACGGCTGCGAATGCCCAGCTGAACCAAGCCTTCCGAAGTAGGGCGAGATCGTTAATCGCCATCCCCATTCCGAGCCCGATGATCGGCCCCATAAGCGGAGACACGAGCATTGCACCTATCACGACGGCCGTCGAGTTCACATTTAGGCCGAGCGAGGCTATGAAGATCGCAAAGACGAGGATCCAAAGATTCGTGCCTTTGAATTCGACGCCGCTATCGACGTTCTCAATGACCTTCTCGACATCTTCTCGTTCACTGCCGAGCCGAAAATGATTGAGTATATTGTCCATTGCGAATTGTTTCCGAATCAGGGCTACGGAAAAATGCCCAATTCTCCGTAAGAAACGGCGATCTTGTTTATGGCGCTGACGAAAGCCGCCGTTCTAAGATCTCCGATCTTCGGGTCCCCTTTCCAGATCTCGCGGATCTCGTTGTAGGCGGAGCTCATTGTTTCCTCAAGCCCCGAATTTACGAGGTCTATCTCGTCGGCTCCGCGGACTATGGTACTACGCTGCAGATCCGAGATCGACTTTCCGGTTATGTCTTCCACGGCTGCCACAACTGCACCGAACGACGCCTGGTCAAAGCGCTTTCCGATTCGTCCAAATCGCACGTGAGAGAGATTTTTCAACCACTCGAAGAACGAAACGGTCACGCCGCCGGCATTCGCGTAGATGTCGGGGAGAATTAGAACGCCCTTCTGCAGCAAGATCGTTTCGGCTTCGGCGGTCGTCGGGCCGTTCGCTCCCTCGGCGATGATACGGGCCTTTATCCGCGAAGCATTTTCTGCAGTAATCTGATTCTCAAGAGCAGCCGGTATCAGAATATCGCAATCGATCTCCAGTCCGTCAGCGCGATTCTTGAGATTTGTAGCCCCGGGATAATCCATGATCGAACCGGTTTCTTTCCGGTGCCGCATGAGATCCTGGATGTCGATGCCATCCGGCTTGTGGATCGAGCCCTCGTATTCTGCAATGCCGACGATCACGCCGCCGCCCGTCTGGCAGAAAAGCGCTGCGTGGTAACCGACATTCCCGAGTCCCTGGACGACGATCCGTTTGCCCTCGATGCCGGGTGAAAGACCGAGATCCTTCATATCGTCGGCGCGTGCGCAGGCTTCTCGAAGTGCGAAAAACACACCGCGTCCGGTCGCCTCCAGACGACCGCGGATCCCGCCCTGCGAAACCGATTTCCCGGTGACGCAGCCGAGTGCATCGAGTTCGCCGGGGTGAAACGCTGCGTACGTATCTGCGATCCACGCCATTTCGCGAGCACCGGTGCCGTAATCCGGCGCCGGCACATCGATTCCGGGGCCGATAAAATTCTTTCGAACAAGTTCGTGCGTATAACGACGAGTGATATTTTCCAGCTCGCTTACCGTATACCTCGTCGGGTCGATGCGGATCGCTCCCTTGGCGCCGCCAAAGGGTACGTCGACAACCGCGCACTTATAGGTCATCAACGCCGCCAGCGCCGCAACCTCGTCTTCGTTCGCGTCTTCAGAAAAACGAATCCCGCCCTTTGTCGGCAGTTTGTGGTGGCTGTGTTCGGCACGCCATCCGTCGATGACCTCGAAACCGCGGGTCGTCCGGACAGGAAAACGAAAGTGGTACATGCTGTTGCATGTCTTGATCTGCCCCAGCAGATCTTCCGGGTGTCCGGTCAGAAGCGCGGCCCGGTCGAAATATGTCGAAACATTTAGAAGAAAATTGTTTTGTGAATGATCTTTTGTCATACGAAGTGAAGTCATCGGTTTCGTCTCACAACAGAAAATAGAGCAGGGCCAGAATCAAAAGCAATAGGAGCGGCACTCCGATTCCTATAAAAAGAGCCTTAGTCCGATCACCGGCGTCCCGCAGAGTCGCATGGATCGGTTTGGATGCTAACCAGGAAGAACTGGTCGTATCGAGAACGCCGACACCGCTCGTCTCTCCAAGTTCTGAATGAAATATCCTTTGAAGAGCATCGCGCATCTCGGACATATTCTGAAATCGATCGTTGGGATCCTTCTCGAGCGAACGTTCGACGATCGCGACTAATTCGGGTGAAACTTCCTCGACCGCGCCGCGCGCTTCGTTGACCGGCGTCGGATCGTCCTCGATTATTTTCCGGCGAACCTCATGCCTTGTAGCACCGATGAACGGATACTTGCCCGTTAGCGAGAGGTAAATAAGCACGCCCATCGAGAATATGTCTCCGCGATGATCGCTAGGTTTGCCGAGCGCCATTTCGGGCGGACTTGAGGAAGGTGTGCCGATAGGGAAACCCTCTTGCGTTTCAAAAATATCCTCTTCGATATCCGAGAAGAAGATCTCCCGAGACAATTGATCGCTTTCGGCTCCCTCTTCTTCGAGAAGCTTTGCCAACCCAAAATCCAAAAGTACAGCTCGGCCGCTGTCCTCCACGATCACATTTCTTGGCTTGATGTCGCGGTGAATTATGCCTGCCGCATGGGCGGCGGTCAATGCGTCGGTGACCTGGATCGCGATGCTCAGTGCGCTGATTACTGACAGCGGCCTGGCAAACGCAAGTTCAAACAGGTTCCTGCCGGCGACATGTTCCATCACCATGTATGTGTGATCAGCATCCTCAAACAGGTCGTAGACGGTGCATATGTTCGGGTGGTCAAGTGAAGATGCAAGGTGAGCTTCGTATTTGAAGCGGGCAAGCTTTTCGCGCCTGTCACTGCCCTCGAATGTGAATACTTTGACCGCCGCGGGTCTGTCATTTGATCGATCCACGGCACGGTAGACGCGGCCCTGCCCGCCCTTGCCGATCATCTCAAGCAGCTTGTAGTTTCCGATTTCCTTGTTTACCAGATCGGTCATAGACCCGTTGACCTTCGAATCCACACTTTTAAAGAACATACCCCCTAAGACCGCCCGATAACAAGGTTCTTTCGAACCAAATAGCCTTCGCGGGCTTTTACGCATGCCCGTCACGCGCAGCAAAGGTTTGGTTCGTCGCGGGATTTTGATCGCGGGTCGCGGATCGTCGAAGCAAGAGCGCGGATCAACTCGCCCGTCTAAAAAACGTGACGGTGCGAGTCGAGATTTGTGGAGTTACCGGCAGGTACCTAGACTCGATATCCCGGTTACTTACGCAGGATCCGACATGTCCGATCCTGGGCGATACAACATTACATAGGCACCGCCAAGGATCGTACCAAAGATGAGATGGCCGACCAGGCTCGCCATGGCGATCATGCGCATCGGGGGCATCATCAGCGGTGCAAACGCAGACATGCCGAGCATCATCGGCATGAGGATCAATCCGCCGAGTATCCACCACACAAATCCATACACCGCTCCAAGTCCGAGACCCGACCCGTAACTTCGGACGCGGCCGCCAAACACCCCGCCGAAGATCGCACCGATCACGACACTGTTAAAAAGATGATAGAGCCAGCCTACGACAAGACTGGTCGAGCCGACGACCATCGCCACCATGCCCATCATCGGCATCGACCCCCCATCAGGAGTTGGAGCCGACATCATCGTCATCATCATGCCAAAAACTATGCCCGCGATGATGCCGCCAGCCACGCCTGCCACTATTCTTGATTTCATCCGAACCTCCTTTAATAGAAATTACAGAACTAACGAATTTGTACCCTGCAAATATCGAGCCGCCGGTCCACGCCGGCCGTACGCCCTGAGAACTCATTTCAAATGTTCCTTTCAGGGAAGCCGTTGGTCGGCGTATGCTTTTTACCAGCCATTTTTCGAACTTTTTAGAAGAATAGGCGCTACGAGCGAAAATATTCCCGTTGGAAAATAAAAGTCGACGGTCGGAATAAATTAGAATAGGAAGTAAATCGTAATATCAGAGATCGCGAATTTGCGTTTAATTGACGAATGCTTGGAATCAAGTGGCTCGAAAACCGAGAGGACAAATGGCGGAACTTTGAATCCGAGGCTTTGCCGTTTCTTCCAGACCTTTTCCGGACGGCCATGTGGCTCGCACGCAACCGGGACGAGGCGGAGGACCTTGTCCAGGAAACCATGTTTCAGGCAATGAACTCGTTTCACTCGTACCAGATGGGCACGAACTGCAAGGCATGGCTGACGCGCATTCTCTACGTACAAAATATTCGTAGACTCCGAAACGTCCACAAGTTAAAGCTTGTTCAAGATGCCGACGACGCGATCGTAAACACCATTCCTTTTGAACCGCAGATACCTAAAGAGATTTCGGATGAGGAGGTCATTGCCGCGATATGGCGTCTACCCGAAATTTACCGGGACGTACTGGTGTTCGCGGATATCGAAGAACTCTCCTACAAGGAGATCTCGTCGATAATGGAAATTCCTATGGGAACGGTGATGTCGCGTCTGTCGCGGGGACGCCGAGTGTTGAGGATCGAACTTGCAGATTACGCCAGTAGACATGGATTTGGAGATCGGGGGCAGGCCGCGGCCCGATAGAGAGGTTTATTAATGAAGTGCCGCGAATTTCGAGAGATTTCAGATTCGTACCTGAGTGATGAGCTATTGGTCGAAACTAATCACGAGGTAAATCGCCACCTCGAGCATTGTCCGGAGTGCAGAGTTGATTTCGCGGCGCGGCTTGAGCTGCGGAAACGGGTGTCTTCGGCCGGTGAGAACGCGGCAGAGTTTCAGATCGATCAGTCTTTTGAAAGGGCGTTGAAGGGGAGTCTTAGGGTCGAGGCTCTTGGGTCCAGTGTGTGGACAAAATTATCGACAAGCCGCCGATTACTGGTCCCGATCGTCGCATCTCTGTTAATTGCATTCGGATTTGGCTCGTATTATCTGAACAGCGGAGGCGTCGACCGGATAAAAGGGAACGACACGTTGTCACGCGGATTAGCAGAGCTGGCGCACCTTGCTTCCGGAAACCACAAGGACTGCGCGTTGGAAAAGCTTGGGAGGTGGGAAAGCTTGTCGGAGACGGATTATCCGGAGAAGGCAGCTTATAGTGACAAGATCCTCGCTCCGCTAAAAGCAAAATATTCGAGCTCGATGGAGATGTTGAGCGTTCATGACTGTGAATTTCAGGGCAAAGAATTCACTCATGTTGTCATTAGGGACGGGAGCAACATCGTGTCAGTTTTTTTTGACAAGTCGGATGTCGTCGTGGACCCTCGAGGCGGGGAAAGCAACCCGATCACTAGCGAGATCGACGATGGATTACAGGTCGCAAGCTTCTCCCAGGGTAAGCGGGCCGTATTTGTAGTGTCCGATCTGTCCGAAACTGAAAATCTAAACATGGCCCGCGTTCTCTCACATTCATTCCGCCAAGCATCCTGACGTTCCGTTGCGGAGCATTGCAGCCGGTCTCACGGGTTCCCCGCGTGTGAATATATCTGCCTGAAGATATTGTCCGCGGTGATCGGCATACCGTCGTAGTTTAGGACGGATATAAGCTTCGAAGCATCGATTCCCAGTTCGATCATCATGAGGCTGCGAAATTGAGCATCGCGGTTTTGTTCGATGACGAAGAGGCGATCGTGCGAGTCCACGAAGTCACGAAACGACTTTCCAAACGGAAACGCACGGGCACGCATCGCGTCGAGGTGGATACCTTGGTCGGCGAGAAGCCCTATCGCCTCTTCCGCGGCATAGGTCGAGGTTCCGAAGAAAATCACGCCATTTCGATTTTGGATTTTAGATTTTGGATTTTGGATTTCGTCCGTCGCCGCGTCGCCGCGTCTCCCACTCTCCGAGTCGCCAAAGAACTCCGGCTGCGGCACCAGTTCCTTCGCCGTGTCCCACTTGCGGGCAAGGCGATCCATGTTGCGGCGGTAGACGTCGCCATCCTCGGTATAGACGGCGTACTCGTCACGTGACGAGCCGCGCGTGACGAATGCTCCGCGAGTCGGATGAACACCGGGCACGGTGCGATACGGAATCCCGTCGTCGTCGATGTCCAGATAGCGGCCAAACTTTCCGCGAAACTGTTCGATCGCACTTCCGGCAAACGCGTCGCCGTCCGTTTCGTTCTCCATACCCTCGACGATATCGGCCTGTGCCGCACCGCCGACGCGTTCCAGATGTCTGGCCGTCAGTACCTTTCCCCGATCGAACATGCGGGCGTCGTCCCAGACAAGAGGCTCGGTAATGTGGTCGTTCATTCCGAGGTCGAGATCCGTCATCACGATCACGGGCGTCTGCAGACGTTCGGTTAGATCGAAAGCGTCGGCCGTCATCTCAAAACATTCTTTAGGCGAGGCGGGAAACAGCAGCGGATGCTTCGTATCGCCGTGCGACGCGTATGCCGCGAGCAAGATATCCGATTGCTGCGTTCGCGTCGGCATACCGGTCGATGGTCCCGTTCGCTGAACATCGATCAGCACGGTAGGCACTTCGGCAAAATAACCAAGTCCGAGGAACTCATTCATCAGAGAAACGCCCGGGCCGCTCGTCGCGGTAAATGCTCGGGCCCCGTTCCAGCATGCACCCATCACCATTCCGATCGCCGCGAGTTCATCCTCGGCCTGTACGATCGCATAATTGTTTTTCCCCGTCTCGGCGTCGACGCGATACTTCGAAGCATATTTCGCGAACGCATCGACAACTGATGTCGAAGGTGTGATCGGATACCATGCGGCGACAGTCGCTCCGGCATAGACCGCCCCGAGAGCACACGCCGAATTGCCGCTGTAGAGGATCTTGTCGCCAAGCAGATCGCGCCGCTCGATGCGGATATCGAGCGGGCATTCGAAATTCTCGCTCGCGTATTTTACTCCAATGTTGAGCGCCCTGATGTTGGGCTCGATCAACTTTTCCTTCCCACGGAACTGTTCGCCGACAAGCTGCTCAAGCACTTCGAACTCGATTCCGAACAATGCTACCAGCGCGCCGATATAGACGATGTTCTTAAAGAGCTGACGTTGTCGTGCGTCCGTGAACTCGGCGTTGCAGAGCGCCATAAGTGGGATACCGATGTGCGTAATGTCGGTCCGATCGTAGCCGGGCGCGAGAGGTTTCGACGAGTCGTAAAGAAAATACCCGCCCTCACGGACATCGGCATAATCTTTTTTCATCGATTGCGGATTGACCGCGATCATCAGATCGACGCCCTCGCGACGGCCGAGATGGCCGCTCTCGGAAATACGCACCTCGTACCACGTCGGCAGGCCCTGGATGTTCGACGGAAAAATGTTCTTCGGCGTCACCGGCACGCCCATGCGGAATACGGCCTTAGTAAAAAGCGCATTCGCCGACGCCGAACCGGTCCCGTTCACATTCGCAAAGCGGACTACAAAGTCATTGATCTTCATAAACAAGTCATACCAGGATGATCGATACGTGGACGGGCTATTATAAAAGAAGTCCCGGGGAATAAAAAGATTCCGATCAAGCATCGTCTATAATAGACGTATGCATGAGATCGAGACCGCGGTTCGCGAACGATACGGAGCCGCCGCAAAGCTTAAAGAAGACGCGCTCTGCTGCCCTGTAGAGTACGACCCCCAATTTTTGAAGATCCTGCCCGACGAGATCATCGAGCGCGACTACGGTTGCGGCGATCCGTCGCGGTTTGTCCGGCCGGGAGACACCGTTCTAGATCTGGGCTCGGGCGGCGGGAAGATCTGCTATATCGCGTCGCAGATCGTCGGGAGCGTCGGGACGCGTTATCGGCGTTGATACGAACACCGAGATGCTCGAGCTCGCAAATAAATATCGCGATGCGATGGCGGACAGGATCGGCTACGCCAATGTGGAATTCCGTTATGGGCGGATCCAGGACCTTAGACTTGATCTAACGCTTGTCGAAGAATATCTGTCGCGCACACCGCTGCAAACGACGGCGGACCTCTTCGATTACGAGACATTTATCGACAAGTCGAAAAACGAACGGCCCCTCGTCGCCGACGCGTCCGTCGATGTGATCCTCTCGAATTGTGTTCTCAATCTGGTAAAACCGGATGACAAAGAGCAGATGTTCGCGGAGATGTTCCGCGTGCTCAAACGCGGCGGCCGGGTCGCGATCTCGGATATCGTTTCGGATGAGGACGTTCCCGAGCATCTGCAGAACGATCCGGAACTTTGGTCCGGTTGCATATCGGGTGCGTTCAGAGAAGACGCGTTCGTCGAGGCGTTTGAGCGAGCCGGATTTTACGGGATGCAGATCGTCAAGCGCGATGAAAAGCCGTGGCGTGTCGTCGAGGGCATCGAGTTTCGATCGGTGACCATCGTCGCCTATAAAGGCAAGCAAGGCGAATGCAGGGAAGGGAATCAGGCTGTCATCTACAATGGCCCGTGGAAAAAGGTGATCGACGATGACGGTCACGTCCTCGAACGCGGAGCGCGAATGGCCGTCTGCGAAAAGACCTTTGAGATCTACACCCGCGAGCCCTACGCAAACGACATCACGGGGATCGAGCCGCGCGAGCCGATTTCGTTGGAAGACGCAATTGAATTCGACTGTCGCCGCAATGCAAAACGTCATCCGCGCGAGACCAAAGGCATGGATTACACCGTGACCGATCTTTCTGGTGCCGCCTCGTGCGATCCGGACACGGGCTGCTGCTGATACACATATGCATTACTACAACGAAGACGACCTCGAGCGCTTTGGCGACATTGCAAAATACCAGCCGCATCTATTCGAGAAATTCATGGCGTGGTATCAGGCGTGTCAGGAAGAAGGCGCGCTCTCGCGGCGTGAAAAGGCTTTGATCGGGCTTGCTGTCGCCGTAACCGTCCAATGCCCATATTGTATCGAGGCGTTTACGAACTCGAGCCTTGAGAATGGATCGAAC
Source organism: uncultured Acidobacteriota bacterium (assembly GCA_963772405.1). Taxonomy (GTDB): domain Bacteria; phylum Acidobacteriota; class Blastocatellia; order Pyrinomonadales; family Pyrinomonadaceae; genus OLB17. The sequence continues at coordinate 2,017,652 of CAVYWT010000001.1, read as the reverse complement.
ATGGAGCAGATGACCGAAGCGATGCACCTTGCATCTGCGATCCGCGGCGGTGCGAGCCTGATCCATGGAATTCAGTCACACAACGCACACGACAAGGTCTCGATGTAAATGACACCTGCTGCCGTTCAGATAACACGTGAAGGAAAGCGACTCGTGCCCTCGTCTCGAAAGTCGTTCGCCGATCATCTCGACGCTGGTGTCCTGCGGTCGACCGAGATCAGCACGTTGCAGATCAATGTCGGGAAGTTGTGCAATCAGGCGTGCAAGCACTGCCACGTAGATGCATCGCCGACGCGGACCGAGATCATGGGGCGCGAGGTCGTCGACGCATGTCTGCAGGTATTGGAAAAATACCGGATTCCGACGCTCGACATCACGGGCGGAGCTCCGGAGCTGATACCGGATTTTCGATATCTCGTCACAGAGGCTCGACGAATCGGGGCGAAGGTCATCGTTCGACACAACCTGACGGTGATGCACGAGCCGGGTCAGGAAGACCTTCCCGAGTTTTTTGCTCATAACGAAGTGGCGCTTATTTCGAGTCTCCCGTATTTTCTTGCGCAACAGACCGATGCACAGCGTGGCCGCGGCGTATTCGACAAGTCGATCTTGGCGCTCCGGCGGCTGAACGATGTCGGTTACGCACGTGAGGATCACTTGACGCTTGACCTTGTCTATAATCCGGTCGGCGCATTTCTTCCGCCTCCGCAAGCGGCTATCGAAGCCGATTTCAAGCGCGAGCTGAGTGCTCGGTACGCGGTAGTCTTCGATAATCTTTACACGATCACAAATATGCCGATCGCGAGGTTTGACGAATGGCTGCATCGCTCGGGCAATGCCGAGTCTTACATGCAGAAGCTTGTCGCCGCCTTTAACCCGGCGACTGTTTCAGGATTGATGTGCCGGAATCTGATCAGCGTCGACTGGACCGGAAAACTATACGATTGCGATTTCAACCAGATGCTCGATCTGCCGATCGAGAACGGCAGGCCGCAGACGATCTTTGATTTTGAGATGTCTGCACTCGAGAATAGATATGTGACGATCGCGGAGCATTGTTTTGGCTGTACGGCCGGTGCCGGTTCGTCGTGCGGCGGTGCGGTTGCGGGAGCATAGAATGGGTTTTGGGAAACTAATAAAGGCTTTGACCGTTCCGGCGGCTGTCGGTGCTCTGGCGGTGCTCGTCGTGATGGAGAGGAAACGACCGCTGCGAAAGCCTGTGGAGTCTACAACTACGCGCACCGGCAGAAATCTTGCCATCGCAGGGCTGGCTGCGTGCTCGCTCTATCTGGTTGAGAAGCCGGTTACGGACCGGTTGACGAGATGGGTCGAGAATCGCCGGGTCGGTATCTTAAATCTCGTAAAGCTGCCGAAATTGGTTGAAGGCGCCGCTGCTGTCGTTCTACTCGATTACACCCTCTACATCTGGCACGTCTTGACGCACAAGGTTCCATTTCTTTGGCGATTCCATGTCGTTCATCACGCCGACCGCGACCTCGACGCGTCGACCGCTCTTCGATTTCACTTTGGCGAGTTGTTGATCTCAGTTGCGTGGAGATCGGCGCAGATCGTTGTCATCGGAGTGTCCAGATCGTCGTTCAGAGCCTGGCAAGCTTTCCTTCTGCCATCCGTCCTGTTTCACCATTCCAATCTAAGACTGCCGCTCGATGTCGAAAATAAGCTAAGCTCGCTGATCATGACGCCGCGGCTGCACGGCATCCATCACTCAGTCGAAGTTTCGGAAACAGACTCGAATTGGTCGAGTGGTCTCACGATCTGGGACCGTTTGCACGGCACGATGCGGACCGACGTTCCGCAAAGTTCGATCGTGATCGGAGCTCCCGGAGACAAGAATCGAGTTGATGTCGGTCTGCAGGCGATGCTCGCCCTTCCTTTTAACTCCGGCTCAATCCGGTCTTCCGATAACTAAACAAGCAGGAGATATTTTGGCCCCGACGGTATCGATCATAATTCCGACTTTGAATGAGGAGCATAGCTTGCACTCGACGATCGAGTCGCTCAGGATATGCTGTCCAGACGCGGAGATCATCGTCGCGGACGGAGCCAGTTCGGATGGAACGACAGATATCGGCATAAAGCGTGGGGCCCGCGTCGTGCATTCGAGAAAAGGACGAGGAGCGCAGCTTAAAGCCGGAGCAGAAGCCGCGGCCGGAGACGTGCTCTGGTTCGTTCATGCGGACACGCTTATCGATGGCGATGCGTCCGCCCAAATGATCGATGCTTTGACCGACCCATCGGTCGTGGGCGGCAATTTTACGATCGTCTTCGACGGGACGTCGCGGCCAGCCCGCTTTATGAGTTGGCTTTATCCGAAGCTTGGCCGGCTCGGTCTTGCATACGGTGACTCGGGAATCTTTGTTCGTCGCGACGTCTACGAAAAGATCGGAGGCTTCCGGCCGTTGCCGCTATTTGAAGATCTCGATCTGCTCAGCCGGCTTCGACGCGAGGGAAAATTCAAAACGCTAAAAGCCAAGGTGATCACGTCCTCGCGAAGGTTTGAAGGACGCAGCTTTCCGATGATGTTCGCTCGCTGGTCCTCTCTGCAGGTGCTTTTTTGGTGCGGTGTGCACCCCGAACGGCTTGTCCGATTCTATCAACCCGTACGGTCGGGGAGCCCGCCCGGCTAACTCTCTTCGAAAAGAAGAACATTCTCCGTCAGCCACGCATAGGTGTTAGGGCATCGTGAGGTGAGTGTACCGTCGCCGACGAACTCGTTGTGCAAGCGGATAAGATCCGTGGAATCGTCAACGTCGTACCAACGGGGAAGCTCGATGATGCCGCTCACGCCACGCGTTCGAGCCCTGGCGAGCGTGTCTCGATAGGTGTGTTGGGAGCTCCAACGTATACCGTCGAAGATTCCCGGCGTCGCCCGGCGCATAGCGATCAAATAATATCCGCCGTCCACCGTACCACCGAGTACAAGGTCCGTGTCGGCTTGGCCGAATGACACTATCGCATCGTTGAGAAAGCGTGTTGGCAGTGTCGGGCTATCGGTGCCGATGACGACGATCGGGTTGAAATCTAATTCCGCAGCGGCGAGCACCGCAGCCTCGATGCGTTCCCCGAGACCTGCTCCATCCTGTGGGATGAGTGTGATCTCAGCTCCTACTATTCCTGCGATCTCATCCTTCCCGTCGGGCGGATCGAACGCGACAATAACGTCCTCGCAAACACTCGCCGCGAACCGCACGGTGTCCTTCAAGAAAGCTGCAGCAAGACTCGCGCATTGATCGCTTGTCAGGAATGGCTCGAGGCGCGTTTTTACACGTCCTGGACGCGGAACCTTTGCCATCGCGATGATGACCGGCCTAGAGCGTAGTTCTCCTTTATAGTCGCTCACGATCCGACCGCCCGACGCCAGACACTTAGGTATCTCGCAAACCATCTCTGGACGAACGGCGACTTAAGCGTCTTGAGCGTAGCCTCGGTTCCGACCTCTTGCGTGAGCTTTGAAAGCGTCGGGTATACGCGGATGATCTCGTTGAGCTCCTCGACTTTGAGCTTGTCTTTTACTGCCCAGACATATTCATGAATGAGTTCGCCGGCGTGTGCCGCGACTATCGTCGCACCTACGATCCGGCCTCGGTGAGAAACGACCTTTACAAAACCATCGGTCGAACCGCTCGCCTGTGCTCGATCGTTCTCATCGACCTGGGTCGTGTGAACTCTGACCCCGTCGCCAAATTTCTCTCGGGCTTCCGCTTCGGTCATTCCGACACGGCCGATCTCGGGATCCGTAAACGTCGCCCAGGGCACTACTCGAAAATCCACCTTCTTCTTGAACGGCCACGGAACGAATGCGTTCTGGATTACGATCCGAGCCTCGTAGTCGGCCATGTGTGTGAACTGGAAGTTGCCCGTAACGTCGCCGGCGGCGTAGATGTGTTTCTGCGAGGTTTGGAGAAGGTCGTTTGTGTTGATCTGTTTATCGTCGAATTCGACACCTGCGCGCTTTAATTCGAGATCGTCGATGTTGGGTTTTCGGCCGACCGCAGCAAGTATCTCGTCAGCCTCGATCGTTTTCTCTTTTCCTGATGATTCGACGATGATCGACTTGGCACCGCTCTCTGTCTTTGCGGCGCGAATAGCTTTGGTACCGGTCAGAATCGTCAGGCCTTCATGTTTTAGTATTCGCTCGATCGACGACGATACATCGGTCTCTTCTTTTGACAATATCCTGTCGCCCATCTCGACGATCGTCACATCCGATCCGAACCGTGCGAACGCCTGACCAAGCTCAACGCCGATCGCGCCTCCGCCGAGAACGACGAGACGCTTTGGCAGGTCCTTTATATGAAAGACATCTTCGTTGGTGATATAGCCGGTCTGCTCTAGTCCTTCGATCGGCGGTGTAAAGGGCCGCGAACCTGTCGAGATGCAGAACCGCTTTGCCTTTAGGGTTCTTGATCCGCCGTCTTTCTGGCCTACCACGATCTCGTGCGGTCCTGTGAACTTCGCGGCTCCGAAAATCACCTCGACGCCCATTTCCTCGAACACTTCGGGTGCATCCCGTTTTTCTACAACGCCGATCACGCGCTGTACGCGCTCGATAATGGAAGCGAAGGAATCTTTGAGGAATTCGGGTTCCGAAGATTTAAACCCGTACTTTTCGGCGTTCCGCATCTCGTATGCGAAAGTGGCCGATCGGATGAACGTCTTCGATGGAACACATCCCGAATAAAGACAATCACCGCCGAGCCGATCGCGCTCTATGAGGGCGACCTTGGCTCCGAGGATCGCAGCACCGCCGGCGGCGACGAGCCCGGCCGATCCGCCTCCGATAACGATGAGATCGTAGTGCTTGAGCATGTGTATTTAGGATGAAGGTGCTCCGCCGAGATGGCAAGTAGTTCGCGATCGTAATTCGAATTACGAGGTAGTCGAGGTTTTCCATTTATCGACGACAGTCACAAAAAAAGGTCAGCCGTTGAACGATTTGGTACGAGGCTGATAGGGATCCAGTCTCAAGCTCAAGGCGATATTCAAGAATTTCTCAATCACCCTAATGTACCGTTGGACGCATAAAAAGGAGCCAAGGTCTATGAATAAACGGTTTGAGTCGCTATTGGGTATCCTCGTGATGAGTTTGGTCGCGCTGCCCTTCCTCGCCCACGGACAATCGGTAGTCCGCGGGCCCTATCTTCAGAAGCTAAACACGGCCGGCGTGACCATTAAATGGCGGACCGATACTGCGAACACGGGCCGCGTCCGTTACGGACAATCGCCCGCATCGCTTGGTTCCGCAAAGGATGAACTCATCCAGACAACGGAGCATGAGGTCGAGCTCAGGGACCTGCTGCCTGCCACGCGGTATTACTATTCCATTGGCACTGCAATGGGCCCCCTTTCCTCAGGATCGGACCACTATTTCGAAACGGCTCCGACTGTCGGATCAGATCAACCGGTACGGATCTGGACCTTTGGCGATGCGGGAAACGGTTCGCAGACTCAGCGGAACGTTCTGACGTCGTTCGTCAACATCGATGACGGTCGTCGGGCTGACCTCATGCTCTTGCTCGGCGACAATGCGTATACCCTGGGCGAAGACGCAGCATATCAAACCGCGGTATTCGATATTTATAAAACGGTACTGAGGAATACGCCCGTCTGGTCGACGTTCGGTAATCACGAAGGCTTTTCGTCGATCTCACTGGCTGAGCTGGGACCCTATTACGATATATTTTCGTTTCCAAAAAACGGAGAGCTAGGCGGTGAGCCAAGCGGTACCGAAGCATATTATTCCTTCGACCATGCCAACATACATTTCGTGTGCCTGAACTCTCACGATGTTCCCCGACAGAATTGGGGCGACATGCTTGCATGGCTTCGACGAGACTTGGCCCGGAACCGGCAGCCCTGGACCATCGCGTATTTTCACCATCCCCCGTATAGCAAGGGCTCACACGACAGCGACAACCGGACGTTGCCGCCGGACACACCTGAGTCGGCGCTTAGCATCAAGGAAATGCGCGAGAATGCTTTGCCTATTCTGGAACAGGCGGGCGTGGATCTTGTCCTGACGGGGCATAGCCATTCATACGAGCGATCATTCTTGCTGGACGGACACTACGGTACCTCGGAGACGCTCTTGGATTCGATGAAAAAAAATCCGGGTGATGGACGGCCAGATGGCGACGGCTACTACGGCAAACCGGGCGATGTGGATGCGGATGACCATTCGGGAACTGTCTATGCGGTAGTAGGAACGGGCGGCGGCTTCACTCCTGCGCAACTGGACCACCCCATCATGGTCAAGTCGCTTTCAATCGCCGGATCCATGGTGATCGACGTTACCGCGAACCGGCTCGACGCATTCTTTCTTGATGCGGCCGGACACCGTCTGGATAATTTTACGATCCGCAAAGGAATACTCAGTCCACAGCAGCCGTTCCTTAACGAGGTCGCCGACGACATACGGCCCGACCAGATCGATGGGGTCGATACCGACGGCAAATATGCGCTTTCATGGACCTACCCGGCATCGCCCGTCGAGCAGCCCTGCGGGTACCGTGTGGAGGAAGCTTCTTCATTCGGCCGCGATTATTTTGACGATGCCGCGGAGGATCTACTGCTCGGACGCAATTCGAAATGGACGAGCGACGGAGAGTGGATCTCGGCGGATAATCCGAACAACGGGTCGCGGTCCTATTCGCCGGTATATGGGGTTCTGCAGGACATATCTCTCACACAGTCGGGGTCTGTTAGCCTGCCGGCGAACCGGGCGATCCATTTGAGCTTCGATTCTTTTGAGGATCTTGAAAAGAACTTCGATTTTGGATTCCTGGAGATTAGTTCGGACGGCGGTGCATTCGAGACGCTGGCGACGTACAGCGGCTATTTTATCGGTAAACGGAAGATCGATCTTTCGGCATTTGCCGGCCGATCGATCAGGCTTCGATTCAGGTTTACGACTGATTTCATAACCGCCCCGCCGCTGCTCGGCTGGTTCATCGACAATATTCAGATCGAGGGCTCGAACTATTCTCAGGTCGGATCCACGGTTGCGGCCCAACGAAACTTCGATCTGGTGGGTCGAGGCAACGGAACCTATGCCTACCGTGTGGCTGGGCTATTCGGCGATTGCGGTGGTACGCCCACCCTCGGACCGCGATCGCAAGTACGGCAGATCACGGTCGAGCTAGGCCCCCCGACGTATGCTCCGACGGCAACGTTCACGGCAACGCCCAACCCGGCCGTCGTCGGAGCTCCCGTCAGCTTCGACGCCTCGGCATCGGTGGATAATGATACCCAGGGACCGGATCCGGCGATCGAAAGTTATTTGTGGTCCTTCGGTGATGGCAGCACCTATTTTTCCGCGACTCCTGAAGCGTCGCATTCGTTCGCAGCGTCCGGTATTTACCGGGTGATGCTTATCGTCACCGACAACGAAGGCGATACAGCTGAGTCGGAACAATACGTCGTCATCAACCAGCCACAGCCGAGCGAGATCCGCTCATCGGGATCGGGCCATATCCTTGTGAACGGCAAGAAAGCCAGCTTCGGTTACACCGCGCAAAAGAGCGGCGCATCCGTTTCGGGTGCGTTCGAATATCACGACCGGGCGAACGCAATGAAGGTTTCGGCGTTGAGCATAACGTCGATCCAAAGGTTCGGAAGCCGTGTGGTGATCATGGGTACCTGCACGATCAACAAGCAGAGTGGTTACACATTTACGATTGACGCTGTCGACGGCAACCCGGATACTTTCAGGCTCCGTCTCAGCAGTGGCTACGACGCATCCGGACCAGTTAACGGAGGGCAGATAACCATCGTTCCGTAGGTAGGAAGGTTGTAAGTCTCAAAGAAGAAATAGAACCTGAGCCGGCGCATCTGGCAACCAAGGCGGTCTCATCCCGCTCCATTGCCGCCGCAGCCGTACTTCACCTCGCCGGCTTTGGTGACGTTGTACCAGAATTTTTGCATGTCCCAGGCGGCGGTCGGACAGCGTTCGGCGCACAGGCCGCAGTGGAGGCAGACGTCTTCGTCCTTGACCATGATTCGGCTTGTTTGGATAAGCGGCTCGGAGACGTAGAGGTCCTGCGTCAGATTTAAGGCGGGAACTTTCGCGCGTGCGCGGAGGTCTTCCTCGGTACCGTTCGCGGTGAAGGTGATGCAGGCAGTCGGGCAGATATCGACGCACGCGTCGCACTCGATGCACTTTGGCGCGTCGAAGACGGTCTGCACATCGCAGTTGAGGCAACGCTCCGCTTCTTTGTAACCGGCGAGCGGGTCGAATCCGAGTCTCGACTTCCTGCTTACGATTGACGAGCGTCTTCGTCTTCGGTGCCTGCGGCACGACCAGACGATCGTATTCGTCGATCTCGCTGTCGTACGCCCATTCGTGGATGCCCATCTTCTGCGAGACGAGATTCACCATCGGATCGAGTCGCTCGGTCAGCAGATTCTTTTTGTTGCAGAAGCAGGTCGATCGACACCGCGGCCTGATGGCCGTGTGCGACGGCAGTAATCACATTCTCGGGACCGAACGCCGCGTCGCCGCCGAAGAAAACTTTCGGATTCGTCGATTGGAACGTCGTCTTATCGACGATCGGCATTTCCCATTTGTCGAAATCAAGACCGATGTTCCGCTCGATCCATGGGAATGAGTTCTCCTGTCCGATCGCGACGAGGACGTCGTCAGCGGGGAAGAAAACTTCGGGCTCGCCGGTCGGGACGAGCGAACGTTTGCCGTTCTCGTCGTAGACGGCTTCGACCTTCTCGAACATCACTCCCTTTAGACGGCCTTTACGTTTGGGCTGCGTCACTTCGGAGCCATCGGACACGCTCCCTACCGGTCGTGTTTCTGCCTTTCCGGCCTCCGCGTCTCCGCGTCCCCCCATCTCGGCGTCGCCACCATCTTCGTACTCGATCACAAACGACTTCGGCACGTGATTGTCGATGATCGGGATGTCCTCGTGCTGTGCGTCTTCTTTTTCCCACGGTGACGCTTTCATCGTCGGCGAACGGCGAGCGGACGATCACTTTGACGTCTTCGCCGCCGAGACGACGCGCCGTGCGGCAGCAATCCATCGCCGTGTTTCCGCCGCCGAGAACGATGACGCGTCTTGCCGATCTTCGTCGTGTGCTCGAACGCGACACTGCCGAGCCAGTTGATGCCGATGTGAATATTCGCCGCACCTTCCTCGCGTCCCGGCAGATCTTGCAGCTCGCGGCCCCGCGGTGCTCCTGTGCCGACAAAGACGGCGTCGTAATCCTGCTCGAGCACTTCTTTTAGCGACGAAACGTAATGTTTGAAATGAGTGTGGATCCCGAGTCGAGGATGTAATTGACCTCTTCGTCGAGCACCGTCTCCGGCAGGCGAAACGCCGGGATCTGCGCTGAGCATAAATCCGCCGCCCTTGTATCTGCTCGTCGAACAGATGGATCTCGTAACCAAGCGGTGCAAGATCGCGTGCGACCGTCAAGCGATGCCGGTCCCGCACCGATCAACGCGACCTTCTTACCGTTCGGTTTGAAACGGCGCCTTGCGGCATGAGGTGTTTGACCTCGTCCTTGATTGTCGGCAGCGACGCGCTTCAGGCGGCAGATCGCGACCGGCTCTTCATCGATGCGTCCGCGGCGGCACGCCGGTTCGCATGGGCGATCGCACGTTCGCCCGAGGATCCCGGGAAACACATTCGAATCCCAGTTGATCATGTACGCCTCGGTGTACTTACCTTCGGCGATCAGGCGGATGTATTCCGGCACCGGCGTGTGCGCCGGACACGCGTACTGGCAATCCACTACTTTGTGAAAATATTCGGGATCGTTGATGTTTGTCGGTTTCACAGAGGGTTACATTCCTTATTACCGTGAGTTCAAAACGCAAAAAAGCTTACCCTAAAAATAATACAATGTTTCCCGTAAGTTCAATTACATAGCGAGTACGGGCGCCTGCCGCTCACTTTGCCGGTTCGGGATCCGTGGGCTGCGGCTTTCGGAGTTTGCGCCAGAGCAAAAACATCAGAACGGCCAACACTATCGAGGGCAGCAGACCAACGAAGAAACCTTTCAGAAAGATAAAATTCGCCTGCGCGGTGTCGATGTCGTGACGGTGGTTCCATAGTTCGACGATCTTGCCGTCGCGTATACGGAAGACGTTAATGATCGGAATATGCTCCTCGCCGCCGAGGAGCTTCATCCACCAGACGGTAGGCTTGAAATACCATTGCCATCGGGTCGCGACCAGCTCACCTTCGGCGATCTGGTAATCGATGGTGCCGGTCATCGTGCCCCGGTCCCAGAAGAACGCGGCGATCTTCTTTTGCTCGTTCGGCCGGTTCCATCGAGTTTTTGCGATCGCCGATGTCGTGTGCGATGTAAGTCGGAGCGACTATCTCGTCAACCACCGACGGATTGTTCTTGAACCAGACCTCCTCGTAAAATCGTCGCGCGAGCGCTTTATTTTGTTCTTCGACCTCGCCGGCGAAAACGAAAGCGGGACCGGTGACGATAAGCAGGATGCACAGGGCGAGTTTCATAAGCGCGTCTCCATTTGCAGAGATGTTAACACGGATTGTTCGGGCCTGTTCGTCGAGCTCGAACCGCCAACTACTAGATGCCCAATTGACGATTAGCGACTGCCAATCCACGATTATCCATTAACCATTCACAGATATCACATGTTAAGCTTTCCACTCCTTATGAACCTTCGCTGGCGTTTTGGCGTTGTCGCCGCAATTTTCCTGGCCATATTTTGTCTCTACCCGCAGCTCAAGATGGTCTATCTGCGCGGGTCGGAGTGGAATGGCCATTACGCATACAACGACATCGACGAGGTCGCGTATGCGTCGTACGTCCGGGCTCTCATCGACGGCCGGCCGCGAAAGAACGATCCGTATTCAGGGCGTGACGAATCACCCGAAACACCACAGCCTGAATCACTTTTCTCGATCCAATTTGCCGCCCCATACTCGATCGCGATCCCCGCGCGTGTACTCGGGATCGGAACGCCGTGGGCGATGACTTTGTCAGGTGCGGTTGCCGGATTTCTGGCCGCGCTCGCCGCATTTTGGCTGATCGCACGTATGAGCGGCAGTAACTGGTACGCCATGGCCGGATCGCTTGTTGTGTTTGCCGGCGGAGCTCTCGCTGCGGGCGAAGGAGCAATGCCCGAGATATTCTTTGACGGGTTTTCCTATCCTTACTTTCCGGGTTTCAGACGGTATATTCCGGCGATGGCAATGGCGGCCGTGTTTGCGTTGTTTGCGTTTGTTTGGAAGATGGTGGGCGAACGGAAGTCAGAACCGGGAGCGGTAGCGACCGGGTTACCCGCTAATGCCGCGTCGATAAAGGGAGACCCGGTCGCTACCGCTCACGGTTCTGACTCCTATTTCGGCACTGGCCTCATCTTCGGTGCCATCTTCTGCTTCGCCTACACGGTCTTTTCTTACTTTTATATTTGGACTACAGCGGCGGCATGGCTCGGCTGCTTGTTTCTTGTTTGGCTGATTTTCAGGCCGGATGGTTTTAAGACGGACTTGAAAAATCTGACTTTCGTCGGTGCGGGTTGTGTCATTGCGCTCATTCCGTACGCATGGCTTCTCTCTAATCGCTCGGAAACAATGGACGATGTCCAACTTTTGGTTTACACGCGGGTGCCGGACCTTTGGCGAATGCCGGAATATATTAGTCTGATATGCCTGCTGCTGCTCGCCACTGGCGTCACGAAAAGGATGATCGGTCTGGGCGACAGGTCGACTCTATTCGCACTCTCGCTGGCCCTTGTCCCTTTTATTATCTTCAATCAGCAGATCGTCACCGGGCGTTCACTGCAGCCCATCCATTATCAGGTGTTCATAGGGAATTATGTTGCTGCGCTGGCTCTCATCGTGACCATCGGAGTTTTGCTGCGAAAGCAACTGAATTCGGAAAGTGCGATGCCGAAAATCGCCTGCGCCGCTTTGACAGTGATCGCCATCGGATGGGGGTTCGTCGAGTGTCATTACACCGTTCGCGTCCTCGACGGAGCGAATGTCGAGCGCGATCTTGCGCTGCCAGTTGCGAAACGACTCGAAGAATTGTCACGAGACGATGTCGATCCGCATCGCTCTACCGTCCTCGCGTATGACATGATCCAGGCGGATGACTTGCCAAGCGTCGCGCCGCAGAACGTTCTGTGGTCGCGTCATCAGCATGTTTTTGCAGGGATGTCCGGGCAGGAAAATAAGGATCGTTACTTTCAATTTCTCTATTACATGAATGTCGATGAAGAGGGCCTGGATTATCTTCTGAAAAATGACTTTGTTGCGAAGATCGCGCTCTTTGGTTGGGGACGTCACACCGATCGTCTGAGTAGCGAAGCAAAGCCGTTGACGTATGGTGAGATCGACTATGAGGTCGCTCGCTATGCGGCCTATAGGTCTGAATTTAATGCCGCCAGAGCCGCAAATCCTATGCTGTCATACGCGGTCGTAAGAAACGATTCGGACATGGATCTCAGCAATCTCGATAAATGGTACGGACGGGATGGCGGCGAGGTGGTAGGACGGTATACGATCTATCGCCTGACGCTAAGGTCGGAGTGATACACGGAACGTTCCGGGCTAAAAAAAGTCGGGCAAGCCCGGTTCTGACGGCGTCTGGGCGTAAAAAAGACCGCCTCAAAAGAGGCGGTCAGATGTATTGCTAAGTAAATATAAATACTTCTTAAGCGGCTAAAAGATCGTTCGACGTTTCCGCGAAAACACGCCTGCCGTTCAACGCATCGTCGATAATTTCGCGAACTGCCGAAGCGTCCGGATTAACTTCCATACGTGCGCATGCACGAAGGTGCCGGATGATTCCCTGGGTTGCGATCTCAATTGCATCCTCGGTCAATTTCGAATACCGGCGCGCCTGGATGTGATCGATTTGCAGGATCCGGTCCTGCAATGTCATAAGTTTAGCTGCTGCCACTTTATACTCTCCTTACTCGATAAATTACCCCTTATAAATATCACTTCAGCTGGACACGGCCGAATCCCTGAAACATGCCGTAAAATCTGCATATCTCCGACGGTGTTTAGTTGAAAAAAGCGATTTCAACGTTGCAAATAATGAGGGATTCCGAACGCTAACCAACTTTGTAAGGAAATTTTAACAGACGAAACGCAGATTTGTCACGAAGTTTTTTTGGCGGCTTGTAAAGAAAAGACCGGCGAGTGTGAGCAAGCCGGTCGGATCCGAAACGAATTCTTCGTGTTCTATTTTCCTACGGCGTCTTTCATCGATTTGCCAAGGCGGAACTTAACCGTAGTTTTGGCAGGAATTTGTATCACAGCGCCGGTCGCCGGGTTGCGGCCTTCGCGGGCCTTACGCGTTGCTTTTACGAGCTTTCCGAAGCCCGGCAGCGTAAATTCGCCGTTTGCTCTAACTTCCTTTGCCGCGAGGTCGGCAATGGTGTCAAACAAGCCTTTAACATCCGATTTTTTGAGTCCCGACGAATCCGCCAATGCATTGACGATCTCCGATTGAGTCATACGAGCCATATTTTAATTAACCTCCAGAGTGATTTGTGATTATAAATACTTCTTCCGCGAACAGAAATGTCTGCAAAGAAACAGCAGCAGAATGGAATGATCAGTTGATCGACCCGCCTGATGGTCGGGGCGGCAAGATTCGAACTTGCGGCCTCACGGTCCCAAACCGTGCGCACTACCAGGCTGTGCTACGCCCCGTCACGTTTCAGCTAGAAACGGTATCAAGTGTCGAATTTTACTGGCGAAAAATTGATTGGTCAAGTCAGATCGCGATAAAATCCAGTAAATATCGAATAATAAGCTCGGCCGCCTTCGCTCGGTGACTTATAGAGACTTTGACATCGTCACCCAGTTCGCCGAACGTCTGGCTAGATCCGTCGGGCACAAAGATCGGGTCATATCCAAAACCGTTCTCGCCTCTCGGGCCGTCAACGATTGAGCCGCTACATATACCTTCGGCGCTGTAAATTATCCGCCCTTGCTTGTCAGCGAGAGCCATTACGCAGACGAACCGAGCTCGTCGAGCGGCGTCGCCTGTCTCTTCCAGCATGCGCAAGAGCTTCGGTATCTTCACGTCGTATCCAGCATCTTCGCCGGCGAACCGTGCCGAATACACGCCGGGCGCGTTTCCGAGAGCTTCGATCTCAAGTCCTGAGTCGTCGGCAAGGGATAAATGATTTGTCTGACGTGCAAATCCGCGGGCCTTTATTTCGGCGTTCTCGAGGAACGTGGAGCCGGTTTCGTCGACATCGGTGATGTTTTCGAAGTCACGAAGGCTCTTCAGCTCAAACGGCAGAGCGCGAAACAGTTCGGTCAGCTCACGGATCTTTCCCGCGTTTCCGGTTGCCAGTACCAGGCTCTTAGGCTGAATATCCATGATCAGAGGTGTTAAAGCATGCCAGGCAAAGTTTTTATTGCCAAGACGCCGAGTTTAATTGTATAAAATAAATGGCGATGTTGTTCGCTGCCCGCCTCGAGTCTTCAACTAACAGTGAGGAAATCTCAGTTGGAATTAGCTTCTACTCAAACACCGCTCTTCAACCCTGCGACCTTGTTTTCGGACAGTCGAGAAGAATTCAAAGACTCGGCGATCATCGCGGTTTTCGACCCGGATGAACTTTCGTTCGAGCTCGGAGTCTGGTTGGCAGGTCTTGAGAGCTTCCTAAATCGTGGTGATCAAACTTTCTCAGACAAGAACCGGCCGACCGACGCCGCGGGAAACTGGGTACGCGAATGCCGCCTTACCCGTGCCGCTTTGCTCAATTCTTCCAAGCTAAACTTCAGGCTGCGAAAGGCAGTCGCCGGGCCGTTGCCGTCCGGCGGCGATCAATCGGCAAGCGGATCGATCACGACGGAGGAATTGGATCAGTTCGCGTTGGTCCTCCGCGATTCGATCGTTCTGAATGAAAGCGTTCTCGCCGCTAACAAGAGCCTAAATTTCGCTGACTGGAGGGCGTGGAGCTCGACTCTGATCGGTAAGCTTGAGTCGTCACCTGTCTTTCGAAAACTTATTTCTCGGACACATTCCGCGGGCCAATCTTTTCTTCCGGACAAGCTTAAGAGCCTTGTTACAGGAAAGACGATTCCGTTCGCGGACGAAGTCGATCTTCGGGTCATCCTTCCCCAGTTCGGAACGATACTCGGCACATTGAGTGTGGTCGGAAAAATGCTCCGTCACGATGAACCATTAAAGCCGTCTCTAATAATCTTCGCGCGAATTTACGAGCTGACCTATGATCTGATCGTTCACATGAACAATCGGCTCTCTCGGTTCACAAAGGAACACGCGGCAATGTTCGATTCGCTGGACGGAGCGTCGTACACGGCGTCCATCGAGTTGAAGAAAGTACTTTCGCAGGAACTGACCGGACTTGTCAGCATTCGTCCGGTTCCATCCGTGTTCGCCCGGGTCGAAACTGCGTTCGAACTCTTAAGCGACAGTTTCCGTCAGATTCTGGCTGGCTTTGCCGGTGCTGTCGATCCGCAGATACTTCCGTCAGACCTTTTCCCTAATTTCCAAACGAAGCTCGAACAATCGCTCGCGTTGCGTCAAAACTTGTGGAAGGCCCTGCAGGTGGTAAAGGCGGCCGAGCAGAATCCGGACAAGAAACTGCTCGAAGCGGTCAATAGCGAATTACACGTATTCCTCGAGCGGACGCTCTCGTTTCTATTCCACAAAGACCGCGAAACGATCGAACGATTTTCAGAAGAGATCTTCGCGACGACCGAGAAAAAAGATATCGTTCCCATCCTCCATCGTTTTGGCGCCTACATAGAAACACTATTTGCTCAGGTAAATATGCGAACGGTGCTGGCAGCCCATCCGTTCGATCCGCAAGCGAAATAGCGTCACTGCGATCGCAGTGTGGAAAGGGGCTTTCTGAAGAGCACATCGAAGTTCGCCGCAGCACCCACCAGCATCACTATCATTAACGTCACAAGCACCCCGCCGACGGCCAGAAATGCGTCGAACTCCCAATCGATCTGTAATAGATAACGACTTACGATGTAGGAAAGGATTGTCGCGAAACCGGCGCCGATCAGTCCGGAGAGCAATCCTAGCAGTCCGTATTCCGCGAAAAGGATCGCCGTCAAAGTCGGCCGCCTGGCGCCTAGCGTTTTTAATATTGCGTTCTCGTAGATACGCTGAGATTTAGTAAGTGCGATCGACCCTATGAGGATTAATATCCCACTCAAGATCACGAAGCTGCCGACAAAAGATATAGCCAGCACAAAGTTGCTGACGAGCCTTTGAACGGCGGCAACGATATCGGCGACGTCAAAGATCTGCACGTTCGGATATGCTTCGAGTACATCGCGCTGAAGCCGCTGACGGTCGGTCGCTGACGAGCGTTTGAGTATGGTCGCCGCGAATGTCTGTGGTGCTTTTTCCAGAGCGCCGGGACGAAAGACAAAGACAAACGCCGTTCTTGTATTGCGCAGATCCAACTTCCTTATATTCGCAACCCGCGCGGTGATCCTGCGGCCCGATATATCGAACGTCATCGAGTCGCCGGGCGAGACCTTTAACCGGCCAGCCATTTCCTCTTCGACCGAAACTTCGGGGACGTCGTCCGGATCCGAATTCCACCATCGGCCGCTGAGAACGCTCTCGTTCGTCTCCATCTCGGCGCGATAGGTTACGGCAAACTCGCGCCCGATCTGGCCTTGCTGCTGACGCGTTTCGCGCTGAGCAAAGTCGAATGGCTCGCCGTTTACGTGCGAAATTCGCGCGCGGATGGTTGGGATGGTTTCGGGTTTTTCGCCGACTTGAGACTGGATAAGCTGAGCAAGAGTTTCGATCTGGCTCTGCTGAATATCGACAAAAAATAAGCTCGGCAGTTGTTGGTTTTTCGTGAAGTCGAACTCTCTGACGAGGTTTGCCTGCAGCGACTGGACCGCGAGGACGACGAATGCCCCAAGCCCGACGGCGAGCAGGATCGTCCGGGTTTGGTTGCCGGGCCGGTAGAGGGAGTTAACAGCTTGCGACAACGCGAACGGGCCGACGCGACGAAATCGGCGAAGCAGTCGTGTCAGAACTAAAGCCGTCAAATAAAGAACGACGGAGGTAGCGGCCAGGCCACCCAGGAAATATGCACCGACTTTCACCGAGCCTGCCTGCCAAACCGCCACGCCGAGAAGTCCGAGCAGAGAGACCGCTCCAAAGAGCCATTTCGTGAAGTCGAGCCGTCGGATCGAGGAGTTGTTCTCATCGCGAAGCAGAAGCTTCGGTTTTATGTTTCGAACTTGCAAGAGAGGCAAAGCAGAGAACAGCAACGAGATCAGCACTCCAAGCGTCACGCCTTGAATCACCGTCGATAGATTGATGGCATAAGTCATCTTTTGCGGAAGTGCCTCGACAAAACGCCATCGGACGAACAGCAACGCGAGCTGTGCAAAAAACACTCCGAAAAGACTTCCGACAAAGCCGAGCGTGAGGATCTGCAATAGATAAACCGTAATGATCCGACCGCCGCCGGCACCTAGACACTTCAGAACAGCAACCGACTTTCTCTTTTGCTCAACGAACGCTCTGGCGACGTTCCATACCCCGACGCCGCCAAGGACGAGGATCAGCAGCCCGGTCAGCGAAAGGTAATTTTCCGTCCTCTCAAATTGTTCGCTCAAATTTTCCTGGGTTTCGCGGTACGACCCAACCGTGACGGTCGTGCCCTTCAAGGCTTCGCGAAGCTGCCGAACAAGCTCAGTGGGATTGTCCGTCGTGCGATACAGAATGCGGCGACGGACGCGGCTGGCGTTTCTCGTGATGCCCGCGTCATCGAATGCTTTCTTTTCGATAAAGACACGGCCGCCTAAGCGAAATCCGCCCGTGCCCCCCGGCTCCTGGTCGAATATCCCTCGTATCTGAAATTCACCTTCTCCGATGCGGATCCGGTCACCCACTTTTACATTCAGATCCTCGAGTAGAATTTTCGCGACGACGGCTCCGTTGTCTTCAAGCAGTGAGAAATCGAACGGGCGCTCCGTCGTCGAGCTCAAAATCGCCAACCAGTGGGAAGGGAGGTTCGATTCCCTTGAGCTCGACAAGTTTTACGGTTGAGTTGGAGGGGTCCGACGGACGGGCCATCGAAGATGTCGTGATCGTTTCGTTTCGCTCATCGACGATCCCCGATTCTGTTACCACCGTCTCGATCTTTGAGATCTCGGTTGGTGTGAAATCGTTTGTTGAGCTGATGTCGATGTCAGCCGTCATCAGAGCACGGGCATCCGTTCCGACGGCGCGGGTAAGATTCTGGATCAAGGATCTCAACGCGACGACAGATCCGACACCGAGTGCGATGCACAGGAAGAAAAATAACAAACGCCGCCATGATGAGCGGATCTCGCGGCGTGTTAGGTTGAGGATGAAGTTCATTTGTGTTCGGAGAAAGTGAGAAGGTGAGAAGGTGAGAAGGTGAGAAGGTGAGAAGGTGAGAGTGAAGAACATCGGACCACGCTCTCACTTTCTCACTTTCTCATTTTCTGGCTTTCTCCGCGTCACCGTGTCTCCCATTCTCCGTGTCGCTTAAAATGCGTCCGTCCTTCAAAACGATCTGACGTTGTGCCTCGGCCGCCAAACCGTGATCGTGCGTTACCAGAACCAGTGTCACGGCCCGTTCCGTATGAAGCAGGGTCATCAGCTCGAAAATGTGCCGGCCATTTTTCGAATCAAGATTACCGGTCGGTTCGTCCGCGAGAAGGATCTTTGGCCGGTTCGCGAATGCGCGAGCTATCGCGACACGCTGTTGCTCGCCGCCCGAAAGCTCGGCCGGATAATGATGGCCCCGATCAGTCAGGTCAACTTCTCGCAAAAGCTCGGATGCCCGATCGCCGGCGTCGCTCAGCCCCCTGATCTCCATCGGAATGAGAACGTTCTCGAACGCCGTGAGGCTGGGGATCAGATGAAACGACTGGAATACGAACCCGATCTTTGCGCTTCGAATCTCTGCCAGCCCATCCTCGCTCATACTTGTTATCTCGTCACCGTCGATCAGGATCGTTCCGGAACTTGGAGCATCCAGACCGGCGATCAAACCAAGCAGAGTCGATTTGCCGCTGCCCGACGCCCCCGTCAATGCGACGAACTGCCCTTCGGGAATATCGATCGAAACGTCGGACAGGATCGTGAGATCTTCGGCTCCGGAGCGGACTGTTTTTGTAACACGGTTGAGTTGAATCATGGAATTTAACTATGAACTGTGAGCTATGAACTGTGAACTATGAACCTGAACTATGAGCTATGAACTATGAGCTATGAGCTATGAACTGTGAACTATATTAGAGGAGGGTTTCATTCCAGTTCCCAGTTCTCAGTTTCCAGCTGCCAGTCAAACCTCACACCTCACCAGCTCATAATTCACAGCTCATAGTTCACAGTTCACACTTCATAGTTCACACTTTTAAGAAATTCTGCATCCAAAGCTTACTAAATCGCGTAGCATATTATTTAATTCACATGAATCATATTATTCGAAACACAGCACTTCTTAGTTTCACATTTCTCACGGTGATGGCGGCCGCGTGTTCGTCGGGTGGGAGTCCGTCCGAGATCGGTGCTGGAGCAAACAGGCCTTTGAAGACGCCTGAGGTGACGGCGAATCGGCCAAAGATCGTCGCGTTCGGCGACAGCCTGACCGCCGGGTTCGGCCTAACCGAACGCGAATCATACCCATATCTTTTGCAGGAACGGTTGAATGCCGACGGATACAATTATGAGGTTGTGAATGCGGGCGTGTCCGGGGATACAAGCCTCGGCGGGTTCGAGCGCGCCGATTGGGTCCTTGAACAAGAGAACGTTCAGATACTCGTTCTTGAGCTCGGTGCAAACGATCTGCTTCGCGGTGTCCCGGTTGCGAAGATGAAAGCTAATCTGGATAGGATCATACGCAAAGCGAAAGCGAAAAACGTCGCTGTACTGTTGTGCGGAATGATCACGCCGCCGACGATGGGTGCGGATTATCAGAGGGATTACTCGAACGCTTTCCCGGATCTCGCAACCGAGCACAAGGTCGCATACCTGCCCTTCCTATTGGAGAACATCGCGCTCAAGAAGGAGATGAATCAGGCGGATGGCATCCATCCGAACGCCGAGGGAACGAAGATCATGATGGAGAATATCTATAAAGAGCTGAAGCCGATGTTAAAGAGCTCATAGATAGATCGATCAACCAATCAAGGGAGGGATTAATGAAACCGTACTTTTTGCTAATGGCTCTTTTGTTCGCGACGTCTGTCACACTGGCGGAGGACCCCACACCGACACCGTCACCGGATCCAATGACCGTAACCGATGTTTCGGATAAGAACCTCCCGACGGTGACTGTTCACCCAGGCCTACCCACGGTGAATCCGTCTACCGACTATGTTCGCCCCAACGCGGCCACGCGCCGCAAGAGATTTGTAAGCGGCACTGTTGGGCCGGTCGCACTAGGGAAAATGGTCGCGACCGCAGGAATTTCTACCTGGCGCAATTCTCCGGAAGAGTGGGGAACTAAGTGGGACGGTTTCGGCCGCCGTGTCGCCTCTAACTTTGGCAAGAACACGATCAAACAGACGACAAAGTTCGGTCTCGACGAGGCCTTGAAATTCGACAGTCATTTCTATCGTAGTAGAAGCAAAGGCGTAGGAGCCCGCGTCCGGAATGCTCTGATTTCGCCGGTCACCGCGCGTGACCGCAACGGCAGACGGGTCGTAGGTATCCCGAATTTAGCCGGAACATACACTTCAAACATTATCGCTAACGAAACCTGGTACCCAGATCGCTACAATTGGAAAGACGGAGTGCGAAGCGGCACCATCTCGCTCGGTTTCAACGCGGCATTCAATCTGTTCAAGGAATTTGTTTGGAAGAAGTAAGTACAACGGCTTTCCAGCCAGTCGCTTCTGGTCAGAACCGCCTGCGGTAGCGGGCGGTTTAACTTTCGTATCTCGACCTTTAAGCTCGTCCCAGGATACTGTTCTTCAACCGCCCGCTACCGCAGGCGGTTCTGACGAGATAGGATCAATATGAACGTCACACATCTCGAATCCGCCCTCTGCCGACTCCGGCACGAGGCGAACATAATTCAAAACCTTTGCGTCGAATGCGGTAAGCCCCTCCTCGTTCGATACGATCTCGAAAAAGCCGCCGAAACGCTTAAGCTTGATTCGCTCGCGTCGCGTGAGTCGTCGCTATGGCGGTACCGCGAAGTATTGCCGGTGGAAAATCCGGTCAACATCGTGACATTCGGCGAGGGCTGGACACCACTTCTACGAGCTGACCGGCTTGCGAAAAAACTGCCGATCAAACTCAATCTTTTCATCAAGGACGAGGGACAGAATCCGACTCAAAGCTTTAAAGCCCGCGGGATGACCGCCGCGATTTCGATGGCAAAAGAGCTCGGTGTTAAGAAGGTTGCGGTACCATCGGCCGGAAACGCTGCCGGTGCTATGGCGGCGTACGCCGCACGCGCCGGAATGGAAGCATTCATCTTCATGCCGTCTGACACGCCGCGGGCGAATATCGTCGAATGCGAACAGACCGGCGCGACACGTGACGCTCGTCGACGGCTTGATCACCGATTGCGGCAAGATCGTCGCCGAACGAAAAGATGCAGAGGGCTGGTTCGATGTCTCGACCCTGAAGGAGCCGTATCGCGTCGAAGGAAAGAAGACGATGGGTTACGAGCTTGTTCGAACAGCTCTCTCTCAATCCAAAATCCAAAATCTAAAATCCAAAATCTCCCTGACGTCATCGTCTACCCAACCGGCGGCGGTACCGGATTGATCGGTATGTGGAAAGCATTCGACGAGATGGAACAGATGGGATGGATAGGATTCACACCGTCCGCGAATGGTGACAGTCCAATCGGAAACCTGCGCTCCGATCGTGAGGGCGTTCGACCGTGGAGAAAGATTCGCAGACGAATTCGAAAACGCTTCGACTGTTGCATCCGGGCTGCGCGTTCCAAAAGCGATCGGTGATTTTCTGATCCTCGACGCGATCCGCGCATCCCGGCGGAACGGCAGTCGCAGTCAGCGATGCAGAGCTTGTACACGCGGTCGGTGAGATCGGTGCGGCTGAGGGAATTTTCGCAGCCCCTGAAGGTGCGGCCTGTCTGCCCGCGCTCCGTAAACTCATTGAACAGGGAGTTGTAAAGGAGGGCGAGAATGTCGTTCTTTTTAACACCGGCTCCGGCATAAAATATCTGGAAGCGTTCGACTAAGCCAAGGCTTTCCTGCCTCAAACCGCTTGTGAATTTACCCGGCGTGGCGTCCCTCGCAAGGCGGGTATCCAGGTTAACCACATTTCAGCGACAAACAGCGGCACCAAGGAGAAAAACCACTCCGCTACGATGCCCTGTTCTGCGGGCGAGTCGATCATCGAGAAAAAGAAATCCATGGGCAGAACGCCGGGCACGCGGACGAATACGAAAGCAAGCGCACACACATAGCTTCTGACCATAAACTTCTTGTGGGCCTCGATATCATAACGACGGATAGACAAGTACGCAGCAACCGTAAAAAAGATCCATAGCACGGCCAGGGTGAGAAGCGAGTATCTACAGGCCTGGCATCCGTTGATAAGAGCGAGCTTGATCGCAATAATTCCTGCTATCAGCGAGCCTCCGATATAAAATTTACCTAACCAACGGTGCAGGTTTATATAACGTTCGCGGATCCGGGTCCAGAATTGTATTGGTCCCAGAAAAAGGGCGCATGTGCCGCCGATCATGTGGACGACGAACCAGAGTTGATTGGTGAAGAGCGTGTCTCCAAACCTGGGGTTTCGGTAGCCGAAGAAATATGCGACCGCATTGTCGAGATAAAAGTTGATAGAGAAGCCGAGCAGTACGATCCATATCGCCGCGAGGGACACTCTTCGGACAACAGAAGTTTTCATATATATTTCTTTAGGTTCAATCCCGGAACGTAACGATACTACGCGAAATATCGTCAAATTTCGAAAGATTTGTTAGTATCGGTGTGGAAAATTAACGATCTGCTCATCAATCCTTATGTTCAGTGATAATTTCAGACGCGGCGAAGGAAAGGGAAACGGAAAGACCGGTTCGAAAGCTGTCTCGAAGATTGCCGATCTCGGCTGGAAAGCTTTTCAGGCCGTCAATAAGGCGATTCCCGAGAGTCAATCGATCCAGCCGTCATGGGCGGCCGAACCGCTTCTTAAATCTTATGAGCGCACCGCTCCGCCGCTCGGATTTCCGCGCGAGACCGACTCGCTCTGTCCTTCATGCGTAAAGTCGGTACGTAACGGTGTGATCTCCGGCGACATTCCGCTGAATATCCTGATGGATTCGCATCCGGGCGAGATCAAGGCGCAGATCGTCGAGGAAAACGGTCAGGTGCTGATGCGAAAGACCTGCACGACGCACGGCGAATTTGTCGACGTCCTGGCGACCGACTCTGCATTTCTCAACCGCATCGAAGGACTTTTTTACGGCCGCGATTTTAAGGCCGCCGAGGACAAGCACGTCCATCATCACGGCACCAGCGATATCAAGTTCGGCCGCGGTGCGGTGCTGACGGTCGATCTGACAAATCGCTGCAACATGATGTGTAACCCGTGCTTCATGGACGCGAATCAGGTCGGATACGTTCACGAGCCGACATTCGAAGACACGAAAGCGATCCTCGATCGTGCGGTATCGTTCAAGCCGAAACGTCAGATCATTATTTTGTTCTCGGGTGGAGAGCCGACTTTGTCACCGTACTTTCTCGACGCCGTTGCCTACGCGAAGAAAGTTGGGTTCTACCGAATTCTCGCCGCAACAAACGGCATCCGATACGCCGAGGACATCGAGTTCTGCAAGCAGGCAAAAGAAGCCGGGCAGCACGGCGTCTATCTTCAGTTCGACGGAACGAACGAGAAAGACAACGAGCATCGTGGCGTCGGTAATCTTTTCGACGTAAAGCTCAAAGCGATCGAGAATCTCGCGTCCGTCGGTATTAAGGTGACGCTCGTGACGACGATCGTAAATTCCTGGAACAACAGCGGCATCGGCAGCATCGTGAAATTTGCTGCGGAGAACATCGATAAAGTTCAGACGATCGCGTTCCAGCCGGTTAGCTTTACGGGCCGCGATGAGGACATTTCGGATGAGGACCGCGTCAAACAGCGATACACACTTGCGGGTATGACGCACGATCTGAAAGAACAGCTCGACGGTGTACTCGAGCCTATGCGCGACTGGTTCCCGCTGTCCTCGTATTCCGCGTTTACGTCCGTTATGGACATGTTGCAGGGTGCCGACGCTCCTTGGGGATGGTCGTCATGCAACTGCCATCCGAACTGCGGGATCTTCACCTTGATGGTCGTCAACAAAAAGTCGGGCCTGACGAAATCGTTGTTTGAGTTTTTCAACTACGAGCGGTTTATGAAGGATGTCGCGACTATCACCGACACGGCCCGGGGCAAGAAGCTGACGATGGCTCAGCTCGGCATGGCGATCATGCGAAACTACGACGCCGCAAAGGCACCTGACGGTTTTCCGATCTCGCAGATAATCAATCTATTCAAACCGTCATCCACGACTTCGAACTCGGACCGCAACGACCGTATGAAAGCCGAGAAGTCGGATGATGACGTGTGGCGTGTGTTATGCGTCGAGGGAATGTGGTTTCAGGATCTGTTCACATACGATTTCCGACGCACAGAGATGTGCGTCATTCCGTACGGTACTCAGGAAGGTGAGATCTCGTTCTGCCGCATACAACACCGGAGTCGGTTGGCGGCAGATCATCGAGGAGATGCATAAGACGGCATCTTTGAGCGAGTGGTACCAGGAAAACGGACGTCATGCCGTTTACGCAAAGGGAAAGGAAGTTCCGGGTATCCAGAAAACACGTTCGCTGTCCCTGCCGGTGATCGCGAAGGTTCTCGAAGAAGATATTGACAAGGCAGCCGTTTCGCCGTACCTCGTCGAAGAAAGTGAGGAGGTAGGCGCGTAGTCCGAAAAATTTCGCGGAGAATAAGGCTGCCTGAAATGGGTAGCCTTTTTTGCGTTTATGGAGGGACAGAAACGATTCTACTGGCGTCGGTGTCAGGTAAGAGGGTTCTCCTAAAAGGAACTTGAGTCGCCGGAAGCGACGGCAGCGGGCGGCGCCTCGATTGCATACACCGAACTGCTGGTTTCGAGAAGAAATAATCTGGAAAAGGGATCCGTTCCGAGGCATGTTCCGTCCGCCGGCCGTCCACCGAACGCCGGAGGCCTCAGGACAGAGGGGCAGTATTCTGGCGTCGCGTTCTTTCAGCCGGCCGCTTCTCATCTACGGCGACGTCTACGGTCACCTCTGCCGCTCAAGTTTTCCTCAAGAGATTCTCAAGGCCTATAGCTTTTGATTGAGAGACATAATTTACTGTCTCGGAGGTCTACTCATGAATCGCCAACATTTTCTCAAGCCGCTAGTGGCACTAATGCTTATCTCTTCGATGGTCGGCCCGAGCGTTTTTGCACTGACCATTAATGAAGACTCGCCCTCGCAAAGGCCGAACGAACTCGACGTTCGCGGCGTCCACGGTACGCCGAAAGGCACAGCTCTCCGTGCCCCGACCCAAGCCCAGCTTAAGGCGCTTGAGTCGCTGAACAATGCGATCGGCTACCCGGTGCAGGTTCGATACAACGGCCTCACGGCGACGCCCCGGCACCTATTCAGCTACAACGGTTACCTGTCTGCTCCGAGCTCGGCGGCGCCCGAGACGATCGCCCGACAGTTTTTACATCGGTGGCGTGGGATCTTTCGTTTCAGCGATAACGACTTGCAGGCGATGCGGCTTCGCAGCCGTGCGACGATTTCTGACCTCGGGACTACCGTCATGGTATTTGAGCAGCACGTTAATGGTCTGCCGGTCTATCAAGGTGAGGTTCTGGTAAACGTCAACCGCGCCGGCCAAGTGATTAGCGTCGGCAGCGAGAGTTTCCCGCAACTAAGGGTGGCGAATTCGCAGACGATCTCAGCCGCTCAGGCGATCTCGGCCGCGGCTAATTCGATGGGAATCACCGGATATACGCCGCAATCGCTCGGAACAACTCAGGTGCTGACGACCTACGGTGACCTCCACCCGGAATACGTGAACGCTCCGAATTTCAGCGGGGGCGGTATCTTTACGGACGACATCGCGGTTGCCAAATGCGTCTTCCCGCTCGGCGATACGGGACGGCTGGCTTATAAGTTTACGTTAGTCACTCCACAATACGACGGGATCATGTGGGAGATGGTGGTTGACGCGCAGACTGGCGAGGTCTTGAGACGGCTTAGCCTTACGGCCTTCATCGGCGATCATGGGGGCGGTATCGGGACGGGACGCCGCTCGACGCTTCGGCCCGATCTACAGGACATGGTCGAGGCGTACAACGGTGCCGGGACAGCCAGAGCAAAGGTGTTTGACTCTCTGCCGACCACATTCTCAGGACGCTTCGGTGTCGGCAGGCCGGCCGGGCCGGGAAGCGCTCCTAATTACGCTCCCGAGAACACTACTGTGCGCAACAGCGGTCGCGGCTTTCGATTCAGCTTTGTCTCAGCTCGAAACGAAAACCCGCTCTTTTATACGAGTCCATTCTCGCAGGTTCTGCGCGGGGTGCCGGACGCTACCAACCCCACACCCGAATCGCCGTTTGGCTGGTACTATCTGCCGACGGACAGCGGTGGCGGGATGGTCAACGTAGCCGACAATAACCGAGCCGCGACTAACGCCTATGGCTACACGATGTCGAGCGAGGCACGCACCCGCAATCTGGCCGAGAACTCGCCGAATGGTGACAAAAATCAACCGTTCTCCGTAGCCCTCACGCCGCTGTCAGCGAGCGTCACTCTTCGAGACGGCCGGACCCTCTCGTCAGTCTTCCAGTCGAACTACACCGAGGGTAACAACGTCATCGTCGCCGATGATCGCGCGAACGACAACGAGACCACGCACGGCATTCGCGGCTTCGCCCTGGACCGGCAGTTCACGCAGAACTATTTCGATTTTACTAATGCGTACGAATTCGGCGGCGCGGACGCGACAGCACCCGCCACCGGTGCGGTTGTCTATCCGACGAGTGCCAACCCGGACGTATACTCCGGCACTCTGACCCTCTTCCATTTCAACAACCTGATGCACGACTACCTGTACAGCATCGGGTTTACCGAGAGCCTTTGGAACTTTCAGCAGGACAACTTCGGCAAAGGTGGAACCGGTCGCGACGCCGTCAGCGCCCAGGTGCAGGACGGATCTGGAACCAACAATGCAAACTTCGGTACGCCGGCTGAGGGCGGGCGCCCACGCATGCAGATGTTCCTATTCACCGACAGCACGTTCCACCGTGCGGACGGCGATTTTGATTTCGACGTGGTCGCGCACGAATACCATCACGGCGTCTCTAATCGTTCGGTCGCCAAGGGAAGCTCCGGAGGTCTCGGGCTGACGCTCGTGGGCGAATCTGGTGGCCAGGGCGAAGGCTGGTCCGACTACATTGCGGCTACGATGAGCGACGACGACGCGGTCGGCGAGTTTGTGACCGGCGAGTTCGACGTAGGAATCCGCAGAATGCCATACACCAACTTCCGCTGGTCATACGGCTCGATCAACCAGCGGATCCTGAACCGTCGCGATCAGGCCGCGCCTGACATCGACGGAGGATCGGGAACACCTTTTGCCGTCCACCGGACGGGAGAGGTCTGGTCTGCAACTCTGTGGGATATGCGCGAGCTGCTGATCATGAAGGACACGAACGGCATATTCTTCGACGGCGACCGGCGGCTCGGTGGCGGCGCGAGTTATTACATCGGCAACCGCCGTGTGCAGTCGGTAGACGCCAGTCATCCGATCGACTACCGCAGCTCCTTTAACACGAACGATGCGGCGACGATACGTGCCAATGAAGCGATCGTGCGACCGGGCTTGCTCGCCAACGAGATCAGCCAGGTCGGCCATCGGCAGGGTCCGCTGGCTTCGGCGGTTACCAAGGGTGCGAAACTGTCCGACACACTAGTGCTCCGCGGGATGCAGCTTTCGCCATTGAGTCCATCGATGGTCGATTCGCGCGACTCTATCCTGCTCGCCGACCGCGAACTGACGGGCGGCGAGAATCAGGCCATCATCTGGCGTGCGTTTGCGAGCCACGGTATCGGTCTGGGTGCTGATTCGACGAGCAACGACGTCGCGACCCAGTCGGTTCCCGTCGTAGTTGAAAGCTTCGCGGTGCCGCAAGGTGTCGTGCAGTGCGAGCAGGAGGGGCCTCTGGCTCCGCCTTCCTTCGCACTGTCGAATTCACAGGTAAATGCCGTTACGGTGACGATCAACGGCGGGCAGCCTGTCGCGGGAGCCTCGAACTACTCGATCTCGCGTGCCGAGCGGCCGGAAGGTCCTTTTGTCAAGATCGCGACCTTGCCTGCGACCCAGACGACGTATGAAGACAATGATAATGGACGCGGTCTCGATGGGGGGAGGACATTCTATTATCAAGTTCGCGCCAGCCGCAACAGTGAGTGCACGTCGAGTGCAAGTGATGCCCAGAGCATCACAGTTTCGGGCAGCGTCATCGTAGACGCTCCGGTATTCTCCGGCGTCGCTGAGGTCAAGGACAACGTCTCGTGCAGCAGCTTGACGCTCCGTTGGAATCCCGCGGGCTCCAACAATCCTGAGGCCGACATAGTTTATGACGTCTATCGGGTCGACAGCGTCGCCCACGGTAACGGAACACTGGAAGCGAGCTTCGAGCCGACAAATGCGAACCGGGTTGCCGACAACCTTCAGGGGACGTCGTTTACCGACAACAATCTCCAGTTGGGGCAGGTGTATTACTACATCGTCCGCGCCCGCGACCGGCAGAGCGGCACGTCCGACAACAACCTCGTGACGAAGTCCAACGTTCCCACATCCTCGGTCGTGAAGAGCACGCCGGTATTCGCAAACGAGAACTTCGAAAGCTCGTCAGCGAATTCCCGCTTCACTCCGCCTCTCGTCGACGCGGGCAACGACCCGAACGATGCTCTCGCGACATTCCAGCGAGTGACAGGCATTGACACCGGCGACGGACAAACTTCGTCGATGATGTACGGTCCGGACTTTGATCCGGTGCCGACCGGCACGGTTCGTGGGGTACAGAGTGACTTCGCTTCGGTGATGGGTCCGCTCAACGTGAGCTCATCTTCGGTGATGGAGTTCGACCACTTCTTCAACACGGAGGCGAACTTCGACGGTGGAAACATCGAGATAGCTCTCGGCTCCGCGGCCAATTTCAACGCGACGCCATACACTGACAACGTGACGACCTTTGAAGCGAACAACTATCTTGTCGAGGGCGGCTACAACGGCCGTCTTGACGGGACACTCGAAGGCGTCGCCCCACTGTCCGTGCTTATAAATCGTCGCTCGTACACCGGAAGCAAGGGCCTCCACCACGCGAAACTTGCTCTCGGGGCATTCGCTCCGGGGGGTCCCAACAACCCATTCGGTTTACCGGTATACCTGAGGTTCCGAATGACCTCTGATGTCAGCACGGTGCCCGGTCCGAACAGCGGGTGGTATATCGACAACGTAGTGATCAACGACTTCGAGGCCTGCCAGCCCCCGGTCACAACGGTCACGACGATCGAGGACAACGACCCACGTGTTGCGTACTCGGGCGGCTGGCATCTCGTCGACGATCCGAACGCCAGCGACGGACACTTCCGGATGAATAACGGTAAGTCCCCGGAGCATTTTGCCAGGCTGACGTTTGACGTCCAAGGCGAGAGCGGTGCGATTACCTACCATTACGCCACGAGCACGAAGGGCGGAAGCGCCGACATCTATGTCGACGGCGTGAAGAAGGGATCGATTAACTACAACGGCTCGCAAGGGTCGATGAAATCGCCGGTCTTCGGGCAGAGCGTGCGCTTCGAGAATCTCGGCAGCGGGCAGCACACGCTGGAACTCCGGGCGATCAAGGGGACGGTCTACCTCGACAAGTTCACGCTTGAGAGCGGCAAGCTCGAGCGCGAGTCCGACCGCCGGTCCCGGCCAGACGAGTAGCAATAGCGGACTGCTCAATGTTGGACAGCAACTGCTGGGTGAGATTAGCGTCGTGCCGGGGACGACCCAACTCTCCGTTGTCGCTGAGGCGAGCAACGACATCCCGATCCAGCTCGTCTTGATCGATCCGACAGGTGCTGTGTTGCGATTGTCAGATTCCTCTGCGGGCGTGGCAGTCATCAATCAGCAAGTCACGCAGGCGGGAATTTACCAGTTCAAGGTCGTCAACATCGGGCTCGGTCCAGTGGAAGTCTGGACAGCATCGACGCCTTTGACCAATCGGTAACGCGCGGAAGAGAGAGAAGCTGTCTGGAACTTGTTCCGGGCAGCTTCTTTTATTTCGTCAAAAAAGAGTCTTAACCGAGCTTTGGACTCGGAGCTCAACAAGCTGCCGGTCAGTTTTCTCAACTGGTCGGTACACGGGAGGCGGTATGTATTGACGTGGGATGTCAAAGCTTGTTTATCCCGCCGCAAGTGCTTCGCGGATCCGCCGCAAGCCGTCCCCAACAGGTCCGCCGACATGAACTCGCAGTGCCCGGCGTTCGCGATCCAACAGAACCTGAAAGTCGCCCCGGGCCTGCGCCGACTTCACGACGCCGAAAGAAAATTGTTGTTTCGGCACCGGAAGGTCGACTTCATCGTCGGAAGTGATCTGCAAGAACACTCCGTTATTCGCGCCGCCCTTGTAGGCCTGACCGGTCGAGTGAAGGAACCGCGGGCCAAAGCCGAGACAGGTTGCGGCGAGGGTTTTTTCAAGCACCGTTACGCGTATCGCCTGCAGCAGCTTTTCGTTTTCCGGATGCATCTCGAGATACGCGAGCAATGCGAAATAATCGTTCGATGCTATACGCGAGATATGAGCCTTTAAATATCCCTCAAGCGAACGGGTATCACCGGCGATAACGTCAAGTGCGGCGACGTTTGCGTCATTGGTGAATAATGCGATCCCACCGTCTTCGAAAAACGGAGTTTCCTCCGGAAGCGAACCGGTCTCTTCATACTGATCGGTGATCTTCCGCGCCTCGATCTTTGCCGATTCGACATCCGGTTGGTTGAAGGGATTGATTCCCATAACCGCACCGGCAACCGCCGTCGCGAATTCCCAACGGAAAAATTCCTGCGAAATGTGATAGAGACTTTCGAGCTCGATTCGGATCATAGGATGACCCGCTCGCTCGATGTCTTCGAGGCGTTGATAGACCTGCTCGTCAGTCGGGGATCCCTTCATACCGACGTGCACGAACACGCGGTCGTCGTAATAATTCTCAGCATCGATCATCGGCTCACGATCAACAGGAATAATCGCGACACCGTTTTTACCGGTCGACTCGGCGACGAGTTGCTCGAGCCATGCTCCGAGATCGTGAATCTCAGGTGATGTGAAGATCGTCAGTTTGTCGCGGCCATGTTTGTGACAGGTGCCCATGATCAAGCCGAGCAGCGCTCCTGGATTTTCGTTCGGATCTGTGTTCCGGCACTCCGAAACCATCTCGGCGGCTCGATTCAGTAGAATCTCAACATCAAGGCCCATCGACGCAGCTGCGGTTAGCCCGAACGCAGACAGAGCCGAGAATCTTCCGCCGATCTCGGGCTCGCCGTAGAAGATATGACGGAAACCATCTTCGCGAGCGATCTGCTCCATCTTCGAACCGGGATCGGTGATCGCGACAAATTGCTTGCCCGGCGTGTCGGAGATCTGCGATACCCGATCGAAAAAATATTGTTTGAAACAGTTCGGCTCGAGCGTCGACCCGGATTTGCTCGCGACGATGAAAAGAGTTTTCGCGAGATCGAGTTCGTCCTCAACCGCCTTGACCTGTGCCGGAACGGTCGAGTCGAGAATGTGAAAGTTTGTTTTGCCAAAGGTCAAGGCGAGGACTTCGGGGCATAACGATGAGCCGCCCATTCCCATGAGCAGAATGTCTGTGAATCCGGCTTGCTCGATATCCACGGCGAGGTCGCGGTACTTCTTAAGATCGCCTGACTCCTGAGCGACAATATCCAGCCATCCAAGCCATTTCGATTCGTCGTCGCCGGTCCAAACCTCAGCGTCTCTTGCCCAGATTCGGGCGACCTGATCATCCAATTTCCATGAATCTATTTCTGCGTTGACCGCTTCCTCGATGAGCGGCGGCAATGTGTATAAGACGGAGTTGAGCGACATAGTTTTCCCTTGCGAACCTAGCGGGCTGTGCGTGAAAATCCATTCTCACGCAAAGCTCGTCAAGAACGCAAAGCGTCCGAGCGGGGGCAAGCCCGCCTTCCGGACTTGCGAATGCTCTCGGCGCCACACGTTAATTCGCAGGTCGGGAAGGCGGGCTTGTACCCGCATTTTTCTAATTCGCATAACGTGCTGTTACTATTGCCGCCATGAGAATCGTTACCTTGGCAGTAGCTGTGTTCATGATATCGACTGCCGCTTACTCACAACCATGCTTACTTGCTGCTCGCGAAGTCGCTCCGGTTCTTTCACCGGAAACTCAGGCACTCCACGAAAAAAATCTTGCTGACGCTGAGGCCGTTCACCTTGAAAAGCCGAACGCGGCCGACTCGATAATTTGGTTGGGTCGCCGGACAGCTTACATTGGCCGTTACAAAGACGCGGTGAGGATATTTTCAAGCGGCAGTGTACTGCACCCGAGCGATCCGCGATTCTTTCGTCATCGCGGCCATCGCTACCTAACGCTCAGATGTTTTGACGATGCGATCCGAGACTTCGAAACTGCGACGAAACTAATAGCGGGAAAACCCGATGAGATCGAACCGGACGGGCTGCCGAATGCGAAGAACATTCCGACGAGCACCCTGCAATCAAATATCTGGTATCACCTCGGCCTCGCATATTATTTGAAAGGCGATTACTCGCGGGCGTTGAAAGCGTACGAAGCGGCACAGAAGGTTTCGACGAACAACGACATGCGCGTCGCGACCTCGTACTGGCATTACATGACATTGAGGCGGCTCGGTAGAAAGAAGGACGCAAAGAAGATCCTCGAACCGTTTGCAGGAAACGTTGAGATCATTGAGAACGATGAATATCTCAAACTCATACGTCTCAATCGCGGCGAGGCGAAACCCGAGGCCCTTCTATCGGAGATCCGGGGCGACGCGGATACTCTAAAGAGCGCGTCGTTGGGTTATGGCATCGGAAATTATTTTCTCTACAACGGCGATCGTGAAAAAGCGACAACGATCTTTCGTAAGAT
Organism: uncultured Acidobacteriota bacterium; assembly: GCA_963772405.1. Classification (GTDB taxonomy): domain Bacteria; phylum Acidobacteriota; class Blastocatellia; order Pyrinomonadales; family Pyrinomonadaceae; genus OLB17. Next base: position 1,984,470 of record CAVYWT010000001.1, on the reverse strand, counting down.
CGTCGCGGGAAATCAGTGGTCGAGCTTCGGATATATTGCGGCTGAAGCCGAGCTTAAGAGATGAACGACCAACTTACCATCGCACTTGCCCAGATCACTCCGATCTGGTTTGATCGCGAAAAGACAATCACAAAGATCTGCGACAGCATCTCCGACGCGGCCGCGAAGGGATCCGGTTTGGTGGCATTCGGTGAAGCCCTCGTGCCCGGCTATCCGTTTTGGATCGAGTATTCAAAGATCACTGAGTTCAACTCCGCGTTTCATAAAGCATTTCATTCCGAATACGTGAAACAGGCGGTCTCGATCGAACGCGGCGATCTGGATAAAGTGACCAAACTGTCTCGCGATAGGAGGATCGCCGTTTATCTGGGCGTCATCGAGCGACCGAACGACCGGGGTGAGAGTCTATACGCTTCGCTTGTTTATATTGATCAGCATGGCGAGATCAGGTCCGTCCATCGCAAATTGATGCCGACCTACGACGAGCGGATGACGTGGTCGATCGGCGACGGTCACGGTTTGCGGACACACGAATTAGGGGCGTTTACCGTCGGCGGTTTGAACTGTTGGGAGAATTGGATGCCGCTCGCTCGAACGTCGCTCTATGCACAGGGCGAAGATCTGCATGTCGCAGTGTGGCCCGGCAGCCGGCGGAACACGAACGAAATTACCCGGTTCATCGCGTTCGAAGGCCGTTCGTTTGTCGCATCCGTTTCAGGACTAATGAGAAAGTCGGATCTGCCGGACAGGTTACCGGGAATCGAAAAGGTCATCGAGAACTCACCTGACCTTCTTGCCGATGGCGGTTCGTGTATCGCGGGGCCGGATGGGAACTGGATCGTCGAGCCGTGCTGTGATGAGGAAAAAGTGATCGTGGCGACGATTGAGCATGCTCGTGTCCGCGAAGAACGACAAAATTTCGATGCTGCCGGACACTATTCGAGACCCGATGTCTTGAAACTGTCCGTGGATCGCAAACGACAAAGCGCCGCCGAATTTTCCGATGACCAGCTCAAGGACGGTGAGGCTCTGTAATTATTTCCCGAGCCATTCGAGAAGCATCTCGTCCTGCTTATGAAACGCCTGCTCCGGACGTTCGTTTCGCGTCATCGGCAGTTTGAAAAAAACAGAAAGCTGTTCCTGAATTCCCGCATCGCCGCGCTGTTTTGCCAGATCCAGACAGCGTGCGATCTCGATGGCGAGCGGGGCGGCAAGTATCGAGTCTTTGCAAAGAAAATTTACCTTTATCTGCATCGGCTGGCCAAGAAACCCCGTCACATCAATATTGTCCCAAGCCTCTTTGTTATCGCCGCGCGGACGATAGTAGCGGATATCGACAATATGATCTTCAACCTCGTAGCCGAGGATATCGTCGAGGACAGAGCTTTTCGTTTTCACTTTCGATGCCAGCGAATCTTCGTTCGAAAGCGCGAGGCCGTCGCGGTTGCCGAGGATGTTCGTCGAGTACCAGCCCTCAACTTTTAACGCACGACTTTTTAACGCGGGTGCGAGAACTGTCTTAATAAACGTCTGTCCGGTCTTGCCGTCCTTTCCGGCGATCGGTACCTTTCTAAGCTCGGCCAGTTCGATCAGCGCCGGAATATCTGCAGCAACCGAAGGCGTGAAGTTTCCGTACGGGATACCCTTTGTCATTGCCGCGTATGCATAGAGCATCGCCGGGGAAATATCCGGTGAATTCTCATCGAGGGCCTTTTCAAATGAGGCAAGCGAATTGAAGATCTCGTTTCCCTCAACAGCGAGCTTTTCCGTAGACGCCAGGTTCACGACAACAACCGCGTCACAGACCGAGATGAACTCGCGTAAGTTCGCGCGAAGCTCCTCGATAATTTCACGATGCGTAACTTTGGAAAGCCTATTCTCGCCGCCGAGATTCGAAAGGAATTTCGGATCGCCGATCGCCGGCCACGGCTTGATCGCTCGCAGCCCATTTTCCGCGGCGACGAATTGTTTGTGGGTCAGGACGTCGTGATCTTCGGCGGCTTTCGCGAGATGTTCACCGAACAGGTCCCATCCCGCGAAGACGATGTCTGTATAGTTCGCGATACCGGCGACGTCCAAATTCGCCAATGGAAGTCCTTCAGTTCCGACCACGCCATTTTTCAAGAGATCGATCCCCGCCGCCATCGTAGTACCGACCGCGCCGCCAAGACCCACCACCGCAATTCCAAGTTTCCGCTGTGTCATAAGAGAAGCGTAAGTTTACAACACGGCCTACTCAATAGAAATCTCCGGAATAGGTGATAACTGATAAGTGATAGGTCATAAGTTAAAAGAAAGAATCACCTATCACCGATTCCGGAGAGACGCTGCCAGTTCGCGCTTAAGAAGCTTTCCCGTTGGGCCTTTTGGAATATCTTCGACAAAATGTACCGACTTCGGGCATTTGAAATCGGCCAGATGCTCGCGGCAGAACTCGATCAGCCCTTCCGCGGTAGTGTTATGGCCGTTTTTTAGCACAACGAACGCCGCGACTTCCTCACCGTACAATTCATCCGGGACGCCGATGGCCGCGGCTGCTGCGACGGCCGGATGTGTGTACAAAAGATCGTCGATCTCGCGCGGGTATATGTTCTCGCCTCCGCGGATGATCATGTCGGATTTTCGATCGGCGATATAAAAGAAACCGTCCGCGTCTCGATAACCAATGTCGCCGGTATGAAACCAACCGTTTGCGAATGCTTTTGCGGTTGCGTCCGGATTATTGAAATATCCTTTCAAAATATTCGGCCCACGAAGAACGATTTCGCCGAGTTCGCCGTCCGGAACTTCTTCGTCATTCTCGTCGAACACTTTCATCTCGTTACCGATCGGCTTGCCACATGAGCCGGGACGACGATCTTCATTCGGAGGATTGAATGTCGAGCGGCACGTCGATTCGCTCAGACCGTAACCTTCGACAACGAGTACACCGAACGTCTCTTCGAATTTGCGGAGCACTTCGGCGGGTACCGGAGCAGAGCCGCACATAGCGAACCTTAGCGATTTTGGATTTTGGATTTTGGATTTTGGATTGGCAACGTCGGGACGAGGGACTTGGGACTTGGGACTATTGAGCAGCATCGACAGCATCGTCGCGACGGAACCGAATGAAGTGATCTTGTACTTGTCGATGATGTCCCAGAATCGGGACGATGAAAACTTTGGACTGACGACCGTCGAACCCCCAGCGTAGAGCGCAGTCATTGTCGTCACAGAGACGGCGTTCATATGGAAGAGCGGCATCACCGTCAGTAGACGGTCGTCCTCAGTAAAACTCATCCACTCGGCGATCTGCCGTGCATTCGCGATAAGGTTTCCGTTTGTAAGCAGACAGCCTTTGGGTTTACCGGTCGTCCCCGATGTGTAGATGATGATGGCGTCGTCTTCCGAGTCGAGGTCGACGGGGGCGAGCGTGTCCGCGAAGCCATCTACTGCTGATACATCGTCAAAGTGGATTTGGATGATGTCAGAACCGCCTGCGGTAGCGGGCGGTTGAAGAATCGTTTCTCGTCCGGCGAATTTCCCTGAAGTTTCTTGCGGTAAACCGCCCTCTACCGCAGGCGGCTCCGACGATGTCGCGATGGCGAACGCAGGCGACTCCGGCAGCAAATCCGATCCTACCAACATCAGCTTCGCTTCCGAATTGTTTACCACCCACCCGATCTCCTCCGGTTTCAAAAGCGAATTGACCGGGCCGGCAAGGGCGCCGATCTTCCAGCATGCAAAGTAGGCGATAATGTATTCGGCGGAATTCGGGAGCAGGAGACTGACGACATCGCCCTTCGCAATGCCTCGTGCCAAAAGCATGTTTGCGGTCCGGTTGACGGCTTGATCAAACTCTCGGTACGTCCATTCGCGTCCGTCCGCCTCGGAAAAAAGGAATGTCTTTTCCGGCGTCGCACTGGCCCGCTTTTCGAGCAGTTCACGAACGTTTTCTTTGCTTTTGGGCGACATGTCGTCTAAGATTACCACGATAAACATTACCTTTCTAACAGTTACACCTATATGACGACGTACCGCAGTTTTATCGACGGCGAATGGCGCAATTCGGCCTCGGGCCGCACGGCGCCCAACATCAATCCGGCAAACATTGACGACACGATCGGCACCATCGAGCTTGCCTCGCGTGAGGAAGCACGCAGCGCAGTCGAGGCCGCGTACAACGCGTTTCGCGGCTGGAAGCGGACACCTGCACCGGCTCGCGGCCGTATCGTTGCAAAAGCGGCGCGTCTGATGGAAGAACGCAAAGAAGAATTGGCGCAGGCGATCACACGAGAAGAGGGAAAGACAATCGCCGAGGCTCGCGGCGAGACGCAGCGGGCGATAAATGTAGTCGAATTTTGCGCCGGCGAATCGCGGCGGATGACGGGCGAGACGATCCAATCGGAGCTGCCGGCAAATTTTGCGTACACGATCAAAGAACCGCACGGCGTGGTTGCATGCATCACGCCATGGAACTTTCCGATCGCGATCCCGGCATGGAAACTTGCTCCGGCGCTCGTTGCGGGGAACACGGTTATCTTCAAACCCGCGACGCTGACGCCGCTGACCGCGACGCTGATGACCGAGATCTTTATCGAGGCCGGCATACCCAAGGGTGTTTTGAATCTGGTGCTCGGTTCCGGTTCAGAAGCCGGAGACGAGATCGTAAATCATCCAGCCATTAAAGCTATTTCGTTCACCGGTTCAACCGAGACTGGTTTGAAACTCTATGCTCAGGTCGCGGCCCGCGGTGTGAAAGTTCAGGCCGAGATGGGCGGAAAGAATCCGGTTGTCGTTCTCGAAGATTGCGATATGGAACTCGCCGTCGAATCGACGGCTCAAGGCGCATTCGGTTCGACCGGCCAGCGATGCACGGCGACCTCGCGGGCCGTTGTGATCGACAAGGTCGCCGACGAATTCGTAAAAAAGATCGTCGAGCGTGCAAAGAGTTTCAAGCTCGGCCGCGGTGATGATGAGAAAAACGATATCGGGCCGTCGGTTGACGAAGGACAGTTCAACACAGTTCTTAAATACATCGACATTGGACGGGAAGATGGAGCTGAGATGCTCTGCGGCGGAAAGCGCTCTACTGGTGATGGGCTCGACAACGGCTATTTCGTCGAGCCGACTGTCTTCGATCGCGTCACCCCCGACATGCGGATCGCGCGCGAGGAAATTTTCGGACCTGTGCTTTCGGTTTTGCGCGTCAAAGATTTTGACGAGGCGATGCGGGTCGCCAACGATAGCGAATTCGGTTTGTCATCTTCTGTGTTTACGAATGACACGAACCTCGTCTACAGATTTGTCGACGAGATCGAAAGCGGAATGACGCACATCAATTCTCCGACCACCGGGGGCGAGGCTCACATTCCGTTCGGGGGCGTCAAGAACACCGGAATCGGCGCTCGTGAACAAGGTTCGACCTCGCTCGATTTCTACACCGAGCTAAAGGTTGTCTACGTCGATTACACCGGGAGAAAACGGGAAGGGAATTTATACTAGGATCGTGGACGAGAATCCGAGCATGAGCCGATTGATACTATCCCTCTTATTGGTGATATTCGGGTTTGGATGCACGTCTTCACCTGTTATTGATTCTGCTGACGACAACCGAGGGACATCAGAGGTCCGACCCGTAGGAGTTTCAACCTCTACACCGTTAGTGGTTGCTCCTGTCGTTAAGTTAACCGGGCGACAGAAACAGCTGTTGGATTCGTCTTTGCCGGCAGATGCCCGGAAAGTGTTGGAATCGGCGAGTGAGTTTAGTTTGCAGGGAGAGATTGTTCGAACCGATAACGGGGTCGAATATCCTGTCAAGGAAGGTTTCGAACCGAACACAGTTGCTGATATTGCGAATCGTAATCTACGAACGGAGATATTAGAAGCATTTTACACAGATGTATCGAACGGTGAGGAACCATCGAACTGTTGGCTTCCTCACCATAAGCTGAGAGCTCGAATGGGGGATCAGGTTGTCGAGATTGAAATATGCTTTCAGTGCTCGCGTTTCTATGGGGTCGGACCGTCAGGAAAGTTTTTTGGCACCTTCGCTCATGGAGATTCGCCTAAGTCCGAAACGCTTTTTAATAAGATATTAGTCGACCAGGGAAGACCCATCGAATAGGGATAAATATGAAATGTTTTGTGGGTATAGTGCTTCTTGGTTTGGCGATCGTCCTGATCAGCTGCATTCCGCGGACCGATACAAATCAAACAGCCAACGCGAATTCCAACGCTGCGTCAAATGCGAAATGGGACGCTTACGTCGAGCAGTTTCTGACCGACTACTTTACAGCGAATCCCACTTTCGCCGTTTATCAAGGCCGGCATGAGTTCGATGGCAAGTTTCCCAATTGGTCGGCGGACGGTCTGAGCAGAGAGATCGCACGATCTGAAGAGCGAACGCGATAAAGCCGTCGCTTTCAATGACGATCAGCTCGACGAACGGCAACGTTTCGAGCGTGATTATCTGATCGCGCAGATCGACAAGGATCTGTTCTGGCGCGAGACGGCGGATCAGCCACACACTAATCCCTACTATTACGCCGATGCGCTCGATCCCGACGTATATGTCTCGCGTCCGTATGCTCCGCTCGAAACGCGGATCAAAGCCTACACGACGTACGCCAAAAACGTTCCGGCCGCACTCATGCAGGCCAAAGAAAATCTGAGACTGCCGCTTGCGATGAACTTGATCAAGATCGGTCGCACGACGATCGGCGGGCTGGCTGAATTTTACGAGAAGGATGTCGTAAAGGTGTTCGAGCCGGTCACCGATCAGCAATCGCAATCTGAATTTAAAAGCGCGAACGCAGCCGCCGCAAAAGCCATCCGCGATTTCGACGCGTGGCTTGCTTCGCAGGAATCGACAGCGACGAACAACTTCGCGCTCGGTGCCGACAAGTTCAAGCTGATGCTCAAACAGACCGAAGGCGTCGACATCGATCTCGCGCGAACTTGAAGAGATCGCGAAAGTGGATCTCGATAAGAACCTCGCGGCTGTAAAGGCCGAGTGCGAAAAGTACGCACCCGGCATGTCGCTCGTCGAATGCAACAAGAAAGCCAACCTGCGGAAAAGCTCCGGGCAAAGATCTCGCCGAGGCCGCAACGAGCAGCTCACCGATCTTCGAAAATTTCTCGAGGAAAAAGATATCGTTTCGGTCCCCGGTACCGAGGAGTGCAAGGTCGCGATCGCTCCGCCATATAAGGCATGGAACTTTGCCTACATCAATATTCCCGGACCGTACGAGAAAGATCTGCCGTCCGTTTATTACATGTCTCCTCCGGACCCGTCATGGTCGAAACAAAAACAGGAAGAATATCTGCCCGGCGAGGGAAGTCTGCTTTTCACATCGGTCCATGAAGCTTACCCCGGACATTTCCTGAACTTCCTTCACTCAAACCGCGCAAAATCGAAATTCGGTCAGGTCTTCGTCGGTTACGCGTTTGCCGAAGGCTGGGCGCATTACACCGAAGAGATGATGTACGACGCCGGTCTTGGGGCGGGTGATGCCGGAACTACACCTCGGACAGTTGCAGGAGGCTCTGCTCAGGAATGTTCGATTCATTTCGGCGATCGGCCTGCACACTAAGGGTATGACGGTCGAGGAATCGAAAAAGCTGTTCATCGAAGAGGGTCTGCAGGACGAGGGGAACGCCGAGCAGCAGGCGAACCGCGGCACGTTCGACCCGGCTTATCTCAATTACACGATGGGCAAGCTGATGATAAAGAAACTCCGCGAGGACTGGACCGCATCCCGCGGCGGACGGGGCGCATGGAAGCAGTTTCACGACGCGTTTCTCTCGTACGGTGGCCCGCCGATCCCGATGGTCCGAAAGGCCATGATGGGCAGGGACGATAAAGGAGAGTTGTTTTAGAATGTGCATTCGATATTTCCATCTGGTCTTCGTGGCCGTGCTTTTTACTATTGTCGGCGTATCTCCGGTGACGGCACAGGTTCCCCCGGATCTCATTTTATTTAATGGCAAGATCTTTACATCCGATCTGGCAATGCCGACGGCGGAGGCTCTCGCCATCAGCGGCGAGCGGATCTCGGCTGTTGGGTCGAGTGCGGCGATCCGTAAACTTGCTGGCAGCAACACTCGCATGATCGATCTCAAGGGTCGGGCCGTGGTGCCCGGATTTAATGACGCCCATGCTCATTTCAGTCCGAAGTTTCAGGGAACCCATCTCAGCTTCAGATCCATGGACCCGACGTGGGCTGAAGTGGCAGCGGCACTGAGAGCAGCATCTGGCTCGGCACCGAAAGGGAAATGGATCTTTGGTACGATCGGCGGCGACGCGATGAACGCTCCATCGGCAAACCGAAAAGAGCTCGATGCGATCGCCCCTGACCATCCCGTGCTGCTTTCAACGTATTTCGGCCACGGCGCCGTAATGAATAGCCGTGCTATGTCGGTTTTGAAAATTCAGGAACGTCAGCCCGATCCGCTTGGCGGCATTTTCGAACGGGATAGCAAGACGAAGATCCTGAACGGGCGCATGTTCGAGTACGCGCAGTGGGATCTCGATCGCATATTGGTTGAGCAGGGATCGGATGCGGATTTGATCGCTGAAATGAAAAAACGTGCAGCCGCTGCCGCCGCGTTCGGGATCACTTCAATGCAAATTATGCCGAGCATGTCGACCGAACGTTATATACGCCTGGCGAGCGAGGCCGATCTGCCGATTCGAATTAGGGCCATTGCCTTCTCGATGACCAGCCGCGGCCGACGGGACCTGTCGGACATCCATGCAGTGACCAAGGCGCAGCCTTCGACTAAAATGGTTCGTGGCAGCGGCATAAAATGGGTACTGGACGGATCGCCGATCGAACGTGGAGCTGCCCTACGTAACGATTATCTGGATAAGAAAGGCTGGCGCGGGAAACTGAATTTTGACCGGGCGGAGATCGAAAAGATCGTTAAAGAGTCGCTCCGCTTCGATCAACCCCTGCTATTGCATTGTGTCGGCGACCGAGCGTGCGAAGCCGTATTCGACGCGATGGAAAAGGTCGGCGGTGGAAAGGTCGACTGGAAAAATAAACGCGTACGCATCGAACACGGCGAAGTAGTGATCGACGATCTCATCGAGCGAGCCAAAAAGCTCGGCGTCGTGATCGTTCAAAATCCTTCACATTTTACCGACGGCGAAATGGGCCAACAACGCTGGGGAGCCGGCAAAGCCCCCATTCGAACGTACATCGAAGAAGGGATTCCCTTCGCTCTCGGATCGGACGGCCCGTTGAACCCCTTCCTGAATATCATGTTTGCGGTTACCCATTCGGATAATCCCGCACAAGCGATCTCTCGCGAGCAGGCGGTGCGGGCATATACCTACGGTTCGGCCTACGCCGAGTTTGCCGAAGCGGAAAAAGGCAAACTAGCGGCGGGAATGCTCGCCGATCTTGCCGTGCTCTCGCAGGATATTTTCTTTGTGCCGCCGGATGAGCTGCCGCGAACGACGAGCGTCCTGACGATCGTCGACGGAAAGGTCGTTCACGATTCGAAGATCTTAAAATGACAGAACCATCACCGTCAGAACGCACGACCCGGGGAACGCGTCAAACTGTATTATTTTTCGGTTTGATCATCGCTCTCATCGCTGCCGCGATCGTTCGATCGTCGATCACTACCAGCCTCGACAGTTTTACATTCGACGAGGCATATCACGTCGGGGCCGGCGCGGCGTATGTCGAGACAGGTGACTTCCGCCTCAACCCGGAACATCCGCCGCTGACAAAGCTCTGGGTCGGAGCATACGTTTCCTGGCTCGGATACGAGATGTCGCCCTTTCGAGCTTACGCCGACAAAGGCGACGAGCGGGACGCCGTCGAGCGCGACGCATACTTTAAGAATGAGCCGGACGTTCTGCAGGAGCGAACACGAACCGCGATGTTCGCTCTCAATGGACTTCTGTTGTTTCTATTCGCTCTTGCTGTCCGCCACGCGTTCTGCGGCGTGATGGCGATCGGGGCGACCGCGTTTCTGGTGATCGATCCGACAGTCGCAGCCCATCTTCCTGTCCTGATGACCGATCTTCCGGTCGCCCTTACATCGGGGATGGCGGTTCTCTTCGCAGTCAAAGCTTTTCAGTCCTGGCGAGTGCTCGATCTGATACTTGCGTCCGTGTCCCTCGGTCTCGCACTATCGGCGAAGCACTCGGCGATAATCACGGTCGCTGTTATCGGCATCATTGCTCTCGTCTTCTGGATCGCCCGACTTCGAAACCACGGTTTTGCCGACGGTCTCAAACGCCTGGCCGCAACTGGTTTGATCTTCGCGGGAGCGGTTGTCGTTCTTTGGAGCTTCTACGGATTCCGCTATTACGAAACTCCGGGCACCGCGGATGAAGGCTTCAACCGGCCGCTCGCGACGAAGGTCGGGGATATCAAGTCGCCGGTCTATCGCGCGGGAATGAACCTTGTGATTACCGCCAGCCTTTTGCCGCGCGCGTATATCTGGGGCCTTGCCGATACGATCCGCGCGGGTGCCGAGGGACGAGCCATATCGATCCTTGCGTTCGGCGATATGTACTATTCGAAAGGGCCCGTCTACTATTTTCCGGGCGTGATCGCGGCCAAGCTTCCGATCGGTTTGCTGATGCTCGTGCTGCTCGGAAGTCTAATTCTTGTCTTTCGAAAGACTGCTCTCGAGTTTGTCCCTCCGGTCCTTGGACTCGCGTTGCTCGCGGGGATTTTTCTGGCGTTTCTCGTCGTTGGTTCGAGCTACGGTGGAGTCCGCCACGCCGCTGCCGATCTTCCCGCTCCTCGCCGTGCTCGGTGCTATTCCGATCTATGTTGCCGTCCGCGAGCGGTCGTACGTCATCGGGGCAGTCACGAGCCTTCTACTAGGCGTGTCGATCGTCTCGGCCGTCCCCGTAATGCGACCTTGGGAATACTTCAACGAGTTTGTTGGCGGACCTGCGGGGGCATGGGAATATTTCAGCGACGAAGGTGTCGACCTTGGTCTGCGACTTGAGGATATCGATCGCTATTACGAGGCCAACCTCGCGCCCGGTGGCGAGATTCCCCTGATCTACTATTTCTCGTCCGATGTTGAGCGGGACAGGCGTGGGATCGACTACGTAGGCGGGGATCCGGCGCGTGATGCGGATCGCCTGTCCGGCGATACTTTCGACGGAACCGTGCTTATGGGAGCTTCGGAATTGTCGCCAAAACTTTGGTGGGATTCCGGCAAGGTCTTCCGCGGGGATGAACCCATCGCCCGGATGGGAAATGTATTCATTTTCAAGGGTCGCTTCGATCGCCCAAAGGCCGGCATCTCTCGCTCGCGTTTCTACCGAGCGATCTATACGAAACTTTACGTTCCGCAACCCGACATTCCGGCCGGAATCGCCCTGCTGACGGAGTCGGCGGAGTTGGATCCGACGGCGTTCATGGTGACGCTCGAGCTGGGAAACCAATATCTGAGTTTGGGAGATCGGGAACAGGCTTTAGCGGCATATCGAAGATCGCTCGAGCATGCTCCGGCGTCGGATTCCATCAGCGACATCTTGCGTGAGCAGGTCGCACGGCTCGAGTCGGGGCAACCGCTCGACCAGATCGCACATCTTCGAAACCCGAGTGTAGAATAGGAAAAACTTATGACACAGCCAGAACAAAGATCATCGCTCTCCGAAGCCATCCGCAAGCACAAAGAATTTCTTTTCCCGGCCGTTGCCACCTACTACCAGGAGCCTCTCGCGCTCGTTAAAGGTGAAGGCGAATATGTCTGGGACGACCAGGGCAACAAATATCTCGACTGCTTCGGCGGCGTGCTGACGGTGAGCGTCGGGCATGCCGAGCCGCGCGTGAACAAGGCGTGGATCGATCAGGTCAATACGATCGCACACACATCGACGCTGTACGCGAACGGGCCGCAGGGCGATCTCGCCGAAAAACTCGCCGAGATCACGCCGGGAAATCTTAAAGAAATCATTCTTCACGAGCAGCGGTACCGAGGCCGACGACACCGCGATACTCGCGGCAAAGCTCGCGACCGGGAATCACGAAGTCGTCGTCCTGCGGCACAGCTACGCGGGACGGTGCGCGACAGCGCTTTCCTCCATCGGGCATTCGACCTGGAAACCGATCGCGTCGCAGGTGCCGGGATTTGTTCACGCTCATGCACCTTACTGTTACCGCTGTCCGTTCAATGCGACGCCGGACAATTGCGGCCTTGCGTGTGCGAACGATGTCGAGGAATTGATCCACACGACGACGACCGGCGAGATCGCGGCGTTCATGTCCGAGACGATCCTCGGCGTCGGCGGGTTTATCGTTCCGCCGAAGGATTATTTCAAACGCGTCCACGAGATCACGAAAGACTCACGGCGGTCTGTTCATCTCCGACGAAGTCCAGACCGCATGGGGCCGCACCGGCGACAAGTGGTTTGGCATCGAGCACTACGGCGTCGAGCCGGACATCATCACGTCAGCAAAGGGAATGGGTAACGGCGTGCCGATCGGCTGGACGATCGCGACGCCCGAAGTCGCCGATGCGTTTCCGGGTCTGACGTTCTCGACCTTTGGCGGTAATCCCGTCTCGATGGCGGTCGGCCTCGCGGTCATCAAGGTGATCGAGGAAGACGACCTGCGCACGAACTGTCGCGTCGTCGGCGATTATTTTCACGAGCAACTGCTCGGTCTTCAGGAGAAATATCCGATCATCGGCGACGTCCGCGGGATGGGGATCATGCAGGCGATCGAACTTGTTAAGGACCCGAAGACAAAGGAACCGCATCCCGAAGCCGTCCTAAAGATCTTCGAAGAAACAAAACGCCAGGGCGTCCTCATCGGCAAAGGCGGGCTGTACGGCAACGTCATTCGCACGGGGCTCATGCTCAACTCGTCGAATGATACGGTCGATGAGCTGATCAGGGCGCTCGACGCCGGTTTGGCTTTGTGCTAGTAAGAATATAATTGCAGTACTCCCACGCCCCCCCCGGATTAAACCCTTGGATTTTGGAAGAGGCAGGTGTATGAGCAGATATCTGGTGATACTTTTGTCGTTTGTCTTTACGCTTGGTACCTTCGGGCAGTCTGGCACTTCGTCCCCCCTTCAAAGCTGATCCTTGAGGCCCAGACGTTCCAAAAGCAGGTGACTGACGCACTGAAAACGGGGGATGGACCGGCCCTTGAGAAGATGCTCGGCGAGGGCTTTATGTTCATTCATTCGACGGGCTACGTCGAGCAACGCGACGAATACATAAAAAATGCCTCGAGCGGACGGTTGCACGCTCAACGGGTAGAGATCCGAGAACACGATGTTACGTGGCATGCATACGCCGGAAACACCGTCGTACGGTATGACGTGACCGAAATGATAAACAATGCGAAGAACGCAACTGAGTCCCGGATGCGTTTCGTTTTTGTTTTTGTAAAAGTTCCCAAAAAAGGTTGGCAGTGGGTCTCAGGCCAATCGACAAAGCTCCCCGTGCGGCCAACGCCAGTCGCGTTGGACGCTGCCGTACTGGACAGATACGTTGGGGTGTATACGATCGCTCCCGGACGCACTTTTACCGTCACCAAAGAAAACGGAAGGTTGCACTCTATGACGACCGGTCGGTCGCCCGCCGAACTGATCCCCAGTTCGGAAACAACCTTTGTCCTTTTCAATGAGGATAATGATCCGGGATTTATGGAAGCCAGCTTTAGCAAGGCCGATGGTGGAAAGTCCGATGAGGTCGTATTGCGGCTTAATGGACTACAGATTTGGCGAGCGACGAGGGACCCGATCACGCACTGAAACGGCGCGAAAATTGATTCCGACTAAAATATAGACACACGCAGCGCACTATTGAACGAAATGGCAAAAACATCGAGCAGCGGAATGTTCGACTCAGACGCGATCATGGCATCGCTGATCGAACTCGCGGAAACGGTAAAGACCGCCTACCGGACAAACGATGCGGACTTGTACGCGTCGACCCTGACCGAAGATGCCATGGTCTCGATGCCGGGCGCACCGCCCGTGCACGGTCGGGAGGCATTGAAGGCCGCCTTTATGTCTCGGGCCCCGCTTCCGCCCGGAGCTACGTTTGTCGTGGATCCGGAGGAGCTTGAGATATTAAGCCATGAGTGGGCGTATGCCTTGGGAACGGACACGCTGACCATTCCCGGTTCGGGCGATGCCCCGCCTGTCGTCCAAAAGATAACCTTCATGGTCCTCTTACATAACACGCCCGAAGGATGGAAGACTTTTCGTGAGGTGTTGAGTTCGAATCAGTGAAGGTCGAAGAGCGGAGATCCGGGACAATGTTGCTATGGCTAAGTTTTTGACCACATCACTTTTCTTCATAGCCGCCGCGTTGGTCGCGACTGCACAAACCCAACTGAAGGATGGCTCTATCGTCGAGAGTACGCCATGCGCGGTTCCGGCAAAGAGGACGTACGCGCAATATGTGAAAGACCAAAGAGCCTCGCTTGAACGAGAAGTAAGGACTGCGGCACAGGAGGGCTACAAACTGGATTATCTGGAGAGATTCGATCAGTTCATCCTAAGCCGTGAAGAGTTCGAGAGGCGCGAATCCTTTTCCGGTTACGAATGTCGAAGGATCAAATACCTCAGTGATGGTTTGAAGGTTGTCGGCTATATCTGGAAGCCTCAGAATACGGCGGGGAAAAAGCTGCCCCTCGTTATCGTGAACCGCGGCGGCAATCCGAACCTTGCTCTGCTGACGCCGCAAAGCCTTTACTATCCTTATGTAACGAACGGCTTTGTCGTGGTCGGCTCGCAGTACCGAGGCGCGGATGGCGGCGAAGGTAAAGACGAATTCGGCGGCGAGGACGTGAACGACGTTTTGAATCTGATACCGCTCGCCCGCTCGCTCGGTTACGTTGATATGAGGAACGTTTTCATGCACGGAGAATCGCGGGGAGGGATGCAGGCATTCCTGGCGATAAGAAAAGGGATGCCGGTAAACGCCGTCGCAGTAATTGGTGCGGCTACCGATCTGATCGCGGCGGCGAAAGATCGCCCGTCTATCACCCGAAGAGTATGGGGCAACATGATACCGGGATTCAATGAGAAGACAGACGAGGTACTGCGCGAACGTTCGGCGGTCTATTTTGCCGACAAGATAAACGTTCCCGTCCTTATCATGCATGGCGGCGCCGATTGGCGTTCAGATCCGGGAAGCCAGGCTCTAGGTTTGGCGAACAGGTTACAGTCGTTAGGCAAAACGTATGAACTTCACATTTATGCCGGAGACGAACACCCGCTGAATGTAAATCGGCTGGAACGCGAACAGAAGATAGTTCAGTGGTTCAGGAAGTATATGAAGTGATGACCCGCTCCTCGACTCGGCGTAGGGAACTTACAAGGGCATCGAATCTCGGTTGCACTAATCCACAGGCATCTTGCAACATAGGGCGCATACATTCCTGACTTGCGGTTCGTCAAATTTTATTGGGTGGAGGGAAAGGTTGATGAGCGAGGTAACCAGACGACAATTCATTGCAGGCGCAGTCGGCACTGTCGCCGCTGCACAGTCGATCGTAGAAGCACGCGTCACGGTCGCGTCACGCCCCAACATTATTTTCATCCTCGCAGACGACATGGGCTGGGGGGATCTTAGCTGTTACGGTCGGCCCGATTACAAAACTCCGTATCTCGACCGGTTGGCCACGCAGGGAATGCTTTTTACGAATGCATATTCTGCTGCTCCTGTTTGTACGCCGACACGTGTCGGTTTTCACACGGGACGATATCCGGCACGCTTGCCGGTCGGGTTGAAAGAGCCGATATGGGAACGAAAAGAGCTTACGGCGGAGGAGCTTAAGTCAACCGGCATTCCCCTCGAACACCCGACTGTTTCTTCCCTGATAAAGGCGGCCGGGTATTCGACTGCGTTGGTAGGAAAGTGGCATCTCGGATACCTGCCATATTTTAGTCCGCTTAAAGCCGGGTTCGACGAGTTTTTCGGTTGTATGAGCGGTGCCGTCGATCATTTCACGCACCGCGACATGACCAATTCCCCCGATTTCTTCGAAGGCGAGGTGGCGGTCGAAAAGGTCGGCTATATGACTGACCTTCTTTCACAGCGAGCGGTTGAATATGTCCGGCGTCCCCACAAGAAACCGTTCTATCTAAGCCTGCATTACACTGCGCCGCATTGGCCCTGGGAAGGGCCGGCCGACACGGCGTTCAGCAAGTCAATCGAGTACAGTCGTTACGGGTTCAGAGCGGGCGGTTCGATAAGGGTCTACGCAGAGATGATGAAGAATCTCGACGCCGGCATCGGCCGTGTTCTCGATGCATTGAAATCCGCAGGACTCGAACGAAACACACTCGTCATCTTTACCAGCGATAACGGCGGGGAACGGTTTTCATATAATTGGCCATTCTCCGGCGAGAAGATGGACCTCCGCGAGGGCGGTGTGCGTGTTCCGGCGATCGTCCGATGGCCGGGCGTAACGAAACCCGGTTCAGTGACGGACCAGCCGTCGATCACGATGGATTGGACCGCGACGATGGTCGCGGCGGCGGGGGGCACGCCGGATCCGAAATACCCGATGGACGGAGAAGATGTAACATCCGTGCTTTCCGGAAAAAGGCCCGCCTACGATCGAACATTTTTCTGGCGAACTCGCCGCCAGGGAGCAGTCCGCGAAGGGAAGTGGAAATATCTCCGCGACGGCAAGAACGAGTTTCTTTTTGACCTTTCGGTCGATGAGCGCGAGCAGGCTGACTTTGCGAAAGCCGACCCTCGAAAGTTAGAGCTCCTGCGTCTCAAGTTCAACGACTGGGAATCGGGGGTGGAAACTTATCCGAAGTCGTAAAAGAACAGCTGTAATCTGACGGTCGCGCGAACACCGACATATGAAACGATGCCCAGAATGCAGGAGGGATTATTCCGACAACTCTCTGATGTTTTGTCTGGATGACGGTTCGCAACTAGTTGAAGGGCCCGCGACCGATGCCTCGGCCACTGCAATTCTGCCACGAATGGGAACCGTTGCGACCGGGTTCCAGCCGGACGGCGAGGTGAGCGAACCAAAGACGGCCCTTCTGCCAGAACTACCCGCGACCGGTGGTTCCGAACGGTTCACACGCAAATTCTTGGCGGTTGCGACGATCGCGCTTTTGCTTGTGATCGGCGGAATCGGTTTCGCAGTATATAAATATTTGGCCATGCCGGATAAACCGTTGCAGGCGATGCAGATCGAGCGGCTGACGACAAACAGCAAATCCTCCGCCGCAGCCATCTCGCCCGATGGGAAATATGTCGTGTACAGCGTTGATGAAGGCGGGCAGCAAAGTCTCTGGGTCAGACAAGTGACCGCGTCGAGCAACGTGCAGATCATCCCTCCGACGGAAGATGTTTATTACTGGGGACTCACATTCTCGCCTGACAGTAACTACATCCACTTTGTCAAAGTCCAATTCGAGAAGAACGTAGAGTGGGAGCTTTACCAAATGCCGGTGCTCGGCGGCATTCAAAAGAAACTGATAACAAACGCGCAGGGCGGGATAAGTTATTCTCCCGACGGTAAGCAGTTCGCTTTTGTCCGCGAAGAGTATCCGAGCGCGGACGAAAGCTCGTTATTAATTGCGAATGCGGATGGCACGGAAGAAAGAATACTCGCTTCGCGAAAAACACCTGAAAGGTTTCCTTCGAGACAAACTGCTCCCGCCTGGTCTCCTGACGGGAAGACCATCGCATGTATCGTCAGTGATGAGACGAAGGGCGTCGGGCGGTCGCATGTCGTCGAAGTAAATGTTGCGGATGGAACCAGCAAGACCGTCGTTACAAAGGAATGGGAGGATATATCTCAAATAGCCTGGCTCCCGGATAAGAGCGGGCTACTTGTTCTCGGAATAGAGAAAGGATCCGTCAATTACACCGGACAGATATGGAGCTTCTCCTACCCGGAAGGCGAAGCCCGAAGAATTACGGCGGACTTTAATAATTATTCGAGCCTGAGTCTGCCCTCAGGCTCCAATGCTCTGGTCACCGTCCAATCGAATACGATTTCTAACATCTGGACTGCTGCCAACGGGGATGCAGGGCAGCGCCGTACAAATTAAATCAGGCGGCAACAATCTTGAGGGAATGAACGGTCTCGCGTGGACGCCCGACGATCGCGTCGTCTATCACTCATTGGCTAGCGGCGCACCGGATATTTGGATTATGAATGCGGACGGCACAGGTCAAACGCAGCTCACGGTGGACACGGGTGCAAACCTTCACCCGAAAACTACACCCGATGGTCGATACATAGTTTTCACATCCCTCCACAATGATCAGGCAAATATCTGGCGGATCAATTTGGACGGCAGCAATCCCAAGCAGTTGACTAACGGTAACAACGACTGGGATCCCGCGGTCACGCCTGATTCCCGATGGGTGATCTACACAGCGCAAAGGTCGGGCATGCCTTATTTGTGGAAAGTGTCGATTGACGGCGGCGATGCCGTACAGTTGATGGACAAATATACACACTCTCCGGAAGTCTCGCCCGACGGAAAATCTATCGTCTGTTCATATCGTAAAGACGCGAGTTCAACATGGAGATACGCGATTATTCCCTACGAAGGAGGCGAGCCCAGCAAAATCTTTGATTTGCTCGGCAAGAAGGGAAATTTTCGCTGGTCGCCCGATGGACGCTCTCTTCACTACTTCCGAGATACTCAGGGCGGCGTCACAAACGTCTGGAGCTTTCCATTAGACGACAAGCCTCCAAAGCAATTAACGGATTTTAAGACTGACCAAATCTACAATTTCGCATGGTCGCCGGACGGCAAACAGCTTGTTGTCGCACGCGGCACGACTACCAGCGATGTTGTCTTGATCAAGGATTTCAGGTGATCGCCCGGAATTGGTTGAGCGACGCCAAAATGAAACTTTGCCGGACAGGAATAAAACCTATACGACGAGACCCCGAGCTTGGTGACAGTTTGGTTCGAGAGAGCTGATTTACTACAGGTCGCTCGCTCGCATCTGTTTAGCCAACTATATTCAGGCTTCCAACCTACCGAGCACTCGGGCTTGCAATTTGGTTAGCCGACCATTTAAATTGCCTCCACCTTTAGTGGAGGTCGAAGGCTCCTCAAGTCTGGGCTTTAGCCAAAGCTAATAAAGATTGATTCCTCTGGCCTTAGCCGAATTGGCTGACGAGTTCGACTCCTCAGAGACAACTCGCGCTAGAACACTTCAGAACTCTTAATCAAATTTAGTTGCAGACCCAGCTTACTGCGGCTAGGATTCAAATTTAATAACTAAACAAGGAGGAGCTCCCACTATGCCTTGGATAAAAGTCTGGTTGCACTTTGTATGGTCGACGAAGGATCGACTGCCCTATTTGCAGGATACGATAAGAAATCGAGTGTTCGACCACATTCGACAGAATGCGCGAGAGAAGAGAATCCATATCGATTTCATCAATGGTTATCTCGAGCATGTGCACTGCTTGATTTCTCTTGGGACTGATCAGACTCTTGAGAGGTTGATGCAGTTGATAAAGGGCGAGTCATCTTTCTGGATAAATAAGAACACGCTGACGAAAACAAAATTCGGATGGCAGGATGAATATTTCGTGGCCTCCGTTAGTGAGGCAAATCTCGGGAAGGTGAGAAGATATATTGCGAGACAAGAGGAGCATCATTCAAAGGTACCGTTCGCCCAGGAGTTTGATGACCTGTTACTTCGGGCTGGCTTTCAGAGATTTAAGGATCGATAAGATGTCGATCCAAACATAGCGTGATGTCTGGTTCTCCTCAGTTGCAGTCCCCTCTTTAAATTGCCTCCACCTTTAGGTGGAGGGCCGCTGATAGATTGGAGCGCGGCTTTAGCCTAATATGGGAAAAAATACTTCCCCGGCTTCAGCCAAATTAAGCTAAAGCCAATCGGAACTTGTTTTTTTTTAGGTTCGGCTAAAGCCGGTGTTGTTGTGCATGTTAACCTCCACCTAAAGGTGGAGGCAATTTAAAGAGGGTACTTTTCGGGGGAAAAATGTTTCTTTTTCTAAATTGCTACTAACTTTAGTTAGTGGGCAGCGTCAACAAGAGGACGGCTTTAGCCCACTCTAGAAAAAAGTGCTTTCTTGGCTTCAACCAAATTCAGCTAAAGCCAATCGGATTTTTTAGCCGGTCGCAAGAGAAACGATAGCTGCGCTTTCAGAACTTGGAATGGAATGCCAGCGGAATATCCTGAACCCTGCGTGTGCGTATCATTCGAGTTCAACAATATGACGAGACGAGTGAGTCTGATCATCGCCCTGCTCGCAGCGACACTTAACGGTCAGTACCGCTTTGATCAATGGACAACCGACGACGGACTGCCCCAGAACTCTGTCTATTCGATCACCCAAACCCGTGACGGATATCTGTGGATGGCAACACTCGACGGACTCGTCAGATTCGACGGCGTTCGATTCACTATATTCAACAAGAGCAACTCGCCGGGGATAAGCAACAATCGTTTTGTCTCGTTATATGAAGACGGGCACGGCGACCTGTGGGCGACGACGGAGCAGTACGCGGCGACTCGCCTCCATTTTGGGCGCTTTAGCAGTCACGGCGAGGCGGAAGGCGTGCCTCCCGGGGGGCGGCTGGTCGGAAGTGATGCCGACGGGAACGCCGTAATCCTGTCGTCGGAGGGACGAACGATCCATTTTGCGAACGATCGGTTCTCGCCGCTCGATCTGGCCGGGAACTTATCAACCGCACGCGGGATTATGCTTCCGAAAACTGTCAGTGTGTTTTGCTCGGCGATTGAAGGCGAAGATCTTCTACAGTGTTTTGTGAACGGAGAGTGGCTGAAGTTTACCGGCACGAACGGGTTCCCGCGCTATAGGTGGCTGGATGCTGCGGAGAACACCGACGGAAGCCTGTGGCTGCTGACCGATAAACGAGAGGTTGTACGGATCGAAAACGGAAAGCTCTCGCGGGTTCCCGGCGCGGCAGAGGTCTTGCCGAAGTACCCGTCACAATTCATTCACGGGACGACTCTCGGGATAGTTTCACGAGATGACGCAGGATCATTGTGGCTGACCGACATGCAGACTCTGAAGAACGAGCTCGTGTTGAGGGGAGCCGCTGTCATGCCCACCCGCGAAACGAATATATTCACGTCGTTTCGCGGGAACGGCGTTGACCCGCTATTCAAGTCATACCGGGACAGCGAAGGGAACCTTTGGTTCGGCACGCGACAGGATGGCCTCTTCCGGGCGCGAAAGCAGGTCGTTACAGCATTCTCGACCGCCGAGGGTCTAACTGACAACAACATCTATCCTGTCTTCGACGGTGGGGACGGCAAGCTCTGGGTCGGAGCGACGAACGCCTTCTTTTCATTTGAGAAGGGAAGATTTACACGGATCAAGTCACCTCCGAATATGGTCGCCACCACGATCGGGAAAACGCCGGACGGGCGGCTCCTTGTCAGCAGCTGGGCAGATCTTTACGTACTGGAAGGGAACCGATTCGTTCCCTTTCTGAACAAGTCCTTAACCAAGCAACCCGCAATCAATGCGATCCACAGCGATCGTGACGGAGCACTTTGGATCGGCGGCGAAAGGGGGGTGGTTCGTTTTAAGGATGTGGCGACGACGTTTACAACCGCGGAAGGTCTTGCCGGGAACGATACCAAGATAGTCATCGACGCGCGAAACGGCGGTGTTTGGATCGGAACCTACGGCGGGCTTTCACGTTTTGAGAATGGCCGGTTGACCAGTTGGACAGAGGCCGAAGGCCTGCCGAGCCGTACGATTCGGGCCCTGTACGAAGACTCTGAAGGAACGCTGTGGATCGGGAGTTACGACGGAGGGCTGGCACGTTTCAAAGACGGGAAGTTCACACATTTCAACACCAGCATCGGACTTTACAACGACGGAGCATTCAAGATCCTCGAAGACGAACGGAATTGGTTCTGGATCTCATCGAACCGTGGAATTTATCGTGTAAGTAGGGACGAACTCAACGAGTTCGCCGATGGCAAACGGAGCACGATCACTTCCATCGCCTATGGGAAGTCCGATGGAATGCTAAATATCGAGTGCAACGGCGGCCGCTCTTCGGCTGGTACGAAAACCGCTGACGGACGTCTCTGGTTTCCGACACAGGACGGCCTCGCGATGATCGACCCGAAGGAGATCAGGATCAACCAGAAGCCACCGCCCGTCGTTATCGAAGACCTCAAGATCGATAACCAATCGCTCGAAGTGGAAACACTCGGCGCGGCGCTGATGGACAACGCATCCGCCATTCAGATCGAACCGTCGCAGCAAAACTTTGAGATAAAATACACGGCCCTGTCGTTCATCAATTCGGAGAACATTCGTTTTAAGTATCGGCTCGAGGGTCTGGATGAGGACTGGATCGACGCTGGTACTCGAAGGACGGCGTACTACTCGTACGTTCCGCCGGGCGAGTATAGGTTCCAGATCATCGCCGCCAACAGCGACGGTGTCTGGAACACGACCGGGCAGGCTCTGAAGATCGACGTTCTTCCGCCGTTCTACCGGACGTCATGGTTTGCGGTGCTTGCGGCGGCAGTTGTTGCCGCTCTCGTCTTCATTATCTATCGGACTCGGGTCACGCGTCTTCAGCGTGGCAAACAGGCGCAGGAGGAGTTGTCTCGGCGGCTTATCGAATTGCAGGAAAGCGAACGCAAGCGGCTGGCGGGCGACTTGCACGACGGCCTCAGCCAGAACCTTGTGATAATCAAGAGCCGGGCGATGCTGAGTCTCGCTGAGCCCGAAAATGTCGAGTACGCGTTTGAGCAGATATCGGAGATCGCCGAAGCAGCCGGTGAATCCCTCGCGGAAGTGCGCGAGATCGCGGGAAACCTTCGTCCGTTCCAGATCGATCGTCTCGGTCTGACCAAAGCGATCGAGGCCCTGGTCAGAAAAGCCAACTCGGCACAGTTGTCCGTTGAGGCAAAACTCGACAACATCGACGCGCTTTTGACCGGAGAAATGGAGATCAACCTCTACCGGATCCTGCAGGAATCGCTGAACAACATCTTAAAGCACTCGGAGGCGACCGGGGCGATCATCGAGATAAGGAAACACGAGTCGTTCATCAGCATCCGAATCCGCGATAACGGAAAGGGCTTTGACAGAACTCAAGACAGAAGCGGTCGGGGCTTCGGGCTCACGGGAATGAACGAGCGAGCTCGCATTATGGGTTCGTCGCTCGTCGTCGAATCATCGGCGGGGAACGGAACGTCGATCCATCTCAAGATCGCTTATGAACAGTAATTAGCATGAACCAACGATCATCAATAATCATTGCCGACGACCACCCGATCCTGCGTGGCGGATTGAGGCAAATTATCGAACGCGAAGACTCACTCGAGGTCCTAGCCGAATGCGGCGATGGCGAATCCGTCTTGAACGAGACACTCTCGCGGCAGCCCGAACTTGTGATCCTGGATATCGATATGCCGAGAGGGACGGGGCTGGAAGTTCTAAAGGCGCTGCGGGAGAGTGATTTTCCGGGAAAGGTCATCGTAATGACGGTCTACAGCGAAGAGGAGTTTTTTGACGAGGCGATCCGTCTCGGCGCCAACGGGTATATCTTAAAAGACAGTGCGTCCGAAGATATCGTGACGGCCATCCGCGCAGTCCTCGACGGACAGAACTACGTCAGTCCATCGCTGACAAAATATCTCTTCCGCCAAAAGCGTAAGCCCGAGCCGACCCCCTCGGGGCTTGACGCTTTGACCCCCACCGAACTCCGAATTCTTCAGTTGATCGCCGAATATAAGACCAACAAACAGATCGCCGAGCTGCTGTTCATCAGCGCTCTCACCGTCAAGACGCATCGGCGAAATATTAGTATCAAGCTCAACCTTGAGGGCAATCACGCCTTGATGAGATTCGCGATCGAGAACCAGGATCGTCTCCTCGCGTAAGCAGCCGCACTATCCTCGCGCTCTCGCCGTCCGATCTTCCGATAATCCTCCGCCATCTCCATCCCCGTCGGGCCCTCCGGTCTTTGGACCCGAGCCGTAAAAATACTCCCGAGGGAGTATGGAATCTACTCCGAAAAGGCGATTCCCAAAGCCCCGCCAACCTCGCATACTCGCGACTATCGAAATGTCATCCAGCACAGACATTCCAATGATTATTTTGATCGTCGAGGATAACGAGGCAATGCGGCACATGATACGAGCACTGATAGGGCCGATCGCGGAAACGATCCACGAGTGTGGTGACGGCCTTGCGGCGGTAGAGTCGTACGTCCGCTTTCACCCCGACTGGGTCGTCATGGATATCGATCTCCCGCGGATGGACGGCCTGAGTGCGACCCGACAGATAATCGCCTGCGACCCGGAGGCGAAGATCCTGATGCTGACCAATTTCGATGAGAGCGACATGCGGTGGGCCGCCGATGAGGCGGGTGCAAGAGGCTACATCCTGAAAGACGACCTGCTCGCCGTCCGCACATTTTTGCAGGGCCAATGACGAGGAAATGGAGAAAAAGAAAATGACAAATGCGAACAAGGAACTGAGAACAAACTTCATACTGCACATCTTTGCCATAATGCTCGGTATTCTACTAAGTGTGGGTGCCGCGAAGGCGGAAACTTTTACCGTAACGAACACCAACGACATGGGCACGGGTTCCCTTCGGCAGGCGATCGTGGCGGCAAACGCGGCGGCAACCGACGACACAATAGTATTCAATATTCCCACAACCGACTCCGGCTACAGCGCTGCCGCGGACAGCTACACCATCACACTCGGCAGCGGTCAACTGACGATTGCCAACAACGGTAAACTAGTGATCAACGGCTTGGGGGCTGAGCGCCTTAGCGTGTCTGGCAATAATTTGAGCCGGGTAATCCTCATAAATGAAAATGCCGCAGTCACAATCAGCGGTATTACGGTCACAGGAGGCCTCGAGGGAGAAGAATTTGTGGGTGTAGGAGGCGGTATTTACAACGGCGGCAGTCTGACACTAACCAATTCAACTATCAGCGGCAATCGTGCAAGCGAACGAGGCGGCGGGATATTCAACCGTTCTGTCGGCACGCTAAATATGAGCAATTCAACCGTTGCGGGCAATAGATCAAGGTTTGGAAGCGGGATTTATAACGACGGCGCCCAGACACTGATAAGTTCCACGGTCAGCGGAAATGGTGTGTGTACTTTAGGCTGCGGGATCTATAACCTCGGCTCGATGACGCTTACCAATTCAACGATCAGCGGAAATGGTCAAGCATTATACGGCGGCGGTATTCTTAACGGAGGCACAGGTACAGCGACGCTGAGGAACTCAACCGTCAGCGGTAATACGGCATTCGAGGGGGGCGGCGGCATCCGGAACTCCGGCACGCTTAGTGTGAGCGATTCTATCATCGCAAACAGCGGTGACGCCGGTGATTGTGCAAACTTGGGAGAGGGAACAGTCAGTGCAGGAAATAGTTTGATCCAAGGTGGAACCGGTTGTGTAAACGGAACGAACAGCAACAATCTGACCGGCGACCCGATGCTGGGCCCGCTTCAAGATAATGGAGGACCAACCTTGACGCACGCTCTGCTGGCAGGTAGTCCCGCGATCAATTCCGGTAGTAACGCGCTTATTCCGGCCGGGGTCGCGACCGATCAGCGGGGTGGATTTAGAATTGTCGGCTCGACTGTCGACATGGGCGCGGTCGAATCGGGAGCGGCGGTGTTCACCGTCAACTCTACCGCCGACACGACACCCGGCACCGGCACGTGCGAGCTGCTCACGGCGACAACGAACTGCACATTGCGCGAGGCGATGGAAGCGGCAGACGCGGCCGCAACCGACGACACAATTGTATTCAATATTCCGACCAGTGACGCAGGCTACAGTGCTACCACGGACCGCTACACGGTCACGCTCGGCGGGCATGAATTGCAAATTGGCAGCAGCGGCAAATTATCGATCAATGGGCTGGGCGCGAAGCGGCTAACGGTTTCGGGTAATAACCAGAGCCGCGTGATTAGAGCTGGTACCAGCGCAGCCGTATTCAAGATTGACGGGATTACGATCACGGGTGGGAACGGCGTCGGGAATAATAATGCCTTTGGTGGTGGCGTTTATAACCTGGGTAATATGACTCTTTCAAACTCAGTCGTCAGCGACAATACGGCAGCAGCTTACGGGGGCGGCATCTACACCCATAACGGGACCGTTTTGCTCGTCAACACAACCGTGAGCGGCAATTCGGCTGATCAGGACGGGGGCGGCATCTCCACCTCTAACGGGACCGCTTTGCTCGTCAACACGACGGTGAGCGGCAATTCGGCTGATGAGGACGGGGGCGGCATTAGCAAATACAACACCACAATGACGATCCTTAACTCGACCATCAGCAGCAATTCCGCAAGTCGGGGCGACGGTATCGACATGAGTTTCAGTACGTTAAATATCCGCAACTCCATTATTGCCAATACGGGTAGTCTGCGTTGTCACGGCATTACATTGAATGCGGAATATAGTCTGATCGAAGGCGGTTCGGGCTGCGTCAACGGCACAAACAGCAACAATGTAACCGGCGACCCGATGCTCGGTCCGCTACAGGATAACGGCGGGCCAACATTTACCCACGCGCTGCTTTGCGGGTCACCCGCAATCAATGCCGGTAGCAACGCACTGGCTGTGGACGCGAGTGCAAACGCCCTGACTACTGACCAGCGGGGGGCTGGTTTCCCGCGCATCTTTAACTCGGGACGGGTGGATATGGGCGCGTTCGAGCTACAGCAAACCTGCAACACCGCGCCGACCATAACGGCCTCCGCGGTTTCGCGGCAGCAGGCCGCAGGTTCCGCAAACTCGACCATCGCCTCGGTCGGTGATGCCGACCAGGCGCTCGATACGCTCATCGTAACGATAGACGCAGGAAGTTCCTCGACGACGAACGGCGTTACGGTGTCCAATGTCGCCGTCAGCTCGGGCGGCGTGGTTACGGCCGATGTCTCGGCGGCATGTGCGGCATCGGACGCGAGCTTTACATTGAGGGTCACCGACAACGGTGCTTTATTCCAGGAGGCGACGCTTAACGTCACGGTGACGAATGAGACCACGCCGCCGACGATCGACGCGATCAGCAACGTGACGGTATATCTCCCGTTTAACTCCACGGCGACATCGATGGTGGTGACTTTCCCGCTGCCGACCGCGGCGGACAATTGCACGGCACTCCCAACCGTCACAACCGATCCGGTTTCCGGCTCGACCTTCGACGTCGGGACTACCATTGTCAACGTGACCGCGAAAGACGCTCTGAACAACACGTCCATGGCAAGTTTCACGGTCAGCGTGCGGTTCAACTTTGGTGGGTTCCTTCAGCCTGTGGATGCTTTCCCCGTAGTTAATTTCGCAGCGGCAGGAAGCGCGATACCCGTGAAGTTCAGTCTGAGCGGGAATAAGGGGCTGACGATCATGGCCCCTGGTTATCCAAGGTCGAGTCCGGTTGCCTGCGATGCAAGCGAACCGGGCAGCACGATCGACGAAACTATGAATGCCGGCAGCAGCAGTCTCACTTATGATGCCGCACTCGACCGTTACTCATACGTCTGGAAAACCGAGAAAGCATGGAAAGGCACATGCCGAATGCTGATCGTCAGATTCGCGGACGGCACGGACCACGTAGCTAAATTCCGATTCAGGTAAAAAGAACGGATGGGTTGTTTAGGCAGGTCTTTGGCACGAACCGAAAGGCCTGCATTTCTATTCAGGTGGATATGGAAGGGTCTGCCACGGGACGCACGATCCTTTGAAACACCTGCGAACTTGATCTAGAATGCGTGGTCGTCCCACTCGGTCGCGTTATTGAAATGGGGGTAGCGTCGCCCACCGTCGTCCGATGTGGTTCGAACAATGTGCGCCCTGCCAGGCGTGGGCCCACCTCGCGGTGCGAGAGGAACGACCAACGAGTATATAGGATGTGTAATGAAGGA
The DNA here is from genome assembly GCA_963772405.1 of uncultured Acidobacteriota bacterium. Classification (GTDB taxonomy): domain Bacteria; phylum Acidobacteriota; class Blastocatellia; order Pyrinomonadales; family Pyrinomonadaceae; genus OLB17. The sequence continues at coordinate 1,956,607 of CAVYWT010000001.1, read as the reverse complement.
AAGAAGCCTCGCAAATATCTAACACGCGAATATGAAGATGTGTCATGCGGTGCCAGCGACGATCGGACTAAAGAAAGTCGATGGCCGGGGTGTTTGTCAGCTACAATCCTATCTACTGACTCTACGAATCTAAAAAATAATAGAAGATGAAAACACTTATCAAATCCGGACGCATTGTAACAGCGGTCGATGACTATACTGCAGACATCTTCATTGACGGCGAGACGGTGACGACTATAGGAAAATCACTGGATATGGAAGCTGATGTCGTGATTGACGCATCGGGCAAGCTTGTCTTCCCCGGCGGGATCGATCCGCACACGCACATGGAGCTGCCATTCGGCGGAACGCAATCAAGCGATGATTTCTTTACCGGCACCCGGGCGGCGGCACATGGCGGGACGACGACGATCATCGATTTCGCGGTGCAGACGAAGGGTGAATCAATGACGTCCGGTGTCGATGCTTGGCACAAAAAGGCCGAAGGGAAGACAGCGATCGATTACGGCTTTCATCTCATCACGACCGAGTTCGAAGATGGCGATGAAAAAGAGATGTACAAGCTGATGGACGAAGGCATCACGTCCTTCAAGCTCTTCATGGCATATCCGGGCGTGTTTCTCGCCGACGACGCAACGATTTTTCGCGCGATGAGTGCGGCTGGTGAGCGCGGCGGGCTGATCTGCATGCACGCCGAGAACGGGATCGTCATCAACGAGATCATCAAACGATTCCTGAAGGACGGCCGAACGGCGCCGAAGTACCATGCGCTCACTCGACCTACGATCGCCGAGGCCGAAGGCGTGCACCGAGCGATAGCCATCGCCGAGATGGCCGAGTCACCGGTGTACATCGTTCACTTGAGCTGCACCGACGCGCTCGATCAGGTTCGTCAGGCACGCGATCGCGGCATTCCCGCATTCGCTGAAACGTGTCCGCAGTATCTGTTTCATTCCATCGACGATTACGGTGACGATTTTGAAGGCGCGCGCTACGTTATGACGCCGCCTCTCCGCGAAAAGCACAATCATGCGGAACTCTGGAAAGGTTTGAAGATGGACGACCTGCAGGTCATCTCGACCGACCACTGCCCGTTCTGTATGAAGGAGCAGAAAGAGCTGGGCAAAGATGATTTCTCGAAGATCCCGAACGGTGCTCCCGGCGTCGAGAATCGCATGTCGCTGATCTACAACGGCGGCGTTGTCGAAAACCGTATCTCGCTCAACCGATTCGTCGAGCTGACCTCGACTGCCGCCGCAAAAATGTTCGGCCTCTTTCCAAAAAAGGGAACTATCGCTGTCGGCTCGGATGCGGACATCGTGATATTCGATCCGGAGAAGGAACACACTTTCGGTGTCGACGCTGAGCATATGAATGTCGACTACTCGTCATATGAAGGATGGAAAGTGAAGGGAAAAGTCGAGACCGTACTTTCGCGCGGACGCGTCGTCATTGAGAACGGCGAGCACAAGGGCAAGGCCGGCGACGGTCAATTCTTAAAGCGCGGCGAGTGCGTAAAAATCTGACACGCAGTCTCAAAACTGCGTTCCTTTCATTGCCCCCAGAGCTATTCCGCCACCTCTTGCCGCTGAAGTTTTCTTATCGGCTCCTGTCCTTTCGCACACGGAGCACAGACGGCGGATGTGTGAGAAGCTAAGGGCGTTAAATGGAGAATAAGAAAACGGATAGCCTCGCAGAAAACTCCCAGTTCGGTCATTTTCGCATCGTCTCAAAGATCGGTGCTGGTGGCATGGGCGAGGTCTTCCTTGCAGAAGATACCCGGCTCGAGCGTAAGGTCGCGCTAAAAATTCTGCCGGATAAAGTTCTGGACAATTCCGAGTCGCTGAGTCGTTTCAAACAGGAAGCAAAATCTGCGTCCGCCTTAAATCATCCAAACATCATTACGGTTCACGATATCGGTGAATCGGACGGCATGAACTATATCGCCACTGAGTATATTGACGGTGTAACCCTGCGTCAGCGGATGAAAGAACGCCTGACATTTGATGAAACGCTTTCGATCGTCGTGCAGACGGCGGAAGCGTTATCGGCGGCGCACGCGGCGGGTATCGTTCACCGCGACATCAAGCCGGAAAATATCATGATCCGCCCGGACGGTTACGTTAAAGTTTTGGATTTCGGTCTTGCGAAATTGACCGAAATCAACAATCAGCAGGCTGACACCGAAGACGCAACGAGAAAATTGGTTAAAACGAATCCGGGCGTGGTGATCGGCACGGTCAATTACATGTCGCCGGAACAGGCACGCGGCAAAGATATTGATGCTCGTTCGGATGTCTTCAGCTTTGGCGTCGTGTTATATGAAATGCTCGCGGGGCGCTTGCCGTTCGCGGGCGAGACGATGACCGATGTACTGGCGGCGATTCTCCATTCCGCTCCTGTGCCTTTATCAAGCAGCGCGCCGCACATTCCGCCTGAGTTGCAGCGCATCGTGAATAAAACGTTAAGGAAAAAGCGTGAGCAGCGTTATCATTCGACGAAAGATCTATTAAATGACCTAAAAGATCTGCGCGAGGAGCTTCTCCTCGAGTCAAGGCTCGAACAAACCGCCGTCCCGCACCGTGCGGAAACCGCTTCACCGTCGAGCGGCGGACGACATTCGACGAACTCGAGTGGGAGCAACATTAAGGACTCTCTTTTATTGACGGAATTTGAAAATCTAACCGGCGAGGCGATCTTTGATCAAACCTTGAAGATGGCGCTCGCTTTTGCGCTCGCACAGTCTCCGTTCCTCGACATTTTCCCGGAGGCGAAGGTCAGCCAGACGCTGGGTATGATAGGACGGGCTCCCGGCGAGCGTGTGACCAAAGAGTTGGGTCAGGAAATTTGTCTGCGGCAGGGGTTGAAGGCCTACATCGCGGGCACGATCTCGAGTTTCGGATCGATCTACGTTTTGACGCTCGAAGCCGTTAATGCCCGCAGCGGAGAAAGTCTCGGGCGTGAATTCGAACAGGTCAACTCCAGAGAAGAGGTGCTCACCGCGTTGAGTCGGGCGGCGAGCGGATTGCGCGAAAAGCTCGGCGAAAGTCTCAACTCGATTGAACAATACGGCGTGCCAGTGGAGTACATTACGACTTCCTCGCTCGAAGCACTTAAATTCTACACGCTGGGATTTGAGCAGACTTCTGCCGGCAAAATGTTTGAAGGGATTCCCTTTTATAGAAGAGCGCTCGAGATAGATCCTGAGTTTTCCGCGGTTTATCTGGCGCTGGCGGTTTTTTACTCTAACACCAGGCAGCCGAAACTGGCGACGGAAATGATTGCAAAGGCCGTCAAGTTTTTCGACACGGCGAGTGAAAACGTGAAACTTCGCATCACGTATTTCAATTACACCTTAACGACCGGTGACTTTGAGAAAATGATCGAGACGCTCGAACTGTGGAGAAAAACATATCCGCTTCAGGTTTCCCCTCTCATAAATCTCTCCGATTGCTATGAGCGGATCGGACAATCCGAAAGGGCAATCGGCGTCGTCCGTGAAGGCCTGCGTTTCGACGTCGATGAATCTACCCTTTATTCTAATCTGGCGGAATCGCTACTCTCGCTCGGCCGCTATGAGGAAGCTAAGGAAACATGCGAGAAGGCGTTCGAGAAAAAGTTAGATAGCCAGTTTTATCACCAATTTTTATACATCATCGCTTTTATCGAAAACGACGTACCGGCGATGGCTGAACATTTAGCCTGGTTCGGCGGGCGAGCGGACGAACACACTGCCGCTCGATCTGCAGGCAGGCTCGGCGGCTTTTCGCGGCGAGTGGCGTCGGGCGCAGGAATTTTCGCGCCGATCTATCCATCTGGCTCAACGCAGCGACGCGAAAGAAGTCGCCGCACAATATGCTGCGGAGCAGGCGTTAAGAATAGTTTTCTGGAGTTCGGGCGCGGGGCTTCCGACGGATAGGGAAACAACACTAAGCACTGTTCTGAGAACGCAGACTAACAACGCCCTCAAGCTCGAGCGCAGTGATGCGGTTTGCTCCTTAGCCGCTCTCGCGCTCGCCTGTGCGGGACAAACGGTGGACGTCGCAGCGTTGATAGATGAATTAAGAAGAGAGCGACCGAAAGATACACTGATCAATGAGCTGTGGCTACCGACGATCCGCGCGGCTGTCAATCTGCGAAACGGCAGAGCGAAAGAAGCTGTTGAAGAACTCGAAAATGCTGAACGCTATGAGAGAGCTGCAGAATTTTATCCCCAATATATTCGCGGGCTGGCTTACCTGAAACTTAGCAAAAAGAAAAATGCGGTCAGCGAATTCGACAAGATTCTCAACCATCGCGGCGAAGCGGGACTGTCATCGATCTATCCGCTGGCCCAACTTGGTAAAGCGCGAGCGACGAAGGAGAAAGCGGACTACGAAAAGTTCTTCGAGTTGTGGAAAGACGCAGACCCAGATATGCCGGCTCTCGTGGAAGCGAACAAAGAGTACGAAAAGCTGAAGTAACGGCGGTGCAAAATACGAGGCGGACGATCTATTTGGAAAAACTGTCGACCGTGGGAGATATATTTCCGTATGCCCGTGTGCTCGCTGCGAGACGGAATTAGCGGTGTCTGGACCTCGAAGATTCCACGCCGGTATCGTGGTCTACGCTGCGGGCGTCGCGACAACTCCGGAGGAAAAGGTCGTGACTTTGCCAAACTGATACGGCAAATTAGTAAAGCAACCTCTTTCAGAAAAGACCGAATACGGACCCGTTCGTGGTCGGCGATTTTCCAGACTCCTAAGAAATAGTTTTTCCTGAATAGGTTCGTGACAAAAGTATATGAAACGCTACCCGGTGGAAACCGCATTTCAATCTCGTCATCGGAAACACCTATGGACAAGGAATTCACGGTTGAGCATAGTGGCGATCATATCCGAGTGGAACTTTCACCTGATTTCGAGGTGATCCCGGAGCACCAGGAAGAATTCTGGAACCGGCTTCGTGCTGCATGCGACGAGCATGAGACTCGCCGTGTCCTTGTGGCAGGCTTTGTGCCGGCGGGTGAACGAACCGCAACCGAAGTGATGGAGGCCGGCCAGAGGACGGCCGCCATTCCAAACCTGTGGCTTGCATTTTGTCTTGAGGACTTTATCGCTACGGAGACCAGCGAGCTTTTCGAAGTAGTTGCTGCGTCAAAAGGCGTCCGCGTAAAATTTTTTTCAGAAACGGCCCACGCTCTTACCTGGCTTCGAAACAACGCGCCCAGATGAATCGAATGAAACGTCCCCTCGAAAACCCCCGAAAACAGGATCAAACCGTCTCAAATTTCTTTATCGCCCGATAGAGCGGATAGCTAAGCGCGAGGAACACGAGCGCGTATGCGCTCGGATACGGATTGCTGACTATGTATCCGAAAAACAAAAGAACTGCGATCACCAACACCAGAAGCGGTGCGAATGGATAGCCCCATGCCCGAAACGGCCGCGGCGCTTCCGGGTCGCGTCTTCGTAAAATGAACAGCGAGATCACAAGCATTATCGCGATGACGACCGCGAGAAATTGTGAGATAGCTAGAAGCATTTCAAAGCTGCCGATCGAAGATAAAACGATGGCCGTCAGCGCTGTTACGGCCAGACCGACGACGGGCGTGCCGCCCTTGTTGATGATTGCCGCTTTAGGAGTAAATAGACGGTCGCGACTGAGGGCGAGCAGGATTCGCGGACACAGCATCATCAAGGCATTGATTATCCCGATCAGTGAAAGTAACGCTAGGACCGTTACGATCTGACCGCTTCTCGCACCAAAGATAAGACTCATCGCCTCGGCTCCGGCGAATTTCGAGCCCGATAATTGCGACATCGGAAGAACGTATAGCAAGGCGAAGTTGACGAGCAGGTAAATACCGATGATCGCAACGACACCGACGAATAGCGACCGGGGAACATTTCGGGTCGGATCTGTATCCTCCTCGGAGAAATAGATGGCGGAGTGCCAGCCGTCATAAGTTCCCAAAATGAGCTGGAAGGCGAGAATGAAAGCGACGAGTTGTGCGAACGTCCCCCCCGAAGTCGTGATCTCCGATTTGCCCGCGATGAGTGCCGTATCGGCCTGACCGCCATAAATAAAACACGCGATGACGAACGCGATCAAGGCTACTGTCTTTACCAGGCTCGTCAGTTTTTGAGTAGCGCTACCGGAACGAAGCCCGATCAAATTAAGCAGTGCTATCAGAACCAATATCGAACCGCTGAATATTATTCGTCCGCTCGCCAGCTCTGGGGTCAACAGCTCGGATGCATATTCGCCGAAAACCACAGCGATGAACGAAAGCCCCATAGTCGCGTAAAGCCAGTCGCTCCAACCGACGACAAAACCTCCAAAGTCGCCGTAGGCGCGTTGAGCATAAACATAATAGCCTCCGGCTTTTGGCATCATCGCGGCGAGCTCGGCAAGATAGTTCGCCCCCAACAGGCAGTAAACTCCGCCGAGCGTCCATGCGAACATGATCAGCCAGACCGAAGGAATCTGTTCGGCGACGCCTCCGGGATTTCGAAGGATGCCGACACCGACGGTGCCGCCGATGATGACCGCCACGCCAAAGCCGACGCCAAGGATCCGCAGAAGCTTTCCGCTCTGCGATTACTTCGAGAGCTGCATTATCCATAAACGATTTGTTGGCGGGTTACGCCGCGGTGAATCCGCCGTCGATCATGTGGATCGAGCCAGTACAGTATGAGGCTTCGTCGCTCGCGAGAAACAGTGCGAGGTTTGCGACTTCTTCGTTCGTGCCGTATCGTGCCATGGGAATTTTCGAAGTCACCATTTCGCGTACAGCGTCCGGTTGGTCCGCGTTGAATTGTGTCTCAATGGAACGGATCATGCGATTGTCGATCGGAGCTGGCCCGATCGCATTGACGCGGACATTGAACGGACCCAATTCGATGGCCGCAGATTTTACCAGACCACACACCGCGTGTTTGCTCGCCATGTACGCCGCCATGGTTGGAAAGCCGATGACCCCTGCAATAGATGAGAGGGCGATCATCGAATCCACCACCGCGCTTCTTCATCGGTTCGACACAGTACTTCATCGACAGCCACACACCAATGACATTTGTTCTCAAACACCTTCAAAGTCGTCCACGTGAGGGCCTCGATCGGAGCGCAACGTCCCTCTGTACCCGGCATTCGCGATTAGTATATCGACTCCGCCGAAAGCCTCGACCGTCGCGTCGACGGATGCTGCTGTTGCCTTTTCATCCGCGGCGTCAGCGACGAAAATCGGCTAAGTCCACCCGACGCGGCGAGTCGCCCACGCGTTTCCTTCAACTTTTGCTCTGACCGGCCAACGAGCATGACGCTCGCTCCTTCTTCAAGGAAACGCTTTGCCGTAGCCTCACCGATCCCGCCAGTCGCACCCGTAATGATCGCTACCTTGCCGGTTAGTCTTTTTTCAGATCGTTGAGTCATTATTCTGTCTCCTGCCTATAATGTTTTTTGGGATACTCGCTGTTTCGGTTCCAGCAAATTCCTCGCACACGAATCGTCGGGAATTGAATAGCTAATTCTCTGCAGAGCTAATATGCACGCACCGAGTATGGGGAGAAACGGTACGCCCTTTCGGGTACAATAGCAATCGCAATTTCAAATCAGTAGGAACAAAGAGCGGCCATTCCGCACCGCACGCACTCTAAACTTAATTCTGCACGTTGTCGAGTCTCTTGATTGTGCCGAGATCCTTTATTACGATGGGCAGCAAAGAATCGCCCCCTGGAAAAACTTTATGACATTGTCAGACGGTGCAAAGCTTGGCCGGTACGAGATCCGTTCACTGATCGGAGTGGGTGGAATGGGTGAGGTCTATCGTGCCGCGGACCCGAAGATTGGGCGTGACGTCGCTATCAAGGTGTTGCCGGCCGATTTCGCGACCGACACGGAACGTGTCGCGCGTTTCGAGCAGGAGGCGCAGGCGGCCGGGGCTCTGAACCATCCGAATATTCTTGCGATCTACGACATCGATATTCAGGACGGCAATCTGTATGTTGTGTCGGAGCTGCTCGCGGGTGAGGAGCTGCGACAGAGACTCGGCGACGGACCGATACCGGTGCGTAAGGTTGCAGAGTACGCCCGCCAGATCATCAGCGGACTTGCGGCCGCGCATGAGAAGGGCATCGTTCACCGAGACCTTAAGCCGGAGAACCTGTTTATAACTAACGATGACCGGGTAAAGATACTTGACTTCGGTCTCGCAAAACTGTCCGAACCAAACCAGGCCGCCGCACTCGGGCACTCGGGCAACGAGGATGCGACCCGGAGAGCCCTGACAAACCCGGGCGTCGTAATGGGTACGGTTGGATACATGTCACCTGAGCAGGTTCGCGGACACGGGGTTGATCACCGCTCGGACATATTTTCGTTTGGCGTCGTCCTTTACGAAATGCTGACCGGCACCCGGGCGTTTCAAGGCGACTCGGTGGTCGAAACGATGAACGCGATCCTCAAGGAGGACGTGCCCGAATTTGACGCGAGTGAGCGCCGGGTTCCGCCTTCGTTCGAGAGAATAATGCGCCGATGCCTTGAGAAGAAGCCGGAGCATCGCTTTCATTCCTCGCACGATCTGGCTTTTGCTCTGGAGGCGCTGTCGGGGTCGACAAGTTCCTCGGGATCGGATCTGGCAGCCACGAGCGGACCAAATGCGGAGTCCCGATCCCACACCGCGTGGCGAACCCTTATTCCCTGGGCGGCTGCCGCACTGCTTTTGCTTGTCACGATAGTACTGTCGGCGTTGTATCTCAGGCGCTCGGACCCGCCCGAAACGGCAATGCGTTTCACGATCACAGCTCCCGAAAAGACAGATTTTGCCGAGGGCTCGGCAATTTCTCCTGACGGCCAACAGATCGCTTTTACCGGGATCAACTCGACCGGCGAGACATCTTTGTGGGTGCGGCCACTTTCGTCGGTCGATGCCCGCGAGCTTGCGGGGACCGAAGGCGCGTCATTCCCTTTTTGGTCGCCGGACAGCCGGTCCATCGCGTTTTATTCCATCGGTAAGCTTCGTAAGATCGACGCGGCGGGCGGGCCCGTACAAGCCCTCGCAGAAGCCTCCGGCGATCCCCGAGGGGGAATATGGGCTTCGGACGACACCATAGTATTCAGCCCCACCACCCTTTCGCCGCTTCTGCGCGTTGCTGCGGCCGGCGGCCAGCCCGAACCCCTGACCACACTCGACCCGGGAAAGGGTCATTCGTCGCACAGGTGGCCGTCGCTGATGCCCGACGGCAGGCATTTCGTATTTTTCGGGCGGGGGAGTATGCCCGAACACCAGGGCCTCTACATCGCCTCGATCGATTCACCCGAACCCAAGTTTATCGTCCAGACAACGGTAGCAGGATCGTACGCAGAAATAGACGGCATCGGTTATCTTCTGTACCTGCGAGATTCTACGCTTATGGCCCAGCGGTTCGATGTGGCCAAAGCGGCGCTTTCGGGCGAGGCGGTGACACTCGTTCCGGGGCTGAGCATCTATCCCGGTGAGGCGGGCCCAACGGGTTACGCGGCGTTTAGCGTGGCGGGCGGGCGGCTGCTTTACCGCAGCGGCAACAGTCAGGTAACGTCGCTCGAGTGGTTCGATCGCTCGGGCAAATCGCTTGGCGTCATCACCGGGCCCGGCGACCACTACGAACCGACACTATCGTCGGACGGAAAAAAGGTACTCTTCGGCCGGGGCGGAGCGAGCGGAGGCACCAATACGGGAGGGGCATCGAATATTTACCTGATGGATGTTGAGCGGGGAAGCCTAACCAGACTGACGTTTAATACGTCCAACGACTCGGCCGCCGTTTTCTCGCCGGACGAGAGCAAATTCATATATTCCTCGATCACGGCTCAGGAAACATCCTTCTATCTGAAGGCTTCAAATGGTTCGGGCGCCGACGAGCTGATCATCAAGGGTGTAGGTTTTGCCTTTCCGGACAGCTGGTCACCGGACGGCAAGTATCTCCTCTACGAAAAAAATGCCGGTGCGAAGACCAAGTTTGATCTGTGGGTGCTGCCGATGTTCGGGGACCGGACGCCGTTCCAGTATCTAGAAACGGATTTTGTAGATGCGCACGGCCAATTTTCGCCGGATGGACGGTGGGTCGCATATGGTTCGGATGAATCGGGGCGGGCGGAAGTATACATACAGAGCTTTCCGATAGGCTCGGGAAAATGGCAGATCTCGACGTCGGGTGGCGACCAGCCCCAGTGGCGACGAGATGGCAAGGAGTTGTTCTATATCGGGGCGGATCGCGTGTTGATGTCGGTTCCCATTGCCGGCGGTGCGTCCGTCTCGCCCGGACGTCCGGAAGCACTTTTCCAAACCAACACTCCGATCACAGGACTGACCGATGCAAGGAACACGTTTACGCCGGCGGCAGATGGCAACCGATTCCTCATGACTTCGGTGGTGAATCCCGAAGCACCGCCGCCGCTAACGGTTGTTTTGAACTGGGCGGCTGACCTGAATAAGTGACGTCGATCGCAAACCGATGAAAACAGAAAAATCCGATTCCAAGGTTTGGCTTTCGCCGCTCGTTATGGACCAGGGGTTTGGCGTGCAGTTTCGTGATGATCACGTTCATGTGGAGATACGAAAGGACTTCAAGGTTACTCCCGAGCAGCAGAACGTTTTTTGGAACGTGGTCCGAACTGCATGCGAAAAACACAATTCCAAACGCGTTCTGGTTGAAGGTTTCGTCCCTGAAGGCGAACGGGATACACGCACGGTGATCGACGCCGGGCAGCGGACCGGAGTTGTGCCGAAACTGTGGTTGGCCTTTTGCCTGGTCGATTTCCGACCCACTGAACGCAGCGAGCTGTTCGAAACGATAGCTGCATCGCGCGGGGTACGCGTGAGGTTCTTTGCAAATACAGCCGTGGCCCTGAGTTGGCTCAGAAGCAATGCTCCGCGATAGCCAAGCGGTGACGCAAATTCGAGATCTCGAACAACCATGACAGAAAAACCGAAACTACTCCGTATTCTCGGCCTCACTTTTGGACTATCCATCGTCGTCGGCGGGATGATCGGTGTCGGCATCCTCCGAACCCCTGGAATAGTCGCCTCAAATTTGGGTTCATTTTGGCCGGTCATGGCGGTCTGGCTGGCGGGTGGAATTTACGCGCTGGTCGCGGTCAATTCTTACGCAGAATTAGGAACTCTTTTGCCAAAGGCGGGCGGGCCGTATGTTTTTGCTCGCGAAGCCTATGGAGACTTTGGCGGTCTGCTCGTCGGCTGGAGCGATTGGCTGCTCAGCATAAGCTCGACCGCCTATATAGCGGTCGTCTGCGCGGAGTATGCCGGCGCGCTTTTCCGGTGGCCCGAGGGTTCTGTCCCCCTTGCTTCGCTGGCGATCCTCGTATTCTTTACCACTCTACATCTTCTCGGGCTGCGTTACGGAGCGAGGGCCCAGGAGCTGACTAGCGCTCTAAAGCTCCTGGCATTCGCGGTCCTGATCGTCGCTGCCTTTGTTTATGGCGGCGTCGACGCCGGTCCGGTACCGACGTCCCCTTTGCACGATTCGGCGATTCCGGTCCTGTCTTTCTTTGCCGTGATAATCTCAATGCAGTTTGTGGTCGAGACATATGCCGGTTATGAATCCGCGATATATTTTTCCGAGGAGAATACAGATAGCGCTCGTAATATTCCGAGAGCGTTATTTGGCGGCGTTCTCTTGGTGACGGTCGTGTATCTTCTGGTAAATGCGGCTTTATTCTCCATACTCTCAGTCGGAGAGATCGGTGCTTCGAAGCTGCCGGCGGCCGACGCAGCCGATCGTATCTTTGGTGAGACCGGCAGCACATTCATTACGGCCCTGAGTCTTCTTTCGCTCCTCGGGATCCTTAACGCCATAACCCTTCAGACGCCGCGGATTTTGTTCGCGATCAGCCGCGATGGCTTACTGCCTGAACAGGCAGGGCTTGTGGATCGACGCGGCACGCCGCGCTTTGCACTCTGTCTGACGATGATAATCGCCGCCGTACTAGCTGCTGACGGGTACATTCGAGTCTCTTCTGGTGTTGACCGCCGTCATGGGAGTGACCCGGGACGTCGCCGTCTTTTCGTCGCTCTTTGTGCTCCGGCGCAAGTTACCGGACGCACCCAGACCATTCCGGGCGATCGGTTATCCGGTAATACCGATGATCGCCGTCGTGGTCACCGGGCTTCTCTTGATCGCCTATGTTGCGAGCGACTGGATGGGCAGCCTCTGGGCTATCGGCGGGATGCTGTTAAGCGTTCCTCTATACTTCTGGATGAAACGTAAGTAATTATTTGGGTAGATTCAATAAGAGAAGCTATGAACATCCGTCTCGCCGAACGAGAACTAAAGACGAAATTCGGAACCTTCACCGAGATCCTTTATTACGATGGGCAGAAAGAGTCGATAGCGCTCGTCATGGGCGATGTCGCGGACGAGGAGAATGTCTTTTGCCGCGTTCATTCGCATTGTATCGGCGCACATGTTTTCAATAGCATCGAGTGTACGTGTCGCGAAGAGATGGAAGCGGCGCAGCGGATGATCGAACGTGAAAGCCGCGGTGTCATCATCTGGCTCGACCAGGAAGGAAAAGGAAACGGCCATCTTGCTCTTATGCAGAGCATTCCTTTCAAGAAGGAGCACGGACAGGCGAAGGCTTACGAACTAGCAGGATACAAAGCCGACGCGCGAAGCTACGCGGCCGCCGCGGAGATCCTTGAAGATCTCAAGGTGAGGTCGATCGTCCTGCTCGCGAATTCGGAATCGAAGGCGGACGACCTTCGGACGGAATCTATTAAGGTCTCGTCGGTGAAATTGCTTCTGGATCATCCCCGGTAAGCGAGTATGACTCGCCGAGACTCGAAAGACTCGAAAGACTCATATGATCTATTCCGACAAAACTCTTGCGCAGAAACTGGAGCGGGCTGAAGCTCGTGCGAACGCAGACTTCATCGAAACGCGCGCCAAATTTGAGCCGCATAGCGGAGCAAGTTGGATAGAGGTTGCCGGAGCATACGCAATGTTTGACGGACCGGGGTCGCCTTGCACACAGACGTTTGGACTCGGGTTATTCGACGAGCTCAATGGCGATCACCTGGATGAGATCGAAGATTTTTTTCGGACACGCGGTGCTCCGGTATTCCACGAGATCAGTCCACTCGCCGATCCATCGGTGATAACGCTTCTGAGTTCGCGGAATTATCGGCCCGTCGAGATGACGAGCGTCATGTATCTCGAGCTCGACAAGTTTCGAGTTCCGTCAGAAGAAGACCGCCTGAAGGCGGGACTCAAAACGGGACTTGAAACGCGGATCGTCGCCGAGTCCGAGGCCGATCTCTGGGCCGCTACATCTGCCGCCGGTTGGTCGACCGAAATGGAAGGCCTCGCGGAATTCATGCTCGGCTTTGGACGCATCAGCGCCCGTTGCCGCGGAGCATATCCATTTCTTGCTGAACTCGATGGCGAGGCTGTCTCCACGGGCATGCTTTTTATCTGCGACGCTGTCTGCCTTCTCGTCGGAGCCAGCACGATGCCCGACTATCGTAATCGCGGGGCGCAGAATGCGCTCTTGAGCGCGAGACTCGACTTCGCGCGAGGCCGTGGCTGCAAACTCGCGACGATGGGGGCGTTGCCCGGCAGCCAGTCTCAGAATAACGCTGAAAAGCATGGCTTCCGCATCGCATACACTCGCACGAAATGGCATTTACTCGCGTGATCTTGAGAATCGAACAAATTATCGACACTCCCCTTCGAATGTCGCATTTAGCTCGCACGAAATAGCGTTTGTTCGTATAATTTACCGCGTCTATTCCTAACGTCCCTCCAGTCTATGAAGCGATGCCCCGAGTGCCGCCGCGATTACTACGACGACAGTCTTAGTTTCTGTCTCGATGATGGAGCCGTGCTCGTCGAAGGACCTGGAGTCGAGGCTGAACCCGCAACGGTCCTGAATTGGGCAGCGGAAGTGAAAAATGATCTCGATCATCGGTAACACCCAAGAACGCTGAGCCCGAGAAGAGCCGCCACCGGTTAGTGAATTCAAACAAATGAAAAATCTTTCCTATGCGGCGTCACCCGTTACTCGCGAGGAACAGATTTTTGCAGTGAGGCTCCTATCTTGAGAGCGACCATCGAATGGAGAGCCGACACCATTTAAATAGAATGCAATCGGTTAGAATAGTGCTCCGATCCAGTTCCCGAAGGGTATGAAACGATGCCCAGAATGCAGGCGAGATTATTACGACGAGACGTTGCTGTATTGTCTCGACGACGGGAGTGCGCTGCTTGAGGGCCCGGCTGATAATTTGGACCCCACTAAGACCGCGATCTTGCCTCGAACATGGAATTCGGCGGACGATAGGACCGCTCTTTTCGGTATCGACAGGTTTCCGGCGGATGATGCGGGCAATTCCATAGCCGTCCTTCCGTTCGTTCGGTTGAGTAGCGACCCCGAGGACGAATACTTTTGCGACGGCCTCGCGGAAGAGCTTCTGAATGCCTTGACGAAGATCGAAAGCCTGAAAGTGGCAGCTCGTACCTCGGCCTTTTCCTTTAAAGGCTCCAATACGACGGTGAGCGAAATAGGCAACGCTCTAGGTGTTAATACGGTTCTGGAAGGGAGCGTTCGTAAGTCCGGCAACCGCGTTCGAATAATGGTCCAGGTCGTGAATGCGGCTGACGGCTATCAGCTCTGGTCTGAGCGATACGATCGCGAGATGAATGACATCTTTGCCGTTCAGGATGAGATAACAATGGCCGTCGTTCAGGCTCTCAAGATTAACGTTCTCCAAAGGGAGCGCTCCGCGATGCTCGAAAAGGCAACTGAAGACCCCGAGGCGTATGAGCTTTATTTGCGGGGACGAGCACTTTGGAACCGCCGGACTCCAGCCGATTTTCAAAAGGCGATCGGTTATTTCGAGAAGGCGATCGCGATCGACTCGGAATACTCGATGGCGTACTCCGGGATCACTGATTGCTACACACTGCTCGCGTATTTTGAAGAACGTGGTCCCCACGAGCTTCGCGAACGCGCCAACACGAGCGCTCTTAAGTCCATCGAACTCGGCGCGGCGACGGCCGAAGCACAGACTTCGATGGCAATGTACAAACTTATCTTCGAATTCGACCTCACGGCAGCCGAGCATCATTTCCAAAAGGCGCTCGAATTAAATCCAAGATTGGTGACGGCTCAATATCTTTACGGGACCCATCTCGCCACGCAAAAGCGTTTCGACGAATCGTTTCACCATGGCAGGATCGCGCTCGAGCTCGACCCGTTGTCACAGCCATTGAACGGAAACGTTGCGAGGGCGTTGTATATCGCGGGCAAGTACGAGGATGCGATCGAGCTTGCTGAAAAAAATCTGGAGCTTGCGCCGGATTTCTTCTTCACCCACTGGGTACTCGGCGTCAGCTATCGGCAGAGGGGGAACCTGGATAAGGCCCTTGAGCATTTGCGGAAAGCAGTTACGTTAAGCGGAATATTTGCGATGAAGGGCGACCTGGGCGTGGCTCTCGCGGCGGCCGGTAAAGAGGGAGAAGCTCGCAAATTGCTCGCGGAACTTGAGGCCGAGTCGAGTAAGAGATATGTTTCTCCACAATGGCCTGCGGTGATATATGCTGCCTTGGGCGAGACGGAAACTGCACTGCGATTTCTTAAGAAGGCATGGGAGGTAAGAGCGGTACAGCTTCTGTGGCTTAGGGTCGATCCAAATTTCGATCCCTTGCGTTTCGAGCCACAATTTATCGAGATACTTGAAAGGAGTGGGATAGCAGGAAACGAATGAAACGATGCCCGGAGTGCAGGCGTGATTATTACGATGACAGTCTCCTCTACTGTCTGGACGATGGAACTGCGCTCCTCGAAGGTCCGGCATTAGCTCACTCGAACGAAGCTCCAACAGAAGTGCTGCCACGCGACTACAACCGCAGCGAAGCGGCGACAATTGTTCAGCCGAGCCCGACGGCCGCGATGAATAACGATCGGCAAACGGGTGAGGCCTCGCGGCAGCGTCCTACTGTTTCCATCAGATCGATGCTCGGTGTGGTAGCGTTCGCCGCGCTGCTGGCTTTTTCGATCTACTGGTTCGTCGGTCGACGCGATCCGGAGCCGTCCATACCACTGCAGCCTAAACTGACACAATTGACCTTTGCGGACGGTATCGAGGGGTACCCGGCATGGTCACCCGATGGAGTTCGGCTAGCTTATTCGGGCGAAATGGGCGGGGTCCGAAAGATCTTCGTAAAGCAACTCGACACCGGAGAGGAAAAACAACTTACCCACGGGGATGCGGACGACATCCAGGCCGCATGGTCGCCGGACGGTTCCCAGATCCTGTTCGTCCGCGCCCAGAAGTCGAATGAAAAACTTCAACCGACGGATGTGTTCGGTGCGTTCGAAGGCGGCGATATCTGGAGCATAGATATCGCAACCGGAAGTGAAACGAGGATAATCGAGACTGCCTTCAATCCCGCGTTCTCGCCTGACGGAGCGTCGATCGCTTACGATGCAACGCGATCCGGTCCGAGGAGGGTCTGGATGTCGGACCGCAACGGCCACAACCCGCAGCAGATCTCTACCGACGTTTCGGAAGAGACCATCCACGTACGGCCGCGTTGGTCGGCCGATGGCAAGCGGCTCATCTTTCAGAATGTTGAACGAACGAAGTTCAATATTCGGATGATCGAGCTTGCCGGGCGGAAGATGACGTGGATAACTAACGATCTGAATAACAACCTCAGTGCCGTCGTGTCGCATAAAAACGATTTCATCTACTTTTCGTCGGACCGAGGCGGCGGGTTCAACATCTGGCGAATCTCCTTGTCCGACGCTGGCGAACCCGTCGGTCAGCCGCAGCAGATAACAACTGGTGCCGGACAGGATGTCGAGCTCGCGATCTCGTCAGACGGAAAACGTCTTGGTTTTTCGGTATTGAAGCAGAATGCCGACCTCTGGAGATTGCCCGTTTCTCCCGCAAATGGAAAACCGACGGGTCCACCCGAAGAAGTGATCTCCACAACGCGTGAAGATAGCCGCGGATCTTTATCACCCGACGTATCGAAGATAGCTTTTAACTCCGATCGTGCGGGCGAAATGAATATCTGGCTATACTCGCTCGCCGACCGCACAACACGCCAGCTGACCCGTGGCCCGGGCGGCGACTTTCAGCCCACCTGGTCGCCCGACGGTAAGCAGCTGGTATTTTTCTCTTCGCGAGCCGGTAATGCTGATCTTTGGAAACTAGAGATCGAGAGCGGTGAGCTAACTCAGTTAACAAGCGATGCGGCAACGGACATCAATCCTTTTGTCTCGCCCGATGGAAAACTCATTGCCTATCAATCGGACCGTACGGGCCGTACCGAGATCTGGCTCATGAACTCAGACGGCAGCGGAGATCGCCAAATTACTCGCGTTGGCGTCCGCGGTCATTTCCTCATGTGGACTAAGGAGGGCGATGGGATAGTTTTTAGAGCCGCGACAGCGGACGGCTGGAAGGTATTTCGTACTACTCCCGTCGACGGTGGTACGCCTTCGGAGATCCCAAACGTAAAAGGCGGCGGCCATCTGTCATTTAACCCTGCTTCCACAGTGCTTATGGATGTCATTTCTCACAAAACGCTTTGGTCGTCACCTGTCGATCCCGGCCGTTCCCCGGAGACTGTCTTCGAATTTCCCGACACGGACATACGTATCGATTACCCCGTCTGGTCCCCCGACGGAAAATGGGTTTTGTTCGACCGGTTCCGTCCCGAAGGCGGCGATATATGGATGATCGAGAATTTTGAGTAGGATGATAGGGAGCGAGCCACACGCCGCGTTTAATCAGTCTTGAAGAATATGAAACGCTGTCCTTCATGTAGACGAGATTACTACGACGAGACGCTGCTCTACTGTCTCGACGACGGAACTGAGCTCGTCGATGGTCCGGCTTCCGGTAATGACCACGCGACGGTACAACTGCGCGCCCTGGATTCGCTAAAGAGAGAAGTCGAGACTGAGGCGGACACGAGGCTTTACACGAGCGGCGATGTCATCTCGCGCGAGATCAAGCGGCACAAGTTCGGTGTCGTCGCGGTCGTCGGACTCGTCGTGGTGCTGATCGCCGGTTTCGGATACGGGCTCTATCGCCTTCTCGACAGGCAGGAGCCCGCCAGATCAAGCGCAAAAATTCAGATCCAGCGGCTGACCGGTGACGGGAAAGCGTGCGGAGCCGGAATCTCACCGGATGGAAAGTTCCTCGCGTACATCCGAACCGAGGGCGGCGATCGATCGATCTGGCTGAAGCAAATAAAGACGCAGAGCAATATCCAGATCGTGAAGCCGGGTGAGCTGGACGGATTTGCAAACCTTGCTTTTTCGCCGGACGGCGAGTTCCTCTACTTTAATGCCACGAGTGGGTCTTCCGAGGCTCCGGCTGTCTATCGAGTTCCGACCATCGGAGGAAATCCGACGAAAGCCTTTAACAACGCGAGCAGTCTGGAGTTTTCACCCGACGGTCAACAGGTAAGCTTCTTCCGGTTCTTCTTTGAAGGCAGCGAATCGGCGGTCTTTGTCGCCAGGGTGGACGGCACGGACGAACGAAAGATCGCGTCGCGCTTCGGAAGTGAGTTTTTTACGGGAGCCGTCGCCTGGTCGCCCGACGGTAAGATAGTCGCAACTTTTTCGGGCGATGACAGAAGGGCGCCAAACCCAGGTCTGGCGATAACGATCGTGCCAGTCGACGGAGGTGAGAGCAACGATCTCGGTACGCCGCGATGGCTCGACGGCGGTGATCTGGTTTGGCATCCGACAGGAGATTCCATCATCATGGTGGCGACAGAGGACGCGCTTAGCCAACCACAACTATCGGAAGTTGCCTTTCCGTCAGGCGAGGTTCGCCGGCTGACAAATAATCTAAACGGACACTACTCGGTGTCGATCACTTCGGATGGTAAGTCGATCGTAACCGGCGAGCTCGTCGCGCGGTCCGCGGTCTGGGTCTCACCCGATCTGAACCCGGAGAATGCAAAACAGGTAATGCCGGCGACCGGCGATACCTGGGGAATATCGTGGACGCCAGACGACCGGATCGTTTACGTCTCGGATCAGACCGGTGACGCGGAAGTTTGGATCATGGATGCCGATGGCGGCAATGCGAAACCACTTACAAATGACCGGGTATTCAAGACAACGCCAGTAGTCTCCGCGGACGGGCGATACATCGTGTACACAAGCAGTGCCGATGGCGGCCAGCTGATTCGAATGGACATAAACGGCTCAAACCGCGTCGTGCTGAAGACAAGCCCCGGTGCCGATAACCCAGACATTTCACCCGACGGAAGGTGGGTGATCTTCTCGGCATGGATCGACGGGAAGCAGCGTATCTCGCGTGTGCCGCTCGAAGGCGGTGAAGTCCAGCGTCTCACCGATTACTTCTCTACCGAGCCGCGCTACTCGCGTGACGGGACACAGTTCGCATGCTTTGTCGCGGACCGGGATACGCAGGTGTGGAATCGGATCGCAGTTGTTCCGGCGGATGGGGGAGAGCCTATAGGCGTATTTCAAGCACCGGCTAATACGAACATCGGACGGGGACCGGTGTGGACCCCCGATGACAAAGGCATCACAGTTGTCATTTCACCGGGCGAGAAACAGAATCTGTGGCTTCAGCCGGTAGACGGCGGCGAAGGAAAGCAGATGACCGACTTCCCCGTGCCCGGGATCGCTCGCCGCGAGTACTCGCACGACGGCAAGCGGCTCGCGATAGTCCGGGCCGAGGGCGTGGGCAACGCCATCATGATCACCGATTATCGCTAGGCAAGCCGGATCAAGTCCCCGGGCTTGCTTTATGGTCGACAAACTTTCCGCCCACGCCGGAACTGGAAAGCATGAAACGTTATACCGACCTATGCGATCCCGGCGCCAGTTCGATCTCATTCGCATGACGCTCAATTCCTGGCTTGTGTCAGGAGCGAGGATCCCAGATCGAACCCGATCATCCCGACACCAGCTTCCCAGAAAATTGGTATGACCTTATAATCAACGACGTTCAACGGCAACGCTGTTCAATATGAAACGATGCCCCGAATGCAGACGGGATTATTACGACAACACGCTGCTGTATTGTCTCGATGACGGCAGTGCGCTGCTCGAAGGCTCGGCACGCGGGTCAGAACCACCTGCGTCATCTGGCGGTCAGTTCGACGATGAACCGATGACCGCAATTCTGAACGACATGGCGGCTCCAGGCGAGGCTGCGATAGGCGCTAACATCCGTAACACCGAACAGACGGCAATTCTGCCGTCCCGTATTACTGAAGATCCAATAGCCAAAGGTTTTAACAAACGACTCCTCCTTGCTCCGCTCGCTGTGGCAGTTATCGTGCTCGGCGTGTTTTTCGGCTACCGATATTTCACTCCAGCCAAACAGATCGAATCGATCGCCGTCATGCCGTTCCTCAATGAGAGCGGGAATGCGGATGTTGAATATCTTTCCGACGGAATGACCGAGACGTCTGATCAGCAGTTTGGCGCAACTACCGAATCTGAACGTAAAAGCTCGCTCATCCGTTTTTCGTTACAAGGGCAAGCAAACAGATGCAAAAACCATCGGCAGGGAGCTAAACGTGCAGGCGATATTGAACGGGCGCGTCGTACAGCGAGGCGAGCAGGTGACGTTGTATGTCGAGCTCGTTGATGCGCAAACGGAAAATGTATTGTGGAAAGCTGATTACAATAAGCCGATGGCGAATCTGATCGTGTTGCAAAGTGAGATCGCACGGGATGTTTCGAACAGTTTGAGGTTGAAGCTATCGCGTGCAGACGTAAGCCGCGTAACGAAGATGTATACGGATAATGCGGAAGCCTATGAGTTTTATCTCAAAGGTAGCTTTTTCGCCGGCGGAAAGATCACCGAAGAAGGTCTAAAGAAGAGTATCGAATACTATCAGCAGGCGATCGAGAAAGACCCGAACTATGCGCTCGCCTATGTCGGGATGGCCCGGTCTTACATGAGCCTTGGGGGTGTCTGGGGTTTTCTGCCCCCACGCGAAACGTTTCCGAAAGCCAAGCCGGCCGTCATGAAAGCGCTCTGATATTGACGAAACGCTAGCCGATGCCCACACGGCGCTCGGCGGAATATCACCTGTCATTCGAGTGGGATTGGCCGGGTGCTGAACGAGAGTTCAAGCGAGCTATCGAACTCAACCCAAACGATGCCTCGGCACACTCTTCCTACGGCACGTATTTTCAGATGAGGGAACAATTTGATGAGGCTATAGCGGAAAGAAAGCTTTGCCGGGAGCTTGATCCATTATCACCGACGGCAACCGCCAATGTCGGGTATCCGTATTACTACGCGTGCAAGTATGATCAAGCGATAGAGAACTACCGGCGTGCCCTGGATCTCGACCCGAATTACTCCTGGTCGTACCTTTGGATCGGGCAGGCATACCTTGGAAAAGGGATGTATGAGGAAGCCATCGCAGAAATAAACAAGGCAATCACACTATCCGAAGGAAACACGCGTATGCTGGCGACGCTCGGGTACGCGTACGCCGTTGCGGGAAAACGGATTGAGGCGCAGAAAGTGATCAACGAATTGCGACAGCGATCGGAGCAAAGGTATGTCTCGCCATATTTTATCGCCGTAATTCACTCCGGGCTGGGAGAGAAAGACAAGGCGTTCGCGTCGTTGGAAGCGGCCTATCAGGAACGACATCCATATATGACACTTCTAAAAGTAGAGCCTGTTTTTGACAATCTGCGTTCGGACCCACGTTTTGGCGACCTTCTGCGGCGAATAGGCTTGCCGGAATAGAAATTTATGAAACGATGCCCGGAATGCAGGCGGGATTATTACGACGGGACGCTGGTGTATTGTCTCGACGACGGCAATACGCTGCTCGAAGGGCCGGCGAGCAGTTCCGGTTCAGCCGACGAACCGGCGACGGCGATCGTGTCCGGCCTTGGAGCCCCGTCTTTAGGCAGGTTGTCTCCCGAATCCGCATCTCGTCCGCAGATACACACCACCGAACAGACGGCAGTTTTGCCGCCCGGTATCGCCGACATTCCAAGATCCAAAAATTTCGATAAACGACTTCTACTTGCGCCGCTCGCTGTGGCGATCATCGTGCTCGGTGGGTTCTTCGCCTATAAATATTTCGACCCCGTCACGCAGATCGAATCGATCGCGGTGATGCCGTTGGTTAACGAAAGCGGCAACGCGGATATCGAGTATCTTTCAGACGGAATGACTGAGACTTTGATATCCAGCTTATCGCGAATCCCAAAGTTGAGTGTTTCCGCTCGAGCATCCGTTTTTCGTTATAAGGGCAAGGAAATGGACGCCGGAGCACTAGGAAAAGAATTAAGTGTTCAGGCTGTGTTAACGGGTAAGGTTTCTCAACGGGGGCAGGAGCTGTCGGTGTACGTCGAACTGGTGGACGTGGCGACGGATAAAATTATCTGGAGCGAGACGTACGACCGGCAGATGGCAAGCATCGTCGGGCTTCAGAAAGACATAGTGCGCGATGTCTCTCAAAAATTGCAAGCCAGGCTCTCGAGCTCAGATGAGGCAAAGCTTGCCAAAAATCATACGGCGAACGCCGAGGCTTACAGACTCTATTTGCAGGGGCGCTATTATTGGAACAAACGAACGCCCGCTGAAAATGCAAAGGCCCTCGCCTTTTATGAGAGTGCCATCGCTCTGGATCCAACGTATGCGCTAGCTTACGCCGCATTGGCAGACAGTTACCTTCTTCAGCTTCCGTCCATGCCGCGGATCGAAAGGTCTGCCAAAGCCCGTGCGGCGGCGATCAAGGCGCTCGAAATTGACGATACGCTTGGCGAAGCGCAGGCCGCACTTGCCGAAGTCGAAGTCTTGGATTGGAACTGGCCGGCGGCCGAGCGAGGTTTCAAACGAGCGCTCGAGCTAAGCCCAAATTATCCTACCGCACACCATTGGTACGCCGAATTTCTTTCGCGTTTTGGTCGTCACGACGAGGCGGTCCGGGAAATAAGACGGGCACAGGAGCTTGACCCTCTTTCCATCCCGATCAGCGCCATTGCGGGGCATGTGCTGATGATGGCGCGCCGTTACGACGAAGCTATAGCCCAATTCAAACGGACGCTCGAGATGGACGAAAACTTTCATCTGGCACGGGTCTGGCTCGCCGAAACGTATCTGAATAAGGGGATGTACGAAGAAGCCATCAACGAGGGCGAAAAGCGAATGGAGTTCCGTAAGGCGCAGCGAAGGGAAGATTTTGCGGAACTGCGGGCAGCGTATCGGGAGTCGGGCGTAAGAGGTTTTAATGAAAAGCGGCTCGAGCTGCAGGAAAAGGCTCACGAAACAGGAACCAGCGTAAGGCCATTCGTAATGGCGAAGCTCTATGTCCAGCTTGGGGATAAAGACCGGGCGTTCGAATGGCTAGAGAAGGTCGTCGAAATGCGCGAAAGCGACGGTTACCTTAACGTGGATCCCATGCTTGATCCATTGCGCGGTGAACCGCGCTTTCAGGAACTGCTAAGGAAAGCCGGGTTTCGGGAATAAATCGGTTAGTTAACGCACGCACAATATTCTTATGAAACGATGCCCGGAATGCAGGCGGGATTATTACGACGGGACCCTGATGTATTGTCTCGACGACGGCAATACGCTGCTCGAAGGGCCGGCGAGCGGTTCCGGTTCGGGCGACGAACCGGCGACGGCGATATTGTCTGGCCTTGGAGCGTTAAACGACTCTCCTTCCGAATCGCCATCTCGTCCGCAGATACACACCACCGAACAGATGGCAGTTATGCCGTCCGATATTAGCGAAGTTCGAAAATCGAAGAGTTTCGATAAACGACATCTACTTGCGCCGCTCGCTGTGGCAGTTATCGTGTTTGGCGGATTTTTCGGCTACAAATATTTCGCTCCCGCCAAACAGATCGAATCGATCGCCGTGATGCCGTTTGTCAACGAGAGCGGCAACGCCGATGTCGAATATCTGTCCGACGGGATGACGGAGACGTTGATCCGGAGTTTATCGCAGTTGGCTAATTTGCAGGTCAAGCCGCGTTCGTCGGTTTTTCGTTACAAGGGCAAGGAATCGGATGCAAAAACCATCGGCAAGGAACTCAATGTTCAGGCTATTCTGAACGGCAGCGTGTCCCAGCGTGGCGACCAACTCACACTTAATTTGGAACTTATCGATGTTCAAAAAGACATCGTGCTTTGGAGCGAGCAATATAACCGGAAGCAAACCGACCTCGTAAGCTTACAAAGCGAGATCGCCAAGGATGTTTCTACCAAACTCAAACAACGACTTTCGGGGGCGGACGAGGCAAATGTCACCAGATCTTCAACGGCTAATCCGGAAGCATATCAGGCGTATTTGAAAGGGCGTTACTACTGGAACCGACGTACGGCTGAGAACATAAACAAAGCCACCGAGCAATTTAAAGCCGCCTCGGACGCAGACCCGAACTACGCTCTTGCCTATGCGGGCCTCGCCGATTGCTACGCTCTATTGCCTGAATATGCCGGAATCCCGACCAGCGAAACTGCACCGCAGGCGAGGGCTTTTGCGGAGCGTGCGATCGCCCTCGACAGCCAACTGGCCGAACCGCACGCGACGCTCGGGATCATCAACCATAAATCGTGGCAGTGGGCCGAATCTGAACAGGAATACAGGCGGTCGATCGAACTTAATCCAGATTACGCGACCTCTTTCCAATGGTATTCGATCCTGCTGAAGGACTTGGGGAGGTACGGCGAGGCGGCAGCGATGATAAAACGGGCCTACGAACTCGACCCCCTATCGGGTGCGATCGGCTGCAATATTTCGATGATCTATCAATTACAAAATGACCATCAGGCGAGTGTAGAAAACTCTCTGCGAATGATCGAACTCGATCCGAATTTCGGCCGGGCCTACGAATATCTCGGACTCTCATATCTAAAGCTTGGCCGTCGAGAGGACGCCGTCAAAACCATGGAAAAAGCAGTCGAACTGACCAACCGACAGAATGTTGTGCTTAGTGAACTCGGTTATGTTTATGGTGCCGTCGGAAAACGATCCGAAGCGATCGCCGTTGCGAAAGAGCTGGAAGAGAAATATGCCCGTCGGAAGGCGGCCGGACACGAAGTTGCCGCGGTGTATTCGGGTTTGGGTGACAAAGATACGGCATTTGAATGGCTGGAAAAGGACTTTCGGACGCGTGACGGGAGACTGACAACGTTCCGTTGGGAAACTCAGTTTGAGCCTCTCCGCGACGACCCGCGTTTCAATGACCTGCTAAAGCGGATGGGTATGCCTCAATAAATTATGAAACGATGCCCTGAATGCAGGCGAGATTATTACGACGCGACTCTGCTTTACTGTCTCGACGATGGCAGTGCGCTAGTCGACGGTCCGGCGACGGCTTCGTCGGGCGATGAACCGGCGACGGCTATCTTGTCGGAACCATCTGCGATAGCGGCTGGCTTAACTCGCCATACAGATCCATCTGAGTTGCATACTGTTCTGCTTCAAACACCGTCTCCCGCAAGTGGTTCTGACCGGGCCGCAAGCGTTTCCGTAAGGAAAACTGCAAAGCTTCTGGCAGCGGCGGGAATCGCCGTTGTTATTCTCATCGGCGGATATTTTGGTTACCGATTCTACAGCCCTCGCGAAACACAAACCGCCCGGACGTCAGTGAACCTCGCGATCCAGCGTCTGACCGGAAACGGTAACGTGGCGAAAGCGGCAATTTCGCCTGACGGGAAATTTCTAGCCTATGTTCAGATCGACGCAGATCAGGAAAGTCTTTGGGTAAAACAAATATCGACGAACAGCTCCGTGCAGGCCGTGGCACCGTCGTTAATGGATCATTATGACAGTCTGACTTTTTCCCCAAATGGGGACTTTATCTATTTCACGGGCAAAAATGTCGAGAATACTACCAGGACGATCTTCCGCGTGCCTACCCTTGGCGGTGCCCTGCAGAAAGGGTCGGTCAATGCCTACGGACTCTCGATCTCGCCAGACGGAAAAGAATATGTATTTACAAGCGGCGATGCTAATACCTCTGAATTTTACATCTCGATAGCTAAGGTCGATGGCTCGGGCGAGCGTCGCCTCGCTACCCGAACGGGAAAACAGTTCTTTACAAGCAACCCGCTCTGGTCGCCCGATGGACGGACTGTCTTTTGTCCGATCGGAGACGAAGCGCAGACCGAACACGTCCAGACGATTGCCGCCATTGCTGTTTCTGACGGTTCCCTAAAGGAACTGTCAACGTACAAATGGGACGCCATTAACAGTATGACGGTGACACCGGACATGACTCGACTGATCTTTAGCGCGGATGCGACCGGCGGAGGCGAAGGTATCTTTGCGGTATGGGAGCTTGAGATCCAAAGCGGGGAGTCCAGGCGTTTGACGCAGGATCTTGTCGATTATTCGGATCTCAACATGACTGCCGACGGAAAGGCTTTCGTCGCCGTACAGTCCGAGAGCACATCGAGTCTATGGGTCTCACCAAACGCCGATGTCACGCGTGCCGCACAGATCACCACCGGGAAGGACTCGGTCTTCCGCGGGTTTGCGTGGACACCGGACAAAAAACTCGTTTACGTATCGGGCGTCAGCGGAAATACTGAGCTTTGGATAATGGATCCCGACGGTGCGAACAAGAAACAATTGACTAACGACGGGCGAATCAAATATACACCGGTTGTCACGCCAGATGGCAAGTACATTGTCTTCGGAGCGTCACAGGGCGCGAGCATCTGGAGGGTCAATATCGACGGCAGCAATCCGATCGCCCTGGTCCCAAAAGCTTCTGATGCAGCAAATCCTGATATAACCATAGATAGTCAGACAGTTATTTTTTCATCCTGGACCGACGGGAAGTTAAATCTCTGGCGGATCTCGATAGACGGTGGCGACCCGCAGCGAATCACCCATTATGCCTCGACCGAACCGAGCATTTCACCCGACGGCAAGACGATCGCCTGCTTCGTATTTGACGCTATGAGTGTCATCCGCCTATCAGTTATTCCCGTCGAAGGCGGAGAACCGCTAAAGTCCTTTGACATGCCGCCGACGCTATCGGCGGATCTGTCACCAAAATGGACGCCGGATGGCCGGGGAATTACCTTTATCGATGCCCGCGGCAGCAGTCGTAATATGTGGGTACAGCCATTGGACGGAGGTCCAGCAAAACAGCTGACCGATTTTAAGCAAAACGGTATTTTCAGGCGTCAATGGACGCGGGACGGAAAGCAAGTCGCTATCGTTCGAGGTGAGTCGAGTAGTGACGTCGTTATGATCGCAGATTTCTAACAGGCAAACGCTTATGAAACGATGCCCTGAATGCAGGCGAGATTATTACGACGCGACTCTGCTTTACTGTCTCGACGATGGAAGTGCGCTGCTCGACGGTCCCGCATCGGCTGCTTCTGGTACGGGCGACAAGCGCGGGACCGCCATCTTGCACTCGACCGCAGCCCCTGGCGAGGTCCCGACGCGTGCTCAGATTAACACGACTGACGAAATAGTTATTCTTCGCACTCGAGCGGAGGCGGAGCCTCAAGAAAGTTTGAGTGGCCTATCGGAGAAGCACAGCTTCTCCGCAAATAGGGCGGCGAAGCCGCTGGTTGCGGTTGTTGTAGCTGTTGCGGTTTTGCTCGGCGGATTTCTCCGGCCTTTCGTACCGCTTCGCAGCGATCCTCGATTTAAGGACCTGTCAAGAAGAATGGGATTGCCGGAATAGCTATGAAGCGATGTCCAAAGTGCAACCGAGAGTATGACAACACGTTGAGCTTCTGTCTCGATGACGGGGCTGAGTTGTTATACGGCCCGGCGCTTAATGATGATCCGTCGACTGCTGTTCTGCCCGGGGCGACGCCTTTCGCCGATGCCGCAACCCGGGTGCTGAGACCTGCGAACGATCACGCCGCACTTTCGCCGTCCGGAGTCGATAGCATCGCAGGTGAAGGCTTCGACAAAAGACTGCTTCTCGCTCCGCTGGTCCTTGCCGTGATCGTCTTCGGCGGATTTGTTGGCTACCGGTACTTTTCTCTGACCCGAGAGATCGAATCGATCGCCGTGATGCCGTTCGCAAATGAGAGCGGGAATGCGGATGTCGAATATCTTTCCGATGGTATGACCGAGACGCTCATTAGCAGCTTGTCACGACTGCCGAATCTAAATGTAAAGGCCCGCTCCAGCGTATTTCGATACAAAGGGAAAGACACCGATCCGCGGACCGTTGCAAAAGAGTTGAACGTCCAGGCGATTCTCAGCGGCCGCGTAACCGAACGCGGCGACCAATTGACAGTGAGTCTGGAGTTGGTCGATGCGCAGACGGAATACGCGATCTGGAGTCAGCAATACACTCGCAAAAAAACCGAACTGGTAACACTGCAAAGCGAGATCGCTCGCGATGTTTCGGGCAAACTTAAAACCAAATTTCCGAGCTCGGACAATCTGCGTCTGACAAAAAGTTACACTGAGAACAGCGAGGCATATCAGCTATATCTTTTGGGGAGATTCCATTGGAACAAACGGACCAAGATAGATATTCATAAGTCGATCGATTATTTTCGACAGGCGGTTGAAAGCGATCCTAACTACGCGTTGGCATATTCCGGGCTGGCCGACGCGTATTTTATCCTCCAAGGATATGATAAGACGGTGTCGCCGATCGAAAGCCACGCGAAGGCTCGGGAATACGGCATGAAAGCTTTGTCGCTAGATGACTCGCTTTCGGAGGCTCATGTCTCGATCGCTTTGATCCTTCAAAGCGTGGATTTCGATTTGGGGGGCGCGGAACGGGAATTCAGACGGGCGATCGAATTGGATCCGAAAAACGCCACGGCCTGTTCTTACTACGCCTTGTTTCTTGCCGGATTCGGGAGATTCGACGAAGGCGAAGCACAGTTTCGCAGGGCGCTTGAGCTTGAGCCGGCTTCCCAAAATATAAATCGAAACTTTGGTACGTTTCTGATGATCGCCCGGCGATACGATGAAAGCGAAAAACAATTGAGGAAAACGATAGAGCTCGATCCCCATTTCCAGATCGGCTACCTGACTCTGGCGAACACCCTGCTTCTGCAGGGCAGGCATGCCGAAGCTGCCGAATTATTTGCAAAATCCGAGAGGTTGCCGGCGATCCTGCCGAGGCCGCCAGCATGCGGGCCAGTTTCGCCAAAGGCGGATGGCGAGGATTCGTTCTCGATTTTGTCGGGAAGGACTGGATCGCCGATCTTCGTCCACGATATCAGGATGCAGCCCGCTTTGCCTCGATAGGCGAAAACCAAAAGGCGTTGGATTCGCTCGAAGAAGGCCTCGCGGAACGCGAGGGGTTTATGGTTTTCACAAAGAGCTGATCCTCGCTTTGACCCGCTCCGCGAAGAGCCACGGTTTAGGCAGTTGTTGCGAAAAATAGGTTTGCCGGAATAGGAGCCCGATCCGCAGAGTTTTTATGAAACGATGTCCTCAATGCATGCGGGATTATTATGATGAGACGCTGCTGTTTTCTATCGATGACGTCTGCTGCGTGGCGGTGCCAGATTCAAGGATCTATTAGTAAGGCTCGGTCTGCCAGAATAACGTTATGAAGAAATGTCGGCGATAGTGCAACCTGGTATAAGGGCTTCTCCGAGATCAAAGTATCTATTGCACTGGATAAGGTGAATGACTTGAATAGAATTATGAAATTTCTCAAAAACGGTTTCTGCACCGTCGCTTTGATCGTGATCGTTTCGATCACAGTCTCGGCCCAATCCGCCGTCGAGAGCTTCGATCGATATGCCGAGTCCGCGCGGCAGACGTGGGGGCTTCCCGGCATGTCCGTCGTCGTAGTTAAGGACGGCAAGGTCCTGATGTCGAAGGGATATGGAATTCGCGAGATCGGCAAGCCGGACAAGGTAGACAATGAAACGCTCTTCGGCGCGATGTCGACCACCAAGGCCATGGTGGCCGTCGCGATGGGGATATTAGTTGACGAAGGAAAAGTGGATTGGAATGACAAGGTCACCAAGCATCTGACGGATTTCAAACTGGGCGACCCATTTGTGACGAGGGAACTGACTGTCCGAGACCTTTTCACACACAACTCTGGGCTCGCAAGCGCCGACTTTCTCTGGACCAACGAAACCGGAAATTCAGTCGATGAGATCATCTCGCGAATGCAGTATGCGAAACTCGCGTACAATTTCCGCGGCGGATTTGTTTATCACAACGTGATGTACGCCGTCGCCGGAAAGGTTATCGAAAAAGGGAGCGGAATGTCGTGGGAGCGGTTTATGACCGAGCGGGTATTCGCACCTCTCGGTATGAAGAGCACATATCCGAACATAACGACATCGCTCGTCAGGGGTAATCGGACGAGCCCTCACTACGAGGTGAAGAACACCCTACGGGTAATAGTCGACCGTAATGTCGACAATGTCGCACCCGCGGGTGGTGTTTGGTCCAACTCAGACGATATGGGTAAATGGGTTGCCTTTTGGCTCGGTGATGGCAAGCCGCTTCTCAAGCAGGCGACGCTTAACGAGATACTGAAACCCCAGGTCATAGCGCCCCCGCAGATGTATCCAACCTATCGCATCCTCAAACCGAACTGGTCGACATACGGCCTCGGATGGTTCCAGCATGACTACCGCGGCGAAATGGCGAACATACACACTGGTAGTTTGGCGGGCCGCGTCTCGATTGTCGGGCTGCTGCGCAGCAAGAACATGGGAATTTATATTTTTGGGAATGCCGAACATGTCGAGGTGAGGCACGCACTTATGTACAAGGCGTTTGACGTGTTCGGCTTTGGCGATGCGAACGGCAGAGATTGGAGCGCCGAGTTTAAGCCTCTCTATGATGAGATCGCCGCCCAGTCCGCACAAGCAGGCGACACACTGCGGAAAAACCGAAAGTCCGATACCAAGCCGACACTCGCCCTCGCAGAATACGCAGGCAATTATGCGGACCCATATTACGGAAAACTTCGCGTTAGCTTTGAGAATGGCAAACTTTTGATTTACTCGACCGAATTGATGGGCGAGATGACGCACTGGCAGGACGATTCATTCAGACTCGCCTGGAAGAATGAGTGGCTGGGTGAGGCGACGATCAAATTCGAGATCGACCCGGTCACACGGCAAGTCGCGTCCATATCGATGGGCCCAAGAAAGCACATCCGTATTAGGACTGCCGGAGAAAAATGAAATTGAGACAGATGTCCACGATATTTTTTGTATTGGTTTCTCCGACGCCCTCGACACGAACGACCAAATGAAACGATGCCCTCAATGCAGGCGGGATTATTACGACGACACGCTTCTATTTTGTCTCGATGACGGAACTGAATTGGTCGAAGGACCCGCATCGGTCGATGAACCTGCGACTGCTATCCTCAACACGGCCGAAGCCCACGGTGAAACAGCGACTCGTGCGCAGATCCATACGACTGAGCAGACCGCGGTCTTGCCGTCGATATCCGTTGATGCCTCGGGTCAAAAAAAGAACAGCTTTTTCAAACGAGTATTGTTGGCATTACTTGCGGTCTTGATCGCCGGTGCGGGTGTTTTCATCGGGTATCGGTATTTCGGCGCAAGCTCTCGACAGATCGAATCGCTCGCGGTCCTTCCGTTCGTCAACGAGAGCGGGAATCCGGATATAGATTATCTGTCGGACGGAATGACCGAGACCCTGATCAACAGTCTCTCGCAGATCCCGAACCTTAGCGTAAAGGCGCGTTCATCTGTCTTCCGCTATAAGGGAAAGGAGATCGATCCGAAAAAGGTCGCGGCGGAATTAGGCGTACAGGCGATCCTGACCGGCAGGGTCGTCCAGCGCGGTGAGCAGATGAAATTGAGCCTGGAACTGATCGACGAAACGGAAAACGTGATCTGGGGACAAAACTACGAACGGAAGGCGTCGGACCTCCTCGCCCTGCAAACGGAGGTCGCCCGGGATGTTTCGGGAAAGCTTAAATCGAGGATCTCGGGTGACGTCGAAGAAAGGGTAGCGAAAAAATATACGTCTGATCCGGAAGCGTATCAGTTCTATTTGAAGGGGCGCTACCAGTGGAACCGGCGGACGAGCGATTCGCTCAAGCAAGCCACGCAATTTTACAAACAAGCAATCGAAAAGGACCCGAACTATGCTCTTGCCTACGCTGCTCTGGCGGAAACGTACGTACTATTCTCGGCATATTTCGTCACTGCACCCACCGACAGCATGCCGCAGGCAAAAGCTATGGCGTTGAAAGCTCTTGAGCTCGACGATTCCCTGGCCGAGGCACACGCGGCATTGGGCGAATACCTAAGCTTATACGAATGGGACCGCGCAGGAGCCGAGGCCGAATTTCATCGTGCTATCGAACTCAATCCAAATTATGCGACTGCTCATCACTGGCTGGGTGGCGATCTTCTCATCCCCTTAAAAAGGTTTGATGAAGGGATTGCAGAATTGAAGCGAGCCGAAGAGTTGGATCCTCTATCGCTCATCATTCAAACGAACCTCGGTGACGCATTACTTTTTTCCCGCCGGTACGACGAGGCCGTTGCCCAGTACAAACGTGTACTTTCACTCGATCCTAATTTCCAGTTCGCCCGGTTTCAGTTGGCGACTGCTTATCAACAAAAGGGCATGCACGGCGAAGCGATCGAGGAATATAGAAAAGGCCTTGAACTGGGATATGATCCCCTCGTCAATGGCAGCTTGGCCTACTCCCTGGCGCGGCTGGGGCGTACCGACGAAGCCCGGAAGATTCTCGAGCAGCTGAGGCGCGAGTCGGCGGAGCGCTATGTGCCGGCTTACGCGATAGTTTTGCCGTTACTTGGGTTAGGTGAGAAGGAGGAAGTTCTGAAGTGGCTGGAGAAAGACGTCGAGGAAAGATCGACCCTTGCCACCTATTACTCGGCTTCTCCGGAACTTGATGGGCTGCGATCCGAGCCCAGATTCAAGGCCCTGTTAAAGAAACTAAATCTTCCGGAATAGAGAGATCTATGAAACGATGCCCGGATTGCAGACGCGACTATTACGACGAGAGTCTCTTGTACTGTCTCGACGACGGTGCCGCGCTGCTCGAAGGGCCGGCACCGAGTGGCGAGAACAAGACCCTATTGTTGAATGATGTCGCCGCTGGAACCCCGACCCGTTTAATGGAGAGCGCGGCGGCGGATTCGCGCGAAGGCGTCAAGACGCGAAAAGGTGTTTTCATTATCCTTACCGCGATCGTGGGTCTGGGCCTCATCCTCGCGGGATATTTCTATTTTGGCCGAAGCGCTGGGACAGACCGTATCAGTTCGATTGCGGTCATCCCGTTCGTCAATGCGACCGGTAACGCAGAACTGGAATATCTTTCCGACGGCATCTCCGAAAACCTGATCGGTACTCTCGGACGAGTACCGAACCTGAGCGTAAAGTCTCGCTCCGCCGCGTTCAGGTACAAAGGAAGAGAAAAGGACGTTCTCGCGATCGGGCGAGAGCTGGGGGTTCCCGCGATCCTAACTGGACGAGTAATACAGCAAGGACAGGATATAACTCTGTACATTGAACTCGTTGATACCGTCACAGAGAATAGCCTTTGGCAGAACATCTACAATAGACGGCTGACAGACCTCATTGCTCTGCAGTCCGAAGTCGCTTGGGATGTTGCACGCAGATTGGGAACCCATATCGCGGGCGCCGATGAGAACCGACTGGCGCCTACCTATACACCGCACCCTGAGGCCTATCAACTTTATATGCGCGGACGCTTTCACACGCTTCGCGTGACGCGGCCGGAACTGCTCAAAGCGATCCCGTATCTTGAGAAGGCGATCGAGATCGATCCGAATTATGCACTTGCCTACGTGGGTCTCGCCGACGCGTATCGCGGGCTGCCCCTCGGCGGCGAGACGGATCCTCAGGAATACTTCCCCAAGGCAAAGGAGGCCGCCCAGAAGGCGGTACAGATAGACGAAAACCTTGCCGAAGCACATGCCGTCCTCGGGTGGATAATCTACTGGTACGATTGGGACTGGGAGTCGGCGGAGCAGCATTGCCGACGGGCACTCGAGCTTGATCCAGGAAGCGCCGACGCCCATATGGCGCTTGCCCACATTCTATCCGGTCTCGGCCGTCATGAAGAGGCAATGACAACTGCCCGGCGGGGAAGGGAGATCGATCCGCTCAATGTTCGTACTAATGCACTCGAGGCCCAGTTCCTGATCTATGGGGGACGCTCGGACGAGGCGATAGAAAGATTGAACAAGGTGCTCGAGCTCGATCCGGATTACTGGTTCGCATACCAGTTTATGGCGAGTGCGTTGATCGAGGAGCGGCGCTTTGACGAGTCGGTCGCGGCCGGTGAGAAGGGTCTAGCCGTCTACCCCGAAAATACGCGCAATTTGGCGTTCATTGCTTTCGCGCTGGCTAAAGTAGGAAAGACGTCGGAAGCCAAGGCAATGTTGGCTGAGATGCTTTCGAAACACGAGAAACAATTCGTCCCGCCATTCAGCATTGCTCTCGTTTATCATGGACTGGGTGAGCGCGAAGAAACACAAAGGTGGCTGGAGCGGGGAATCGTTTCCCGCGATCCGCGGATGGCGTTTCTTTACTGCGAACCGAAATTCCAGGATCTTCGGGGAGATCCCGAATTCGACGCCCTTCTGAGGAGAATGCGATTCATCAAGTGAGGATCTTCGTGGATGAGCCATGAAACGCATTCAGGAATAGAGACGCGACAGGTACGATGACAGTCTCGTGTACTGTCGCGATGACGGTACCGTGCTGCTCGAAGGGCCTGCATCGGACGTTCACTCCGGCGATGCCCCGACTGCCGTCCTGCCCTCGGCGATTGTTCTTTACAAGCACGGGTTCCTCGCCCGTACATGATGGATGTGATATCACATAAAGCTCTCAGGTCCTCACCTGTGGGTATCGGCGTCGACCCCCAGAAAGTCTTCGAATTCCGCTGATCGAAACACCAATGATAGGATAATGATATTCCTTCGAGGGATGGTGACCGTTTTCTGGTAACTAGCGGCTCGCCGATACCGAAATACCTGCAGCCCTTGTTCTTAGTACTTAACTGAAGCGACGACCTGAGGAAGTAAACAGATATGAAGCGATGCCCCGAATGCAGACGGGATTATCTCGACGACAGTCTGAGTTACTGTTTGGAAGATGGTAGTCCGCTAGTACAGGGCGTCGTTGCCCCGCTTGCCGGAGGTATTCACTCCACCGAGCCTCCGCCATCAGGATCGGCGACCTTGGTGCTGCATTCGACCGAACACCCTTCCGCCGAGCCGGGCACAAGATTGTTCGATGATAATGCGAGCGGAAGCAAAGACAACTCAAACGCTGTGGCCGTGCTGCCATTCGTAAATCTGAGCCGCAATGAAGACCACGAGTACTTCTCAGACGGTCTTGCCGAAGAGCTTCTCAACGTACTGTCGAAGATCAGCGGCCTGCGTGTGGCGGCCCGTACGTCGGCCTTTGCGTTTAAAGGAAAGCAGGCAAGCGTCGAAGAAATAGGGAAAGCATTGCACGTTCAGTCCGTCCTCGAGGGCAGTGTACGTGTGGCAGGAGAGCTTGTGCGCATCGCGGTTCAACTCGTGGATGTCGGCAGCGGTTATCATCTCTGGTCCGAGACGTATGACCGGAGGATGGACGATATATTTGCGATACAGGACGATATCGCACATTCGGTCGTCGGGCAGCTGCGTGAGAGATTGCAGGGCCCGAACACGGACCGCAATTTAAGAGAGAGCGTCGTTGACGAGGTGGCAAAAGCGATCAAGGGCAGAACGGCCGACCCGGAAGCGCACCGTCTGATGCTGTTGGGAAGGCACTTGCTCGACCGTGTAAATGAAGCTGACGCGATAAAGGCCATCGGGTATTTCCGGCAGGCACTCGATATCGATCCCGATTATGCGCTTTGCTGGGCACAACTAGGTCGAGCATTTTATATTGCCTCCATTATCGTATGGAGCGCTCTGGAGACCGATGTCGAACAGGCTGAAATGGCATCACGAAGGGCTATTGCCCTAGATCCTGACCTGGCTGAGGCACATGCCTTACTTGCAAGAGTTCGACTGTTCCGAAACGGTGACTTTATCGGAGCTCAGCAATACTGCAGGCGAGCACTGGATCTGGCACCCGAAAACATTGACACGCTGCTCGGTGCCGCCAACATCGCCGGGGAACTTGGCCAGTACGAAAGGGCGCTCGATCATTGCCGTCGGGCCACCACCATAGATCCGCTGAGTCCCTGGACCTGGGCTGCGACTGCCGATATAAACTTCCTTGCAGGTAATCTAAGCGAAGCCGAATCGGCCGCCAGGCGGACATTGGAACTTGCCCCGCAGCGTGTATTGACTCGCGCGTGCCTCGGTCTCATTGTGCTTGGGCAGGGACGTCCCGACGAGGCCCTCGCCGAGGCATTGCTTGAACCTGAGACTAGCGGATGGCGCCCCTGGTCATTGACAATCGTTCACCATGCCGCCGGGCGAAGCTCCGAATCCGACCTGGAGCTTGCCACGCTTAAAGCTAAATTTGGCGCCGACGCTGCCTTTCAGATAGCCGAGGCCCATTCGATGAGAGGTGAAACGGACGAGGCATTTGAATGGCTCGAACGCGCCATTGATCGGCGTGACCCCGGAAGCCTCGGTGCGAAAGTCAGCCCTCTTTTGAAACCTCTCCGCGACGATCCGCGATGGGAGCCGTTGATGAAAAAAATCGGATACCCGGATCAGAGTGGATAAAATAATTCATATGAATAGAGCCGGGCATGCTCTTATGGCCTGAGGTTATGGTCCAGGATTCAACGATCTGCTAAAGCGGATGAATCTTCCCGAATATGTTTTATGAAACGCTGCCCTGAGTGCGGGAGAAATTACAACGACGAGTCGATGAGCTTCTGTCTTGATGACGGAACAGAATTGCTTTTCGGCCCCGGGACGGCAAGTTCGGCAAATGACGAACCGGCGACGGCGATCCTATCGGCACCATCCGCAGAAGCGGGTAGCTTAACGGAGCCTACAGACGAGCGAGAGTTGAAGACTTCGATCCTTCACGCTCCGCCTACGGCAGGAGGTTCTGACTTGGTCGTCGGGTTTGATAAGCGGTGGCTCGCCGCTCCGGTTTTGCTTGCGGTCATTGTCCTTGGCGGCTTCGTCGGTTACCGGTACCTCAAGCCTGCCGGTACCGAGCAGATAAATTCTATCGCGGTACTTCCGTTCGAGAATCG
Organism: uncultured Acidobacteriota bacterium; assembly: GCA_963772405.1. Classification (GTDB taxonomy): domain Bacteria; phylum Acidobacteriota; class Blastocatellia; order Pyrinomonadales; family Pyrinomonadaceae; genus OLB17. Next base: position 1,919,461 of record CAVYWT010000001.1, on the reverse strand, counting down.
GAGCGGGAACGCGGATACGGATTATCTGTCTGACGGGCTGGCCGATTCGTTGATCTACCGACTTTCGCAACTGCCGAATCTAAAAGTGAGTCCAACAAGTTCTGTCATGAGATATCAGGGTAAGGATTCGAGTGTTGCCCAGATTGCGAAGGAGCTCCAGGTCGATGCGGTGATGTCGGGTCGATTGATTCAACTCGGTGACGACCTGTCGATAAGTGTGCAGCTGATCGACTCTCGGACCGAAAAATTAATATGGGCCGAACAGTACGATCGAAAAATGGCTGATCTGCTGGCCATACAGCGTGAGATCGCAACAACAATTTCGCAAAAGTTGCGATTGAAGCTGGATGGGGCGGAAACCAAGGGCATCACCAAGAAATACACGGATAATAACGAGGCCTATCAACTCTATCTCAAAGGCCGGTTCCACTTTGGCAAACGAACGAAAGATGACGTTCTCAAAAGCATCGATTATTTCCAGCAGGCCATAAAGCTCGATCCTAACTTTGCGATCGCCCACGCAAGGATCGCCGAGTCCTACAACCAAATGCCTGCGTATCCTTACCTGTCTCCGAAAGAGTCCTACTCTCAAGCAAAGGTCGAGGCGAAACGTGCCTTAGAGCTCGATCCGACGCTGGCCGAGGCGCACGCGGCGTTGGCAAATTCTCTTGCGGCCTACGACTGGAATTGGGCAGAAGCCGAGACCGAATTCAAACGAGCGGCTCGAACTTGATCCCAATAGTTCCGCCACGCATTTTCGCTATGGTCTGAGTCTTGGCGCCCTGGGCCGCCTGGAAGAGGGAATTAGGGAAGTAAGGGTGGCTTTGGAATTGGAGCCGCTTGACCTCAGCATGAATGCAAATCTTGCATGGGCATACTCAACAGCGCGCCAGTTTGATAACGCTTTGGATCAAGCAAAGAAAACCTATGATCTCGATCCGAATTTCCTTCTAGCACGATGGAACCTCAGTCAAGCATACATTTTCAATGGAATGTACGCGGAAGCGATAGCTCTAAACAAACAAACTCTGCAGACTAATCCGACAAGCCAATTCGCTATTCGCGATGCCGGATACGCTTTCGCGAAATCAGGTCGTCATCAAGAGGCGAACGAATCAATTAAGAGATTAAAGGAGATCGCTAAGACTGAATACGTGATGTCTTGCCGAATCGCCAGTATTTATGGTGCCCTGGGAGAAAAGGATAAGGCCTTTGCCGAACTTGAGAGGGCTTTTGAGAATCGCGACTGGGATCTGCATCGCTTGAAGGTTGACCCGTTCATGGACCCCCTTCGCGACGACCCGCGGTTTAATGAGATGCTAAAGCGTCTGAATCTGCCGGAATAGAATTTGTGAAACGATGCCCTGAAAACAGTTCTATACCGACCAGGCGCACCTGCGACACCTCCGCGTGCCCGACTCGAAAGACATAGAGTTCGCCGCGGAAAAGAAGGCTTCCGATGACAGCAACGACTTTGTTAGTATGTCAAAGTTGACCCGTGCAAGCTCCGTTACGTTCCCGAAGTTCTAACTTTTGCCGGCGAGCCGGCGCATCAGCAAGAGACCTATAAAGAATAATGAAGCGATGCCCCGAATGCCGGCGAAATTATTACGATGAGACTCTGCTCTACTGTCTCGATGACGGAACCGAGCTTCTTGAAGGGCCTGGAAGCGCGGAACAACCGACCGCGATATTTTCCGGCGAAGACGATCTGCAGCAGGATCACGTAACGCGGCGATACTCTGAGGCCACCGCCCTACCGGTCGAGCCGCTCACATCCCCCGACACGAATCCAACGCTAGTTGGCCGTCGCAGCAACGCACTAGTGGCAGCGGGCTTGGTACTCGTCATGCTTGGTGCCGGTCTCGCATTTGTAGTCTATAGGTACGCGACCGTTGACCGCGGAGCACCGCTCTCGATACGTCTCGAAAAGGTAACGACAGAGGGCAAGACGTTTGCTGCGGCCATATCGCCGGATGGAAAGTACGCCGTTTACAACTTCGATTCCGGTGGTGCCCAGAGTCTCTGGACGAGACAGATCGCAACCGCCAGCCCTGTCCAGATAATCCCGCCGATCGAAGGCGTCGAGTATTCCGGCATTCGTTTCTCACCGGATGGTAATTTTGTCACTTTCAGAAAAAGGGATACCAGCAGTACCTTCTTCAGTCTCTACCAGATGCCCGTACTCGGAGGGACGCAGAAGAAACTCTCGACGGATGTCGATGGAGCGATCACATACTCTCCGGACGGAAAGATGATCGCATTTGTCAGAGGCAATGCTCCCGCGATGGGCGAGAGTGGTGTGATAATCGCGAACGCGGATGGCACCAACGAGCGCATTCTCGCAAGTCGGAAAAGGCCGGAAACATTTCCCTGGTGGACCTATGGGACCGTTTCGTGGTCGCCCGACGGTCAATCGATCGCAGCTGTGATCGCCGGGCCGGCGACCGGTAGCGTTGCGATGGATATCGTGGAGATAGCTGTCGGCGACGGTTCCCTTCGGCCGTTAAGCAAACAGGGGTGGTATGAGATCAAACAGATAGCGTGGCTACCCGATAAGAGCGGTCTGCTCGTCATGGGTGCAGAGAAATCTTCGGATTACCACACGCAGCAAATTTCGCTCATTTCGTATCCGTCGGGTGAAAGGCGACGCATAACGACGGACTTTAATAACTATGTTTCGATGGACCTGACCGCCGACGGAAAGACTTTAGCTGCCGTTCAGAGTAGCAGGCTCTCAAATATCTGGATCGCCCCGAACGCCGATGCCACTCGTGCCGTTCAGATCAAAGCGGGCGGCACGAATCAGGAAGGCGTCGACGGTCTCGCGCAGGCGCCCGACGGCCGAGTTATTTACTACTCCAAAGCGAGCGGAAATGACGACATTTGGATAATGAACGGCGATGGCAGCGATCCCAAACAATTAACTCATGACGCGGGAACAAACTACGATCTGAAAGTAACACCTGACGGCCGTTATATCGTTTTCACGTCGGAACGTGCCGGAGCCCCGAACATTTGGCGCATAGATATGGATGGCGGCAATCCGAAACAACTTACATTCGGCAATAGTGAATACGGAGTCAGCGTCACACCGGATTCGAAATGGCTTTTCTTCGATTCGACAAGGTCCGGTACTCCGTCGATCTGGAAGGTGCCCATAGACGGCGGCGAGCCGACGCAGGTCACAACGCGGTTTACGGAAGACGCTGAGATATCGCCGGACGGGAAGTACATCGCCTGTCAGTTTCGCGAGAATGCGGTCGTGCCATGGAGGTTCGCGATCCTTGATATTGAGGGCGGTGAACCCGTCAAGGTTTTTGACCTGCCAACCGTTGAGGAAGAAATACGCTGGTCGCCGAATGGTCGATCGGTCACGTTTGGCCTGACAAACAAGGGGGCTGCCAACGTTTGGAGCCGACCGCTCGACGGTGGGCCGGACAAGCAGCTGACGAATTTCAAGAACGACTTAATGTTCAATTTCAAGTGGTCGCCCGACGGGAAGAGCCTGGTCATGGCCCGCGGAAGCGTGATGGCCGACATTGTCTTGATCCACGATTTTCGTTGAGAAGAGAGAACTGTCATTATCGTCGAGCGGGTCTACTCCCAATAAACATCACATGACAAATTCTGAAGTCATCCAGCATGGAGACGGACGCGTCGAACTGAACGAAGCGGCTCTGCGTGAGATCGAAGGCTCGCCGCTATATAACGAAGACCTTGCTCCAGTTCCGGTCGCCAGGCGGAATTGGACGACGTACAACTATGCGGCGCTTTGGATCTCAATGGCGCACTGCATACCAACATACATGCTCGCGTCGGGTCTGATCTCGTCGGGTATGAATTGGTGGCAGGCGCTTATCACCATACTTCTCGGGAACACCATTGTGCTCGCGCCGATATTGCTCAATTCGCATCCCGGAACGAAATACGGAATACCGTTTCCCGTTTTTGCCGCGCGGCGTATGGGACGACCGGATCGAATCTTCCGGCCCTGATGCGGGCGATCGTTGCGTGCGGCTGGTTCGGTATTCAGGCCTGGATCGGAGGACAAGCGTTTCACATTTTCTTTTCGTCATTTATTCCGGGCTGGAACACGCTTCTTGGCGGGGCCGTCGGCGGACACACGCCGACTGAGTGGCTGTCGTTCATGATCTTTTGGGCGATGAATATTTTCGTGATCTATCGCGGGATGGATCTACTCAGGCACGTCGAGAATTGGGCGGCACCGTTCGTGCTGATCATGACAGCCATACTTCTCGCGTGGATACTTTATCAGGCGGGCGGGGTCGGGTTCTTACTAAACGAGCCGGGTAAGTTTCGGACATTCGGCGAATTTTTTCCGATCTTCGTCCCTTCGCTCACGGCAATGATCGGGTTTTGGGCGACGCTAAGCCTGAACATGCCCGACTTCACGCGCTTCGGCAAGAGCCAGCGCGAACAGATGATCGGGCAGACCGTGGCGCTGCCGACGACTATGGTCGTCTTCGCGGCAATGGGGATCCTCATAACGTCGGCCGCGGTCATCGTATTCCCGCACGCAAAGCCCGACGAGTTATGGGACCCGGTAAAACTCGTCGGTCAATTTTCACAACCGCTGGTCGTCGCGATCTCGATGTTCACGATCGTCGTCGCAACACTGTCGGTGAACATCGCGGCGAACGTCGTCTCGCCGGCGAACGATTTCGCGAATGCATTTCCAAAATGGATCTCGTTCCGAACCGGCGGGTTGATCACCGGTATCATAGGAATATTGATGCAGCCGTGGAAGCTCCTTGCCGACCCGAGCGGCTACATTTTTTCGTGGCTGCTGGGTTACTCGGGCGGGCTCGGCTCGATCGCCGGCGTGCTAATCGCAGATTACTGGATCGTTCGGCGTAAGAACCTTGCGCTCGGTGATCTCTACCGCACCCACGGCAGGTATGCGGGGGCAAACTGGCGAGCTGTCGTCGCTACGCTTCTGGGTTGCTTTTTCGCGTGGATTGGCCTGATAATTCCTACACTTCGACCCTTATATGATTATGCGTGGTTTGTTGGTTTCGGCGTTGCGTTCGTCGTGCACTGGGGGCTAATGAAATTCAAGGGACCAAAAGATATTTAAACGCTGAGATCGCGGGGACCCGCATAGGTTCTAATCTGCGTTTTAATTCTCCGTCTTCTTTGCAGTCTCTGCGTTGAAAAATTATGTCAAGAATAATTAAAGCTGGCCTCATCCAGGCACACAATCAAGAGTCGGCGGACGCGCCGATCGCACAGATAAAAAAAGCCAACATCGATCACCAGATGAAGTTTGTCGAAGATGCGGCGAAGCAGGGCGTTCAGATGCTCTGCTTTCAGGAGATCTTCACCACACCGTACTTCTGCGCCGAGCAGCAGACGCGTTGGTACGAAGCCGTCGAGAAAATTCCGGATGGCCCGACGGTTAAGCTGATGCAGGAAGTGGCAAAACAGCACGGCATGGTTCTCGTCGTGCCGATCTACGAAGAAGAGCAGACCGGAATCTATTACAACAGCGCAGCTGTGATCGACGCGGATGGAAAGTTTCTCGGGACGTACCGCAAGACGCACATCCCGCACGTCAATCCGGGGTTCTGGGAAAAGTTTTACTTTCGTCCGGGCAATCTCGGTTATCCGTGTTTTGATACCGCCTTCGGCCGCATCGGAGTTTACATTTGCTACGACCGGCATTTTCCCGAAGGAGCTCGATGCCTCGGGCTGAATGGGGCGGAGATCATCTTTAATCCTTCGGCAACGGTCGCCGGGCTTAGCGAATACCTGTGGAAGCTTGAGCAGCCGGCACACGCCGTCGCGAACGGATACTTTGTCGGTGCGATCAATCGCGTCGGAACCGAGGCTCCGTGGAATATCGGGGAGTTTTACGGTCAGAGTTATTTCTGCGACCCAAGGGGTCAGATGCTTGCGGTTGGGACGCGCGATCAGGACGAACTGGTCGTCGCAGATCTCGACATGGACGTTATCCGAGAGGTCCGAAACACTTGGCAGTTTTTCCGGGATCGGCGGCCGGATGCTTACGGGCAGATCGTTGCTGACTAGGATTTCTAAATCTGTACGGGAGGAAACTGTTTAATGATCTATATCCACAAAAACAATCAGCAAACCGGACCTTACGAAGAGCATGTCGTATTGGATCAGCTTAAGAGCGGATTCTTAAAGCCTGAGGATATGGCCATCAGGCAGGGCGCGAGTCAATGGGAACCGCTGCCGCACAATGTTTCCTAAAGTTGTTCCGATCGATACACCACGGGCAGTCGCGGCTCAGGGAGTTAAACCTGTTACCGCGCCATCAAGTTCGACAGAGCCCGAGCCCCAGTATCGAAAGACAACGTTGCAGAAAGTATTTTTCGGACTCTGCTTCCTTGGCTCTATCGGCATTCTTGCGGCGACTGTTTATTACATCTTCACGTTCGGAAGCTCGGGAGATCTCGAGGCTGATCTGTCGCGGCTGGGTCTTCGGGAGCTAGGGAAATACCTCGCAATCGGAACCTTTGTCGGCGGCTTCTTTACGTTCCTCGCGCTTCTGTTGTCGTTTAAGAGAAAGCTCATACGCTCAAATGGGGCTCGCATGGCGCTCAGGGTATTTTTTATTCTGGTTATGCTTGTGGGATTAGGTAGTGCCGCCTCTGGCGCCATAAGTTATTTGAGTTATAGCCCGCCCACAAGGACGAAAGCTTCCGAATCGAACGACCTCTTGCGGGCCCTCGAAGCAGGTTCGGAGATGACGGGGCCTTACCAAACGGCGATGTTCGCTCTTCCCATCGGCGCCGGATTATTTTTGTTTGGATTGTCGGGAGTGTTGATGGCGAAGCGTCCTCGAGACTAGGTGTAAATACGTTCGGAATACATATGTTGGAGAATTTCTGCAGCCCACTTGACCTCACAAAGATAGAAAGCAATTTCGCGGAGATCAATCCGGCGATGTCACCGGCGGAAGCCGCGGTCGAATCAAACCGGTGTCTCTACTGCTATGACGCTCCGTGCATGCACGCGTGTCCGACGCACATCGACGTGCCGGGTTTTATCAAAAAGATCGCGAGCGGGAATCTGACCGGGTCGGCTCGTGTCATCTTCGATGCGAATCCGATCGGTGCGACTTGCGCGCGTGTGTGTCCGGTCGAAGTATTGTGCGAAGGTGCGTGCGTTGAGAAAACTCTTTTGCAGAAACCGATCGAGATCGGACGTTTGCAGCGTTACGCGACCGATCATGCACTGAATAGCGACAAGCAGATCTTTACAAAGGGCGAATCGAACGGTAAGTCGGTCGGAATCGTTGGATCGGGGCCGGCGGGTCTTTCGTGTGCTGCCTATCTCGCCCGGCTCGGCTACGATGTGACGGTTTACGAGCAGAAGGAAAAACCCGGCGGTCTCGATACGTATGGCATGGCGGAATACAAGATGCCGCAAGCTGTCTCGCTGAGTGAGGTAGGAAGGATCGCGGGGATGGGCGTGAAGTTTTTGACCAGCACGAAGGTCACGGCCAAGTCGGAACCGCCTGCGGTAGCGGGCGGTTTACCTGAGGATTCCTCAGAAGCTTCGACTGACCCAGTTCAACCACCCGCTACCGCAGGCGGTTCTGACAGGCAAACCGTCTCGTTCGCTGACTTAAACGAATGGCACGATGCTATCTTTCTTGGCGTTGGATTAGGAGAAACAAATAATCTAAATATTCCGGGCGAGGATCTCGATGGCGTCTATGACGCACTGGCGTTCATCGAAAAGATAAAAACGTGCGATTGGAAATCGGTGCCGCTTGGCAAGGTCGTCGTCGTCATCGGAGCGGGAAATACGGCGATCGATGCGGTCACGCAGGCAAAACGTCTCGGAGCCGAAAGGGTCATAATGGTATATCGCCGGACGGAAAAAGATGCGTCGGCATACGCGTATGAAATGGAGCTAGCTCGCAAGGACGGAATCGAGTTCGTCTGGCAAGCGGCGCCGATCGGAGTTATTTCCGGTGAAAACGGAACACGGCTTTCGCTTCGCTGCGAGAAGACCGACGGATCGCTCGAGCTCTTCGACATACCATGCGATATGGTGATCAAAGCGGTCGGCCAGCAGAAGATGCGCGGCTTTTTTGAAAGCGTCGCGGGAGTGTCGACCGACGAAAAAGGCCGTGTCACAGTGAACGAGACCATGCAGACATCGAATCCGAAGATCTTCGCCGGCGGCGACTGCGCCAACGGCGGTGCTGAAGCGGTCGACGCAGCGCAGATGGGCAAGCTCGCCGCTCAGGGAATCCACTTTGTTGTCACCGGCGAGAAGGTTAGCTTTGCAGGCGATAGCAGCGGTTAACCGCAGATCACGCGGATAACGCAGATTTTTTTAGGGTTGTTTGAAGACATGCAGGACCCTCCCACAAACGAGCAGTTTCGGCATGCCGAACTGACAAAGGCGATTATTGGTTGTTTCTATGACGTTTACAATGAGCTCGGGTTCGGATTTATTGAGTCCGTATACGAAAACTCGTTGTGCATCGCACTCAGGGCGAAGGGATTCGACGTCCATCAGCAGATCGCGATTCCTGTATGGTTCCGCGGGACGCAGGTCGGCGACTTTGATGCCGACGTTATGGTGAACAAACTAATTCTCCTCGAACTAAAGACAGCACGGGGGATCGATAATGCACATCTCGGTCAGCTAATGAACTATCTCAAAGCAACAAAGATCGAGGTCGGCTTGTTATTGAACTTCGGCCCAAAGCCTGAGTTCAAACGAATTGTTTTCGGTAACGACCGCAAGTCGATCCCGTCGACACCAGCATGATATTGGTTTTGATCCGCGTTATCAGCGTGATCTGCGGTTAACAACCGTTGTGAAATTGGACTTCTTATGGCAGATCTAACTACAAACTTCGCAGGGATAAAATCTCCCAATCCTTTTTGGCTCGCGAGCGCGCCGCCGACGAGTTCAAAAGAATTGTCTTGGGTAACGACCGCAAGTCAACTCTGTCGACACCAGCATGATATTGGTTTTGATCCGCGTTATCAGCGTGATCTGCGGTTAACAACCGTTGTGAAATAGGAGTTCGTATGGCAGATCTAACTACAAACTTCGCAGGAATAAAATCTCCCAATCCGTTTTGGCTCGCGAGCGCGCCTCCGACGAATATGGGTTCGATGGTCGAGCGTGCATTTGACGCCGGTTGGGGCGGGGCCGTTTGGAAAACGCTCGGCGAGCCGATCACGAATGTATCATCGCGCCTAGCCTCGCTCGATCAGGGAGCTCTGCGGATGATCGGGTTGAACAACATCGAACTCATCACCGACCGGCCACTCAACGTAAATTTGAAAGAGATCGCCGACTGCAAAAAGAAATATCCAGATCATGCCGTCATCGTTTCGTTGATGGTCGAATCGAAACGCGAGGCGTGGCATGAGATCGTTAAGCGATCGCAGGACACCGGATGCCGACGGATTCGAATTAAACTTCGGCTGCCCGCACGGAATGTCGGAACGCGGAATGGGTGCGGCGATGGGTCAGGTTCCCGAATACACGTGCATGGTCACCGAGTGGGTCAAAGAGGTTTCGACGCTGCCGGTGATCGTAAAACTTACGCCGAACGTCACACACATAGTTCCTCCGGGTCACGCGGCACAGAAGGGCGGGGCCGACGCGGTATCGCTGATCAATACGATCAACTCCGTGATGGGCGTCGACGTCGATACGATGATCCCGTACCCAAACGTCAACGGAATGGCGGCACACGGCGGCTACTGCGGCCCGGCCGTAAAACCGATCGCCCTCAATATGGTTTCCGAACTCGCACGCGACGCGGAATTCAAAATACCGATCAGCGGTATTGGCGGGATCAACACATGGCGTGATGCTGTTGAATTTTTGCTGCTAGGCGCGGGTAACGTCCAGGTCTGCACGGCGGTCATGCACTACGGCTACCGCATCGTCGAGGACATGATCGACGGGCTGAATAATTATCTCGACGATAAGGGCTTCGCGTCGGTGAATGACATTATCGGTAAGTCTGTCGAGCGAATGACCGACTGGGGAAATCTCGATCTAAATTACGATGTAAAGGCGTTCGTCAACAACGAACACTGCATCCGCTGCAATCTCTGCTACATCGCGTGCGAAGATGGGGCTCACCAAAGCTTTCAATTTCACGAAGTCGACGGAAAACGATATCCGTACGTCATCGATGAAGAATGCGTCGGGTGTAATCTGTGCGCTCTCGTCTGTCCTTCGCCCGGTGCGATCACGATGAAACGCGTCGATGCCGGAGGGCCGGCAGAGTCGTGGAGAGATCGTACGAGTGGGAAGTAGATGAAGCTTTAACCAAATTTGGCTGAAGCCGGGGAAGTACCTTGATAAATGTTTGGCTAAAGCCGCGCTCGGGACAACCACTTTCCTCCACCTAAAGGTGGAGGCAATTTAAAAGATGGCTCAACCGGTAAGTGCCGGTCGTCGGGTGGTCAAAGCTTCTGCCTCTCACTCACTCACTCACTCACTCAGGCGGGAAAAGAAAAGGCCGGACGATAATCGAATCGCCCGGCCTGTTACTTTGGGTTATAAAACGATCAGCGACTTCCCACAAAATTCACGCCGCTGACGTTACCGTTGACAACAACGTCGGAGAATGGCGGTGCGAATGTGTAGCGACTTGCTGACGGGGTGACCCTGTACGTGAACCCGATCGCAACGTTGGAGAACGAGTAACTGCCATTACCCGCGGTGGTCGTGGTGACGGTGGGTCCTGACGGGAGCCGGAGCAGGCTGACGGTAGCACCGCCAAGTCCCTTCCCATTTGCTGCCTTGGTGACGAACCCGCTGACGGTAGCATCCGGAGCAGGTGTCGGTGTCGGTGTCGGTGTCGGAGGCGGCGGCGTAGGCGTTGGAGTCGGCGGCGGGCCACCGGGCCACGGGTCGAAGTTCTCTGTCACCGAAGCCGGCGACGTCGACTGGATACTGGCGTTAAATCCCATACCCCTGCGACGAAAGCCCTCACGCACATCATCTGCATCGGCGGTAGAAAACGACAGCGCCGCTGAAATTATCGCATCGCGTTCCTGCAGGAACGTCGGACCGATAGGTGCAAGCTTCATTCCGTCCGTGACGACTTGAAGTACCCGTTCAGTGCCGGCGGTAAAGCCCAGCCGAGCGATCATCAGAGCCCTCACTTCCCACAGAGCACTGCTCCAGATCTCGCCCGCGTTATGCACCTGATCGCAGGTCGCAGACCCGAACGGTCCGCGACCAAAGGCTCCGACGGTGTTTATGTCCGTGTTGCAGTTGGAATTCAGATATCGAAAAGTGAGTGGGTTATGTGGCTTTCCGTTTGGTCCCGTGAAAGCGATAACGGCCTTTGGAAAACGGCGAATTCCGTAATAGTAGTTCGTCGTATATCCGGTTGCCCCAAGGTAGGTGGCGTATCCCCCGGTGGTATAGATACCGTTGACCGGATCGGTCGGCTCGGCGAGCATCGTATGTCCGTACCAGTCGCCCCAGCCCTCGCCCATCCCGCGTGACATGTTCGTCGATAGACCCGAAGCATTTCCGTGCAGTCGGTTCGACAAGCCGTGCGTTACTTCGTGGATGATGATGTCGGCGTCGGCCGTTCCGTCATAATCGGGGTTCGGGCCGGTCCAGATGTACATTTGCATCCGGCCCCGCCCACCGTCGGCCGGCGTCGAGAAATTCGCGTTGTTGGTGCCGCCGGAGTCCTGGCCTTCGGACGAGACGCGGTCGTTCCCCAGGCCGCCGCGGCCGAAGTTGTTATGTTGGAAGTTGCGTGCGGCTTCGGTGAAGCCTCGTTTATAGAGTTCGTCGTGATAGCGGTTCATCACATAGAACATCTGGATCACTGCGCCGCGCTCCGCCTGCGTCGTTAGCGGTGCATCCCCTGGTGCCGGATTCCCCGGCGGCGGGTTCCACGTCGATGAAAACACGCGGTTCGGGCTGCCGAAAATTTGATCGAGGTCGACGCCGTTGATGCCATCTCGGTCGGGACCCGCTTCGTTAAAGTTGCCGTCCGGCTGATTCTGTCCGTCGTCGATCCAGCCAAGATTATTGAATGAAAGAGATCCCTCGTTTCCGATAAGCGTTAGATTGTCGCGAGCGATAACGGGAGCCTGAACTCCGTTCGGGCTTGTCGGTCCGGGTGTAAATGGTGCCGGGCTGTCCGCCACGTCGAGATAAGAATTCGCATTCCGGTAGACGTTGTACGTTACCGGTTGGGTCTGATCTTCGGTGATGTTCTTTCGCCACAGCATAGCGCCGGTAGCGGCGTCGACGACTACGTAGTACGCGTCGACCGGCTGCCAGATCAAAACTCTCCACGACGGTATAGCAACGCCGGGCTCGGTCGGGAAGTACATCCGCTCAGCCGTCGGGGACCATTCGCTATTGCCGAACACGGCCTTCAGATCTGAGGAGGCTTTTGAATTTAGTGCCAGATCACTGGCCGTTAGCTCATGGTCGATATGTCCTGCTGCAGATCTCACGGCTGCTGCCGGATCGCCAAAGTCTTTTGCGACGGCTGCGTAATCCAGACCCGGCGCAAGATTGTTGATAACGCGAACGATGCTGCCGCTGCGGTCGAATCCTGCCTTCATCTCGCCTGCAAATACAGGTACGCCGTTGATCTGCTGTTCGAGATGCGTGAACGAAAGATTTCCATCCGGGTTTGTATAATCCGCTGTGACCCGAAGAGCTTCCGTCTGACCGCGATCGAGCCCAACAAGGGACGCATTTTCCTCGAGGAAGCGTCTGAGTATTTCTGGACGCGACCCGCGATCCGGTTGAGACAATTGCGGCGCATCGTCTTTCCACACGTTTGGCGAGATAACCTCGACCGTACCGAGGCGATCACTGTACTCGACGACGACGTCCGCGACGCTCGCACGCAGTGCTTCTTCGCCACGAACGATGTCCGCACGAATAGCTGCGACGGACGATGCATCGCGACCGAGCCGGCCTCGGAAATCAACCAAAGCGTCGGAAGAATCCGCGTCCTTCTGAAGCCGGATATCGAAATTTGGAAGCCCGCGCAGCTCGGCGGCGGAGTTTTCCGCGGCGGCGGCATGATTCCCGGAGTTCGAGTTAAACAACTCGGGTAGAACCGCGGCACTCGCGGTCAGTATCGTCGCAACCACAAGAACGGCAAGCGTTCTCGATGTGGCGAATGAAGAGTCTTTCATTTGTCGGATCCTCCTGAGAGTTTGAATCAAAAATTGAAGCACGGTTAGGGGCAGCAAGACAGGCCGGACGAGAAAAAATCATGAAAGAAAACCGGCTTTGGGTCGCTTTTATGACGGGTAGTCTATCACAATCGAAAAGCCACTGAAACAGTTTTCAAATCGACCGGCGCTCGACCGATCGGGCGGCGACCATACCCAAAGCTGCGACAAAGCGGTCGAAGGTCGAGAAACGCGGATCCCGTGTAAATCCCTTTACGAATCGCTTGTAGATCTGCTGGGCGATAACGGCGATCTTGAACGTCCCGAAGACGTAATAAAACAAAATATTCGACGCGTCACGCCCGGTGGCCACCTCGTACATTTCAACCAACTCGCGCCGCGAAATATTCTCCATCAACACCCGCGGATTGAACGGCATGTTTAACATTTCTTCGCCCGCGTCCGGTGACATCCAATACCCGAGCGTCGTGCCGAGATCCATCATCGGATCTCCAACGGTCACCATCTCCCAATCAAGCACGGCGGTCACCCGTGTGAGGTCGTCCGGGTCGAGCATGATGTTGTCGAATTTGTAATCGTTGTGTACGAGCGACGCGCCCGATTCCAATGGAATGTTCTCGTTGAGCCACGCGATCGCCGATTCGAGTTCCGGCCATTCGTCAGTCTTCGCGGCAGAATATCGTTTTGACCAGCCTTCGACCTGTCGGTGGCAATAGCCTTCGGGATGGCCGAGTTCACCAAGGCCGGCGGCTGCGTAATCGAGTGAATGCAGCTCAGCGAGATTCCGCATAAAGCTTTTACAGACACGTCGCTGCAGGTCCGCCGAATTCGCCAGTTCAACAGGAGAACGTCCACGGATGATCACTCCGCGTCGTCGCTCCATCAGATAGAATTCGGAGCCGATAACGGAATCGTCATCGCAGAACAATATCGGTTTCGGAGCCGGTGGATAAACAGCCGCGAGTTTTGACAGCACATCAAACTCACGTCGCATGTCATGAGCGGTTTTTACGGTATTACCGAACGGCGGACGGCGAAGAACGAATTCGTCCGTATCGGTCTTGACGAGATAAGTAAGGTTCGAGGATCCGGCTGGAAACTGCTCGATTACAAGTTCTCCGGACATCTTGGCTCCCGTCAAAAACGATTCAAGACTCGCGACATCGATCTCTTCGCCCTGCCGAGCGGACCTCGTTTCATGCTTCATATTCATGACGGGATTAGTATGTTATCTTACTCGAAATTTTATGGACTTCGATTATTCGGCAAAGACCCTCGAACTTCAAAATCGACTGCAGAGCTTTTTCGACGAAAACATCTATCCGAACGAGCAGGCATATACCGATGAGATAAACTCAGGCGATCGGTGGTGTCCGTCCGAGTTGATCGAACAGCTCAAACAAAAAGCGAAGGCTGCGGGACTGTGGAATCTGTTCCTGCCGGATATTTCCGGATTGACGAATCTCGACTACGCACCGCTCGCCGAGATGATGGGACGTGTGACCTGGGCATCCGAGGTCTTTAACTGTTCCGCTCCCGATACCGGAAATATGGAAGTGCTGCATCAGTACGGCACTGCGGAACAAAAGGAACGATGGCTGAAGCCGCTGTTGGAGGGCGAGATACGCTCGTGCTTTGCGATGACCGAGCCGGACGTTGCATCGTCGGACGCAACGAACATTCGTGCGTCGATCAAACCCGACGGAGATGAATACGTTATCAACGGCCGCAAGTGGTGGTCAACCGGCGCCGGCGATGAGCGCTGTGCCCTCGCGATCTTTATGGGCAAGACGGATGAGACGGCGCCGAAACATTTACAACAGTCGATGATCCTCATTCCGATGGATACGAAGGGCGTCAAGGTCGAGCGCATTCTCAACGTGTTTGGTTATGACGACGCACCCAACGGTCATGCCGAGATCACATTCGACGACGTGCGAGTGCCGAAAGATAATCTGTTGCTTGGCGAGGGCCGCGGATTCGAGATCGCGCAGGGCCGCCTGGGGCCGGGCCGTGTGCATCACTGCATGCGTCTTATCGGCGTAGCCGAGCGTGCTCTCGAACTAATGTGTGAGAGGGCAAGATCCCGTGTGGCATTCGGCAAGTCGGTGTCGGATCAAGGCGTGGTTCGGCAATGGATCGCCGACGCGAGGATGGCTATCGATCAAGCCCGCCTCCTGGTTTTGAAGACGGCATGGTTGATGGATACCGCGGGGAATAAGGCGGCCAGAAAGGAGATCGCGATGATCAAAGCAGTGGTTCCGCGAATGGCCCTTAAAGTTATCGACCGAGCTATTCAGGTTCATGGTGGCGGAGGGGTGTCGCAAGACTTTCCGCTTGCCCAATTTTGGATCTACGCCCGATCCCTTCGACTCGCTGATGGCCCGGATGAGGTGCATATCGAATCGGTCGCCAAGCTTGAACTGCAGAAGACTTGACCTGCTTTTGGTTGCATTGTGGCAATCACCTTGACGGACCCTGCCCGTCATTTTGACCACTTTCAAATCATTCTGCGTTTAACGTTGTAAAAAACTGTTGACAGTATACCAACGTTCCTGTAATTTATTTTAGTGACGGTAATCAAAAACCGTCTCCCTTCGCCACCCGATGCGAAACAGTTTTCTGAAATACAATTCAACACGCTGCTTGTAAAAGTCACGCGAATATCTGGAATGAAGGCGGTGTTTAGCCACTACACTCAGTTGTCCTGTCAGTAAAATCCTGTCGATAGCGCAAACACAAGAAGGTGGCAAAAACTTCTTACCTCGATTGGGCCAGCACCGCTTTCATTCCAATTCTCAGAAAACTGCAAAAAAGACGCCAGTCAAAGGCAGATAAGGAGCAAGAAAAACAATGCTGTTCGGTAAAAAGCAAAGTGTTGCCGGTCTGGATATCGGTTCCAGTTCGATCAAGATGGTCGAGCTCGACGGCAAAGCAAACAACCTCAATCTAGTGAGCCTGGGCTTCGAGAACTTGCCCGACGATTCGATAATCGACGGCCAGATCATGGAGCTCAACGTCGTCTCTGATTGTATCCAGAGCGTCTGCAGCAACCATCAGGTCAACGCCGACCACGTCGTAACCGGCGTCAGCGGACACTCGGTGATCATCAAGAACATCGTCCTGCCGCCGATGAGCCGCGAGGAGCTGGAAGAATCGATCGACTGGCACGCCGAAGAGCATATTCCGTACGATCTGGCTGACGTCAGCCTCGACTATCAGGTCACACGAGAACACAGCAGACTCAACACAAGTCCTTATCGCAGCATGCAAACGCGAACGCATCGACAATATCAACCAGGCGATCCAGCTTGCCGGAAAGCAGGCCGGTCGTGATCGATGTCGACACATTTGCACTTCAGAACTGCTACGAAGTAAATTATCAACCCGTCGAGTCGGACGTCGTCACCTTCTGAATATCGGTGCCTCGACGATGAACGTAAACATCGTCAAGGGAACTCGTTCGCTCTTCACACGCGACATCACGGTCGGCGGCAGCCAGTTTACGGATGTACTTGCAAAGAAGCCTCGGACTGAATTTCCAGCAGGCTGAAGCGGTCAAACGCGGCGTGAGCCACGCCGTCGAAGGTGTCGAAGAGAAATCTATCGAGCCGTTGATGAACAACGTGACGGAGATCGTCGCGATGGAGATTCAGAAGACATTCGACTTCTACCGTGCGACGACCGAGGACAATGACACGGTCGTTCAGAAGATCCTGATCTCGGGCGGCGGATCTAAGCTGAGCGGTCTGGCGCAGGAGCTATCGCAGCCGTCTCGAACTGCCGGTCGAGGTCCTTAATCCGTTCCGCAATATCAAGGTCGATTCGCGACAAGTTCGATCCTGAGTACCTTCATGAAATCATGCCGGAGATGGCGGTTGCCGTCGGTTTGGCGATAAGGGGAGTGTAACCACCATGATCAAGATCAATCTATTAAATTCGGTAACAGAACGACAGGGCGGCACGGTAATGGCCGTCGATCGAAAGGTCGGAAGCCCCGCGTCGCGTCTCCTCCTCTTGACCTTAGCCGTCGCCTTTCTTCTCGCGGCCGTGATCGGATGGGACGTGATCAGCACCGAAATGGCGAAAGCTGACGCAGAACGTCAGCTCGAAGAGCAGAAGCAGATCGAGAAAGAGCTTGAAGTCGTGATCAAGGAGCAGAAAGAGCTCGAGGAAAAGATCGCGCGATCGACGAGCGTATCGAAGCCATCAAAAAGCTTCGCGACGAACAGGCAGGTCCGAGTGCGGTGCTCGAAGCGATGCGCGAACGGATCGCGATGGTTCCCGGGATCTATCTTGAAAGCATCGAGCAAAAGGGTGAACAGCTGGAGATCAAAGGTAACTCACCGGACGAATCGCAGGTCACACAGTTTGGACGCAGCCTCGAGTTTTCGAACGGCCTGTTCTCGAACCTGAATATCGAGACGAAGCGTGAGGAAGTTGCCAACCAAATGGCTGTGGCTCCGGCTGGCGGCAAGGAAGCCCAAAAGTCAACGTCGTTAACTTCACGATCAAGATGGCCTACACGCCGTCGAAGGCGAGCTCGGTCAATCAAACAGTCCCCGCCACAGCTTCGGCCGGAGGCCCCGCAAGCCTGCCGCTCCGACTCAGGTTGCAAAGAACTAGTCGTCATCGCGAAAAAATTGATCCAAGAATAAAGAAGGAAACAACAATGTTAGAGAAAATCAAAAATCTGCAATGGCACTTCCAGCTTGTTCTCCTGGTCGGTATCGCGTCTCTGCTCTACTCTTCGGTGTGGTACTTCGTCACCAGTGAGACGCGTGAGGAAGTCCGCGTTAAGAACGAGGAAGTCGCGGCGCTCCAGGCAAAGAATGAGGCGGCCCGCGTCGCTACGCAGCGTATCAACGAATTTCGTGCTCTCTACGCCAGCAAGGCTGTTGAGTATGAGGAGCTGAAAGTCCTGCTTCCAGAACAACGTGAGATCACGAATGTCCTTCAGGGCCTGCAGGACAACGCACGGGATTCACGGATGATCGTGATGCGGTTTAGTCCCCGCGACGATACGCAGCAGGACGTAATAATGGCCAAACCGGTCGAGGTCGAGGTGGACAGCAACTTCAACAACCTGCGGGCATTCTTCGACACGATGGCCAAGCTGCCGCGAATCGTCTCGATCACCGATTTCAAGATCAATCAGCTGGAAAAGCAGACCGCGGAGAAGACGCTCCATGCGCAGTTCCTGCTGACGGCTTACTATGCCGATCCGGAAACGATGAACAAGCCAGCAGCACCCGGCAAGCCGGGCGCTCCCGGAAAACCTGGCGCCGCTCCAGCCAAACCGGCGAAAGCTCCTGCACCCGCGGCCAAATAGAGCACGCAAAACCACCACCGCAAATGTCACGAGAGAGAAAAGCCATGACTAACAAAGAAAAAATTGTACGCTTCCTGAGTCTGAGTCTCGCACTGGTCGGATTCATCCTCATCAGCGGAGGCGTTAACGAACTAAACGCGCAAAGCCGTGACCCGTTCTCGAAACCGGGTTGGGCCCGAAAGCGTGACGTTGGTACGGGTTCCACGAAGGACCCGAGGAAGAACGGCCCACCGACGGATCTTGGCGCACCCAGGATCGAACAGAGAGTCGAGTATTACAAACGCCTTCGCGAAACCGCCGCGGCGAGCGGCATGCCGGTTCCCAAAGTGACATCTGTGTTGACGCTGGACGAAATGTCGGTCACTGGAATTTTCCGAACGCCGCGTGGTTACGCTGCAATGGTCGAGGCGATCCCGCTTAAGCTTTCGTACACGATCTATCCGGGAGAAAAGTTCTTTGACGGTCAGCTCGTTGCCGTCGAAGAAAACCGGCTCGTGTTTCGGCGTGTGGTCAAGATGAGTAACGGCAAGTTTGTTTCGTCCGTCGAAAACAAGCCGCTGCGAAAGTATACCGATCGCGAACAGATTCAGGGAACGGCTCCCGTGGAGTCTGACAATCGCGCAGCGGCGGAACCCGCGTACGCTCCCGCTACGGAAGCTGCCGGAGTTCCCATGGTAAAGAAGCCGACACCTATCGTGTCGCCGCTGGAAGAAATGAATCGACAGGTCCCGTCGGATTCCAACAAGGAAGGGTCTAAGAAAGATTCCAAAAAATCGGTCAAGGTCGCGAAGAGCAAATAGCTTTTCGCCCTGACCGGTTCCCCCCAAGCTTCCCAATATTGCAACACACACCAACAAGGCCATCTCTTGATCCAAAGAAAATGGACTCAGTCTGTAACGGAGGAAACATGAATTCTCTTCAAATCATTGGCGGTCATGCCCAGAAAACACTGATCGCATTATTTATCACCGGTTTGCTTGCAGTCGCGGCCGCCGCGCAGAAAGTCGAACCGCAGCGTCAAGGTGCCATGTACGGCGATGCTGGTTTTCGCGGCGAGCCCATCAACCTGAATGTTGTTAATGCCGATATTCGTGACATTCTCAACTACATCACCGAGCAGTACGGCGTAAATTTTGTGATCGACAGGTCGGTCAAGTCCGTGCCGGTCACCGTGAACGTAAGCGAGGTGCCCTGGAATATAGCCCTTGACTCGATCCTTCGATCGCAAGAGCTGGGCGTTCAAGTGAACGGAACTATCCTGAGAGTTGCGGACGCCAAGGCGCTCGCGACCGAAGGCGAGTTATATCGCGCCCAGATGGACAACCAGCTGGACGGCTCTCCGCTATACACTGAATTTATCCGCTTGAACTACGCACGTGCAGCGGGCACGATCGGTCGCGGCAGCTCTACGAGTGGCACTACGACCGCTGGCGGCCAGGGAGGCGGTAGCAGTAGCAGCGGTGGATCCTCTTCATCGTCCAACGCCAGTGGTGGCGAAGGCCTTCTTCCGATCATCAAACGACGCCTTTCGCGTCGCGGATCGATCGAGGTTGATGGACGAAGCAATTCGCTCATCATCACGGACGTTCGACAGAACATCGACGCGATCCGTCAGTTGGTTGCGATACTGGATCAGCCCGAACCGCAAGTTGAGATCGAGGCCCGTATCGTTGTTGCGACACGCAACTTCAGCCGCGATATCGGCGTCCAGATCAGCGGTATGGTCTTTGGCCCGCGCGGCAGCGGAGCACAGGGCGGCACGCTGGACGGAGCTCCGTCGGCACAACCGTTCCCGGCGAGCTTGCCTACGCAGGGTCCGAACGGCAACTTGACCTCGAGCATTCCGAATACGGTTATCGGTTTGACGACCGGTCTTTTCGGAACGGCTCAGATCAATATGTTGATCACAGCCGGTGAGAAGAAAGGACAGGCGAAGATCATCGCGACACCCCGTGTGACGACCCTGAACAACCGGAAGGCTAAGATCGAGAGCAAAACTCAGATCCCCATCGCGACCATTCAGCCAGGCCAGGGTGGCGGAGACCCGATCGTGACCACGACCTACGTCGATGTCCCGCTGAAACTGGAAATCACGCCGCAGATCACCGACGTCGGAACAGTAGTCCTTGACGTGCTGGCTGAAAACGCTTCGGCAGCGGCTCAGGTAGCGGGAGCTAATCCGACGATCAACACACAGATCATGGAAACTCAGGTTACCGTTCCCGATGGCGGAACGACCGTTGTTGGCGGAGTTCTGTTTGATGACGAGCGTGAGAGCCAGGATCGAACACCCGGTCTCTCGAAAATCCCCATCCTCGGCTACTTGTTCAAACGCAAGGGCGTCGAACGGAATACCAACGAGATACTATTCTTTATCACCCCAAGGATCTCGCGTCCGGATTTCGGAACCGCATCAGGATCTTCCGGAGTAAAATCGTCGGCGACTATCATTCAGCCGGTTCCGCTCGGTAACCCGACTTCCAACTCGGAAGCGGAACCCACGGATTCGAACCGTCCGTTGACGAATCCTGGACAGCCCGTCATATCGGTACCGGGTCCGGCAACGGCTCCCCAGAGACCGTAGCCCCGCAAAGTGCGGACATGCGTTGACGTTTTTCCGTTACAGAAAACCCGTCAGAGACCTAACACGTCTCTGACGGGTCTTTTTATTTAAGGGATTACTTACTGAGAGATATAGCCCGCCGGCACGGGAACGTCACCGGCCAATCCAAAGCTCGCGATCGTAGCTCCACCGTCCGAACTCCGGAGTATGTACCACACGCCGTCGCGGAAAACTGAGATATCGGTCTTGCCGTCACCGTCAAAGTCCGCCGGTGCCGGTCTGTCCGTTGATATGCCGAACTGAACTGCCGAGAACCCGAGAGTCGAGCGGTTCAGATACCAGACACTGTCCGAGGGCCTGAATACGGCGACATCCGTTTTTCCGTCGCTATCATAATCTCCCTGAACCGGGATATCTCCGTTAAGGCCGAACCCGAGAATAGAGAAACCGGAATCGGTAGTTCGCCAGATATACCAAACACCGGTCGAGGGCCGCCAAACCGCAAGGTCGGTTTTGCCATCGGCATCGAAATCCGCCTGGGCGACTTTGTCCGTGGAGACACCGAACTGGCGAATATCGTAAGCTCCGTTGGAGCTCTGAGCTATGTACCACACGCCGGTCGATGGCCGCCAAACCGCGAGATCAGTCTTCAGATCGCCGTCATAATCGCCCGGAACAGGAATATCACCAGTTGCGCCAAATTGTGAGATCGCAAAGCCTCCGCCGCTATTTTGTATGTACCAAACACCTGTGGACGGGCGCCACACCGCACGATCCGTTTTTCCATCGCCGTCGTAATCGCCGGGTACGATCTTATCTTCGGTGATGCCGAACTGTACCGCCTGAAAACCGCCGTCGGTTGTATTTAGCGAGTACCAGACACCGCTTGAAGGACGATAGAGTGCGATATCGCTGCGTCCGTCTGAATCGAAATTTGAGATCGCGCTGCCCGAAAGGCTCGCCACAGATTTCGTGTATATGAAATCGCCGCCGGTGTTGCCGTCGCTATTAGCCGCATTCCCTGCGGCATAAAAGCCGACTTTTCCGACACGCAGGTTTGGGGCTGTCCAAGTAAAGGTCCATGTATTAAACCCGAACTGTCCGGGAACGATCCCCTCCACCGTGTGCTCGATGTACGTTCGCTGATTGCCATTCACGAGCCCCTCGACAAGCTGTATCTTCGGAGGCGACTGTGGCGGCAAGGTATATGTGCCAACCTTTTGTCCGAGCGAATCCACAGCTGTCATCTGGAAACCGTACACGACGGCATCCGCCTGGTTGACGCGAACGGTGATGGGTATTTGTTGATTGGGCAGATAGTTGGCCGGAACGCCTGTGATAAGAACATTGCCGACGCCGCTGTTGACCGGGAAATCTGAGTGGCAGGCTGTGCAATTTGCTTCGTCCGGAGCACCGGTGTGTGATGGCGAAGGACCACTAGCCGATGCCGACACGTTTGTGCCCTTCCGCGAGGTATTCGTCAGCCCGACGACTGCGACTATGCTGAGCACGATGATAGCGAGCAGCTTGGCGACCCGAGGCCGGCTAGATCTTTTTGTCATAAAGGTAATTCCCCAGAAAAGTGTTAGCAGTTAATTTGACGATAAGTCGGTGCCGAAAGTCCAACAAAAAACAGTTGCCTATCGAAAAACAGGCCGGGATTCCGGATCACGAGTTGTCTGACCCGATCAGCGAAATAAAAAAGGCCATCTTCTCAGACAGCCTTTTTGATCAATGAAAAATGGGAACGGCTGCCGGGTATCAGCCGCCGTTCCGCGTGTGATTATGGAATGTACTTCGCCGGGATGGGCACATCGGTTGATACACCGAAGGGCTGGACCATAAATCCGGCCGTCGAACGCAACACAAACCAGGTACCGCTCGAGGGACGGAAGACGGCAATGTCATCACTTCCGTCACCGTCATAGTCTCCCGGAACCGGAGTGTCCGTACTGTTACCAAAGGATGTAATTGATACTCCCCCCGTACTCTTCAATACGTACCACGTTCCATTGCTCGGTCGATAGACAGCGACATCGTCCTTGTTGTCGCCATCATAGTCAGCCGGAACTAACTTGTCACCCGCGATTCCGAACGGAATAGCGTCGAAGTTCGTCGCCGGTGTACCCGTCGGCCGGGCAATGTACCACGTGTTGTTCGACGAACGGAACACAGCTATCTGTGCCTTTCCGTCGCCATTCGTATCCATCGACATCGGTACGTCGCCGCCGACGCCGAACGGCTCGATATAGTTCGATCCGTTACTGCTGTTGAGCACATACCAAACGTTCGTCGATGGACGGAAGACCGCAAAATCAGCCTTGCTATCCCCGTCGTAGTCTCCGACCACCGGAATGTCGCCGGTATTTCCCCACGACGCTCCGCTGACCGTGAACCCGTTACTGTTCAGGACGTAGTAATCAGGAGTTCCAGCCGTGTTAGACGGACGGAATACCGCCGTATCCGCCTTACCATCGCCGTCGTAATCGCCCGGCACCAGAGTGTCGGTCGAAATACCCCATCCGATTGCCGCGAACCCTGCCATTGAGCGATCGAGATACCAATTGCCGTCGGACGGACGGAATACCGAAACATCGGTCTTGCCGTCGCCATCGAAATCGGCTCTCGAACTCGAGGAAATCGAACACGCATAATCATCGGCTTCAAAAGTGATTGACCAGCCGCCCGAGATGGAACCGCTGTCGCTACCGGCATCGTCGTCCATCCACAACTTCCAATCACCGTTCATCGTCGTGCCATTCGTGCCGAAGACCGATGTGAATGTATCCGCTCCCCCCGGAGCAGCGTTCGTATATGGTCCAGCCGGTGCGGGAGGGTCAAATAAATCATTGGCGCCGACGTTATGCGGGCGGAAATTGCCCGTCAGCCATTGAGTCGTTGTGGGCTGTGCCGCCGCCGAATCGACCAAACTCATGTTCAGACCGACGACATCGCCGCCGCCGCCCGAATCGGACAAAAAGATATATTTCTGTCCTCCAGGTCCTTCAAGGAGCATATCGAGATCACCCGGGAAAGTATGCGTAGCACCGTTCAAGTTTACCTTGATCAGTTTTGTTCCGGTCACTCCCGATGTGGTAATCGTTGTTGGATACGGAGTTGCGGGACCTGACGTCCCGGCTGCAGGAACGGTGATCGTCGTGGTGTTCGCAAATGTCGTAGGCGGTCCGCCGACCGGTGCACCGAGACGGAACTCGTATGTCTTTGGTGCCTGCATACCCACGTCACTGCTGGCGGTGATCATTACCTGATGCATGCTGCCGCACAAGGCTCCTCCGGGAACTGTATAAGACAGTTGAACAGGAGTGGTCTGTCCATCGTTCATCGTGCCTACATTGGCACTTCCGCCGCCTGCAACATTGACAACGACATTGGTTATCGTCGAACCGGTAGTGTTGGTCACCGAAACGGTCAATGTCAGGTTTTCACCAGGTTCGGGGAACCCGTCGTTGTCGCCCGGAGCATCAGAGACCGAGAACGGATTGACCACCTGCACGTTCGGAAAGTCGAATGCTTCGGTGACAACCGTGTTGTTTGCTCCTGTTCCCGCATTGTTGACGACCGCGCTAAAGCCCATGCCGCGACGTCGGAAGCCCTCTCGGACATCAGCGATGTCAGCCGATGCTTCCGGAGCCACCGGCAAAGCGGATGCAGCCATAATGATCGCATCGCGTTCCTGGAGGAAGGTCGGGCCGACCGGTGCGAGTTTCATACCATCCGTAACGACCTGCAAAACTCTCTTGGTTCCGGGGGTGAAACCAAGACGGGTGACCATTAAGTGTCGAACTTCCCATAAGGCACTCGACCAGATTTCACCGAGATTGTGAACCTGATCGCAAGTCGCCGAGCCGACCGGTCCGCGCGGGATACGCGCTGTTTGGCGGTGGGTTCGATGTCGTTGTTCCGATCAGCGTATTGCAATTGGAATTCGCATACTGGAACGTCAACGGGTTATGCGGCAGATTACCCGCTCCGCCCGTGAAAGCGATGGCAGCTTTAGGGAAACGGCGAATGCCGTAGTAATAGTTGCTCGTATCGGTAGCCGATGTCAGCAGATACGTTGCATAACCGCCGGTCGTGTAAATTCCGTTAACCGGATCACTCGGTTCGGCAAGCATCGTATGGGCATACCAGTCGCCCCAGCCTTCACCCATTCCTCTCGACATGTTGTTCGAAAGTCCTGAGGCGTTACCGTGCAGACGGTTGGAAAGCCCGTGCGTGATTTCGTGAATAACCACATCGATGTCGGTTGTTCCGTCATAGTCCGGCGTCGGAGCTGTCCACAGGAACATCTGCATTCTGCCGCGAGTTCCGTCGGGAAGCGTCTGCATATTTGCATTGTTCGTTCCCGAAGAATCCTGTGCTTCTGCACGAACGCGGTCGCCGGCTGCCCCGCCGCGTCCGAAGTTATCGTTCTGGAAGTTGAATGCGGGTTCGGTCCATCCGAGATTATACAGAATGTCGTGATAAAGATTCATCGCATAGAACATCTGGATAACCGCACCGCGTTGTGCCGGTGCCGTCAACGGAGCGTCGCCCGGTGCCGGGTTTCCCGGCGGAGGATTCCACATCGAAGTAAAGACACGGCATCCTGCACCCGGACAAGGTCCGTCTCCAGGCTGCGGTGCATCCACACCATCCGGTGCGACACGGTCAATACCCGCTTCGACGTTGTTGCCGTCCGTGATGTTCGTGCCGTCGGTCATCCAGCCCAGATTATTCATTCCTGGATTAGGGGCTTCATTACCGATCAATGTTCGAAGCGTTCTCGACATGATGATCGCGCCCTGGGTCCCAAGGGTCGGATTGATCGGCCCCGGTGTCAGTGGTGCCGGAGATTCGGCGGAATCCATATAGGCGTTCGAGTTGTTATAAACCTGATAGCTGGCTGTTTCAGTCTGATCTTCACCGGCGTTTTTGCGCCATAAAAGCGTGCCGTCTTCGGCATCAACGATCACCATATAAGCCGTAACCGGCTCCCAGATGACCACGCGCCACGCGGCACGAGCTACGCCCGGTTCAGTTGGAAAATATATTTTTTCAGCCGTCGTCGCACTGTCGCCGTTTCCGAATACAGTTTTCAGATCACTCGAAGCTGCGTCGTTAATTTCGATATCGGATTTCGTCGGTTCTGAATTAACGTGACGAAACGCAGATTTGACCGCATCGACCGGACTGCGGAAATCGCGTGACAGGGAATCGTAATCCAGACCCGGTGCGAGATTATTGATCGCGCGAAGCATTCTGCCGTCCTTTGTAAATCCGGCTTTGATCTCGCCGCGAAAAACGGGAACGCCGTTAACAATCTGCTCTAAATGAGCAAACGACAGATAACCGTTCGGGTTGGTGTAATCCGCCAAAACCCTTAACGAATCACCTTGGGAATCCGAAACTCCGATCAAAGAATTGTTTTCTTTCACGAAGTTACGCAGAATTTCCGAACGCTTCATCTGCGAAGGAGCGGTCAGTCGTTCAATGTTTGCTTTGTAAACATCCGGAGTAATAACTTCGGGGGTGCGAATATCACTATTGTAGTCGACCTTTAATGAAGGGATTCGCGTGCGGAGGTCGTTCTCACCACTGACGAAGCCGTCGCGGAGATCGGCCACAATTGCCGCATCCTTCCCAACCGACTGACGCGCCTTTGCGAAATATTCATCAAGACCATTTTCCTTGGCCGAACGGATATCGTAATTCGGGAGAGCCTCGTCATGCGAATTCGTCCTGACAACAAGCCCCTCGCCTGCTTCGACACCGGCTGCGGGGTGGAATTGTGCCGGTATAAGAATAAGTGCCGTCACAACTCCTAACACAAATAACGTAAGTAAAAGACCGCATCGGGTCCCTGAGAAACTACAGTTCTGCATTTACAATCCCTCCTAAGGTAGTACGGGTTATTCAATTAGTGCCCCTGTTTGGAGGCGTTCCCAATGGAGCTCTGGTTTGACTACAGTCTGCGAAATCTGCTGAGAGTGTATTTCGGTTTCGCTAGAAAGATAAGGTGATGAGTTTGCAGTATAGGAGTTTTTTTTTGTTGGGTCAATGCCGATCCGGGAGCGATGACACTTACAAACCAGAGCCAGCCCTTGATAAACGGATCGGTGCGGTGGATGGTCTCTTAAACAAGCTTTGGCACCTGTATGTTCTCAAAATCCTCGCCGTTTTGACGCCGAGCGGTCGGATTCGGCTCAACCAGAGGCAAGAAAAAGGGCCGCCTTTAAAGCAGCCCTTTGATCAATGAAAAATGGGAACGGCGGTCGCGAATCGGCCGCCGTCCCGCGTGTAATTAAGGAATGTATTTCGCCGGGACGGGCACATCGGTTGATACACCGAAGGGCTGAATCATAAGTCCCGCCGTCGAACGCAATACAATCCATTGACCACTCGAGGGACGGAAGACGGCAAGGTCATCACTTCCGTCACCGTCGTAGTCTCCCGGAACCGGAGTGTCCGTACTGATTCCAAATGGCGTATTTGAAATTCCACCCGTACTCTTGGCTACGTACCACCTTCCAGTGCTCGGTCGATAGACAGCGATGTCGTCCTTGTTGTCGCCGTCATAGTCAGCCGGAACCAACTTGTCACCAGCGATTCCGAACGGAATAGCGTCGAAGTTCGTCGCCGGTGTACCCGTCGGCCGGGCAATGTACCACGTGTTGTTCGACGAACGGAACACAGCTATCTGTGCCCTTCCGTCGCCATTCGTATCCATCGACATCGGTACGTCGCCGCCCACGCCGAACGGCTCGATATAGTTCGATCCGTTACTGCTGTTGAGCACATACCAAACGTTCGTCGAAGGACGGAAGACTGCAAAATCAGCCTTGCTATCCCCGTCGTAGTCCCCGACTACCGGAACATCGCCGGTATTTCCCCACGACACGCCGGTAACGGTGAACCCGTTGCTGTTTAGGATGTAGTAGTCCGTCGCTCCGGCAGTGTTGGTCGGTCGGAATACCGCCGTATCCGCCTTACCATCGCCGTCGTAATCGCCCGGCACCAAAGTGTCGGTCGAAATGCCCCAGCCTAATGCTGCGAACCCGGCCATTGAGCGATTGAGATACCAATTGCCGTCGGACGGACGGAATACCGAAACATCGGTCTTGCCGTCGCCGTCAAAATCGGCCCTCGACTTCTGGGTAATCGAACAAACAAAGTTGTCCTGGAAAGCTCCTCCGGTCAGAACCACATTATCTACCCGGACGCCGGTTGCTGACACGGACGTATCTGAAGCCATCCGCCAGCGGAGTGTGATTATTTGACCATTCAAAGCCGCAGGCAGATTAATGACCGTGTCGAGATATGACACGGAATTGCCCGACCATGCTCTCCGACCTCCGATCGGACTCGAAAATCCGGTTGAGATCGTCGTGTTATAACCGCCGCTGACAAACGGACAACTGCCTCCCGGACAGATCGCTGCACAAGAAGGACAAACATCCGTCCAGGTTGTGCCATCGGTCGAATACTCAACCACCATTCCGTCAAAAGTATTCTCGGTGACATAGAAGTTTTTGAACGAAAGTTGGGCGGTGGCTGACGTGATCTGTGCACCGACTGACAGGGTAGCGTCATTCAGCGTTGCCGGATCGTTGGCAAACGCGTGATTCGGTGCCGAACTCGGCGTTGTCGTCGAAGTCGTCCAGTTGACGGCTGTTCCTAACAATTGGGTGTTGATCCAACCGTTCGGCAGAGCCGGGGCAGTTACGCCGTCAAAGTTTTGCGTCGAACCACCGAAAGTCGGTTGACCCAAACGAAACATTCTGGCCACGGGTGTCTGGGCTCCGGCCGCACTCGAGACGTTGATATTGACCGAATGGAGACTTCCGCAACCCGCAGCAGCGGGAACGGTATACGGAATCTGCATCGTAACGGTCTGACCGTCGTTCATGTTGCCGTAAGCCGTATTGGCACCGCCGTTGACATTGACCTGAACATTGTTGATCGTCGCACCTGTCATATTGCGGACGGCGATGCTCAACAGGACGTTCTCACCCGGTTCGGGGAAACCGTTGTTGTTGCCTGTCGAATCGCTGACCGAGAACGGATTAATATGCTGCACATTCGGAAAGTCGAACGCTTCAACGACAGCCGCCGGGGAAAGCGTGGTTACGCTTGAGCTGAAGCCCATTCCGCGGATGCGGAAACCTTCGCGAACGTCGACTACATCAGCCGAAGCTTCGGGGGCAACCGGCAATGCCGAAGCAGCCGCAATGATCGCATCACGTTCCTGCAAAAACGTCGGACCGATTGGCGCCAGCTTCATGCCGTCCGTCACGACCTGCAGAACACGTCTTGTGCCAGGTCCGAAACCGAGCCTTGTGACCATCAATGCGCGGACTTCCCACAGGGCGCTGCTCCAGATTTCACCGGCATTATGAACCTGATCGCAGGTAGCGGAGCCGACCGGACCACGCGGGAATGCTCCGTTAAACGTCGCGCAGTTGCCCGCGTTCAAATTGGCAAACGTCAGAGGGTTATGCGGCAGATTGCCCGGCCCCCCCGTAAAGGCCATGACCGCTTTCGGAAAGCGGCGAATGCCGTAGTAGTAGTTGCTGGTATCTGTCGCCGATGTCAGCAGATACGTGGCATAGCCGCCCGTCGTATAGATGCCGTTGATCGGATCGCTCGGTTCGGCCAGCATTGTGTGGCCATACCAATCGCCCCAGCCTTCGCCCATACCGCCGCGACATGTTGTTTGAGAGACCGGCGGTGTTGCCGTGCAGACGATTTGATGTTCCGTGCGTTACTTCGTGGATGACGACGTCGATGTCGGTCGTGCCGTCGTAATCCGGAGTCGGGCCGGTCCAAAGATACATCTGCATTCTCCCGCGCCCGCCATCGGCCGGCGTCGCGAAGTTGGCATTATTGGTGCCCGAAGAATCCTGACCCTCGGCCGACACCCGGTCGTTGCCGGTACCACCGCGGCCAAAATTGTTGGTCTGGAAGTTGAAGGCCTGTTCGTTCATCCCGAGGCTATAGAGCACATCGTGATAAAGGTTCATCGCATAGAACATCTGGATGACCGCGCCGCGCTGGGCCGGAGCCGTCAGCGGAGCATCACCCGGTGTCGGATTTCCCGGCGGCGGGTTCCACATGGAGGTGAACGAGCGGCAGCCGGCACCCGGACAGGCGGCGTCGCCCGGCTGCGGCGCATCCACGCCGTTGGTGCCGTCGCGGTCAATACCGGCCTCGACGTTGTTGCCGTCGGTAAAGTTCGTTCCGTCGGTCATCCAGCCGAGATCGTTCATTCCGTCATTCGGAGCTTCGTTGCCGATAAGCGTCCGGTTGATTCGCGCTGCGATCAGCGTACCCTGTGTTCCGGTTGACGGAGAGACAGGTCCCGGCGTCAGTGGAGCCGGTGAATCAGCCGAATTGATATATGCACTCGGATTTCCGTAGATCTGATAGGTCGCCGATGCAGACTGATCTTCGGCGATGTTCTTGCGCCAGAGCATCGTGCCGGTCTGGGCGTCAACGATGACGTAAAAGGCATTGACCGGCTGCCAGATAAGCACGCGCCACGATGGGCGGGCAACACCCGGTTCGGTCGGGAAATACATTTTCTCGGCGGTGGTCGCCCAGTCTCCCTGTCCGAAAACCATTTTCAGGTCGGTCGAAGCGGCCTCGTTGAGGTCGACGTCGAGCTGCGTCGGTTCCTTATTTATGTTGCGAAACGCCGTCTTGACGGCATCGATCGGATTGCCGAAATCGGTTGAAAGCGAATCATAATCGAGACCCGGCGCCAGGTTGTTGATGACACGGACGATCTCGCCTTTGGTTGTAAAACCGGCCTTGAGTTCACCGGCAAACACCGGTACGCCGTTGATCTCCTGCAGGAGGCTTGCAAACGCCATGTTTCCCGAAGGATTTGTGTAATCAGCGATCACCTTCAAACGGTCGAGTTGACCTGGCTGCATACCGACCAGATCATTATTCTGTTTGGCAAAATTACGGAGCGATTCTGCGTTCTTCGCGTTGGAGGGCCCGGTCAATCGCTCGATATTGGCTTTCCACACATCGGGCGTGATGACTTCCGGAATTCGAGCACCTTCGTTGTATTCGATCTTCAAACTCGGAACCCTCGTTCTCAGATCCTCCTCTCCACGCACGAACCCCTCGCGGAAATCTGCGATATCCGAGGCGCTCTTGCCCACGGCCTGTCGGGCAGCCGAGAAAAATTCCTCTCTATTTTCAACTTTCGAATTTCGAATGTCGAAGTTCGGCAGCAGATCGTCACTGCTGGTAGTTCTAACGACGAGACCGTCTCCGGTTTGGACGCCGGCTTCCGGGCGAAACTGTGCCGGCACAAGAATAAGCGCCGTCACAACTCCCAAAACAAATAACGTTAACAGCAGACCGCCACGGGTCCCTGATAAAAAACTGTTCTGCATTTACAATCCCTCCTACTAACTTAAAACAGAAAATGACGCCCATCAGTGCGTGAGCAACTCAGATCACCTTAAAAGATATAAGGACTAGAAATTGATAGTTATTAATCAGACGAGCGAAAAAAAGTCGACGCAATTTCCACCAGCCAAAGGCAAAAATGTACGCATTTTCAATAATGGCCGTGAAAAAAAAGGGCCGACCAAACTAAAAAGAAGTTAGGTATGAAAAAAGGTAGGTAATTAGTAGCAGAAAAGCCGGACATCGTCAACGCTGAGCAGGGATACCTGGTTAGCAACTTGGAAAAAAAGCCGAAATAAATAGCGGAAGCCGCGAATTCGTTCGGTGAATCCGCGGCTCCGCTTATAGGCCGAACCAACTACGGAATGTACTCAGACGGAATTGCTACGTCTGAAGACAAACCAAACGAACTTGCGAGAAAACCCGAAGTCGAACGGTTCAGATACCAAACGCCGTTTCTATAAACCGCCTGGTCGTCCTTTCCGTCTCCGTCATAATCGCCCGGGACGGGAATGTCCGTGCTGATGCCGAATGGTATGAAATCGACAGCTCCGTTGGTAGAGCGAAGGATGTACCAGGTGCCATTCGAGGGTCGATAGACCGCGATGTCATCCTTGTTGTCGCCGTCGTAATCAGCCGGGACAGCACGATCGGTCCCGACACCGAAGTTCGTCGTTGTTACTCCGCCGGTACTTTGCGCGATCCACCATTGTCCTGCACGGTAAACGGCGATATCGGTTTTCCCGTCAGCATCGTAATCGCCAGGAACAGCAAGGTCACCCGCAGCTCCAAAAGTACTGATGATAGTTCCACCGGTGCTCTTGAGGACGTACCACGTGTTGTTCGACGGACGGAAGACCGCTATGTCGGTTTTGTTGTCTCCGTCATAATCGCCGGCGACCGGCAGGTCACCCGAGAGGCCGAAACCCGTCGAGCTGAAACCGCCGTCCGACGAACGCAAGATCCACCATGTTCCCGTCGACGGACGGAAGATCGCGGTATCCGCTTTGTTATCGCCGTCAAAGTCACCCGGAGCCAGCAGATCGCTGGAGACACCCCACCCCACGGCAGTGAATCCGGCCGTTGAGCGATTCAGGTACCAATTACCCTCCGAAGGTCTGAACACCGAAAGATCGGTCTTCCCATCGGCGTCAAAATCCGCTCTCGATTTCTGCGGTACCGCATTAAACGAACATGCGTAGCTTCCGACTACTACTATGCCGTCAACATACCAGCCCGGATTGGGACCCGACCCCGTCGTGTTGTCGTCAGCCCCGAAACGCCATTTGAGTTGGACATTTTGCCCGGCCGCCGAAGACGGAAGCTTGACCGTCGAATTAATATATCCATTGGAATTGCCGTTCCAGGCATTCCGACCGGCTAAAGGATTGTTGACGCCGTTTGATCCTAAAATTCCGACATATCCATTCTGGATAAATCTTCCACCTGCCGTAATAATGTCCTGGAATGGACCGCCGCCGACACTGATCTCCAAAACACCACCATCCCAGCCCGGTTCCGTATCGTACCGGTTACGGAAAGAAACCGTCGCCGCCGATGCCGTGATCGCAATCGTCGGTGACGTCAGATCGCTTCCGCCACCAATGGTTGTCGGGTCAAGTGCAAAGGCCGAATTCGGAGCGGTGTCGGGGTTTAGAGTTGACGTAACGAAACTTATTCCATTTTGAACCGGAGTCGCCGTCCAACCGGCCGGAAATGCCGGCGCCGTAACGCCGTCAAAGTTCTGTGTAAGGGTCGTGGTTGGTACGCCGACAATCAGCCTATAAGTGAAACTCGTCGCTCCTAAACTGCTGTTCACATCTATTGTCAACGTGATTTCACTTCCGCACGGCGTATTCAATGGCACGGTAAAGGTTGCCGTCTGGCTGGCGGTCTGACCATTTGCGATCGTGCCGTAGTTTGCCGAGCCGCCGCCGACGACTTGCAGTGTCGTGCCCATTGCGCTGTTGCCGGTGTTGTTTGTCAGCGGAATCGTCAACAGGAGCGGCTCGCCCGGTTCGGGAAATCCGTCATTATCACCTGTTGAATCGCTCACCGTAATGATCGGCGTTTGAACCAAATTCGGCAGGTCAAAGGCTTCCGTTACGCGAGTATTGCCGGTACCGGTTCCCGGAACTGTAACTGCGGCGCTAAAGCCCATTCCGCGAGTCGCAAAACCTGCCCATACATCGGCAACATCCATTGCCGTTTCCGGTGACACCGAACTAGCCTGTGCCGCCGCGATGATCGCATCCCGTTCCTGCAGGAAGGTCGGTCCCAGAGGCGACATTTTCATGCCGTCCGTAACAAGCTGCAGAACTTTACGGTTTCCGACAGCCCAACCGAGGCGTGTGACCAACTTGGCTCGAACTTCCCAGAGTGTCGAGCTCCAGATCTCGCCAAGGTTGTGTACCTGGTCAGCGGTCGAAGATCCAAAAGGTCCGCGGGCATATGCCCCGTCGCTGATGTTGATCTGTGTTGAGTCGGCATCCGCAAATGTCAGAGGATTGTGCGGACGATTGCTCGGTCCACCAGTGAATGCTAAGACTGCCTTCGGAAAACGGCGGATCCCGTAGTAGTAGTTACCGGTAAACCCTGCAGCTCCCAAATAAGTCGCGTAACCACCGGTGGTGTAGGTTCCATGGATCGGATCACCGGGTTCGGAAAGCATTGCATGGGCAAAAAAATCACCCCAACCTTCGCCCATTCCGCGCGCCATGTTCGTCGATAATCCCGATGCATTGCCGTGCAGACGATTCGATGTGCCGTGCGTTACCTCGTGGATGATTACGTCGACATCAGTTGTCCCATCATAATCCGGTGTCGGTCCCGTCCATATATACATTTGCATCCGTCCACGTCCGCCGTCTGCCGGTGTCGAGAAGTTTGCGTTATTTGTTCCCGACGAATCCTGACCTTCCGCCGAAACTCGGTCATTACCGACTCCGCCGCGAGCAAAGTTGTCGTTCTGGAAATTAAATGCCTGCTCGTTCATTCCGAGGCTGTACATAAGATCGTGATACAGATTCATCACATAAAACATCTGAATAACCGCACCGCGTTGAGCCTCTACTATCAACGGACTATCGCCCGGTGCCGGATTTCCCGGCGGCGGATTCCAGGTTGATGAAAAGACGCGGCATCCGGCACCCGGACAAGCCGTGTCGCCCGGTTGCGGTGCATCGACGCCGTTTGGTGCTATGCGGTCAATTCCGGCTTCCACATTATTACCGTCGGTGATATTTGCGCCGTCGGTAACCCAACCCAAATTATTCATCCCGTGATTTGGTGCTTCAGTACCAATTCGAACCCGGCTTGTTCTTGCAGAAATGACTGGCGCTTGTGTTCCGAGTGTCGGATCGATGATTCCAGGTGTCAGAGGTGCCGGACTGTCGGCGGAATCCATCATCGCATTCGAATTCGGATAAACTTGATAGGTAGCCGCTTGCAACTGATCTTCCGTAATATTTTTACGCCACAGCATCGTGCCCGTCTCGGCATCGACAATGACGTAGTAGGCATTTACCGGCTCCCAGATCAGGACACGCCACGCGGTGCGAGCCACTCCGGGTTCGGTCGGAAAGTACATCTTCTCGGCCGTCGTTGCCCAATCGCCCGAACCAAACACAGCCTTGAGATCGGTTGAAGCCGCATTGTTTACTGAAGTATCGGATGTCTTCAACTCGTGGTTTATGTGGCGAGCTGCGGCCTTGACGGCGTCTGCCGGGTTCTGAAAGTCAGCTGATAGGCTTCCGTAATCGAGACCGGGTGCGAGGTTGTTGATCACACGGATCATCTCGCCTTGCTTTGTGAATCCGGCTTTGATCTCACCGCGAAACACGGGGATGTCATTGATCCTCTGTTCGAGATAAGTAAAGGAAAGATTGCCATCCGGGTTCGTGTAATCGGCAAGTACATTAAGCGAGTCGACCTGGCTATCGGTGACGCCGATGAGCTCGTTGTTCTGTTTGGCAAAATTTCGCAACGCGTCGATGCGGCTGCCACCCGACCGCCCGGTCAGAAAGTCGCGGCCTAACGAAACACTTGGCCCGATCACTTCGGGCGTCTTGATGTCCGAATTGTATTCGATCTTGAGGCTTGGTACTCGTGTTTTGAGATCGGCCTCGCCGCGTGCGAATCCATCGCGTGTGTCGGCGACCGCAGCCGCATTTTTGCCGGCTGATTGTCGTGCGGCGACGAGGAAATCAACCGTATCGCCGGTCTTTTGTTCACGGATATCGTAATTCGGGAACGCCGGGTCATGGCTCTCAGTCCGCGCGATAAGGCCGTCACCTTTAGCCTTTGCTTCGGAACCGAACTGAGTGGGGATAAGGACAAGTGTCGTCACGAGTCCGAGAATAAGTAACGCCAGTAGTAGACCGCTGCGGGTCTCCCGGATAGAACTGTTCTGCATTTGCAAAGCCTCCAAGAAAGTTAGATCTAAATAATGACGGCGTTCAGCGGAGAGCGGAACGGTTTGTTAATAAAGGTTGATTAATACTGCGATATTGCGAAGTGTGTAGAAAAGCCCGCTGCCCTCGCCAGCGAAGTCAACAGTTTCGACACCCGGGCGTATAATGAATACAATTTAACCGTTAATATTAAATACTGAGATTTCCGGGAGATGCGTTTTGCATACGAGGAGATCCAGATCCTAAGCACCCAAACACGAGACGGAATCAAGTAGCGTTTGTATCAAAAAAGCGGTCGCCAGTCAATTAATCTCCTAGAACATGCCCGACAACCTCATTGATAAAGTATTCGGCATCGGCGGCTTGATCGCAAAGTCTCACGAAAACTACGAACATCGCCCCGGCCAGATCAAAATGGCGGAGGAGATAGTACGGGCGTTTGAAGAGAAACGGCACCTGATAGTCGAGGCCGGGACCGGTACAGGAAAGACGCTGGCTTATCTTGTTCCCGCGATAGCCGCCGCTCTCGCAACGAAAAAACGGATCATCATCTCGACCGGAACCAAGAATCTGCAGGAGCAGTTGATGGAGAAGGACATTCCTTTTCTCCAGAAAGTGTTGCCAAAGAAATTTTCCGCCGCGTACATGAAAGGCCGTTCCAATTACGCCTGCCTGTATCGCATCTCGAAGGCCGAACATCAGCCTATACTCGGCGGGCTCGATGAGATGGATCATTTCGACGAGGTGCGTCGATGGGCATTCGAAACGAAGGTCGGCGATCGTCGCGAGCTGACAAATCTACCCGAAGATATTTCATTCTGGAGCCGAATAAACGCTCGCTCCGAGATTTGCCTTGGTCAGAAGTGTCCCGACTTCGAGCCATGCTTCATTACACGTATGCGAGCCCGCGCCGAGGATGCCGACATCGTCATCGTCAACCACCATCTCTTCTTTGCTGACCTTAGCGTCCGCGGTAATCAGTATGGCCGCGTGATCCCGGATTATTCGGCTGTGATATTCGATGAGGCCCACCTCATCGAGGACATCGCCGCCGACTATTTCGGCGTGCAGGTTTCGAATTTTCAGATCGACGAGCTTGTCCGCGATACGGACACGCTTCCGATCACCGACGCAGTCGCGACGCGCGACCTGACAAAGATCGCCGCGAAGATCATCGGACTTGCCGAACAATTCTGGATCCGGTTCACGCAAGCGCGATTCGATGGCCGGTATCCTATTTTGGCGGACGTATTTTCATACCGCACGAGGGATGGAGAGACAGCTCCGACGCAACTCGGTGAGGCACACGAAGAGCTCGACGGAGCGCTGAGCGCGGCTTATCGCAGCGATCGATCCGCACGCCGACACGATTCCCGAGGTCGAGAGTCTTGTCCGTCGAACAAAACAGACCCGTGCCGATCTCGATTTCGTCGTGCACCAGACCGAACACAATTACGTTTACTGGCTCGAGCGTCGCGGGAAGGGAATGTTCCTTCGAGCTTCGCCGGTAGATGTGTCGGAACTGCTTCGCGATAAACTTTTTGAAAAGGTGGAAACGTGTGTGCTGACTTCGGCGACACTATCGAGCGGAGGCTCGTTTAATTTCGTGCGTGAACGCCTCGGGCTCGATACCGGAAAAACTAATGTCTTGCACGCGTCGTCATCGTTCGATTACGAAAGTCAGGCGATCATCTATCTGCCGAAAGCGATGCCCGATCCGCGCACTCCGGAGTTCACACAGCTTGCGGCGGGAGAGATCGTGAAGATCCTGCAGGTCACGAACGGACGCGCTTTTGTTTTGGCGACGAGTCATTCGTCGATGAACGCGTTGTACGAGCTTGTTTCGTCGCGTGTTGGTTTTCCATGTTTCGTTCAGGGATCGATGTCGAAGACCGGACTGCTCGACAAATTTCGCGAGACACCGAACGCCGTTCTGTTTGCAACGGCAAGTTTTTGGCAGGGCGTCGATGTGCAGGGCGATCAACTTTCGTGCGTCATCATCGACAAACTTCCATTCGCCGTTCCGACCGATCCGATCGTCGCCGCCCGTTCGCGGTTTATCGAAGAGAACGGCGGCAAATCATTTTTCGAATACAGCGTTCCGCAGGCTGTGATATCGCTGAAGCAGGGAATTGGGCGATTGATTCGCAGTCGCACCGACCGCGGTGTCATCGCGATCCTCGATCCGCGGCTGCGAACGAAAGGATAT
The DNA here is from genome assembly GCA_963772405.1 of uncultured Acidobacteriota bacterium. Taxonomy (GTDB): domain Bacteria; phylum Acidobacteriota; class Blastocatellia; order Pyrinomonadales; family Pyrinomonadaceae; genus OLB17. The sequence continues at coordinate 1,881,348 of CAVYWT010000001.1, read as the reverse complement.
GGAAAGGATTTTCTTACGAGTCTGCCTCGGATGCGGATCACGAGTGATCTAAGTGAGGTGGCGGAGATATTTGATGATCGTTCAAAAAGCACGCAGGCGTCGAGATAGCACCAAAGGTGCGATCGTAATTTAGCCAGGGCCTCGCCGTGAAATAATTCACCGGCATCCGGTCGGAGCACCAAAGGTGCGATCGTAATTTAGCCAGGGGCAACGCCCCTGGTAAACGCGTCGACACTTAGTTAGCCGCAACGCGGCGGAGTGATAAGCAAGAGTTGGGGAGAAGGAGAAATACCAGTGCCCCAATCTCTGTCTCAAATCTATATCCATCTAGTCTTCTCCACGAAGAACAGACAACCTTTCATCTCAGAAACAATTGCACCCGATCTCTACGCATACATGGCAACAGTTTTCTATGACGAATGCCGTTCGCCGGCAAAGCTGACCGGCGGCGTGGAGGACCATATCCATGCGCTGTTCAATCTCGCGCGAACGTGGTGCATGGCAGATGTTGTCGAAGCGGTCAAAACCAGTACATCAAAATGGATGAAAACGCAGAACGTGAAATCGTTTGCATGGCAAACCGGATACGGCGCGTTCTCGGTCAGCCGTTCCAATATCGGAGCCGTTGAACATTACATTCGGAACCAACGCGAACATCATCGCAAGCAGGATTTCAAAAATGAGTTCCGAGGATTGTTAGATAAGCACGACATCGAATATGACGAACGTTTTGTTTGGGATTGAGGGTCGGTTCGTCTAGTGCGACGAGAAAAGAGCACCAACGTTGGGGGGTAGGTTAGCGAGTGCCAACGGCCCGGGTAAGGGCGTCGAACACGGCGGCGTAACCCTTCCCATTTACTTCGCCGCGTTGCGGCTCAATTCATGTCGTCGGGTACCAGGGGCGTTGCCCCTGGCTAAATTACGATCGCACCTTTGGTGCTTGTGAACCGTGTGCGGCAAGCGTTGGCCCTCGCGAATTTCCCACCGCATCGTTGGCTCCATTTTTGTACGCAGTTGAAATTACTTCGCCGCGTTGCGGCTCACTCCCGTGAATCGTCTTTCCAGGGGCGTTGCCCCTGGCTAAATTACGGCCGCACCTTTGGTGCTTATGAACTCTATTCTCAGACTGTTTCGGAGCTAACCGCGGTCTGACGTATAATCCTCACATGCCGTCATTTTACGAAGTGATGATCGAACGCAATTTCTCATCCGCACATCAACTGCGCGGATATAAAGGGAAGTGCGAGAACCTGCACGGTCACAATTACAAGGTCGAGATCTATGCACGCGGCGAGGAGCTGAATAACATCGGTTTGCTGATCGACTTTGGCGATCTGAAATCCGCCGCTGACGAGATCGTGAAGTATCTCGATCATCGCAACATCAACGAGCTCCCGCCGTTCGATGAAGAACTCAATCCGTCGGCTGAGAATCTCGCGAGATATATTTTGGAATATGTGAACGGCCGCGTCGCCGACGAACGCGTGCAGGTTTACAAGGTCCGCTGCTTCGAGACGCCGACGAGCGTCGCGACCTATAAAGTTGAAAGGTGAAAACGTGAAAGGGTGAAAACGGGAGGCAACATGGAACGCAAGACCGCTGACGAATATCCGCAGGAATTATTGGATCTATTTCACGAGTATCAGCACGGCGACATGGATCGCCGCTCGTTTTTGAATCAAGTGTCCAGGTTTGCCGTCGGAGGGCTCACCGTCGCGGCGATCTTTGCAAGCCTCAAGCCCAACTACGCGTGGGCACAGACCGTACCGACGGACGACGCGGACCTGAAGGTCGGTTACGAGACGGTACCTTCGCCCGACGGCAACGGTTCGATCAGAGGTTATCTCGCACGTCCCGCTAAAGGAAAGAAATTTCCGCCCGTTCTCGTCATTCACGAAAATCGAGGGCTCAACCCGTATATCGAAGACGTCGCTCGGCGCCTCGCGAAGGCCGGCTATATTGCGTTCGCTCCGGACGGCCTGACATCAGTTGGCGGATATCCTGGCGACGATGAAAAGGGCGGTGCGGCTTTCAGACAGGTCGACGGAAAGAAGATGACGGAGGATTTTGTCGCTGCGGCGAAGTGGCTTAAGGCCAGGACCGATAGCAAGCGTAGATTAGGAGCCGTGGGATTCTGCTTCGGCGGCGGGATGGTAAATCAGCTTGCTGTCCGGCTCGGTAAAGACCTTAAAGCCGGCGTCGTGTTCTACGGCCGCCAAGCCGGGATCGCCGACGTGCCGAGGATCGAGGCTCAGTTGATGTTCCATTACGCAGGAAACGACAAGGGCGTCAACGCCGGAATAGCGGCATACGAAGCTGCTTTGAAAGAGAACAAGAAAAAGTTCCAGACCTTCACTTACGAAGGAAAGCAGCACGGGTTTCATAACAACACGACCCCGCGCTACGATGCCGAAGCCGCGAAGCTCGCGTGGGACCGGACGCTGAAGTTTTTTAAGAAGAATTTGCGGTGACGGTCCACCATCCGGAGACAGAACATTATGAAAACAATTCTTTCCGCCGTTGTTCTGATACTTGCAATATCGTCGATCGCCCTTGGGCAGTATAAGAAAGGCAGCGTTGAGGAAAAGTTGATCGAGATGGACAAGGCCTGGACCTCCGCCGAATTGAAAGGCGACAAGAAGACGGTCGGCGATCTGATCGCGGCGGATTTCGTCGGCACTACCCAGCGAGGCGAGATTCAAAACAGAGCCCAGTATGTTTCCTCGGTCGTGCCGAATTCCGATTTCGTCAGATCAGACGACTACAAGATCACGATCTATGGCAACGTTGTGGTCATGACCCACCGCTCAACCGTTTCGGGAGTGAGGAACATGCAATTCCGGAGCACGCACATTTGGATGAAACGCGGCGGCAAGTGGAAGATCGTCGCGCACCACGGTAGCCAGATCTTGCCCGAGGATTTAGACAATTGAAAATTCGTTCTTGTACTTCGGTTTTTGTGGTTCGGCTTTGAGAGAAGATGACCAGCAATCAGACGAAGAACACGAAAAGAATACGAGCTGAAGCTCGCACTCTAAACGCTGACGCGAGCGACGTAAACGGAATTGACCGATATTGAATTTGTGTACGGATTTGGGAACTCGACGTTGTAGGCCGTCGCCGAGCCGAATACGTCCCCAAGACGCTGCGTAAAATTGTCACTAGCCGGATCGTCAGACCACAGAGCGAACGAACCGCCGAGTTTTATTTGATTTCGAATCGAGGCCAGTCCTTCGGATGTGTACAGGGACTTGTTGGTCGGATCCAGCAGATGTTCGGGTGAGTGGTCGATGTCTAACAGTACTGCGTCGAACTTTCGATCGGATGCACCGGCATCGAATCCTGTACGTGCAAGTTCGAAAAAATCTCCTTGCCGCAACTCGCATCTCGGATCGTTCGTCAGAACTGACCCGATCGGGACCAGTCCTGCGCGATGCCAGTCTATCACCGCCTGAAAAAGATCGATCACGAGCAGCCGGCCGACCTTTCTGTTCTTCAAGACCTCGGCGGCGGTGTAGCCCAAACCCAAACCACCGACTACGACATTGAGCTCACCCTCTAGCCCCGAAAGTCCAAACTTCGCGAGTTTGCGTTCGCTCTCGGTAAAAAGGCTCGACATCAGATACTCGTCGCCGAGCTTTACCTCGAAAATCTCGCGATCATTTAAACGAGGCTCAAGCCGGCGGCGAAGCGTGAGATCGCCGAGCGGTGTCTCTTGATACCCGAGTTCTTCAACACTCATTTGTGGTCAAAACAGAAAACGGCTGCCAGTGAAGACAGCCGTTTTCAGTTAAATGGTCGGGGCGAGAGGATTCGAACCTCCGACCTCACGGTCCCGAACCGTGCGCTCTACCAGGCTGAGCCACGCCCCGTCGAATCAAGTACTAGAGTCTAGGCTACGTAATGCGATAAGTCAACGAAGAGACGGTGGACGAAACAAGTTAGCCCGCGAATTACGCGAAAGTACGCGAATAAGAAAGTTCGCCCCGTGAACTACGCGAATTAATCGCGAAACCGAAAAGGATCATGCGTATTCGCGTTCATTCGCGTGATTCGCGGGCAAAATCCTCACAGCCCCGCAGTATCGTCTTCGACCCCGTCGATAACTTCGACCTTCTTTCCAAACTTGTGCTTGATAAATTCGATGATCGGCGGCAGCAGTGAAAGGAAGACTACGACGATCACTACTTTTTCGATGTGATCCTCGAGCTTGATTCCCAACGCCGACTCGATCACGCCGCCGAGAAAGTAACCGCCAAGGACCATGCTCGAGATCCAGAGCGCTCCACCGATGATGCTGAACAGCAGAAACTTCGGGTAGGGCATTTCGGCCGCGCCGACGACGAGTGGTGCGAACGTACGAACGATCGGGACGAATCGCGCGAGGATGACGGTCTTTACACCGTATTTTTCAAAGAAATGTTTTGCCTTCAGGACGCGGCTCGGCTTGAAGATGAACGAGCTTTCACGATTGAACAGCGTCTTCCCCATGAACCGTCCCGTCCAATATCCCGTGCTGTCTCCGATCACCGAACCGAGAAAGAATGCGAGCATCACGAGCAGCACATTCAGCTTTCCAGCCGCCGCGAACAAACCGGATACGACTAGTAGCGAATCGCCCGGAAGAAAGAAACCGACGGCAAGACCTGTTTCGGCGAACAGAATGAACCACAGGCCAAGATAGACCCATGGCCCGAGCAACGCGAGCAGCCAGTCGATGAGGAATTTTGGATTGAGGTAATCCTTGACTTGATAGATGAGTTCGACAATTGAGTCCATAGAAAGTTGCGAGCACCAAAGGTGCGATCGTAATCTAGCCAGGGCCACCGGCCCTGGAAGCAGGCCACACTAGATCTCAAGCACCAAAGGTGCGTCGTAGAGAATCACCGGTAGAATTTAATTACTACGCCGCGTTGCGGCTCCGACGATCGGTTGACCGAAATTCCAGGGGCGTTACCCCTGGCTAAATTACGACCGCACCGTTGGTGCTAACGCATCGCGAATCAACTCCAGCCGTGGTTTCCTATCAGAGGCACGAACGCACACGGGCCAAAATTCTCAGTATCGAAACCCTTTTCCGTTCGCGTGACGCGGACCAGCATCTGCGTTTTTTGATCGGTACCGATTGGGATCACCATACGCCCACCGACCTCCAACTGCTTCACGAGTGGCTCCGGAATCGTCGGTCCGCCCGCGGCGACGAGCATCGCGTCAAAAGGCGCGTAAACCTCCCAACCGTTCGTGCCGTCGTCGCAGCGATACGAAATGTTCCGATACCCGAGCGACATTAATTTCTGCTTCGCTTCGGCGTGCAGACCTGCGAGGCGTTCGACGGCGAAAACTTTCCTCGCCACGGTGGCGAGAATAGCGGTTTGATAACCGGAACCGGAACCGATCTCCAAGACACGTTCGCGACCTTTGAGCTCCAAAAGCTCGGTCATGCGGGCGACGATGAAGGGCTGCGATATGGTCTGGCCGCCCGAAATCGGAAGGGCATTATCCTTGTACGCCTGGGCCTTTAGAGCGTCCGGAACAAAAGCATGGCGCGGGACGAGGTTCATCGCTTCGAGCACGCGCTCATCCGCGATCTTGTAGTGACTGCGGAGATTCTCGACCATTCGTGCACGAGGTATCTCGAAACCATCCGAGCCGTTTGCTTTTGGTGCGAGACCGTTCATTCGATTTTGGATTTTGGATTTTAGATTTTGGATTGAAGAACTTGAGTTAGATTAGGAGCATGCTCGAAGGGGACGCAAATCCAAAATCCAAAATCTAAAATCCAAAATCAACTCTCCCAGTCCTTCATTCCTTCAATGGCCGCGTGGTTCGTCAGGTCACTGCGCATCGGAGTAACGGAAACGTAACCTTCGTCGATCGCTTCGAAGTCGGTTCCACCCGCGGCACGAAAGCCTCCGCGAACTTCGCCGATCCAGTAATAGGGTTTACCTCGCGGGTCGATGTGCTCGCTGATCACCGGCCTTGCTTCCTTGAACCCCTGTCTGGTTACGCGGATCCCTTTTGGCACACCCTTCGGGACATTTACATTCAACAGGGTCCAAGCCGGTATACCGTCGGCGAGGGCCTTTCGCGTGACGTCGATGGCGACGCGAGCCGATTCGGTGAAGTCATGACTTCGAGTGGTGACAAGACTGAAAGCAATTCCCGGCACCCCCAGTATCGTCGATTCCATTGCCCCGGCTACGGTCCCGGAATACGTCGCGTCGTCGCCGAGATTCGCTCCATGGTTAATGCCGGAGACGCAGATGTTAGGGCGTTCACCGTCAGATAAGATCCTATTCAAGGCAAGCGTGACACAGTCGGTCGGGGTTCCGTCGATGGTCCAATGGCGATCATCGATCTGCCGGATCCGCAATGGCCGGCCGAGAGTCAGGCTGTGCGAAGCTCCGCTCATTTCCGATTCGGGAGCGACGACATACACGTCGCCGATCTGTTTCATCGCTGCCTCGAGAGCCTCGATTCCTTCGGAGTGAATTCCGTCGTCGTTGGTTATTAGGATACGCGGTCTGCCCAAATCCATTTTGTAAAGGGAAAACGTCTAAAAGTGAAAAAGTGAAAAAGTGAAAAAGCGAAAACTGAAAAGTAAAAAGGTGAAAAAGCGAAATGCAAGAGAGCTCACACTTTTTCACCTTTTCACCTTTTCACTTTTGAACTTTAACGGGGTCCGCCGCCCATCGGCCTCGATCCTGCATTCATCGGACGCTGTTGGCGAAAGCGTCGGCGATTGCGCTTTCGAGCATTTACCGATTTGAGCTTTGCCTTCTGTCCCGGCGGGATGAAGTGAGCGTGTTTCTTCAGGTCCTTGATGATCTCTTCCGAGATCACTTTGCGTTTGAATCGGCGCAGTGCGCTTTCGATCGATTCGTTTGCATTAACTGAAATATAAGCCATTTATTGTCTCACCTCCTCTCGGCTGAGATTTCCGCCCTTAAAGCGAACTGTAATTAAACCATTTCCGTCGTGTAGCTGACAAGTCAGCTACCGTATTTTCGCGGCCCCGAGGCAACAACAAAAAGGCCCCGCCGACAAAGTGGCGAGGCCAAAAACATAAAGGATGAGGGCATTATCCTCTCAGGCTAAGAACGCTACCCAATAAAAGACTTACGAGATCTACCTCCCCGCCATCTGCGAGGTCGAACTCATCCCGTTGGCGAAGGGCGTCGTTATAACCCATCTCGTACCCCTCGCTAAAATATCGCCGGTTATCACCGATGCTGGTCGAGTAAGGATCGTAGATCGCCTGCTCATACAAGTACGGATCCGAGTAATAACGATCTCCCCAACCGCGTTGTCGCGCCAGCTGGCCCTCCAGTAAACCCTGGTAGTATCCGGTTCCGAGCGCTCTCTGGATCAACTCACCGGCAAGGCCGCCGGAGTATATATCGCGTACGTCGTTGTAGGGAAGCACACCCTGAAATGCATCGTAAGGTATTCCGTTATTCGCATATTCGTCATAACCGTAATACGCGGCCGGCTCGTAATAGGCGTATGTCGGAGGATATCCAAACGTGTTATATGACGGCTGAGAATAGACGTACTGCGGAGAATATCCGTACTCGTTGCGGCTGTATAGCTGGCTATCCGAATAGTCATCGTAATAACCGCCGCCTATTCCATTCGAGAAAAAGGTTGCGATCACACTTCTGATAAGCGGTTCCACCCAACTGCTTCGACCACCGGAGTAATATCCGTCGTCATCGTTGTAACCATAATTCTGTGAGTAGTCGTAAGAGCGGTACTCGGGCTGATCGTACTGCCGATACGTCGGTTCATACGACCGGTAATCTCGGTACGTCGGTTCATATGTTCGATAATCGCGGTACGCCGGTTCGTTTGTTCGATCATCTCTGTATCTCGGTTGATAGAGACCGTTGTCGAGCCATTGGTCCCGCTGCTCATAAACGTATGGAGCTCTCTGCCGATGCTGCCGGGCCGCTTTCCGGTCCGCTTTGTCGTCAAAATGCTGCTGTTTTTTCGCGTACTTCCAAGCGTCACGCTCGGCACGACGCTGCGACTTAAAGGAGTCGCGTTCCCGCTTTGCTTCAAAGGCCTGCTCTCTTCGGATCTGGCCCCAATTCTGTTTCGGCTGCTCGTAGACGCGTCGCTGCTCGCGCTGTCCATTTTGCCACTCACGATTGTGCCGCATCTGCTGCCGCATGGCGTCACGTTGCTGCCGTACTGCCTCACGTTGCTGCTGCACTTGCACCTGCATCTGCTGACGCATTACATCACGCTGCTGATGTTGCCATTGTTTAGCCTCGCGTCGTTCAGACTTCTGAGCGTGTCTCTGATGATCTTGGCGTTCATCTCTGTCGACCTTTTCTCTTTAAATTTCCCTTGATCGCCCCACGGATTTCCACCTCCGCGCCGTTCTCCTCTGTCTCCGTCGGAATTGCGGTCGCGGTGCTTCTCCTGTCCCCGTGAGCCACCATGATTTCCGCGCTCGCCTTTGTTTTTGCCGCCATCGTGGCCTTTACCCTGACCAAATGACAGACCGACGAGTAATATTGCCGTCGTCAGCACTGAAAATATGCGTATAAATAAAATGTAAGATCTCATTCTTCGTCCTCCTGGTCGAAAACCACGGAATTCGCAGTTTTAGTAATCTTTTATTTGGAAAGCAATCACCGTTCCCTTTGGAAAAAGTGTATGCCGACGACGAAGGCGTGCGGCCAGGGAGCCGATATCGTGTGCGAAAAGACAATATGCGGCGCAAAGAGGTATATTTCTAGAAAATCATGAAAATTTCATCGATCGAACAGGCCCGAACGAGGATCGAACCTTATATAAAGCGTACGCGACTCGAACGCAGCGAGACGCTGAGCAAGCACATCGGTACCAATGTGTTCGTAAAGTTGGAGTTGTTTCAAAAAACCGGCTCATTCAAGGTTCGCGGTGCGTTCAATAAGCTGCTGAGCCTTTCAAGCGACCAACTGGCGAAAGGTGTGGTGGCCGTCAGTGGTGGAAACCACGCTCAGGCGATAGCCTACGCATCCAGCGTCCTCGGTCTCGATGCCATCGTGGTAATGCCGGATTCGACACCTACGAATTATGTAGATGCGACGCGAGGTTACGGAGCAAGGGTCGAATTGACAACGACGATCGCCGGAGCTTTTTCCGAAGCCGAACGTTACAGCTCACAGGGTCGTGTATTTGTTCATCCGTTCGATGACGAGCTCGTGATGGCGGGGCAGGGAACTCTCGGTTTGGAGATCTTTGACGACCTTCCGGAAGTGACTGATGTCATCGTTAGCATCGGTGGCGGCGGATTGATGGGCGGCGTATCTTCGGCGATAAAGGCGAGGAAGCCTGAAGCCAGAATATGGGGTGTCGAAACCGTCGGAGCCGATGCGATGTTCCACGCTCTCGAAGCGGGACATCCGGTTACGCTTTCGGCTATTACTTCGATAGCGAAGACACTCGGCGCACTCTCTGTTTCCGAAGCGACGCTTGCCATTGCGCATGAAAATCTCGAGAGCGTTACTGTCGTCACCGATGCCGAGGCCGTCACCGCTCTCCGGACTATTCTTGAGCGCCTAAAACTTCTCACCGAACCTGCGGCGTCGTGCACGCTAGCGGCTGCCGAGAAGTTAAAAGGTGATCTCGGGTCACATGTCGTTCTGATCCTCTGCGGCGGAAATCTCGCGCTCGACGATCTTTGTTCTTTTACGCATTAATTTTCGCAGCATTGAAAATTCTATTTTGCTAAACTCGATCTCGTAATATTTTTTTGAACACGGGAGTAAAATTTATGGCAACAACTAAAAAGACTGCGGCGAAAACCGCTGCGAAGAAGAAACCCACTACTGCAAAAAAGACCGTCGCGAAACCAAAATCCAACGCAAAGAAAACCTCGACGAAAAAACTAGCAGCTAAGAAACCAGCAGCTAAGAAACCAGCAGCTAAGAAACCGGCTGCAAAGAAACCGGCTGCAAAGAAACCGGCTGCAAAGAAACCGGCAGCAAAGAAACCTGCTGCAAAGAAACCGGCTGCAAAGAAACCGGCTGCAAAGAAACCGGCCACAAAGAAACCGGCGGCAAGATCATCAGTGAAAAAGACGACTGCCCGATCGACCGCGAAGAAAACTCCGGCGCGTCTGAAGTCAGTTGGGAAGAAGACGTCTACCACCTCAAAAGCGAAAACGTCGAGCCGTCCCAAGGCAACGAAAAAGACAACGGCTAAAGCGAAGCCGACAACAGCGGCTAAAAAAACCGTTAGCAAGAAGCCGGCGGCGACTAAGAAGATCACAAAAAAACCGTCCGCTGGAAAAGTGACGGCGGTCGCGAAAAAGAAGGTGACGATGACGGCGAGAAAGCCGGCGGCCGTGGCGAAGAAGCGTCCGTCGCCCAAACGAGTCGTGAGCAAAGCGACCGAAGTGGTAATTGATGTGCTTCAGGGTGCGGCAGCGGGTGCTCTCGGCGGAGCAGTTGCCGCAGTTGGCACCCATGTCGATGCGCCCGATGCACTGCAACAGAACGAGACGAGTGCCGATGCTCAAAATGAAAACGACTCGCCGAAAAACGACGAGTCGACAAATGCGGCGGCCGGTTAGGCCGCTGAACATGCGGGCAGTCTGATCAATCTTGTCTTATGTCACGCCCGGACTTATCGGTGGTGATATAGAAATCATAAACGGGCGAGCCTTCCGGGCTCGTCCTTTTTCGATAGAAGTGTGCTCGCTCCTGATACGAAGCCGGGTTATTTTGTCGCGGTCGGGTTGGCAATTCGGATCGTTCACTTGGAACGAACAGACCCGGTAATGAATATTCCGGTTTAGCGATCGGTCGTTCTGCATCGTTCGCATGATTTCTATTCTTGGTCATTGTTCCCTCCACCTTGCCGTAACGTTTCCGTACGTTCGAAACTTTTCACGAGCAATTTTGCAATACTTGTTCCACAAAAATCGGGTTCCGAATTACGGCACATTGCTTGCTCATTGCTTCATGCAGGCATAACAAATTTATTTCAATACGAACGAGGGACCAATCAACATGATCAGATATTTAGGACAAACAATATTACCGTTAGCAATATTTTCGCTCATGGTATTTTCCGCAGCAGCGGAGGATAAGGACACGAGCAAGAAAGCCTCGGGGCCCATCACGAATGCGATCCTCTGGGAAGAGGTAGACAGCTCGAGCCTGGATCTATACAACGGACCGGGCGGCGTGGAGATGAAACCGGATCTCCGGAAAGTGACATTTGTTAAAGAAGACACCCAGGGTCACAATAAAAAATACCGGATAAAGGATGCGAAAGGGCGGATCTGGGTAGCAAAATTCGGCAGAGAAGCTCAGCCGGAAACGGCGGCGGTCCGCCTTCTCTACGGCCTCGGTTACAAGACCGAGATCAACTACCTTGTGCCGACCTTGAAAATTCCCGGCAAAGGGACATTCACGAACGCCCGGCTCGAAGCTCGCCCGGAGAACGTCGAGCGGCTCGATGAATGGAAGTGGAAGGAAAATCCGTTCGTAGGGACCAACGAGCTCCAGGGACTTAAAGATCATGATGGTCTTTCTGACGAACTGGGACCTGCTCGATCTACAGAACAAAGTGCTCCGCGTAGACAACGGTGGCGTGATCGAACATCAGTTCATAATCAGCGATCTGGGCGCGACATTCGGCAAGCTTGGTAATAACAATCTGCCGTTCTTCTTCCGTCTAGGTCGCAAGACGAACGACCCCGGCACGTGGTATGAAGCCGGCTTTGTCAGTGGTGTAAAGGGCGGACTGATCGATTTTGATTTCAAAGGCAAGGGACGGAGCCTGATGGACGACATCACCGTCGAGCATGGGCACTGGCTTGCATCACGTCTGGCTCAGCTTTCGGATAAGCAACTCGACGATGCATTTCGCAGCAGCGAACTACACTCCAGATGAGATCAAGCTGCTTCGACAGGGTGTTCGCGAACGCACTACTGAACTCGATAAGGCGACGCGGACCGCGGTTGCGGCCAATTAGAACTTGTCGGCGGAGACTGGGGATTTCGGGTGCGACTCGAACGGTGCGAGAGGCGGAGTAGCACACGAGATCATTTGTGGATCTGAAGAGTCGCAGTCCTACGAGCGACAGGAAGAAAACGCGTTGAAGCAAACGACGATCGGTGGTCGGTGGTCGGTGGTCAGAGGTCGGTGGTTAGTGGTCAGTGGTCAGTGGTTGGTGATCGGGGTCAGGGGTCGGCGGGACGAACAGGCCGTTGGACGATGATCGGCACGAAGTACTGACTACCGACTTCTGACCACGCCTACTTATGACGGTATGTGATTCGTCCTTTCGATAGGTCGTAAGGCGATAGTTCGACGTCGACGCGGTCGCCCATCAGGATCCGGATGCGATTTCGACGCATGCGTCCTGAGATCGTCGCTAAGACGATATGCTCACTGTCGTGGATCTGAACCTTAAAAAATGCATTCGGCTGCTTGTCTATTACGACTCCAGCCAATTCGATCAATTCTTCTTTCATCTAGGTACCAGTCTCAGCATGTCCGGTTATCTGGTGCAGACACCCTCGGACATGTTTTCAATATAATATTCGCAGATAAATAATAATGCCCCCAGCCGATCTGTTGTCGGCCGGAGGCGATCATATTAACGCTTCAAAGAAAGCGAAGCGCCTCCAATACTACCAGCGGTTTTTGCCGCCGCCGTAACCACCGCCACCGCCGTATCCGCCGCCGCCGCCGCCGGCGCTTCGGTTCTCACGGGGTTTAGCTTCGTTGACTTTCAAGCTGCGTCCGTCGAGCTCTTTTCCGTCAAAGTTTGTGATAGCTGTCTGAGCTTCTTCCTTGCTCGACATTTCGACGAAGCCGAAGCCGCGCGAGCGACCCGTTTCGCGATCTTCCACGATGTTAGCTGACTGGACGGTGCCGGCCTCTGCAAACATTGTTTCGAGGTCCTGCGATGATGTGTTGAAGGAAAGATTTCCTACGTAAAGTTTCGTTGACATTAAATTTGCTTTTCCTTTCCCTTACAGGGAATGTCTAGAGAAGTTGGAAACGAGTTGGTCTTCGAAGAAAAACGGTGTGCAACGAAGGATCGGTTCGGATGCTCGAAAAATTCAAGAGCTACTTCTGTGATTATGAAATTAACCTGCTCTTTTGAACTATCCAAAAACCGTCTTTGACGAATGAGACCGCACCCGGGCGAGCCTCTAAGAGTAGGACTACCGTAATAAGATGCCCTATTTATCGTATTGTTGCAAGTTTAGTTCAGCGAATGGATACTTTAAATCACAAGGGCTTTCCTATGCCAGATGTCTTCTTACTGTTCCTAACAGGGGAGTTAACCTGACATCGTGCAAACATTTCGTCATTGCGCTGAAAAGTCGTACGTAACAACACCTTTGACCGGTACCCGCACTCCACCAACGATAGTCGGTTCAAACCGCGCCCGTCGCGCGGCCTGTACGGCCGCAGAGCGAAGCAGAGGATGGCCCGTCAAAGCGTTGGCCGATACGACTCCGCCCGCTTCGTCCACGGTTACCTGCACTGTGACGGTTCCCTTCGCCCTAACGGCGCGGGCGGCCGCTGGATATGCTGGCTGCGGTAGCTCTATCGCCTTATCGTTCAAAACCCCGCCGGCGATCGTAGGGCCTCCGGGACCCGGGTTCGAGATGGCGGCTCCACGGTTTGTGTTCTCGCCGTCGTTCGCCATGATGCCTCGGTTATCGTCGTAGGTGTTCGCACCCCCGTTCCCGAACGAAGAATCGTGCGACGTCTGAACCTCTTGGGTCTCGGCGGTTCGGACCCTGTCCCGCTCCGCTATTGAGGTGCGAGCGTCCCAGAAATAGACTCCTGTCAGAGCGGCCAAAACGATCTCGATCAGCATTAGGGTTACGAGCGACGACGCCTTTTTCCCGCGCGCGCTACAAAGGGTACGAATGCGGACGCGAGTAGTCCGAGCGCAAAGACCCCGCCCGACCCGATCGCAAGCCAAGACACAGTCGCGACCGTTTGGGCGACCGCGGTAACGCCCCCTTCTTCCGCAACTGGCGACAGGACCACCCCTTTCGCTAAATTTAAAGCGTAATGCAGAGCGAGCGGAGGTAAGGTGCTGGCGAGACCGCCAAGTAGAAAAAGTAAAGCGGGCGGTGACGCCGTCGAGTTTGTCGTGAACAACCTCACGACTGAGACGACAAAGCCGAGCGCACACAGCAGCACCGCAAATCCCAGAATCAGGCCGACGACAAGTTCGACCTCGGCCGTCCCGCCAAAGAACGCCTGGTACCCGGCGTTCTCTGATTCTCTGAGTCCATTAAAAAATTGAATCAGCATCGCGCCTCCGATCGCACCGCTTATCGCGGCGACCGCGAATGCAAGCGACGGCAATAGCCGCTCGAGAATCGATACTGGAAGGGAGGTGGAAATGGTGTTGTCTGGTGTCATCATCATGGCATCTGTTTGGACATCGGATTAGATTCGCGTTTATCTCTTCGCCTGATCAAGCTTCGAAGCCTCAGGCCCAACCCTACGACGATTTTCTTGGAGGGGCGGTCGAAGGTCCCTGTGCGTACAACTCCGATAGTCGAGACTTTAATATGATACTCTTTGCGCGATGAAGAAAGACGAAGAAGTAGTCGATGAAGCTAGTGCGGGGCGATTACAACGCTTTGCGGAAATATACCGCGAAAAAATGAAGGCTCGTCCTTACATGGAACTGCTCGCTCGTTACGATTCTATGACCGAGGCAGGATTACTCGTACGTGAGCGTGTCAAGGCGGATCTCTATCTCGATACACACCGAATGAACGAACTTCTATATCCTGCAACTAAGATCAAATTGGTTACTGAGAAGTAGGGTGCTCCGGAAGTTGCAAGTCCGGCGACGGTTCCTGGTCCAGAGTCCAGTGCCGAGGATCCGGACACTGAACTCTGAACCATCATTCTGCTCCACCGAACGGCGAACTACATTTTACGGATGGGCGACTCGAAAATGTACGTAACCTTCCACGTGTCGCCTTCCTTGACGAACACCGATGTGTTCCATAGAGGCTCCAGTTTCATATCGCCGCACGTGCCGACGGCCGTTCCCTTCACGACAAGAATGGCGGCATCCTTTGTTATCGACACTGCCTTGCCGTCCGACAAGCTGACGCTTGAGACTGTGCAGGGATTATCCGTTGTCCACATCTTCATAACATCGGCTCTGGCAAAGGTTGCCTTACCGGCGGGGTCGACAAAAACAAAGTCCTTCGCTGTGATCTCGTCCAGTGCTTTGGCATCCTTTGCCTTCCAGCCTTCCCAGCCCTTCTTTTCGATAGCCATTAGAGCATCGGTCAATGCAGCATCGGTTGATGCCGCGGTTGAATTACTGTTCGAAGCTGTATTGCTGTTGGTTGCGGTATGAGCCGGAGCTTCTTTCTTTTCGGAGCTTGCGGCCGGAGCAGTTTCTTTTTTCTCCTCCGCAGCCGGAGCCGTTTCTTTTTTCTCGTCGGCAGCCGGAGCCGCTGAATCTTTCTTAGTGGCATCATCGCTCGGCTTTGTCGCCTCGACGATCGCGACCTCGTTGTGATAGATAGCTTTCCAATCCGACCCACTGCGGACGAATACGGTTGCGACGGTTGCTGGGCTCGGGATCGGCTTGCCATCTTCAACACCGTCAACAGTAGCTTTATATGTTAGTACTACCGCGTCGGCACCCGCGCGAGTGACGTGCGGATCGGAAAGCGAAAAGCTTTTGATTTCATGTTTGCCTTCCGAGATCATTTTCACGACGTCGGCTTTCGCCATCGATCCCTCGCCGTGTCCGCTTATCATACTGTCGCCGAGAAACCCTTCGAAATATTTTCCGTCTTTATTCTTGTAGGCTTCCCAGGCTTTGTTCTCGAGAGCCATTAGCGAAGCAGCCGTCGGAGCCGCGGAGCTCGGAGCCGTGTTCACGTTTGTATTCGTATTCGTGTTAGTAGTGGCCGGCGGCGCACATCCAGCGAGTGTGAATGCGGCAACCGCAAAAAGCGAGACCATTAATATAGTCTTCATAAAGAATCTCCTTCATTAGGTTGATTTAACTTCAAAAAAACAAAAAGTATGTGCCGCGAAATATGACACAGAAATGTGAAAAAGTGAAAGAGTGAAAAGGTGAAAACGTGAAAACGTGAAAAGGGGTTGGTTCCGGATACTAACGAACGAGAAGGGAACGTACAGGGGGACCGGAGCGGCAATAAACAATTAATCGCTGATGTTTGATAAACGACGAACGGGAAGTCGAATCGGGAACGAGAATCTTATTGAGCCAGTAGCCACGCCTCGGCTTCGGATTCGCCATCGAAAGCTCTACAACTAATACCGCGGTTAGATCCAATCAGAATACCGAAATTATTTAACTCCTGATGGCTGCTGTAACGATCTACAAAGGCGACGGTAACGTCCCGGGGAGCGATTTCGGAGAGCCGGCTTACCAACTTGTAAATATCGACCATCGGGGTCTGCTCGGCGATGTCCTCGACAACCAACGCTTTCGCGATCCCAAGCTTAGTCAGCTCATCCATGATCTCGCACCAATAAGCAAAACTGATCTCAAAACTGTCGTGAATGCCGGAGACGAATGCATGTACATATGTCTCCCGCACCTCGAACCGAAGGTCATATGGTTTCTGTGGCATGGTGATATTCCCTACGAAACTACCCGGGTGTGCTCTAAGTATATGCGCGAGGCTCAAGCAGTTACTAACGAAGAAAATCTGCGAGTGCGTTATCGACGAGAAAAGCCCGCGATCGCTCGCGGGCTTCTCACTGACTACTACTGAATACTGGCTTCTTACTCAGCCATCGCCATCTCTTTGTCCTTTTTCTTGATACCGCCGATCTGGACGAGATTCTCGCCTTTGATCTGGTTCTTCTCCATGACCATCTGGTTGTAGAGCTTACGCATCATCTGCATTTCTTCAGCAGCGGTCTTCGGGCCTTCCATTTCAGGTTTGTTCGGACGCGAAAGATCGACTTCGTTCAGGATGAGGTTGTGCGATTTATCGCCGAGCTCGACTTCCTTACCGCGAGCGAATACTTCGTGACGGCCGTGGTCTTTGTACCACTGTGCAACCGTCGCGTTCTGGTGCATGTGCTCGATGATGTTTCGCCAGCCGATGCCGGTGTTGTATGCACAGAACGAGATCTCGCCTTCCTGTGTGCCGTACGGGATGATGCACATCTCGGTGCGGCGGAAATCGTAGTTGAACAGATCCTGGAACCACATACCTGCGATAAAGAGGAAGTTCCAGGGATCCTGACGACGTTTCTCGATATCTTCCGCGGTTCGGTCCGGACCGACCTTTCCGTAATCCTTACCCGACAGCCCAAACGATTTGTCGAACTTCTTCAGAATGCCGCCGAGCGTCAAGCTGTGCGGAGCACCGTACGGATTGTAATTCTTGAGAAGCGCGAGGCCCATCATGAGATTTGAGAACCACTTGCCGCGGTTCGTATCCGTGATGTGCTGCATGTCCGTGACCAAGGCCCTGAATATTCAGGAACTGCGGCACCGGTGCCATTTCCTTTGTTTCCTTGTTGACCATCACCGCCGTACCGACACCGCAGTTCGGATGGCAACCGCAAGAAACCTGTCCCCAATCCGATTCAGGCCCGTGGACCACGTCCGCAAAATCAGCGAATGCTCCCATCAAGAAAGCGGGAACCAGTCACGCGTCGGTTCGGTGATGCCGACCTGATCCTGGACGTCATGCGCAAGGTGAGCAAGCGTGTAACGCTGCTGCAGGCGACGCTGTTCGGTGATCAGTTCGTCGCGGCCGGTAAACGACACCGGCTGGAAAGCGATGAACGAGATCTTTTTCGGATTCTCGAGTGCAAAACGGATGATCGTACCGACCTGGTCGTTGTTGATCCCGTTGACAAGCGTTGTCACAAGGATGATGTCGACGCCCGCTTCGTGAAGATTATTGATCGCACGGAGTTTTACGTCGAACAAATTGCCGATCTGGCGATGCGAGTTTGCGTCGTTGCCGATACCGTCGAACTGAAGATAGACAAATCGAAGTCCAGCTTCAGCTGCTTCGCGGCAGAATTCTTTCGACTTCGCAAATTCAATACCGTTCGTTGCGGCCTGAACCGAGTTGTATCCAACCTTGCGAGCGTAACGGACCGCATCGAGAAAATAGGGCGAAAGCGTCGGCTCACCACCTGAGTACTGTACCGACATCTGACGACGCGGCTTGATCTGGATAGCGTTGTCGAGGATCTCCTGAACGTCTTCCATCGACAGCTCGTGAACGAAACCGACCTGGTTCGCGTCCATGAAGCACGGATCGCACATCATGTTGCAGCGGTTCGTAAGATCGACCGTCAAAACAGCTCCGCGGCCGTACTTCACCGAAGACGTGCCGTGATTGTGCAGTTTTTCGTCGTTGTGGGCGTCGATGTCGCGACCCGGGAAACAGCGATTCAATGTGCTGCAGAAACTTCGAATCGATCGCCATCATGTCTTCGAAATGGCCGTGGGTCGGACAATCCTTGATCATCCAGACCTCGCCATCGCGTTCGATGATCTGCGCCTTGATCTCGCCGACGTTTTCGTTGATAAGAGCCGAAACTTCTCGGCTCGCCGCTCAGGATCTGCTTCGCGGGCTTCGATCACGCAGTTCGGACAAAGCGAGTCCGTCTGCCGCGGGAAACCAAGCGTCGGCTTTGATTTCTGCCACGATTTCAAAAGCGGCTTGTCCGACCATTTTGGTGTAAACGACGGATTCGGCTTGAATTGATTTACGGATCTGATGGCGTTGAACGCGCCTTTTGCGACGTAAGTCAGTCCTTTTTCTAAGTGTTTAATTGGTCTCATTTTATATATGTATCCCCAAAAAAGCGTTCTGCCTTCAAAATCTCAAATTGAAAATTGGTTTGATCGAGCAGCGCGTCAAGTAGTATTGACTGACATTCTCCGAGCAATACCTGTGCCCTCGGAGGCCCCACCAAAGTAATCCCTGTAAGCTCCTTATTCAGTATGTTTAGTTATGTTCCGCCGCAACCTATTATAATAAGGTGATGAAGCAAAATGACACAAGTAGCCCATATAGTCAATCAGGTGTCGTTTTGATACGGAGTTGGGCTTCCCAAAGCACCTGGTCTCACAATGGTACGGCGTTCGTAAAATCGGGATTAAGCCCTCGCTTAATCGGGTGGCTTGTCCTATACGTTAACGTGAAAAACAAGTTCGCATCCCCTCCAGTCTTTTCGGTCGCAATCGAGGGGAATCCGATACGAGTGGTAAATTAGTTCACTTGACGTTCACTTTAAGCGCCCGAGTTAGCTTGTACGTTAGACAAAATCTCTTAATATGCTCAAAACAAATGAGATACAAAGTTCTCATAGTGCTTTACACGCCTAACTGGTTATGCTAAATTTTCAAACACTTCAAGGGAAATTGGGTCGCTTGTTCGCCCGAACAAGAAAAGATATTCAACCAAAAGGCGTTGACAGACGAAAGGTATTCGAAAACTGTTGATAGAGGTTTTTCGTTCCAGGGGTAAATATGTCTATCCGCTTCGGGACGTCGGGTTGGAGAGCAATAATTGCCGACGAATTTACGTTCGAGAACGTTAAGCGGGTAACTGAAGCAGTTTGCAGCTATTTGACAACCGAAAGGACCGAGGCCGGGCCAGACGCTGATCGTCGGCTGTGATTCGCGCTTTATGGGTGAGAAGTTCTCGTCTGTCGCCGCCGAACTTGCCGCTCGAAAGGGGTTTCGAGTTTTGCTCTGTCAGGGGCCGACACCCACGCCGACTATCTCGCACGCTATTCGCAGCGAACAGGCCGCAGGCGGACTGAACTTTACCGCCTCGCACAATCCACCGGAGTATCAGGGTATCAAGTTTTCGACCGACGACGGGGCCCCTGCATTACCAGAGGTTACGAAGAAGATCGAAAGCGGGATTGATCGAGGCATTTTGGCATCCGATGCCGCCGGCGGTTCGGTAGAACCATACGATCCGCGACCATCCTACTTGGAAGACCTTAGATCGAAGATAAATTTCGCGGCCATTGGTAACGCCCGATCTGGTTTTGCGTATGACGCCCTCTGGGGCACTGGTCGCGGATACCTCGATAAAATTTTGCGTGATGCCGGATGCGAGGTCGAAACTCTAAACGACTGGCGGGATGTAACATTCGGCGGCAGATCGCCGGAGCCGGGCGAAGATCATCTGGATGAGCTCAGAGAAACCGTCAAAGCCAACGGTCTTACGCTCGGGATCGCGACGGACGGTGATGGTGACAGATTTGGGATCATTGACAGCGACGGCTCGTTTATTACGCCGAATCAACTTATAGCCGTCTTATCCGATTATCTTGCCGAAAGCAGGGGCTGGACGCAGGGAATTGCACGAAGCGTAGCGACGTCGCATCTGGTTGATCGCGTCGCAGACGAACGCGGATTAAAACTTTACGAAACACCGGTGGGTTTCAAGTTCATCGGAGAATTGATAAACAGGGACGAGATCATTCTCGGCGGCGAAGAATCTGCGGGTCTTTCGATTCGCGGACATTACCCGGAAAAAGATGGCATCCTTGCATGTCTTTTGGCCATCGAAGCCGTCACTGTAAGACAAGCTAGTTTCAGAGCACAGCTCGATGACCTTTACCGAAGGGTCGGTAAGCTTGAGTCGGGACGCATCGGAGTAAAACTCAACGACGACGTCTCGAAGCGTTTGAAAGAAAAACTTGCTGAAGAGCCGGCGGAGATTTCAGGGCGAAAAGTTGAAAATATTGTTCGGATGGACGGAGTTAAGTTTTTATTCGCCGGAAACAGCTGGATGCTGATGCGGCCGTCCGGAACCGAACCGATGGTTCGCATATACGCGGAAAGCGAGAGCAAGCAGGATCTGGAGGAATTACTTGAAGCAGGGCGGCGTTACTTACTCGAATAGATCGCGGAGACCGAGAACCTCGGCCAAGCTTCCCCGGAAGACCCGCTCGATCGTGCCGCGTTGGGTCCCGTACGGATTTACTGCTTTGTTTGCTTTGGTTCTTTGCTTCACGATCAATTTCAGGGCTTTTACCGAACTGAATCGTGAAGTTGAGCAGCACGAGAGTCTGAATCAGGAAATTGAAAAGTTAACGAGCGAGAATCTGAATTTGCAGGAAGAGATCTATTATCTGCAAAACGATTCGAGCGTCATCCAACGCGAGGCCAAGAAATTTGGCTTTCAGCGGCAGGGAGAAAAAAGTTTCAGTGCCAGGCGATAGATAAGCGGAGAAATTTGTCTGCTGGCACAATCACCAACCAAAAACAACTGCCTTTTGCCTATCAACTCCGCACTGCCAACAGTTTAGCCTTCCGTAAAATTCGCGGCTCGTGTTTCCCGAACACGAGCCGCACCACTTTTAAATTTTGGATTTTAGATTTTGGATTTTGGATTGGGAATGCGCCGTTGGTATCCAGGGAGAAGAACGTACCCGGATTACAGTTTCCGGATTTCAGACATCACGTTGTCGAGACTGAGGCTACTCACGTCCTCGTTCGTGGTGCAGAGTTCCATCAATAACCGATCCTGAGCGTTTCCCTTTTCCTTCGCGATCGAATACGGAAGATCTTCTCTGAACGTTACCATTGAATATTTCGAAAAATAATCCGGATAAGTTTGTTCGAGTTTTGTCTCAAGTTCGCGCTTTCGCTGGAAAACGGGATCGGCGGTCGCGTCGCGCATCTCGTAAAAATTTTCTTCGGCCATGTCGGCGATCGCGTCTGTATTTATTTTTCTGAGCTTTCCATACTCTTCGTAAACGGTTGCCCAATCGGTGTCGTGCTTCTCGACGAGCGAATCGAGAACTCGGACATCCTCGAACGCGCAGTTCATACCCTGGCCATAGAAAGGAACGAGAGCGTGGGCGGAGTCGCCTAGCAGCAAAGCTTTAGCTTCGACATTCCATGGCCAGCATTTAACCGTTCCGAGCTGGCCTGTTGGATTGGAGAAGAAATCATCGACCAGTGTCGGCATCAGCGAGACCGCGTCCGGGAATTCAAGATTGAAAAATTCAAGCAGAGAGTCGGCGTCGACGAGTTGATCGAAAGAGGCGGAGACCCCGTCCGATTTTGGATTTTGGATTTTGGATTTTGGATTTAATTCCGCATTCCCAATTCCGCGTTCCGCATTCGACAGAGCACCCTCCCTACCGGTCGGGTTTCTGCCTGTGGGGACCGCGTCGGCTTTGTGCGCCAGGAAGAGCGTACATGTAAAACTCCCATCGGCGTTCGGAAGCGCGATCATCATGAACTGATGGCGCGGCCAGATGTGAAGCGCATTCTTCTCGAGTTGAAACTCGCCCTCAGGTCCCGGTGGAATGTGCAGCTCTTTGTAACCGTGCTCAAGAAATACCGACGAGCTTTCAAAGTTCGCCACCGATCGCTCCATCGACTGACGAACCATTGACCCCGCGCCGTCGGTCGCGATAACTGTGTCACCCGTGATGGAGCGGCCGCTGGCGAATGTCACCTCTCCGCTTGCAGGATGAAAGTCGACACATCGTTCGTTAAAAATGAAATTGACGCCCGGATATTTCTCTGCTTCGTTCATTAACGCGATGTTCAAGCCCGCACGCGAGACCGAGTTGATGTACTCTCCTTCACGACCGCTGTATGGCAACAATTTCGTCTCGCCCGACAGGGAATGGATCATCCGGCCATACATGGGCACGGCTTCGTCGAGCATGTATTGGTCCATTCCAACTTCGCGAAGAGCTGCGATCCCTCGATCCGACAGTGCGAGATTAATGGAGCGTCCGGCATCTACTTCTTCCTTACGCATGTCGGAGCGTGCTTCGAAGATGTCCACGCCTATTCCGCGCTTTGCGAGATAGATCGCGAGGAGAGAGCCTGCTAGACCCGCTCCGATGATGATGACTCTTGACATTAATCCAGCTTTGCCACAGAGCACACAGAGGAGGGAAGCCTAAATTAATATTTCCCCTCTGTGTGCTCTGTGGCTAATTCTTTAAACAATCCTTCAAGATCTCCGCGAACGAGAACACATCTGCAAACGAATTATAAAGTGGGACCGGTGCGACGCGGATCACATCGGGTTCTCGCCAGTCCGCCGACACACCGCGCGAAGTGATCGCACTAAACAAACTCTTATCCGCGTTTTTAACCCGAATCGAAAGTTGGCAGCCGCGCGCGTCTGGATCCGACGGCGTGATCACGGAGATTCGTTCGTCGCCAATTTCGCCTAATAGGAATTCAAGATATCCGGTTAGCTTCACTGATTTTTCACGTAGAGCGCTCATGCCAACTTCATCGAAGATCTCCAACGATGCGCGGAGCGCGGCCATCTGCAGGATCGGCGGATTTGAGATCTGCCAGCCTTCGGCGCCGCGGATCGGATGAAACTCCGGGCCCATCAAAAAACGCGTCGCCTTATCGTGTCCCCACCAGCCGGCGAACCGCTGTAGATCAAACGCATCGGCATGACGCTCGTGAATGAAGGCTCCAGCGACCGCGCCCGGCCCGGCGTTCAAATACTTATATGAGCACCAGACCGCAAAATCAACGTTCCAATCATGCAGACGCAATTCGATATTTCCTGCGGCGTGTGCGAGATCGAAACCGACTAACGCACCGACCTTTTGCGCGGCCTCGGTGATGGCCTTCATGTCAAAAGCCTGGCCGGTGTAATAGTTCACGCCGCCCATCATAATCAGCGCGATCTCGTCCGCTTCTCTATCGATCGCATCGAGGATATCCTCGGTCCGCAGTGTCGACTCACCATCGCGAGGCGCGAGTTGTACTAGCCAGTCAGAACCTGTGTTAGCGGACGGTTCCGACTGATGCAAGCGTATCTGAGATTCCACCGCGTACTGATCCGAAGGGAACGCACCTTTTTCGATCACGATCTTTCTCCTCTTTCCCATCGGTCTATAAAACGAGACCATCATCAAATGGAGATTGACCGTTAGCGAATTCATCACGACGGTCTCGATCGATTTGGCACCGATGACGCGGGCCATTTGATCTGTCAGAAATTCGTGATAGGGAAGCCACGGATGTCGGGCGCTCGAGGTGGCCCTCGACAGCGAGCGTCTCCCAATCTTTTAATTCCTGTTCGATGTAGCGGCGAACACTCTTCGGCTGCAGCCCAAGCGAGTTGCCGGTGAAATAGATCACCTCGGACCCGTTCTCGTCCTTTGGTATAAAAAAGTTTTCTCGGGAACCTTTCAGCGGATCGGCCGTATCCATTTCACCGGCGAAGTCCGGCGACGCTTCGAATTCAAACATTGATGACTCTATCATTCGGTTGAATTGAATTTAATTGATAACACGCGGTTTTGAAAGCGAAGCCGGCAAAACGGCAGGCGTTAGTACTCAAACCGCATATTTTTTGGTCAGAGGCGTTGATACATATGCGCGATGTTTTTCGCGTAACCAGTGGGAGGCAACTTTCGTCACTTGTTACAAAGGAGAAAAGTAATCATGAAAAAATTAATTCAGGTCGGTGCACTTCTTAGCTTGCTCGTAGTATTAACGGCCGTCTCGGCTTTTGCCCAGACGGGGTTCGGGACCGACGTCAATATTCCCTTCGCATTTACCATAGGCGACCGCTCCTATGAAGCGGGAGAGTATAATTTAAAGATCGATAAGTTGGCGATCGGAACCGCGACCCTGGCGATCCGGGATCCGAAGACCGACGCGGTCCAGCGACTCTTGTTGAACGCGACTGGTGATTCTACGGAAGGCGACATCAAATTGGTCTTCAACATGGTCGACGGACAAGGATATCTGACCAAGGTGAGGACGCCCGATCGGAGCTATTCCGTTATTAGATCGAAAGCAGAGAAGGACGCCGCCAAGGCCCGCAAGGAAAAAGCTTCGGAGACTGGCAATGGTGCCAGCTCGTTTTGAATTGCGAAGATTTGCAACGAAGGCCCGGGGAATCTATCTCCGGGCTTTCTTTTGATCGAGACCTCTCAGGGTTCAAATAACTTCTTGTCCATATCCAGCCAGTTCAAGGCCGCGCCATGCAGCAGCATCGACCTTACCGTTTCGTCATAGTGCATCGCGTCGATCATCGTGCCGGGCGTGGCTTCTCCGAGCGGGAAAGGATAATCGCTACCGAGCGCGACCTGGTCAGCTCCGACAAGTTTGATCAGGTAATCCAATTTTGCCGGTTCGTGAACGAGCGAATCGAAATACATCCGATTCAGATATCTTCGCGGGCTGTGCGGGTTATCGACGGCACACAGATCCGGCCGAACAGTGAATCCGTGATCGATGCGGCCGATCGTCGCAGGGAACGAACCGCCGCCGTGCGCAAAGCAAATGCGGAGGTGCGGCAACCGTTCAAGCACGCCCGAAAAAATTAAGGAACAGATCGCCCGTGAAACTTCCGCGGGCATTCCCACCAGCCACGGAAGCCAATACTTCTGCATATCCGCTTCGCCCATCATGTCCCACGGGTGGACAAAGATGGCCATGCCGAGGTCTTCGCAGGCCGCAAAAAAATCGAAGAACTGCGGCTCGCCGAGATTCACCTGATTCACATTCGTTCCGATCTGAACGCCGGCCAGTCCGATCGTTTTGCAACGCCTTAATTCGTCGATCGAAAGGCTAGTATCCTGCAACGGCACCGTTCCGAGTCCGACAAAGCGCAGCGGAAATTCAGAGACGATACCAGCAATATGATCGTTGAGAAACTTTGCGACTTCTAAGCCGTCTTTCGGTTTGGCCCAGTAGCTGAACATCACCGGCACGGTCGAAAGAACTTGAACACCGACACTGCACTCGTCGATCTCTTCGATACGCTTCGCGGGGCTCCAGCAATTCTCGTCGATGTCTCGAAATTCTTTTCCATCATCGCGGATCATTCGGGCGCAGCAGGGTTTGTAATGATCCAGAGTGATAAAGCCGCCGTAACCGAACGCGTTTTTCCAGTCGGGGATATCTTTCGGGAGAATATGTGTGTGGATGTCGATCTTTAGCATCAAAGAGATTCTAAGCGGTTATCGCGAACGGGTCGATTTCAATTTGCGAATCGCGACCTCTTTTCGTTGCGTGAAACTATCGGAATGATCTCTGCATGTCCCTGGGACGCAGAACCGCAGAGAGGTCCCAAACCCCAAATAAGCCTTCTCAATTCATAATCGGATTCAACCGCGACCCTGCTATCTCGCCCGGCCGTTGCCCCGGAAACCAGGCGTCTAGATCTGCCTGCTGTGAAGCGTGAGCCGGTTCCGTGATCCTTGCGCCGTCGGCAAAATAGATGATCGTCATCACCTCGCGCATGCGGGCCGAATGATTGGGTCCCGCCGAATGGATCGTCCATCCGAGATGGAAAGTCGCATCGCCGGCATTCATTTGTGATGGACCCTCCGTTGCATAACCCTTCTCGGAAATATAACGGCTGAATAGATTCTCGCTCGTGTCAGAGATCTCTCCGCCTTCTGCGCCACGATCGAAATGCGATCCGGTAGCAAATCTCATCAGGCCCATATCCTCATCGATACTT
Source organism: uncultured Acidobacteriota bacterium (assembly GCA_963772405.1). Taxonomy (GTDB): domain Bacteria; phylum Acidobacteriota; class Blastocatellia; order Pyrinomonadales; family Pyrinomonadaceae; genus OLB17. The sequence goes on along the minus strand of CAVYWT010000001.1, from coordinate 1,854,889 downwards.
ACTAGCGGCATCCACATCGTGATCGTCTTGTCAGTATCGAGCGGCCAGTAGAATTTGTCCTGATGCCATGGCGTATGTCCGCCGCCGGGTTCCTTGAAAAGCGCCTGGTCGTGATAGAGACGTACCTTCTCAACACCCAAAAGATCGGCCGCGATCTGGGCGAATTTCGGTTCGAAAACGAACTTCTTGACCGCATCGTCCTTTTGCCAGAGATTCGTGACTTGAAGAAATGCTTTGCCGTATGTATCTCGGTCGGCGAGCGTCCGGTGCTCCCCTGAGAGGTGCTTGACTGCGTCGAGAATTGATTGGCGATGCTGGGCGAGATCGAGGCCGGCCGCGACGTCACGAACCACCACGTGTCCATCCCGCCACAGATCGGCTGTCAACATACATCCGAGTGTGCTCGTCGAGATCATTCTTCGCGAATCCATAGGTCGGAATACTCGACGACGACGCCAAAAGTATCGACCGTTATGTTCGTTTCGAAGCCGGTCGAAGTGTGGTAGCTGTAAACCGTCTGGCTCTTGCGCGTGTATGTCTGCTCGAGAGGCTCAAGAGAAAAAGAAGGGAACCGAAGCCACGCAGCCTTCACTCGGGCGTTATCGCCGACGGCGATGCTCGATCTTTTGATCGGAAGAAGATTCGTCACAGGGCTGAAGTTGAGATCGATATCGACACAGCCATCGACAACCTCGATCTCTTTACCATCGAGATGCCAGACACCGTTTTCTGCTTCGATCTCGATACTGATCACCTCGTCACCGACAAAACCATCGACAGTCACGAACTTGGTCTTCCATTCCGTGTCACATTCGATGAGGTACTCGAGGCGGCATGGTTGAGCATCGTATATAAAGACCGCCGAACCGTCGATATACCACCCATCTTCATCGCCGTAGATGCGAACCGCCTCGTGACCGGGCACGTCTAGCCGCCGCCAAAGGATGCTTATACCGTCCTGCTGTTCATCCATCTTCAAGCAACCCCAAGTCCGAGAAGAAAAATATTCACACCGCGACCGGCGGCGGCTGCATAACGGTCCCGCAATGTTTGCATGTACGTAGATCGTCGGATCCGTAGAACTTTTTGAAGACACCCTGAAACTGGGTCGTTATGTCGGCCAACTGAAAATACTCTTCGTAAAGCTTCGTATTGCAGTTCTCGCAAAACCACATCAAGCCGTCGAGCTCGCCTTCGCGCCGTTTTCGCTCGATGACAAGACCGATAGTATTCGCTCCACGGATCGGGTTGTGAGGTACGCGTGGCGGCAACAGAAACATTTCACCCTCGCGAATATTAACGTCGACAGCTTTTCCGTCTTCTTGTACCTGAACCTTGATATCGCCTTCGAGCTGGTAGAAAAGTTCCTCGCCCTCGTCCCAATGATAGTCCTTTCGCGAGTTCGGCCCGCCGACGACCATCACGATGAAATCCTCATCGTCATAGACGCATTGGTTGCCGACCGGCGGTTTTAGGAGATGTCGGTGCTCATCGATCCACTGCTTGAAATTGAATGGGCTTCTCAACTTCATAAATTTAAATGCGTTCGGAATTGAGGTACAGTATAACCCTAATCCATTAAACCACACGCAAACCGGCCTCTGACGTCGTTGCGATACTAATGTCCCGTTAGGACCGAGTTTTTCGTGTCACATACCGGGCGACAGATCCGTTCTCGCCTGTGGAGACAATGTTGGAGGACATTATCAACATGAACGTAAACGAAGAGAAACTAAATATTTTACTCGGGAAATTTGTCGGCGATCTGGGGGCAACAATGCACGCCGGCTCGGTCGTGATCGGAGAAAAACTCGGATTGTACAAAGCGATCGGAAAGGCCGCTAAGCCGCTTACGCCGGTCGAACTGGCTGAGCAGACCGGTACGAATGAGCGCTATGTGCGGGAATGGCTCAACTCGAATGCTGCGAGCGGATACATTGAGTACGACGCCGCGAACGATCGATACTACATGACGGATGAGCAGGCGTTCGTGATGACGAACGAAGACAATCCGGCTTATCTTCCAGGGGCCTTTATCCTCGCGACTTCGGCCTTGAAGGCCGTTCCCAAGATGATAGAACGATTCAAGACCGGTGATGGACTGGGTTGGCACGAGCATGATCCAGACCTGTTTTGCGGTACCGAACTTTTCTTCCGCCCGGGTTATATCGCGAATCTCGTCAGCTCATGGATCCCCGCCCTTGATGGCGTCGAAGAAAAACTAAAATCCGGTGCGAAGGTTGCGGATATCGGCTGCGGACACGGGGCGTCGACGATTTTGATGGCGAAAGCGTATCCAAAATCGGAATTTGTCGGGTTCGATTATCACGACAAATCGATCGAGGCGGCGAGCAAGAAAGCTGCCGAAGCAGGCGTCAGCGACCGGGTCAAATTCGAGGTCGCGGCGTCGAAAAACTTTCCGGGCACGAACTATGATTTGGTGACGTTCTTCGATTGCTTACACGACATGGGAGATCCAGTCGGAGCGGCAAAGCACGTTCGAAAAGCCTTGAAAGACGACGGCACGTGGATGATCGTCGAGCCTTTTGCGAATGACAAGACCGAGGACAATCATAATCCCGTCGGTCGAGTCTACTATTCGGCCTCGACACTTATCTGCACGCCGGCATCCCGTTCCCAGGAGGTTGGGCTGGGGTTGGGAGCTCAAGCGGGTGAATCACGTCTCCGATCGGTAGCGACCGAAGGGGGATTCTCTTCGCTAACTCGGGCCACCGAAACACCCTTTAACCTGGTGCTTGAGGCACGTCCATAAGTTATCTAAATCGAGACTGGCGCTTAAAGTTCGGAAAGCTTCTGGACGGTTCGCCAGTTTCGCGCGGTGTACGAGACTTTCGGTTTTTTCTCGAAAATACCTTTCGTTAGAAGGCTGCCGGCTACGCCTTGCGGAAGGTGACAATAGATCTCGCGCCCGTTGACCTCATAGCGCTCACCTTCGAGCGCAGCCTCCAGTAGCTGCGTGCGCTTGTCGTCCAACAACTTTTCTTTCAGGAAAAGCACGTGCATCTCTTTATGACTTTCGTATTGGCCTTCGAACGGATTTCCAGCGATCACGCGCTCGATATCCTTCTGCTCGCGGACCATCACATCGACTCTCCGCCCGGCAAGCTTCTCGACGCCTTCTTCGATCTTGTCGGACAGTTTCTTCTCGGTCGACTTAGCCGAGTCAAAAGCCAGATTGCCGCTGTTTATATAGCTAGTTACGTTCATAAAGCCGAGCCTTTCGAACTCGGCTTTAAGAAGGTCCATTTTGATCATCGTTTTCCCCCGAGGTTTATCCCTCGGAGCAGAGCCACATAACGCATACAAAAGTGAAAACGTGAAAAAGTGAAAAGGTGAAAAGGTGAAAAGGTGAAAAAAGTGAAAAAGTGAAAAGGTCAAAAAAGTGAAAAAGTGAAATCTCGAAAGGTTTACTATTACACCCTTTCACGTTTTCCCCTTTTCACTTTTTCATCCTTTCACTTTTTCACGTTTCCACTTTTTCAGATTGTTAGCGCATATCGATCACAAATCTGTATCGAACATCTGACTTTACAGTCCGTTCGTAAGCTTCTTCGATGCGGTCGGGTGTAATGACCTCGACGTCTGAAGTGACATTGTGCTTGGCACAAAAATCAAGCATCTCCTGCGTTTCAGGGATGCCGCCTATCAACGAACCGGCAAGGACCTTGTTTCCGCCAATGAGAGAAAATGCATGCAGCGCGGTTGGCTCGACTGGAACACCGACCACGACCATCACGCCATTCAGGCTGAGCAGGCTCAGGTAAGCTCCGTAATCATGCGGAGCTGATATCGTATCGAGCAGGAAATCGAAGCTGCCTGCAGCGGCTTTCATCGCCTCGGCGTCTTTTGTAACAAGAAAATGCGAGGCTCCTAAACCGCGAGCGTCACCTTCTTTCGAGGGCGACGTGCTGAGCACCGTCACTTCGGCTCCCATCGCAGCGGCTATCTTTACACCCATGTGACCGAGGCCACCAAGACCGGCGACCGCTACTTTCTTTCCTGGGCCCACGCCCCAACGCTTGAGCGGCGAGTAAGTCGTGATGCCCGCGCAAAGAAGCGGCGCGATGCCCGAGAGGTCGCCGGTCGCATTCACTTTCAAGGCGTAGTCCTCGTCGACCACGTATTTGTTCGAGTAGCCGCCGAATGTCGGCGTCGTGCGATCCATCTCGGTGCTGTTATAAGTCTGAGCCGAACCCTTCACGCAATACTGCTCGGTGCCGCTCTTGCACGCTCCGCATTCTCCACACGAGTCCACAAAGCAGCCGATTCCCGCGGCATCGCCGGTCTTAAATTTGGTCACCTCGCTTCCGACCTGCGACACGCGGCCGACGATCTCGTGTCCCGGGACCATCGGATACAGTGACGGTATCATCGGTTCCCATTCGGCCCGTGCCTGATGAATATCGGAATGGCAAATTCCGCAATACTGTATATCTATCAGAATGTCTTTTGGTCCGACCTCGCGTCGGGCAAAATCAAACTCCTCGAATTTTGCCTCCGGTCCTTGTGTTGCGAATCCTTTCGTCGCGATTCCCTTGTTTTTGCTGCTGTCATTTTGTCTCCTCTACTACTACTCGATTGTCGCAATGACCTTTAGTTCAATTGCGATCGGCGTGGGAAGTTTACTCACTTCTACTGTTGTCCGGCACGGCCGGTTGTCGGAAAAATATTCGGAATAGAGACGATTATAGGCCGCGAAGTCATCCTTCATATTCGTCAGAAAGACGGTGACATCCACGATCTGCTCCCAAGACGAACCGGCATCTTCCAAAATGTAACGCACATTTTGAAAGACCGAGCGGCACTGCATCTCAATATCGTACGAGACGATCTCTCCCGCATCCCCTAACTCGACGCCGGGAATTGTCTTTGTTCCCCGTTCACGCGGGCCGACCCCGGACAGGAACAGCAGATCTCCGACTCGCCGGGCATGCGGATAAAATCCGACCGGCTCGGGTGCTCGCGGGGAATCAAACTCTTCGGACATAATTTCCGGTGCTCTTAAGAAACTGTTTCTGCGTTATTATCGAATAATATCGGAACAGTAGGGAATAATGAAATTGATGCGTATTCTAGTTTTCAAAATTTCGAGCTTCGCAGTGCTCGTATTGGCCTTTTCAGTTTCCGCGTTCGCGGCCGAGCAGAAGGCAGTATTTGCCGGCGGATGTTTCTGGGGGGTCGAGGCTGTTTTCGAACACGTCAAAGGCGTGAAGGGCGTTCGGTCGGGTTACGCCGGCGGTTCGAAAGAGACCGCGGTCTACGAAGATGTCAGCAACGGCAGGACAAAGCACGCCGAATCGGTCGAGGTGCGATTCGATCCCGCTAGAATTTCCTACGAACAACTCCTGACTATTTTTTTCGCCGTTGCACACGATCCGACCGAAGTTGATCGACAAGGGCCGGATGTCGGACCACAATACCGATCCGCCATATTTTTTGCGGATGAGAAACAGAAGAGATCGGCCGCCGCCTTCATTGTCGCGCTAAATGCATCCAAGGCTTTCGATAAACCTGTTGCGACCCAGGTTGTTCCTCTCGCCGAATTCTTCGAAGCCGAAAAATATCATCAGAATTTTCTCAAAAATAATCCCAATGATCCGTACATCGTCTTGCACGACCTTCCGAAGCTCAAAGATCTGAAAAATAAATTCCCAGGACTATATCGGCCCGTTCCCGTGCCTTAGGTTATGGTTGGACGGCGGACGGAGTTGCTCCGAATAATTGCCCTAGTACGGAAGACAAGAGACAGGAGACGGGAGACGGGAGACGGGAGACGGGAGACGGGAGACGGGAGACGGGAGACGGAATATGGGAGTTGAGTTTTAAGATCCGAGCTCTGAAATTTGAAATTTGAAATTTGAAATTTGAAATTTGAGATTTCCGAATCGTCGTCTCCACTCTCCAGTCTCCAGTCTCCGTCTCCCGTCTCCTGCCTTAGTTCCCGCCTTTCTCAGCCCAGATCTGGACGAGATTGACGAGAGTCTCGGTCGACTTCTCAAGGCCCTTTCGAGAATTAAATTCGAGCTTGCCATGAAAATTATGCCCGCCCGTAAACAGATTCGGTGTCGGTAAACCTTCAGCCGTGAGTCGTGACCCGTCGGTACCGCCGCGGATCGGGCGAAGCGCGGCCGTGATGCCTGCGCGCTTCGCAGCTTCGATCGCATAATCCGTTAGCTGCGGATAATCCTTCAGTACCTCTTTCATATTCAGATATCCAAGCACACTGCCGTATTCGATCTTTACGTTCGGATATTTTTTCTGCGTCGCAGCCATCACTTTCCTGATCGCCGTCTCCTGGGCCGCAAGGCCCGCGATATCGAAATCACGCAAGAGGATCTTCACCGTCGATGTTTCGATATCAAGATTGCCAACGTACGGGTGAATGAATCCAACGCGACCCTCTGTGGTTTCGGGCCGGTTCTTCACAGCTTTGGGAAAGGCAGCGAGAAAGTCACCGGCGGCGTACATCGAGTTCACAAGGATACCCTTCGCCGTTCCCGGATGCGTCGATACACCGCGAAATGTTACGGTCGCGGTCCGAGCCGACCACGTCTCGTTCGAAATATCGCCGAGCTGCTCGCCATCGACGGTGTATGCGAACTTTGCTCCCCAGCCTTTGATGTCAAACTTGTCGACCCCGCCGCCGACCTCTTCGTCGGGAGTAAACGCGATGGCGATATTTCCGTGTTTGATGTTTGGATTCTGCCGGAGAATGTCGATCATTGTCATGATCTCGGCGATACCGGATTTGTCATCGGACCCGAGCAGAGTTGTCCCGTCCGCGGTGATGATATCGTCGCCGATCAGATTCTTTAGGTCAGGGTTTTGTGCGACGGTGATGACCTGAGTCTTATCGTTCGGCAGGACGATGTCGCCGCCCTGATAGTTTTTGTGAATGATGGCGTTGACGTTCGCTCCGGAAACCGCCGGTGACGTATCCATATGAGCGATGAAACCGATCGTCGGAACTTTACTATTATCCGGTAGATTTCCCGGTACCATTCCGTAAACAATTCCCCATTCGCTGATGCGGACGTCTCGCACATTCAGGGCCTTCAATTCGGTTTCGAGAAGCCGCGCCAGATCGAGTTGTTTCTTTGTGCTCGGCGGCTCCGGCTGATCCTCCGCCGACTGCGTGTCGATCTTTACATAGCGAAGAAACCGGTCCATCGCGGATTCCGTTGGCGGTTTTGTTTGGGCGAAGACGGCGGCATTAAGAAGTAAAACTGAAAGTGATAGTGACGCAAGTATTTTCATATCAGAATTCGGATCTGGTAGCCTATGCCGGCAACCCGGCGCAAGCGGGTGGTTTTGTACAAGGTTCCCTATAGTTGTGAGTACAGTGTAACGCAGTATGGCTGTATTTTCGTGCTACGATGTTCTCGCTTCGACTCACAGATGGTTACAACCACGCGGCCATTTCTTCCGACAAACCGTCATGGCATCGCGATCGATGCAATTGTGATCATCGCGAATCTGGCTTTCTTTCCATTTCTGCTAACGCGCCTTGGAAACCTTTTCGATCGGTCGTTCGCAGAAGAGGGTGGGGCTTTCCTGACCCTCGCAGGGCTGATGGTGTTCACGATCGCTGCCCGTCTTTTCGGTTTGCACCTAAAACGATTTCCGCTTCAGACCCGTCTGGGAGCAGCAGGGCAGACATCGTTTCCTCTTTACTTTTTCGTTCTTAACATCGGTGTCTTTGTCCTAAATTCTGCGTTCGCCGTTGTTTTCTTGTCGGCGCTTGCAGGAAGCCTTGGTCTGATCGAGTTGAATTACCGCGGCCAACCAAAAGATTCTCCGCTGTTGATGGCGATCGGTTTGGTCACGATGATAACCCTGATAGCCGCCGAGATTTATCTGATGTGGCGTCTTTCAAGACCCTTGACCGAGCGCGAAAATCAGCAAAGGGCCGACGGTGGGTGGATGTTCGATTGGCGAGGTGAGTTCGCTGCCGATTTTGGTCTCTTCTCGTACATGATGGTCTGGCAGATCTTCTACAACAATACTGCGAAACTTTTTATGGAGCCTCCCGCCAACTCATCGGACACTTGGGAATATCGGGTCTTCAGCGCGGTTTTTCTATTCATCGTTTTTCTGATCTTCTATGTGTCGCCTCGCACCGTGTTTCTGATCGAAGATCGAAAGCATATCGGGACATGGTTTTTTATTTTCGGCGTTTACGCGTCGTCGGTGTTGAGGTATTGGTAAGATTGGCGACAGACCGGCAAAGCCAGTGACGGGAAGAAAAGCGAACAAACAACATCTCCACGCGAATCCGGTATGCCTTCGTTCGCACGGCGGCCACGGGACGCTTTAGAAAGCATTACTACGGTTTCTACACCGAACCGCGCGTTGAATACTGATTTCGACCTAAAAGATACCGACCTTAACGCAAACATTCTTCTCTTCGGTAAAAAACTTCAACGCTTCGAAGCCGCCCTCGCGACCGACTCCGCTGTCTTTTACCCCTCCGAATGGCGTTCGCAGATCGCGAAGCAACCAGCAGTTGACCCAGACGATACCCGCATCGAGCGCGGCGGATACGCGATGAGCCCGCGAAAGGTTTTCGGTCCATACCGTCGCTGACAAACCGTATCGTACCGAGTTTGCGTATCGCAGAACTTCTTCTTCTTCATCGAATGGCATCAACGTCACGACGGGACCAAATATCTCTTCCTGGTTCGTTCGGCAATCATGAGCAAGGCCTTCGATGACCGTCGGTTCGATGAAATAACCATTCGCACATCGCCCTCCGACATTCACGCGATTGCCGCCACACAGGATCGTTCCCCCTTCTTTTCGTGCGAGGTCGACATAAGAAAGTATCTTCTTCATATGCGGCTCTGAGGCGATCGCCCCGATCGTAGTATCAGGTTCAAGCGGATCGCCGATCTTCATCTCAAGCGCACGTGCGACGAGATCGTTCTTGAACCGTTCATAGATCGGTCGCTCGATAAAAATTCGCGAACCGCACAGACAGATCTGCCCTTGATTTGAGAATGACGAACGCACTGTCGTCTCGAGCATATCGTCGTAGTCGCAATCGGCGAAGATAATGTTCGGATTCTTTCCGCCAAGCTCGAGCGAAAGTTTCTTGAACATCGGTGCGGCGATTCGCGCGATCTCTTCGCCGGTTTTGGTACCGCCTGTGAATGAGATCGCTTTGACGTCGCGATGCCCGACTATAGCGGCTCCGACTTTCGGCCCGAGGCCGTGAACGATATTCAATACACCGGCAGGCAAGCCGGCCTCGATGCAAAGCTTCGACATCAAGTAAGCAGTCATCGGCGTGATCTCGCTCGGCTTCGCCACGACGGTGCATCCGGCGGCGATCGCCGGTGCGATCTTCCACGTGAATAGATACAAGGGCAGGTTCCACGGACTGATACATCCGACGACGCCGAGTGGCTGACGCAGCGTGTAATTTATTGCTTCGCCAATCGTCTCGTGCGACTCGTTCGCCGTGTGCATCGCGGCGGTCGCATAGAAACGAAAGTTCGATGCGGCACGCGGAATGTCCATGACACGGGCCAGAGACAGTGGCTTGCCGTTGTCGATGCTTTCGGCGCGGGCAAGTTCTTCGGCATCGCGCTCGATCAGCGACACGAGCCGCATCAAGATCTCAAAACGCTGTTCGGGCGGCGTCTTTGACCATTTCGGAAAGGCCGAACCTGCCGCATCGACAGCGAGATTGACGTCGCGATCGTCTGAATCCGGGATCAGCGAGTATGCGTCGCCAGTTGCGGGTTCGATATTGTCGAGATACGCACCCGAAGCCGGTTGCACGAGCTCTCCGCCTATGTAGTTCTCTATTGTCAGCATTCTGAAATGGAATGTTACCACTCTTCTAATCCGACCTGGCGAAACTCTAAACAGTGATACGACTCAGCGTTGAAGTCCGCGTTAGTGGCTGTGGGCGACAATTTATATCGTCGCAATTTTTATTTTATTCCTGGAGAGCTTGTAATGATAATCCGTTCAATAAATCTTTCACGACGAATATTGATGTTTGCGGGCGTAGCTGTGTTTGCGACCGTAGCACTTTTTAGCAATCCTTCGTCGGCCTCGATGCAAACCGGTTCGAACACGATCGCATTCAACCGCTACGATCCTGCGGTCCGCTACACAAAGATCTTTACGATGAATGCCGACGGTACGAATGTCACGGATCTCGGCCGCGGATCGAATCCTTCGTGGTCGGGCGACGGCAGCAAGATAGCCTTTGTTGTCGGCGATGGCGAGACCTCGGATATCTGGACGATGAATGCGGACGGCACAAACCGCCAGCAATTGACCGCAAACAATAACAGCTATGCACCGGCATGGTCGCCGGATGGAACCAGGATCGCATTCGCGAGCTATCACGACAATGGAGTGAACGAGCTCTATTTTATTCAACCCGACGGGCAGAATCAGTTGAAGTTGAATATCGTTGCTTCGGATCTTGTGGGACGCTACGCCCCGTCGTGGACACCCGACGGAACAAAGATCGTATTCATGGGCGAGAAGGTCGTCAATGGCACGATTCGCGGCGACTACTACGCGGTCGATGCAAACAACAGCGGTGCAACTACGCCGATCACGAATGTAAATAATCTTTTCGATCGCACACCCGCGGCCGTATCGGCTGACGGTTCGAAGATCGTTATCAAATACCAGCACGACCTGCACGCGTTTGCCACGGACGGCATCGGATCGCCTGTCGATCTGACGCCCGGCAGTCTGACCTCCGTCGAGCATCCAGACTATGCACCGGGCGGTTCGAAGATCATCTATACAAGCGCAACCATGCTCACCCTGATGGATGCGAACGGTGAGAACAAGATGAGCCTGGACGTCATCGGAAAGGACGCGGACTGGAATCCGAGTGCGGTCATCTCGGTGCCGACTCCGACTCCCACCCCGACCCCGACCCCGCAGATCGAAGCGGACATCGACGTAAACGCCTACGCATCGGTCCTGAACGTTACGGTCGATGGAGACGTCACCTACACCGTGGAGGTAAAGAATCTCGGCGGCGACACGGCGACGGGGGTGTCCGTCAGCACGCCGTTTCCTTCGTCCTTGATCCTCAACAGCCTGCAGACGTCGCAGGGAAGCTGTGCGGTCGTTAACAGTCAGCTCGCATGCCAATTGGGAAGCATTGGAGCAAACGCCGAGGCGACGATCACGATCGGGGCAAAGGTTACTACGGTCGGATTCATCAGCCTGAATTTCACCGGTTCGGCGAACGAGAGCGATCCCGACGCGACCAACAACTCGATCACTGTCGGAGTTACGGTCACCGGCCCGTGTGCAACGCCAGTCACGACACCCATCGAGATCACGCGTTCACAGTGGCGACGCATCGACCGTGACGGCCAGGACGAACTGATCCTGACGGTCCGGAATCGAGCCGGGCGTTCTCTCGATCCGCGTCTGATCTTCGTGTTCGATAACCTGCCGCAAGGAGTGACGATCGACCCGAGCGTGGTTGCCGGCTACACGCAATGCTCTACGCCGCATGGAAGTCCGTATCTCGTATCGTTCGCACCGAACGGGAAGGAATGGAAAGACATGCAGACGGTATCGGTCCGCGTGCTATTCAACAATCCGTCGCGAGCGGGGATACCGTTCGACTGGCGATTCTATAGCGGAGACGTGAATCCGTAATGGTTGAGGGAAGGGGCTGTCTGAAACAGAGGGCCCCTTTTTCTGTCTGTCCCGGGTTTGCCAGTGCCAACTTAGCCCGTTTCAGTTGCGATACTATCCGATGCTTGGCGAATTTATTTGATCTTTCCGTACTTTTTCAATATTTCTTTTACGCGTTCGATCGGGAGAGCCTCGACCGTCCGATTGCTGTTTCCGGTAATTGTCGTTGCCTTGAACATCGAATTATAGATCGCCTCTTCGGTCGCTTCGATGACTGCTTGAAAAAGCGGTGACATGGCGTCATTACCGATCACGTCGACCTGCCGGACCGTGTCTGCAGGGTTGATACGATTCCGCGTCGAGAACGCAATGGCATAGTCGCCGCTTCCATTCGTCATTGCCGAGCCGGTTTTCGCGAGTCCCGACATCGATCGGGCCGCGAGACGCTTCAATTGGCGATGATCGAGCGGTGCGTCCGTGGCTATTACGATAATGATCGAACCGTCTGCATTGTCAGAACCGGGAGCGGTCGCGACCGGGGAAGTTTTTAAGCTTACAACGTCCTTCAAATAATATTTTCCAAGCTCGATGCCGACCGGTGCACCGTCGATCGTCAGCACGCCTCCAAAATTTGTCTGCACGAGAACACCAACCGTGTAGCCCCCGAGAGCCGCAGGAAGCTTTCTTGACGACGTTCCTATTCCACCCTTCCAACCGAACGCGACCGTTCCTGTTCCCGCTCCGACCGATCCTTCCTCGACTGCGCCCGGGTTGCGTTCTTGATCGCGTTGAAAACGTCTTCACGTGCGATGTGCCTTCCACGAATGTCGTTTAGAAAGCCGTCGTTCGTCTCCGCGACAAGCGGGTTGATCGATCGGACATCTTCATTGCCCGGAAGCGCGAGCATGTGATCCAGCAGAAAGTCAGCGGCGCGCGGTACGGCGAGGGTCGATGTGAGAAGGATCGGAGTTTCGATCTCACCAAGCTCGTTGACTTGTGTCGAGCCCATAAGCTTTCCGAAACCGTTGCCGACAAAAACCGCGCCGGGGATTTTTTCTCTAAATAAATTCCCGCCGTGAGGTACGATCGCCGTGACTCCAGTGCGAATGTTCGCTCCCTTAATGATCGTTGTGTGTCCGATCGCGACGCCGTCGACATCCGTAATAGAGTTGAGAGAGCCGACCGGCAAGATACCGATCTTGATACCGATGTCGCGGGCACGCGGCCTCGGACCGGTGCCACCCGACTGCGCGACTATCGAGCTAGAGCTCGCAAAGAGTGTAAACAGGGCAAGAGCCTTTAGCCCACTACTTCGATTAAACTTCCGGAACATCCGCATTTTTCGTTAAGATAAACCGCAGCAAGGCAATTGAGGTTAAACGGCTAGAGTATAGAGGATGGCGAGAGTGAAAACGAAACAAGCGGAGCTTGAGGAACTCAAGAAACACGAAGATGTCCGACGGGCCCTCGATCAGACGGGCGCGAACAAGCCGCCGAAACGAGTGAAGGTCGAGGCGAAGCAGAAATTCTTTTTTGGAACGTACGTTCTCTTACTGCTCTTCGGCGCCGCGTTCTACTACCTTCTTCGCCTTGGTTATTTTGACATCGCCGGTCGGTTCGTTTCACCCATGGAGCGGGCCGTGCTGGGCATAATGGCGGTCGTCCTGGTATTACTAGCCGGAGCGACGGTTCGCAATTACCTTATCAATCCGCTTGATGACGACGCTGCCCGTTTCAATCTCAATCGAATCACCACCCTCTTTATCGGTCTGAGCATTTTCTTTATCGCGCTGTCGCTGCTATTCGCGAACTGGTATACCGCCGTTGTCTCGCTGGGGCTGATTTCGCTCGTCCTCGGCTTTGCACTTCAGACCCCGATCACAAGCTTTATCGGCTGGATATATATTCTCGTGAAGGTGCCCTACCGTGTGGGCGACCGCATCAGGATCGGCGAAGCCTCAGGCGATGTGATCGACGTGAGCTATCTCGACACAACACTGTGGGAGTTCGGAGGAGAGCATCTTTCGACCGATCATCCGAGCGGCAGGATCATCAAGTTTCCTAATTCAACGGTTCTGAGCGCGGCGGTTTTCAACTACTCGTGGGCGCTTTTTCCATACGTGTGGAGTGACATCAAATTCCAGATCGCGTATCAAAGCGATCTTGAGTTTGTCGCTCGCGTCATGCGCGAAGCAGCCCAGGAAGAGGTTGGCGAAGAGATGATGGAACGTGTCGGAACGTATCGTGAGCTACTGCAGCAAACGCCGGTCGACGAGCTCGAAGTTCAGGAGCGCCCCGTTGTAGTTTTCAGGGTTGGCGAAAACACGTGGATCGAAGCAATCGTTCGTTATCTGGTCGAGCCGCGACAGGCCGGACCGGTGAAGACCCGTCTGATAAAGAAAATGCTCGAGCGCCTGAATGCGGAACCCGAGCGGGTAATGTTCCCGAAAGGTGAGATGCGATAACGCGATCAAACCTTTGCGTAGGTGAGTCCTGTCTGGCCCTGATATTTTCCGCCGCGATCCTCGTAGCTAACCCCGCAATCCTCATCAGATTCGAAAAACAGGATCTGGCCGATGCCCTCATTCACATAAACGCGAAGTGGAAGATTCGCGAGATTCGCGATCTCGACGACCAGCCGGCCTGTCCAGCCTGCCTCGAGCGGCGTCGTGTTGACGAGTAATCCGGCTCGTGCGTAGGTAGACTTTCCAAGCGCGATGCCGGTTACGTTGCGGGGCATGCGAAACGTCTCGACCGTTACACCAAGTCCGTAGTGATGGCCGGGCAGGAGGTAATACTTTGCGCCGTCCTCGGCAGTTCTAACCGGAGGCTCGATCAGCGACGACGCCTCGTCAAAGCGTTTCGGATCGATCTCGTCGCCGTAGACGGATGAAAAGATCCTGAATCCGTCATCGGCGAGCCGCATGTCGTAACCATAGCTCGAAGCACCGGCTGAAATGATGCGGCTGCCATTAACTTCGCGGACTAGTTCCGGAAGAAACGGATCGATCATTTGCCTCTCTTCGGCCATCCGCCGAAGCCACAGGTCTGATTTAATCGTCATGTTTGGAGTACCGGCATCGGCCGGCAGTTAATATTACCGCGCAATTTCGGATAACAAAAAGACTCCGGCCTAAAGGCGGGACTCCAAGCTGTTGATCGTGAGGGTGCCGTCGCCGACCGTGAACTTAAGCGAAGGTCCACCGACTCCGGATTTCGCGACGATCGATTTGTCTGTGAACTCGGCCCTTCGAACTCGTGGCGTGAGTCCGGCATAGTCGTTCTCAATCTTTCCGGTTCGCAGAATGGTCGCATCGAGCTCCGCGTTCATGCCGTTCGGCAGATGTATATTCATTTCGCCGGAGCCGAGCTGCACATCCGCGAATCTCCCGCGCCAGCTTGCACTGGGTACGGTCAGATCGACGGTACCCCTTCCAAAGACAGCTAAAATTCCACCGCCTTTTAGATCGAGCTTCGCGTTCGTTTCAAGATAGTTGAGCCTGAACGTCCCCTCGACACCACGGATGACCAGATCACCACTGCCACCGTCGATCTGCAGATCGCAGTACTGAGGAACCTTGATCACGTAATCGATACGGAAGGGCATGCCGAGAAGCTGCTTCGGGAATTTCTTTCCTAGTTTCTTTATAAACTTTTTATCATGCGTGCCTACGCTAATGATGCCGATGCGTCCAAGACTCTCTTCGAGAACAAACGTCGTAATGTCGCTAAGCTTCGCGAGATCCGCTTCGGTGCTGGCGCTTACTTCTATCTCGGCGGAGACTTCGATCTCACGACTCTTTGTGCCTTCGATGCGGATCGACCCGACTGGAGCTCCGGTTACCGAAAGCGTGCCACCTACGCCGAAATCGAACTTGTCGGTCTTATAGGTTGTCCGTTTTAGAAGCGGTTTCGACTGGGCAAAAGCATTGATCGAAAACGCGGCTATCAGAAAAGCCAGCAAAAACGCATTTTGTTTTTTCATTATTGTATTGATCGAATCGAGCGGGAAAGGACTCGGAGAGGCCACCCTTATCTTAGGGTGAAGTGCTGTGCGGGTCAATCACTTTCTATTTTCTAGCGGCGGATGAAAGCTATGGTTCCACGCTGATTTGTAACGGTGAGGTAAGAGCTGCCATCACCGACCTGGCCGGTCACGCGTCTGCCATCGCCAATGAAACGCATGTTGCCGCCGGAGAACGATCCGAGATTTATGCTGCGCGTTGACGGTGCCGTCGCGATCAACTTGAACGAAGAGTTGAAGGGAACGCGGAGGTTGATGTCGCCGCTCATCGACGTGAACCGGTAGTTACCTCCAGATAAGATATCGCCGTCAAAGAATATGTTTCCGATCCCGTTCTCGGCTAATACTATCTGGGCACTTATGTTCGTCAGGGTAATATCGCCATCGCTGGAGATCTTTGCACGAACCAGGCCTCCGCGCACGTTACTGACGTTCAAGTTCCCGACCTTTGTTTCGATATCGACCCCGGCATCGAAAGGGACGCGGATCGTAAAGTTCACGCTACCGACATCACCCCGGCCGTAGTTGTCCTTTACCATGTTGACAAAGATCGTTCCGTCAACCAACTGAGGATTGATGGCCGCCGATGGACCTTCGAGATACGCCTGGATCTGTACTTCGGGACGATTCCAACCTTCGACCGTAACGGTGCCCGAGCGGTTTGTCAGGGTAAGACGAACGCCACGCGTTGCGGGGTAAGTTTTTGAGAAACGGCGCTGTGCCGAGGCCTCCAAAGGCGCAAAGAAAAAAACTACGCTCAACAAAAGAAGAATCGTAGTTTTCCCGGCGAAGGAGTAGAAGCGATCTTTCAAAACACGGGCCATTTTGCCAACACGACTACAGGTCGGAAAACTCGCGGAGCAAGTCCATCTTGTCATTCAATACAGCATCAAGCATTTCTCCGGTCAAATCGTCATCCGGGTTTTCCTGCAGAATGATCTTATATTCGCTGACCGACTCATCAATAAGATGCAAATTTCTGTCAAAAGCATCGCGGATCTTGACGTCCCACTGTCCGCGGCGTTGCTGAACGCGCTTTGTCCAATATTCGATGGCCGCCTGCTGTTCTCTCGTTCGTCGTTCTCTCGCTTGCAGCGGAGTTTCCGTCAGTCCGACTTTGCTGAGGATCTTTTCGAAGGTCGTTTGCGACGCAGCCGACCTGGATGTGAAATCTTCGCCCGACGGTTCAAAATAATTTCGTATTCCGACGATGGTCAGCAAAGAGCTGATCATGGCGATCGCCAGAACGGCCGCCCCGGCTTGAGAGAACGTCATGTTCCATCCGCGCGTAAACCAGCCTTTCTTGGGTTCCTCAACTACCTCAGGCTTTATTTCGCTTTCGATCAGATTGTTTATACGGCACCACAGAGCTTGTGAATTGGGCGGAATGATCTCGGAAGGGACGTTGTCGCGACAGGAGTCAAGGATAGCTGCGAAGTCTTCGCAAAGCTTTGCGCAGCCGGCGGAGACGCTCAGATGCGTACGCATGTGACCCGATCCTCTCTCATCAAGCTCACCATCAAGGTACAAGCTGATATTTTTCTGACACTCCGTGCAATTCATTCTCAAGCAAGGGTCCGAGACCCGTCTAAACTACTTCCACCTTGTTCGCTTTTCAATCTAGATAGATTAGTTGTTACTGCAAAGGGTTGCCTTAACTGACCAACTTCTCCCGACCGCAGGGGCCGACCTCCGAACGCAACTCCGCGAGCAGAGCATCAAACACCCCACTGACTAAGACACTTGCGCTTTTCTAATTTTTTTCTTTGATCAACAGCCCGCGGAGCTTCAGACGCGCCTTGTGAAGCTGCGATTTTGAAGTGCCGACGGAGATGCCCATCATTCGCGCGACTTCTTCATGCTCGTAGCCCTGGACATCATGCAGCACGAAAACATTTCGATATCCGTTAGGCAGCTCAGCGATAGCGTTCTTGAGAGCGATCCGGTCGACGACCGGCATCTTATTCGGATTCGCGGTACCATGCACTGTCTGCTCGGGCATCTCGCCGCTATCGGAAACTTTTTCGTTCTTCACACTGCGTCGGCGGAAGTGCATCAAGACCTGGTTGACAGTCAGGCGGTGCAGCCATGTCGAGAACGCCGAATCGCCGCGAAAGCTTCCAGCTTTGCGGAAAAGTTGTATGAAAACTTCCTGAGTAAGATCTTCGGCTTCGGACGCGTTGTTTGTCATACGCATCGTCAGGCTGTAAGTGCGCCGATGGTATCGCTGATAAATGACCTCGAAAGCCGGGAGATTCCCGTTAGCGGCAAGCTGACACAAGGTCAGGTCGGACGCATTCGGATCGAAGGCGACTGCTTGTTGCGTCGGGATAACTTGTGAAACGGGCGCCTGGAGAAGAGGAAGCTCGGCTGCATCCTCAAAAGCAAAGGCGGCTTTTTTTTCAATCGCCGCAGTGCTTGAATCCATAGTTACTCCTGGAAAACTACCGGGATTAATTACTTTGTCCGCGTCTTTGATGAACCACCTCCAGACACAAGTTGCATGAACACGCGAGAATTTTATGACGAATAGCCGAAAAGGTAAAGACAAATATTGCTTAGTTTTGCGTCCTGACGGCTTTAAGGGCCGCTCCCCAGGCGATAACCTGATCGATCACCGTGTTGAGTGTTTTTTCATGGCGCTCATCTGGTTTGAATGTCGTATGTTTTTCAAAATCGGTGAATAGCGACAGCATTACCTGGGCCCGGACGTCGGCTATCATCAATTCGCCCATCACCAAACGAAGGCTTTCGACTGCTCGTGCACCGTACGCGCTTCCGTAGCTGACAAAGCCCGCGGCCTTGTTGTTCCACTCTTTGAACAAAAAATCGAGGGCGTTTTTCAGTGCTCCGGACGTGCCGTGATTATATTCAGGTGTGACGAATATGAACGCATCGAATGAGTCGATCTTCGCGGCCCACCGTTTTGTATGCTCATGAGTGTATTGTCCCATCGACGGTGGAACGGGCTCATCGAGCAGTGGCAGATCTTGCTCGGCGAGATCTACGAGCTCAAATTCCGCATCGCTGCGTTTCGAAGCTACTTCGAAGGTCCATCGCCCGACCGCTTCGCCTTTACGTCCGGGCCGAGTGCTGCCGATTATTATCGCGATCCTGATCATAGTTTCCGTCACCTTAACCTTGTTAGTTTTTTTCACGCTTCTTTTATGCGAGTGTAGTCTATTCGAACCCCTGTCTAAAATCGCGCGCTGGAAATAAAAAAGGGACGGACGCTGTCGCCCGCCCTTCTTAAGGTTTTCGAAGAAGATCACTTCTTACAGAACCCTTCGCTGCCTTTTGTCACAACTACGCAATTAGTTTCCTTTTCAAAACCTTTCATTCCGGTTTCAGCTCCGGTCGCGGTCTTGATCGTTTCAGTCTTGCCGTTGCGCGTAAACTCGATGTGGTCGCCCTTCGCAGTTCCGTCGAAGGTTTTCGCACCGTCGAGGTTCGCGATCTCGACCGAGTAATTGCCGCCCTTCTTCGTGATATTAAGGTATGTTCCCTCAACACCCGGCCAACGTCCGACGAGCGCGTCCGCTTTTGCCGCACTCATGTCGTTTGTCGCCGGACTTGCTGAAGGTGATGATGCCGGGGACGTGGCCGGGCTCGGGCTTGGTGACGCCGGTGGTTTCACCTCCGGAGGGCCGCTGCATGCTGATGCGGCGACCAAAACCGTCGCCAGCAAAATCCCAGATCCCAAACCCCAAATCCCAAATCGAGACTGTCTTCTCATTATTTTGATGTTCATTATATTGGTCAGAGCCATCGTTCGACGATGGAATAACCGGCTGCGAAAAAGCGGTTCTTTCAGCCGAAGCAACCTGTATTTCGGCTCCGCAATTCTAGACCGGTGATCTAAGCGCAGTTCAGTTTCTCAACAGCTTTTCGCAAATGATTACATCCCTAACGATTTGATCACCGCGAATGAACGAAAGGGCATGAAATTCTTGCAGAAAATCGATCGGGCGCAACTTTTCCGGGCGGTCAAAGAAAAGGACCCGCACCGGTTAAGGCAGCGGGTCCATTTCATCTTATTTCTACCCTATTTCAAGTCATGAGCATTGCGCCGACATGACCTTCACGAGTGTCCCTACCGATCGTTGATCTCAAAGGTTACTTTCCGGACCGGATTTTACCAATAAGCGATAAATAGGCCGGGAAACAGGCAACCCGTTCCCCTTTTTGGCTACTAAAAAACGTTTTTAGTGGGACAATCTTAACCGAGCCCCTGGGCCAAAGTCAATAACTTTTTCCCGACGATTATTAACCCGTTTTCGCGGGCAATTTAGCCATGAATTTCGCATATTCGTAGGCTATTTCCTCACCGGTCCGGGTATTCTTATACGCCTTTTCCCTATGCGAGATCTCGGTAAGCTGCGTGGCCGACATGCCGCCGAACGTCTCCAGAACCCAGTCGAGAGAACGCTTTTCCTCGGGACTGAGGAAATCAGGGGCAGAATTCTCACCCGAACGCACCAGTTCTGAAGAATTCAGCTTGGAAATATCGATCACACCGTAGTGATTTAGGGTTTCCAAGGTTTCTTCATAGCTGTCCGGGACCGGCCCGTACGGAAGGTGCACGTATCGTGAACCCGAGATCGATGAACCG
The DNA here is from genome assembly GCA_963772405.1 of uncultured Acidobacteriota bacterium. GTDB lineage: Bacteria > Acidobacteriota > Blastocatellia > Pyrinomonadales > Pyrinomonadaceae > OLB17. The sequence continues at coordinate 1,834,601 of CAVYWT010000001.1, read as the reverse complement.
TGAAGATAGTAATTCGCAAAGTCTGCGTAAAAAAGCAGCTTGTTCAGCTTCGTCTTATAAAGATCCGAAGTCCGGCTCGCCAGATACGACACCATCGCCGCCATTTTTTCAAAGGAAAAGGCACGGTATCCGGTAAACACCGTTGAGTCGTGTCCCGAAATCGAGACGACCGGTGAAGGGACCGGCACCGAAACCCCTTCCGCCTTGTCGAGCATCCGTGCAAATTCTCGTGCGTCTTCGTAAGACGGTGAAGTTAAGCGTTCGACTGCGTCTTCGAAAAGAAGATCGAGTCGCGCACCGAGCCAGTCGACGACCGAATTCCTGATCGCAGATTCGGAATACTCGGTTCCGCAATCGGCCTTAATGGACTCGCGCAGCTCGCCTACCAAGGGCTCGAGACGTTTTTCCGGGATCTCAAAAGTTATCGTGCCAGCTTTCATAATACGAGACCTGCCTACAGACTGAGCATCCTAGCGCACTTCGGCGATGACTGTAAATAGCTATATCCAAAGGGTTAAGCACTCGATTAGTGCTTAAATGTTCGGGCGATAGGTCAGGTCAAGGCCCTTAACGTTCTCAGTTCTTGTGCGGTTTCAGCTGTCGGCAGATCATCGTCGCGAGCATAGTCGCGCAAATTTTTCCATCTGCCATGGCATCGGCCGAGCAGACGGTCAACGTCCTGCCATAGCGTTTCACCTCGGCACGCAGTGATGAGTTCTCCCTTCGCAGGAGCAAGGAGGTTGACCTTAAATTCGACGCTTAGGACATACGAATCGGCGGGCATCAACGTAAACGCGGCATAGCCGCACGCGCTGTCGAGCACGGTCGTGACGATGCCCGCGTGCATAAAGCCGTCCTGCTGCGAGAGGTCCTCGCGCGGGGCGATCGCGATCTCGACCATTCCCGGTTCGACAACCTTCAGCTTGGCTCCGATCAGATGCATCACCCGTTGCCGCAAAAAACTGCGGCGAACGCGGCTCTCAAAGTTTGCGTCTTGCGGCTCGAATACGGTTTTCATTTCGTAACAAGATGATATACAATCTCGCAAAATTTAATAACTATGCTGTTCCTCTCCCAGTCGGCAGCCGTCTATGGCATCGACGCACTCATAGTAGATATCGAAGTTAACCTTCAACCCGTTTCGAAGGAAAATGAAGGCCAGCCCGTGACGATCGTCGGGCTTCCCGATACTGCGATCCGCGAATCCCGCGAACGCATCCGCGCCGCAATCACCAACAGTCGGTACTTCTTCCCGTTTCACAAAACGACCATCAATCTCGCTCCTGCGGACGTACGAAAAGAAGGGGCAAGCTTTGACCTTCCGATCGCCCTCGGCATTCTCGGTGCGAATGGCGATCTCGGGAGTCTGGAGAATCTGACCAACGTTCTGAGTGTCGGTGAGCTTTCGCTCGACGGACGCATTCGACCCGTACGCGGAGCGCTCTCGATCGCGTTGACCGCACGCGGAGCCGGTATCAAGCATCTTCTGCTCCCGGAAGAGAATGCGACAGAGGCGGCCGTCGTGCGGGGGATCGATGTCTATCCAGTCCGCGATCTGCGTGAAGCCGCGTTGCTCGTTCAGGAGATCGGATCGGGAGATCGGACCCGTGTGCCGCCGCTCGAACTCGACATTGCGGAACTAAAGCAGCGCGCGATCAGCAACCGGTTCGATTTTTCCGAGGTCCGCGGACAGGCGACTGCGAAGCGAGCCTTAGAAGTCGCGAGCGCCGGCGGTCATAACATTCTTTTTGTCGGTCCGCCGGGATCCGGCAAGACGATGCTCGCGAAACGTCTGCCGACGATCCTGCCGCCGCTCGAATTTGAAGAAGCGCTCGAGATCACAAAGATCCATTCGGTTGCCGGACTCACGGGCCGTTCGGGTTTGATCACCGACCGGCCATTCAAATCGCCGCATCACACGGTGTCACAGGCCGGTTTGATCGGCGGCGGATCGATCCCGCGGCCCGGTGAAGTATCACTCGCGCATCTCGGCGTTTTATTTCTCGATGAGCTGCCGGAATTTGACCGCAGCGTTCTCGAAGTTCTCCGTCAGCCGATGGAGGACAAACAGGTGACCATCTCGCGAGCGGCGACGTCGCTGACGTTCCCGGCGAACTTCACTCTTGTCGCGTCGATGAATCCGTGTCCGTGCGGATACTTCGGATCGAACCCACGGCGCTGTACGTGTAACGAATTTCAGATCCAGCGATATGTCAGCAAGGTGTCGGGCCCGTTGATGGACCGCATCGATATTCACATCGATGTGCCGGCGGTAAAATTTGAAGAGCTCAGAGGAAAGAACGTCCCGGTCGGCGATCCGTCGGAGAAGATACGAGACCGCGTGATCAACGCCCGCGATATTCAATTGAAAAGATTTGAGGGCGATGGCGTCTTTTCGAACTCCGCCATGTCGCCGAAGCAGATCCGCATCTTTTGCCCGCTCGATTCGGAATGCGAAGCGCTTCTTGAGAAGGCGATGACCCGTCAGGGCCTCTCAGCCCGCGCACACGACCGCATCCTGAAAGTGTCGAGAACCATCGCCGATCTCGCCGCGAGCGAAGATATTCAACCCGGCCACATCAGCGAAGCGATCAACTACCGTTCGCTTGATCGAAATTACTGGGTGTGAACCGAATTCAACAGAGCAACCTCACAAAGGCTCGGGCCCGGATAAGAAGCACATTCAGACGATCGATGGTCAAACGTATCAGTTGGGGTAGGGCTACAACTCATCGGGCAACCCGTGACCGAGAGATATCCGTCTGGTAAAATTGTCTCGATGACGGTCGATAATTTCGGCGTGATGCGGACGATTGCTAAAGGTGGATAAAGATTCGGCCCTATATACGATCCTCGGGGGTTTAGATAAGGTCCGAGATGAGGAAACAAATCGATCAGATTAGACGACTAGCGGACGAGCTCGCCAGACTCGTCGCATTTGTTCCAGAAACGAAGGACGATTTAGATCAATGGTATGACCAAGCTCAAGATATCCTTGACGATCATGAGTTATTAAGAGGGGCCCCTCACTTTCTGTGGCATTACCTCGCGGATGCCGACATCCGGATGAAAGATGAAGTTTATGCCGAAATGCAAAACCGCAGAGTCGGCCTTGCTCTTCAACACCTGAGGCGAGGAGTGATGCCATCTGACGAGGATACGGATCTCTAGAACCTACGAAATCTGAGTGGAGACGTGTACAACCTTGACGATCGACAAACTGAAAAAAATACTGGATAGCTGGGGTTCGGCACGTGCAGAACTTGTTAGTCAGTTTCAAGAAGAGACATGGAACGATCACAACAGCGACGACGGCCCAGCCTACGACATCTTGAATACTCTGGCTTGTGATAGATTATTATGAGCCAAATCCTGGTTGGAGGATGGAAGACAGAAGCTTTTTTGGCGACGATATATTGCAAGAGAGAATTCTCGAGGCGATCGAGAAACTTAAAGGTGTTTCTCAGCGTTAGTAGGTGGCCGAGAAGCCTGAGTTGAGGTGGTCTAATTTACCCGGACACGAAAGTCTGGATAGAATTGGATTGTGAGGAAGTACGATGATGAGTTCAAACGAGAGGCGATGAGGAAGGTGCTTGACGGTTAGAGCGATCGCGTAATCGCATAGGACGTGTCTCAACGGAATCATGATAAACAGGCGACGACAATACCCGGGATAGGCGACGTCAAGAAAACCACAAACCGCTTCCGAACCGGCTCGAACTACGAGGAGGCGGGCGATTTGTTTGTCGGCGGCGGCGGTCTATAGAAAGACGGCTATCGGGTAATGGTAAGTTTCCGCAAGCTGTTTCGCTTGCCGGCCGTTGATCTCCCGCTTACCCTTCAGGACATCTGAAACGACCGATTGCCCGCCGAAGATGGGCGCAAGATCCGCCTGCTTGAGCCCGCGCTCCTCCATAAGTACTTGTAAGCTTTCGACTGGCGAAGTCAGTTTCCCGATCGGGTACGCCTCGTCCTCGAATTTTTCCACGAGACAGGAAAGCAGTTCGAAGATGCGAGCTTCCGCCGCGGTCCAGTTCTCTTCGCCTTTTTGGATCAGGCGGTCGAGCTTCATCAGCGCTCGCTCGTTCTCCTTCTCCGAGTTGATCACCGTCGGCAAGTACTCAGCCAGGAGCTCCGAATATCCGACAATTTCTCTGTTTTCAGTTCTCTGTTTTCGTATCGCGACCATACTGCCTCCACCGACACATCCGCTTATTCACAATCGGACTTCCATTTATCCTTGTCGTATTCCTTATGACTCATCACCGATCTTAGATACACCGTCTGAAACCCGTAAACAATTTTCGCAATCACGCACGCAGTATTGGTGATTGCAACCTTATCGGGGTTTCGTAAGCCGCCGTCCCGAGTTGTCGACTTGGCTTCGCATACTCGTAGCAGAGGCGTACCATGACAAAACGAACCGTAAAAGTGTAAACTTGCTCACAGAAACCCGCGATTGTTAGTATTTACAAAATGAGAAATTCGAATAGAGGGGGAAATCAGCTTGGCTAAACGTGTGATCCTCGTGATGCGATATCACGTGATCGAACCGCTCGGAGTGCTTTACCTGCTTGGCATCGCGAAGAGCCAGGGGTGGGAAGCCGAGGTTGTGCTCATAAAAGAATCGGATTTTACTCCGCTTTACGATCTGGCGAAAACTTTCAAACCGGACATCGTCGGATTCTCGATCTGGACCGGCTGGCACGTGCAAACCTTTAAGGCGTGCGACGAAGTCCGCGCGATGGGTTTCCCGGTTGCGATCGGCGGGCCGCATGCGACATTCAACGCCGACGCATGTCTGCCGCACGCCGACTGGGTTGTCAAAGGCGAAGGATTTCGTCTTTTCAGACAGCTTCTCCAAGGCGATCTCAAATACGGTATTCACTTTGACGAAGAACGAATGGCCGAAGGCTTTCCGGTTCCGGACCGCGAGCTTTTATACAAACGTTACCCCGAGCTTGGTACGAGCCCGATCAAGAGCATCATGTGTTCGGTCGGCTGTCCGTTCAAATGCAGCTACTGCTACGCGCCGCACTATAACAATATGTACGGCGGGTTCGAGCTCACGCTCAGGCCGGTCGATGAAGTTGTCGAAGAAGGGCTCTGGATCCGTGAGAACTATCCGGGCGAGCTGATCTATTTTCAGGATGACATTTTTGGTTTCAATATCACGTGGCTGACTGAATTCGCCGAGAAGTGGCCGAAGAAGGTCGGCATCCCGTGGCACTGTCAGATCAGGCTCGAGATGACACGTGACGAACGACGGCTCGATCTATTCAGGGACGGCGGATGCACCGGCATCACGCTGGCAATCGAATCGGGGAATGATTTTTTGCGAGAGTTCGTTCTGTTCCGCGGCATGTCGGACGAGTTGATCGAAGAAGGAATCCGCAAGATCCAGGATCGCGGTCTGACGCTGCGCACCGAACAGATCCTCGCGGTGCCGTTCTCGGATATTCAAACCGATATTGAGACGTTGAAATTCAACGTCAAACTCAAACCGTCGATGGCGTGGACCTCGATCCTTCAGCCGTATGGCGGGACGAACATGGGAACCATCGCGAGCAAGTTCGGATTCTGGCGCGGTACGAATGACGATCTTGACGAAAGCTTTTTCGATCGGAGCACTTTGAATCATGTAAAGGGCGGGCGACGGGCGATCGAAGATGTCGCTCGTGCGATGAAAGACGGTAAAGACAGTTCCTTGCTTGGCATGAAGGTCGACATCATCGATGCGGACGGGAAGGCTCGCGTGTTCTCGAAGGACTTTGTCGGAATCGGCGGCATGCCGTCGAAACCCGCGTGCGAGATCAGTTACCTTACGCCCGAAGAGAACACGCGGTACTGCGATCAGACGGCGATCCTGCAACGCAATTTCGACTGGTTTTCAAAAGTACCGGACGGCGATCAACTCGCTTCGCGGTTCGTCGCGCTTCCGAAAGAAGAGTGGACCTGGGCGACGCTCGGAAAAATGGGCGAAGAACATTTTGTTGAGAAGTGCGGATTCGACAATGTTCAGCTATTAAAGGCGCAGCTCATCGAGGGTTTTGGTGGTGGTGCCCTTCACGCGAAGATCGCTGAGAATCCTTATCCGTTTTTTGTGCTGCCATCGGGACCGGGATTTGCCCGTCACCTGGTTGAGAAAAAGGTGCTTGATGTGGACGATCAGAAGGAACTCTTCGATGCATTCGGACGAGAAGTGCGTTACTGGCTATACGGCCGGGCGCTCTACCGGACCGAACCCGCCGAACCACCGATCCTTGTTAACGCGTGATCGAGCTGGCAATTGTGACTTCAACGGCGTGTCGGCGGAGCCGACGAACATAGCTTAGCCCCACGTGACGCCAAGCGGAACGTGGGGTTAGTTGCGCCTACAGGCGACCTCTCCGATGGACGCGTGTTTCACACGCTCGGTCTGATCGTTTGAGCTCACTACACACTCGCATCGCTCGTGCGTAGCTAAAGTTATGGACGCGTGCTTCGCACGCTATGAGCTTATCGTCTATTGGGACGCGTGTTTCACCCCGCAAGTTGTTGGACTTACGAGAAAGCATCTGCAAGAATAAATTCACCCAACGACTTGAACCAATGAACGCTGAAAACCTGATCGGCTTTGAAAATATTCCGCAAACGATACCTCACTTTTGCATCGAGTCCTTCCGTCGCAACAACAAGCCAGACGCGCTTGCGTACAAGCTTGCCGACACATGGAACCGCATATCCGGGCTCGATGCGATCGCGCGTATAAAACGTATCGCTCTGGGCCTGTCGGCGCTTGGCGTAAAGGCCGGTGATCGTGTCGCCATCATTTCCGAGAATCGGCCCGAATGGTCGCTCGTCGATCTCGCGATCCTTTCGCTGCGGGCGGTCAACGTCCCGATCTACACGACGCAGGCCGTCGAGCAGATCCGATTTATCCTCGAAAACTCCGGTGCAAAGATGCTCTTTGTCTCGGGACAGAAGCTTTGCAAACACGCCGAAGAAGCGATACGAAGCGTCGAGCGTCTCGAGAAGCTGATCTTTTTCGACAAGGACGCTGTGCCTGAAAATGAGCAGCCGTGCGATCAGTCTCGAATCGAGTCGAGAACCAAGGAGACGCGGCGTCTGAGATCGACCGATGTTCGAAGAAGAACTTGCGAAGATCGGACGGGACGATCTCGCGACGATCATCTACACGTCGGGCACGACCGGCGAGCCGAAGGGCGTGATGCTGACGCACGACAATTTTGTCTCGAACATCGTCGCGATCTCAAAAGGCCTGCCGATACAGACTTCGACCGACCGCAGCCTGGCCGTTCTGCCGCTGTCGCATATTTTTGAGCGGACGGTGTTTTACGTGCTTTGTGCAAACGGCGTTTCGATACATTATTGCTGCGGCGTTCGACCAGATCGCATCGCATCTGCAGGAGGTAAAGCCGACCATCATGACCGCCGTGCCGCGGCTGTTCGAGCAGGTCTATCACAAGATCGTTAAGAAAGGTAAGGCGGCCGGCGGTTGGAAAACGAAGCTCTTCGAATGGGCGCTCGAGGTCGGCCAGGAATATTGGGCCGTCAAGGACAACGCACGGCTCGAGTGTCGCCGTTCGCTCGCCGCAAAGCACGCACTTGCGAACCGCCTGGTCTTTTCAAAATGGCGTGACGGCGTCGGCGGCAGCACTTACGATTTTTTGTTTCGGGCGGAGCGCCGCTTTCGAAAAAACTGTCGTACGCTTTCTGGGCGGCCGGCATTCCGATCCTGCAAGGCTACGGCATGACCGAGGCCTGCGTTACGTGTGCCAATCGGCCTGACGATAACAAGGTCGGCTCGATCGGCACGCCGTTCGAGGGCATCGAGATGAAGATCGCCGAAAACGACGGCGAAGTACTGATCCGCGGCCGGAACGTAATGCTAGGCTATTACAACAATCCGGAAGAGACCGCGCAGGGTCATCGACGCCGACGGTTTTTATCACACCGGCGACGTCGGTTATGAAGACAAGGACGGCCATTTCTATGTCACCGACCGTCTGAAGGATCTTTTCAAACTCTCGAACGGCAAATATGTCGCGCCGCTGCAGGTCGAGAGCCTGCTGAAGCAAAGCCCGCTCGTTTCGCAGCCGGTCGTCGTCGGCAGCGGCCGCAAAGCAGGTCGGAGCATTGATCGTTCCGGATTGGGAAGCGCTCAAAGAAGCTGTTGAAAGGAGAACGAGATCGCGGGCGAAGGCGCGCGCGAAGAGCTCTGCGAAAACCCGCAGGTCATAAAACGCGTCCAGCAGGACGCGATCGAACTGACCCGCGAACTCAGTGACTACGAACGCGTCAAACAAGTCTACCTACTGCCCCGAGAATTCTCGATCGACAAAGGCGAAATGACGCCCAACGCTAAAGATCAAACGCGAGGGTCATCGACGAAAAATACGAGGAAGCGATCGACGAGATCTGCGGCAGCTAATCGCCTCGGCGGGCTAACTTGTTCAACTCTGTCAGATCTCGGTTCCTCTTCAGCAGAGCGCTCGGCCAGATCGTATAGCGGCCCGGGAATATTTCCGGGCTCTACGTATTCATGTCTCGGTGGATATTGGCGATAAAACTCAAGTTCGGCCGAGCAGAATTCGCACACCGATAAATGACTGCGAAGCTCCGCGTTATCGTTCGCGGAATCTTCGAACGCGACGAGTTTCTCGGACGCGGGACAATCTTCTGTTTTGCAAAAACTTTCCATCGTAATATAGGAGCCCGATAGATTCGCGCAAATTGCCTCTCGCACCAATCCGGGAGTCGTTCGAATTTTTTGCTACATTCGAGTAAATCCGTAATCGACACACACTTCCACAACTGTGCGTCGAAAATGATCGCTTCTAAACAGAGGCAGTGGGCTCGTAATTCCATCAAGGACAGGGCTTACAAACTACGTTTAACGGATACAAAAAACTGTTGCCCAAAACTGGAATAATTGCTAGTATCTAAATGTCGGTAGTGAGGAAGACCGAGTCCCCGCGACCCCCAACCAAATTGACCCAAGCAGCTCGGCAGTCAATTTTTCAAAAGTTTCTTCTACAAAATCAGTTTGCGACCTAATGAACGAAAGGCAACAGAGCCATCGTATGCGTGAGCTTCGCTCAGGCACCGCCCACTCGGAATCGCAACCAGCCCTTATGAACCCAACCAAATCGCCGGAACGTCTCCCGCGATCAATCCAGAATAAACAGGTTAAGGTCGGGAAATGGAACGACAGCCTTAACGCGTCTGATGTTAATCAGATTTGGATCGAGCTTCATCGCATTGTCTCCTCGCACCCGCTTGTTCGGGCGTCGAAACGTGCGGGCTTTTTGGTCGAAGAGGGAAGGTACAACGCCTATACAGATCTCACACAGGAACTGTTCGTCGCGCTCCTCACCAAGGAAAGATTTCAACATTATCTCGACACCGGAATGTCTGATGCCGAGGTCGAAGCCGAGATCAGCCAGATCGAGCTCACGAACATGCTCACGGCCGAGCTCCGGAAGCGTTACCCGGAATCCTATCGTCTGGCGCGTCGCATTTCCACACTGATTCAAAACAGCGAGACGTTCAAACGTTTCGACAACGTCGGAAATCCGGAAGCTCATCGCCGGCTGGCGGACCGCTTGTACGGGTTGGCCGATTGGAGAATCGAAAAGACGCGACGCGACGTTCAGGAAATGGACGAGCGTGTGAAGGCCGTCTCATTTCAGAAACGCGACACTCGAATGGTCGGATGCACCGGGGACGCTCAGATCGTGATCAGCAACGTCGAGCTCGAGAAATTGATCGTTCGTGTTTTCAAGGCCATCGATTCGCCGGTCGATGTGCGATCGCTGCGATCGTTTGTCATGTCGCGGCTGCCGATCATGGATATTCATCTTGTTCCGGTCGGCGGTTCGGGCGACAGCGATGACGATGACAAGGCGCATTTCGAAATACCGGATATTCGCGAGACACCCGAGGAAGACTTTCTGCGAAACGAGGCCGAGCACGAAGCTGAAGGTTTTGTCGAAGGCTTTTTGAATAGTCTCAGCAAGTCGGTCCGCGGAAAAGAAAAGCAGTACGACCGGATGATCAACGTGCTCTGGCATTGCTATCTGATCGCCGACAGCGGTACTCAACTCGAGGTTGCCGAGATGCTCGGCGTGTCTGACTCGCTTGTCTCAGATTACCGAAAACGCATCGAAGCCAATCTCGCACAACTTTCATTTACCGGTGTCAACGAAGCGCGTCAGTTCGAAAAAGCTCTAAAGCGACGGGTACGCGAAATGATCGCTGTCCCCGCCGAAAAGGTCTCTGCGTGATTTCCCAGGCTCCCACTGTCCCCAAAAGGGACCCGTAACCCTCACCCCTCAAACCGAACCTCACTGCGACAAAGCAATCCCGCCGAAGGATCTATTCCGGCGGGATTTTTTTCTGCGGATCGTGGGTCGTGGTTGTGCGTTGTTCGTAGTTCGTAGTTCGTAGCTGTCCAATTGCTGGCAACAACGAACAACGAACAACGAACAACGAACAACGATCAACGATCAACGATCAACGATCAACGATCAACGATCAACGATCCACGATCACGACGGCTCATCACTCATCCCTCGTCACTCATCACGCACAACCGACTCCGTGTCACTCTTTTGTACTCACATTTCAGAGACAGGGCGTACATTTCTGTCATAAAGAATTACCCGCTGGTGTTCTTTAGCCAAGAGCCGATCTATGTAAGGAGAAATTGTCATTCCAGCGTTACCGGACATGAACTGCGTTCTATTTCTCATCAATACCTGCCGTGGGGATGATTTGGCTCTTCATCTCCGAATCCGCATTTCATCCCGTTTTTCATACTACTTAATACAACGTAATAAGGGGTCATCATGGATCTAACAAGGAATGTGAACAGATTATTTTCCGGCGACACGTCGCGCAAGGGGAATGGGGAACGAACGGACGCGCGACCGCGGATTGAATACGCGCTCGTTGAAACGGACATCACGGATCTTGCACAGGCGGCGAGCCGCATCGACGCGCTCCGTTCGCTTATTCTGATTTTCCTGCGCGAAGTTGATTCGCTGAAAAGAGTGGTTAGTCCACGCTCGAGAAAGAAAGGCGATCCTATAAAGCTCGACCGAGAGGTCGACGCGTTCGAGACGGCGCTGATACGCGACGCACTCGTCAAAACCAAGGGGCATCAGCGTGCCGCCGCGAAATTACTGGGCATCAAAGCGACCACACTTAATGCGAAAATAAAACGTCTCGGGATCACCGTCGAGACAACCGTGACCGCGGTTGAGTGAAAGATGAATGGTGAATGGTGAATGGTGAATGGTGAATGGTGAATGGTGAATGGTGAATGGTGAATGGTGAATGGTGAATGGTGAATAGTGAATAGTGAATCGGGTATTGTCAGTACCACCTGCGGTAGCGGGTGGTTTGAGACAACATCGAGAGCCGATAACCCCAACTAAAACCGCCCGCTACCGCAGGCGGTTCTGACCGTCGCCTCGTGAAGAAAAATCACGAGGCGGCATTTTCTTGTCACAAACTTCGGTCGATCAACAGTGCATTTCCGAAAATCTGGATATTTCTCTAGGTTTCAATTTCCCGAAACGAGCTTTGCGCATTTTCCTCCGTACGAACAAATCGACCGCGTCCATTTTGACGTAGTTGCACATCACGGCAGTCGGTCCGCCTGTCCCTGCGAGCGACGACTCGCAACATACGGGCATGCGAGATTTTGGACGTCGTCCATGGAATCGTACGCCGGAAAAATTCGGAATACTCGTTGCATAGGCGAGGCGTAAGAAGGTTCAAGAAACTTTCTTTCCGACTTTAGCTATACAGGGAGTTTTTATTATGAAGGCTAGATTAATGTTCATGACTGTGTTCGCGATCGCGATTGCGTTTGTTTTAGCGCCCTCGGAGTCGTTTACACAGACCACAACTACAGGCAACGTCGAAGGGACCGTGACCGATCCCAACGGGGCAGCCGTTCCCAGCGTGACGATCACGTTGAGCGGCCCAAATCTCGTGCGACAGCAAACCACGACATCGGACGCTAACGGCTCATATCGATTCGCGTCCGTCCCGCCGGGGCGCTATACATTGGACGCGACCCCCGCGTCCGGGTTCGACGCGTACAAGCAGGAAAATGTCGAGGTCAATCTCTCGCGCGGCACGACGGCTAACATCACACTGTCGCTCGCCGGAACAAGTGCCAGCGTCGATGTGATCGCTACGCCCGAGATCGACCAGGCGACAAACACAACGGGCACTAATGTGTCGACGGAGTTTTTCTCAAATATCCCGACCTCGCGTACGGTTCAGGGACTCTACACGATCGCACCCACGGTCGCGCGGTCCGGTCTTCGTGACGCTTCGGGCCGCGAGCGGGATCCGTCGGTTGCCGGTTCATCCGGTCCCGAGAACAGCTACATCCTCGACGGGATCAACACGACCGACCCTGCGTTTGGAGGCGGCGGTGCGAATCTGCCGTTTGAATTCGTTCAGGAGGTCGAGATCAAGACCGGCGGCATTCGGCGCAGATCAGGGTCTCTCCACCGGTGGCGTGTTCAACGTCATCACGAAATCCGGGGGCAATGAGTTTCACGGCGACGTGTTCGCGTACGGTCTGCCGAAGAGCTTCGTACGAGATACGAAGAATCTCCCGTTTACAGGTCTCGCCCCGAATGGTTATTCGGAGATCGACGCCGGCGGCGACATCGGCGGTCCGATCATCAAGAACCGTCTGACGTTCTTCGCTGCATTCAACCCGCAGTTTCGCACGAACAGTTACTTGACTCAGACCTTCCGGCGAGAAGTCCAAGGCAAGATCAAGACACCGTTCTACTCGGGTAAACTGTCGTGGGTCATCAACAATAACAACACGCTGACGGCAACGACCTTTGGTGATTTCACTAAAGAAGAAGGGCACCTGTACGGGCAGAATCTTCAGGTCGTCAATGGCTTTGGCGTCGACCCGGGCGCCTTTGAGGGTGTCAAAGAGACCGGCGGTCAAAACTACGCCGCGCGTCTTAACTCGAATATCACACAGAGCTGGATCGGCGAGTTCTCATTCGGTTTGCACAAACAGCGAAACAACGTGATCCCGGCGACGTCGCTGGACATCCCGCTGATCACTGACGCATTTGCGATCCTGCGGCGCGGATAACACGGTCGCCCCGATCGTGCAGACCGGCGTACAGGGAATCACACGGACCGGCTTTGTCGACTACGCCTATGCTCCGGGCGGCACACTGCAGCGGGTCTTTGTCCGCAGTGCCGGCTTTGGTCTGTATCAGGAACAGTCTCGCGATCGATGGGAAGCGGCGGCTCGCCTGCAGAACATCTTCAGCGATCACACTCTGAAATACGGTTTCGAGTTCTATCGAAATAGTTACGACATCTTCCAAGCGTCGACCGGGCCGAGCAACGTGTTCGCCAACCCTCTTAATGTCGGCAATAACAACGGCACGGATCTCGATAACCGAACGGTAAGTGGATTTCGAATAACCAACAACTTCGAGGTCTGCACAGTTCGCGGTACCGCGGTCGTTTGTCCGTTGAACGGCAACATCGCAGCAGGGCCGGGCGTTTTGCGGTCGTTCGCGGCGCAGAATCTGGCCGCGCTTCAAATGGCAGGCCAGCCGCTTCCGGGTGGAGCGACATCGATCGAGGTCGGTCCGGTAACAGCAGCCGAATTGAATAACAATCCGGTGCTCGTTCGACTGACAACTCGCGTTCGCGATTTCCGTCTCAACGCGCAGACCGAGACCGATGTCCAGAGTTTCTACGTTCAGGACGACTGGCGCGTCACGAAGAACCTGCAGCTCAACATCGGCGTCCGCTGGGACCTTCAGCAAGCCCGCGATGCGGACGGCACTTCTTACCTGAAGCTCAACAACTTGTTCGACAACTTGCAGCCACGACTTGGGTTCTCATGGGATCCGAAGGGCCGGGGACGATCGAAGATCTTCGCAAACTATGCGCGGTTCGTCGAGACTCCGATCCCGCTGGATCTTAATGTCCGTGCCGGCGGCGGCGGAAGTCAGACCGACAAGAACTTCAACGTAAATCGCTACGGAGCTCCATTGAATTCGACGGTTGCGACCAACTTCAACACCCGTAACCTCGGTGCCGATCCGACACCGATCGACGCCGGTCTGAAACCGCAGACAGTGAACGAATGGACGGCCGGGTTCGAACAACAGTTTATGAGAAACATGACCTTTGGGTTCCGCGGCATATACCGCGCCCAGGGATCGGTGATCGAGGACGGTTCGTTCGACGATGGCGACCATTACTTCCTGTTCAACCCGGGTGAGCCTCTGCCGCCAGGACCGGGAGGCGATTTGGGAAACACCGAGTATCGTGCCTGCACCGAGTTTCATCAGTGCTTCGGTCGTGCACGACGGTTCTATCGCGGTCTGGAATTCACACTGACCAAAAGATTTGCCGACAACTACTCGTTCCAGACATCGTATGTCTACTCGAGCCTGATCGGTAACTACGAAGGTCTCTTCCGCAATGACAATGGACAGGCGGATCCGAACATCACTTCGCTGTTCGATCTGACAAGCCTGCTCGATAACACATACGGACGTCTTCCGAACGACCGGCCGCATCAGTTCAAGTTCAACGGTTCATACCAGACACCGTGGAGACTTATCGTCTCGGGTAATTTCTACATCCAGTCCGGTATTCCGTTCAGCGCACTGATCCCGCATCCGGTGTACGGAAACAACGAAGGGTTCGCGGTCCCGCGTGGAACTGCGATCATTCCGGATCTGACATCGATCAACGGGAACGGCGGTATCTCGAGTGCGGTTGGCAGCAATCGCACGCCGACGACCTGGAATCTTGATCTGGGTGCTTACTACCCGATCAAGTTTTCGGAACACATGCAGCTCCGCTTCACAGCGGATTGGTTCAATGTGACGAACACACAGCGTGCTCTTGTATTGGATCAAACCCAACAGATCACGCTGGGTGTTGCGGGTACGCCGAATGTTCCGAATCCGTTCTTCGGAAGCGGACAGGTATTCCAATATCCGTCGGCCTTTAGACTGGGAGCGAAATTCAGCTTCTAACGGTTAGTTTCATGCTTCGGATAAAATCCGGTACGGGAAGGACGACCAGCCCTTCCCTTTTTTATTTGGAATAGAAATTTTCGTGCGGATGCACCCGGATGACGGGGATCGAACAGTCGGGGTGGTTCTCTCTTCTTTTCTGTGTCCCCGTTTTGTTCGTGTCGTTTCGTGTGATTTCGTGTGGGTTAGTGGTTCCAGCTCTCGGCTAACAACCTGGAACCACTAACCCACACTTAGTCGACGGACTGCTTCAAATATACAAATACACGAAAAGAATCCGTGTTATCCGTGTCATCTGCGGTTAAGTGCGCCGACGGATTTGAATTCGTACGTTTTACCGCTCACAGTTGACGGCACCCGTTAGATTGATTACAAATACTCGACGAAGGAAAGGTCGGCTGAGTAACGTTTGCGACCTTTGGAGATTGGGCGGTCGTCACCGGACGAGCGTGGATTCCGAGACGGTTATCAAGGAGGAGGAGATGACCGACACGCTACGGTTCACTGATGTGTTCGTCCGAATCTCATGCGAATGGAAATGCGTCGCTTCGCATGGAACGTTCATAGCCGAGTAGCTTGCCCGATGATCCTGCTGCAACCAAATGAATAGTCCAAGCCAACATACAACCGTAACAACCCAGCACAGCCGTCGCGTCTGGTTTGCGGCTTTTCATTTTGTTTGGTGTCAACGCGATGAATTTCTTCGACCGTCAAATACTTGGCGCCGTCGCCGAACCGATTCGCAAGGAATTCGGTCTGAGCGATGCATCGCTTGGTGCGCTCAGCACCGCCTTCACGCTTATTTACGCTTTGGTCGGAGTGCCGCTTGGGCGTTTAGCCGATCGATCTTCGCGCAAAACGATCATATCCGCCGGTGTTTTTGTCTGGAGCCTGATGACGGCCGCTTCGGGTCTTGCGACGAATTTCTGGCAGATCTTCGTGTTGCGGCTCGGCGTCGGCGTCGGCGAAGCGTCGTGTGCTCCGGCCGCGACGTCACTCATCGGTGATCTGTTTCCGCCCGACAAGCGTGCAAGGGCGCTTTCGATCTTTATGCTGGGGCTGCCGGTCGGCCTGGCGCTGAGTTTCGCGGTCAGCGGGATCGTGGTGCGTCAGTACGGATGGCGTGCGGCTTTTGTGGTTGCCGGAATTCCCGGCGTCTTGTTTGCGATCGGGGCCTTATTCATCAGGGAACCCGAACGCGGCGGAAGCGAAGCGTACAATGTCGGGACGCAAAAACGCCCGGGCTCGCCATACAGACTGGTCCTGTCTTCGCCGACCATCTTATGGTTGATCGCGTCCGGAGCGCTCGCACAATTTCAATATGTACGCCATCGGCGCATTTCTCACGCCGTTCCTGATGCGCTATCACGGTGCCGACATCCAAACGGCGAATATCGTTTCGATGATCGTCTACGGAGTGCTCGGCGCACCCGGACTTCTGCTGGGCGGTTACATTGGCGATGCAGTAATGAAGCGACGCTCAAATGGCCGCATGCTCGTCGGAGCGATCGCGATCGTGATCTCGATTCCATTCATCATCCTGGCCCTGGGTCGTCCGGGCGGCGATCTCGCGGGTTTTATGATCCTGATGGGGCTCGGCTGCGGGCTGATGTACTTCTACTATTCGACGGTCTACTCGACTATTCAGGATGTAATCGAACCCGGTCTGCGGGGACGGCAATGGCACTCTATTTCATGGCGATGTATCTCTTGGGTGCGTCGTTCGGACCCTACATCATCGGGCTCGTCAGCGATCATTTCACCCAGCAGGCCGCGTTGGGTGCCGGCGTGACAATCGTCACCCAACAATCTCTCGAACCCTTCCGCGCCGACGGTCTTCACTCCGCGATGTACATCATCCCGGTGCTAAGCGCTCTGTTGGCCGTCGTAATGTTCGCCGCCTCGCGCACGGTCGCGAAAGAGATCGCAGCGTTGAAGACCTGGATGCAGGATTCATTTTCGAAGGAGTGAGTTAAAACGTCCTTGTGCAACCTCGAACTGGAAGCGTAATAACATTGACGACAATACCCGACGAAGCGGCTCTCTCTTGATGTCTTCGAGGAAATCTCTTCACCCTCGATATAGGCGATCAATTTTGGCTTGGATCTTGGATTCTGGATTGGGAAGTTAGCTGAACGGCGTACCGCCTTCCGCCTACTTCTTCTTCTCCACGGCCGGCAGGATGAACTTCGGGACATATTCCGGTCATCGCTGTTCTTTGTTTGCGGATAGGCGAAGGAAGATTAGCGAAACCCAAATCGTATGTGCCCTACTCACAGCAAGCAGGTTGTCTGCTATCCAACAACGCGCTAATATCGGCCGGAAAATATGAAACAGGATCGACCACCAGAACAATTGCTTTTCAGCGTGGCCGACCTGCGCGAAGCCGCCGACGCTGGGATCATTGCTGAATACGATGTCGAGAAGCTTGTCCGATGGGCTTCCGTTCGCGATGTCGAGGCGCGCTCCACACAGGTTGAGCATACCAAGGGTTTTAATCTCGTAACGGTCGCTTACTATTTCGGCGCGATGTTGATGATCTCGGCGTGTGCGTGGTTTCTTGGCGACAAATGGGATTCGTTGGGGACGGTTGGTGTACTTGTGACGTCGATCGTCTATTTCGCGATCGCACTCGCACTCGGTCTATGGCTCCGTGAAAAAGGCTACAAGGTGGGTGGTGGTTTGCTTGTCACGGTGGCGGTATGCCTCGTGCCGCTTATCACATATTCGATCGAAAAACTGCTCGGCTTCTGGCCGGATATCGATCCTGGATCGTACGACGAATATTACACCCATATCCGCGGTGGGTGGATCGTCATCGAGCTCGTGACGATGGCCGCGGCACTTGTCGCGCTTCTCTATGTTCGCGTCGGTTTTCTCACGGCACCACTCGCATTCTCGTTATGGTACTTCTCGATGGATGCCGCCGCGTGGATCCTCGGTCGCGACAGTCTGCATGGCAACGAAGCCGCATGGGTAAGCGTTGGGGTCGGTGCGGTGACGATCGCGGCCGGATATATTATTGACCGGACGATCCATCGTCCCGGCGAACCGCGGCACCGAGGATTTTGCGTTCTGGTGTTACCTGTTCGGGCTGATGGCGTTCTGGGGCGGATTCACGTCGATGAACAGCGATTCGGAGATCAACAAGTTTCTCTATCTACTTTTGAATATCGGTCTGGTCGCCCTTGCTCTGTTTTTGAAGCGTTCGGTTTTTCTCGTCTTTGGTGCGATGGGCGTCTTTGGATATATCGGACATCTTGCGTACAGAGTTTTTGAGGACTCGTTTCTGTTCCCGTTCGTTCTCGCCATCATTGGCCTGGTGATGATCCTCGGGACGGTGTGGGGGCAGTCTTATATGCGAAGAGTGACGAGGAACGAGTGAATAGTGAATTGTGAATGGTGAATGGTGAATGGTGAGCTGTGAGCCGTGAGCCGTGAGCTGTGAGCTGTGAACTGTGAACTGTGAGCTGAGAACTGAGAATAACGGAAACGTTACGATCACCATTCACCATTCACCATTCACCATTCACCACTCACCACTCACCATTCACCATTCACCACTCACCATTCACCATTCACCAACTCACCTTACCGCCTCAAGATTCTTCGGCAGTTCGTTGAGACGCCTGATCCGCTCGCGGACGGCGCGGCTGAGCAGGTTGATCTCTGAAGGCGTATAGTTTGCCGCGCGGAATGCGTCACGTATCTGCCGATTTGAAAGCTTCGCGAGCAGATTGCCAACCCACCGGGCGTCATCGACCGAGATCCCCTTCAGCAGTTCTTTGCCCTTTGCCTTATAAAAGAAATCCACATCGCCGTTCGGTTCCACTCCGTGAATGAACGTCGAGTTCGCAAAATCGACCGGATCGTTCACGCTGCGGCCGAAGCGATTCAAGACCGGTGCACTCGCATACGGAAGTTTGCCGAATGACGATCCAAGATCGCTGACGACATACTGAGCTTCGCCGCGAGTTCGCAGGATCGCATTGTTATCGTCTTTCAGGTCCCAGTTGTTGATGAGAGCCATCATCACCCGGAGACCCTTAAACTCGATGGTATCCGTGAAAGGGTTGGCCTCCCATTTCCAGCGGGCGTCGTCGCGTTTCACGCCTGCGGGACGAGCTTCGAGACGAACATTGGTATACACGGCCACGGCCCGGGATGTTTCAGGCGCGGGACGAGATAGTCAATCTCGGTGCGATATCCGATACCGTACAACAGTCGGTTCGCCGCAACCTCGGCTTGTGATTCGTCGGCGATCTTCGCGATCCACGTCCGACCTTTTGCATCAAGGATGCGAAACTTTAGATTGTTGCCACCTGTCTCTTTCCGGACAAAGCGGACGCGACGAGTGTTCGGCCGCATCAACGTGCCGCCCGCCCCGTTGTAAAGATCGCGTCGGGCGATATCGACCTCCGACCACATCACATTCGCCTGGCGCTGTGGGAATACCGACAGCGTCGCTGCCAGCGATACGAATAAAGAAATCGCTATCGTAATTTTCTTACAATACATAACCTCCTCCCCCTTGCTTCCTAATTTCCCGCGACAGTTCCACCTGATGCCTTGTTGAGTTCCGCTATTCGTGCCTTGAACGATGCGGCGAGAGCCGCCACTTCATCCGGTTTGTAGTTCGCTGCACGAAACGCGTCCTCGATCTGCTTGTCCGACAGTTGCGTCAGGAGACCCGCAAGCCAGCGACCGTGCTCGACGTTTATTCCACGCATGAGATCGGCACGTTCGGCCGTATATGCGAGATGGATCATATCGCCATCCACCGTCTTGATGAACGCCGATTGGGCATAATCCCCGGGCTTGTTGACGCTGCGTCCCGCGCGCGTCTCGCTGTTCTCTGCAAGTTTCCCGAACGACGAGCCGAGGTCGCTGAGTCGCGTAGTAATGTTTACCGTTCTTTTCGAGGATGACCGTATTCTCGTCCTTGAGGTCCCAGTTGTTGAGCATCGCCATCAGGATCCGCAGACCTGCGAATTCAGGCGACGCCTTGAACGGATTCTCGTCCCAGCTCCAGCGATCTCCGCGCTTCGATGCCGTCCGGTCTGGCTTCGAAACGAACGTTTTTGTAATTTCCCCATTTCGCTATCGAAACCTTTGGGACGATATAGTCGATCTCTGTCGGGTACCCGATCGCCCACAGCAAGCGTGTTGCGGCGACCTCAGGTTGCGACTCGTCCGCCGCCTTTGCTACCCACTCGCGGCCGGATTTTTCTCTCAGGCGAAACTTCAGGTTATTGCCTCCGACCTGGCGGCCGACGAGTTTCATTCCCTCCATAACCGGAGACATCTCGCGCCCACCCGGTCCCCAATACAGATCGCGTTCACCGATGGAAACCTCTTCCCACAGGAGTGGCGTTGATCCCAACTTATCGTCCGTCTGCTGCGCGGCGACAGATGTCGCGAGGCATGCCGCAAAAAAGACACCTATCACAAATATTCTCCGACCCTGGCTCGTAAACATATTCTTGCTCCCTTTCTCTCAGTATCACCGTGACTTAACGATTACTATCCGAGCAAGCACCATGCCGCGGAATGGGGCTTCCTCACCACTCCGCTCGGTTAAGGCACGATGCTTGCGCAAATCGGATCTCGTGAGAGAAAAATCCATGAAGCGTGTAGCGAATTTATACATTTGTGTCCTGATACTTTTCACATTTGTGATGAGCGGCTGGGGTCAGAAAGCCGGGCTTTCGACTCGTGCCACCGGAAATCCGAATGAGGTTACGGTCGCGGATTTCGAGGCTCGAGTGCGGAAGTATACGGAGCGGCGAGAGGCGCTCGAGTCCGAGCTTCCGCAGTTATCCAAGCAGGCTACTGCCGAAGAGATCGCGGAGCATAAGGCGGCGTTGCTCAAAAAGGTACTTGCCGCCCGCGCGACGGCAAAACGGGGAGACGTCTTTACGCAGGATGCCGAACGGATGATCCGTTCGATCATCGCCTCGCATTACAAGGGTCGGGATCGACTCGAGCTTAGAAAGGAGCTCGCAGAGGCCGAGAATAAGATGGTCCGCATCAAAGTGAACGGCATCTACCCGGAATCTGCCGAGCTTCTGGAAATGCCCCCGACGCTTCTGCTCGCGTTACCGCAACTGCCAAAGCAGGTGCGATACAGGTTTGTAGGACGTAGCCTGCTTCTGGTCGACAGGGAAAGCCACATGATCGTCGATCATATGGCGAACGCTCTCCGATAAGGTTTAGTAAGGGAAGGGATCCATGAGACGCATTCATTTGTTGTTAGTAATTTTCTATTTTGCGATTGTCGGATTGTCGGCGCAGTGCGCTGCTTCGGCTCAAGGCTCTAATGAGCGGACCGCACCGGTGGCGCCTCCGAATGCAATGACCCGCCTCGTCACTCTACCTCTACGGGAGGGCTCGATGCGCGCTGCGGTCTTTGGCGATGCGGGGCGCGGAAGCCGGCAGCAATACGATCTCGGTAAGTTGATGGAAGAGTATCGCCAGGCAGTTGCGTTCGATCTCGTACTGTTGACGGGCGATAACATCTACGGGCCTGACGGTCCGGCCGACATGAAAAAGAAATTTGAGTTGCCCTACAAATCCCTGCTCGATGCAGGTGTAAAATTCTACGCATCGCTCGGCAATCATGACACCTCGAACCAACGCTTCTATGCGCCATTCAACATGAACGGCGAAGAGTACTATCGCATCGAGCGCAACGGCGTCTCGTTCTACGCTCTGAACAGTAACTATCTCGATCAGAAACAACTCAATTGGCTGAACGCGGAACTCGCGAAGGACGCAAACTCGTGGCGTGTCGCGTTTTTTCATCATCCGCCCTTTTCATCCGGCGGGCGTCACGGCTCGGATCGGGACGTTCGCACTGTGCTGCATCCGATTTTCGTGAAGAACGGCGTTGACGTGATCTTTACCGGACACGACCATTTTTACGAACGGGTTAAACCGCAAGACGGCATCACCTACTTCGTCGCCGGTGCCGCCGGGAAGATCAGAAAAGGGGACCTCAAGGACCGATCGCCGATCACGGCCGCGGGATTTGATGCGGACCTCTCATTCATGCTCGTAGAGTTCGTAGGGGACGAGATGTACTTTCAGGTGATCTCAAAGGCGGGGAATACGGTGGATTCGGGTGTCATAAAAAAACGGGATTAGAAGATGAGGCTGATGCTTGGCGTATGCTCTTCAATCCCCGTTGATCATTTTCGCCATCAGTTCGGCGAAGCGAGGATCATCGCGGAGTAGATCGAGGCTCTTGTCATGTTCGAAATGCGGTTTGTTTTGATTACCCAGCTTGATGGCACGGTTCAGCCATTTGAAAGCAAGGTCCTTATCGTCGAGGATGGCGTAGGTCGAACCGACCCAGTACGCCATGTCGTGGTCAGATCGCGCGAGGTCTAAAGCTGCTTCGGAAAGCTGTTCCCGGGCTTCGTTTTCGCGGCCCAAACCGGCTAGATAAATCGCGTAGAGCGGTCTGATGCCGTCCATGTTCGGATGCTCTTCAAGCACCTCGCTCATGAGATCGATCGCCATTTGCTTGTCGCCGCGGTAATAGTAGACGCCCGACCGAAATATCTTCAGCATCGGGTGATCGGGCTCGGCCTTTTCACCGCGTTCGAGCTCTTTTATCGCCTGATCGTATTCCTCCTTATAAATAAAGATGCGAGCACGATTGTATGCAGAGACAGCGCGTGCAGCCGGATCGAGCCGCACGAGTTTCTCGAAGGCCTTTAGCGACTCATCGTAATTTCCGTCGAGGCGGTGGATGACACCTTTCATGAAGTAGAGAACGGCCTCGTTCGGAAATTGTTTTTGCAGCAGCTCCATCTCGGCCCTCGCTTTTTTCTTTTCGCCGCGGGCCATGTAGATCATCGTCATCAGCATTCGGGCTTCGACGACGTTCGGGTCATAAAAGAAAGCCTTAGTGAAAGCCGTCTCGGCTTGCGTGTAGTCTTCGGGTTCGCCAAGGCCCTTGAAAAATCGGTTTGCGTAACAGGCTCCGAGACCGCTGTATGCAAGAGCAAAATGGTTATCGAGGTCGATGGCATTCTTAAAGTTTTGGATCGCCGCGTTAACATCGTCGGCCGAAAGTGTGCGGAAAATAAAGCGGCCAAAATTGTCGCGACCGCGCAGATATTCTTCCCACGCTTCTGCGTTGTCGGTCATGCGGCGGCCCAGCTTTTCCTGTTCATGATCTGACAGTTCAAGCCGCAGTCCCTCGAGAATCCGTTGGGCGATTCCGTCCTGAAGCGTCAGAATATCGCTGCCCTCGGCATCGACGCGATCGCTCCACAGAATTTCGCCGGTTAGAACGTCGAGCAGTTGCGCGGTGACACGAAGTTTGTCCCCGCTTCGAAGAAAGCCGGCCGACAGAACAGCGTGGACCCGGAGCTCGCGTCCCGCTTCCCGTGGATCGACCTCTTTGCCCTGATACTTTGCGATGACCGAGCTCGGACGCACGATGAGGGAACGGAGTTGGGCGAGTTCGGTGATTACGGCATCGGCAAGAGCAAACTCATAGAAATTGGAAGCTGCTTCGCCGCTGAGATTCGTGAACGGCAGGATCGCGACGGTTTTCTTTTCTGTGCCCGTCGAGGTGACAGTCATGTCCGGAGCCATCGAAGGTGCGTTTGAAACCGACGGCGTTAATGCGGATGAGGTCGATTCCGGTGTCGTTTTTCCGGTCAACCAATTCACGGCACGCTTGAACACGCTACCGTCTAGATGACTTGGTCGTGAAGGTATCGCCCGACATCAACTGCGCACCGGCAATTTCCTGGAGCACGTCACGAAGATCGTCACGCATTTGCGAGATCTTTTGATACCGGTTCTTAGGCTCTTTCTGCAAGGCCTTATCGACGATGGCTTGTAAACCGGCGGGAAGCGGATCGCGTCGCATGTCGGCGATGGGCTTTGGCGTTCCGTAAAGGACCTGATGGCGAACGTCGATAACCGTCTTTCCCTGAAATGCCCAAATGCCGGTCAGCATCTCGTATATGAGAACGCCGGTTGAAAAAGTGTCCGAACGCTCGTCAGCGCGTTCGCCTTTTGCCTGTTCGGGGGCGGCGTAGGTCGCGGTGCCGTAGGGAATTCCCAGTTCTGTTATTTCAGTTCGATCCAATCCGCGATGCTCATCTGCCTTTTCGTCCTCGAGCAGCTTTGCGAGCCCGAAGTCCAGGATCTTTGCCTGGCCCGTTGAGGTGACCATGATATTCCCGGCCTTGATGTCCCGGTGGATAATATTTTTCGAATGAGCGTACGCGAGGGCATCCGTCACCTGGATCGCGATCGAAAGAGCGCTCCGCAGCTCAAGGGGCCGCCCGCTGACCAGCTGTCGAACGTTCTTGCCTTCGACATACTGCATCGCGATGTAGAAGACGCCGTTCTCTTCGTTGAAGTCGTAGATCGTGCAGATGTTCGGATGATCGAGCTGTGAGCAGAGCTGGGCTTCGCGTTCGAAGCGTCTGAAGTTTGCTGTCTTTTGGGTTAATTCAGGAGGAAGGATCTTTATGACAACTGTCCGGTTAAGTTTGGTATCGAGAGCTTTATAAACCGTTCCTTGCCCGCCCGAGCCGATCTTTTCCTGAATTTTATATTGGTTAATTTGCGAACCAACCATAGGGATTTTGGATTTCGGATTTTGGATTTTGGATTGCCAAAACCATCACGAAATCCCCACTCAAACGCGCCTGTACAGTCTAATCCTCGTAATCCCAAATCCCAAATCCCAAATCCGAAATCCCAAATTGAAAGAGGGCCGCCAAACTGGCGGCTAATCAATGTGGATCGTTCAGCCGCGGGGCGGATCGCCCCAGCCCGACTGCAGAAATTTTCCGTCCTTGACGATTGCCGGTACGGTCGGATCGCCGCCCGTGTATTCAAGCATCTCGCGCCGATACTCTTTATCGTTCTGAGCATCGTATTCTGTAAACGAAATATCGTTTTCGTTGTAATAGTCACGAGCCTTCTGGCAATAAGGACAGTTGGGTTTTACGTACATTACGATCGACATATGAATTTACTCCTTCGTTGAGTACGAATAGTGTAGCGAACCTAAGACCGAAGTCCCAAGGAGCGAGGCGAGAGATAGGCGAGGAAAATCAAAGGCCGGGAATTGCGACTAGGGAGTCGGGGAGCAAACCGTTATCATACTTCCAGTTTATGGACCATACCGAGATCTTCGAGCCGTTTGAGCGTTTAGTCAAAATCACCCTCTGCGGCGTCGACCGCGAAGTTCCGGAAAACAATTCCATCCTTCGCGGATTACAGTTCCTCGACATGGAAGCGATCTCCCATGGGGATTTTTGCTGGAACGGAGAATGTATCAATTGCCAGGTCTGGATCCGAAACGGCGAAAAGGAAAAGGCCGTCATCGCGTGCCGAACTAACGTAGAAGAGGGAATGGAGATCGTGCGGCTGAGCGAGGGGATGGAAATTCAAACGGTGGGCTGTGAGCTGTGAGCTGTGAGCTGTGAGCTGTGAGCTGTGAACTGTGAACTGTAAATGGTGAATGGTGAATGGTGAATGGTGAATGGTGATCGTAACGTTTCGGCTATTCACAGTTCACAGCTCACAGCTCACAGCTCACCATTCACCATTCACCATTTACCGTTCGCAGCTGACACCTCACCGCCTGACCACCACCCTCGCATTTCCCGCGTTTCCCTGAGAATCGAAAACACGTAGCGTCACGGCATATTCGCCGGGTGATGTAATCGGAACGTCGATCGTATAGCGTTCGTCCGGGCCGTCGGAGATTCCGTCATCCGCATACACGGTCATCCATTCACCGCCGTTGATGCTGTATTCCGCGCTCGCCAGATAACTCGACTTGTCCGACGCGATAAAGACGACGCGGGCACCCGTCGAGGTGATCTGCGGCGTCCCCGAAGGTGTGACAACCGGCTGAGTATTATCGATGTCGAACGGTTCGCTGCTCCGTTCGCCGGTTAGTGATTGACTGGGCGGATTCTCCGGCAGGTCCTTAGCGACAATACGAAGAGTGTATCGTCCGTCGGCTAACGTCTGCCCGTCGAGCGAGAGAAAGTTTTCGGTCATGTTCGCGCGGAGAAGTGTATATCCGCCCATCGTTGTAGCGGTTCGACTCGTGTCGCCGACCTCTTTGTAATAGACGTCATAGACGAGCTTGTCGCCGTTGCGATCTTCAGCCGTCCATTGAAACGAGCACGCCCCGCGAAGATAAACACGACGCGGCGGAACCGATACATTCGGCATGCCAAAGGTCGCCGGATCGAGTCCCGAGAGTTCGATATTCGGATCGATCTGCATCGGCGGATTCGCGATCAGTCCGACATTCGTCGGCAGGATCGTTATCGATAAGATCTCCGGCGCAATATTACGGGGGAGGAACGCGACACTGACCTCATTCAAAACGGTGTTGGTACCCGATCTGAGAATCGGCACGCCATTGAAGATATCGGGCCTTCGGACTCGCGATCTGTCCGCTCCGTGCGGTGGTGGCAACCGCATTCCATGAGCTCCACGTCTCATCCGATTTTTCGGTGTTTCCACTCCGCGTTTGTATCTCCACGTTACCGCTCGACTGCCACCAGATGCGTCCCCATGTCGCTGAGGCCTTTGCATCGAACACGGCCGACTCATAACTCCCTTCGGCAACCGTGTCGCCGCCGATCTTGAACAGACGGCCCTGATTGCTCGACGTTGCGTAGAGATCAGCTCCACGGCTCCGGATAGTGGAGATCTGGTTCGTGTCCGACTGCAGCACAAGGGTTTCGCGCCCTGAATTCGTGATGTTATAAACGCGGCCCTTGTCCGAAGTTCCGAGCAGAACGCCGGCGCCGGTCTGGTGCGCGTATATCGAAAATCCGGTGACGCTTGTCGAGGCCCATATGATATCGCTGCCGCCGTCGGGCAAGATCCGGTACACAACGGATTTCGCACCTGTCAGATCGTAGCGACTTTTTTCCGGTGTCGGCGGCGCGGTTGGGTTCGGTTTTTCGGTGGAAACCGTTTTTGCTTCAGGTGTCGATGCCGGGGATGGACCTGATGCTGGTGTGACAACCGATGCGGACTCCCCTAATGCGAGCACGTAGACCGACCCGTCGGGACCAACAGTAATTTCATGGATCTCGCGAAGCGGGGAATCGAGCAGACCGAAAGGTTTTCCGTCCGCACCGAATCGCATGACGAGCCCGCCAGAGTCGGTACCGGCATAAAGATTTCCTTGTCTATCCACTGCCAGCGAAATAATGTGAGTCTCGCTCGTGTCAAAGAGCAGCGAAGCTTCAGGCGTCGCATTTGGCGTACGAACTCGGTATACCTTTCCGCCTTCACCGGTTCCGACTGCGAGATTTCCGTCATTCATCACCGCAAGCGACCATATGTATTTCTCTTTTGGCTCGAAATAGACATCCGCCTTTCCGGCGGAATCTATCCGGTAGACCTTTCCGTCGGGCGATGTGGCGGCAAATAACTCGCCGTTGTGGCCGATCGCCAAGGCCGTCACGTTCAGCTCGTTGAGATCCGCGAACATCGCACCTGACCCGGCCGCCGTGACCTTATAGATGCGGCCGTCGCTGCCCGTTCCAAGAAAGACGTTGCCGGTTGCATCGATGACGCTTGACCAGATGTATGGCTGTTCGGTCTTGTAAATTTCGGTCAGCTTCGGCGCGAGAGTTATCGCGCCGCTCGAGTCGATCGAGACGCCACGCGAATCACCCTTTAGGACGTCGGCGCGAGAGCCGACGGTCCATACGGATGGTTCAGCCGCGGACGTAATGGTTGAGAGGGAAATAGCGATCGCGAGAAAGAGAAGGATGGTTTTCATTTTTGAGTACGTGTTTGACGTCCGACAAGATATAAACACAATTCGGACTTACGTGCGAGTTAGCATCGAGGCTCCGTAGGAGCAAAATGTTGGTAGCCACAGACACAACAGCAGCCGAACTCCGTAGGAGTGGAACATTTTAAGAATATTTCAAAGCAGTTAAAGACCGGAGGGAGCTTGTGAGCTATCCTCGCCTCCATGGCCAATACCTACTCTCAGATCCATATTCAAGCAATTTTCGCGGTAGCCGGCCGCGCCAACCTAATTCGCAGTGAATGGAAAGAAGAATTGTTTAAGTACATTTCTGGTATTTTTCGAAACCAAAAACAGAAACTCCTTGCGATTGGCGGAATAGAGGACCACATTCACCTGCTGTTCGGCCTCAGACCCAGTATGGCCCTTTCCGATCTCATTCGGGATGTGAAGGCGAACTCCAGCGCGTTCGTAAATGAAAATCATTTCGTTCGCGGCCGATTCAATTGGCAAGAAGGATATGGTGCATTTTCTTATTCGAAATCCCAGATCGACATCGTTGCAAAATATGTATTGAACCAAGAGAAACATCACAGTCGACACACGTTTAAGGAAGAGTACGTGACTCTGCTCGATCGATTTGAGGTCGAGTACGACGAGAGGTACCTTTTCGAGTGGATCGAGTAAAGTGTCGCTCCTATCGAAGCTTCAGAACGTTGTTTATGATCTGCTGCCAATATGCCGCTCCTAGCGGAGCTTGGGTACGGGGTTGCTCTACTGCTACCAACATTTTGCTCCTAGCGGAGCTTTAGAACGTCGCCTTATGATCTGCTGCGAATATGCCGCTTCGTAAGGGAGCTTAGGAACGGGGGTATCAACGTGCTACCAACATGCCGCTCCTAAGGGAGCTTGGGAACGGGGTTGCTCGAAGTGCTACCAACATTTCGCTCCTACGGAGCTATCGACCCTATCGTCTCTGGACCTACTACCAACATTTCGCTCTTACAGAGCTATCGACCGGACTCGTCCTCATCCTCGTCCTATCGATCAACTTTCGCTGCCAACTCTTTCTCATCGGACGTCGGGTGGATGACCGGATTCGAAGGGTCGCCTTTCAAGAACAACACCGCGTTCCTTAGTTCATCGGAATCACCAGTGATCAGACGCGCGCTACGCTCGCGTGTCAGGTACGCCCAGAACCACGAGGCCATGACGGCGAAGCGATTGCGAAATCCGATCAAAAAGAAAACGTGCAGGCCGAGCCACATCAGCCATGCGATCAGTCCTTTAAATTTTAGTCCGGCGAACTCGGCGATAGCCTTGCTTCGGCCGATCGTCGCCATAGTGCCCTTGTCAACATAGGTGAACATCTTTCGATCACCACCTTTGACATCGGCGAGGATATTCTTCGCCGTCGCCGTGCCCATCTGCATCGCGGCGGGACTAACCCCGGGAACCGGCTCACCATTCTCCTGCTTTATCGACGCCATGTCGCCGATCACGAACACGTTCCGTTTGTCGGGTATCGCGAGATCGGGTTCGACGAATACACGGCCGGCGTTGTCGGTTTCCACGCCGAGCAATTTGCCGATCGGCGATGCCGCAACACCAGTCGCCCACAATACGACATCGCAATGGATCCATTCCTCACCAACCTTTACTTTTCCGGGCGCAATGTCGGTGACAAAACTATTGAGTCTTACCTCGACTCCGAGATCTTCGAGCTGGGATTTTGCGCTGTCGGAAAGCTCACCCGCAAATGTACCCAGTACACGGTCCGAGCCCTCGAAAAGAATTACCCGGGACTTTCGCGTGTCGATCGCCATAAAGTCTTTGGCAAGCGCCATCCGCGCGATATCCGCGATCGCTCCGGCCAACTCGACACCGGTCGGCCCGCCGCCAACGACGACGAAAGTCAATTCTTCGTGTGTTCCTTTTAGATAAGCGTCGCGTTCGGCATGTTCGAACGCAAGAAGCACGCGGCGTCTGATCTCGACCGCGTCCTCGAGTGTCTTCAATCCGGGAGCGGAAACTTCCCAGTCGTCATGGCCGAAATAGGCGTGACGCGCACCGGCGGCGACGATCAAGTAATCGAATGCGACATCGGTCCCGTCGTCGAGACGAACCGTATTGTTCGCAGCGTCGAAACCGACGACCTCGCCGAGAATCACCTCGATATTCCTTGCGTAATGGAGAATCCTCCGGATGGGCTGGGCAATCTCACCGGGACTAAGGACAGCGGTCGCGACCTGGTACAGAAGCGGTTGGAATACGTGGTGATTCTTACGGTCGATGAGCATCACATCGACCGGCTTATTCGCCAGTGCTTTCGCGGCCGCTAGCCCGCCAAAACCACCACCAACGATAATAACTTTTGGTTTGCGCTCCATACGTTGGCCTCCGCTGTTTAGTGCGGAATCAATCATGATTAATTCAGTCTCAGTCTACAACTATTCCATTGACGCGACTGGAGCGCGACTGGAGCGCAGGCATCTTGCCTGCAACGCCGCTCGCGGCGTAAAGCTTCGACGACGTCGACTCTTTTGTTCAGCGCTTATGCCGTTCAAGGATGCCTTCGCTCCGGTCACGCTCGCTCCAGTTACGCTCCGACATACCTCGCATACAGAGATCTCGCGATTGAGATATCGTCCGTCCCTTTGACGATCGCCCGGCCATCGCGAAAGACAGTCATCTCGTTGTCACCAGTCGTGAACCTGACGAGATATTCATTCTGCTTTACGCCGGCAAGGTGTGCGACTTTCGCGCCAAACGCCGCCAGATCGATCGTAGATCCCTTCGGCGGCGAGATCTGCACCGCATCGCGCCCGCAGAGTACAGCGGCGAACTCTTGTGACTCCGCGTCGAGAAAATCGTATATGTGACGGCCGCATGTGCGACAGTCCGGATTTGGTTCCGTGAGCTTTATATTTCGCCAATCGTTCTGCCAGACGTCGATCTGCACCAGCGATCCGTGCAACGCACCGCGATCATCGACTAGCAGTTTTATCGCTTCGGAAACCTGTAGAGCGGAAATGCTCGCGATGATCGGCATGATGACCCCCGCCGTGTCACATGTCGGCGAGCTTCCGGCGTCCGGCATCTCTTCGAAGATGCATCGCAAACACGGCGTCTCGCCGGGAATGATCGTCATCGTCGTTCCGTAACTCGAAACGGCCGCGCCGTAGATCCATGTTTTCCCGAGCTTGACGCACGCATCGTTGAGAAGGTAACGAACCTGGAAATTGTCCGTTCCGTCGAGCACGATATCCACGTCGGCGATCAGTTGTTCGACGTTTGACTGATTTACGTCCGCGACAATGGCGTCGACCTGGATCGCGGAATTGATCTCGGCGATCCGCGTTTTGGCGGCGATCGCTTTTGGAAGTCGATCCGAAGCGTCGCTCTCTTTGAACAGCGTCTGCCGCTGTAAGTTCGTAAATTCAACGAAGTCGCGGTCGATGATCTTCAAAAAGCCGACACCCGCTCGGGAAAGCATCTCGGCGTGCGATGCACCGAGAGCACCGCAACCTATGAGAGCGACGCGTGAGCTTAGGAGTTTCTCCTGCCCCGCCAATCCGATCCCGGAAAACAAGATCTGTCTGCTGTAGCGCTCGTCTATCATAGGTCGAATAATGCGGAGATGACGCTGCCAAATCCGCGACCGGAGACGATTTCCTCTGACCGTGCTCCCGATATCCGGCTTTCCGTCCGTGCGAGTTTTCTTTGCTCTTCGTTAAGCCGTCTGCGTTCTTCTTCCAACCCAAGTTTCTCTTTCTCGCGCGAACGGGCGAGCCCGCCCTTCTCGATGAAGTCGATTATCTTTGGTAACTCGTCAGCATCGAACCAGACACCGTGAGACTTGCATAGATCGATGATCACACCTGAGACGCGAGCAAAATTGCTGCGGTTCATTAGCTGCTCACAGTCGGGACATGGAACATAACGGATCGGCTTTGCTGCGTCTATATCGCGGGGTTTGGCTCCGGCGTAATTCAAAACAGCGGATTGCTGTTCTTTGTCGGAGCATATGTTCTCGAACGTCTGAACGCCCGTCCAGAAACCACCGCATTTTAGACACTCCCGGAGTGTGGCCGCACCGATCTTCAGCGTTTGGAGTTCGACCTTGCATCTCGGACAAACGCCGGGCCTATCATCCGCTATCGTTTCGGCATCGACCGCGGGTTCACCGCAATGTCCGCAAAACCTATTGCCGAGAAACATCAAGCCGAGACACGACGGACACGCGACGGTTTTGAGACGCGACTTGCAGAATTCACACCGCGTGTGGTCGCTCGCCACGGCGGCTCCACAGTTCGGACAATTCAATGCTTCAGGGTGCATACCTTTGGTTCACACGCGTATTTACTGCGGCCCTCATTTCACTCACGGGAGGATCCTCACCGGTCCAGATCGAGAACTGTTGAGCCCCTTGCGCGACAAGCATCTCGAGCCCCCCGATCGTTCTTATTCCCGCCATCTTTGCCTCGCGGATGAGCCGTGTTTCTTCCGGGTTATATACAAGATCATATACGAGCTTTACGTCGCGAAGCTCGTCACACGTCGCGATCGACTCGTTTTCACTTTCGCCTCTCGTACCAAGCGGCGTGGCGTTGATGAGTATGTCGGTGGTCAGTGGTCGGTGGTCAGTGGTCGGTGTCTCGACTGCTATATCGAAATCACGGCCGAAAGCTGCCGCCTTTTGGTAATCGCGCGCAAAGACAGTGACGCTCGCACCTTCTTGCTGCAAGGCATACACGCAGGCCCGAGCCGCACCACCGGCACCCGCGACGGTTACGAGTGCATCCTTGAGACTGCCATACACTTTCCGCAACGGTTCGATGAACCCGTCTGCATCTGTGTTGAATCCGAGAAGTTTTCCGCCATCGATCTTTACCGTGTTTACAGCACCGATCTTTTGCGCCGTCTCATCAACAAGATCGAGGTGTTCGATTATCTCTTGCTTGTGCGGATTGGTTACGGCAAAACCCTGGAAGTTCAATTCGACCTCGCGCGTCCCCCGTCTGACCATCCGCCGCATAAAACCCTCGAGATCTTCAACCTGGAGCGGAATAAAAACTGAATTCATGTCTGAGCTTTTGAATGCCGCGTTGTGCATGTACGGCGACAGCGAATAGGTTGTATCACCGGCGATGACCCCGTACACGTTCGTTCCCACATCCAACTTGTTCACACGAAAAACGTCTCTCAGGTCTGATGCCGGGATCTGCCCGGGAGCCGTACCGTCATCTCCATCGAGCGATGCATATGTCATCGGAGCACCGTGAGCCAAACCGAGAATTCGCGTCCACTTGCCGGCTTCGCCCATTGCGATCGGGATCACCGCTTTGTTTGTTTTACCGAGCAAGCTCCAAACTTGTATCGCATCGACTGCGTCGTCGACGGCGACGGCGACCTTAACAGTGCTTCCCGTTGGCTCTCCCACCGCGTCGAGTCGTTGCTGCAGATCTTTCCCGGGTCCATCAAAATCGTGCATTGAGATGATCGCCCGCTCGCTCGCGAGTTTTAGCGGGAAGTCCAAATCGAATTCGTGATCGACGAGAAAGTTGTCGGCTTCTAAATTCGACTGAATAAAATTCCAAAACCTGGTGCGCTCTCCGACGCTCAGCGGTCGCGTTCCGCCTTGCCCCGCGGGGCGAAAGGTAATAAGAAGCTGCTTGCGGACAGACCCCAGCCGTTCGACCAGAGATGGCATTTCGTCGGAGCGAAGACAATCGAATCTTATCTCGATCACATCAGCGAACTGTGCGGCGCGCTCGATTCGAACGAGAACTTCATTTGTCGTTTCGCCGCAGATCGAGACGCAGATCTTGCCTTGATTCATAGGCCTCAGGCCTCGCTGGTGGACGAAGGTAGATTCATTACGAAGCTCAGCGACGCTATGAGACAGGCAATAACGCCGGCGGCCGCGGCGAACACGACCTCCGTCTGTCCGCTCTGCTTCACGGCGATCGCAGTTAGTGCCCAGGCGATGGCAAGCGGATAGACATAGTTTCTAAGTTTCACCCGCACGAGGATGGCGAGGGCGGCGGCCACGAGGATCAATGAGACCGCAAGGATGACCTCGGCCGAGGATGAAGTCGCGATGTTCAGGGATTTCAGGACGATTGCCAGATTTACGAGCATCGCGGCGGTAACCCATCCGAAATAGATACCGAAGGGCGCCTTCGCAGCCCATAGCTCGGCATGAGAATCCGGATCGCGCAGGTGATAGCTAATGAGGGCGAGGGTTCCGCACAGCGCCGCGATGACCACAAGACAAATGACGATCTGTTCTCGATGCCAGAAATACAGCCACGCGCAATTGAGCGCACAGCTGAAAATGTACAATGAGCGGACCGTGCGGAAGCGGGAAAGGTTTGCGGGCAGCATTTGATAGACACTAAATGCGATCAACCCCAGATAGATCAAACCCCAGATCGAGAAGGCGTAGCCTGCAGGAGTAACCAAGGTCGGGTACTGTGCTGAAATGGCTCCCGTGTCTGAGCCCAATCGACCGGTTGCGGCCAGCCAATTGAATACAATGACGCCGGCGGTTGCCGCCGAAACGAGAATCGATCTGACGCGGTCGGTCCCTGTGACTCCATTTTTCATTAGTCAATCTTAACGTAGCCGCCGATTTGGTGCGATTTCCATTGAGAAATTCACGATTTCGTATGACAATACCGGAAATCGTAAAGTTTTGTAAATCATTGAAAGTTACCGGAATGAATGATTCCAACCATATATACAAGGCGAGCGTCTTAAATCCGGCTTGGCATCGTGATTGCGTAAACGATAAGTGACGCACTTTCCTTCTTCCCCTCACTGCGTTAATAGAGGAAAGGAAATTGAACTAATGAAAAGCTTGAAACAGATCATATTAATGTTCGCCGTGGTCATTAGCCTTGGGCTAAGCGTCTCGGCGGAGAAAGACGATCAGAAGCGTCCTCCCAAGGAGAAGCCTCCGGTGATAGATCCGAAGGAAAAACCGC
Organism: uncultured Acidobacteriota bacterium; assembly: GCA_963772405.1. Classification (GTDB taxonomy): domain Bacteria; phylum Acidobacteriota; class Blastocatellia; order Pyrinomonadales; family Pyrinomonadaceae; genus OLB17. Next base: position 1,799,772 of record CAVYWT010000001.1, on the reverse strand, counting down.
CGCGGGAGAATCCGCCGAAAGATCAGGACAAACCCAAGAAACCGGGAGCGCGTTTTTATCTCGTCTCGGTTAATCGGGGTGGGAAAATTGGATAAACAAAAGGGCGACCGCGTTGGTCGCCTTTTTTTGTGCCGGGCCGCTTCCATTGTGGATGTTGTCTTTTTAATGGGAGGTCAGTTTCGGTTGAATATAGCCGATTCGTTAATTCCTCAGCAATATCTAGCCGAACCGAAATTACAGCGTACGCTTCGGAATCCTCGGTATCTTCGTGAAAATTTTCGCGAAAGAACCCGAATTCCGCGAGTTATTCTGCACGGTCATTTTCCTTTTAAAGGTAATTTCGTGTATTTACTATGGCATGATCATCGCGAACGTCCTTCGCGGGCAATGAGTTTGCCGCACCGAAGACTCGAGCCTCGATTATCACACTCGCGGCCGATCAGCGGAAAATCGACGGCATGTCCAATTCACGTTAAACGATCTCAGCCGGCCTAAAGGGTATCAAACTTTCCATCATGAAATTACTTATCGCATACGACGGTTCAAAAGACTCCGAGTCTGCCATCGATGACCTGAATAGCTGCGGATTGCCCGCGACCGGTTCAGCTAAGGTCATCTCGGTAGCCGAGGTGTGGCTGCCGCCGCCCGGAAGTCTCGATGCAGGTGAAGAGCAATCTTCGACGTACATTGAGGAAATACTTCGCGAGCGTCGACGGAAAGGGGAGAAGGCTCTCGTCGAAGCTGAAATGCTGACGAAGTTCGGGGCGCGTCGAGTCAAAGCTGCACTCCCCGAATGGGACGTGACACCGTTCGCATCTTACGGGTCGCCGGGCTGGGAGATCATAACCGAGGCGGAAAAATGGAAAGCCGACCTGATACTCGTCGGAGCTCAAGGGCACTCGTTCCTGGACCGTCTGATCCTCGGAAGTATTTCACAACGTGTCCTGACCGACGCCCATTGTTCGGTAAGGGTGGGCCGCGGACGGATAGATCTCGACTCGAGTTCGGAGAGGATCGTCGTCGGATTCGACGGTTCACGAGGAGCGAGGGCAGCGGTCGCGGCTGTCGCCGCCCGAAACTGGAGCGAAGGCTCGGAAGTCAGTTTGATCGCAGCGAGTGAACCCCTCCTTCCAACCGCGATCGGCCGTTTTGTGACACCCGTGGTCCGGGCGGCCGATGAAATCAGCGGCCGCGAGACAGAATTGATAGAACGCTCTGCCGCAGCCGCGATCAACAAACTTGAGCAATCAGGTTTGACCGCGACGTTTCGGGTTGTCGCAGGAAATCCAAAACAAGTTCTGACCGACGAAGCGGAGAAATGGGGAGCGGATTGCATTTTTGTCGGCGCCAACGCTTGGGGCAGTCGGTTGGAGAGATTTCTGATCGGAAGCACTTCGGCGGCCGTTGTGGCAAGGGCACATTGTTCGGTCGAGGTTGTTCGCGTGAAATCGGCGGAAACCCCTTAAGGGATATCCGATCAGTGGGGCTGGGCCCCGCCTGACGTATCTTGATCTCAGATGTGGACCGCCAGATTATCTCACTGCCTCTGATCTTATAAAGTACCTCGGCATTTCTCCGAACCGGTCGTTCGAGTGCATTCAGCAGAATGGGGTTCGCGGCGCGAATGATGTTCATGGCCCGCTCACGATCTACAGCGTCGACGATCCGTTCGGATTCGCATGGCGCGTTCTAGCAGATCGTTGATCTCGTTATCACGCATTTCCAATATTTCCATCATAGGTAGAATGCAGTACCCGCTAAGCTGTTCCCGCAACTTGCAGGCCCGATAAAGTGATTCGTTCAGGCTGCAAAACGCGGAGCTTCAGGAGCGGCAATTTCCATAGTATGCGAGAGACTTCATGTCCCGAGCGGATTTTCTCGCGGGCCGTGGTCAAGGCGGAATATTCCGGTCCCTATATGGAATTAATCGTCGACAGGGTATGAGCAGGAAATGATACAAGCCCCGCAAACACAGATCCCAACGCAGCTCGCGTCCGCAATCCACGGCTCTGCTATGGGCGAAGATGCCAGCACGACAAAAGACCTCAGGTACATGGTCAAGCTCGCGGAATCGCCGCGCGAGATCGAGTCGGCCCTCCGCCTCCGCTACGAAGTCTTTAACGTAGAGTTGGCCGGCGCTCCGATGTCATATGTAACGCCCTTCATCGAGTTCGACGAATTCGACCGGCACTGCGAACACCTTATAGTTGTCGATCGAGTTACATCGGAGACCGTGGGGACGTACCGTCTGAATTCGATCGAAACCGCGATGACGACTAGAGGCTTTTATTCGAACAGTGAGTTCACACTCGACGATCTTCCACCCGAAGTATTGAGCGACGGTGTCGAGATCGGGCGGGCCTGTATCTCCCGCAAGCATCGCAACACAAAGGTTCTTTTCTTGTTGTGGAGAGGGCTGGCGGCGTATCTTCAGTCAGCCGGCAAGCGCTATTTCTTTGGATGCTGTTCGATCTTTTCGGAAGATGAATCAGTCGGTGGGCAAGCTTATCGGCAGCTTGCTGACGGCGGGCATGTCCACGAAAGGTTTTGCGTTACTCCCAGAAAGAACGCGGTCGATATCCACATTGGCGGTGATCAAGTCGTGGAGCTGCCTGGGCTGTTTAATATGTACCTGCGAATGGGTGCCAAAGTATGCGGGACGCCGATCGTCGATCGCGATTTCGGTACCATAGATTTTTTCGTCGTCTGTGACACGGAGCAGATCAGCCCGAAATATCGGAAAATGTTCTTCGCCTAAACGAAAACTCGTTCCTCCAGTTTTCCTTCGAAAGCGTAGTCAAACGTAACGACCGTCGACGACCGCGTTCCGTAGATCGGCGTCTTGATGAATATGGCTGAGAGAGCTTTCTCGCGCTCGTATCCGATTCCCGTATCCGGGAGTTCGGCATCGGCCGCAAGTGACTCGTCTGAAAGTAACTCGAAAAGCGGATCGGTCTCGAGCGATGGAGAACAAAGAAGTTCGTGGAGGCGGGCTTTGCCGCGAAGCTTTGGCCACGCGGTGTCCAGCAAATGATTGCTCAAACCGTACACACCGGGCTCGAGTTTTCTGATCCCGTCGCCCCGATTCGAAAAATAAAAAAGCTCACGTCGATCTGGATTAAATTCGCCAACAAGAAGATTAAACCCTGAATACGCGACTTGGCGTGTTTCGATGTCAGTTAGATAATCGGCCGCAGTTTTACTGCTCTTCAGGAATCCGGCGACAAGATCGCCGCGCGAAACCGAACCCTTTTCAGCGCCCGGCTCGCGATAATTAGTGACGGCTGCAACGCGCCCACCTCTTGTTATGCCAAGCCAGGTTCCGCCAGCGACCATATCGCGACCGGCAAATATATCGGGATCATCTTCCCAAAACCGTGCCGCCGAGGTCGGGCGTGCGTAGAACTCATCACGATTTGCTAGAAGAACAAGCGGGTGATCGGGCCGAACTTTATAGGCGAAGTAAATTACGCACATCGCGACTCAAGAAAAGGATCTCCTTGGCGATCTTACCGATCTTTCCATGAAATTCATATTGTTCGAGCAGAGGTCACAAGGTTCGCAAAGACTACGCGACAAAGTGTTGTTAGCGGAGTCGGCACGGCTCCCAGCCGCATGTTTTCGACACCGATCTCAAACGCGATCCGCCATTGCTCGAACAAGATCCGGTATGCATCGCCGAGCGAGTAGCGCGGATCGTAGATGTTCGTCGACTCGCTAGTTACACCATTCAACTCGATTATCTTAAAGGCACGCCCGGCCTGAAAATCCTCAACGGACGAAAAGCGAATATCGAACCGACCGAAGTAGAATCCGGGAATACGTTGGCATATCGCATTGACGGCGTTCTCCAACTCAGGCGTCAAGAGATGCTCCCCGTCGTAGAAGATCGCACCACGCGAATGCGTTCCGATAGCTACGAGTGAAACGCGGTCGCCATCGGCCGGAACTTCGGTCAGGACATCGGCGTTCTCTTCCAGGTATTTTTCGGCGAGGCACACAGCGCGAGCATCACGGAGCATGAGCTGCTCCAACGTGGAGACGCCGTCACCGGTAACCGTCGGAAAAACTTTTTCGGTCATTGAAAAGATCTTGCCGCCCGACGCATGCGGGAAACGACAATAGAAGATGCTGACCTCTCCGCCGCCGGCGAACTCCTGAATGATGTGATCGCCGCTGGTACGCTCGAGTGCGTTCTCCAGAGCTTCTTGCGACTTCATAATTCGAACACCCTTGCCACGTTCGCCGGTATCCGGCTTCAGCACGACCGGAAACGAAAGGTCGTTCGTTCTCAAGAATTGTTCAGCGGTTCGCACCCTTTCGGAGTGTGACAACTCGGCAGTCTATGACGCGGTGCCTGAGCAGAAACTTCTTGTTCTTCTCCTCGGTAGCCAGTAAACGGTAGATCTCGTTCTTTGATTCACCGACGAACCCGCCGGCCGGTATCGCCGGATTTGCGCATGTGAAGACGGTCAAGCTGCGGTGCCGGATCGCAAGGAGAATAACGTAGCAAACCACCGGGAAATAAAATACGGACAGTGGCCAGAATTCCCAGTTCACGATGCGCTGGATCTTGCCAAGCGCGATCCGCCGGTTTCGCCAACTGCCGAGCTTCATCACGAACCTGACGACGAAAAATATTGCGAGTGCTGCAACGAGACTGCTGGAAAAAAGTCGCGAAGAAAATGCAACGGAACCGACAAGGATCGGTGTCCAGACCGCTGCGGCGAGAACGAAATACAAGGCGAATGCTCGGAAATCGGTTTTTAGAAATCCCGCTGCCAGATAAGTAGGAAGTCTAAGTCCTGTGACGAAGCGGCTGATGAAGACAGCCGATGCTCCGCGTTTCTCGAGCCAGCTCGAGCCACGCGATACCGCCTCCGCTGAAACGAAGCGCTTCACAATTCGGACAGAAAGAAGGCGCAAGCCGAACACTCTTCCGACCCAATACAGAAGAATGTCGCCGACTACGATTCCGCTAAAACATGCGGCGACCGCGAACGCAAAACTTATCTCGCCTCTCGCCGCAAGTGCACCGGCAGCGAGGCACGCCGCGTCTTCGCTGATGAACGTTGCGAAAAAGAATGCGAAGAAAAGAGCGACAGCCGAGATCCCCGTGAGATCGGCGACTGAAAGCTGGTCCAAAGCTGCGAAGATTTCGATCATTTACTGAAACGCCGGGCCGAGAATCGGAACCTCGCGGCGATGTATCAGCAGAATGAAAAGGCTAAGAACAAAAACCGTCACTGCCAGGGCGAACAGCAAACCGCCGTCGTCCTTTACCACGATCCCGAGCATCGTCAGATGACTAAAGATCGCGCCCGAGATCGTACCGAGCGACAGAAACGCGCCGAGCCATGCCGTTCGCGGAACCACGAGAAGTATTGCCGCAAACAGTTCGACCACCCCCGAGCCGATGCGTCCGAAGGCTTCAAGGTCCGGCCCGAGGAGTGTCGTAAAAATGTATTTCGACTCTTCAGCTCCGGTGAACTTGAAGAACAGGGTCTGGAACAAAATTATCGCAACCGCGATACGGCAGATCCAGCTGATCATAAATAATGTTGACGACATAATTTCTCCATTAACTAAGTTGCTCATTCCTTTATTTGAAAAAGTCCTGCCCCGGGAGCGTCGCTCTAAATCTCAACGTCGATGGCGCGACGCCGAAGCCGCTGCCAACCGTCCGTCCTGCCATCGAGACCAATCCTGCGATAACGGCGTAATGGTGAACGGTGTGGCTGTGCAGGAATTCAACTTCCCGCGAAACACTTGATGTGTGCCAGACGTCCTCGTTGATCTCGGATCGGACCATTACCAGTTGGGCGAGTTGGTCGGGCGTCAAACTCCGCACGCGCCGACAGGCGAAAAGCATTTGCTCTTCGGCATATGCACGGTCGTTCTCGACCCGCGAATCCCGGGGCCGATCGTTGTAATCGATCCGTCCTTCGACGATTCCATTGAGTAACGCATTTACAAAATCCAGGTTGTGACGGATGTGTGCGCCGATCGAGCTTCCTCCGTCCCGTCCCTTGGCGAAATCTGCGTCGTCAAGTCCGCGAGTTATCCCGATGCCGTGTTCAAGTTCAGCGGCCAAGCTGTCGCAAAGTTCTATTTCACCAATCCTGCTCACAAAACTCATATGAAATTATCCCCGCATGCCGTCGATCTCAAATGCCTTTTCCCGCGCGTTTTATTCCCCACGCAGAGTTTGGAATAAGGCATCCGGCATTCGGGATTTAACGAGCTGACACTCGCCGGGTGCGAGTCGTGAGTTCTTATAAAAAACGGAGAAGACTTTATGTTTAGACAAAAATTCGCAGCCGGCCTGGTGTTGGCGCTTGCAATCGTTATCGGCGTTCAGACGAACGTTCCCGCGTTCGGAAAGGTAAAAAATCAAAAGACGTTCAAAGTTCGGATCGAGAATATCTCGCCGGCCGACGGCGTCGTGACCGAGGGCGGAGCGATGTATCCGTTCGCTCTGTCGCCCGGTTTGTTCGTCGTCAATCACCGGAAGAACTATTTCTTCAATGAAGGTGCGCGGGCCGATGCCGCTCTCGAAGCGCTAGCCGAGGATGGCAGTCCCGAACTGCTTTCGAAAAAATATCTGACGAAGGTCGGCTCGATCCACTTGGGCGTCTTCAACACACCGGTTGGTTCGGATACAGCGTCGCCGATCCTTCCGGGCGGAGCGTTCGAATTCTCTTTCACGGCTAGCGAAGGAATGCGACTGAGCCTTATCTCAATGTTCGGCCAGTCGAATGACCTTTTCTATGCACCGAAACAGGCATTGGAGCTTTTCGACGCGAAAGGCAATCCACTGTCCGGCGATATCACCGACAGCCTCGTGCTGTGGGATGCCGGAACCGAAGTCAATCAGGCGCCAGGTACTGGCGACGAACAGGGACCGCGTCAGAAGATGCCGAACACAGGGAAGGCTGAAAACGGAAAGGTCGAAGTCGTAAAAGACGGCTTCATGTATCCGAACACCAAAGACGTTCTGCGTGTGACGATCACTGCGGAGCAGTAGGAAGTGAGCAGTAAGCAGTAAGCAGTAAGCAGTAAGCAGTAAGCGGTAAGCAGTAAGCGGTAAGCAGTAGGCCGTAAGCAGTAAACAGTACGCAGTAAGCAATTATGCGGGAGGCGATAGGCTGACAGCTCTTCAGGCTGTCAGCCGCCCAACTTACTGTGGGACCTGAAATAGGAGATAAAAATGAAACGCATATTAAATTTGGCTGGATGGTCAGCGGCGTTGCTCTTTGTGTTCGCCTTTGCGGCGAAAGCTCAGATCGCGGAAAAGAAATCGCTGACGTTAGAAGGTGCCCGCACAGTGATCGCCGGTGCAAAGCATTACGCTGCGGCGAATAAGGCGCCGGGTGGTGTGATCGCAGTCGTTGATGACGGCGGAAATCTCGTCGCGCTCGAGAGAATCGACGGCACGTTTTCGGCGGGAGCAAATATCTCGGTCGGCAAAGCAAAGACGGCGGTAATGTTCAAACGCCCGACGAAATTCTTTGAAGAGATCATCAAGAACGGGCGCACGGCAATGGTCGCCCTGCCCGATTTCACACCGCTGCAGGGCGGAGTGCCAATTATGGTCGACGGTCAGATCGTCGGCGGTGTTGGCGTCTCGGGTGCGGCATCTGCAGCTCAGGACGAAGAACTTGCGATCGCAGGCGCGGCCGCTCTGACCGAGCAAAAAATGACGCCGGTGAAATTCATTGACGCGACGCTCGTCGCGGATGGTTTTGCAAAAGGCTCGGTCCTCGACGACGGTTCGAACGGCGAGAACTACATGGTCCACGCGTCGCGGCGGGAAAAGGCCGGCATGAGTGAAGTGCACGAGCTGGATACCGACATTATTTACGTTCTCGACGGCTCGGCGACGTTTGTAACGGGCGGCAGATCAGTTGATTCGAAGATGGTTGCTGTAAACGAATTCCGCGGCTCGATGATCGACGGCGGTGAGACCCGACAGCTCAAAAAGGGAGACGTCGTGATCGTCCCGAACGGTACTCCGCACTGGTTCAAAGAGGTCGACGGTGCGTTCTTGTATTACGTAGTGAAAGTGAGGTAGAGGGAGTTTCCTGCCCGCGAAATACGCGAAAAAACGCGAAAACAGAAATCTTCCTTTCGCGTCCTTTCGCGTATTTCGCGGGCAAATATCTTGGAAAAACATCATGAAAGTATTGTTCACACTATTCTTTTCTTTGGTTATCGCGGGTGGAGCGTTTGGACAGGACGTCCCAAACGGAAAGCCTGACGCGTCGCTCGATTTGGCAACTGTTCACGGAACAAAGCTTGTTAACGGTGAGTGGCGATACAGCGACACGCGTATCGTCGAAGTCGATTTCAATTCTCCCGGTGAGGACAACCAGCCTAGCGGTCCGTCGGTGAAAACGTACGACTATACGCCGAAGGCCGGTGGAGCGGAGTTTGACGATTCGACATGGCAGAAAGTTTCGGCGAGCGATCTTTCGAAGCGTCGCGGCAACGGACGCCTATCGTTCAACTGGTACCGCATAAGCATCACAATTCCGGAAAAGATCGGAGCTTTCGATCCGACGGGCTCGACCGTAGTTTTTCAAACAGCTCTGGATGATTACGCAGAGATCTGGGTCGATGGCGAGATCTCGCGCTATCTCGGCCAGAAAGGCGGCTCGGTCGTCGCCGGTTGGAACGCACCGAACCGTCTCGTCATCGGACGCGATGTAAAACCGGGACAGAAGATCCAACTCGCCGTCTTTGGTATCAACGGGCCGATCTCAAATCCGCCGACGAATTTTATATGGGTACGTGAGGCGACACTGGATTTCTATAAGGACCTGCCGATGGGCCCGATCGCGATCACGCCGAGCGAGGTAAACGTCGAGGTTGTTCGCCACGACGATGCGATCGACAAGATCGTCGGACCGAATCCCAAGGTCTTCAAACTTGCCGAAGGGTTCAAGTTCACCGAGGGCCCGGTTTGGGTCGGCGACGGGCTGCTGTTCAGCGATCCGAACGCGAACACGATCTACAAGTATTCGAAGAAAGGCGATCTCAGTGTGTTCCGCACGCCGAGCGGATACTCGGGCAGCGACATCGCAGAATATCGTCAGCCGGGCTCGAACGGCATCACGTTGGATCCGCAGGGAAATATCGTATTCGATCAGCACGGGAATCGGCGCGTCGTGCGGCTCGAAAAGGATGGCCGCGAGACGGTCATTGCCGACAAGTTCGAAGGTAAGCGTTTCAATTCGCCAAACGATCTTGTCTATCGCTCGGACGGAACGCTGTTCTTTACCGATCCGAACTTTGGCCTCCCGAAATTTGGCGATGATCCGCGAAAGGAATCGCCGTACACCGGCGTCTATTCGCTGTACAAGGGCACGCTTCAACTCCTGACAAAAGAGTTCACCGGTCCTAATGGGATCGCGCTCAGTCCCGACGAGAAATACCTTTATATCGGCAACTGGGACGACAACCGAAAGATCGTCTACCGATACGATCTGCAGCCGGACGGAACGGTCAGGAACGGAAAGTTGTTCTTCGATTTCACGTCATTCAAAGGCGAGGATGCGATCGACGGGATCAAGGTCGACACGGCGGGCAATCTCTATGTCTCGGCTCCCGGCGGTCTGCAGATCCTTTCGCCTGATGGCAAACATCTCGGCACGATCATCACACCGCAGCATGTCCACAACTTTGCGTGGGGAGACGACGACGGTAAGACGCTCTATCTTTGTGCGCGAACAGGCCTGTATCGGATCCGATTGAACATCGAAGGCGTTCGGCCGAAAACAAAACAATAAGGAAGCTTATTAACGAACTCTGCGATCTATGCGTGAGAAAACTCTCACGCAGAGATCGCAGTTTTCGCTTTATCAGCTGCGCGACAACATCATCGAACGCCGTAATCAAAAGCCTAATGAACGCGCCCGTCTTGTTGGCCTTTCCGGCATTGACGCGAGCGGCAAGTGTTTTATCGCCGGACGGCTCGCACGGGATCTTAAGGCACATTCATTTTCAAGAAAATCTACGCGACGCATTTCGATCTCAAGATCTGGATCGAGGTCTGAGCTGGATAAAAAAAGGCGTTGAGACCGCTCAACGCCAACAGGAGGAAAGAAATGAAGGATAAAAGTCTTAGGCTGCTATCTGCGCCTGGGCTGCTTTGATCCCGTAGTCCGCTGCGACCCGTGCGAGCGACTTCTTAAGCTGCGTACGAGCTCGATTGAGACGCGACATCACGGTGCCGATCGGGATCTCGAGAATTTCCGCGACCTCTTTGTAATCGAACTCGTGCACATCGGCGAGCAGAACGACCGAGCGGTAATGATCTGGAAGCTTGTCGAGGGCGGCGATCACTTCGCGATCGGTCAAATGATCCGGGACCGAGGTCTTTTGAACCGAATTCGCAAAGACAAGCTCGTCGGCATCTTGAAAATATTTCGCCTGCGTATACTTCTTGCGTCGATAATGATCGAACTTGTTGAACAGGATCTTATAAAGCCACGCCCGGCAGTTCGTGCCAAGCTCGTAATGCTCGAACGACTTCCACGCCTGCATATACGTTTCCTGGACAAGATCGTCCGCATCGGTCGCGTCACGTGTTAATCGCGAGGCGGTGCGGTAAAGGTCGTCGATGTGATGCATCGCTTCGGCTTCGAAAATCTCGGGGGTGATCTGTGTCATGTCTGTGCTCCTCAATCTGGAATCAACTGCCTACACTCGTTTGTCGCGCGAGTGCCCCAATCCTTACAACTTTTTTTCACTCGTTTTAAGGGCCGAAGAAATGTGTGACGTAAGGGCTTTTCGGACGATGAGAACGGGCGCCGTTTAGAAGATTCTGCCCTTCTAAATTTTTTTTCCGTTGGATGGAATAAACCTCGGGGGACGGCAGATATCAGTAATGTAACTGGGAGCCACGCTCCGATGGAGGATAAAATGAAGAACCTATCCAATAGTCCCGCGAATTCGGGGCCGAGCCGCCCTAATTGGTTATTCGAGATCGAGCCCTATACCCGCATACGACCTGAATCTTTAGCGGACGTTCAGGATAACCTCCGTCTAAAAAAATGTTTGCGGCGAGCCGTTGAGCGTGATCTCGCACCGCTCTCGTTGATCGAATCTATCCGAGCCGGTATCAGGGCGTGATATTATGCCGTCCGACGTCGTTACATTCCCGAGCTCATCTATGCAAGTTGGCGAGACTGTGACAGTTTCTTTGAGCGAACAGGCCACCCGCGTCGATCCTACTGTCTGGGTTGATGAACACGGAGACTACCTCTTTCGCTACGCCATCGTGCGTCTTCGGGACGAAACCTTCGCGGAAGATTGCGTTCAGGAGACATTGCTTTCCGCTCTGCAATCAATCGGATCGTACGGCGGGAAATCGACCGAGCGAACATGGCTCACCGGCATTTTGAAGCACAAGATCATCGACCACTTCCGAAAGCAAAGTCGCGAGGTCCCGCTCGATCCATCAGATACCGATCTATCCGAGTTCGATCCGCTGTTTGAACGCGGGGACGAATTCAAAGATCATTGGCACGACTCCTTGAGTCCGCGAATATGGCTGCGCTCACCCCACGAAGCTTTGCAGGAGAACGAATTTTTTGGCGTGCTTCAAAATTGCATGTCGAAGCTGCCGGAACGCGTTGCGACGGTCTTTAGCATGCGCGAGATGAACGGCCTTGAGACGGATGAGATATGCGAGATCCTGTCGCTCAGCCAGAGTAATTTCTGGGTGATGATGCACCGGGCACGTATGGCCCTCCGAAGGTGTGTCGAAATAAATTGGTTTATGAAGGGTAAGATAAGTTAATGGCGGAAACCGGAATCATTCAAAAGCTGCGGCATGCGAGGAATGTGTTAATTTTTCGAACACTCCCCCCGTGTAAAGAGATCGTAAAGATCGTTTCTGCCTCGCTCGATCGGCCGTTGACGTTGCGCGAGCGGTTGATCATGAAGCTTCATCTCGTCGCGTGTCAGCCATGCGTCCGTTACATGGAGCAATCGCATTTTCTCAGCGCCGCCGCCACGCAGTTGGATGAACACCTTAAAGATGAACTGTTTACCGGACGACTCAGCGACGAGGCGCGCGAGCGGATCAGGAAGGTATTGAGTACGTCAGCCAGCCTTTTTGCACTCGTTCTTGCAGCACTCTAATTTCGACACTCCATTTCAAGCACCGTGCCTGGAGCGATGTGACTGGATCGCAGGCATCCCTGCCTGCAACGCCGCGGTTTTTGCGGCGTCAAACGATTGTGATGTCGAATCATAACCGCTTGTTCGTGCTTCGCACTCATGCAGGCAGGGATGCCTGCGCTCCAGTCTCATCGGAATAAACTTCCAAAACTGGGGAATCTATGGTTCCGTGGCCGCAATTTGCGCCGCAAACCGAAATGGGTGGAATTTTTCAAAAACTGAAATGGATGGTGATCTTGTGGCTCGCCCGGCGTCTGCCGGACTGCAAGCGCATGACAAAGACGCTAGGCGAATCGTTCGATAGAAAAACGACACTTCGTGAAAAGTTGATAATGAAACTTCATCTTTTTACGTGCGATGCGTGCGAGCGCTATCACGAACAGATCACCTTTCTCAAAGATGCGCTGCATGCTCACGGCGAACGTGAGCCCGAGATTTCCGAATTTTCGGCGGCGACTCTATCGGCCGACTCGAAGCAGAGAATGAAAGGATTCCTGGGAAACGATGTCGGGCTCGCGTGCTGACGCAAGCCGCGGGAATATTCCTCACGTCAAACCTGATAGAGCATCTTCGAGAAGATGCTGGACACAATTCAAGCAAATCACAATCACAGTCACGCGCAGAATCGTTTTGCCGTGATCCCGACCGCGGACAAGCTCGGTATCGCTGAGGCGTATTCAGGTCGCGACGTAACGATAGCGTTTTTGGATGCCGGGTTCTACCGCATCCGGATTTCGTCGGTCGCGTCGTCGCGTTCCATGATATTGCCGGTGAGGACAAGTCTCTCGAGCACGTTTGGGAACCGGCCGCGCATCACTGGCACGGCACGCAGACTGTCACATCCTGTGCCGGCGACGGCGGCCTTTCGGATGGAATCTATCGCGGCCTCGCCCATAAAGCGCAACTCGTGCTCGTAAAAGTTTCGCGAACAGGAAAGATCGGCGACGCGGAGATCGAGGCGGGGCTAAGGTGGGTGATTGCGAACCGCGAAAGACACGGGATCCGGATCCTGAACATCTCGCTTGGCGGCGATTGCGATCTGCCGACCGCAGACAGCACGATAAATGTCCTGGTCGAGGATCTTGTCTCAAGCGGTGTCGTTGTTACGGTCGCGGCCGGTAATTCCGCCGACGCTCGATCGGGTCCTCCGGCGAGTGCTCCGTCGGCAATAACAGTCGGTGGCTACAGCGATGAGAATAAGTTTTCCTCCGCCGAGTTCGATCTATATCATTCGAGCCATGGCGCGACGGCCGATGGTTTGATCAAACCTGAACTTATCGCGCCGGCGATGTTCGTCGCGGCTCCGATCCTTCCCGACACGCCCGATTATGAGGCCGCGGAGTTACTTTCAATGCTTGTTTCCGCGCCGGATTACGCTTTCGGGCCACTGATCGAAGAGAACTGGAAAGCTGCGGGGCTGGATGCGGACGTATTGCGAATGGACCGTGAGTCCGCTCGTCAGATCGTCGAGTTCGCGCTGCATCGAAGGAAGGTCGTCGCAACTCATTATCAGCACGTCGACGGAACATCGTTCGCCGCGCCGATCACCGCTTCGGTAGTCGCTCTGATGCTCGAGGCAAATCCGGATCTTACACCGGCGGCGATCAAGAACATCCTCGTCTCGACCGCGTCACGGTTGACCGGCCGTCCGGCCATTCGCCAGGGGTTTGGTGTGATAAACGCGACGATGGCCGTTGAGATGGCCGCACGCGAAACGCATCATCTCGAAAAAGAACACTATCATCCGCCTCGTATAGTCGGACGGGCAGATGGTTTTCAGATACCACGACGACGAGGCCGCGAGCGTAAATCTGGTAGGTGACTTCAACGAATGGAACACGGAAGCTTCGTCTTTCGCTCGAGGCGAAGATGGTTTGTGGACGGTTTCTATTCCTTGTCGCCCGGCGGGCCGATATCGGTACAAGTTTCGGATAGACGACGTGAGATGGACCGAGGACCCGAGCCACGGACTGAAGGAAGAAGACGGGTTCGGTGGGTTCCATTCTATCCTGCTCCTCGAGCGATGAGGACAGAAGTCAGAACCGCGAGCGGTAGCGACCGGGTCACCAATTTCACCAGCGTATTTTCACCTTCACAGGGTGGAATAAATCTCAACGCCCCGTGATTTCAAGAAGCGGCAACAAATGCAAAACGCACTTAGAAATCACTGGCCCGAGTATCTGATCGAAGCGTGGTGTCTCGGCATGTTCATGATGTCCGCCTGCTTCTTCGGGGTTCTGCTCTTTCATCCGGCCTCGCCGGCTGCAAGGTTCGCTTTCGAGATTCGCAATGTCGTGATGGGTCTGGCGATGGGTACGACCGCGATCGGTATCATCAGATCGCCGTGGGGACAACGCTCGGGAGCGCACTTTAATCCGGCGGTAACGCTTACATTTCTGCGATTGGGCAAGATCAATTCCGCCGACGCCATCTTTTACATCATCTTTCAATTTCTTGGCGGAGTGGCAGGTGTTCTTGTGTCATGGCTGGTGCTCGGGAACCTGCTGGCCGACAGCGCGGTTAACTTTGTCGTCACCTCTCCCGGGATGTACGGTGCGAGCGTGGCGTTCGCTGCAGAACTTGTCATCTCTTTTCTGATGATGGCGATGATACTTTTTACCACCAACAGCGCTCGGACGGCACGGTTCGCGCCGTTCCTCGCGGGCACGCTTGTCGCGTTCTACATCGCGGTAGAGAGTCCGGTCTCAGGGATGAGTATGAACCCAGCACGCACTTTTGCGTCTGCATTCGCGTCGGGAAGCTGGAACGGATGGTGGATCTACTTCACCGCACCGCCGATCGCGATGCTTGCGGCTTCGGAATTTTTTGTACGCACCAGGGGATTTAGAAAAGTTCTGTGCGCGAAGTTAGATCACTCGGGCACTGCGCGATGCATTTTCAATTGTGGCCACGCCTCAGTCGGATTAGCCGCAGAGGACACAGAGAAAATAACGGATAAAGGTACTTCGTTGGGGAAGGTGCCGACGACGAACTGAAACCCGCGACTCTCCTTCCTCGGTGTGCTCTGTGGCAGAAAATTCCTTGGAGATCTTATGACAAACGGACATTACGACATCATCATCATCGGCACCGGTGCGGGCGGTGGGACGCTGGCCAGAAAGCTTGCTCCATCCGGAAAGAAAATACTTATCCTCGAACGCGGCGATTTTGTAAAGCGAGAGCCGGAGAATTGGAACCCGCGTGCGGTAAACGTCGACGGGCGGTACAACACGAAAGAGGTTTGGTACGACAGCGCCGGCAAGCCGCTGCACCCGCACACGAATTACAACGTCGGTGGAAACACAAAATTCTACGGCGCGGCGCTCTTTCGGATGAGACAAGAAGATTTCGGCGAGGTCAAACATTTTGACGGAATCTCGCCTGCGTGGCCCGTTTCGTACGACGAGATGGAGCCCTTCTACACACAGGCGGAGCAGATGTATCACGTCCACGGAACCCGTGGCGAGGATCCGACAGAGCCGTGGGCGAGCTCGGAATTCCCGCATCCGGCAGTGAGCCATGAGGGCCGGCTACAGCATCTCGCCGAAGATTTCGCGGCCATGGGCGTCAAGCCGTTTCACGTGCCGCTTGGAATCCAGCTTCGGGAAAACGATCGGAAAAGCATGTGCGTGAGATGTGCAACGTGCGACGGATTTCCGTGTCTGCTGAACGCGAAATCCGATGCACAGGTGTGCGGCATCGATTACGCGACGGAGTATCCGAACGTCACCTTGCTGACGAACGCTTTAGTAACAAGGCTCGAGACCGATGCCGCGGGCAGAAACGTTGCCGCGGTTGTTGTCGAGCGGGAAGGTGAGATCGAAAGCTACTCAGCCAACCTGGTTGTCGTATCCGCGGGTGCTATCAACTCTGCGGCGCTGCTGTTGCGTTCCGCGAACGAAAAACATCCGAACGGCCTGGCTAACAGTTCAGATCAGGTTGGACGCAATTACATGGGCCATGTGAATTCCGTCCTGCTCGCTGTTTCGAAATGCCCGAACCCCACCGTGTTTCAGAAAACGCTCGGCGTGAACGATTTCTATTTCGGTTCGGACGACTGGCCATACCCGATGGGCCACATCTCGTTTGTCGGTAAGCTTGACGGCGTAACTCTTTCGGCCGGGGCTCCCGCGATCGCTCCGGGATTTGCACTTGATCAGATGGCAAAACATTCGTTGGATTTCTGGCTGACGACCGAAGATCTGCCGCGGCCGGAAAATCGTGTGACGCTCGATAAGAATGGAAACATCGTCCTGTCGTACACGCCAAACAACCTCGAGGCGCACAAGCGTCTGCAGGACAAGCTCAAGCAGCTTATGAACAATCAGCGAAAGTGCGACATCCACGGCGGCGAATGTCATCAGGGATTATTTTCACGGAACCTGTATCTGGGTCAGCAGATCCCGCTTGCCGGGGTCGCTCACCAGAACGGGACGGTACGATTCGGTGACGATCCGGCGACATCAGTGCTCGATCGCAACTGCAAGGCGCACGACGTCGACAATCTTTACGTCGTCGACGGCAGCTTTTTCCCGTCGAGTTCGGCGGTCAACCCGGCCCTGACGATCATGGCGAATGCGTTGCGCGTCGGCCGGCATTTGTTTGAGAGGATGAATTAGAGTTACGCGGAGAAAGGGAGAAAGGGAGAAAGGGAGAAAGGGAGAAAGGGAGAAGGGGAGAAGGGGAGAAGGGGAGAAGGGGAGAAGGGGAGACAGGAGACACGGAGACGAAAACTGACTATGAGTGCAAAGACTGAACAGAGAGACATACCGATCGGCTGGATAGCGATCGCGTTGGCGACACTTCTCGCCTTTCTTGTCTCGAGCGGCAAGTGCCCAAATCGCCGCGTCGCCGCGTCTCGCATTCGCCGCGTCGCAAGGAGTCTCGCACGTCGAGTCCGTCGGCTTCACGGTATCGGACATGGACAAGGCTTTGGACTTCTACACACGTGTGCTGCCGTTTCAGAAAGTCTCCGATGTCGAGACCGCAGGAACCGAATTTGAACACCTCTCGGGCGTGTTCGGAGCAAGAGTTCGGGTCGTGCGGCTCAAACTTGGAGAAGAAACACTCGAGCTTACCGAATATCTGACGCCGCAAGGTCGCGAGATACCCGTCGATTCAAGAAGCAACGACCGATGGTTTCAGCATGTTGCGATCATTGTCTCGGACATGGACAAGGCGTATGCCCATCTGCGGGCAAACAAGATCCGACACGCATCGACCGGTCCGCAGACGTTGCCGGCATACATCACGGCGGCAGCCGGGATCCGAGCCTTCTATTTCAAAGATTTTGACAATCATGTGCTCGAGATCCTCTCGTTTCCTCCTGACAAGGGAGCACGGAAATGGCATGATCCGGCAAATGCGGGAAAGCTGTTTCTCGGGATCGACCATACTGCGATCGTCGTCGGAGACACAGACGCAAGCTTGAAATTCTATCGCGATGAACTCGGCCTGGCGGTTGCCGGCGAAAGTATGAATTACGGCACCGAGCAGGAACACCTGAACAACGTTTTTGGCGCACGGCTTCACATCACCGGACTTAAAACGAACGAGTCGGGCATTAATGTTGAGTTTTTGGAATATCTCGCTCCGACAAACGGCCGTGCGTATCCGAGGGATTCGCGAAGCAACGATCTCTGGCACTGGCAGACGAGTTTTCTGGTCCGAGCCGCGGGCGATAGTGTTTCCGGCGTCTGAGAATGGCATGAGTGTGATCGATGAGTTCTTTAGGTCGTACAAGGCGGAATATATCTCGACCGGTTCCGCATTGTTTGAAAACGGGACGCTGGGATTTCGAAGAGCTTCGCTCGTCCGCGATCCGGACGGCCACGCGGTGCGCCTTGTCGAACGATAGAGAAAAATCCGGTAAACGTCCCGGTTCGGAATAACTGATAACTGATAACTGATAACTGAGAGTTAAAATATGAAAATTCGCAATCGTACATTTTTATACTTTGTGATTCTGACGGGCATTGTCGTGGCCTTTGCGGCTTGCAGCAAATTGGACAGCAGCATCGGTCTTAACACCGATGAGAACGGCCACGCGTTGGGCGGGTTTGATGCCGTCGCATATTTCGCGGTCGAAAACGCAGTAAAAGGCGATGGGAAGTATGAATTCGTCTGGAATGGCGCCAAGTGGTTGTTCTCAAGCGAAGAGAACATGAAAAAGTTCGAGGCGAATCCTGAGAGCTACGCCCCGCAATTCGGCGGATACTGTTCCTACGCGGTTTCAAAGGGATACACGGCCGACGGCGACCCCGAAGCGTGGAAGATCGTCGATGGCAAGCTCTATCTGAATTACAGCCCCGAGGTCAAGAAGCTTTGGGAACAGGACCAGGAAAAGCGGATCATCGATGGCGAAAAGAACTGGACGGAGTTCAAGACTAAGAAACCGGAGCATAAGGGGTAAGGGAGAAGAGACAAGAGACAAGAGACAAGAGACAAGAGACAAGAGACAAGAGACAAGAGACAAGAGACAGGAGACAAGTGCAGAGACGGAGTCAATAACATGGTTACTGGTCACTGGTCACTGATCACTGATCACTGATCACTGATCACTGGTCACTGGTCACTGGTCACTGGTCACTGGTCACTGATCACTCGTCACTCCCGAAACATATATGAACGCGGAAGAAAAACGACAACAGGAATCGAACGAGCGGACCAAGCACTGGAACCGTTGGGGCCCGTATCTCAGCGAGCGTGCGTGGGGAACAGTGCGCGAAGATTACAGCGCGGACGGTTCAGCGTGGGATTACTTTCCGCACGATCATGCGCGTTCGCGTGCGTATCGTTGGAACGAAGACGGTCTCGGTGGGATCTCGGATCGCCATCAGAAGATCTGTTTCTCTGTCGCGCTCTGGAACGGCAGGGATCCTATCCTAAAAGAGCGTCTGTTTGGTTTGACGGGCAACGAAGGAAATCATGGTGAGGACGTCAAGGAACTCTATTACTACCTCGACTCGACCCCGACGCACTCGTACATGAAGTTTTTGTACAAGTATCCGCAGGCCGAGTTTCCTTACGGGAGTTTAGTCGACGAGAACCGAAACCGAGGCAAGCTGGCGCGCGAGTTCGAGCTGCTCGACACAGGGATCTTCGAGGACGACCGCTATTTCGACGTATTTGTCGAGTACGCGAAGGCAGGTGTAGAGGACATTCTAATTAAGCTGACGATCGCGAACCGTGGGCCTGAGGAAGCGCGGATCAACGTTCTGCCGACCGTCTGGTTTCGGAATACGTGGTCGTGGAGCGGGGGAAATGCGGAGTGCGGAATTCGGAGTGTGGAATCCGGAGCGATCGAGGTTACGTGTGACTACTACGGAAAGCGACGGCTTTATTGCGAAGGCGAACCCGAGCTTTTATTCACTGAGAACGAAACAAATAACCAACGTCTATTCGGGGCGGCTAACAAGGCCGCTTTTGTAAAAGACGGCATCGGCGAGTATGTCATCAACGGAAATACCGGTGCCGTAAACCCGGCGAAGACCGGAACGAAGGCTTCGGCTAACTACGAGCTGATGGTGCCTGCGCGTTCAGAAGCCGTGATCCGACTTCGGTTCACACCGGAAGAGTTTTCTCGCCAGGATTCAAAGACGCCGCGGAGCAAAAGAAGCACACTCCCTGCGTTCACTGAATTTGAAGAGGTCTTCACACGCCGGAAAAACGAAGCCGACGAATTCTACGCGGCCTTATTACCAGACCATCTCTCGGACGACGCGAAGAACGTCCAGCGACAAGCGTTCGCCGGAATGCTCTGGTCAAAACAGTTCTATCATTACGTAGTCAAGGATTGGCTCGAAGGCGATCCAGCAATGCCGGCCCCGCCCGAAACGCGAAAGCAAGAGCGGAATCACCACTGGTCCCACCTTTACAATTCGGATGTTATATCGATGCCGGACGCCTGGGAATATCCGTGGTATGCGGCATGGGACCTCGCATTCCATTGCATCCCGCTCGCCCTCATCGATTCAGAGTTTGCCAAGAACCAGCTCATCCTGATGCTGCCGCGAATGGTACATGCATCCTAACGGACAGATACCGGCGTACGAGTGGGCTTACGGCGACGTAAATCCGCCGGTGCATGCCTGGGCGGCGCTCCGTGTATACCAGATCGAAAAGAAAAGAAAGGGCATCGGTGATCGGAAATTCCTTGCCCGCGTCTTTCAAAAACTGCTGCTCAATTTTACGTGGTGGGTCAATCGGAAAGATGCCGAAGGCAACAATGTATTCGAAGGCGGTTTTCTAGGACTCGACAACATCGGTGTCTTCGACCGGTCAAAGCCGCTGCCGACCGGCGGCATGCTGGCACAGTCCGACGGCACGAGCTGGATGGCGATGTACTGTCTGAATATGTTGGCGATCGCGCTCGAGCTTGCTGCCGAAGACGACGCTTACGAAGATTTGGCGAGTAAGTTTTGGGAGCATTTCCTGTTTATCGCCGATGCGATGAACGATCTCGGCGAACCCGGGCTCTCGCTTTGGGATGAGGAAGACGGATTCTACTACGACGTTCTGCATCTGCATGAGCAGAACTACAGCATGCCCATCCGCGTGCGTTCGATGGTTGGTCTGATCCCGCTCTTCGCTGTTGCGACGATCGATCCCGAGGTCCTCGAGGCCCTGCCGGCATTCAAACGCAGGCTGCAATGGTTCATCGACAATCGTCCCGATCTTACCGCCAATATCAACTGTGCAAGGACACCGGGGCAGGGCGAGCGGCGCTTGCTCGCTGTCGCATACCGCGAAAGGCTGATGAGCGTTTTGAAATACATGCTCGATGAAAACGAGTTCCTGTCGCCGCACGGGATCAGGGCTCTTTCGCGATATCACAAGGATCATCCATACATTTTGCACGTAGACGGTACCGAACATCGCGTAGATTACGAGCCGGCCGAATCGTCGACCGGCCTGTTCGGCGGCAACTCGAACTGGCGCGGGCCGGTGTGGTTTCCGGTGAATTACCTTTTGATCGAATCGTTGCAAAAGTTTCATCACTATTACGGCGATGATCTGAAGGTTGAATGCCCGACCGGTTCCGGCCAGATGATGAATCTGTGGGAAGTGTCGCAGGAATTGTCGCGGCGGCTCTCGCACATTTTTCTTCGGGGCGATGACGGATCGAGACCGGTATTCGGCGAGGACGCGAAGATGCAGACCGATCCGCACTTCCGCGACCACATATTGTTCTACGAATATTTCCACGGCGACAACGGATCGGGTGTCGGAGCGAGCCATCAAACGGGCTGGACCGGGCTTGTCGCCAAACTGCTCCAGCAAAGCGGGGAGTAGGAAGGAGTTGTGAATGGTGAATGGTCAGTGGTGAATGGTGAATGGAGGACGCCGGATGGCTCGAGCTGGTCCAGGCAATTATCTTCACTCTTCCTTCACCATTCACCATTCACCATTCACAACTCACCATTCACCATTCACCATTCACCATTCACCATTCACCATTCACCATTCACCATTCACCATTCGCATTTGCGGCCAGGCCTGCCTTTTTAAGGGAATAATTTCGGCGTTGATCTTGATTAATGGAGCGTAGACGGAGTCTTGTATGCACCAGAATTCAACAATCGAGTTTCCGAGTTTTCCCGGGTTTGGTATTCCGAGGTCGGAACGCCGCGCGGTGATCTTAGCTGGCGGAGAGGGATCGCGGCTCAAATCGCTGACCAGAGCTATCGCAGGTGACGAACGGCCGAAGCAGTTTTGCCCGATAGTGAACAACCGAACGCTACTCGATGAAACACGCTCGCGCGTTGCGTTGAGTGTCAGCGCATCGAACACGTTCTTTAGCCTGACCCGCAAACACGAGGTCTTTTACAGAGCGCCCGCTCTGGAACGTACACGAGCAGAATCTGATCGTGCAGCCGGAGAACAGAGGGACGGCGCCGGCGATCCTCTACAGCCTGATGCGTCTGGCGAAGCTTTCTCCGAGCGCGACAGTCGCCTTTTTCCCGTCGGATCATTTTTTCTCCGATGATGCGGCATTCATGGAGCACGTCGATTGGGCGTACAGGGCAGCGGAGCAGAATCCCGACTCGGTCGTATTGCTTGGAATCGAGCCGCAGAAACCCGAGACTGCGTACGGCTGGATCGAGCCTAAGGCGTCGCTCTTTGGCGACCTCGCGAAATCCGTTACACGCGTGAGTCGTTTTTGGGAAAAACCCACGGCCGGAGTCGCTGATAAGTTGATGTCGGGCGGTTGTCTGTGGAACAGTTTTGTAATGGTCGGTCGAGTGTCTGCGTTTATTGAAATGTTTCGCGAGCATCTGCCGGAAATGTTTCGCATGTTCGCCGCGTCGGCAAAGGTTTTTGGAACGTCGCAGGAAACGGCCGTGATCCGATCGATCTATTCCTGGATCGAAGAGACGAACTATTCAAGCGCGGTGCTTGAGAGATCTGCGGAGAAGCTGCTCGTTATGCGAGTTGGAAAAGTGGGATGGAGCGACTGGGGCGAACCGGATCGAGTCGTCGGGACACTTACGAATCTCGGAATTCAGACGGAATGGATGCAGGCAATGGCAGCGTAGTAGGACGAAGTCGAAACCACCTGCGGTAGCGGGTGGTTTAACCCGCCCTAATTTGCGTAGATAAGTTTTGTGGTTAAACTTCAACCGCCCGCTCCCGCAGGCGGTTCTGACACGGATTGTTATGAAAGCAATAGCTGTAAAACCTGGAGTAAAAAACTCCGCACATCTCGTGGAAATGCCAAAGCCGTCGATCGACGAAGTAGCGGACGGGCGTGGTGTTCTCGTTAAAGTCCTGCGCGTTGGCGTCGACGGCACGGACAAAGAGATCAATAACGCCGACTATGGTGCCGCCCCCGAGGGATTCGATTTCCTGGTCATCGGACACGAAGGTTTCGGAGTCGTTGAGCAAGTCGGCCCCAACGTTCACGAACTCAGGCCGGGCGATTATGTCGTCGCCACGGTGCGTCGTCCCGGAACGAGCATATACGATCTCATCGGGACCAGCGACATGACGACTGACGACGTTTATTTCGAACGCGGAATAAGCCTCCGTCACGGATATCTGTCGGAATACTACGTCGATGACGCCGAGTTTATCGTCAAGGTTCCTAGCGGACTGAAGGATGTCGGAGTTTTGCTCGAACCGATGACTGTGGTGGAGAAGGGAATTACGCAAGCTTACGAAATTCAAAGGCGTCTGCGCGTTTGGAAACCGAAGCGTGCGGCGGTTCTAGGTGCAGGAACGATCGGCCTTCTCGCGACGCTCGTGCTGAAGCTGCGAGGAATAGAGGTTGTAACATTCGGAAAGACTTTGAAACCGTACCTGAATTCGGATCTCATCGAGGATCTTGGGGCGAACTATATCTCGACCGACGAAACATCCGTCGTCGATTATGCGAAGCAGAACGGAGCTTTCGACCTTATCTTCGAAGCAACGGGCTATTCGCCAATCGTTTTTGAGGCGATGCAGGCGCTCGGAAAGAACGGAGTGCTTGTTCTGTCGAGCGTGACGGGCGGAGATCGCATGGTCGAGGTCCCAGCGGACAAGATCAATCTTGAATTTGTACTCGGCAACAAGGTGATGGTCGGAACGGTGAATGCAAACCGTGAGTATTTCGAATCCGGTGTGCAGGACATGTCCGCCGCCGTCCTCGAGTACGGCGATTGGCTATCACGTTTGCTGACACATCCGGTGAGCGGACTTGAGAATTTCGGCGAGCTGTTCGAGAAATTGACGACCGGCAAGGACGTGATCAAGGTTTACTGTCAGGTTGCCACCACCGCAGGCGCGGCGGCGAAGTAGTTTTTTGACGTATAATATAAACCGACCGGAGCTTGAGAAACTTTCTCGTGCTCCGGTCATCTAGTTTAAGTCGCTGATGGATGAAAACGCCTGCAGACGGGACGCAGCTTCAGAATTCTGGTGCCGACTACAAGACTTGAACTTGTGACCTATCGCGTGTGAAGCGAGTGCTCTACCACTGAGCTAAGTCGGCGTAAAACTTTTTATTATCAACAGCGGCACGAGGTTCACTCATCACTGTTAGACTCGCGCGTTTCGGCGATTCGGACCCTGATATCTTACACAGTTGTGACCGCTCGTGCCAGTGATCATTGGAAACCGCCGGTGCCATTAACCCACTACCGAGGCGGGTCGGGTTGCGGATCAAAGGCCCTCATCGTCGCCGGCGACACATAGAGGCTGCTCTTGCCCGAAGCGTCTTCGAATACCTCGCCGGCCATGACGAGATTCTCCGCGTCGTCCCTCACCACGTGTGCGGCACCTCGCACTGCGTAGCTGCGCTCGCCTCGCCCTCGGGACGCCTCGCTCCAGGTAATCTCGATCGAACGCATCTGGCCGGGTCTGAGCACTATCGCCGGGCCTTCTCTTAGATGAGAGCCGTCTCCATCGAAAATGCACGGCTGGATCTCCAGCGGGTTACTGCCGTTGTTGAAGTAGGTGACGCGCAGGGACTGCCCGGCGACGATGCCTACGGGGCTGATGGTTACATGATCGGACGGGTTGGCGTTCGTCGGATCCATGCCATTCACGTAGAGGCTGCTCTTGCCGGTCGACTCCTCGATCACTTCACCGGCCACCACCAGGTGCTCTAAGTCCGGCGTGTTTGCGTGAACACCGCCCCGCACCTCAACGCTGTTCCCGGTACGCCCGATAATTTCGCTGCGGCTAAGCTCGAACGTGAGCGTTCGGCCGGGTGCGAGCGTTGATTGCCCACCCGTCCTGAGGTGGGCCCCGTCGGCATCGAAAATGCACGGCTGGATCTCCACGGGATTGCTGCCAATGTTGAGGAAGGTGACGCGGAGCATCTCGCCATGGGCGAGGCCCACCGGCGGCAGGACATTGACGGCGGGGTTGGCACTCTGGGCCCGAGCGGCCGAAGGGGTCACGATGGCGGCGAGGGTCATAACGCTAACTACAAGGGCGCTTAATACGAATGCTTGTTTGAATTGATTTCGTCTGTTCATAGTATTTGTCTCCTTCTGCTGTTTGTCGGGGCTGTCTAAAGTCGACGGCTGGAAACCTGTCGGAACCGCCTCGGTTTTCTTTCTTCACCCATTACGGCGAAAACCGTGGTGGAATCCCATCACGCCCTGAAGAAAAATTTCGAAATTTAGTCAATTTGGGTTCTTGTTTCGATCACACGGAGCCTGGTCGCGGGAACCCCAGCACCTTTCCGCACAGTCAATAAAGCCGAGCTGTATTGACAGGGATAGCGAGGGATCCGCTACAGTGGGCGACAAGCGACGTCACTCTCATTTTTGCACCTGTTTTATAAGTGGGTTAGGGCCTCGATCACCCCTGGCATAGTCGGGGCGACCGTCAGGAAATACCGCGATCAGGTTAAAAGGAGCTGCACCGGCGTTGATGAAGGTGTGCGGCACGCCCGCAGGCACGCGTGTGATGTAAGGCCCCTCAACGGTGAATCGGCGGTCGCCGACGAGGTACGTTACTTTTCCTTCAAACAGGATGTGCGCCTCTTCGGTCTCGTGCGTGTGTAGGTTAGGGCCGCCACCTGGGTGCGTCTCGGTGAGGATGAAAGAAAGAGACTTGAAGCCGTAATCGGCGCCGTCTATGTAATATCCAAACTCGCCAGGAGGGCCGTAGAACTTTCTCATCTGATCGAGTCGGATCACATCATCGGTAGACCTGAAGGGCGATTCCGGAGGGTTGTCGAAGCCGTCGGAAGGGAGCGCCACGTTCGTAGGAAATATTTCAAAGGGCCTGCGGGACAGCGCCTCGGATGTACTAGCGGCAGCGGCCGCTGTTTGCTTCGGACTCTTATCGCCGTTTGCCGCACAGGCCGCGAGCAAGATTGCACACAGGAGCGCAGTCGTGATTCGTTTTCTAGTAATCATTCAATTACTCCTTCCCAACCGGTTTAGTACCCACACCCATCGGCGAGATCTGGAGCCAAATCCCATCACGAGCACTGAGTTTTTTTCAGGTAGCGGTGAGTGCGGAAGCCCGCGCTCTTGGTAACCGGCTGTGCTATAATCCGCGCCGTCCGACCGCCGAATGAACGGGAAAAAATGGCGAAGCCCTCCCAAGAGGAAATCACTGGCTTGCTGCTCGCCTGGGGGAATGGCGACAAAGCGGCACTCGACCGCGTGATCCCGCTCGTCTATCAGGAACTGCGCCGATTGGCCCATCGCCAGATGCGTCGTGAGCGCCTGGGCGACACTCTTCAGACCACAGCCCTGGTTAACGAGGCGTACCTTAGGCTCGTTGACTACGAAAGGATGGCCCCGCGCGATCGAGGCCACTTCCTCGCTATCGCCGCCCAGGCCATGCGGCGCATCCTTATCGAGCGTGCGCGTAGCCGGCACTCCGCCAGACGCGGCAGCGGGGGGCAGAAAGTATCTATCGATGAGGCGGCGGAGATAGCCTCGGTGCGGGCCGCCGAATTGGTGATGCTCGACGAGGCGCTGACTAATCTCGCAACTATTGACGTTCGCAAAGCTAAGATAGTCGAGTTTAAGTACTTCGGTGGGCTGACCACCGATGAGGTCGCGGCGGTGCTCGACGTTTCAACCCCCACCGTGGAGCGCGATTGGCGTACCGCCCGGATTTGGCTTCACCGGGAAATCGATCGGACAAAGGGATAGGTAAATTCGGGTATCGAGTTTCACGTTTGAGCTAGAGTAAGGGCTCTTTCTCAAGCCGTTCCTGATGGGTACCTAGACGTTGAAGGGTCTCAGCCGTCCGGAATCCAGAGCCGCAACTATGGACAAGAAACTAGTCATTACTCGTCCCTGCTTTTATGACGCCTGATCGCTGGCGACAAATTGAGCACCTGCTCCAAGCTGCCCTCAAGCTCGACCCCGCGGAGCGTGCCGCCCTCCTCGCACGCGAATGCGTGGATGACCCATCCCTGCTCAAAGAGGTCGAGTCGCTTCTTGCTGCCGAGAAGAACGCTCAAACTTTCCTTGTCGCAAACGCTCTTGAGGATGCCGCCGTGTTGCTGGCAGACGCGGATCCGGACGTCTCGATGATCGGACGTCGGGTCGGGCCGTACTTGATCCAGGCACAACTAGGCTCAGGTGGAATGGGTGAAGTTTACCTCGCCGAGGACGAACGGCTAGGCCGCAATGTTGCTCTGAAACTTCTCGACCCCGGGCTCACCGAAAATAACGACACTCGGACGCGCTTTCTCCGCGAAGCACGTCTTGCATCATCCCTCGATCACCCCAACATCTGCACGATCCATGAAGCCGGCGAAGTCGGCGGACGTTTATTCATTGCGATGCAATTTATTGAAGGTGAGACTTTGAGGGATGTGATCGGCGGTAGACCACTGAGCCTCGACAGCCTGCTTTCGATCAGCCTGCAAGTGGCGGATGCCCTCGCCGCAGCCCACGCGAAAGGTATCATTCACCGCGATATTAAACCGGGAAACATCATCATTACACCGCATGGTCACGCGAAGGTGCTCGACTTTGGCCTGGCCAAGTTGCTGGAGCAAGCGGAAGGAGAAGCCGAGACCCACTTGACGATGACGGGTGCGGTGATGGGGACGCCCGCGGCGATGTCGCCCGAGCAAGCTCGGGGCGAGCGTGTGGACCATCGAAGTGACATATTCTCGTTCGGCGTCGTGCTTTACGAGATGGCCACCGGACGCATCCCTTTCTTGGGAAGGACAAAAGCCGATGTGATTAGCTCGCTGCTCAAAGACCCGCACCCACCTGCCGCGGAGTTGAACAAAGAAGCACCGGCTCGGTTGTCGGGTGTAATTGACCGAGCCCTTCGGAAAGAGCCGGCAGACCGTTACCAGTCAATGCAGGAATTGATCTCGGAGTTGCGGCAAGTCGTAGCGGAAGCTGGCGGACTCGATAACCTCTTCAAGTCGTCCGACTTACCTCGCGGTGGGGTGCCCCTTGTTCCACCGTTGAGGCGAGGGCTTTACGCGGAGTTCAATCGCCGCATTCAAACTCGGGCGGCTAAGATCTACATCGCGTTTGCGGCGCTGGTTTTCGTCGGAGTCGCAATTGCACTCTACTTGTCGCGGCCGCCCGTGAGGCCCCCGACGTCAGCGCCTATTAGATCCATCGCAGTGCTGCCCTTCAGGCCCCTTATCGGCGAAGGCCGTGACGAGGCTTTGGAGCTGGGCATGGCGGACACTTTGATCGCGCGGCTCAGCACCATCAAGGAGATCAACGTTCGGCCCATCAGCGCTGTGCGTATGTATGTCGGGCTAGAGCAGGACGCGGTCGCAGCGGGTCGAGAGCAGAAAGTGGACGCGGTGTTAGACGGTAACATACAGAGATCGGGCGAGAGAGTAAGAGTGACGGTGCGGTTGCTGAACGTGGCGGATGGGCGGCAGCTCTGGGTGGAGCATTTTGACGAAAAGTTTACGGATATATTTTCCGTGCAGGATTCAGTCTCCGGGAAAGTTTCGAGGGCATTGGCGGTGACGCTGACCGGTGAGGAGAAACAACAGCTGTCAAAGCACTCCACGAACGACATCGAGGCGTATAACCTTTACCTGTTGGGGCGTTACCATTTGAACAGGCTGACGGACGAGGGCCTTTGGAAAGCGCTGGACTACTTTCAACAGGCAATTGATAAGGATCCCAACTATTCGCTGGCATACGCCGGGCTGGCGGATGCCTTCATCTCCCTGGGCAACTTCGACGCACTGTCGCCGAAAGAGAGCTTCCCAAAGGCGGAGCAGGCGGCTTTGAAAGCTCTGGCGTTGGACGAACACCTTGCCGAAGCCCACGTTTCGCTGGCAAACGCCAAGTTCCTTTACGATTGGGATTGGTCAGGAGCAGAGACCGAGTTCAAGCGAGCCATCGAGCTCAACCCCGGCTATTCAGACGCTCACCAAATGTATGGCTATTACCTGTCCGGCATGGGTAGGTTTGACGAAGCGATGAGAGAAATGGAACGAGCGTGCGAACTAGACCCGCTCTCGCTCGGAAAGATCATTGGGATAGGAGAGGTGCTCCACCTCGAGCGCCGGGATACGGACGCGATTGCGGCATTCCAAAAGGCGCTCGACATGGACTCGAACTCCGGCTTGGCGTACTGGGCGATCGGCCGGGCTTACACCGAGAAAGGTATGTATGACGAGGCCATCGCGGCCTTTCAGAAGGCGATACCCTTGTCGGGGGATAGCCCGGACGAGCCGGCCGAACTCGGGCGAGCCTACGCGCGGTCAGGCAGGAAAGCCGAGGCGCGGAAGATCATAGATGATTTGAAGGAGCAGTCGAAGAGAAAATACGTGGCTCCGACCATCATCGCCGCTCTTCATGCGGAGCTCGGCGAGCATGATGAGGCATTCGTCTGGTTGGACAAGGCTTTCGACGAACGAGACTTTATTCTCGTCCTTCTCAAGGTTGAACCGATATTTGACGGGCTTCGCTCAGATGCACGATTCGGAGCTCTCGTGCCGCCGAGTCGGCCTGCCTCAGTAACTTCGGACAGGGCCGGGGGCACAAAATCGGGAGCGAGTGCTCTGCCAGCCGTTCTAGCTCGCCTTTAATATTTGAAATTTTTAAATCTGGAAGTGAGTGCTCTTTTACGGGTAGCCAAGTCGGTCGAATCCTAGACCGAAGGATCCTGCTCGCCCGCTCGCGTCTCCGAGTTGGCCTTCGTGGTACCTACCGACGAGCTACTGTAGAAGTAGCGGTTGCCAGTAGCCGTAACCCCGGTCGGGACTTGGGGGTCAGCCCAGATCTCGAATTTTGCCGGGGCCGAGCTGGACGGCTCAACCAACACCATCGTAAATTTGTAGCCGTTCACAGTCGGATTCTCTCCGGCAAACTTTTCGTCCAAACCCGACGCCTGGATAAGCTGATCAAACGTGCCAAAGCGGCCGCGATTCTGCGAGGCGTATTGAGCCTGAAAGGTTCTCAGCCGCTCCATCATCGTGATAGCTGCCGTTTCGTTGCCGGATCTGATCATCGCTCCCCATGCAAGACTGCCAACGCCGATCAGGAGTCCGATGATCGCGATCACGATCATCAATTCGATAAGGTTAAATCCGCGCTGGTCCTTATGGCGTCTTCGTAGGGTGTTCATATAAAGCAAGAGATCCTCCGGTGTTCATCACGTAAGCGGACAGGGTAAGTTTCAAAAGTTTAGATGCTTTTGGCTTGAATTTCAAACGACTTGGGAATCGTTAATCGTTAATCGGTAATCGTTAATCGTGAATAGGGTTAGCATCTTATGAGATGAATTGAGACCCGATATGCCCAATTCCGAGCCTGAATCCCTAAGAATAAGCTTAAACAAGCCTGGATCGCCGGATTAGATAATAATTCCGCTTGTTCTGTCATAAAATCGGGCCTTGTGGTGTATTTTAGGTGGAAAGCATTTGACCGATGCTGACGATGAGCAAATCGACGGAAATATTCGTGGACTCGATGTCCGAACAAACAGCGACCGCTGCAGCGAAAGAAACGATCGGGTTTGAGGAGGCTTTTACACTCCACCATCGGACCGTTTATCGGGCCGCGCGGTCGGTCGTTCACGACGGCGGCCTGGCCGAGGATGTGACGCAGGAGGTTTTCATCAGGTTGTACAAGCACATCGACACGCTGCCCAATCTCGAAATGCTCCGGCCGTGGCTTATACGGGTTGCGCTGAACCTCGCAAAGAACACTCTGCGAGGGAATTTAAGGGCGAACACCCGTGACGAAAATTACGTCAAAGAAACAGTCGAGAACAGCATATTTTCGGTCGAGTCGGAGTATGAACAGAAGAGTGAAGTGAGCGAGATCAACCGGGCATTGAACAAGGTAAGAGAACCGCTGAGAAGCTGTCTGGTTTTGAAACAGCAGGGACTTTCGTATCGCGAGATAGCCGAAAGCCTTTCGCTCAACGAGACGAGCATCGGGACATACGTCGCTCGTGCACGTGCTGAATTTTTGCGGTTCTATGGCAAGGTGGGAGGAGATTCGATATGAACGGACAATGTTTTGAGCCAGGCACGATTCAGGCCTTTTTAGACGGTGAGACAACTCCCGATGTGTCGCTGCGTCTGACTCACCACATCGCCGCCTGCGATAACTGTGCGCAGATGATGGCCGAGGCTGACGAAGAGAACTCGTTGGTGTTCGCCACGCTCGAACGCGAACTGAACACGCTAGTTCCGACACACAGGCTTTGGTCGCGCATTAACGAAACTCTCGAAGTGGAAAAGAGCCGCACGTCGTTTTGGCAGAAGGTTGTCGTATATATCGGGACCTGTTTCGCGAATCCATCTATCGCCGCGGCAGCAGGAATCGTGTTAGTGCTCGGGATGTTCGCATTAGTTGTCACCGTTCGCGATCGCGACAGCGTCGGTCCGAGCATTGTTCAAAATGCCCCGGCTAATTCGATAATCCAATCCTCTCCGACGGCGACGGTTACGATCGCGACAACTGGTGACGGACCGGCGATCCCGAGCGGGACCGATTCGACGCCCACGGTCACGATATCTAATTTGAAACCGCGCGAGATGAAAGCTCTTGCAGCAAGCGTCAGGTCGGGGCAAACCGAGATCAGGCCGCAGACCACGCTTTACAAAACACCCGCGGTGGATACATATCTTCCGGGTGAAGAGAGTTACGTAAAGACGATCTCAGACCTTAAGCAGAATGTGGATACTCAGAAGGATGTGGTGATGTCTCCCTCGAGTCGGATCTCGTACGAGCGGGATATGGCCATGGTCAACGATTCGATAAATCGGATGCGGACTGTCGCGAAAAAGAATCCTCGTAACCAGACCGCCCGACAAATGCTTTACTCGTCGTATCAGGATAAGATCGACTTGCTAAATTCGGTTGCCCAGCGCGAAGAGCTGATGGCGAGCCTTAGGTAGATTGTAGAAAGGAATTGATGTCCCGAAATCTCAAAAGCTGTTTCTCGCTTGCACTCGTCTTGTGTCTGACCTGCGCGTTCGTGGTCAGCACATTCGGACAAGGAGCAAAGCCTCCCAAAGATCCCAAGGTAAAGGTGTATCCGCCAGTTCCCGGCAACGAAGCGCCGGGTTTTTTTGACAACGACCGGGTGACATCTGAAAAGGCGATGGCCGTTGATCCGAACGTCGCGATCAAGCTTTGCGTCTCGCACGGAGATATCCAGATAAACGGCTGGCGGCGGAACGAAGTCAGGGTTTTCGTAAAGGACGGAAGAAAATTCAAGCTGAAACCGCTGGAGAAATCCTCGGAAAACGGACAGGTCAACTGGCTTTGGATCGGCAACGTAATGGAAGGGAGGCCCGGCCCGACATCGGAATGTCTCGCTGGAGAGAGTATTGAGATCGATGCTCCCGTCGGATCGAACTTTGATCTGTCGGGTCGGGCTACTCGGACATCGATCGATTCCGTAAAAAAGGTCAAGGTAAAAATAGTCGAAGGTATGATCACGCTCCGAAACATTTCGGGCGGCATAAATGCATACACTTCACAGGGGGATGTCATCGTCGAGAATTCGGGTGGTGCGATCTCCGTTGAAAGCACGACCGGGAACATCGTCGCAGTGGAAGTTTCCCCGGGCCAGATCGGTGATCTTCTGAAGGCAAAGACAAACGGAGGCTCGATATCGCTTCAAAGGGTCGAGCATCGTCAGATCGAAGCAAGCTCAATTTCAGGCTCGCTGCTGTTCGACGGGAAGTTCCTTTCGGGCGGTATTTATAATTTCAGAACATCGAACGGTTCGATCAAGCTGGCCATACCCGCCACGTCATCGTGCACTCTTAACGCAACTTATGGGTTCGGCACGTTCGAATCCGAGATCCCGCTAAAGATCATTACCGAAAATATTACGCCGCTTGCGAAGATCATCGTCGCAAAGATAGGTGACGGCGACGCAGCCGTTACCCTTACGACCACGCGCGGGAGTATAGGTATCAAGAAGCAAGCCTCTTCTTCTAAAAATCGTTAAGCGGGCGCCCGATCCGTTGCTCGAACTGCTCGGACATCGACGGAGCCCCCTCTGAGCTTTCGTCCCTCGTCATTCTTTCCAACCGCCACATCGGTAAGAAATAATCGCTCATCGGCAGATATTGTTCCCCTTCGGTGATCGAACGACACCAGTCGTCAAAGTATCCGAGATCGATCGCCCGGACATATACGCCGGCAGCGTTGATCTCACGGACGATGCCGATAAGCTTTTCACGCGGTGTGTGAAGAACAAGGATGACACTTTCGCCGGGTTCTATCTTCATGATCGAAAGAATAAAGGATAAAGGCGGAAGGAGAAAGGAGGGCGCGGAGGCGGGCTACCAGTAGTTATTTCTTAGTTCTCATCTCGCAGGTCGGACTTCTACTTCATCCTTTCGCCTTTATCCTTTATCCTTTCCATAATGCACATTACCCGGATCGAGCTCGAGAACATTAAATCTCACGTCGATGCTGTGTTCGAGTTCGAACGCGGCACGACGGCGATCACGGGCGAGAACGGTGCTGGAAAGACGACCCTGATCGAAGCCGTAGCCTGGACGCTGTTCGATGTGCTCGATTACAAAAAAGAAGATTTTGTCCGCCGCGGGGCGAAAAAAGGCTCGGTGCGTGTCACCTTCGAAAGCGGTCTTGACGAACGGCTTTATACGGTTTATCGCGATACGACCACCGGATATAACGTCTACGACCCGGCGTTGAAAGTTCGGATAGCGGACAAGAAGGACGAAGTAACGAGATTTCTCTGGCAGCATCTGGGTGTCGATCCGGGAACGGATCTCGACTCGCTTTTTCGCCGGGCGATTGGCGTCCCGCAGGGAACCTTTACCGCAATTTTTCTCGAGACGCCCGCCGAACGAAAGAAAGCTTTCGACAAACTGCTAAAAGTTGAGGAATACCGGCAAGGGGCTGAAGAGCTTCTCAAGACGGCCCGATTTATCGATCAGCAAACAGCCGTGATACGTGAACGAATAGCCCGTGCCGAGGGCGAAGTTTCGCAGATAGAGGCTGTCGAAAAAGAATACAATGTGTTTGCATCCGAGGTAACCGAGATTGGTGCGAATCTCGATACAGATCGTTAGCGAGGCGACCGAAAAGCAAGTCGATGTAGGTGCGCTCGATAAAGCGGAATCGGAGTTGAACGACGCGAGGATCACCCTCGAAGCCCGTCGCAACGAGCACGGCAAACTTACGCTGATCTTTTCGCAAAGACAGAATGAGCTTGTACAAGCCCGAGACGCCGACGCGAAGCTCGCTGCGGTTAAGCCGGATTTTGAGAAGCACACGGCGGCGGTGCTTCGGCTCAGAGAACTCGAACGCGAGCGTACCGAGCGCGAAAAGCTCCGCGAGAACCTTTCGAAGATCGAAGCCGCGCTTGCCGCCGTCCGGTCGGATCAAAAATATGCACGTGAAGGGCTCGAAAAGGCGCTTAAGGCGCACGCTGCGGTGAATGATCTAAAAAGCACTGCGGCGGAGGAAGATCGGATCGAGAAGGAAATGGCAAAGCTGCGCGATCTTGCTGCACAGGCGAAATCGATCGGCAAGCAAATTTCCGCGCTCGATGACAAGATCAACCGCCTTCGCGATGGTTATCGAGCAAACAAAGAACAACTTGCGGTGGCTCTGGACATGGCCGCGAAGGCCGACACTCGCGAAAAATTGGAGAAGCGAGACGAAGCGATCGTCCGCGAGCTCGCATCGCTTCAGGCGGCCCTCGAGCGGGATGAACGATTTCAAAGCGAGATAAAAAACGGTTTGTGCCCGATCCTTTCGCAGAAGTGCCTGAACCTGAAAGAAGGCGAGACCCTCGACGATTTTGTGACAAGCCAGTTCGCCGATCTGCGTACGCGGATCGCTGTCCTGGAAACCGAGCATGGCCAGGTCGCGGTCGCACTGCAGACTTCACGCGAGGCAGAGAAGTTTCTAAAACAGCTCGCGACGCTGCAGTCGCGGGAAAAGGAGATAGCCGACGAAGGAAAGCGTCTGAGCGACGAACGAGCGGTGCTCCAAACTCAGCTCGAAGAGGTTCCGAATATTGATGAGACGTTGGCGAAGACTGAGGCGGAACTCAAAGCACTCGACAATCCGCGGGCTAAGATCAAGCTTTATGAGATCGAAGCCGCACGCGAGAGTGTTCTCCGTCGAGAGCTTTCGAATATTGAAAGCAATCTCGAACGGCTCGAAAGTGATCGCCGAATTCACGTCGAGCAACTGGAGATGTACAAGGATTTTGATTTGCAGTGGGATGAACAGAGTCGTATCCGCGACGCGACGGCCGACGCTCAGCGAACTTATCTGACGAATGAAACGTTGGCGGGATCGGTCGGCGATCGCGAAAAACAGGTCGCCGCGGCAGAGAAGGAAGTCGGAGAGATCGAGCGTTTGATCGTCGAATCGGATGAGCGTTGCAAGGCCGCCGAGGGTAATTATGATCGCGAACGCCATACGTCGGTGCGCTCGATTCTTTTCGGATTGCAGAAGCAGCAGGCCGAGTTGACAGCTCGCCTTGACGCCGGCCGACGCCGGGCAAATGAACTGGCGGCCGAACTTGCACGGTTGAGCGAGATCAAGAGATCGATGCAGGGCGAATTCATCGAAAAGGAACGCCTCGAGAGATCCGCCGAGCTGACAACGTTCATCCGCGACACGCTGAAAGAGGCCGCTCCGCTTGTCGCGAGAAATTATGTGTTTCACGTGTCGCTCGAGGCGAATCAAATGTTTCGTGAGATCACCGGCAATGCGGAGCACACGCTGAAGTGGGCCGAGGATTACGGCATCCAGCTTGAAGAGGACGGCTACGAGCGTCCGTTCGTCAGTCTTTCGGGTGGCGAGCAGATGGCTGCGGCGTTGTCGGTTCGGCTGGCGCTTCTGAAGCAGTTGACTGATATCCGCATCGCGTTCTTCGACGAGCCGACGACAAACATGGACGCGGAACGTCGCGAGAACTTCGCGATGCAGCTCGGCGGGCTAATCAAACACTTCGATCAACTGTTCGTCATCTCGCACGACGACACGTTTGAGGGTTATGTGGATAATGTTGTGAAGGTCGAGCGAGGAGAAGGGGATTCTGAGGCGGCGAGTGCACAGGCATCGTTGATCGGATAAGTCAGGTCGAAACCCGAGCCCTCATAGGCAGTTTCGTGCGCAGCTCGCGTACGCGAGCGATAGCATTAAGCTCCGGGGTGCGTTATGAAATTTGCGACGAGCCGTCTTAGACGGAGAAAGATCGAGGTCTGTCGCTCGCATTCGCGAGCTAGGTTGGCAAACGGGTCTGATTACCCCCGGCTTACGCCGGGGGCTTTATGCTATCGCCGTCTACGACGGCTTTTGCGCCTTGCAATGTGGAGCAACAAGATAATGACCTACCGAATAAGACGAAACAAAACAGAGATTGAATGAAACAAGTCACCATAGTGTGCGACGGATCAAGCCTCGGCAATGGTCGCGGAGCTCCTCGCGCCGCGGCGGTTGCCGTACTCGGATTCAAGGGTTTCTGGCGGGCGGTCGGCGAATATCTCGGAAATGCGACGAACCAACAGGCCGAGATCGCGGCCGCGGCGCTCGGGCTCTCGAATCTGAAAGAGCCGTGCCGGGTGAAACTGTTTAGTGATTCGCGGTATGTCGTTGAGACGATGACGGGGAATTTTCGCAAGAAAACCAATCATGAATGGTGGGCGCGACTCGAGAAAGCTGCATCAAAGCACGAGATCGAATGGCAATGGATCAAGGGCCACGCGGGTCACGAAGTTCAGGAAGTCGCTGATCAGGCAGCTCGAACCATCGCCGCGGCCGGCGTGGTAGACGCCGCGATGTTGGATGAATTGGTGGCGGAGCTGGGAGTGACTGAGATTTGATGAGACAGAGAGAAAGGGAGAAAGGGAGAAGGGGAGAAGGGGAGAAGGGGAGAAAGGGAGACACGGAGACGCGTACCGTGACGATCTCGTTATCCCCCTGTCTCTTTATCTCGCCATCTCCCCTTCTCCCCTTCTCCCTTTCTCCCCTTCTCCCTCTCTCGCTTTTTCTGATCCTCATTATTGCAGGTGCGGCGTTCCCCCAACTCCGCAGCACCCAGGGCTGGATCTGGCAAAATCCGCTGCCGCAGGGAAATCCGCTCAACTCAATTCACTTTGCGAAAGATAAACTTTCGGGCTTTGCGGTCGGTGCGGATAACACGATCCTTAGGACACAGGACGGCGGCTTCACATGGGAACGACAGGCTTTGTCGCTTGATCTCACTCTCGCGTCCGTATTCGTCAAAGATAAAAAATCAGCCGTCATCGTTGGAGCGACGCGGCAGTATTTTTACCACCGACAATGGCGGACGCGAATGGCGCCCGGCGAAGTCCGAGGCAAGGGACCATCTTTCTTCGGTGACTTTTGTAGGCGAGACCGGATGGGCAACCGGTACCTATGGCCGCATCCTGAAAACTGTCGATGGCGGCACGTCGTGGACGACACAATCCGCGTTGAGCGACGAACATCTCACCGAGGTTGCCGCGCTCGACGCGTCGACCGCGGTCATCGCCGGTGTGAACGGCTCGGTGCTGGCAACGATAGATGGCGGTGTGACGTGGAAGCATTCGAACCCATGCGGAAGGTCACGGATCTCCGGCATTACATTCTTATCTCAGAAATCCATCGTCGCGGTGGGATTCGCGGGCTGCGTGGTGAGATCCGATGACGCCGGCTCGAGCTGGATGCGGATCAACACTTTTAGTCGCTCCGATTTTCTATGCGTCTCGTTTTCCGATTCGAAGAACGGCTCGATGGCCGATGCGAACGGAATGGTCTGGCTGACGGGCGACGGCGGCTTCACGTGGCTGCCGTTTAATGTTCGAACAAATCCTCGACTCACTTCGATCTACATGGGCGACAACTTCACGGGTTGGGCGGTTGGCGAGAACGGCCTCATCGTCCGTTCGGATGACGGCGGGTATAGTTGGCAGCGTCTGTCCGAAGGCGGCCGCGAGGACGTCGCCGATCTGACGTTCTTTGACGACAATATCGGTGTAGCTGCGGGATCCAATGGCCGGATCTGGATAACGAACGACGCCGGCCGAAACTGGATCCCGGTCTTTTCCGACACGAGCGCGAATCTCAACTCGATGCATTTTTTTAGCGAGCTGAAAGGATGGGTTGTGGGCGACCGGGGTACCGTTCTCCGTACGATCAATGGCGGCGCAAGCTGGGGAAAGGGGATCTCAAATATCACCGAGGATCTGTTCGGAGTGCATTTTATCGCTGAAAAGATCGGCTACGCGGTCGGTGCTAACGGCATGATCCTAAGGACCGAATCCGCCGGAGCGTATTGGGAAGTGATTGAATCCAGCACACGTTCGTGGCTCGAGGACATTAAGTTTGTGACGGACAAACACGGCATCATAGCGGGCGACAAGGGAACGATACTCGTAACACTTGATGGTGGACTGACGTGGTCGAAGGTAAAGACGAATGCCCGCGAGAACCTTTATGGTCTCGGATTCTACGACGAGAAGATCGGCTACGCGGTCGGAGCGAATGGGATCATTCTGAAGACAAGCGACGGCGGATTATCGTGGATCGACGGCGAATCGCCGATGCAGACGAACTTATACGCGGTGCTCGCGCTAGGACGTGAAGACGCGATCGCGGTTGGCGAACTAGGAACGGTTCTGATCACAAAGGACGGCGGTGCGACGTGGCAGGTACAGCCGAGCATTACAGGAAAGGTTCTGCAAACGATCGCCTTTCAAGGTGGGACTGACATGTGGGTAGGCGGACGTGGCGGAACTATACTAAAACGCATCGCACCGCTCTCGCCGCGTACGATCGGCGGTGCGAAAGTTGCTCCGGTTTTGCGCCCGGCAGTCAGAATGAAACCGAAAGCTCGAACTCCTTTGGTCACGGTTACGGACGACGGAGATATCCCGATCGCAACGCCGCCGAAAAAGCCGTGAATGGAGAATGGTGGTGAATGGTGAATGGTGAGCGGTGAATGGTGAATAGTGAATAGTGACTAGTGACTAGTGAATAGATGTCATTGGCTCTCACCATTCCCTTCACCTTCACCATTCACCATTCACCATTCACCACTATTTCACTACACAGCCTATCCACTCACCCGATCGAGAGATTTCGAAGGGCTCTCGATTCAGCGATTTCAATGCCGCAACGATCTGTTCTTCCTGCACGCAAAGAATTCCCGACAGCAACAGCGTCTTCGAGCTCTTCTTCAGCAAAAGCGGAAGAAGAGGTTCGATGACATCGAGTGTGAGGTTCGCACACACAAAGTCCGAGACGGGCGTCTCGTCGGAGATCGAGCCGACGGCGAAATCTATTAACGAGTCGACGCCGTTCAGTTCGCCATTTTCCGTTGCGATCGCTACCGAATCGACGTCGGTATCGCAGGCCGCCAGTTTGAGATTTGAAATTTGAGCTCTGAGATTTAGCTTGGCCGCCGCGATCGCCAGGATTCCCGTTCCGGTTCCGATGTCGAGAAAGCTATCTCCCGGCGTGTAGTGTTTCTCGATCGCTTCGAGACACAGACGGGTCGTCTCATGTGTCCCTGTTCCGAATGCCATGTTCGGTTCGATGCGGATCAAGATCTTGTCTGTCTCGTCGACCGCACTCCACGGCGGAGCGACTATAAACAAGCCGACGTTCGACGGCTTCCAGTGTTTTTTCCATTCCGCGAGCCAATCCGTGTTTTCGACCTTACTTCGTTCAACACTAAGTACGGCATCCTCTGTAAGCCCGTAGACTTGAAGACTGTAATGCAGCTCGTCTTGAACGTTCTCTTCATCGGGGAGGTGGTTGAAATAGCCAATGACCGTGAGACGTTTAGAATTCTTTTTTTGAAGATGGTTGATCTCGGTGCCGAGGGCCTCGAGCGAATTGAACGCATATTCGATCGCTTCGCCCGCTTCGGGGGGCACTGTCACAGCGATCGAATACCACGACTGCGGTTCCGCCATTAGTCGCGCACTCCGATCTCGTCAAGATCCCTCGCCTGATTTCGCCAATCCGAAACGACCTTTACGAATAGTTGAAGATGGATATGCTTTCCGACCAGCTTTTCTATATCAGCCCTGGCTTCAGTCCCGATCTTCTTAAGTTTTGCGCCGCCTTTTCCGATAATGATGCCTTTCTGCGAATCGCGCTCGACATAGATCGCACAATAGATCTTCGGTCGCATAGGGTCTGTGTCGTCCCACATTTCGGTCACAACAGCGGTCACGTACGGGATCTCTTCACCCGTCGAGGCGAGTATCTTTTCGCGGACCATTTCGGCGACGATGTTGCGCATCGGCTGGTCGGTGAGTTCATCGTCAGCGAAGATCGGTTCGCCTTCAGGCAGGTGCTTTGCGATCTGCGTAAGAAGGTTATCGATCGCGTCGCCTTTCAAAGCGGAGATCGGGACTATCTCGGCGAAGCCATATTCTTTTGAATAAAATTCGATGAGGGGAAGTAAGAGATGCTTTTCCTTGATCTTATCGATCTTATTGAGAACAAGTATCGATGGCTTTCCGGATTCTTTCACGAGGTCTAGGACAAAGCGATCGCCGTTACCCGTCGAAACGCTTGCGTCGCGCAGCAGGACGAGAAGGTCGACCGAGAGGATCGCATCGTGGACCGCCGCCATCATCCGCCGATTCAGAAGATATCCAGGCTTGTGGACCCCCGGGGTATCGACGAACACGATCTGTCCATTTTCGCTTGTAACTATCCCCTGAATTTTGTGTCGTGTTGTCTGCGGTTTGTTCGAGACCGCCGCGATCTTTTCTCCGACAAGGAAGTTTAGAAGCGTGGATTTGCCGGCGTTCGGACGGCCGATAAGCCCTACGTAACCGCTTCGAAAAGAGTTTTGAGTCCCGCCGTCGGGCGGCTGCGCGCTTTGAGTCCCGCCTTCAGGCGACCGTACATTAGTCATCGTTAGCTTTGATGATACTTCAACCGGCCAAAAGGCGGGGCCCCAAACGCTACTGATTTTTCAACAATCGTTGTTTGGCCGTCAGAGCTTCGTTGTAGGCGCCGCCCGTCACGTTGCCGACACTGATAGCGGCGTCGTAGATCTTCATGGCGTATGCGTCCTGATCGTAGAACTCGTAGATCTTCGCCAGAGCGACATAAGAAAGTGATAGTAGAGCAGGATCGACCCTTTGTTTCTCTGCGAAACGGACAACGTTTTCATACGCGACCTTTGCCTCGAGCAATTTCGCGGCTTGCTGATCGGAATCTGTCAGGCTTTGGGCCGAGAGGCTCGCGGTGCGTCCGATGTTGTAGTAGATGCGCGGTTCACGGGGGTTCTGATCGAGAAGCGTTTTTAATTCAGATTCCGCCTGTTTGTAATTCTTTTCGTCGATCAGCTTTTGTATATCTACGAGACGAGTCGTGATCGGGTTAACCGCTATCGCACTTTGCTGCTGCGGATTTCGTTTACGTTCTTCGCGGGCGGCGAGAGCCCTGGCTCGTGCGTCGGCAAACGAAGCATATCTTCCGGTCTCTTTTGTAACGTCGAACGAGAGGATCATCTCCCGCATCGACGATGCGATATCAAAACCCGAGTTCTCAACACCTTTCAATTGCTCGGCAAAGTAAAAGACCAGCACCGAGCCCCGATCATAGTCTTCGGACAGTTGAAGAGCGGTTTCGTCGGAAAGACCTGCTTCGAAATTTCTCAGTTCCGCCGAAATAGTCTTTTTCTCATCTACGGTCTTTGCCTGATCAATCCGCCGCCGGCTCTGCTCCAGCGCGAGACTCTTTCGTAAATTCTCACTTTGTTTCGCGTCGACCGCAGCGACGAGTGACCGGGCGATCGCCAGATAGACGTCGGGTGAGATCTTCGAATCGATCTTTCTGCGCTCTTCGAGAATCGCCTTTACGTCGTCGCGGATCGTCGTGATGTCCTTTGCGTTGTTCAGCACGATCGGGTCGATGACGAAATGCAGAAAGCCGCGTCGAACCTCGGAAAACGTCACGTCGGTGTCGGGCGGGACGATCACGGAATACTCGTCCTTCACATTCAAATAGATGATGTTGGCAGCCGGTGCCAACATTTCCGGAACGATGGCGAATCGCCGGTCACGTTGGCGAATCTCGGTCTTAGCCAGCGTCGTCTTCTTGCTGCCCGTCTTTTGGGTTTGCGTTTTCACCTTCTCGGCGAAGTATAGCTGGGGCCGGGTGTGAAGATAATTCAAAAGCTCACTGACCATCTCACGCGACGAATTCCGCAACGATCCGTCGGCCGCTTTCTGATATGCCTTGACGTACTCATTCAAGTTTCCGCTGATGCTCGAACGCCGGTAAAAGTCTCGAACAAGCGGAGCAAAGTCGAGCACGTCGAGGAGATTTCCAGGAAGATCATTCGTCACGACCGGATCCGCCAGATCCGGTACCGGACCCAAAGCGTAGGCCATCGAAATAAAAGGGGCGATCAGCTCGGCGTCGGTGACGTTCGGGTTTCGCTTCTTGTGCTGAATGACGAACGTCGAAATGCGCTGGCGCAGACCATCGTTCAGAGCGGCCAGATCGCTCCTTAAAAGCTCGCGAAACTTTGTTCCCTCCGGCGAAAGTTTAGGATTCAGCACCGGAACGCTCTCACCGGCCTCATCGGTCGTGCGAGCCGCGTCGAGGGTTGCCAGAACGACGATGACCCGCTTGTCAGGCTCGATGGTGACGCCGTAGTTTGAGAGATCGAACCCGGGTGAAACCGACTGGGCGGAAATATCTGCTGCCAGAGCGAACAACAAGAATGCGAAAACTGCTCTTTTCATTGGATTGGTTTGCTCAATCAAAGGTTAGGCAAAGAACGCTGCTACCGAAAGAAATTAAGGAAACTCTCGAAGGGAAATCTCTCACCGTAACAACGAACTTTGCCTGTTCAAGAGATGAATTTTAGCCAAATCGGGATGCTCGCGCAAAATTTTACCGACAAAAGAACGACGCCCTGCATATTTCACGCAAGGCGCCGCCATTAACACAAAGCCGATCGATCAACTAAAACTGCTCAGAGCCTCGCCCTCGTCGTCGAATACGTCAAAGACCGTGAGAAGTTTTGTTATAGCCAGCAGATCCTGGATCTTCTGCGTCAGCTTGAGAAGCTTGAGCGTGCCGCCTTCCTTGTTAACGGCAGTGAAGCTCGAGACGAGTTCGCCGATGCCGCTCGAATCTACATAGCCGACGCTGGCAAGGTTAAGAAGGATCTTGTTCTTGCCTTCGCCGAGAAGGCGACGAATGGCACCACGAAGGGCAACGCTGCCCTCGCCGATTGTAACCTTACCGTCGAGATCGAGAATGGTGACATCCCCAGCCTGACGTTCAGAAATAGTAATATCCGACATTTGTTTCTCCTCGTTTTAAGTTAATAGATTTGATAGCAGATTTTAGACCAACAACAATTCAAAG
Organism: uncultured Acidobacteriota bacterium; assembly: GCA_963772405.1. GTDB lineage: Bacteria > Acidobacteriota > Blastocatellia > Pyrinomonadales > Pyrinomonadaceae > OLB17. The sequence continues at coordinate 1,756,315 of CAVYWT010000001.1, read as the reverse complement.
TCCACGCAGCGGCTAGTGGCTTATTGACGTTTTATCATTTTGACCACCATCCCGCCGCCCTCATGGTTTGACCACTCGACGACGTCCATAAAAGAACGCATAAAAAGAATTCCCCTTCCGTGTGTCTTCAGAAGGTTTTCAGGATTGGTCGGATCCGGGATCTCCTCGATCTCAAAGCCTGTTCCGTAATCGCGAACCGTGATCTCAAATCCTTCGTCGGTCCGGGCCAGCGTCAGATCGACGGTTTTTTCCTCGGCGAACTTATTGCCGTGCTTTACCGCATTCGCAACAGATTCGCGGATAGCAAGATCAATTGCGGAGACGAAGTCATCGCCAAGACCCTGTTCCTTCGCGAATTCGTCCGCCTTTTGCGCCGCTTCATCGACCGATTCGATCCGGCTCGGCAATTTGATCTGCTGTATCCCTGCCACAGTATTGTCCTTGTAAGTTAAAGGCTTACGCAGTTCGTGTCAAGACAAATCCCCGGCAAACGGTCTAGAATGGTCGAATATGCTCATCCGTCCGGCAAAGTGGGTCAGAGGCGACATCGCTCTTCCTGGAGACAAGTCGATTTCGCATCGGGCGGCCATAATCGCGGCGATGGCGGAAGGTGAATCGCGTATCGATAATTTTGCGACGAGTGCCGATTGTGCCGCGACGTTGGCGTGTTTACGAGAGTTAGGAGTGAGCATTCGTCAGACGGAAGCGACAGTTTGGGTTGACGGAGTGGGGAAGTCGGGGTTCGGTTTTTCGGACAAACCCCTGGATTGCAGCAATAGCGGGACCACAATGCGGCTTATGGCCGGAGTGTTGGCCGGACAGCAGTTTGATTCGGTCCTGACGGGCGACGATTCGCTGCGACGCCGGCCGATGGGGCGAATTATGGAGCCACTGGGTCAAATGGGAGCTGAGATCGAATCCGCTGACGGCCGAGCCCCGATAAAGATACACGGTTTGAACCCGCTACGCCCGATGAAGTATGAGCTGCCCGTCGCGTCGGCTCAGATAAAGTCGTGCATCCTGCTTGCCGGCTTGAATGGAGACGGCGAGACAACTGTTATCGAGCCTATCCCCACGCGTGATCATACTGAGCGAATGCTCCGTTGGTTCGGCGTGGAGATTCGAGAGACAAGCGCCGGCGATACGGGAAAAGGGATTTGCCTCAGCGGTAATGCGCGGCTGACCCCCGCTAATATGAGAATCCCTTCGGACATTTCTTCGGCGGCATTTTTCTTGGTCGCCGCATTTTGTTTGGAAAACTCCGACTTAATGGTCGCGAATGTGGGTCTGAACCCGACACGAATTGCCGTCATAGATACTCTTCGAGGATTCGGTGCCGACATTCGCCTTGAAAATCAAGGCGAACAGAATAACGAACCCGTTGGTGATGTTCGAGTGATGGGAGGCCTTAAGGCTGAGACCGGGCCTGTAATAAAAGGCAGCGTGATCGCGAACCTTATCGATGAACTTCCGATACTTGCAGTATTGGGCACACAGCTCGAAAAAGGATTAGAGGTACGTGAAGCGGCTGAGCTCCGCGTAAAAGAGACCGACCGCATCGCAGCGATCGTTGAAAATCTCCGCCGTATGGGTGCGGATGTGGACGAATTCGAGGACGGTTTCAGAGTTGGCAGATCGAAACTCACCGGAACCAGGGTGGACTCGTTCGGCGATCATCGGATCGCGATGGCGTTTGCAGTTGCGGGTTTGCTCGCGGAGAAGGGTGAAACGGAGATCATCGGAGCCGAGTGCGTCGATGTATCGTTCCCCCGATTTTTTGAGACACTTCAAGATGCTGTCGTTTACAAATAACAAAACCCGCGTCGCACTGACAGGATTTATGGGCGTCGGGAAATCCAGTATCGCGAGACACCTGTCTGCGCTGCTGGATTGTGATCGTATCGATCTCGATTCCTTCATCGAGGAGAACGAGGGCCGAAAGATACACGACATAATCGGCGCCGACGGGCTGCCCTTTTACAGACAGGTTGAGACCGCGAACCTGCGACGTGTGCTAACAGAAACAAATGCCCAGATCCTGTCACTCGGCGGTGGCACATGGACCGAAGACATTAATCGCAAGCTTTTGAAGAAGAACGGATTGACCAGCGTCTGGTTAGAGTCAACATTTCAGCATTGTTGGCGGAATATTCGCATGTCGAAGAAAGAGCGGCCGTTGGCCCGGAACAAGGCTGCCGCCCGTGCACTGTTCGACGAGCGACAAAAGCTTTACGCCCTCGCCGATTGGCACTTCATAATCAAACCTGAGTTTAATTCTTACGACATCGCACGACAGATTGCCGAGGAGATCTTTTCGTGATCTCCGGTTCGTAAAGATCCTGTTGAAATTTTTGGGTGCATCACTCACTATGTCTACATCTACGCGAGTTCAATTGTTTTTAGATCTCATCTTTAGAGAGGCGTAATTTTTCCGGCGGCGATGCCGGCCGGAATCTGGTCCGATAAACACGGGAGGGAAAATGAAAATCAAATTTCTTACATTTCTTAGTTTGGCAATCGTGCTGTTGGGAGCTTGCGGCAAGAACGATGCCGATGTGCAAAAGGCCGTGGCTGCGAAGCTTGCGGCGGATAATGTTACGGGGGTAACAGTTGCCGTTAAGGATGGTGTCGCGACCCTGACAGGCGAAGTTGCGGATATTACGGTAAAAAACAAAGCCGGGGCATCTGCGAGAGGCGTTGAAGGCGTCAAGTCAGTCAACGATACCATCACCCTAAAGGCTCTTCCGACACCCGTTCCGGCACCGGCCGATCCGATGCTTAAAGGCAAAGTCGAGGAAAATCTTAAGAAAGCAGGTTGTACGGGGGCGACGGTGACGATCGCGGGCGGCACGGTCACGCTTAGCGGTACGGTTCCCGAAGCCAAGTTCGCAGAGTGCGTGAAGATCGTCAACGAGTCGGGAGCGGGCAAACTCGATAACCAGCTTGAGAAAGGGAAATAACCGGGAGGAACTACGAAATGTCTTTACAAGAAAAATATCAGACGCTGCTTGAGCTGGCGAAACAGAATGGCACTAGTTACGAATTGAGTGAAGGCGACGGTGTTCTTCACGTAACCGGTACCGCGCCCAGCGAAGAGGCCAAGCAACAGCTTTGGGACGAATACAATCGGATCGACCCGGACTATCGAGGTGGCGATCTGATGCTGAACGTTAGTGTCGGAGGCGAATCAGGAGGCGGTAGCCATACATATACCGTCGTATCGGGTGACAGTTTGTCCAAGATCGGAGAGAAATACGGGGTGAGCTGGCAGAAGATCTATGAGGCGAACCAGGACATTCTTAAAGATCCGGACAAGATCTTCCCGGGTCAGGAGTTGAAAATTCCCGGTGCATAAGAGTTAGGTTCGTGAAAGAAACAAAAGCCCGAGCGGAAACGCCGGGCTTTTTATTTCTTCTCAAGATCGTGTTTCAAACGGGTGAGAAGCTCCACTGACGGCGACGCGTACTGATCGATCCAACGATCGTAGATCTCACGGATCGGCACAACGTTCAGATAGTTCCAGCGAAACCTCCCTTTTTTCTTGCCAAAGACCAACCCGGCCTTTTCGAGCACGCGTAAATGCTGCATGACCGTACAGCGATCGAGATCCTTAAACTTTGAACAAAGCTCGCTGGTTGTCTGCGGTCCCTGGCTTAATAGATCGAGCAGCCTGCGGCGGCGACTGTCGGCGAGTGCTTTAAAAACTGAGTCGTGAGATGTTTCGCTTGACATGTTATAAAAGTATAACATATACTTTGCACGCATCAAGCAAAATTAAGGAGCGGTGACCATGGAATTGAAGTTTCAGGTGCAGACAAAAATTCAGAAACCGGTCGAGGAAGTGTTCGATGCGGTTTACAACCCAGACAAGATAAGTGGCTATTTCACGAACGGCGGCGCGAGTGCACCGCTTAATGAGGGTACGACCGTTGAGTGGGCGTTTGCCGACAATCCCGGCGATGAAAAACTCAAGTTCCCGGTGAAGGTCGAGAAGGTCATTCCGAATGAGCTTATCGTGCTCGGTTGGGAAGGGGCGAAGGGCCTCGATACGCGAGTCGAGATGCAATTCGAGAAGAGCGGTGAATCGGAAACCATCGTTCGTATCAGCGAGACCGGATGGCGTGAAACCCAGGACGATCTAAACAGTTCGTATTTGAACTGTTTTGGCTGGGGGCAGATGCTTTGCTGTCTGAAGGCGTATGTCGAGTACGGAATAAACTTAAGAGAGGGCGCCTACAAAGGCCTCTACATATCGGCGGATCATCATGGATCGGCCAAGGCCTAATGCCGGTGCGGCGTACTCTGTGCCGTGACCTGTGATACATTTTTTCTGATGTCTCTCGTCACGGATTTTATTGTTATCGGCAGTGGAGTTGCAGGGCTGCGTGCGGCAATTGCGCTTGCCGAGAGTGGTGCCCGCGTGAGCGTCCTGACAAAGGACAAGGCGAGTGAATCGAACACGGAATATGCCCAGGGTGGGGTCGCGGTCGTGCTTTCGGATGATGATGATGCCGAGCTACACGAAGAGGACACACTCATTGCGGGTGCCGGTTTGTGTGACGAAGAGGCGGTCGCGACGCTGGTCAACGAAGGGACCAGGTACATCAAGCAGCTCATCGACTGGGGCACCGAGTTCGATCGCGATGGCGGAAAGCTCGTTTTTACAAGGGAAGCAGCGCACTCGCGTCGACGCATACTTCACGCCCATGGTGATTCCACCGGCAAAGAGATCGTCCGCTCGCTGATCGCCCGGGCCGGCGTCGAAAAATCTATCAACCTCCTTCCGTTCTCAAACACCGAAAGCCTTATTGTCGATAAACACCGCTGTGTCGGTGTTCGCTATCTTGATCCGATTCTCCGGGCTCCGCGAGACATCTTCGCGAATGCCGTGATCCTTTGCACCGGTGGTGCGGGGCAGTTGTATCTGCATACGACGAACCCTTCCGTCGCGACTGGGGACGGGATGGCAATGGCGTACTTTGCTGGTGCCGAAATGGCGGACATGGAGTTTATACAGTTCCACCCGACGGCGTTGAGTGTCGAGGGTGCTCCGCGATTTCTTCTTAGCGAGGCGATGAGAGGCGAAGGCGGCATTCTGCGAAACATCTCAGGCGAACGGTTCATGCAGCGATACGACGAGCGGCTCGAACTGGCTCCGCGCGACATCGTGTCGCGCTCGATCGTCGCCGAAATGCGCCGCACCGGATCGCGGCACGTTTTTCTCGACATGACTGAGCTTGACGCTGATTTTCTTCGAGAGCGATTTCCAAAAATCTACGAAACCTGCAAGGCGTTTGGGTTGGATATCACTCGGGACTTGCTGCCTGTGTCGCCGGCGTCTCATTACTGCATGGGTGGTGTGCGGACGGACCTTTGGGGACGAACAACGGTTCCGGGACTTTACGCCGCGGGTGAGGTCTCGTGCACCGGCGTGCACGGAGCAAATCGACTCGCATCGAACTCACTGCTCGAGGGTCTGGTGTTTGGTGCGAGAGCGGGTGAAGCAGCGGTCAAAGACAGTGGTCAGTGGTCAGTGGTCAGTGGTCACACAAAGATCGAAGACGCGTCGGCGAATCGGGATCCGCGATCCGCGATTGCAACTGCCGTCCGCAAGCGCGTCAAACGCGTCATGTGGGAGCGCGTCGGAATTCTGCGAGACTCCAGTGGGCTGCAACGTGCGATCGCCGAATTCGAACAGATATCAAAGTCGAACCTTAGCACGTCGTCCCGAAATTTTGTGACACTTGCGAAACTTGTCGCAAAGGCCGCTCTCTGGAGAGAAGAGTCAAGGGGCGGGCATTTTCGAACCGACTTTCCTAAACAGAGCGAACGATTCCGCGTCCATTCGATTCAGAAGGAGGATAGCTCGATCAGTTCGAGCGAGACGGTTAGTTTCGGAGAAAACCAAACGGCCGCGGTGAGTGTGGATTAGAGAATCTGTCCCGACTCATACAACTGCGCCTGCAAATTACTTGGCCGGCAATATTTCATCCAGACTATCCAAAAGATCGGAGCCCCGCAGATCGGGCTCTTTCCGTTCGCGACGACCCATCGAGAGGATCTTTCCGTCCGGCGAGATGAGAAACGTGGTCGGAAACGAGCTGATCCTCAATCCCACGCGAAGAAAGTCGACAACGCTGTCAAACTTTGCCTGAGTCCAGATCATTCCATTGTCCCTGAGCGCTTTCTTCATTGAGTCGACGGTATAGTCCGCATCGGTATTCAGCCCGATCACTTCCAGGTTTCTGCTCGCGAAACGCGTCTGGGCCTCGCGGATGTACGGGAGCTCTTTTCGACACGGTGGACACCAGAATCCCCAGATATCGAGGAGAACATACTTGCCGCGAAACTCAGAGAATTTTCGTTTCTTGCCGTCAAAATCGGAGAACGCAAAATCGGGAAATTCTCGCCCCAAATAAAGTTCGATACGCTTGTATTCTTTTTGATCGTGTTCGCGAAGGACGATCTGATTCTTTGCGGCGTCCGCTTTCTTCGTCGAAAGGTACATGTTGCCGACGCGAAAGATCACGGCTTCATTGTCTCTTGCCTTTGCGGCTTCGGGCGACAGGTTGTCCATGTCGACCTGTCCGTCACCATCCCCGTCCATTCCGAGCCATCCTTCGCGTGGGTTTACCTTCTTCTTTTCGACCAGCGCGTATTGGACCAACACTTTCTTACCGTTTACGTTTACCATGCCCTGAGCGAGAGCCTCGGTCGTTTGACGGATCAGGCGATCCGCCGCCGTCATCTTCGCCATTTTGACCGATTGAAAATATTGAACGTGAATCGGACGTGACGTGAAAAAGCCGCCCCTGATTGGAATCGTAACTGTCGTTTCCCAGAGGTAGGAATTTTCGGTGGTTTTCAGCTCGAACTTTTCCGACGCCGAAATTCTGTTGTCGTCGTCAAGATCGACGAACAGCACCGGATCCTCGTCGTCTTCTTCGACAAGGAGAGCGAGCAGCGAGGCATGGCCGGTTAGAGGGTCAAATAGCTGACCCATCGTGAGGTGCGTGTCAGGGCCGAATCGACCGGCATTTGCAGCACGTTCGCGTGGAGCCGGCTTAAAGATGATCTGATCCCTCGCTTCGGAATTCACCACGAGAGGCGTATCGAACTGTCCAACATGCTCGTTGCCTCCAGCGAAACCGGAAGCTGCGAGTAGGAGTATGGCGCATGCGATAAACGACGTCCGGGGAACGCTGGTAGGAAACTTTATATTTCTCATAAAATTTAAGAGCCGGAGTTGGCGGCGGCCGCGACGAAATTCTATGAAAATCCGCTCGATCCGTCAATGAATTGTCGAGTACTGAACTGGTTTTGATTGTCGATTAACGAGTTGTGATATCTTAATTAGCATTCTCTACTCCACCTGCGGAATCTTATGGAATTTAGTGCTACCACGCTCAATCTCGCGTCGATAGTTTCGCATCACGCCCGGCTTGCACCACAGAATGAAGCGATCGTCTGGGGACCGGTTCGGATGACGTATGGACAGCTCGATGCGATGTCTAACCGCGTCGCGAACGCCCTTACCGAGATGGGCATTGGACACGGTGACAAGATCGCGCTGAGCTGCCCGAACCTACCATTTTTCCCGGTTGTCTATTACGGGATCATGAAAGCAGGTGCGGCGGTCGTGCCGCTAAACGTCTTATTCAAGCCGCGCGAGGTTTCATATCACCTGCAGGATTCGGACGCCAGGGCGGTGTTTGTGTTCGAGGGGACGGATGAACTTCCGCTGGGAAAGTGCGTAAAAGAGGCGTTCGATCAGGTCGAGACGTGCGAACACCTAATCGTGATCACGAAAACGTGCCTCCTTGATACCGACAGTGCGGCAGAGCCGCCACTTCCAGATCACAGGACTTTGGCGCAGATCATCGCGGGCAAGTCCGAACGTTTTGAAACGTATCCCACGGCTCCTTCCGATACGTGTGCGATCCTCTATACCTCAGGAACGACCGGTCAGCCGAAGGGAGCTGAGCTCACTCACCTCAACATCATGTCGAATGTTACGACGACATGGACCACGCATTTGCCAGTTCTGGATTTCACGGATGGCGAGCAGAAGACCGTGCTCGTTACACTTCCGCTTTTTCACACGACCGGCCAGACGGTCCAGATGAACACGAATATCTATGGCGGCAATCGTGTCGTTCTCCTGCCGCGCTTTGACCCGGAGGCCACGCTTGAGACGATGGTCAAAGAGAAAGTGAATTTTTGGGTCGGCGTACCGACGATGTACTGGGCGCTGCTCAAGTATGTTGATGAGACAGGTTACGACATTAGTCGCATCAAGGAATCGATGAGGGTTTGCACCTCCGGCGGAGCGCCGATGCCTGTCGAGGTGATGAAAGCTTTCGAAACGAAATTCGGCGTTCGCGTGATGGAAGGCTACGGCCTTTCCGAAACTTCACCGCTCGCGACATTCAATCATTTTGCGAAGCCGTCTAAACCCGGCACGGTCGGACAAGCTATCTTTGGCGTGGACGTGCGTTGTTTTGACGAGGACGACAACGAAGTCGAAAGCGGAGTCCGCGGTGAGGTCGTTATCCGCGGGACAAACGTCATGAAGGGTTACTACAAGCGTCCGGAAGCGACGGCCGAGGCTTTTCGCAACGGATGGTTTCACACCGGCGATATTGGCGTCATTGATGACGAAGGGTATCTCTCGATAGTGGATCGCAAGAAAGACATGATCCTTCGCGGCGGTTACAACATCTATCCGCGCGAGCTTGAGGAAGTGATGATGACGCATCCGGCTGTTTCGCTTTGCGCGGTGATCGGTGTCGCGGATGAGCGCTTGGGAGAAGAAGTGAAGGCCTTTGTAGTGTTGAAACAGGGTGCCGAGCTGACGGAAGCTGATTTTACCGACTGGTGCAAACAGCAGTTTGCGGCTAATAAGTATCCCCGCCACGTCGAGTTTCGATCCGAACTGCCGATCGGCGGTACGGGAAAAATATTCAAGCGTGCATTACGAGAAGAAGCCGCCGCTTCGAAATAGATCCCGGATGATCGATTCGAGGTTTGATCCGATCTATTCGCCGCCATCCATGATCTATTCGAAGGTGAAACTTGTAACAGTGTTTGTTCTGGTTCCTGCGATGCTTGCCGTCAGTTGCTGGAGCTCGGAACCGCACCGGTATGTGATCTCTGAGAGTAAAGCTTACGAAGCATCGATGTTTCGTCAGAATTGTGCGATCTGCCACGGTCCGGAAGGCGAAGGTAAGACGCTCGATGACGGAAAGCAGATCCCGAATCTCCGCGACGGCGAGTTCAAATATAAAACCGACGCTGAGATCTATCGTCACATTGCAGACGGCGGAAACGGGATGACGCCGTTTCGAGGGCAGTTGACCGATCGAGAGATAAATTTGATGGTGCGCTTTGTCCGGGAAGAGCTGAGAAGTCGGAACGGGGAGCGATAGCGACCGGGGTTGTATTTTATCAAGTATGCGAATTCTTATAACAGGTGCCAGCGGTCTGATCGGAAAAGCCCTGCAGCGATCTTTCTCGGAGAAGGGATACGAGATGTTGCTTGCGGGTCGCGGTGAGGCGAAACACGAAGACGAGATCCAGTGGAGTGCTGAAGACGGTTTTCACGAAGAAGATCTATCGCGGCTCGAAGGTCTCGACGCAGTTGTTCATCTCGCGGGCGAGGGAATTGCCGGCCTTCGTTGGACGGACGAAAAGAAAAAGGCGATCCGCGACAGCCGCGTAGACGGAACCCGGAATCTGGTCAACGCGCTCGCAGCTCTTAAGCGAAAACCGAATGTATTGGTCGCAGGTTCGGCGATGGGTTTTTATGGCGACCGGGGCGACGAGATCGTAACCGAAACCAGCGGGCCCGGCGACACATTTCTTTCCGACGTTTCAAAAGAATGGGAAACGGAGTCGCGCCGAGCCGAAGACTCAGGCATACGAACGGTACTTCTTCGCACCAGCATTGTTTTGTCCAAAGACGGCGGAGCCCTCGCGACGATGCTGACGCCTTTTAAGCTCGGTGTCGGTGGCGTTGTCGGCAGCGGTAAGCAATGGATGAGCTGGATTTCCCTCGATGACGTTGTTGAGGTGATCAATTACGCTATCGAGAATGAGAAGCTTCGAGGTGCTGTGAACGTCGCGAGTCCGAATCCGGTAACGAACGAGGAATTCACTAAAACTCTCGGCGAGGTCCTATATCGTCCCACGATCCTACCCCTGCCGGAGTTTGCGGTGAATCTCGTTTTCGGGGAAATGGGCGACGCTCTCCTCATCGACAGCACGCGAGTCGAACCTAGACGTCTGCAGGAAGCGGGTTACAAATTTAAATTTACCGACCTAAAATCTGCGCTGGAAAATGCTGTAAAATAAACAGGGCGAACCCGCTAGCAAGAGAGCTGCATCACAAACCTTCGCCTATCTATGAGGAATCGCGTTTTAATTCCATCCGCAGCCGTAACTCTTTTTTCCTGTGTCATCGCTTATCAACTGCTTGGCGATCTCGACGTCTATGCGCAGCAGCGGGCTCGTATTGCCGGGCCAACGGTAAAGCAGACCGCGTCCGTGGTGAAGATCGAGAGTGGAAAAAATAATCTTGCATTTAACAAAGCCGCCGCCGCAAACACTAAGCTCCGACAATCTTTGTCATGGAACTTCGGTGGTAAGGCGCAGACGGGCTGGACTATTTACGTGCCCCTGATCTCGCAGACGCTGGGAACCGAAGCCGGACCCGATACGTCGGATTTCGCGCTTGCTCTCGCGGGTTGGCAGATCAAAGCCGGTCTTCCGGAAACGGGGATCCTGGATGCTGCTACTCTCGCAACGTTTACGAAATATTGGCAATCGCGTCGGCTTGGACGATCCGGGCTTACGGCGGACGACAATCTGTTGTCAGCTCCGATCGGGGAGTTTTTTGATCCGACGCGTTCGGCTGATCTTCTGCAGCTCGAACGCGAAACGTTCTCGGCCTATAAAGCGATGGTTGCCGCCGCGGCGAAAGATCTTAAACACGAACTCAAGCTTACAGAGGACGGCGATCTGGCTCCGGAAGAGAAGTTCTTGCGAATTGTTTCAGCATATCGGTCTCCGGAGTATCAGGCGGCACTCCGAAAAAGAGAGCCGAACGCTGGGCGTGTCGCCCTCGCAAAGCATAGTCCGCACTCGACCGGACACGCGCTCGATATTTATGTCGGCGGTGAACCGGTCAAGACGCTCGATTCTAATCGATTGATCCAGGTTCAAACACCCGTCTACAAGTGGCTCGTCAAGAACGCCCACCGCTTCGGTTTCTATCCCTATTTCTACGAACCCTGGCATTGGGAATACGTAGGAAAGTGAAAAGTGAAAAGTGAAAAGTGAAAGGCGGGACCGGCTGACGGTCCCGCCTTTCTACTTCCCGTTCATGCTTCAGGAGCCTAACGAGTTCGGACCCGCCTTGGTGCATGAGTCACGACACCAACGGACCTCCCGTTCTGAAGGGCGGTGCCCCTTTCCAATTCTCTGATCCCGACCACGAACTTTTGTTTCCCGGTTGCGGCGGCGATCATCCTTTTGATCACCGCATCCGTCAGGCGATCGTCATCGACATTGCTTGTTCGCAACTCTTTTCTAACGTTATCGATCGTGTTCAGCTTTCGTTCGTAGACATCCGGATAGATATTCAGTCGCCCGGCTTCGACGACGATGGTGTCATATGTGATCTCCACCGGCACGGTCGGAGCGAGCGGAACGACAAGCGTCTTCCTGTTTCGTTTTGCTGCGGCGATACTCGTCGCCGAGACGTCCAATGAGCGCGCCGCGACGATCTTTTCCGCAAGATCGTAGAGATCGGCCTGCATCACGCGGATGCATCCGTGCGATACGAGGCTGCCCATGTCGCTCGCCCCCTTCGCCTGATGAAGCAGGTAGCCGTAACCAAGTGGAATCTTTAGTTTGCCAAGCGGATTGCGCGGATCGGTCGGAAGGATGATCTCACCGGGTTTTACGGTACTCGACTTTTCTATCCAATCGCTCGATGGCGGGATCCACACCGGATTCCATTCGATCGAAGACGCCTCGCGCAAACTTATGGCGATCGGGAACTCGAGCATGCCGACGCCGATCGGATAGGACTTGACCTCTTTTCCACCCTGCCAGAGAGTCATCTGAAAAGCGGGAACGTTGATCGTGATCTTAATGTTCGGATCACCGAGCACGAGCACGGTTTTTTCAATCTGGCCGCCCGTTATTTTGTCTGAACGGGCCGATTCGCGCTTGATATCGACGACATAGGTTTGGGCGAAGACTGTCGCCGTCAGCACAACATGAAAGAGCAAGATCGTTAAGACTTTGGGCATCGGGACTTTGTCGCAGTAGAGTTGGCGTTAGTTGCTTAGTGTTTTGCGAGCCGTAAAAGCAAGGGTCGGCTCGGGCTGGCATCCGAGGAAAAGGGTGCGATCTGGAGATTCAACAGGTACTCGCCATCTTCGACCTTATTCGGAATATAGGCCATCTCGGTGATCGTGCTTTTGCGGCGAGTCGTATCGTCGGCTTCAAAACTTCCTGGTTCAACTTTCCAGAAGATCCTGTGATTCGAAAGTTTGCCTTCGTCGTAGAGGCGATCGACCGAGGGAAGATCGACAACCAAGTGCGCGAACCCTGACTCGACGATAAACTGCATCGCTTCGGTCGTAAAGTACGGCGGGACCACGTCGACGTATTGACGAGTCAGCTTACGATCGTCGTTTGGAAGTGTACGGATGATAAGTGCCTCGTGGGGAGATCGGACCATTCCGTTCGCAGATCTATTACCGGCCGCTGACTGTAGTTGTTCGCGAGTGATCAAGCGGTCGGATGTATCGATCGAGACCGAATAAGTTTCAGCAGTGCCCGAACTGTAGCGGGGGTCTATTGTGATCAGCCGTGCCGGGATCAGAACATCCTGCAGGCAATCTCGCAGCGATATTCTCTCTCTCGTCAAATGACCCACACACTCGGTGTGAGTGCCGTTGCAATGCGGGATAAAAGTATATGTTTCGAAATTACAACTGCCGCCGCGACGAGTGTCTCCGATGAGATCACCGGACACACAAGGCTCGGCAGCCGCAGGCGGGACACCATAAGCGTTTGGCTGCGGCCCGTTGAAGATCAGTGGGATCGAGATATCGATCGGATCCTTCGCGTCGAATCGCCATTCAAAGCCTTCTATGATCACCCTTGCTTCCATTTTCTCCCCATAATCATAGCCATACAGCCGAACAAACTGAAAAGTAAAACCAAAAAATTGAAGACCGGGCGTCGCGCGGCGTTTTCAGTTTATCCGGAGCGATTGACATTGCGACAGCCACCCATGATAATTTGCCGTTTGCAGAGAGTTCTTTTTTAAACGGAATTGTTTCAGGCGACAGGGAAGCCGGGTGAGAGTCCCGCACGATCGCGTCACCGTAAAGTTGATTTGGGAATTGGGATTTGGGATTTCGGATTGTTTTATATCCGCAATCCCAAATCCCAATTCCCAAATTGCAAAGTCGGGATACCTGCCGAAGAACATTTTTGCCCGGGATATGTTTCGCGTAAAACATTCGAGGCAGCAGGCCATTTTCAGCGCCCTGTTTTCTTGCCAGTGTTTTTATGGCTCGAACGCAGGGCGCTTTTTCATTTTGGATTTTAGATTGTGGATTTTGGATTTGAAGAATAGCAGTTACAAGCTAACCGTTTTGCTCGCTTTGGTTGTGATGGCAGCAGTCAGTTGCCGTAGCGTCGATGATGAGCCGCCCTCTCGGGTGGAGACGCGAGAAGTTCACGACGATCTTGGACGCGTAGTGAACGTACCGGTCAAGATCGAACGTGCTATATCGCTTGCGCCGAGCCTTACGGAAATGATCTTTGCCGTCGGGGCTGGAGATCGCTTGGTCGGAGTGACCACCTACTGTAACTATCCGGCGGAGACGGCAGCGATCGAAAAGGTCGGGGACACGCAGACGCCTAACATTGAAAAGATAATCGCGTTAAAGCCGCAGGTCATTTTTATTTCGACGGCGTCCCAGCTTGAAGCGTTCAGCAAGACACTCCGGGATCAGGGAATTGCGGTTTATGTAACCAACCCGAAGACGTTGGACGAGGTGTTCGAGAACCTGAACGAGCTCGGAGATATCTTCGGACGGGGTGATCAGGCGAGGGGATTGGTCGTTTCGCTCGCTGGTCGTGCAAGCCGGGTGCGCGATCAAGCCAACTATGATCGTGAACTGTTGCGTATACCTACGAAAGACAAGCCGCGAGTCTTCGTCCAAATCTCGAGAGAACCACTCTTCACAATCGGCCATGAATCGTTTTTGACGGAGATCGTCGAGTCTGCGGGCGGGTTTTCGACAACGAAGAACATCGCCACGGCGTATCCAAAGATCAGCAAAGAAACCGCACTGGCTCTCGCTCCCGACGTGATTTTTCTTTCCGATAGCGAGGACAACCGCGAGCCGAGTGAGGTTTTTGCTAACTCGCCGGCGGTGAAAAACGGACGAGTGTACAGGATAGACGCCGACATCATTTCGCGGCCCGGCCCGCGGCTGGTCGATGCTTTGGAGGAGATCGCAAAAGATCTGCGATCGAAGAATTGAATCGTCGTATCTCAATTTGGATCGCTCTGATCGCGATGTTGATCGCGGCGTTGCTTATCGCCGTATCGATCGGTAGTGAACATCTTGCGTTTTTTGATCTGTCCGACACGCAGCGATCGATACTCTTTGACATACGTTTGCCGCGAGTTCTGCTCGGTGCATGTGTCGGAGCGAGTCTTGCGGCCGCCGGGGCATCGCTTCAGGCGCTGCTTCGAAACCCGCTCGCTGAACCGTATCTCCTCGGGGTTTCGAATGGTGCCGCGCTCGGGACAATGCTCGCCTTCGTATTTTTCGAGCAATTCGTTTTTGCGCGACCGCTGTTCGCATTTGCGGGTGCCGGGCTCGCGACGTTCACGGTTTACCAAATGGCCCGGAGCCGCGCCGGGAATGAATGTCGAACGCCTTGTACTTTCCGGTGTCATCGTCACGACGTTCTTGTCATCGATCATTGTTCTGTTTACGAGCTTGCTCGATGCGGCACGGCTTCGGGGATTCACATTCTGGCTGCTAGGCGATCTGTCGCAGGCGACAATGAACGGTTTCTATTTGACGCTCGTTGCATCCGTGCTTGGAACAATCGTCTTGAGGGCCCAAGCACGCCCATTGAATCTGATGATGATCGGTGAACGGGACGCAATGGATTTCGGTGTCGAAGTCGGAAGAGTGCGGCTTATCGTGTTCGGCATTGCAAGCCTGCTGGTCGGGACGTCGGTCGCGGCAAGCGGCTCAGTCGGCTACGTGGGATTGATCGTCCCGCATCTTGTGAGGCTCTCCGTCGGGAGCGACAACAGGCTCGTCGTTCCATTGTCCGCCATCGCAGGTGCGATCTTTGTGGTGCTCGCGGACACGGTTGCCAGAACAGTTATCGCACCGCGTGAGTTGCCGGTCGGAGCGATCACGGCGCTGATCGGAGCGCCTCTGTTCATTTATCTGTTGAGGAGGAATTAGGTTAAAAGTCAGGGAAACCATGCTCCAGGTCAAAGACATTTCAGTTTCGTTCGATCAACGCAAAGTCATCGATAGCGTGTCGCTGGAACTTGCTCCGGGTGAGATCCTAGCACTGCTTGGCCCAAACGGAGCCGGGAAAACTACCTTGCTTCGGGCAATGAACGGGACAATACCGATTGACGGCGGAGAGATCTCGCTCGATGGTGTCCCGCTAGGCCGACTCTCGCGGCGAGAAATCGCACGGAACATCGCCGTTGTCGCACAAGAGAACGAGACGAAGTTCCCGATAACGGTAATTGAGTTCGTACTCGCCGGACGATTCACGCGCGGTGCTGCTTTTGGATGGGAGACGTCCGCTGATATCGAAGCCGCGAACAATGCCCTCGAGATGTGCGATCTCATCGGATACGCAAAACGATTGATGAACGAGCTTTCGGGCGGCGAAAGACAGAGAGTTGTATTGGCCAGAGCAATGGCGGCAGAGACTGGGATTCTTTTGCTGGACGAACCTACGGCCAATCTCGATCTTGCACACCAGGCGCTGATGTTCAGATTGGTTCGCGAACGCTGCCGCGATGCGTCGTCGTCGGCGATCGTCATCACGCACGATCTGAATCTCGCGAGCGAGTTTGCGGGGCGTGTGATATTGCTAAAGGCAGGCCAGGTTTTTGTCCAGGGAACTACGGCTCAAGTATTGACGCGGGAAAATTTGCAGGAGGTTTATGACGTACAAGTGCTGCTCGATGAAAATCCGGCAAGCGGGAAGGTAAGAGTGACGGCGGTTTATTGATCGTTGATGGTGGATCGTTGATCGTTGTTCGTTGTTCGTTGTTCGTTGATCGTTGATCGTTGATCGTTGATCGTTGATCGTTGATCGTTGATCGTGGAGTTTGTTGTTTGCGTTGAACGTCCGGACGGCGAAGCACCACGATCAACGATCCACGATCAACGATCCACCATCAACGACCAACGATCAACGATCTCTTTAGACAAGTGCTGCAAAGGAAGTCCGGTGAAATGCCGGCACTGCCCACGCAACCGTGATTCGATTTGGGAATTCGGATTTGGGATTTCGGATGTGGCGATCGCCACAAAGCAATCCCCTATCCGAAATCCCAATTCCCAAATCGAGAAGTCGGGAACTTTGCACCTTGTCAGGTTCAGAACCATTCTGCGATGGGCAGAAAAGGAGCGAAATGAAAACTACAAGAGTATTAGGACTGATATGTTTGTTGTATGCGTTTGTCTTTGCGCAAGCCGAGTCTTACGACCTCGAGGGTAGGGTCACCGATAGCCACGGAAACGCGGTCGCTGGAGCGGAGGTTACCGCACGATCCGAAAAGCGATCCGCGCTATGACCAAACTACGAGGACGAACGCGGATGGAAAATATGCGTTCAAGCTCCCGGGTGGGAATTATTCTGTCACGGCATCGTATCTTTCGAACGGTGAACTGAAGACATCGGTTCCGGTCAAAAGTACGGTTCGGATCGCGGGCTCTTCAACCGTACTCAATTTAGTGATCGATGGGTTCACAGCCATTCGCGAAATAGTTACTATCTCAGCCGATGCCGAGCAGCCGATCGAACAGGTTTCGAAAACCGTGAACATCATCGATGCGCAGGAGATGCGGGATCGCGCCGACTTCACGCTCATCGACGCGGTCCGCACAATTCCCGGTTTTCGCATTCAGCAGCTTGGTGGTTTCGGACGGACGGCGTCGATCAAGGCGCGCAGGCCTTCGAAATCAGGATACAGCGGTTCTGGTCGACGGCATTCGCTTCCGCGATCCGGGTTCGATCACCGGCGATGCGACACCGTTTCTCAGTGATTTCACACTGACGAGCGTCGATCGGATCGAAGTTCTAAGAGGGTCGGGCAGTTCGCTCTATGGCACCAACGCGATCGGCGGTGCACTGAATTTTCAGACGCCGCGTCCCGCACAGGGGTTTCGTGGACAAGTCTCCGGAGCGGCCGGCGGACTTGGACTTGGACGATTTCGAACCAATCTTTCCTATGGAACACCCGACAGCAAGTTCGGGATCAGCGGAGCTGTTTCGCGAACAGCGTACACCGAGGGGATCGATGGTGACGACAACGCGAGCAATACCAACTTTCAATCGAGGATCGACTATCGCCCCGTCTACACGACTACGCTTTCGGGTCGCTTTTTCGTGTCGGAGGCAAAGGTGCGTTTGAACTCAAGCCCGGATACCCTCGGCATGCTGCCGCCACCTGCCGGTATCATCATCGACGCTCGCGACGGAGTTAATTTCTTACACGATGTCGATGATCCTGACAGTATTCAGAAATCGCGTTTCTTCGTCGGGCAGTTTGCGGCATCGCATATCGTCAATAGCAAATTAACGCTCAGCGGCTCTTACCAAGGTATATCCACGAAGCGAACTAACGACGATGGGCCGCTCGGCGTCGGGTTCCAGAGCGCATATACGAATAGCTTTGGCGGATCTATTCATACTGCCAATATACATACCGTCTGGACGGCGAATACCTCGAACACCTTCAAGGCTGGATACGAATTTGAAAACGAACACTTTGACAACGAAGGAAGCACACCAAACGGCACGAGTGATTTCGCAACCGGTGCCAGCCAGAGCAGCAACACATTTTTTGTGCAGCATCTGGTTAGTCTGCTCGACGGACGCTTGCAATTTGTCGGTGGTGCCCGAGCACAGTGGTTCGGCCTCGGCCGTCCACAGTTCAGCGTGACGACCGGGCCGTATGCGAATTTCACGTTGTCGGATCCGCCGGCCGCATACACGCTGGACGGGTCGGCGTCGTATTTCATCTCGCAAACGGGAACAAAACTTCGGACGCACGTGGGCAACGGATATCGCGTCCCCTCTCTATACGAGCGGTTTGGAACGTTCTTCTTTTTGGGATTGTTCTTTCCGCAGGGTAATCCGGCATTGAAACCTGAGCGCTCGATCGGGATTGACGCGGGAATCGAACAATACTTTAGTAAGCAACGCGTCAAAGCTTCCGCGACATATTTCTACACGCGTATAAAAGACGAGATCACGTATCTGCCGACTGACGATTTCGGGGCTCCCGTGTACTACAATTTCGACCGACATTACTCCCGCGGGGCCGAGCTGAGCGTCGACATCAAGCCGACAACATCGACTACGATCTTTGCGTCTTATACGTTCACGAACAGCGACGTGAGAAACTTTCGGCGACCGGCGATCGCGACCATTGCAAGTACCGATCGGGCCGCGTTCGGCATTCCGAACCATCAATTCACGTTAGTTGCAACGCAAAGGATCAAGCGGTTTTGGGCGAGTATCGATCTTCTCGCCACCAGCGGGTATTTGGCTCCAGTATTTAGCAGCACGACATTCGGCCAATACACATACAGGTTCGGCGGCAACCGGCGCGCCGATGTGACTGCGGGCTATACATTTCGGTTTCGAAAGGACAGATACGGTATGCGTTTGTTCGGGACCATTGAAAATCTTTTCGATCATAAGTATTTCGAAAATGGTTTTCGAACCCCTGGCCGCAACGCAAGAGTTGGCCTTGGATTTAGCTTCTGAGCTATGCGGTCCCAATGCAATGTGGTCCCCGGGCTGATTCTCTTCAGCAAAAAGGTCCTAAGTGCTATTATTTTAGGAACAGGCCACAGAGGTTAAAGGTTATGAAAAAAACAGCATTGATTTTTGGCTTGGTTCTTTCGATGGCAGCGATCGGAGCGGGCCAGGTTCGGACCGTTACGAATTCGTCGCTGCAAAAATTTCAGCAAAAACGCCTTGCGGCGGAACGCGACTATCGTGAGAATTACGCTCGAATGGGTTTTCCGTCGCCTGAAGACCTCGATAGACAGCGGGAGAAAGACATGACGGCAAGACTTAGTCTTGTGGCTCAGCTGCGAGAGGCACGGCTGGAAAAAGAAAGACTTGAATTGGAGCGCAATAATTTGGAACTCGACACAATCCGATTAGATATCGAATCCAATAGTTATGCGCCTGAGACCGGATATTTCGGCAGCTATTTTGGTGGGTTTCAGAGTTTTGGGGCGTATAATGCGGGCCGCGGATTTAAACGTTTTCGAAGACATTTCCCGAGCGGCTATCTTTCGCAACGGAACAGGCTGCTGCCGTATGTCGATCGCCGCGGGGCGTATCGCGTGACGCCGTTTGAGGTTATTCCGGTTCCTAACCCTAGGCCTCCGCGTATTGTCTTCAAGAGCGGGCGGCGACATTAGGCTGGTTTTGAGTTCTAACCAAACGCGGACTATGATTTAGATCATCCTCCGCGTTTTTCTGTTTTCACTATGATCAAAGAAGGTTGGGAAGCCGTAATCGGCATGGAGATTCATGCACAACTCGCCACCGCGACCAAGATCTTTTGCGGCTGCGAGGTCATGACGGGGGCCGAGCCCAATTCGAACACTTGTCCTGTGTGTCTTGGCCTGCCGGGTGCTCTTCCGGTTCTGAATAGACGAGTCGTCGATCTCGGTCGCGGGCCGCGCTCGCTCTCGGACTCGAGATCCAGGAAACATCCATTTTTGCCCGCAAAAACTATTTCTACCCCGACCTTCCAAAGGGGTATCAGATCTCACAATACGACAAGCCGTTTTCGGCGAATGGGACGCTGACGATAATGACATCCGAACGCGATGCCGAGGGCCACGTATCGGAGTGGCAGCCGATGACGGTTCACATCGAGCGAATGCACCTCGAGGAAGATGCGGGAAAAAATGTCCACGAGGGTTTGCCCGACGTCGACAAGTATTCTTACGTCGATCTCAATCGCGCCGGAACGCCCCTAGGCGAGATCGTCACCTCGCCCGATTTTCGAAGTTCGTGGCAAGCGTACGACTATGTCAATCATGTGCGGCGTGTGCTGCAGTGGGTCGGGGCGAGCGACGCCGACATGGAAAAGGGAAATCTTCGTTGCGAGGCGAACGTTTCGGTAAGGAAGATCGGGGAAAGCAAATACAACAACAAGGTCGAGCTAAAGAACCTGAACTCTGTGCGTTTCATGCAAAAGGCTATCGAATTCGAGATCGACCGGCAGATCGAAGCGCACGAGTCTGGAGAAGGTGTGATGCAGGAGACGCGCTTGTGGGACGAGAAAGGAAATCGAACGCGGGTCATGCGTTCGAAAGAGGACGCTCACGATTACCGATATTTTCCCGAACCTGATCTTCAGCCGCTGAAGGTCACCCCCGAGTTCATCGAGAGCGTGAGATCCGAAATGCCCGAGCTGCCGGACGTGATGCGCGACCGGATGATGAGCGAATACGATCTCTCCTTTGCCGATGCGTCACAGATAGTTGCCGATAAAGACCTGGCGACTTTCTACGAATCGACGGCGACCGAGTCCGGCGATCCGCGTGTCTCGGCGAACTTCATTTTATCCGAGCTCACGCGCGAGATGAACAACTCCGGCAAGTCGTTCGCAGAATCACCGGTTTCCTCGTCTGGGTTGGCGGAGCTGATCAAGATCCTCGGTGCAGGATCGATAAACAACAATCAAGCAAAAGAAGTGCTCGTCGAGATGTTCACGTCCGGCAGCGGCGCGGCGGAGGTGATAAAAGCAAGAGGTTTCGAGCAGATCTCGGACGCGGCGTCGATCGAGAAGCTCGTCGATGAGATCATCGAAAGAAATGGGGATCAGGTTGAAGCGTATCGCGGCGGGAACGAAAAGTTGTTCGGATTTTTTGTCGGTCAGGTGATGAAGGCCTCGCAGGGAAAGGCGAACCCGAAGATCGTCAACGATGTGCTTAAGAGTCGGCTCGCGAGCTGAGATAAAGGATTAAATGTAATTCGGAAAAACTCCATCGTTGAGAGATATCCGATCAGAATCGAAATAGGAATGGCGCCAACGGAAAAAAAGGTAGTGGTGATCACGGGCGGCACGAAGGGCATAGGTTACGCCATAGCTGAGACGCTTGTAGAAAGCGGAGCGGCTGTTTTTATTTGCGGTCGGGACGAGAGTGACCTGAACGGGGCGATCGAACGGCTTGGAGGAAAGGATCGTGTCGCCGGGATCGCTTGTGACGTTCGCGATGAGGATCAGGTGAAGGCGATGCTTGCGGAATGTGTTCGCGTTTTCGGCGGCGTCGATGTACTCATCAACAACGCCGGTATCGGCTACTTTGGTAAAACAGTGGAAGAAACGAGCGCCGACGAGTTTAGGCGAACGATCGAGACAAATCTATTTGGTGTCTTTTATACCTGCCATTACGCGCTGCCGTTAATGAAGACAAGGGGCGGAGGTTATATCATCAATATTTCTTCGCTTGCCGGACAGAACGCACATCCGCGGATGGCTGCTTACAACGCGTCGAAATTCGGATTGAACGGATTTTCAGAGGCGCTGATGCAGGAAGTTCGTCATGACAATATCAAAGTCAGCTATATTTGCCCTGGCAGCGTGAACACCGATTTTGGAGGGGATACGGCCAGTGATGAAAAGGCGTGGCAGCTTCAGCCCACGGACATCGCCGAAGTCGTCGTTGACCTTTTGCGTTTTGAGACGCGCGCCCTTCCAAGCAAGATCGAGATCAGGCCCAGCGCACCACCGAAAACTTAAGACGTGATCATTCAGACGCGACCAACTCGTCAGAGAGTGTAAGGCGATTGACCAGTTCCAACAGATGCACCTGGTCATACGGCTTAGTGATGAAAGCCGCCACCCCGGCTGCGTCCGCCCGATCACGATCCACTTGATCCGCTCTCGAACTGATAAACATCACCCGAATATCTTTTAGCGAATCATCTTTACGCAGAGTTTCGACGAACTCGAAGCCGTCCATTTTTGGCATTTCAATATCGGAGAGAATAATATTCGGCAAGGGCAGGATCTTAAGCTTCTCGAGGGCGTCAAGTCCGTTCTTAGCGGTTTCGACATGCCATCCCGCCTTCTCTACTACGCGAGATGTCGTTAAGCGAACACTCGGACTGTCATCCACGATCAAGATCCTCAATTTGCTCGGTGTTGTGGAGACGCCTGTTGCTCGACTCACCGGTTCGGGAACTTGACGGGCGAACGGGCGCGGAATTCGGATCGTAAAAGTCGTCCCTTTCTGGGGCCAGGTATCGATCGAGATCGTACCGCTGGCGGCGGCTATGCTTTCACGAACGATGCTCATGCCGACTCCTCGACCGGCGTTCAGATTTAGCTTTTTGGCGGTCGTTAATCCAGGGAGAAAAATGAGCTCGCAGATCTTGTCTGGGGTCATTTGTTCCGCTTCAGCTCGCGTGATGAGGTTCGACACCAGGGCCTTTTCCAAAAGCGGTGTGAACGCGATCCCTCGCCCGTCGTCCGTAACCGACAAAACGGTATATTCATCTTTGCTGCTTACGCGTATCGTGATCTTCCCGACTTCGGGTTTGCCCAGGATGCGGCGTGTTTCGGGGTTCTCGACGCCATGGACGACAGCGTTCTTAAGCAGGTGAAGAAGCGGCTCGATCAGAATATCGATAAGCTGTGTATCGACTTCGAGGCTGCCGTTTTCGATCGACACCTCGGCCCTCTTCTCTTCTTCGTCGCATGTCACACTAACGGTACGTTGCAAACGATTTTTGATCGAACCGAATTCGACCTGGCGCAGCCTTAGTAATTTGTCCTGCACGTCGTCGATCAAGGTGCATTGCGCATCATAGAGGGCTTCGAGATTACTCTTCACATTGTCGAATGCCGTGTCGATGACGGCCGCGTCTTTCACGGCTTCGGAAAGGTCGTACGCCCCTGCGTTGACATCTGGGGCGACGGTACCCGAGTGAGTCGAACCCGTCTCGTTTTGGCGTGATTCCAGGCTTTCGGTCGCGGCCAGAAGACGACGGCAGTTGTTATGTGACTCTTCAACTTGCTGATCCAGCTCCGCGAGGCGTTGCTCGAACGCTGAACGGCTGGCGAAAAGATCGCGCATGTTTCGTACGAGTTCATCGACCCGATCCCGCGATACACGAATTATCGAATGGGTCTTTCGCGGCGACGCGAAGAAGTCTGTCGCCCGCCGTCTGGGTGTTACTACTGTTACGCTAGGGGAAACGACGATTGGTTTGTCGCTGGTGGTTTCCGACGGCGAGATGTCACCCAATGCTTTTCCAAATTCCTCGTACAGGGATTCAATCTTGGCGTCGATCTCCGACGAACCTTCGGCGCTCGACAAAGATTCTAGACAGTCGGCCGCGTGCAGCAAAAGACTGACGATGTGAACGTTGAGATCTGCATTCTTCTCGGAAAGCCGGTCAAGCAGATCCTCGACCCGATGAGCGAGATCCGACAATTTCCGAAGACCGACTACTCCCGCAGCACCTTTGAATGTATGGGCGCTTTTCTTGATCTCCCAAAGGGCCTCCCGATCTTTTGGCCGGGTGGAGAGCACTTCTAAATTCAACTTAATGCTCTGCAACAGAGAGGCGGCTTCCTCGTTGAAAACCTCGAGAAGTTCGGAATCGGCTTCGATATCCTCACTTTGTTTATTTTCCGCCGGGTCGCCGTCGGGGAAGTTGTTCTTGCCGGCTTGTAAAACTTCGAAAGACTCTTCTACAAAGTCTCCGACATCGCCGGCCGGTGCGAGCTCCTTAGCTTTGTAGTCTAAGAGCGAAACTTCGAACTCCGAGATCTGATCCAGTAAGCTGAGTGTGCGGGTGTCGGAGATCGGATCGGTTTCGGCAACGAGCAGCATCAGCCACGCCTCGAGAGCGTCGGCTGCCGCGATCACGTCGTCGTCGCCGGTCAGTAAGACCTGCGCGTTCAATTGACGGGCGAAATCGAGCGGAACGTGAAGATGTGCCGGGCGGACGCCGCCTTGTAAATGAACCAGGACACCGCCGCGGATCGCCCCGAGCAGCGATTCGGCTTCATCGATAACAGCTTTTGATTGCCACGTTACCACGACTGGCGGTCATACCTCATCTAACTCCGGGGCTTCGCCGCTAAGGTACATTTCGACGGCTTTCATCAGGGTTTCCGGTCCAAAGGGTTTAGTTATATAGCCCGTCGCACCTGCCATACGGCCGCGGACCTTGTCGAAGAATCCGTCCTTGCCGGAGATCATCACGACGGTCACGTCCTTGGTAGCGCGATTGCTACGAATGTTTTTGCAAACCTGATAGCCGTCCATCCTCGGCATTGTTATATCGAGAAGGACCAGATCCGGGACAACACTCTCGAGACGTTCCATCGCTTCGACGCCGTCGTTCGCACACGTTACGTCGTGCCCGCATTTCTCCAGCTTGCCAGCGATCAATTTTCGAACGGTTGGACTATCGTCTACCACCAGAATCGACTTGCCCTTCGGCATCTTTAGGTAAGCTTCTTCCTGGATCTTGATCTCCCCAAGCCGAATCAAGAGGGAATTGACCTGGCCGCTAAGTACTACATTGTTCGGGCTCAACTTCGATGCTTCGAGCAGACACGTATAACCTAACTGAAGGTTTCGAAGATTGAGATGGCCGAGACCTAATGTCACTAACTCATCCGGACCGAAAACGCCTTTCGAACGGCTGCGTTCCATTTCTTCGACCGCCCGCCTCAATATCAGCTTATTCGAGTCCTGATTGGCGAGCAGCAGTTCCAGATCCGAAAGGGTCAGCACGGCCCGGCATGATTGGCAGGAAATAGCTTGTGGATCGTTAGTCGAGCCGCAGAAGGGACATTCGATCGATTCCGCTTTGACGGTGAGGACTTCGTCGGTTTCGGCGAAAGGTTCATGGGACGGCGTGTCTCTTTCCGGCAGAGCGTCCACCGGCATAGCGATAGCAGGATCTGAATTCGCATCCGACCACTCGGCACCCTCATCGGAGTAGCTGATCGCAACCGTTTCGGCCTGCGGATCAGCATGATCGGCGAGAACTTCGGAAACCTCTTCGGGCATAACCTCGAAGTTAGGATCGTTCAGTTCGCCGAGGTCTGTCGCCGCTTCATTAAGCTCCGTAGTTTCTTCCGCAAACGAAGCAAACGGCTCCGCGACGACCTCAGCTTGTTCATTTTCATATTCTCTCTCGGGCGTACTATCGATTTCCGTTTCGAATTTTGTCTCTACTGGGCTCGTCGAAGCATTCGAAGGTTCGAGGTCCGGCGTACCACTTTTGTCGATCATTGGCTCGACCGCATGTTCGAAGATGTCCTGTGGTGAGCTTTCATCCGCATAAGCCTCGTTTCTTGAGACCTCTGCGTTGGCCGCCTCAGCTGTTCCGAAGATCGACAGCAACGAATCGCGGCCGGCTTTTGCTGCAACGTTTTCAGGATCGATCGCAAGAATGCTTTCAAAGCATCGAATCTTTTCGTCAAAGCCTTCAGCAAGATGCGATCGCATCGTCCAGGAATCCACCGAATCGGAATTTGTTACAAGAAGCGAATCGAGGATCTTTATCGCCTCCGCGTTGTTACCGCCGACGGCGGCCGTTTTGGCCTCAGTAAGCCGTTCCTTAAGAATGCTTTTCTTTGCGGAATCGAGGGCCGCGGCGGCTGATTCGTTCTGCGGATCGATAGCGAGGGCCTTCTCCAACAGGCCGACCCTCACAAGGTTGGAATCGGAGAGTGATGCGATCCACATCCATGCGAGCGCGTTCTTGTCGTCGTAATCGAGAGCATTCTGGAAACACTCGGCCGCAAATTCTTTCTGGTCGTCCTGCGTCGCATCTATTCCGCGCTGGACAAATGTTTTCGAAAGAAGTGAATGGGTAGCAGCCTTCCATTCCAGTGCTCGCTGACTTTCCGGATTTATCTCGAGAACGTGGTTCAGGAACCCAAGGAGTTCCTCGGGATACTCGCTTATCGATGCTAACCAAAGCCACGCGCTCTCGTTACGCGGGTCGAGCTCCGTTACCCTTTGCAGCGAGATACGGGCAAGCGGTCGATTCCCCGCTTGAGCGGATCTAATACCCTGGTTAAGCATCGATTTCGCTTCGGCCGAAACCATATCGAGCTCTACGTTATTTTCCGTTCGGTCAGAGAGCGGTGAAACGGCAACGGTCGGTTCGATCTCTAATCTCATATTTCTGTCTCGATAAAAATTTTGTAGGACTCGGGGGCGGACAGTCTGACGCAGGCGCGGAACTGCACTTCAAAGCGTTAGCAAAACCAATGCCAGCAATTTGAATGGCGAAATGGTATTGTCGGAAATCCGGATTCGCCGTAAAATCAGGCTTGAACCGACATCATCTTCCTGACACCGCAGGGGAGTTAATCGCGTTTCTGACAAAAAACGGCACTGGAATGACAAAAATCGCCTCAGAGTTGGGACTCTTCATGAGTAAAGCCCGTTATCAGGCAGATGTCGTTATCATCGGCGGTGGGCCGGCCGGGCTTTCTGCCGCGGCGTGGTGCAGCGAATTGGGATTAAGTGCCCTCCTGGTTGAACGCGAGTGCGACATAGGAGGCCAACTCCACCATATCCACGGTCCGATCGAGAACTACATCGGTCTACGCGCGAATAATGGCCAAGAGATGGTTGAACATTTTCGGACGACGGTCAGGCAGGTTGAATTTGTTCGCCTCATGGAGAAAACGGTAACGTCGATCGAGCTCGAGTCTAGGGTCGTTGCTCTGGACGGAGGCTTTAAAATCAAATTCGACTGCCTTATCATTGCGACCGGAGTTCGGCGTCGCCGTCTCGGTATACCCGGCGAAGCTGAGTTCCGCGGAAAGGGAATTCTTGAGTCCGGTGTGCGGGACGCCTCACTTGCCGCCGGCAAGAATGTAGTGCTTGTCGGAGGCGGTGACGCCGCGGCCGAAAACGCGTTGATACTGTCGGATGTTGCTTCTTCGGTAAAGGTCGTTCACCGGCGGAGCCGGATGACGGCCCGGGACGAATTTCTGCGGGAAATGAACGAGCGAAATAATATCGAGGTTGTATTCGACACCGAGCTCACCGGGATCTACGGCAATTCGCAGCTCTCATCCGTTCGCCTCAGGAGCACGACTTCGGACGCCGTACGAACGGAGCCGGCGGACGCGGTCCTGATCCGCGTCGGCGTAAAACCTAATTCCGAGCTGGTCGCCGGTATCCTGGATCTCGACGACCGTGGTTACATCCGTGTGAATGCCGAATGTGAAACAACAGCGGAGGGCGTCTTTGCCGCAGGAGACGTCGCGCACCCGGTTTCTCCGACACTGAGTGCTGCCGCCGGCATGGGTTCAACGGCCGCGAAATCCGCATTTATTTTGATTACGACGAAGGAAAATGGGATATAATTTCGTCTTCACATCCACGAAATTTTGAATTTATTTTTGAAGTTTCGTAGAAATGACACAAAAACGGACTGCGTCAGGCTAGTTTCCGCACAGTATTTCGGGAGTTTCGCGACTTCTCTAAAGTGGCCCGAAATATGCGTTAAGCTTAAGCTCGTTCTTGAAAAGAGTCTTTTTCACCTACATCAGGAGGCACAAATGAGATTTCAGTTTATCAATTCGCGAGTTTTCGTGCTATTGACGGTCGCTTTTGTTTTGATCGCGCTTCCGCTCTCAGCACTGGCCCAATCCGGTACCAGTGGTGTTCGAGGCATTGTGGCGGACCAGAATGGAGCAGCGGTAGCTGGGGCGACGGTTACGCTCACAAATCCGAGCACAGGGTTCAATCGTTCAACGGTTACGACTGAGGATGGCGCGCGTACAGTTTCCGCGGCATTCAACCGTCGACATACCGTTTGGAGGTCACAGCAACCGGTTTCAAGAAGGTAGTCAACACAAATGTCCAGGCACTGGTCGACAGTCCTATTGAGATCAACGTAGCCCTCGAACCCGGCGATGTCAGCGCCGTGGTCGATGTCACGGCGGACACGATCGATGCGATCATTAACACTCAGGACGCGAGTCTGGGAAACAACTTTCAGCCTCAGCAGATCACCCAGCTGCCGACTGACTTGAGGCGTGTCGCGGACTTGCTCAGCTTGCAGCCGGGCGTTACCCGTGAAGGTTATGTCGCAGGTGGCAGGAGCGATCAGGCGAACGTTTTGCTCGACGGCGTTGATATTAACGATCAGCAGAACGGCGGACGAACGGCACAATTCCAAACGAGTCAGGACACGGTTCTGAGGGCGACCGCAGAGTCGGTGGAGGAATTCAGGATCACAACCGCGAATGGAAACGCCAGTCAGGGACGCTCGTCCGGTGCGCAGATATCCCTCGTAACGAAGAGTGGTACAAATAATTTCCGAGGGTCGGTCTTCTACTTTTACCGTCCAACGGCGTTCTCTGCTAATTCATTTTTTAATAATGCAGCAGGCACCTATATCGCGACTGATCAGGCCGTGCTCGATGGGGTGGCTGAGGTCGGCGAACAGCGGGCGCCGCGGCCAAGCCTCGCACGAGATGTTTTTGGAGGCTCGATAGGTGGGCCGATTATCAAAGACAGGCTCTTTTTCTTTTACACCTACGAGGGACAGCGGCAGGAGGAAGGGGCTTCGGTCGTTCGCCTTGTTCCCTTGGCGCATCTTGGCCAGGGAACGATTCGTTTCAGAGGAACGGGTCCGAGTTGTGTTGGTGGCAACTGTTCGGTCGGTTTGACCGAGCTCAACAGCACCATCTTTTCCCAGGTTGGAATAAACCCTTTAGCAGTTGCAGCCCTGGCCAGCGCCACTTCGCGATTTCCGGCCAATGATAGCTCGGTTGGTGACGGGATTAACACCGGCGGGTTCCGCTTCAATTCTCCTACAACTTCTGAGGAGAACACGCATATAGCTCGGTTCGATTATAAGATCAATGATTCTCAGGGCCTCTATTTCCGCGGTAATCTGCAAAATGACATTTTGACGGGCACGTCCCAATTCCCGGATACGGCCCCGACGACGTTGTGGGATCACCCATATGGATTTGTCGTCGGACATGATTGGGCGCTTAGCAGCAATAAGGTGAATAATTTCCGGTACGGGCTGACTCGACAGGCATTTAGCCAGCAGGGGGATTCTGTAGCACCGAATATCAGTTTCCGCTTTGTATTCGCCCCCGAGGCGTTCGTTCGAACCCTGAGCCGAATTACGCCGACGCACAATATTACTGACGATTTCACGTGGGTTAAGGGAGACCATACGTTCCAATTTGGTGCTAACGTGAGGATAATCCGCAACCAGCGGGTCGATTTTGCCAATGCTTTCGACGCTGCCGTCACCAATCCCTCGTTTTATGATCAGTCGGGTGCGGTATTAAACGAGCGCTTTACCGCCGCCGGTTACACGATCGACCCCGGGGATATCAACACGGTTCAGGCTGCTGCGACGGCGTTGATCGGGCGATATTCGCAGTATACCGGTAATTTTACATTCGACATTGACGGAGATGTTGTTGAACCGGGAACTCCGACGTTTCGTAACTTCGCAACCGAGGAATACGATGCGTATTTCCAGGATGCGTGGAAACCGTTTAGCAATTTAACAGTAACGCTCGGGTTGCGATATGGGTTTAGCCGCCCGGTTTATGAAAAGAATGGATTTCAGGTTGTTCCCACCGAACGGCTGGGAGATTTTTTCGAACGCCGTAAGCAGGCAGCCGAACAGGGGCGTGCATTGAATGACCTCATCACTTTTGAGCGGGCCGGTCCGGCCAATAATGGACCCGGATTTTACAGTGCCGACTGGAATAATTTTCAGCCGCGCATCGCTGCTGCCTGGTCGCCGGATTTCAAGAGTGGCTTTCTCGGCACACTCTTTGGCAAGCAACGGGAATCGGTTATCCGAGGAGGTTTCTCGGTAACGAATGACCACTTCGGCGGTCAACTTGCGGTGAGCTTTGACGGATTGTCGACGATTGGATTTACGTCGGCGACGACGATTGCCGCAAACACGTACAACGTAACTGACAATCCTGCTCCGCTCTTTACGGGTTTCAACCAGAACATTCGCAGCCTGCCGGGTATCCCCGCCCCGGTGCAGCGGTTCGCTACCGAAGTAACTCCAGAGTGCCTGGCCGGAACGGTGCGCTGTCCACAGCGAATCGAAACCTCTTTGGACGGTACCATCACCACACCGACACACTATGTTTGGAATGTTTCCTATGGCAGGCAGCTTCCAAAGGGACTGTATTTCGAAGCGTCGTATATCGGACGCAAGGCAAGAAATCTGCTTGCCTCGCGTGATGTCATGGCGTTGAACAATCTGGTTGCTCCCAATGGAATGGACTGGTATACGGCAGCAGGTATCCTGCACGATCTTCGGGCGGCCAATACGCCAATCGATCAGGTGCCGATGATTCCGTATTTCCAACATTTCTTTCCGACCTATACAACAACGGTCAACGGAGTACCCCTGAATTCTACCCAGCGAATCTATCGTTTAGTTGCGCGACCCGACATTTCGGGCCCTGCGGGCGGTGGTTTCGATATTCTCGACTGGACGTTCGTCCAGTTGCTCATTGATGACGTGAGTCGTAATGTTCCGGGTATCGGCCCGAACTTATTTTTCCACCCGCAGTATGCGGCCTTCTCGGCATTCGGAACGAGCGCTAAATCCGATTACAACGGCGCCACATTCTCGCTGCGACAAAGACTCGGCCAGACGCTTACGTATGACATCAACTACACTTGGTCAAAGTCATTCGATGACGCGTCCGGACTACAAACGGGTACGTCTTACGGGTCGCAGTTTCTGTTCAATCCGCTGCGCCCGGAGGACAATTATTCCTACTCGGATTTCGATGTTCGCCACAGCATCAACGCGAATTTCATTTTCCAGGTACCTTTCGGTCGCGGGAAAAAGTTCTTTAGCGATATGAATTCGGTGACTGACGCGTTTCTTGGAGGATGGCAGATCGCAGGGATTTTCCGATATAACACCGGCCTTCCGGTGGGTGTGCCTATCGACGCAGCTCAATGGGCCACCAATTGGAACGCGCAATCGAACGGCGTTCGCCTCGGCAACACGCGAGTGCAGGTAAATCGAAATACCCAGAACGCATTCCAAAATCCGACTGCGGCCTTCCAGTCGTTCCGCAACGCTCGTCCTGGCGAAACGGGCGATCGTAATCAATTGAGACTGCCAGGTTATTCAACTCTCGATCTCGGTTTGTCGAAATCCATTGGCATGCCGTGGAGCGAAAACCATAAGCTGGCTCTCCGCTGGGAAGTGATCAATGTGTTTAATTATCAGTACTTCAACGCTGATAATCTGACACGTTCGTCATTCGGGCTTCCGCAGGATCCGCACCTTACGACACCGCCTGAGGAGTTTGGGCAGTGGTTCACGAGCATCCAGGGCACGCCACGTCGGATGCAGTTCGGGGCGCGTTATTCATTTTAGTTTCGACAACCTGTCGAATTGCTATAGCCGGAGCTGAAAGGCTCCGGCTATTTTATTCGGGATTGCGGGAACGATTGAGCGGGACCTAGGATACAAAGTAAAAACGGCTCGCGAGCAATCAAAGCTCTTTTTCGGGATGGCGTGTCACTATTTCGCATTATCTTTTATGTATTCTTCGAGTTTTTTCTTGTCCGGGTGTTGGGGTTTCTTTCCGAGAAAGAGCTTATATTCGTTGGCGGCTCGGTCTCTTACACCAGCGGCATTATAAAGCGTCGCAAGACGTAGGTGCAGGTCGGCCTTTTCGATCGGGGCGAGGCGGATAGCTTCGTTAAGCGCGACCACTGCTTTGGAGCCAAGCTTCGCCTGCAAATACGATTCTCCAAGATAGTGAAATGCTTCGGCGGAATTCGGATCCGCGGTCGCCGCTCTTGTAAATGTAACGATGGCTTGGTCCAGATGTTTCTGTGAATATTGAAGCTTGCCTAGGTTCATCAGGGCGAGCATAAAGTCGCCTTTTTGCGCAAGGGCTTTGTTGTACGCATTCTCGGCATCTGTAAATTTGTCGCTCCCGAAATACAAGCTCCCCAACTCGGTCCAGGCGACAAAATCCTTCGGGTCTTTGTCGATCAGTTTTCTGAAGAGCTCAATCGCCTCATCAGTGCGTTTTGCTTTAGCGACGGCCAGCGCGTCGTCAAACGCCTTCTGGTTATCCGGACTTCGCACATAAGCATTCTTTACGGAAATAACGCCGGCGGGGGACTGCACATTCTGAAAACCGGACCGCCAGTCGAATTCGACATCGCGCCGGACGGTAGTACTTATGCTTGACGTCAAAACAATTCGTCCAAGCTCGTTGTTGTTTGCCTCGAAAACCAGCGTGGAGGCGTCGGAAACGGACCTTAAGAAATAATAGTACCCCTGGTCATTGGTCCGCGCGCGATCCACCTGAGCTCCGCTCACAAAGAGCGAAACATAGATAGAGGGCTTTGGTTCGTTTGGCGCGAGCCCCCTAACTTTAACGTGACCATAAATAACCGGTTGCCCGATTTGTATGGGGAGGCCGGTTGCATGGCGGACGTCTTCGCTCTGCGCGGAGATGTAAAAAGGGAAAAGTGTTGCCGCGAATACAATACAAGCAGTGTGGATTAGGCATTTCATAACACCCCCCAGCCCAAGACGTTGTGCAAGAAGTAGGCTAGATTGTTAATCCAAACTGAGCCGAAGTCAAGAAATCACGGCGCGTTCGTCGCGCGGCAAAAACGCTGTTGCGGATGAACTCAGGAAGTACGTTGGTCTGGTGCTATAGTTGGTCTAATCCCAACTGGCCGTTCGACAGGTTAATTGATGAGGTTTTCTTAAATGAGGCAATTCGATAGGCTCGCAAAAAACTTATGTCTACGTGGAAGAAACCTGGCGCTCGTTCCGCTCATTTTGTTTGGAGCATTCACCGCGCATGGCCAGGGCAACACTGTTAGCGGGCACGTCTATGGCCCAGGGCGTACGCCAGTTTCCGACGCTACAGTCGAATTGCTTGATGAGTTCTCACGCTTGGTTGCCCGCGCTCGGACCGACAACTCTGGCAGGTATTTCTTTAATGGTGCGCCTTCGGGTCGAGTGGTCGTGCGGGTCTCCGCGTTCGATACAGATTACGAGGAACAGGAACAGTCGCTCGAGATCGTGAATTTCTCAAGGGAGACCGCCAGCGGCCAACGAAGAATTTCCGGATTTAGTAATGAGCAGCTCGATTTTTATCTAAAGCCTCGGAAGGGCGCTCTGCTGGTGACAGACACAGTTTTCATTCAGGAGGTTCCGGCTGATGCTCGGGCCCTGTATGATCGAGCGATCATTGCGCTAAATGGCAAGAAAGAAGAGCAAGGACTAAAAGATCTCAAGACGGCCATCGAGACGTTTCCCAAGTACTACGACGCGATCGTGCGCCTCGGTGCCGAATACGCGAGGCTTCAGCATTACGAGGCGGCACAGGTTCTTTTTGCTGTTGCCGTCGAAATAAATCCGCGTGGACGCCGAGCGTGGTATGGACTGGCATATTCACTGAACTCAATGGAACGTTTCGACGACGCTTTCGTTGCCGCGAAGAAAGGCGTAGATCTTGGCGATGCGTCGCCCGAATCTCTTTTGCTCTACGGAGTGCTTTTAAGAAAGCAGAAGCAATATAACGAGGCTGCGAAGCAGATGTTGAGGGCGATCCAACTGGCCAAGGGTGTCCTGCCGTCAGCTCACTGGCAGCTCGCACTCCTTTACGCCTATGACCTGGAGCGGTATCGCGATGCGGCAAAGCAATTACGTCTGTTTCTGAAAGCTCAGCCGAATACGAAGGACGCTGAGAATATAAAAAAGCTTATTGCGGAATTCGAGGCAAAACAATAGAAGTCACTACACGGTTCGAATTAGTAAAAAAAAGCCATCCGGACCGGGCCGGATGGCTTTTTGATTGCAAAGAATACTGATCAGAAGAGGAACCTAAAACCAAAACGGAACTGACGCGGCCCTTGATATGCATTGGGCAGATTGTACAGAGTCGACCTTGCGGCCGGATTCTGAGCCTGCGTCAATATCGCAGCGCCACCGTCGTTCTGAAGGTTTCGGTACCCGAGGATCAAACACTCCTGATTCGTTGTGCATGTTTGACCTGGCCTAAGGAGAGTGAAAATGTCGAAGACCGATTCCGAGATCAAGTTTTCACGCAGCGTGACGTTTGCTTCGTTAAAAACATTTAGCACGTCGGCTTCGGCAACGAGGGTAAAGCGGTTGTCCGAACCAAATCGGAACCGATGACGTACCGCAAAGTCGCTCTGCGTAAAGGTCTCCGTGCGGCCCATGTCACCACGTTTCGTTAGGACAAGGTTGAGATCGTCGCCAAAAGTAGCGATCGAAGTCAACGGTGTTCCGCTCTGAACCGTCGTGAATAGCTGGAACTCGGTCGCGTTACCCGATCCGAATCCAAAGCGTTTATTCCAATCCAGGCTATACGCACCCGAGAACTTAACAACATGCGTTCGGTCCGTGGGAAGGACTCCATTGTCCGGCCCACCCTGTAGCGTCCAACCCATCAATGGTTGATCGAAATAACGATTTACGTTGGGACTCAGGCGCCCTTCCTCATCCGAGCTGGCGAGCCCCGAGTAGTTACCCCACAATCGGCTGAGAGTATAATTTACATCGAAGTAAAAATCGTCTGCGAAACGCCGTTCGAGACGGGCCTCGAACGCATCATAGGTCCGCTGCGGTTTCAGCGCCTTCAGATCGAATTCTCGCGCCGTTCTCGCATACAACCCTTCGCCGGGATTTCCGATGATGTAAAACTCGCTGCCTGCCGAATTGGGGAAGCCGGCATCCTCAACGGTGTGGTCCACGTTCTTGTGCGTGAAGCGGCTGCTAAAGATCATATTGCGGCCGAGATCGCGTTCGAATGTGATCGTAAACTCACTTTGACGAAAGGCTTTGATATCAGGATCGATACCGCCCGCTTCGGTCAGCGGAAGGCCTGAGTTAGATGGTACACGATGGTCAACGTCGCATCGGACGCGGCCGAAGACCGGGGTGATCGTGTCGTGCGGGCAGGCTCCGCCCGGGATGAACGTACCGGTGCCCCATATATCGGCACGGCTCTGGAAGTTCGCGAGTGTGTTCCCCTCTAGTATTTCAAAGAAGAAGTCGTGGAAAATGTCTCCGCCAAACGAACCACGTGGTAGTTCATATTTGAAGCGGTCGTAGAACCATCCATAGAACGCTGACAGCTTGGTCTTGCCGTCACCGGTCAGGTCGATCGCGGCACCAAGACGGGGTGCCATCTTGCCCTGGAAGTCGAACTTGATACCTGGCAGGCCGGGTGTAAAGGAAGGTACGTCTTCGCGTTCCGTCCTGATTCCCAGGTTAAGCGTCAGCCATTTCGTCGGCTGCCACTTATCCTGAAAGTATAGTCCGAGGTTGTTACTCTTAACATCTCCCTGCGTTTCGAAAACCCGAAGCAGTCCGGCTCCAACAGCATTCGGCGACGACATCAACTGCGTATCGCCCGTATATTGGGCAAGGGTCCATCCCCCTCTAAGGACGATCTGGTCCGAGAATCGTGAAACGACCGAGTTGCCGATCTGGTTCAACTGCACGCCGCCTTTGAACTGATGCCGGCCAGCGAAGTTTGTCAAAAACGTGACATCGCCGTCGTAGGTGTTCCTTTGGGTCGCATCGTAGAGAGTGCCGTCAAAAGCCGTTACACCGTTACTCTGTCCCGGTGTGCACCCAAAGCCGGGCGGAAAGCTGAAGCTCAGCCCGCTGCACAAAACACGAGCCTTTGAAACATCGCCAAAGCCGTAGGCCCCGAGTTTTTCATTCAAGAAGTAATGACCGAGGCGAAAGCCGACTACCACATTGCTCGTGGGCGTCCAGACAGCCTGTCCTGTAACACTCTGCGAGTTTTGACGGCCACCGGTTTGATTTAGGAAAGCCGCTCCGCTCAAAGTCGGATCTCCAGCCTGGCAGATAGGGGCCTGACAGGGCGTTCCCGGAGTGGGGGTGAAAAACTGAGTTGTAAATCCCGGGATAGCGCCCTTAAGAGCGATCGGATTATAGGTATAGGTACCCGTCAGGCGAAGCTTGCTGTATGCCATGCCGTCGAGGCGTAAAAATGTGTAGTCGTTTACCTGCCGTGCCTTGTACGTTTGAGCCGGAAATGTAACTTGGCTCCGATTGTAGGGGTTTACGTAGGTGATCGTACGCTCGCGGGTGAAGATCTGCGGCGTATAGCTCGCAAAGAACCACAGACGATCCTTGAGGATCGGGCCTCCCATACTTGCCGACGGGTTAAACTCAAGATAGGAATCTCTTTTCGGATGAATGTATTCGGGGCTGTCGCTGGAAGCGAACCGGAAAAGCGATCCTCGACCGAGAGCGTTCCAGGATGACGGGCGGAATTGGGTGCCGAATTCGCCGCGCCACTCATTGCTGCCGCCTTTGGTTACAACGTTGACCACGCCACCCGTTGCACCGCCGTACTCCGCTTCGAAGCCGCTGGACTTGATCTGCACTTCCTGAATGAGTTGGAAGGGAAGGTCACTGTTGGAATCAAGCACGCCGGTACGAACATTCGTAACCTCCTGGCCGTCGACGATAAATGTATTTTCCGATCCGCTCGCTCCATCGATCTGAAACTGACCGGAACGGGGCTCTGGCCGGGTCGCCGGTGATATCTTC
Source organism: uncultured Acidobacteriota bacterium (assembly GCA_963772405.1). GTDB lineage: Bacteria > Acidobacteriota > Blastocatellia > Pyrinomonadales > Pyrinomonadaceae > OLB17. Next base: position 1,719,373 of record CAVYWT010000001.1, on the reverse strand, counting down.
AGAACGCTGGAGAAATTTGTGCCCTTAGGCAGCAATTCTGCAAGCTGAGCGGAGATATTCGTTTGGATCTTCGAATCGGTCGTGTCAACGGCGAGGACATCACTCGCGGAAACCTCGACGTTGGTTTCGGTCGTGATACCCAGATCGAGGTTCACGGCTGTAGCTTTTCCCAGAACCACATGCACGTTGGTTATGGTCTTTTCCGCGAATCCCGCCGTCGCGGCTGCCGTTACTGAATAGTGGCCCGGCGGTATCTGAAGGACCCGCGCAAAGCCGTCCCCGCCCGTGCTAACCGTGCGCCTGAAACCGGTAGACGAGGTCGTGCCTCCTACCGCGGTAGCTATCGTGACACTAACGTTAGGCACGATTGCGCCATTCGGATCCCGGGACGTTATTTCTATGCTTCCACTCGTTTCCTGACCAAATACTCCCGGAGTAAATGCAAAAGCGAGGGCAAGCAGAATCAACACAGAGTTGAGATTCCTTTTCATTTGATCCTCCTAAAGATCTAATTAATAAGTTCTGCCACAAAAGCAGCCAAGTTCGAAAAGCTATGCGAATTAATAGTGATGCTCGATGTAAGTGGGCCAATTGTCTCACAGTTCCTTTGTTTGACAAAGGAAATTACAGTCCGTTCAGAGGTGCCGACGAGTTAACGTGCAGCAAACGCGTCGTTACCGGTGACACTGGCGAGGTGACGGGTATCATTGAGGGCTAGGACGCGGATGTTGTTGCGACCGCGGATCTCGAACCGGTTAATGCCGCAGTTCGATGTGACGATCCATGGCGTGTGCTTCGTGTCGCGCCGGATCGCTCCCATCAAATGGAGCGTCAAGAAGCAGAGAGCTCCGGTATGCGAGAAGATCGCGATGCGTCCGCCCATATGATCTCGAAGGATCTCCCAGAGCTCTGCTGTACTTCGGCGGAGCAGATGACGATAGCTTTCGCCATCGGTGATTACGTGGTGGACGTTGCGGCTGACGAGTGCGTGGTAATCCTGAGGAAATGTCTGCTTTGATTCGTCGAAAGTAAGTCCTTCGAGGACACCGACGTTCCTTTCGCGGAAAGCCGCGGTCGAAGTTATTGGAATCCCGGTGAGTTGGGATAGCGGTTCCGCAGTTTGTATCGCACGGTGCAGATCGCTTGAGTAGATCGAATTGATCCCTTCTCTTGCAAGGACTTTGGCGGTCGCTTCGGCCTGCTGCACGCCAAGTTTCGAAAGCGGAGTCGGACCATGGCCTCCGAATCGGCCTTCGGCGTTACCGTCGGATTGCCCGTGCCTGACCAGATAGAGTTTTGTTACCGGCATAAAATTCCGGGAATCTAGTTTCTGGTTTCTAGTTTCTGGTTTCTTGTTTCTGGTTAAAAAATCTCGGAAGCAGATGCCTGGAACTAGAAACTTGGAACTAGAAACCAGAAACTTAAACCCCGACCGATTCGGCTTTCAACTTTTCAGTTTGAAAGTGCGTTCGGAGAGAGTCGATAAATTCGTCCAGCTGTCCTTCCATTACAAGGTCGAGCTGATGAACAGTCAAGCCGATGCGGTGATCAGTAACCCGATTTTCCTTGAAGTTATAGGTTCGGATCTTTTCTGAGCGGTCGCCGCTGCCGACCATCGACTTGCGCTCGCTCGCCTGCGCGTCATGCTGTTTTTGTTCTTCGAGTTCCTGAAGACGGGCCCGCAAGACTCGCATCGCCTTCTCTCGGTTCTTGATCTGTGATTTTTCGTCCTGCATCGAGACGACGACATTGGTCGGCAGATGCGTTATTCGCACCGCAGAGTAGGTCGTGTTCACCGACTGGCCTCCCGGGCCTGACGAACAGAACGTGTCGATCCGAAGATCGTTTTGATTGATCTGCACGTCAACCTCTTCGGCCTCAGGCAATATTGCGACGGTTATGGCGGAGGTATGAATGCGTCCGGCGGTTTCCGTCTGCGGAACTCGCTGCACCCGATGAACTCCCGACTCATAACGCATCTTTGAATAAACGCGGTCGCCTTCGATCATCGCAAATGCTTCCTTAATACCCCCGACGCCAGTATCGGCGACATCCATGATCTCCATTTTCCAACCCTGTCGCTCGGCGTATCGCGCATACATCCGTAACATTTCGCCGGCAAAGAGGGTTGCTTCGTCACCGCCGGTTCCGGCCCGGATCTCGAGGATCACGTTCTTCTCGTCGTTAGGATCGCTTGGTAGCAGCAGGAACTTTAGTTCTTCTTCCGCGTCAGGAAGCTTAGCTTCGATCTCGGCAGCCTCGGTCAGTGCCATCTCGCGCATTTCATCATCGTCAGCCGAGTCGGCCATCTCCCTGGCGCCCGCCAACTCCTCCTGCATACGCCTGACTTCTCGATACTTTTCAACTACGTCGCTCAAGCTGCGATGCTGCTTCATGAGCTTGGCGTACACCGACATGTCGGACATGAACTCAGGCTGCGAGATCTGTTCGGTCAGCTCTTCAAAGCTTTTTTCAATTTGTGCCAGTTTTTCAAACATATAAAATCCGCCACGGAGCCCACATAGGAAGAAAAGTTCTCAGTGGGCTCTGTGGCAAAAAACCTCTTAGACCGCCGGTTCGAGCTTCAACGATTCGTCGAGCGCCTTTATCGCGACTTCGAGCTGCTCGCCATCGGGCTCCTGGGTCGTGATGTTCTGCAGCCAAAGCCCGGGCAGGGTCATTAATTTGAATATTGCACCCGATTCCTTCTTCGCTGCGTAGCGAATGACTTCGTACGACAATCCGGCGACCAAAGGCATCAGCGCGATGCGAACTACGAGATTCAGCCACAGGGCGTCAAACTTTATCACCGAAAACAGGACGATCGCGACGAGCATCACGACCATCAGAAACGAAGTGCCGCAACGCGGATGCTGCCGTCGTTGCAGAGCCGCATTCGCAACATTCAGTTCGAGACCCTTTTCCCATGTGAAAACGGTTTTGTGCTCGGCCCCGTGATATTCGAAGACACGGCGAATGTCCTTCAGATAGGACATCGAGACGATCATCACCACAAAGAAAAGCATGCGGACTAGTCCGTCCGCGAGGTTGAACGCAACCCACGAATGAGGTTTGATTTCCCAAACGTATGCCCTCGCCGTTTCCCACCAACTCAGATCGGCTGCGATCACCGGAGCGTCAGCCCATCCCAAGGCGATGAATCCGATATTGGTCAGGATCAGCGGTGCAACGATGAAAAGCAGTACGTTGAATCCGAGCGCGAAAATGATCGATCCAACCGCTCCGGCGGACTGGCTTGCCTTCGTCCGCTTTGAAGTTTCAGGCATCACTATCTTTACCGGAGCCTTGGTAAAGTTCTCATCCGTAGTGCCCTCGACAAGCGCGGCTTCAGTTTCAACGACCTTTTCCTTTGCAAGTTCTTCCTTCGCCTTTAAATCTTCCTCGTAGATGCGAGCCGAAAAGTTAAGGGCCTTTATCCCGAGCGCCATGGACTGTATAAGTGTGGCTCCGCCGCGAAGTACTGGCCACGCAAGCCATTTATATTTGTCACTCCATTTCGGGAGGGTTTCGGCGGTAGTAATGATCGAGCCGTCTAATTTTCGACACGCAATGGCGTATGCCGAAGGAGTCCGCATCATCACACCTTCCATAACAGCCTGGCCGCCGACGATCAGGTCGCGCTCCATGGCGAACACCGTATGAAGAAACCTCAGTTTTCGTGCGCTTTTGTTTTTCATGTCAACTTATTTATGGCTGAACCCTTTCCACCGTTGCCACCCAATTTGCGATACCAAAGAACTGACGCCGACTCTTTTTTCACCTGTCGCGGGTGTATCGGGTACACCTCGATCGAGCGGCGCAAAAGCGTCGGCGTCAAATTTTGCTAAGCTAGTATTGATCGCTAAAAGAATTCACGATTTACGAGCCGGCCTCAGCTTCGACCTTAACCGCTCCGCGAGCGTAGCGCTTGTTAAAGCGATCGACGCGTCCTGCCGTATCGACCAGCTTTTGCTTGCCTGTAAAGAACGGGTGGCACTCGGAACAAATTTCTATGTGCAGCTCTTCGCCCATCGTCGAACGAGTCTTAAACGCATGTCCGCACGCACACGTCACGTCAATTTCCTGGTAGTTCGGATGTATTTCCTGTTTCATTGCTCTTCTCTCTTAATATTACCTGCAAAGACAAACAAAAATAATAAGCCCCAGTAGGATGAAAGGTCAAGCAAGAAGGTTTTCCAGTCGTTGCTCGCGGATGCCGTAGAAGGCTTTTACAGCGTCAATTTGGCCTTGTAATCGTTCGACTTCCGGTCGATTCTCTCGGTTTAGGGTCGCCACGATCATGTTGTTCTTCGGCGTGTGCTCCACGGGAACGAATTCAAACACCTTTGTCAGATAACCGCTTCGTTCGAGCAACATCGCACGGAGTCCGTCGGTGATGGTCTCGGCCTCGCGTTCGAGCATGGTCCCGTGTTTAAGGATGTCATATAGCACAGCAGGCGGTTTGATCTGACGACGCACCTCCTTGTGGCAGCATGGGGCAGCGACGATTATCTCTGCTTTCGCCGCGATGCCCTTGTATATCGCGTCGTCCGTGGCCGTGTCGCAGGCGTGGAGGGCGATCAGGATGTCGGTGTCGCTGATTTCGAATCCATCGATGGTTCCGCTTTCGAATCTCAATCCCTCGAAACCAGCCGAATCGGCGATTCGGCTACATAATTCGACCAATTCAGGTCGTGCTTCGAGGCCGATCATCGCTACGTCCAGCCCGCGAACGTTCGAAAAATAGTCGTAAGCAGCGAACGTCAGATAGCCCTTTCCAGAGCCCATATCGACTAAACTCAACTGTCGATTCTCGCGGAGGGATGACTTGTCGAAAAGACCTGAAAGGATCTCTACATACTTGTTTATCTGCCGCCACTTGTTTTGCTGCTGACTCCGAACTTCGCCCTTATCGGTTGTTATACCGAGGGCCTCCAAATAAAAAGCCCTTGGATCGATGAGCAGATGTTTCTCTCTATCATGAGCGGTTGTGACGGCTTCGTTGAAAGTTGGCTCGCCGCTCAAAAGACGCGAATTCTTCTTTCCGACAGTGAGCTGCAGGTCCTTCGCTGTGGTAAATAGATGGCCGCTCCGAAATCCTGATGTAAGGAGATCCCGTACTTGCGAAATACCTTCCTTCGGCTCGTAATTCTTTGCGATGTCCCGAGTGTCGTATCGATATTGGAAGAATAGACGCCGACCTTTTTTGGTTTCGATGGGACGCACCGCAACTTTTTGCAGATGCGGTTCGGTGCCTCTATAATTGCTCAATGTAAGCTTAACGAACTGGTTCGCCACAAGGCTTCGTCCTAGTTCATCGATAAATTGCACGGCGGGGTCTGACACGAGTTAAAAGTAACATGCCTAACGACAACGGACACATCTCGGAGAAGCAGTTCACGGGTGCAGTCGCTTTTCTTCTGCGGGAAAGCTTCGAAGGCTCGCCCGACGGTCAACCCAGTGCATATCTCGATCGCGGTGTCGGTTTTTTCGGCACGCTGGGCGGACTGTCCGCGGCGGCGGCTTCGAAGGAATTCGGCGGCACGACGATCGCTGCACAGACCGAACATGCAAAGTTTTATCTCGATCGGCTGTGCGAGTTCATCGACGGGCGTACGGAACGTGTCAATTGGGAAGACAGTTGGCTGATTGAGACGGTGAATGATGCCGAATGGGGAGCTCTCCGTGAAAGCGTCGTAAAAGCATACGAGAACACTCTTCGATGCCTTGCTTCAGTTGAAAACTGGACGGAAGATCGAACGGGAATGGCCGTCGGCATGGTCGCACACACGGCATATCATCTGGGAGCGATCCGGCAGATCGCAAAAACGGTCGAAGACGATGAATAATAACCTTTTCCATTTAGCGTTTCCCGTCCACGACCTCGATGCGGCCCGCGAGTTCTACTCGGGTGTGCTCGAGTGTGAAGAAGGGCGCAGTTCCGAGTGCTGGATCGATTTTAATCTCTACGGGCATCAGATCGTGACGCATCTTGCGCCGGAAGTCGCCGGAACGAAATCGTCAAATCACGTCGATGCAGATCACGTTCCGGTCCCCCATTTTGGCATCGTCCTTCCGATGAATGAATGGAAGGCGTTGGCCGAAAAGCTGAAGTTGAAAGGTGTCCAGTTCGTCATCGAACCAAAGATCCGTTTCGCCGGCGAGGTTGGCGAACAAGCGACGATGTTCTTCCTGGACCCAAGCGGCAACGCACTCGAATTTAAGGGCTTCAACGATTTCTCGCAAATCTTCGCGCAATAGTTTTCAGTTTTCACTTTTTAGTATTCAGCTTATCGGAGACGGCTTCCAACAAACTGAAAACTGAAAACTGAAAACTGAAAAGTGAAAACTAGAAATACTTCAATCGTCATCATCGGTGCCGGTGTCGTCGGCGCGAGCGTCGCGTATCATCTAACCGAGCGCGGCGCGAAAGGTGTTCTTATCCTCGAAGCCGAAGCCGAGCAGGGAAACGGATCGACAGGAAAGGCCACCGGAGGAGTCCGTGCGCAGTTCGAGACAGACATCAACATCAACCTTTCTTTGTACTCCATTGATTTTCTGAAGAATTGGGAATTCGATTGCGGTTACGATCCTAAAGGCTATCTATTTTTCGCGACCAGCGCGGATCAACTCGAATATCTAAAACGAAACGTCGAGAAACAGAAGATTCTCGGTGTGAAAGATGTCGAAATTCTCGACTCAGCAACTATCGCTCGCCTCGTGCCGGGAATAAACTGTGACGATATTGTTGGTGGCAGTTTTGGAAGGCACGACGGATTTGTCGATCCACTAGCCATCATGCACGGCTTTACGACGGGAGCTGTCCGATTCGGCGTGCGGTTTGAATTTGGAGCCCGTGCTGCGGGGATCGAGGTAGACAGGGGCCGCATTCGCGGTGTGCGGACCGAACGCGGAGTTGTCGAATGCGACTCTGTCGTTCTGTGTGCCGGTGCGCTTGCAAAGGGACTGGCGGCGACTGCGGGCGTCGACCTGCCGGTCGAACCGCAGAGGAGACAGATCGTGTGGGCGCGAACACAAGAGGCCTTGCCTGCCGATCTTCCGATGGTCATCGACATCGGAACGGGATTTCACTTTCGACCGGCGATCGACTTCAAAGCAGATCCGGCTGACGGCGGGACTCAAAGCCGGGACATTCTCTTTGCATATCCCGATCCGGACGAGCCAAGTTCAGCGGATACGAACTTCGAAGATTCCTTCCTCGATAGGGTCTACGAACGAGCAAAACACCGTGCGAAGTTTCTCGGCGGTTCCATCGTCGTTCGCGAAAGATGCCGCGCGGGCCTGTACGAGAACACACCTGACCATCACGCGATCCTCGGCGGTTGTGAGGTCGAAGGCTTGTATTTCGCCAATGGGTTTTCCGGTCACGGTGTGATGCATTCTCCGGCCACAGGGCGCGCGCTGGCGGAGATCATTCTCGACGGTCGGGCAAGGTTCCTGGATGTTTCGTCCTTGTCGATCGACCGATTTGCCAAAGGTGAGCTGCTTCACGAGACTGCGTTCATTTAACGCGAAGATCGCGGAGCTCGCATGCCAAGAAAAACTGTTTCTGCTTCTCACCCTGCGTCCTCCGCGATCTCTGCGTTAGAATCAAATGATGAAGACCGCTCTAGTCCATCACCCGATTTACGAAAAACACAACACCGGCGACGGGCATCCGGAATCGCCGGAGCGTTATCGGGTTGTCATCGACGCGATCAAGGGCGACGAAGCGCTCGGGAGAAAGCTTATTGAGATCACGCCCGAAAAGGCACAGCAGGGAATCGTACAGGCGACACATTCTAAAGAGCATTATCGGCGGATCGAGAGCGCATTTGCGGAAGGGCTTGGTCGGCTCGACGCGGACACGATCATATCCATGCAGTCGTTCGATGCCGCGCTGTTTGCGGCGGGCGGGGCACTCGCTGCCGTAGACGCCGTCATGCAGGGCGAGGCAGATAATGCTTTCGTCGCCGCCCGGCCACCGGGACACCATGCGACATCCGAAAACGCCATGGGATTTTGTCTTTTCAATAACGTGGCCGTTGCGGCGCGCTATGCGATAAATAAATACGAAGAGATCGAGCGCGTTGCGATCATCGATTGGGACGTCCATCACGGTAACGGGACGCAGGGAATTTTCTATTCGGATCCGAACGTCTTCTTTTTCTCAACGCATCAATATCCGTGGTATCCCGGAACAGGCTCGCGCGGCGAAACGGGACAGGGCCGGGGACTCGGGACAACCTTGAACATTCCGCTTAAGGCGTTCACACCCGCTGAAGAGCAGAGGCGGATCTTTGAGGCCGCGACAGGTGACATTGCCGCCAAGATGAAGCCCGATTTGATATTTATCTCGGCAGGATTCGACGCGCACCTGACCGATCCGTTGGGCCAGCTGAAACTAGAAGATCCGGATTTCGTATCGATGACTAAAACCGTGATGCAATGGGCGGACGATGTCTGTGGGGGACGTATCGTCTCGTGTTTGGAGGGCGGTTATAATCTGGAAACTCTGGGGCACACTGCACGAGCCCACGTCGCTGCGCTTGCCGGGGAGCAATAATTGCAGATTGATCTCGAGCTTATGCTAGAATTGCGGCGTCACCCTATAGATTCGTAACGAGGAGAAAATGTATGCCGGACGTCGAAACCACGTGCGTTCAGTGCAAAGAAACCTTTCTTTTCACCGAGAAGGAACAGGAGATCTTTTACCAGCGCAACATGATGCCGCCACAGCGGTGTGCAAAATGCCGGTCGAAAAAAGCGGGCGAGGGTGAGAACGCGCCTAAGAGATATGAGATCGTGTGCGACCATTGCGGCAAACACGATCAGGTTCCCTTTCAACCGAAAGTCGGCCGAACTGTGTTGTGTCGTGATTGCCACGAAGCCAGCCGGTCGCGCGCCAGGTTTGCGTAGGATCGGCGACACTACCCTCCTACAATTTTTGTCCGGACAATACTCTACAGCACGGTATGAAACTCGAGACGGTACTCTACAGCCTCGACGGCGATATTGCGACGATTCAGATGAATCGCCCCGACGCGTTGAACGCCCTCTCGCTTCAACTGGGCAAAGATCTTGCTTCCGCCGTTACGCGCAGTATTGCGGACAACGCACGGGCCGTAATACTGACCGGCTCAGGCCGAGCTTTCTGCTCCGGTGGAGATCTACGCGAAATGCGGGCAATGGGTGAAGCCAAGGGAAATATCGACGCTTTCCTGGACGAGCCGCTAAAGGCGCTTCACGAAGTAATTTTACTTATCCGAGAGACGCCGATTCCCTTTATCGCCGCTGTCAACGGTGTTTGCGCTGGAGCCGGGACAAACTTTGCACTTGCGTGCGATCTCGTCCTCGCGGCCGACGACGCGAGCTTTAACGAAGCTTTCGTGCGGATCGGTCTGTCCCCCGATTGCGGCGGCACCTTCTTTTTGCCCCGAGCGATCGGCGAAAAGCTGGCTGCCGAAATGTTGATGACCGGAATGACCGTGTCGGCGGTACGTGCGGCCGAGATCGGGATGATCAATCGAGTAGTTCCCTCAGACGACCTCATGAATGAGGTGAACAAACTTGCTTCGGGCCTGGCTGCCGGCCCAACCGCGTCGCTCGGACGCGTCAAGCGAATGCTGAACGCAACCTTCTCGAACGACATCAGTTCTCAGCTAAAACTCGAGGCGGATTGTCAGGTTGAGTCCGGTCAATCACCGGATTTCAATGAAGGCGTGACCGCATTTTTTGAAAAGCGACCGCCGAATTTTTCAGGCAAGTGACCTAGCGGTCGAAACTCGAACAAACAAACTCGAAAGCGATGCACCCGAGGGGCGGGGTACATCGCTTTTCGTCTTTCTAAGAGTTGTTAGAATCTTGCGACCAGCGATACCTTTGCCGCTCGCGGCGACCCTGGTGAAATGTTCGTATTGTTATCGGCGTTTTGGTAGTAGCGGGTGTCAAGAACATTCTCGATATTCGCCTGCAGTCGCCAGTGCTCGTTGAACGAATAAAAGACCGCTGCATCAACCCGTGTATAAGCCGGGAGTACCACCGTGTTGTCGAGGCTCGCAAACACATCGGACCTGCGGATCAGTCCCACTCCGCCGCTCAGTCGTTTGAGGATCTGGTACTTGTTCCACAATGTAAAGCTATGGCGTGGAACCTGCGCAATCGTGCGTCCTTCGGGTGCGGCTGTGGTTGTGCTCGAAATAAACGCGTCTTGAAAGGCATAGCCTCCGGTAACGCTCCATTTTCGAGAAAGGCTGCCGTCCAAGTTGAATTCAAATCCGTTGGTTCGCTGACTCCCGGTTTGAAGAACAATATTCGGATCGGTTGGATGATTAGCTCGGGTGTTCGTCCGGTCAAGCCTATAGACCGCAGATGTCAGAGCAAGGTTGTTCCGGATTTCCCATTTCACTCCGACTTCATAGTTGGAAAACTTTTCGGGTTTTAACTGTTGAGTTATCGACGTCAATTGGCTGAACTGGTCTCCCGAACTTGGCAGATACGAAACGCTGTAGTTTCCGTACACCGAAAGTTGAGAGATCGGTCTGATCAAGACTCCGAATCGGGGTGAGATCAGGCGGTCGATGCGGCCTAGATCCGTATTGTTTCGATTGTTGTGGAATTTTAGCTGGAAATAGTCGAACCGTGCACCGACAACCAATTGAACAAATCGCGAAAGCTCGATCTGGTCCTGAAAGTAAGCAGCTGCCAGATTGAGGTGCACGCGGTTGTTCGCATCCGTAGCATTTGGGCGAAAGGTGATCGGAGTGGAGATAAACGGGTTGTCGTACGGAACGAAGACAGCGGTCGCGGTGTTATTGAAGAAACCGGTGGTGCGCAAATTGTTCGAGTGCTGACGGCCTACCTCAAACCCGCCGAGGATCATGTGCTTGATACCACCTGTCACCACGCTGCGGATGAAATCAGTTTGATTGAACAAATTCCTACGCTTCGTCTGATTGTTATAGGCGGTTAGCGAAACTAGATTCGTGACCGGGTTTACCGTTCCGGGAACATAGTTTTGATAGAACCGATCATAGTCCCCGTACATTGTCCTGTTTCGAAGGACCATTTGACCGAATTCGCGATCGATTCCGGCAGTGAAAAGATTTGCTCCGAGGCGAACTCTGCTGTTTGACGGGTCTCCGTAGAACGTTGACACCGGCACATCGACCGGACGATTGTCGAGCGATGTGATACCACGGTCCGCTGTTCGCCGGTCGCGAAAAAGATCGTACGAGAGTGTCACACGCGTCTGAGAATCGGGATTGATCGTCGCGGTCGGATTGAAACCGAACCTCCGGAGTTTCACGAAATCGCGGAAGCTGTTTGAAACCTCGCCGACGCCATTAAGCCGAAAAGCGACCTTGCTGTTAAGCGGCGTGTTGAAATCGAATGTTCCTCGCCTGTTACCGAAAGATCCGCTTTGAGCCGTGAATTCATATGCCGGAGACTGGCGGGCTTCTTTTGAAACCCGGTTGACGACACCGCCGCCTCCGCCCCGACCGAATACGAGAGCGTTGGGCCCGCGTAGAATCTCGACGCTCTCGAGGTTGTAGAGGTCCCTGTAATACTGAACGTCGTCACGAACTCCATTCAAGAAGAAATCCGCACTCGAGTTTTGTCCGCGGATGATCAGCTGGTCGCGATTGTTCTCGCCCTGGGGACTGGAGATCCCGGCTTGATAGCGAACCAGGTCGCTGATGCTGGAAAAGGATTGATCGGATATTTGCTGCCGACCAATGAGCGACACCGTCTGAGGAATGTCGCGGAGCGCGGTAGGCGTTTTTGTAGCCGAGTATACTGTCGCGCCCTGTAAATCACCGCTATCGGTAACCGTGACGGTCGCGGTCGCGGCAGCGATTTCCAGCCTTAGTTCAATCGCGCCTTTTTCAGCCCCCGTAACACTGATCTTTTCGGACAGGGAATTGAAACCGTCAGCCTGTACTTCCAGCACGTAATCACCCGAATCAAGAGACAGAGAGAATTCCCCGTGCATGTCGGACGAAACAAGTATCGATGGCCCCCCTGTCGGAGTTCTTGCGACGATATGAGCCCCGACGACGGACGAGCCATCTTGATCGACGACCCGACCACGAACCGGCGTTTTCGAGGGGTGCGGTTGACTAGCAGCGGCAAGCGTTAAAAAGATTACTAAGAATAAGGCGCCAATTGATCGCGCGAAGATAAACATGAGATTCCTCTAATGCAAATGAATGTCGTTTTCAATAAGAAAACTTAGGTTATATCCTGAGCGTCGAGATGTCAATCGACAAATTCGCCTCCGGAGGAAAGTTTGTCGTCGTGCGGGCGGGGTTTTGGCTTGGGGACGATAGTTTCCGTATATTCTTAGACAGATGGAATCGCTTACATATAAGCAGCTTATCCAAGGTAATCGGAACTTCCGCAACCTCCTCGCCGGGCAGTTTATCTCCGAGCTGGGAAACTGGTTCAATTTTATTGCGGGGCTCGGATTAGTACGTCTGGTTAGCGATGCGTCGCCGACCGCCGCGGGGATCTTTTTTGTCTGTAGGGTACTTCCTTTTGCGATCGCATCACCGATCGCAGGAACCTTTGTCGACCGCTTTTCGCGCCGGCAGGTGATGATCATAACGGACCTGGCGCGTGTCGGGGTCGCATTGATGTTTTTATTGGTACACGACCCGGATGATCTGTGGATCGCGTATCTCGCAACGATATTTCTTTCGACGTTCGGTGCTTTTTTCGACGGAGCGAAGAACGCCGCAACGCCAAATCTCACCGGCAAAGAAGGACTTCTGGCGGGAACAGCGCTGATGTTTTCGACACGGTTTTTGCTAATGGCCGTTGGTTCGGCGCTTGGCGGATGGGCAGCAGCAATATTTGGTTACGAGGTCGCGTTCCTCATTAACGCCGCATCGTTTCTCGCATCGGCGTTTACCGTATGGCTCATTCCCGAGGATGCCACTCGCGACGCTGAGACCGGCGAGCGCATGGCGCGGCGGGTCGCCAAGCCGCCGTTCGTAACCGAGTTGAAAGAAGGATTTAGCTACGCCCGTCTGAATCGGTTTGCGTTGACGATAATCGTCATGAACATGATCTGGGCGACCGGCGGAGGTGCGATAAATGTTGTATACGAACGGATGGGCGGTATCCATTTTCCGCAGGTCGAAGGCTGGAATCCCGATATTGCCGTCGCGCTGCTATGGACCTCAGCCGGGTTGGGGCTCGCATTGGGCATGCTGATCGCGCACCGGACTTCTGTGTGGCTCGATTTCAGGAAAGGTCACAGTTCCTTCATCGGCTGGACGCTGATCATCCACGGAATATTGTTCTCGCTCGCCGGCATCATGCCGACGTTGTTACTGTTCTCGATCTTTTCGTTCGTATCACGGGTGGTGGTCGGAGTGGAATATGCGATCCAGGAGACACTTTTCCAGAGAAGTTTGCCGGACTACATACGCGGACGGATCTCAACGCTCGAGCGCGGGGCCGAACTTACAGTTTTCGGCGTATCAAGTTACCTTGCGAGCGAGGCGATGTTCTACATTTCGCCGCAGACGCTGACTGTGATCTCGGGCATCCTTTCCGCCTTCTCAGGCGTTCTTTGGTTTGTTCGGCACAGGGGCGAGGACTTTACGATAGTTATTCAGCAGGGACCCGTCCGGTCACCCGGCGACGCGACCTGATTTATGCCGTAATGATGACTGCCTTGGTGCCGGTTAATTCGGAAAAATCTTTCGTATAGATCGTATCGACACGGCGGATGCGGCCGATGACTTCGACCAGATCCTGTGTCGGGATAAACCCGCTTTCGACATGGGCGATCGCCCAGTTTTTAATATGGGAAGCCGTACGCAGAGTTTCTTCAAGCAAGCGCAGATACTGCGATTTTGTTTCGACCGGCATGCCAAGCTTTCCATTTCGAGTCTGCTCAACATCGCTCCAAAAATCGTCACCGCTGCGCAGCCATTCTTCGCGCCACAATACTTTGTCGGAGAACCCGCGCATGGTTCCGGCACCGGAGGCCGGCAGGCGAAGGAACATGAGATCAGTAAAACTTTCGGCGAGGAACTCGTTCGGATTCTTGTTTTGACAGGTATTATTCTGGCCGTTGTTGACCGGCTCAGGCTGGATCGTCCATAGGCGTCTATAAACCGTCGATAGTGGTTGGCGAAGCTCAAGCGTTTCCGCCGTGAACGACATCACGTAATCGCCGACCTGCATCGCAAGGCTGGCAGCCACGGCGAAGGCGAATGGAGACTGCAGACGATCCAGATTTTGACGAACATTGTCGAACCACCACGAGTCGGTCTCATTGAACCAGCTTCGCAATGCCGGGTTATGCAGCTTATGTCTCGGGACGTAAACATCTTCAAGTACATTGTTTACGTCATCATCGGAAAGCTTTTCGCTGTTGTTTTGTATCGCCGCGACGGCTTTGGTCCACGACGATTGAAGCAGATCGTTTGCCAGTACCCGAACGTCGCGCCTCTTGAGGTACGTGCCGAGTGTAGGTTCGCCGGTAAACGGGATCGCTACCGATTTGAAATCGAAGCGTCGAAGGATATTTAATTCGAAAGCGAGCCAGCTGGCGGGCGTTGCCTTTGGTCCGTGAGTCATAATTCTTTTGAGGGAGAAACGCGACCGTTGCGGTGAGCGATTTGGCTGCTTCCGCTGACACCTACGCTATTGTCCGATTCCTGTCTGTGAAACTAAAATTACGAAAATCTAAACTTTCGTTCGGCATTTGTCTGAGTTGCGGGCGACGTTACATAAATTGTCGTGTCGATCGCAAGAAAAGCCTTAACAACCTTTGGATCGAACTCGAGACCCGCCCACTCAGCCATATAGTGCTTTGCTTCTTCGTCTTGCATTGCCCCCCGGCGCGGCCGATTATCGGTCAAGGCCGCATAGCTGTCGGCAACACGTAATATCCTGGCGGCCAACGGAATTTGCTCGCCGTCGAGAGCATCGGGATAGCCCCCGCCATTCCACCACTCGTGATGCCAGCGAACGAGCAACTGGACGCCGCGCGACATTCCGCGCCGTGCTGTTTCCTGCTCACCGATGACCGGATGGCGTTGGACATCGAGAATCTCGTCCGGCGTCAGACCGCGGCTCTCTTTGATGTAATCGCGGTTCATGACTACCTCTCCGATGTCGTGGACGAGCGCCGCCTGTTGCATAAAAAAGCGATCGTGTGCGGCAAGGCTGAACTGCTTTCCGATCTCGTCGGCGATCGTCGCAATGCGAAGTCCGTGAGCATGCGAGTATCCCTCGAACTCGTCCATCTCTGACGACAGCTCAAGCAGCTTTTCATCAAAACGCGATTCTGCTGCGTGGGTGGTTTGCATAGATGATAGTTTCCGGTTTCCGGGATGAAGTTTCAAGCGCGGAGCGGAGATGGTGGGGAAGTGAAGATTGATGAGTGATGAGTGACGAGTGACAAGTGAGGAGTGACGAGCGAAGAGTGATTAGGGTGTGAAACATCTCATCACTTGTCACTTGTCACTTGTCACTTATTACTCACACTTCCCTCTGTATCTCGCCAAGCATCTTCGACGCGTCTTTGTTGTCGGGTACAAGCTCAAGAAACCGCTTCAGTTCTCCCTCGGCGCGCCTCGCCATTTTCATTTCCATGAAAAACTCGACCAGCATCATCCTGATCTTCGGATTTTTTGGATCCATTTTGACAGCTGTTTGCAGGGCCGCCTCAGCCTTATGATGTTGCTTCTCAAGATGTGACAAAGCATAACCGAGATATGCCTGATACAGAGCGTTTTGCGGACTATAATGCACGGCCCGCGACAGATGTCCGGCAGCGGCCGCAAACTCTTCTTCGCCGATAGCTTCCATTGCCTGTTCAAAACTCCCGAGTCCTTCCTCGACCTGACGATCTTCTGACGTGACGGCCTCGGCCTGGCCTTCGGCGCGACGTTTTTCGCGGTACTCGAGTTCTTTCCGAACCTTGAAATTGTAATTCTCGCGGCTCTCGTCGTTCTTCAGCGTTTCATAGGCATTCGCGATCTTGGTAAACGCCACCTGGATCCGACGAAGCTTCACAGCCTCTTCGCGATGAAAGCGGTCCGGATGGAACAATCTTGCCGACGCAAAATACGATTCCTTTATGTCACCCGGCCCGGAATTAGCAGCGATGCCAAGAACATCGTAATGCGTCTCCGCTTTCTCGACACGCTCAAGATAATCTTCGACCGACAGTTCTAATTCGGGACGGGCAGGTTCTTCAGTTTGTTCCGTCTGTTCCTCGGATTTTGCGCCTGCGTCCGACTTCTTCACAAGGTCTTCGGCACGTTTAACCAGAGAAACCTTTGATGTCAGAATCTCGCCGATCTTTGTTGCGGAGAAAGCAGAATTCCAATCGCGACGAACGAGCAGACCGCCGAGCCAGAGAACATAGAGTGACTGAAGCAACGCAATTTCCGGGAGGTTCGAGATTTGACGGACCTCTTCGAGCGTATATTGGGCTTCCTCGAATTGGTCGAGGACATGTTGTTCGTGGGACTGCAGGAGCATCCCGGAGCTTTGTTTGGGCGGTCGGCAGAAGGCTTCCTGTACACTGCGAAAACGCTCATAAATTTCTTGCGACGGCAAACAGCGGGCGTAGTCGATCAGGATCTGGTGAATGTCGGTCTTATAAATGAGATCCTCACGAAAGCGCGTGAGAGAGTTAAATGCCCATTCTCCAGTCGTCCATGTCAAAGCATCCACGATGATCGATTCGATCTGCATTTCGATGACCTGGTTCAGTTCTATCTTCGTGAAGATCTTTTTTTCTTCGAGCGCTACCGCGAGTTCAAGATCGTTCGCAAGGTTCGGCAACCCGGCGAGCCCCTTCTGATCGATCTTCTTCCTCCGGAGAAGAACGCTGAACAATCTATGCTCTCGGGAATTTGACACCGCGTAAACTACGGCACCGCTTCGGAAGTAGATGATGCTCTTCTGATTGGCGAGAGACAGCCGCAAGCTGCCGCTCAGCTTTGCGTGAATAATCTCCACGAGCAGCTCGGCGAACGGATGTTTCTGGATATCTCCCTTTAGATCAAGGTTGTTTCGGGACGTCATTGAAGAAGGCCGGCTCCGGAAGGCAGGGAAGTGAGCCGCTCTATAATACCAAATCCGAACCCTGAAAGTTAAGAGTTTATTTCGTCGAGAATACGGTTTGACACCCCGAAAACAAACTGCGAGAGTTTTTGAAATACCGTTCCGCGATGGGCTTGGGAGATGCCGGACGGAGAAGAAGGGCTGAAAAAGGAACCGATTGGAACGACTGCTTCCGTGTTTATTGTGAAAGGCGAAATCGAAATCCGAGAGTGCAAGACACTGGATGAGCTTGCAGCGTGTGTTGACCTTCAACGCGAGGTGTTTGCATTGCCCGAGATCGAGATCTCACCTGTCCGACACTTCGTAGTCACGAAAAACGCAGGCGGATTTGCCGCTCGGAGCTTTTGCTGGCGGTGATCTCGTGGGCTTTGTGCTGAGTGTTCCTGCTTTATTGCGGGGTGGTACGGCGTTCTACTCGCATATGACGGCGGTGAGTGAACGGTTCCAGGGATCGGGAGTCGGTGCCAGACTCAAGTGGGCACAGCGGACGCGTGCCCTCGCCGATGGTGTAAAAGTCATAAAGTGGACATTCGAGCCGGTAAAAGCTCGAAATGCATATTTCAATCTTGAGAAGCTTGGTGCGATCGTCGCCGAATATCAGGAAAATTTTTACGGGATCGATTACTCGACTTCACCCGACCAAAAGATAGGTCTTGCGAGTGATCGCCTTTTTGCCGAATGGCATCTCGAAAGCGAGAAGGTGCAAGCTCTGGCGTCCGGAGAATCGTTTTCGGAGGCGGCGGAGCCGAAACGCACTGTTCTGATCCCTGGCGATTGGTCGGCGCTCGTAAAAGCGGATCCCGGAAAAGCCCTTGAGGAACAGATACGAGTGCGAAGGGAGTTTATCGAGTCGTTTAATCAGGGTTTGGTTGGACGAGGCTTTGTCCGCGACAAGGTATCGCCGCGGTTCCTGCTTTTTTAGAAGTAATTACGACAATATTGATTTCATAATTACGTAGTTGATCCTTTAGAAAAAACTGATGACCGGTTTCACGATCGACCCAGACATTCGGCGAGCGAAAACGCTTCCGTCCGCTTTCTACACGGACGAGCGTTTTTTTGAATCATCGAAAGAGAAAATATTTGCACGGTCGTGGCAGTTCGTCGGACACTTGGACGAATTTGAGAACCTGAGACCGGTCACGTTACTGCCAGGAATACTCGATGAGCCGATCCTACTCTCTAAAACTGACGGGGGCGTCAATTGTCTTTCGAATGTCTGCACGCATCGCGGAAAGATATTGATCGAGGAACCATGCCGGGCGGATCTGATCCGCTGTGCCTATCACGGACGACGATTTCGCTCTTGACGGGACGTTTCTCTCGATGCCCGAGTTTGGCGATGTGCTAGATTTCCCATCGCCGGACGACAACCTGAAGAGACTTCCTTTTTCCACGCGTGGCGGCTTCGCGTTTGCGTCGATCGATCCGGTTGCATCGTTCGAAGAGTTTGTCGATGACGCCGCGGAGCGGCTCAAAGACGTAGAACCAGCTAGATTTGAAATTTACGTCAAAACGCGAGTATGAGGTCGACGCACACTGGGCACTGTATTGCGAAAATTATCTCGAAGGCTTTCACATTCCGTATGTTCATCATTCGTTGAATGAGATCGTCGATTACGGAACCTACACGACCGAGACGTTTCGCTATTCGAGCTTGCAGACCGGCACGTGATGCGGAGGGTGAAATAGCGGGACGGTACTTGTTCATTTTTCCGAACCTGATGTTCAATTTTTATCCGTGGGGAATTTCGGTGAATGTCGTTCGTCCCGTTTCGCCGTCTCAGGCGGTCGTCGAGTTTCTGACATACGTTTCTGACGAATCGAACTCGGAGACGGTGCCGGTGTCGATCTCCATCGGGTGGAGATGGAAGATGAAGCCGTCGTCGAAAGCGTCCAAAAGGGTATTCGTTCGCGATTCTATTCACACGGACGCTATTCGCCGACGCGTGAGCAGGGAACGCATCATTTTCATCGTTTGATCGCGGAGTTTATGGCGGAATAACGGGTAATGATAGTGGTCAATGATGAATCGACCTTTCTGATCTTCTCGGAGTGATGGCAACAAAACAAAGCGTAAATGAGAAATTCGAAATCTTCGTGCGAGATCGAGCGGCATAACGATCTCTATTATCAGTAGGCCGCGCCCGAGATCTCGGATTTTGAATTCGATCAGACTGCTCGAACGTTTGAAAGACGCTCGAAACCGAACATCCTGAACTGATCACGCCCGACAGTCCGACGCAGCGTGTCGGCGGCAAGGCGACAGTCTGAAACCGTTTACCCATACGGTCCCGCTGATGTCGCTCGACAATTCGTACGATCTGGACGAGCTGAAAGCATTTACCGAGCGGTGCGAAAGGCTGGCCGAAGGGCGAAAGCTCGAATACGTTGCCGAATTGAAGATCGACGGGCTGAGCGTCGCGCTGCATTACGAGAACGGCATTCTCGTCACCGGAGCGACTCGCGGCGACGGACCTCAGGGTGATGAGGTCACGCAAAACGTGAAGACGATCAAGAGAATTCCGCTCAAGCTAAGAAATTGACGCACCGGCGCATGCCGAGGTTCGCGGCGAAGTGTTTCTTTCGCGGACCCAGTTTGCAAGAAGATCAACGAAGAGCTTGAGATGCAGGGCGAAAAGACGTTTGCAAATCCTCGAAACTGTGCGTCGGGAACACTGCGGATGCTCGATTCGGCGATCGTTGCGTCGCGGCGGCTCGATATGTTTCCGTACGACGTCCTTCGAGGGCCGCAGAAGATGTTCCCGACGCACTGGGAGAATTTTGAGTGGTGCGAAGCGAACGGTTTTCATGTAAATCCGCATCGTGCTTGTGTCGATTTTGATGAGCTCCGCGCGTTTGTCGAGAAGATGGAGACGGTGCGCGACGAACTCGATTACGAGATCGACGGTGTCGTCGTAAAGGTAAATTCGACCGCGTTGCAGGAAGAATTCGGAGCGACGACAAAGGCTCCGCGTTGGGCGATCGCATATAAATATCCGGCTCGACAGGCGACGACGAAGCTGCTTGATATCCGGTTCAGGTCGGACGAACCGGTGCATTGACGCCGGTCGCGCATCTTGAACCGACGCTGCTTGCCGGTACGACGGTTGCTCGTGCATCGCTTCACAACGAAGACGAGATCAAACGTCTCGACCTCAGATCGGCGACACGGTCCTGATCGAAAAAAGCGGCGAGATCATTCCGCAAGTGCTGAGCGTCGTCACATCGAAACGCGACGGCACGGAACGCGAATACGAATTCCCGACGACATGTCCGGAATGCGGATTCGACGCCGTTCGGCCCGAAGGCGAAGTCGTTCGCCGGTGTATCAATCCCGACTGCCCGGCGAAGATCAAAGCTCGGATCGGCTATTTCGCGTCGCGAAAAGCGATGGACATCGAAGGATCTCGGTGACGTTCTCATCGAAATGCTGGTCGATAAGGGAGTCGAGAGGGATGGCGACATTGTTAAGCTAAAAGACGTTGCGGACCTTTACGATCTCACGGTCGACGACATCGCGAATCTGGATCGTAAAGCGGAGAAGTCGGCGACGAAATTGATCGAACAGATCGAGGCGAGCAAAGATCGCGGGCTCCAGCGACTGCTGTACGGCATCGATATCCGACACGTCGGCGAACGTTACGCGAAAGTCCTTGCCCAGCAATTTGGATCGATCGACAAGGTGGCGGGAGCGACAGTCGAAGAACTGGTTGAGATCCATGAGATCGGGCCTGACGGTCGGTGAAAGCGTTCATGAATGGTTTCGCGATCCGGATCACAAAAAATTAATAGAACGTTTAAAAGCCGCCGGTGTGAAGATGGAGATTGAAGGTGGCGGCACGCTGCATTGGACGAACGATTTGTCGGAAAAACCTTTGTCCTCACCGGAACTCTTGAAAATTACACCCGCGACGAAGCCGCCAAATTGATCGAAGACCGCGGCGGCCGCGTCTCGTCCTCCGTCAGTAAGAAGACTGATTATGTTGTTGCGGGGAGCGACGCCGGATCGAAATTGGCGAAGGCGGAGAGTTTGGAGGTAGAGGTTCTGGATGAAGCAGCGTTTCGATCGCTGCTTGAGACTGTTTAGATCGAATCGCAAATGGAAATCAACGAAATCTTTGACACCCTCAGCGATGTAGTTGTTCGCCTCAACGATCTTGGGGTCGAATACATGGTGACTGGATCCGTCGCTATGAGCAGTTATGTGACGGCCAGAGCGACCATGGACATCGATGTGATAATCGAAATTGACCAGGCTGACATCGAAAGGTTTGGGCAACGATTTGCAGGCGACTATTACGTTGATCTTGAATCGATACGCCAAGCTAAACAACGTCATTCGATGTTCAATGTCTTAAGCTTCACAACCGGCGTAAAAGTTGATTTCATCACCAGGAAGCCAAATGCGTTTGACGCTGCGAAGTTTCAGCGTCGCAGGAGCTCAAGAATTGGTGAAACGGACTTCTGGGTAATCTCAAAGGAAGACCTTATACTATCTAAGCTGTGGTGGGCCAAGGACTCGCATTCTGAACGCCAGTTTGAAGACGTTCGTCGACTAATTGAGTCTGGCGCCGATGAAGCAATGATCCATAAGGAAGTTGGAGCCCAGAGCTTGGGCAGTGTTTGGGAGGCTTACCTCGAATGGAAGATACGAGCGAAGAAGTGAGAGCCTTACAGCAGGCTTATTGGATGACTCTCTCTGAAGAAGAGAGGTACCGGCGATGCGGGCGAATGTTTCAAATGACAAAACGCTTTGTCGAGGCTCGAGCACCGCAGGGACTTGACGATGAAGAGAAGAAGCGTTTCGTGTTTAAGGAGCTGTACGGCTTCGACATGCCCGATGAAAGGTGACGCCTCGATATCGATCAGGAACTCCTTTCTAAGCTTTAGGAGTCTTAAGGGACGCGAAGACCTGATCAAAAGGGTCTTGATCGGCATCCTGGTAATCTCGGCGGCCTACTGGTGGGCGACTGTTCCTTATGCGGGGAGATACGACGATTCCTCAGATGAGCTTGCATATCCGGCGAACGGGGAAGAGGTTGCGGATCCTGGAAAATATCTACGTGAGCACCATCTCAGGACAGGATCGAGTCCCTTGAGCATGAGCTCAAAGAACAATGGGAAGAGTTTAGCCCACTTCGGAATCATTACGAGTTAGTGTTAAGCCTAGCATTCTTTGCCGCGGTCTACTTTAGCTCTATTCTGATTTTCAAAAAGTGCGATCCTTCCCCGACGATAAGATCAAACGAAATCCACACGAATGATGAATAATTTTTTCAAAGCAAACATTTCAGATGTCGACCCGATCATTCAGCGCAGCGATTGACGACGAAGTTCGCCGCCAAACCAACGGGCTTGAGCTGATCGCGTCCGAAAACTTCGTCTCCGAGGCGGTGCTTCAGGCGATGGGCACGGTGTTCACGAACAAGTATGCCGAGGGTTATCCGGGCAAGCGATATTACGGCGGATGCGAATTCGCGGACGTCGTCGAGCAGTTGGCGATCGATCGTGCAAAAGAGATCTTTGGCTCGGAACACGCGAACGTACAGCCCCATTCCGGTGCGCAGGCGAATATGGCCGTGTTGCTCACGGCGTTCGAGCACGGCGATCAGATCCTCGGGATGAACCTTTCGCATGGCGGCCATCTGACACACGGACATCCGCTGAACTTTTCCGGGATCAATTACAAGGTCGCGGATTATGGCGTCAACAAAGAGACTGAGCAGATCGATTACGACGAGCTGCAGCGAATCGCCGAAGAAAGTAAGCCAAAGCTTTTGATCTGCGGTGCGTCGGCGTATCCACGAACTATCGATTTCGAGCGGATCGGTGAGATCGCCCGCGGCGTCGGTGCCAGGGTGATGGCGGACATCGCGCACATCGCGGGTCTCGTCGCCGTGGGTTTGCATCCCTCGCCGGTGCCGCATTGCGAATTCGTGACGACGACGACGCATAAGACACTGCGCGGGCCGCGCGGCGGATTGATCCTGTGTCGCGAAGAGTTTGCGAAGGATGTCGATCGCAGTGTGTTCCCGGGAGTTCAGGGCGGGCCGCTGGTTCACATTATCGCAGCGAAGGCGGTATCATTCGGCGAAGCTTTGCAGTCAGATTTTAAGGCCTATCAACAGCAGATCGTGGCGAAATGCCAAGGCTCTTGCCGAAACTCTTTCGTCCTCGGGATTGCGTCTGGTCTCCGGTGGTACCGACAATCACCTTCTGCTCGTCGATGTCTTTATGGACGGGAAGGGAATCACGGGCAAAGTCGCCGAAAAGGCGCTCGAAGAGGTTCACATCACCGTCAACAAGAACACGATCCCATTCGATACGAACAAGCCGTTTGTCGCTTCAGGAATTCGTCTCGGGACACCGGCATTGACTACGCGAGGAATGAAGGAACCCGAGATGAAGAAGATCGGAGAGATGATCGCGGCTATAATTCGCGAGCCTGATTCGGAAGAGGTTAAATCGCGGGTAAAAAATGGGGTGGCGGAGGTCACGGCAAAATTTCCGATGTATCCGGTTGAGTCTGGCGAGTCCATCGAGTCTGCGAGTCATCACTAGACTCGATAGACTCGAAAGACTCGATAGACTCGAAACCCGATAGACTCGATAGACTCGAAAGACTCGATAGACTCACCAGACTCCCTACTCGTTCCTAACCTCGGTCTCCGAATCGAACTGATCTAGAAGGTCGCGAGCTTCTTCAGAGTCGTACTCGTAGGCTTTTTGTTCCAGTGCGTTTGCCGCGATGTCCGAGTAAAGTGGGTCGTCGAGCAAAGGAAGGATTATCGGGACCGGCAGCAGGGCCAGTGTTTCGTACGCGATCGCACGGATCTGCGGAGCATCGGTCTGCCGAACGATCTCTGCGATTTCAGCCGCCGAAAATCTCTCGTTCAATCTGTCAGCCAGTTTATCGAGCTTATTGTAATCGTGTTGTTTTATCGCGCGTTCGGCGAGCTGAATAAACACTTCGGCCGAGCCGCTCTGGGCCTCAAGGACACGAGCACATGTTTCGGCAAGCTGCGCGATCTCACCCAGGACATCGGCATTCTTCGCGGCGGCAGGCTTTTTCGATTGTTCATCGAGCGCCGAGAGGAGTCGACTCAGTTCAAAGTCTGCGTGAGCGTCGTAAGAAAATTTTTGTGCGGAATTGTTTGGTTGGGTAGAGCTGCCGGCGTTCATTACGCCTTCCAACATCTTTTTTGTAATCGGCCGCAAGCCTTCCCAAACACTAACGACTCCGGATCCGAGGTCTTTGATCATTGATTTCAACCGATTCAAGTTTGCAATCGCGAACAGGTCTTGTCAAGCGATTGTTTTCGAGCGCATTTCTTCAACGACTTGCGAGAGAGTGTCTTCAACTTCGTCGGCGCTCGTTTTGTCGGAAACGACGGCGACAAGAGCGAACGGCAATACTGTCAAGCGGCGCAATTCCCAAGCTTCGCCGTCAGGCTTTGAACGGCGCGAGAACCAGAGCGCGTCAACGTCGGAACGCTCAACGTCGATATCGCCGAGAACATCCGTCCAGAGCCTCGCACCTTCGTCTGAAAGCAAAGCACGGCGGAGGATCCAGCCGTGCTTAGCATATTGGGCAATGATCTCACCGACAGTAACCGAGTCGATCATTTCTTGCTATTCGTCTCCGGTCGTTCTTTCGGAGAAATGATCTTCACGTTCGTATTTACGTTGGGTATGTTTGCCGGGATCATGTTATTGCTCAGCAGATTGGCTGCCTCCTGCTCTTTCACCGCCCGTCCCTTACCCGGGGATTTGAAAGTGCCGCCAAACATTTCACCGATCGCAAGCTTCCATCTGCCGTCTTCGAAAACAAATCCGAGATCTTCCCAGCGATTGTCCTTGGCGTTCCATACTTCGACAGCACCAAAATCGCCAGCGACGCGCTCATCACGTATCTCGGGAAGCGACGCGGCAAACGTCGTTGCCGTAAATCCGTTCTCGAGAACCTTTTCGATCGGTGAGTTTTGTCGTCCGGCGGCCATTTGAGCAAAAGCCTGCGTGCTCTTCGACATCACCGCTTTTATCTTCTCGGTATCTTTCGATTTCACTGCTGAGTACAAATCTTTATAAGCCTCAGTCGGCGAGCCGGTCTTCGTACCGTCGCCGGAAGTGGTGCCGGTGGCATCCGGTTGGCAGGCTAACATCAGCGCAAGCAGTACTGTTAGGAGAGCTGTAAATAATAAACTTCGCATAATTTCAGTTCGGAATTTCTATTCGCAAGTTGATAAAATTAGTTCTGAAAAAGTATAAAAGACTCTCGCTGGTAAGTAAATTACGGATGGTTTCCGTTTTGACCAAACTATGAAAGCTTTACGCGTCACTGACGCGCATGTGCATCTTGCAAATATTCCGCGGCCCGAGACGCGAGGCGAGGCTCTGGTCCGCGTTATCAAGTCGGGGATCTGTAATACCGATCTTGAGATCGCACGTGGTTACGCGGGCTTCAACGGTACCATCGGTCATGAATTTGTCGGCGTCGTTGAAGCATGTGAAGATTCGCCGGAGCTTGCGGGAAAGCGCGTTGTCGGCGAGATCAACGCGGGCTGCGGGAAATGTGACCTGTGCATCGCCGGCGATCCCAGACACTGCCCGACACGTACCGTTCTTGGAATCCATGGCCGCGATGGTGCACACGCCGAGTTCCTGACGCTACCCTCGAGAAATCTGATCGCGGTTCCGGACACCGTCTCCGATGAGGCGGCTGTATTCGCGGAACCGCTTGCCGCGGCATATGGAATTGCAGAGCGCGTGGAAATGGGACGGGATATCAGCGTCGCCGTGATCGGCGATGGAAAACTCGGACTACTTTGTGCGATGACGGCCCGGCTTTGTGCCGGTTCCGTTCTGCTGGTAGGAAAACATCCGGAAAAAATGTCGATCGTCGAGAAGATCGGAGTCGAAACCGTTCTGCTCGGGACCGGAACAATGCCTTTCGCGAGTCTTGATATTGTGATCGAGGCGAGCGGGTCGGAAAGTGGTTTCTCAACAGCCCTTGAACTGGTCAAACCGCGCGGCACGATAGTTCTCAAGTCGACATTTCACGGCGCGGCGAAGTGGGAGCCGTCCCGGATCGTCGTCGACGAGATCTCCATTGTCGGCTCTCGCTGCGGCCGCCTTGCACCCGCCATCGAACTTCTTGCATCCAATCGAGTGAATGTCGATGACCTAATCAGTGAAGAGTACCGCCTGGAGGAGGGCATAGCCGCAATCGGGCACGCTCGAAGACAAGGTGTTTTGAAAGTCTTGCTAAGACCCTGATCTGGTCACGTAACGGCCGTGCGTTACTTTCTGGGGCTGCTTCCTGTTCTGGTATAATCACGCAACCGAGCCGACAGTTTAGGAGAAGCATTTATGTTTGATGTTCGGAAAAAACTCCGATTTCGTTCGTTCTTAATACTTCCCGTGGCTTTTTGCGTCCTGACGGTCTCAAATTGGGCGCAGGTCGCAGCGCCTCAAGGGTCACCTGCTCCGGTGGCTACGACTCCTGAAAGGTTATCTGCTTCGTTTGCCGAGGTCGCAAAGAAAGTCGGTGCAGCGGTCGTCAGTATCGATACAAAAGGGAAGACGCCGGACATAACCACGCGGGCCGAGACTACGCCCGGCGGCTCCGACGACATTATGGATTTCTTCCGTCGGCAGATGCCCCGCCGTCCCGCGTACTCGGTTGGCAGCGGGTTCTTTATCGACAAGTCAGGTCATATTTTAACGAATTTTCACGTCGTTGAAGACGCTGCCAAGATCATGATCAAGACGGACGCGGGGCAAGAATTTTCGGCCAAGGTGGTCGGTGTCGATGAAGAAACCGATCTCGCTGTCCTAAAGGTGGACACCGACCGGCAAGTTCCTTTTGTTAAATTGGCGGATTCCGATCAGGCGCGTGTCGGAGACTGGGTCCTCGCGATCGGCTCTCCGTTCGGATTGAACCGCAGCGTGACGGCCGGGATCATATCGCAGACGAACCGCGAAACGCCCTCGACTTCGGTTTTCCAAAGATTCATCCAGACCGACGCAGCAATTAACCGTGGAAATTCCGGTGGCCCGCTTGTCAATATGAATGGGGAAGTGATCGGGATCAATTCGCAGATCGCTACGTCCACAGGTGATTATAACGGCGTGGGTTTCGCCCTGCCTTCGAATGAAGCGGCGTATGTCTTTGAGCAGATCTTGAAGAGCGGCAAAGTCCGTCGTGGCTACCTCGGTGTCGGTCTCGAGACAGTCAAGTCGGAGTTTGCAGCGGTGTATGGATTGAAGGAACCAAAAGGCGCGATCATCGTCGAGTTGCGCGACCGCCAGAGCGCAGCGAGCGTCGCCGGACTTAAGGTCGGCGATGTTATCGTCGAGTTCAATGGGCAGAAGGTCGAAGGCGCGCCCGACCTTATCTCGAAGGTTTCGTCCGCCTCGCCTGACAACTCTGTGAACGTTGCGTTTCTTCGTGAGAACGGAACTGGTCTGGATCGGAGGACGGCAACGATCCGGCTCGGTGAGCGGCCCCTCAGATCTGGCCGATCGGGCGAGGAGAGTTCCAGGACAAAGCTCCCGCTTGATAAGAACAAAGAAGACGTTAAACCCTTTGGTCTGACGCTTGTAGATCTCACACCGTCGCTTGCGTCAACGCACAAGATTGAAGGACAAAAGGGCGTACTCGTGAGAGAGATAAACCCCGAGAGCTTCATCGCTGACGTAAAGTTGTCCAATGGTGTCGACGCCCTTGGCGAAGGCGATCTCATCCAGCGGATGAACCGTGCGCCAGTACTAGATGTGAAATCGTTTAGCGAGGCGGTCGGGAAGTTGAAAAGGGGTGATGCGGTCGTTCTCCACGTGTTGACGTACGATGTACGCAGTCGTGGTTTGCAGCTCAAGATAGTTCAGTTCACAGTCCAATAACCTAAGTCCCGAGTCTCAAGTCCGAAGAGTCCCAGGTTTGCTTTGCCGAACTTGGGACTTTAAACTTGGAGTTTCAAATTTGAGATTGAGATTTGAGATTTGAGATTGAGATTTGAGATTTGAGATTTGAGATTTGAGATTTGAGATTTGAGATTTGAGATTTGAGATTTGAGATTTGAGATTTGAGATTTGAGATTTGAGATTTGAGATTGAGGGTTGGGACTAACAGTTATGGCTACTGCAAAACGAGCAAAAACTACGACGAAGAAGGCCGCGGCGAAAAAGGCCGCGACGAAGACCTATCACAACTACATTGGCGGCGAGTGGGTTAAAAGCTCGTCCGGCGAGTGGTTCGAGAACATAAATCCGGCGGACACGTCTGACATGGTCGGGCGTTTTCCGCAATCGAACGCCGATGATGTGAATCGAGCTATCGATGCAGCCAAAAACTCCGCGACAAAATGGCGGCTGACGCCGGCGCCAAAGCGTGCCGAATTGCTCTTTACGCTCGGCGAGATACTTCGCGAGAACAAGGACCAGTTCACACGGGACATGACCCGCGAGATGGGCAAGGTCCTGAAAGAGGCCGGCGGCGACGTTCAGGAAGCGATCGACTGCACATACTACACGGCGGGCGAAGGACGTCGTCTTGCACGGCTTCACGACGCCGGCCGAGATGCCGAATAAGTTTGCGATGTGCGTTCGCCAGCCGGTCGGCATCTGCGGGCTTGATCACGCCGTTCAATTTCCCGATGGCGATCCCTTCGTGGAAGCTGATCCCGGCACTCGTGTGCGGCAACACGGTCGTCATCAAGTCCGGCGAAGACGTGCCGCTCTCAGCGTTGAATCTCGTCAAGGCCTGCGAGAAGGCCGGCATACCCGAAAGGCGTCGTCAATCTCGTCAACGGCCACGGGTCCGACATCGGCCCGACGCTCGTCGGACATCCGGATGTCAGGCTGATCTCATTCACGGGATCGACCGATACGGGACGCATAATCGCCGAACAGTGTGCCCGCGACAACAAGATCGTCTCGCTCGAGATGGGCGGCAAGAACGCGATCATCGTCATGGACGACGCTGACATCGACAATGCGGTCGAAGGTTCGCTGTGGGGAGCGTTCGGCACGAGCGGGCAGCGCTGCACGGCATCGTCGCGGCTCGTAGTTCACAAAAAGATCTACAAGAAATTTGTCGCGAAGCTTGTCGAGAAAGTGCAAAATATGCGCGTCGGCAACGGGCTTGATAAAAAGACCGAGGTCGGCCCGGTGATACACGAGGACGCGATGCAGAAAATTCTCGGTTACATTCACATCGGTCAGAAGATCGACGGAGCAACGCTCGCGTGCGGCGGAGATCGTCTGACGAAAGGTGAATACGGCAAAGGCTGGTTCATCGAGCCCACAGTTTTTACCGACGTCGCTCCCGATCACCGGATCGCGCAGGAAGAGATCTTCGGACCGGTCACCTCGGTGATCCCGTTCTCCACGCTCGATGAAGCGATCGAGATCGTCAATGGCGTCAAGTACGGTCTGTCGTCGGCGATCTACACACAGGACGTCAATCAGGCTTTCTACGCCATGCAGGAACTATATACCGGGATCTGCTATGTGAACTCGGCAACGATCGGAGCCGAGGTTCATCTGCCGTTCGGTGGCACCAAAGGAACCGGCAACGGCCATCGCGAAGCGGGGACCCAGGTCCTCGATATCTTCAGCGAATGGAAATCGCTGTACATCGATTACTCGGGCAAGCTGCAGAAGGCGACAGATCGACGAGGTTGAGATCTAGAATTTTGTATTGAGTCGCCGTTAGGCGGCAGAGTTTTCAACGCGGGGACCGCGGAGATCGCAGAGTTACTTTTACATCTCTGCGATCTCCGCGGTCTCCGCGTTTTCTCGCACAACAAACAAATTTAGAAAATTTTGAGACCTATTGTTTCGGTAGTGTGAAAATGGACATACCGCGATGGACATAGAGAAGGCAAGGCAAATTCTGAAACACCAATTCGGCTTCGATTCGTTTCGGATGAATCAGGAAGCCGTGATCTCGGCGGTCTTGGCACAAAGGGATGCCGTTGTGCTGATGCCGACCGGTGGTGGTAAGTCGCTTTGCTATCAGATACCGGCGCTTGTGATGGAAGGGTTGACGGTCGTCATCTCGCCCTTGATCGCGTTGATGAAAGACCAAGTCGATGGATTACGCGCGAACGGTATCGAGGCGTCTTTCTTAAATTCCTCACAAACCGCTGCCGACCAGGTCAAAGTCTTTCAGCAGGTCCGCAGCGGAGATTTAAAGCTCCTGTACGTCGCGCCCGAACGGCTTTTGCAGAGCGGTAACCAGTTCATTGATTTTCTTCGCGGGATAAACATTTCGCTATTTGCGATAGATGAGGCTCACTGCATCTCCAGCTGGGGACATGATTTTCGACCGGAGTACCTACAATTAGCTGCCCTAAAACGAGAATTCCCGAACATTCCGCTTATCGCGCTTACAGCGACTGCCGACAAACTCGTCCGCAAAGATATCGTCGATCGCCTCCAGATCAGTGATGCCGAAGTCTTTGTTTCAAGTTTTAACCGGCCGAATATCTACTACCGCGTCGAACCCAAGCGAAATTCTTATGGCCAGCTTCTTGATTTTCTGGACAAGCGAAAGGATCAGAGCGGGATCATTTATTGCCTCAGTAGAAACTCCGTGGACTCGCTTGCCGCCGACCTTCGTGACGAAGGTTTCACTGCTCTCTCCTATCACGCCGGACTCGATAAACACGCGCGCGATCGAAATCAAACTTCGTTCCTGAATGACGAAACAAAGATCATCGTCGCGACGATCGCCTTTGGCATGGGCATCGACAAATCAAACGTGCGTTTTGTCGTGCACATGGATCTGCCAAAGAACATCGAGAGCTATTACCAGGAAACCGGTCGAGCGGGCCGCGACGGGTTGGAAAGTGAGGCACTGCTGTTTTATAGCTGGGCGGACGTCAACAAGCTGAAGGGATTCGCTGAGGTGGAAGGCAACCCGGAGCAGTCGGCGATCATGCTGAAAAAGCTTGATGTGATGGCCCAGTACGGTGACCTGAAGTTCTGCCGGCGAAAATTCCTGCTCAACTATTTCTCCGAAGATCTGGCCGAGAACTGCGGAAACTGTGACAACTGCACGAAGGAAGTCGAACGCTTCGACGGCACTGTCATCGCTCAAAAAGCGCTCAGTGCCGTCTACCGAACCGGACAGCGATTCGGTATGAGCTACCTTGTCGATTTTCTTCGCGGATCCGAGGCCCGGTCGATCCGCGACGAGCACAAGAACCTAAAGACCTACGGCATCGGCGCCGATATCTCGAAGCAGGCATGGTTCGATCATTTCAAAGATTTGATCGCCCAAGGCTATATCGTACAGACCGAAGGAACGTATCCCATCATCGTCCTCACCGAAAATAGCACCGATGTTCTTGCGGGGAAAACGAAGGTCGAACTGATAAAAGTAACGGTCAAAGATGAGAAAAAACGGAAGCTCGTCGCCGAAGTTTCGCTCCCGTATATTCAGGAGCTCTTTGACGAACTCCGCGGCATTCGGACCTCGTTCGCAACAAGCGAGAAAGTGCCGCCCTATGTGGTCTTCTCCGACGCAACGCTCGTCGAGATGGCGACCTATCTGCCGCAGATCGACTGGGAGTTGCGAAAGATCTCGGGTGTCGGAGATCTGAAATTCGAAAAGTACGGTGCGGATTTTCTGCGGACAATAAAGGACTACTGCCTAAAGAACAATCTCGTATCACGGATCGACCTCAAATCGGCAAAGCGTGCGAACCGGCAGCGGACGAAACGCGATGCGAGCGGTAAGGACACCTATCGAATCTCGCTAGAAATGTTTCGAATGGGGCGTTCGATAGACGACATCGCGCGGGAACGCGACCTCCAGCCGAGCACCGTCGAGAATCATTTGGCAAGATTTATTCCCACGGGCGAAATCCAATTACACGAACTCGTCCCGCTTCACAAAGTCGAAACCATCCGCAAAGCTGTCCTGAAGTTCAACGACAGCGGACAGCTGTCGCCAGTAAAGGAATTTCTTGGTGAGGATTATACTTATGGCGAAATTCGTGCCGTGATCGCGTCGATGTAGCGACTGGAGGACGAACCTCGCGAGCTCCAAGCAAACGAGTTTCGGGTTCCGGGAAGTCAGACGGTTCCGTTTGTTTCCCCAGGGAAAAGCACAGACCGAGTTTGTCACCTATCAACGTCTTCGAGCCAAAACGATCAAATGTAAAAGCCCGCCGAGGCCGCGGAGTTTCTTTCAAATCTCTGCGTTCTCGGCGGGTTCCGTGTTTAGGATCTTTTACGGTCCAGATACCGAACTTACTCTACATTGACATTCACGGTCGCACCGCCGTGGCGCCCAACGGGATTGTATTTGATCGTGTTGATGCCCTGGACGAGATACGGGGAGATGTCCATCGTAAACAAACCGCCGACGAGTTGGTCCCCCGTGATCATAAAATCGTAGTCGTTGACATGGACAACTAGTTTCTTCAGATCGGACGTGGCTCGCACAACGAGCGTGCCCTGCGCGTTCGGAGCATAGAAGGTCTGGAACAATGTCGGAGGTCCGGTTCCCGGATCACGGCCGATGGATATAGGATACGAACCGACGTCCACACCCTGATAGTACGCCTTCAGGATCTGCAGAAATGTCTGCCCGGCGAGGCCGCGGCCATGAGATCCATATTGGCTCATCCCCACGTTATGGCCCCACCCGCCGCCGGTTGATATCAGGCTGTTAAGTGTGCCGTCCCCATTCATTACCGGCTCGATCATCGCCGGATTCGTGAGCGTGAAATTCGCCGCGATCGCGGTGCCGGTGCACGGAGCGACGGGACTTGTTCCGGCTGAACGCGTGCGGCCGATGACATTGCGAAGATTGTCCCAACCTCTAACCTCGACCACTCCAGACGTCAGTGTTATTCGAACACGAGCGATCCGGTTCGATCCGTCCATTCTCTGTAAGACCTCGATGCCCGTGATACTTCCGGTTGTGTTCCCGCTGATCACTACGATACGCGTCGGCGTCATTCTCGCTTTGATATCCGAAGCCGGGACTGTGATCCGCCAGCGTGCAAATCGGTTGTTGACACGTCCGCACATGTCGTAAGAAAAAGCTTGGTTGGCCGAGGTCCAGAATGCCTGGCGCCCGGCATCAGTGGTTAGATCAGGAGCCGCACCTTCCCCATCGTATATGCCCGTTAGATAAGGCGTGACGTTCGTTCCAGGGAGCTGAGAACTCGGCGAATTGAAGATCCAGTGACCACTATCGCTATGGCCTCCGAAGGAAGACGAATAGAGCGCGGAAATGATGCGTCCGTTGTACGACGCTACAAGTCCTCGAGTCTCTTCGGTCGCCTGGACGGCCCGCGCATGCTCTGAAATTACACCGCGATAGACCTGCGACGAAGAGGAATCGACGATGTCAAACGGATAACCGCGGGCGATGTAGTTTCCGATGTTCGCGATCGCGTAGCCTCGAGCGGCGGATGCCTGGGCCTTAAGTGCTTCCATATGGAACGAAGCGATCGATTCATTCGCGACGACGCCGCGAACATAGTTCTCGACTTCGATGATGTTCATCAGGTTTACGCGATCGGCTGCCGTCGTGCTTCCGCGCGAAACTTCGATCGCGCCGCGATAGAGCGGGACCGTCTGGGGGCTGCCCCCGACAAGCGGGTTGCTCCGACGAATGCTCTCGATACGAAAATAATTGGTCGGAAGCTCCGGCATAAAACGCACTGGTCCGACGACCGTGAAGGTACCGCCCGGGCCTGTGACGGAATAGCCGGCGGCGTTCGTATAGCTCACTTCGACGATCTGTCCGGGCGCGATCACGTCGATCTGCTCGCCGGTCGACTGATCGATCACATATGCGAACCCTTCGGTGTTAGAAAGGCGAACTAATGGATGATTGAGCGAGGCGAATTCCGAATAAGTGCCGGCGGTCGTATACGAATAAAAAATTCCGACTCGCATGGCAACGACGGCCTGTGTCGGATTACCGAGGATCACCGGTCCGAGATCGTCACGATTTCCTGACGCATGGGAGTGGCCGTTCTCGGCTTTCGAGCGAATAAACTCCTCTTCAAGGACTTGCTCATCTTCTGGCGAGACCTGGGTAAGGACCGTAATACTGAAAATCATCGAAGCGAAAATTACCCCGACAAGGCACCCGAACGTGCGCAGTTTCATTTTGTTTTCTCCTCCGAATTAAATTGGTGACTACTTGGGAGTAGTGTGTGGACTATAACGAGGGATTGTAGCAAAGTTGAAAACGACAAGCAATGGTTGTGGGCGCGATCTGGACGCCGGGCACGGCTGGTTGAAAATAAAGGCCGATCACGCTTGGTGAGCTAACACGGAATGCGTACCACTTTGACTGACGATAGACCAACCTTGTCGAACGTACAGATCGGGTACATCAGTGTAGACGTACAGATCAACAAAACCGCTTTCAGATGACACTACAACCGCCTCTCGCACCAAGCTTGATGCAATGCCGCTTCGTCTGTGATCTGGCTCTACATAGACCGCGTTGATCCATGCAACCTGAAAATCGTTCGATGGGTGTTTTGCTGCTGCGAATGCTAAACCGCCAACCAGTTGATCCTTTTCGTCGAACGCCAGGATTGGTTCTGGAACCTGCTTGTCCTCGGCGAAGGTGTCAAACGGATCGGTATGGCCCCACTCCTTTTCAAACCAAGCTCGGAGGTAGATTTCGCATTCTGGGCGGGCTGACAAAGTTTGAAGGTAGTAAGCCAAGGTCGTATTCACGAGTCGTGTCTGTGTTGTCTAACGAATGCCTTCAGCTACGGATTGCGATCTCGTGCTAAAGCGAAGATTTTACTTGAGACCTAGCATTCCGTTTTCGGTGATCTCGATGGTGACGAACGGGTAATCCAAGCCGGACATTATTCGAGAGTCGGAACGAGGTTTGTAAGCGCCGCCACTTCGGATGGATTGGCCAAGTTGCGATCTCGTAATACACCCTTTTCGGCCAGGCTCCTTAGAAACGGTTGCCTTACTTGAGCCTTATGTATTGTGTTTCGTAGTTGGTCGCCCACGCAGCGCCATTTACTGAAACTTCCTGCCGGAAGTGAAAGCCCCTGGCGTTAGGAGTAATGGTCACTTGCCAGCGTGCGAATTTGGCCGGGCGGTCGCGGGCGCCGGTAAACACCCACTTCTCGCCGTGGACCCAGGCGTAAAGGGTGCGGGATGAGCCGGAGCCGTTAAAATTGGCATACGTGTATGCCTGATCCTCCGGGGAGTAGCCCATGATGCTCAGCGAAATATCCCTTTCTTTGGGGTTCGTGTCTTCCGCTCGACAGACGACGAATGACTCGCGAGTAAGCCACTCACATGTTTCGCGATAGGTATTCTCGCTGCCTTCAACCGTCCATGTGCCGACAAACATCGACAACTTTTGCCGCGGGTCGCCTTGCGACTTCGTCTGAGCCGAAGCGATCGGGGCTACCAATGCGAGTGCTAAAAGGAAAAAGCAAAAAAGGATGGGCTTCATATTAATCTCCGGAAAAATCAAAGTACCTCTGCGAGGATTCACGTCCGTGATCTGGCTTCCTGCGCCTTAGTCCGTAACCGGTTCAGCGACGCATGGACTCGACATTAGCAAAACGCCGGAGCCCCCAAATGATTATCAGCAATGCACCGATCTGCGAGACTGCTGCGGTCCTGAGGCCAATCGCAATAATCCCTTCCTGGTAGGCGGTTCCCTGCGCGTGGCCCACTGCATTTGGCAACATTGCGCCTCCCGCACCCCAAATCGCGGCAAGTAGATTGGCTATCAGTGCGGCGACAAACCCATAGACAAGGAGCCAATACGCGATTCGAGATACCGTTGCCTTAAGATCAAGCTTCTCCCACACTAGTCCGATTACGGCCAAGAATGTGCCTTGCGTCAAAGCGATCAGATGCACGGACAATGCTGCACGCGGCGCGGCGAATAGGCTAATCTTCCCGCCGAAATTGGACGCAGCGAGTCCAACAAGGAGCCCAAAAAGAAACAGAACTACTCCCAACTGAATCAAACGACGTCCCGAGCGTATTCCGTCATCCAATTTACTCATTGCCCACCTCCGAAATGAATTGTTAGATCGGGTCTGTTGCAACCAGTTCCGCAGCTCTGTTCCTGGATAAGGGAAAAGTCATAGCCCAAACAGAAACGATCAGACTTACAAGTAGAAGCGTCATCCGCCCCCATGTCCCTAACACCCAATTATTAGCCAGGTCTGTCAACTCTGCGCCACTGCGACCGCCACCGTCCGGTGCGAATATTATTCTCAAGATAGGGACGAAATAAAAGATGGTCGTCAGCGTGTTAATCAGCATGCAAACGAGTGAGACTAAAATCCATTTTCGTCGGGCTCGAATGTGCCAATTGAAAAGCAGTGCACCGAGTATGGCGAGCGGAGGCAGTCGCCCGAATCCCTGCCAAAATCTGCCGGGATTGACCGAGTACTGCTGATTCGTCATAAAATTTAAAGAGTCTGGGAGAGCGGCACTCCACACAGAGTTGATCACTATCGTTTCATAAATCGAGCCGCCAAAAATAATCGCAGCAAAGATGATGTGTGCCCAAAGAAAGAACTGTGCCAGATAGTTACGAACAGCCATAGATGCATTCCTCACGCTTCGACATAACTAAACGTCTACCCCGGGTCGATGGGAAGGTCAGTATGTTTGTCCCGAAAGATTTGTTAACGCTCCGATTCAGTTGCAGAGCGCAAAGCCATTCGCTGCAGACGGTTGTTAGTCCACGTTAACAACGCCACAGTAACGATGTACTTCCCATCGGAGTGATCCGACGACGTCTTGACTCGACTCGGGCCGGCACTGTTCAAGGCTTTGAGACCGCCATCACCGCGACGAAAATGCCTGTGCGCTGACATGAACCCTCCACAACGTCTGAATTAGTTTGACTTAAAAGGTTTGGAACACAAAAAAGAATCAATGAAATTGTTAGAACCGCGCGCGTAACGCAATTAGCGACAAGTCTAGCGATAAGAGCGGCGCTATTCGCGGTCGGGTGCATGCCGTTTTGTTATGCTGTGGCGGTAAATAGCCAAGCGGCTTCGCCGGTACTATTTCTCGTCTAAGTTCACAGTTTTTATGGGCACATCCCAATGTGCAAGCAGAATCTCAAACCTCCGTTGTTCTTCTCGCTTGAGCGTTTCTTGGTTGGGGAACAGCCTCTTGAGAATTGCCTCATCGCCGGAATCGTCATGCGCGATGTGAACGTTCTTCCAGACGATACGAACGCGGTAATCCCAGCGCCCATCTTCAGTGCCATGGTTGACTGGCGTTTCTGCCATCACCTGTAGCACATTCCCCAACTCAATCTGCTTTTTAATCAATGGATAGTGATTCTTCTTGAACAAGCGGATGAACTCATCGGCATAGCCCCACTTCACCTTGTAGTAATACTCGACAACAAAAGGCTCGTCCCGCGCGGTCGCTTGAGAAGCCTGAGCATGAACTGAATAGGAAGCGAATTGCCACAGCAGGAAGGCGACAGAAAGAGCAACACTTGCTCGGAGCATTTTACCCGGTAGAATGATCGGAGAGTTAGACATATCCTTTCGTGTGTTTGTGTGTAATACCATCATAAACATTGTAGCTGCATGACTACGTAGTAACACCGGTCGCCGTTCATAATACGCAGCATCAAGTGTATTATCAACCGCAAAATACGATTCGCAATGCTCCCACCCTAAGCCGAAGTTGCTCGATCAAGTTCGGGATTTGATGTGTCTATGCATATGAGGCATAAGACCGCACGAGCGTACACAGATTATAGCTACCTCTCTTCCGTAATAAACGCCATCCGTCTGACATGGGCGTCGGAGAGATCCGCCCCTACATCATTCACGTGGCCATCCACATGAACGTCTCGGCATCAACTCAAAATGCTACCTCTAAAGGAATTCGTATTTCTTGTACGGACAGACGGCCGTGCGACAGTTTTGCCACCCATCTGCTCGAAGACCATTACGGCTTCTCGGACATTCAGGCACGTTTAAAACACCAAGATCCTGACCCACGTCAAAGGGAATAAAATTTTGCAATAAGCCCGCTGGACCTGTAGATGCCTACAAATAGCCTGATCCTCTAAGTAAAACATCCGGCCGTTTAGAAAATCGGAGAAAAAGACGTAAAATCTCGGCATAGTCTTTTTTATTACAAATATCAGTATCCGGAGAATTTATTTATGAAGATTGGTCTGCCAAAAGAGATCAAGGATAACGAATACCGCGTCGGCTTAACGCCGGCGGGAGTACAGGCTTTGTCGCATGCCGGCCACGAAGTTTACGTCCAGAAAACAGCCGGCGAAGGCTCGGGTTTTACCGACGATCAGTATGTCGGGGCCGGCGGAAAACTGCTCGACAGTGCGGATGAGATCTGGAGTACCGGGGACATGATCGTCAAGGTCAAAGAGCCGATCTCTCCCGAGTACCCGCGGATGCGCGAGAATCAGCTGCTCTTTACATACCTGCATCTCGCACCTGAATTCGAACTGACGAAGCAGATGATGGAACGCAAGGTGACCGGTGTCGCATACGAGACCATCACCGATAAGCAGGGCCGTTTGCCGCTGCTGACGCCGATGTCAGAGGTTGCGGGCCGCATGTCGGTTCAGGTCGGTGCCACGTATCTCGAAAAGATGAATGGCGGTCGCGGGATCCTTCTCGGGGGTGTTCCGGGCGTACCGGCGGCTAATGTCGTGATCATCGGCGGCGGTATCGTTGGGACCGAAGCCGCGAAGATGGCTGTCGGTTTGGGTGCAAAAGTGACGATCATCGATCGCAATCTCGATCGCCTGCGTCAGCTCGATGACATCTTTCTTTCGAAAGTTCAGACACTCGCTTCCTCGCGCTACGCGATCGAAGAAGCGATCTCGCATGCCGATCTCGTCATTGGTGCCGTTCTCGTAGTCGGTGCGGCCGCTCCGAAGCTTGTCACACGCGACATGCTGCACTTGATACCGAACGGCGCAGTGCTTGTCGACGTAGCCGTGGATCAGGGCGGGTGTTTTGAAACGACGCATGCGACGACTCACTCGAACCCGACATATTACGAAGAGGGCGTGCTCCACTATTGCGTCGCAAACATGCCGGGGGCGGTGCCGCGGACGTCGACGTTCGCTCTGACGAACGCGACGCTTCCGTATGCGCTCGATCTTGCGAATAAGGGTTTCGAAGCAGCGATCAAGGACGATATAGGCCTGCGAGAGGGTGTGAACACCTATGCAGGCAAGCTGACATATGAGGCGGTTGCCGAATCGCAGAAGTTGGAATATACGCCCCTCGAGAAGTTGATCGATTTGAAAGCGGCGGCGGCATAAACGTCGCTGACTTGCGATTCGAGATGTATCCGAAGCCCTGAGCCTTAAACCAAATCAACCGCAGATAACGCGGATGACACCGATTTCTTTTAATCAGTTTCATCCGCGTTATCTGTGTCATCTGCGGTAAAAGTTGTCCGTGTCCCATGCCGCAGCGTTAACTTAGTTGCCAACGTAAGAGTGAGCGACATACACTAAGTAGCTTCGCGATGTACGAATTTGCAGTAACACCGGCTGTCACACAGCTCCGCCGCCCGGGCGTGATCATTACCGAAGTCACCCCGGGTACTTTGGCGGCGGAACTTGAGCTTGCACCGAACGATCGCATCGTTCGCGTGAACGGACGTGCCGTGCGCGATTACCTCGATTTTCGTTTTCAAACCGCAGGCGAGACCGAACTTACGTTTCAGGTCAAGAAGACGAACGGCGAAACCGTCGATATCGAATTCGACCGCGACGAAAGTGAAGACTTCGGCCTGATGTTCGAACAGATCGTTCCGCGGCAATGTGCGAACGAATGTATTTTTTGTTTCTGCAAGGGAAATCCTGAGGACGCTCGCCCTTCGCTTTTTGTTCGCGACGAGGATATCCGCCTCTCATTCCTTTACGGCAACTACACGACTCTGAGCTCGATCACCGAAGACGAGATGAATCGGATCGTCGAGCAGAGATTGTCACCGCAATACGTTTCCATTCATGCCACCGATCTTAAGACGCGTGCATATCTACTGGGTGTTGATGAGAAGCGAGCCGATATCGCGGACAAGTTAAAGCGTCTGCTCGATAACGATATTGAGCTACATGCGCAGGTTGTTCTGTGCCCTGACATCAACGACGGAGTGATCCTCGAGAAAACGCTTCGGGACCTGGCCGGACACTATCCGAAAGTTGTTAGCACGGCTGTTGTACCGGTTGCCCTGACGCGTTATAACACTGACGAAAGGCTCACACGCGTCACGCCGGAGTTCTGCCGGCGGACGATCAAACAGGTCGAAAAATTACAAAAAGAATTTCGCCGCACACTCGGGACGACCTTCGCATTCCTTGGCGACGAGATCTATATCAAAGGCGATGTCGAAATTCCGTCACGACGACATTACGGGAATTATCCGCAGATCGAAGACGGCGTTGGGATGGTCAGATCGTTCCTAACGAAATTTGAACGACTTTTAGATAATGCGGAATGCGGAATGCGGATTGCGGATTGCGAGCAGTTAGAGCTCGAAGCAGCCGTTGACCCCCGCACAAATCCGATCGCGATGCGGCCTCGAAATCCAAAATCCGAAATCCGAAATCCGCAATCCCGATTCGGCACCATACTCACGGGTGAGATGTTCGCTCCGATTCTCGCTGAGCAGATGGACAGGTTCAACAAGGCCTCGGGTTCACGGCTTCACGTTCTCGCGGTACCGAATACGTATTTCGGGGGGGACGTTTCGGTCGCGGGACTTTTGACCGGACAGGATTATCGGGATGTAGTCGATCAGATCAAAGGCGACTTTGTGATCATTCCGAAGCACACCATTAAGTCCGACGAGCCGATCCTTCTCGATGGAATGAGCGTCGAAGACTTGAAAGCGATGTTCAATGTTCCCGTCTACGATCTGGATACGGACGGACTAATGTCCTTCTTATCCAGTGCACTTCCAAATTGATGCTCCGTAGGAGCGACATCTTTCTGCCGCTCCTACGGAGCTAAATCGCTAGAATTAAAAACTGCTCTAAAATCCGTCTCCTCTGGAGACAATGACTAGCTTCGTTTGAAGTTGAATACGATGAAGCCAGTTACCTTTACCGGAACTCTTGAAAGATAGGTTGGCGAGAACTTTGCCTTCCACGCCGCCGTTTCCGCTGTCCCTCTCAGCAGCGGATGTCCGCTTACAGCCTTCGAGGAAATCACCTTTCCACTTTCATCGATGGTCACTTGTACATTGACAACGCCATAGGCGCCAACCATTTTCGCCGGCATGGGATATGGTGGATTCGGAAGATATGTCGCCTTACCATTAATGACACCTTCGGATTTGATAAGAGGCGGTTTGGGCTCGGCCTTTACGATCGGAGGCGGTTCCGGCATCTTCACCTCGGCAACCGTCGGATCAGCGCTCGAGGAAGTGCCGGGACTTGTACCGATCGGCCCGGTTTTAGTTGCTCCATTCGTTTCCGGCTCCTAACGGGTTGATCACGACTGGTCCATTTTCCGGCATCGTCATGCCCGTAAATGGCGTGGTTGATATCGAATCCGGAATCTGCGGGCGTCTGTTCGATCGAGGCGATCAACTGGTTACGCACTGGTATGTCACTTTGCGGTGACTCGTCTTTTTGCTGGGGCTGTTCGCGAGGCGGTTCGGGCTCAGGAACTTCCGTTTCAGTCGGCGCCAGAATTTGTACTAGTTCGAAATTGTCGGTTCCAAGATCGATGTCAGCGGCATAAAGACTAAATACAAGAGCGCTGAGAAATAGGATCCCGACTACGACGGATGACATCATGAAGAATTTACGGCGGGGCTTGAATTCGGCCTCGGCCGAATTCGATTCGATAAGTTTGTCAAACATTTCAACTCCTCCTTTTCAAAAGCCCGGTGCCAACCGTCGTTCAGTTAGACACCGGGCGGAGGAATATGTTCCAGGGGAGTCTATCGAGTCTAGCGGGTCTATCGAGTCTATCGGGTCTCGAGAGTCTCCAGACTCGATAGACTCGCAAGACTCGATAGACTCGCCAGACTCGATAGACTCGCCAGACTCGATAGACTCGATAGACTCGCCAGACTCGCCAGACTCTTACGCTTTCGGAATTCCATGAGGTTTGCGGCAGGAGCGCCCGAGTCTGTTTGAGCGTGGCCGCAAACGCTTCCTTGTCGCGTTGCGGGTTGCAGTGCACGGCCCGGTCATCGATAAATGCCGCTGCCCTGGGTTTTCCCTGACCGATATAGACATCGGTGTACGGAAATCCGTGCTCTTCGAGCCACCCAATGACCTTTATACGGAGTTGGCCGGGTGAGAGCGTTGAACCCTCCAGGACATCCTGTGAGCATCGAGAGGTGAAGATGGTGATGTCAGCGAACTTTGCGAGCTTCTTCATGAACTCGAGAGCACCCGGCACGGGGCTTCCAAAATGATCGATGCCTCTCCACTTGTCGTACTTCGCAAGAACGCCGTCGAGGTCCACGCAGACGCGACTGCGGGTCGGCTCGGTTTTTGTTTTTCGGGGTGCAGACGGTTTGTATTCCGCCCGTTTTCGATCTCTCTTCCGTTGCACCTTCGGCAGTTTTGACGGACGCGCAGCCATCATTGCTTCGATCGCATCGCCTCCCTCAAGCCACTCGGGTTCGCCGGCGACAGCGTCGAAATTCCAAAGCCGCGTATAGTGATGGCGCGTATGATGTCGTCCCGGAGTTCGCAATGTGTATGGAAGATCGTCCGGGCCGACAATGCGCTTGGGCGGGAACTGCTCCGGTTTGCGGGGAAGATCGAGCGCCTGCCACTCGGATCGGATGTCATCGACAAAATCGTAAACATCCGCCAGCGGATACTCTTTGTCGAGCAACACCCAGACGTGATAACCGCCCACGCCGTTACTGTCCATCAGCATTGCGTCGATCGCTTGCTCGCGAAGCCGCTCGGCCCATTCGTGCGCGGCATTGAAATTCGCCTCGGCGATCTCGTCGCTTCCGGGCAAAGTCTCGTCGTGCAGATCAACATCGATCGCGAACCATTTGGACGTACTGTGATCTGAGATCGAATGGAGGCCGATCAGATGAGCAGGGGACTTGCCCGAGAAATGGCGGTGAAGCTTGTTGAGCGTCACCATGTCGGTCCCCATCTTACGACGTTCGACGATCGGGAGCATGACAACCCCGATCTTTCCGTCCTTAAGCGTGTACTGGCTCCAGACATCGCGACGATTGACCAGTCGTTCCATCGCCCATTCCGCAAGTTGATCGGCGTACCGCACCCACTCCGAAGCGATCCAGAGGAGCCGTTTGTTACCTGCGAATTCTGCGAAAGGAGCAGCCATATTCGATTTTGGATTTCGGATTTTGGATTTACGTTGTAACGGTCTCGAGATTCGCGCGTCAAACGTCAGTGTGCTTCGACGGCAAATCCACAATCCAAAATCCAAATTCCAAAATGGTTATGCTTTCTCCCATCCGCCGATAAAATTCTTAGCGGCGAGAGCTTCGTACAACTTACGCGCGTCTTTCTCAGTGCTCGCGATCTTGATATCGCGTTCGAGTGGGTTCTGCCGATTCGGACTGAAGTCGGTCAGGTAAACAACATACGCCGGAAACTCCGAGCTGTCTTCTTTGTTCGTTTTCCAGAGCAATAGCTTGCGGACCATCGTATTGCCCTTCATCGTTTTTGTATAGACCTGACGCTCGAGCATCTCACTCGGCTCGGCTTGATCGACATGCGCCGATTTCGTAACCTCGGGAACTTTTACGAGATCGTTGACCTGACTGATATTTACATCATCGACGACGGCTTCTTTGTCGTCGCGAAGGCTGATGTATTGCGGCGATATGACGCTGACGAGCGGGAGGCGTGAGAGAGCCTTGTATCGTTTGCCGTCCCACTCAAGCACCATTCGATTGACGGGACCGCCGCGGGCGCGTTCGGCGATCAGATCGAGACACGAGATCTCGATCACCGGTCCCGGCTTTATCATCTCGTATGCGACGTAATCGTTGTTTACCGCGACGTACTCGGACGGCGCGCCACGTTTGCGAAGCGTCGTTACGAACTCGCGCCGGTCTTCGTCGGTAAAGCCGCCGCCTACTCGTGTGAACTCGTGAAACGTTCCATCGTCGCGGATCACGGCGACGAGCAGATCGTGCAGCATTCCTTTGCGATCATCCGTGCCTTCGGAAAATCCGATAACAGCGACGTCGATGTTGTGCCGGGTCTTTATCTTGAAAAGGCCGGCCGAGTCGTGTCGGACAACCAACCCCTCGGCTCCATCGCCGATCACCCATTCGGTAAACGCCTCGAGGATCTTGTCGGTCGTATCGACCTTTCTATGATCCACGGGATGGACCTTCTTAGATTTGCCGAACCACTTGTTGAGCAGCTCGAAAACTTTTGCGACGGTCGTGACCGGTTCGTCATTAAATTGGATCGCATCAAAAACCGCGAGTCCGATCTTTTCAAGCTCTTTCTTCGACTCGGGCTTTCGCAATATCCCGACGACCTGTTGAACAGGATGGCCTTTTGTCGCCCCTTCGCGGATATAGTATTCGCCGGCGAAGATACAGTTTTTTACCTTTGCCTTCTTGAGCGCGGCCTCCGCTTCTTCCAGACATGGAAGACCGACGCGAACGGTCGCGCCCGGATTTACTGAGATAAGCTGGTTGCCATCAAAGAAAAGCAA
Organism: uncultured Acidobacteriota bacterium; assembly: GCA_963772405.1. GTDB lineage: Bacteria > Acidobacteriota > Blastocatellia > Pyrinomonadales > Pyrinomonadaceae > OLB17. Next base: position 1,674,593 of record CAVYWT010000001.1, on the reverse strand, counting down.
AGCGAACTCGCCATCGTATTTTTTCGACACGAAATACCCACGCGCTTTGGGTATCTTGAACGCATCCTCGCTCGAGACGGCGCGTGTCGAGCCACTAACGCGACGCTTATACTCCTGCGATTTTAAGTGCAGCGACGAGTCGGCGAGATCGGCCGCCTTGCCGATGCAATAGTCGAACTTGCAGGAAAACTTCTTTTTGTCGAAATCAAGATTCATCCGCGTCCAGGTGTTTCGGTTTTTTTAGCTCCATGTTCGAGAGATGCAAGATCAGGCAGTACGAGTCTTTCCTTACGCGTCCTTCGAGAAACGCGTTGTAAGGTTTGCCGCCCCGGTTCATGACGATCGGCTCATTGCCTTTTTCGCCGCCGCGGATCAGCAGCAACGACTTTTTCTTATCAAGTTCCTTCGCCATGTCGAACAGAAAGTCGAATGTGAGTCCGTTGACGTGAACCAGCTGTTTCTTGTTCGTGAAGACAAAGCGATTTATCGCTTCCTCCTTCTTGATGTACTTTCCAGTCCAGCGGATCGGAAACTCGGAATTCATATTTTGCGGCGCCTTTACACGCGGACGGCGATCGCGGACGGTGCCGTCCGGATTCGTAATGACCTCGAATTCCTCGACAAGGTGGACGATGCCTTTCTTCGTCACATAGACCCGCGAAGTGTCTGTCAAGAACATCCCAAACTGTTCGATGTCGATCTCAGGGTCGTCCTTAATTAACGCGTCGGCGACCTTCTCGAGCTTCTTCTTTTTCTTTAGTAGCTCCGGCAGGTCATGGAGAACATCCGTCTTCAAAAGCTTTTGGTTTGTGACGGGTTTACCTTTTTCATCGACATAACGCACGTCGCACTTTGGGGCGACGCCCTCAGCCGCTACGACCGCATCCCGGTTTTTCGAATTGCTGATATTTATTGCCATTTCTTAAGTCCGTACCCGCAGCTGAGTTCTGGCTAAAGCAGATCAAAATCCAGATCGTCCGCCGAGATCTCATCTTCTTCAGCCGAATCCAGAACCGCCGCCTGGTTCAATTTGAGAAATTCGAACTCAGCCGGTTTGCCGACTACCATGAACGCCTCGTTGTCCGCTCCGAGGATGAAAGCGTTGTCGTAGTCGATACCTCCGCGGTAGCTGAACGGAAAAGTAAAAATATCGTCGCCCGTCAGATGATCGAGCAAGTACTTGATGTCACCGTCCTCGGGCGGTTGCAGCAGATATACCGATTTTACGATCTGCGAAAGATATTCGTCGGGGGTCGCACGTTCGAGGACATTCGGTTCGTTAAACGAGGACGGCACGGGTTCGATCGCGTCACCATTCTCATCGACCGCCTTTAGGGAAGGCCGGTCGACCGACGAGCCTTTCTCGTTAATGGTCGCGAGCGCGGTGCCGCCTTTATCGATAAGGGTCTTGCCGTCAGCCGCGAGAACCCGCAGCGACGCTTCGTTCCCCTTTTCATCGAACGCCTCGATCTCGACCGAACCATATAGTTTGTCGCGGTCGATCTTGATCATCGTGACGGGAACCTCGCGGCCGTCAAGCGAAAGGACGAGTTGTCTCGGCATAATCTACGCGGAATTCTTGACGGAGATGATCTCGGCCGCGATACTAACGGCTATTTCTTCCGGCGTACGGCTGTTGATCTGTATCCCAACAGGCGTGCGAATGCGATCGAGTCTCTCGACAGGCAGTCCCTCCTTGATCAATTCTTTAAACATTGACGACATTTTAGCATTACTGCCCAGCACGCCGAAATATTTGAACTCCTTATCCATAAGGGCGCGAATGACTTGCTCGTCGGACTTGTAGCCGAGCGTCATGACGACGACATAAGAACGTTCACCCGACGGGACGCGATCGCCAATTTCCGTGTAGCTATCGATGATTGTGACCTGATGGGCAAATTCATTTTTCTCGATCGTGTTGAGGTCGGGCCGGTCGTCGAATAGCGAAATGTGAAAATCCATTTTCGACATCAGCTCCGACAAGGCGAGGGCACAATGCCCGCCGCCGACAATGTATAGATCATTATTGAAGCCCAAGGCTTCGGTGTATCGGAAATCAGTGTCGGAGAGTTTCTCGAAAGTGTTTTGAGTCCCGCCTTCAGGCGGCCCGCCGCTGAATTTGTCTAACGTGATGGTCAACAGGTCCGGCCGCCGTTCGATGAGTGCGTTAGTTATCGAATCGACGACCGTTGTATCGCTCGGCGTAAGTAGCTTGAAGATTACAGTCTGCTTTCCCGAGCAGATCATTCCGCTCGCGTTCGGTGAGTTCCTTTGATGAACCTGCTCCCTAAACTTCGTCCCCGCGTCTCCGCGTCCCCCTGTCTCCGCGTCGAGAAAAACTCGGCTCTGCTCGACAAGATTGACTTCCATAACGCCGCCGCCGATGCTTCCAATCAATTCGCCGTCCATACCGACCGCCATCTTGTATCCCTGTCGGCCTGGACTGCTGCCGGAGCTCTCGGCGACAACGAGCAACATTACCCGTTCATCTTTCTGCAGACGTTCGGCGACGAATTGCCAAAGCTCAAGTTCCTTGTTCACGCCGGGATTTTACCGTAGTTGATGGATGGGGAAAAAGGTAGGAATCCAGTTAGCAGTTACCAGTCTGGAAACTGGATACTGACAACTGGAAACTGGTTATTTATATAAATTCAGTAATACTCTCTCGGCGGTAAACGGAGCATCGAATTCTGGTGAGCACTCCGTGAAGGCTTTAATTGCATTTCTGATCGCGAAATACGCTCCGATGCCGTACATCAGAGGAGGTTCGCCGACGGCTTTCGAATTGAAGATCGCCAGATTTTCACGCGTCGTTTCCAGCGGCAGGATCGAAATGTCTTTCGGGATCGAATAGATATCAGGAACCTTGTATGTCGAAAGTGCATTCGACCGCAGCTTTCCGGAATCGTCGTAGACAACTTCCTCGATCGTCATCCAGCCGATGCCTTGTACGATCCCGCCCTCGATCTGCCCATTATCGACCGAGGTATTCATCGACGAACCGAAATCGTGACAGCATTTTACGTAGTCGATCTCGTAGCGGCCCCGGAGACAATCGACCGTAACGCCAACGATCGCTGTCCCATAGACGTGATAAGCGAACGGATGGCCTTTTGCAGTTTCCCAATCGAAGTTAATTCCCGGGGTCGCGTAGTGCGAATGCTCGGAGAGACTGACGCGCTGTAGATGGGCGTCCATGACGAGAGTTTTCCATTCGAGCGATGTGCGCTCGCCATTGCGATGAACAAAACTGTCGACGAGCGTGAGATCGTCGACACTCGAAGCTTCGACGAGCGGCACTGCGACTTCCAGCAGCCGTCTTCTGATCGCCTCGCACGCCATCTGCGTCGCTTTGCCATTGAGATCGGCGGCGGCGGACGCTGCGGTCGGCGACGTGTTCGCGATTCGAAGCGTGTTTGTCGTATGAATGCGTACGCTTTCTATAGGAAGCCCGAACATCTCGGCCGCGACCTGAGCGATCTTTGTATTCACGCCTTGACCCATCTCGACGGCGCCGGTCGAGACCGCGACGCTACCGTCGGTGTAAACGTGAACGAGCGAACGCGCCTGGTTCATCGGCGTCTTCGTAAATGAAATTCCAAAGCACACCGGCATCATCGCGATACCCTTCTTAAAATATTTCGACGATGCGTTGAACTCGTCGGCGTCGCTTTGCAGCTTTGCAAAATCGTATTTCGCATCGCCTTGTGTCCACGATGTGATCGCGTCGCTCTCGGCGATCTGACCATACGGAAACTCGTCGCCATCATCGATCAGGTTCGTCTTCTGGATCTCGGCAGCCGAAACGCCGAGCTTTTCGGCCGCGTGTGCGATCGCCGATTCGATGACAAACATTCCCTGCGGTCCGCCGAAGCCACGAAACGCCGTGTTCGGCGGAAGATTCGTCCGGCAGGAGTATGCGGTCGCGGACACGTTCGGGATGAAATAACTATTTGTGCAGTGGAACAGAGTGCGTTCGAGAACAGGCGGCGATAGATCGGCCGCCGCACCGGCGTTTTGATAGAACGTTGCCTCGTACGCGAAGATCTTGAGATCTTTGTCGAGACCGATCTTGTAATCGGCTGAGTACGGATGACGCTTTCCGGTCATGCGCATGTCTTCCATCCGATGCAGGGCATATTTTACCGGCCGGTTTGTCAATTGTGAACCGACCGCGCAGACGGCAGCCCATGCGTTCGCCTGATCTTCCTTGCCGCCGAATCCACCGCCGAGCCTCTGTACATCGACCTCGACCTCGTGCATCGCGAGTCCGGTTACACGACAAACCGTACGCTGAACCGCCGTCGGCCCTTGCGTCGATGAGTAGATCTTCAGTCCGCCGTTCTCGGTCGGCATCGCGTAAGCTCCTTGCGTCTCGATATAAAGATGTTCCTGGCCGTTAATGTCGGCACGTCCTTCGAAAACATGGTCACACCTGAGAAACGCGGCATCCGTGTCGCCGAGCTTGAATCTCTTCGGCGGAACGATCAGATCGTTGTTCGCCGCGGCTACGCGTGGATCCGTTACCACTTCAAGGGCTTCGATCTCGGCCGTGATCTTTTTCGCTGCTTTACGGGCGAGTTCTTCGGATTCCGCCAGTACGATCGCGATCGGCATACCCTGGAAATGAACTTCGACATCCGCAAGCAGCGGCTCGTCCGGGAGAATTCCACCGATCTGATTTTCGCCGATGATATCTTTTGCTGTGATAACTCTGATGACGCCTTCACTGTGTTCCGCTTCACTCGTGTTTACGCTCTTGAGTTTTCCATGGGCGACCGTCGAATCGAAGACACACGCATACAGCGTCCCTTGGACAAGCGGAATATCGTCGAGGTAGATGCTCTCGCCGCGAACATGTGAATGTGAGTCGATGTTACGCATCCGATCTTTTCAGAAGTGACAAACCTCCACCGATCAGCCCCAGCACGGCTCCTACAAGTATCACGGAAATGATCGTTATTACGATCAATCCGAGGTGCATATCCGCAACCTTTCCGGGTCCGATACTCGACGAGATCGCCCAGCCAAGAGTCGAATCTACAACTCCTAAAAAGGCTCCAGTCGCTGAGCCAAAAAACCATTTCGATCGGCGCGACGCAAGAAAAGAAAAACAAAGATATAGCATGAAGGAGCCGATCGAGAACCAGGCGTAGTCAATGCCGGTCAAAACAGAAACAATGGCCGAAGCGGCATCAAACACTAATACCGCCACACCCCCGATCAAAGTTATTCTTACCGCTCCATTCATACTCATACCGCAGTTTCGCCGAACAATTCGTAGAAATGTGCTCGGAAAAGTTGACGCAGCAGCAGGCGCTTGTAATCTGCCGAGCCTCGGACATCCGAGATCGGTGAGATCTCGGCCTGCATGATCTCATTTGCATCGGCGATCGTTTCGGAGTTCACCATTTGCCCGCGTAAGAATTCGGAAGTTTCTTTCAAGTACAAGGGAATCGGCGATACGCCGCCGCACGAAACGTGCGCGTCGACGATCTTATGTTCCACCGAAGATTCGAATCCGAAGTCGCCATTCTCAAGTCTCCTGTCTCCTGTCTCCAGTCTCTCGTCTGCGAGAGCAGGCGGCACCCAACCCGGGCCGGGCGTGCTTTCTATCGTTAATGAGATCGCGGTATTTACACTCGCAATGTCGAGATACGTTCGTTTGCAGACCTTTTCAAAATTGAAATAAAAATCGGCGCCCGGTTTTCGAAAACGGATCGTGTTGATAAATTCGTTGTCCGTCTTAGCGAGCCTTTTATAATCGATGTAAAGCTTCCTGAGCGGCATCTCTCGGCCGTTGTTGAAAATAACGTCCGCGTCAAGTGCGAGAAACCAGACCGTCATGTCTCCGATCGGCGATGCGTTCACAAAATTTCCGGCAAGGGTCGCCATGTTCCGGATCGGCGTGGACGAGACAAGCTTCAGATGTTTGTAAAGGTCCGGAAAGATCGACGGCATCACCGGCGATTCAAGCAGATCGGTTACGGTTGCGGAGGCGCCGATCTCGATGAAGTGGCCATTGTCGCTAATGCGGCGGAGTGCGTCGTCGTAAAAAACGTGCTTCGAATCCGTTTCGGCAAGGGCTTCAGGCTTTTGAACGTAGACGTCGGTCCCACCTGCGACGATCGATGGTTTCGATTGCGGATTTCGGATTTCGGATTGCGAATTTGTCGCTGCCAGAGCAGCAAGCCGGGTTGCAATTTCCGCGAAATACAATGGAACGGCCTTCTCCGCGTCGCCGCGTCCCGCGCTCACCGCGTCGCAAACTTTCACGGCGGCCCGCTCGATCGACTTATATCCAGTGCATCGGCAGATGTTGCCGTCGATGGCGGAAACAGCCATGTCGGGGTTCTTCTCCGTATCGTCGATACAAAAACCGGTCAGCGACATTACGAAACCGACGGTGCAAAAACCGCATTGCGTGCCGCTCTCATCGATCATCGCCTGCTGGACAGGTGTTAGCGATCCGTCCGCTGGATTGACGCCCTCGATCGTTACGATATGTTTCCCGACCGCATTCGCGAGCGGCATCAGGCAAGATGTCATCGTGCGGTAACGAACGTTGTCGTCGATCAGCTCGCCTACGAGGACAGTACACGCCCCGCAATCGCCTTCACGGCATCCGATCTTCGTGCCCTTGAGATTCTTGTGATAGCGAACGAAGTCGAGCACCGTCGTGCCGGAATGCAGATCGGTGACAATAACTTCGTTGTTGAGGATGAACTCCATAGGCAGAACCGCCTGCGGTAGCGGGCGGTTTAAGTTGCGAAATCGAATGTCTATCTAGCCTCACCGCCCTGCCAGAGGAGACGGTTCTTGACCCATTAGAACTTCCTGATCAAAACAACGCCAGCCGATATGAGCACCATTCCACCGATTCGCGCCAGGCTGAACTCTTTTACTGGTACGCCCAGGAGACCGAAATGATCGATGATCAGCGAAACGACCATCTGCCCCGCGACAATCAGACTGAATGTCATTGCGACGCCGATCCGCGGTGCAAGGGTTACGGCGGACGCAACGAAGAATGCACCCAGCAGTCCCCCGGTCCAAGCGATCGCCGGGGCGTCTTTAACTGCTGCGAGGTCCGCGAGCGGTACGCCTGAGATCAGGAGATACACGAATAATGCTACTGTCCCGACGACGAAGGAGATGAACGCCGAAAGGATCGGGTCGCCAACGACCAGAGCCATTTTATTGTTGGTCGCCGCCTGCGTTGGCATCATCGCTCCTGCGGCAAGTGCGAGAACGATGTAAAAATAAATGTTCGACATCCCATTAGGTACGACAAACTTCAGTTTGTCGGATGTTTTGGCAAACTGAAGTTTGCTGTACTCGTTTCGCGAACCCGTTTTGCGAACGCTAATACTCAATCTTATCCGGCTTCTCGACCCAGCTCTGAAATACCTTTTGCGACTCGTCGCGAAGCAAACTCTGCATTTTCAGCTGCCGCTCGTCATTGGGCTTTTCCAATTCACGGTAGAAAACTTCATCGTCAAAGCCGGCCGCGGCGGCGTCTTCGCGGGTCGCCGCGATGAATAATCCAGCCGGACGTGCCCAGTAGATCGCGCCCAAACACATCGGACACGGCTCGCATGAGGTGTAGATAACACAGCCATCTAGCTGGAAAGATCCAAGCTCGCGACACGCATTCCTTACAGCGACGATCTCGGCGTGCGCCGTTGGATCGTTGGTTGATGTAACCTGGTTTGATCCTTCACCGATGATTCGTCCGTCCTTTACGACAACACATCCGAACGGCCCGCCTAGATTTGCATCCGCGCCTTTTTGCGCCAGCTCGATCGCCCGCCGCATGAATTGTTCGTCAGATGTCATCGCGGATTTACTTTGATCTCGAACAATCGCGGCCAGAATTTTCCCGTGACAAATATACGGTCGTCCGCAGCGTCGTATGCAATTCCGTTTAGAACATCGGCGCGCTGGTTCTTTTTCTGCTCATCATCGGCGAGCGTGTTCAGATCGATGCGGCCCAGCAGTTTTCCCGTGGCGGGATCTATCCGTACGATCCAGCCCGTCTGCCAGATATTTGCCCAGATCTCGCCTTTTACGAATTCAAGTTCGTTCAGTTGCATGACGGGCTTGCCCTTCTCGTCATTTACCACTATCGTGCGAACCGTCTTGAAGTCTTGCGGATTAACAAAACGAATGACATGGGTTCCGTCACTCATGATCAGGTTAGTGCCGTCGTTTGTCAGCCCCCATCCTTCGCCCGAATAACGCAGTTCACGCAGCAGCTTGAAATCTTTGACGTCGTACTCGAACGCCGTCATCTGCCGCCACGTCAGTTGATAGATCTTATCGCCGAGGATGGTAATGCCTTCGCCAAAATATTCCCGAGGAATATCGTATTTCTGCAAAACTTTTCCGGTCGCGTAATCGACTTTCCGTAACGAAGAGAAGAAGTCGTCGCCATCCTTTCCGCCGGTTCCTTCATAAAGACTTCCGTCGTGGAATTCCAACCCCTGTGTAAAAGCCTTCGGATCGTGCGGATACGTCTTGACGATCTCGTAGTCGTACGTCGCAACTGGTCCCGACGGCTTGCTCACGTTTGAATTTGGAGTTGGGTTGTTATTCGGCACAGCGGGCTGATCACCACATGAAAAGGAAAGGAGCACAAGAGCGAAAATGTAGCTGGAACGCATAGGTTATTTGGAAAGTGCTCGATCGATAGCACGTCGAAAGGCGTCGGCGGAAAGGCGGTGAACTTTGATGCCGTTGACGAAGATAGCCGGCGTCCCGCCGATTCCGTAACTTCGCCCGTCGGCTTGGTCCTTTCGCACCTCAGCGCTGACTTTCGCGTCGCTAAAGTCTAACTCAAATTGTTTTGCATTCAAACCGAGTTCCGCAGCGTACTTTAGGAGGGAAGTCTTATCGAGAACTTCCTGATTTCGATACAAGATCTCCGCGTATTCGAAAAATTTGCCCTGTGCTCTTGCGGCGTTTGCGGCGAGCGCGGCTTGAAATGCATCCTCATGAATATTGTCGCAGTGGAAAATCGCGCACGACAAAACGGACCTTGTCGCCGTATTCGGCCAAGGTTTGTTTCAGGACAGGATGTGTTCGCGAACACGCCGGACACTGAAAATCGGTGAACATCACGACGGTGACGGGTGCCGAAGCGCTCCCGATTTGGGGGTCGTCGGTCTCGATCAGTATGTTTTGTACAACTGGCGGCGGCTCGCGAAGTAAGATCTTGACGCTGTACTTAGTAAACAGCCGTTTCATCAATGCGGATTCGACGGCCGAACGCTCCTCTTCCGTAAACTGTCGTAGTTTGTCCGTGATCTCGGCGGCTATAAACGAACTAAGGTCGAGATTTCTCTCCTTCGCCTCTTCGACCACCAGAGCGGAAAAGACAGACGCCTCGAGGTCGGTCCTTAGCGCCTCGAAAGTTTCCATCTCCGCATCGTTAAGCCGCACTTTGTTGTCCTGTTGGAACTCACGAACTGTTATCGTGCGTGCACCGATCGTGGCAACAATGTCCGTCGGAGCAAGAGCGATCCCGTTAACATCCTTTCCGACAGACGCTTTGTATTTTGCGCGAAGCGACTGAATATATTCGTCGACAAGTCTCTCGCCGGAAACGCCCTTTAGATATTCAACCAACTGGGGCCGAACTTCGACAAGCGGTCGGCCGCGGAGAGCAGATACGTTCGCGTTGTAGAGATTTTGGATCTCGGTGGCAGTCGGTTCCGGGGCTTTCTCACGCTGCACGGCAAAAAGCTTTTCCGCCGTGGTCTTGAGCGCATTGCTTTCGAGTTCGAGAACTGCTTTCGCGATCATGTCCGAAAGAATGTGCGATCGATTTTCTGAGATGATCTTTCGTTGCTCGAGATACAATTTCTGTCCCGCCGGCGAAAGGCTCGCTGCGGTGAAGACCGTGTTCTTAGATGTCGCTAACTGATCGTCGGGCCGCTGAGCCTGAACGCAAAAGACGAAAAGGGTCGGAAGTAGAATGACGACGAGCTTCTGAAAATATCGCATATAAGGGTCGACGTAAATCTTACCAGATTAGGGGATGATTTCGCCGCCGCGTCATATCTGCTAGAATCTGCGGAGAAATGTGAACTGTGAAGCTATGAGCTATGAACTGTGAGCTATGAACTATGAACTATGAGCTGTGAACCATGAACAATGAATAGGGAGTGATGAATTGAAGCACGGCTTGCAGTTTAATCTTCACAGTTCACACTTCATAGTTCACAGCTCACAGTTCAAAATGTTTTCCACACATTCTGTGGAAAAACACCACGTTTCCACAGAATTAATTTGTTCAAGACTTTGTAATATCAAGAGTTCTAGCATTTTGCACACAAGTCGAGCGCGAAAATGCGTACGTCGAATCTCCCGCAAAAACTCGCCGTTTTATTTTTGTTGTTTCCCGTCGGAGCGGCTCTGCTTTCTTGCTGCACCACACGGAAAGTGACGACTGAGCTTGTTACTGAAACATCGCATTCGCCCGCCTCTTTTGTTATCAACATCAATACCGCTCGCGCGGCGGAGTTACAGAGGCTTCCGCACGTCGGACCCGTGCTGGCTCAGAAGATCGTCGAACACCGCGGGCGTTACGGGCCGTTCCGTAGACCCGAACATCTGCTTATCATCGACGGCATAAGCGAGGAGCGCTTTCGGGGACTTAGACAATTTATCAACACGGAATAATCTCCCAGGATGTCCGACAAAACCCTCCCACAATCATTCAGCCGACACCCTCTGCTCTGGCTCGCAGTTTGGTTCGCGCTCGGAATCGCACTTGGTCATGTCTTCGAGATCCGATCACTCCTTTCATTGTTCACTGCTTGCCTGCTTGCAATCGTTTGCACTGTCCGACGAAACGCTGCCCGCTTTCTTCTTCCTGTCGCCTTTGTTTCGCTCGGCACCCTTTCTTTCGCGATTCAAAATCAGAGCATTGCCGAGAATCGTATCAAACGAATTTTCGATGAGGGCCGGATTACTTCGGGCGAGCCGGTCGAGATTGAAGGTGTGCTGATCAGCTTTCCGGAACCGGCGTACGGTGGAATGTTCTTGTTGCTGCGGGGGGAAAAGCTGACATACAAAAACGCCGATGTCGCGGTAACCGGAAAGGTTCGGCTGTTTTTTCCGAGTGATAAGGACGTCGGCGACGGGACATTTGATCAGATCTATCTCGGTTACGGCTCACGATTAAGAATTTACACACGGCTGGAACGCGAAGAAAGATTCCAAAATCCGGGCGTCAGTTCGCGGATCGAGATTCTTGATCAGCAGGGAATCGACGGGACAGGGACCGTTAAGAGCATGTTTTTGATCGAGAAACTCGGTGACGAACCCGTGTTTCTGCCGCTCGCGTGGATTTACGAGCAGCGTCAACGTTTGATCTATGAATTTCGAGAGCGCTTTTCGCCTCCGACGGCGGGTGTGATGATCGCTTCTCTGATGGGCGATCAACATTTTCTTGACCGCCAGACATCCGAAGTTTTTCGCGATGGCGGCACATTTCATGTCCTGGTTATCTCTGGCCTTCATATAACCTTCATCGGCGGACTAACTATTTGGATCGTTTCGTATTTCGTGCGCCGCCGGATCCTTCAATTCATTATCTCCGTCGGGATTCTTTGGGCATACACCTTCGCTGTCGGACTGGAGGCTCCTGTAGTTCGTGCGAGCATCATGTTCACTGTCTTGCTCTTTTCCCGCGTGATCTACCGAGAAGGGTCGCAGTTGAATGCGCTCGGTTTTTGCGTGTTGCTGCTGCTGGCCTGGCGGCCTGCCGATCTTTTTTCGGCTTCGTTTCAGCTAACGGTAGTGAGTGTTGCGGCAATTGTCGGATGTGCTTTTCCAGTGATCGTGAAATTGCGTGCGATCGGAAGCTGGACGCCGACCGCCGAGCACCCGCTGCCCCCGAACGTCTCGAAATATGTGCGCGGTTTCTGCGATCTTCTTTACTGGAACGACGAAGCATGGAAGATCGAGAACCGGCGCCAGATCTGGTCGGCAAACCTTTATAAGGCGCGTTCGCCAAACGGGTCCATTTCTCCCAACGTGCAGAGCGTCATCTCGCACCTATTTGAAGGTCTGACCGTTTCCATCATCGTTCAAGTCTGGATGCTGCCGCTGCTGGTCAACTATTTTCATCGCGTGTCGCCGGTATCGGTCATGTTGAATCTGTGGGTCGGCCCCTTTCTGGCGGCCGAAAGTTTTTGCGCCGTATTTGCCGTTAGCGTCGCGGCGTTTAGCGAATGGCTCGCCGCTCCTTTGAGCGGTCTGACGGAAGTTATGAACTCGCTGATGATGTGGCTACCGGCCTGGTTCTCCGACAATCGATTGGCCAGTTTTCGATTGCCGTCTTACACGGGCGATCTGAAATGGATCTACTTCTTTTTCAGCGCGACCGTCGTCGCCGCCGCCATCGGAATCTTTAAATGGGATCCGTTCGATCCTGCTATCCAGACCGGCAACACCCGTCGACGCTCGCTTATCACCTGCGGGCTCTGTACTCTCTCGCTCGCTCTTGCGCTCGTAATTGTTTTTCATCCTTACAGCGCATCCCGTCCCGACGGACGACTGACAGTCGATTTCCTTGATGTCGGTCAGGGAGATTCCGCTCTTGTAACTTTTCCAAACGGTGAGACGATGCTTGTTGATGGTGGCGGCCGGGTCGACTACCGATCTGACGATAGAGACTTCGAGCCGGATATACGAAGGATCGGCGAGTCGGTCGTTTCCTCGTTTCTGTGGGCGAAAGGTTATTCGCGCATCGACTACATTGTGATGACCCACGCCGACGCCGATCACCTGCAAGGGCTGAACGACGTCGCGCGGAACTTTGATATTGGATTAGCGCTTGTCGGAGCGACGCCCGTTGATGATCCGGATTTCTCTGAATTCATGCGGGTTCTTGAATCGCAAGGCATCCCAGTCGCTACGGTCCATCGCAGCGACGAACTCTCTATCGGTGGAGCAACCGTTAAGATATTGAATCCGAAAGACGACGCTTCAACCACGGCGTCAGCGAACGATTCCTCGGTTTTGATCAGGATAACTTTTGGTAATCGTACGTTTCTGCTCACAGGAGATATCGAACGGGACACGGAGAATGAGCTACTTGCCGACCCTTCCTGCGATCTGCGGGCGGATGTTATCAAGGTGCCGCACCACGGCAGTCGGACCTCATCGACATACGGCTTTGTAAATCGCGTTCAGGCTAATACGGCAGTGATCTCAGTTGGCAGGCGGTCCCGTTTTGGGCATCCCCATCCGGAAATCGTTGCTCGCTGGCGGGAATCCGGAGCTTCTGTCCTGACTACGGGCGAAAAAGGGACCGTGACTATTAGGACAGACGGCAACGACGTGCAAATTAACAGGTTCTTACCATGAAAAACGAAAAAACGCCCCGAAAACTTGAATTTAAGTCTTCTGAGCGTTCCTTCAGTCGTCGTGTATGGCCTAACTATACGGGAGAAGTGGGCGAGTGTCAAGTTTGCTAATGCATAACTTTAACAAACATAGTTTAACTCTAATGTTTGAAATGGCGAAATCCGGTGAAGATCATCGCCAGCCCATGTTCATCCGCTGCCGCTATCGAATCCGCGTCGTTTACCGAACCGCCAGGTTGAATGATCGACTTAACGCCCATCTTTGCTGCCTCATCGACGTTGTCACGGAACGGAAAGAAGGCGTCTGAGGCCAATGCACAACCCTCTAACGGCAAAGCGAACCTCTCAGCTCGCATGGCGGCGATCCTCACCGAATCTACGCGGTTCATTTGACCAGAGCCTACTCCGATCGTCTGGTGCTCGTTGGCGAGGACAATGGCGTTCGATTTCACGTGCTTACAGACTCGCCAGGCGAGTAAGAGCGAGCTGAGTTCCGCATCGGTGGGTTCCCGGTGCGAGACAGTCCTGAGGTCGCTCTTGCTGATCTTGTGTGTGTCGGCATCCTGTACGAGAAAGCCGCCGGAGATCTGTTTGTATTCGATCGTGGATCGTTGTTCGGGGTCGTCCGTTGTTCGGAGTCTCAGAATCCGCAGGTTTTTCTTACCTTTAAAGATTTCGACGGCTTCTTCATCGTAATCCGGTGCGACTATGACCTCCGAAAACACCTCTATGACGGACGCCGCAACGCACGCGTCGACGGTTGTGTTGAATGCGACTATGCCGCCGAAGGCCGACACCGGATCGGTTGAGAGAGCTCGACGATAGGCTTCTTCGCTGGTCGCCCCGACGCCAACGCCCGAGGGGTTTGTGTGTTTGATTATCGCAACCGCGGTCTCGTCAAAATCCCGAACCAAATTCCACGCAGCCTCAGCATCGACGTAGTTGTTGAACGACATCTCCTTTCCATGAAGCTGTTCTGCATTCGCGAGCCCGTCAGATTCGCCTTGAGAATATAGTGCCCCGCGCTGATGCGGGTTTTCGCCGTACCGGAGATCCTTGACTCTTGCGAGATCCAAACTAACCGTGTCGGGCAGATCACTCCCTTCGTCTACTTCGTCGAAGATGCCTTCCGATTCAATAAAAGCAAGATTGCGGAGCGGATTTAGAGGCTCGATCAATGCGAGCTGGTCCTCCGAGATCTGCCTCGCCAGATAGGACGAGATCGCGAGATCGTAACCTGCGGTCCGAGTGTAAGCGAGTACGGCCAGACGCTGTCGCGTCTCCATTGACAGGCGACCATCGTTCCTCGACAGTTCCTCGATCAATTCGTCGTAGAGTGCAGGGTCGGTCACGACCGCGACGTCCCGCCAATTTTTTGAAGCGGACCGGATCATCGCCGGGCCGCCGATGTCTATGTTCTCGACAGCTTCTTCCAGCGTAACGCCTTCCTTCGCGACCGTCTCCTCAAACGGATAGAGGTTGACGACCAGCATGTCGATCGGCTCGATCCCGTGCTCAGTCATTTTGGCTACGTGGTCGGGATTATCGCGGAGACCGAGAAATGCCCCGTGTATCTTTGGATGGAGCGTCTTCACGCGCCCGTCCATCATTTCGGGAAAACCTGTGACATCGGAAACGTCCGTTACTATTAATCCCGCCGCACGAAGTGCGTTTGCGGTTCCACCGGTAGAGATGATTTCCACGCCAAGATCCGATAATTGTGTTGCAAACTCAGCCGCGCCCGTCTTGTCGGAAAGGCTGATCAGGGCCCGACGAATTTTCCTAAGTTCGCTCATAATATTCGAACATCCCGGCTCGCTATCGCGCCGGGCTCTGACAAAAACGAAAAGCGGCCGGAGGCGACCGCTGACAGAACAAAAAGGTCTGATATTTCGCTGCTTAACTGAAATGCAGCCGGACAACAATTCATGTGAAAGCGCCGTCTAGAAAAAGAAGCGTCCGAGGATCAAAAGGCTCAGCACGAATACAAGCGCGTAAATTAGGATTTTGATAAGACTCATGAATTTTCTATCCTCAGTGGAAGCCAGCAAGGGCCTAGTTTAGTTCCCGATAGATGCAGATGTCAAAAGGTTTCCGATCAATAGCGGCAGTCGCCGGAGGGTTGTTTCTGATCCTCGTGTTGCCTCTCGATCTACGGGCGCAGACCTTCTCCGTCTCCATTAAAGTCGGAGTAGGCTCGCCTGCGACGATCGAGGTGACGGGAAAATTGGTCGGGGACGCGGCAATACGCGACCCACGACACCTATCGTTTCGTAACGAACCCTTCGCCCCCGTCAAGCTAGCTGACCGTTTTTCAGAAGTCAGGGCGTTCGATGCCGCCGGCCATCCCGTTCCGCTGAGAAAGCTTATCGACGGAGAGTATCTCGCCGAATCGAGCATCTCGGGGTGGGCATACAAGATAGATCTCGCCCCATCGCGATCGAGGGCGTCGGCGGCGCACGCTTCCTGGATCGCAGGCGATCGCGGAATCCTAATGCTCGACGACCTCCTACCGCTCGCCGCGCTCTCGAAGGATTCAAAAGTCTCCCTGGCTATAAACATGCCCGAAGGGTGGAGATCCTGGCCTTCCGGTGGCGGCGCTCTAAACGAGGGTAGTTACCTGCTCACGGATGCCCGGACTCGGGTGATCGCGTTAGGCACGGGATGGCGTGATGCCGCTTCGTCACCTGAGGTCGATATTGCCATCCACGGTGATTGGCTCTTCACCGCTCCCGAGCTCCGCGAAATGATACGAGAAATTATCTCCGAGTATTCGCGAAGATTTGGCAACAAGCCTTTAGGAAAGCCAACGATCTTCATTACCAAATTCCCCGAGAATGTTTCCCACGGTGTTTGGGAGGCCGAGACCCGCGGGCGTAATGTGACGATCATCTCCTCGGACATGCCGTTCCGGACGCAGTCGCTCCAGCGTCTGCATGAACAGCTTCGTCATGAACTCTTTCACCTCTGGATCCCAAACGGAGTGGATCTGACCGGAAATTACGACTGGTTCTACGAGGGGTTCGCCTTGTACGAATCGCTGAAGCTGGCGGTGTCGCTGAACCGGATCCGCTTTGAAGACTTTCTGGATACGTTGTCGCGCGCCCATACGATCGACGGCGCACAATCGCAACGAGTTTCGCTGATAACGGCGTCGAATACTCGCTTTGCCGGATCGAACACGCAGGTTTACTCACGCGGAATGCTCGTCGCATTTTTATGTGATCTGGCGGTTCTCGAGCAGTCGAAAGGGAAACGCTCAGTCGAGAACGTCCTCGCACAAATATTCGAAAAACATCGGAAGCCTGCCGAGGCCATGGATGGAAACCTGGCGGTGCTCGGCTTGTTGAGAGGGAACCCGCAGGTCGTTCCCATTTTAGACAGATATGTCACCGGCACCGACAAAATTGAGTGGACCGATTATTTGGCTCGAGCGGGAATCGAAGACAGCGACGCGAGCCCCATAACTACGCTGCGTGTAAAAGAAAAACTGAACGGCAGTCAAAAGACGCTCTTAGATAAGCTGGGTTATAATAGCTGGCGAAGGCTGTCCGTTACGTCTAAATGAGAATCAAAGAATTTCTAACCTCAACTCTTTTGTTATCGGCGCTGCTTCTCTCTGGGTGCGGCGCATTCGATCAGGCTGTTAGCGGTGTATCGAGCATTGTCGGGCTCGCCGATTCCGCGACAGTTATTTCAAAGACTGCGCAGATCCGAACATCCTATGCCGTAGTCGCCGCAGACCTGCTCGAGGTGAAACGCGGCGAGCGGCTCGACGTCATCGATCAGGTCGAGTTCGAAAAAGTCCTCTGGTATCGAGTCCGTGCAGGGGACGAAGCCAAGACCGAAGGTTGGATCGAAGCACAACATGTGATCACGAACGAGGTGCTCGAGAAGTCAAAGACGCTTGCCGAGGAATTCAAAGATGTGCCGCCCCAGGCAATGGGCCAACTCCGAGCCGCTTCAAATCTACGTCTTGCTTCGGATCTGAGTCCGGAGAACATTCTGTTCAAGCTCGCAAACGGCTCGACGTTCGAGATCATGAATTGGAAGTTTGTTCCGAAACAGGAAGTCGCGGATGTTGACGACGCTGCGAAGGGCGAGGAAAAGCAGACCAAGAAGACCCGCAATGACGATATCGAAGCAGCGAGGGTCGCGGGCGAGCCTGAAAAGCTTGATGAAAAGTATGACGTTTGGTATCAGGTCCGTTTAGATCGCTCGGTTTCGCCCGCACCGGCGGGTTGGTTATTCGGACGCCAGGTCGAGCTACAGGTGCCGACGGACATCGTTTTCTTTCAGTCAAACACCCGCAAGTTTGTGACGTGGCAGCGGTTGGACACCGATATCGCAGGCAAGGCTGTGGCGACCGATAAACTTTCCGCTCCTGGAAACTGGGTGGTACTTTCCCGGTCAAACCAAGTCAAGGCGATCGACGGGGTCGAGCCAGACTTTGACGGCATTCAGGTACTCGCGTTCGACAAATACGATCAAAGCTATTACACCGCGTGGCGTTCCTCGACAGACGTCTGGGGCCGGCTGCCGCTTCGTGTTGAAGGGCAGGGGGACAACAAGACTTTCATCATCCAACTTCGGAATCCCGAAGGCAAGATGGACGAAAAGCGGTTTGTCGTCTTTCGCGATAAGAGTCGCCTGAAGGTGACTCCGCCTGAGGACATTGCTCAATATCAGCTGGCGACGGGAAAGTGATGCCTGAGAATTGAGAATTGAGAATTGAGAATTGAGAATGATAAGAGGGCTAGTCTTCGTAACGCCTTCAACACAACGAACAACGATCAACGATCAACGATCAACGATCAACGATCAACGATCAACGATCAACGATCCAAGAACCAACCACCATTAACGACGAAAACGAAAATCCATTTCCCGAACCGGTTGAGATCGAAATAACGGACTCACTTGACCTGCACGCATTCTCGCCGCGGGATGTGAGGGCTGTAACGATCGCATACCTTGATGAAGCCCGAGCAAAGGGATTTACGATCGTTCGCATAATCCATGGGAAGGGTCTCGGCGTGCAGCGCGAGATCGTGAGGAGTGTGCTGGAAAAAACAGATTTTGTTAAAGGATTTAAATCGGGCGACGGTTTCGGCGGCGAAGGTTCAACCGTTGCGACGTTCAAAAATTGATCAACGCTCTTCGATCAGGTCGGCCCAAGCCTCTTCATCATCGAATTCCGGATACACGACCGTGAGCAGGTCGTTTTTCAGTTTGAGTTCGTGTTCGGCTGCCGCGAGTAATTTCACCAGGCGGCGACATTCTGTCTCAAGTTCGTGCACATGTTTCTTTCGCTGCCGGTCCAGGCGATCCAGATAGAACATGTACATCAACTGAAGACCCGCGACTCCGGCGAGTGATAAGCAGAGACCGATGAGAACGTACAACAACATCTCTCGATTTTGGATTTTGGATTTTAGATTTTGGATTGGCGGCAGCTACCATCGGACCGGAGGCCCTTTGATCCAAAACTAAACTCCAAGATCTAAAATAAGTATACTCTTGACCTCTCATCGCGGAAAAGTAAAAATCGAACGAAAGCGGAATCATGCGTGAAGATATCGTAAACACATTGCCGATGCGCCGATCCGTGACGGGCGAGAGTTTTTGGGTCATATCGGTCTTCGCCGATAACGCGGCCACTTAGGTCGCGTGAAATATGAAATCGCCGGGTAATTGAACGTCTAAGTAAATTGATTCAAATGCAAATTCAAACGCAGCAAACGCAAACACAAAACTTAAAACTGGTCTATACGCTTCTTTGCGACGACGTCCGAATAGAGATGGGGAACAAGATCTCCCTGATGGGGATCTTCCAGAACATCATGGTTGAACGCCTGCCCGTTTCGCTTATCAAGTTTGCGGTCATCAATCACTGGTGTGGAGAGGGGAATCATCAGACGGAGGTAAGGATCTTGTCTCCCGACAAATCGAATCTTGTCGTTACTTCACAGCCGACGGCGATCGATCTGGCCCCGGGCGGGTTTACGGATAATGTCAGCTTTTTTGTGAATGTCGTGTTTCCAACGGCTGGTACGTACTGGGTGCAAACGCTGGCCGACACCGTCGTACTGGAAGAATTTCCGTTGATAGTTACCGACTCGGGGACCCTGAACGCCTCACAGCCGGCGGAAGAAATATCTGAAACGATAAATTAGAAAATGAGAAAGTGAGAGGGTGAGAAGGTGAGAAAGTGAGAAGGTGAGAAAGTGAGAAGGTGAGAAAGTGAGAAAGTGAGAAAGTGAGAAAGTGAGAAAGTGAGAAAGTGAGAAGTAAGTGAGAAGTCGTGTCACCCTCTCACTTTCTCACTTTCTCACTTTCTCACTTGTCTGCCCGTGAAATATCCAACGTAATCGCGGTCCGATAAATGCCGGCGTTTACGATCTGCGAGATTTCCTGTGAGCCAGAAACTCCTTTGTACTTTGCGGTAACACGCACCTTTGTCACTCCCGCCGGGGGGCGAAAGGTAAATTCACCGCTGACATTCGTATAGGTGCTGCCGAGATTTCGCGTCGATCCGTCATCGTTTATGCGTTCCAGCTCGACCTTTGCCGCAGTAACACTCGTTCCTTCACGAAAGAACACACTGCCTTTTATGATCACCTGAGTTCCCTGGTCGACGGACAATATCAAACGGTCGCCAAGGTCCCGAACATTGCCGTCTTTGATCTCAACTCCGAACTTTACTCCGCTCGCATAACCGTCAGCGTCGAATACGATGTTATATTTCCCGCGCTCGAGGCCCTGGATGACGAACGAGCCCTTTGAGTCGGATCTAACGGTTTTGACATCTTTACCCTGCAAACGTGCGGTAATGACAGCTCCGGCGATAGCTCCGCCCTTGATATTCCGCACCTTTCCTTTGACCCCACCCTGGGCGAAGACCGGAGGCAGAAAGCAGAAAGCCGAAAGCAGAAGAAGAAATAAGATGTTTCTCATGGTTACCCGTTAAGCGACCGACGACTCGTTATTAAACTCGTTGGCTACATCATTGATGATGTCGTCGAGGCTGCGGGTTGGCTGATAGCCGATCAGCTGCTTGGCCTTCTCCAGGCTTGGAACACGCCGCCGCATGTCTTCAAAGCCTTCGCCATAAGCTTCTTCGTACGGTACAAACTGTATCTCGCTCGAGCTGCCGGTCAACGCGATGGCCCTCTCAGCGAGCCCTTTTATCGAGACTTCCTCGCTGTTTCCGAGGTTGATCACCTGGCCGAAACACGTCGGATCATCCAACAGCTTTACCAGTCCCTCAACGATGTCATGAACATGGCCAAAACAGCGTGATTGCGTCCCGTCGCCGTGAACTTGGATCGGTTCGTTTTTGATCGCGGCGTGAACAAATCGGGGCACGACCATTCCGTATTGACCAGTCTGACGGGGGCCAACCGTATTAAAAAGACGAACGACAACAACCGGCAGACGGGTCTCTTTGAAGTGAGCCAAGGCGAGAAATTCATCAAGCGTTTTTGCACAAGCATAGGCCCAGCGATGCTTATCCGTAGCTCCGGTCAGAAGATCGTCGTCTTCCTTGAACGGAACCGAAGCGCCTTTTCCGTAAACTTCCGACGTGCTGGGGATCAGTACGCGTTTTCGGTATCGCGAACAAAATCCGAGAACGACATCGGTTCCGTCGAAAGATCGTCTCGATCGTCTTCACAGGCCGCTCCATGATCAGCTTCACGCCGACAGCGCTCGCCATGTGATAAACGCGATCAGTGTCGCGGATCAGCTCCTCCATCAGGCTTTCGTTCAAGACAGTGTCAATGATCAGTCGAAAGTGCTCGGTGCCCTCGAGATGTGCGACGTTTGAATAACGGCCAGTCGAAAGATCGTCGATGACCGTAATGTCGTGGCCCTCGGCGATAAGTTTGTCGGCGAGATGGCTTCCAACAAAGCCGGCACCGCCTGTGATAAGAATTTTCATATGAGTTGCCCCCTGAGCTCTAGCTACGGGGATTTGCCGCCTTTGGCGACGCCGAAGTTCCGACCACTTCCGCAAAATAATCAACGGTTTTCTTCAAACCTTCCGCGAGCGGGACCGTTGGGCTCCCAGCCTAGCAAGCTCTTTGCTCGCTCGATATTCGGCTGACGCTGTTTCGGGTCGTCCTGTGGCAGCGGCAGATATTTGATCTTGATCTCGCGTCCGACGCATTTTCCGACCTCATTCGCCAGTTCGTTCATCGTGAACTCGCCCGGGTTACCGATATTAACCGGCAGGTGAATATCGTCAGCCTCAGCGTTCATCAACTTGCATGATCCCGTCCACTAGATCGCTGACATAGCAGAACGAACGTGTCTGTGATCCGTCGCCATAAATCGTCAATTCTTGGCCACGAAGTGCCTGCACGATAAAATTCGAAACGACCCGGCCGTCGTTCTCGAGCATGCGTTCGCCGTAAGTATTGAAAATCCGAACGATACGCGTATCGACGCCATTCTGACGGTGATAATCCATCATCAACGTTTCGGCGACACGCTTGCCCTCGTCGTAGCAGCTACGCAGGCCGATAGGATTCACGTTGCCGAAATAATCTTCAGTTTGCGGATGGATCAAAGGATCGCCGTATACTTCGGATGTTGATGCCTGCAGGATCCTCGCGTGGACGCGCTTCGCCATCCCGAGCATGTTGATCATTCCCATCACGCTCGTCTTCACGGTCTTCACCGGATTGTACTGGTAATGAACCGGCGACGCCGGACAAGCGAGATTGTAGATCTGATCGACCTCGAGCAGGATCGGCTCGGTCACATCGTGACGGACAAGCTCAAACTTCTTGTCGTCGAGCAGATGAGCGATGTTCTGCTTTCGTCCGGTGAAAGAAATTGTCGAGGCAAATAACTTCGTTACCCTCGGACAAGAAGCCGTTCGCAAAGATGCGAGCCGATGAATCCGGCTCCGCCGGTTACGAGTATTCTCATGGAAATAATTTAGCCACAGAGGACACAGAGTAAGAAGATCAAGATGCTTCGTGAAACGATTGTAATAGATTTTCTCTGTGTGCTCTGTGGCAAGTTGGCTTCATTTTAGATGCTTTTCGAAGAAACCCAAAATACGCTCGTATTCGTCGGTCCAGCTCTCTGGCCGAACGAAGCCGTGATTTTCGGACGGGTAGAGCATCGTTTCGAAATACTGCGTCTTGCCGAGCCGGATCAGCTTTTCCATCATCTGGATCGAATCCTGGACGTGGACGTTGTCATCCGACATACCGTGAAGGATCAGCAGTGGCCGTTCGAGTTTGTCGGCGTATGTGATCGGAGAGCTGCGTTTGTAGGCGTCAGGATTCTTGTCAGGGAATCCGAGCCGTTGCGCGGTGTAACTTGGTGACGCCGCGTAATAATTCTTCCAGTCGAATACTGGCCGCAGAGCTGCTGCTGCTGCGATCTTGTCCGGAGCACGCATCGCCAGCATTCCTGCCATAAATCCGCCGTAGCTTCCGCCGTACACCCCGACCTTCGCGGGATTCACGTTGTAGTTCTTGACCATGTAATCGATCGAATCGATGTGATCGTCGTAATCCTTGCCGCCGAGAAAATCGTAAACATCGGTCCGCCAATCGCGTCCGTAACCCGCCGATCCGCGATAGTCGATGTCGAGCACGACGTAACCCTTCTGCGTCAGCAGCTCGTTGAACATGAACTCGCGATAGTAATTGTTCCAGCCGTTGATAACGTTCTGAAGATATCCCGCGCCGTGGACGAAAACGACCATCGGATATTTCTGTTTCGATTTGGCGTTGAAGCCGGTGGGTAGATAAATTTTCGCGGGAATCTTCTTACCGTCGCGGGAGGGAATCTCAGTCAGCTTCGGTAAATTCCATTTGATTGAACCGAAAGATTCCGGCGTGGTACGAGTGAGTTGAACGATCTCTTTCGGACCGCTCCAGGAAACTGGTTCGACGTAAAGCTCGCCAGGCCGATTCCACGCTGAGCCCTCAAAGAGAACGACCGGCGTTTGAGCAGCTTCCGATATCTGGAAACCTGTCCGCATACCGGAAGCTCGGTTGGTAATGTTGCGTCCGACACCGCTGTCGAGCTTCAGAAGGTAGAGTTGCCGCTCAGCTGGACCGAACAAGGGAGAGTTCAATCGCTCGACGCGTTTCTCCGTGGAGGTGTAAACGATACTTTCTGCGTCAGTCCACTTTGCCCATTCGACCTGCCAGCTTCCTTTCGTAAGCTGCGTGATCGAAACCTTTCCGCTCAATCCCGGAGGGCCTTCTGCAGCTTTTGCATCGTCGCCGCAGACACACTCCCTACCGGTCGTGTTTCTGCCTGTGATCCTCCGCGTCTCGGCGTCTCTGCGGTGGAATCTCCGTCTAGTTTCGCCAAATAGAGATGATTAAACCCGTCCTTTTCGGATCCAAAAAACAACTCGCTCGGATCCTTTGGGTTCGGCTCGAAGATCGAGGAAAGGGAAGCCTGCCACTTATCGTCCGTCTCTTCGATTATCGGGATTATCTTTTCGCTCTTGCTGCCAACGTTGTAGACATAGAAGAGCTGCCGGCGTTTTGTGTCCTTGTCGATGCGATCGATGATCAAACTCGAATTGTCGGCGGCCCAAACCATTCGACGTATGCTGCTAACTCCTTCGGGTTTCGGGAGCTTGATCTCGAAACGGCGTCTCGCGGCTACCATCGGCCGGAGCGACGACGACCTTCTGATCCGTCCATCCGCGACGCACGGACGGTGCGGCGGTGAACTCGTCGAGATAATTGGGAACTACGAGCGCTTTGTTCTTCGAACTGTCCGACACGACGTACGCGATCAACGTTCCCGGGTTTGTTTGGCGTTGGATTGAAAACGGAAACAAAGGTTTGCTGATTCGCTTCGCGCGAGACTTGCGTGATGAGTGAATTGGGAAGATCCCAGACGAACAGGTGGCCTGATTGTGTGAAAAGGATCCGATCGTTGTCGAGAAACCGAGCCGCGGTCTCAGGGACCTGTGTTTTGGTCAACCGCGTGTATTTGTCATTACGAAGCACGGCTTCGTAGTCAGAGCGTGCGATGTTTATTCGATTAGCAATGCCGGCCAGTTCATTTTGCCGTTCCACGAGGCTTTCGTTTGCACGGAACTCTTGCGATGCGAACAGAGTCTCAAGTGCCGTCTGAAGCCGTCGGTCGATCTGGATTGAGATTGCTCTCTGGCTATCCCAGGCGCCGGCCGACTGCATCGAAACATCGAGGTCTTTGTGGATCTTCTTTATCGCTGCTATTCCGTCGCTGTTTCCAGGACCTGCTTGCTCGATATTGGAGATCAATGAGCGCACAAGCCTGAGGCGGTCACGTATCGCCGACTCCACCGAGGCCCACCGAGCATTCTTCGCATCGATTGATACGGTTGCTCCGATAGGCAAGACATAAAGATCACCGCCGTACGAAAACACCAGACGCTTTGAATCGGGTGACCATTCAAAATTGCCGAGAGCGTTCTCGCGCGACTTGACGAAATCGTCGCGTAAGATGAGACCGTAATCGAGCTTATTCTCCTTCTCAGGCGGTCGGCTTGGCGGCGGAAGATCGGATGGGCTGAGGATCTTTCTCGCATCTCCGCCCGACGTCGAAACCAGATAGAGATCGCGCGGCATTTTGCCTTCGGAGTTCCACAGATAGACGACCTTCGTCCCATCGGGAGAAAGCTTCTCACCCTCAACCCGCATCCCCGCAATCGACGGCTCGGCCATTATGTCGCGCACGGTGAGCGTTTGCGCTGTAAGAGTTACAGCGAGGAATCCGGAAAGAATAAATAGCGAAATTAAAAATCGGGGGGGTGTTAGTATCTTCATTAATTATCTTCGTTTAACTCAGCATCGCGGAGAGCATAAAGAATCTTCAGCCCTGCCTCGTCCTTCGGCCGGGCCGACGCTTCTTTAGCAATGATTAAAGCGGGTATTGAAAGAATCTTCGTCTGGAAACCGTCGAGGTCGACGTCAATCGACACCTTCACCAAATCGTCGTAAGCTCCGATCCCTTTGACTTCGCCGAGAAGATCCACGTCGCCCATCGACGTTACGAACGTGAAATTAGTACCGTCCTGCAAGGTGGACCAATCAAAAACAAACGGCAGTTTCTCATCGATGCCCCGAGGGCGTGGGTTAAGGGGCGAAAGAACAGCCGCGAGCCTCTTCAAGTTGTCTCGCGTCCGTTCATGGCAGATGTCGAGATCTTCGGTAACGTAACTTCCGCCGTGGCCTCGTATCGCGACCCCACCAACGATGACGAATTTAACTTCACCTTGGCTCAAAAGTCGGGCGAGCTCGAAAAGGTTTGTCATAGGGCCTTTGTTTTCTTCGCTGACTTGGCCCGTTTGACGGCTTCTTCGAATTTCAGCATGGAGTTGACCACTTGATCGTTTTTCTTAATTCGCTCCGCCGGAGTGAGACGCAGATTCTCAACGATCTGGGTGAGATCGATACCGAAATCCCTTGCTTCGGCTATCTTGCTGCCGGGGCGTGGATTCAGAAGTTTTTCCTCTGGCGTCCGCTTTTTCATAGCTCTATTTTACGGCAACTCCAGGGCCGCCGCACGCTTCTCGGCCTTCTGCCGCTTCGGTCAGACGCTGGAATTCGTAGATCGCGTTCTCCCATGTTCCGTACATTGCGTTCGGCAGGACGATAAAGCGATCGCCCCACATATCTCTTGCGCGGTCCGTTTCGGCAAATCGATCGGCAATCGACTTCCGCTCGAATGCCGATGTGAAATCGTCCAGATTGTCCCCCATGAGCATAACGACCCGATATTTCGCGGTGACCACGCCCCGTCTGGCGTCCTTGCTCGATTCGCTTGTTCGAAGCATCACGCTGTCGGCGGAGACGTCCTGAAATCCGAGAGTCTTAAGATTATCGATCGTTGCCTGTTTCTGGACCTGGTCTCGATTCGAGATGTAGAAGATCTTGACGCCCTTTGAGACGGCGTGATTTAGAAACTCCAGCGCACCGGGAACTGCCTTCGCTTTGCGCATATCGCCCCATGCGTACCAGTTTTTTGAATTAAAGGGCACGTTGTTTCTGATGCCGTAAGCCTGGGCCGGAGAATTGTCGAGCACGGTCTCGTCGATATCGACGACGATCGCACGGGGCATTTTTCTCTCCGCCTTCGGAAGCTTTTTAAGGTTCTTTTTGTCGAGATCAGCGTCGAGCCGTAGCCGTGCGATATTAAAAGCCTGATATGCGAGCGCACGGTACTCGGCAGCCTTTTGCGTGTAGAGCACGGCCGCGACCTGATATTCGAGATCGGGCTCGGCGACCGGAGCGGTAACTTCCGCCGTCGAAACCGTGACAAAATATGTCGAGGCGAACGTGCTCACGACAAACGTGAGGCCCAATAGGTAATTTCTCGCTTTCATAAGAAGTGTTTGGAGAGTATTAACGCAATCGATTATAAATTATCCATGCCGGAAAAGCCGAAGCACCATGTGGCAGAGAAGAAGGATACCTGGTCCGAAGATCAAAAGGACCGCGGGTATTATTACGACGACGCCCACGGCTACGAGGAATACGAGCCGGACGGGGAAGATGACAACGCGGATGGCGACCGCGATGAGTCGGAACCGCCCGCTACCGCAGGCGGCTCTGACTCTATGCGTACCTTTCCGCCGAGCGCGCCTTTGCCTTTGCGGCCTCGACCTCCCGATTGCGTGGCGGGGCATTCGTAACCAGGGATCTCAGCAATTCATCCGCAGCCGCGTTTACTTTTTCGATCGCCCGATTGAACGCATCCTCATTCGCTTTCGAGGGCTTTGAAAATCCGCTCAGCTTTCGGACGAACTGCAGCGACGAGGCACGGATCTCGTCCTCAGTCGCCGGCGGTTCGAAGTTGTGAAGAGTCTTTATATTCCTGCACATAGTCTTTACGAGCCGCTCCCATACGGCCGCGTTCGCATCTCGAGCACCAGGCGATCGTGTGATTTAGCTGTGGAGCCATCTAGCGACGAATATTCCTAGTCTTCAATGATCGAGAGAAAATTCCCGTCCGGGTCCTTGAACCATGCGATGTTCGGACCGTGCCCATTGTCCTTTCCCCGAAAGATACCCTTCTTGTCGGTGTTCATTTCGCCTTCATATGACTCGAAACTTATGCCACGGCCCGTCAACTCGTCGACCGCGTTCTCAATATCATCTACTTTGAAATTAAATACCGTAAATGTTGCCGGCCGATGATCGTCTTTGGAATAAAGAAATACCGGACCGCTGTCTTTGACTTCAAGCCGCAGTCCTTCAGGCATCTCGGTGACCGAGACACCCAGCGTCTCACCATAAAACTGTTTCGCCTTGTCGAGATCTTTTACCGAAAAGCTGCTGAACGCGCCCGCGAAGATCGATTCCTCTGATTTTTTCCCAACTGCTTGTGCCATTCATATTCTCCTTGTTCGGATATCTGCCGAACGCTGTCGCAAATCAGGACATCGAGAGCAACAGAATTATTGCATTTTACGTAACTGCCTGAATTCGCGATGCTTCGCCCTTGAGAGCGCAATCGCCGTTCCGCTAAGCCTCAGTTTTCTCGATATCGACGGTAATCCCAAGCCATTTTCCCTGGTTGAACCGGATGATGCTAAGCACGCAACGCGTGACGTGACCGGCCAGGATCGCGAGCCATATATCCATCGCTTCAAGCGTGCCGGTACTTTGAATTACGAAGCAAATTCCAAGTGGAACTGCGACCTGCGAGATGATCGAGATATAAAGCGGACTCTTCGTATCGCCGGTCCCCTGCAATCCGCCCGTATATGTTAAAGCGACCGCAATAAAAATACCTGAGATGGCAAGCACTCGAAGGAGAGCAGTTCCAATCTCGACGACGGCGGGATCGACCAGGCCGAAGATCGCGAGCAGCTGTGCCGGAAAAAAGAAGAAAAAGAATCCGATGAAGGCGGCTCCCAACATTCCGAATCTCGCCGCAGCGTGGACGGCCGCCTTTGCTCTATCGGGACTGCCGGCGCCCAGATTCTGTCCGGCAACCGACGCCGCTGCACCCATCAGACCCATCGATGTCCATGTGATCAGAGAGAACAGTTGAACATACGATACGGCGTAGGCGGCTTGAGCGGCCGCACTCTGGGCGAGAGAACCGATGAACGAGAGAAGCAAGACGCCGCCGATATTCATAGCAATGCCCTGGATCCCCGCCGGTAGACCGAACTTGAAAAGCTTTTTTATCACGCCCCAGTCCGGGGCATAGCTTCCACCGCGCGGGAAGGATACGACCCAACCGCCCCGCCACAATTTCCACAGCGCATAGAGCGATACCGATCCCGAGGCGATACACGTACCCATTGCAGATCCCGTCGTGCCGAATGCCGGGATCGGCCCAAGACCTCGGATCAAGACGATGTTTAGGATCAAGTTGAGGACTGTCATGACGATGCCGAGCACCATCGGCGTACGCGCATCACCCGCCGAACGCAGAGCTCCCCCCAGCATGAAAAAGACCAGCATTCCACCGCTGAAGACGTACATGATGCGGAGGAACGGGAGGGCTTCGGTCTGCACTTCGGGAGCGGCGTTTACAAGATCAAGAAGATACGGAGCAGCGAAATAGCCAACCGGCGCGAGTATTCCGAACGACATGAAGATGGCAGTCAGGAAAGCCTGGTAAACCGTACGGTTTACCTTTTCTTCCTGGCCCGATCCGGCGAAACGGGCGACCATGACGCTCATCCCGATAAAGATCGAGGAGATAAACACGATCACCACGATCCAGAGTTGTATGCTCACACCGATCGCCGCATTTGCACGAGCTCCTATAAGATTCCCGACGAGCGCGTGGTCGACCATTCCCTGGAGACCGCCGATCGCATTCGTGAGCATCGTCGGCCACGCGATCTTCCAAACCGCTGGGCCAAGTGGACCTTCGACGATCGACCGGTCGTATCGCGACTTCTTAATCGGCGGCGGGGGAATAACGTCGTCGAATTCGGTTACGGGTGGTGATATTGCATCGGGCATTAGAATCTAAACTTCTCGTCGTACCTGGTCGAGGGAGTTAATTTTACGGTGTCGGCACAGCGCCCGGGCGGGAGCTTTTCCGAATTTCCGACATATCAACGCCTTACGTTAGGGGCGTATGATTCGGCGTCAGCAATGCCTTGAATGCGTCGCGATAATAATAGGCGAGAAAAATATTTGCCAGTACGAGGAAGATCGCAACCGGAAGTCCCGTTCGTTCGAGAAACAAGTGGACAAACAAAATGTTCACAATGATCGGCGAGAGGATCACCAAAGCGAGGGGAACAAACCGACCGGTCACAAGAAGCAGCCCGCAAACAAGTTCAGTGGCCTTTAACAGCGTAAAGAAATACCCCGAGGCCGCGAGACCTTCGTTAAAGGTTTTCATCGGGCCAGAAAGCTCAGGCGGCGGGAACAAATTTAGAAAAAACACGATCGACCCCAACAAAAACATCAGTCCCATCAACGTGCGAACTATGATCATCGCAATCTTCATATTCTTCTCCTATACGGCTTAGGATCACGGGCTCTCGAGCGCTTGCAAACAGCGATCGAACTATTGTTGCTTTAACACTAGCTACGAAGCGTCAGATCGCGACTAAATCGTAGAACGAACTGTAGCGGAGCGCAATTTCACCTCTGCCATTACTGCAAGACGTTTAACCTATCTGAATCCCAACTCATCCGCGGAGCGGAAAACGCGAGAGCAATCTGGCGCACACGGGACCCCTCGTCACTGTCGCGCTTCCGCCGCAACACTCTCTATAACTCAGCAATATATGCGTCCATCTTGTCGAGACTCGTGCCCCAACCGTCGACAACACCCATCGCTTCGTGCTTCTTGCGATCTTCGACCGTTGGATGCGAAACGATGATCGTCAGCCTGGTGCTCTCGCCGAGATCGTCGAAAAGCGTGGTCGCGATCATTCCCTGCGGAAGGTCGACGTTCTTCATCGCTTCGATCTCCTCAAAGCCATCGCCGAACTCATCGGTCGAAACGATCTTCTCGATCGGAACGATCTCCCGGAACACGCCGGCCGCCGGATACTCGGTTCCGTCCGGGCCGATCATTACATAAAGCCAGCGGCCCCCGACCGTGAAGTCGACTTTCTCGACCCTGGTAGTAAATCCCTTTGGCCCGAACCATTTCTCAACGTGTTCCGGCTGGGTCCAAACATCCCAAACGAGCTGCCGCGGCGCTGCGAATTCTCTGGTGATGATTATTTCCGTGTCCTTTATTTGCGAACTGCTTGTTGCTGTCATTGTTTTCTCCTTTTTTGATTATTGCGTTTTCATCTTCATGTAATATTCACGCACGTTCTTGTCGAGCTTTTCGATAGAATACCGCAACAGAACCCGCGGCATCGTTGCGGCATATTCGTCTAAAAATCCGAGCAAGGCTTTCCGATCCTTATCACCCGCCGTTCGCAACATCCAACCCGTCGCCTTTTGAACGAGATCTTCTTTATCGCTTACTAATGTCTTCGCGATCGCGAAGGTGTCGTCCGTTTGGTTCATCTTTAGTATGAAATGCGCCGTAGCGAGGATCGATGAACGGCGTTCCCAGATATTCCGGGAGCGTGCGAGCTTGTAGAGAATGTCACGCGGTTTGTCCGCGAGGTGTTTTCCGACCACGTAGTGTGCCGCGAGATCGACAAGGTCCCAATTGTTGATGCGATCGTGGCGGCGGATATAAAGATCGTACAGATCTTTCAACCGCTCCTCGGAACAGTTCTTTGTTTTTGCACACTGACCCATGATGCTCATGGCACCGGCACGAATCTCATGGATCGGACTCTCCATCAGTTTTTCGATCTCGCCGATCGGCATGTCGACGAATTGTTTTGCAAGTTCGAAGATCGAACCCATCCGCACGCCGATAAAGTAATCGTCTTTTGGCTGGTCGTCGGGATCGAATCTGAAATACCGCTGGTGCTTTCGCAGCTCGACGTCCGATCGGAGAGCTTTCAGTCGTTTTGTGAATTCAGTTGCTGTTAGTTTCGTCGGCATATCGAGTCCGAGGCTCCTGCGGTGCGGGTGGTTATAGCCGCCGTCAATATCAAACCGCCCGCTACCGCAGGCGGTTCTGACTGGTCACTTACCTCTGTACGCATCCTCAATTTTCCGAATGTCGATCTTCTTCATCGTCATTAACGCGGCCATCGCTCGCTTCGAACCTTCCGGGTCGTCCCCGTTAATGAGTTCGCTAATGCCCGCAGGGAGAACCTGCCATGACAGCCCAAACTTGTCTTTTAACCATCCGCCCTGCGATTCCTCGCCTCCGTCTGCTGTAAGCTTCTCCCAGAAATGATCGATTTCCGACTGGTCCTCGCAGTCGATCATGAATGAGATCGCTTCGCTGAACCGGAAATGTGGACCGCCGTTAAGGCCGACAAATTTCTGACCCGCGATCTCGAATTCGATCACCAGGTCAGAGCCTGGAGGCTGTCCTGACGCTTTGGCAGACGCCTCGTCATGCATAGATGTCTTGCTGATCTCGGAACGTTCGAAAACGGATGCATAGAAATCGGCTGCATCTCGTGCATTGCCGTCATACCATAAACACGGAGTGATCTTTTGCTTCATTAGGTTAGTTTCGTTCTCCCGGTGATTTTGTCTTTCGTGTGTTCGCGCGCTTAATCGTTTGACTATCTACGCCGCGAAAAATTACGCCGCTGACGTTTTTATTCCCGCCTCCTGCCTGAGCAGTCCGTCGAGTTTTTCGTACCCATCGTTGACCCCTCGTTCCATTCCTGATGCGATCATGCCATCGCGATCCTCTACAGATTGAAAAACAGATTGATGAACTAGCCGCGTCCGTCCGCCGGGCAGCTCTTCGAATCTTGTAGTGCCAAGAATGACGTGACCGCGTTCAGGCAGCCCGTCGAATTCGAATGTGCCGATGATCCGCTCAGGCTCCACAACTTCGTGATAGACCCCGAGGAAGCCGTACTTCTGACCGTCCCGCTCGTGCGTGAACCTGTACGAACCTCCGTCTCTCGGTTCCCACCTCTCGATCGTCATCGTCAGCTCGCGAGGCCCGCACCACTTTACATAGATCTCGGGATCGATATGGGCTCTAAACACAAGCTCGCGGGGCGCGTCGAACTCACGCTTGATGAACAATTCCTGCCGTCCCGCCTCCGCTATGATCTCTGTCCTATTTGCCATGATCCGTTTCTCCTACTTTCTTTTTGTCCGGCGATTGCATCTCCTTCAGATACTCGTCCAACCGGTCAAAGCTCTCCTCCCAAAACTGTCGATAATCACCGATCCAATCCGATGCGCCTCTCAACGGTGCCGCCTCAAGAGCGCATGGCCGCCACTGTTTGTCTTTTCCGCGGCTGATCAGCTTTGCTTTTTCCAGTACTTTGAGATGCTTTGAAATCGCGGGCAGCGTCATTCGAAACGGCTTGGCGATCTCCTGGACTCCGGCTTCGCCACGTGACAAACGAGAAAGGATCGCCCGCCGCGTTGGGTCGGCAAGGGCTCCGAAGACTCTGCTCAAATTGTCGGCCGCTGTTGCTCCCATGTATTTAACCAAATGGTAAAATACAAGCATCAGCATCCTGTGTCAAGGAGCGGAGACGTCATCCGCGAAAAACGCGAAAGACGCGAACGGGATCAATCCCATTCGCGTCTTTCATGTTTCGTGTCTTTGGTTGGAGGATTTTCCGCTACTTCTTCGGTCTCTCGTTAGCTTTCAAAACGCGCTTACGCAGTCGTATCGACTTCGGAGTCACTTCGATCAACTCATCGTCGGCGATAAACTCGAGGGCACGCTCAAGCGACATCTCACGCACGGGTACGAGCCTCATGGCTTCGTCGGCGCTCGTTGTACGCATGTTCGAGAGTTTCTTTTCCTTGATCGGGTTCACGTCCAGATCGACGGCTCGTGCATTCTCGCCGACGATCATTCCTTCGTAGACCTTGATCTGCGGCTTGACGAAAAGCGTGCCACGTTCCTGCAGGTTGTAAAGGGCGTAGGTGTTCGTTTCGCCCATTCGATCGGAGACGAGCGAGCCCGTTGCACGGCCCTTCAACTCGCCCTGCCATTTATCGAAACGCAGAAACAGAGTGTTGAGCAAACCGGTGCCCTTGGTCTCAGTGAGAAACTCACCACGGAACCCGATCAGCCCGCGCGAAGGGACTTCGTATTCGAGCCGCACGCGGCCCGATCCGTTGTTGATCATCTTTGTCATCTGGCCTTTCCGACGTCCGAGAGCTTCGGTGACGACACCGATGAACTCCTCGGGCACGTCGATCACGACCTGCTCGATCGGCTCCAGCGTTTCGCCCGTCTTCTCGTGCTTCTTCGTGATGACCTCGGGCTTGGCGACCTGCAGCTCGTAGCCTTCGCGACGCATCATTTCGATTAGGATCGCCAATTGAAGCTCGCCGCGTCCCGAGACCTTGAACTGTTCGGACGCGATCTCGTCCTGCGTGATTCGAAGAGCAACATTGCCGAGCAATTCGCGGTCGAGACGATCTTTGATCTGCCTCGATGTGACAAATTTTCCGTCGATCCCCGAAAAAGGTGAATTGTTGACGCTAAAGATCATCGAGATCGTCGGCTCGTCAACCGCGATAACGGGCAGCGGCCGCGGATTTTCGACGAGCGTGATCGTCTCGCCGATATTGATATCGTCGAAACCGGCGAGCGCGACGATCTCGCCGACACCCGCTTTGTCGACCGGCGTGCGGTCGAGTCCCTCGAAAACAAACAGTTCCTTGACTCTGGTCTTCTGCGTCGACCCATCGATCTTTGCAACGATGACTTCCTGATTTTTTGCAATTTCGCCGGAGAAAATGCGGCCGATGGCGAGACGTCCGACAAAGGGATTGTAATCAATATTTGCGACCAGCAGCTGCAACGAGTCGGTCCGTATCGCGTGCGGTGCGGGGATTGTTTCGATTATCTGATCGAACAGAGGCTTGAGGTTTTTCGATTCGTCGGCGAGCTCTTTTTTCGCGATGCCATCACGTGATACCGAGTAAAGGATCGGGAATTCGATCTGCTGATCGTTCGCACCGAGATCGATGAACAGATCGTAGATCTCGTCGACGACTTCTTCGGGACGAGCGTCCTGGCGGTCGATCTTGTTGACCAGAGCGATAGCGGGCAAGTTTCAGTTCGAGGGCCTTGCGAAGTACGAAACGCGTCTGCGGCAGACACCCTTCGGCCGAATCGACGAGCAGCACGATGCCATCCACCATCTTAAGAACACGTTCGACCTCACCCCCGAAATCGGCGTGGCCCGGAGTGTCGACGATGTTGATCTTGTAGTCGCCGTACTGGACCGAAGTATTCTTCGCCATGATCGTGATGCCGCGCTCGCGTTCAAGGTCCATCGAGTCCATGACCCGTTCGACGACTGCTTCATTGTCGCGATACGTTCCCGATTGCTGCGAGCATCGCATCGACCAGCGTGGTCTTGCCGTGGTCGACGTGAGCGATGATTGCGATATTTCTTATCTTGTCTGTGCTTACCATTGTTGTGATTCCAGGCCCTTAGGCAAACAAATATAATGACCGATTGAGCGTACAAAGACAAAAGGGCCGGACATTTCTGCCCGACCCTTAAAAATTCATTCACGCAAGATCACCTCAGACGTTCTTTGTCGATAACGAGGTTGTTGTCGACGCTGAAGACACCGGAAACCCCGTGTGCAAGGATGTTCATGGTGTTGTAATCACCTCGATTCGAAACATAGCCCTCGAGCGAAACGTGTCCTCCGTCGACGATCAAACGCACCGACGGATTGTTAGGCCACAGATATCTTGACAGCCCGCCACTTCGTGCGAGCGTTCGATACAGCCGAACCCGGATCGAATCGTCAAAGCTTCCGAGCGGAAGCACCTCAATGTTATTTACTACCCGTTTCACGCCGTCTATTTTCGCAACCGAGCGTTCGGCGTCTTTACGATTGACCGCGTTCCGAACCTTTCCGTCCAGTATCACGGTGTCGCCGTTTACCTGAAAACTGATCGCGTCGAAGATCTCGTAACGCGGAAGCATAAGGATCTTTTTCTGCACCTGATCTTCCATTACCATTGTTGAGCCTGCCGACGTAAAGGTCTGCGGATACGCTGGAATAAGCGATGCTGTCGCCAAAAACATACTCACTGTCAAGAACATTTTTATTAATTTCATGATTGGGTACCTCCCAAAACCCTTGTCAGAATAATTACTAATGACAGTAATTGGACGAAAAATAAGCGTCAAGAGATGTCCATAAAATTGATAAAGGCCTGTAAAAATCGCGGTCAGGCGATCTCGAGCCCTATCTGCCGGAGAGCTTCGTAGAGCACCACACCGACGCTCGTCGATAGATTCAGGCTTCGGACATTCTTATTTGGCATGGGGATGGTGAGACAGCGTTCGGGATCGTGTTCGAGAACGTACGTGGGCAAGCCGCGCGTCTCCGGCCCAAAGACGAGACAGTCCTCATCGCGGAAGTTCCACGTGGTGTATGACTGTCGAGATTTAGTCGTGAAGTAAACGAAGCGGGATTTCGGAAGCTTGGCGTACAGGTCTGAGAGATCGATATGACGATGAACCTCGACCTCATTCCAATAATCCAACCCGGCGCGTTTCAGCGTGCGGTCATCCATTCGGAAGCCCGTCACACCGACGATGTGAAGAGGAGTGAACGTGGCGGCGCACAACCGGGCGATGTTTCCAGTGTTCGGCGGTATCTCCGGCTCAAATAGCGCTGACGTGCAGCATTGAGTATCCTTGGTCCTTTAGCCTGGGGTAACGATACGAGCATCCAGTGATTTAGACAGTTCGAGCGAATTAACTTCAATAAAGTATCGTGACCGAGCCTGCATGAAAAAGATTCGATTCGTGACACCTGTCAAAGACGCACCCCGCCATAAATAGAGACTTTACAATTCGTTCGGGCCGCATAACGCGATTATAGTTTTTGAACCGGGAATCGCCAATTATAACTACCGTGCATCCAAATTCGGAGGCGTATCATCAATTAACACGGACTTAGGCGGGCTTTAGCAATTGTGCTACAATCCGTGATTCATAAACCTTCGCACGCCTCAAAAGGAGAAATTTAATCAGTGATTTTGCGTAATAAAGCCTCATCGGTAATTTTGCTTGCCATGTGTCTTGTCCAAATCTCATCCGGACAAACGGCTGCGGACCCTAAGGCTGAAAAGAAACCTTCGGCGGTCGCGTCAGCGAACGACCCCAAGAGCGTGACGGCAGAGCAGATCGCCGAATCAGCGATCTTCGTCTATGGCCTGGGCGGCGGGCGAGCGATATTAAATCAGATCCGAAAGACAGCGATCGAACACGGAAAGCTCAGCGTGACCAATTTGGAAGGACGAACGGAGCGAGCAACCTATCAACGCTGGACCGTTCGAGCGGAAACTCTGGACAAGGAGAAAGTCCGGCTCGATCAGGAGTTTCCAAATGCAAGGTATTCACTTGTCTTTAACGATAAGATTTTTGGGATCGTAGACGATTCCGTGTTCACGCCACGCGAGGATGCGTCAAAGGCATTCGAGAATCAGATCGTTCACGGGCTTGAAGCTCTTCTGCGCTACAAAGAGAACGAATCGAAGATCGAATCGGCCGGGAAGGAAAAGATCTTTGGCGTGGAATATTACTTGATCGATGTCACCGACAAACAGTCTCGCCGAACTCGCTTTTACGTTTCTGCTAAACGGCTTCGTGTCATGATGCTCGATTACGAGCAGGATAATGTGAAATATCGCCGCAAGTTCTACGACTATAATTACGCCCAGGGCACGCTTGTTCCGTTCCGTACTACCCTGTGGGCAGACGACAAGCTCATCGAGGAAGTCGAAGTCGGGACCGTCACATTCGGACAGAAGATCGACGAGAACCTCTTTTCTGCCGGCTAATATTTTGCAACTTTAGTTTGACTAGTTTGTGGAATGATTCGCTTTCCCCGAATCTTTTTCTTTGGAGAAAACCATGGACCTGTCAAAACACATCATTTCTTTCGTTCTATCTCCGCTTGTACTTCTCGCCGTTGGTTCGTTCGCAATCGCTCAATCTGACACCGTACATAAACTTGATCCGAGCTACGAGGTAGCCCTTCACGTGGTTATCGGTTCGAACGGTTCTGCAACCAAAACCGATCTTCCGCCAAATTTCGCCGGAATTTCGAAATATCTGAAGGGCAACTTCTCTTTTTCGAGCTACCGTCTCGCAAACACGTTACTGGGGCGCGTTTCAAATAACGGAAACATTGAATATAAGAGTGCGTCGAACATTCTCGGGCAAGAGACGGACGCCGAGCCGCATACATTTCTCGAATGGTCGATGGGAACCATCCGAGTGTTTCCGGACGGTCTCCAGGCGAGGTCGTTTCGATTTGGGGCGCGTGTGCCGATCAGGACCGGCGGCATAAGTGACGGTTCGGGTAGCGTGACCCCGGTCGTAAACTATGAGCCGGTGGGCCTTACTATCGGCATGATCGGACTTCCGGAAAACGTTCCGACGCTGGTTGGCACAATCGGTCTACCCAAGGCCAACGGAACTATTTTTCTGGTGGCGACGGTCAAACCGGCGGGGCTGTAGCACTGGAGTTTTCGGATGACCTTTCGCAACTTTCGAGACCGGCTTGCGTGTTTCAAGCAGGTAAGCCGTTTTGTTCGGGTGGCGAACTGTTGTAAAAAAGTATGAATGTATGGCATTGGACACAATCGAATCCAGCCCGTCGGAGGTACAAAACCACCGCGTGCCTGAAAAAGATCTGTCCGACCATGCACTTATCGACGCCACGAAGAAAGGCGACGAGTCTGCGTTCGCTGTCATTATCGACAGATATCGCAACCCGATCACGAACTATCTCTATAGATTTTTGAATGATTATGAAGAGGCGGTCGATCTTGCCCAGGAAACGTTTGTCAGGGTCTATTTCGCGATCGACCGCTATCACACGGACTACGCGTTCTCGACATACATTTATAGGATCGCCACTAACCTTGCGATCAGTGAAATTCGGAAACGAAAGCGACGGACGATCTTGTCGCTAACCGGGCTGTTTCAAACGGATGTGGACGACGATACGGAGTTTCAGCCGACCGATAGCAAGCCGTTAGCGGATAAGAACCTGATCGACGACGAACGCGAAAGAGTTATCGCACGAGCTATCGCGACGCTTCCGCCCAAGTATCGGGTACCGGTGATTCTTCGTGATGTCGAAGGAAAAACTTACGATGAGATCGCGGGGATATTAGAGCTTGGATTGGGAACAACCAAATCGCGGATAAGCCGGGCGAGGGCGTTGCTAAAAGAAAAACTAAGGAATTATTTTTAGGCATGGATCAAAGGGAAATTAATAATGGCACGAGCAAGTTTGATGAGCTCGATGCGGCCGGCGGCGATGTAGCCAAGCTGCTAAGGGCCCTGCCCCGCGTTGACGCTCCTGAGAATTTCATATTTCGGATAAAGGCCAGGATCGCTGAGGGATCGGCAACGCAGTCCCGTCTCCTCCCGTTTCTTAGGCTTGCGGCACCGCTGGCTCTTGTCGTTTTGGTTGGGGCGTTTGTAGTTTTTTACAACGGTCTACCCTCACCCGACGAAATTCCCAGTGTTATTGATTCTGCACAGAACGAGTTGAAGGCTCCGCAGTCCACAGCCGATGCTGCCCCCGGCTCCGTCATCGACTATTTCTCGTCCGCAAACAAATGAACTGATAGCAGGTCAGCCCGAGCGGGTCTCGGTTACAAACGAAAGGACGGGCCCGGTTCGGCGTTCGAGCAATCCGGTGTCGGACAATCGTTCGCGGGGCGGCTCGATCGATCGCACTCTTGGATCCGCAAATACAATATTGCCTCCTGGGTTCCAGTCCGAGCCGCAAAAAAAGGATATCGCCGCTTCTAATGCCGGCGGTGCGGATATTGCCGTAAGGGATGTTTTGCAAATGCTTGGCGTGAGTGCCGACCCAGATGCCGACGGATGGAGAGTTCGGTCCGCAGCCGCTAACAGCATGGCTCAACGCGCGGGTGTCAGGGTCGGCGATGTGATCGAGGCGATCAACGGCACACCCCTGGAACCAAATATGACGTTCAAGGGCGGTATTAGTGTCAAGACGCTTCGCGTGCGGCGTGATGGCAAACAGGTGACCTTATATCTGAAAAATTAGGAAACTACTGGTCCTTTACCGCGTCGACCTTTGCGTCTTTTACTTCGGTCGAGAATTTTCGATAGTCGTAGGAGCGGATCACCTGGTTCAAATTGATTCCTTTCACCAACAGCACTCGTACAGAGAGATTGATATCTGCGGTTGATGGCAGCCATATCTCGTCGTTCACCCGTTCCTGCTCGAGCTTGAAGGATGCTCCCTTTTTTATCTTCGCGACAACGCCCCCGCCAACCTTATAACTGTCAAACAAGAATGCTTCGAGCCGAGCGACCTGCTTGTCCTTCTCGTCTATCCACATTGCACCCGCAGTCTTTCCAAAAAACTTCAGCATGCTCTTTGCGTTTTTATAATCGAAGTCCGGGTTCGGCTCGAAATCGAAGACGATAACGTCGCGGCCACGAAAACGCTCGCGGCGTGGGTTAGTGAGCTTCGACGCTTTCAGCACCTCCGCGATAGAGATACGCCTTTCATCTCCTGAAGGCGGGCCACTCGATGTCTCCTGTTTTGCGATCCGTTTTTCGATCTCCTGAACCTGCTTCCCGGCGTCCTTGTCTGCTTGTTCCTGATCACGAGCCGACAAAGGCCTCCCTTCTTTTTCGATCAGACGTCTGATCCGGTAACCCTTGTAGAAACGAGAGCTGGTACGTCGACGATTCCTTGTCCCGAAGCACGCCGTCGTTACCGAGTTCGCGACTAGTCGATCGCTGAACGTACGAGTAGGTATCGAGAAGTTTTTCGACCTTCTCCTCATTCGCCTGAAGAGCTCTGAGCAGCGACGGAATGTCCGGCAGCGGTTCGTTCGACAGTTTCGGGAAGTCGAAGTCCGACGCATCCACCTTTGAATTTATTTTTATGTCGCTAAACCGGATTTCGAAAACCTCGCCGTCAATCGACAACCTCTGAGCGAAAGCGACTTCACCCCTTGGACATCGCGGTAGTCCCAATAATCCGTGGCTTCTATAAAAGCAGCGTTTGGAACTTCATCACGAACAAGCAGACCGTTCGTTGCGTCGAAGTAGAGTTTGATTTGGACGCCTTTCGCCGTAGTCAAGATCACGGTGTTGGCTCGCTTTCCATCGAGATTCACCGCGCCGGCTGGTACAAGCTTGCTTTTGTCTTTCTTGTAGTTCAGCCAAAGCGAATTTCGAAACGCGGCTTTCGCCTGTAGCCGTACGCTCGAGTCACCAGTCAAAGTTCGCAACTGTTCGTTTGATTCGCGTATCCAGCCCGAACGACCGTTGAAGCCGAGTTCGCTTTCTCGATCGAGATCGTTCATAAAGTAAAACAAGTTCGGTCTCGCTATCTTTATGATGTAGCTTCCTTCGTTTGAGTCGCCGGGACGCTTGATCTTGCCGGTCTTCACCACGGAGGACACTGTTTTCAAATTCTTCGCGCCACCCAACGCCCGCTCTGCTTGCTTGAGGATCTTCGCCGGTGATTGCGCACCGATCAGCAATACGGATAGAGCGTAGATCAGAAAAAGCAATCGTAACCGCATAGACTTCATTCAGACTCCCGTGTCGAATACGGAAAAAGAAACAGGCCGAGTAAGTAAAAGGCGATCGCAAAGAATTGTATGTATCCCGTGCCGGCCGAAAATCTCGGCAAGTCCAGAGCCCAGGTGAACGCCTCTTTAGCCGGATTCTCGAATATGCCGCGGAGCCAACTCTCGCTCGCCGGTGCAGTGAGATTCGCCAATACGAGATATTTCACGACGAAGGCGAGACCGAACAGGGCTCCCAGACTCCGTAATAACTTCTTCGTGTCGAAGTCGGCGAAGAGGTTGTTCCAAAGTGTCCAGAAAAAACAGAAACCGACAACCCAAAACGGCAACCCTTGTTCAGGCAGCAGTGAGTTGAAAAGTTGAGCACTCGCTGCAAAGAGCGTGATGAGAACCGCCCCGTTCGCGACGTTCTTCAGCATCGGAAAGTCTTCCGCAAACCATCCGTCGAGTTGAATAAGTCCGGCGCGAAAAAACAATGCGAGCAATATCGCGGCGAAGATCAGACACAGAAGCGCCGGCGTTAAAAAGACGAATGACGTATCGACCGCGCTTAAACGGAGCCCCCCGAACAGCGATACCGTGACGAAAATAAACGGCAACACAAAATAGCGGAGATACGATCTCTGATTCGAGGGCGTCGAATCTGGTCTGACCGCGGTAAGCATCACGTCGGCAGTTTTATTTACAGCAAGATCCTCACGTTCGTCGGCGGAAATAATCTCCCCGGTCGCAGTGATGATCTCTTCGTTTTCTGTTTTCGTTTCTTCCATTACGGGATCCGTATGTCCTATTTCCTTTCACGTACAAGTCGCAGCGGATTGAAATCATCGGCTGTGATCTTCATTCCGTCTTCGAGCTCGTTTCGCAGTTCGGCGGGCGTGCGAAGCTGCAGATCGGCATCGTCGGATCGGAAGTTAGGATCGAGCATCGTAACTCGCTCCACCGAATCCAACGCCTGCTTGAAAAGTGCGTCGTCATTAGAGATGCGTCCCCACCCCTGACGGTAGAAAGTGTATGAAATGTAGAACTGAGTTTTGGGATCGCGCTTTTCGGGGTCGGCGCGCTCGAACGAGTCGCGCGCCGCGATGAAGTTGTCTCGCCGAAATGCCTGAAGGCCCGCGTTGAATTTCGCCTGATCGATCTCGTATGTTCCGGTTATGACCTGGCCCTTGCTCACCGCATTTTCGACGGTTGATCTCGCTTTTGTTGAGATCTCCTCCAGAGATCTCGGCTCGGCCGCGTATAAGAAAATGACGAACGCACCGTAGAGTGCCGTCACCAATAGCCCGAGAATCTGGATATACCTTTCGTTCATTGTTATAATCAAGGCGTCCCGTAAAGCATACACTTTTCAACTTCGGCAGTTCCATGAGAAAGATCGTGTTCATAGTGCTTGGCCTGCTCGTCTTTCCGTTCTATGCCATTCGCGCAAAGTGATTGGAAGGGTTCGTATGTTTTTGACGAGAACGGCGGAAAGAACGCGGGCGGGGCGGTGATCGTGATCTCACACGAGCTCACGATTTTTGACAGCGGCGAAGGCCTTGCGGCGAGGCTCCAAAGCAACGGTTACCAAACATCGTCGGATCTGGTTTGCACGGTCAGGAGCGAGGGCTCGAAGATCATGATCTACTTTCAAAGTTATGGCGAGGACAATATGTTCGAACCGTATTCCGCCGGCGATCTACTTTTCACGCTCGAAAATAAAGTTGAGAAAGGAAAACCGTTGGTCCTTACGTACTGGGGAAAATTTACGCCCGCGATCCTGAAGAACGCAAAAACGGGCAAGGTCTATTTTGAGAAATCGTCCGAAAAACAATAATCCATGAAAATCAGATTTGTCATTACTATCCTTTTCGCAGCGATGTGTGTATCCGTTAGCGGCCAAAAGTTCTCGGCTGATCTCGTCATCGTGAACGCTAATGTCCACACGATGAACTCGGCGCAGAAGAGTGCGCGATCGATAGCGGTCCTTGGCAACAAGATCATCGCGGTCGGAAGCGACGCGGACACGAAAGCCATGATCGGCCCGAGGACGCGTGTCATCGATGCGAAAGGCAAACTGGTTGTTCCCGGATTCAACGACGCACACGTGCATTTTCTCGAGGGCGGATTTCAGTTGTCTTCGGTAGATCTCCGCGACGCGAAAACTCCGCAGGAATTCATCGAACGGATTAAGAGTTTTGCGGCAAAGCTTCCAAAGGGACGCTGGATCCTCGGAGGTAAATGGGACCATGAGAATTGGACACCGAATAATCTTCCAACGGCCGCGATGATCGATGCCGTGACGCCGGATAATCCGGTTTTCATAGACCGGCTCGACGGGCATATGGCGCTTGCGAATACGCTCGCAATGAAACTAGCCAAGGTCGACAAGAACGTAAAGGATGTGGAAGGTGGCGAGATCGTCCGTGAC
Organism: uncultured Acidobacteriota bacterium; assembly: GCA_963772405.1. Classification (GTDB taxonomy): domain Bacteria; phylum Acidobacteriota; class Blastocatellia; order Pyrinomonadales; family Pyrinomonadaceae; genus OLB17. The sequence continues at coordinate 1,631,195 of CAVYWT010000001.1, read as the reverse complement.
GCGGGTGGCAACCCGACCGGGATATTTAAAGACGCGGCGATGACGTACGTTGGCCGGATGATACCGGATTTCTCGTTTGAAGAGAAACTCGAGGGAGCACAGGCGGCGACCGATCACGCAGCGAGCCTCGGGGTCACGAGCGTGCAGGATATGTCCGCTGGTACGGACGTGGGTGTCTATCAGGAACTGATGCGGCAGGGAAAACTGAAGACTCGGGTCTACGGATGTTCGCCACTTTCTGATTTCAAACGCTGGCAGAATGCCGGTGTCCGTTTCGCGTTCGGTGACGCGATGCTCCGCGTAGGCTGTTTGAAGGGTTATTCAGATGGAAGCCTTGGTTCGACGACGGCGTGGTTCTTTGATCCATATCTCGATTCTCCGGGTTCGACCGGTCTCGCGTCGGATGAAATTCCAAAGATGCCCGAAATGATCGCCGCGGCCGACAAGGCCGGGTTGCAGGTGAACATCCACGCCATCGGTGATCGGGCGAATGCGACGGTCCTCGACAATTTTGCCCAAGCGGAGCAGGCGAATGGCACACGCGACAGGCGCTTTCGGATCGAGCACGCACAGCATCTTCGGCAGGAGGATATCAAGCGATTTGGTTCCTTGAAGGTCGTTGCTTCGATGCAGCCTTTTCATGTCATCGATGACGGCCGATGGGCGTGGAAACGTCTTGACGAGAAACGTCTGAAAGGAACCTACGCGTTTCGTACGCTTCTCGATTCGGGGGCGGTGCTCGCATTCGGTTCCGACTCACCTGTGGCTCCATTAAATCCTCTGTTGGGAATTTACGCCGCGGTTACGCGCCGAACACTTGACGACAAAAATCCAAATGGCTGGATACCCGAGCAAAAGATCTCGGTCGAAGAAACCGTTCGGGCATTTACGTGGGGTTCGGCGTACGCGGAATTCCAGGAAAATGTAAAGGGCACGCTTGAGGCGGGAAAGCTCGCCGACTTTATCATCATTTCCGAAGACATCTTTACGATCGATCCGGTTAAGATCAGGGACGCACGGGTCCTGCTGACGGTTGTTGACGGTCGGGTCGTCTACGAGTCCAGGTAACAGGAAGCGGCAGGATGGGGTCCATGAAATATCTTTTCTTGCCGCTCTCGCTCGTCTTGCTTTGCTCTTTCGGCTCCGCTCAGACAAGGCCTGCCGATCTTGTCGTTATCAACGCAAAGGTGCGTACGATGACGGCCACCACTTCCGTTGCCGAGGCCTTTTCCGTTAACGGAAACCGGATCACAGCGGTTGGAACAACCAAACTCATAAAGACATTCATAGGTCCGTCGACACGCGTCGTAGAAGCCGGCGGCCGTTTAGTTCTGCCCGGCTTTAACGACGCCCATGTCCATTTTACGGCAATCGGAAATACGTTTTCTTCGATCAATCTGCGGGACGTGAAGAGCTCGGCGGAGATGACGTCCAGGATCGCTCGATATGTGAGTTTTCTGCCTAAGGGACGTTGGATCCTGGGCGGACATTTTGATAACGAAAAGTGGGAATTGCCGGATCGTAAGTCGATCGATGCGATAACACCGGACAATCCGGTTTTCCTCTATCGCCGAGGCGCAGCGGAAGCGTTTGCCAACAGTCTGGCTTTTAGGCGGGCGAACCTGAAAGACAACGCTCAGGATGTGGATCGCAACGTCATGGGCGAACCTACCGGAATTCTGCGAGGTAACGCTCTGAAAAGGGCCGCGGCGGCGGTCCCGACAAATCACACGAGCAACTGGTCTGAGATCGCTGAGACTGCAACAAACTATGCCGCGTCTGTCGGCGTGACAAGTGTGCAGGATATGCATTCGGACGACAGCCGGGATATCTACCGCGAACTGCATCGGCAAGGCAAGTTGAAGACTCGCATTTATGACTGCCTTCCTCTGCGGGACTGGAACAAATTACAGACTTCGCGATTGTCCACACGGCCCGGCGAAATGGTGACCGACGGATGTCTCAAGAGTTTTTCGGACGGCGACGAAGAGTCGAAACCAGACCTGGCCCGCGAAATTCTTGCAGCAGATAAAGCCGGTCTCCAGATCATGATCCACGCGATCGGTCGATCGGCGAACAAGATCGTCCTGGATATTTTTGAAGAGACAGCAAAAACGAACGGCTCTCGGGATCGGCGGTTCCGGGTCGAACACGCACACAACGTAGCCGAATCCGACCTTTCACGGTTCAAGCAACTCGGCGTGATCGCATCGATGCAGCCTTTTCTTTTCGCGGGTGGGTATGACAGCCGCTACGCTGCACTGCTCAAACAGAAGGCTCTGGTTGCATTCGGTTCCGATGCGTCGATGGTCGAGCTCAATCCGCTGTTTGGAATCCACGTTGCGGTCACGTCTGACGAACCGATCTCCGTCTATGAAGCAGTTCGGGCCTACACGGTCGGCTCGGCATACGCCGAGTTTCAGGATAAGAATAAGGGAACTATCGAACCGGGCAGGCTGGCAGATTTTGTGATTTTGTCGGATGATATTTTCACTGTCGACAGCGAGAAGATTCGGAACGCGAGGGTGGTTCTGACAGCGGTCGATGGTAGACTCGTTTATGAAACAAACTAGGTTTACCCATATGAAGAAAACTTTTCTCGTCTTTACATTCGTTTTTACACTCTCGGTATTCACATTCGCTCAGGACGCGACGAAAGCAAAAAGCGACCATGCCCGAACGAACGAACAGAACGCACCCGTTGAGCCGAAGAGCGGCGCGGTGATCACACGCGGATCAGCCCTTGTGAAGGGAACGAAGCGGGTCTCGATTGAAAAAGTTCTAACCAACCCGTCAAAATTCGCCGACAAGACTGTCGCCGTCGAGGGTGTCATTGTACGATCATGCAAAATAGAAGGCTGCTGGATGGAGATGGCCGGGAAAGAGGGCGGAAAGTCTGTTCGCGTCACGTTCGGCGATCATGCGTTCTTCATTCCTCTCAATTCGGCAGGGATGAATGTTAAGGCTCAAGGCGTCTTCAAAACAAAAGTCCTGTCTAAAGAAAAGGTCGATCACCTTATCAACGAAGACGGTGCCAAGTTTGAGAACCGGAATGAGGATGGGACCGTGACCGAAGTGTCATTCGACGCGACCGGCGTCGAGCTTACAAAGGCAGGCTAATTGGCTGCTGGATCAGGCCCTTTCGAGTTAATAACGTAACTCCATAATTAAGGTAAAGGAATTTTAAGAAAAACGCGCGAAAGGTGATTCCTTTCGCGGCGTTTTCGCGTCCTGGTTGGACGTTTCTTCTAGAATCGCAACTTTATCGACAGTTGCAGTTGTCGCGGGTCGCCGATGCCTTGTCTCAGAAAGCCATCGAAGTTGAACAAGCTCGGAGCCGTTTGCGAATTCTGATTCCCAGCGCCGGAAAGCGAGTTAACAAAGTTGTCGTTGTTGAAGGTATTGAACATCTCGATCTGCGGGATCAACTCAACCGTCTCAGTAATACTGATCGGGCGAGCGAGCCGCCAATCGAATGAAAAATACTCGTTGTCTTTCCGCAACGTATTGCGGTTGTCTGCGGTTCGGACGGCGGGTGTCGCCGGCTGGGGCGTTCTCGCTTGAACACGCGGTGTAAATTCGAACTTCCATGGCAGCTCCATGTGGGCGAAGAAATTGAATTTGTGGCGGATGTCACGGTCGGCTAAAGAATAGTCGCTACCCGGGTTATTGATGTCAAACGATCGGTCGGTAAATGGATCGCGCTCGTTTGAGTCGTCGTCTTTGTCCTTCGACAGAACATAGTTGGCCTCTAGTTGAAACCTGTTACTGAACCGCTTTCTGAGGCCGGCCGTGAAACCCTGGTAGTTGGACCGCCCGATCGAGGTTGTTACAAACACCTCGCCGAGGTAATCACCGAAGATCGGAAAACCGGCGGCATCGAGCTTGCGATTTACATTCAAAAACCGCGTCAGGTGGCGACCTCGTGATGCGGTAAAATCGAAATACAGAGCCCAATCGGGGGCCACTTGCTGCTCGAATCCAACATTGAAAGTCATGATGTCCGGATTTTGGTAGTCCCGATCAAATACGCGCACGCCGCTAAAGCACGGGAACGGATTTGTGAACGGGCCGGGAAGGCTAAAATTGCGAATTGTCGAGCACGAGCCCGCCGTCGGTGTCACAAGATTTGGCCACACCGGTCTAATGCCCGGGTTTGCAAACAGCCCGCCGGCGATGGTCTGCTGCTGCACACCGTTAGTCGTGATCGACCCGACCTGCGACAGCATATTTTGCCGGGCGTTATAGATGCCGAAGCTGGCCCGCAAAACCGAACGGCCCTTCTTGCTTATGTCCCATGCGAAACCAACGCGTGGCTGAAACATTTTCCAATCGCTCGGAAGCGTACCATCGGAAGGGAACAATGGATTGTCCAGAAATCTTCCGTACGCGGTATCGGCCGGGGCAACAACAGGATCGGGAAAAATCTGGGCTTCCCACCGAAGTCCGAAATTCAAAGTGAAATTCGGCCTGATCTGCCACTTATCCTGAGCGAAGAGAGCAAAGTCTTCGTTTGTGATCTTAGAGGCTCCTGCAGCGTCGGTTGCAAGACCCGTCCTCCCTGCACCCTGTAAGTACAAGAGCAACGGTGTGACGCCGGTGCCGCCGCCTTTTCCACTGCCGGGACAAGTCTGATTAAAAGGCGCAAAAGCGGTGATCCACGTGCCATTTGGGCAGATCATCGCGTTCGGTCCAAAACCGTTCGCCGCCGGGGTCGAAGCGTAACGGATAAAACCATTCACGCTGTCGAAGATATACCTGCCAGTGAAGAAACCCCGGAACACCTGATCGTTGAAACTATGTATCCACTCGGCCCCGAACTTTAGAGTATGCGAACCCGAAACTACTGATAGGTTGTCACGCACCTGAGTTCGCCAGAACAACTCGTCGACGCCGGGCTGCAGAAAGAACGGATTGCCGAATCGAAATGTCGTTCCGAAACCCATTGCTGTATCAGCCGGAACGTTGGACTCGACCGCTGAACGCGGACGTTCCTCACGCGAGTATGTAAAGTGAGCTTCGTTGACGATCGTCGGCGATATGGTCGTATAGAGATTGAAATTTGCGACGTTGATCTTCGAGGGCCCCTCGGTACCGTTTGCCGAAACGCCGTAAGTGGGGACATCAAATGTCTGGTTAGTATTTTTGGAGAAATCGAAATTGTACGAGGCGCTGAGTTTGTTGCTGTTGTTCAGATCGACGTCAATTTTGCCAAGAAATGCGGTGTTTCGGACGGACCGATCGATCGACGTCCCTTCTTCCTGTCCGCGCGACGCTCGAAAAAAGTTGAGCAGCGCCAACCGCTGGCAGTCGGGATTTGCAATGATCAGGGCCTCGTTCGCACCGATCGTCGGATTCGCAGCGGGACACGCGGTGGATCCGATCTGCTCACTAAGATTCCCGCGCGTCAGGTTTTCGCGAATGGATTCCAGAGCGATAAAAAAGAACGCTTTGTTCTTGACGATCGGGCCGCCGATCGTGCCTCCAAACTGCTGGCGATTAAATCCGTCGAGCGGTTTACCATCAGAGGTATCGGACGAAAGAGCTTCGTTTCGCAGATTGAAGAACAGACTTCCGTGAACCTCATTCGTGCCCGATTTAGTGATGACGTTAATGATCCCGCCGGCCGTGCGTCCATACTCGGCTCCGGCTCCCGTCGCGATCACCTGAAACTCCTTGACGGCCTCCAGAGCAATATCGATGGCGGCGCGTTGTCCACCGGCCTGTTCGCCAAAGAATCCGTTGTTGTAATCTCCGCCGTCCAGGCTGACGTTGTTGAAGATCCCGCGTTGGCCCGCGAAGTTGATCTCGTCACCATCCGGGCCCTGCGTGATACTTACGCCGGGAGTCAGGGTCAAGAGATCTTCGAATTTTCTTCCCAGGATGGGCGTGTTGCTAATGGCCGCTTCGTTTAGTGTTGTGCTCGCCTCGGTCTTCGCGGTATCGATGGTTGGCGTCGATGTGATCGTCACTTCGCCCGCGACACCGGAGACCTTCAGTGCAACATCCAGCGACAACCGGCGTCCGACCGTCAACTCGACATTTTCCTGGTTCAGTTTTGCAAAACCAGCTTTCGAAACAGACACAACATAGCGTCCGGGCGGCATCGAGAGGAGCGTAAAACGGCCTTCCGAATCGGTTGTAAAGGTTCGGCTAAAGTTGGTGTCGACATTTCTTGCCTCGACAGTTGCACCCGGTACGACTGAGCCTTGTTCATCAGAAACAGTTCCCTGGATCGTTCCCGATGTAATGTCCTGGGCAAAGGCCCCAACCGCAAGCAAAAGCAAAAACGAAAACGAACACACGATGCGGAAAAACCACGTCGTTCGTCTAGCAGGTTCACAACTCAACATTTTTTGTTCTCCTTATCCTGGGTTTTAGAAACACGGCAAGCTCGCAGCTCGCAGCACAACTTTCAGGCGAGGTTGAAAGCGAAAATGAAATTTGATGTTAGGGCTCGGTGATCGTTTTTTCTAAAGCTTTTAACATTCAGGTCACCAAACCGCGAACGCCATACTCCGGAAAATCGATTAGCAAATTTGAAAGCTTGCGAATTATAGTCACCGAAACGAAACTAATTCAAACCGCCAAGGGTTAATTCTTTAGATATTTAGCACGGGTGCTGGCGGGAGGAAGCTATGATAATCTTTGCAAGGTCCGCTTTGTTCCAACCATTATAGGGGGATAAGAATCTATGTTCTGGAAAATCGTACTCGTTCTCGGTATTTTAGGCGTGCTTTTGGGGTTTACGGTGACCGCGATCTCAGTCGCGCTGCCAATCGTGAATGGACCCCACACAAGTTGGGATGAGGCGATGTTCGGAATCATCCCAGGGGCGTTATTCCTGATCTTGTCGTTCTTTATTTTTCTTATCGGGCTTATTTTTGTCATCAAGAACCGCAGAAAGGGCTCATAACCTGGGGGGGGTATCTTTAGCAGTTTGTTAACGCTATCCCGGAAGTTGGACTGAAGTGGTCGGAAGCCTAAACCTCTCACGCTCGAATGAGATCAAGGCGATCACTGATAGTGTTACGCGAAAATGAAACCTTTTAAGATCCGAAATATCAACATCGACCCACCGTTGATCCTGTCGCCGATGGCAGGAGTGACGGATTACACCTTCCGTCGTTTGATAAAGCGGCGAGGTGGTGTGGGTCTGGTTGTGTCGGAGTTCATATCGGTCGAAGGGTTAACCCGAGGCAATCCGAAATCGAAACGTCAGATGCGGTTTGACGATGAGGAACGGCCCTATGCGGTTCAAATATTTGGCGGCCAGCCGGAGCGAATGGTGATGGGTGCGCAGATGGCCGAAGAAGTCGGAGCGGATATTCTGGATGTAAACTGCGGGTGTCCTGCTCCCAAGGTAGTGAGAAACGGCGGAGGCTCGGGGCTTCTGAAAGACATGCCGCGGCTCGAAACGATACTCAAGGAGATAAAGAAGGCGATCAGCATTCCGCTCACACTAAAAGTGCGAACGGGTTTTTCCGAATCGACAATAAATGTAGTCGAAGTTGCCAAGATGGCCGAACAATGCGGTGTCGAGCACATCCAGGTTCACGGACGCACTCGGGATCAAGGCTACAAGGGCCTTGCGAACTGGGACCTCATCAAACAGGTCAAACAGGCCGTGTCGATCCCGGTTTCGGGTAACGGCGATATTACGACGATCGAATACGGCCTCGAGCGTTGGCAAGAGGCCGGGACCGACGGCGTACTGATCGGCCGCGGAGCGATGCAAAATCCCTGGATATTTCGGCAGTTCGCGGATGCGATCGCCGGACGTGAGATATATCAGCCGAATCTCGAAGAAAAGAAGAGTGTTCTGCTCGAGTTCTTCGGCATGTGCCGTGAAGAGATGCCTGAGATCGTTGCGCTTGGCAAGATGAAGCAGCTCGCCGGACAGTTTACGAAAGGGCTGGTCGGCGGAGCGGCAGTTTCGACAGACACTTTACCATTCGCATTCGGCGGATGAGATCCTCGACAACATCACGACATACTTTAACGAGCTCGAGGCAAGCGATCACTACGGCGATGGGCTGATCGAAGCCGAGGACCTCGTCATCGGCGGGTGTGATACCTTTAGTCAGCCTCAGAATGGTGTAGCTCGGTCGTTGCAGTCGCGCGGATGACGGTTTTCTAAATATTGGAGACAGTTATGAACAGTTTTACCAGAACGTTGAGCGGCATTTTCGTATTTACACTTTTTGCAACCTCCGCCACTGTGGCGCAAAAGATTACATCTGAGGAGCTGGTTGCGAAGCATCTCGATTCGATCGGCACTGCCGAAGCCCGGGCCGCCGTCAAGTCGCAGGTGGTAGTCGGCGACGTAGTAGTCACATTCATCTCCCAAAAAAATCAGCCCGCGGTGGGACGTGTCGTGATGGCCTCGGCGGGAACCAAAAACTTCTTCGGACTGAGCCTGAACGCTAGCGATTATCCCGGAGAACGGTTCAGTTTCGACGGAACTAAATCCAAAGTGGCGGGCGTGGTGAACGGCCAACGCTCATACTTTGGCAATTTCGTCGACACCAACGAAATGATCCTTCGCGATAGTTTGCTCGGGGGAACGCTGGCTTCTTCTTGGGCACTCCACGATCTCTCTCGTAGGAAGGTCAAGGTTTCCTCAGAGGGAACGAAGAAGATCGATGGAAAGGAACATTACGTGATGAGCTATTCACCGAAGGGAGGTAGTGACGTCAGTGTCACGCTGTATTTTGAAAAGGACACGTTCCGTCACGCTCGCACCGAATATAAGCGTACGATCTCGGCCGCCATCGGCGTCCGCGCGGAGCAGTCGAGCGGTTATGATGAGACTCGCCTTAAAGTTACTGAGGTGTATGGTGACTTTCGAGTCGAAAACGGTCTCACCCTGCCACATACCTATAAGCTCACCTACTCGGAGATCGGGCAGCGGGGCAATCGTGAGGTGGAATGGGCGTACACCTTAAACGAGTTCGCGTTTAATCAACCAATGGATGAAAAGACGTTCGACGCAGACGCAAAATGATGAAACGTTCACTTTATAAGGGCATATTTGCGACCAGTATTTTCTTATGCCTCTCCGTAGCTGGGGCGTTGGGACAGGCGTCTCCCGCCAAAAAACCTGAGCCGGAGAAAACTCTTAATAACGCTGTTTCCGCTTCGCCAGCGTATGCGGAGTTGCTACTCAGAAAGACAGAGCTGCGATCCGATCTGGAATCTCTCATCCTCGAATACACCGAAGAATTCCCGAAGGTAAAGGAATTTCGTTTTGTGCTCGGCCTTGTCGATCGGGACATCGCGAGGGTTGCGAAAGTTAAGCCCGCAGATTCGGGAAAGCTCACGCTTGCGTTGGGAAAATTGATCGTCCGAAGGATCGAGCTGGAAACGGATATGTGGAACTTGCAACGGAGCTATAAGGACGAGCACCCCGAGGTGAAACGTGCCAAACGTAAGGTCGATATCTATGAAGCAGCGATCAGTGAGATCCTAAATTAGAAGATCATCTTCGACAACCTTCTCTTCGAGCAGCCGGTAGAGTTCGCCGGCTGTATGTTTTGAGACCTGTCTCGTCGTTGGGACTTGTTCGACAAAAATTCTTGTGGCTCGGTCACGCCGTGTTATCTCGATCACGTCACCCACCTTTACTTCTTTCGATGATTTCGCCGGGGTTTCGTTTACGGCTACCAGGCCTTTGTCACAGAACTCCTGCGCGAGGCTTCGCCTGGGCATCAATCGACTGGCTTTTAGAAATAGATCTAAGCGCATCAGTTTGAAAACATAAAAGGCGAGCCAGTGAATTTTCACCCGCTCGCCTTTCCGGACCGACTCGAGATTATTTTGTTCGTTTATTGCTCGACTTGCTCGCCGATTTATTGGCCGGCTTCTTTTCCGATTTGCCCGCAGGCTTTTCTTCGGATTTGTCGCTTGCATCAGCTTCAGTCTTTTCCTTCCGATCCTCGGCAAATAGAATCGGCGACACAAGCGGCCGATAGCTGTCGCTGATCTTTATGTACGATTCGGTGCGAAGTGAGGCAAGGAATTTTTTCGTGTCGTCAGGGGCCCGCTCCGCCACCAGGGCCATGCGAACAACATTTTCGTCAAAGTAGGATTCGTTGGTCGCCTTTTCCCGAGCGTCAACCCGGAGAATAACGACGCCGACCTGATCTGCCGCGATGGGATCCGTGTATGAGCCGATTTTCACGTCTTTCAGAGCATTGACCAGCAGAGGCGATAACTCTGCGATTCTGAACTTTGCAACTTTTCCGCCCTGCGTCACAATTCCGGCATCCGAGTTTTCCTTTGCAATCTTATCGAAATCGCCCGAAGCGCGAAGCTGAGCAACCAACTGTTTCGCCTTCTCAGTTACCGCATTTACGTCGCGTCCGGCGAAGCTCAGGAAAATCTCACTGACGGAGACCGTCTCCGGCCTTGTAAACTTGTCCTTGTGCTTATCGAAATAATCTTTCAGCTCCTTTGCGCTGAGCTGCCAGTAGATCTTGGCCTGAACTTCTTTTTGGATGACAAGCTCGCGCGTAGCCTGCTTTTTCCAGATATCGCGGATCTCAGCCGGGTTGACGCCCGTTTTTTCCATCTCCTGATATAAAGCGTCCAGCGTCTTCAGGTTGTGGTCCTTCATTATTTCCAGGAACCGCCGGTTCACATTCGCGTCGATCTCGTTTTCGAAACCCAGCTCTTTAGCCTTTTGAACGAGCAGCTCTTCGTGTATGAGATTAGCGATCAGCTCTCCGCGTTTTTCGTCCACCTCGCGTTGTGCGTCTTCGCGCGTCTTACCCTGCTGAACCCCGGCATCGACTACTTCTTTTGCCTCGCGCCTCACCTTTGAAAGGGTGATAACGGACTCGTTGACGACAGCTACTACCTCGTCAACAACGCGCTCCTCAGTTTCTTGAGCCGAAATCGCTAGCGGCCCCACCAGACATAAAGCGAACAAAAAGAGAAATGAACCCAAAATTCTCATCGGTTACTCCTAAAAATACTCTGTAAATAATAGCTAAATTCTGTAATGCCGAACTTTCAAGTCGTATGATGCAGCGAAACGGATTCGAGTTTCTTCCCAATTGGGTCAATAACGACAACTAGAAAACCTCGCGGATTACTGCTTTCTATTTATATCGGGTCGTTTCACCCGAGCGCTCGAAATGAACAAAAAATGTCTGCAATGCGGCCTCATCAATTATCTCGCTGCCCACGATTGCATTCGATGCGGGTCTGGTCTGAGCGAAAGTGAGAATATATCGCCAAACGGCGGTTTTCTCAAATCGTCGCTCGCGAAACGCGGCAGTATTTGCGTCGTCGTTCTTTTTGTGACGACGCTCGTTTTCTACGGTTCACTGGTCGTTTCGGCCGATTCCCTCGCTGGTGACCAGGACGAAGTAGTCGAAGCCGCGATCGAGCATCTCCGACAGCGGGGCTTTACGGAAGAGGTGTTTCTGCTGGAACACCTGACGGTCTTTCGTAGCACCGACAACTGGCTTAACGCGTCGGTTGAGAAAGAGAACGCCTACGCCGCGACCAATTTTCCTTTCGAGATCGTGACGCTGTATCCCGATTTTTTTTCGTATGCGACGGACGAGGTTGAGCGCTCCGCGATACTTCTCCATGAGGCGAAGCATCTCCAGGGAAAGGACGAAAGGGATGCGTACGAATTTGTTTGGAGAAATCGTAAGCGGCTTGGTTGGACCTACGCGGCTTATGGCCATTCAATGATCTGGCGCGAGACGCGTAAGCTCACAAAAGAATACTCACCCACACTCTTTGTTTGCGATTTCAACGTCTACGGTGACTGTACCGACTAAACGCAAACTTCCTGGAGTGCCTGCATCGCGACAATTATCGGCCGGCCATCCGTCGCCTTGACCCTCAGTATCCCGCTCGGCGAAAAACTCGCACCTTCGTTTGCCGACAAATAATTCGTCAGCTTAGCCGGATCGACTTTCGCGTTTTGTGTGAGCTTGATCGCCACACCACCATCGGCCCGCTCGATAGAGCCGACAAGCATCCGTTCGGCAAGCTTCCGAAGCCGACCGTAAGCGAATAGATTTTCAACCGACTCCGGAATACGTCCATATCGATCTTCGATCTCGGAGTGAATGTGCATCAATGCCTCTTCGGACTCGGCCGACGAGATTCGCTTGTATGTACGCAGCCGCTGACTCGCGTCCGAAATGTAATCGTTCGGGATCGCAACGTCGACACCCAGATTGATCGACACGCTCGTCTCGTCCGCGATCTCGTCGCCGCGCATCTCGGCGATGGTGCGCTCGAGCATCTTCGTGTAGAGATCGAAGCCGAGAGCGTCGAGGTGGCCCGACTGCTGTCCGCCGAGGATGTTGCCGGCACCGCGCAATTCAAGATCGAGCGCCGCGATGCGAAATCCCGCACCGAGGTCGGAGAACTCGCGGATCGCACTCAAGCGGCGACGGGCGATCGGCGTCAGTTCCAACTCACTCGGTATCAAAAGATACGCATACGCACGGCGGTTTGAACGTCCGACGCGGCCGCGGAGCTGATAAAGCTGCGAAAGACCGTAGTTGTCCGCGCGGTTGATGATGATCGTGTTTGCACGCGGGATGTCGATGCCGTTCTCGATGATCGTTGTCGCGACCAGAATGTCGTATTTGTAGTCGATGAAATCGAGCATCACCTGCTCCATCTCTTTCTCGTTCATCTTGCCGTGACCGATCGCGATCCGCGCGTGCGGCACGATCCTCTGAATCAGTGCGGCGATCGATTCGATCGTTTCGACGCGGTTGTGAATAAAAAATATCTGCCCGTTTCGCGCGAGTTCGAGCTCAACAGCCGATCTGATCACACCCTCGGAGAATTGTACGACCTGTGTGTTGATCGCCAATCGGTCCCGAGGCGGCGTTTCGATAACCGACATGTCGCGCATTCCGAGCAAGGACATATTCAGCGTTCGTGGAATCGGCGTCGCCGACAGCGTTAGGACGTCCACCTTCTTCTTGAGCTGTTTCAGTTTTTCCTTGTGGGCGACGCCGAAGCGTTGTTCTTCGTCTACGACGACGAGGCCGAGCTTCGGCAGCTTTACGTCATTCGAAAGAATTCGGTGTGTTCCGATCACGACGTCGACATCCCCTTTTTCACTTTGCTCGACGACGGCCTTTTGCTCTTTCGTGCTGCGAAAGCGGGAAAGTAGATCGATCTTTGCCGGGAAGGCGGCGAATCGTTTGCTGAACGTTTCGAAATGCTGGTAGGCCAGAATTGTGGTCGGCGAAAGGATCGCGACTTGTTTTCCGTCCATCACCGCCTTGAACGCCGCTCGCATTGCCACCTCGGTCTTTCCGTACCCGACGTCGCCGATAATTAAACGGTCCATCGGACGCGCCGTTTCCATATCCTCCTTGACGTCCTCGATCGCCGATGCCTGATCGACAGTAAGTTCGTACGGGAAAGCATCCTCGAATTCCTTCTGCCACGGGGTGTCGGATGAAAATGCATAGCCGTGAACCAGCTTTCGTTCGGCGTAAAGCCTAAGAAGCTCGTCGGCCATATCGCGCATGGCGCGTTTCGCCTTGGCCTTGGTCTTTTGCCAGCCGATACCGCCGAGTCGGTCAAGCGTCGGCGAGGTTGCGTCACCCGAGGAGTACCGCGAGACGAGATCCATCCGCTCGACCGGAACAAAAAGCTTGGCGTCGTCGGCGTAGATCAAGAGCATGAACTCGCGCGACATGCCTCCGGCCTCGATCGTCTGCAACGCTTCGAACCGGCCAATGCCGTGATCGACATGAACGACGTAATCGCCGGATCTCAGATCGCGAAAGTCCGAAATGAACGCCCCGAGCTTACTTTTCGTCCGGCGGGCTCCTGTCCGTGTCGTGACCTCGGCGTGTTGTATCTCGCCGAAGACGTCGGTCTCGGTTAGCACCTCAAGCCGCAGAGCTGCAATCTCGAAACCTGAAGAAAGCTTGCCGACGGTTATCGATTTGAGTGGGAATGAAATATCGTACTCGCGCAACACCTCTTCGACGCGTTCGGCCAGGCCGAGCGTCTCCATCACGAGCATCGGCATTGTTGACTTCGACTTTAGTTCATCGGCGAACGCCCGAATGTCGCCGTGAAATTTTCGCGTCGAGCGGGAGAGGATCTCCAGATCGATAGACTTTTCTGCCGTCGGAAAAAGAAACAGTGTGTTTGAACTATTGGCGGAGAGACGTGCCGAAGGGCGTGTGTTCTTTTTCGCCGATAAGGAGACACCTTCGATACTGCTTGGGTTGCCGGCTTCCGTAATGGCAAACTCCTCATCCGTCTTCGCAGCCGTTCGACCAAGGGTGCGAAGCTCAACGCGGCTGGATGACTCCAACCTCGAGCGAAGGTCCTCAGGTTCGAGAAACAACTCCTTGGGTTCGAGGGCGATGTCGTCGGCTTCGACCGCCTCATCAAAATGCCGTCGGGCGTTCTGGTAGAAAGTCGAAATGGTCTGCTCGATCAGCTGGGGTTCATCCACAACGAAGACACAATCGCCGAGGTATTCGAACGCGTTACCCTGCGCCGGCTTTGTGAGGCCGATCAAAAACTCCCAGCCCGAAAAGGTCTCACCCTCCTTTGCAAAATTGGTCCGGTCCTTCAAGTTTCGCGCGAAGCGCTCTTTGGAAAATCGATCGGCGGCGAAGAACGCCCAATCTTTCAGGTCCTGCTCCGTAACGGAGAATTCGCGCATTGGAGCCAGCGCCGCTTCGTTAAGGTGGGCGGTCGAAAGCTGCGTATCCGGATCGAATTCGCGAATCGAATCGACGGTGTCTCCAAAGAACTCGATCCGATATGGATTCTCCGCATCGGGCGACCAGGCATCGACGATTCCGCCCCGAATTGAGAACTGGCCTATGTTGTTGATCGGTTCCTCGCGCACATAACCGGCACCGATAAGCTTTTCGATCAGATCTTCGGGTGCGAAATCTTCGTCAAGACGAACAACAGATCCAAGTGCAGATATCTCGTTGGGCGAAATCGTACGTGTGATCAAAGACCGGGCCGAGAGAACTACGAATCCTGGCCGCTCACGGGTCAATTGCCATAGAGCCAACGCTCGTCGTTCCTGAGTCTCGGCATGGGGCGAGATCCCGGAGTAGACATCCGTGTCGAACGAAGGCAGCGTGACGATCGCCGATTGCGGATTGTGGATCTCGGGTTCGGGTGCAAGGGCGATGTTGGCCTCCGGGCCCCTTGCGTTGCTCTTGATCCAAAAATCAAGATCGCATTCCCACGTTTCGAGCTCTTCATTGGTTTGGGTGATGACGGCGAAATGCTTACCTGTCGCCGCCTGAACGCGGGCGAGCACATGGGCCTTCGCCGAGATTGACGTGAGTCCGCCGATCGAGATCACACGCGAGCCGCGGCTGATCTCCTTTATTAGATCCTCGATGTCTGGCACTGGTGTGGGTTGGGCAGTCATAAACGCACATAGCCGCAGAAAACGAAACCGAGGGGGGCGTCCGTTTTTCTTGCGGTCAGTTAGATTGTGCCATAAACCGAAGACGTTTGCCGAGTTACGCGAAACGCACTTATAATCAAGGCTTTTACGACCCGGTAGATTTATGACGATTCCCGAGTATACCGACATCATCGAACAGAATGACCAGACCGCCGCGCGGCTCGAGCATCTTGAAAAGCTTCGCGAGATCGTTGGCAACGTATATCCGAATAAGTTCGAGCGGAGCCGTGTGTCAGGAAACGAGGACACGATCACCAACTTGCTGGATTTCGCACCCGTCAAAGAGATCGTCAGCGAGATCGGTGAGATCGTTTCAAAACTTGCCGAGCGCGAGCGTCCGCCGGCAGAGCTTAAAGACGAGCTGAACGCCCGTCTAAAAGAGTTCGGGAACGTACGCATTTCCGGACGTCTCGCCGTTCCACCGCGTGTCATGGGAAAGGCTGCGTTCGTTCATCTGTCGGACGGCAAGTCGCGGGTGCAGATCTATTGTCGTAAGGATGATTTCGTACTGCTCAGAAACGACTCGAACGGATCGATTGATGCGACGGATTCGTGGGCTGCGTTTCCGCTTCTCGATCATGGCGATTTTATCGGCGTCGAGGGTTATCTGTTCATCACGAACACCGGTGAGCTGAGCGTCCATGTCGAGAAACTTCAATTTCTCGCGAAATCAATGCTGCCGATGCCCGATAAGATGCACGGCATTGCCGATCCCTGAGATTCGACAGCGACAGCGATACGCAGATCTGATCGCGTCGAGTTTGCAGATCGGACATGAAGGCCTGACGACACGCGAGGTTTTTGAAACGCGTGCGAAGGTGATCTCTTCGATGCGCCGTTCGCTGGAGGATCACGGCTACATCGAGGTCGAGACGCCGATGCTTACGCCAAAAGCGACCGGTGCCGCCGCGACGCCGTTCGAGACGCATCACAACGCGCTCGACATCACTCTGTATGCCCGCATCGCACCTGAGCTCTATCTTAAACGTCTCGTAGTCGGCGGTTTTGAAAAGGTCTACGAACTAAATCGTAACTTTCGCAACGAAGGCATCTCCTACAAGCACAATCCCGAGTTCACCATGCTCGAATTCTATTGTGCATACATGGACGTCAACGGGATGATGGATTATTGCGAGGAGCTTCTGCGCGAGTCGGTGATGAAGGCAACGGGTGGGTTGAAAGTCGAGTATGAAGGTAACGAGATCGACTTCAGCCACTTCAGACGCGTCTCGATGCGAGAAGCTGTTGAACAGGCAGGCGGAAACCCGAGCGGTAGCAAGGGTGTTGTATTAAGTGACTCAGCGCTATTGGAAGCGTTCGAGGAAAACGTCGAACCAACACTTATCCAACCGACCTTTATTATCGACTTCCCAAAATCGATATCGCCTCTTTCAAAAGCTTCACCTGCTAATCCGAATGTCGCCGAGCGGTTCGAGCTATTCATTAACGGGATGGAGGTCGCGAACGGATTCTCGGAGTTGAACGATCCAAAGGAACAGTACGAACGGTTTGTTGAGCAGATGTCGGAGCGCGAACGTGGCGACGAAGAAGCGATGGTTCTCGACGAAGATTACATCCGCGCCCTCTCGTACGGTATGCCGCCCGCCGCCGGTATAGGCATCGGCATCGATCGTCTGGTGATGCTGCTGACGAACAAGCACTCCATCCGTGACGTGATCCTGTTTCCGCATCTGAGGCCCGAACGAAAAGAGGGGAGCCCTCCCGAATAGATTCGAGATTCTAGTTACTAGATTCTAGATATGTTCGAATCCAAAAACTAGAATCTCGAATCTATATAGAAAACACTTGTGGTCAAAATCGTCGGCTATACCACGTTTGCGCTTGTCGCATTCGCTTTCAATTCCATTCTCTGCCGTATGGCCTTGCGTACGGGCGAAGCGGATGCGGCGGGATTCACAGCCGTGCGGCTCGTGTCCGGCGCGATAGCGTTGATCGTCATCAGTTATTTTTTCAGCAAGGGTAAGCGCAATTCGACGCGGGGAAACTGGGTTTCCGCGTTTTTTCTTTTTGCGTATGCGATCTGTTTTTCGTTTGCATACATCGGCCTCACGGCCGCGGCGGGAGCTCTGATCCTTTTCAGCTCCGTTCAATTCACAATGATCGCCGTTGCCCTTTTTCGCGGCGAGCGGCCGAGCGGTCTGGAGTGGTTCGGTTTGCTTATCGCTGTTGCCGGACTCGTATATCTCGTGTTTCCCGGATTGTCCTCACCGCCGCTATTCGCTTCGAGCCTGATGGCTGCTGCCGGGATGGCATGGGGATTTTATACTTTGCGAGGAAAGGGAAGCGGCGATCCGCTCGGTGAAACGACTGGGAACTTTATACGCGCGGTGCCCATGATCGCGCTCGCAGCCGTTCCGTTTCTTGCTCAGATCCACCTTTCGACTCGCGGGATCGTTATTGCCGTTCTTTCGGGAGCGATAGCGTCCGGTGTCGGCTACACAGTCTGGTATGCGGCACTCAAACATCACACGGCGACGCGGGCGGCGATCCTCCAGCTCGCCGTACCTGTCATCGCTGCGTTTGGTGGCGTGATGCTGCTTTCCGAGGCGATGACGACTCGGCTGTTGATCGCGTCGGCGCTTATTCTTGGTGGAATAGGATTGACCATCTTTGGCCGGAAAGGGTGACCTGTTCTTCTTTGCGACTTAGCGTCTTTGCGGGAATCATGTCTCTCCCGCAAAGAAGTCGCGGACTTTCTTCATTATCGGAAATTGTGCGAGACGACCTCGGTTCTGAGATCGTTCAAAGGTTTGAAGCTGATCGCTTTTATCATTCCTCGTTCTTCGAAAATACCTCGGATAATTAAAAAACTGCTTTGATTGATGACGGCCCGAAAGCGTTCGAACATGTCGGGCATGACGACGAAATTCGAAAAGCCGGTTTCGTCTTCGAGTGTGATGAAGACGACATTGTTCGCCGTCATCGGACGCTGACGGATGATCACCGCACCGGCGACCGACACGACCTGGCCCTTTCGCAGATACTTGCTCTGATGTGCGGACAAAATACCAAGCTTCGTCATCTCGTCACGGATGAACGCCATCGGATGTTTTCCGATCGAGATGCCGGTCTTGCGAAGATCTGCATCGACGAGCTCGAGGCCCTCCATCCGTTGGAGAAACCCGTTGATTTCGGATTTGGGATTTGGGATTTGGGATTTCTCTGGTGGCTTTGCCGCTCTATTTGCGGAAAAGCTTTGCTTTTCCGTTGAGAGCTCAAAAACAGAGCGGCTAAGCCGCGGGTCTTCAAACAACTCTCCCGTGGGCTGAATCGCCAGCTCGGATTGCCACAACGCTTCGCGGCGATGGACAGTACCATCGAAGTTCAATGCACCGGCGAGACTCAGAGCACGGATCTCGCGTTTGTTTATCTCGGGCACACGACGGATGAGATCTTCGATATTTTTGTAATAGAGCGGCTTTGCCGCCCGATGAGCGGAAAGGCTATGCCTTTCCGTCGAGTCCAAACAATGATTTGCGGCTACGCCGCCGGGCTCACGCTCCGTAACGATTTTCAGTCCAACTTCCTCTCTTAAACCGCGCACGTATTTCAAACCAACTCGAACTTGTTTATCACGGGTTACCCGGTCGCTACCGCTCTCGGTTCTGACTTCTACCTCCTCGACCGTAAACAAATAATCCGATCGATTAATATCCACGGGCAGGAAATGTAATCCGTGGCGCTGTGCATCCTTTACAAGCGTCGCGGCGGAATAGAACCCGAGCGGGTAGTTATTGAACATCGCCGTCATAAAACACGCCCGATAGTGGACCATGAAGTAGGCCGATGCGTAGGCGAGCAGGGCGAAGCTGTATGCGTGCGATTCGGGAAAGCCGTAGTTGGCGAACGCCTTGACGCAGTTTACGATCGTATCCTGCGTGGCCTGGTTGATGTCGTTCTCGGTCATGCCGGCCCGCAGATTCTGCTCGATCTGCTCCATTCTCCTGTCGGGCCGTTTGAATCCCATCGCTCGCCGTAGCTCTTCGGCCTGGCTGCCGGTGAATCCGGCGATGTCCATCGCAATTTTGAGAAGCTGCTCCTGAAACAGCGGAACGCCGAGCGTTCGTTCGAGCGTCGGTTTGAGCGACGGATGAGGATATGTCACCGCTTCAAAACCCTGTCGCCGTGCGATGTAAGACTTGAGCATGTTGCCGACGATCGGACCCGGGCGGATGATCGCGACCTGGACGACGATGTCGTAAAAATTGCGCGGTTTTGATTTTGGCAGGAATGCGATCTGTGCACGGCTCTCGACCTGAAACATCCCGACGGTATCGGCGTTCTGCAGTGCCTCGTAAACTTTCTCGTCGTCATGCGGGATCTTGTAGAGGTCCATCTCTTCGCCGTGATGTTCGCGGATAAGCGTGATGGTATCGCGCAGCACGGCCATCATCCCGAGCCCAAGCAGATCGATCTTTACGATCTTTAATGCTTCGCAGTCGTCCTTGTCCCATTGAATGATGCGGCGATCGTCCATCGATGCGGGCTCGATCGGGACGATGCCGTCCAGTCTTTCCCACGATACGACCATGCCGCCGGAATGCTGGCCGAGATGACGCGGGTAATCCAGAATTCGTGAGTACATCTCGCTAAATTTGCGAAGCCGATGACTGTCCGCCGGATCGAAGCCCTCTTCTTTCAAACGGCGGTTCAGCTCGTCACCGGTAAAGATCTCGTAATGAGAGTTGATCTTTGAAAGCTGGCCGAGCATCTGTTCATCGAAGCCGAACGCTTTGCCCACTTCACGTAGGGCGGATTTGCCGCGATAACAGATGACATTCGCGGTCATTCCCGAACTTCGCAAACCGTATTTGTTATAAACGTGCTGTATCACCTTTTCACGGTCGTCTCCCGACGGCAGATCGATATCGATGTCCGGATAATGCTCGTACTTTTCGGATAGGAAGCGCTCAAAGAGAAGCTTGTTGGCGATGGGTTCGACCGCCGTGATGCCAAGCGCGTAACAAACCACCGAATTCGCCGCTGACCCGCGGCCCTGGGAAAGGATTCTTTCATCGCGGCAAAAATCCGAAATATCGGAAACCATCAGGAAATAACCCGCGAGCTTTTTCATCTCGATCACGCGAAACTCCTTTTCGAGTCGCGAAATGACCTGCGATCTCAGAGGCCACGGGCAATGTCGATAACGCTCAACCGAGCGCTCGATGGTTTTCGCACGTAGGACGGAATCCATCGTCTCGCCTGATCGAACTTTATAATCCGGGAAATTATAAGAAAGCTCGTCCATCGAAAAATTTATGCGAGAGGCGATCTCGCTGGTTCGATCGAGCGCTTCGGGATGATCTTCGAACAGCTCGGACATCTGCTTTTCGGATTTCACGTAACGCTCGCTGTTTTCCGAAAGCAGCTTGCCGGCTTCATAGATCGTGCAGTGATTTTTTATACATGTGAAAACGTCGAAGAGCTCACGATCGTGTTCGTCGGCATAATAAGCTCCGTTGGAGGCGAAGACCGGGAACGTGCAGCTTATGTGACAGGCCGAGCAGCCTTAGGTTTATATCTTCCTCGCTTCTCAGATAATGCCGCTGCAGCTCGACATACAGACGTTTCTCGAAGACATAATTCAGCCAGGCTATATCGGCCTGGCCGCGGCCGTTCTTTATGCTTTGGTGTATAAAGCTATCGGCTCCGCCGGTGAAGCACAGCAGGTCCGACGAATATTCTTCGATATCTTTTCGAGTGGCGAAATGCTCGCCTTTTTTATTGCGGAGCTTGATGGTCGTGATCAGCTTGCTGAGATTTTGATAGCCCTTCAGATTTAGCGGAACGAGCGGCAAAAGACCACCGTCCTCCATCGTGATCTCGGCGCCGATGATGGCTTTTATGCCGTGCTCTTTTGCTTCGAAATGAAATCTCACCGCTCCGGCGACCGTGTCGCGATCGAGCAGAGCGATGCTGGGAATACCCAGCGTCGCCGCACGCTGTACCAGCATCTGCGGCATCGAGCCCGAAGACAGAAAGCTAAAAGCCGATCGTGTGTGAAGTTCGCAAAACATAACGTTTTGAATGGTGAATGGTGAATGGTGAATGGTGAATGGCAGAACATCGTAGTCTCCACTTGTACTTCGCCCTGTCGATCCTTCTTCATTCATCACTCATCATTCACATTCACCGTTAATTAGTCGTATTCCCCTGCTAAAAACCAATCCTTGTTCACTTTGCACAGTCGATAAACGCCGTGGTTTTCGATCTCGACGTCCCATTCCTGTGCCTTCCATGATTTGTCCCACCACTTCGAATTTGCCTTCCAGACGCCGCTGTATTTTGTTACATGACCGCTGAAATATTGTGTGCGGAGAAAGACAAGTTTCTTGTCGCGGACCAAAACGTCGGCCGGGACCGGCGGATTGAAATAGCTGAAAGCGATAATCGAATTTTGGATTTTAGATTTTGGATTTTGGATTGTTTGTAATGCGGAATGCGGAATGTGGAATGCGGGTTTCGACTGGTCGAATGTTTTACTTGAATCAACCTCCTTGTCCCCGTTCACAGGAAATCCGCAATCCGCAATCCGCAATCCGCAATCCTTCCCCTCCGGCATGGCATCAGCATCGAGAGCGAATGGTTTCTCGAGTCGCTGATCCAGCAAAATCGGAACGCCAACGTTCTCTTCGCCGACCAGTTTCTTGAGTTTATTCACCGTCAGCAGCAGCCGTTCCGGATCAGGACGCGTCACGGCGTACAATCCTTGCTGTGCCGGCCGCGGCGGTGCGAAATGGGAAGTAACGCTAATTGCGACGATCTCCGATTCCGGCGGGTCGAGCGAGATACGCAGATTTATCAGCTTCAGCCAGAATGTTTTGTCCAGCGTCGGAAATGAAGTTTTGATCTCGTATGTCCGTGTCGTTTTATTCTGCAGCCGGAAAAAAATATCCAATTGCTCGGTGCTGAAACCGTAACGTGAGGTTTGTGTCAAAAGCCGGTCGAGGCCGTGATTGAGAATGAAGATGAGCTGCTCGAAATCGTCGACAGGGAAGTCGAGTTGATGGTCCCAACTCACTTTGTTTTCCTTCGCGTTAGGTGTCAGCAAGCGGCCGCCCTTTTGCTCGATGACATCAATTATATGTTTGAACTGCTGGCCGTAACGCGTTATCAATTCATCCGTCGGGATCTGTGTCAGATCGCGGATGCTTTTTATACCGAGGTCATTGAAGACGTTCAGAGTATCGTCGTCGAGCAAATGTGTAAGGGGAAGTTGAGAAAACAATTTTGGATTTTGGATCGTGGATTGTGGATTGGAAGAAATGTTCTCGTCTTGAAGTCCCTCACGAGCCAATAACATTGCCGCGTCGATAGTTTCTGCGACGGCCACGCTGCCGGAGATCGAATTCTTTTTTAACTGGGCAAGAATATGTTGCGAGATCTTCGTCGCATCACCGATCAAGTTTTGCAGCCCGCTTACATCGAACAGAATGCCGTCCTCCAACATCTCGATGCTGTAGGAAAATTGCTGAGCGACGGATAGCAGGACGGCTTTGTCCCGTTTTGCGTCGTCCGAAATTATGCAGGCGTAGAGTCTCATCGTTTTTTTGATCGCGTAACGATCACCCCTTGTTTTTATCGCGTAGCGATCAACGAATTTAGCCGTGGGCCTTAGCCCACGGAAAACGTCATCCAACAATGCCGTCGCGTAGCGACGCGATTTTGTTCCGAACCTAACCGTGGGTTAAGACCCACGGCTAAATTCGGTCAATCGCTACGCGATGAAAACCGTCCGCCTACCGCGGCAAATAAAAATTTCCAATCCATATCAAATCTCCGCATAATCGCGCTCTGTTTTTATAAATAAAGGCTTTCCGTAAAACTTTTTTCGCGAGTGAAGGCTGAGGTGAAATTCGCGCAGCAGTTTGAATCGGCCAGCTCCGGACCAAACAACACGTTCACGTGAAAAAACGAACGCATCCTGTGAGGCCGAGCCCGCAACAGGTTCTTCGGCTGTGACAAGAAGCAGCGTCGGTGTTTCTTTTATACGATTGCGATATCGGTACCAAAATGTTCTCGGGACGTATCTCAGTTGAGATCTCGGGATGCCGTTCAAATTCAGCCATACCGCGCCAAACCCTTTTGCCTGGACGAGATAATCCGCAGCCATAAATGCATGTTCGATATTCCCGCCGCATTGCACCCATAACAGATTTTCAAGCTCGACCTTTGCTAAAACGGCCGAGCAGGGATCGAAGCTATTGGCCGAATCGACGACCCCGCAGATCTCGCCAGCACGAGTCAATCTCGAAAGCAGCGACAGCAGAATGCTCGTCCTTCCCGATGTCCCTGCGAACTCGTTCAATGTTCCGCGGGTCAGGGCAAGCCCGGCGGATTCGAGCAAGATCTCATCCGAGTGTTTTTGTTCTTCCTTTAGGCGGGATAGATTTTTTACTAAACTCAGATGTGCCATATCTCATTCCCGCTGTGCATAGAATAAGACTATATTGCATCTGTGAAACGAGGTCAAAGATTTTAAGATTAGCTGGCTAAGCGGATGGAGAAGGCCTGTGGCGAAGAGATATCGTTCAGGATTTGTCAGCAAAAGCGACTAAATCCGAGCACCTTTGGTGCTAATTAAACTTTCTCCATCCGCGCGATAAATGCGTAGCGTTTGTAGAGGGGTGTGATGTCTAGCCGCACCAGGCCTTTTGTTTCCAGCGTCCCAAGATACGGAAGCAAATCGTTCCAGAACTGGACGTGGAACGCCCTTAGCCAGTTCTGAAGCATTTTTCTAAAGGTTCGCGGAAGATCTTTTTGATCGTAGAAGTCGACGATGAAAAGCTCGCCCCCGGGCCTGAGGTTACTGAGTGCATTGTCGATCGCGGCACGCCAGTCAGGGATCATTGATATCGAGTACGAGAAAAAGATCTTGTCGAAACGGTCCGTCAGCTCAAATGTGTTGACGTAATAAAACTCGTCGGCGAGCACATGGGCCAGCGTGATATTCGGAAGCCGAGCCGAATCGATCTTCTCGTCAGCCATTTCCAGCATGTCAGCCGAGGCATCCAACCCGAAAAAATGCGCTTCCGGATGCCCCTTTGCGAGAATGACGAGATTGCGTCCCGTTCCGCAACCCACTTCGAGAACCGTTTCACCCGGCCTTACGTTCATCTCGCGCAAGAGTCGATCCCGGCCGAGTAGATAATATTTTCGAGTGGCGTCAACGAAGAGCCTTTGGTGGACATTGGACATGCAATTTTGATTGTTAGCCTATTTAGTCGCGAAGGTTAATTCACGGCCTCGCTACTTATCGATCCGACGCGTCAAGATGCGACCTCTCGATCTTCACAAGATACAACCCTAGGACAGCGATCGCCAGCACGGGCAGGAATGTAAACTTAGCGAGCAATAACGAACCTAGAATATTAGTTGAGTAAACCATCAGATGCTGGTGGACAAAATTGGCGATCATGAGACTCGCGAAAATAAATATCCACCACCACGTTCGCTTGCAATACGCGACCGCATCAACATTCTTTCTGCGGATCGCAACGAACCACACCAGGAAGAAGAATCCAAAAATAAATACTTGTACCGAGCTAAACGCCCAATGCCACCATCCACCGACAGTGAGAGTGCCGTGGCTCAGGGAAATAAAATCCGTAAAGTCGTCCGTTGCCCAGGCGTAATGGCTCAGGCTGCTCACCGCGAAGGCGATCACAATCAGCACCAGACTTGAGAGCAGCAGAAATCTTTTCTCTTTCCGCAGCGATTCACGGTCCATCGCATTGAAAACGAGATTGCCGATCTTATAGTTAATAATGGGCAGCAGGACGAGGTCCCCGACGGACAACGTCCAGATGAAAACATACGGCAGATCGACCGGACTTGAAGGCCAGAACGCGTTCTCCTTCGCACTCAGGATGATGAAAGCGACAGGTCCCAGCAGAACGGTAAGAACCGCGATGTAAGACGCGTCGAAACGTATCCGGGGCATCCGCGACCGGAGCGAGTTCTGAACGAACACCTGATCAAAGATATATTTCTTGCCGGTTGAATGCAGGATGATGAACTGATGCAGAAAGAAGGACGAGACGACGCATGCTCCGATCGTGAAATAGAATCTCAGATCGAGGTTCGGGGCGAGCAGGAATACCAAGATGCAGTGGATCGCCGTGATCACTATTATCGTGGTGCCGCTTGCCGCAGCGGTAAGGATCGATGGATTCACCCAACCGCTCTTTACAATTAGATCTTCATTGAAGTGTCGTGCAACTTTGCTGTCCCAGTTGAGCAAGCCTGGATCCGAAAGGAGAGCGCCTATCCGCTTCTCGAGCGCCGCTCGCTTTGCCTCGACCAGATACAGGTTATAAACAATGTCGATCGCGTTCGAATAGATGTAATAGAGAAGCGTCAAGGAAAATGTAAGAGCGAACGCGAAGACATACTCCCGGTCGATAAGGGTAGTGTCGAATGTCGGAGTTTCGCGGGGGCTGGAGAACAGGAAGAGCAGAACGCCGGTGAAAATAGTGACGTAATAGTTGAGTAGGCTGATCTGCTTTCGGTACTCGGAAAGCGCGCCGTTATACTCCGAGCTCGAGTTGTTATATTCCAGCTTTAGGATCTCAAGCTTGTCCGAACCTGGTAGTCTGGATATCGTTTCGCTCTGCAGTGTTTCCATCGCGGATCAGCCGATTATCAGGCTTCTAAGATCAGCCGGACGAACTCTCCGGTTAAGACTTTGTCGAGTATATATTAGATCCGGCCTCAGACTATTCGTCGAACGGCCGCTGGTGTTTTCGGAGCGTGAGAACGCGTATCAATCTCGCCTATTCGTTCGCCATAACTTCGACCGGGTCGATGGCCGATGCTCGCAGAGCCGGATAGAGAGCACCAAATAGACTGCCGGCGATCGCGATCGCGATAGCCGTGATGACCCATCCGGCATTGAATTCGAATGTGAGCTCGAAGACGCGTCCGATGCCGAATGAAACGATCGCGGAAACCGCGAGGCCGAGCAGAACCCCGAGCACGCCGATCATGAAGGCTTCGCCTTCGATCGCCTGAACGATAAAAGCTTTCGACGCGCCAAGAGATTTCAAGATACCGATCTCTTTTCGCCGCTCTGTGACGGTTGTGTACATCGAAAGCAGTACAAAGATCGTACTGACAAATGCGCCGAGACCGACGAGAACGCGAAGAAACGTATTTAGTGCGGGGACACGTTCCTGAGCGTCGATGACGAGATCACGGGTCAGATTTATCTTGTTGCCCGGTAACGCCTCATTAATTCTTGCCGCGACCTCATCCACATCGGATCCGTCCTTTAACTTCACCAGAATGTATGTGCATTTGCCGGGAGCTTCAAGAATCTCCTGCATCGCGGGCAGCGACATCTTTATTCGCGAGCCCGACGGCGGCGAGAACACCCCGACGACTTTATAATCGCGGCCGAACAGCGTAGTCGTGTCACCGAGCTTTACGTTATCATCGCGAATCTGACGCTCGTCCAAAACGACCTCGTCATTCGCCGTTGGCGCACGGCCGTCGACCAATTCCATTCCATTCATTTCGGCAAACGGTTCCCAGTCGACCCCGTCGATCTGCTTTAAGCCCCATCTTCCCGATGTGTCAGGGGTAATGTAGCGAATAACGGGCACTGTGGATTGGACGCCTTCGATCTCCCGAAGGCGTACCGCATATGTCGTGCTAACCGACGCGTTCGAGCTCGTAAGCTCCATGGCCCCTGCACGTGTGAAGACGATCTCGGCCTTCCAGTTCGAGGCTCGGCGAGCCATATCGTTGGTCATGCCTCGGGCGAGGCCTGTGAAAAGCACGATCAGGACGACACCGAGCGCGACGCCGATGACGCTGATAAATGTGCGAAACGGCCGGACCCTTAAATTGGCGAAGACTAGCTCAAGCATGGGCAGTGATCAGTGACAAAGTGACAAGTGACAAGTGACAAGTGACAAGTGACAAGTCGGCAAACATCATCAGTTGTCGGAAAGAATCTCCTCTACAAAATCAAACTTTCTGGCCGCATCTACATCTACGAAAAGATCTCTGTGCTTATGGAAATGTTCGTATATTTTGTCGTAGGCCGCAAACAGGCGGTCGGTCGACGCTTCGCGGGTGTTTGCACGGGCTGTAGCTAGAGCATTAGCGATCTTGCGTTCGCGCAACAAAGGGTCGTTGATGATCTCGCGTACTGCCGCCGCAAACTTTTCACCGGTCGGTTCGACAAGCCACGCGTTTTCGTTGGTTGCGTAGGACAATATGCCACCCGCGTTCGGTGCGACCGTAGCGACGCCGGATGCCATTGCCTCAAGCGGTGCAATGCCGAACGGTTCCTTCGGATTAGGATGGACAAAGACGTCGGCATTTGCGTAATAATCCGCCAGCTGTTTGTTTTTCGAGATGTCCGAGAAGTTTGATCTTTCCCGGAGCGTGTCTTTCGCCCTGTGTCGAAAGCCATTCACTCTGCGGCCCCGCACCGGCGACCAGCAATCGGAAATCGTGATCAAAATCGCGGGCAAGAATTTTCATCAGATCGACCAGCAGGCCGACATTCTTTTCCGGGGAGATTCGACCGGCATATAGCAGAACGGTCGCCTCCTGCGGAATCCCGGACCGTTCGCGCATCTCACGCTTTACGTCCTGCGACTTTCGGTCGGGTGAAAACAAGACCGGATCTACTCCACGAGGACATACGAAAATACGTTCTTTGGCCGAAAGGCGTGGTGCTTTGAAAAAGCGCCAGCACCAGTTTAGAAATGCGTCGCTTCGGTTCTTGTTCTTCTCTGGCGGAAAGCGAATCGTAAAATTCTTCAGCAGTGTATGTCGAATTCGCAATGTGATAATCGAAATTCGGCATCGTGTAATTTCCGATCACCCGGCGTGCGAACCATTGCCCCAGACGACCGCGGGTCAAGAAACGAACCCACGTTGTCGTCCATTCTCTCGCACGAAAAGTGAACGAGGATCGGCCGTCCCAGCTTCCTGAAATTGTTAGTTCGGATCATCACACCCAAAAGACTGAGCGTGTATTTGTCCGTAACTTCGATCAAGTCGGGTCTTTCTTCGAGCAAGATCTTGCGAATGATCGAATCCTTGACCATGTACTGCCACGGCATCATTATCCGGTAGCGCTTGTCGAACAGCGGCGAATATTTGGCCGGTACATAGTAAATTTTCGCGAACTCGTTAATATCTTCGACGGCTTCGCATTCTCCGGGCACGATCAGCCGTACGTGCCTGCGGAGACGACCGGCCGCGGCAAGCAGGTTATTGTAGGAAGTACTGATGCCGCCCGAGTTCTTGTGATAGTAATTGGTGATGTGAACTGACTTCATCAGCGCGCCGGAGCAAAACTACGATTCGCGGTTAGCCAGATCGGGGTTCGAAGGAAGCTCATCCGGAGTGGCAGCGGCTTTCCTTTTGTTCCGATTCCAGAACCATATAAAGGGATAGAACATAAACTCGCCGACGATTTTCGGCAGTTTGATAAGATCTTGACCCAGCGATTGGGCCCGAGCGTCTTTTACAAGGAGGGCGTCGCGGCGCATGGCAAACAAATTGAATATTGCGGAGATTATCGAGAATGTGATCGAGATTACGATCGCTTTGCCTTTATTTACATCACCGTTCAAGGTGTGGAGTGTGAATTCGATCATGTGGCTGAAGGCCGGCAGCATGATCATTATGCAAAGAGTTGCGAGCCACACCGGGGCCGCGTTATGGAATGCCTGGACAAGCGAACCGCTCGCACCCGAAACGATCAGCCGAAAAAAGAATTCGACGGACATCGCACCGAGAGCCGCGCGCCAGCCTTCTTTCAAGTGCGTGAAGAGATAGATCATGCTTCGCAGCACACCGCTGAAAAGCGCGGCCTTCCAATTCCAACGCCAGATCAGCATCTCTATAGGGTGGCGTACCAGATATCGGAAGACATCAATGACCCGATGCGGAGCCGGGGAATTCTCAACCACTTCGCTGAAACCGCCGTGCTTTTCAATTAACTGCAGCGTCCCGCAAACTCCGCAATTGATCTCCGCGGCCGCTGGGGTAACAACGAGGTCCGCGTCACAGCTGGCACATTTCAGTACTTGATCTTCCGGCATAAAGTAATCGGAGCGAACGCTTTCTAGGCATGCGAGTCTGCCTGCATCTTAGCCGCTTTTTGACGCCTCCGTACATCCGCCAGGTAGTCCTTAGCCTCTCTATACGTCTCATATACGGTCTCGAAGACCGAATCCCACGACCTTGTCATCGCAAAATCGAGCGACATCTTCTTTATTCTTGCCAGC
This sequence comes from uncultured Acidobacteriota bacterium, assembly GCA_963772405.1. Classification (GTDB taxonomy): domain Bacteria; phylum Acidobacteriota; class Blastocatellia; order Pyrinomonadales; family Pyrinomonadaceae; genus OLB17. The sequence goes on along the minus strand of CAVYWT010000001.1, from coordinate 1,601,468 downwards.
TTTTCAGGATCGTCGATCAGCTCGATCGAGTACTTCACAAACTCATCCAGGTCCTTCGCAACAAATCCGGTCTCGCCTTTCTGAACGATAAATTTCGGTCCGCCTTGATCCGTGACGATACACGGCACGCCGGACGCATTCGCTTCCTGAACTACGTTTCCGTAGGCGTCCGTGTCCGAAGGAAAAACGAAAACGTCCATGTTTGCGTACGCCTCAGATAACGCTTCGCCTTCGAGAAATCCCGGCAATTCGGCCGTCTTCATGTTTTCGCCGAGATAGCCCTTTTCGTTTCCTTCGCCAACGATAAGGAAATGGAAATTGGTTTTCCCGGCCGCGATTAGACGCTTTTCTAGTTCAGCAAGCAATCGCACATTCTTTTCCGCGCGAAGTCGTCCGACAAACCCAAAGCGAAAGATCCCGTCCGTTACCGTCCGCTTGTTGGGAGAAAAAAGGTCGGTATCGACGCCGCGGATCATCAGGTGCGCCTTTCGTCCGGTTCCGGCCTCGAGCATGTCGATAAGTTCCTGATTCGGCGCGAGAATCCGCTGGGGCATTTTGTAATAGAGTTTCGCTCCGTCAAGGATCCTGTTTTCTATGAAATTAGTCAGCCCGTAGAGTGTCTTCTTTGGTAGAAAGCTGAGCCTGGCACGGAGGCGGGTCGCGGCATATTCGTGCAAGTTCGTATGCCACGAGCCGACAAGGGCGACGTCCATCTTCCAGGCGAGGTACGCGCCCAGGATGCTTACATCGTTGAGACCCGTGATATGAAATACATCGGGTCGAAATTTTTCAAGCTCGCGGCGGACAAATCCAACGTGCCTCTGAAAGAACGGATCGTAATGGAGGCCCTCGTCCATTTCGAAGGAAGCGAAAGAGCGCTTTAATGACAACGACGTGAAGTTTCCGTCCGTAACCGATTCGGTCTTAGGTCCGGCGTGAACGTTTATGAACGGAAGCCCGCGCTTCTTTGCAAACGACACGAGCCGGTTGCTCGTCATCGCAACGCCATTGACTTCGAGAAATGAGTCGGGGAAATACGCGACGCGTAAATGATCTTCCACAAAATTAACCTGCAACTAAAAAATGGCGGGAATAGTCCCGCCGCATATTCTTTCCAATTTCCAAAAATTCTATGAGGCGCTTTCTTGCGGAACGCTTCTCGAAACCTCTTCAAGCTCAGGGATCTCGAATATCGTTTTCGAAACATCGCGTGGGACGCGATCTCGTTTCTTCCGGGCAACGCGGAAAAATGGCCTCATTCGCGGACTGCCCAGGAAACCAAGTGTCCAAATCGCGGCGCGAAGCCATTTCGGTCCGCCAAGACGCCACCCGTGAGCCGACAGATTCCGAACACCCTGTCCGTCGCCGGAATCAAAAAAGACACGATCGAACCATCGCTGCCGGCCCTCGTCAAACTCAGGATAATGACTCAGGATCTCGGCGAACGATTGAAGCTGGCGCGAATGAAGCGGATGTTCATATTCCGGCATCATGACAACTTCGCTTCTTTTTTCGATACGTATCTCGTTCACAAATTCTTCGAACGTGTCGGCGTTCGTCAGATTGATCACCGTATTTGGCTTGCAGCCGTGACGGTCGCCGCCCGTCGCGATGGGGATCCCGAGAGCTTCTGCCATTTCGATAACGGCCTTATTTTCCGACCATGATCGAAAGCCGTTAATTTCAAACGCGTGTATCCAGCGGCCGTGTCGTCTGACGAATTCTTTTAACAGAGCGTCATGGAGCTGCTTACCGACGATCTCGATGTCCCACAGCGGATGGTTCAGAATAACGAGTACGCCCGGCAGCTCGTTCAGCATCGCAAACGCCTCTGTCAGCTTTTCATCCGTGTGGTTCTCTTTTACAAAAGTGACATCCAACAGAGACTTGGTGATTTCGATCGCTCGATCGTTCGGCAGGTTGTGTACGCCTACATGAAAGAAACCGTAATCGAACGGAACTGTCCATTCAAGCGAAATAGGTGCGCGACTCGGGTCGTGTTGGGCATTGACGCGGAGGTTCGCGTCGATGCTGTCATGGTCGGTGATGGAAACTATCGCCTCAAGGCCCGCGCCGTTGATCTGACTCTTTTCAATCTCGTAAACGGCATTTGGTGTAAGTGGCGGAGACCAGTAGGCCGTCGAAAAATCTATTTCCTTACCTTCTTTCGCACGGTATTTGTCTTGTTCCTTTCGCCAGAATATCGAGATGATCGGAAGCCTTTCAGCGTAGTGTGGGACGAAGTCTAGCATCTCCTGGGAGTGTTCTGTGTGACAGTGAAGAGACACGCCCGTCCTTGCTTTTGCGGTTAGATTTTCCGCTTCATGCAAGATGTGCAGCCGGGTTTTTTTTAAGTTCATCACGTTCCTCGCGGGCGCCCTCGCCAATTAAACCCTATACGTTATCAAAAGGGTAGTTAGATGTAAAATTTGCTGCTTTTCGGCGTTCTCTTCGTCGCTTCCAGCAATAAAATGCATGCGTTCCAGTTCCATTTACGCTCGCCTCGTCACATTTCGCAATTAAAAGGGAGGGTGCTGCGTCAAACTGCTTAAGGTGGCCTTTTAGAGATGCATCCAAGTCCTGTGCCTGTTGCAAAGTTATCGACAGCAGGTATGTGACTCCCGAGCTTTGAAGCTTGGACCCACGGTTCAAAAGAGAGTCACTTGAATTAGAAAATAGTTGTCACGAATCACCCTAACGCGGTGTATTAGGTTTAGATAGGGAACACCCCACCTAGAACTGCGTTAAGGAGATGCATTTATGAGTTGGTTATATTCATTAGTAGTCGCCGGATTATTGTTTTCATCGAGTGGCGATCAGGTTCTAAATCAGTCGCAGCATAACAGCGCACCGGTTCTGGCGGCAAGGGTTATTGTCTCTGACGAGATAGAAAAATTCGAGCAGACGTATCCGCTCTCGAAAAACGGCAATGTAAGCGTGTCGAACGTGAACGGATCCATCTCAGTGGAGGCGTGGGATTCCAACGAAGTAAGGCTCGAGGCGACAAAAATAGCCGACAGCAAAGAGACTTTGGCAGACGTCGACATAAGAGTGGAATCATCAGCGGATTCTTTCAGCGTCGAAGCGGACTATAAGAGTTGGAAGTGGAATGAAAAACGTAAAGAGAACCGAAACCGAAGACTCGAGGTCGAATTTCGACTCTTCGTTCCGCGAGCCGCTGTCCTGAACGAGATCGAAACCGTAAATGGCTCGGTCACCGTTTCGAATTTTACGAACGTTACTAAGGTCTCAGCCGTGAACGGCAATGTGGCCGCAACGAATCTCCGCGGTGCCGCAAATCTTTCAACAGTGAATGGAACGGTGACTGCGGATTTTGATCGGGTCGATAGCAACAGCAAGATCAATCTGAGCACGGTGAACGGTACGGTGAGTCTGACCGTTCCGTCTGATCTGAGCGCGACGATCAAAGCAGACTCGTTGAACGGAAAAATAACGAACGACTTCGGACTGCCGGTACGCAAAGGCCAATACGTCGGTCGTGACTTGTACGGTCGAGTTGGTACAGGGGAAGCTCAGATCAAGCTGAACAGTGTCAACGGAGAGTTGTCGATCGGACGGAAGAACGATGGCCGGTCTCCGAGTCCTGCCACAAATCTTCTTCCTAATAAAAAGGCTGACGAAAACTGGGACAACAATACGTACGATGAATCGAGCGGAGCCAACCGCCCTCGGGTTGATCGCGACGTAGCGCGTGCGACGCGGGAATCCCGAAAGGCGGCGGCGGATTCGATGAGAGCGGCGCAAAAAGCCATCGAGGCGATGGGACCTCAGGTCGAAAAGATCAAGATCGACGAACTGAAAAAGCTAGAAAACATGAAGATCGACGTCGACGGTGAAAAGATGCGAGCGGACATGCGGGAAAGCATCAAGGAGAGTCGGGCCGAAATGGACCGCATGCGTCCGGCGGTGTGGTTTTCCGGACCGCCGACAGTCGAAAAGAAACGGAATACATTTCCCGTTAAAGGTGCACCGAAGGTCAATATTGAGGCTAAAGGATGCTCGGTTAGTGTCCGCGGCTGGGATAAACCGGAAGTGCAATATGTCGTGACCGAGGTTGCCGGACGGCGCGGTCAACCGGCGACCGTCAGCGAGGAGAGCAAAGACTCGGTGGTTACATTGAAAGTCATTAGCAATGCCGCCGCTCGGACCTTTATGACGCCTGCCTTCCAGCTCGATCCCGAACGCGTGCGGATCGACGTTTACGTTCCCAGAAAATCCAATTTGAAAATCATCACGGATGGCGAGTTGCGTGTCGATGGCGTTTCAGGCGATATCGAATTAAAGGGTGAAGATGAGTCCATCAATGTCCGAGACGTCGATGGCCACTTGAATCTGTCGGCTAATCAGGCGCTCGTTCGTGTTATCGGGTTCAAGGGTGACCTTGATTCGCAGACAGAATGCGGCGACGTGTTTCTCGAAGGAGACTTCCAGAAGCTTTCGGCCAGAGCTAATGATGGAACCGTAACGCTGACGCTGCCGGCGAACTCGAACGCCAGTTTCGTATCGAATACTGAAGTTGAGGCCGAAGGAGTCAACATGGTTCGTGAGGGCGAGAATACCTGGCGACTCGGCAAGGGCGGCTCTCAATTCAGCTTCGACTTTAACGGAGGTAAGCTCGTCGTCAGAAGCTCTGCAGCGGTGACTTCGAACTGACAAGTTTCACGTCCGGTTTTCCTTCCGGACATTTACACATTTATATTGAACTTTCTGACCAATATTGCGCGTTAGTAAGCATATGTGGGCCCTGCTTATTTCTTTCATTCGATAGGTGCAGTCATGAAGAATCTTTACCCGGCGTTTATCGCTATCCTACTGGCCATCTGCATTAACGCCCAAACGAACGGAGTCGTGGCAACCAGAGCAGCCTCAAACTCGGCACCTGTCACACCTTCTCCAGTTAGCCCGGGAGCGGGAGCGGCACCGGCTGACGATAGCATTGGCAAACTTACAAAAAATTCCAAAGTCGAGATCCCGCCCGAAAAGGCACGACCGGTAAGTGTGCCAAAGATCGATCCCCTCGGCATAACGATCGACGGCAAACCCGACGAAGAGGGATGGAAGACGGCATCCGTCTTTAAAGATTTTTATCAAACGAGTCCCGGCGACAACATCGCGCCCTCTAGACCGACCGAGGTGTTGATGATGTACGACGAAAAGCATCTCTACCTCGCATTCAAGTGTTGGGACGAGCGTGACAAGGTCCGCGCAACGGTTGCGAAACGCGACAATGTCTTTGGAGAAGACAACGTGCGTGTCTGGCTGGACACTTATAACGACCAGCGCCGAGCTTACATACTCGGGTTCAACCCGCTCGGAATTCAGCAGGATGGAATCTATACGGAGGGTCAAGGATCTGATTTTTCGGTCGACATCGTCATGGAATCGAAGGGAGTTATTGAAGATTGGGGCTGGTCCGTCGAGGTTAAGATCCCTTTCAAGTCGCTTCGCTACTCGGCTGGAAAAGGGAAGCTTTGGGGCTTCAATGCAGCTCGCAACATCGATCGATTTAATGACGAATTCGACCAGTGGATGCCGGATGATCGCAATGTCTCAGGGTTTCTGATCAAGCATGGAAAGATCGGCGGCCTGGACGAGATCAAATATGAGCGCACGCTCGAGATCGTGCCGAGTATCACGCTTAGCGAGACGGGGCGCCGGACGAGGGTCTTTCCGACGACCAACGCGATCCCGGACAGATTCGTCAATAATCCGATCCGGTCAGACATCGGTCTTACCGCGAAATTCACACTTAGCCCGAATATTACTTTGGATGCGGCCTATAATCCCGACTTTGCTGAGATCGAGGCCGACGCGCCCGTTGTCACGGCGAACCAACGGTTCCCGATCTTCTTCGAAGAGAAGCGGCCCTTTTTCCTCGAGGGCGCCGACATATTTCAATCGCCTTTGCGCATTTTCCATTCGCGAACGATCGTCGATCCTGATCTCGCGACGAAAGTGACGGGTAAGATCGACAAGACGTCTTTTGGCCTGCTTTTCGCACTCGACAAGGCCCCGGGAAATTACGGCGAGGATGATCTGAACAATCCAGCGCTATTGCCCAGGATCCGGGAATTTGTCGATAAGAGTTCGATGTTTGGTGTTTTTCGCATCAAGCACGATGTCGGGAAAGAGAACAACATCGGGTTTTTCGGTACATACAGGACATTTCCGGAACAGAAGAATCTGGTCGGTGGATTCGATGGCCGACTGAAATTGACTCCGCGATTGTCGTCCTCTTTCCAGGTCGCGGGCACAAGTTCGCGACGATGCTTTTTCGACGCCGCGTTCGAGCCTACATTGAACGTCAGCCAGGCTCAGCGCAATCGTGAAATCTGCGGTACGGGCTCATTCGACCCCGTCATTAACCAGACGGATCCGAATTCGCTGAACGGAAACGCGAGCACATACACCCGATATCAAACTGGAAACGGTATCGGTTATTACGCGAATCTTGATTACACGACCGACAAGCACGGCTGGTACACAGAGGTCGGCGGACGGAGCAAGTTCTATCGTACGGACGCTGGTTTCAATCGACGTTCAGATACTAATTTCGCCTTTTTTTGGAACCGGTTTAGTACCAAGTCGAATCCCAAGGCGAGCATCGTACGTGCAAACTGGGCCCAGTTCAGCGGTATTGACTACGACTGGCAGGGGCGTTTACAGAGATGGCGCGGCGGATCAAATCTCAATCTCTCTCTGCAGCGAAACATGTTTCTGTTCATGGAGGCAGCGGGGGCGTATGAAAAAGTCTATGAAGAGGAATTTGGGCTGAAGCGGACCGACACACGCCCGGGCCAGTTCGTCGGCGGACCGGAGAGAGCAAGCTGGCAACAGGTTTATTCGGCCAACCTGAATCAGAACGTAAACAAGTATTTTAACTATTTCATGTTCGTCGGCTTTATCAACAACCAGTTCGATTTCTCGTCAAACCGAAGCGATCCGGGGCCGGGGAAGCAGTTTGACGTTGAATTTTCTGCTGAAGTAAAACCGATAGACCCGCTAAGGGTCTCTGCAAGATATCGCAAGAGTCGACTTGTTCGAAATGACAATCGTATACGGGCATTCGATTCGGACATCGTTAGCGTTCGCTCGACATATCAATTCTCGCGGTTCCTATTCACACGCGCCAGGCTCGACTATGACTCCTTGCGGGACAACTTCGCCGGCCAGCTTCTCTTCGGCTACAACCCGAGCCCGGGTACGGCGTTCTATGTGGGTTACAACGACAACTTTAATTACAACGGCCTGAATCCGTTCACCGGTCAGGTTGAGCCTGGTTTTGAGCGCAACAGCCGGACGTTTTTCATAAGGGCTTCATACCTCTTCCGAAAGAGTTTCTGAGTTTATTTGCTCCTCCTAAAAGCAAACTGGGGCGGCGGATATGTGCCTTTCCGCCGCCCGTTTTTTTTAGGTGGGTCGTTTTGAAAATTCGACTCGGTTCGTGTCGAGCGTCCACATGCAACGTCAACCCGTGCATAGGAACCCCATCACTCCTCCCCGCGAAAACGAAACCCGGGACTCAAAAACACAAGAACTAAGCTAGTACGGATCGCTGGAAACCCTATTTTACTTGACTGAGGGGAATACGGCTTAAGCGCCTGATTAATATGTCTTGTAATTTCTTAAGCAGTAGTGTATAAATCTCACGGACATTCACTCTCTCGTTCGACCAATCGCTGACAAATTCATAGGAGGCAAAATGAAGCTGACCCGAAGTTTATTAGCTCTCGCCCTGACTTTCTCTATTAGTTTGCTATCTTTCCTGGCTTTGCCATTACATACGACTACCGCTCAGGAAGTAAGTGCCGCGTTACAACGAGGCTACCGCACCGGCTACTCCGACGGCTATATGGCCGGATATCGCGATGTGATCGATAACGCGGGAAAAGATTTTCGCGTTCACGAGGAGCACGCAGAGGCTAATCGCGCTTATAACAAAGATTACGGCTCGCTTGAGGATTACCGCGACGGCTATAAGCAGGGGTTTGAGTCAGGGTATGAAACGGGATTTGAAAAGCGTTCATTCGACTCGGCAGTTCCCAGCGGGCTAAGGCTCGCGGAGCGGTCGAAGTGCCGGTCATAGGAAGTCCAGCGGAAAAATCTACGACCGAACCCGAAAACTATGTTACGCCGGTAGAGGCAATCACACCGCCGGAATCAACAACGCAGGAATCTGAGATTGAACAACCTACCCAGACCGAGCCTGCCGATCTTGCGGCGGTCACAAATGGCGCGATCCGGAAGATCAACTATAAGCGAAATACCGAAGATGCGGTGATCATTATCCCCCGCGATACCGAACTCATCCTTGAACTGCAGGAACCACTCGATACCGAACGTAATCGGGAAGGCGATAAATTCACGGCAAAGGTGATCGCCCCGCATGAGATCGTCGGTGCAATAATCGAGGGCCGAATCGACAAGATCCAAAAACCGGGCCGAATAAAGAAGCGTTCGGCGATGCTCCTTTCCTTCGACAGGATAATTATTTCGGACACGCGCTGGAGCAACTTTGACGCGATCATGACCGAGGTGTTGCCGGCGAAGGACGATAATGTCAGACGAGTCGATGGCGAGGGGACTGCGATCGGCAAGAGCACGTATAAGCCGGATGCGATCAAGGTGGGCGCGACGACCGGATCGGGTGCGGGAATTGGCGCGATCGCTGGAGGTCCCGTGGGAGCCGCAGTCGGAGCAGGGGTCGGTGCTGCCTTTGGCGTCGGAGCGGTGATCATCGAGCGCGGCAAGAACATTAATCTTCGAGCCAGTCAGCAGCTGCGAATCAAGACGTCCTACGAAACGCAGATACGTTAAGCCATAAGAGTAGCAGTAAGCTGTAAGCAGTGAGCGGTAAGCAGTGAATGTTCGATCCGCTCACTGTTTGCCGCTAATCCGTGTGACTTACCGTTTGAAATAGAAGTAGAGAGCAATACCGATGATGTTGTTCACGGTGAGCAGACTATTTGTGACCATGAATACCCAGCTTCCGACAAGATAGCTGTAGATCGTGAATCCGACCGATGCCCCTAGCTGCCCAATAAAAAGCCACTTCGAAATGCCCTCGCTCGTGCCGTCTGACCACTGTTTGTAAACCTGCTTGATAAGTGTCGCGAGGAGTATTAGTGAACTCGCCCAGCCAATTAATTCCGTCATGGAACCAAGTCTAGCATCTGGATTACGCTGAAGAATCACCTATGAATTCAGCGATAGCCTTTAATAAGTATTGCGTCGGAGATCTGCTGACCGCGGGCGACAAACAAACGAGTACCATCGAAGGAAAAGGCGTAGTTATAAATGTCCCCGCTTGAAAAATTAGTAAGCGGTCGCGGACTTTCTCCATCCAGAGACTGGATCCATAAATTCGAGAATCCTTTATCGTTTCGTATATACACGACTCCGCTACCATCGGGCGTCCATCGGACACCAAAGTTAACTTTTGAATAAGGAGGGAGCGCGAAAGTCTTTATCTGAGTTCCGTCGATTGCCGAAAGGATCACGATCTTGCCGTCGCCGATGCATGACAGGACGCTGCCGTCGGGCGAATAATGCGGCGTGCCGCAGTCACCGTTACCGAATCGTTCGGGCGCACCGCCATCGATAGAGGTCCTGAAAAGCACGGGCTTAACGGGAGATCCGTGCGATACGTCGGAGTGATAAACGACCCAATTGCCATCCGGTGCGACGGTCGAATCGACGGGTTGACTATCATCGAACGTGAGCTGTGTCAGATTACCGCCATGGACGTCACATCTATAAAGTTGGCTTTTCCCATCCTTGAAGCCTGAAAACACGAAGTAGCGCCCTTTCGGATCGGATCGGAGTTCTTCGACGACGGTCAGGACGCCGCTCGGAAGCTCTTCGAGTCCGGATCCATCACCATTCATCAACCAGATTTTAACTTGCTCACCAACTCTGGAAATAAATCCGATCCTTCCGTCCGGGTGAGGAGCTAAACCCGCCCGGCCGTCGGTCAGTCCGTGTGAGATCTGAATCGCGGAAGCCGCGTCGCCCTTAGAGTCAAGCGACCAGATCTGTGAGGACCTGTTAAAAGGCGCGGCCATGATTGCTCCGTCCATGGTAGAGCCGAGACTCCATTCCTGGTGCCAGCTGCCATCGGTCGTTAGTCTTTGTGATCTGCCGTCCGGATAAGAAATGTAATAAACCTGATTGCGTCGGGTCGAGTAACCTTCGCCGGCCCGTGTAGCGATCACAGCCAGCCCCCGTCCGTCGTGGACCCAGACGATCCGGTAAAGGTTCTCCCACTTCTCATCCGAGACGCGTCGTATAGGTGCACCCGCCAGATCGAACTCGTATATCCCGATCGTGTCGTCGACCTCGGTGGAAGCGAATAGGATCGACTTACCGCTTGGTGACCACGCCGGCGATCCGACAAGCCGGCTGATGGAGTTGCGTTCGAGGAGAATATTTTGGTTCTCATTTCCAATGTCTGCGACTACCAGGGCGAATATCGGCTCGTTTTTATTTTCGCGGATAAACACGATCTGCTGGCCATCAGGAGAGAAAGAGATCGGCCCGCTAATGTCATCAAGGATCTTCGCCGACGGACCTCCGATCGTCGGGACGCGATGCAATGACGTCTCGCCGCTTTTTTCGACCACCACATAATAGACAAACTTACCGTCGGGCGAGAAGGTCTTTGCTCCGTAAAAATGTTCGGACTGCCTACCGATCTCGACGCGGCTCGACTGGCCGACCTGCTGAAGCCACAGTCGTTCACCGTCATGAACCACTTCGTGATAAACGAAATAATCCCCGCTTGGTGAGATGGCTGCAGCGACAGGCTTAATGCCGTTCGTAAGGCGCAGAAAGGAGATCTCATTTCTCGCCTGTAGATCGGACCCAGCAGAAGATCCGTACTGGAAAAAAGCTACCGCGGTGACGAGCGCGAGGACGGCGGCTCCGCCGGCGATCCACAACGTTCTAGCCCTACCGCGATTCGGCGATCGACTTACCGATCCTACCGCTTCGACGGCGGCGATCTTTAGTGCCCGCTCAGGAGCAGATTGCCACTGAGCCAGACGCAGAACATTTCCGTCGCGCTCGACGGCTGAACCTGCAAACGGTGTGCGAGCGTCGAGAATCGCGGGGGCCTTATCTTCCGATTTATTTGAATAGTTGACGTCGGCGTTGAAGCGGTATCCGCGGCGCCGAAACGTTTCGATGTAAGGCCTCCCATCGGGGCGCTCGCCGAGTACCTTGCCGCAGATGATAGAGATGCTGTGAGAGGTTCGACTCGTCGACGATCGCGTCCGACCACACGCGCTCGATCAATTCGTCCTTACTCAGTATCGTTCCCGAACTTTCGACGAGTACGGCGAGGGTCTTCACCATCTTCGGCGGCATCGAGATCTCCACCGTGTCGAGGTAGAGCATTAACTTTCCAGCATCCAGACGGAAGCGGTCGAACTCATAAACACCGGTTTTGCTGCCGATTTCCATCCCAATTTTAAAATCAGGAAAATTTAAAGATAAATCCAAAGACATCGTCGCCACCTCACCTTAAAGTTCTAATCCAAGGAGCAGTGAGAAGACCGACGAATAGTTGAGAGCTATGCCGTTAATTTAACGCACATCAGGGTTAAATGGAAAGGTTTTTCTGACTGCTCCCGAAGATACCGATATAGGAGCAGATATGAATCTACGAGAAGTAATTCTCGTTCTACTGATAATGGTCGGACTCGCCCTACCTCTTAATGCCCAGACTACAGCGTTCAACTATCAGGGCCGTCTCACCGAAGCGGGCAATCCAGCAAACGGAGCGTTCCAGATGCAGTTCAAATTGTTTGATTCGCTTAGCGGTGCGGGGCAGGTGGGATCGACGATCAGCGATGTTCCCGTGACAGTGAGTCAGGGTTACGTCCCAACAGGCTTTTGATCCGGACAGAGGACTCTAACGGCGACTCATCGGATCGTCCATTTACGCTGGTCGTTTTTTGAACTAGTCCCAACAGGGACGTTGTTTCGAATTTTTGATTGTTTCGGATCACGCTTCTTGGTAACGGTGAGCAAAAGGCCGTATAGCGGGCGGAACTCGGGGGCCACATGAAACCAACTATGTTAAAGATCGCATTCTCGAATAGGATTCTAATTCTTGCAATCGTGGGTCTTTCCTCGGCGGCAGTATTTGCACAGACCAGCGCCTTAAACTATCAGGGACGCCTCACCGAAGCCGGCAATCCGGCGAACGGCGCCTTTCAGATGCAGTTCAAGTTGTTCGATTCGCTCGGCGGTGCGGGACAGGTGGGATCGACGATCACCGATGTGCCAGTAACGGTCTCGCAAGGAGTCTTCAGCGTCAAACTCGATTTCGGCTCGTCGGCTTTCAGCAGCGGTGCAAATCGTTGGCTCGAGATAGCAGTGCGTCACAATTCGGGTGAGAGCTACACGACACTCAGTCCACGCGAACAGATCGCCTCGTCGCCATATGCCGTGCGAACGCTCTCGGCCGCGATTGCCGATAACGCGCTCCAACTCGGCGGCATTGCGGCGAGCGAATACGTTACGACAACGAATGGCGGAAGCAGTTTCATTCGCAACGGCACGACACTTCAGACCGGCAGTTTCAACATCAGCGGCAATGGCTTGGTAGGCGGAAACCTTGGTATCGGCGTCCCCACTCCCGTCAGTCGCGTGGATATCGCCGGACAGGACGGACTGAGGATCACCGGCTTCCAACCGTTCTTAACCCTCCGCGACGCGAATGCCGGTAACGCTCGCAGCATTATGGCCGCCGGCAACGGAGACTTCGCGTTTTATCCGAATAGTTTTATCGGCGGAGTCCCTGCCGTGATCATGAAGAATGGCACCGGAAATGTCGGGATCGGTACCGTAAATCCCGCGGCAAAACTTCAAATCGACGGCGGAAGTAATTTTGGGTTCCGCGCGGACAGCCAGATGAACGCGATCATCGGATACAGTTCAGGTAGCGGTTTCGCGGCGATCCATGGCGAGAACACGACAGGTTCGGGCAGTGGCGTATACGGCAAGAACACTACGGGATATGCGATGTTTGCTGAGGGCAACACCGGCCAAAGCCGCGACAAGGGCGGATGGGTTAAGGCGATGGTTTTCGTCAACGGAAGTGGCGGGATAGTTAGCTGTTACAACGGAATGACTGGATCATCGACACCAACATGCGGAATCTCGGCAACGCGCCTTGAGACCGGTCTCGTTGAGATCACTTTTCCATTTCAGGTTGACGACCGATTCTTCTCAGTCACGATACGCGGTAGCACCCTAGACACTGTTGTAGCGGAATTGCAAAGCGTCAATGGGAACCACGCTCTCGTCGAGACATTTGAAAGCATAAGTGGAGAGCGTCAGGATCGCAACTTCTACCTAATCGTTTTCTGATCTCGATGATCAGCGTGTGTCACGGCTTTTGCTCACAAATCGAGAAGCGTGAAGACGAACTCGTAAATAACACTGATCAGCGAGGCGAGCGCCGCCCGACATGAAAGATGTGAGACACAAAATGGCCGCGGCATGTTTGACTTTGCTGATCTATTGGTGACTCGAGGACTTATGTCGAAGATTTCTACAATTGTTTTTGCGACTGCGGCAGCTCTCCTAATGTGCGTGGCCGGATCGTCTCAATCCGGCGGACCATTCGTCATTCAGCAATCGGTCATCGCAAACGGAGGCGGACAGAGCTCCGGCGGGTCTTTCGCAGTCACTTCGACGATCGGACAACCACTAGCAGGAACAACTTCCACGGGTGCGTCGTTCACGATGATCAGCGGTTTCTGGGGAGGCGGTCCTGCCACTTCAACGCGCCGCTCTCCGTTCGACTTCGACGGCGATGGTAAGACGGACATCGGTATCTTCCGTCCGCTCGCGGCCGCCGAGTGGTGGATCAACCGGAGCTCTAACGGACTGACCTTTGCGCTTCAGTTTGGTTCGTCCACTGACAAGCCTGTCCCGGGCGACTACACCGGCGACGGCAAGGCCGACATCGCATTCTGGAGACCTGCCGACGGTAACTGGTACGTCCTGCGATCCGAAGACTTTTCATTCTTTGCATTCCCGTTCGGCACGAACGGCGACATTCCCGCACCCGCGGATTTCGATGCCGATGGAAAAACGGATCCGGTGATCTTCCGTCCGTCCTCGGCGACGTGGTTCATTTCGCAGTCGGCAGGCGGCGGAACAAGGATCCTGCAATTCGGTGCGAATGGCGATAAACCGGTCGTCGCGGATTACGACGGAGACGGAAAAGCGGATGTCGCGATCATTCGTCCCGCCGGCGGAGCGGCCCAGTGGTGGATCCAGCGAAGCACGGCCGGACTGCTCGCCATTCAGTTCGGGAACTCGACCGATAAGGCCGTGCAAGGCGACTACACCGGTGACGGAAAAGCTGACATCGGGCTCTGGCGTCCGGCAACCGGCGAATGGTTCATCGTCCGAAGCGAAGACTTCTCGTTTTACGGATTCCCGTTCGGGACAAACGGCGACGTCCCTGCGTCAGGTGATTTCGATGGCGATGGCAAGTTCGATCCGACGGTCTTTCGTCCGTCAAGCGCAACGTGGTTCATCGCACGAACGACTGCCGGAACACAGATCGTACAGTTCGGTGCAAACGGCGACCGCCCGCTGCCAAACTCATTCGTTCCTTAGATCTATTCAGGGGGCCACGTTCCCGATCTGGGAACTAAGAGATCTTCCGATCCGCTCGACGGCGGTGTGAAGATTTTCCATTGAAGTCGCGTAGGATAGTCGCAAAAAGCCATCCGCTCCGAAACCGGCTCCGTCGGTGACAACGACATGAGCTTTATTGAGCATTTCGTCGGCGACATCCGCTGAAGATTTGAACTTGTCGCCGAGCATTTCGCGGACGTCCACAAATGCGTAAAAAGCGCCTTCGGGTTGTCCGCACTTGAAGCCGTCGATCGTGTTGAGAGCGGGAATCAGCCAGTCCCTCCGGCGCTCGTATTCCTTGAACATGCGGTCGACGGCCTGAATCGTTTCATCCCGATTTTGCAGAGCTCGTGCGCAGGCGTACTGCACGAATGAGGTCGGATGTGTCGCCGAGTGACTCTGCAATTTGACCATTGCACGGGTCCACGCTTCATTCGCGATCGTATAGCCGATCCGCCATCCGGTCATCGCAAAAGTTTTTGAGAAGCTGCCGCCGACGCAGACATAGTCTCGCAGCTCGGGCTCCAGCACCGCCGATGTAAATACTTCGCCGGGCGGATACGCGAAAAAGAGATAGCATTCGTCCGTCAGAACATAGACGCTCCGCTCGGCGCACGTTTCCACGATCCGCCGCATTTCATCGGGCGGGATCACCCGGCCCGTCGGATTATTGGGTGAATTTACTATCAGCAATCGCGTCTTATCGGTGATCGACTTTCGTACCTGATCGGCGGTCAAGACGAAATCGGTTTCTTCTGTTTCAATAAAGACACTGTTCGCTCGGCAGAATGTGACGATCTCAGGGAAGGTTACCCAATACGGCTTTGGGACAAGCACGTCGTCACCAGGATTCAGAAGCGTCGATGCCGCATTGAAAAGCGCCTGCTTACCACCGCACGCCGCAGCGACCTCACTCGGCGAAAAGACCGCTCCAAACTGTGCCTCATAAAACTCGGATATTGCATGAGTAAGTGGTTTCATGCCCGCTGACGAAGTATATTTCGTGAGGCCTTTCTCCAATCCTTCCCATGCGTACTGCTTTATGAACTCCGGTGTGTCGAAATCGGGCTCACCGACCGTCAGATCGATCACGTCGTGACCCTGCTCGCGTAAATTAGCGGCCATTTGCCCCGCTTTTAGGGTCGAGGAGGAGTGCATTCGAGCGACGTGTTCGGAGACGGCAAAGGGGTTCGTCATAGGCACATTCTAACAGCAGATGGCGATGTTTTCAGGGACGCAATGTCAATTTATCAGGGACTGTATGAACTCGATCCGATTGCCGAACGGGTCTCGGAATTCGAATCTTACAGAGTCCGGTATTTGAATACCGTCGACGACCGTGACACCGTTCTTCGCGAGGATGTCACGGCAGACATCGAGATCGTCGACAAGATAGGCTATATGAGCTTTCGATCGAGATCTCTCGATGTCATCTTCCGTACCAATGTGAATCTGGCGATTGCCGACCTCGAGCCACAGACCGCCGCGACCCGCAAGAGCATCAGGCTTTGAAATTTCGTTCAAACCCAGCACGCCGCAATAAAACTTTCGTGCCTGTTCTTCCGCTCCCGTCGGAATCGTGATCTGCGCGTGATGAATTCCAAGGATCATGAGACGTTCTTTAACTTTTCTCGCATCCGAGCTTCAACGAGTTCGGGGATCAAGCCCGCCACCCTGCCGCCGAGCATGAAGACCTGCTTCATCAGCGTCGACGAAACATACGAGTACTCTTCGTCCGCCATCAGAAACACGGTTTCGATTTCAGGGTCGAGTTTGCGATTCATCAACGCCATGCGGAGTTCGTATTCGTAGTCGCTGACCGCGCGGATTCCACGTACGATAGCGGTTGCTCCAACCTTGCGTGCAAAATCGACGGTCAGACCGGCGAAGCTGTCGACGGATACTTTGCAATTACCGTTTTGCGCGGAGGGAAGTATTTCTCGGACGATCTCGCACCGTTCGTCCACTGAAAAAAGCGGATCTTTGTCAGGATTGTTCAGCACCGCGATGATGATCTCGTCGAACAGCGGCTGGCTGCGTTTAATGATGTCGAGGTGGCCGTTGGTGGGTGGGTCAAACGAACCGGGAAAAATTGCACGACGCATAATAGTTGATCTCTATACGAAAACTCTTGAACGCGGGTCGAGCGTGATCTGCCGGACGACGGACCATGTCGACTAGCTTAATCCTATCCGAGTCGGATCCGCCGCATCCGCCTCATCCACCCCAAGATACTTTGACCGAGGGGCACCTAGAAATTAGTCGCTATTAACTTCCTCGCTTTCTCAACATTCTCGCGATGCTCGGGAAGATACTCGGCGTCAGGCTTCATTTTCAAGAGATGCTCGAGCTGTTTCCGGGCATCGGCATCGCGCTTTACAGCGAGATAAGCTTCACCAAGACGCAGACGGATATTCGTATTGTCCGGTGCTAGCTGCAGACCTTTTTCGAGAAATTCGACTGCCTTTTGCGCTTCACCGCCCTTGATCCTCGTGGCAAGTTCGACCTGTGCAAGCGCATCATATGCCGCTCGCACCCTGATAATCGGGCTGCAACTCGATCACTTTGTTCATCGCTCCCTGAATCTCGTCGACCGAACTCAGACCGACGGTGATCGGGCTTTTCTTTGAAAGCTCGCCGAGGTTCGCCGCATACCAGAAGTATCCGTCCGGCTTTTGCTGGTCGACGCGCGAAGCGATCTTTCCGGCGTCGCGGCCGAGTCCGAAAGTCGCTTCGGCTTCATCTTCATCGGGCGTAAACCGTCCGAGAAAATAATTGTACTTGGCGAAAGTCCATTCGACCGTGTAATTACGATTATCCGGATCTCGGACGGGGGCAAGCGTCTTGATCGCGGCACGGAGCTTATCGAGATCTTCCCTCTGTTTAAAGAGGGCTTCCGAATCGGTGAGAGCTTTCTCGATAGCTTCGGGCGCAACTTGTTTTGTTGTCGGAATACTGGCAGTGGATTCCGTCGAGCACGCCGAAAGTGCCCACCATGTAATTACAATTGTAATCAAAATGTAAAGTTTGCTCGGCTTCATGTCACAATTTTACAAATGCATGTTAGTATTTCGATACATTGGACGAAAAACGTCATTAACATAGCACACTGCTCGCATGAAAAAAAACGGAAAAGCCGCCGCTTTCTATGATCTTGAGGGCACTTTGGTCAGCACGAACCTGGTGCATACGCTGGGATTTTATGCGACGCGGCAACAGGGCCTGTGGCAAACCGCAAAGAAGAGCGTCGGCACACTGGCCAAGCTCCCGTTCTTCGGCATCACCGATCTTTACTCCAGGAATGTTTTCAACGAAGTATTTTTTCGCAGCTACGAGGGATTCTCGCAAGACCGTTTGCGCTATTTCTCTGACGAACTCTTTGAGGAAGTTCTGAAGCCCGCGATCTTTCCCGGCACGGCCGAACTGATCGCGCAAGGAAGAAAGATCGGCCAGCGACAAGTTGTCCTGACCGGAGCACTCGACTTCACGATCAAGCGTCTGACTGACCATCTCGGCATCGACGACTGTGTCGCAAATCGACTTGAGTTCGTCAACGGCTACGCGACCGGTCGTGTGTTGCCGCCGGTCATGGCGTCGGCGACCAAGGCCAAATGGATCCGGGAATACGCCGAGCGCGAGAATATCAATCTATCCGAGTCATACGCATACTCCGATTCCATATCCGATCTGCCGATGCTCTCGATCGTCGGTCACCCGGTGGCGGTGTATCCCGATTTCAGATTGAAGCAGACAGCACGGCAACACGACTGGGCGGTGTTGGATTTGAAGTGATTGCTTTGCGGCTTTGCGACTTTGCGGGAACACTGCCTGAGACTTAATCTCGAGATCTAGAGAATAATCCACAGTGGTGTTCCCGCAAAGTCGCAAAGCCGCAAAGAATTGGAGATTTAGTTGCTTCAATAGATGTCGACGCAACGACAAACGAAATCCTTGCTCATTTTGCTGACCACGGTCTGTATCTCCACATATTGCCGTGCAGACACGGTCATGACGAAGACTAAATAGCGATTATGGCTCTCCAACTACGACGCAAGACACACGAATCGATCGTGTACATCGACAAAGACTCCGCACCGCGGATCATGCCGTTCGGCGAGGACTTTATTCTTGAGGACCTCCCGATCGGGACGCGGGTGATCTATCCGAATCCGCCGATCAAGGGGTTGCCGAATCGCGAAGCGGCGATTCGTTATGCGGTAAATCATCCGCTTGAGATGGAACCGCTGTACGCTCTGCTCGAACCGGGAATGCGGGTGACGATCGCGATGGACGACATTTCGCTGCCGCTGCCGCCGATGGCGACGCCCGATATGCGGCAGACGATGCTCGAGGTAGTGCTCGATATGTGCGGTGCGAACGGCGTCGACGACGTTCACCTGATCATCGCGAACTCGCTTCACCGCAAGATGACCGAGTGGGAAATGAAGCGGATGGTCGGCGCGGATATCTTCAACGAATATTACCCGGACCGCTACTACAACCACGACGCCGAGGACGACGACAATCTCGTCACGCTCGGACATACGCGGCACAACGAACCGCTCCGCGTAAACAAGCGTGCGATCGAGAGCGACCTGCTCATCTATCTCAACATCAACCTCGTCCCGATGGACGGCGGGCATAAATCGGTCGCGGTCGGTCTGTGCGATTACGAATCGCTTGCGTGCGCATCACGAGCCGCAGACGATCCGCGATTCGCATTCGTACATGGACCCGCCGGCGTCGGAGCTGAATCACAAGGTCATCCGGCTCGGCAAGCTCGTCGACGAGCAATGCAAGGTGTTCCACATCGAGACGGCTCTCAATAACAAGATGTTCCCCGACGGCTACGACATTCTGACGCGGAACGAGGACGAGTTCTCGTTCATGGACGGATGAAGTGGGAAGCGATGACCCGGACCTTTTCAAAGATGCCGCGAGGTGCCAGACGAAAAATGCTCCACGCCATTCCGGCTCAGTACGAGCTTGATCGGATGCTACGCGGGCAAGACCGAACCGGTGCACGACAAGATCCTGGAGCTGAACTATCGACAGTACGAGATACCTGTAAAAGGACAGTGCGACATCCTGATCTCGGGCATTCCGGACATCTCGCCGTATAACGTCTACTCGGCGCTGAATCCGCTGCTCGTTCAGGTGATGGCGCTCGGCTATCACTTCAACATGTACCGGAACAAACCGCTGCTGCGGAAAGGCGGAGTGATGATCATCACGCATCCGTGCTTTGATGAGTTCGATCACAATTTTCATCCGTCTTACATCGAATTTTTTCATCGTCTGCTGCCCGAATCGCGCGATGCGTTCTTCTTCGCGAAAAATACGAACGTGAGTTTGCGACGAATCCGGCGTACATCGAGATGTACCGCCGCGGCAACGCATATCACGGAGCGCATCCGTTTTTCATGTGGTACTGGGGCGAGAACGGACGTCAGCACATCGGCAAGGTCATCGTTGCCGGTGCCGAAAACGCACACGTACCCGAAATGCTCGGCTGGGAACGGGCCGACAATCTGACCGAAGCGATCGCGATGGCCCGCTCGTACATGGGCCGCAACGCAGAGATCACGATGCTGCATCAGCCGATCATCGGGTTGTGTAATGTGAGCGACTAAGGCTTAGTGGTGAACGGTGAATGGTGAGTGGTGAATGAAAGAATAGGGAGTGCCCGGTTTGGTCGCGTAGCGACCGCATGAGTTTAGCCGTGGCGTTAACGCCACGGTAGGTTGACATACAAATGGTGTCGCGTAGCGACATCTGATTATCATGCGTCGCTGACGCGACGCGGGTTGCTTCCGACTCAAACCGTGGCCTGAAGGCCACGGCTAAATTCATACGATCGCTACGCGATCTTCGGAGGTACTGACAATATGCAAAGCACACAAATGACTCCCGAAATGGAAACGTTAAAAGGCAAGCTCCGGGGTATGTGGATCGCTGGAGATTTCGGTGAGATCGCAAAGGCGATCGAACACGGCGCCGTCGACTTTGTCGAAAGGCTGGGTCTGAAACCAGGAATGAAAGTTCTCGATGTTGCTTGCGGAACGGGCAATACGGCCATACCCGCGGCACGAACAGGTGCGGACGTAACTGGTGTCGACATCGCTCCGAATCTGATCGAACAGGCCATCGAACGCGGAAAGGCAGAAGGCGTGAAAGCAAAATTTGATGTCGGCGACGCTGAGGCGATGCAGTACGAAGATGCGAGTTTCGATGCGGTAATAACGATGTTCGGTGCAATGTTCGCTCCGCGGCCTGAAGTCACGGCGAGCGAATTAAAGCGTGTGTGCAAAACCAGGCGGCGCTGATCGCGATGGCGAACTGGACACCGGAAGCGTTTACGGGGCAGATGTTCAAGGCGGGTGCGAAACACGTTCCTCCGCCACCGGGAATGGCACCCCCTGTTCTATGGGGAAGCGAGGATATGGTCCGCGAACGGTTTGCCGACGGCATATCGGATCTGCAGTTGACGCGTCGAAAGATCGTCTTCACATATCCGTTCGCACCCGCCGATGTGGTTGAGCATTTCCGAAAATATTTTGGGCCGACGCAGAAACAGTTTGAGCAGCTGGACGAGGCGGGACAGGCCGCGTTGCGCTCCGACCTTGTCGCCATGTGGGAAAGCGCGCAACCAGGCGACGGACGGTACGACGAAAGTTGAGAGTGAGTACTTGGAAGTTCTGGCGACGAGGGCGTGAGATTCTTGAGATATGAGATTTGAAATTTCAAATTTCAAATTTCAAATGACTTGCCCGGCTTTGCCGCCCGATGAGCGGTGAGCCTTTGGCTCACCGCCGACGCCCCTCAAATATCGAGGCTCCGCCTCGACCGAACGGAGGCCGAGCCTCCGGAGAGTTTAATTTGCCAGACGGAAAGGCGAAGCCTTTCCGCTCATCGGGCGGCGAAGCCGCGAGGAGCTTAGTTCATGGCTGACTATCACTTGACAGTCTCAGAGGAGGAAGCGGTTGTGCTGTTCGAATTCTTCGAGCGTTTCGATGACAAAGACGAATTGTATTTTGTCCATCCAGCTGAATATATTGCCCTCCAGCGGCTAGCGGGGCAAATCTGCAAAACGACGAGCGCAATGTTTGCTTCAAATTATTCTGAAATTCTGGACGCTGCAAGAGCTCGTATAGCCGTCGGTTTTGATGGTGACTTTCCAGTTCTCCGGCCGGAGACGCGAAGTTAAACGAATGAAACTATCACCAACAGAAATATTTAAGGGTAAGAACATCTTCTTTATCGGCGGGACCGGTTTTGTGGGGAAGGTGACGCTGTCGATGCTGCTGCATAACTTTCCGGATATCGGGAAGGTTTATGCGACTGTGCGGGCGCGGGATGCAGCAGAATCGAAGACGCGGTTTTGGACGAGCATCGTCACGATCGCCGACATTCGATCCGCTGCGTGAAAAGTACGGCGACGGGTTTGACGATTTTATTAAGTCCAAGGTCGTTCCGGTCAACGGCGATGTCGGTAACGAGTATCTCGGGCTCGATGAAAAAGAGGCGAAAAAGATAATGCAGGACACCGACATCATTATCAATGGTGCCGGTAACGTGACATTTAACCCGCCGCTTGAGTCCGCTCTCCGGACGAATGTAGTCGGATCGAACAACATCATCAAGATGGCGCGGATGATGAAAAAGCCGCGGCTGGTGCATGTTTCGACGTGTTTTGTCGCGGGAAAACGCAGCGGGGCCGATCTGGGAGAATGAGCCGGTCGTCGGGTATTTTCCGCGAAAGAACGAACTGGTCGGCACCGACGTTCGACGTCAACCGCGAGGTCGAGGACTGTGCGCGCTTGAGCGAACAGGCGCGTCAGGAAGCGGACGACGCGGTGCAGGCGGCGAAGTTTCGCGAGCAGGCACGCAACCGTTTTATCGAAGAAGGCCGCGATCCGGACGACGAAGTCGGAACTGAAGTCCGCGATCTTTCGCGAACGCAAGATGTGGATCCGCGAACGGACGACCGAGCTCGGTGCCGAGCGTGCCGAGTATTGGGGCTGGACGAATATCTACACATATTCGAAATCGCTCGCCGAGCAGATCATCGCCTCAGCAGGACGACATTGTGAAGATCCTCGTGCGTCCGTCGATCGTCGAATCGTCGAATCAATATCCGTTTCCCGGCTGGAACGAAGGATTTACGACGACCGCGCCGCTGATTCTGATCGCTCTTCGCGGCCAGCCGATCATTCCGGTCAACGAAAAACTGATCCTCGATATCATTCCGGTCGATATGGTGTCGCGGGGCGATCCTTGCGTGCGGCGATGAATGCGCTGGTCGATCGACAATCCGCCGCTTGTTTTTCAGGCGTCGTCGGGCGATTCGAATCCGAACGATATGAAACGGATCGTCGGGCTCGTCGGTCTGTACAAGCGCCAGCATTTCGAGGAGAAGGAAACCGGTAACAAGATCGTGAACAAACTTGCCGGAATGGTCGAGACCCAGACCGGTGAAACAGCGAACCTACGAACTGGCATCGGCGCCGATGCTCAACAAGATCGCGAAGCGTGCCGACGATCCTGATGGACCGGCGACGCCCGCGTTGGGGCGGCGGGCGGATCGGGAATATCGTTTCCGACCTCAAGAAATCGACCGAAGGTTTCAAGGAATCGACGCAGGCGACGATGGATGCGTTTGCGATGTTCAAGCCGTTCATGATCGACAACGAGTATCTGTATCGATCGGACAATGTTCGTGCCTTGCAGTCGGTGATCAAAGAGAAGGAAAAACATCTGCTGCCGTGGTATCCGGAGCGGCTCGACTGGTACGACTACTGGCTGAACGTCCATTTTCCGGGAATGCGAAAATGGGTGCTGCCGACGCTTGAAGAAGAACTGAAGAGCCAGTCGAAAAACGGTCGTATACCTACAAAGACCTGCTCGATCTTTTCGATACGTCCGTCAAACGCTTTCCGACCCGCGTCGCGATGCGTATCGAACGTAATGGACGCAAAGAGCAGTACACATACGAAGACGTTCGCGAACTGACGCTGCGTGCCGCCGGTTTTTTTGCTAAGCAACGGCATCGCAGCAAGGCGATCGCGTGATCCTGTTCTCGAACAACATGCCCGAATGGGGAATGACCTATTTCGGCATCCTGAAAGCCGGTGCGACCGCGATACCGATCGATCCGGCGAGCTACGGTCGATGAGATCGTTGCGTTCGCAAAGGCGGGCGAGGCATCGGCGATCGTCGTTAGTCCCGAAGCTCGCGGCGAGAATCCAGATCTCCGAGATCGACTGGCTGCAGCTTTCGCACGCAAGCGGCGGTGCAGGCAAGGATGTCCGAGCTCCAGTCATGTGGACCTTCGACGAGGTGTTCGAGATGCCAGTCGGAGACCGAGGAGGCAAAGCGGCATGCCTTGCTGCCGGCAAAGATCCTTCGAACTGCGATCGCGTCGCTGATCTTTACGTCGGGCACGACCGGCACGCCGAAGGCCGTGATGCTTGTCGCATAAGAATTTCATCAACATGATCTCGATGCTCTCGACCGTGCTCGACATGGACATCACGGACGGCGTTTTGTCGGTGCTGCCGATGCATCACACGTTCGAGTTTTCGGCCGGGATTTCTGACGCCGTTCTCGAACGGAACGCAGATCACATATCTGAACGAACTGACGGCGGAAGACCTCGTCCCGCACGATCGAGAACGGCCACGTGACCGGTATGGTCGGCGTTCCGGCGTTGTGGGAAATGCTTCATCGCCGGATCAAAACGCGGCTGCGTGAACGCGGCGACTGGATCGCCGATCTGGCCGACAACGTGATCGAGTTCAACGCCTGGATCCGCGACAATACGCCGTTCAATCTCGGCCCGATCGTCTTTTTCCCGATCCATCAGGGCATGGGCGGCAAGATGCGTTACCTGATCTCGGGCGGCTCGGCGCTTGAGCGAAAAGGTGCAGAAAGATCTGCACGGACTCGGATTCACCGTGCTTGAAGGCTATGGTTTGACGGAATCCTCGCCCGTGCTGACCGTTGCTCGTCCGGGCAATAAACTTGCTGCGCGGCAGCGTCGGCAAACCGCTTCCCGGCGTCGAGGTCAAGATCGACAATCGCCGGACGAGAACGGCGTCGGCGAGGTCCTTGCTCGCGGGCAGAATGTGATGGTCGGCTACTACAACAACGAAGAGGCGACCGAGGCCGTGCTGCAGGATCGTTGGCTCAAGACCGGCGATCTTGGCCGAATCGACGAAGACGGCAATCTGTTTATCGTCGGCCGTTCGAAAGACGTCATCATCGATTCGAACGGTAAGAATATTTACCCGGACGAGATCGAGGACCTTTACGGCAAGTCTGCCTTTATCAAAGAGATGAGCGTCGTCGGCTTGCCCGATGATGACGGCGGCGAAAAGATCGCGTCACTTGTCGTACCCGACTATGAACACGACATCGCACTTTCGCGAGCCGAGGTGAACAAGAAGATCGAAGATGCATTTCCGCGAGGTGTCGGCCGGGCTTCGCGTTTTTCAAACGTGTCAAGGTCCTGCACATCACGCCGTTCGAATTGCCGCGAACCGCGACGCGAAAAGTCAAGCGGCCCGAGGTCGTCGAGATGCTGCAGACGTCTCGAAGAACGTTCGAAGAACAAAGACGAAAGCGGTCGTCGAGTCGAAGGGCGACGACAACGTGCTGTGGATCCGCAAGATCGTCGCGACCGTTTCGAACCGGCCGCTGTCGGATATCGCGATCGAAGACAAGCTCGCCGATCTCGGATTTGATTCGCTGATGTTCGTCGAGCTGCAGGCGGCGGTCGAGGATGCGGGCGGCCGCGTACTTGTCGCCGGACACCCTGAACGAGGTTCAGACCGTTCGAGAACTGCTGACCGCAGTTCAGCGAGTCGATAAATCGAAGAAGCTTGCCGACGAGCCAAAG
The DNA here is from genome assembly GCA_963772405.1 of uncultured Acidobacteriota bacterium. Taxonomy (GTDB): domain Bacteria; phylum Acidobacteriota; class Blastocatellia; order Pyrinomonadales; family Pyrinomonadaceae; genus OLB17. The sequence continues at coordinate 1,575,886 of CAVYWT010000001.1, read as the reverse complement.
GCCGAAGAAAAGAAGGAAGACGAAGACATCTTCATTCCGTCGATCAGTTCGCCGAATCGGCAACGCAGTCGTCGATTTTGCCCAGAACACGCTTTACGAAGGCGTGCTCGACACACGGATCGAGGGCGAAGCAAATGTTCCGCAGCACGTGAATTTTATCGTCGCTCCGAATCACACATCGCATATCGACACCGGCCTTGTTAAGAAAGCTCTCGGCAAGGGCGTCGCCGAGCAGACCGTCGCGGTCGCGGCGGCCGACTACTGGTTCGATACGAAGTACAAGCGAGCGTATATGAACAACTTCACGACGCTTGTTCCCATCGAACGAACGGGAAGTCTGCGGCAGTCGCTGCGGCATGTGACGCAGATCTTGAACGAAGGCTACAACGCGTCTGATCTTTCCGGAAGGCGGCCGTCAGGAATCGGGCCAGATCGCCGAGTTCAAACCGATCATCGGTTATCTCGCGCTTGAATCAGAAGATCGGAATTCTGCCGATCTACATTTGGGGAACGTACGATGCGTTTCCAAAGGGAACGATCATTCCGAAAGGCAGCAGTCTTGGAGCGAAGGTCGGTGCAAAGGTCGGCACATTTTCTCGAATACGACGAGCTTCGAAAGATGACCGAAGGCGTCCCGAATACCGAAGCCTATCGTCTGGTCGCCGCTCGCGTTCAGCACGAGATCGAGAATATGCGTGATGGAAAGCGCGACAAGTTCGACGTCGCCGCGGTCCGAAAACAATGGAAAGCCGAGCGGCGAAGATCGCGAAAGCAGGAGCCGGTGATCGATGAGTAATTACAAAATTAATAATTACTTCATTACACAATTACCCCAGAAAAGCAGCCGCTTATCAATCGAGGAGTAATTTCGTAATGAGGTAATTATTAATTTTGTAATGCCAACGGGATGTATGCGAAAGATAGCCACGGGCTTGTTCTGTCTCCTTGTTACGTCGAGTGTATTTGCGCAGCTGGATCGCAAACAACTCGCTGACGAAGTCAAAACCGAATTTCTCCATGCCTGGAACGGCTACAAGAAGTACGCGTGGGGCAACGACGATCTGAAGCCGCTCAGCAAGTCTTTCCATAACTGGTACGCCGAGCCCTTGCTCATGACGCCGGTCGACGCGCTCGACACGATGTACATCATGGGCTTCAAGAAAGAAGCCGACGAGACTCGAAAGTACATCACCGAGAATCTCAGTTTCGACAAAGACATCTACGTCCAGAATTTCGAGATCACGATCCGTCTGCTCGGTGGTTTGCTGTCGAACTATCAGATCACAGGCGACAAGAAACTGCTTGCGATGGCCGAGGATCTCGGCACACGTCTTCTTCCGGTTTTTGAATCGCCGACCGGTCTGCCGTATCGATACGTGAATCTGCAAAACGGGAAAGACGCGTGGCGAAATTTCGAATCCTGCCGAAACCGGAACGCTGATCATCGAGTTTGGGACGCTCAGCAAACTGACCGGAAAGCCGATCTTTTACGACAAGGCGAAACGTGCGCTTGTCGAAACGTACAAGCGTCGATCGCCGATCGGTCTCGTCGGTACGAACATTAATGTCGAGACAGGGAAATGGACGAACACCGGCAGCCATGTGAGTGCAGAGATCGATTCCTACTACGAGTACCTTCTGAAATGCTCGCGGCTTTTCGGCGACAAGGACTGCCAGTCGATGTGGGAAGATTCTATAAATAAGATCCACTCGTATCTCGCCGACGAAGGCGAGAATATGAGCAGGAAGAACGTGACCGGACCGATCATCATCGGTGATCTTGTGGTACGGCCACGCAGATATGAATACCGGCAAGCGCACGTCAACGACGACGGGAGCTCTCGATGCGTTCTTCCCGGCAGTTCTTGCTCTCGACGGAGACTTGAATCGCGCTCGTGCACTGCAGGATTCGATGTTCAAGATGTGGCAGGTGCACGGTATCGAGCCCGAGGTCTACAACTACAAAACGGGAAAGGTCGAGCACGCCGGGTATCCGCTGCGGCCCGAGATAGTCGAATCGACGTACTACCTTTACCAATACACGCGCGATCCGAAGTATCTTGCGATGGGGAACACGATGTGGCGTGATTTCGTGAAGCATTGCCGTACCGATGCCGGCTATGCGCATCTGAAGAGCGTGGTGACGAAAGAGAAGTCGGACGCGATGCAGAGCTTTCTATTCGCTGAGACGTTCAAGTATTTTTATCTCCTGTTCGCCGACGACAAGGCGCTGGATTTCAAGAATGTGGTCTTTAATACCGAGGCACATCCAATCCGGCGGACGTGGAAATGAGTTTTAACGCAGAGATCGCGGAGGACTTTTTCGGCCGACGATTTTAACCGCAGATGACGCGGATAACGCAGATTTAACTGATATATGGTTTCTTGATCCGTTCGATCTGCGATATCTGCGGTTGGAAAACGTGAGAATGAAGACCGCGGTCGCTCGTCGAAGAGCTAGCTTTATGCCCAGGAAGAAAACAATAGCGAAAATCGAAAAGAAGATCCTCATCACCGGCGGGACCGGGTTTCTCGGTACACATATCGTCCGCCAGTTCATTGACGGCGGTGAAAAGAATCTGCGCGTCATGGCGTCGTCGATTCCAGAGTGGATGACTGATGCAGGTGTCGAGCCTTCGCTCGGTTCGGTGACGAATCGCGACGATGTTGCCGCGGCGTTAAAGGACGTATCGGCAATTTTTCATCTCGCCGGCAAAGTCTCGCGCGATAACGAAGACGCTGCGGCGATGAACAAGGTTCACGTCGAAGGAACGCGTGTCCTGTGCGAAGCGGCTCAAGAAGCCGGCGTGAAAACGATGGTCCTCGCTTCGTCAAGCGGCACGATCGCCGTCAGCGAGGACGAGCAGATCGTGGACGAAACATTTCCACAGCCTGTCGAGGTGTTTTCGCGGTGGGCGTATTACGCGTCGAAATATTATCAGGAGCGAGCTGCACTCGAGAACTTCGACGGTGCGGGCAGAAAGCTGGTCATTCTGAATCCGTCGCTGTTGCTGGGTCCTGACGACGAACGTTTGAGCTCAACGAAACCCGTCCTTGATTTTCTCGCTCGCAAAATTCCTTACTCGCCGAGCGGCGGATTGAATTTTGTCGATGCACGTGACGCAGCATCGGCATTTATATCCGCCCTCGACAAAGGAAAACATCAGGAAAGGTATCTGCTGGGTGCGGCGAATATGACGTTTGCTCAATTCTTTGGACGGCTGGAAAGATTAAGTGGTATATCGGCACCAAGGCTGAAAGTTCCGAAAAAGTTGGCGATGGCCGGGTCGACAATGATCGAGTCCGTTTTCAAGAATTGGGGAAAGGCATCGCCTGTGGCATCGAATGAGGTTGAGCAAGCGGAGTATTTCTGGTACTTCGATTCGTCGAAAGCGGAAGAGGAATTAAAATTCGCTCCGCGCGACCCGCAAGAGACTTTGCAGGATACGATCGGGTATCTAAGAAAGAACTTTCTGGGTGGGGGAGTCTTTCAATAATGGTGAATGGTGAGTGGTGAATGGTGAGTGGTGAGTGAATCGTGAATGGTGAATGGTGAGTGGTGAATGGTGAATGAAGAACGGAGATCGCAACGGTCGGATTTTGCATTAACCATTAACCATTATCCATTTACCATTAACCATTCACGATTAACCATTAACCATTCACCATTCACCATTCACCATTCACCATTAACCATTCACCATTCACCATTCACCATTAACCATTCACCATTAACTAGACCCCACAGCCGATCGCAAATTCCTTGATCTTCACCGGCCGGCCTTTCTTCATTTCGAAAGCGCTCGCGAAATCGCCCTCGTAATAGAATCCGTACAGCACGATCTCCATCTTTCCGTCGCCGTTGAGATCGGCGATGGCGGAGATATGGTTCTCGGTCGGAGCTCCAAAGTTGACTCTTCGTAGGACAAAGTCGCCCTCCAGTAAATGATCGGTGACGATCTTGCCCGTAACCTTACGAACGATCACAAACGAATAATCACCCGGCCAAGCGTCGGACGACAAGCCGTTCTTGTAGTAAGTCGCGGATAAAACAACCTCTTCGACGCCGTCACCCTCCAGATCGACACGGAAAGCTTCTTTGATACTCACAACCGGGTGCCGGATACCTCTTCGCTTCAAAAAATTTGCGACGACGGTTTTATAGACCGGGCTGGTGGGGTCGATCGGCTTCGGCAAACGCGGCACCGGATTCCATTTTGCGTTTGAGCCGATCCCGACGCCGCTCTCGGCCTTCAACTCAAACTCCATGCGTGTAAAATCCGTGCATACATCTTCCTGCGGGGCTTTTTTGCCCATCGTCACGCCGCCTTCTTCGACCCCGTTGGGGCCGACAAGAACGAACTCTGTCTCGGACTGCAGTTTCCATGCGACATTGGACGGGGCAAGCCATCTTCCGTTCTGTACACCGCCCATCAAACCGCCCATTTTTAATTCCACGATGGGAACAATGGCGCTTTGCGGCTTTATCGCGAGCGGAACAAAAAATAGAACAATGGATATAAAAACAATTCTCTTCATGAGTTCTCCGAACCGGGATCGGGAAGCTTGATCCTATTGCCGAGTGTACGGTATGCGACATAGACGACCAACCCGACGGCGGCCGCGATCAGGATCGGCAGTCCCTCTTTTTTGTAGTCCACATTTACGAGAAGCCATCCGATCAATCCAAGGGAGAGGACCGCAGCAAGTACGCCAAGCGGGGCGGAAAACTTAGCTGGCGGAATGTCGCTCCTCTGTCTAAAGACGGCAAGTGCGAGGCACGTCGTTGCATAAACAAGCAGCCGAGTTATCGCGGCTATTGTCACCGCGGTGAGGAATGTCGTGAAAATAGTTAGCGTGAGCACGACGATCCCGGTAACGATAATGGAAACGTGCGGCGTCCGATATTTCTTATGCGTTTTTGAGAACACTTGTGGAATCTCACTCTGCACCGCCATTGCGAAAGGGATCCGCGATGAGGAAAGGAATCCGCCGTTTAGATTCCCGAGTACGGAGATCAAAGCGCCCAAAGCGATAAAACCGGCTCCAAACGATCCCATGAATTGGCCTGCCGCATCGGCAAGCGGAGTTTTCGACGCCGCAAGTCCCGGAAGAGTACCGATCGCGACGAGTTGAATAACGAAAAACAGCACGGCGGAGAAACCGAGCGCTGTGAGCAACGCAAACGGAACGCTCTTTTGCGGATCTTTTGTTTCCCCGGCCGGGATCACCGCGGCTTCGAATCCCATGTAGGCATACATTAGCATCAGGACCGCCGCCGCGAACGCGTCGGTGCCCGGTACGGATGCGAAATCGAAGTTGGCGGGCTGGATAAAGAAGATACCGACCGCTGCGAAGATAAGTAATGGAACGATCTTGCCGACGGTAAATACATTCGTGACGATCGCGCTCTCCCGGATCCCCAAAAGATTCACGACAGTGATGCCGGCGACGACCGTCGTTATTATCAGGACGCGAACAATTCCTTCACTGACGCCGCCGACAAAGAAGCCGAGGTATGCGAGCATGGCATTACAGTTCGCGGCGAACGTTGCTACGCGCACGATCCAGTACAACCACCCGACCTCGAACCCGATCTCGGGCCCGAAAGCTTCTCGTGCGTAGAGATACATCCCGCCGGTATGCTGAAACCGGCTTGAAACTTCCGAAAAACATAAGACGATCAATCCGATTATCACGGCGCACGCGATGAACGCCATTAAGCTGAACGTGCCGATGAGTCCGAACACACCGGCCGGCAGAATGAAAATGCCCGTCCCGATCATCGTGTTGATAGCGACGGCGGTGAGGTCCCATCGGCTGAGTCCGCGAACAAGTTTTTCTTCTGTCATTGGTAACTTTTAGACGAGTTTCTTTTTGAGATAGGGCTTTTAGTTTATACTCTACAAATTCGCGTTCAGTAAAGAAAACCAGAGAAAATATGATGAGTCAGTTTTTGCGGGTAGTGGTTTGTATTTCGCTACTGTGTCTTGTGTCCCATGGACAGAAGTCGACGACGGGTATAGAGATCACGCCACCGAAGAGTTATCAGGCGCCTGATTTTCAAGACTCGGCGGAGCTAAAGACCGTCCTCAACGCTGCTATCGGCGAGATGCTGAGGTCGTATTCGGCGGGCGGATTCAAGACCGAGGACGTTGCCGCCACGCTGATCGACGTTAGCGATCCGAACAATCTGCGATGGGCCGACTTTCGAGGGGATCGGCCGATCTACCCGGCGAGTGTCGTGAAGATGTTTTATATGGCCGCGCTCCATCAACAGCTTCAGGACAAGAAGGTAAAGTCGACTCCCGAACTTATGCGAGGGCTGCGGGAGATGATCGTCGATTCGTCGAACGAAGCGACACAATATATCCTGGATGTTCTGACCGACACGTCCAGCGGTGCTGAGCTTCCGCAGGCGGCTTTCGACAAATGGCAGTTCAAAAGAAATCGCGTCAACCGATACTTTACATCCCTCGGCTACACGGGAATAAATGTAAATCAGAAAACTTTCTGCGAAGATGCTTACGGCATCGAGCAGCAGACCAGAAAATATAAAGGCGAAAATCGCAACATGCTGACGACAAATGCGACCGCCCGCCTGTTGGCCGAGATCGCGCTCGGGCGGATGGTTAACGCCGATCGCAGCCGCCAGATGATGGAGCTGATGCAGCGCGATCCGTTCAAGGAATCGAAAGATGCGGATGATCAGGCTACGGGATTCTCCGGACGGGCGTTGATAGATAAAAAGCTATCGGGTGCGAGACTTTGGTCGAAAGCAGGCTGGACGAGCAAGTCGAGGCACGATGCCGCCTATGTGGAAACACCCGACGGGTCGAAGTTCGTGCTCGTCGTATTTACCGAGAATCACGCGACTGATCGCAAACCGATACCAATGATCGTGGGGAACGTCATTGACGGTCTGCGGAAGCAGTGAGCAGTGAGCAGTGAGCAGTGAGCAGTGAGCAGTAGGCAGAAGGCGAGGTGAGCAGTATTTGTGAACCTGAGGAATATTATGAAAACGTTTTTACTCCGATCGTTAGTGTTTGTTATTTTTCCGGGGCTTTGCTTGGCGCAGGGTTCGTACCGGCAACCACCGAAGGACACGATGGATATCCTTAATGCTCCGACCGCGCCATCTGTGTCTGTCTCGCCGGTGCGGGACCGGCTGGCACTGCTTGAGCCGCTACGCTATCCGCCGATCGCGGAACTTGCTCATCCGATGCTTCGTCTCGCGGGATCGCGAGTGAACCCTCGTACGAATGCCCCGCACCGCCAGCCGTACTTCCTCGGTCTGACACTGAAAACAATTGCCGACGGCAAGGAGACCAAAGTCACGTTTCCGGCAGGCGTTCAGATCGTCCAGCCTTCGTGGTCACCGGACGGGAGGTTTATCGCCGCAGGAAATCTTACATCCGCCGGTGTCGAACTCTGGTTCGTCGACACGGTGACCGGGAAAGCGTCAAAGGTTCAAAATATTTACTTGAACACGGCTTTTGGCGGATCTCTCGTGGGAAGACTCGCGAACCGTATCGGCGACCCTCGTTCCAGCCAAACGCTCGAGTCCTCCCGCCTACCAGGATCTGACGCCAAATGAGCCGAACATCCAGGAAACGACCGGCCGCGGCGGAGCCGTCCAGACCTTTCAGGATCTGTTAAAAACTCCGAATGACGAAAAGTTGTTCGAATACTACGCGACATCGAAACTTGCAACGATCGATGTCGGCGGCAAAGTCCGCGAGATCGGCCCCGCTGCGATCTTTGATACGGTAGATTTTTCACCCGACGGTAAATATATCCTCGTATCCCGGATCGAACGCCCGTTCTCATATCTGTTCCCGGCCTTCCGTTTTCCAAAAAAGGTTGAGATCTGGGATATCAATGGCAATGTTATTCACACGCTCGCAAACATTCCGCTGCAGGATTCGATACCCATCCAAGGTGTCCAGACCGGGCCTCGGAGTTTCGGTTGGATCCCGGTGGAACCGGCGACCCTGATCTGGGCGGAAGCTCTGGATGGCGGCGACCCGCGTAAGAAAATAACTCCGCGTGACCGGCTGGTTACTCTCGCCGCACCGTTCTCTGGCGCTCCCGCTGAGCTTTTAAAAGTTGAGCATCGATATCAGGGACGCCAGTTCGGCGAAAAGGATGGCATGATGTGGTTTTTCGATTTCGATCGAGACAAGCGCCACAGGCGGACCTTCATGACCGACTATCGAAATCCATCGTCTGTTAAGTTGGTCGCCGACTTGAATATTAGTGACCGCTATAACGAGATCGGACAGCCCGTGACCCGGCTTTTACCGCATGGGGCGAGCGTAATAAGAATGAATGGCGACGAGATATTCCTTTCCGGCACGGGAGCTTCACCCGAGGGCGACCGCCCGTTCTTTCGCCGCATGAATCTGAAGACCTTGAAAACCGAAGAGATCTTTCGCTCAGTGACCGGCGAGTACGAGAGTTTTCTCGGTATGATCAACGACATCGGCACCACGTTCTTGACGCGCAAGGAGTCCGCCACCGAACCGCCGAATGTTCATTTTCATCAGGTGTGCCAGCCCGGGACCCAATGCATTGCCGTCTTAGATCGAAAGATCACCGATTTCAAGGACCCCGTTCCGCAGCTTCGGGGGATAAAGAAACAGCTTGTGAAATACAAACGAGCGGACGGTGTCGAACTTTCGTTCACGCTCTACACCCCGCCCGGATACAAAGAGGGTACGCGGCTCCCGACCATCGTGTGGGCATATCCGTTGGAATTTTCCGATGCTTCCGTAGCCGGCCAGGTCACCGGCTCGACCGACCGCTTTACGCAGATCGGCGGCACTTCGCATCTTTTCTTTCTGCTGCAGGGTTATGCCGTGCTGGACGACGCAACAATGCCGGTCGTCGGCGATCCGGAAACGGTCAACGATACGTTCATCAAGCAGATCGTCGATTCCGCGAAAGCGGCGATCGATAAGGGTGTCGAGATGGGCGTCGTCGATCCGGATCGCGTCGGCGTCGGCGGGCATAGCTACGGCGCTTTCATGACGGCAAATCTTCTTGCGCATTCCGACCTCTTTCGCGCCGGCATAGCACGAAGCGGTGCGTACAATCGCACTCTGACGCCGTTCGGCTTTCAGGGTGAACGACGGTCGTTCTGGGAGGCGACGAAACTCTATACGGACATTTCACCCTTCTTCTACGCAAACAAGATCAACGAACCCATCCTGCTAATTCATGGCGAGGCGGATAACAACCAGGGAACTTTCCCGATCCAATCGGAACGACTATTCGCCGCGATCAGCGGTAACGGAGGCACGGCGAGGCTCGTTATGCTGCCGCTGGAATCGCACGGATACTCCGCAAAGGAATCAGTCCAGCATACGCTCTACGAAATGCTCGAGTGGTTCGACAAATACGTCAAGAACGCCAAGCCCCGGTGAATGGGGAAGAGGGATGAGGGACGAGGGACGAGGGACGAGGGACAAGGGACAAGGGACAAGGGACAAGGGACAAGGGACTAGAGACGAGAGATGACGAGGGATCTGTTAAAGTTGCGGGACTTCGACAAGATCACGATCACGCGTATAGAGGCTCGGCGACGGCGAGCCTTTTACTCGGATCTGGTCGCTTAAGTACTTTTCGGCGACGATCGCATCGCACGGGCGTGAAAAGATAAACCCTTGCCCGAGACTGCAGCCAAGCTGCCGGAGCAGATCGAGTTGACGTGCACTCTCGATCCCCTCCGCGACAACTTCCAGGTTTAGATTTGTCCCCAGTAAAAGAATCGTCCTGACTATCGCCTCGCTTTTTGGATCGTGATCCATCTTATCGACAAATGACCGGTCGATCTTAAGCCGTTGGAACGGGAATTGGTGCAGATAACTCAGACTGGAATATCCCGTTCCGAAATCATCCATCGAAAGCGAGATTCCGAGGGCATTTATTCCAGATAGAACAGCCAGAGCCGTTTCGCTGCGCTCGATCACGGTGCTTTCAGTGACCTCGAGCTTCAGAGATCGCGGATCCAGTCCGGTCCTTCTTAGAATTTCGTCGAGCTGTGCCTCCAGCGCGGGATGCATTAACTGCTTCGCCGACAGATTTACGCTGACCGACAGGTTCTCGCATCCGGCGAGCCTTTTTTGCCAACTCCGGGTTTGTTTGCATGCCTCCTCTAAGATCCATAGTCCGATCGGAATGATGAGACCCGATTCTTCGGCGACGGAGATAAATTCGTTCGGTGCGATGTAACCCTGGATGGGATGCTTCCAGCGAATGAGAGCTTCAAATTCCGAGCACCGACTGGTATCGAGATCGAGGATCGGCTGGTAAAAAACCTCCAACTCGTTTCTGCTGAGCGCTCGTCTCAAGTCAGTTTCGATCTGGAGGAGATTCATGTTCGCGGCGTGCATTTCTCGGTCGAACACTTCGCATCGAGCTTTGCCTGCTTCTTTGGCTCGATACATTGCGGTATCTGCATCCCGTAAGAAATCTTCGGCCTCGCGGTCGATTCCGTCCGAAACAATGATCCCGATACTCGCCGAACTAAAGACTTCGTAATTCCCGAACTTGAAAGGTGCCGTCAATTTTCGCTGCAGCCTGTCGGCGACCATTGTCGCGTCGCTCGGATCGTTGATCTTGTTGAGAAGGATCGTAAATTCGTCGCCGCCGAACCTGGCCACGATATCGCGTGGCCGGACGCAAGTTTTTAATCTCTTTGCAATTCCAACGAGCAGCTTGTCGCCGATCACGTGCCCGAGGCTGTCGTTGATTATCTTGAACCGATCGAGGTCGAGGAAGAGTACGGCGCATTTGAATTCCTGATCAGCCTTTGCTTGTTCGACAGCTCCCTGCAGATGACGCATGAATTCAGTTCGATTGGGAAGATCGGTCAGAGAATCGTGAAGGGCGTTGTGAAGCAGCTTTTCCTCAGCCTCGCGCCTGGACGTAATGTCCCGGCCGATCCCCTGGACACCGATCGGCTTGTCGTTCTCGTAGATAAGCCGCGTACTGAGCTCAAGCATTACGCGATGGCCCTCTTTTGCGATGATCTCGACTTCGTAGGAGCTCGGCAACTCGCCTACAAGTTTTCGCATGGTCATTCGCTGAGCGTATTCAAGGTATTCGGGAGCTACTACCTGGGAGATTTGCATATTCAACGCTTCGTCGCGCGAATATCCGGTTATCCTCTCGCCAGCTCGGTTTAGCGATGTAAATTTTCCTTCCAGGTCGTGCGTATAGATCAGGTCGTTGGCGTTTTCGAAAAGGTCGCGGAACCGGGACTCGCTTTCTTTCAGCGCTTCCTGTGAGTGTTTACGTTCCGTGATGTCGCGAATTACACTGGTGAAAAATCGCTCGCCGTCTTTGTCGTAGGCGGCGAAAGAAAGCTCAAGTTCGATTTCATGACCGTCTCGATGGAGCCCCGGCAACTCGACCGCTTTCCATGGAATGCTGCGCTTACCCGATCGAAGATATCGTTCCAGACCCGCTCCGTGTGCTTCGCGCAAACGCACGGGAATGAGCATCGTCAACTGCTGGCCCATCATCTCCGCTTCGGTATATCCGAATATATTCTCGGTGCCCGCGTTGACGAACGAGATGATGCCGCGATCGTCCATTGTGATGATTGCGTCCGAAGCCGTCTCTGCGAGCGTTCGGAACTTGGCCTCGCTTTCCTGCAACGCTATCTCGGCCCGTTTTCTTTCGGTAATGTCGCGAGCGATACCCTGAACGGCAACCGGGACGCCGTCTTTGCGAATTGCCGTGCTGTTTATCTCAAGGGTGATTCGCCGGCCGTCCTTTGTGATGCAGTCCATTTCATAGCTCGTCTGCTCAGCTCCGGCGAGCTTCTTTTTCAGCTTCTCGCGTGCCCGTTTGAAATGTTCGGGGGCGGCGATCTGCTTCATGTTCATCTTCAGTGCTTCTTCACGCGGGAACCCGAATACGCGTTCGGCGGCCTGGTTGATGGAAATATAGTTGCCGTCGAGGTCATGGACGTAAATGATGTCGTTAGCGTTTTCGAACAGGTTTCGGTAACGTGACTCACTCTCCTCCACCGCCTTGAGCGCCCTCTTTCGATCGGTGATGTCCTGCCACATCACCATTCCCTGAAATATGTCGCCGTTCTCGTCCCGGACCGGCATTAGGTATATCTGAAAAAAGCTATCGCCCTCTTCTCGCTCGAGACTGAAATGCTCACCAGCGAGCGCCCGCCGATATAGTCCCGACCATTCGTCGGCGACATCACCTGGAAACACTTCCCAGATCGTTTTATTTTCGAACATGTCCTGCGAAAAGCCGTGATGCCCAAGCTGTTCACCGTCGGCCAGGGTGTAACGCAAATTGTTATCGAATAGCAAAACGGCCGTCGCAGGAATATTTTTGGCAAGAGTTCGGTATAGCTTTTCCCGTTTTTCGGCTTCATCTTCGGCCAATTTGCTTAGTGTGATGTCAACGATGACACCCTGTCGATGCGTAACCTTTCCACTGTCATCCCGGATGAGGCAGCCGCGGTCGCGAACCCAATGCATGGTGCCATCAGCCGCGATGACCCGATATTCATATAGAACATTCTTGCCGGTCTTGGTTGATGCGACGGTCTCTTCGAAAACTCGGCCCCTGTCGTCTTCATGGATGACCCTGAGCCAGATATCTGGATCGTTCAGCCAAGCGTCGAGCGGATATCCGAAGATCTCGAATGCGGGGCTTACATAGATCGGAGTGTAGGGGGGCTTCCACTTGACAGCGTAGAACAGGACGGGAAGTTTCTCGATAAAATCCCGATAACGATCATCTGATTGCGGAGGATCGTTGTGTTCAGCCGGCAAGGGCTCGGATCGCTCTTGCCGAAGGGCGAGTTTGTGGTTGTCGGATTCTTTGTTGTGGTTTGTGGGTGATTTAATTGTCATTGGGAGCGAGCGCAAATCACAAGGTACCGTATAAAGGTACCGTATTATGTCATTCTACACATAACGAAATTTGCGAGTTTCGTCAGGGAATCGCCGGGGAAACACAGGGCTTGAGAGCTTAAATCTTTAATGTGTGGGCTTTAGGGTTAGTCGAAACGCAACCAACAGCGAAAGCTCGTGCAAGACGTGTTCCAATAAAAAATCATGTTTGCGACAACATACGCTCCCCGAGCCGCATCCCACGTTCAGGTCGAAGCTTTGGAATTAAGTAATCGACTTGAAGGAAAGTTCCCTTCCTCCTCAAGAACGCCCTGGGACAGCTTCATAAAGCTGTCCCGTTTTTTTTCGAGTTCCGAAATTTACAGATTGACGCTAGACTATCAGTTGAACGCACCTTATCTAAGAAAAGTATGAGATCAGTAAACTCTCTGTGTCTAATCGTATTTTTGTGCTCGCTCGGCTTTGCTCAGACCATGCCGAGCGATGCCGACCCGAAGATCTGGGCTCAGGCCCAGAAGATCCACAAAAAGGCGATCGTCGTTGACGGGCATAACGATGTCACCAGCCCGCTCGTGGACGAGGACCTTGACCTCGCCACAAGCACTGTTGGAAAGTTTCACCGCGACGGCGATCCGTTTCATACCGACATTTCCCGATTAAAGGCGAGCGGGATCACGGGCGAATTTTTCGCGATATACGTCGGCGGTAATCGGATGCAGACGCATGATGCGATGCGCCGGGCGATGGATATGATCGATGCCACATACCGCGAGGTCGAAAGACATCCCGGCGATTTAACCATGTGCACCACCGCGGGCGAGATCCGTCGGGCGAAAAAACTGGGAAAGATATGCATTCTCATGGGCATCGAGGGCGGTTACGCCATCGAGAACTCGCTCTACGCGCTCCGCAATTTTTATCGCCTTGGTATTCGATACATGACGCTCACGCACAACGTCACGCATGACTGGGCAGATTCCCACGTGACCGAGCCACGGCACGGCGGCCTGAACGAGTTTGGACGCGAGGTTGTAAAGGAGATGAACCGGCTGGGCATGCTGGTCGACATATCGCACGTTTCGGTCGACACGATGAACGACGTGCTGGACATTTCCACTGCTCCGATAATTGCATCGCACTCGTCCGCCCGAGCCGTGAACGATCACACGCGAAACGTGCCGGACGATGTTTTGAAGCGGGTTACCAAGAATGGCGGTGTGATAATGGTGAATTTTCTTCCCGCGTTTCTCGACGCTCGTAACCGAAAAGAGGAGAACGATCGAGCCGCCCGTCTAAAGCCCCAGACCGACGCCCTTCGCGAACAGTTCAAAGACGATCCCGTCGGATTTAACGAAGCGCGGCGAAAGCTGTTTGCCGAGCATCCCGTCTATGTGCCGACCTATGCACGAATCGTCGATCATATCGATCACATTAAGAACGTTGCCGGTATCGATCACGTCGGGCTTGGTTCCGATTATGACGGTATCGGTGGGTTACCGGCCGGAATGAATGGAGCAGAGGACACCGTCCTGGTCACTTACGAAATGCTCCGCCGCGGTTACGGTGAAACGGACATCCGGAAGGTCCTCGGCGAAAACTTTCTACGCGCATTTACCGCGGCAGAGAAAGTTGCCGGGAATCGCCAGATCAGCGGACAGGGAAGTCTAAAGAAGATCAAGTAGTAACAGTCGGACGGCTCTTTCGGGAGCCGTCTCTTTTCTGCCCCAAGTTGACTTCCACACGTATCGGGGCTATAACTCATTCATCCCGTTAAAATTACATCACTTCCCGTCTGTGGGTGCCACGGCCGTCAAAACGGACGCCAAAAGCTGTTCGTTTTGCTCGCCGAGCGTATTTGTGCGCCTCGCGGGACTATAGAAAGACGGGGAAAGGCTCGCCACGAGATAACCGAGTGAGCGACACAGATCTTTGGCAGATCGGGCGCCGACTTGCGGCGAACACGAACATGAATTCGGGCAAATGATCACATACGATCGTTCCGGGCAGGACGCGGGCACAGCGTCCATGCTCTCTGACTGGCATACAGGACTTTGGAGGAGCAATAAATGAGATCTACGATACTTTTGATTACGATCATTCTGGCGACCGCGTTCTCAGCGGCTGCCGAATGCAGCGACGCGGACAAGAAAGCGCTTGCGGCATTCGATACGGCCTGGGGCAAGGCCGGAGAGTCAGGTGATAAGACCGCCCTGATGTCTTTTTATGCCGACGAGTATGTGGGCTTTCCGGGAATGCAAGGCAAACACGCAGCGATCGAAGCGACGATGGACACTTTCGCGCGCAATAAAGCGAATCCCGCCGGCGCCGACAAGGTTACGTACGATCATTACATCGTCTCCTGCACGCCGATGACGGCGACCGTCACACATCGCAACACGGTCTGGACACCGCACGGTGCCGGCGGAAAGCCGGAGACCTTTTACACCCGCAGCGTGCACTTTCTTGAAAAGCGCGGCGGGAATTGGCAGGTTGTCAGCAATGCCGGAAACGACGCTCGACGACTACGCACGTACTCTGGTATCTCGAACAGGACTGGAACAACGCGGTGTGGAAAAAAGATAAGACGTGGTTCGAGAATAACTTCGCTGCCGACTTCACAAGCATCAGCAGTTCGACCGCGAAACTTATGACCCGAACCGAGGACATCGCCGATACCGTCAATGATAAGGGTACTTTCGAGCTCGTCGAGACGACAGGTTATGAATATCCGAATCGACGGAAACCACGCGGTCATCACCGGCGTCTTCCGTCTTAAGGGTAAGGACGAAAAAGGAGCGGCCTACGATCGGAAGATCCGCTACACCGATACATGGATAAAACGCGACGGGCGCTGGCAGGCTTGGTCGTCACAAGGAACGAACATCCCTGACACGCCGATCATGGCGACAAATTAGCAGACAAAAAGGCGGCTAACAACCGCCTTTTTTAGTTGTCTAAGATTGTCCTTGACTACTAGATCACTCCCGCACCGTGGCACTTCTTGAACTTCTTGCCTGAGCCGCAATAGCACGGTTCATTCGGCTTGACCTTCGGCTGATCGCGCTCGAACGGCGTGTGACGGAGTTCTTCGGTGTCACCTGCCGCGGCGGCCGTCGCCATCGCACCGGTGAACGCCATTCCTGCAGCCTGTCGGCGAGCACGCTGCATCTCAAGTCGTTCAAGCCGATCTCTTTCGGCCTGTTCGTCGTGCGGACACGATCTCAAGATGGAAGAGCGCTTTCGACGTGTTCGTGTCGATACGATCGAGCATGTCCTGGAACATATCGAACGACTGCTTCTTATACTCGACAAGCGGATCTTTCTGTCCGTAACCGACCAGCCCGATGCCTTGCTTGACCTGATCGATCGATAGCAAGTGGTCCTTCCACTGCGAGTCGATGATGTTGAGCATGATGTAGCGCTCGTATGCCCGGAGCGATTCTTCGCCGGCGATCTTTTCCTTCTCGGCATAGTTTGCCGAAGCCTCCTTCCAGATCTTCTCCTCGATCTGTATCCGGATTGTCGAGCCTGAAATTGACGTCCGCATCCTTCGCCGGATCGATCGCGTAAATGCTTTCGATCTCGGCGGCGTACGTATCGACGTCCCATGTGTCGGGTGTGTTCTGAATGTTCAGGAAGCTGACCGTCAGGTCGTGGAGCAGGTCCTTTGCAACACCCTTTTCGCCGAGCAGGTATTCGCGATGCTCGGGCTCGAACATCAACTGGCGACGCAGACCGTAGATAGTTTCGCGCTGCTTGTTCATTACGTCGTCGTATTTGAGAACGTGTTTGCGAGTTTCGAAGTTGCGGGCCTCGACGGCCTTCTGGGCACGCTCGATCTGTTTCGAAACGGTCTTCGATTCGATCGCGACGCCCTTTTCCATTCCCAGCCATTCCATCATCGAGCGGACCTTATCGCCCGCGAAGATGCGCATCAGATCGTCTTCCAGTGACAAGACGAACCGTGACGAACCCGGATCGCCCTGACGTCCGGCACGACCGCGAAGCTGATTATCGATACGACGCGACTCGTGGCGTTCGGTGCCGAGAATGTGCAGGCCGCCGACGGCGACGACTTCTTTATGCTCCTCGGCAACGACGCGTTTCGCCTTTGCCAGCTCAGCTTCGAACTGTTCCGGCGTCGCCTCGTCCGGATTGATCTCCTGACGCCTCAGATAATCGGCGGCGAGAGACTCCGGATTTCCGCCGAGTAAGATGTCCGTTCCGCGACCGGCCATGTTGGTCGCGATCGTAACTGCGCCTTTACGTCCGGCCTGCGCGATGATCTCGGCTTCGCTGCTCGTGATATTTTGCGTTGAGCACCTTGTGCTGGATCCCGATCGCTTTTAGTTTGTCGGCGATCAAGCTCGGAATTTTCTACCGACACCGTACCGACCAAAACCGGCTGTCCGCGTCCGTGAAGTTCCTTGATCTCATCGACTACCGCGTCCCACTTTTCAGGCAGCGTGCGATAGATCATGTCCGAGATTGTCCTTGCGGACCATCGAGCAGTTCGTCGGGATCACGACGACGTCGATGTTGTAGGTCGTGCCGAATTCCTCGGCCTCGGTCTCGGCCGTACCCGTCATGCCGCCGAAGCTTTTCGTACATGCGAAAGTAATTCTGCAGCGTGATGGTCGCCAGAGTCTGGTTTTCGCGTTCGATCTTGACGCCTTCTTTCGCCTCGACGGCCTGGTGCAGACCGTCAGACCAGCGGCGTCCCTGCATCAGACGACCGGTAAAGTCGTCGACGATGATCACTTCGCCATCCTGGACGACATAGTGATGATCGTTTTTGTAGAGCGTGTGCGCTTTCAACGCCTGCTCGACACAGTGGAGCAGGTCCATGTTCGCCGGATCGTAAAGGTTGCCGACCCCAAGCAGCTTTTCAGCCTTGTCAACGCCCTGCTCGGTGAGCACCGACGAATGGTTCTTTTCATCGAGCAGATAATCACCCGTCGTTACCTTTGTTTCCTCGTCTTTATGGCCGCGTTCGAGCTGCGGAATTATCTCGTTCGCGGTGAAATACTTGTCCGTCGCGTCGTCCGTGGCGCCGGAAATGATGAGCGGCGTACGGGCTTCGTCGATGAGGATCGAATCGACCTCGTCGATGATCGCGAAGTAATGATCCGGCTGGACCAGCGACTCGACATCGAACTTCATGTTGTCGCGAAGATAATCGAAGCCGAACTCGTTGTTCGTACCGTACGTGATGTCGCAGGCGTATGCTTCTTTTCGCTCGACGTCGTCCATATCGTTCTGGATACAGCCGACCGTCAGTCCAAGAAATTGGTGGATCTTACCCATCCACTCCGCGTCGCGCGATGCGAGATAATCGTTTACCGTGACGACGTGAACGCCGCGGCCTGTCAGGCCGTTTAGATAAGACGGCAAGGTCGCGACCAGCGTCTTACCTTCACCCGTGCGCATCTCAGCGATGCGTCCTTGGTGGAGCGCGATGCCGCCGATCATCTGCACATCGAAATGCCGCATGCCCGTCGCGCGTCGAGAAGCCTCGCGAACAGTCGCGAACGCCTCGGGCAAGATCTCGTTGAGTATGTCCTGTTCGGCCTTTCGCCTCCGCTCAAGCAGCGCTTTCATTTCCGGCGAGATGCCGTGTCCGCGCCAGATCGGGACATTGGCTTCCTGACCCTCGGGGCTTTTGTCGAATTCGGCCAACGCATTCGTGATGCGTTCTTTAAACTTGGGCGTCTGTGCCTTGAGCTCTTCGTCCGAAAGCTTTTCGATCGAAGGCTCGAACTCATTGATCTTGTCGACGATCGGCCGCGTGTTCTTCAAAAAGATGTCGCTTGACGATCCGAAAACTCTTTTAACTAACTTGTCTGCAAAACTGTTAACAGCCATTTTGTCCTCATGTACGACAAACTTCAGTTCGTCGCGTCCGTGCATACAACAAACCGAAGTTTGTTGTCCGTTGATGGCGAGTGAAAATAAAAGGATTGAAATTTAGATCAGCTCGCCGCTACTTTGCGCTTGTCGCAAGCAGCGGGTCGAGATCGGCACGGGCGAGACGAGTGACCACAAGTACCTGGTCATTCTCGGATTTGAATGTCGTGTTCTCAAAAATCTTTTGGCGAGCTAGATCACCCGCCTTTGGCGTAAATCGCGCGAACACGGAAACAAGGCCGCCCGAAACTCTTCTCGCATTTTCAGGCGAAGCTTTCTGGGCCGCGACTTGAACCGAAAACGATTTGGTGTCGAGTTTGAAAGTGAATTTAGAGTTTGTCGCTTCCTGGCCGCCGAAGCGAGAGCTCGGCAAACAATCGGCGAGCGAATAGCCGTCGGTCAAGAGCTTGCTGAAGCGTTCCAGCGACGGCCGTAGGAGCTCGTTCTTTACCTCGAACGTATTGGCCGTGTAACTGCCGACAATGTTTGCCGCCACACATGGAAGCTGTGTCGCCTGCGTCACTTCGAACGCGTCCCGCGACAGATCGAACTTGCCGGATTGTCCTAATTTTTGAAGAGTCGCGAGAAAGTACTCGACGTCTTCAAGATAAGTTTTTAGTGAGAGGGCAAGGGCACCAGCCTCATTGTCAGGGTTCTTGTCGAGATCGTCGGTTACCTCGACCTCGTCCTTCAGATCGAAATTTCGCGTTAAGGCACTATGTGCGAAAACCTGCGGCGCCGCTCCGCCGACGAGCACAAGTCCGAGATAGACGCCGAGCGTCGTCAGGAAAAGAAGTGAGTTGTTGGTTCTTCGGTTAGTCACCAAAAATTATTTCTTCGCCGTATTATTGGTCGGCTTTACTTCTGCATTGCCGTTCGGCTTCGCTTCTTTTTCCTTTGCTTCCGCAAGTTTCCGCATGATCATTTCCTGCACTAGTGGCTTCGGGATTGCGAAATTCAGTACAAACGCCTTACCTTCGGATGTTACCGAGGCCTTTTGCAGAAACGTCTGGTCATCACCTTGAGCTACCAGTACAGCACCGGCAGAGCAGCAAACCCAAAGAGCTCGATTGTGTCTTGGCCTCATTCTCCGTCGGTTGATCCGCTTTAACGCTCGCAATAAGTTCCGTCTCATTTTGCTCAACCGTGATGATCAGCGTCTTCGGTTTCGGATCGACTCTGAGACAGGTACCCAAACCAGCCAGCGTCACCCACGGCAAGGATCCAGTCCTGAACAAATTTCTCCATCACCGGATCATTTTTGACCGGCGGATCGTTACCGGCACCGGCTTCGGATTCTTCAATACGATAGTCTTTCCATCTTTGCCCGGTCCGAGAGTACCGCTAATAACGACCTTGAATGGGCTATCGAGCTTTACCGTCTGGCTCTCGATCTTTTCGAGTGAGTCCTGAGCCTCGATCCTCATCGGACGCTTATTGATAAACACGCCGAATCTGTCTTCCTTTGCCTCATCGGCATTCTCGGCCGTCGTTCCAGGGGCTGGGTTAGCCGAATTCGTATTGCTATTACCTGGATCGGTGTTCGAGTTCGCGATCGTGTTTGAGTCCGTTATACGGCCGCCGCGGCGTCCTTTGCGACCTCGAGGAATCGTCGGATTATCCGTTGATGTGCCCAGAGGATCCGTCGGCAGGTCTCCTTCGATAGCGTTTGGATTTGCGTTCGGCGTGATCGGCGGAGTGTTAATGAGACCTTTACCGCCGATGGTGGGATTGGAGTACGGTATCCCCGGCGCTATAAAACCGTTCCCGGCGATCGGATCTGTAACGTTACTGAACTGCTGCTCCGGATTCGCGAGTTGAAAATAACCCGCCGGATAATTAAGCGGCGGCGTGACACCGGTAACATCTACAAACGTCACATCGGCATCTTCCAGTTCCGTCTTTGCATAATCTACGTCGGCGAACTCGCTCTCGGTTCCAAATAGCACACTACCGATATAGACCGTGTCGAGAACCTGGCAGACACGTCCGACGAAAGGGCTGTCACAGCCCCGAGTCGTCAGCATGCCGGACGACGCGATCACGAACAAAGAGAGGATATTGAAAATCGCCGACCCGGCGAGGATCTTGTAAAGCCGGGGCGTAAAATTCCAATTCCGGATCTCGTAATTATGAAATAGGTCTCCGGGGTGTGTCGGCACCTCCGAAAGCTCTTGATTGTATGATTCCTGCTCGAACATAAAACAAAATTTGCCGTCTAAGGTCAGCACATACTAGTTGCCGTGGACTTTAGACGCTCAGCACCGCACATGCGTTGCGATGCAAATCGAGATTTTAACATTTCGCGAAGGGCATGGATAGCGTGAAAGTTGAACCACAGGTCAGTACCGGGAGCCGCAGGGACCGGGGACGGTAGTGAACGGATCGCGGTCCGTGAGCCTCTTTAGTCTCGATGAGACACTGTTTACAAAAAGGCCCCCGTTGCTATAGCTCCGGATACTGACTCATGCCGCTGTCTGCTACTACCGTGTTAACATCCTCACATGCCTAGTAACCGCGGCGGCAAAAATAAGGGCCGGCAACGATCGCGATCTGGCAAAGGCCGCACCGACGAACGTCGATCCAAACGAGGCCCGAGGCCGGAAAGTTCGCGCCAATATGCCGAACCGGGCCATACGCCCCAGCAGGCGCAGGCGGTTCGCGATCTCTTGCATGGCATCGGTGTTCCGCCGCGCTCCGAATTCAAACCCGACGATTTTCAGCTTGAAGCTTTGGAGGCGATAGAACACCAGGACGTTCTGGTGACCGCTCCGACCGGCAGCGGCAAGACGTGGATCGCGAGTGAAGAGATCAGACGATTGCTCGAACAAAACAAACGAGCCTGGTACACGACACCGCTAAAAGCGCTGACGAATTCGAAATACATTGAATTCTCGGCAATGTTCGGTCCTGAGAATGTCGGCATCCTGACCGGCGATCGAAAGGAAAATACCGAGGCTCCGCTTATCGTCGGCACGACTGAGATCTATCGCAATCAATTATTTGACGCGCTCCGTAACGGCGAGCAGGTGCGTACCGATTTTGTGATCCTGGATGAAGCGCATTACCTGGCCGATGAAGATCGCGGCCACGTCTGGGAAGAGGCCATCATACTCACGCCGCCGCGGATCCGTATGCTTTTGCTCTCGGCGACGGTTGGCCGACGCCGAAGAGTTCGCCCGTTGGATCGAAGAGGTCCGAGGCACGCGTGTCCGTGTCATCAATCGGGCAGGCTCGCGCCCGGTCGAACTTCGTGCAGCATATCTTTCAAGCAGCCTTGCAGCTCTTTCCGCTATTCGACGATGCCGGGAAATTCAACGCTGAGATCGATCAATTCTCGCCGCGGCGAACGCATTCGGATCGTCGACGCCGACGGTAGGCGGTGGGCGGAAGGCGGAAGGCGGAAGGCGGAAAGCAGTAAGCAGTAAGCAGTAAGCAGTAAGCAGGCGGAAGGCAGTAAGCGGAAGGCAGTAAGGCGGAAGGCGGAAGGCGGTAAGCGGTAAGCAGGAGCGGTAAGCAGGCGGAAGGCAGAAGGCAATAACAAAGCGGTAAGTTCGGGCTCTTCGCTCTTACTTACCGCTTACTGCTTACTGCTCACAGCTCACTGCTCACTGCTCACAGCTCACTGCTCACAGCTCACTTCTTCAGCGAGCCTACCAGAATATCGATGTCGCTCTGCGGAACCTGAAGATCGAGAACGACCTCATTCGCACGGACCGAAAACTTCGCGTTCTCGATCATCCGTACGTAAACTTGTTTATCCGCGCCCTTCGCACCGCCCAGGAACGCCTTGCCGAGCATCTGAAGGCCGGAAAGAGTCTCGTGCAAACTCTTTGCCTGGGCGTTCTGCAGGGTGCGGGCCGTCATGTGAAGACTCGCGACGTCGGCGGCAACGTTGGCATTGCCATAAACATACTGGATCGAATCAATGTCTTTGCCCAGCTCGTCGTTTTCGAGCGGCAAGAAACTCTTCACGCCCGCCGGAACCTTTGCTGCAAACGAAGTCACCGCCGTCGGGCTCCGTTCGAGAAGAGAAATCAGATCCTGACCGACCTTGGTTTTTCCGTCGAGAGTTTGTCGAACACGAGAAGGAGTGCCGAACGCGAGGGTCGTCGAGTCTATGGCTGTGACGGCAATATCACCCTGAAGCTGGGCAACTTCGGATTTGCCCGCGATCTTAGTTTCCGAAAAAATATATATCGTCCGATCACCGACACGCTCTTCGGTGTACTTTCCGTTGGCCGCAAGTTTTGCAGCCCCTATCAGGGACGCCGAGCTCACCTGTCCGCGTGCGATCACAACAGGATCAACATCGTATTTCTTATCGCTGATCTTCGTCGATGTCGCCCCGGCCACGATCGAGTCGAATTGACGGATATCGATGCCGAACCTGGACTGAAACTTATCGATCTGACTCGTGACCTTTGCGAGCATTGGCTGATTGCTCGATAACAATCTCGGCAATGCCTGACCAAAGAAACGTTTGACGTCGATCGTAACGATGCCATCCGACGCCGGCAACAGTGAAACCATCCCGATGGTGTTCGCTTTCTTCGCCTTTGAGTCGGCGAGCGTCGAAGCCGCGAGATCTAATACCAGAACCGAAAGTGCCAGAACCGCAAATATCCTAAATTTCATTGAAAAACCTCTTAAGAACTTAACCAAGCAGACATCCTAACGATAACAGATGATTTAAGGTTCGGAGGAGTTGTAAGCCTTCAAGTTGATAATGGACAGTTGATATTTGATAGTTCGTCGAGCTTAGGTCCCGCGGGTACAACGCGAAACACCAGCCGATCCGCGCGAAATATCAATTATCAACCATCAATTATCAACTCTCCTTCACCACCTCAAACTCAAAAAAGATCTCCTTTCCCCGGAAAATGTAGCTCAGATAGTGCTCCCAAAATTTGCGTGTGAAGCGAAAGCCTGCGGCGCGCTGATCCAGGTTGACTAGAAACTCGATCCCGAGCGCCTTCCACAGCCCGAGCAGCGATACATATGTGCTGACCGGCCTCAGACGGACGTCGGTATAGAAATCAAACACCGCTCGCTCCGGCATAAAGGTATTAAAGGTGTACGAATTAATGTGATTGCGATGGGTCGGATCGTTCGCCCAGTCGGGATTCGTGTAGTGCGGCGTGATCAATTTTATCCGGCCGCCGGGTTTGGTAATCCGGTACAGCTCTGCTGATGAACGCCATCAGATCAGGCACGTGCTCGACGACGTGGTTAGAAACGACAGTATCAAATTCGTTATCCGGGAACGGGTAGGGAAGGGTGCCCAGATCGTGGATCACGTCGGCGGCCGTTTTTGGATTGTTGTCGAGACCGATCGCCCCTTCGTGCTTATTTGTCCCGCAGCCGACGTCGAGGATCTTCATCGAAAAAACGTAACACACCACAGGCAGAAACACGACCGGTAGGGAGTGTGTCTTTGACCTTAAGAAAACCCTCGCTATCGCTCGGGTCTCCGCCTTTCCGATAGATAAAAATGCCACAACAATCGCGCGGCCACCGATCGATAGGGCGCCCAACGTTCGGCAATTACCAGAAACTCGTCGGCCGTTGGACGCACCTCGCCTGAAAGTTTATGCCATGCCGTGTGCAAAGCAACGTCGCCTTTCGGCATGACGTCGGGTCGCAGCATCGCCATCAACAAATAAATATCGCTCGTCCATGCACCGACGCCTTTTAGATTTATGAGTTCGGTTTTCACGTCCGTGTCCGTCAGCGAATTCAATCTTTCGAAGTCGATCCGTTTCTCAAGTACGGCTTCGGCCAAGTGGCGGGCGTAAGACATTTTTTGTCGGCTGAACCCATCCTTTTTTAGTTCGACGTCGGAAGATCTCAGTAGCGACCGCGGAGTTACTGCTCCGACACGTCGACACAGTTTGTCATAGCAAGCTTTTGCCGACGCGAGCGAGACCTGTTGTTCGAGGATTATTTGCAGCAGTGTTTCAAATCCAGTGGGCCGGTCCCACAGCGGCGGTGCTCCGTATAGCTCATAGACTCTCGCAAGATGCGGGCAAGTGGAGGCGAGAGTCTTGCTGTGAAGTTTTAGATTGCGGTGGGTGAGCGGTTTCTGCATTCGCAACAATTATTGTACGCCGACTTTTAGCTAGTAATTGGTAATGAGGTAATTATTAATTTTGTAATGACCCCGCATTACCGAATTAATAATTACGTCATTACAAAATTACATGCAGGGAACAGAATTACCAGATCGACGGCACAGCCGATTCGTCGAACTCGATCGACCCGCCGTTTGGCAA
The DNA here is from genome assembly GCA_963772405.1 of uncultured Acidobacteriota bacterium. Lineage (GTDB taxonomy): Bacteria > Acidobacteriota > Blastocatellia > Pyrinomonadales > Pyrinomonadaceae > OLB17. The sequence continues at coordinate 1,550,811 of CAVYWT010000001.1, read as the reverse complement.
GATGTGAATTATCTGCGTGATGCCTTTCGCTCGCAGCATTGGCGCGAGCATTCCGACCCGGTGACAATTTGCACGCGGAATTTTGTGAGGTGACAGAGGCTTCGACTCCGAGCACATTATAACGGTGCGAACATCCGATGCGATCTCGACTATTCGATCTATGCCACGTGCGAGATCTTCGGGTTTCGGTTTTGTCTTTCCGCCGGTTTCGGGGAGATGCTCGTAACCTATGCCGCTGTCGCGAAGCAACTCCGTCAACACCAGTCCGTTGAACTGCGGCCATCGCGATCGCGCGACACTGCGGACGTCGCAGAGAAATTCGATCTTGTATTTCTGAAGCAGTTCAAAAAAATCCGCGAACGGATGGCGGCCATGGCCGATGGTGTAGATGAGTGACACGTATTATTATGCCCTAGCCTGCGAGTCTAGCGAGTCTAGCGAGTCTGTCGAGTCTGTCGAGTCTATCGAGTCTAGCAACCCCATACACTCGACAGACTCAATAGACTCGACAGACTCGACAGATTCGACAGATTCGACAGACTCGACAGACTCGACAGACTCGACAGACTCGCTAGACTGACAATGAAACACTACCGAAACTGCAACTTGTGTGAGGCGATCTGCGGCGTTGAGATCGTGCATGACGACGGGAAGATACTATCGATCGTCGGTGACAAACTCGATCCGTTCTCCCGCGGCCACATTTGTCCAAAGGCATTGGCGTTGAAAGATATTTACGAAGACGTGGATCGGCTGAGGCGTCCGGTGCGTAAGGTGGACGGGGAGTGGCAGGAGATCGGCTGGGACGAGGCGTTCGATGAAGTAGCGTCGCGTTTGCGCGAGATCCAGGATCGACGTGGACGTGACGCGGTGGGCGTCTATCAGGGCAATCCATCGGTTCACAATCTCGGGACGATGCTCAACAGCAGGGAACTGCTGAAAACTCTCAAGACGCGAAACAATTTCTCGGCGACATCGGTCGATCAACTTCCCCATCATTTTGCTTCGTGGGCGATGTTCGGGCATCCGTTTCTGATACCCGTTCCAGATATCGATCGCACAAAGTATTTCCTTATCCTCGGCGCGAACCCACTCGCTTCGAACGGGAGCCTGATGACATCGCCGGACATAATCAATCGACTAAACTCGATCAAAGATCGCGGTGGAAAAATAGTTCTCGTCGATCCGCGACGAACCGAGACGGCACGCGTCGCGGACGAACATTTGTTTATCCGGCCCGGGTCTGACGCGTACTTATTGCTCGCGTTAATAAATGTATTGTTCGCGGAAGGGCTGGGCAATACGGGCAGACTCGGCGACTTCATCGACGGCGTTGATATTCTCCGGGAAGTTTCGAGACGTTGCTCGCCTGAGGATGCTGAAAAAAGAACGGGCATTCAGGCGGATCAGATCAGGCGCATTGCCCGTGAGTTTGCGGCATCCGAATCGGCAGTTTGTTACGGACGGATCGGCCTTTCGACGCAGCGGTTCGGTGGGCTCTGCCAATGGCTGATCAACGCGATCAATATTCTGACGGGCAATTTTGATCGGGCCGGTGGTGCGATGTTTACGACGCCGGCGTTCGATCTATTGATGGCGGCGAAAGGCGGCGAGATACATGATCGTTGGCGGAGTCGCGTTCGCGATTTGCCTGAATTCATGGGTGAGCTTCCCGTCGCGGTAATGGCGGAAGAAATGTTGACCGAGGGTGAAGGACAGATAAAAGCGCTCGTCACGAGCTGTGGCAATCCGGTTCTTTCGACACCGAACGGACAGCAATTGAATGACGCGCTCGAGAACCTCGAGTTCATGGTCTCGATCGACTTCTATATCAACGAGACCACGAGGCACGCTGACATCATCTTGCCGCCTGTAACTAATCTCGAAAGCTCGCATTACGACCTCGTCTTCAATACTTTTGCGGTTCGCAACACTGCCAAATATTCACCACCGCTTTTTGAGAAAGAGGCCGATGCAAAATATGACTGGGAAATTTTCCAGGAACTTGTGCATCGGCTCAATGGCGCGGATGGCCAATTCAAACCGGAGCCGCCGGAAGTCAAACTCGCGATGGGGTTGATGTTTGGCGGTAGTGGATTATCGCTCGACCAGTTGAACGAAAATCCGCACGGTATCGATCTAGGCGAATTGCAGTCGCGTCTCCCCGAACGACTGCAGACACCGAACAAGCGCATCAACCTTGCACCGGAACTGCTCGTGGCGGATGTTGACCGCTTGATGGCGTCGAATGGCGACGACAATGCTGAGTTTCCGTTCCGTCTGATCGGACGCCGACATCTCCGCGACTGCAATTCGTGGATGCACAACTACGAGGTTCTCGTGAAAGGGAAGAATCGCTGCACCGTAATGATCAACGACGCCGACGCCGTCGAGCTTGGGGTCGCGAACTCACAAACGGTGAAAGTCTCATCTCAGGCCGGATCGGTGGAACTTCCATGCGAGATCACCGACAACATCGCCCGCGGCGTTGTTTCCATTCCACACGGCTACGGCCACGGCCGCGTCGGGACGGATGTTTCCATTGCGTCTGCTCATGCCGGCGTTTCGATCAACGATCTCACGGATGAACTGGTACTCGATGAGTTAACCGGTAACGCGGCGTTTAGTGATGTTCGGGTGAGTCTTAGTGAGGCTTCGGAAGGCCAAGGAATACCGAATCGCTAGCTTTTGCCCGAAGCCGAGGCGTGAGATTGATACTCCAAGGAGACGTAAGCGACTGCAATTAGCGCGAACGTGAGAGTTGCTGCTTTCGGAAAGTACGCCATGAGTTGCATGTGGCAATAGCTAACGCTTGGGCTGGGGTTTCGCTACGCCGCTCTCGAACTCCGTTGTCTCGGTGTCGAAGCACGAGCCACCCTCAAGGCCTCCGATCTTCACCGTAATTGAACTTGCGAAATCCATCCTCACGGTAACGGACGGCGTTCCCTGACCTTCGAGTATCTCGCCGTTCGTTACCGACCATTCGTACGTGACGCTTTCCTGAGAGCCGCCGCTTACGTTGGCTGTGAACACGTCCTCGCCCGTTAGTTTGTCAGGTCCCGTTATCGAAATGGTAGGGCACTCGATCAAACCGCACGTATTACACACAGAAACTGTCACCTCTTTCGACACTGCCCGACCGAGCATACCGGAGCCGTCATCTACGCCGACGAGTATTTTGTACGTGCCCGGGGGTGCATCCGTCAGGTCCCACTGCACCCGTGAACCTCGCCCGATGATCTTCCCCGCGTTTACGAAGTAGTTGTAGCTTAATACGTCATTCTCCGGGTCCACGGCATCTGTGGTGACGGCTACGATCATGTCCTCGGAGATCTTTTGACCCTCAAACGGACGACGGCCGGGCCCGCACTCCCGAACGAGCGAAACTTCATCCAAAGACACGTCGTTAACGCTCGCAAATTGATTTACCTCGCGGTGCCGGCCGATCATAACGCGGTGCGACGTTTCGACGGAACAGGTCGCCCCCTCGAGCACCTTCTCTACACGAAGCTGAATCGCGACGAATCCCGAGATATTCAGGTACCCGGGTGTTCTCGCTCGCCCAGCTTTGATTCGAATACTCCAGCTATTCTGACCGGAGATGATCGTTCCGTTTTCGACAGTCCAACTGTAGCGGAGCGTGCCATCCAAAGGAATCAGGTGAACCGCGGATATCTCGAAGATGTCTCCAGGTCGGATCCGCCAGTTCGGACTTGCGATCGCTACTCCAACTTCGCTGCAGTTGCCATCGCCCCACGAGTATCGTGAATGGCCGGGGAGCACAAGGGTTTGACCGGATGTCGGGAGAGCTAAGACCGCGATACTCCAGCAACAGATAGATATCGAAACACAAGCTAATCGAAGATGAGGGGGAATGCGGAGTCGGGGCATCTCGCCCAGCTTAGTATGAAACACGGTCATTAGTCGAGCGTTTTGTTACGCTCCGTGGACACTGAGTTTGCGATCGTGAAAACCGTACTGGGAGCTGCGTGTTCGCCTGACGCGAGACTCGGCTGCTGATTCCACGCCATGTTTCTCGCGGGACGGTCCGAAGATCATCTTACGCAGCAACCGGTCCGCGAAATTTGCTTTGTGCGAGCTTAGCCCTGACTGAACAAGACTCCATCAATATTCCTTCGGCAAACTATTGATCTCATCGACTGTGTTCGGGTTCTCCAATGCGGACAGGTCGCCGGGGTCTTCGCCGAGATAAGCCGAACGGATAACGCGTCGCATTACCTTTGCATTGCGAGTTTTCGGAAGGGCCGAGACGAAATGGATCCTTGACGGTGCAAGGGGCTTGCCCATGTCTTTGGCGACGAGAGATTTCAGCTCCGATTGGAACGCCGCCATCCTGGCGGCTTCTTCTGCCGGCAGGATGCCGGCATTCCCTGAAGACACAGAACGCGACCATTGCAGTACCTTTCACTTCGTCGGGAACGCCGATCACGGCGGCTTCGACGACGTCGGGATGAGCGACGAGAATGCTTTCGACTTCGGCGGGGCCGACGCGTTTGCCGGCGACCTTTAGCGTGTCGTCCCTGCGGCCGAGGATGAACCAGTGGCCGTCCTTGTCACGCATCGCAAAATCGCCGTGGACCCAGATGTCTTTGAATCGTCGCCAGTAGGTTTCGAGATAGCGTTCCTTCTCCTGCCAAAATCCGCGTGCCATTCCGATCCACGGCTGTTTGATGACAAGTTCGCCGACCTTGCCGGGCTCGACCGGATTGCCGTTCTTCATCGAGAATGTCGACGTCCATTCCCGGACACGGAGCAGGGAACGAGCATGGCTTGATCGGCAGCAGCGGATTGCCCATCAGAATGCCGCCCGCGATCTCGGTGCCGCCGGTGTAGTTGATGATCGGAAGTTTCGAGTTTCCGACCTTTTCGAATAGCCACCACCACGGCGCCGGATTCCACGGCTCGCCGGTCGAGGCGAACATTCGCAGGGAACTGAGGTCGTGGCGTTCGTGGGGAGCGTTGGTAGCTGCTCTCTCCTTGCAGTCGTTGCGTCTTTCGCGGCGAAACGTTTTTCCGCTTCCGAACTAGGGAGAACCTCTCTGTCAGCCGAAGCGCTGCCACCCCTCATTCGGAAGGAGGGGTAGCTTTCCATCGTCCCTTCGTGCGCCGCGAGTGCTCGGACCAAGCGTCGGTGAAATTCCCAGCACCTCGACCTTATGCTTTGCGCAAAATTCCCACATGCGATCGGGCGTCGGATAATCGGGTGCACCGTCGTAAATGCAGATCGTCGCACCGTTTATCAAAGCTCCGTAGATCAGCCACGGTCCCATCATCCAGCCGATGTCCGTGTACCAGGAGATCCGCGTGCCTTTGCCGACATCCGTCCCGAACGCCATATCCTGCGCCGCCTTGATCGGAAAACTCGCGTGCGTGTGAGCGATGCCTTTTGGCTTGCCGGTCGTGCCGGAGGTGTAGAGGATGATGAGCGGATCTTCGGCGGAGGTGGGTTCCGGGCGAGATCCACTTCGTCTCGTAGCTCACCTGATTCGGGTATCTGCCACTGTCGACCAGTTCGTGGTAACAAGATCGAACGACTCGTTCACCATGTTCAGCTGGCTTTCGATCCGGAGTCCAGTCGACTCCGACCATGCAGTTCTACGACGAAAATGACGTGCTCAATGGTCGGACAATTCTCGACCGCTGCCTTGACGCGATGTCGAAAGCGCATCGAATGCTTTGCCTCGCCGGTGGAAACCCTTCGCAGGTAAATAAACCTTTTGCCTTAACCGCATTCAATCGAGCTCGCAATCGCCTCGACGCCGTAGCCCGAAAATACGGGGACGGCGATCGCTCCGATTCGATTGATCGCCAGAAGAGCAACTACAGTTTCGACCATCATCGGCAGATGAATTCCGATCGCGTCACCCTTTCTGAAACCCATGAGCTCGCAAACCTCCGACGCTGCCATTCGACCTCTTCGAAACAGATCTTCGTAGTAAGTTTCTCGTGCAAACATCGCCTTCTTCGCCTTCCCAAATCACCGCCGGCTGGTCTTTCATCTCGTCCGTCTGCCAGCGGTCGAGGCACATTGTGGTGATGTTGAGACCGGCGGTTGGAAATGGTGAATGGTGAGTGGTGAGTGGTGAATGGGATTCATCCTTTGCGGCTTTGCGGCTTTGCGGGAAACCTGTCCGAAACCATCTCGGAAATTCAATTCCGCCTGACATGTCGAGCAGCTTTTCGTAGGGCGGGTCGAATATTTATGTCGAGAAACTTCAACACCTCTTCGGTGAACTTCTCGACATCGCGGATCGAGAATTCGTAAAGCTCGTCCCAGGTCGAGACGCCGACCTGTTTCATAAAGCGCGTAAGCTGAGCGCGTTCGATCACATCGGGCGTCGGCGTCCAGGCGATGGGCTGATCTTCGAGGAGGTTGGTGTCGTGCATCGTTGGTTAATCGTAAATCGTAAATCGTTAATCGTAAAACTGCCGGCCCGCCAAACGAGTGCCCCGGTCCGTCGGATTTTACGATTAACGATTTACGATTTACAATTTCGAAACAATGAACGAAGAACCTGTCGCCATTCATCTTCCAAACAATCTCTTCGCAGGCAAGACGGCGATCGTCACGGGTGCGTCGCGTGGTGTCGGACGTGCGACCGCGCTTCAGGCTCGCTGAAGGCGGTGCGAATGTTGTTGTCAATTATCTCAGCAACGAGGTCGAGGCGCTCGAGACAGTTCGCATGTGCCAAGACAAAGGCGTAGAGGCGATCGTGGTGCAGGCCGACGTGTCAGAGTTTGTCGAGGCGCAGAAGCTCGCAAAACAGACGGTTGAGCGATTTGGCCAGATCGATCTGCTCGTCTGCAATGCCGGTGTTTGGGAAGGGGCGCCGATCGAGGACATGACCGAAGAGCTCTGGAACAAGGTCATCAACACAAATCTCAAATCGGCGTGGGCGACGACAAAGGCCTGCGTTCCGGCGATGAAAAAACAGCCGTCGGGGTCGATCGTGATGGTCTCATCGACATCGGGCCAGCGCGGCGAGGCGAATTATTCAAACTACTCCGCGTCGAAGGGCGGGATGATCTCGTTTACAAAAGCGCTTGCGACCGAGCTATGCCCAAAGATCCGTGTCAACGCCGTCGCTCCGGGCTGGATCGAAACGGCGATGGTCCGGCCGGCCTTTGAAGAAGACGACTATCATCAAACTGTCATCGGAATTCCGCTCAATCGCATCGCGACGACCGACGACATCGCACTCTCGATCTGCTTTTTATTATCCGACTGGTCTCGTCATATCACCGGCGAGATCGTCAATATCAACGGCGGCGCCGTACTGTGCGGGTAACCTCGAGACGGTTCCCGCGATTTAACCGCGGATGACACAGATGACGCGGATCTTTTTTGAATCGATTGATCCCGAACGAGCTTCCTCAAAATGGCTTCAGATCCGCTTTGATCCGTTCGATCTGCGTCATCCGCGGTTAAATTTCTCGACCACTCGAAACTAGTCCAACGCAGGCACGCCTAGCTTGACAAAGCAACAACAAACGGTTGAACTCATACCTGATTTTGAGCGAAATTACACGTCCAACAGTAATGAAATTTGGCGGAACGTCGGTCGGCGACGTTGCCGCTTTTGAGCGCGTTTTTCACATCGTTTCGACGCAGATCGAGCGGCACCCGGTTGTTGTCGTATCGGCGATGACTAAGGTCACCGATGCTCTGCTGGCCGCATTCGAAACGTCGAAGAAAGGTGATTTCGCCGAGGCGTTTGCATCGCTCGAACCGCACTTCGAACGACACGTCGAGGTGTCCCGACAATTTATACCGGACGGAGAGCCCGAGCGCCTTCAGCCGCGAACTTGAATTCGCCCGCGGAGAACTTTCCGACCTTCTTATGCGGGCTTCGCGCCGCTGTCTTCCGCTGCAGATGCTCAAGGACGCGATCGTCTCGTATGGCGAACAGCTTTCGTCGCGGCTGCTGGCCGAAGTTTTGAAGATCGAGAGGCGTGAATACGCGGCAAGTCGATTCGCGTCGGCTGATCGTGACCGACGACGAATACGGAGCGGCAACGCCGATCATCGACGAAACGAATGAGCTGGTCAAGCTTGAGCTTGAACCTTTGATCGCCGCAGGCGAAGTTCCGATAATGGGCGGTTTTATTGCTGCAAACCGTGGCGGCGAGACGACGACGCTTGGGCGCGGCGGTTCGGATTATTCGGCGGCGCTTGTCGCGGCGGCGCTCGATGCCGGCGAATTGCAGATCTGGACCGATGTGACCGGCGTGATGACCTGCGACCCGCGGATCTGCCGCGAGGCACGAACGATCCCGTTTCTGAGTTACGAAGAAGCTGCCGAGCTTGCGTACTTCGGCGCAAAGGTTCTGCATCCAAAAACGATCAAACCGGCGGTCGATAACGAGATCCCAGTTCGCGTTTGCAATACGTTCGAGCCGAATGAGACCGGCACGATGGTCCTCGGCGAATCCGGAGAGGCTCCGAACAAGATCAAGTCGATCGCCCATAAAAAGAACATCACGATCCTGCGGATCACATCGGCCCGAATGCTCGGCAGCTACGGATTTATGAGCGCGCTGTTTCAGGTGTTTGAACGATACCGAACGGTGATCGATGTCATTTCGACATCTGAAGTGTCGGTCGCGCTTACGCTCGACAACACTGCGGGCATTGAAAAGATCGTCGACGAACTGAAGCGTCTCGGCGAGGTCGAGGTCGAAGCCGGCTACGCCGTCATCTGCGTCGTCGGCGAAGGCCTCCGTGCATCAACCGGTCTCGCGTCGAAGATCTTCTCGACGATCGAGGACGTGAACATCGCACTCGTATCGCACGGAGCGTCGGCTGTGAATCTGACGTTCGTCGTGAAAGAAGACCCTTGTCGCAGATGTCATAAAGAAATTGCATGGCGAGTTTTTCTAGGCAGCGGAATCTGGGTGTCAATGGCTTAAGTATGCGGCGAGTGTCAGAACCGCGAGCGGTAGCGACCGGGTTTCCCATAGACTAAAAAGAATCGTTGAGTCGGACGGTGTGGTGCGATGAAAATCGAAGCTATTTCGATTTGCACTCCTTAACCGCGGATAACGCGGATGACGCGGATCTCGGAAATATGATTTGAATCTGCACGATCCGCGTCATCTGCGGTTAATATTGTTTTCAGTCGTCCAACTATGAACATATTTGAACTCACAACCTCACTCATGAATATCCCTTCCACTTCCGGTGAAGAGGAGGCGGTCGGCTTCTGGCTTCGCGACCATCTTCAGTCTCTCGGATGGACGGTCGAACTGCAAAAAGTCTCCGATAATCAGAACAATGTCATCGCATGGCTGAACGATACGCCCAGGGTTTGGTTCTCGACGCACATCGACACAGTTCCGCCCTTCATTCCACCAACCGAGGACGATGAGAAGATCTACGGCCGCGGTGCATGCGACGCGAAGGGAATTATCGCCGCGCAGATCACGGCGGCGGAGGAGTTGAGGAGCGAAGGAATCGAGGACATCGGTTTGCTCTACACCGTCGAAGAAGAACGCTCGTCGACGGGCGCTCGCGGCGGCGAACGATCATCGCCTCGCGGCTAAGTGCGAATACATGATCAACGGCGAGCCGACGGACAACGATCTGGCGATCGGGTCGAAGGGTTCGTTTCGTCTAAAGATCAAGACAACAGGGAAAGCGGCGCACTCAGCGTATCCGGAGCAGGGCGATTCGGCGATCGAAAGGCTGCTTAATATACTCGACGACGTCCGTCACACGAAGTTTCCACACGGCGAATTCTTTGGCGAGACGACGGTGAATATCGGGACGATCGAAGGCGGTGTCGCGTTGAATGTGATTCCGGCCCGTGCCGAAGCGGGGCTGCTGATCCGTCTAACGACGCCGCGCGAACCGATAGAGGAAGCTCTTCGAAATGTCGTCCGCGATCGTGGTGAGATCGAGGTCCTATCGTGCAGCGAGCCGGTGAAGATGCTCGAGGTCGAAGGCTTCAAACAAAAGACGGTTCGATTCACGACCGACATTCCGTATCTTACGAACTGGGGCCAGCCACTGCTGCTCGGGCCCGGGTTCGATCCTCGTCGCACACACAAAGGACGAGTTTGTTTTGAAGAACGACCTGGAGACCGCCGTCGAGCTTTACGTCGATCTGGCGAGACGATTGTTGGTTCGTGAGAGCAGGATTACCACGGACTAGCACCGCCCCATGATGGCCGGCTGTCCTCAACCGTGTTGTTCGTGTAACGCACCGGGTCCCGAGCCGCCCCAGTTCATGACATATATCTCGACCTGGCCGGCGTTGCGGTCGGTGGCAAAGGCGATTCGGGATCCGTCTGGACTGAACGACGGATGGAAATCAGCGGCGCCGTTCCGGCTGACGTTCCACTGTCGCGAGCCTTATGACTGGAGTCGGGGTGCCGCTTCGGCCACAAGCGGCGCTTCCGGACCCGAAATTGTTGCCTCGTCCACAAGACCGCTCTAAGTTCCGAGTTGTAATAGCCGAATCGGTTTTACCAACATCCACCACACCGGATCATCGTGAGACCACGCATCCAACGCATATGGAAACAGCTCCGCCACGACCGGAGCCGGACCGACAAGATCCAACCCGCTGGTCGAACCCGCCACCGCGGCTGATGAAAAATCATAGTGAACCGTCGACGGTGTCGGCACGCCAAGATTTCGAAGGTCCTTTATTTCAAGCTTTAGCATGATGAAGTAGGTCCCTTCCGATGGAGCATTCCAGGCGACGGTGAACTGGCCATTCGTGCCCGTGTTGGAAGTTTGTGTGAATGACGGTCGTAGACGGCCGCCGCATTCTGAATTGAAAACGCTGCTGCCCTTCGGGAGTGACCAGAGGCGAGTGAAATTGCCCGTCGTTATCGTCTGATCGATCACCAACTGATTTGAACCGGCAGGCGCGTTCACCTTGAGCCAATAGAGGAGAGAGCTAGGCGTCACACTGCCGACGGTGTTGGTGCGTGATTTTATCGAATATTGTGCCGAGCCGATCGTTGCCGCGGTTCCGTTGGCAAACTCAGAACACGTCGTGGCAGGAGACGTTATCTGGCTCGACTGCGGTGTCGGGGTAGGCGTAGGCGTAGGCGTTGGATCCGGCGTCGGCGTTGCTGTAGGAGTAGGCGTCGGGTCTGGTGTGGGTGTTGCCGTCGGCGTAGGCGTCGGTGTCGGTGTGGGTTCCGGCGTCGGTGTAGGAGTCGGAATCGGAGTCGGCGTTGCCGTCGGGGTCGGAGTAGGAGTGGGCGGCGGCGGAGAGAACGAAGACAGGGTCCACGGGGAGAACTCGGTTACACCGGCAAGTTCAACCCAGTTATCGGAAATATTCCGATTAGTAACGCCCTGCAGATTCCAGCTTGTACCGTCATCGCGAAACATTGAAAGCGCTGACTCGTTGTTACCGTTCAACTCGGAATCCAGGTAGTGAAGCCGCAAGTTCGCGGTCCACGCGCTGCCGCCCAATGTAGAAATGTTATAGGTACGCAGGATCGAGTTCGGAAAACCCGCGGGAGCGGCAGGCACGACATTTACCGTCGCCTCACTCGGGAACGTCCCTCCCGCGAAATGTATGGTCGTGAACGGGTTTCCAAACGCGATCGGCCCGCTGCAGGCGTCGACGTTCGAACGCTTCACGGTACCAAAAACATCACCCGATCCCTGCCAGTTAACATTGCATGGCATTGAAAGACTGAACGAACCCGTGTTCACGCGGCCGTTGAGGAAAAAGGTGCTGCCACTAAAGGTGAAGAAATTCTCGAGAGTGACAGTTGAAGTGTTAGCGATAAATAGTTGAGTACTGCTCCAGTTTCCCGCGCCAGTTAGGACCTGAGATACAGGGTTGGCGGTCGTGCTTACAGAACTGCGCGAACAAATTTGATCCAGTCACAGTTCCATTATTTGTGAAACGGCCGCCGGTAAAATTGAAGCTTATAGGGTTACCGACAATCGTGTTGATCGTTCCGTTGTTCTGAACGTTGCCCGCCACCGATATTCCGGGGCCGCTCAAAGAAAACGTCGCCCCTTCTTCCACCCGAAGATCACGACCGATGGGAATGTCGCTCGAAACCGTCGACATCCGCACCTCACCGAAAGCGACATGAAGATTTGCATCGAGCGTCGCCGTAGGGGACCAGTTAAGTGTCGTAAATCCTGTGGCGGGTTGAAGCATTAAGCGACCCGGATTGCCGGTGATGCTGCCAAAATTGAAGACGCTTGCCGGGGCATTCAGGCTGAACGTCCTTGTGGACCCGTCCGTTGTGGCAAGGTCCAGCGTCGAACCTGCGAAGATCTGCACCTGCGAACTGCTGAATATGACATCGTTCGCAAGCGAAAGATTGCTCGTTATTGGCGCATTGCCGCCGATCTGAAGATTGACCGGCGACCAAGTGCCCGTGCCGATGATCCGCTGGTTGCGCGCCGAGCCTCCACTACTGTTGAACCGGAAGAACCTCACTGACCCGACCGATCCGTTGTTGGTAAACGTGTCGCCGTTGAAATCGATATTAACCGGACACGTCGGGCATGCCGAATCGACTGCGAGCGACCCGTTCAGCAGTACATTTCCACCGAACGTGATCGCGGTGTCCGCGTCATGATGGCTCCGTTATCGACGGTCACCGGCCCAAGCGCTGCCGGCACGCCGAGAAGGCTACCCGAAACATAAGTATTTACCTCGCCCGAAAGGATACGTACCGCGGGAAGGAACCGCTTGTTGGCGATAAGCCGTGCCCGCCCGTCAATCGTCGTCGGAGCGAACTGTACCAAACCGCTGCCTAACACACCCCCGAAACGCGAATCATCACTGAAACTATCGAACGAACCGTTGACGGTTAAGGTGTGGGGACCCACGTCGAAAACACCACCGTTGAAGAGCGTACCGAATCTGAAGGAGACGGAACTGGCCAGCGCCGCCGTCATCCCTATATCGATGATTCCGTTTTGGAATGTCCACGTACCGTTTCCAGAAATGTTACCCGGCTGCGGACGGAAAGTTGGAACTCCGATGTAAAGATCGCGGCCTTGCATCGTTCCGACGTTGACCAAATTTCCATTGCCTTCCTGAATTGAGCCCGGCCCGTTAACACCCTGGACCTTTACGTCCCGAACGATAATCTGTCCGACGTTGTAGAGCTGATTTGCGATCACATCCGACGACGTGAGGTTGGCGATCGTCCCAAGGTTGAGAAGGTCGCCCGCAATAACGCCGCCGTCGAGCGTTCCGCTGTTAAATACGCTTTTAACAGCGGTCACCGTACCAGTGATACGAGCATTATTACGAAGGTTTCGGACGGTACCTCCGCCGGCGATATTACAACTGACAGCAACGTCGTCAAATTGGTTCGGTACGCGATTGTTCGACCAGGTACATGGACAAGACCATTGACCGTAGCAGCCGCACTGCTCTGCGGGCGGCGGGTTGCAAAATCCACCGCTGCCACTGCGAGTGTTGGTCACGTAAAGGGGCGTGCGAGTCTTGTAAACACCCCGTCCGTGAGTAACGGCAACAAGATCACCGTGGTACCACAAAAGCTCGTCTACCGACACGTTTGCAGGTCCCTGTTGCGGAAGCAGCCACGAGGTTCCCGCGTCTTCAGAAACAAAGACGCCGACCTCGGTTCCCGCATAGAGCATATTCGGATTCGCCCCGCCTACGACCAATCCGCGTACCGGTACGTTTGGAAGGCTAGTGGCGCCCGTCCCGGACACGTCGGTCCACGAAACCCCAAGGTCCGTGCTTCGCCATATGTTGCCATCGCTGAAGCCACCGAATGTCGCATAGATCCACGCGGGGGCATGATTATCGTCAATTACAAGCCGCGTGACGAAACGGGCCGGCGTACCGTTGTCTATACGGGTCCAGTTGGCCGGCGTACTAGTGCCGTCCTGGCTCCTCCATATTTGGCCGTCGTTGTGGCCTACTAAGATGAGGTCGGAGTTACCTGTCGCTACGGTGATCGCACTGATCCGAATGCTAGCGGGGTTTGGTGCCGCCGTCGGCGGCTTTATTGCAGTCCATGTGGGCGTACTTGCTTTTGCATTACTCGAGCGCCATAAACTTGTACCACCGGCAAGCAGTGTATTTGGATCATTCGGATCGAGTATTAGAGGCGCGATAAAGTTCGTTGGAGGATTACAAGTTCCGCCTGGTGGGGGTGTACACGCAGCGTCGGTAATGCCTCCGTTAATATTGGAGGTCGTCGCGCCGCCGTCGGTACTTCGAAATACGCCCAGGTTTTGAGTCTCCCCGTAAAGGAAGTTGGCGTCGGTAGGATCCGCGGCAACATAACCGCCGTCACTTCCGGCGATCTGAGACCAATTTTCCGTATCGTACTGTGCAGTAGGACTGAATGTCGGAACTATTCTGAGGGTTCCGTTGTCCTGAGTTCCACCGAACACCATGCCACTCGTGCTGACCGCACCGCCGTAGAATTGAGTTATGCCTAGGTTGTTGTTCAATTCCGTCCAGCCACTTGACGTGCAGTTCGGCGGCACCGAGGTATCGCATGTTGTCAAAGCAGTGGCAACGTTATCCGCCTTATATATCCCGCCGTCATTCGCAAAAAAGACGGTCCTGTTCGTGGTGTTATTGAACCCGGGATGAGCGACAATAAAGTGATGGTCGGCATGAACGGAATTCGCGACACTGCTGTTGCTAATTTGAGCGAGGTTGCACTGGACCTGTCCGGTGCCGGGATTGATGGTTCCGCAGTCGGTGCTGCGCCAAAGCTCGATGCCCCCGACGAGGACGAAAGTCGGATCCTGGGGATTAACCCACACAGTATTGTCGTACCAGCCTTGATTGGTCGCACCCAGGTAAACGTTGGTTCCTGTGTTCACCCGCGTAAAGTTTTGTCCGGCGTCTGTGCTCCGGTAAAGGTCGCCATTGTTATTGTTGACCGCCGCATAGACGATGTTTGGACTGCTCGGTGCGTAGGCGATTTCCACCCGCCCATTGTTGTTGGCGCTCAGCGGTGTAATGGTAGTGCTTCCACCAGGGTTAGCTGGATCAAAAAATGTTGAGTCTATCCATGTTAGTCCTCCGTCAGTCGAGTACCTGGCGCGGCCCAAGCCTCCGGCGACAGCCAGGTTGCTGTTCGTCGGATCAAACTTTACGTCCACGGGCACGAACGCGTTCATCTGGGTCGTCCAAGTGCCTCCGGCAGCTAATCGTTGAATACCGAAACTGTCAGTATTCCCATCGTTATTGTTGTCGCCGCTTCGAGTTGCCGCCAGAATGATCGTTCCGTCACCCGAGATCGCAAGACGGTTGACATATTGCCAAGTTGCGGGACAGGGAGCTGCACCAATCAGGTCGCATCCAGGCGGAGGAGCAGGTGCGGGATCAGTTCCTGCCAGGAGGTTCCAGGTCGTGCCGCTGTCTGTAGATTGAAATACGCCCCCACCGCCGAGGGAGTCAACATTGCCGAAACCCTCACCCGTGCCGGCATACATAATGGTCGGGTTCGCCGGGTTAATTGCCATTGCCGAGACAGCAAGGTTCGCCATGAAATCATTTACCGCCTGCCATGACGTTCCACCATTGACCGACCTCCATATCCCGCCGCCTACGCTACCAACCCATATGTTGTTCGCGTTAACCGGATCTATGACGATTGACCGTATGCGCCCGCCTATGTTACCCGGCCCGAGCCAACTCCAGTCTGCGGGGACCAGGCCTGCCATCTCTACGTTGTTCGGATCTTTTCCCTCGGCTATTGCCCTTGCGTTCTGAAAATCCCTCATCCTATCCATATGCCGTCTGGCTTGTTGAAGCCCATCGGCCGGAATTTTCCCGTCCTCGTCCCGTAATGAGAGATGGCGAAACCTTAGGCCCTCGGCCGCGTTCTGGCGCTTTTTCTCAAACTTACTAAGCGGCTTCTTAGGAACTTTTGTCACAGGTTCGAATCGATCCGAGTTCAAGACGCCAACGCCTTTGGACTGCTTGCGCCAATCGAAAGGCAGGCTGCCGCCGGTGGGACCGGGGTTCGCGTAGCGTTCGGTCGTTGAATCCTCAGCAGATTCGGCGCCAGCAGGCGCATCTGTCCCGGATGATTCCATTGCAGGTGTGACTTCCCCAACCGAGGGTTCACTAACGATGGAGCTCAGGGCATCAGCAACCTCCGGAGTTCTCTCGCCCTGTCGGATCGAAACAAGCAGCAGGCCGAATAAAAAAAGCACTGGAACAACGATAATAATAAGGGGTCGAATTCGTCTCATGATATGCCTCCGGGGAAAAAGCGAGCTTCTGGAGAAGACTGGATGTGAATCTCGTACGGACGGCCTGCCAGATCAAAGCCGACCGTATCGTTGAGGTGCGAGTTGTTGACCGCGCCGCCAATAACCTGGACGAGCGATCCGGCGCCGTTGTCGTTAGTATTCGCGAACGTAATGTAGGTGCCCGACGGGTAAACCGAGCCGAAGCCAAATACGACGAGCGCCCAAATAGAACTGAGAGTGAGGTTCTTGAGATAGTAGAGCTGTCGCATTTATTTGCTTGCTTGCTCCGGGCCGAGGAATAAGTCGCCGGCTCCAGCCGGAGCTTCAGAGTGTTTGGAGAAGCAGACAAGCCGGGCGATCCCGAAAAGAACCTTCCAATTCCTTGGGAATTGCGTTAAATTGAATCGACAGCCGATTAACTGTTTACCCAATTCACGGGCTCTGCCTGCTCCTTGACCAGCAATTTACGGTTTGGGAGTACGACATGTCCTTGGATTTATCATCAAGTTTTCATCAATTTAGAATTTCAATGGCCGAGAGTAGTAAAAGCGGCGTATTTGCATTCGACCAGTTCCGCCTGGACGGGGATAAACTGATGCTCTACCGCGATGGTATCGAGGTCTCGATACCGCCGAAGGTCGCAAAGACCCTCGCCGTCCTGGTGGAGAGCGCCGGGACGATCATCAGTAAGGAAGAAGTCATCGACCGGGTCTGGGACGACTCGATCGTCGAAGAATCGAATCTCACACAATACCTCTACCTCCTCCGCAAGGTCCTCGGCCACATGCCCGACGGCCGTCCGTACATCGAGACACTCCGACGCCGCGGTTATCGATTCAACGGCGCGGTGGAACGGGTTCCGGAAGAAAGGGTAGAGACCGCTCCGCCGGCGAAGCCGATGCCGCTGTCTGAGCCGGCCGCGACCTTCGGCGGTGTGGGAAGAGAAGGGAACGTCCTGCGGCTTGTTGAATGGAGAGCCTCCGAGCTTCCGCCTGAGGAGGAGCCGCCGCCGCAGGTCGAAGTTCCGCGAGTTGAGACCGTTGGTGCCGTGCCGGCGTCACGCCGCGTGAGGGTTCCGCGTCTGGCAATAGTCGCAGTACTCCTGCTTGCTGCGGCGGGTCTGGCGGCCGCGTTTCTCTGGCCCCGACTGATGCCCGCGGCGACAAATGCTGAGACCCAAAAAGAGATCACGGTCATGAAGCTGACGAACGGGCATGTGCCGGCCGCCGCGACGATCTCGCCCGACGGCAACGTATTCGTGTACCACGAGCTGGACACCGAGACCTCGCGAATGTACGTGCAGCAGACCGGACAGGCGTCGCGAATCCAGATCGCATCGTCTTCGGATAAGGTATTCGGAGCGAAAACGTTCTCGCCTGATGGGCAGTCTGTTTACTATCTTGGGATAGATAAGAAGACCACGGTTCCGACACTCTACCGCATCCCTACGATGGGCGGTTCCCCGGTCAAGCTTGTTGACCACGTCTACGGCGGCGTATCTTTTTCGCCCGATGGAAAGGAGATGGCTTTCAGCCGGTACAACCATGCGGCGGGTGAAAGCTCGATCGTCGTTGCGGGGAAAGACGGGAACGCCGAGCGCGTGATACTGCAGCGAAAGGTTCCGGCGCGGGTGGGCTCGGCGGTCGGGTGGTCGCCGGATGGGAAAAGCATCGCCGTCAGCGAGCAGAGTGTCCCGTCCGGGCGTTCGTACGATATCAACCGGCTTACAATCGTGGACGTCGCGACCGGTCGCGTCACACCGTTATCGGAAGAAATTTGGGACAACATTTTGCGCCTAATGTGGGTGCCTGACGGGGGCGGCATCGTGATGCTCGGCACGCGCCAAAATGAGGGTTATTCCACCCGTCGCGACCAGCTCTACTTTGTTTCGTATCCCGGCGGTGTTTCGAATCGCCTGACGACGGACGGCAACCGGCATGAGACAGAGAGTCTCGGCGTCACAAAAAAGGGCGAGGTCCTTGTCGTACCCGGAAACAGGTCGTCGCAGGTTTGGGTAATGAACCCCGATGGCGATTCGGCGACTGCCACTCAGCTGACGCGCGGAGCGGCCGACGGCCGTGCGGGTCTTGCCCCGCTGCCTGACGGAAGGTTCGGATACCTCGCCCGCAACGCCGACGAGATCAGTCTCATGCTGGGCAGCGCGGACGGTTCGGAAACGAAACAGCTCGCGACGGGGTTCCAGTTTGTAGACGAGCTGCGAGCCGATCCGTTCGGGCGGTTTTTCGTGTTCTCTACGCTCAATGATCGGAAGAGCTACCTCTATCGGATCGATATTGAAAGCGGTGCCCTCAAGCAGTTGACCTTTGGAGAGCGTTCTATCGATTCGACAGTATCGCCCGACGGGAAGCATCTTGTTTTTGATGAGGGCCGCCACCAGAACAACGTGCAAAGATATTCGCTGCTGCGGATCCGGGTTGAAGGCGGCGAGCCGGCAACAATCAAGGCTTCCGGGTGCTATCTCCCGACGTACTCACCGGACGGGTCTCTTATTTCCTGCGTCGACACCGAGAAAGGCGGCATCGTTGTCGTCTCGGCAGCGGATGGTGCCGAACTGGAGCGGCATTCAATGCCGGTTTCCGCGATCTGGAATTTTGGCGTAGGGTGGACCCTGGACGGAAGCGGCCTGATCTATATAGTCACAGAGAAAGGAACTTCCAACCTGTGGATCCAGCCGCGGGATGGCGGCAAGCCGCGGCGCTTCACGAACTTCACGAGTGGAACCATCTATCGGTACGCCTTCTCGCCGGACGGATCCAAACTCTTTGTCGCCCGCGGGTATCCCACCCACGATGCAGTCCTGATCAGGAACTTTCGCTGAAGTCCGGCTCTGGCCATACGTACATTAGATCGATGGACTGGTATGAATGTTTCAATTCGCATAACTTAGGCCGGTTAAAGGGTCGGAAGGCCCGGCGTTCGCCGATCACGGGATATCGATTAAGTGACCATTTATGCGAACGTCTATCGAAGTACCTGCCCCGGTCGTCGTCGCAAATACCTGTCCGCTCGAGACAATAAATTTGACCGATTTGCTGAAAATCCAGGACCGTGTCGAGCCCGCGTCGGACCAAGTCTCCGGGTTTATAAATATCGTGCCGGAGCCCGTTCCCTGAACATAAAGTAAAGGAAGCGGATTCGTGTTCGGTAGATTCTTAAAACCTGAAATATATTCGATTACCAATCGCTTTCCCGCCGGGACGGTATAGACCGCTCCCTCGGTCGAACTTGAGATGGAAACCGGTTGGCGGGCGGGATGATCCAGATCACGGATTAAGAGAGGGGTGACGATACCGAGTGGCGAGCCCGGGGTACCGTTACCTGTCAATGGGCCGGTCGTCGTTACGATCGTCAGTCCGGCGGTTGTCTGCGTAGTTGTATCCGGGAACTTAATGCCGCCGCTTGTTATCTCGAGTTGGCCGCCGACGGTTAGTTTTGAACCGGCCCCCGGCGACACACCAATTCCAACATTCCCGCTCGCATCTGTTTGGACATAACGCGACGCCGGAAGGCCGGCGAGTTGTGTCGAGTTGGTTGCGTTCGCGGCATTAGTCGCATTGGTAGCGTTGGTTGCCGTGTCAGCGCTTATGCTCTTAACCGCGTAAGGCGGCTGAAACGATCTGTTCGCGTGGCGTGAGCGGGACGTAGCTCTCACCCGAGTTGCGCCGCACAGCTATCTCGAGCCAGCGGTTAGCACCCGTGAGAGGGGCAGAGCCGAAATCGAGCTTGACGCTAAAAGTACCGTTCTCCGCTGTGACTGCCACATCATTTAGGGTTGAGCCGATCTGCGATCCGCCGCTCAGGGCGTCGAACAACTTGAACTGCATCTGAAAGCTACCGCTCGCGGGGCTGCCACCGTCGGTGAGACGCCCCTGATAGTTGAACGCGCTGGTCTGGGCCGATCCCGCCACCGCGGTCAAGGCAATGATGAGGAACGAAAGGGCTATTGAGATAGTAGTTTGAGTTCTCATAAAGTTTTTTTAAGGTCGGATCATTCAGGTCCGTTTTAGCAGGAACCCGGATCAGTTATGGAACGAATGAATTTGGCAGCGGGCGGTCGCCGTTTGCACCGAACTGTACGATCTGTGTTCCGGCAGTCGTCCGTGCGATGAACCACGTTGCGCTTGACGGACGAAAGACCGTCGGATCGAACTTGCCATCGCCATCGAAATCACCTGACGCAGGGACGTCGCCGTTTGTCCCGAACGGGAATCCGTAAAACGAGAAGTCTTCGCTTCGGACGATGAACCATTCGCCGGTTGCCGGACGCCAGAGCCCGATGTCAGCTTTTCCGTCACCGGTGTAATCGCCTTGCACGGCCTTGTCGGTCGAGTTCCCGAACTGTATGGCGAGCAATCCGGCTGTGCTTCGCTGGATCCACCACTGGGCCGCGCCGCCGGCGGGACGAATGATCGCGACATCCGCTTTTCCGTCTCCGTCGTAATCCGCGACGACCGGTTTATCGCCATTCGCACCGAATTGCAGGATCCTTGTTCCGCCGCCTGCCGACTGCGAAATGAACCACGTCGCCGAGGACGGACGGAAGATCACCGGATCCGTTTTTCCATCGGCATCGAAATCCGCGGGTGCGGGAATGTCGCCGTTCGTGCCGAACGGGAATGCAAAGAATGAAAAGTCTTCGGATCGCAGGACGTACCAGTTACCGTCGGCAGGTCTCCAGAATGCGATGTCGGCCTTACCGTCGCCCGTGTAGTCGCCCGGGACAGGCTTGTCAGTTGACGAACCAAACTGAAGCGCAAAGGTCAGTCCGTTAGAGCTCCGGTTGATCCACCACTCGGCGGCGGCGAGCGGACGGAAGATACCGATGTCCGTCTTTCCATCGCCGTCAAAATCGAACGGAGAGCGGCGCGGAGCGGTCGCGGCACCCGAGGCCCAAAAGCCGGACAATATCCGAAACGAAACTCCGTTGAGATCGCCGCCGGCGAACGGTTGGCCGATGGTGGAGGTGACCGCGAAAGCGCCGCCGGTTTTAAGCGTGCCGCCGTTTGAGATCACCGATTGTTGAATGGCGAAGGGACCCCCCGATTGGCTTCGAACCGCTCGATAGCCGATCAGGGTGATCGAAGAAAGTAACGCCAGGAAGACCATCCGTAGGAGGGTAGTGCTAATTCTCCTACGGGATTTGCCCGCAATCTGCGTCGGAACGGATTGTCTTGTCGGTTGGTAAGGGTTTTTCATAGCGTTGAACCTCGTTTTGGATCAATAGACTATCAGCGTGAAATCCGAGGGCAGGTTCGCCAAATCGCTGGTTCGCCAGAACGCGGTGGTTATCTGGTTCACGTTGGAGTCGAATCCAAGCCGGCCGGTGATCGCGAAAATCCCCCCCACTGCAGATGACGTCAGCGAATAAAAGCGCGACGAGACATTAAATCCAAAATTGATCACATAGCTGCTCGGCGAAAAAAACTGTACGGTGAAACCACAGCCACCCGTGGTTGCGCCGGTAATGCCGTTGTAGCAGCGGGAAATCGTTCCGTTTGCGAGTACGAAAATCATAGCTTTCGGCTGGCCGAGGAACGCTTCAGCTTGGGTCACATTACTATGGTAAATTACCGGTCCGCTGACTCCAGGCTGGATAGCCATCTTCGTGATCCCTGCCGTCTCATCGACGAAATATAGTTGATCGCCGTTGAAATTCTGTGACGTTCCCATGAACCAACTGCGGTTTGTCGATCGCATGTAAAATCTTGCCCACGAGTTTGTGCCGCCAGTTGTCGTGAGCAACGAAGTGAGTGGTGTCGCCGAAGGATCGAACGGGACCATTAATGTCGAGCCTGTAACCTGCTAGAGGTGTGGTTGTTCCGACACCAAACTGGTCCGCCCTGTTAAGAGTCATCTGCGGGTATGCCGTCGTTCGTAAAAAAATGCAGCGGATGATTCGAACGCGTACCGAACCATCCGCCGGAGGAGTTGAGGAACGTGCTCAAGTTTACTGAGCCGTCAGTGTGTGAAATTCCGTAGAAGTTCGAGAAGACGGATAGTCTCGTACTGGGTGCGTTGGTCCCGATGCCGACATTTCCGCCCGTGTCCTGCAGCACAACTTTGCCTGCGGCATTTGCCGAACGTACGTACCAATCACCTGTTGTGCCGAAGTGGATGTTGCTCGAGTTTGGGCCGAGGGCCGGAGCTTCGAAATAAGCGGTGTTGTTACCCGCACTCGCGGTAGTTGCCGTAACGCTGAATTTTGCACCTGTCCCGCTATTTCCGACGCCGACATTTCCACCCACGACGCCGTTGCCCGAGATGTTGAAGTTGCTCGACGCCTGTTGCGTTGCCTGGTTCTTGATGAAGCTGTTTCCCGCCGAGGTGTTGGTAACGTACTCGCTGGCTGCGACCCCGCCGAGTTTTTGCGAATCGTCGGCCATCGCCGCACTGAGAGTGCGTACGGCGTAGGGCGAGGACGCTATCTGCTCGCGTGGGCTAAGGGTAACGTAAGATTCGCCCGAGTTTCTTCGCACCGCGATCTCAAGCCATCGGTTCGCCCCGGTCGCGAGCGGGGCCGATCCGAAGTCGAGCCGCGCACTGAACGTTCCGTTCGCGACCGTCACCGCCACGTCACTTAGGGTTGAACCGATCTGCGACCCACCGCTTACCGCGTCGAACAGTTTGAACTGCATCTGGAAGCTGCCATTCGCATTTGTCCCGCCATCCGTGAGGCGGCCTTGATAATTGAAAGCTGTAGTCTGGGCTGCGATACCGAGAGCGCAGAGGGCTATCACAAATGTTGAGATCGGAAGCGGGACACCTAAAACTTTCTTTTTCATGACTTTTCGGATCGTGGTTTCCTTATCTAAAAGGTAAAAAAAGTGAACTCTACTGTGGGGAGCAGCCGGAAATCTTCCGTTTTCGGTCGATCTGCGTTACATTAGTCAGACAGTGTCGAGCCGTGCTGAAAAATGAATGTCGACTGCTCCGTGATTGAGATCATAGAGTGAGGCCGACGACATGTCTTTAGATTTATCCTCAAGTTTTAATCAATTTAAGATTCCGATGACGGAAGACAGTAAAAACGTCATTTTTGTCTTCGATCAATTCAAGTTCGACTACGGCAAGCTGATGCTTTACCGGGACGGAGAGGAAGTTGATATCCCCCCGAAGGTCGCAAAGACACTTGGCGTACTCATTGAGAGTTCCGGGACGATCATCAGCAAAGACGAACTGATAGACCGTGTCTGGGACGACTCCATCGTGGAGGAATCGAATCTTTCCCAGTACCTCTACCTGCTTCGAAAGACTCTCGGCCCGATGTCGGACGGCCGTCAGTACATTCAGACGCTTCGCCGACGCGGATATCGATTTAACGGCAACGTTGAGAGGACTACCGATGCTTCGGTTGACGCGGTCACGGTTGAGCGGGACAGCCGAACGTTTCACTCTCACAGCGGTGTCGAGCGCGAGGGTAACGTATTACGGGTGGTCGACTGGCCTAACCTGGATGACGGCAGCGCGGCATCGGTCGCGAACGCCGCCGTGAATCCGCCGGCACCAATTACTTCGCGACTCGCGTTATTGGGTATTGCGCTGCTGGTGCTTCTCGGTGGGGCCGGTCTGGTGATCGCGACGCGCTTTATGTCTTCCTCTACCGACGCCGAGTCGCCAAAGGAACTTTCGGTCATCCGCCTGACGAACGGGCCGATGGTGCACGGGGCGACGATCTCACCGGACGGCACCACGTTTGTTTACAGCGAAGCGGAGGGCGACCTCTCGCGTCTCTACGTTCAGCAGACCGGCCAACCCTCCCGGTTCGAGATCGAGTCCACTACTGCAAAGGTGTATGGCGGAAAGACCTTTTCACCGGATGGGCAATCGATCTATTACGTCGGGGTCGACAAAAAGACCCGCACGGCGTCCATTTATCGAATTCCGACGATGGGGGGATCGCCGGTGAAAGTGGTCGACGACGTTAACGGCCCGGTTACGTTCTCACCAGATGGAAAGGAAATTGCATTTTGCCGTTTGAATCCCACGACGAATGAGAGTTGGCTGGTGATCGCGAGCAAGGAGGGACGTGCGGAACGTGTCCTGTTGCAACGGAGCAGTCCGAAGATCATCGGATCAAGCCCGGCTTGGTCGGTCGACGGCAAGATGATCGTTTTCGCAGAAGTGGACGTTCGCGAACCTGACACTCCCGGCAGGGTCGGACTGAACATCGTGAATGTTGCGACCGGGAGCGTGAGCCAGTTTTCGGCTGAGCGCTGGGACAATATTTTACGCACCGTCTGGTCACCGGACGGATCGGGCCTCATTATGACCGGAACCCGGCAGAATGAGGGTTACTCGACCGCCCGCGATCAGGTTTATTTCGTTTCCTATCCCCAGGGCGTCTCGCGCCGAGTAACCGCCGAAGGACATCGGCACGAACCCGACAGCCTGGGCGTCACAAAGAGCGGTGATATCCTCGCAGTCCCGGCGAACAGGTCTTCGCAGGTGTGGGTGATGGACCCCGGTGGGGACACGAATACCGTTCGACAGCTCACTCAGGGAGCTGCTGACGGACGCGCAGGGTTGGCCGGGCTCCCCGATGGCAAGTTTGCTTACCTCGCGCGCACCGCTGACGAGGTCAGCATAATGCTGTCGAATGCGGATGCCTCAAACACGAAGCAGTTTGCTACAGGGTTTCAGTTTGTCGAGGAACTGCGGGCCGATCCGCTCGGGAGGTTTTTGGTCTTTTCCACGAGGAAAGACGAACGGCACCACATGTTTCGCTTGGACGTTGACGGCGGTGCCGTGAAACAGTTGACCTTTGGCGAAGGCCGCCAGATCGACTCAACGATTTCGCCGGACGGAAAATTCCTGACATTCGATTGGGGTTTTATCGAAAATGGCATTGAGGGTTTTGCGCTAAAGCGCATCCCTGTGGACGGTGGCGAACCCGTGACACTCAAACCAAAAGGGTGTTATTTACCAACCTACTCGCCTGACGGCTCGCTGCTTTCCTGCATCGACAATGAAAAGCACGGTGTCGTGATCGTTTCCGCGACGGGAGGCTCCGAGATCGAGCGACACCCGTTGCCGGATTTTGCCGCGTGGAATTTTGGGATCGGATGGACTCCCGATGGCTCGGGACTGATCTACGTTGTAACTAAAAGGTGGACGTCCAACCTTTGGATCCAGCCTCGGGATGGCGGTAAGCCGAGGGCCTTGACTAATTTCTCGAGCGGAACAATCTACCGATACGCCTTCGCACCCGATGGCTCGAAGTTGTATCTCGCACGTGGCTATCCGGTGCAGGACGCGATCCTCATCAAGAACTTTCGCTGACCGGCCGCACCGACAAAACAAAAACGAAGGACAGCGACGTCGGATCGATCTCGAGTTCAGGGTTAGGCGGGGCAATTTTTTACGGGAAGTGAATCCAGGAGTGATCTCAGGCGGGTGATCTGCGTTCTCACGGCTCGAACATTCCTCCGTGCGGGCGGGAGCGTCTCGAAACTGCTTTGTGACGCGATCAGGCTGTCCCGAGCCTCGCACGGTTTTCCAGCCTGCAAAAGGATCTCGCCTCGCCGGAGTAGAAAAGTTTCCTTTCGCGGCATCGACTCCATCAGCTTTTCGAGACGGACTAGGGCCAGATCGTGACGGCCGCGTTTTACCTCGAGATCTATCGCCGCCATCTGTAGGGTTACGATCCCGCCGAGTTTTCCGATTCCCTCGTCGAGACCATTCAGAGCTTCGTCGATCTGGCCCGCCACCCTGAGTGCGTCCGCGCGTTCCAGATAGATCTCCACCGAGTCTTTCGGGGCCAACCCGATCGCCCGCGTGAAATGCTTTGCGGCGTTATCCGTTTCCTTTAATTTTGTGAGGACCCGGGCCATGGTGATCACGCCCTCGAAACTGTCCGGTTGTATAGAGAGGTACCTTGTCAGCGAGGCTCGGGCTTTGGAGAACCGATTAGAATCGAGCCAAAGTTTTCCCCGACCGAGATTTACTATCGTGAGATCGGGATCGAGTCGCTCGACATGATTAAAGTCCGCTTCTGACTTTTTCCACTCCGCGTGCAAACGGTAGAGCTCGGCCCGTTTCAGATACAGCGCGGGATCCTTTGGACTACTCTTTATCTTTTTAGTCACGGCGATGATCTGCTCGTGTAAACCGTCGTGGCCCCGCACCGGGAATGAAAGCACGACAAGGATCCCCAAAGACAGTCCGATCAGTCTCCCTAACATCCAGAACCGAAGCATCATCGTTTAAGTGTCTTTGCCGACGCAATATTTGAATACCCCGAATTACCACTGGCGTTATAAGCACGAACGCGATAACGGTACGTCGTGTTCTTAACCAGCCCCGTATTTGCAAAACCGGCGATGTTGGGCCCGACGGTGGCGATTTGAACAAAATTCGTACAGGTCGCCCCGCTGCATCGTTCGATCCTGAACCCGTCCTCATTGCCAGCGTTATCTGTCCACGACAAGTTTATTTGCGACGTCGAGATCGGGGCTGCAGTCAGCCCGGATGGGGAAACCGGCACTGGCGGAGGTGCGGCGAAGGTCGTTGCGTTTGCCGTGTTCGAATAACCGGAATCTCCCGCCGCGTTGAAGGCCCTGACCCGGAAAAAGTATTGAGTCGAAGCCGCAAGCCCGCTCGCCGAATAGGAGGTAATGTTTTGCGGCACCGTGGCGATCTCCGTGAAATTAGTGCCATCGGTGGAGCGTTCGATCTTGGAACCCGTCTCATTGGACGAGCCGTCGGCCCAGGTAAGGTTTATCGAACTGCTGCTCTCGGGTACAGCGGCCAAACCAGTCGGCGGACTCGGCGGGGCCGGGGGCGGAGTACCCTTGATGACTGTGAAATAATCGGCGACCGTGCCATTCTCGCGCAGAAACTTTGCGTCGAGTCGATCGTTGTTTACATCGATGACCATCGAGCCCAGATTGTTCAGGGAGATGAACATCGCGGGATGATTCAGCGTCCCGCCCGAGATCTTGCCGGAGCTTCCCGCTACGGCGTAAACCGCGCCTTCGTTCGGTACGTTTGGACTCAACGCAGATTTTGTATATGCACCGTCGATATTCTCGCGGCCGCCGCCCGGATTCTTCTTCATCCCGGCGCTGAAACTTCCGGACGTTCCGTAGTGGCCGTCGATCAGGAAAGACCGCTCGTAGGAATGGCTGTGCCCGGCGAGGACAAGGTCGACTCCCCAACTCTCGAGGACGGGGAGGAAATTGGCGCGCATTTCGGCGAGCTGGGTTTCGGTGTCCGAATTATGTGAGCCTTTCGTATACGGGGGATGATGCCAGAAGGCAATGACCCACGGCTGAACATTTTGCGCGAGATCGTTCTGCAGCCACGTGATCATCGCCCCGTTGGTCGCGCGGCTCGAGGTCATCGAGTCGAGGCAAATGAAATGAATATTCCCGTAGTTGAACGAGTAGTACTTTTCGGTTCCGGATGCGACACCACCGGCCTCGGCGCTGGTCGGCAGAGTAAACATCTGGAAATAAGCGAGACTGCTCGGCGGATTTGTCGACCCGGCCGTGTCATGATTTCCGATGGTCGGCCACAGCGCGGTCTGACGTAGGACGCTGGGATACATATTGAAAACAGCGGCCTGGTATTCCGCATCGGTCCCATTGTTATAAGCGTTATCGCCTAACATAAGAACAAGGTTCGTGTACGTCGATCCGTTGTAAGCCACATATGCGTTGCGGACGGCTTGTGCATTCGCATCGGCCGTACCCGAATCGCCGAGGATCCAGAGACGATACGGATTAGCCTGTCCCACATTCGGCGACGTCACGAAAAAGTGGTTGGCATCGTCGCCCGCCAGCGCCTGCGTCGTCGATCCGACGGAATAGAAATACTTCGTGCCGGCAACTAAGCCTGTCAGGCGGACCTCGTGCTCCGTCGTTACGTTCGCGTCATCCACGGTCTGTGACAGGCTTCCCTGGATGGTCCCGAATTGCACGCGGCTGTTAGTAGCGATGTTCGTTCGCCATCTCACGGTCATTGCATTAGCCGTTCCCATTTGCAGATAGGGTCCGCGCGTGACACTAGCAGTTGGCGTGCCGGTTTGCCCTATCAGGTCGAGGTCGAAACTGATGTCGCTGCTGGTGCCTCCAGACTGGTGGATCTCGACGGCAAGAACATTTGTGCCGGTAACAAGAGCGTTCGCGGCGACAGGAGCCTGTATGAAAATCGTTGTTTCTTCACCGCCGCTGACCGCAACGGAGGCTGGTGTCAGGTAGCCAATCGGACCCGCCGGCATGTTAGTTCTAAAGACCTCAACACCGTTCAGATAAACCACCGCACCGTCATCGCGCAAGATATTAAGCGTCAGACCAGAAAAATCACCCGGGTTCGCGACATTGAACGAATGGCGAAAATACGTCGTGATGAACTTGGCGCTCGCGTTCGGGCCGTAGCCTACGACCGTTACTTCATCTCCATCGCCATAACCCAGCTGAGCATTCCCGGCCGACCATGCCGAGTCGTTAAATGCCGGAGACACCCATGCCGACCCCTGGTCCGTGCCGTTGTCGAGGTATTTCCAACTGGAGCCACGGGCGACCAGCGTAGTCTGGCTAATAGCGGCCGTAGAAAGGACGAATAAACAGAAGGCTAACGCTAAAACCAGTTTGCGGATTTTCATAGACTTAGCTCCAGGAATATAATGGCGATGCTTGACGGAAACTAAACTGAGAATACGGGCGTTTTTACTAAATAACAAGTCAATTTATTTCCAATGAAAATTGCGATGATCGGGTCCGGAGCGATGGGAAAACTCATCGCGACACTGGTCGAGGAAAAAGAACACGAGATCACCGCCGTCATTGACGAGCGTGATGCCGGTGCGCCGTACGCGGAGATTGCGCAAAAGCTAAAGGGAGCGGACGTCGCGATAGATTTCACCGTCGCTGCGGCCGTCCGTCGAAACGTCGAAGCATGCATGACCGCTGGCGTCCCGCTCGTCGAGGGAACGACCGGCTGGAACGCGGAGCGTGAGGCGATCGAGAAACTCGTTCTCGACACCGACGGTGCCTTTGTGTTCGGCGCGAATTTTTCGATCGGCGTGAACCTGTTTTATAAGATCGTAGATCACGCCGCCGAGCTGTTCGCAAAGTTCCCCGAGTACGAAGTGTTCATCGAGGAGCAGCACCATTCGCGAAAGAAAGATGCGCCAAGCGGAACGGCGTTGAAGCTAAAGGAAGTTGTATCGAATCACATCAACGACGATTTCAGCGTCTCGGCGACGCGTGCGGGAAACATTCCGGGCACGCATCGCGTTGGATTCGACGGCCCTGCCGATCAGATAATGCTCGAGCATACGGCGCGTTCGCGCAAAGGATTTGCCGCCGGAGCTTTGATGGCTGGGGAATGGATCGTGGGGAAGAAAGGCTTTTATGAATTCACGGATGTGATCGACGAGATGCTGGCGAATGGTGAATGGTGAATGGTGAATGGTGAATGGTGAATGGTGAATGGTGAATGGTGAATGGTGAATGGTGAATCGTGAATGGCAACGATCAACGATCAACGATCCACGACCAACGATCCACGACCAACGATCCACGATCCACGATCAACGATCAACGATCAACGATCAACGCTTTCTATATGACAACAAGAATTGACTGGATGAGCGGATGTGCGACCGCCCTCGTAACGCCGTTCAGGAAGGACGGATCGATCGACGACGAATGTTTTCGATCGCTTCTAAAACGGCAGATCAAAGGTGGAGTCAAGGTGCTCGTCCCTTGTGGGACGACGGGTGAGAGCGTGACCATGTCCGACCTCGAACGGCTGCACATGATACGCATGACAGTCGAGGTCGCGAAAGGTACGAAAGCAAAGGTCATCGCCGGCACCGGCAGCAACAATACGGCCGCGACGATCGAATTCACGAGGAAGGCCAGGGAGGCGGGTGCCGACGCGGCACTAGTTGTTGCTCCTTACTACAACAAACCTACTCAGGCTGGGTTGCTTGCGCATTTTTCCGAGATCGCGCGGTCGGTCCGAGACTTTCCGATCATGCTCTACAATGTTCCGGGCCGGACGGCGTCGAACATCTCGGCTGAAACGACTCTGAAACTCGCCGAGAAGTTCGAGAACATTGTCGCGACAAAAGAGGCGTCCGGAAATTTTTCGCAAGTAATGGAAATAATGAAAAACCGCCCGAAGACTTTCAAAGTATTTTCAGGCGATGACGCGACTGCTTTACCATTCATCGCCCTCGGCGGAGACGGTCTGGTATCTGTCTGTGCGAATGAGATCCCGAAAGAGACTGCGAAAATGGTCGAGTACGCGCTAAAAGGCTCGTTCCATTTCGCGCGGAAGATCCATTTCAAGTTTCTAGATCTGATGGAAGTGAACTTTATCGAATCATCACCCGCTCCCTGCAAATTCGTAATGAAAGAAATGGGTCTGCTTGAAGAAAACCTCAGGCTCCCGCTCGTCTCCGTGACGAAGGAAACGCAGGCGAAGTTGCGGTCCGTGATGAAGGAAGTCGGCTTGAGTAAGTAGCATTATTTCCAGTCGCCAGTTGTCAGTACCGAGTTGCCAGACTGTTTACTGGACACTGTGTACTGGAGACTGGTTTTGACATCGGCGTGAGTAAATACGATTACGGCCAGTCGCCAGTCGCCAGTTGTCAGTACCGAGTTGCCAGACTGGATACTGGACACTGTGTACTGGAGACTGGTTTTAACATCGGCGTGAGTAAATACGATTACGTTCCAGTCGCCAGTTGTCAGTACCGAGTTGCCAGACTGGATACTGGACACTGTGTACCGGAGACTGCTTTGACATCAGAGTGAATAAATACGATTACGCGCCAGTTGCCAGTTGTCAGTACCGAGTTGCCAGACTGGACACTGTGTACTGGAGACTGGTTTTAACATCAGCGTAAAAGAAGGGGAACAGAAATAAGTGATCCTACAGACGAAAATTGAGGAGCTTTTCAACGCTTCCGACAAGACCTTTGGTGCCGCGGACCGGGAGGTGTTTGAAGAATTCCGCCTCGCGTTGCGGAGCGGCAAGATCCGCTCGGCGGAAAAAGATGCTGAAGGCAACTGGCATGCGAATACGTGGGTCAAGCAGGGAATTCTTCTCGGGTTTCGGATGGGCAAGATGGTCGAAATGTCGAAATCGACCGAGACCTTCCAGTTCTTCGACAAGGACACGTTTCCGCTGCGGCCGATGTCGCTCGACGACGGTGTTCGGATCGTCATCGGCGGTTCGACGATCCGCGACGGATCGTATGTCGCTCCTGGCGTAGTCGTTGTACCGCCAGCATATATAAACGTCGGTTCCTACATCGATGAGGGCACGATGATCGATTCGCATGCGCTGGTCGGGTCGTGTGCTCAGATCGGAAAACGTGTGCATCTGTCGGCCGCGGCGCAGATCGGCGGTGTGCTTGAACCGGTGAATGCGACGCCAGTCATTATCGAGGATGACGTTCTGGTCGGAGGAAACACGGGTGTCTACGAAGGGACCATCGTCCGCGAACGAGCAGTGCTCGCGAGTGGCGTGATACTCACGCGTTCGACGCCGGTCTTCGATCTGCCGAACAACGTGTGATAAAGGCGTCCCTGACGGTAACTCGCTTGAGATTCCCGCCGGAGCCGTGGTCGTGCAAGGCTCACGGGCGGTGACAAACGATTTCGGAAAAGAGAACGGCCTCTCGATCTACTGCCCCATCATCGTAAAATATCGCGACGAAAAAACTGATACCTCGACAAAGCTGGAAGATTATTTGAGATAATGATCGCATGGCGCCGTCGATCGAGGTCATCGTCAACTCCGGTTCGGGTAGTGTGCTCGGGGAAAATACTGCTGAAAGCATTTGCGAACACTTTCTCGCGCATGATCTGCGGGTCCATGTGCAGATGGCCCGCAACGGGGATGACCTCGGGCAAATCGCGAGAAGTGCCGCCAAAAATGCCGACATCGTCGTTGCCGGCGGCGGCGACGGTACCATCAGTGCTGTCGCCTCTGAAGTCGCTAAGGCCGGAAAGACGCTCGGTGTTCTACCGCTCGGCACACTAAACAATTTTTCAAAAGACCTCGCAATTCCGCAGGATATTTCCGAAGCGGTAGAAACGATCGCGACCGGCACGGTCAAGGTGATCGATCTCGCAGAGATCAACGGCCGCACCTTTATCAACAACTCGAGCATTGGTTTGTATCCGCGGATAGTACTTCGTCGCGATGCACAACAGCGCCTCGGCCGGGGGAAATGGAGCGCCGCTTTCTGGGCCACGCTTCAGATGGTCCGGTTTTCGCCTTTTCTTAAGGTTCGGATCCAGATCGAGGGAAAAAGCCTTCTGAGAAAGACGCCGTTCGTTTTTGTCGGAAACAATGAGTACGAGATGGATCTTTACAATATCGGCCGGCGTGAATCGCTCGATGAGGGCGAACTGAGCGTTTATTTTCTTCACCGCGGCGGTCGATGGGGTGTCGCTCTCCTTCTTCTGCATACGGTGATCGGACGCCTGCAGCAGTGGGATGATTTTGAGGAGGTGACGACGGACGCGATCACCATTCAAACTCGACGAAAAAGGCTCCTTGTTGCTCTGGACGGCGAGGTGGTGCGGATGGAATCGCCGCTCAACTACCGGATATTGCCGGAGGCGTTGAAGGTGATCGTGCCGAGAAGCACAACCGGAGACGGTCCGAGTTCTTCGGTTCCTTGACCTTGGGCTACTAATTTTTTCGAGCCGCGGGAGACAGCTCATATAAGCCGCCTGAAGGCGGGACTCAAAACAACCATGCGAACCATCGCACACATTTCCGATATTCACTTTGGCGACGCGGATCCCGCGATCGTTGATCGCCTCGTCGAAAAGATAGTGGAAGTTAAGCCGGATCTCATTGTCATATCGGGCGATCTGACCCAGCGTGCTCGGACAAAACAATTCGTCGAGGCTCGGGCGTTTCTCGATCGCCTGCTTTTTCCGAAGCTCATCGTTCCCGGCAATCACGACGTTCCTCTCTATAACCTGTTCGATCGATTCGCCAATCCGCTGACCAAATTCAAGAAGCACATCACCGCGGATCTCGCGCCTGATTTTGTGGACGACGAGATAGCGGTCGTCGGAATGAATACGGCGCGGTCGCTGACGATAAAAGGTGGACGGATCAGCGACGAGCAGGTCGAAGATGCGATCGCGAAACTCGGTCCGGTCGGAGAGCATGTCGTAAAGATCGTCGTAACTCATCATCCGTTCGATCTGCCTGACGGCTTTGACGAGGACGATATTGTCGGACGAGCAAAAACGGTATTGCCGAAGCTTGTCAGAAGCGGGGCAGACGTGTTCCTCGCGGGTCATCTTCACGTCAGTCACATCGTGCACTCCGCACGGCGTTACCGTCTCGACAATGGCTATTCTGCGTTGATCATACAGGCGGGGACGGCGGCATCGACGCACGAGCGCGGCGAAGAAAATTCGTTTAATATTCTGCAGATCGATCTTCCGGTGCTTTCCGTCCAACGATTTCAGTGTTCGCAGCCGGCAGACGGTTTTCACCTCGCGACGACAGAACGGTTCGAAAAGAACGAACGTGGCTGGGCGCGGATGGGGTGAATGGTGAATGGTGAATGGTGAATGGGAATGGTGAATGGTGAATGGTGAATGGTGAATGTGCACTCTCGTCACTCGTCACTATTCACTATTCACTGATTCTGACAACTTCATCAAAATCCCCTAGAATAGAACCGGGAACCCAAAACAATGAGCGAACAGGAAAAAGAAGATCGTGACGAGAGCGGCCTGGCGGACAGCGTCACCGCCCTCGGGCAAAAGATAATCGGAAAGATCGAAACGATCGGTGGCGTGCTGACCGGCGATCCGATCACGCAGGCCGAGGGCGAGTACAACGTCGAGATCGGCGATGTTCGGGAAGACCTTGAGGACGATCTTGAGAGCTCGGAGCCTCCGGCGAACAAAGAATGAGCACCAGCGTCGAGAAAATTGAGACGGACGGCTTCCGGCCTCCGACGCGCCTTCGCGGCCTGCAGCCGACGATGATCAGGCAGTTTTTCGAACGGGCGCTGCCCGATAGCATCAACTTCGGACTCGGTGAGCCGGATCTGCCGACGCCGCAGTTCATGCGGGACGAGGCGGCACGTGTCGCACGCGACGAACAAAATGGCTATACGTCGCATCCCGGAATTCCTGCGTTGCGCGATCAGATCGCGGCACAATATCCGCATCTTGATCTGCCCCGCACCGGCGTCGTCGTTACCTGCGGATCGCAAGAGGCTATGACAGACGCATTTCTTTGCACGGTTGATGCCGGCGATGAAGTGCTGCTGCCGAATCCAAGCTTCCCGGCTTACGACGCGTGTGCCAGAATCGCCCAGGGGACGCCCGTCTACTATCGCATGCCGGCGGATGGCGGTTTTAAATTCGATATTTCAGATTTCAGATCAAAGATGACGGAAAAGACCAAGCTCGCCGTCGTCATCTCGCCGTCAAATCCGACCGGAAAGATACTTACGGCGGAGGATCTGAAGCAGATCGCTTCGGCGCTTGAAGGAACCGGGATCTGGCTTATCTCCGACGAAATATACAGCGACCTGTACTTCGGTGAGCGTCCGCGCTCAGCCAGTGAGTTTTACGACAGGACGATAGTTATCAGCGGCCTCTCGAAAAGCCTGTCGATGACGGGATGGCGTCTCGGATGGGCAGCGTGTAAAGATCCGGAGTTGATCAACGCAATTCAGATACTCCATGGATTCACGACAGTTTGTGCATCGACTATCACGCAGAAGGCTTCGCTGCTCGCGTGGACCGACCAAGCCGAAGAAGCAAAAGCACAGGCCCGGGAGATCTATAAAAAGCGTGGCGAGTTTCTCGTCGATCTTTTCCAAAGTGAGCTTGGCTTGAATGCGACATCGCCCGAAGGAGCGTTCTATACAATGCTCGACGTGCGAAGCCTGGGTGATGACGTCGAGATCGCGGAAAAGTTTTTGCAGAATCGTGTGATAACCGTTCCGGGCGTCGCATTTGGTACAGAAGCAAAAGGATTTTTACGCATCTCGTTCTGCAATACGGAAGAGCAGATGGCCGAAGGTGTAAGAAGAATGAAGCAGGCGATGTAGAGCGGACTGACTGGCCGACCACAGGATGCAAAAGCCCGCGCGTAAGCAAGGGCGATATGCGATTTCAAGGGCCGACACGACGTTCCAACATCGTGAGTATATCGCCCTCCCTGACGGTCGGGCTTGTGCACGTATGAAAAAATACCGCGTAGGAATCCTCGGAGCGACCGGAACTGTTGGGCAGCGGTTCGTTCAGCTGCTCGAGGGGCATCCGCAATTTGAGATCACAGACGCTTGCTGCGTCGGACCGGTCGGCCGGAAAGCCCTATGTCGAGGCGTGCGCGTGGAAGTTGTCGGGCGTAATTCCGGAATCGGTACGCGAGATAGAGGTCCGGCCGATCGAGCCGCCGCTGGATTGCGACATCATCTTTTCAAGTCTTCCTTCGAAAGTCGCACGCGAAGCGGAAGAAGCGTTTGCACGAGCCGGCTTTCCCGTGATCAGCAACTCGTCCTGTTATCGGATGGATGACGATGTGCCGCTTCTTATTCCCGAGATCAATCACGATCACGTCGGCCTGATCGAAACGCAGAGGCAGCGGCGCGGGTTTGGAAAAGGTTTCATCGTTACTAACCCGAACTGTGCAGTCGCGAGTTTTGCTCCGCCGCTCGCCGCCCTTCATCGGAAAGTTTGGCATTAAGTCAGCGGTCGTTACGACGATGCAGGCGATCTCCGGGGCCGGTTATCCCGGCGTCTCGGCGATGGACATTTCCGATAATGTTCTGCCGTACATCGCAGGCGAGGAGCCGAAGGTCGAGACCGAAGCCCAGAAAATACTCGGCGAGTTTGCTGACGGTTCTGTTACGAATGCGGACTTCAGCGTCTCGGCTCAGTGCTTTCGGGTCGACGTCATCGACGGGCACACCGCGTCGGTGCGTGTAAACCTGAAACAAAGCTCGACGCTCGAAAACGTTGTCGAAGCAATGAAGAATTTTCCGGTGCTAAAGCTTCACTCTTCGCCGGAACGTTTTATCGAAGTGCTGGACGAACCTTCGCGTCCGCAGCCGCGACTCGATCGCGACAACGGCCACGGGATGACGATAACTGTCGGCCGCGTATTTCCGGACAATGTTTTCGATTATCGTTTTGTCTCGCTGAGTCATAACACTGTTCGAGGCGCGGCGGGGTCGGCGATCCTGAACGCAGAGCTACTCATCGACAAAGGCATCATCTAGATGGATTCAGAGCCAACATCAGATCAAACATTTGCGGCGCGAGTTTTGATCACCATTGGGTTTGCCGTTTTGACCCTTCTGCTCCTGCTGCTCCTCTATTTTACTTTCGACGTGATCCTGTTGATCTTCGCCGCGTCGCTTCTCGCAATTTTGCTGCGTGGGCTGGCGGAGATTCTCGGGCGTTTCCTCGACATCGGGGAAGGGTGGCTGGTACTGATCGTTTCGGTCCTTTTGATCGCGATCCTTGCAGGTGCGATCAGCTTTCTCGCGCCCGATGTCGCAGACCAGGTGCAACGGCTTCGCGAAGATCTTCCACGATCGGTTCAGGCGGTGGGAAGTTATTTGTCGCAGTTCGGCTGGGGCCGGGCCCTGATCAATCAGTTGCCCAGTTTCGACGACGTTTGGCAAGGCGTGAATACCTCGACCCTGCTGAGCGGTGTCGGGGGAATCTTCTCGACAACCGTCGGCGCGGTAGGTAATTTTTTTATCGTCATACTTCTCGCGATCTATTTCGCCAGCGAGCCGCGGTTATACATTCGCGGATTCACACAACTTTTTCCGAAGCGGCATCGACATCGTGCGACGCAGGTGATCAGGGCTGTTGGCGATACTCTCCGCTGGTGGCTGATAGGAAAGCTTGCCTCGATGATCTTCATTGGTATCCTGACGTGGATCGGACTGTCGATCCTCGGCGTTCCGCTCGCTCTGACGCTTGGACTTATTGCGGGTTTGCTGTCGTTCATTCCGAACTTCGGGCCGATCATCTCGGCTCTTCCGGCTCTTCTACTTGCGTTCATCGCGAGTCCGATCACGGCGGTTTACGTGCTCGGACTCTACGTCGGCGTACAGCTTGTCGAATCGAATATCGTCACGCCCTTGATCGAGCGCGAGACTGTCGAACTACCGCCGGCGTTGACCATCGTATTTCAGCTCGCACTGGCGGTGCTCGTCGGGGGACTTGGTCTTGTACTCGCGACGCCGCTGCTGGCGGTGATCATGGTACTGGTGCAGATGGTGTATATACAGGATGTTTTGGGAGATCGGGAAATCGAGGTGATGGAGAAGGGATCGGATGAGGCCGAACCGCCTGCGGTAGCGGGTGGTTGAACGTGGTTTTGGACGAGCGGGCGCTCAGCAGGTCAGAACCGCCTGCGGTAGCGGGCGGTTGAACGTGGTTTGGACGAGCCCGCGCTAAGCAAGTCGGAACCGCCTGCGGTAGCGGGCGGTTGAAATCGAACTGATGACAATATGGAATAACATGCTTACGATCGAATTAAACTCAGTGGTTTTGCAACTACCTTCAACCGCCGCAGGCGGTTCCGACAGCACTGGACGAGCGGGGGCTAAGCAGGTCGGAACCGCCTGCGGTAGCGGGCGGTTGAAATCGAACTGATGACAATATGGAATAACATGCTTACGATCGAATTAAATTCAGTGGTTTCGCAACTACCTTCAACCGCCGCAGGCGGTTCCGACGGCACTGGGCGAGCCGACACGTGAGCAGGTCAGAGGCGCCCGCGACAGCAGGCGTTTGGACGGATCCGACAGATGTGGAATAACACGGAAATCCCACTCGCGTATTTCTTCACATTTCGCGGCCGCGGTACATGGCTGCATGGCGATAAGCGTGGATCAGTGAGTCGACATAGGAATAAATATGGAACGAAATATCTTCCCGAAGAAGCCAGTTGGCTTGGAACGAATAAAAATCGTTTGAAGGTTAAGCCCGTTCGACTGAACCCCGGGCGCAGACGAGCAGCAATCGACGCAATTAGGGAGACTTGCGACAGGCGTGGATGGAGTCTTTTTGCGGTGAACGCCCGGAGTAATCACGTCCATTGTGTGGCAGATATCGGCCTCAAGAATCCCGACATCGCGTTAAATGCTTTTAAAGCAAATGGAACGCGGATTATGCGAGAACGGGCAATCTGGTTAGAAGATGGATCGCCGTGGGCGGATAAGGGAAGCAAGCGACGCCTCTGGACGGGGGAACAGCTCGACGCAGCAATCGCCTACGTCAGGTATGAACAGGGCGAGCCGCTTTCCGATGATGAAGATTGAATCGAACCTCTGGGAGACGACACTGAGCGTGTCGGAACCGCCTGCGGTAGCGGGCGGTTGAAATCGGACCGACGACAATGTGGAGTAACAAGTTGCGGTGCTCTTTGATGAGGAAGATTGAAGTGAAACTCAGGTAGTCGAGCAATCACCTTCAATCGCCCGCTACCGCAGGCGGTTCCGACGGCTCTGGACGCGGGTTCCATGACAAACAAGCTGCGGTGCTCTCTGATGATGAAGATCGAATTAAACTCAGTGGCTTTCGAAACTACCTTCAACCGCCCGCTACCGCAGGCGGTTCCGACGGCTCTGGACGCGGGTTCCATGACAAACAAGCTGCGGTGCTCTCTGATGATGAAGATCGAATTAAACTCAGGTAGTCGAGCAATCACCTTCAATCGCCCGCTACCGCAGGCGGTTCCGACGGCTTTGGACAAGTGGACGCTTGAGCAGGTCAGAACCGCCTGCGGTAGCGGGCGGTTGGATGCAACCCGACCACCAAGTTTGAATAACACAATGAGCCGATCTCTGATGATCAAGCTCGAAGTTAGGAGTCAAGCTCGACGAAAGCAACTTAACCCGCCCGCTACCGCAGGCGGTTCCGACGGCTTTGGACGAGTGGACAGCTGAGCAGGTCGGAACACCGCCGAGTGGATACTTGAGCGGGTCAGAACCGCCTGCGGTAGCGGGCGGTTGAAATCAAACCGATGACAATAGGGAATAACATGCGTACGATCGAATTAAACTCAGTGGCTTTCGAAATTATCTTCAACCGCCCGCTACCGCAGGCGGTTCCGACAGCACTAGACGAGCCGACACGTGAGCCGGCCAGAGGCGCCCGCTACAGCAGGCGGTTGGACAAAACCCGACGACACTACGCGGACGATCGAATTAAACTCAGTGGTTTTCGAAATTATCTACAACCGCCCGCTACCGCAGGCGGTTCCGACGGCTTTGGACAAGTGGACGCTTGAGCAGGTCAGAACCGCCTGCGGTAGCGGGCGGTTGGACGCAACCCGACCACCAAGTTTGAATAACACAATGAGCCGATCTCTGATGATCAAGCTCGAAGTTAGGAGTCAAGCTCGACGAAAGCAACTTAACCCGCCCGCTACCGCAGGCGGTTCCGACGCCGGTTAAGTGCCGTGCTGCCGCACAAATTTATGATCGAAAGATACACATTGCCCGAGATGGGCGCAGTCTGGTCGCTGCAGAATAAGTTTCAGAAGTGGCTCGATGTCGAGATCGCCGTTTGCGAGGTGCATGCGGAAGACGGAACGATACCCAACGACGCGCTGGAAGAGATCAAATCGAAAGCCGCGTTCACGGTCGAGCGTATCAGCGAGATCGAGAAGACGACCGATCACGACGTCATCGCATTCACGACCAACCTCGCCGAGAACATCGGCGAAGCGTCGCGGTTCGTTCATTACGGCCTGACGTCGAGCGATGTCGTCGATACCGCAAATGCTCTGCTGCTAAAGGAATCGTGCGACATCGTGCTCGCAAAGATCGACGCTATGCTCGCAGTCTTGAAACGCCGAGCATACGAATTCAAAGACACACCGCAGATCGGACGGACACACGGCATACACGCCGAGCCGACGTCGTTCGGTCTGGTGTGGGCACTCTGGTATTCGGAAATGCAGCGGAACCGTGAGCGATTGGAAACGGCGAAAGAGCGGATCGCGGTAGGGAAAATAAGCGGAGCGGTCGGAGCGTTTGCACATCTCTCGCCCGATGTTGAAGAACGAGTTTGCGCGAAACTCGGTCTTAAGGCGGCCGATGTTTCGACCCAGGTAATTCAGCGCGATCGCTACGCTGAATATCTCTGCACGCTCGCGATCGTCGCGTCGACGCTTGGAGAAGATCGCGCTGCAGGTGCGTCATTGGCAGCGCACCGAGGTTCGCGAGGCGCAGGAAGCTTTTAAGAAAGGTCAAAAAGGTTCGTCGGCGATGCCGCACAAGCGTAATCCGATCTTATCGGAACGGATCTGCGGAATGGCACGGACCGTACGTGCTAACTCGATCGTCGGACTCGAGAACGTCGCACTGTGGCACGAGCGCGACATCTCGCACTCATCGGCGGAAAGGATCGTACTGCCCGACTCAAGCCGCGACCCTCGATTACATTCTCGCTAAGACGACATCGCTGCTCGACACGCTGGTCGTCTATCCCGAGAACATGTTGAAAAATCTCAACCTCACCGGCGGTCTGATCTTTAGCGGACAGCTGATGCTTGCGCTGACCCAAAAAGGTGTGTCACGTGAGGATGCTTACGCTTACACACAGAGGAACGCGATGAAGGTTTGGGACGAGGGCGGAGACTACAAAGATCTGGTAACGAATGACGCGGACATCTCTTCCCATTTATCTTCAGAAGAGATCGCCCGCGTCTTTGACTTAAAATACTATTTGCGAAATGTAGAAAAAGTTTTCGCTCGAGTTTTTGGTTAACTGTTAGCCCACTTTTCGGCCATATCACCGACAACCGGAAGCTTGAACTGCTGGCCCTGATAGCCTTTTACCATTCCGTAGATCATCGCGCCAAGAAACGCGATCACGGTTGCGATAACCAGGAGATATAGGAGCATCGCAAGCATAGTAGAACCCGTCACTCCGGCCACGACTGCTGTGAAGATCTGGAGACCAATGACGACGACGATATATGCAGCGGTCAAAAGCAGCGATTGAAATGCGTGAAATCTCATCGTTCGATTGTCCTTATCTGTGACCAGTACAATAATGCTGTAGATCAAGCTGATCGCGCATACAGGTAAATAACAGAGCAGTGCCCCGACATTCGTATCCAGTCCAAGTGCAGTTTTACCACCTGACATGTTTTGCATAATGATTTTACTTTCTCCTTTAGGGTTCGATTATTCCGGGAATTGGCAGAAAAAGACTGTCGGAAACTTATCACAAGATGTTGATTAAAACAACAAACTCGGGCACAATCTACAATTTCTTTCAGGGAGATATATGAAAGTAAAAGTATATGTGACGCTAAAGCCCAGCGTGCTTGATCCTCAGGGAAAGGCGATCCATCATTCGGTCGAGTTAATGGGTTTCGAGAAGATCGCCGATGTTCGGCAGGGAAAGTATTTCGAGATCTCTCTGGACGACGCAGTGACCGAAAGCGAAGCCCAAACCGCAGCGGAAAAAATTGCGAAAGACGTTTTGGCGAATCCGGTGATCGAAGATTTCCGGGTGGAAATCGATCGTTGATCGTCGATGGTTGATCGTTGGTCTTATAATAAAAGTCGTTATGACTCCCACAAATTTTGAAAACTTACGCATATACAAACTCTCGGAGGATCTGGCGGACAGAGTTTGGGACATCGTTGCCAGTTGGAATAACTTTGCCCGTAATACAGTCGGTCAGCAGGTCGTGCGGTCGGCGGACAGTATTGGGGCCAACATTGCAGAAGGTGTGGGCAGATGGGGTCTGCAAGATCAAAAGCGTTTTATCTACATTGCGAGAGGATCGGTGAATGAAACCAAACATTGGCTAAGGCGGGCATATCGACGAAGGCTTCTGTCGCAACCGCAGGTGGAGACGCTTAAACCTTTGCTGGATGAGTTGGCACCGAAGCTTAACGCTTATGCAAAATCCCTCGGACGATTGAAGAACGAAAAGCAACGATCGACGATCAACGATCAACCCACTAAGTCATGAAATTCGGAGTAATAGTTTTTCCCGGTTCAAATTGCGATCACGA
This sequence comes from uncultured Acidobacteriota bacterium, assembly GCA_963772405.1. Lineage (GTDB taxonomy): Bacteria > Acidobacteriota > Blastocatellia > Pyrinomonadales > Pyrinomonadaceae > OLB17. Next base: position 1,508,566 of record CAVYWT010000001.1, on the reverse strand, counting down.
TGCATATCACGTCGTGTCGAAGCATGTCGGTCAGCCGGTCGATTTTGTCTGGCACAAGGAAACCGATCTGAGCAGCTACGATGCGGTCATCGTGCCGGGTGGATTTTCGTACGGCGATTATCTCCGTGCCGGTGCGCTCGCGCGTTTTTCGCCTGTGATGAGCACGATAAAGAATTTTGCTGCGGAAGGGAAGTTCGTCTTCGGAATTTGTAACGGATTTCAGATCCTGTGCGAAAGCGGTCTACTCCCCGGTGCGTTGATGCGAAACGCCGGCCTTCATTTCGCATGTAAGCACGTCAGCATTCGTATCGAGAATCAAAACACGCCTTACACGAACCAGCTCGAGAACGGTGATGTTCTGTCAATCCCGATCGCACACGCCGAAGGGAATTATGTTTGCGACGACGCGACGTTCCAGTCACTCGAGGAGAACAATCAGATAGTATTTCGGTACTGCGATGAGAATGGCGAGACGACGTCCGACTCAAATCCTAACGGAGCGCTCTCGAACATCGCGGGTATCTGCAATCTCGATCGGAACGTGTTGGGAATGATGCCGCATCCCGAACGTGCATGTGAAGAGTTATTGGGATCGAACGATGGCCGTGACATATTTCGATCGCTCGCACACGCCATTTCGCAGAACGGGACGGGAGTCTAGATTTCAGTTGCTCGCTCGCTTCGTTAGAAGCGAAATGTTGGTAGCACAAGGTTGGAAAATTGAGAAGCTCCGTAGGAGCGACACCCTTATGTCGCTCCTACGGAGCTCTTTATTAAATGCGGGATGCGTTCTACCAAATCTCGACTCCTAAACGGAGCCTCCGATCCGGTGTTTAATAATCGGCCTTACTAGCCGAACTTATCTTGACGCCGCCGTTTGTCGTGATGACACGGATCGGTGCACCGCCGCCATTCATGACGGTGTTGAGCCGCGTCGCGCGGTGTCGGCCAGAGGGGCCTTTGACATCTTCCTGCGTGACATTCAGGGCAGGGATGTCGCTGCGAAATCCGCCGTTCGTTGTTCCGGTTTCGATATTCGCCGCGTACGTCGCGGGCATCGAAAGATGCACACCGCCGTTTGTCGTATTGATGTCGAGTCCGCTGCCTTTCCAACTGTTGCCGGCAAGTACGACGTGGACTCCGCCGTTCGTGGTTCGGCCGCGAACGTCGCCGGCCGTATCCATCAGGTGAACACCGCCGTTCGTTGTTTCAAATACGATACGTCCTTCGACCGAGCTGATGCCGATACCGCCGTTGTGCGCCTTGAGATCGAGATCGATCGATCGCGGGACGAGAACTTCAAAAGAAACTCCCCAGTGTTCGTTTGTATCGGCTTCCGCTTTCAGGACTCCACTTGTTGAGATCCTGATTCCGTTGGCGACGGCTCGTGCCGCCTCTTCACTGGTATCCCATGCGTGGACACAGGAGCGGACAAGAATGTCGGAACGATCTGAGCCCTTAACCTTGATCCCGCCGTTCTTCCCACCGTCGACGGCGAGCGAGCCAGTTGCCGGCAATGTCATCTCGCGCAATTCCTTGAACGAGACCTTGCCCCGGTCGGTCCAGTCCTCGCCCGCACAGAACTCCTTGTTCTTCATCTTTCCGGCTTTGTAAGCGGGGTTAGGTTCGGCCTTTTCCTGGCCGAAAAGAATTGTGGTGGTTAGAAATAATAGAGCGGTCGCGATCGCGGCCTTGAGCATAAGCATTATCAACGATGTCGTTTTCATGACAGGAAACCTCCGAGATGTAGTGATTGTTACTTCGCTTTCTAGAGTGTAAACACCACGTCGGAGATTTTTGTGACAGGAAACGAGGGAGTTTCTAGTTCCTGGTTTCTTGTTTCTGGTTCGTGGCGGCGACGCGAAACAAGAAACTAGAAACCAGAAACAAGAAACTTGAAACTAGAAACTTGATGCGACCTTGGTGACAAGACCGTCTTGGGCGAGTTTCCAATCCAATACTTCTACACCGGATTCGTCGGCGAGCGCTTTTTCGACATCGGCGCGACGGCCATCCTCGCAGAAGAACGCCATACATCCTCCGCCGCCGGCACCACACACTTTCGGAGCGATCGCACCGTTGGCCATTGCCTTGTCGATCAGCATATCCATCTGCGGCGTAGTGATGTGCGGCGAAAGCTTTTGCCGCTGCGGATGAGCATTGCGGAGGATCTCGCCGACGGCATTCCAATCGTTTTTCAAAAGAGCTTCGCGCATCAGTATCGACGTGTCGCGGATCCCTTCAAAGATCTCGAACATCTCGGCATCGCCGTCGATATGACGTTTGGTGATCTCCCAATTGTTCGTCCCGGAATTGCGCGGTTCGCCGGTGTAGCAGACCGCGACGCGGCGCTCGAGCGTCTCGACATCTATCGCAAGCGGCTCGCGATTCATCCCGGCAGGGCCGAAATGTATGCACGCCGCTCCGCCGTACTGAGCCGAGTAGTAATCCTGATAGCCGGTCGGAACCCGTATGACCTGACACTCGACAGCCGCCGCGATCGGGATGAAACGATCGGGCGCGTAGCGGTCGCCGACAAGCTTATTCAGCGCACCGATACACGCGATGTTCAAGGTCGAAGAACCCGCGAGCCCGGCGCCCGGCCGGAGCCTCGGATTCGGTCGTCATGTGAAAGCCGGTTTCGGGTTTGAAGAAGTAGACGAGCTTGGACAGCAGTTCGAGGCGCGGCTCGTCTCTGAGCTCGTGCATACGATCAGACAGATGTCTCGAACCTGACGCCGCGGATCGACAGACTCGAGAACGATCGTCCTATCGTCGCGCGTTTCGATCCGGCATTTCGCGAGCAGGCTTACCGCAAAATTCACCGTCGCAGGCGCCTTCGTGAAACAGGAATAGCGGTGGTATATCAATTGTTCCCCCGGCGAGATCGACCCGCGTCGGAGCAGAAGATTCTATGATCATTGTTCGTTGATCGTTGATCGTTGACCGTTGATCGTTGATGGTCGTTGATCGTTGATCGTTGTTTGTCGTTAGTAGATGAACGCTGGCGAGATTGTAGCAAAACGATCAATGAACGACGAACCACGATCAACCATCGACGATCAACCATCAACCATCAACCATCAACCATCAACCATCAACCACCACCTCACTTCTTCGCCGCTTCCGCTTTCGGAGTCTTGTCTTTCTCTTCCTTGTTCGGTTCCCGGGTCAGATGCAGGCGTTCGCCGAGATCATGAAGCTTCTCGGATGCGACTTCCTCGACCGCGTGAAATTTCTCTTCGAGACGGTGGATCGTTTCCGGATTCGCCTCTTCGACCTTTTCGGATAACCAAAACCGCTCGATCACGTAGAAGATGATGATCGCGGTCAGGACTATAAAGAAGAGGGCGACGCCGATCTGTTGAAAGTCGCCGATCATCGATGTGATCGCACCGCTGAAAAAGTATCCGGCACCTGCCAAAAGCGTAACCCATATAAAGCAGCTGATCGCGTCGAGCGCGAGGAACCGCAGGAACGGCATCTTTCCGATACCGTAGAAGACGCACATCGCGGCGCGAATCCCGTATATGTATTTGGATATGACGATCGCGAATCCGCCAAACTTTTCGATGAGCTTTTCGATGCGAGGCTGGGCCATCTGGTAAAAACGGTAGTCCTTCGCCTTTTCGTGAAAGACGCGGCCGACACCATACGCGATGCTGTCCCCGACCATGCCGCCGAGCGTTCCGAACAAGATCACTTTCAAAAAGCTGTACTGGCCGAAAAAGCCGCCGTGAGCCATCGTGCCCGATATCAAAAGCGTGATGTCGCCCTCTACGGTGCACAACGCAAACACCGCGTAGATACCGTATTGCTCGATGATTTGGGAAAGATGATCCATAGAGATCGACGGGGATAGAGATATGCCGGGCTCCCAAAAGAGTAACTTTCGGCTTGCCGCGAGTCAAACAGTTTGGAAATCGTGGTTCAAACGATGGAGCGGCACGGGAATTGAAAAAACTATTTACGCGGCCGTTCGTTCCGTGATAGTATTCGCGACATTCCGACTATCGGCAGGCTGTGGGCACAAGTCCTCGCAACGTGTAGAGGCTGCCAATTTTCCCCGAACACAAACATTTAGGAGCAACCACATGTTTCCGTCCGTATTCCGCACCGCTGAGAGGCGCCAAAGGCTCTTAGTGTATATAGGTGCGCTTGTTTTCGTCTTGCTGATAACGATCGGCGTCTTCGCAAAGAACGGATGGTTTCCGGCGACGGATTCTTTCACTGGAAAGAAGACCGGATGGTTTGGTAAGACCCTTCCAAAGAATGCTGCGAGCAGTTGGAATCCATTCGCCGCACCGCTTCCGAATCCGACTCCGCAGCTTTCAAAAGAATACGTCTACGCAGGCTCGCGGCTTCTCGCTGTCGAAGATGCAAATGCGAATGCCGTACCGCCCGCCGATCTCGCGGTGTGGCGTCCGAGTTCGGGCGACTGGTGGGTATTGGGCGGACAGGGATCACAGCAAGTAACGCAGAACTGGGGAGCAAACGGTGACGATCCTGTCGAAGGCGATTACGACGGTGATGGAAAGACCGACTTTTCAGTTTATGTTACTTAATGATATTCGGAAAAACAGTTCACGGCTTAGAATGTTCAGAGCTCGTCTACTTATCTTGCTATCGTCAATTCTTTGCTTGTTCTTGTCGTGTGCGGGACCTTTTAGTAATACGGATGCGTTGTCGCAGAGTAACAGCCAGGGAGATAACCGAATGACGGCAGACGAAAAACAATTGGAAGGTGTGGACAAAATGATTTCGGAGGACGGGTTTAGAATTCCATGCTTGGGAAATGCGCGAACGAAAAAGGAATTGACACCCTTATCACAACAAATGGCTAACGAAGAGCTTTTCTTAATTATTCGTGAACCTGATCGTTGTACTGATGACGATAATGGAATCTTTCAAAAGCTTCTCGGTGGAGGAACAAAGTACGAGTACAAGGTTTTGTCAATTACTAGTTATCAAACTAAAGAGATCGTATTTGAACATACGGTGAAATTCAATATCGTCCCCACCAATGCCATTGTAGAATTGACTTATTTAGATACGAACAACGATGGTCGATTTGATACCGTATTCCAAAGTGGACAGTTGAAAAAACCTATTGTGCCAAGCTGGTTGGCTAAAAGCAGTAGTTGATAGTTCCACAAACTCACCCATCACTAGCAGTGTTTCAACAACGGAATACACGTCGTTCGACATCTTAGGACGCGTGACGGGGCATAAGCAGACAACCGATGGCGGCGAGAGCGGCGGTTATACGACCGGCTACACATACAATCTCGCCGGAGCGTTGATCGAGCAGACTTATCCGAGCGGAAGAGTTGTAAAGAGTCGAAACCGTGATCGTCTGATTCAGCAGGTTTCCATTGTTGGCGGTCGTGCCGTACGAGTAAACGAGATCGAGAAGATTCGTCGCTCCGGGTGTTACTTCAAGACGCATCTGCGTCGGCTGCAACCGTTGGGACGAACACCGGATTCACGGCAGTGCGGAACTACTCATACGATCAACTCAATCGATTAAAGGACGCGACCGAGATGATCACGCCGCATGGTGGTTCGCAGACTCAGTCGTGGAAGCAGACGTTCACATTCGACCGCTACGGCAACCGCAACTTCGACGAAGCGAACACGACCTTCGAAGGGTTCGACAAGCTCTGCAACTCGAACACGGAACTCTGTGCGGATCTGAGAAAGAAACTGAATCCCGCGATCAACGCGTCGGACAATCGCATCTCAACGGGTCAGGGCTACTCGTTCGACAACGCGGGCAACACGATCCGCGACGCCGGTGACCGGAAGTTCACGTATGACGCCGAAAATAAACAGGTGAAGGTCGAGTCGCTGAGTCCGGGAACCGACACCGTGACCGGCACGATAGGTGAGTATTTTTATGACGGAGACGGTCGTCGCGTGAAGAAGTACGTCCCCTCGACCGGCGAAGTAACGATCTTTGTCTACGACGCTGCCGGAAAATTGATCGCCGAATACTCGACCATCGTCGCCTCGACCAACGACGCCAAGGTCGCATATCTCACCAACGATCACCTCGGCTCGCCCCGGATCAACACCGATGCGAACGGCGCAGTAACGGCACGGCATGACTATCATCCGTTTGGTGAAGAGATCGCGACCCCGCAACGAACCGCAGGCCTCGGCTATGCCGATGACACGGTTCGAAAGCAGTTCACTGGTTACGAAGGAGACATTGAATCAGATTTAGATTTCGCTGAAGCGAGGTATTACGCTTCATCTCTCGGACGCTTTACGTCAGTTGACCCCTTGTATGCGAGCGCAGCCCTAGAAATTCCCCAAAGCTGGAATCGTTATAGCTATGTAATGAATAATCCGTTTCAGTTTACTGATCCATCAGGAATGATTTGGGTTAGAAATGGAGCGGGTGACACGAAATGGCTGACCGATGACGAGTGGGAATCCGAATCACAACAAAAGGATGAAAACGGAAACCCAATTTGGACTCCGGTAAAAGACTTGACCTTTGATTCTGTCACCGGAAACCAGGTTATTCTTAACCCTGAGGGCCCAACTAAAGATAATCCTTCTGGTTGGGTATTTGGGGATCCGAATAAAGGTTCGAATGGAGTGGCGATGTTGGGAACGGCGGCGGTTGTTTCTCAATTAGACGGTCCAGAACCTTTTATTGCGGACGTGATAGCGGTTGGATTTCTCGCCTATGCGGGATATCTGGCCTATACTCACGAAATCCTCCAAATACCAATCTCGAGTACTCTTTTCATGAGTACGAAGGATGAGCAAAAGTCGAACCCTGATAAAGTTGCGGCTGCCGAGGAAGTTGTAAAAACATTATCTGGTGTGCTAGATAAATTGAAGTCTACGCCAAACAAAACACCGGAAATAAAAAAACAAATCGACACGGTCAGGAAAGCTATCAAGAAAGCAAAGGACGCTATGAAGAAATCCGAACCTCATAGTATTAAGGGGAAGAGAAATTGAGAAGACAAGAAGAGATGTCACTATACACTTTTTTTCTAGATTATAGAGGAGGAACCTATCTTTTTCAGGTGCGTGCTACTACCTTTCACGACGCTGCAAAAGTGTGGGCCGAAGAAAAAGATTTTATGCCTTCTTTGGGAAAAGAAGGCGAAAGTTTAAGAATGAATTACTAATGTTGGTTGAGTCTGAAAAACCCACAGAAGTTGAGGGACTCAGTAAAACCTGGTGCCTCACATTTACTATTGGAGATGATTTAGCCTTGGTTCATTTTACACAGACTGCCGAATAATATGTCTACAGCCGACTAAAATCGCAGCTGGGGTGACGCCCGGGGCGACGAATCTTCTCGATCTCGATTACTCGTTCGGCACGACCGCCAACAACGGAAACGTGCTGAGTCAGACGATCACGGTTCCGACTGTCGGGACGAACACCGGATTCACGGCAGTGCAGAACTACTCATACGATCAACTCAATCGATTAAAGGACGCGACCGAGATGATCACGCCCCATGGTGGTTCGCAGACTCAGTCGTGGAAGCAGACGTTTCTCTTTGACCGCTACGGCAACCGCAACTTCGACGAAGCGAACACCACTTTCGAAGGGTTCGACAAGCTCTGCAACTCGAACACGGAACTGTGTGCGGATCTGAGAAAGAAACTGAATCCCGCGATCAATGCGTCGGACAATCGTCTCGCATCGGGTCAGGGCTACTCGTTCGATGACGCGGGCAACACGACCCGCGACGCCGGTGACAGGAACGTACAACGCGGAGAACAATAGTTCGGCGACGGAGACTTCCGGAGCACCGGCGTCGCGTTCGGAGAAATCCAGTGCCTTGGGGCGACATGTTCCGGGATTGACCATCCAACCTCAACTGATTGACCTTTCCATATACTCTGTCTAAAATCGCTCTAGTTTTCATCGGGCTATATGAGCGAAGCGGATAATCTTGTCGGGATCGAGGTGTCGGTGTCGTCGATGACGGGTGTGAGGCTTAAGGGAAGCGACAGCTTCGACGCTAAGACCGCCGCGATCGACGCTGCGAGCGGTACGCCTAAACAGGTCAGCGAATTCATTTCCACATTAAAGAAGGAGTTTGGTGCGTTCGAACGGATTGGGATCGCCGTGCCTGGCCTCGTCTGGCGCGAATCGGGCCGTGTCGCGTATTCTGCACAAATCCCCGAACATTCCGAAATAGATCTCGCGGCTGAGATCGAAAAAGCGACCGGCGTGAAAGCCGTTGTCGAGAACGATGCGAACGCCGCCGCGTATGGCGAACTGAAACGCGGCAGCCGGACGCGGGAGCGCAAACCTCTTTTACGCGACTCTGGGTGAGGGCGTTGGCGGTGCGTTGATCCTGAACAATGAGATCTGGCGCGGTGTGTCGGGTTTTGCAGGCGAATTTGGCAATGTCGCGATCAACTCGGATGGCATGCGGCTCGAGGATGTCGCATCTGCCGCGAACATCGTCCGCCGGACCCGCACACGTTTCAACCGCGACAGCACATCCTCGCTGAACAAACTCGACGAAGAGCAGATCTCGATCTACAAGATCGTCGAGGCGGCGGAAAACGGTGACGATTTCGCAAGCCTTATGCTGGAGCGGACAGGGAATTATGTCGGAACGGCGATCGCGACCGTGATCAACCTACTTAATATTGAAAAGATCGTCATCGGCGGTGAGATCATGCACGCCGGTCATCTTGTTCTCGACGCCGTTGTCCGCCGTGCACGCGAACTGTCATTCGGTCCGTCGTTCGAGAACGCGGACATCGCCGCAGGCGAACTCGGCGAAAACGCAGCCGCCATCGGCGCCGCTCTCATCGCGAACGAAAATTAGCCGGCTCCTCAAACCGGCAAGAATTCATAATCTTACTGATGAGAAACGCTAATTTCGTGAACCGTTGCTAATCACTACATCAGGAATTATTTTCTAGACGGTGGTATTTGCGGAATTTACGAGATTTAGTAGAATTGTAAAAAGTTTTAAGGAAGCTTTCTCAATTCAATTCAGCTAGTTGCGAATACCGGCCTGGCACCCCTTACCAGCCAGGTAACCGTCGAGGTTTAATCGTTCGGACCCGAGCGGGAGACTTGATAAATGGCGCAATTTTTTCACAAGAGTGCAAACAACATCGCTCGGATCAGCATGATCCTCGGCGTCGTCCTTGCGGGGACGGCGTTTTATGTTTACACGCAGGTCGCCCGATCATCGTACCTAACAGGGCGATATCTGGAGAAGCAGCAGCCTGTTCAGTTCAGCCACAAGCATCACGTCGGCGACGACGGTATCGATTGCCGGTATTGCCACTCGACGGTCGAGACGACGGCATCCGCGGGAATGCCCTCGACCCAGACGTGTATGAACTGTCACAGCCAGATCTGGGCCGACAGCCCGTATCTCGAACCCGTCCGTGCCAGCTTCCGCGAAAATAAACCGATCGAATGGGAGCGCGTCCACGACCTTCCGGAATTCGCCTATTTCAATCACAGTATTCACGTTGCAAAAGGCGTCGGCTGCTCGACCTGTCACGGGCAGATCGACAATATGCCTGCGGTATATCAGGAAAACACTCTGCAGATGGAGTGGTGTCTGGCGTGCCATCGCGAGCCCGAGAAGTTTATCCGGCCAAAATCCGAGGTCTTTAATATGCAGTGGAAGGATGGCGATCTAACGGCCGAAGAACGGATCGACCTCAAAGAAAAATACAGGATACGCGGTAAGGAAATGATGACGAGCTGTTCGACTTGTCACAGGTAAGTACTAAGAAAGTCAGCCACAGATGAGGATGCAGCTTAGCCACAGAGCCCACAGAGAGAGTTATTCGATCGTTGGTTGTTTGGAACCCCTGATAACCGAACCTCGGTGTTCTCTGTGGCAAATACTTTGGTGGCGAATAACTTAAAGGAAGAAGAATGCCCAGCCAGGACAGCAAAAATAACTTTGCATTGATGCGGGACAAGATATTGTCTCAGAGCGGGAAAGACTATTGGCGCAGCGTCGACGAGTTTGTCGACGCACCCGAATTCGAGGAGTTCGTCAAACGCGAGTATCCGGTGCACTCCGAAGACTGGGACAACGCCGTCAGCCGCCGAACGTTCGTAAAGCTGATGGGCGGAACGCTGGCTCTCGCGGGGCTGTCGGGCTGCGTGATCCAACCCGCCGAGCAGATCGTGCCGTACGTCCGCCCCGAGGAGGACCTCCTTCCGGGAAGGCCGATGTTCTTCGCGACCGCGGTGTCGCTCGGTGGCGTCGCGACCGGGCTTCTCGCGAAATCGTTCGATGGACGTCCGATCAAGGTCGAGGGCAATCCGGACCATCCGGGCAGCTTAGGGGCGACCGACATACTCGCTCAGGCGTCGCTGATGGACATGTACGATCCGGACCGCTCGCAGGAAGTTTCATTTCGCGGTTCACCGACGACGTGGCAGAACTTCATGACGACTCTGCGTTCGACGATCGAAGAAAATCGCGCCGATGGCGGAGCCGGCGTCCGGTTCCTGACGCAGACGGTTACTTCGCCGACCCTGCTTGCTCAATTCCGGCAGTTGGCGGCGGAAATGCCGAATGCTAAATGGGTAAGTTACGAGCCGGTAAATAACGACAATGCTATCGCTGGTGCGCGGATGGCCTTCGGCTCGCCGGTCCAGACGATCTACAAATACGATCTCGCCGACCGGATCCTGACGCTCGATAAGGACATCTTTTCCGATTTCAACGTTCGCTACATGAAGGATTACGCGAAGAAGAAAAATCTTCGCGGCGGGAACAAAGAGATCAATCGCCTCTATTCGATCGAGACGACGATGACGCTGACGGGTGCGAAAGCCGATCATCGGATCGCCGTCAAACCGAGCCAGATGTCTGAAGTCGCAAAAGCGGTCGCCGCTGCTCTCGGTGTCGCCGGGTCGAGCTCGACATACACCGAGAATGCGCAGTGGATCGCCGCAATGGCCAAGGACCTGCTCGCCTTCCGCGGGCGTTCGCTCGTTGTTCCGGGAGAGAGTCAGTCGCCCGCGGTGCACGCTCTGGCGCACGCAATGAACGCCGCACTCGGGAATGTCGGACAGACGGTCGTATATGTCGATCCGTTCACGCCGTCCGAGAAAACACAGATCGAACAGCTTCGCGAATTGATCGGCGATATCGATGCCGGCCGTGTCAAGGTGCTTGTGATCCTCGGCGGCAATCCGGTTTATAACACTCCGGCGGATCTCAGGCTGAACGCCGATCGGATGAACAAAGTGCCGCTTCGCGTGCATCTCGGTGCTTACTTCGACGAGACCGCTGAACTTTGCCATTGGCACGTTTCGGAAAAACATTACCTCGAAGGCTGGAGCGACGCACGGGCATACGACGGGACGGTTTCGATAGTCCAGCCGCTGATCCAACCGCTCTACGACAGTCACAGCATTCACGAGGTCGTCCAGCTTTTCTTCCGCGAAAATTTCGAGCAGAAAGATTACGACATCGTCCGCGGCTATTGGCAGACGCAGAATATCGCTGCAGGTTCAGCACCCGCCGCTGTGGCAGCCGCTGCCGCGACGACCAACTCTTCTGCATCAGCCGAGCCGGCGAACGCGAATGCGAGTTCGGGTGGTCAGACACATTCCGCACCCGTAGCGGCAAGTACACCGACGAGCCAAAATGGATCGCAGACCGCTGCGTCGACACCGCAGAGAGCGGCGGTCGCCGCCGGCCCGCGTTCGTTCGAAGACAACTGGCGCCGAATCGTTCACGACGGAGTCGTTCCCAACACTGCGGCGACACCAAAATCGGTATCCGTCAATACATCGTTCCTGAGTCAGCCGAGCGCTCCTATAGCGAACGCCGACCAGCTCGAGATATCGATCCTCCCCGACCCATCGGTTTACGACGGACGTTTTGCGAATAATGGATGGCTTCAGGAGCTGCCGAATCCGCTTACGAAGATCACCTGGGACAATGTCGCGCTCGTCAGCCCGAATACGGCGAGAAAACTGAATCTCAACCAGGCCGGTGACAGCGATCAACTGTCAGGTGCGGGCGGCGAACGCCCCGCCGCCTTTATCAACTCGAAGGGCTCGAACATGTATTCGGATCTCGTGACGCTCAACTATCAGGGCGGAACGATCTCGAAACCGGTTCCAGTCTGGATCGCACCGGGCCAGCCGGATGATGTCGTGACCATCTTTCTCGGATACGGGAGATCCCGGGCCGGAAAGGTCGGAAACAGTATCGGCTATAACGCTTACGACGTGATGCGTTCCGACGCAATGAATTTTGGCATCGGAAGTATCACGAAAAACGGTGACCAGGGGACGATCGCTTCGACCCAGATCCATTTCAATATGGAGGGCCGCGACCTTCTTCGGGTATGGGACTTCAACGATCTTGAGAACGAGATCGAACTTGCGACGCCGAAGAACGAGAACATGTATCCGAAGTCGATGTACGCCACGGCGGCGGCTGAATACGAAAAGGGATACGAAAAGCATAACCGCTGGGGCATGTCGATCGATCTCAACTCGTGTGTCGGCTGCAATGCGTGCGTGCTCGCCTGCCAGTCGGAAAACAATATTCCGGTCGTCGGGCGTGAGCAGGTCGAGCGAAGCCGCGAAATGCACTGGATGCGGATCGACACATATTTTGCGGGCGACGATCTGAACAATCCCGAGGGCCCGCACTTCCAGCCGCTTCTTTGTCAGCAGTGCGAACAGGCTCCGTGCGAAGTTGTCTGTCCGGTGACGGCTACCGTCCACAGTGCCGAGGGCCTTAATGACATGGTTTACAACCGCTGTGTCGGGACGCGGTATTGTTCGAACAACTGTCCGTATAAAGTCCGCCGGTTCAACTTCATGCTGTATCAGGATTGGGACACGCCGCAGTACAAACTGATGCGTAATCCGGAAGTGACGATCCGCAGCCGCGGCGTCATGGAAAAGTGCACATACTGCACGCAGCGCATTTCGGCGGCGCGAATCGAAGCTGAGAAGGACGGACGTGCGATCGCCGACGGAGAAGTGATCACCGCGTGCCAGGCGGTCTGCCCGACCGACGCGATCGTGTTCGGCGACATCAACGACAAGCAGAGTGAGGTTGCACAGCTCAAGCAGGATCCGCGGGATTATAACCTGCTCAATGAACTGAACACCCAGCCTCGGACGACCTATCTGGCTGAGTTGAAGAACCAGAATCCGGAGATGCCGGACTACAAGGCACCGAAACCGAGAGCCAAACGCGCCGAGTCGCATAGTGAAAAAGAGCCTGCGGGCGACGGTCATTGATCATTTTGAATTTAGTGTGTCGGTCGGGCTAAGGCCCTCGAGCAAATTGCGAAAATCATGCAGGATTTGAAAGAGATCCAGAGAAGAATTCACCCGCCGATGGTCGAGGGCGACCACACTTTCGCCTCGGTGTCGGACAAGATCGGCGACGTGACGCTGAAAAAGAAGACGCCGTTCCATTGGTTTATCGGTTTCGGGATCGCCTTCATGGTCGCGCAGTTTTTGTTGATCACCGTCGGCTATCTGCTCGCCAAGGGAATGGGTATCTTCGGAAACAACCAGCCGGTCGGCTGGGCATTTCCGATCATTAACTTTGTTTGGTGGATCGGCATCGGCCACGCCGGTACCCTGATCTCCGCGATCCTTTTACTTCTGAATCAAAAATGGCGAACGTCGATCAACCGCTTCGCCGAAGCGATGACGTTGTTCGCGGTGGCCAACGCTGCGGTCTTCCCGCTTCTTCACACCGGTCGACCCTGGCTCGCCGCGTACTGGCTGTTTCCGTATCCGAACACGATGGGGATCTGGCCGCAGTTTCGCAGCCCGCTTGTGTGGGACGTCTTCGCGGTATCGACTTATGCGACCATCTCTTTGCTGTTCTGGTATGTCGGACTGATCCCGGATCTGGCGACCCTCCGCGACCGTGCTAAGAACAAGTATTTCAAATTCGTATACGCGATCCTGTCGTGGGGATGGCGTGGCAGTGCCCGGCACTGGCATCGATATGAGATCGCCTATCTTTTACTAGCCGGCATCTCGACGCCGCTCGTTCTTTCGGTCCACTCGATCGTCTCGTTCGACTTCTCGGTGTCGCAGGTTCCGGGCTGGCACGCGACCATCTTTCCGCCGTACTTCGTCGCCGGTGCGATCTTCGCCGGATTCGCGATGGTCCTGATCCTATGTATACCGCTTCGCCGTCTGGTACAACATGAAGGATTTCATCACCGATACCCACCTCAATCTACATGGGCAAGGTGATGCTCGCGACGGGTTTGATCGTCGTTTATGGTTATGCGATGGAGGCGTTCTTTCGGCTGGTACAGTGCGTCTCTGTACGAAGTGTTCATGGTCAAGAATCGCATCTGGACCGGTCCGTATTGGATGTTCTACTGGATGCTGATCCTTTGTAATGGTGTATCGATCCAGTTCCTGTGGTTCAAACGGTTTCGCGAGAGCCCGTTCTGGCTGTTTGTGATCTCGGTCATCGTCAGTATCGGAATGTGGCTCGAACGCTTCGTGATCATTATCACGAGCTTGAATCGCGACTTCCTGCCGTCGTCCTGGGCGATGTATTCCCCGACGATCTTTGACATCACGATGTTCGTTGGAACGCTGGGCTTTTTCTTCTCGCTGATCTATCTGTTCGTGCGGTTCCTGCCGATCATATCGATCTTCGAGGTGCGAACCCTTTTGCCGGCGGCGAACGTGCATGGGCGTCAGCAGGATTTCGACGAGAGCGTTTTGGAAGTCGAATATACATATGAGCGGACCGATCCGCCGAATAAGTGAGAGTTCCGAATTGATATTTGAAATGTATTGATTATTGAAAGACCGAAACTGCGAAATGATTTCGAAGAGTAGGATCATTCAAATCGGGTTGGCCGCACTGGCGTTTGTTCTGTGCGTCGTCATGATCTACGTTACCGGTCGTGATAACGCGGATTTTGCGGACAGTATAGATTATGTGACCGCTGCCCGAATGCTCGTCGAAAGCGGGAGCTATCCGGATGTTGGGGGATTGCACTTTTTTCGTGCTCCGCTGTATCCGTTGTTCATGGCAGGCGTCTGGAGCGTTACCGGTGAAAGCGTTTTTGCGGTGAAGATCGTTCAGGCACTTCTTCATGCGGTGACCACGCTGATGATCTTCAGGACCGCCGAGTTCCTGACCGGTAGATCGCTTGTTGCTCTTATCGCGGGTTTGCTGTTTGCGATAAATCCGTTCTTTGTATATCAGGCGGCGGCGATTCAAACTGAGGCTCTGCAGACGTTTCTCGTGACCCTGGCTCTGATGCTGTTCGTCAAGATGACCGTATCCGGCGAACGATTTGATCTGAGAACGGCGGCGGCCGCCGGCATCGCGTTTGGGCTCGGAGCTCTTTGCAAGAATTCTCCGCTCGGCATCTGCATCGTGTTTGCGGTCGCGATCGTCGTGCTCTGCTATCGGCGGAAAAACAGTTTTGCGGCTCCGGCGTTGATGGTCATCGCGATGTTTATAACGATCTTGCCGTGGAGCTTTTATAACTGGCAGACGCGCGGTGAGTTTATCTTGATAAATGATTCGAGTGGTTTCGTCGCATGGATCGGAAACCATCCGGCTAACATCCGGATCTACGAAGGGGAATTCGCGAGTCGCGAAGAAACTCAGCGGTATCAGGATTACATGGGGAAGACGCTTGCGGCTGAGCAGGTTGCGGAATGGGAACGGACGAAAGGCTACAGCGGCCTTTCCTTTAAAGAGCGTGAAAGCCTGTGGCGGCAACAGGCTATTGAAAATGCAAAAGCTGAGCCGGGCATTACGGCACGGCTTATCGGGTGGAAATTGATCGCGTTTTGGCGCCCGTGGTTGAGTGCGGACATTTACTCGACAAAGGGAATGTTGTTCTCTGCGGCTTTTCTGGTCCCGCTCTTGATCTTAGGTTTTGCGGGGATGTGGATATCTCACAACGATCAACGAATGAGAATCGTGTTGATCTTATTCACGATCCTGATGTTATTTGTCACGGCGGTTCACACGCTTCTCGTGAGCACGATACGGCTCAGGCTGCCTAACGTCGATCCGTTCCTGACGATATTTGCGGCGATCGCGATCGTCGCCATCTTGTCGAGATTCGGGAAGGAGAGACTTGATAACGTGAATCGGTTTTTAGAGGGTTCGCATTAGATTGTTAGTGTCGGTGCGAGATTTGGGTTATGGAAAAGAATTTATACGGATTGCTGGCTGAGTTCGATACGCCGACCGAGTTGGTCGATGCGGCTAACTCTGTCCGTGAGGCGGGTTTTACGAAGACGGACGCCTTCTCGCCCTTTCCGCTTCACGAGATCGATGAGGCTCTCGGGATAAAGCGGAGCATCTTGCCCGTGCTCGTGTTCTTCGGCGGGATAACCGGATTGTGCCTCGGCCTGGGCTTACAGGTCTTTGTCCATTACATCGATTATCCTCTGAACGTCGGTGGCCGACCGTACCTCAGCTGGCCATCGTTTATTCCGCCGGCGTACGAGCTGACGATCCTGCTTGCGGGTTTCACCGCCGTATTCGGAATGCTTTTCCTAAACGGCTTGCCGCGGCCCTATCATCCGGTTTTCAACGTTCCGCGATTCGCTTTGGCGACGCGTGAAAAATTCTTTTTATTGATCGAGGCTGCCGATCCGAAATTCAATGAGGATACGCGCGGCTTTATGGAAGGCCTCGGTGCCCAGGAGGTTTTCGATGTCGACGAATAAGTTGCGACGCGGTGCGGGAGAGACGCGGGGACGCGGAGATAGTTTGCTAAGCATAAACTCGTTTATAAACACACGAAGGATCTTCTTATCACCGCGTCCCCGTGTCCCCGTGTCTCCGCGTCGCATAACGTGCCTTCTGCTTACTGCCTTCTGCCTTCTGGCAGCGGGCTGCGGTGTACGTTTCGACATGCAGGATCAGCCGCGGTACAAGGCGTATAAGAAGAGCGAGTTCTTTAGCGACAAGCGCGGATCGCGCAATCTTCCTGAAGGAACTGTCGCTCGCGGATTTTTGAAAGCCGACAAGGCCCTGCACACCGGTAAGATCGACAACCCAAACCTGAGTGCACCGGTCGAAACGACGATCGATGCATCGGGAAATACTCTTGTCTCGACCTTCCCGAACGCCATCGACGAATTTCCGATGCCGGTCACGAAAGAGCTTATTGATCGCGGGCAGGACAGGTTCAACATTTACTGTATCGTCTGTCACGGGCCGGTCGGCAGCGGCGATGGGATGATCGTCCGTCGCGGATTCTCGCAGCCACCGACCTATCACGACGACCGTTTGAGAAATGCTCCGGTTGGACATTTCTTCGATGTCATTACCAACGGTTGGGGGAAGATGAACAGTTACGCAGATAAACTTACCGCTGCCGACAGATGGGCCGTCGTTGCATACATCCGCGCACTGCAAGTTAGTCAGAATCCGGAAGAAACTTTAAAGATGAATTCGAGTGCAAATACGAACGCTGCGGCGCCCGCGGCGCACAATTCTCCGAACGCGAACTCGCACGGAGGTGAACGTTAATGGCGGAACGCGATAGCTATCGAACACCCGGTGAGTTGAACGGATTACGCAGTCTTGCTCTTGGGGTCGGTGGAATTGGAACGCTTGTGTGGGCGGTCGGGCTTTATCTCAGCCCTGAGCAGGCACTGCGTTCGTGGCTGCTCGGATTTATCGTATGGGGTGGTATCGGACTGGGAGCGATCGGCCTTCTTATGCTCCAGTACCTGACGGGCGGTGCGTGGGGTGTCGTCATCCGCCGGACGCTTGAGGCCGCGACGCGTACGCTGCCTGTAATTTTCCTCCTGTTTTTGCCGATCGCGATCGGTCTCACACAGATCTACGAGTGGACACACTTTACGGCGGATGATCCGACGATGCAGCAACGCGGCTGGTTTCAGACGCCGATGTCGTGGCTGATCCGCTCGGCGATCTATTTCATCGTTTTTGGCGTGATGGTCTATCTGCTGAATAAATGGTCGGCGAATCAGGACGCGTCAAAGGACTACGAGGAAGCGGCCGGATGGCTGGGGCGGGCAACAGCTTTTTCGGGACCGACGATGGTCGTATACGCCCTCATTGTGACGTTTGCCGTCGTCGATTGGGTAATGAGCCTCGAGCCACACTGGTTCTCGACGATCTTCGGATTGCTCTTCGTCGTCGGTTGGGCGTTAAGCTGCCTAACCTTTTCCGTGATCCTGCTCGCGTATTTGTCCGACAAGGTACCGATGAACCGTGTTCTCGGCCGGCGCCATTTTCACGATCTCGGCAAGCTCATGCTTGCTCTTGTAATGGTCTGGGCTTATTTCAATTTTTCGCAGTACCTCATTATCTATTCCGGAAATTTACCGGAAGAAACGGTGTGGTTCATCAAACGCTCGACAGGCGGGTGGGGATGGATGGCGTGGGGATTGATACTTTTTCATTTCGCCGCCCCGTTCCTTGTCCTCCTTCAGCAGGATCTGAAACGAAAACCAAAACGCCTCGCGGCTGTTGCCGGGTTCATATTGCTCATGCGTTTTGTCGATATGTACTATTACATCGGCCCGAGTCCGAGGAGCGGCGAGCACGCGGTACTCAACGTACCCTTCGCGATCAGCTGGATGGATATCGTTGCTCCGCTCGCTGTTGGCGGTATCTGGGTCTGGTATTTTCTCGGACAGCTTATGAAGCGACCGCTGGTGCCGGTCATGGATCCGTTCCTCGATAACGCGATCGAGCACGGACACGGACATTGATCGATTTGGGATGTCGGATTTCGGATTTGGGATTTGAGTTCCTAAAATCCGAATTCCCAAATCCCAAATCCCAAATTGAAATATGGGATCCACGAAACACGAAAAATCATTTGTCGATTTCGAAAAGCCTTACGAGCAGAATCTCATCGGGCTAAAGGGAGTCTTTTACTTCGGCATCGGCTTGGGCCTTTTGATCGTAATAACTTTCGCATTGATGTGGGCGCTGCTGGAGGTTTTCGAGGACGATGCAATCACCGAAAAAGGGCAATCGGGCCCGATGGCGATGTCGGAGAGAGAACGGCTTCCGCCTGAGCCGCGTCTACAAGCCGCACCCGGATTCGGTGTGGAGTCGGAGCAAGGGCGTGTAAATTTTGAGCTGCGAGAGCCTCAATCGGAATATCGCGAATTGAAACGGCAGTGGGACGAGATCTGGGAGCATGGCCATAAAGATGCCGCGACCGGTGCTGTATCTTCTCTCCCGATCGATATGGCGAAGGAACGTTTTCTGGAGCAGGGTGTGAAAGCCCGAGCAGGCACCGAAGCTGAACAAGCCGCGATGAGATCGAAGTTCTACTTCACGGATTCGAGCTCGGGCCGACGAGCGACGGAGAAGAGACGGTGAGCGGTGGTTGGCAGTTGGCAGTTGGCAGTTGGCAGTTGGCAGTGAGCAGTAAGCGGTGAGCAGTGAGCAGTGAGCAGTATGAGTATTAGAGATTTCAGATTTTTGATCGCCATCGCGATAGTGATTGTCGCAACGGGGATCTGTGTCTCGGCGCAGAAGACCGAGCATTACAATTCACCGCTATACTCGCCAAAAAAATACGATCCGTCGCAGAGCGCGGGAACCGGCCTGCCCCAGGCATTAAAGGAGATCGGTATCGAGCAGAAACTCGGCGAACAGCTGCCGCTCGACACTGAAGTAACTACCGAAGACGGTCGGACAGTAAAGCTCGGCAGCCTGTTTGAAAGCGGGCGACCCGTAGTTCTTGCACTCGTCTATTACGAATGCCCGATGCTTTGCAACGAGGTTCTCAATGGGTTGACCGGATCGCTAAAGGGTATCTCGCTTGATGCCGGAACAGATTTTGACGTGATCGCACTGAGCTTCGACGCTCGCGAGAATGAAAAACCCGGCCTTGCTCAAAATAAGAAAGCGGCGTATCTCGAGCGGTACGGCCGCGCGGGATCAGAAAAGGGCTGGCATTTTTTGACCGCGACACAGCATGCGATTGATTCCGTCACCAAGGCGGCGGGTTTCAATTATCGATGGGACGAAAAGAGTGATCAATTTGCCCATGCCGGCGGCGTGATGGTTGTTACACCGCAGGGAAAGATGTCGCGATATTTTTACGGGATCGATTATTCACCGCGAGATCTGAAACTCGGCCTCATCGAATCGGCCGATAATAAAGTCGGAAGCGCCGGCGATCAGTTGTTGCTCTACTGTTATCACTACGATCCGGCAACTGGTAAGTACGGGCTTGCGATCCTCAGCGTCATCAGGTTAGGAGCGGTGCTGACGTTGCTCGGGATGGGTGCGTTAGGGTTCGTGTTTTGGCGGAGGGGGAAGAGGGTTTCTGGTTCCTAGTTCCTGGTTTCTTGTTTTCTGCCTGACGAGAAACTAGAAACGAGAAACTAGAAACTTGCGAGAGATTATGCAAACGAATTCGTGGGTTCCATTATTTCCAGACCAGGCGTCAACGTTCGCGTGGCAGGTTGATCTGCTCTATGCATACCTGATCATCGTGAGCATTGCGTTTACGATCCCGATCGTCGTCGCTATTTTTTACTTCGGACTCAAATATCGCGAGAAGGAAAAGTATGCAACTCCGGACGAGATGCACGGCTCGATCATGTTGGAAACCGTATGGTCGATCATCCCTTTCGTGGTCTCGATGACGATCTTTCTTGGCGGAGCTTACGTCTATTACAACCAGTTTAGGATCCCCGACGATCCCGCGATGGAAGTGTATGTCGTCGGGAAGCAGTGGATGTGGAAGCTTCAGCACAGCACCGGCCAACGAGAGATCAACGAGCTGCACATTCCGGTCGGAAAAAAGGTGAAGCTCACGATGACGACCGAGGACGTGCTGCACGATTTTTCGATCCCTGCCTTTCGTACAAAGACCGACGTCGTCCCGGGCCGTTATACATATCTCTGGTTCGAAGCGACCAAGCCGGGCAAATATCATCTGTTCTGTGCCGAGTACTGCGGTTTGAACCACTCCGGCATGGGCGGCTTTGTCTATGTGATGGAGCAGCGTGATTTCGACAACTGGCTCAGCGGAAACGTCTCGGGCCAGACGCCTATCGAGCAGGGCCGCGATCTTTTTGAGAATAAGCTCGGCTGTGCGTCATGCCACGCCGGCGGTCCGCAGCAACGCGGTGCAAAGCTGGAAGGGATATTCGGTCACGAGGTAAAGCTGGTCGGCGGCGGGACGGTCATCGCGGACGAAGAGTATATTCGTAACTCGATCCTCAACCCGAGCGGACAGGTGGTCGAAGGTTTTCAGCCGATCATGCCGACATTTAAGGGACAAGTTACAGAAGAGCAGCTGGTTTCGCTTGTGGCTTATATAAAATCGCTTAGCGGTGTTACGGGAACGACGAGCACACCTGCGCCGGCACCGGCAGCGAACAGTGCGGCACCGGCCGGACCGCCAAAGGCCGATCGTGGTAACACGAATCCGGAGGGAAGTAATCCGAATGCCCCGCGGGCGAACAGTAACAGATAGAGTGGTAAGACTATGCAAACGCAAGATGCGATAAATCCCGGGATAACCGGCTCGCCAAAATTGAATTACTTGACGAACGGCTTCACGCTTAAATCGTGGCTGCTGACCAAAGATCACAAACGGATCGCGATCATGTATCTGATCACGGTTTCGCTTTTCTTCTTCGCGGGCGGCCTGTATGCGTCTGCGATCCGGCTCGAGCTACTGACGCCGGCGAGCGATCTGCTGGAAAGCGGCACGTACAACAAGGTCTTTACCCAGCACGGCGTGCTGATGATCTTCTTTTTCCTCATTCCATCCATACCCGCCGTTCTCGGCAATTTCCTGCTCCCGATAATGATCGGAGCAAAGGACCTTGCGCTGCCGCGGATCAATTTGCTGAGCCTCTATATTTATTGGGTCGGTGGAGCACTCACGGTCTACGCTCTCTTGCAGGGCGGCGTCGACACTGGTTGGACGTTTTACACGCCGTACAGTACGACGTTTTCGAATACGTACGTCATGGCCGTCGGTTTGGGGATCTTTATAAATGGATTTTCGTCGATCCTGACGGGACTGAACTTTATCGTCACGGTTCACACGATGCGTGCACCGGGGATGACATGGTTCCGACTGCCTCTGTTCGTATGGGCTATGTATGCGGTCAGCCTTGTGATGATCCTCGGCACACCGGTGATCGCGATCACGATCCTGCTGCTCGCGCTTGAGCGGCTTGTCGGGGTCGGGATCTTCGATCCATCTATCGGCGGCGATCCGATCCTCTTCCAGCATCTATTCTGGTTCTATTCGCACCCGGCGGTTTACATCATGATCCTGCCCGGGATGGGCGTGATCAGCGAATTGATCTCGAACTTTTCGCGAAAGAAGATCTTCGGATACGAGTTCATCGCGTTCTCGAGTATCGCCATCGCGGTCTTCGGCTTTCTCGTCTGGGGACATCATATGTTCGTCAGCGGCCAGTCGATCTATGCCGGCCTCGTCTTCTCGTTCCTGACAATGGTCGTCGCCGTTCCGTCGGCGATCAAGATGTTCAACTGGACCGCGACGCTTTATAAAGGATCGATCTCGTTCGACACGCCGATGCTTGTACGCACTCGGCTTTATGGGGCTGTTCCTGATCGGCGGATTGACCGGACTATTTCTCGGCGCGATCGGACTCACCGTCCACCTGACCGATACTTATTTTGTCGTTGCTCACTTTCACTACGTGATGGTCGGCGGACAGGTCATCGCGTATCTCGGTGGAATTCACTATTGGTGGCCGAAGATGACGGGCAAGATGTATTCCGAGTTCTGGGGAAAGATCTCGGCAATGCTTGTGTTCATAGGCTTTAACCTGACGTTTTTCCCGCAGTTCATTCTTGGCTATCAGGGAATGCCGCGACGTTATGCGTCTTACCCGGAAGAATTTCAGGTGCTGAATATTTTCTCGACCGCAGGTGCGTCTGTGCTCGGGGTCGGACTGATCATGCCGGTTATCTATCTCGGACATTCGCTTTTGTACGGACGTGCGGCAGGCGATAACCCGTGGATGCTTCCCGGACTTGAATGGCGGACAAGCTCGCCGCCGCCGACCGAGAATTTTGAAACGACGCCGATCGTTACGTGGGAAGCGTATGAGTTCGGTGAAGAAAGCGGGCTCGATCTGGACGAAGCTCGAAAGAGGGATTTGGCGATAGTTAGTTGAGATTTGCGAATTTCGATTTGCGATTTGCGATCGCGTTACATAATCGCCGCAGATTCGACCACGATTCGAAGAGACCACGAGATCGCAAATTGCAATTCGAAAATCGAAAATAGAAAAATGGCAACACACGCAGATTCATTAGAACACCCTCATTATCATCCGCCGGGTCTTCAGCATCAGTTTGAAGACATGAAGCAGCAGGAAGAGTCTGTTGCGATCGGTATGTGGATGTTCCTCGTGCAGGAGATCATGTTCTTCGGCGGGCTGTTTACCGTTTACCTTGTTTTTCGTTCGAAATTCCCGATGGCGTTTGCCGCCGGAAGTAATCACCTCGATGCGTTTTGGGGCGGTCTTAACACGCTCGTGCTGATCGTCAGCTAGCTTGACGATGGCGCTCACGGTCTTCTATGCACAAAAGGGTAACCGGAACATGCAGGTCATCCTGATCGTGCTTACGATGTTTTTCGGTGCGGTATTTCTCGGGGTTAAGGCGATCGAGTACACGGACAAATACAATCACGGCTTCGTGCCTGTTGCCGGGTGGAACAAGAAAATAAAAGAAGACGCGTCGGCTGGTCACGCATCCGCAAAGCCGTGTTGGGACGTCGATCACGATGCTCCGGTGGTGGACCATCCGAACCCGCGGGGTGACTTTCAATGGACGGATTGCTCGCTTGTCGCACAGGCCGTAAAGGCGGAAAACCTCGATCCGAATGGTACATATCTAACGCAGGCGGAGCGTGTCGGATACTTTTCGAGCAACCAGATTGGTGCGAGCACGATCGATGTCAATCTGATCGACATCAACAAGTTTCGCGATAAAGTCCAGATATTCTTCTGGATATATTTCGTCATGACCGGGCTTCACGCTCTGCACATGGTCATCGGTTTGGGCTTGATGACATGGCTTTTGTGGAAGGCCTGGGTCAGAACATTCAGTCACGATTATTTTGCACCGGTCGAGATGTCAGGACTCTACTGGCACTTTGTGGATATTGTTTGGATATTTTTGTTTCCGTTGCTCTATCTGCTCGGACGACACTTTATGCATTAGGTATGGTGTAGAGTCCCGCCTTTAGGCGGCTGGCCGCGTAAAGGCGGGATTCGAAACCATGGAGAAATAGATGTCAGATAAACATATTGAATCAGGCGAAGGCCACATCGGGATCCCGGGTTATATCGGAGTATTTCTCGTGCTCGTTGTAGGCACGATACTCACGTACTACGTGGCGACAGTTGATCTCGATTTTATTTTTCCGGGGGCCAATACGCTCGTCGCTTTGCTGATCGCATTCACAAAAATGACGTGCGTTATGCTGTTTTTCATGCATGTCTACTGGAGCCCGAAGTTGATCTGGCTCGCTGCCATCGCGAGCTTCTTTTGGCTTGCGATCATGTTCGCATACACGATGCAGGACTATCTGACCCGCGATTCCGGAGTCTTCGGAGCGTAGTAAATATCGAACCTGGGTGGCGCGGTAACGAGGCAAAAACCTTTCGTTATCGCGTCTTTTGTTCAGTTAGGTTTATCCCTTTCAGCGTGTTATTATTTTCGACTTGATACGTTTCACCCTATTAATTCGCGAGTAATACCGGGACAACAGACAGATTTTGCAACGCATCGAAAACTGAACATGTTCGCTAGAAACAGCAGTTTACAATTACATATTTTTATATTCCTCGTTTCGGCGGTCTTTCTGTCGGGGTGTATCTCCGTAAAGCGCCCGGACACGACGCCGACGCTTTTGAAAACCGAAGACGCGGCTCAGGGCCAGTTGATGGCTGAGGTAAATCGTTTTGCGCGAGTTGCTTCGATGCGTGCGAAAATGGATCTCAAGTTCGAGGACAATTCGTTTGCTCAGTTCGGAAGTAAGGAAGTCTATCGCGCGGCGGATGGCGAAGTCGTTGTACAGCGTCCGGCGAATATCCTGCTAAAGGTTTCGGTCCCGGTCATCAAGACTGACGTCGCCCAGATGACGTCCGACGGTGAGAAATTTCGTGTCGCGATCTTACAGGACGGCGGAAGTGGGAAGTACAAGAAATTCGTGAGCGGGACTAACAACGCTGATTACTCGAAGCTTCATCAGACGCTCGACGATTTGAACGGCGATGGGACGGCCCGGAAGAATGTGAGCGCGTTTTCGAACCTGAGGCCCCAGCATTTTACCGATGCAATGCTCGTTCGCCCGACCGACGATGCTCACCTGTACACGCAAAGCACCATCTTTCAGATCGAAATAGATGAAACGCTGCCAAAAAAATCTCCGTTGCGGCGCGTCACACGCGGCTATTATTTACTCGATGAGTTTACTAAGGGTACGAACGGCGAACTGATCATCGCACGCCGATTTTGGTTCGACCGGGTCGGTGGAATTCGCCTGGCTCGTCAGCAAATATTCGATATTCGTGGCGAGATCGAGTCGGATATCGTGTACGGAGCCGAGGGGAACCTGACGAGTTCCAGTGAATATACGCGGCTCCCGCTGCAGATAGTTGTTACACGTCCGCAGGAAAAATATTCCATGAAGCTGACCTACCAGTCACCCGAGGCCGTGACGATCGGAAAGACGTATCCGGCGACTGCGTTCGTACTCCAGAACACATGGGAGCTTGAAGAAATCGATCTCGACAAGAAACTCGAAGAAGCGACGGCCTCTCGCCCGGTCAGCACCAATCAGAACACCGCCACAAGGTTCCATTAGTGAAAGCTGTCTTACGAACTGATAATCTGACAAAGTCGTACTCGATCGGGAAGCTCGAGGTCCCGGCCCTAAGGGGGGTATCGCTCGAGATCGCCGAGGGCGAATTCGTCGCGATAATGGGCCCTTCAGGGTGTGGCAAATCGACTTTGCTTCATTTGCTCGGCGGATTGCTCAGCCCAACAACGGGTTCAATACTGATCGACGGCGAAGATCTTTCAAAAGTTTCGGACGCAAAACGGACGGACATCCGGCGACGAAAGATCGGCTTTGTATTTCAACGTTTCAATTTGTTTCCGACGCTTTCCGCGGAAGGCAATCTTAAGCTCGCGGAGAAGATCCACTCCGGAAACGGCCGCAGTGACGGGACCAATAGGCGAGAAGTTCTGCGGCTGCTCAGGCTCGAGGATAAAATGCATCACAAGCCGCTCGAGCTTTCGGGTGGTGAGCAGCAGCGGGTCGCTCTTGCACGGGCCGTGATAAACAGTCCGGCTATTATTCTCGCAGACGAACCGACCGGAAACCTCGATACCGAGAACTCGAAGATCGTCCTCGACATGTTTCGAGAGTTGAACCAGAAGTACAAACAGACGATCATCATGATCACGCATAATCCCGAAGCCGCCGCCGTATGCTCTCGAATTATCCGGATGCGCGACGGGCTCGTGGAAGAAGAGTAGGCGGTTGGCCCTTGGCAGCGGCAGTCGCTTGCTTCCCAGACTTGAATTGGGAGACTGCTGCCAGAGGCCCAATACACTCCTGCCAACTGCGACTGCCAACTGCCAGCTGACGCGACATGGAGCGACTCAAACGAATAATCCTTTGGAGCTACAGCCGTGAAACCTCGGTTTACGTCATCTTTTGTCTTTTAATAGTCGCTTTCATCTTCCTAACCCCGAAAGAATGGTTCAATCGTACGGATTCGTTTGCAACGCAGACGACCCGCCTGATCGTCAAACAGTCTGATTTCTCTCCGGAAAAAACGGTTCTCGAACAACGTGTCAGGGCTCTTTCCGGTAATCCCGAGGCCGAGATCGTGGATTGGCGAAAACGAGAGACCGCGGACGGCGAGACGGTTTACGAAATTGATATTCGGTAGATTTTGGATATTATATTAGGCTCAGAGTCGAGGTCAGGTCATTAGGCCCTGACTTTTTTACTAAGGAGTAACGTTTTTATGAATAAAGTTTTTAGATTAATACTCCCCGCGATCGCGATCGTATTTTTGTTCAGTGCTGCGGCACCTGAAACATCGGCACAGGACATTCTCAGGAAGATCCTTAAGCGGATGGACGATAACAACAAGTCGCTGACCAGCCTCAAAGGAAACATAAAGATGGCGAAGCAGGACTCGGTACTGGGTGAAACAGACACCTCCGAGGGCGAGCTTAATTATTTGCCTGGCCGCTCTCAGAAACAGATATACGTTCGCATCGACTGGGCGAAACCGGTTGTCGAGCATTTGGCGGTTGCTAACGGTCAGTATGTTTTATATCGGCCAAAGGCCAATCAGGCCATCGTTGGGAAAGTGGACAGCGCGAAGGGGAGTGCGAAAACCGGTGGGGCGCTTGCTTTCATGACGATGTCCAAGGCGGAGCTCAGCGCGAACTACAAAGTTGAGTATCTCGGCGACGAAAAGGTTAACAGCGGAGTCGACACGTTCCATCTGAAGTTGACGCCGATCAGGCCTACGAGCTACAAATCGGCCGATCTATGGGTAGATTCTAACGGTATGCCGGTCCAGGCAAAGGTCGTTGAGAAGAATAACGACACAACCACGATCCTACTTTCTAATATTCAGAAGAACGCCACCATTAAGGCGAGCGTCTTCAAGATCTCTCCGAAGAAAGGAACCGCGATCGTCCAGGGATAATTGTTTGGAAGATCTGGTGACAAGGGGCTTCGGTTATGCCGAAGCCTTTTGTCTTGGTTTGAAAAGGATAGTATCAGCTCCTATAATTACAAATTCGGTTAGCGGCCTATTTTTGAACCATGCCCAAAGCAAGTAGTTTCAGCAGGTTTACGCGCGGTGTGCGGCACACGGTTCGGGCGTTTGCCTCGACAAAGCACCCGGTGCTCGTGCACATTGTGCCGATGCGGCGGTGTAATTTGTCCTGCACATACTGCAACGAATACGACAAGACGAGCGATCCGGTGCCGATCGACGTGATGCTCGAGCGGATCGACAAGCTTGCGGAGTTCGGTTCATCCGTGATCACTATCTCAGGCGGTGAGCCGATGATGCATCCGGAAATTTACGACATCATCGCGCGGATTCGGCATCACGGAATGATCGCCGGGCTGATCTCGAACGGCTATTATTTCCAGACCGAGAAAGTTAAGAAGCTGAATGAGGCCGGATTGGATTACCTTCAGATCTCGATCGACAACGTGACCCCTGACGACGTTTCGAAGAAGAGCCTCAAGGTGCTTGATTCAAAGCTCGTCAATCTTCGCGACTACGCAAAGTTCAAGGTGAATATCAACTCGGTCGTCGGCGGCGGTGTTGCGAATCCGGACGAAGCGTTAATAATTGCGAACCGTGCCCGTGAGCTCGGTTTCTCATCGACGGTCGGTGTCATCCATGACGAGATGGGATTGAATAAAGGACTGACGACGCGCGAAAAGGAAGTCTACAAAGAGATCAAAAGCAAAGGGCTCGCGTTCATACGCCCGCTGGAACTGGTTTCAGGACGAGCTTGTCGATGGCGGCGAATACGAATGGCGATGTCGTGCCGGAGCTCGATATCTCTACATCGACGAAAACGGAATTGTCAGTTGGTGCTCGCAGCAGCGAGGCACTCCGGGAATTCCGCTCCTCGAATACACACATTCCGACATGGAACGCGAGTACATCACCGAAAAGTGGTGTGCTCCGACATGTACGATCCAGTGCGTCCATCAGGTCGGGCATCTCGACTCATGGCGCGATCCGCAGATCTCCGTGAGCGATTTCAATAACCGAAAGGGAACCGGGCTGAAAAAAGAAACCGTCGCGCAGGTTCTGGAAGCAGAATAGCCTAGACGCTTAAAACCGATCCGTCGACGGGAACAAAATCGGAAAGTACGGGAATCTCAATATCATGACCGACGCGAAACTGTTTGTTCCGTTGATCCTCGGTACGCCGCGAAAGAACCGCGAGAGCGAAAATGTCGCGCGATGGGTTTTCGGCAAGATGCAGGAGCGCGGTGATATCGAGACGCAGTTCTTTGACGTCCGCGATTTTGAGATTCCACGTGGTGAATACGGGACTGAGATCGGCCATCTCTTTCCTGAATGGCGTGACGCGATCATAAAGGCGGACGGGCTGGTCATAGTTACCCCCGAATACAATCACGGTTATCCCGGCAGCTTAAAGTCTGTCCTTGATCTGCTACTTAAAGAATACATTCACAAAGCCGTCGCGTTCGTCGGTGTTTCCGCCGGCCCTTGGGGCGGGACGCGCGTCATCGAGGCAAGTGTGCCGATGGTTCGCGAGCTTGGCCTTGCCGTCACCTTTACGGATCTCAATTTTCCATCGGTCAAAGACAAATTCGATGAGAATGGAAACTTGCAGGACGAAGCTTATGAAAAGCGCGTTCAAGGTTTTCTCGATGAATTGGTTTGGATGGCGCGTACCCTCAGATGGGGCCGTCAGAACGTCCCTTCAAAATTCCATACCTAGTTTCGGACTCAACAATTGCCAGTTCGGCCCGCAGCGTCTAACCTATCGGAATGGCTGAACATATGCACCGCTTCGGGCATCATCGCGAACGGCACCGCTCCGACCGTATCGGTTGGCTGCGAGCTGCGGTCCTCGGAGCAAATGACGGAATCGTTTCGACTGCAAGCTTGATCGTTGGCGTCGCCGCGGCGGAGAGCGGTAAGCCGGCCGTGCTGATCGCAGGTCTCGCAGGCCTCGTCGCGGGAGCGATGTCAATGGCCGCCGGCGAATACGTTTCCGTGCATTCACAGGCCGATACCGAAAAGGCGGATCTCGACCGTGAAAAGCGCGAACTTGCTGCCGATCATGAAGGCGAGAGTATGGAGCTGGCGGGTATCTATGTCGAGCGCGGCCTCGATCCAAAGCTCGCCCGTGAAGTTGCAGCTCAGCTAATGGAGCATGACGCCCTCGGGGCTCACGCACGTGACGAATTGGGGATCACGATCGAGGGCGCGGCCCGCCCGATGCAGGCGGCGGGTTTTTCGGCCGTGAGCTTTGCTCTGGGTGCCGGAATTCCGCTCGCGGCGGCGGTGGTGATTCCTTTTAAGATGATCGTTCCCACAGTGATGGTCCTGTCCCTGATACTGTTGGCATTTCTCGGCGGCCTCGCGGCACGGGCGGGCGGAGCGTCGATAGTTGTCGGTGCTGTAAGGGTGACCTTTTGGGGCCTTATGGCAATGCTCGTCACCTCTCTGGTTGGGTATCTCATTGGCGCCAGCGTGTAAGGTCAGCGCCGCGGGATGTCTTTGCCGATCGTCCAGACGACGACCGAGCTGGACAGCCCATGCCCCGACAAACGTCCCGCCATCATGATCAGCGTCTCTCCGGGATCGACGACACCGGCTTCAAGTAAAGTTTCTTCACCGACCTTCAAAAGCTCGGCGGTCGCATCGGCACCGCCGCCTGCGAGATCCATCATCGTCACGTTTCCAATCGACTCCATAGGATCGGTCACGGTGCGGACGGCTCGATGATACATCGGCTGTACGCCCCATATAAGGGCCAGCTGATTGCACGCATCGAGAGACGTTGTGAGCCCGAAAGTCTGTAGGCCGGATCGGATACTCGACAGGCGACGAGCCATCAAGCCGGATTCGGTAAAGACGGCAACCTTTTCCGTCATTACTTCTTTTGCAGCATATGCCGCGGCCTTGCAGAGAGCCTGGCTTGTACGGCCCGACGGAGGTTGTCCGAATTTGATTGGCTTTCGTAATTCACCCGGTTTTACCGTTTCGGCCGCGTCGATTATCCGGGCCATCGTCTGAACGGTTTCCAACGGATAACTTCCGGATGCGGTTTCTGCTGAAAGCATCACCGCGTCCGAGCCGTCCCAGACCGCGTTCGCAACATCAGATGCCTCGGCGCGTGTCGGGTACGGGCTATCGATCATCGACTGAAGCATCTGCGTTGCGGTAATGACAAACTTGTCATTCGCCACCGCTTTTTCGATGATGCGTTTCTGATAGACGGGCACATGTTCGACGCTTGTCTCGACCCCCAGGTCGCCGCGAGCGACCATCACTCCGTCCGTTTCCGCGATGATCGCGTCGAGGTTCTCGATGGCCTCGGCTTTCTCGATCTTTGCAACAAGCAGCGCGCGGCCTCGTTTTCGCGTGTTCAGTTTCTTGATGCGGTCCTTTACCTCGCGGCAATCCTCGGCCCGGCGAACGAAAGATAGCGCTATGTAATCCACATTATTTGCTATCGCCCAAACCAGATCCACTTCGTCTTTCTCAGTCATCGAAGGGATGGGCAGTGAAGTGTTCGGCAGGTTTATTCCTTTCCGCTCGTTCAGCCATCCACCGACAACGACCCGGCACAGCACATCGGTCCCAGTCTTTGATTCGACGACGAGCTCTATCGCGCCGTCGTCGATCAGGATCCGCGTTCCCGGTTCGACCGCATCGGGCAAGTCGGCAAAATTTGTAGAAACCTCGCGATCATTTCCTTCGATGTCCCGCGTGGTGATGGTGAACTCAGCATCCGCCTTCAATTCGACCGGAGAACCGTCCTTCAATGTTCTGGTACGGATCTTCGGACCGGAAAGGTCCACGAGTATCGCCAGGGGTTTTTGGAGATTCGCGGCGGCCGCACGAGCGTTCTCGAGTGCTGCCAGGTGTTCGGCTTCGGTTCCATGCGACATGTTGATGCGCACAGCGTTCACACCGGCCGTGATCATTGATTCGATCACCGCCTGAGAATCGGATGCCGGTCCGAGAGTAGCCAGGATTTTCGCTTTTCTCATTTAAAGGAAATTTTATCTCACGCACTGCACTCAAAGAAACAGGGTCAGTTTGCCAGTTCGCGAGACTTGATCAAGTAATTCTGCACCGCTGCTACGTAAGTCGAATGCGACCAGGTCAAAGGCGAAACGGACACATGCCGGCCGGTCGCCGGATCCATCTGTTCGGATAATACGCCCGACGGAAGGGCTTGATGCGCAACCATGTTAAGGATCGACAACGCCTTTTCAAGATCGGCCTGCGTTCGGGCTGAATTTATGTAATATTCGGCGAGCCACAGGGTACATATGAACCAGACATTTCCGATCGAGTCCGGCGATGTCCGCATGTATCCGTCGTGTTCGAAGCGGGCTATTCCCCCGGCGACTGCGAGCGACGTTTCGATCGCTGTCATCGTCGACGCGACCATCGGGTCATCGACATCGAAGGCTCCGAAATAGAACGTTCCGAACAGCGAGGCGTCGATCGTCGAGTCCGGTTCATACTGTTCGTCATTGTGAAATTGAAGAGAACGCAGAAAGCGTCCGATCTGCGGACTGTAGAGATGCTCTCGCATTGCTTCGACGATCTCCGCCGCGGCCGATTCATAATGCGCCGCTTTGTCGCCTTCGGCAAAGAGTGAAGCAAAGCCCGCGGCGGCGCGTAGGCCGCCGACGACCGTCGCACATGTAAAAGTATGAATGCCTCGGCGGTCTTCCCATAGGTTCCAGCTTGGCTTTGGGAGCTTGAGGTCGGGATGACGAAATTCCGACATAAAGTCGGCGCACGGAATAACGAGGTTTCGGTAGAGTTGATGTGCAAACTCAATGTCGCGGTATCTGTCGTAGTGCTGCCACAACGCCCATAAAACTAGGGCAGTTTCGTCTTCTTGTATCGGGACCATCGGTGTCTGATGGTTGACGTTCCACGCCGGATGCCAACCGGAGGCGACGGTGCCGTCGGCGTTATATTTTTGTAGAAAATAGCCGTTTGGATGGACCACCTGTGCGCAGAATTTGTAAAAGCGGCGAGCAAGGTGGGAATAGCCCGCCAGGTCGAGAGCGTTCGCGACCAGAGCACCGTCACGGGTCCAAAGATAGCTGTAATGATCGGTGGCCCGCTCTGTTACATCCGAATCGTTCGCGGCGATGATCGCACCGTTGTTATCGATCTGCGTCCGAATGATCAGCAGCGATCGTTTGAAAAGCTCGACGATCTCAACTGGCAGGTCACCAAAATCAATTTCGTTCTTGTTGACCCATGCACGCCAATAGCTGGAAGTATAGTCCAGATAGCGTTGCGGGCGACGGGCAAGTACGTGAGCGTTCAGATCCTTCACTTCGGCATATGACGTCCCGGCGGCGATCCAGTAAAAGAATTCCTGCGATCCATTTGCGTCTATCTCCAAATGAACTCCGAGCGTTGAATCCACCGAGCCCTCGGTCACTACGCCACCGCTCAGATTGCCGTCTTCCGCATCTCGCCAGGTTCCTTCCTGATCGCGGAACCCTTTGCGTCCGGTCGCGAACGAATCAAACTGCGGCTCGGTGTCTATTAAAAAGTATCGATGTTTTTTGTAATGTATCAGCGATGTAGTTTCAGGATCGTAATATGCCGTGTCGCCGACCTCATTTTCATAGATACGAAAATCGTGATGCAGAAAAACGCGGATCTCGCGCCGGGTGTCCTTGATGTTGGTCACGCGGATGCGACGCAGAAAAATATTATCGTGGCTTGCCACGGTGTCGCGACACTCGATTCGAACTCCGATCTCGGCATTCTCGAGCCGAACATCCGTCACCAGCGTCTCACGCAGATATTTGAGACTTCGCTTCCACGCGTCGGAAGATGTCCACGATAATTGTTCTTCGGTCCATACACCGAAGCGGAACGGAAAGCCCTCGGTGTGATTTTCCTGGCCGACGTGCGGAAAATAAATATCGCGTATTTGATACTTGTCGTCGAACGTGACAAGCAAGGAGCCATTACCAACTGGAATATCGCGCATTAAGTAAAGTTGACCGATGTCGAAATTAACACATGGCCCGTGAATGCTGAAACGTCAGGGTGTCTCGCGTTCGGCCGCGCTGGCGATCATCGCCCCGGCTTTGACGACGACTTCTCGTTCGCCCTTGAACGCAAGCATCCTGAGCGCCGTTTCGAGGTTTACCCACCGAGCTTCCTCGACTTCCTGATCGTGGTCGCCGACGTCACCACTTTCATACCTCATCAGAAAAAAGTGGACGAACTTGTGATACCGTACCCGCTCGCCGTTGCGGTCGGCAACGAACCAGTACTCGATCGTATCGATGGAAGAATGGAGTTCGGCGTTCAATCCCGATTCTTCGCGGACCTCGCGAAGCGCTGCCTGCTCGATCGTCTCGCCCGGATCGATCAAACCCTTAGGGAGTTGCCAGCGCAGATCCGGGACCATACGGACGATCGCGATCTCAGCTTCTTCATTATTGGACCGAAAAACGACTCCGCCGGCGGAAACCTGTTCGAGAGTTCGAATATATTTGTCGCCGATAGGAACATTCATCACTTCGCGATCTCCGCCGCCACCGTTTCATCGAGCTCGACTTTTATTTCCGGGTTGAAGCCAGAGATCTTTTTTACCATCTTCCCTGTCCGGTCGAACACGGCGGTTTGCGGTATAGCTGTTTCCTGTCCAAAGACATATGCGGTCAGAGCATCTTCCGGAAAAGCTAGGGGGTAAGTGATATTGAGCTGATCGACAAACGAGGGGATCTTAGGCCGGTCTTCTTCACCGCCGACATGCAGCCCGATGACCTCCAGATCGGATCCATACTTTGCTTGAAGCTCCATCAGATGCGGGATCTCTTCGATACACGGCGGACAATAGGTGGCCCAGAAATCGAGGATCACAACTTTGCCCTTCAGGTCTTTCACCTTTACCACGTGGCCGTCATTGCGATCGGTCCATCCCATATCGCCAACCGGTTTCATCGGCTGCGATTGGGCGTCTCGTGCCGGAACGCCGTTGACCGATACGGGTCTATTGCCAACCGATACCGGTGCCGCCGCGGGGCGACAGCCGAAGCACACGATCAACGCAGCAATGAAGAAAAAGACGCGATACATCCTGACGAGATTTTACATGACAGATCAGCTCACATGCGAATTGGGTCTTATCGTGGCAAAATCGGCATGTGGGATTTTATCCGGAGACAATCCAGAAACGATTCGAATCGCCATCCAGCTCAGGTGCGGACCGGATGGGAATCGTGGGAACAAGCGCGAGCTTTGTGTGCGGCTCGTTTGTCGAGTTGTCCGTGAGAATGCAGGTTGATGCGGATTCGATCGACCGAGTGACCTTTCGCACAAACGGCTGCGGATTCATGATAGCGGCGGCCGACACCCTCTGCGGATGGCTTAGTGGGAAATCCCTCATCGATCTCCATGGACTGAACGATCATGAGTTGACTCAGGCGATCTGTGCTGAGCTTGGAGCATTTCCCGCCGACAGAACTCAGTGCGCGCTCGTCGTGTTTGAATCGCTTCGCAAGGCCATGGTGCTCCATCGTGAACGTCGAATGGAAGAATACGAGGGGGAAAAGGCGTTGATATGCACCTGCTTTGGCGTTTCCGAAGAATCGATCACCGCCGCGATCTCGGCCAATGGATACACAGAGGTCGAGGAGGTGTCGGAGACATGTCGCGCCGGATCCGGGTGCGGATCCTGTCGAATGCTGATCCAGGAGCTCGTAGATATGCAGACGGGCGGATTCGGCGATAGCCAACAGTGAGGTGTAGGTGGCGTGACCTGCGCTTCCAGGGCTGGGGACAATGAACCCGCACGCGTCTTCCTAAAGCTCCACTTTGCTCAGTGTTCTACGAAGGTTATCCACGTCTACCTCGCAGACTGAGGCTCCAATTGATGTCAATTCCCACTTAGGTGGCCTATCCTTCCTGTGTGTTATAATCCGTGCATTGAGACCGCCACGTTTGCGGTCAAATTTAGAATATAGATCGATGTTTCGATAGTTTATTTCAGTTTCCGAGATGGATGACCCTGCTAGTTTGTTTCTTTTCTTTCTTGCCGCCGAGACCGGTGCAATCCCTGAATCGCCGACATTCCTGTCCGCAGCACTCAAGATCTTTCTGGTAATTGTGCTCGTTCTCGCGAACGGTTTTTTTGTCGCGGCCGAATTTGCCGCTTGTCGGTGTGCGAAAGTCGCGTATCGAAACCCTGGCGGCCGACGGCGACAAGGCTTCGGTCCGGTTGCTCGCGATGCTGAACAACCTGAACGCCTACATCTCGGCGACTCAGCTCGGAATAACACTTTCGTCGCTCGGATTGGGGTGGATCGGCGAACCGGCGGTCGCAGCGTTGCTCGATCCGGCATTGGTGTGGATCGGCTCGGTAACGGGACTCGCGTTCCTGTCTTCGGGTCCGGTGCTGCACACTATTTCATTCACGATCGCGTTCGCGTTCATAACGTTTCTCCACATCGTGTTTGGTGAACTTGCTCCGAAGACAGCCGCGCTCGAACTGGCCGAAAGAGTTTCCTTCGCCGTAGCGTTGCCACTCCAGATCTTTTACAAGATCTTCAACTATCCAATACGCGTTCTGGATTGGGCCGGCACAAAGACGGTGAGGCTCTTCGGTCTGCACCCTTCGGGGGAGCACGGATCGAGTTATACCGAAGACGAGATACGGCAACTGATAAATGTCTCGCAGCAGAGCGGCCATCTCAACGAAGAGGAACGGCGACTGATCAACCAGGTATTCGAATTCTCGGAGACGACGGTCAAAGCAGGCGATGATACCGCGGACCGAGATCGTTGCCGTTCCCGAAACATGCACGCTGGAGGAGATCGCCGAGGCGTTTCGCCTGCAGCGGCTATTCGCGTTTACCTGTTTACCGCGGTTCGCTTGACGACATGGTCGGATTTGTTCACAGCAAAGAGGTTGACGAGCCTGATTCGACCGAAAGCGTTTCGTCTAGAACGCATCATGCAAAAGCCGGTCTACGTCGTCGATACGGCGCGGCTCGAAGATGTTCTGCGTCAGCATGCAGCGCGAGAAGTTTCATTTCGGGTTTGTCGTCGATGAGCACGGTGGTGTCGAAGGGATCATCACGCTCGAAGATCTGCTCGAAGAGATCGTTGGCGAGATCTCGGACGAACACGATGTAGAGGTCGACGATCAGATCGACCAGCAACCGGACGGAAGCTATCTTCTCGACGGCGGCCTCGCGGTTCGCGACCTCAACCGTCGGCTTGAGTTGACCTTCCCTGTATCCGAAGGCTACACGACCATCGCCGGATTTCTCATTTCAGAGGCCGGCGAGATCCTTTCCGAGGGCGATTCCGTTCCGTTTAATGGCCACGTGTTTAGAGTCGAGAAGGCAGCGAAAAGAAGGATATTGCAGGTGCGGATGGAAAAGACATAGACTTGGCCGAAGCCGTAGTCAGTCCGCCGCCTGTTGCTGGAACCACTAACGAACACGAAGACGCACGAAAAGAACACTAAAATAAACACCAACAAAGCTCTTTGTCTTTCGCCTTTATTCACGCTAAATTTAATCAACTCTAAACTAACTTTACGGAGCGAATAAATGAGCTTTATTGAACAGGTGTGGGCACGGGAGATACTTGGATTCGACGCGGCAATCCGACGATCGAGGCCGAGGTTATCCTCGAAGACGGTACGCAAGGCCGGGCCGCAGTCCCAAGCGGTGCATCGACCGGTGAGAACGAGGCTGTCGAGCTTCGTGACGGCGACGATCTGCGCTATCTGGGCAAAGGCGTCTTGAAAGCGATCGAGAACGTCAACGAGGACATCAGCCGCGAACTCGAAGGCGTCGATTGGCTCGATCAGACGCTAGATCGATCAGACAATGATCGACCTCGACGGCACGGAAACGAAGTCGAAACTTGGTGCTAACGCGATGCTTGCGGTCTCGCTCGCGAATGCGCGCGTGCAGCCGCGTCCGAGTTGAAATGCCGCTCTACCGCTACATCGGCGGTACAAATGCTAAAACGCTGCCCGTTCCGATGATGAACATCCTTAACGGCGGTGCCCACGCGGACAACAACGTCGATTTCCAGGAATTCATGGTCATGCCCGTCGGAGCTGAGAGCTTTACCGAAGCTCTGCGGATGCGGCGCTGAGATCTTTCACAATCTGAAGTCAGTGCTCAAATCGCGCGGATATTCGACCAGTGTCGGCGACGAAGGCGGCTTCGCGCCGAATCTGAAATCGAATGAAGAAGCGGTCGAGACGATCCTCGAAGCGATCGGAAAGGCGGGATACAATGCGGGCGGCAACGTGATGCTTGCACTCGATCCGGCGGCAAGCGAATTTTACAAAGACGGCAAATATATCTTCAAGAAGAGCGACAAGCGCGAGCTTTCGTCCGAAGAAATGGCGGCGTACTGGACTGACTGGTGCGATCGCTATCCGATCATATCGATCGAGGATGGTATGGCGGAGAACGATTGGGATGGCTGGAAGAGTTTGACGCAGTCGGTCGGCAAACGGGTCCAGCTCGTCGGCGACGATCTTTTTGTTACGAACGTTCGCTTCCTGCAGAAGGGAATCGACGACGGCGCGGCGAATTCGATCCTTATAAAAGTGAATCAGATCGGCACGTTGACCGAGACGCTCGACGCGATCGAGCTAGCTCGGACGAATAATATGACGGCAGTCATATCGCATCGCTCGGGCGAGACGGAAGATACCTTCATCGCCGACCTCGCCGTCGCAACAAATGCGGGCCAGATCAAGACCGGCAGCCTGTGCCGGTCCGACCGGATCGCGAAATACAATCAGCTGCTGCGGATCGAGGAAGATCTCGGTGATTCGGCTCGATATCCCGGAAGAAAAGTGTTCTATCAGATCGCGAGCGATGAACACTCGAAGGGAATCGGGCGGTGAAAACTCAGACCCAGCACCGAAGGTGCGGCGGGACTCTGGCCAGGGGCAACGCCCTTGGAAATTCGCGAGCATGACGGGCAGCCGCAACGCGGCGGAGTAAAAATAGAGGAGTTCCTTTTGTCGCTTGAATCGAATCTTACGGGCTCAAAAATGAAAATTGAGGATTTCGAGATCAGCAGTGACGAGCGACGCCTCGATGTCGAGATGATCCATCGATTTCTCGCGGAGGAGTCTTATTGGGCTCAAACCCGCACGCTTGAGCAGACGAGGACGGCGATCGAAAACTCTCTGTGCTTTGGCGCATATATAGGGGATCGACAGATCGGATTCGCCCGCGTCGTGAGCGATCTTGCGACGTTTGCATACGTCGGCGATGTCTTTGTCCTGAGCGAATATCGCGGACGCGGAATTAGCAAGAAACTGATGCAGGCGATCATCGCGCATCCCGACCTGCAGGGTTTGCGGCGGTGGCTGCTCGCGACCCGCGACGCGCACGGACTTTACGAAAGGTTCGAATTCTCGCCGCTGAAGTTCCCAGAGCGGTGGATGGAGCGGACGGCTCCGGACGCGTATTAGAGAATGGTGAGTGGTGAATGGTGAGTAGTGAATGGTGAGTCGTTGATCGTTGATCGTTGATCGTTGATCGTTGATCGTTGATCGTTGATGGTTGGTCGTTGGTCGTTGATCGTTGATCGTTGATCGTTGGACGTTCGTGTGTTCGTAGTTCGTTGTTCGTTGTTCGTTGTTCGTTGTTCGTTGTTAGGGTAAGCATCTAGCTATATTGCTCGAACTATTCACCATTCACCATTCACCATTCACCATTCACTACCCCCCCCCCAAGACAAATCTCTTGCATCCCCCCACTCGGTTTCGGTTATAATAAAGGCCGCGGATAGGTTTCTCGTCCTGAGATCCTTACCTGAATTCCTCAATATTCCCTCCTTTTCTTTGATTATGACCACCCAAATAAACCGCCCCGTTGCATTGATCATTCTTGACGGCTGGGGAATTTCCCATAACGGCGTTGGGAATGCGATCGCCCTTGCTCACACCCCGTATTACGACGAACTTTGTTCGCAATATCCCCGAACCCAGCTTGCCGCGTCCGGCGAACATGTCGGATTGGCCAGCGGTTTGGCCGGGAGCGCCGAAGCAGGTCATCTCAACATCGGCGCGGGCCGGGTCGTCCAGACCGATATCGCTCGCATCTCAAAAGCTATCCGCAGCGGCGACTTCGAAAACAATGATGTTCTTCGACCGGCGATGGCCCGAGCGGCTGCGACCGGTAAACCTGTTCACCTGATCGGGCTCTTGAGTGACGGAGGGATTCACTCATCTCCGGAAAATCTATACGCTCTTCTGCGGATGGCAAAGCGCGAGGGCGTTCGTGACGTTTATGTCCACGGAATTCTGGACGGGCGGGATGTGCCGCCGCGAACGGCGGATATTTATGTCGAAGCTCTTGAGATAAAGATGGCCGATATCGGCGTCGGCCGTATCGCGACGCTATGCGGCCGCTTCTTCGCGATGGACAGTGGAGAGAACTGGGAGCGCACCGCGCGAGCTTTTACGATGCTTGTTCATGCCGAGGGCGAACGAGCTATCGATGCGCGAACCGCTGTCCGGCAATCGTTCCTTCGCGGGATCGCGGACGAATTTATTGCACCGATCGTTCTTGAAAAAGAGAAAGGCGATCCGGTCGCAAGCGTCCAGGACGGTGATGTCGTGATCTTTTTCAATCACCGGGCGGACACTATGCGTCAGCTTGCACGTTCGCTGGCTATCCCGGAACTCGGATTCTCGACAGCAAAACCCGCGCTCGATGCGATATGTCTTACCGAATACGACCACAGTTTTAACCTGCCGGTCGCATTCATGCCCGAAACCGAAGGCTGCGTACTAGGGCAGGTTCTTGCGGGTCAGCGGATCGCAAACTATCGCGTCGCCGGTACCGATCGATTCCCGCACGTCACCAGCTTTTTCAATGGCGGAGGGGACCCGTCGATTTACGAGTGCGGAGTGCAGGTTGAAGTCCCCCGGGATCACCACAGGGAATTCGAGCCGGAGATGGAGAGTTTTAAGATCGCCGACCGTGTACTTCAACATATGAGCGCCGAGGAACCCGCCGTATTCGTTATCAACTTCTCGGCGGCGGCCATCGCTGCCGAAACTGGAAATCTCGAACGTACAATCGAGGCAGTTCAATATGTCGATACTTGTCTCGGCGGCGTGCTGGAAAAGGTTGGCAAAGTGGGCGGCATTAGCGTCGTCACTTCGTCTTACGGAAGCTGCGAGGAGATGGTTGACATGGCCGGGCAACCGAACAGATTTGCAACAGCTAACGCAGTGCCGTTACATGTGATGAGCGATGACACGCGTGAGATGCGTCTGAGGAGCGACGGTTCGCTTTGCGATGTGGCCCCGACCATCCTTGGGCTTCTGGGAGTTGAAAAACCGGGGAATATGACCGGGACGGACCTCAGGATTACCGGATAGTATACCCTACGAAGGCCCTAAGCGGGTAGCGATGTGCGATTAGACGAAGAACCCGACTCCACCGCCACGGCCGCTGCATTTAGCATTTTGCGCTCACCGTTTACCGTTTAGCGTTTACCACTTATAATTGTTTTTCTGTTTACTCTCGTAGAAAAGCAATTATGGTCGAAGAATTTGCGTTCGATAATACCGAAGAACGTCGCAAGAACAGGCAAAATGGGACGGGTTGGATCGAAGTGATCGCCGGTTCGATGTTTTCGGGAAAGTCCGAAGAGCTTATCCGCCGTCTGAACCGCGCCCGGATCGCCCGCCAAAAAGTACAAGTGTTCAAACCCAAGATTGACGCCCGTTACTCTGTCGAGGAGATCGCGTCCCACTCGGGCCAGACGCACAACTCCAAACCCGTTTCGACTGCGAAGGAATTGATGGAGCAGATCGACGCCGACACGCAGGTTGTCGGGATCGACGAAGGCCAGTTCTTCGATATGGGATTGATCGACGCGGTCAACGAGCTCGCTGCAAACGGCAAGCGCGTGATCGTCGCGGGCCTTGATCAGGATTATACGGGCCGGCCGTTCGAGCCGATGCCTCAACTATTATCCGTTGCGGAATTTATTACCAAAACCCACGCGATCTGCGTGAAATGCGGGGGGACTGCGAACTACTCACAACGGACCGTCGAATCGGATGAGCGGGTGGAGGTTGGTGCAAGCGACAAGTACGAAGCCCGCTGCCGAAAGTGTTTTGTTCCGCACTCCGATGCCGCCGACACCTCTTTGAATGGATGGTGAGTGGTGAGTGGTGAGTGGTGAGTGGTGAGTGGTGAGTGGTGAATGGTGAACGATGAATGGTGAATAGTTATGAGTAATCGTAAAGGTGAACGATTCACCATTCACCATCTTCTCACCCCTTCGGTATCTTCATCGAATACATGATCGCGGCGAACGTATCGCGGCGTTTATCGAACTTGTCGCCATCGGTTGAGACCATGATGTTCAACTGCTGGTTTTGGCCCAGGTATCTTCGCGCCGCGATCCACTGATGACGCCGCGCGCCGTCTCTGATCTCCGGCATTGCCTCGACCCACTCGACGCCTTTTACGCCGTCTATCTCAAGATATCTCACGCTCTCGTATTTTCCCTGCTTGAGCTGTTCTAGGGCGCTCGTGTAATTCGCTTCAATACTTGTCTCGGATGGGAAGTCGTCCGGCATGACCGAAACGGATGCGATCAAAAAGCCCGCTCCCGGAGATCCATAGTTGAAACTCTCTTTCAGCACCTGCATCTTGTTGAACCCTGCCGGAAGACGCCACGATATTCCTTGCGCGTCCCAGGTCGTTTCGGTGCCGCCGTCGATGATAGCTTGCTGCGCGTCAGTAGGGTCCGGCTGCTCAATATCACCGGAAGAAGCCTTCGACGAACTGTTCGACGACGTATTAGCGCCACCGCCACCTTCGCTCCCGCCTGTAAGCTGTTTAAGTTTATCGCCCAGCCCGCAAAATGTAAGCGCGAGAATGATGAGTCCCAACGACGAGATAGATTTCATGTGATGCCCTCCGGAATGGATTTGAAGAAGTCGGGAACATTGTCGCCACATTCCCGCTAAAAATCAATTTGCCGCTCAACTCCTATTTTCTCTTTGCTATAATTGAGATCATTCATGCATACCCCTCAGCTTTTCGGTGATCTCCTGATCATCCTCTTGTTCTCGGTGCCGGTCGCATTCATCTGTTTGCGGCTTAAGCTGCCGCTGCTTGTAGGATTTATGCTCACCGGAATTGCGATCGGCCCATCGGGTTTCGGACTGATAAAAGAGATCGAGGCGGTCAAGGTGTTGGCTGAGATCGGCGTGATGCTTTTGCTCTTCACGATCGGCCTCGAGTTTTCTCTCCGCCGGCTTGCCGAGATGAAGAGGCTGGTCCTGTTGGGCGGCGGGCTTCAGGTCATTGTGACGATCCTGGCGACGACGGGTGCGGCGGTGTTGCTCGGCCGTTCGGTCAAACAGTCGATCTTTTTCGGCTTTCTCGTTGCATTGTCGAGTACGGCCATCGTGCTCAAGAGCTATGTCGACAGGAACGAGGTCGACTCGCCACACGGACGGGCGGGTATCGGCATCCTTCTTTTCCAGGACATCAGCATCGTTTTCATGCTGCTGGCAGTTCCGCTGCTCGGCGGCGAAGATATAGTTTCGTTTACGTCGATCATTCTAGATCTCGGCGGCTCGCTGCTTGCCCTCGCCGTACTGGTTCTCGCCGCGTGGTTTTTGCTTCCAAAGTTTCTAAAGCAGGTTACTCACCTGCGCAGTCCGGAAGCGTTCCTTTTGACTGTCGTGCTGCTTTGTCTCGGGATGTCTTGGGTCACGTCATATTTCGGATTGTCCCTCGCCCTTGGAGCGTTTATCGCCGGAATGGTACTTGCCGATTCCGAGTTCAGCAATCAGGTGACGTCGGAAGTTCTGCCGTTTCGCGACGTATTCAACAGCCTCTTCTTCGTTTCGATCGGGATGCTGCTGTCGGTGACGGCTCTTGTCTCGAACTTCAGTTCGGTGGTCCTGCTTGTGATCGTACTTATCATCGCGAAGGCTCTTATCGTATGGGCGATCGTGCGGATCCTCGGATATCCGCAGCGCATCGCGACGATGACGGGCCTCGGGCTCGCCCAGATCGGCGAATTCTCGTTCGTCCTTGCTAATACGGGCCAGAGTGCGAATCTGCTTCCGGAAAGCGATTATCAGAGCTTTCTCGCGGCGTCGATCATATCGATGATCGCGACGCCGTTCCTGATCTCGGCGGCTCCACGGATCGGCTTTTTCCTACAGTCGGTCCTAAAGGACGGGAGCTCCGCAGATGTTGAAAATATCGAAGAAGATATTCACCTGACCTCGAGTGGCGGTTTAGTGCAGCACGTGATCATTGTCGGATACGGCCTGAATGGACGGAACCTTGCCCGCGTCTTGCGAGCGGTTGGGGTTCCGTACGTCATACTGGAACTAAACGCCGATGTGGTCCGCAGGGCAAAAGTGAGTGGCGAGAAGATAAATTTCGGAGATGCGACCCGGCGGCAGGTGCTTCTTCATGCCGGCGTTGAGCACGCGTGGTCGCTCGTTCTCGCAATTTCGGATCCGGCCGCGGCTCGCCGAACCGTGGAACTGGCGCACCGTCTCAACGACAAGCTCCACATCATCGTGCGTACCCGCTACGTTGCCGAGATCACTGAGCTTTTCGAGTTGGGCGCTGAATGAAGTGATCCCCGAAGAGTTTGAAA
Source organism: uncultured Acidobacteriota bacterium (assembly GCA_963772405.1). GTDB lineage: Bacteria > Acidobacteriota > Blastocatellia > Pyrinomonadales > Pyrinomonadaceae > OLB17. The sequence goes on along the minus strand of CAVYWT010000001.1, from coordinate 1,464,139 downwards.
CGAGTATCGAGATCTTCGCCCGAGTGCTAAATCGCTTTGGGATATCGCGAAGCATAATCGAGCAGCAGATCGCAAAAATTCGCGAGCAGGGCTATGAGATCCTGCGGTCGTCCGCCCCTGCGGCGAGCTTGATGAACGCTCCGATAATTGACTTGAATGGAGCAAGCACTGAGACGATTGTCCTGGACGCCGGATCGCCCGTCATCGGCCGTAATCTAGGCGAGCTCGATCTTCGTAAACAAAGCGGGGCGACCGTCATCGCGATCGTTACGGGCGGCGATACAAAGATAAGTCCCGGAGCGGGCCATAAATTGTCGCAGGGCGACACGATAGTCTTGCTCGGTTCGACCGAAGAGATCGATCGAGCCATGTCAATCATCCGACCCGGCGAATCGGTCGGTGGGTTTAATCCTTAAGTCAGAACCGAGAGCGGTAGCGACCGGGTGCCCCCTCGATATCGAAGCAACGGAGTTAAACCCGTTCGCTACCGCTCCCGGTTCTGACTCCTCCGCTGCAAGAACTTCCTTCCGGCTCCGTTCACCTAACTGAACAAGCTTTCCCCAGGGAAAACAAATCGTCAGGAAAGGAGTTTGTCTATGAAGTTGAAGAGTATTTTCTGCGGCTTTGCCGCGCTGTTTGTTTTTGCGGCAGTCGTCGCCGCACAGAGTCGGGCCTACAGAATTTCAGCTCCCTATTCGCATAACAATTTAACGATCTTCTTGATCCACGGAAAGAACGAGACGCCGAGGACGAACATTCTGACGCTTCAGGAAGCTATGGAGCGGCGGATCCTAAGAGTGTTTGAGACATCCGACGTAAACGAGCTTGCCGTCGAGAACGTGTCGAAAGTGTTTGATGTTTTCATTCAGTCGGGGGACATCGTCAAAGGAGGAAAGCAGGACCGGATACTTGCTGTGAGTATCATCATCCCGGCTCGGTCGGGGCGAATCAAGATCGAAGCATTTTGTGTTGAATCGGGCCGCTGGCAGAAACGTGGAAATGAGGACGCGGGACAATTCTCTTCGTCGAACGATCGGATCGTTTCGAAAGAGTTGAAGCTTGCCGCAAACGGCGATCGTTCGCAGCACGAGGTTTGGGCGAAGGTATCGGAGGCGGCAGGAAAAGCTGAGCAAAAATCTTGGCGGAGCAGTTGCGTCGGCCAGCTCGAGCTCGAGCTTGCAGCTCAGCCTGGAGAATGAGAAAGTCACGGCCACGGCCGATGAATACGTCAGAAAGCTTGGCAATCTGATCGACGGCAGGTCGGACGTCATCGGCTATGCATTTGCCGTCAATGGAAAGATCAACAGCGCAGATGTCTATGTGTCGAACGCCCTGTTCAGGAAGCTATGGCCGAGAATGCTAAAGGCGGCGGCGATCGAAGCGGTTGCCGAACGGGATGTACGGTCGCCTTCGGTTCCGGCTGCAAGGCCATCGGAGGTTCAAGCGTTTATGTCAGATGCTGACGAGGGGAGGGCCGAAGAACGGGCCGCGAGCGGCAGCACGCGGGTAGTGACACGCGATCGTAAGGATGCGGTCGTGTACGAAGCACGCGACGAAAAGAGCAAAGCCGTCGTTCATCGGGCGTATGTTAAGAAGCCGTGATTACGAAACTCTCGAAGGGAAAATAATAGCCGGGTACATTGAAGTGCGAAATTCACGCTGGGCTTACCGGCCATTCCAAAAATGTACATGAGTGCTAGACTTCCTGTTTCTAAAAATGAAGAGAGGCTCCTATTTTCATAAGAGCCTCTCTTTCCCGATCAGGATTAACCGATCGTCCTAGAACGTGAACCGCCCACCGAGCTGCGCCGTGAACGGGCGACCGACTGGCGGACCGAATCCCGGGCCAAACAGCGACTGGGGAGTCAGGAACGTGCCAGCAGTGCCCGTTGCGGCCGGCGTGGTTAGACCTATTCGCGACATAAACGAAAGATTCTCGACGTTGAAGATGTTGTATAGGTCAAGATAAGTTGACAATCCAAATCTCTCGCCAAACTTGAAAATCTTCGTTATACGAACGTCAGCGTTAAAGAACCGGCCGCTGCGCTCTTCAACAGAGGTTCCGTTTCGGACAAAGCCGCTTCGTACACTGTTTACCCGCGACTGTACGCAGCCAACTGGATTCATTGCCCGAATCGCAGCTGAGTTGACCGGAGCGGGGAATGTCAGAGCGAATACAGCAGCAGGGTCGACACCCTGGCAAAGCCGGTCAATTCCCGCCAAACCATCGCCGTCAAGATCGATGCCCGCAACCGGGGAGAAAGGCCGGGCCGTCGCAAACTGCACAATAGGCGCCAGTTGGAAATCCCACGGCAGGTTGAAGACGCCGCTCACAACGAAGCGGTGGCGTTCATCCAAACGTGTCGGACCGAATTCCTCGGGCCGGAACTGCTGGTCCATCGTTATAGCGATACCGTTGCCGGAATACGAGGCCGTGGGCTGGCCGCCCCAAGAGCGGGAACTCGCCAGTACATAGGCCGCATTCAGAAGCATCTTTTGCGTTCTGTATTTGATAGTCGTCGTCCAGCTATCAAACAATGACCGATTGTTGGTCGAGAACATGTTGATCTGATTCAATCGGTTCGCTGGCATTCCTGCGGCGAGAAACGCGTTATCGAGAACGCGTGTCCCAGTGCCCCGAGGGCAAGTGCCGGGGTACCTCGGATCCGCAGTAGGTATTGCTCCAGGGAAGTTGGGATCGCAGATTCTGTCGATCTCAGGATTGATATTGAGAAAGCGAGGTTCCTGCAGGCCAAGGGTATGAACATAATCACTCGAAAGCGACCACTTCGTACCGATCTCCCGCTGAAAACCGATCGACCATTTCTGAATAAAGGCCTCCTCAGCGTCCGGGTCATTGATGCGCCCGGTCGTGCCGGTTGATAGGGTACTGTACGTGAACCCGGGTGGGGGTGCGGGCAAACCAGCAGTGCTTCCATTAAAGATCACCGGGAACAGGGTGTACGTCTGCGGGAGGCACGGGTCGGTGGTAGCCGGACACGGCCTGATCAGGTTCACAGACGGTTGGAAAACGAAAGGCTGTGACTGGACTGCGGAGAACAGTGACAGATTCTGGAAGATCTGATCGTAGAAAATCCCGTAGCCGCCGCGGATCACGGTCTTGCTGTCACCAAACGGATCCCACGCGAATCCGAGCCTGGGCTGAAATTCTGTCCAACTCGGCGTGGTCCGTTTAAGCTTCTCATCGTCCTGAGTGATCGCCCGTGCGAGCGGATGATTCAGCTGTTTAAGAAGCAGAATTGTTCTGTTCTGATCCTGTTCCGGCAGGTTTCCAATATTGGCATCCCAGCGAACACCCAGGTTCAAGGTCAACCGCGGGTGAATCTTCCAATCATCCTGAGCATAAAAAGCGAGCTGGTCGATGACTTGAAAATGCGAGCTAGCCCCATCGCTAAACTGCAGCGTTTGAAGCAGGTCCGGCCGGTTGAAACCGCCCTGGGCAACGATGGTAGTTGGAGTTTGCCGATAAGTCAGGTTATATCCCTGCGTTCCGAAGAAGAAAAATCCGTCGAGTATAGTGTGAATATAGTTCGCACCAAATTTCATCGTGTGGTCACCTTTGATCACGCTGACGTCATCGCGAAATTGGTACTTGCGCTCCTTCGTCGACTGAGGAGTGTTGGCGTTCTGACCAATGGTTATTCCGCCAGGAAAATTCAACGTAAGACCCACACCTGCAGGATTCGGCAGGATGGCATTCACAAAATCCTGGAAGTGAAACACGAACGTGTTCAGAGCGTTACCGGTAAAGTTGTACTGATGATTGACCACAAAACTGTGCAGCTTATTTGTGGTCACATTACCACCGCTCAGATTGGTCCGGTGCGGATTTGCTACTTGATCATTCGGGGACTTATTGTCCTGCCAGGAGTACCGGTAGAAGATGCTCTGGTTATCGCTGATCTTATGATCAACCTTTGCAGTCATCATTATATCGTCATAGGGAGTAGGAATATCCTGGTCGAACGTGAATCTCGGAAACGCCGTAGCTATTGCCTGGAGATCCGGAGCGACTGTTCCGAAGATCGGGACAACCTGTCTTTCGCGGAATTTCTCCAGCGAAAAGAAGAAAAAGGCCTTGTCCCGCAAAAGCTTGAACGGCACCCCTTCACCGAAGCCGAAAGTGGGAAGCGGACCACCAAGGCTACCGCCATACTCCTGTCTTTCGAAACTCGGATTGTCCCGCATGTTAAGTTTGTCGAAGAAGTCCCGTCTCTGTAGGGTATCGTGTCGGAAATTTGCGAAAAGCGAACCGTGAAACTCGTTTCCACCGCTCTTTGAGATTACGTCAACAACACCACCTACGGCGCGGCCCTGATCGGCGCCCCAACGGTGCTGCTGAACACGAAATTCTTGAATCGATTCGTAGGAGAAATTCTGTAAAAGACTACCGACGACGTTATCTTTGTTATCACCGCCGTCCACGTTTACGTTAACGCTGCGGCCGTCGCCGCCGTTGAAGGCGACTGTGCCCACGCGTGTTTTCGTCGGGTCGAAAGTGCCGACGGGTCGAGCTTCCGGAGCAATGACCGTAAGCCCTGCGAACGTGCGATTGAGCAGCGGCAGGTTCTGGATCTCGTTCGGAGTTACGGTTGTACCGATCTCCGACTTCGTCGTCTCGACGAGCGGCGTGTCGCCCGTGACGGTGACAGTCTCGGTCACGTTGCCGGGCTGAAGATCGAAGTTAACGGTGCCACGAGAACCGATATTCAGTTCGAGGTCTTCGATGAGTGCTCTGCTGAATGTGGCAGCTTCGGCCGACAGATCGTAGCGTCCCGGCGCGAGTGATGTAATGACGTAATTGCCGTCGCCATCCGTGACGACAGTTCTTTCGGACCCCGTACCGCGATGTTTGGCCGTAACCTTCGCCCCGGGAACGACCTTCCCCTGGCTATCGACCACCCGGCCGGTGACGCCGGCGGTCGTAACCTGGCCTCCGACATAGACCGCTGACAAGGCGAACAACACAGCGATCAAAGTAAAACCTTTCATCATCCTGAACATAGTCAATTGACCTCCATCGTGATCTAAGAACGATCTAAGGAAAAGAACATTCGACCCCCTTTGGAACCGCTTGATTTTTTGTGATACCCGATTGCTCGTAATTTGGGGGCAGAAGAAAGAATCAATTCCAACCTAGGCAAACTACATTCCAAATTCGGCGAGAGTGGAAAATATCAGCATAAACCGCGTGGACTCTATACTTGGAGGTTTTCTGACTTCAAAAAATCGGATGAAACGACAAAAAAATGGAAAGGAATGACGTTAGCGGCTTGAGAGCGACCGTTGCCGCTCGAAGTGGGCGGTGATCTCGAACGCGGTTTTGGGTCCAACAAAAGGAGTGAGTTCTTCGGGGGTCGCCTTCGCGATGCGTTCGATGGAACCGAATTGACGAAGCAGTTTCATCTTTCGCTTGGCCCCAACGCCCGGAATCTCTGAAAGTTCTGAAGTGAAGTCGCGCATTTCCCGCCGTTTGCGATGGTACTGGACGGCGGTCTTATGCGTCTCTTCACGGATCTGCAGAATGAGTCTGAACGCCAGCGAGTTGCGATCGAACGGGATCGGTTCATCCCCACGCCCGTTGATCAGCAGATGCGAGATCTCGGTATGCTTTTTCGGAGGTTTGACGAGGCCGACCAACATGATCGCTTCGAGATCGAGTGACTGCATCGCGGCCGCGGCCGCCGAAAGCTGTCCCTTGCCGCCGTCGATAAATACGATCTGAGGCAACGGCTTCTCTTCAGCAAGCAGACGCTTGTATCGACGGAACACGGCTTCGTTCATCGAAGCAAAATCGTTAGATCCTTCGACAGATTTGATAATGAATTTTCTATACTCAGACCTCGCCGGCTTGCCATTTTCGAACACTACGATACCGGCGACATTCTCGGCCCCGGAAATATTCGAGATATCAAAAGACTCGATGCGTTCAGGAAAATAGGAAAGCTCGAGCAGCTCCTGCAGCTCCGCCAGAACTTTCTCGCTGTCGGGCTTTAAAACGCGAAAGCGTTGCTCGAACGCGATCTTCGCATTTGTCTCAACGAGATGAACGAGATCTTTCTTCTGTCCGCGCCTCGGGTCGCAGATCTTAACGCGTCGGCCTCGCCTTTCGGTGAGCACTTTCTCAAGTATTGGACGGTCTTCGAAATCGTTCGGCACGTGGATCTCGAGCGGCACATAGTCGGTCGAGTAGTATTGCGCGAGCACTTCGCCGAAGAATTCCGATGGATCAAATCCATCTTCGGACAGATCTTCCCAGAAGAATTCCCTCCGTCCGACGATTCGGCCTTCCCGCATCGTAAAAAGCTGTAGCGCCAGTCGCGGGCCTTCGCGATAAAAGCCAAATATATCGACATCGCGGTCGGCGGTGGTCGCCATCTTCTGCTGTTCGCCGAGTGCGATAACCGTTCGGTGAAGGTCGCGGTATCGGGCGGCAATCTCAAACTTGCCGTCATCCGAAAACTTCCACATACGCTGTTCGAGATCCTTTGCCAGCTCTTTGTTCTTTCCCTCGAGAAGAACTTTGACATCTCGGGCCGCTTCCTGATATTCGTCCTGCGTGCACAATCCCTTAACACATGGTCCGAGGCAGCGTTTGAGATGATACTCGAGGCACGGACGCGGCAGTTTTCCATTGATGTCGATGTCGCACGTGCGAAGCTGAAATGCACGGTTGACGAGATTGAGCGTCTTGCGGGCAAGAGCCGCGGGTAGAAATGGGCCGTAGTAATTCGCACCATCGCGTTCGATCCGACGCGTGACGACCACTTTTGGGAACGGCTCGTTCGTCAGCTTCAGATGCGGATACGACTTGTCATCCTTGAGCAGAACGTTGAACCGCGGCTTGTGTTTCTTGATGAGATTGGATTCGAGCACGAGCGCCTCGACTTCGTTATCGACGACGATAAACTCGAAATCCGCGATGGCACGGACCAGCCGGCGCGTTTTCGCATCCTGGTTGCGGCTGGATTGAAAATATTGCCGCACACGATTACGTAGATTCTTGGCCTTGCCGACATAAAGGATCTTCCCGTCAGCGTTTTTGTGCAGGTATATGCCTGCCGCTATGGGCAAAGACTTTAGCTTTTGGGGAATGTCGGCCATGGGAAAATCTAACACTTCAAAACATCAACAATCAAAAACGACGCGAGCGGCTTTTGTCATTATTGCCTCAACTTTGCGCTTTGGTCATATTTTAGGGGACACTCTCTAGCGTGAAGACCGTTCTTACAAGATCAGCAAGCGAAGCCGCCGAGTTTATCAAGCACGGCGGCATCGTCGCATTTCCGACCGAAACGGTTTATGGCCTCGGCGCGAACCTTTTTGACCAGCGAGCTATTCAAAAAATATTCGAGGCCAAAGAACGTCCGGCCGACAATCCTTTGATCGCCCACATCGGCAACTTCGATCTGCTTCCGAGGCTCGTTGCTTTTATTTCTCCCAACGCCCAAAAATTGATGGGCGCGTTTTTTCCGGGTCCGCTGACGATCGTCTTGAAAAAAATGGCAGCGGTACCCTTCTTAGCGACGGCGGGTCTTGAGACGATCGGAGTCCGCATGCCGCGTCATCCGGTGGCGAGAGATTTTCTGAAGTTGTGCGGAGTAGCCGTCGCGGCACCGTCGGCGAATCTGTCCGGCCGGCCCAGTCCGACGACTTGGGAAACCGTGCTCGAGGATCTGGACGGCAGGATCGATTGCATATTACAGGACGATGCGACAGAGATCGGGCTTGAATCAACTGTCGTCGATTGCACATCTCCGATTCCGCTCCTTTTACGCAAAGGGGCGATACCGCTGGAACGTTTGCAAAAATTCGTCCCCGAAACGCGCGACGTTGAAGGAGTCGAGGCTGACGCGCCGCGAAGTCCCGGGATAAAACATAAACACTACTCACCGCGGGCTGTTGTGATGATCGCTGTCGACGCCGAGAATCTGGATGCAACGCCGAATGACGCGTTCATCGGCTTGACCGCGCGGGAAGCAACACTAAAGCTCGATCTGGTTTGCCGCAACGTTGAGGAATATGCGCACTCACTCTTCGAATTTTTTCGCGAGTGTGATCGTATCGGGGTGGAGAAAATATTCTGCGAGGAAGTAGCGGAGGAGGGAATTGGCGCGGCATTGATGGACAGGATCCGCCGGGCCGCGGCCGGTTAAGGCGTGAGAGAGCTTACCGCTGCGAGCACCCATTCTTCATTGCTTTTCAGAACTTCCGCGTGCACCTTGTCGGTCTGCGTAAGCTGGTAAACATACTCCCGCGGGACGAGTAGGAGCGCTTCGCTGACGCCGAGATCTTTCATTTCAGCCCCGATCTCGGCCGGGCCGAGCAATTTCTTCTGTTTGCCATCCGCGTCTCGGACGATCCGGCCCGGAGCATAAAATTCGGCGTTGTGCGAAACGCGGTGAAGCATGAGTACCGGTCGGGATCCCATTCCACGCTCGTCTGCCACCACGAACAGGGCCTTCACCGAATCGGCCTCGGCAAAGCTCGGCAGGAATACCACGATCGCGATCAGGACCAATACGAGCGTCGCGGCTGCGGTGCCTTGGACCGCATAGGCCCGCCAGACACTTTTTCGGACAAATCGCGCGACGTATTCCGATGTGAGAATTATCGCAGCTGGAACCGCCGGCAAAATATACCCCGGTAGTTTCGAGCCGGAGAAGGAAAAAAAGACGAGCGGAACCGTAAGCCATGCAAGAGCGAATAGGATGAGCGATCTGCCGTTGCCTGCGAGCACTGCGTTGTTTTCGTCGCCGCCGACGTTTCGTCCGCCCACGAGGCGCCTTCCCGCGTTCCAGATCGAGGCGGCGAAGAACGGCAGCCAGGGTATTGTCATCAGGGGCAGCACCCAGAAGAAGAAATGGAACGGTTGCGGGTGAAGATACTTATTCGACGTGAAGCGCTGAAAATGATGCTGGATGAAGAACTGATCGACGAAATCCCAACCGTGCCGCACGTACATGGGCACGTACCACGTGCTCGCGACCGCCGCCGCTAGAAGGGTTCCCCAAATCAGGCTGAGGATAAAGACTCGGGTCGGAAGTTTCCATTGAAGGACATGATAGGAGCCGACGATCGCCAAAGGAAAAACGATCCCAACGAGTCCCTTTGCCAAAATGGCGATGCCGATGAAGAAATAAAATGCCGCCAGCCAACCCCGGCGTCTGCTTGAATCGTAGATAAAAAAGCTAACCAGAGACGCGGTGATGGGAAACGTCAGAATGATGTCGAAACTCGCACCGTGAGAGAACGCGATAATTCCGAGGGTCGATGCCGCGATCAGCGCAAGCCAGTAAGCAAAGGTGTTCGTTGATCGCGATTCGTCGTTTGTCGGATCTCGTTCGACCGATCTGCCCAGTAGCCACAGGCTGGCGATCGTAGCAAGACCAAAAAGTGCCGATCCCAGTCTCGCCGAGAATTCTGAAACACCAAACACGTTATACGCCGTGATCTCGAGCCAATAGAGAAGCGCGGGTTTCTCGAACCAATGGAATCCACCGAGCGTCGGCGTGATCCAGTCCCCGCGTTCGAACATTTCACGAGCGACCTGAGCGTACCGCGGCTCGTCGGGTCCAAGCAACGGCATTGTGAGTCCGGCAAAATAGACGGCGATAGCAAGCCCGCCTAAGAGCAGCCAGATCAATGAGGATCGTGGATTGTGGAATGGGGAATTGCTCTTTGTCATCTCGGGCGACTTCACGGAGAATGTAGAGTATCACTGAATTCTTTTGCCGGTTCAAATCTAATAAATGTCTGAATTACGAATTTCGCCTTCCACGTTCCGCGTTCCGCGTTCTGCGGTAATCGGCGTCGGAAGCCTGGGCCGCCATCACGCGCGAAATTACGCCGAGCTTGATCGCGAAGGACGCGTGGAATTTGTCGGTGTCTGCGATGTCGATCCCGAAACTCGCGCGACGGTTGCGAATGACAATAACTGCGCGGCGTTTGCGGATTTGGACGAGCTATTCGACAAAGTCGATCTCGTGTCGATCGCGACCCCGACCGAGACCCACGCGGAGATCGCGTGCGAGTTCTTAGAAAAGGGAATTCACGTTCTGGTTGAAAAACCGATCGCTCTGACGCTCGATGAGGCCGACAAGATGCTCGCCGCAGCCGAAAGATCAGGTGCGAAATTGATGGTCGGCCAGCTCGAACGGTTTAACCCCGCGATGGTCGCTCTTCGGCCCCACGTCACGCAGCCTCTCTATTTTGAGATCCATCGCGTTTCGCCGTTTCCGAATCGCTCGCTGGATGTCGACGTCGTGCTCGATGTCATGATTCACGATCTTGATGCCGTTCAATGGCTCGTCGGTGAGGATGTGAAAGTTGCTGGAATCCACGCGGTCGGAATTCCGGTGATCTCAGACAAGGTTGACGCGGCAAACGCACGCATCGAGTTCGAGAACGGTGCGGTTGCGAATATCACGGCGTCGAGGATCGGGACTGAGAAAATTCGGAAGACGCGTTTTTATCAGACGAACGCTTACGTCGTGCTGGACTATGCGACGAAGTTTGCGTCGCTTACGTCGTTGAATCCTGACGCCGCACATCCTCTCCTCGGCATATCGATCGATCGTCTCGATATCGACGACGTCGAGCCGTTACGCGCCGAGATAACCGCATTTCTCGATTCGATTGAAAATGATGTCGCGCCGCCCGTCACCGGAGAGGACGGTCGAAGGGCTTTGGCATTGGCTATTGGGGTGCTGGAAAAGATCGACGCGCATCTGGTAGGTGTAAGAAAATCGATGCTCGCGTCGTGAGATGTGAATAAACAAGGAAGTCGTCATGGAGACCGATAGGGCCTCCCGAAAAGAGCCCTGCAATTTATCGCGGGGCTCTTTTCGACAGTCCGTTTCATGGACAAAGTGCGGACGGGACTCAGACACCTCATTTTTTATTCTAAGCTTTGGCTTCGCTTGTCTGAGTTCCGGCCATTTGTTCGTGGATCGACTTCATCCACTCACGGGTCTTGGCCAGGCGCTCCTTTCCGTTGGGCGAGTCATAGATAACCTTTTCAAGGTTTTTGAAAGCATCCGGCATTTCCCATTTAGCTCTCAAGTCACCGATGAATGGCTCGAGCTTGGCGAAAACACCGATATGCTCGCCGACGGTGTCGTAGAACATTTCAGGATCAATGGCGCCGTGATTTACAAATGAAGCGGCCATGTCCCAATAAGAAAGGACCATTCTCAGATACGCTCCCACTTCGGGATCCATCATTGTCTTCTCGACGTCTTCGGCGCTCGTCGGATTGAACGAGAACATCCAGTTTCGAGCCTTTCGCATCGTTTCTTCGCGACGCAGGTCATACAATTTCATAATCAGCTCGGCTGATTTTTCTTTGCTCATATATTTACCTCCGGATAAGATTTGTACGGTGAGTCTATTGCCACTTGTTTCGTGTGTCAATTTGTCGAACATTAAGTTAAGTTCGGTGTAACAGCTCGTGGTGTTCCCGCTTCACATGCAAGAAAAGATCTCCGAATTTCTCCAAGCTCGAATCGACGCCGGCGATTTTCCGTCAGCCGTCTATCTCGTCGCCGAAAAAGGCAGGATCGTGTTTCATGACGCGCTCGGTTATGCGGTTGTGGAGCCGGAACGGATCGAAGCGCGATTGGACACGATCTATGATCTTGCGAGTTTGACGAAGCCGCTCGTTACGGGACTGCTTCTCGCGCTAAAGATCGAGTTGGGTGCGGCGGATCTGGACGATCATGTCCGGCGTCATCTGGGCGAGCTTGCTCGCAGGACATTTAGTATTAAGGATCTCGTCGCGCATAGATCGGGACTCCCGGCGTGGATTCCTTTCTACCTTTTCGCTCCGGATTTTTTTCGGGAGAGAGCAAGAAAGCGGTCGCTGCCATTTAGCGATCGAAAGCTAAATGAATTTGTACTTGGGAAGATTGCAACGTGCGAAGAAAACCCGGAACAGGCTGTGGTCTATAGCGATCTAGGTTTTATTCTCGTGGGATTTCTCACGGAGAGGCTTTTCGGAAAGGCGATATACGAGGCATATGCAACCGAGATCATTAACAGACTCGGGCTAGTCCGAACGTTCTTCGGAAATCTAGAGACTCTACGTCGCGAGATCGCCGCGAGCGAGAATGGAAACGAGTACGAAAAGCAGACGTGCATCGAGCAGGGTTATTCAACAAACGAGCCGTACTACGATCCCGCGGGTGAAGCCCCACCAATCCTAAACAACCGAAGGGGTTTGAGCGACGAAATCCGCGATCCACAATCCGCATTCCGCAATCGTATGATCTGGGGTGAAGTTCACGACGGCAACGCATATTTTATGGGTGGAGCCGCCGGTCACGCGGGTCTCTTCTCGACCGCCGAAGAAGTGTTCAAGATCGCACAGCAGTTCTTGCCGAACTACACGAAGCTCTTAAAACCTGAAACCTGCGATCTCTTTCGAACGAATTTCACAAAAGGCATGAACGAGGACCGCTCATTTGCTTTTCAGCTCGCTTCGACCGAAGGCTCGACGGCCGGGGAGAAAATGTCGCCCGAGAGCTTTGGACACAACGGTTTTACGGGGACCAGCCTCTGGATCGACCCGGTCACGGAAAGGGTTTTTATTCTTCTCACAAACCGGACCCATAACCATTCGTTGCCGTTCGTGAACATTAATTCCGTACGTCGCCAGTTTCACGACCTCTCGGTCGAACTCCTCGACGAAAAATTTAGCAACTAAACGCCTCCGCATCCCGTCAAAACCCTACTTTCCCCAAAGATCATCCGCGCTCGGAGTTTATCTATGAAAAGGTTCGTACCGTTATTGATTTGTGCAGTATTCCTGGGGATCGCCGCATTCGGCCAAAATACCCGAAGCACGCGTCCGCGGATTGCTCCAACACCCTCGCCGAGATCCGACGCGCCGACATTGAGAGACGAATCGCCATCCTCGACGCGCCGTCCGCCTGTCCTCGGAAACGACAGTCGTGTCGATCCGCAGCATCGGGCTCCAGGCTCTTTGCCGACGCCTGCTGTCTCCGAAGAGGATGAAATCGTACGTGTCGAGACGAATCTGGTCACCATGCCGGTTTCCGTTATAGACCGGGAGGGGCGATTTATCTCCGGATTGAAGCAAAGCGATTTTCGGGTATATGAGAATGGTGTCGAACAGAAGGTGGGCTATTTTCAGTCGGTCGAGCAACCGTTCACTGTTGTCCTGATGATTGACGTCAGTCCGTCGACCGCGTTTAAGATCGACGAGATTCAGGAAGGTGCGATCGCGTTTGTAAATCAGCTTCGTCCGGCGGATAGGGTAATGGTCATATCGTTCGACGAAACCGTCCACGTCCTATCGAGGCCGACAAACGACCGCCGAACACTTCGGAATGCGATCAACCAGGCCCGGTTTGGGGACGGGACGAGCATCTATGACGCTGTCGACTACGTGATCAAACGAGAGCTTCCGAGTATCCAGGGTCGCAAAGCTGTCGTGATATTTACCGACGGTGTTGATACAACCTCACGTCGTTCCAATTACCAAAGCTCGATCGCCAACGTCGAAGAAGTTGATGCGTTGTTTTATCCGATCCGCTATAACACGCAGCGGAATTATGGCGGCGGAGGCGGTGGTAGCCGTGGCGGCCGGAGGCGCGGCGGCGTGGATGATTGGATCGGTATCATCCTCGGCGGAGGAAATGTACAGATGGGCGGCGGTCCCGCGGGTTCGAGTCCCGGGGAATACGCCACCGGCCTTCGTTACCTGGAAACGCTTGCCCAAAATAGCGGTGGTCGAAAATTCGAGACCGACACAACTTACAATTTAGAAGCGGCGTTTGCCGGGATCGCGGAAGAACTTCGTCGCCAATATTCACTTGGCTACTATCCGGATAAAGCCGGGCACGCGGGCGAACGTCGACAGATCAAAGTGCGTGTCATGCGTCCGAATGTCATCGTCAAAGCCAAGAATACGTATATCTTCGGTCAAAACGATAAGAAGTTTGCCGGAAGATAAGTTCGAGGAACTACTGATTCCCAAAGCAGGCGACGTCACCGTCGCCTTTTTTTGTACAGGCTCCGCCCGAAAATACATCTTTTACGCCGCACCAAAGCATCGTACAATCGTTTCACAGTCGCGGACCTAAATCATGAAGAGACTTGTATATGCCAGCTTTGTCATTTGCGTCGTTTGCGCATTAACGGCGGACGCTCAGTCGAGGCGAGTCCCGCCCGCGAAGGCGAACGACAGGGCAAATGACAGGCCCGCCGCTGCCGCCCCGACACCCACTCCGATACTAATTTCCAACACTCTCGATAGCGATGCTTCGGCGGTTGAGAGCGGCGACGTCGAATCGGTCGAAACGCGTCTCGTAACGATCCCCGTACGGATCATAGATCGCAAAAATCGTTTCGTCGGCGGATTGACCCAGGAAAGTTTTCAGGTCTTTGAGGATAACGTCAAACAAGAAATTGCCTACTTCACCAATGAGGCACAGGCGTTCACCGTCGCATTGGTCCTCGACATGAGTTATTCGACGACATTCAAGATCGGCGAAATACAGTCGGCTGCAATAGCGTTTATCGACCAGCTGCGTCCCGAAGACAAGGTCCTTGTCATTTCATTCGACGAGGAGGTTCATATTCTCTGCGAACCGACGAACGATCGCGGAACCATCTACCGTGCGATTCGGAACACGAGGATCGCAACCGGTACAAGCCTCTACGATGCCGTTGCGATGACGATGAATGACCGTCTGCGGACGATAAAGGGGCGCAAGGCTATTGTCTTGTTCACCGACGGTGTCGACACGACGAGTCGGCGTTCCCACGATCTCGAAAATCTGCGCGACGCATTGGAACTCGACGCTTTGATCTACCCGATACGCTACGATACTTTTGCCGACGTCCAATCGATGAAGAACAAGACGATCATCGACCTTCCCAGTACGACGCCCAGATCTCCGACGAGCGGAAACCCGTTTCCAACCAGCGTCCCCGGAGTTCCGACGAGGAGAACAGCGAACGATAAAGGAACTACAGTTGAGGAATACAAGGCCGCCGAGGATTATCTACGTCAGCTTGCCGACCGCACCAGTGGAACTATCTATCTGGCGAGCACGTTTGGCAATTTGAACCAGGCCTTTTCGAAGATCGCGAGCGAGTTGCGAGAGTATTACAGCATCGGCTATTACCCCGCGAAAGAAGGTGTACCGGGGAAGACACACAGGATCAAGGTGAAGGTTAATCAGGTCGGTGTTGCGGTGCGAGCGCGTGACAGCTATGTTGTTCCTAAGAAGAAAAAGCTTAGGACGTCGTAAAAAAAAGGCCCACAGCTGGCAAGCTGTGGGCCATTGTTTTAGATATTCGCCTGGTCTATTTCTTGGGCGGCGGATTGTATCGGGCTTCCGCTTCAACCTCCGCTTGGGCGTACTTATCAAGAGTCATTTCAAAATCACCGACAAACTGTGTATCGACCGTCGATTCGATCGAGCTTTGGATTGCGGCTGGTACGTTAGAGAAGAAATCGTATCCGGTTAACGATTCGACGTAGTCCACGCTGACCCGATAAACTCTCCAGTCGGAACTGACGCTGTTGTTGTTCGGCATCGAGACAGCGATAAGCCGTGTCGAGCTTGTTACCCGCGAGACGTCGTTAGTGCCGCTTGGCAATACCATTATCACCTTCCATGTGGTTGTCGGGAGGGCGACCATTCCGCTTCCGATATAGCCGCTGGTGCCGTGTCCGCCGGAGATTATATACAGTTCATTCCCCGCGTTCGCCAGTGTCCGACAATAGCTCTCGAGGTTCGCCCAGGTTTGCTGATTATTCGTCGGTGCCTGCGGAATCATATTCGTCATTAGGAACGTCGACGAATTGACGGAAACGGAACTAGTGCGATCACCTGACGGACACATGTGGCCGCGGTCGTACCCCGAGCCTGAGTAGTCTCCAGCTTGAACCTGATACCAACCGGCGGGGAGTGTCGTGTCGGCACGGAAATCGTCCTGCCGTGCCGTCGAACCGAGCCAGGATGTGTCGAGATGCCATGATACCCAATTCGGACGCCGGTCGTCCCGATGATAAGCCAGACAGTAATTCGACTTCTCCATCAGATAATTGGTTGGAAAGGAAGTACTCGTGACAGCCGCCGAAGGATTGCCCATCGTGAGATGTACGTTAGACGTAGGCGGGGGTGTCGGGGTCGGAGTTCCGCCGGGCGTGGGTGTGGGTGTCGGAGCTCCGGCATAGTCTGTGATAGATATGTTGTCGAAGTTGATCCGGTTTGCTCCACCGCTCACTTTACGAATCTCGAATCTAACGGCTACCGAGCTGTTGACGGTGAAGCTCGCGGCGGAAAGTGTGGTCGAACTTGTCGTGATGGTTGATCCGACCTTCGTCCATGTAGAGCCGTTGTTCGTCGATTTCCAAAGCTCGAACGTGCTGTTTCCGTCGGATCCGTATTTCGCATGCTGAACCGAAAAGGTTCCTGCCGTGGCGACGTTGAAGTTCATCGTGATCTTGCCCAGCTCTCGAGTTCTCGCTGAATACGATCCGGTTTTGCGGTCGCTCGCTGTGCTGCCTGTGAGGGCGTCGTTCAGATTCCAGCTTCCGCTTCCGAGCGTTACATTTGCGGCGGCGTATGCAGTTTTACCTCCGGCCTCGAAACCCTCGGTGAGGATCGTCGCGGCTTTCGATCCGGACGCAAGAAAGATGAACGAGCAAAGACCGGCGATCGTCGCGAGGCACAGAAATAGTGCGATTCGTTTTTGTATCACGGTATCTCCTTTTGATTGAATGTGTGAATTGGTCGGCAAGGTTGGTTACTTGCCGTTATAAAGCCAAGGATGGATATTATTTTTGAGGTTGGAAATCCTCGTCGCAAGAATTTGCGTATCGAATGCGGGGGCGAATATCTTGAGAGTGTTTGACTCAGAAAAATATTCTTACAGAACGTATTTAGCGCATTTCGGGTCGGGCCGCAAATCCAGTTCTCATGAGTTGAGAGTTTATCAACTAAGTAAGAACCTTAAATTTCTGTTCCGTCGGCGACAAGGGCCCCCTTTGGAACGATGATGATACCCTCGCGAATATAGAAACTGCCCTGTGGATGATCGAAATTCTCTACGTTGCCGACGTTCAACAACTTAACATTCTTTCCGATCCTAACGTTCTTATCGATTATCGCGCGGCGGATGGCCGTGTTGGTACCGATGCCGATGTGTGGGATTCCGCGTTCGATATTGGCCTTTATTTCGTCGATCGCTTCGTAGAAATCCGAGCCCATGACAATTGAGCTCTCGATTCGGACGCCGCCGTCAATGCGGCTTCGTAAGCCGAATATCGAGTTGCGGGCGTGGACACCATTCAGGATACAGCCCTCGCTGATCATCGAATTATCGATATCGCAGTCGTGTATTTTCGACGGCGGAAGATAGCGGCTCCGAGTATAGATCGGCGAATCCGTGTCGAAAAAATTAAATTTCGGTAGCGGGGAAGCGAGGTCAAGATTTGCTTCGTAAAAAGCGCGGATCGTTCCGATGTCTTCCCAGTAACCATCAAAGAGATGTGCCTGGACATTATACTTATTGATCGCCGATGGGATGACCTCGCCTCCGAAATCCACTCCGGCGTCGTCCGCCTGAAGCAGCTCGATGAGCTTTTCGTAATCGAAAACATAGATCCCCATGGACGCGAGATAAGGACGGCGCTCGGATTCTTCCTTGGTCAGACCGAAGTTCGTGGTATCGACGCGCATTCCCTCGAGTGCTTCGCCCTTGGGCTTTTCGCGAAACTCAATTATCTTTCCGCCGCTATCGGTTTTGAGCAGACCGAAACCTTCGGCGTCGGCGGGCGTCGAGGGTATAACCGAGATTGTCAGGTCGGCGCCCGTTGAATAATGGCGCTCGAGAAACTTCCGGTAATCCATTCGGTAAAGATGATCGCCCGACAGGATCAAAAGAGTCTTTACCCGCCAAAAGCGCAGGTGCGGCAATATCTGACGGACCGCGTCGGCAGTGCCCTGGAACCAATCCGGGCTGTCTTTTCGCTGCTCGGCGGCGAGTATCTCAACAAAACCTGACGAAAAATTTGAAAAGCGATAAGTCTGAGAGATGTGACGATTGAGCGACGCGGAGTTGTACTGAGTAAGCACGAAGATCTGGCTGATGTTCGAGTTTATGCAGTTCGAGACAGGAACATCGATCAGCCTGTATTTGCCTCCGAGCGGCACTGCGGGCTTCGATCGTTCGCGTGTTAGCGGGAAGAGACGCGAGCCTGCACCGCCACCTAAGATAACCGCTACGACATTCTCGTTTTGAGCCATAGGAAAGAACTCGGTTCGGGAAGATACGTTAAACAGCATAGCCGCAAACTGATCATTTTCTCAAGGGTGAGAAACCTTCGTGCAGGCGAAGTTTCGATATTCGCAAATATTGTGAGCCGGTAGATGATTGCCGGCGAATCGCAAAGATCACGATGACAGTGCTGCGGGCGGCAACCGTCGACATCCATTGTCCGCCGTTGGCGGTGCCCTATCGTGTATAGATATGTTAAATTCCTAGTGTTCGACCCCGGAACCTCCTGACAGTCTTACCATCAATACACGAAGACAAAATGTGGTACTGGACAAAGATACTTTTTCTAACACTTCTTGGCGCCGTCGGCGTATGGCTTATCTATGAGCTCGTCACTTTTCCAGCGATCGGCAGTCTGCGGACGGAGAATCCGACGACGACGTCGATGATCGAATACCGCTTGTCGGAGGCACGGACTGAAGGCCGCGAGCCGCGCAAATTCATGATCTGGACGCCGATCGAGCAGATCTCGCCGCATCTTCAGCGAGCGGTGCTTGCGGGTGAAGATTCGCGATTTTTTCAGCACAATGGTTTCGATTGGGAAGCGATACAGAAAGCGTGGGACGAAGCTGTGAAAGAAGGCGTAAGAGAAGCAAAGGAAGAATGCGAGGCCGACGCCAAGACAAGACAGGAAAAGAAAGACTGTACGCCCAGCCAGGACGATTGGATCCCGCCGCTGCCCAGTTTTACGCGCGGTGCTTCGACCGTCACGCAGCAGCTTGCAAAGAATCTTTACCTCTCGGAGGACCGCAACTTTTTGCGCAAAGGGCGCGAAGCCGTCTACACGTATTTCCTAGAACGAAACTTGCCGAAGAAGCGCATACTCGAGTTGTATCTGAACTGCATTGAATGGGGCGATGGAGTTTACGGAGCTGAAGCTGCGTCACGAAATTACTTCAACAAATCCGCTTCAAACCTCACGCGCGAAGAAGCAGCGTTTCTATCCGCAATGATCCCGTCGCCGCTCAACGTTTTCAATCCCCAGAAAAACAGGAAAAGAGTTGTGCGAAGACAGCGGGTTCTCCTTAGGTATATGAATGGGATGAAGCTCGCCTATTGAGAAGGTGAGAAAGTGAGAAAATGAGAAGGGGAGATGGATATTATCGTCGCCCTTTTCCTTTCTGACCCGATGGCATCACCCAACTTTGCGGTTTGTTCGCGATCGACAGGAGCATAGCGACAATTTCGTCGTATGCCTTGAAAAGTTCACGCCCATGGTCGCGTTCGATGTATTTGCACTTAACCGCAAATTCGATCCAGGTCTGTGTTTCTGCCGCCTCGGCCTCTGAATCGTTTAGCTTGCTGACGAACGCCGCCTCGTATCTACGCTTTCGCCATGCCTCGGCGAGATTGGCACAAACTGAACGCGAACATCTGCGGATCTGATCTGTGAGCGAATACGTTTCTTCGCGCGGAAACGTCTTACTCAGGTCAAAGAGCTGCATCGCCGCCTCGAATGCTTTCTTATAAACGTCGAGGTCTTGATGTCGAATTATTTTCATGTCATGGCCGTCCTTCTCCCCGACCTATGACTCACTTTCTCACTTTCTCACCTCTCACTTTCTCACTCTCTCACTTTCTAGCGGGACGCAGCCTTCGCCTTCCCGCCGCCAACAAGCTTCATCTCATCTACGATCCATTTCGCACCGGCGAATTTCTCGGTGACCCACAGCACGTAGCGGATGTCGACGGAGATCGTCCGGTCATTGTTCAAGTTGTAATAGAAGTCGTTTCCGACGCCTTCAAAGTTTCCGTCAAAACAGATACCGACCTGCTCGCCGTTTCCGTTCAGGATCGGCGAACCGGAATTCCCGCCGATGATGTCGGTAGTCGAAAGGAAATTCACGAAGACCGTATCGCCACTTCCATATCGTCCGAAATCCCTCGCCGCGTTCAGGTCCTTTATCTTCTGCGGGACGTCGAAACGGATTGATGCCCGTATCTTTTTCGAGCATGCCCTTGAGGGTCGTGAACGGCGTCCGGTACTCGGCTTCGCGGGGGCTGTAGCCCTTAACATTGCCGTACGAGAACCGCAGAGTTAAATTGGCGTCCGGATAAGGTGTGATCCCTTTCATTTCGGCCATTCCTTGCTGATATAGGAGTCGCAAATGATCGATCTTCGAAGCGAACGCTGTGGCCCGAGCCGTAGCGGCTGCTTTTTCTTTCCAGAGCAGCCGCGACGAACCCTTTAACATCGTCACGTTCAGGCCGGTATTCCATAGTCTGCGGGCCATAAAGAGCCGCGAGTGTTGCGGCAGTCCAATAAGGACCATCGGCGATACTCTTCGCGAATGCCTCTTCCGCGATCCGACGATTAGCCTTGTCTTTGAAATATTGCTCGGCCCAATCGAACTTCTGGCCCTCGGGCAGATCTGCGAACGCCCGCAGGAAAAACTTCAGCACCTCATATTCGTAAACTGGTTCACGTCCCTCGAGCGCCTTTTGAATTTCAGCAAGCTTTGCAGGCTTCTCACTATCGGGAAGCTCGGTGCCTCGGTTCAGGGCTGAAAACACCTGGCCCAGGATCGTCATTTGCGGATCGGGTATGCGGCGGACGATGACATCGCGCTTCGCATATCTGTTCGACTCGGCCGTGAGCGCTGCGATATCAGAGAGAACCGTACCGTACTTCTGCTGGCGGGCCGGGTCAGCCGCGATCCATTTCGTGAACTGCGCTTCTTCGGCCTGTCTTTTCTCCACAACCTCGGCTCGCCGAAGCTGTATGGACCGGCCGTAGTAAAGTTTTCGAGCGTTGTCGAGGCTCGCAATGTCCGACTGAAGCTCAAGCCGCTTTTTCTCATCCGATTCGCCGATAAGCCGCATCGCATCGCTTCGTGCCTGCAGCCACTTCCACGAGGAACGGATAATTTGCGTCTCGTGCGAATTCGATGGATGAAGCTTCGCGATATCGAGTCGTGCTTCCGGGATACCCAAGCACGAAAACGAAATCGTCGTCCTTGAGGCCGCCGATATTCATTGTTAGATACTTCTTGACCTTCATCGGCACGTTGTTCGGCGAATACGCCGCTGCCGATCCGTCGGGAGCCGTATAAGCTCGCAAGAATGCGAAATCACCGGTGTGGCGGGTCCACTCGAAATTGTCCGGATCTCCGCCGAACACACCGATGTTGCGGGGCGGAGCATAGACGACGCGAACGTCTTTGATCTGTTGAGTCTGGTAGAGGTAATGAAAGTAGCCGTTGTTCAGAGTCTGAATGCGGATCGTCGAGCCCGCCGGAGCCTTCGCCTCTTCCGCAGCCTTCAAGTCGTCGATGTTTTTCTTGATAGCTGCTGCGAGTGCATCGCCGCTAAGTCCCGAAGTACCGTTTCTGATCTTTTCAGTTACGTCTTCGACGCGTTGTGTGATGTAGAGCGAGTAATCCTTTGCCGAAATTTCCCCCGCACGATTGTCCGCTTTAAAGCCCAGCTCGATGAGATCTTTTTCCGGGGTCGAGGCAGCCGAGACAGCGTCGAAACCGCAGTGATGATTTGTCAGTATCAAACCATCCGGCGAAACGAATTCCGCCGTACAGCCGACACTCAGTTGAATGACGGCTTCACTCAAGCCACCCCCGTTCGGGTTGTATATCTCTTCAGGACGGATCTTGAGCCCGCGCTTTTTCAGCATCGATCCAAGCGACGCGATCCGATCCGGCGTATACATTCCTTCATCCATCCAGGCGAAGGCGAACGAGAAAGACGACAGCGTCACCGCGAACGCGAGGACAATTGACAGGAGGGCATTTTTCATCAGATTCATATACCAGTTAGGTTCCTTAGATTTTTGTTGAATTTCGGCAAACACGGAGTATAACCAATTTGCTGTGGACACGCTATCTACAAGAAAAGCGAGCCTACATTTCGACTCGCTTTTCTAATGAATGGTTGTTAAGAAACGACTAGCCCACTCTTTTCAATTCAGTAATTTCCGGGGGAAGAAATCTACGTGGATTGATCGGACGGTCGTTCAGCCGTAGCTCGTAGTGAAGGTGCGGTCCCGTCGAGCGACCGGTCGAACCAACAAATGCCATGACTTGCCCGCGAGTGATCGCCTCGCCAACCTGCACATCGATCTTCGAAAGATGACCGTAGCGGGTCTTCAATCCGTTCCCGTGATCGACCTCGACCATATTTCCATAGCCGCCTTTCCATCCGGCTTCGCTTATGACGCCATTCGCCGGTGCGACAACCATGTCGCCGCGCTCGCCGTCGATATCCATACCGCCATGAAACTCGTAGGTGCGTCCACCGAACGGACTACGGCGAAAACCGAACTCGTTATTGATTTTGCCCATGTGCGCCCACATTGACGGAATATTGGCTTGATTACTTGTTGCCTGAATTGCCCGAAGCTGTTTCTCGATCTCGGCGTCTTCCGGATCCATGTCAGCAATGCTCAACGGACCACCGCTGTTGCGAGCGTAGATGTCCGAAGCGTCAGGCCGTGAATAGTCAATAGTTTTGATTTGATTCGGATTTAATGAAAGCTGATTTAATGTTTGCGTTTCAACAGTTGATGCGATTGCGGAGGCCTCTGTAAGATCGATATTGAAAACTCCAACGACACCTGCTCCAAACGCTGTGATACCAATTATAAGTGCGAGACTCAGGAAACCATTCTGGAGGGGCTTTTTTGAAACCTCCAGTCGGCGAATATAAATTCTTGATTTTGAAGAATGCGAAAAAAGAAAAGTAAAAAACTTACTCGAACTCTGCATTATGCTTTTAAGCTCCTTTCAATGATTTTGCTTGATCGCAAATCCAACGTTGCGATCACATGGAATCACGCAGAGATAGCCGCGAGCGACTAACGCGAAACCTGAAAATGTTTAATAAAAAACTAACCCTTGGGAAATGGCCGATCCGTCCCGGCCGACGTTTATTGCTGAAGCCTATGAATATAAGCTGAAAGCCACCGGTAAGGCGAACCAAGTCCGGCTCGCCAACCGATGGCCAATTATACCCTAACGGGCCTGCTTGAGGCTAATCGCGATTTCGCCGAGCCTCGTTCCAGCCCTTCAGAACCATAAATCCAATGCCGACGATAACGGCAACAAATACCAGAACGACCAGTATTTTCAACGCTCCGGTCAAAAATGCGATCAGGGAGATAAGCGTTTTAAGCAAATAAATAACTAGTGCAAGGATCGCGAGGATGCTACCTCCAATTCCAGCTGCCCTTAAAAACATCATGATAAAAGCTCCTCAACTGCCGATTAATGGTCTATCGTCCTTGCCAGCCACCATAACGCGATTCGCCTCGGTTCTCGAATTCACCCGTTCTATATCTGGGCTCACTTAGTGCACTTGCAAAAGTCGGTGAAGGCCTAGAATTATCAAAGTCCTGCCACTTCTGCTCGTCGTTTTTTGGCTTGAAGATATATCCGCGTACGATGTATATCCCAAGGCCAATGAGCATGAGCGGTAGAAAACCGCGCATGAGACCGCGTAAGTTAAAGACGTTCTGCAGCAGGAATGCAGCGCCAAGTAAGGTTAGAACGATTCCCCACAGCTTCGGGTTGCCGGAAAAACGCCGCACTAGTATATCTTCGGCGACGTCGGGCGTAAGGCCGGAGCGGATCGCTTGAGCCGTTCGCCATGCGTCGAGCGCGGCGAACAGCCACATACCGATGAATCCGAATACAAACAGCAGCGTTCCGCCCGTCAAGATCGCCATCTGAAAAAGGCCGACAAAAACCGCGAAATGGACCAGAGCCTTTACGGTCTGGCCGTTGTACGCGGCTCCAAGCCCCGGGCATACAAAGGACAACAGCGCCGCGACGAACGGCGACGTACGCTTTTTAACGTACGGCACGTAATTCGACTGGTTTTGCTGTCGAAGCAGATCGACCCCCATGACGATACAGTCCTGACAATAGGGAAATCCCTTAATGCGATGATCGCAGGCTGGGCAGAGCGGCTTGCCGCATCCATTGCACTGGACGATCGCGACGTTCTGGCTGTGATAGGCACAATTCATTACTTCTCACCCTCGAAGCCGGCCGTTCCAGAGACAGGTTCCTGATTAGAATCGGGCTGCTTACCGCTCCAGGCTGCCGCACCTTGCTCGTACGTTTGTTCCGCGAGTTGAAAGCTCTTCGCATACACATCCGTCAGCGATCCGTCTGCTGAGACGGTTTGGCTGAAAACAAGAAACGCGAACATCAGCATCATCGCGACTGGCGCAAGCTGGGGAACCGAAATCGGGAAACTAAACCCTCGCAGCCATTCCTTGAAACGATCTGATGTCGACGCCTTTGCTGCCGCGGCTCTTTCCGTCCCTATCGTACTCTGCAAAATTCGCTGATGGAGACCGGCCGGCAGGGGCAGTTCGTCAAGTTTGTACGATACGATCGCGGCGAGTGAACGAACGACGGCACCCGGTAGATCCGTGCAGTCATCGCACAGTACAGCGTGGCGTTCCCATCGATGAAAGACCTGAGCAGGGAGAAATCCGTCCAGATAATCAGTTAGGTAATTTTCAAATTCTTCGCAGTGAAGCGCCGACTCGGGCATTGTGCTCGCGAGAATTCGAGCTTCGAGTCGTGTGACCGGAAGTCTCGGCTCGGCGAGATCGCGGCAGACATCGAGAGAGCCCTTAACCTCGTTAAGCAAAGAATGACAGAGCGGGCATGACAGCGCGTGAGCGGCGACGATCTTGTGCGCACCCCCGTCGAGAGTCCTATCCAAATAATCCGTTAAGGATTCCTCGAACTGTGAGCAGTTTATTAATTTTTGCGTCTCAGACGTCATAACCTCTAACCCCTTGTTCGGACGACGCGATTAAGCGCCGTCATTTGCCTTTAGACAACTCCTACACCGTCACAACCCTCATGCGTCTCAATATCTTCGCCAGCTCGATCCGTCCTCGATTGATCCGCGATTTGACGGTCCCCTCTGGGATCTGCAGGACATCTACAATTTCCTGATATGTCATTTCTTCGATATCGCGAAGGATGACGCACGTTTTCAAATCCGCCGGCAGCTTATCGATGCCTTCTTGTACCTGCGACGCGAGCTCGCGACGCTCCATCTGCTTTTGTGCCGAAGTTCCGACCGCTCGAAGGTGATACTGGTGATCATCGACCGTGTCCGCCATCGTATTCTGCGGATTTCGCTGTCGATGCCGGTAGTCGTCAATTATCAAATTTCTCGCGAGCCGCATAAGCCAGTTCGCCAAGTCTCCCTGCTTGGAGTCGTATTGGTCGAGCGTTCGGTAAATCCGGATAAAGACTTCCTGCGTCAGGTCTTCGGCCGCGTCCGGGTTGGACGTAAATCGATATGCGAGATTAAATATCCGTCTTGAGAACGCCTGCACGATCTCTTCCCACGCCACGCCGTCCCCCGCCCGCGCCCTTCGCACGAGTTCCGCACCGTTCGTTTCTACTGCAGCCTTTAAAGCTTCCAAATGCCCGTATCTCCGCGAGAAATAGCTGTAACAGCCCACCTTGTCAATGCAAGCTTACGATACCAAATCCGCGAAAGTTCCGACAATGATGAGCATCGGTGGATAGCTCTATGGTACCTTCGCGATTCGTCTCACTCGCCTTTCATGGGTCGATGCGGTATCGTTTTCTCTTTATCTCAAACTGCGGAAGTATATAGATTTGCGAAAGCACGTAAAATTCATCCTTCTATTCTTATTTGCTGCCCTCCTGATCTGGTTCTTCGTGCCGCAATCTGAATTGGTTGGAGGTCGGACACAGCCTTAGCCAGGCAAACCCCTGGTATCTGGCCACCGGCGCCGCGATCATCGCGTTCGGATATCTGCTTCGGGCGATCAGGTGGCGAGTTCTTCTTGAACCCCTTACGCAATCGAGTTTAAAGGAGCTGTTTGCAACCACGACCGTCGGTTTTGCCGCCATCTTTCTGATCGGACGTGCTGGCGAGATCGTCAGGCCGATGTGGCTCCCGATGCGAGATCCACGTGTTCGGCCGTCGACGGCGCTCGTGACGCTGGGCCTTGAACGGATATTCGATCTTGCGGCCCTCGCATGTTTCTTTGCGGTTAACCTGGTTTGGTTCGAGCCTCCCGTCGGGCGTGAAGCGGATTTCCAATACGTTGAGACCGTCGGCTACGCACTGCTTGCTTCAGTTATCCTCGGGTTTCTCGCGCTGGTCGTTTACCAGCGAATTTCCCCTAGGGTGATCCGATGGGTGGGTAGGATTACTGACAGAGATTTCATTCCGAAACGCATTCGACGAATTCTCCTCAGCATTCTAGAGAAACTCTCTGGTGCACTGGAGATTCTCAAGGACTGGCGAGAAATGTTGCTGGTTTCGTTCTGGTCTTTTATGTTATGGCTCGCGATCTCAGTGCCCACCTGGCTCGTGCTTCAGGCATTTGATTTGCCATTCACGTTCAGCGACTCGATCGTTATAATGGGTATCGCCGCTGTGAGCTCGGTGATCCCAACCCCCGGCGGTGCCGCCGGTGCATTTCACACTGCGACCGCGGCCAGTCTGATGTTTCTACGCAACGACATGCGTCCTGAAGACGCCGCCGCGGTTTCGATCGCGATGCACCTTGTGTATTTCGCTCCGGCTCTGTTTTTTGGTTTGTATTATTTTCTTCACGGCGATATAAGTATTGAGCGGTTTCGCAGCCTGCTCTCGAGCGAACACGCCGTCGAAGAGATCGAATCTGATTCTCCGGGGCTAGTTAAAAGTGAATAGTTAATAGTGGAAAGTGGATAATAAAGGGTGATTGTGAATGGTGGCGCGGGTGTTGTCGTTAGGCTGGATGCCCGATGCGAAATCCCAAATCCCAAATCCCAAATCCCAAATCGCAATCCGCTGCCCATTCTGCGGACACATCGAAGACAAAGTAGTTGATTCTCGCGAGGCTAAGGATGGCGACTCGATCAGGCGACGGCGGGAATGCCTAGAGTGCGGGCGTCGTTTTACTTCGTACGAGCGTATCGACCAAATTCCTTACATGGTCGTTAAGAAGGACGGCAAGCGCGAAAGTTTTGATCGCAACAAAGTTCTCGCGGGCTTGCTGCGTGCCAGCGAAAAACGGCCGATTTCCGTGACGCAACTTGAAACCATCGTCGATGAGATCGAAAAAGAATTGCAGGATTCGAGCGATCGCGAAATACCGACGAGCGAGATCGGTAAAATAATTATCCGCCGTCTAAAGGCCCTCGATAAGATCGCGTACGTCCGGTTCGCTTCTGTTTATCTTGAGTTCGAAGACGTGTCGGCATTCATGACCGAGCTTAAAGATCTAGTGCGGGCCCGGACTCCGGTAAAGAAGCATAAAAAGACAAAAAAGAGTATTCTACGGTGAGTAACCGACTCTTTATCGCTCACCGATAAAATAGTACACATCTCCCACCGACAGCGGTTATACTCAATAATCAGCCCCTGCCTCCCGCCTCCCGCATACAGACAAAAATATGCCGAGGAAAGAAGATCGTTACGCTTACCTTCAAGAAGTCGAGCTTGAGTTTGCTTCGGGACAACGTTCCGCGC
This sequence comes from uncultured Acidobacteriota bacterium, assembly GCA_963772405.1. Classification (GTDB taxonomy): domain Bacteria; phylum Acidobacteriota; class Blastocatellia; order Pyrinomonadales; family Pyrinomonadaceae; genus OLB17. The sequence continues at coordinate 1,436,323 of CAVYWT010000001.1, read as the reverse complement.
GGATCAGCGATATCAGCGCGGGCGGTTGCTACATCGATACAATCGCGCAAGTTCCGGTCGGCGAGCCGCTCAATCTGCGTATCTCGGCCAGAAATGGCGAGTCAATGCAGTTCTCAGGCACCGTCGCGTACATCCTCGAAGGCAATGGCCTTGGGATCGCATTCACCGACCTGACTGACGACCACCGAAAGTTTATCCTTCGACTACTTTCTTCCACCGAAGATTAACGCCGATTCGCACACATCCTTGCTCACTCCGTCCATTCCGCATAACATAATTTGTTATGGTCGAAATCGAAGAGTTCCCGGTCGAGCTAGCTGAGTCCGAAGCGATCGAGCCGATGATGCAGATTCCGCCGGAACTGCCGGCTCTGCCGCTGCGCGACATTGTCATCTATCCGTTCATGATCGTTCCGCTATTTGTCTCGCGAGACAAATCCATCAAGGCTGTCGAAGAAGCGTTGAAGGAAAATCGGATGATCGTACTGGTTTCGCAGAAGGACGTGAACAAAGAAGACCCGGAGCAGGAAGATCTTTACGAGGTCGGCACGGTAGCGATCATCATGCGAATGCTGAAGCTGCCGGACGGACGAATTCGCATCCTGATTCAGGGTTTGTCGCGAACGCGTGTAGATTCCGTCAATGCCAAGGGCGATTACGTCAATGTGCACATTACTCCCGTCTCGGAACCGCTCGCACCTGAAAACTCGCTTGAAGTCGAGGCCCTCGTCCGCAACGTTCGCGGCTCGATGGAGCGTGCGGCATCGCTCGGAAAGAACATCTCGCCCGAAGTTCTCGCGATCATCGCAAATCTCGACGACGCCGGCCGTTTGGCCGACCTTTCCGCTTCGAATCTTGAGCTAAAGGTCGAGGACGCGCAGACCGTATTGAATATTTTCGAGCCGGTCCAACGCCTTCGGCGTGTGAACGATCTTCTGAGTAAAGAGATTGACGTTCTTACTGTCCAGCAGGAGATCAACACGCAGGCCCGCGCCGATATCGATCGATCGCAGCGCGAATATTTCCTGCGTCAGCAGCTAAAAGCGATTCAGGGTGAGCTTGGCGAGGGCAACGAGCTTTTCGAAGAAGTCGAGTCTTATCGAAATAAGATCTTGAAGATCAAAATGCCGGAGAACGCTGAGGAGGAAGCCCTGCGTCAGCTGAAAAAGCTTGAACGCATGCATCCCGACACGGCCGAGACCGCGACGCTTCGGAACTGGCTCGACATCATGACCGACCTTCCATGGTCGAAGCAGTCGAAAGACAATCTGAATCTCAAAAAGGCCGAGCGGATCCTGAACGAGGACCACTACGGACTTGACCGCGTCAAAGAGAGAATTATCGAAGCCCTTGCTGTCCGAACGCTGATGGAAAAGCCGAAAGGATCGATCCTATGTCTGGTAGGACCTCCCGGCGTCGGTAAGACATCGCTCGGACGCTCGGTTGCTCGAGCATTGAACCGGAAATTCGTTCGACTTTCACTCGGCGGCTTGCACGACGAGGCCGAAATTCGCGGCCATCGGCGGACATATGTCGGAGCGATGCCCGGACGTATCATTCAGGCGATCCAGCAGGCGGCAACGAACAATCCGCTGATCATGCTGGATGAGATCGACAAGGTCGGAGCCGATTTTCGAGGCGATCCGTCCAGCGCTCTGCTTGAGGTTCTCGATCCCGAACAGAACTCCAGCTTTCGAGATAATTATCTTGGCGTGACATTCGATCTCTCGAATGTGATGTTCATGACGACGGCGAACGTCCTGGATACTATCCAGCCGGCTCTTCGCGATCGTATGGAGATCATCTCGCTCTCGGGGTATACCGAGGAAGAAAAACTCGAGATCGCTCGGCGACATCTTGTTCCCAAACAGATCGAGGAGAACGGCCTCGAGAAAGAAGACGTACGGTTCGACCGGCGTGCTCTCGGAAAGATCGTCAGCGAATACACTCGCGAGGCCGGATTGCGACAACTCGAGCGTGAGATCGGCAAGGTATGTCGCAAAGTTGCGAGACGGAAGGCCGAGGCTGAAGGCGAGTTCAAACCTGTACGCGTCACTGTCGAGAACCTGAAGGATTTTCTGCGTCAGCCGAAAATCTTCAATGAGAGTGCCCTGAAGAAGGACGTCATCGGAACCGTTACCGGCCTCGCGTGGACCGCGGTCGGCGGCGACATCCTTTTCATCGAGGCTCTCAAGACAAAGGGAAAGGGCAAGTTGATGCTGACCGGGCAACTTGGCGATGTGATGATGGAGTCGGCACAAGCGGCGTTTTCCTATGCAAAGGCACGGTCAAAAGAACTGGGCATCGCTGACGAGGTGCTTGAGAACTTCGATATTCACATTCACTTGCCCGAGGGAGCGATTCCGAAGGACGGACCCTCGGCAGGGATCACGATGGCAACTGCTCTGGTGTCGGTCCTCGCCCAACGATCCGTTCGCAAAGATGTCGCAATGACCGGTGAGATCACCTTAAGGGGCAACGTACTGCCAGTCGGCGGAGTCAAAGAAAAGTTGCTTGCGGCCAGACGTGCCAAGATAAAAACCGTGATTCTCCCGGAGCCGAACCACCGCGATCTGGAGGATTTGCCTCAGGAAGTACGCGACGATTTGAAGTTTGTATTTGTTGAGCACGTGCGTCAGGTTTTCGACGAGGCCCTGGTTAAGCCCAAATTGGCAGCAAAAGCCGCAAAACGTTGACCCGCATTGCTTCATATGGTACGTTTGAGGCGGTTTCCTGTGCTACGGGACCGTCACCAAGAGGAACTTTTTTTGATTACCGGCGTTAGAGAAATGTTACGCCACAGCTATTAGGTCGTTTTTTATTCGCCCTAACCTTGAAGTTGATACATAAAGAGAATAGACGAATTTTAATGAAAGCTGCCATATACAAGGGTTTCAGTACATCTGCACTCATAATTTTAGTTCTTGGTTTATTTGCCTTCGGCCAGACGCCAGAGATCGAAAAGGCTCAGGCCCAGGTAAATAAGGTTCTCGAAGATTCTGGCCGCCATTTTCGCGACGGATTGATCGCGCTGAAATCAAATCAGCGTTCCGAGTCCGGGGCAAGGTTCGATAAATCGGTCGAAGTCTTCCTTTATTCCACGCTCAATATTCAGAAAGATCAGAAGCTACAGTCGTGTTATTCCCAGTTGATCGAGACGATCTACCTGATGGAGTTCCCGTCTGAATCTAAAGCACCTCAGTTGCGAACTCTCTCGGCTTCGTGCGGATGGCGCTGGAATGACGAGGATTTCAAGCTTGCCGATGCTGTCGTCGCGACAGTTAAGTCGAACCAGAAGAACGTTAACGATTCGGCGATCCTGGCTACAGCCGGAGGAAAGTCCACCCGCGTGGCGATCGACTCGACAGTGGGATTTAACTCTCAGGAATTCGAACCGTCGCCGCTCGACGAGCTTTCGAGGCTCGAGCTTACGACCGACGAGCAGGATGTCGAGGGCAACCCGATCGCACAAGCACAGTATCAGTACATTCAATACGCGGTCGCTAACAAGTCGCTCGGTTTTTCGTTCCAGGTCCATCCGATGATCCAGCAGTACATCAACTACTATCGCGGCCGCGGACGCGGAACGATGGAAGTCGGGCTTTACCGCTCGGGGATGTTCATGACCATGGCCCGCCGCATTTTCCGCGAAGAAGGAATTCCGGAGAATGTAGCATGGCTCGGCCAGGTTGAAAGCAGTTGGAAACCCACGGCAATGTCGTGGGCGGCTGCATCCGGCCTATGGCAGTTTATTCCCGGTACAGGTTCGCGCTTTGGGCTTCGGCGTACGGCTCATGTCGACGAGCGGAACAGCTTCGACGAAGCAACACGAGCGTCGGCACGCTATCTGAAATTCTTGTTTAATCGGTACGGAAACTGGGAACTTGGAATGGCGGCTTACAACTGCGGCGAAGGAAATGTCGACCGTGCGATCCGCCGAGCGGGAGTCGCCAATTTCTGGGCGGCTTATCCGTACCTGCCGCAGGAAACGCGCAACTACGTTCCGAATATTCTGGCCACGATCTTAATCGCCAACAATCCGACGCAATACGGGTTTGGTCACGTTCGTCCCGCTCCGCCTCTGCGATACGATCGTATTCGCGTACCGGCGTCGACGAACCTCACAATCCTTGCACAGGCTTCGGACACGACTGTTCAGTATCTCCGATATCTGAATCCGCACCTTCGCAGTAACATGACACCGCCCGAGCCGTACATAATCAATGTACCGGCCGGTAAGGCGAATGACGTCGTCGCTGTGTTCAGCCGCATGCCGGCGTCGAAGATCAATAATACTAATCTTGCGAATTCGGTCATTGGTGAGACCTGGCAGACGATTTCAAACCGGACTGGTGTCAGCGTCGGCGATCTAATGGCGGCTAATCCCGGGATGAAGGAACCTAAAGGTAAGGTCTTCGTGCCGGTGAGCGGAAACAGGGTCAGCACTATCGCTTACTCTCGTCCGACAAGTCAGGGAAGTGCGTCCGCGAAATCGGCCCAGATCGTTAAGGCTCAGGCGGGTGACACCGTTGCAAAGCTTGCGACTCGTCACAACCTCGATCCGGTCGAAGTAGCAAAATACAACGGTCTTTTGCCGAACTCGGTTCTTGGAGCCGGTCGTGAGATAAGGCTTCCTCAATCGGGTATGAAGTAGCTTCCCGATGCGTTTGATTGAAAAAGCCGGAGTTGCCGACTCCGGCTTTTTTTGCGCCTTTTTCATCCTGGCACCAATCCAACTGTGAGAACCGACCGTGCGTGGGATTAGAAGGGGGGAAGTTAGTTATCCGGCCAAGAGCGTGCGGTTTGATAAGCGGCGGATGCTTATCTATATTATTTCTGCAATGAAGATCTGGATCTCGAAAAACTCGGAGGTAGCGGTGCGGGAGCAGCTGATCGCTCAGATAACACTCGCCATTGCCGCGGGTGACCTTTCTGTTGGCGAAAAACTTCCGAGTACACGCGAGATCGCCCGGCGGTGCGATCTTCATTCAAATACCATAGGTTCGGCTTACCAAAAACTTGTCGATCAGAAGCTTCTCGAGTTTAAGAAGGGAAGTGGTTTCTATGTTGCGGAGTCGGCTAGCGAGAGAATCGAAGGGACCCGAAAGCTAGAACAGCTGATCGCAAACGTTTTCGAAACTGCGCAGTCGTTAGGCTTTAGTAAAAGCGATGTTATCGGAATGATGGTCCCCCCTCGCCCTTCGTCAACTTCAGGCGAGATAGTCATAGTCGAATCGGACACGGCCCTTCGACAGATCCTCCTTCACGAAGTTTCCAGACGCTTCCCAAAAGCGACGGGTATCAGTCTCGAAGAATACATTAGCGGCACCCTTCCGGCCGGTGCGACACTGGCTGCGATGCTTGATGAGAAGCCAAAGATGGACCCGCATCTGAATGGAAGCCAGAGGTGTGTTTATCTGAAAGGCCGTTCCGTTTCCGCGTCAATGTCCGGGCAGAACCGGCCGGCCCCGGATGAGATCGTCGCTGTCGTTTCAGGGTGGGACGGTTTTCTTTCGTTTGCTCGGATCATACTGCTCGCGGCAAACATCGATCCGGGGAGCTTGGTCATTCGTTCGACAGCGGATGAAGGGTGGAAGAATGCGATAGACCGGGCGTCGATAATCATTTGCGACACCCTCACTGCCAATAGTCTGGATGGTGTGCACCCGATACGCCAATTTCAAATAATATCCGACGAGTCACTTGATGAGCTCGCCGAGATCACTAAATAATGTTCTGAATCGTTACGTTTTTTGCGGCACGGGTCTTGCGATAATCGACTGGTCACTAGAAAGGAGGGCATCGCAATGACCAAAAACTCGCAGCGCACACAGAACCCTGACGTCAATTCATATAATCCCGGAGCAGAGCCGACCGAGAGTTCCGACACGCCAGACAACCGAAACAACGACTCGAATGACGTTGAGCGCCCGAGGGACACCGATGTCATTCCCGTCCCGCCAGACGCCCGTCCGGGAGCGCCTGTCGAGGAGCCACCGGGTACGGACGGGCCCCCCGTTGGTGACGTTGACGATAGCCCGAAACGCATTGCGTGACGAGCTGGGTTGACAAATGTTTCGTTTGTAACTATTCTTGTTACAGTTATGGCGGCAAACAGTCAATTTTCGATGGCGGTACATGTGCTTGCGATGCTTGCGCGATCGAAGGATGAGAATCTCAAATCTGACTATCTTGCCGCCAGCGTAAACACGAATGCGGTTGTCGTCAGAAGGCTTTTGGGTCAGTTGAACCACGCAAACCTTGTTGTCTCGCAGACCGGAGCCAGCGGAGGATCTCGCTTGGCGCGGTGCCCGAACGAGATAAATCTCTCAGAGATCTACAGGGCGATCAATTGCGGAGAAGTTTTTGCACTCCATGCGAAGGCGCCGAGCCAGGATTGTCCAATAGGCAAGAACATTGAGGCCGTCCTCGGTTGTATCCAGCGTGAGATCGATAAGGGAATTCTTGAAAAGCTCTCTCGATACACCCTTCAAAACGTATTTGAGATGGTCGAACACGGAAAAGTATAAATTTTTTTGACAGGATTTGTATCAGAAGGGGTTACAAACAAGAGGCGAAGGCGGGAACACAGGTAGCGGTTGCAGAGCGTTCGCGAGAACCGGTTTTATCGAGCGTGGGAAGTTATTGAGCGAAGGGAAGGTTTTTATGTCGAGAGAATTTAGAGATTGTGTGACCGGCTTGATTAGCGAGCCACCGGGTTTTCTTCTTAATTGGATGTCAGGTCTGATGCGATTTTATCCGTCGCTCTTGCGCACCGGGTTGATGCTTCAACGCGTAATGCAGTAAAAGTTCCGTAAGGAATGGATCTTTTTGAGGAACATATTTATGAAAAAGTTTGGTTTGGCGATTTTGTTGTTTTCGGGACTTCTTATTGCGTGCGAAGATCCGGCCGCGAACAAGACAAAGGCGTTAACAGGTGACGCGTCGACCCCTGCGGCGATTTCTTTGTCGGTGGCCGAGGTGGCCGCGAAGGGTGAGCGCCTCGCGCTGAATCCTGGGAATTCGAAGGTCCTTTTCACTGGTTCCAAAGTTACGGGATTACACAACGGCGGTTTCAATCAGTTTTCGGGTGCTATCGATCTTGTAAACGGCAAGCCCGAGCAAAGCAGTGTCCGGATTGATATCGAAACCTCTTCGGTATTCACAGACGCAGACGGTCTGACAAAACATCTTCAGACCGGTGACTTCTTTGAGACTGAGAAATATCCTAAAGCTTCCTTTGCTTCGACGAAGATCATTGCCGACGCAGAAAAGGGCGGGAACAATTTCACGGTTACCGGGGACCTCGACCTTCGCGGTGTGAAAAAATCCGTGACGTTTCCGGCGACGATCGCGATCACGGCGGACAAGGTATCGGTAGATGCCGAATTCTCCATCAATAGAAAGGATTTCGGCATCGTGTATGCCGGCAAGGCCGACGACTTGATAAGAGACGACGTCGTCATAAAACTTGATCTCGAGACACCTAGGAAAAAATAGGTGAGACATTCCCGCGAACTTGTGGACGGGGCGTGAAAATTCTACCTGTCTATTTTTCATGATCGACACAATGTTCGCGGGATTCTATATATGAAGGCATACGAAATTCAAGAATTCGGAATCGACAAGCTTGCAATCGTCGAGCGGGAACCTCCGGAGCCGAAAGCGAATGAGGTGCTCGTTAGATTTCGAGCGGCATCGCTAAATTATCGTGACCTTATGGTTGCCGCGGGGACCTACAATCCAAGGATGAAGCTACCTGCTGTTCCATTGTCGGACGGCGCCGGCGAGATCGCGGCGGTTGGGGAAGGCGTGAGGAAATGGAAGGTCGGCGAGCGAGTGATGCCGATATTCGCGCAACGGTGGTTAGATGGAGAAACTAGTGAAGAGAAACGGAGAACATCTTTAGGCGCTGGTTCGCAATGGGATGGTGTCCTGCGAGATTTTGGTGCTTTCGGTGAAGAAGGCCTTGTCCGGATCCCCGAGCACCTTTCATTTGAAGAAGCGTCGACGCTGCCGTGTGCGGCACTTACAGCATGGAACGCCCTTTCGGTTTCGGGAAAGCTGAAGGCCGGCGACACCGTTCTCACACTCGGGACCGGGGGGGTCTCTATCTTTGCGATTCAAATTGCCAAGCTTTTCGGAGCTCGCGTGATCGCGACAACGGGAAGCGAAGAGAAGATGGAGAGGTTGCACGAGCTCGGTGCGGACGAAATCATCAATTATCGAGTGCGCGAAGATTGGGACGCGGCCGTACTTGAGTTAACGGATAGGAAAGGTGTCGATCACGTTGTCGAGGTGGGCGGTTCCGGCACGCTCGGAAAATCTCTAAACGCGGTCCGGCTGGGCGGCCATGTTGCGATGATCGGAGCGCTTACCGGCCCCGGTGATTTCAACCCGATAACGGTTTTTATGAAAGCGGTCAGACTGCAGGGAATCTTCGTGGGCTCTCGCCAAATGTTTGAAGATATGGTCAACGCGATCACGGTCGCAAGGATGAAACCTGTGATCGATAAGGTTTTCGATTTCGACCAGACCCGAGAGGCGATGCGGCACATGCAGAGCGGGTCGCACATTGGCAAAGTTGTGGTAACGGTTAGTTGATGGAAAACTTTTTAAAGCCAACTGAATTTCTTGACAGCGATCACGTGACTGTCCGCGAATACGCGCAACAGCATACGCGTGATGCGGAGAGCGACGTAGAGCGTGCCGTAAAGCTCTATTACGCCGTGCGCGACGGATTTCAGTACGATCCTTATGTGCTGGATCTGAGGCGCCACGCAATGAAGGCGAGCGTCCTGCTGACAAAGACCCGAGGCTATTGTGTCGAGAAGGCTCTCCTGCTCGCGACTGCCGCACGAGCGGTCGGAATTCCTTCGCGATTGAGTTTTTATATCGTTCGCAATCATATTGCGACGGAAAGGTTGGCAATGGCTCTGAAGAAAGATTACCTTGTTTTCCATGGAGCCGCGGAAATGTATCTCGACCGGAAATGGATCAAGGCGACGCCGGCATTTAATAAGCGGCTGTGCGACTTTCTTGGTGTCGATCCGATCGAGTTTGACGGCAAGAGCGACGCGATCTTTCAGGAGTACGATCGGGAAGGAAACGTGTTTATGGAGTATCTGCACGATTATGGAGCATTCGATGATATGCCGTACCAGATGTTTCTCGATGAGCTCGACAAGCACTATCCGCACGTCAAAAATAATCCGCGGTTCGTGTCGGATTCGCTGGTCTACGATTTTCGTAATTAAGTTAAGGGTATTTACGCGTTAGTTAATTAAAGGGGAAAAATTATGGCAGAAAGAAAAGCAACAGCTGAATGGAACGGGAGTCTGACTGAGGGCTCTGGCAAACTCGCACTGGGAAGCGGCTTATTTGAAGGAGCTTTCTCATTCGGTACGCGGATGGGCGAGGAACCGGGAACAAATCCGGAAGAGCTGCTCGGAGCCGCGCTCGCAGGATGTTACGCGATGGCACTGAACGCGACACTCGAAAAGGAAGGTAAGCCGGCGCGCTCGGTCAAAGCCGAAGCTAAGGTCTTCTTAGAGAAGGACGAAGGCGGATTTAAGATAAGCCGTATCGATCTCGCGGCGAGCGCGACAATAGACGGTATCGACGATGCCGAATTTCAGACTATCGCCGAGAACGTCAAGAATGGCTGTCCGGTAAGTAAGGCACTTGCCGCGACGCCAATTAATCTCACGGCGACTCTTGCTCGTTCCGAGGCGGCGGGTTAGAAGTTCGTTCCCGTGGAATATTTATTGATGGATCAGGCGTTTTAAACTGGCGATTTTGCGGGTTTGATAACGCTTCGCTATAATTTACGTGCAATACATAGGAGATCTCTATAATGGCGAACTTTGCAAAGGAAATAACTGATAGCAATTTTGAGAAAGATGTTTTGGGAGCAGATAAACCGATACTGGTGGACTTCTGGGCGGAATGGTGCGGACCTTGTCGGATGATCGCTCCGTCGGTCGAGGCGGTTGCGGAAGAGTACGGTGAAAAAGCCGGCTTCTTTAAGATGAATGTCGATGAGAACATGAACGTCCCACAGCGTTACGGCATTCGGGGGATTCCGACCCTGATCCTTTTTAAGGGCGGGCAGGAACAGGAACGCATTGTTGGTGCCGTATCGCGAGATGCGATTTCAAAGGTCGTAGGAAAATACGTATAAGCTCGATTAGCTTTTTACGACGAAACGCCTTGCCGGATCAATTTCGGCGGGGCGTTTTGCTTGTATGGGCGGATTGTTCGTTGTATTTTAGCTGCATACGTGAGGTGAAAAATTATGAAGGAATGTACCGTTGCCGGATTGAACGAAAAGATGTCCCACGGCGAAGTAACATTGATCGATGTCCGCGATTGGCCCGAATTTGCCGGCGGCCGAATAGCAGGTTCTCGGTTGATTCCGCTGGCTCAGATCACATCCAGATCGGACGAGATCGACCGGTCGAATGAGGTCCATGTAATTTGCCGCACAGGGCGGCGGTCGGCTGAGGCGACAAAGCACCTCGAGTTGCTTGGATTCGAGAACGTTGTAAATGTAACTGGCGGGTTTGAGGCTTGGAAAAAGGAGAACCTTCCGTTTGATCGCGATGAAAAAGCGCCTTGGTCGATCGATCGACAGGTCCGTTTTACCGCAGGGCTTATCGTCTTCCTCGGTGTGCTGCTCTCGATCTTCGTGCACCCGTACTTCATAGCCGTTCCTGCATTCATCGGATTCGGACTCGCATTCACCGCGACGATCGATTGGTGCGGTATGGGAATACTCATCTCGAAGATGCCTTGGAACCGGAGGGCCGTATGAACTTCAAGCAATTCTATCTCGGATGCCTGGCACACGCGTCTTATTACCTGGGCTCTGGGGATGAGGCAGCGGTCATCGATCCGCAACGCGATGTGCAACAGTACATCGACGAAGCTACTGCCAATGGTCAGACGATAAAATACGTCATCGAAACGCACTCGCATGCCGATTTCGTCAGCGGACACATCGAGCTGGCCGCAAAAACCGGAGCACAGATCGTTTATGGTGCACGCGCCGCGACCACGTTTCCGACACTAAAGGTTTCCGAAGGCGACGGGTTGCAGGTCGGACGGGTGAAGCTGACATTTCGCGAAACGCCGGGACACACTCCGGAAAGCATCACGATCGTCGCGCAGGACACCGAATCAAAGGACGCGCCCTTAAAGATGTTCACCGGCGACACTCTTTTTTGCGGCGATGTGGGCCGCCCGGATCTGATCGGCTCAAAGGGATTTACGTCCGAGGACATGGGAGCCATGTTGTATGACAGTCTGCGCGAAAAGATCATGAAGTATCCGGACGATACAGAGATCTATCCCGCTCATGGCGCCGGATCGCTGTGCGGTAAATCGCTGTCGAGCGAGACATGGTCCACATTGGGGATTCAGCGAGAAACAAATTACGCGCTTCGCCCGATGAGCAAGGAGGAGTTTATAAAGATCGTTGCGGCCGATCAGCCGCAGGTGCCGGCATATTTTCCCAAAAGCGCCCAACGAAACATGGCGGGCCCGGCAAGTCTCGATGATCTTCCAAAGCCTAAGGAGCTTTCGTCTGCGGAGGTCGCGGATTTCGACGGAATAGTTTTGGATGTTCGATCCGCTGCCGAATTCGGTGGCGGGCATGTTCCGAATGCTATTAACATTGGCTTGTCCGGAAAGTTCGCGACATGGGCCGGAACATTTATTTCGGTGGGCACCCCACTCGCCATTGCGGTGGAAACGAAAGAACAGGTCGATGAAGCGTTTATGAGGCTTGCGCGGGTCGGATTGGAGACCGTATCGGGTTTCATCCTTATGAGCGAATACGGCCATGAGCCGAAGACCATTGAACAAGTCGCCCCGGCGGAGGTAAACGAACGATTGACGAGAGAAAAGCAATTGCAATTCGTCGATGTGCGGCAACCAGGCGAGTATGCGGCGGGGCACGCACATGGAGCCCGGAATCTTGCATTGAACTCGCTCGCGAAAAATATCGATCAGCTCGATCCGACCCGACCGACATATGTCATCTGCCAAACCGGGTATCGTTCAAGTCTGGCGACAAGCCTGCTCGAGAACGCTGGTTTTAGAACTGTCTGCAACGTCGCCGGTGGAACCAGTGCGTGGATCGAGGGAAATCTAACGACCGAAACCGCAGAGCAAATGACGTGCGCCTAAGGACCTGGCGAGGATAAAAAGAACCCGCTAAACACCCGGAACTATGCTCAGACAGCGGGGTTCCGGGTGTTTAGCGGGCGTTGAGGTTACGAGTTTAGCGGGTTTGACCGGCAACGTTGTTTCCGAATCCATTCCACTCTGCAACAGGCCTATCTCCGTCGCGGCCCCACTCTTTCACTACGGAAGCTCCGCTCGACGACAGCCTGATAAAGAAATAGTTCATCGTCGGATCAACATTAGGTCGCCAAACGCCGATGTCCTGGCGGCCATCGCCATCATAATCGCCCCAAGCTCCGAAGTCTTGAGTTGGGTCGCCAAATATGATCGGCTGAGCACCAGTGCCGCCGCCATCGCGCTCAAGAATGTACCAGTGGCCCTGGTTGCCAACAAATCGCACGACGCAGAAGTCAGCCTTAACGTCGCCATCCCAGTCGCCCGGAATTATGGAATCAGTCGTCAACCCCCAATTGATGTACTCGACGCCGCCATCCGTCGACCGCCTAAGAATGAATTGCCCGGCACCGCCTCCTCCATCCCGACGGATACAGAAATCGAATTTCCCATCGCCGTCAAAATCACCCGGATTGGGAGCGATCGTCGCGGTTGTTCCAAATCCCCACGGCCCGAAAGTAATGTTTCCGTTCGGATTATTCAAGCTTCCGCGATAGTAGAAGGAGCATTGACCGGCCGACATGGTCGGACACCGGAAAACCGCGGGATCCGCTTTGCCGTCGCCGTCATAATCCCCCACGACACCCGGCTGGTCATCGCTCTGTCCAAAGGTATCAATTCGTACAGTTCCTGTTCCGCTTTCTAAAATATAGAACCGAGCCATGGTGCCGGCCCGCCAAACGGCAATATCGTCCTTTCCATCACCATCGAAATCTTCGGGAATCGGGCTGTCGTTCTCCAATCCCCAGGCGGCAACTGCGTTGTTGTCAGTTCCATTAATGTTGATGTACCAGTATTTCTGTGTAGAGCCTTCTGGCGACCGGGCCGATCCTTTCTCGGTGAGAGGCGTGCTCGTGTTACGAGTGACAACAAAATCTGTTTTTCCATCGCCGTTGAAGTCGGCATTGGCCCGGTTGATCACTGTCGTGCCATCCGCCGTCGCCTGGAAATCGTCGATGCCTACCCACTCGTCACTTCCAACTGCATTTGTTGTCATGATCCGAACTTCGACGAGAGCCTGGTTGTTCGCCGCCGCTGGCAGAGTGACATCAACGGCCGTGACCTGTGTCGCCGCGCTCGCGGTCGTCGCGTCGGCGATGTAGCCGCCTGCGACGTTCGAGAAATCACCCGTACCGCCCACCCGGAACTGTGTGTTGATCTGCTGAATGGCATTGTCCGCGGATGCGTCGAGATCGCGCGCATTGTACCGGATGCGGATATTGCTCTGGCCGGTCGTATTGAGGTAGAAAACAATAAACGGTGCGTCGGCCGCCCCCGATCCGTTGAGAGCGACAGACGGATTCGCGATACTGTCGAATTCCGCCACTCCGCCGTTGGTAAGCGTGTCCGGGTTGGTTTGATTCGCGATTACATCGATCGCTACCGAAGCGAACGGGTCCAGAAGAGTTCGCGGGTCGATACCAGTCGGCGAAGACGCGGTATAATCACCTAGAAAACCAACCGCCCCGGGAACGCCGGACCAATCATCATTAACGGTTATAAGCGAGCCGGGCCAAGTTTGCGGCGCCGTTGGCACGGTTTGTGGTGTGTTATTGGCCGAAACCGAGATGTCGTAAAATCCGCTGAGGAAAAAGGTGGCCGTTGCGACAATTGTCGCGAGGCACCATAGCTTTTGAAGTTTCTTCATATTTCTCTCCTGATAATTAGCACCGCTCGCCTTCCCATGACTAAAGAAAAGGTGGACGAAGGGTCGGCACTATAATGCTGAAAATGGCATGCAAAACTGCGTGTTGCAGATGAAATGGTGGCAACAGATTATCACAAAACGGAGGTTTGCATAATTGGAATAGCGGAGGCGAAACGTCGGTGTGGAAAAGTTTTAGCGTCGCCGAGTGATTTTTGGTAAACTCGACGATAATCCAGAAAAACCCGGGGATATTTTATGAAGTCGCGAACTCTATGTCTGCTGTTATTATTGGCGTCGAGTTTTGGGACGGAAGCGTCCGCACAGAACCAACCACCACAGAAAAACGAAGAGGACGAGGTCGTTCGCGTCGAGACGGAGCTTGTCGAAGTTCCGGTTGTGGTTACCGATCGAGCCGGGAAGCCGGTTCTAAACTTGAAGCAAAGTAACTTTGTTGTTTACGAAGACGGCAAAACTCAGGAGGTAGCTGATTTTGCTGCGACCAGCGCTCCGTTTGAGGTCGCCCTTTTGCTCGATACTTCCGGATCAACCCGATCCGATCTTCAACTCATCAAACGGGCGGCACAGAGCTTTATCGATTCGCTGCGGCCGGGTGATCGGGTTTCGATAATCGCCTTCAAGACGTCCGTTGATGGCGATCGAAGGGCCTCGGCTGCGGATCTGGTTATCGAATTAACTGATAACAGGGGATCGTTGCGGTCGGCCCTCGAACGGGTTTCCACGAGCAACGGTACGCCCTATTACGACGGGCTAGTTCAGATAGTCGATCGGGTTTTCGCCGCGGTACCGAAAGACGAATTTCGCGGAAGGAGAGCACTGGTCGCCCTGACCGACGGCGTCGATTCGACGAGTGTCTCGGGTTTCGATGAAGCTCGTGAAGGCCTTGAACAAGCTGGCATAATCTGCTATTTCATCCAGGTCGATACCCGGCCGTTCTTTGAAGAAGGACTGCTCGGCCCTTGCGAAGGGGCGACGCGTTTTTCGGCTGCGCAGATCAGGCGATATTATCGGAGCTTTGGTTCCCGATCTAACGTCGAGCAAACAACGAACTTCTGTCAGCTTGGGGATTTCGAACGTCTCGCGATAAGTAAGAAACTTTACGAGATCGCGGATTCCGAAATGAACTCCCTCGCGAAGAAGTCCGGCGGCAGAGTATTCGTTGCGGGCGACCTCACCGACGCGCGAATGGCGTTTAGAAACGTCGCGGCCGAGATCGGCACAAAGTACAGCCTCGGCTATTATTCCTCGAACGGAAAACGCGACGGAAGTTACCGAAAGATCCGCGTCGAGATTCGCGGCCTCACCGCCGGTGCGGAAGTCAGGGCAAGAGAAGGCTACACGGCTCCGGCGAATTAATCGTACAATTGAATCACATCGATCGGTTTGGATTACGACAATGGTAACCGTGCGAAACCTGAATGGGATCGATCGTGTCCAATCATGAAAAGAAAATTCAAGCGAATATGTTTGATGGTTCTCGACTCGGCCGGTATCGGTGAAATGCCTGATGCTGCCGAATGGGGTGACGCCGGTGCCGATACCCTCGGGAATGTTCTGAAAAGCAGGAAGGTTGATCTGCCAAATTTGCAGCAGTTGGGACTCGGGAACATACGTGCCTTAGTAAATGTCCCGCCTGCGAAAAAACCTGCAGGCTCGTTTGGCAAGTGCGCCTTGAAGTCGAATGGAAAAGACACGACGACCGGGCACTGGGAGATGGCGGGGATCATTTTGGAAAAAGCATTTCCCACCTATCCAGATGGTTTTCCGCCGACCATTGTCGAGGCATTCGTTGATCAGGTTCAGGTTTCCGGTATCCTTGGAAATGTCCCGGCTTCGGGAACTGAGATCATCAAGCATCTCGGTGAAGAGCATATCCGAACGGGCAAGCCGATCGTCTACACCTCGGCAGACTCAGTGTTTCAGATCGCCGCCCACGAAGAGATCATCCCGCTCGAACGTTTGTACGAGATGTGCCGGATCGCGGCGAAAGCTCCTCAGCGGTGAGCATGAGGTCGGCCGTGTTATTGCGAGACCGTTTCTAGGCACCGCAGCGGACAATTTTACGCGGACGGAGAATCGTCATGATTACGCAGTTCCGCCACCGAACGAGAACCTGTTGCCGTTGCTAAAAGCCACGGGTCTCGATGTCGTATGTATCGGTAAGATCGCCTCGATCTACGACGGCGTCGGCGTGACCGAAGATCTCACCGCGAAGAACAACGAGCAGACCGTCGATCAAACGATCAGCGCGTTTGGCGACGATACGACGGGCCTTATTTTTTCAAATCTTGTTGACTTCGACATGTTGTACGGCCACCGCCGCGATACTGAGGGCTACGCAGCTGCGCTAGAGCGGTTCGATGTTCGTCTGCCGGAGATCATTGATTCGATGAAGGAAGACGATCTCTTGATAATGACGGCCGATCATGGAAATGACCCGACGAAGGATGGGAGCGATCATACTCGCGAATACGCTCCGCTCATGGTTTTCGGAAAGTCGGCAGAGGCCGGTGTAGATCTTGGCACGCGAGATAGTCTCGCCGACATTGGTCAGACGATCGCGGAGAATTTTGGCGTGAATCTGAAAGCGGGGAAGAGCTTTTTGGATAAGATTTGAGTTTTAGGTGAGAATGGTCCTAAACGCGGAAACCGCGGAGATCGCATGGTGAAAAAACACTCTGCGATATCCGCGGTCTCCGCGTCTTAGATCTTATTGAGTTAACGACCTACCAGCGATTGCCGCCGTAGCCACCACCACCACCGCCACCGTCGTAACCGCCGCGTCCGCGATCGCGACCACCGCCACCGCCGTAACCACCACGTCCGCCGCCACCGCGGCTTTCCTGCGGCTTGGCTTCGTTGACCTTCAACTCACGGCCGTCGATTTCCTTACCGTTAAGTTCAGCGATAGCACGTTCGCCGTCTTCTTTGTTTGCCATTTCGACAAAACCAAAACCGCGCGAACGGCCCGTTTCACGATCTTCGATCACGTTACATGATTCGACCGCACCGATCTCTCCAAAAATATCGTTTAGATCCTGATTGCTCGTGCTGAAGGGAAGATTTCCCACATAAAGTTTCATTGACATGTTTACTTTTAATCTGCCCGGATTGTCGGGACTTTCCAAAAGAAGCGTCGAATCGGTGCATCAAACGAAGACCCGACTTCGGATACTCAAAACTGAGAGCGACTTCTATTTTCCAATAACCAACCTGCTCTCTAGCTTATCCAAAACCGTTTAAGACGAAGCGCATCACAAATGCTGACGCGAGAGTAGGATTAACAAAAAATATGATGCACGTTCGGGTCGAAAATGGCAAGGCGTCCTGGAACGTGAAAACGTGAAAAGGTGAAAGGGTGAAATAAGCCAAAGTTAAAGTTTGAGTGAGCAAAACTGGTGAAAACGTCGCAAGGTGAAAGATAAGACCACGGCGAATCGACCCGCGGTCCCGGTATTAATCACCTGCTCTCTTTTCACGATTTCACTATTTCACTTTTCCCCACACGCTGAGCCACTCCCTCATCTGTTTTATCTCGGCCTCCTGGGCGGCGATGATGTCGGCGGCAAGCTGTTTTAACTCGGCGTTTGCGTCTTGCTTCTGAAGGGCCTTTGCCATTTCAATCGCACCTTCGTGATGCGGGATCATTTGTTTTAATAGCTCTATATCGAATTCGTTGCCTTTCAGAGACTCAAGCTTCTTAATGTCCATCCCGCCCATTCCATGCGACATGCCCGGTAAGTCCATGTTAACGGCCTTCGCCTTCTCCGCGAACCAACGGTCCCGCCACTCGCTCATACGGGCCATCTCGCGCTCCTGATCGCTGATGATGTTCGCCGCGAACTCTCTCACCTCAGAACGCTGGGCACGCGTCTCGGCTAGCATGGCCATTTCGACCGCACCCTGGTGATGGACGGTCATCGTATCGATAAACTGGAGATCGAGGGGAGCCGAAGCAGCTCCGGGTGAGCTTTGCATGGCGGAATGGTCCATGGAGTTTCCATGGGGCGTCGAGTTGTGATCGGCCATCGCGGGGTTTGCCGATGAGTTCCCGTTCATGTTGTGACCGGCGTGATCCATATTTGACTGATGACCAACGCCGCCGCAGCCGACGAGAAACGCGAAAGCAAAAAAGACGACCACATGGGTTTTCATATTTGCCAGACTAGCGAATTTCCCGCGACCGGGCAAAGACGTCTTGTCGGAGAGATTAGATTTTGGTATAACTTCGGCGGCTCGATCCCGATAGAACACATAGGAAAATGTTTATGCTTCTAAGGCTCGTTGGAGCAGTGATCGGTTTGGTTGCCGCGGTGGTTACGATCACTTTGTCACAGGCGGCATTATCGCTGGTGGTTTCGCCGCCCTCGCCTGAAATGATGAAAGATCCAGATGCAATGAGTGCTTTCGTTGCCGGTCTTCCCGCAACAGCATATTTTATTCTCGCGATCGGCTATGCGATCGGATCTTTTGTGGGGGGAGTTGTCGCAGGCAAGATATCAGGAGGCTCTGCTGCGGGTTTTTTTCCTGCAATATTTATCGGGGCAATTCTAACGTTCTTCGGCGTTGTTAACTTTTTCGTCACACTGCCCGGCAGCCCGTTATGGGCGATAGTGCTTTGCCTCGTGACCTACCTCCCGTTTGCGGCGCTAGGCAACAAGATGTCAGGAGGGAAGTCGGCCGCAGTTGGTACCTCATCCTAGCTCGACATATTTCAGAATTTATAAAATCTCCACGCCGGCTTGTGATCCTTAGCCGGTTTTTCTTTTGTCAGAATGGCCCGCACCATCTCTACGGGGATCGGCCCTTCCTTGAGGACCGCGTCGTGAAATTGTCTATCGGAAATCTTCTTGCCGCCGACGAATTCGCGATGCAGGTTATAGAATTGCAATCCGCCCATCATGTACGCGACCTGATAAAGCGGACCGTAGTCACCGGCGAATGATCGCCGAACTTCCGCCGCCGCATTATCGCGTTCGTGGCCGACTCGATCCACGAGAAAATCCACCGCTTCCTGCGGGGACATCTTCTCGAGATGAAAGCTCAGACTAAAAATGATGCGAGCACAGCGGTGCATCCGCCAGAAGAGTGCGCCGACCCGATCCTCGGGAGATTTGTTGAATCCGCGGTCCCATAACAGGAATTCCCAGTACAGTGCCCATCCCTCGCCCCAGAACGGCGTGCGGAAGAGTTCGCGGTACGGCCGGAAGCGTTGATTCATATATCGCTGCAGATGATGACCTGGGATCAGTTCGTGATGCGTGACGGCGTGTGTGAAGTGCGGATTGTTGCCGCGCATCGACATCATCTTTTGCTCGTGCGTCATCGACGAGGTCGGGTATGACACAAGGATCGTTTCACCGCCAAGAAAGAACGGCGATTGTAATTGACGCTCGGGCGACATCATTTCCATTCGCCACGATTCGCGTGCCAGACGCGGTACGGTCACGAGATCGTGTTTCTCAACGTACTCGATCGCCTCCATCGCCTGTGCACGGATCAGCTCAGGCTGCTTTCCGGGCTCGACATATTTTTGCTTTACCGCCTCGAGCGCTTTTTTCCAGTCGTCGCCGAATCCCATATCTCGCGACGCTTTCTTCATCTCGGCCTCGCTCCATGCGAATTCCTTGTTCGCGATCTCGACCAGCTCTTCAGGCGAGTAGGGAATCATCTCAAACGCAAGCTCGTCGAGCAAAGCATCCCGTCCGATTGGATCGCCGATGATCGTCGTCTTGTCGGTCGGAGAAATGCCCACGAGTTTCTGCACGATGAACTCGGAATACTTCTGCAGGGAATCTTCGACCGCCTTGTACGGCTCGGCGTTCCACCACGTAAAAACAGGGTCGTACGAATTATGAAAGTTGTACCAGTTCCGCAGCGTGACGCGGAGCCCCGCCAGAGTTCGAACGGCGCGGTTGGCAACGGTACGTTTCGGCTTGTCCCGATTTTCTTCGAGCGCCTTTTGCGTGTCGTCGATCTGTTTGCTGAGGTCGTTCAGAAGAGCTGCGGTCTTTGCGGGATCTACACTCTCAAGCCGACGCCGGCTGTCTTCGAGATCGTTGATCGAAACTGCAAACGGCAGGATCCGCGACATTTCAGCGATCTGCTTTTCGAACCGGGCAAGTTCCTTTTGTTCGTGATCCAGATAGTTCCGGAAGAGAACATAGTCGATCTGCTCGTCGAGATTTAGCGATGAGTAATTTAAACGCCCGAGCATACCGACATAATCGGTGTAGAGCTGACGAAACCTGTTTACGCGATTTGGTGACGTCGCTGCCGTATAGAAACGGTCGATGCTGCCGCGGTCCTTGTCAAACTTTTCGATGACGCCCCGCAGCCGCGACGGCGGCTCGTTATGAGAAGCAAGTTCGTCGGTCAACTGTGCAGAGAGGCTCATGCGAGCAAAAAGCAAAACGAGCAGTATGACGGTTGTGTTTTTCATGTTGGGTTCGGAGTGGTTGCCGAAATAATAGTTGAAAGACTCGGGCAATGGAAATCCAAGATGAGGAAGTCGACCCGAGGATCCGCGTAGATTATCAAATCACGCACGCGTTGTGTCATCTCGCGAACCTTGCGCAGTTTTGTCGGACGCCTCGCGCGCATCAAGTCGATACATCTTTGTCTACAAACCGCCGTAAAATGGGTCTCAGATGTTGGCACGCTCATTGCCCATAGAAACTATGGATTTATGATCTGCCACATCCAGGAGATAGAAAAATGTCGAAACAGGTAATTACAACCGGCGGTCAGGAGCACCTTGTGAGAGAGGATACAGCGAAATCCTTTCGGGGCGTGTATTGGGCGCTCTTTAGTATGGCGGCCTTCGTGCTGATCGCCGCAATTTTGTTTTTCGGCGGGTTTCTCGTGTCGCTGACCGGCAGCAGCACGCAAACGCCTGCACAAATAGAACGTCAGGCGGACAGGTAAAAGGTTTGATTATTACAGCTTACAAGGGGGAACGAACAAGGGGGTCCATGTAATAATTTTGTCCTAGTGACTTAGTCGTTTGACGTTTAACGCCGCAGCAATGCGGCGTTTTTTTTGTTCACCAACTACAGAACCCAGCACGAAGAAAGGGCATGTGTTAGCGAGCGTGCGCCGCAAGCCTGCACAAGCCCGCGAGTCAGCAAGCGCGATACATACCGCCCCTAAGCCCTTCCGCGTCGGAGGGGCATTAATAAATTGCCGAATTGTCAGTCTTGGCAAAGAGCTTTCGCGAACACGAATTCAAAAGCTCCCAACCAGGAGCACGCGAGGTGTCGTCGACAACTTCTCCATTGGTTTAAGAAATCAGATCTGCTTAGATCCGCTCCATCAGCGTTATCCGCGGTAGATCTTTGCCGGCACCCCTACGACCTCAAACTAACTTGCGTTTTGCCAGATCCGAGCCGGCGGCATACATTAGATGTGTGCTTGTACTTGGAATCGAAACATCATGCGATGAGACGGCGGCGGCGGTTGTGAAGGACGGGAGGGAGATACTTTCGTCGATCATCGCGTCGCAGATCGATCTGCATAAACCGTTCGGCGGGGTCGTGCCGGAGCTTGCGTCGCGCGAACATCTCGAGAAGATCGAGCCGATCGTCGCCGAGGCATTGTCGAAGGCGGGCGTGACGTTCAAGGATCTGGATGGGATCGCTGTGACACAGGGGCCGGGGTTGATCGGTGCTCTGCTCGTCGGTGTGTGCTATGCGAAAGCTCTGGCGTTTGGACTAGGCGTTCCAGTTGTTGGAGTAAATCATATCGAGGGCCACGTGTTCTCGGTGATCTTCGAAAACCCAGATGTGGAATATCCGGCGGTTGCCGCTGATCGTGTCGGGCGGGCATACGAATTTATTTTTTGTTCCGGAACCGGGTTTGTATAAGGTCGTCTCGCGAACGAGGGACGATGCGGCGGGCGAAGCTTTTGATAAAGTCGCGAAGATGATGGGACTTGAATATCCCGGTGGGCCGGTGATCGAAAAGATCGCACGCGATGGCGATCCGAAGAAAATAAAATTCACACGTGCGAAAATATCCGACGGCCGTCCCGATTTTAGCTTTAGCGGACTGAAGACCGCGGTCGCAAAACATCTTCGAGAAAATAATATCAAGCCGTTGGCCGAGGGCGAGGATGCGACCCAGGAGATAAAAGATCTCGCCGCGAGCTTTCAATGGTCGGTTGTCGATTCGCTTGTGCAGACGGCTGAGCATCAGGCAGAGGAGCTCGGTGCAAGAACGTTGATCGTCGCCGGTGGTGTCGCAAGTAATGGGGCGCTTCGCGAGGCTTGCCGGGCCCTCGGCGAGAGGCTCGATATTCCGGTTTATTTTCCTTCGAAGCATCTTTCAACCGACAATGCCGCGATGATCGCGGCCGCCGGCTATTTTCATCTGCACCGCGGCGAGGTCTCGGATCTGGAATTGACGGCTGATGTGGGAATGCGTCTGCAGAATCTTGAGAATGAAGACACCGAACTCCGCGCACGCAAGGTACGGTACCGTCTATAAACTATTGCAATTCCGAATCTCGACTCGATACAATTTGTTCAGGCCTCAACGCACGTGTCGATTAGTATCGATGGATCAACCGACACCCGCAATAAAAACACTGCCGCTTTGTTAGGCTTTTCTGACCGCTGTGGCTTCTAAATCTGTGACATGTTCAGATAATGCTGGTTAACTTTTCAGGACTTGGGGGAGAAATGATCAAACTTCGTAATCTCGTGGCGCTCGTTCTTGCCGCCGCGTTTCTTGTCTGTACCTCGTTTGCGCAAGGTGTGCCGGCGCCGTATACGGTCCGGTTGCAGCCGTTTATTAGCGGCCTCGATCGCCCGATCTTGTTTCGCGACGATGGTCCGGGTGCGGGCCGTAAAACGTTCATTGTTCAGCAGACCGGGCTCATACGTTTGCTCCAGCCGGGCTCGCGCACGCCGACCACCTTCATTAATCTTTCTTCAAAGATCCCGACGATTGGCGGCCTTGGCGACGAGCGCGGACTGTTGGGAATGACGGTCCACCGTCTTTTCGATACCAACGGAAAGTTTTACGTCAACTACACGCGGGTGGGCGATGGAGCAACGGTGATCGCGGAGTATACGACGATGGTGGGGAACTCGGATCAGGGGGACATCAATTCCGAAAGGATCTTGCTGATCATTCCGCAGCCATTCTCAAACCATAACGGCGGTATGATCGAATTCGGAGCGACACCATCCGATCAGGACTTTTTGTACGTAGGAATGGGCGACGGAGGGTCTTCGAACGATCCCGGAAATCGTGCGCAAAATCGGGCGTTACTGCTCGGGAAAATGCTGCGGATCGATCCGAACGTCCCTATGGGGTCGCCGGTACCGTACCTGATCCCGCCGGGTAATCCGTTCCAAGGTGCAAATACTACACGTTGTGATGGCGGCAGTACGACCGCGGGGAACACTTGTCAGGAGATCTGGAGCCTGGGTATGCGAAATCCGTGGCGTTGGTCGTTCGACCGCCAGACTGGAACCATATGGGCCGCCGATGTCGGTCAATTCTCCGTGGAAGAAGTGGATATCATTTCGCCGGGGAATAATTATGGCTGGCGCGTCTTTGAAGGGAACTCGTGCACCAACAACGATCCGTCCCTTTGCACGACCCCGCCTCCGGGAGTGACGTATACGCCCCCCCTCTTTACGTACAGCAGCACTTCGCCGTCGAGCAGATGCTCGATCACCGGCGGATATGTTTATCGTGGAACGCAAGGGTCGCTTCCGTTTGGTTCTTATGTCTTCAGTGACTATTGCACTGCCGAGATCTTGTTGTGGACGGGAGCTTCGCCGTTCCAGGTATTGTTGGACCCGCCCGGGAATATCATAACTTTCGGACAGGACGAGAATAACGAGTTGTACGCTGGTTTCGGAACTAGCATCAGCCGGATCACCCGTGCTAAAGCGTCAGCGGATTTTGACGGTGACCTGCGGACTGATCTATCAGTTTTCCGGCCTTCGACCGGTGTCTGGTATGCTGCGGCACAGCTCGAACGGAACGTTTCGCATCCAGCAGTTCGGCGTCGACGGTGATATCCCGACGTCCGAAGACTACGACGGCGACAACATCAGCGACATCGGCGTTTTTCGTCCTTCAAACGGAGTATGGTACTACTACCGCAGTTCGGATAACTCGGTCGGGATCGTTCCGTTCGGCACTGACGGCGATATTCCAGCGGCGGGCGATTATGACGGCGATGCCAAGGCAGATCTTGTTGTTTATCGTCCGTCTACCGGCACCTGGTACGTTCTTCCGACACTTGCGGGTTCGCCTTACCAATTGCAGTTCGGTATCAACGGTGATACTCCCGTTGTCGGAGATTATGACGGCGATGGTAAATACGATGTTGCAGTGTGGCGGGGAAGTACCGGAGTTTGGTATCGAATAAACAGTTCGGACGGTTCAGTCGGATCGTATCAGTTTGGCCTCAACAACGATATTCCGACCCAGGCCGATTTCGACGGTGATGGCCGAACGGATACCGCCGTGTTCAGACCTTCGAACGGCCAGTGGTATTACGTTCGCAGCCTCACGGGCTCAGTTGTGATAACGCAGTGGGGAACAAACGGCGACATGCCGGTAGTTGGTGATTATGATGGCGATGGGCTGGACGACATCGCCGTATTCAGACCCTCGAACGGAACGTGGTACAGAATCAACAGCTCGAACAGCGCGAATGTTTTCGTACAGTTCGGTGCGACGGGCGACCTCGCGATTCCTCGATACGACGCTCCTTAGTATCGACAATGATTTGTCTTACGCGGCGCGTGCGATCGTCAGTAGATTGACGGTTGACGCGCCGCTTTTTTTAGCACTCGGGCGCAGGTCGAAGCCGTTTCGCCCGACGTTAGAATATCGTCAACCAGCAAAACGCTCTTGTTTTCGACGAGTTTCGGCCGCACGACCTCAAACGCATTTTTGACCGTCATCGCTCTCGCCTTCTGATCCATCCCGGCGCGATGCATCGGCGTATGAACTTTTCGGATCAGAGTAAATGAGTCGAGGACGGAACCCAGATGTTTGGACACGAACGTGCCGATGATCGTCGCCTGATTGAAACCTCGCTCCCGCAATCTCCGCGATGAAAGGGGGACCGGGATCACGATGATCGAGCCGTCAACGGAGTATCGATCGAGGGTCGCTTCCACGAGCCGTTTGATCCTCCGACAGATGGTCGGAGACGTTTTGAGCTCGAGTACCGATGCCGACAATGCTTTTTCATACAATCCGATCGAGAATGCTCGATCGTATGAGTGATCCACGCATTTGCTGCATGAGGCCGTCGTTGCAGTGTTCGAAGGAAACAAAAACGCTCCGCATTTTGTGCAGAGCGTATCACCATCTGTAAAAACTCTTGTCCCGTTCCAGCAACCGCCGCAAGCTACACCGTCGTCCGAAGACTCGACTTCGCCGCCACATACCCGACATTCTTGCGGGTAAATAACGTCAAGGATCGAGTCGGAGAGAGACCGGAACATTACTCATCATCAAGCAAACCCTTTTCAACAAGCTCCTGGCAGTCCAAACAATAGCGTGCCCAGGGAATCGCCGCCAAACGCTTTTGATTTATTGATTTTTCGCAATTTTGGCAGAAACCGTACTCGTCGTCTTCAACCCGGATGAGGGCTTCATCGACGAGAACGAGCTGCCGGCTCTCGTTTTCGGAGACCGCCAACATCACATTCTTCGAATAGTTTCGAACTGCCAAATCGACAGGGTCCGGTGTCTCGGCGTCATCGATCGACAGGTCATTGCCTTTCAGCTTTTCAGCCAGCAGAGCTCTTTCGTTCAAGAGCTGTTCTTTGATCTTTTTCAAGTTTGCAGCGGTCATTTCTGGTACGGAAACCCCTTAATAATTGTATATGCTCGATATATTTGTTCTAACAGTACCGCACGGGCCATCTCGTGGGTAAATGTGAGAAACGACAAGGATAAACTAATATCAGCCGTTTCGGCAACCCCTCGCGACACTCCGTTAGCTCCCCCGATAATGAAAGAAACTTCCTTAAGTCCGCGATTCTGCCACTGTTCGATCTTCTTCGCCAACGCGGGAGACGAGATTGGTTCGCCTTTTACATCGAGCAAAACGGCGAATGTCATAGGATTCAAGGCGGCAACAATTCGTTCGCCCTCAATATCGGGCCCCTCGTGACGTGCCGATTCCTTGATTTCGACAATTTCGCACTTAACAAAGTGAGAAAGACGCCGCAGATAAACGTCCTGCAGCGCCTTCCAGTTTTTGTCTTTCGTTTTTCCGATCCAGAGGAAGCGAAGCTTCATATCCTAAGAGACGCTCGCCGGTATCTCGACACGACGGGCATCTCGCCAGAGCCGCTCGAGGTCATAAAAGTCGCGTGCCTCCTTATCGAACAGGTGAATTACAAAGTCGCCGTAATCAAGCAAAACCCATTCGGCGGAGGTGTAACCCTCGATCCGGACGGGTTTCCGGCGGAGCTGTTTCTTCAGTTGTTCGCTGATCTCGTCGGCTATTGCCTGGACCTGTCTCGGGTTCGTGCCGCTTGCAATGACGAAAAACTCGGTAAAGCTGGCGATTTCGCGGAGATCCAGGCCAATCATGTTCACGGCCTTTTTTTCATCTGCCGAGTGGATCGCAAGTTGTAGTTCGGGATCGAGTTGGTCGAAAGGAGTTCGCGACTGCGAGATATCCACTTTAACAGTCTCTCGGTGAAGAGACTTTTCCTGTAATTCTTCCATCACTTATAAAGTTCGTATTTTTCTATGTATTTTGCAACTTCCTGGGGGACGTCATCTGGGTTGTCGAGTCGGTCATCGGTGCTTATGTCTTCACGGATCTCCGTTGCAGAAACGTCAAGCTTGATCGCGTCGGTGACATAGATACGCGGCCTGTCGTTCCGAAACAGCCTCTCTGTATCCTGTCGCAGGTCAACGATACGCTCTCTAACGGCTGGGGTTACGTGGTCAAAGGTGATCTCGTAACCCGGCCTCGTGACGACGATGTGATTGGTCATCAGCAGGACCTTCTCCCACTCTCGCCAGGTTCGGATATCGAGCCACGAGTCGGCACCCATGACAAAAAAGAAATCGGCGTCAGCGTGCTGCGCAATGATCTCCGGCAGAGTTTCCACCGTAAATCGCCTTTGAGCGTAGGACAGCTCGAGGGTCGATACGGAGATCCGGGGCTCATCGTGGGTGGCAACGACGAGCATCGCATAGCGGTGATACGCGGACGTCGGCGTTCGCTCCGGTTTGTGGGGTGCATGAAACGCAGGCAGGAAAACAAACTGGTCCAGAGAAAATAACTCCACTAATCGGCGAGCTACCGTTATGTGCCCACAGTGTACCGGATCGAATGTTCCACCATAGAATGCAATTCGTTTTGGTTGCGTCAATTTGCTCACGATGGGATCAGCCGGCGTCGGCGGTCAAGTGGTCGGCAGGTCCGGCGAGCGGCTCGGTCTCGTCAATGAGTTTCGCGACAGCGGAGACAAGTTCGTCAAGGCCAGTTCGAGTAACCGAAGAAATCGGAAAGAACCGCTTTCTGTCTTTTTTCGCCCTCTTTTCCAGTTTCGCCAGACGTTCAGGCTCATCCAGCGCATCGGTTTTTGTCGCAACAATGATCTGCGGACGCCGGGCCAGGTCCTCGTTGTAATTTGCCAGCTCACGATTAATTATCTCGTAATCCGAGACTGGATCACGCTCTGAGAACGAAGAGACGTCAACGAGGTGTAAAATGACCTTTGTACGCTCGACATGCCGTAAGAAGCGATCGCCGAGTCCGGCACCTTGCGATGCTCCTTCGATCAGTCCGGGAATGTCCGCGACGACAAACGTCTTGAAGTCACCCATATCGACGACTCCAAGATTGGGCTCGAGTGTCGTAAAAGGATAATCGGCGATCTTCGGCTTTGCCGCGGAGATCACGCTTATCAACGTCGACTTTCCTGCATTGGGAAATCCAACAAGGCCAACATCGGCAATGAGCTTAAGTTCTAGCTGTAGTTCCTTCTCATCGCCGGGCCGGCCGGTATAGTGAAACTTCGGGGCGCGGCGAGTCGGAGTCGCGAAATGAGCGTTGCCCCAACCACCCTTTCCTCCCTTTGCGGCAAGAAACCGCTGGCCGGCCTCGGTAAAATCGAACATCAACTCTTCCGTTTCTGAGTTGAAGATCTGTGTTCCGACCGGAACCCGGATCGTGATCGATTCGCCATCTTTCCCCGAGCGATTCGACCCCTCTCCATGATGACCCCGTTCGGCTTTATGTTCAGGATTATACCGAAGGTGCAGCAATGTATTGAGGCCTTCGTCGCATGCGAGCCAAACATCTCCCCCGACTCCTCCGTCACCGCCCGACGGCCCGCCCCGGGGGACGAACTTCTCGCGGCGAAACGCTGTTACGCCATTTCCTCCGTCGCCGGCCTTGATCTTGATTTTTACTCGATCTATGAACACGTTTCGATTCTACACAACTTGGAACATAGAGGGGTAGTTGCCGATTCTCGGTCAGCGGCATAATCGTCAGTAGAATCACGACGGCAAAATACCCATCTCGGCGAGGAGGCAAACAAAAGCGCCGATCTGATTGCTCAAATCGACGCCTCTGATTCCTTAGTGAGCACCGAAGTGCCCGAAAGGGGTTGCGGTTCCAGCATGCACACGCTCGAACCGCGTTTTTTGTATTCCGAAGTAGCTCTGCGGGGAGCCGTCTCCGGTCAACACCCAATTTGCTTTCACAATTTGCTGCATCCGAAGATGCATGGTGCCGTTAGGTTTTTGTTGTGGTGGCTTTTCCTCCACCGCCGGTTACGTGCCCGGCAACGAGGCTCAAAGTCTTTCGACCAAGAGCGGCGTAGCACCCGATCGGTTGATCATTTCCGAGGGGCGTTACTCGTTTTTATCCGAGTAACAGGAAATGTCTTTCGACAATTCCCGCAAGCCTTTCGGCTTCGGCCCTGGCGTTTGAGTAGCGGCTTTCCGCTCCTTCTACTCTCAAACGAATGCGTCACCGCGTTCGTTCCATCTCCAGATGCCGGTCAAAATGCCCGTGAGCAATCTCGACTGTGTAATGGATTCTACACGCGTAATTTTTACTGTCAAGTATAAAATACTTGAGCTTTCGCCCTTATTTTACCGAGCTATTGTGGAAACTTTGTGGAAAAGATGTCGCACGCGTTTGTGGAAATTTTGTGGAAAACTAAACAACTCATTTTGCTGTCTGGCATTGATCGGAAAGTCGATACAAGAACTTATCTTGAAGGATGTGAGCCGAGCTAATGTTAGTCTTATGAAGATAGTAAATTATTTGCCATTCCCGAAACGTAATTCTTATTTCCTGAGATGC
This sequence comes from uncultured Acidobacteriota bacterium, assembly GCA_963772405.1. Classification (GTDB taxonomy): domain Bacteria; phylum Acidobacteriota; class Blastocatellia; order Pyrinomonadales; family Pyrinomonadaceae; genus OLB17. The sequence continues at coordinate 1,406,973 of CAVYWT010000001.1, read as the reverse complement.
TAAAAGAAAAAAAGCACACACCGCATGATGTGCGCTTTTATTTAAGTTGGAACTCTTCTATGCGGTTTGCACCGGAAGCTCCGCTGCTCCTTCGGCATAGACGCTGATAAACTTTCCTCTCCTGCCCTTGTCTTCGAATTTTACAAAGCCTTCGATCAGTGAGAAGAGCGTATCGTCCTTGCCGCGGCCAACATTATTGCCCGGCTTCCATTTTGTTCCACGCTGTCTCGCCAAAATATTGCCGCCAAGCACATGCTCGCCGCCGAACTTCTTGAGGCCGAGTCTTTGGGCGTTCGAATCGCGACCGTTCCTGGATGAACCTACACCTTTTTTATGAGCCATTTCTAATTGTCGGTCGCAGGCCAATTACGATCGCCCGGACCTTACTCCTAAATCTTTTCTATCTTGATCTCAGTATACCCTTGCCGGTGGCCTTGCTTTCGCTTGTACTGCTTGCGGCGTTTTTTCTTAAAGACGATGATCTTGTCGCTACGTCCGTGGCCAACCACAGTAGCCTTGACAGTGCCGGCGCCGATCTTTGCGTCCTTCCCGGCTCCGACAACCAAAGTCTCCATGTCTACTTTCGACCCTTCTTTTCCTTCGATGGTCGGTACGCGAAGCGTCTGGCCACTTTCGACCGCGAATTGTTTGCCGCCGGTTCTGATAATTGCGTAACTCATCTCGTTTATCTCCGAGGCCCCCGGATCAGAATTAGTCCAGTAGCCGAAAAGCTGAAATTATACGGAAAACACTAGCGAAGGTCAAACTCCGAACGGAGTAGTACCGAAAGATCGACCCAGACAAACGGTCTGGACAGGCGTGCTATCATTTACATGTTTTTCTCAGTACACACCCAAACGGAGGTATCATGGACATCCTCGATGACGATTCCGCTCGGCATGTCACGCGAACGAGCGTTCTTCACGCCGCCGACTGGTTTTTCTGGCTGGCGATCCTTTCAGTGATCAATTCCTTGCTCGTTTTCTACTACCAGATTCCAAACACTCCGATCGCCCTTGGTCTGACGCAATGGGTTGATGGCACGACGAGCGGTTTTAACGCCACTATGTCCAGCGGCTGCTCTTACTACGAATATTCTGATCGCCGGAGTGCTTGCCGCGTTTGGCCTCATGGCCCGCCGCGGAAGCGATATTGCATTTGTAGTAGGAATATTCCTTTATGTGATCGACGCATTTTTGGCGATCGGGTTGCGAGACGTTTTTGGGTTTGGCGTCCACCTTGTGGCCCTCTTCTTTCTAGTCAAGGGATTGCTGGCGAGTCGCCATATCCGGGAAAATGCCGTATCGATCTAGCAAAGGCTAGACCGCCGACGGATCGCGAACGGCAGCTATAAAAGGCAGATTTCGGTATCGGCCGGCGGCGTCAAGCCCGTATCCGACCAAAAATCGGTTTGGTACCACAAAACCGGTGTAGTCGATCTTGAGCTCTGTCTTTATTCGGGGGGCGGGCTTGTCCAAAAATGTCGCGAGCTTGATCGAATTAGCACCGCGCGAACTCAGGATCTCGAGCAGTCTCGAGAGCGTCAGTCCGGTATCGACAATGTCCTCGACGACTATAACGTCCTTGTCACGGATGGGATTGCTCAGGTCTTTGAGGATCTCGACATCGCCCGTTGAAACGGTACCGTCCTTATAGCTTGAAACCGACATGAAATCGATCGTCAATTGAAGATCGATCACTCGCATCAGATCGGCGAGAAAAACGCACGATCCTTTCAAAACGCTTACAAGCACAAGATCACGATCGCGATATTCGCGGGTGATCTGTTCGCCAAGCTCGGCTATTCGAGCCTGTATCTGACTCTCGCTGTATAGGAGCTCCAGATTGGGGTTTGTGAATTCAGTGGTGTCGATCTTTGCTGATTCGGCTGACATAATTTCTTTGGTTCGCATGGACGGTTTCAGAAATACTATTCAAACAATTTATAATTTACAAGCGGCCGAGCCGCTACTCTTGGTGAATCGAAATTATGGCCGATCAATCAGATGAGACGCGTGAACGCGTCCGAGCGTTAGTCCGTCAGGTCCTGGAAACAGTGCCTGTTGAGGATGCTCCCGCATCCGGTGACAAACCGCCCGAACACGTTGTCGTGAACTCTCTTCGCGAGAAGAGTGAAAGAGAGTACGACCGCGACGAATCGGCAAAGTCTCTGATCACGGAAGACGACCTTCGGGGGCTGGATCATGGCGCACGCGTTCGAATCTCGGAGACCGCAAAATTCACACCGCTTGCCTCAGACATCGTCAATGAAAAGGGAATCATTCTGCTCCGCAAAAAATCGCGAACCGAGGGTTTGAAGGTCGGTTCCGTCGGTATCGGTGCGGATCACGGAGGGTACACATTTAAAGAGCAGCTCAAGATTTATCTTGAACAGCTCGGGATGCAAGTTCGCGACTTTGGTACAAACTCGACCGACGCAGTCGATTATCCTGATTTTGCTCACGCGGTTGCGAGCTCGGTCGCCGCTAAACATGTCGATGTCGGCATCGTGATCGACGGAGCAGGAATCGGGAGCGCAATGGCGGCAAACAAGGTCTCGGGCGTTCGGGCCGCGGCATGTTATTCGGCCACGCTTGCGCAAAACTCGCGTGAGCACAACGGAGCTAATGTCCTCACCCTCGGAAGCGGGCAAAATTCGTTCGAAGAGGTTAAGGAGATAGTACGGGCCTTTGTTACAACTGAGATAACCGAGGAACGGCACAAGCGTCGCGTCACCAAGATCGATGCCATCGAAAAGGAATACAAAAGGTGATAACATCGGCATCCGGTTTATGAAAAATAACGGAAACTACGATCGTCTTGTTGATCAGATAACTGATCTTGTTCTCGCAAAGATCGGAGGCGATGATTATTCTCCGTCATTTTGCAGCGCCGACGTCCAAAGGATCGTCGATGCCGGTGCTGAGCGGATCGGCATCGTCCTCGGTGAGACCGCGACGGCTCACGACTGGGCAAGCCTTATCGACCACACGCTTTTGAAACCGGAGGCAAGCGAATCGGACATTCGAAGACTTTGCGATGAAGCTGCGAAGTTCGGCTTCGCGTCTGTTTGTGTCAATCCCAGCTGGGTCAAAAGGTCGGCCGAATTTCTCCGCGGAACCGGCGTTCCCGTTTGTACGGTGATCGGCTTTCCACTGGGAGCAACGTTGCCGGATGTAAAGGCCTACGAGGCTCGCCGCTCGATCTTCAACGGTGCCAAAGAGGTCGACATGGTGATAAATATTGGTTTGTTGAAATCCGGTGACGACTGCGCCGTCGAAGACGACATACGAGCGGTTGCTGACGCTGCACACGAGAATCGTGTGCTATGTAAAGTCATAATTGAAACCGCGCTCCTGACCGATCAAGAAAAGGTCCGTGCCTGTCTTGCCGCAAAGAACGCCGGCGCAGACTTCGTAAAAACGTCTACCGGTTTTTCGAAAGGCGGGGCGACCGTCGACGATATCGCACTCATGCGTCGAACCGTCGGAAGTGCCCTTGGCGTTAAGGCTTCGGGAGGGGTGAAGGGAATTGACGATGCCCGCGCGATGTTCCAGGCCGGTGCGACGCGGATCGGTGCATCGGTCGGCGTTAAGATCGCCCAGGAAGCCCAAGGTATCAAACCGTCGCCGTCCGGTTCGGCTTATTAAAGAGAAGCACCCGCCGCTGCGGGTGCTTACTTATGCAAACCTTAAAGACTAAAGCTAAAAGCTATCGGATAGGATCCCTCAGGGTGAAATTATAAACGATCTGAGCTTTCGCTTTGATCGGCTTATTGTTGAACAGTGCGGGTTTGAACTTCGATCTTTTTGCGGCGTCCTCAGCCGAGGACCGCAGCATTTGATGTCCCGAAGAGGTCTTAGCGGACACGACCTCGCCCTCTTCATCCAGGACGATGTCCACAACAACTTTGCCTTCAACCAGAGATCTTTGGGCGATGACCGAATAGACAGGGGTTACCATTCTTACGGCATTTCCGGCCGAGACTATTCCTAAATTTACATACTCAGGCGGAGGCGGCGGGGCGTTCTTGGCGGCCTCAGCTGCTGCGGCTGCTGCGGCTTCGTCCTGCAGCCGTTTTAGATTTGCTTTTGCTGAGTCGTTTTCCGGATTTAATTCGATCGCCTTTTGATAATCACCGATCGCCTTACGGGTATCACCAAGTCTTTCGTACGAAACTCCCCGATTCAGAAAGGCTACCGAATCTTTTGGATTCAACTCCAGAGCCTTGTCGAAGTCCTTGACCGAAAGATCGTAGGATTTGAGGTTGAAATGAGCCTTGCCGCGCCCCAGATAGGCGATTGCGTTATCGGGCTTAATTTCGAGGGTCTTGTTGTAATCGGCGAGAGCAAGACTGAAATCGCCTTTTCCGGCGTTCTGATCCGCTCGTGTTTGATAAAACGTAAAGTCCGGCGGCGTCGGCGTGGGAACCGGGGTCGCGACCGGTTTTACAATCGGTGCGGGTGGTTTTGCGGCGGCTATCTTTTGCCGGATCGCATCCAAAAGGGCAGGCGAAGCACCTGTAGTTTCCAGCTCCTTTTCGATCTCAGGCGTCATGGCAAAGGTCACGCCGCGTTGGCGAACGGCTTCGGTCAGTATGGTGTTTCGGTCCGCCAGGGTCACCTTTTTCGAACGCAGGCCGATCAAAAGGTCAGCGAGACTCAGCTGCGGCGTTTGGCCTCGGACTGAGGTTCCAAGTAACAACACAACTGACACAATTACGACGAGGACGGGGGTCCAGGAGAGTTTATTCGGGGCGTTGTTGGCGAGTTTCATAGCGTTGTTTGGTTTAGAGCAGGCGGGCGATTAGTGCCGTGAGCGGCTACCTACATGCTTGGGTGTTAGTTATCGTTGATGAGGTCGTCGACGGTTACCTTTTTCTTATCTGCTTGCGGTTTGGCGGTGTCGGTTTTCTTTGTCTTTGGTGTCGGTCCGGTCTTAACTGCTGCCGACTGGGGACCGACCGAAGTATCTGAAGTGACGGAATCGGTTGCCGACGGCGATGAACCGATCGTTGTGTCCGCGGGTAAATTCGACTCCACGGGATTTGGTGGAGCTACTTGAACGGCGGGTACGGCCTCCAGCTTGGGAGGCTCGGACGACCCGGCCATCATGTACCATCCACCGATCGCGATCATGACAACCAGCCCGATGGCTCCTACAATAGCGGGTATCGGCAGTGAGTACCCTGCCTTTTCGGGAACGGTAATAATATTTTCAAATTCATTGTTGTCGCCCGTTTGCGATAGAGAGGCTTCATTGCTTTGAGGGGCGAGATCGATCGGGGCGTCCAGAATCAGAACATCCTCTGCCATCTCCTCTGTGGCCGAGACGTGCTGATCGGATTCCGCATCTGCAGCGTCGGCTTCTTCCAGCTCTCGTAAGACAGCCGCAAGATCGGCTTCTGCATCCGCCGGTGTGTCCCGGTGAGCCACAACCTCCGCCGCAACAGGAATTTCAAGAAGATTGTCCTCGGGTACCTTCGATTTACTCGCGACCGCCTGCTCAGCACGCTCCGCTTCTTCCTTTTCACGAAGTAACCGTTCAGTTTCGGCAGCACGCTCCGCGTCTTCCTTTTCACGTAGTAACCGTTCAGTTTCGGCGGCACGCTCCGCTTCTTCCTTTTCACGGAGTAACCGTTCAGTTTCGGCGGCACGCTCCGCTTCTTCCTTTTCACGGAGTAACCGTTCAGTTTCGGCGGTACGCTCCGCTTCTTCCTTTTCACGGAGTAACCGTTCAGTTTCGGCAGCACGCTCCGCCTCGAGACGCTGCTCTTCCGCTACTCGACGCTGTTGCTCAACGAGTTCTTTTTGTAACTGCTGTTCCGCCTCAGCTTCGCGTCGAGCATCTTCAGCTTCCGCCTCGAGGAGCTTCTGTTCGGCTGCGTGCTCGCGCCGCTGTTGTTCTGCGATGTCATCGGTCGACGGTTCGTTTTTGGCCTTTGCCGCCAGCCGATCCATTTCCGCCGTTTCTTCCTGCGCGCGATTTTCTTCATCTTCGCGTTCCTGGACACGCGTGATGGCTGTCTTTAAGACCTGCCGCATGATGACCGCAGAGTCGTATCGGTTCTCGCGTTTGATCTCCAAAGCCTTCATGAGGACATCAGAGATCTCATCGGGAATTTCCGGATCGACCTTTGTCGGCTCGCGAAGCGGATCCAGCTTTCCCTCCAGTATCTCGATCGATCTTTCGATAGGGTCAACGGGCACCACACCCGTGATCAGGAAATATAGGGTCGCACCCAGCGAGTAAATATCGCTGCGCTCGTCCAGCGGCTGTTTGAGAATTCTCTCGGACCGGTCGTCGTAACTATTGGTTATTACTTTCTGGGATGCAGGATCCAGACCGGGCCATATCTGCTCCATGGGTGAGTAGTGAAGATTGTCGCCCTCGGACGACGGGGTGGATGAAAACTCCGGGTCGGAGCCACCATCTACACCGACACCAATTAGTTTGATTTTCCCTGATGGATGCAGTTTGACGTTCGAGGGAGCGATATTGCGGTGGATTATCGACGGCTTTCGCGAATGCAAATAGTGTAGAGCGTCGAGCAACTCGTCCGCCCAGCCGGTGACTTCGGCTACGGAGAACGGCTTTTTCCTCGCTGCGAGCAACGCTCCAAGATTTTCGCCTTCGACAGCTTCCACTACGAGATATTGTCTATCGATCTCCGAGAAAAAATCGTGAACGTGGAGCAATGATTCGTGCTCGATCTCGGTGAGAGCTCTAGCGTGGCTGGCAAACGCGAGCTGGAGCGATTCGCGCTGAGATACGGTCGTGACTTTGTTTAACTTCACGGGTATCTCGCGAACCACGACGTTTGTGTTTCTGACGGTGTCGTACGCCTCGAATGTCTTCTCTTCGCCATTGTGGGTGAAGGATTGGTTGACGCGATATCGACCTTCTTGTAAGAGTCCGTTAGTAGCGGCCATATTTTTAGGTGAGTAACTGGCGGGTGAGCCTACTGCCACAACAATTATATACAAAGTCGGTCAAAATGGAAGTACTTTGTTGAAAAAAATTTAACAACGGCCAAACATTGCTTAATTTGAGGGCGGTCGACTTCGGGAATAACCTTATTGGCTGTTGGAATTTCGTTTTGTTCGACCGTTTTGAAACCGCGAGGCTTGATCGACCGAATCAGATCTTAGATCTCGAAACGACGAGGAAGTCGATAGCATACAATAGAGGTTGTGAAGAGAGCTGATTTGAACATCAAATCGAGTGAAATAACGCCGGAGAGCAGTTATCTCAACCGGCGAAATTTTATTCGCGCCGGTTTGATCGCAGGTTCGACCGCGACAACGGTTATGACCTACCGGTTCTTCAACCCGCCCCCGCCGGGTGAGGTTGATACAGCGAGTATCGGGAATATCCAGCGGGCCGCCGCGGCGCCGACCGGCGAGAAACTGAATACGCTCGAAGAAATCACAAATTACAATAACTTTTACGAGTTCTCTACGGATAAACTTGCCGTTTCCAGGAAGGCAAGAGAACTTGTCACCCGCCCGTGGACGGTCGAGGTCGGTGGCCTTGTTAACAATCCGCGAACCTTTGATATCGACGAGCTGCTGAGATTTGACCAGGAGGAACGTATCTATCGTCTCCGGTGCGTCGAGGCATGGTCGATGGTGATTCCGTGGGTCGGCTTTCCACTGAAAAAGTTACTTGAACGAGTAGAACCGTTGGCGAGCGGCAAAATACGTCGCGTTCGAGACCGCTTACGACCCGGAAGTTATGCAGTCTTCGTTTTCTGCGGGGATCGATTTTCCGTATGTCGAAGGTTTGCGACTCGACGAGGCCATGCATCCCCTCACGATCCTTGCGACTGGACTCTACGGCAAACAGATGCCGAATCCAAACGGAGCGCCGATACGTCTCGTCGTTCCATGGAAGTATGGATTCAAGAGCATCAAATCGGTCGTCAAGATCACGCTCACCGAGAACGAGCCGCCGACCACGTGGAATCTGGCCGCAGCTGACGAATACGGTTTTTATTCGAATGTAAATCCCAACGTCGATCATCCGCGGTGGTCGCAGGCAACCGAACGTCGGATCGGCGAAACAGGCCGAAGAGAGACGCTGCTGTTCAATGGTTATGCAGATGAAGTGGCATCCATGTATTCGGGTATGGATCTGAAAAAGTATTTCTGATGCAGGACATAAAGTTCAATAAGTTCCTGATCTCGCTCAACGCTCTTATTCCGTTAGCGTATCTATTGGTGGATGGATTTCGCGGCAAGCTTGGAGCAAACCCGATCGAATTCTTTTTACGAACCACGGGCGTGCTCACGCTGGTGTTCGTAATCATCACTCTCTCGGTGACGCCGCTTCGAAAAATATTTGGCTGGAACCCGCTGATCAAGTACCGAAGGATGCTCGGGCTGTACGCGTTTTTCTACGGGCTTGTACATCTTGTTACGTACAGTATTTTCGACAAGAGTTTTGATATCGCGGCGATAGTCGGGGATGTTTGGCAACGCCCTTTCATTGCGATCGGCATGCTCGCATTCGCGATGCTTGTTCCGCTCGCGGTCACGTCGACCAACGGCTGGGTGAAGCGCCTCGGGGGGAAAAACTGGTCGCGCCTGCACAAGCTGAGTTACCTGATCGCGATCCTCGGTGTGATCCACTTTTGGATGATCGTAAAATCGGACGTATTTTATCCGGCTCTGTTTGGATTGGCCGTCTTGTTCCTGCTTGGCTATCGAATTTTTGGAAATCGAATGTCGGTCCCGACGAGAAACAGAAAGGAAACTGCTGCGTGAGAAAACTATCGACGGGAATCGAATTTCCGCCGGTAATCCTGGCCCGTGACCTCGATCGTTTTGCACATTTCGAAGAGACGGGAGCGGAGGCGCACACCGATCCGATCCTCGAGAGTTTCGTCCCGGTCGCTTTGGCGTTCGTCTGGGTAGTTGGTCGTGAAGATCGTGGCTTTCTTTTCGTTGTACCGAGTGTTGATAATGTGAGCCATCGTATCCTTGACCCAATCGGTTGGCTTCGACGCGCCGAGTTCATCTAGAACGAGTACTTCGGCATTCAGTACCGGTGCAAGGACGGCAAGCTCGGATGTTTTCGTGTTGTTATTGTAGGAATCCTGAATTTCTTTTAGCAGCGAACCAAACTCGTAGAAAAGACAGCTAAATCCGCGTTCGAACAATCCTTTTAAGATCGAGACTGCAAGGTGCGTTTTTCCAACGCCGACCGCCCCTATAAACAAGAGTCCCCGGTCGACGGCCGGATACTCCATCGCAAACTGCGTGGAGAGTCGCAGTGCTTTTATCTGGCTCGGATCAGACGGCAGATAGCTGTTGAAGTGACATCCCGCATAGCGTTTGGGGAGTTTGGCCTTCTCAAACTGCCCGCCATCCGTTCTTTGTTTTTGGCAAACGCAAACCCTCGCGCCCTTACCTGAGATTATTTCCATCCCCGAACCAAAACAGACCGGGCAGGCATCCTCGATCTCATCGATGGAGTTGGCCGCCGGCACTGCACTCAGGGACGTTTTTGCTTGTTCAGTTGGCATGAAGATCGGAGAAGTTGAAAGGATTATAACACTCGGTTTGGGTGAAGCAAGTTTTGTAAATTTACAGATGCAAATCCTCCGTCAAACTGATGGCGGTGGAATATCGAACTAACAAGCGTGTGTTATATTTACGTTTTCGTGATGGTTTTGCATATGGGTTTACTTGGAAATTTGTTGCTTAAGCTCGGCTTGGCTGATCATAGCATCGAGAGAACTGCGATCAGCGTCTTCCTCCTTGACGACGATCGGCGTAGACATCGGTGGTTCGAAAAGCGCTTCGCCGGCGACGAGCTCGACATCGCGGAGACGGTTGAGGATGCGAAGAAATTTTTGGCGGAACGAAACTACGACGCGATCTTTCTCGACCACGATCTCTTACCTCACCATTATGAGACTAACGATCATAATGACTATGCCAATACAGGTTATGCGATCGCCGAATTTTTACGCGAACGGGCTGATCTGCAGCGGGCTGCGACCATCGTCGTCCACACACGTAACGCTGACGCAGCGATCCCGATGGTGCAAAAACTAAGAGAAACCGGACGCAACGTAGAGTACGTGGCTTTTCCCATGCTCGACCTTAAGATCAAAAATTATTGGAAGCGGTAGGATGCGACGCGGAAACCCATGAAGTCGAGATCGAAAAGTTAGGAGCATTTTCAGAGTTTTCCGCAACAATCGTTTTCCGGTTACTCACGTTCTCCATCGTCCTTAAGATATTTTTTTCCTCTAAGTTTTTCCGGTAGCAGGTCATCCGTTTCCGGGTACATTTCATATCCTTTACCGTAACCGAGGCCTTTCATAAGTCTTGTCGGTGCGTTTCTAAGATTCATCGGCACAGGTAAGTTTCCGAATCTTTTTGCGTCTTCCATCGCTTCGCCAATGGCATCGCAAGACCGTCGGTCTTTTGGTGCATTTGCCAGGTACGCGACGCCGTGCGCGAGATTCAGCAAGCATTCGGGTAAGCCGATGGTTTCCACCGCGCGAAATACGGCATTGGCGACGACAATCGCCGTTGGCTGTGCCAGGCCGATGTCCTCGGATGCAAAGATCACCATCCGCCTGGCGATGAATTTCGGATCTTCGCCGGATTCGATCATTCGCGCCAGATAGTACATCGCGGCATCGGGCCGGCTCGCGCGCATCGACTTTATGAACGCGCTGATTATGTTGTAATGCTCCTCACCCTTCTTGTCGTACCGCAGGAACTTTGGACTGAAGTGTTTCCTTCAGCGTTTTGATAGTCACTTCGTCATAGAGCCGCGCGGTGTTCTCGATCATCGTCAGAGCCTGACGTGCGTCGCCGTTTGCCATTTCTATCAGCCACGCCCGAGCCTCTTTATCCAGTTTGTAGCCAGTTCGGTCAACTATCGCCGCCATGTCGCTTTCCGATAGTTCCTCGAGGACGAAGACCCTGAGGCGTGAGAGGAGCGGTGCGATAACTTCGAAGCTTGGATTTTCGGTTGTCGCGCCGATCAGCACGAGGTCGCCGCTTTCGACGTACGGCAAAAGAAAATCCTGCTGGGCTTTGTTAAAACGATGGATCTCGTCGAGGAAGAGGACGCGAGCGATCAAACGTGGCTCGCGGTTGTCAACAAGCTTGCGGATATCGTCCTTTCCCGCCGAGACTGCTGAGAGCTCGTGGAACTCGGCATTTATGGCGTTTGCGTAAATGCGTGCGAGCGTTGTCTTTCCAGTTCCCGGAGGTCCCCAAAGCAGGAATGAGAAGACGTGGCCTTGCTCGATCGCCAGTCGCAAGGGTTTGCCCTCGCCCACAAGGTGCTCTTGTCCGGCAAATTCACTTAGATCGTGCGGTCTGATTCGGTTCGCGAGAGGTTCCATCTTTGGATGAAAATATTATAGAACAATCGGACGGCTCATTACTTCAGGCCGAGTGTGATTCGAGCCTTCCCAAAAGATCGAAAAATAACTCTGATTGTATTGGGCATTACAGACGGTCAGATTTCGTCTGGTATAGTCTTTCCGCGTCAAGAAGCGTCGCGGACCGTGCCGAGGTAGCATCCAACCCCCAAGGCCTGGATATCATGTGCCGACAGTATGTTCCGCGCTGTTATTATTAGAGACATTCGATTTGTTGAATTAGCCGCGGCTCCACGCTGCGGCGGTTTAACAATAGGAAAGACGGTGCGGACGGTGTGGGAGACGTCATCACCGTCTTTTCGATTTTATTGCGCAACATTTTGCAACTTTCCCTTACGGCGAGCGTGATTGAACCTGTTTGATAACGGAATCATAGAACAAACCCTCCTCTAGGTTCCTTTTGCCGTCCGGTGTTGACACAGCAGCACCGGACTTTTTTTGCCTGAGCTCGCACGCAGAAACCTCGAAGTACAGCTTGAACCGGGTTGCGGGATTGTCGTTTCTTTATTCCCCGCCACGGTATACACTGGTTTTATATCCTAAATTGTTACCATGCATCCGAACCCTATCTCTCACGGATCGTGAAGCCGACGATCGCTCGAGCACAATGAAGCGTAAGGAAAAGATCCCAGACTCAGACGAGGTGAGTCCGAATACGGGCAATAAGGATTTTCTTGTCGTGGGCATCGGCGCCTCGGCCGGGGGCGTAAAAGCGCTGAAGAGATTTTTTCGCCGCAATGCCAAGCGACAGCGGAATGGCGTTCGTGGTCGTGCTGCATCTTTCACAAGAGCACAAGAGCAGTCTATCCGAGATCATTCAACGGGAAACCCTGATGCCCGTCCAGCAGGTGACCAAAACCATCAAGGTCGAGCCGAACAACGTTTACGTCATCGCGCCCGCAAAGCATCTTGAAATGACGGACGGTGTCATAAGACCACGCGAACCGATTCGCGAAAAAGGCGTTCGTGTACCGATCGATCGCTTCCTCAGAACCCTAGCGGATGCCTATGGGTCAAAAGCGGTGAGTATCATTCTCAGTGGGACAGGGACGGACGGCACCCTCGGGATGAAGCACATAAAGGGGCGGGATGGATTCGCGATCGTTCAGGATCCGCTCGATGCTGAATACGATGGCATGCCGCGGAGCGCGATCGAAACGAAGATCGTTGACGTTATTCTCCCGATCGCCGAAATGCCCGAGAAGCTTTTGTTTGTTCGTGACAGCAGCCAGAGGCTTCGTTTGACGGATGGACATGACGCTGAGTTAGGAAAAGACATAAGAAATCTCGAACTGGTGCGCGACGTGCTTACCCTTCTGAGGGTCCGAACCGGACACGACTTTTCAAATTACAAGTGCCCGACGATCATACGCCGGATTGCCCGCCATCTGCAGATCCATGAGACGGATGACCTTGAAACTTATCTGGAAGTTCTTCGTGACCGGCCCGATGAAGTTCTCTCGCTCTTGAAAAACCTGCTCATCAACGTGACCAATTTTTTTCGCGACAAAGAGGCGTTCGAGGTGCTGGAAAAGAAAGTCATTCCAGCGTTGTTCGAAGGGAAGTCGGCCGAAGATCATGTTCGCGTCTGGATCGCGGGGTGCTCATCGGGCGAAGAGGCCTATTCGGTCGCGATCTTGCTTAACGAATACGCGTCGAGGCTTTCCGATCCGCCTAAGATCCAGGTATTCGCGTCCGATGTCGACGAAGAAGTCATCGCAGAGGCACGGGACGGACGTTTTACCGAAGCCGTCGTGAGCGACGTTTCGGCAGCTCGACTTAGCCTTTATTTCACAAGAGAAGACGATCTCTATCGCGTACGAAAATCGATCCGGGAAATGGTCCTCTTCGCCTCGCACAACATTTTGCGCGACCCGCCATTCTCGCAACTTGATCTCATTACGTGCCGCAACGTACTCATCTATTTAAATCGTGACACTCAGGAAAAGGTACTGAATATTTTTCACTTCGCGCTTCGACCCGGCGGTCGGTTATTTCTCGGGTCGTCTGAATCGGCGGAGAGTGTTTCCAATCTGTTTTCGCCGATCGATAAAAAGTATCGGATCTATCAAAGCCGACCTGAATCTACGAAATGGCATGGTCTGCCTGACATGCCGCTACGTGGGGTCTGGAAACCGAGAATGGTGAATCAGGCTGTAAAACCGACGTCCCATCTGCAATCGTTTGGCGAGCTTCATCACCGGCTTATTGAACATTATGCTCCGCCCAGCGTTCTCGTCGATGAAGAGGGTGAGATTCTTCACCTCAGCGAGAACGCCGGACGCTATCTGCGATTTGTCGGCGGAGCTCCGTCTAATAATTTGTTAAGGGTCGTCGACCCGGCGTTGCTCGCCGATCTGAGAGCCGCGCTCTTTGCCGCACGAAAGGAAGGGAAGAGTGTGGATGCCAGGAACGTGAGATTGACACTCGATGGTGGGGAAGAGTTCGTCAACATTACGGTGCGACCGATCAAGACGCCTGAGGCCGGAGCACTCGTTATTTTCGAGACGGCCCAAGGCATGCCCGACGCGTCGCGGTCCATAGAGTCCATCGTCGCCGGCGACCAGGCGATGGAAGGCGTTGTGCGACGAATGGAAGACGAGTTGCGACACGCAAAGGACCAGTTGCGGAATACGATTGAGCAGTATGAAACGTCGACCGAGGAATTGAAGGCGTCGAACGAGGAGATGCAGGCCATCAACGAGGAGCTGCGCTCGGCGACCGAAGAACTTGAAACCGGAAAGGAGGAGCTGCAGTCCGTAAACGAAGAGCTAACGACCGTAAATCAGGAACTAAAGAGCAAGGTCGATGAGATCGCCCAGGTCAACTCCGATCTGGAGAACCTTATGCGGTCGATCGACATTGCGACGATCTTTCTTGACCGGGAGCTGCGGATCCAGCTTTACACACCGGTGACGTCGGAGATCTTCAATATACTTCCGGCGGACATCGGCCGTCCGCTCAGCCACATCACCCATAACCTGGCACCGGATAATTTTTCGACGTATGCGTCCCGTGTTCTGAAAGACCTCAAACCCGTCGAACGTGAAGTCGCTTCCATGGAGGGGCGTCATTTCATAGCGCGATTCCTGCCCTATCGCGGCGTTGACGACAAGATAAGCGGGGTCGTCGTCACATTCATCGACATAACTGACCGTGTAATTTCCCGTGAAAAGGAATTAAGACTTCTAGCCGAGATCACCGCCGCCCAACAATTCTCCGATGCGATACTCGAGCAAATGCCGGCCGGAGTCATTGTCGCGAATACTACCGAAACCTTCATCTTTGGAAATCGGAAGATGGCTGAGATTCTCGGCTCTCCGGGCGCTGGTTCGGTTGAGACTGGCAGTTATCAGCATTGGGACCTTCGCGATCGCCAGGGCCGATCGCTTGGACCCCATGATATGCCGATGTCTCGAGCACTTCGCAAGGGCGAGACGATCGTAAGCGAAGAAATGCATCTCTTTCATCCGGATGGTCGAGTAACGGTGGTTTCCGTAAATGCCGCGCCGATCATCGGTGCGGATGGCGAGAAGGTCGGCGGCGTTCTCGCATTCGAAGATATTACGAGGCGGCATCGAGGCGGAAGGTGATCTGCGGACATCTGAAGAAAAATACCGGAGTCTCTTTGAGTCGATTGACGAAGGCTTCAGCATTATCGAAATGGTATTCGACGAAAATGAAAGGCCTGTAGATTATCGTTTTCTGGAGGTTAGTCCTTCGTTCGAGAAGCAGACGGGAGTCAAGATCACCAAAGGAAAACTCGTTAGTGAAATCGTTCCGACGCATGAATCTTATTGGTTTGAGATCTTCGGACGAATCGCTCTGACGGGGGAACCCGCCCGCTTTGAAAATCGAGCGGAGCCGCTTAATAGCTGGTACGACGTTTACGCTTTCCGTTTCGGAAATCCAGACGACCGGCAAGTCGCGGTTTTATTCAACAATATAACCAAGCGTAAATTAACCGAAGAAGCTCTTCGAAAGTCCGAAGAGCGGCTCCGGCTCATGTCCGAAAGTTTTACGGACTACGCGATATTCATGACGGATGTCGAGGGCCGTGTGCTCTCGTGGAACACGGGGGCGGAGAAGATATTTGGATATGCGCACAACGAAATAGCGGGCCTGACCGCTGATCGATTGTTCACACCCGAAGATCGAGAAGATGGCATCCCGGAAAAGGAGATGGCAACTGCTCGCAAGATGGGCCGAGCCTCAGATGAAAGATGGCACCTGCGTGAGGATGGAACGCGGTTTTTTGCGAGCGGTGTAATGGCTCCTCTTTTTGATCAGGGGGAGTTGGTCGGTTATGCAAAGATAGCTCGTGATCTTACTGAGGCGAAGAAGCTGGAAGAGGAACTCCGCGGCTATCGAACGCGGCTCGAGACTCTGGTGGAAGAACGGACGGCTGAGCTTGAAGAGACGAACGTTTCTCTACGTAAAGAGATGTCCGACCGGCAGCGGGCGGAAGGTGAGCGAATTGCGCTCCTTCGCCGCATAGTCACGACTCAGGAAGATGAGCGTCGCCGTATCGCACGAGATATGCATGACCAGCTAGGACAGCAGCTCACTGCGTTGCGGCTCAAGATCGCTACTCTGGCAGATCGCAAAACAGGGGATCCCAGCCTGGTTCGGGAGATCGAAGGCCTTCAGGAAAGCGCGGCGAGGCTCGACTCTGAGGTAGGATTCCTCGCGTGGGAATTGCGACCAGCGGCACTCGATGATCTCGGATTTGTTACTGCAACGAGAAACTTTGTGGCGGAGTGGGGCCGTCACTATCAGATTCCGGCGGAGCTGCACGCAGGAAATGTTGAGGGCCAACGTCTGGACGCCGAAGTCGAAACGAACCTTTATCGCATAACGCAGGAAGCACTGAACAATATCTACAAGCATGCCGAGGCGAAAAACGTCAACGTCGTGGTGGAACGCCGCAAGCGCGAGATCGTGCTGATAGTCGAAGACGACGGCAAAGGGTTTGAGCAGTCCGAGATTCGCCTGACCAAAGAGTCGGGGAGCGGGCTTGGGCTCGTTGGTATGAGCGAACGTGCCGCGATCGTCGGCGGAACACTTGAGATCGAATCGGCACCCGGCAAAGGTACGACCATATTCGCCCGAGTGCCTATTGAGGAAGGGGCATGACCGAGACACGAACACGAATCCTGTTAGCTGACGACCACAGCACCGTTCGCGAGGGATTAAAGATGCTCGTCAATGCGCAACCTGACATGGAGGTGATCGGCGAGGCGGTCAATGGCCAGGCGGCGATCGAGAAGACCCGTGAGTTGAACCCTGACCTGCTTGTAATGGACATCTCGATGCCGGAGCTAAACGGACTTAAAGCAACAGAGAAGTTGCGGCGCGAGTTCCCCGAGTTGAAGATCCTTACGCTGACCCGTCACACTGACGACGGCTACCTCCAGCAACTGATAAAGGCCGGTGTGAACGGTTATGTTCTAAAACAAAGTGCGCCAACAGAATTGATAAACGCTATCAGGACGGTTAGCTCGGGAAAATCGTATGTCGATTCGGAGCTTACGCGAAAGGTTCTGGGCGGATATGTCAGTCGCAACCCGGGGCCTATCCGGGGTGAGGGAACAAAGGAAATATCCGGTCGCGAGAGCGAGGTTCTCCGTCTAATTGCTTGGGGCTACAGTAATAAAGAGATCGCCGCTCGACTTGATCTCAGCGTTAAGACTGTCGAAGCGCATAAGAGTAACGCCATGCGCAAGCTCAGCATGCGCTCGCGGATCGATATAGTTCGTTATGCGATCCTTCAAGGCTGGCTGGAAGAGGAGTAAACCTAAATTTAAGCTTACACGCGCAGAGACGCCCCGTTTTCTTCTCGAATCCGGGGCGTCTCTGCATGGGAGGAGTCTTTTTTCTTTGGGACAAGTCGGGACGATTTCCCTGACTAAAAGCGAACACTTGGACTGCAACGAACTTGGGGGAAACGCCACAGAGATTAGAACGAATCAAGCCGGATTGCCACCCTGGCTTATCCCAAAGTCAGCATACCATTTCCACGGCACGACAATGTCACCTTGCAGACTTAAGAACAAAACAGTTTGTCCCTAGGGAATATCCCTACCCTTCTTTCCTTTCTTCCTTATATCTAGGCAATGCCTCGAAGTCGCATTATCAGGTTACGGACGATTCACGGTCGGGATAAAAACTCTCGCACAGTTCGCGTTTGGAAGATCGCTGCGCCGTCGCTCGTAGAAAAAACTATCGGACATCTAGTGTCTTCGATAGGGCGAACCCGCCAGTCCGTGTGCCGACCGAGCGAAACGGAAACAAGTATGGAACTTCGAGACAGGGCAGGAATAGAAGTGTTTGGTCTTTACGAGTTGTCGAACGACGGAACGATCCTTCATTCGCGTCAACGGGCGGACGACCGCCTGCTCCCGGCCGAAAACAAAAGGGTCGGACAAGATTTTTTCCAGGACTTATTTCTCTGTCAGAACATAGGGGATCTTCGCCAGTATTTCCAACGTTTTATTGCGGGCGATCAATCGGTCAATACATTTGTGTTTGACTGCCTGCTCGAGGAAGAGGTAGTCCGCACCAAAATTTTTATGACACGTGCATTCGAAAACGATCACGACCACACGGGCGATATCGTGATCCTGGACATTAGACGAGCGGCCTAGAATTGAATCAAAAAAAGGGGAAAACGAACATGAGCATACGGGGTAACGGAATAGGTGCTCGAACGGAAAGGCTTCGCGAGGGTTACAGACCGGGTGCTGAATCGGGCGAGCCGGGTCGGGGGAACGGAGCCCGTGGGTACGATCTCATAATTGCTGATCGTGTCCGGTCGACTAACAGCATCGTTCAGAAAATGGGAACCGAGCGTCTGAGCCGTCTGTGGCCTTTCTTTAAACGAGTAAATCTTGCAAAGGATGAGTACCTGTGTCAGCAGGACGAAAGGATCGACAACATCATTTTCCCGGAAACAGCGATCGTTTCAGAATTCCAGATCCTTGAAGACGGTCGGATGATAGAGGTCGGAATTATTGGTTGCGAAGGCGCCGCCGGAATCGCGGCCGCATTTAGTCCGAGCCGCGCGGCAAACTGTCTGCAAGTGTGCGTCGCGGGTTCGGCTCTTGTCGCCGGACGCGACCTGCTCGAGCGCGAAGTTCTGTCAGACCCTCGGCTGCAGGTCGTGCTGCATGACTATATCAATACCCAGATCAAACACCTTTCACAGCGGGTCGTCTGCAATACGTTCCACTCGGTCGAGCAGCGATTCTGCAGTTGGCTTCTCACGCTTCAAGGAAAAAGCAGCAGGGACAGATTCAGGATCACGCACGAGTATATTGCGCGCGTGCTTGGTGTGCATCGGCCCAGCGTCACATGTATTGCGCAGAGTCTGCGCGAAAAGAATCTCATCGAATACGGTCGGGCGCGGTTGGCGATCTCAGACAGGGCTGGGATAGCGAGTCTGGCGTGCAGCTGCGGCGCTGCGTACCAGGGACTTGAGGGAACACACTAAGATCTGCCCTTTGATATCTGGCCGTACCAACCTCACTCGGCAATCCAATAGACTACGATCACTACCCCGCGGAGGGGAAAATATCCTTGCGAGCGTATGCCCGTTCGAATCTGCACTCGGTACTTTTCCTCTTCGCCTTCTTCGGCATCGGCTCAACTCGTTTAAGTTTTATCCGTACGCCAAGATATCCCGCTTCGTACTGATGCGATACATCAGGATAAGTGGAGTGTCAGATCCGGTTCGGGCAAGATCCAAAGAAATCTTTGTCCTCGCGGGGACCCGTCGGTCCAAACGGCGTGGCACACGTTTCGCAGTGATCCGTGAGTAGAAGGAGAATATTGTCAGAAGATATGAGTGTTATACCTTTCCCAAAATCGCGGTGTGTCGACGGTCATGGAATCGTGGTCTTTTCGCATTTGCGCTGGAATTTCGTATTTCAGCGGCCTCAGCATCTGCTATCGCGTTTTGCGAAAGAGCATAACGTTCTGTTTATTGAGGAACCCGTACAGCACGAAGGTTTACCGGAATTCGTAGTTACGGAGAGTAAGGAATCCGTTCGGGTCGCTGTACCTTATTTACCCGATGGGACAAAACCAGATGCCGAAAAGGAACTGCTCGAAAATCTAGTAACCAAGCTGCTCGAAGAACAGCAATTTAAGAACTACATTTCGTGGTATTACACTCCGATGATGCTTACGTGGAGCAGGCATTTGGATCCTCTCGCCACCGTTTATGATTGCATGGACGAGCTGTCCGCCTTCAAGAACGCGCCTCCTGAACTGCAGTCGCGCGAGGCTGAATTGTTCGAGCAGTCTGACCTTGTATTTACGGGTGGCCGCAGCTTGTTTGAAACAAAACGAGAACAGCATCGATCGGTGCACTGCTTTCCGTCGAGCATAGACGTGGCACATTTTAAGCGTGCTCTCGGCGCTGATTCGCGATCCGCGCGATCAAGTTCGGATAGGACGTCCGCGAATTGGATTCTTTGGCGTGATCGACGAAAGGACGGATGTCGAGCTCTTGCGGCGGATTGCCGAGCTTCGGCCTAACTGGCATTTCGTGATGATAGGACCAGTTGTAAAGATCAGCGAAAGCGATCTTCCTCGGAACGATAACATTCACTATCTGGGGGGAAAGAGTTACGACGAGCTACCGAATTACATCGGCGGGTGGGATGTTGCAATGATGCCGTTCGCGATCAACGATTCAACTCGGTTCATCAGCCCGACAAAGACTCCGGAATATCTCGCGGCGGGCCTGCCAGTCGTTTCTACACCCATCAAAGATGTAGTTCGGCCCTACGGTGATTCGAGACTCGTGCATATTGCTTCGACAGCAGAGGAATTTGTCGAAGCGATCCAGGCCTCTATGGACGAATCTGCGGCTGAGCGGCGTGTGAGGGCAGATGAGTTCCTGGCGACAATGTCTTGGGACAAGACTTATCAGGCGATGTCGGCTCTGATCGATGACGTGATAGCGGAAAAGAAACCTGTGGCGAAGGCGGTATAGGTATGACGACGACACTTACAACAAGGGGCGTTTAAGAGCAGGGGGAGTTATGTTTGACTATTTAATTGTAGGAGCGGGTTTCGCGGGCAGTGTGCTTGCGGAGAGGTTGGCAAATGGATCGGGCAAGCGTGTTTTGATTTGCGATAAGCGCCGCGCACATTGCCGGCAACGCGTTCGATTATTACAACGACGACGGAATTTTGATACATAAATACGGGCCTCATATATTTCATACAAACTCAGCCGACGTATTCGAGTACCTCTCGAAGTTCACCGAATGGCGGGATTATCAGCACAGGGTACTGGCAGACGTCGACGGGATGCATGTCCCGATCCCGATAAACCTCGATACCATCAACAAGCTCTACGGCTTGAATCTCAATGCTCATGAGGTCAAGGACTTTTTCGAAAAGGTGCGCGAGAAGCGCGATCCGGTCAAGACATCTGAAGATGTCGTAATCAACGCCGTCGGTCGCGAGCTTTATGAAAAATTCTTTCGTGGCTATACGCAAAAGCAGTGGGGACTTGATCCGTCAGAACTGGACTCGTCGGTTACGGCTCGGGTTCCAACACGAACAAATCGGGATGACCGATATTTTACCGATTCCTTTCAGGCGATGCCAAAGTACGGATATACCCGTATGTTCGAACGGATGTTAGACCATCCGAACATCAAGATCGTGCTCAATTGCGACTATAGGGAAATTCAAAAGGAGGTCGCGTTTCGCGAAATGGTCTATACCGGACCGGTCGATTCGTTTTTTGACTATCGATATGGAAAGCTACCGTATCGCTCGTTGGAATTTAAGCATGAGACGCACGACGTCGAAGTGTTCCAGGAAGCTCCGGTTATCAATTACCCGAACGGTCAGCCCTACACGCGCGTTACTGAGTTCAAGTATCTTACCGGACAGGTACATAGGAAGACGGGGATAGTCTACGAATATCCGAAAGCCGAGGGCGACCCGTACTATCCGATACCGCGTCCGGAGAACGCCGACCTCTACCAGAAATACAAGGAACTTGCTGACGCACGTGACGATGTCCACTTCGTGGGACGTCTTGCGACGTACAAGTATTACAACATGGATCAGATTGTAGCCCAGGCACTAACGGTCTACGGAAAGATCGAAGGCCTGAAGCGCAAAGAGGCGATGATGCATCGACAACCGGTGGCCGCATCGATGCTTTACCCGAAGGCCAACGGAAACGGAAAGTCTAATGGCAGAGCAGACCTAGGAACCGTTTCATAGGTTGTCCCGAGATGTTTGAAAACTAAATGGCGGCCGGCGCAGTCATTAAACTGTTCTGGTAGGCGATCTCTGCACGGAGGGGCTCGTAAATTTCACGATGCCCGTCGTCATTTGCATAATCCCACAGACCGTTGTGGCAATGGCGATCGTCATCCCAGCCCGGATGATTTACGATCGGATAGAGGCATATGCCGTTGATGTCGACACCTGACGACCGGGCCATCGACGTTTGTTCACAGACATATCGAAACCATTCCGGACGTTCGTCATCCTCGATGCCGGTTTCGGCGATGATTATAGGCTTCGAGTAGCGGTCCTGAAATTCGCTTAGAATCTCAGCCAGGGGTCTGTACGCTTTATGTCCGCGTGGGATTTTGCTTCGCGTAGGATGGTGCCATTGGTTATGAAAATAATAATTCAAGCCGATGATATCGAGATTGTCACTACTTCCGCCCAATTCTGGTTCGCGACGGCCAGTCAGCAGGTCAAAAGCTTCGAACTGCGAGCGTCTGTAAAGTTCTGCAGCTCGGCGCGCCGAAGGTTTGTCACTCTGCGGAACGACGTGGATGGCAGGATCTGTGATAAGTATTAGCGCGTCCGGATGAACGGTTTTGATTGCGCGTATTCCGGCGATCGCTGCAACAACCAGTTGGCGTTTTAATTTAGCTCCGCGGTGCCGTACAGCTGGATGGAAGTGTCCAACCTGGGCGGCGATCCATGAGTAGAAAGAGATTTCATTTACCGGACACACAAAAAGCCGACGCTTCAGCTCGGACTCTAGAAAAAGGGTTGCGGCCCGGCAGAATGATTCGAATCTTTCGACAAATTGTGGACTGAAAATATCAATATCGTCGGGGTATCCATAATGAAAATAGTCCCAGACGACCTCGATACCTGTGCGGCGGGCGGCATCGATCTGCTTTGCCGCACTCGAGAAATCGTAACGAAACGGTTCAGGTTCGATGAGATGCCAGCGAAGGCCGTCACGACAGGTTTCGATACCAAGATCGAGAAGACGTGCATAGTCGGCTTCGGCAAATTCGTCGTGACGAGTCGAAGCGATCAGATCGAGACGGCGACCGCGCGAATCGCGATGCGTTGAACATTCGAAGCCTCCCATGAGGAAACTCTTGAACGGCATAGGAAGTAGTTTCTGGTTTCTAGTTTCCAGTTTCAAGTCGTAAACCACCTGGAACGAGAATCCAGAACCAGAAACTGGAAATTAGAAACGAGAAACGAGAACTAAAAACTAGAAACTAGAAACTAGAAACTAGAAACTTACGTCACTTACATGAACATATTAGTTACAGGCGGTGCTGGGTACATTGGCAGCGTTGTGGTGGAAGAGACGCTGCGGGCCGGACATAAAACCGTTGTCTTCGACAATCTAGTGAAGGGCCATCGCGAGATGGTAGCATCCGAAGCGGTATTTGTGGAGGGAGATCTTTTGGACCGGCCGCTTTTGGAGCGCACCTTTCTCGAGAATGACATCGAAGCCGTAATTCACATGGCAGCGTATTCGCTGGTGGGTGAATCTGTCAACGATCCCGCAAAGTATTACCTGAACAATGTGGTCGCCGGAATTTCGCTGCTGGATGCAATGCGCGACGGAGCAGTGTCGAAGATCGTATTTTCATCGACGGCGGCGGTATACGGTGAACCGGAGAAACAGCCGATCGAAGAAGGCGACCGCACGGCACCGACAAATCCGTACGGCGATACTAAGCTGGCCTTTGAAAATGCGTTGAAGTCCTACGAGAGCGCTTATGGCATTAGATATGTCAGCCTGCGTTATTTCAACGCGGCCGGTGCGAGTGAGAGATGCGGAGAAATCCACGACCCCGAAACGCACCTGATACCGATCATTCTCCAGACTGCGGCGGGCGATCGCGGCGAAGTCGAGATCTACGGCGATGACTATCCGACGCGAGACGGGACATGTATCCGTGACTATATTCACGTTATAGATCTCGCCCGTGCTCATGTGAAGGCTCTCGAAATCCTGGACCATCGCAGTTCGATCTTCAATTTAGGTTGCGGAGGTGATGGCTACACGGTAAACGAAGTAGTCAGGATGGCACGGGAGGTGACGGGCAAGGAGATCAAAACGCGGGTCGCAACTCGCCGGCCTGGCGACCCGGCTGTGCTTGTCGCAAGCTCGGATAAGATAACGTCCGAACTCGGTTGGCGCCCCGAATTTCAAGATCTGCGATCGATCGTCGAGTCGGCGTGGAAATGGATGCGGAATCGAGCCAGCGGATCAGTTGCAGGAACCGATGTTTAAGGACCAAGACGAAATAGAAATCGATCCGATCCAGCATCGGGAAATCACTCTCGCTGATGGCAGGTACATGATCTTCTACACCTTCGGCGGTGCGGTACCGAATGATTTGGAACGGAAGGCGGAGAGTGGTGAACCGGCTTCTGCCGGGGGTGATACTGACAACCGATCCTATCACTCCTTACCGGACGAGAAACCCTAACGATGTCTGAACTCCGCTACAATCCGCTGCTCGGCGAATGGCTTGCGACCGCGACCCATAGACAGGATCGAACGTTTCTACCACCACCGGATTTTTGCCCGCTCTGTCCGACCAAGCCGGACAGTTTTCCAACTGAAGTTCCCGAGCCGGTATACGACATAGTCGCGTTCGAAAACAGATTTCCAAGCCTGAAGTGCGAGCCAGAAATTCCGGCGATCGCATCGGATGGTATTTACAGGGTCGAGCCATCGATAGGCGTCTGCGAGGTCATCCTGTATTCTCCGGATCACAACACATCTCTGGCGGCCGAGCCTGTCGAGCAGATCCACAAACTGGTCCGTGTTTGGCGGCATCGCTTTGCGGAGTTGGAAAAACACCCGTTCGTAAAGTACGTTTTTATTTTTGAGAATAAGGGTGAGGCGGTAGGAGTGACGCTGCACCATCCTCACGGGCAGATCTACGCCTACCCTTTCGTCCCACCTGTCGTTGCAAAAGAATTACAACAGACGAATGAGCATTTTCAAGCGACCGGGCGTTGTCTGCTTTGCGACATTTTGGAAAAAGAGATGGACTCCGGAAGCCGCGTAGTGGCCCGGAATGATTCTTTCGCCGCGTACATTCCTTTCTTCGCCCGCTATCCATACGAAGTACATATTTCGCCCAGGCGGCACATACAGGCGATGTCGGATCTGTCGGTCGATGAAGAACGGGAACTGGCCGCGATACTTAAGCAGGTCCTTGCCGCGTTCGATCGTTTGTTCGATCAGCCGTTTCCTTACATTATGGCGGTGCACCAGCGCCCCAGCGACGGCGAACGATACGACCATTATCACTTTCACATCGAGTTTTATCCCCCGAAGCGAACGGCCGCTAAATTGAAATACCTGGCCGGGAGCGAAGCCGGTGCTGGAATGTTCATCAACGATACGTTGCCGGAGGTCAAGGCGGTCGAGCTTAGAGATCTCGTCGAGCCCGTAAAATGGAGAAAGGACTAGAAAACCTGGCGGATGAGTTTCGGGAGCGCTTTTCATTGACGCCAAGGTTCTTTCAGGCACCCGGCCGCGTCAATCTGATAGGCGAGCATACGGACTACAACGAGGGCTTTGTGATGCCCTACGCTATCGACCGGCGCACCATTGTCGCCGGTGCGGTACGAACCGATACGCAACTGAACATCTACGCCCGTGATATTGGCGAAACGGCGACGATCGACCTTGCCGATCCACCCGAGTTCAGACGTCACAGCTGGATCGACTACGTCGAGGGAAGCGTTCGGTGTGTGTCCGAACGTTATGGATCAAAACTCTGTGGAGCCGATCTGATCATAACGTCGAGAGTTCCGATCGGCGCGGGACTCTCTTCGTCTGCGGCGCTTGAGATCGCGGTCGGGTTTGCGATCTTGTCGTTGAATGACCTCGTTGTCGACGGCGAGCAATTGGCGTTTGCCGGGCAAGAGGCGGAGCATAAGTACGTGGGCATCCGCTCAGGCATCATGGATCAGTTCGCCGCGGTCTTTGGGAAAGAGGGAAGTGCGATGTTGCTTGACTGTCGCTCATTGGAGATCGACTACGTTCCAATAACGAACGACAACATCTCGTTCGCCGTCATCGACAGCAAGGTGAGACACGATCTCGCATCCAGCGAATACAACACGCGTCGTGCGGAATGCGAATCGGGCCTCGCGATGCTCCAAAAATACGTGCGCGATATTCGATCGCTTCGGGACGTAACAGCTCAAATGCTGGATGATCACGAGGGAAGTCTTCCTGAGACTATTCGCCGGCGATGCAGGCACGTCGTATCCGAGAACATTCGCACCCTTGCGGCGGCCGAAGCTTTTCGGGTAAATGATTTTCGCCGTGCGGGTCAGCTTATGGCGGAGTCGCATCGGTCTCTGCGTGACGACTATGAAGTTAGTTGTGCCGAACTGGACTTTCTTGTCGACATCGCCGAGTCGGTGGATGGCGTCCTCGGCGCTCGGATGACCGGTGGAGGTTTTGGCGGTTGTACGGTCAACCTCGTCGAAAAAAGTGCCGTGGCGAATCTGAGAGAGAAATGTCTGACCTCATACTCGAAAGAATTCGGATTCTCTCCTGACTTTTATGTATTTGAACCAGCTCCCGGTGTGTCGGAGATCAATCCCGGCGATCTGACCAGGTCGCCGATCGACCGGGCCGGATCGCTCATGTAACTTTTCATTTGTGCAACCAGGGGCGTCTCGAGCCAGCGCCGGCTACCTCGATCCCGATTCAACTTGTAAAGTCCAAGCTCAAGATAAAAGTCTTCAACCGGATCCTGAGAAAAGCGATATCTCCAATCGACCATTGTGAATAGTGGGAACCATGTGTAGCCGATAACGGGAACACCTTCGGAGCGAAGGTCTTTGATCATCGAAAGAGACGATTTCAGCCAGCGTTCCCGGACTTCGTCGCTTCCGACCGCACTGGTTTCTGTGATCATTACAGGGACGTCGTAACGCTCGTAGTAGGTCCGTATCAATTCCTTAAAACCGTCACCTTCTGGTTCGGTCTCGCTAAAGGCGAGACGGCCGCGATTGTCGATGTAAAGTAACTTTGTCGACCATTGCGGGTAGAAGTTAAGGCCTACGACATCCAGCGCTATCGGGTTTTGAGCTAACTCCTCCAGAGCATCTGGCGAGGCGCCGTTTCGCACAAGCCACGAAAACAACAGATGATCGTGGGTCAACCGTCCTGAGATCAAGTCATAGCAAAGATAGCCGCGAAAGCGTTCCTCGCGTGCGAGCGACGCCAGGTCTTCGCGCACAGTTCGTGTCAGGCCGGTTGCCTCGACATGTACCATGACGGACGACGGATCGATGTCCTTTAGCGCCTTTACGGTCCGGATGATACCCCGTGCAAGCTGAAGCATGATCCGGATGTAGCCTTTGTCACCCTTTAGGTATGGTGCCCAAAGGCCGCGCATTCCGCACATCAAAGCGTTGATGATCGGCTCGTTGAGCGGTGTGTACCATGAGAGAAGTGATTTGTAGCGCTCGGCAAACGCGGCAGCGTATGCCGCCACGCGTTGAGGGTAGTCTTTATGCGCAAATTCTTTTTTGAGCCAGAACGGACATCCATAGTGCATGAGATCGATGACCGGAAGAATTTTCAGATCTTCGACGAGAAAAGGGATCACCTGATCCGTCCAACTCCAATCGAAGTTGCCGGGTGCGGGCTCGACCTTATACCAGGGAACGCCCCATCGAATCGCTTTCAGCCCGAGGTCGGCTGACAGCTGAAGATCCTCGCGCCAGTGTTCGTAATGGCCCATTAGCTCATACTCGTCGAGCGAGCGATGGCCGGGCCGAACCTGCGGCACAAATGTATTTTCGATTCCGGCAGCCCAGAGAAAATCTTCTGAGCGACTGTTGAATATCTCTTGCGTTCTCAAAACTGATTTTCCAATAATATGTGAATTCTCGGGAAGAGCAGGGCAGTACTTGAATATTCAAGATGGTAAACGGACGCAACCGAATTATCAACTTGGCCGCGATGGCCGATCTTGAGAAAGTTGGAGTGTTGATTGGGCGGGAAATTGTAACTATTAGATCGCGGTCAGACGGACCATATCAATTGCCAGTTGAACGCCCTCGCCAAAAATATAACAGTAAGCTGGGGCCTCCGCGTCGGTAAAACTCCCGATCTGCATGTCGTCAAAGTAACACAACGCCCGACCCTCAGCTTTTATTATCCGAAGCTGATGGTATACGCCGAGCTCGGACTCTTCGGATAATTTGAGAATAGCGTTTTCATTAACCTTTACGATCGAGTCGTGACAATCGATCGCCAGCCGCATGACTTCGCATCCGCTGTCGAACAGTGAAAGTCCGTACTCGCAGTTAGATTCCCTTTTGTCTACAACCCGAAAGTTTGCGGCAAATTCGCAGGAGGCCCATCGTAAATGTTTACTCATCCGCACCGAGTCAATCGATGCGAATATGAGTTCTCCATTTTCAATGCGATGCTCGCTGTCGGTAACAATTTCCCATCCGTTATCTTTTAGCGTGCCGGAATCCGCAAATAGCTCTTCGAACCCTTCGGTCAACTCTAACGCATCGAGCGTGAGGGATTGTTTTCGCGTAAAGAGCGTAAGGGAAGTGAGCGGAGTCGGGAGAAAGGTACTGATTTGTGGTATCGAGCTTCCGTCCAGATCGATCTTCAATCTCCGGTGATCGGCTTCGATCCGCAACAGATGGGGCGCAGCCCAATCAAAATCCTCGGGGAGCTTCCAGATGGACGGAAATCCGGAGCACTCTTCGGGAACTTCGATTCGGACGTGCTTCGAATGTGGATGAAACGTAAGCGTTAGAGCTTCGGTCCCGGCAACAAGATCGGCGCCGAACTTTCCATCATCGCGGAATGGTCCTGTACATCTTATGGTCGTCTCCAGTAAAAAGCTCGAAGGAATATCCGGTAAGCGAAGTTCGGTCCGGCCGTCTGAGCCGCTCGTTGCCGAGCGATCTGTTAACTTCCAATCTCCGGTTAGGTGCATCCGTTCATTCTGTCCCTCGATCCGGGCAAAGAGGGGTTCAAAGGGTGATGGTTGGGGGGTGTGCGATGCCCCGACAACAAATATCCGCTCGCCGGCAAAGTCCATCCGGTCGATCGCCATCACGCGTTCGTCACCTATCCATCGGTGATAGACACAATAGAGCTCGCGATTGTTCGGACCCCGAACGATACAATTGTGTCCTGGCCCGACCACGTCGTCCGAAGCCGTCCGCAGTATCGGCAGCACTGTTTTTCCGTCCGAGAATTGCTGCCACTCGTCCGGATTCTCTATTTCCCTTGAGACAGCAAAACTTACTCCGTAACTGGTATTCTGCCAATTCCCGCCGCTGAACATTTCGTAATATAAGTGCTTTCGTTTTAGAACAGCGGGTCCCTCGACGGTATGCCACCGGACGCCGCCCTTTTCTTTTCGAGCGGGATCGTAAATTTGCCAATCGTATTTTGCACGGGTCACGGGTTGCGGATTTCCGGCGAGCGTGAACCAATCAACAAGCCGATCGACGACAGTTCCGGTACCGATAAAGGAGTGGTCAAGAAAGTCCGTGGCGTAGAAAAGATATTTCGATCCGTCGTCGTCCATGAAGACGTGAGCGTCTATCGCGAAATCTTCACTTGTTAACCGGCGTCCGGCGTCGACAAAACCTGCATCTGGCCGGTCGGAAACCGCGACGCGGATCTCCATGAGCGCCTCATTGCCAACGCTGTAATAAAGATAAAATTTCCCGTTCGCGTAAGTTACCTCGGGCGCCCAGTAGTAGGGTGGCGACGGGTCGATTGGTTTCATCGCACCGGCAAGTTCGGTCCATTCGACCAGATCATTTGAGCGAATGACGGCGAAAACATTTCCATCAGCGGCAAATCCGGTAGCATACGCAAAGTACTCCCCTCGGAATTTCAGTACAAACGGGTCTGGAAATGATTTCGGATAGACGGGATTTAGATAGGTTTTAGGATGGCCCCAGTCATCAACGCCGGACATCGCCAAATCTGAGCTCCTCAAGTCAACTGTGAACCGCCTGGAATTAATTGGTCGAGTTGTTTAGCGAGAACTCCGAAGCCCGAGTCGAAGCGTGTCCCGTGATCCGAGAATGTTACAACCGAAGCACAAAAGGCTCCGGCCGAGGTCGAAAGCATCTTCTCCAGCGTCTCTCGCTCAGCCTGAAGGCGTTCGACATGCAGGAAAACGACATCGGGTGCCGACTCTACCGTAAAATCGGATATCTGCTCGATAGCTTGGAAGACATCCGTTGCTTCGCTCGTCGAGTAGCGGCTCTTCTCCAGCCATGTATCGATCTCGTCGTTGCTGTTCCGTCTCCCCAAGAGTAGTATCACGGGAAGATGGTTCGTGGTTGATCTCATAGAGACTTTGTCAGGGAGATTAACGGTTTCCACGCATTAAATCGGTATTCCAGACTACATCCTAGCTTCAATTGTGTAGCAAACCTCGTTCCCATCGCTGTAACGGCCGTTTCATTACGGAAATCTGATTTTCGAAAGACTCTATCTCAGTAATCGTAAGATTTCGATGCGCTTCCGATCTCAAAGCTGTAGGGATTTCGATTGAAAAGAAATCCGCCACGTAATAGAATCGCGAGAGTCAAAACTTCTAAAAGATTTCATGATCGACACTGCGGCGGACCGATGATAATAAGCAAAGTCTCTGGCGTTTGTCTTCAAGTTTCACTCGCGCTCTGCTGTTTGTTAGTCTTCTGGGTCTCCGAAGCATTTGCTCAAAATCGAAGTTCGATATCCGGTTATGTTTTCGGCCCGGGCCGTAGCCCGGTCGGGCAGGTGCCGGTCGAATTGCGAAACGATTTCAACAGCGTCATCGCCCGTACCAGAACGAACGGGTCCGGCCAATTCGTTTTTTTCGGAGTTTCGAACGGACGCTTTAACGTCACGGTCTTGCCATTAGGGACGAATTTCGAGGAGCAATCTCAGAGCATCGAGATCGCCGGTACGGGAGCACGAGGACAGCCTCTTTCAGAAAATGTACAACTCGATTTTTATCTAAAGCCGAGAAAAAGCTCCGACCCGGCAGCGGACAATGACGTTGTCTTTGCACAGGAAGTGCCGGATGCGGCAAAGAAAGCGTACGAAGATGCGATCGCCGACCTCGGCAGCAAGCGAATGGATCGGGGCGTCTCGGGGTTGCAGCGAGCAATTGAAATTTTTCCAACGTACTTTCTTGCCCTTCAACGGCTCGGAGCCGAGCAGTTACAGCATGAAGAGTATGCTGATGCGGCCGGCTCTTTCCGGACGGCACTCTCGGTAAATCAGAGATGTCTTACGTGTTGGCACGGGCTAACCTTCGCGAACTTTACTTTGAAAGACTGGAACGCAGTGATCGAAAGCGCGGGTAAGGTTCTGGAGCTGGATAAGAATTCAGTAAGCACATTAACAATGCTCGGTATCTCCCAGAGGGCCCTGCAGCGTTACGAAGAGTCGGAGCGGTCGTTGCTAAAAGCGAAAAAGATCGACGCCGGCAAGACCCCGGAGATCTATTGGAACCTTGCATTGCTTTACGCATACAACCTCAAAAAGTATCAAGAGGCAGCGGATGCGCTTGAGTCTCATTTAAAGGCAAATCCCGACATCCCCGACACGACCAATATCAAGAAACTGATCAAGCGGCTTCGCGAAAATCGTCCGCCGAACGATTGAGCAGCGGATTGGTTTCGGCCCTGAGAGAACAGAAAAAGGCGACCATTTTACAGATCGCCTTTCTTCACTATGTGGTGGCCAGGGACGGGGTCGAACCGCCGACACGCGGATTTTCAGTCCGCTGCTCTACCAACTGAGCTACCTGGCCGATATCAATTTCGAGTGCTGCAAGAGCAAGTTAAACAGTCTAGATAACCGATTTCACGATGTCAAATCTTTGAAGAATTGGGCGTGGCCGAAGTCTCTTTTCTGAAGCCGTCAGCGAAAAATGGTGTTGACATCTTTCGCTCGAAGCCTATAATCACTCTTTA
This sequence comes from uncultured Acidobacteriota bacterium, assembly GCA_963772405.1. Lineage (GTDB taxonomy): Bacteria > Acidobacteriota > Blastocatellia > Pyrinomonadales > Pyrinomonadaceae > OLB17. The sequence continues at coordinate 1,375,316 of CAVYWT010000001.1, read as the reverse complement.
GTAGTTGCTGGCCTATGGCATCTACATTACCTTCCGAATTCCGTTTGACACCTGCCCGTGCCGGTTTGAACGCCGTCGCTGTCCCCCAGGGACGCAACATTCAAGCCGGCACAGCTATTTTAAATTGAAGAGGTTTTTGAAAGTGATGTCGAAAGTTACATTTTTTATTTTGCTTTTATCTTTAGCGACGTTGGTCTCAGCGTGCGGATCAAGTGATTCGAATGCGAATACAAACACGAACCAGGTGAGTAACGTTACGGTTGACGCAAACAATTTGCCGGAGGGACTGTCGACCAGTCCCATCCCGCCCTCGGCGAACACAACACCCGGAATTCCGGATCCGAAAGCGGCGAACAATGTTCAAAAGGGTGCGACACCCACGCCCGGCATACCCGATCCCGCGAACTCTTAAAAAACCGTTCAAGCCCGGAGCGACACCGACGCCGGGAATACCTGATCCGGAAGACTCTGCGTAAACAGATGCAGCGGCAGGTCAACGCGACTGCACCACCGCCGACCGCCGGCGATTCGATGATGATGAAAAAGAAAGCGACACCGAAGCCGCAATAGATCAATGGGCTGACCCACATCGGGCCAGCCCTTTTTGTTTATGCTTGCGGCTGGCTTTCGGATTTTTCCGGCACGACAAATCCGAGGAACACCTTAACATCGTGTTCGATCCGATTCCGCAGCTCGATATTTTCCTTGAGCAGATTCTTCACGTTCTCGCGTCCCTGTCCGAGGCGCTCGCCCTTGTACGAGAACCACGCACCGCTCTTTTCGACGACGTTATTGTTCGCTGCGAGATCGATCAGATCGCCTTCGCGCGAGATGCCTTCGCCGTACATGATGTCGAACTCGGTCTCGCGGAACGGCGGAGCGCATTTGTTCTTAACAACCTTTACGCGGGTTCGATTTCCGACCATGCGGTCGCCGTCCTTGATCGCACCGATGCGGCGAATATCCAGACGGACGCTCGCGTAAAACTTCAGAGCCTTTCCGCCTGTCGTCGTTTCCGGTGAACCGAAGAAGACGCCGATCTTTTCGCGAAGCTGATTGATGAAGATAAAAGTCGTCTTTGAGCTGGAAACGATCGCAGTCAGCTTTCTCAAAGCCTGCGACATCAATCGCGCCTGCAGAGCCGGGAAGCGAATCGCCCATCTCACCGTCGAGCTCGGCCCGCGGAACAAGTGCCGCGACCGAATCGATGACGATCACATCGACGCTGTTCGAACGGACAAGCGTTTCGGCGATCTCGAGCGCCTGCTCACCCGAGTCCGGCTGCGAGATCAGCATGTCGTCGATATTCACGCCGAGCTTTCCGGCATATTCCGGATCCATCGCGTGTTCGGCGTCGATGTACGCAGCGATTCCGCCGGCTTCCTGTGCCGATGCGACGACCTGCAGGGCGAGCGTCGTCTTACCCGAACTCTCCGGTCCGTAGATCTCGATGATCCGGCCACGCGGCAATCCGCCGACGCCGATCGCCGCATCGAGGCTTAGACAATTCGTCGAGATCGCATCCGATGTCCTCATGCGGCCGGTCGCCAAGACGCATTATCGATCCCTTGCCGAATTTCTTCTCGATCTGCTGTAACGCAGACTCGATCGCCTTTGCTTTATCCATAAACTTTTGCCTCCAGGGAACCTTCTGACTACCAAGATTGTTGACTTCCAGTTAGAACTCGTAGAGTCTAACATAGATGAAAGCGTGTTGCATAGCTGAAACACGACACTTTTTATTCTTTCGAAAGCGGAAGTAATTGGCACGGGAGAAACTGGTATGGTTTCGGGAGACAGTTTATTTGAAACGAATCGCAAGAGCAAGCACTTTCCCAACGTTTGGAACGTTACGAAGCCGCCTGAATCGGTTATACTTTCGCTTTGAATACGTTCGGCCAATCCAAGAACAAGCTATCTACACCCTGCGACGATATCGACCGGAAGCTCTTGAATAGTCGGTGATAGCGATCCGATACGAATGCTATGAATCTTGCGAACATTGTCGGGCAGACGCTCGATAGTAAATACAAGATCGAACGCGAGCTCGGTCGGGGCGGCATGGGGACTGTCTATCTTGCAACGCACCTCGGTACCGAGCGCCCGGTCGCAGTTAAAGTCATCGCGCCGCAATTCATGGAGCGGCCAGAATTCGTCGAACGCTTTCGACGAGAAGCGCGGGCGGCGGGACGGCTCCGTCATCCCAATGTCGTCAACGTCACGGACTTTGGTTTCGCCGAAACCTCGGACGGCCGTGCGGCCTATCTGGTGATGGAATATCTCGACGGCTGTACGCTTGGCGAGATCCTTGAAGAAGAGAAAAATCTTCCGGTCGGATGGACGCTCGACATTCTCGAGCAAGTTTGTTCTGCGGTTCACGAAGCTCACGAGCAGGGAATTATCCATCGCGATCTTAAGCCCGACAATATTTGGCTCGAGCCGAATCAGCGCGGCGGCTACACCGTCAAGGTACTCGATTTCGGTATCGCAAAGCTCGAGGAGCATACGCCCAACGATGATGGCGACGCGTTGGACATATCGGTCGCTCCAAATCCCACCTATTTCCAAGCGAGTAAGCAGACGGTCGCCGGTCAGCAGGGCGATACCACAGTTCATGACAGCATTTCACCGACGCTGATCCTTCAATCTGCGACCATAGCCGCACCAGCCGCGGAGTCAGACGAGGCGCGAACTGCGATTCTTCCGATCGCTTCATCGCCCGGGGATCCCGACACGATCGGGACGCGACTGATTTCCGAAAGCAGCGAGAATGTCGGCAGCGGATCTTCAACCAGTACTGACCTGACGCGTGTCGGTGCAGTGATCGGTACTCCGCTATACATGTCGCCCGAGCAATGCCGCGGCGAAAGGCTCGATGCGCGTTCTGACATCTACAGTCTTGGGGTGATCGCGTATCAGATGTTATCCGGCAAGACGCCATTCGCCGGTGACTTCACATACGTGATGGAGGCGCACAACTCGTTGCCAGTCCCGCCCCTCGCTGCAAAAAAGGTACGCAGGAAGTTGAAACGAGTGATCGGTACCGCACTTGCAAAACGTCCGGATGAGCGTCCGCAGACAGCCGAGGCGTTCGCTAGCTCGCTGCGTTCGCGCTCCGAAGGAATTTTCGGACTGTTGCGTCGAGCGGGGATGATCTACACGGAATATCTGCCGAAGTTCCTTGGCATCACGATCTTCCTCTTTTTGCCTTACATCCTGTTTTCGCTCGCGACGGTCGCTGCGAACCTGTTCGTGATCGCCGAGTATCCTGAGGCTGAGACTACGATCGCCTGGAAAGTTATCTTGGGACTATTCACATTGCTGAGCACGTTTGCGGCATTCTTTTGTGGATACCTCGCAATTGGGACGATAACGTGGATGGTTAATCAGATCCTTGCCCTTCCTCTACGCCCTGTCCGGATGCGGCCAGCGCTTCGGGTGACATGGGAAAATTGGAAGGGCCTGGTTGGTACCGGCATTCTTTCGACACTACTGACCTTTCTCGGCTATGCGTTGTGCGTTATTCCAGGACTTGTCCTTTCCGTGACCCTCGCTCTCGTGGCGCCGGTCGTGATGATGGAAAACTTGCGGGGATTCGCGGCGATGAAGCGGTCAAAAGCCCTTGTGATGCGCTCACTCGGAACGACCGTGGCGGCAGTCGCTTTATTATTCTTTGTACCAGCGGCAATCGGTGGCCTGACTGGCGGGGTGGTCGCCCTCGCCGTCAAGCAGTTTGCTGAGGTGAGCGAGAAGATCACAACGGCGGCCGATACCACAGATACTCCTTCTTCGACCGCGACAGAGCAGCCCACCGATCACAAAGTAACGGTGAGTGTTGGCCCGGGTCGCGGCGTCCGCATCACGCCGGAATCTACGGATGAGTCGAATTCCATGATCCGTCGCGTCGCGGGCGTCGCTCGGGAAAGCTTAACGACGCTGCTTATGCTCCCGATACAGATCCTTTTGACGTCGCTATCGTCGATAATCATTGCGCTGCTCTACCTAAAGACTCGCCAGGCCGGAGGCGAGAACCTCCAGGATTTGTTCATTCAATTCGAGGAAACTGAGCATCCAAGGAAAAAGTGGCAAGAGCGCGTGCGAAACCGACTCATACAATCCGGACGCAGCACGGGTCGCCCCTAACAATGAAAACTTCAGTTCTAGATCTCGCACTCTCTGCAATCGTCGTATTCATCGCGTCGACGTATGTTTCGGCGCAATCATTTACCCGCGAGTTGAAACTGGACGAAGGCGGATCGATCACGATAGTAAATCTTACCGGACGCGTCGAAGTACGTGCTCGGCCTGATAGTACAAGTGTGCAACTTATAGCCGCTTCGAATAGTGCGGTGGCCGAGACCGACCTGAAGATCGACGCGGCTGGAAGCCTTCGGATCGAAACGCTGGCCGCCGGAGGGAGCAAGCGAATCGATCTGTCGCTTACGGTGCCTGAGCGAGTTAGATTGAAGATCGAAACGCGCGAGGGTGAGATCCGTGTGTCGGGTGATGTCCAATCGGTCGAAGCAAAGACGGATACGGGGACGATCGCCGCCGATGTGCCCGTGGAAGATCTAAAATACGATTTCTTCTGGACCGCCTCGCGGCCGAGATACCTGAGCGACATTGAGCTTAAAAAGGTGAAGGAAAAATCCGGCGGGAAGTTTCAGCTAAAAGGAAAGTACCAAAACGACCCGGGGAGTGAAGGACGCGGCAACGAAGGAAAGGGAAGTCAGGAGACAGGAGACGGGAGACAAGAGTCAGAACCGGGAGAGGAAGCGAGCGGGGATGCTTCCGGAACGGTCTCAGAAGGTAAAGACAAGAGAAAGAAGGAGCGTTCAACTTCCGTCGATCTCGCCTTTACGACCGCACGTGGGATCGTGCTGCTAAACATCCCGCCGAACGAGGTCTCGAGCGATCTCCGCGAGCGGCCTCTGACAAACGCGGCAAAGGCCATCATCCGAAGCGGCGACATCGGTTTGATGGATTCGATCCGCCGTGCGAGCCCGAAGTATTTTGGCGAGTATTCCCGAACGCTGCCGCCCATGCGACGCGAGCCGACGCTCACGACGAGAGCTTTGCAGGCCGACGTGCCCGGTGACAGCGTAAAACAAGCCGTCGTTCGCGTGACCGACATGTACAACCGTTCCATCGCCGACCTGACACCTTCGCACTTTACAGTCGCCGAAAATGGTGCTCCGCGCGAGATAATGTCCGTTGGGCCGCACACTCGCGCCCGTCAATCTCGTTCTGCTGCTCGACGTCTCGGGCAGCGTCGAGAACTATGTCAACTTCATTCGTAAGGCCGCAAGGGCGTTCATCGACACCGCCCGACCCGACGATCGCATATCGCTCATTCTTTTCAATGACGATGTAAAGGTCCTCTCTGGGTTCTCGACAAACAAGGCGCAGCTGTCGGAAAGCCTGGATACGTTCGACGCCGGCGGTGCGACCGGATATTATGACGCCGTTGCCTTTACTCTCGCTGAAACCTTGCGACCGCTTAAAGGCGAACGCACCGCCATCGTCGTCCTCACCGACGGCGACGATAACCGGTCGTTCCTCTCGTTTGAATCGTTGATCGGGGCGATCGAAGAAAGCGGCGCGCTTGTCTATCCCCTTTACGTACCGTCAGCATTGATCGCGGCGAGCGAGACCAACAATCCCGATCAAGGGATCGATCCGCTCCGCACGCGCTACATGACTCTTTCTGCACGTGCCGAGGGCGAGGGTGAACGGCTCGCGAAAGTTTCCGGTGGAGTTTATTATCCGATCACACAGCTATCGCAGATCCAGAAAGCATACGACGACATCGTCATGCAGATCCGCACCGCATACACCGTGACGTTCAGATCGGCGTTCGCCGCCGATCCCGACAACCGTCCGTCACCGCGTTTGAAGATCCGCGTCAGCAAGCAGAATGCATTTGTGCAGGTGAATTCAGTGAGTGTGAGCCAGAAATGATCGACCCGGGAATGCACCGACGACGCCGAGGTGAGAAAGCTGAACTAAAGGGCCCTACCGCTTTTCAAACTTCTTGGCGCGCTCCTGCATCATCTCGTCGAACCTCTTCCAACCCATCTTCAGACCGTAAGTTGTCCCCTTCGGGAACCACACGACCGAGCCGTTCGAGACAGCGAGCGTTCCGAGGATCGAGCGATCGCGCCGTATCACAAATTCGACGTCGGCTTTGCCAAGCGATCGCTGCGGAATGTTGAATGAAACATCGTGGACTGCCATTAAGTTCTCCTTTTTGTGCTGTATTTGCCGCTCTGCGAGCGGTTAGAGGTTTCACACTGACGTTAGCATTGGGATAACGCCGCTGCAAAATGTGCCCTGCGTTAATGTGCGGGGGCTGGACGTGCTGACTAATGCGGGGGCTCGGGGCACGTCGGGTATGAGCGAACAGAAAGAATGGCCCGAGATACCTCGGGCCAGAATAAGAGGAGGGATTAACCCCGAAATCACAGCATTTGCTGCCCTTCCCATCGTTCGTAGATCACCTCAAGGAGTTAGTTCGAAGCAATTGTCCATTTGCTGGTGAAGTTACAATACCGCAATTGCAGAACCCATGTCTGTGCGAAACCGCACGCACAGACAGAATTTTCGTGAGCCTCCTCTTGCATGAGAGGCGCTTCAGACTCGGCGCGCGATTTTCCCAACCACCGACCCATGCCTACTTCCGATCGCAGAGCTCTCGATACTTGCAGGTCTTACAAAAATTCAGCAACGGGGTCATTTCGAATTGTTCTTTCGGCAGTGGAATGTTCAGCTCGGGGACTTCGCAGAATTCGTACATAGCGTCGGTCTGCTCGCGGACGCGCGTGGCGAAGTCATCTATGTCGTATTCGTTGAGGACAACGGTAGTTTCTTTATATGAGGGAAGCAGGTAGGCGACGGTTGTCGAGATCAAGGAGTAATCGGTCCCGAACTGAAAGTTCGCCCAGCCTGCGTAGCCGCGAAGCTGGATGCTGTGTTTAGCGTAGTCTTCCTTTCCGGTTTTCCAATCGATAATGTGCAGACGGTCTTCGACCGGAAAAAGAAAATCGACTTTGCAGTATGCCTTCTGGTTATCAATGCGACATTCGCCGTAACGGTTGTTGTCTTCGAACTCGATGATCCAGTCGTCCTTCGAGACCAGAGCCTCCTCGAACAGCCACTGCAGACGATCGCTCTCGAGAAAGTTTTTCATCGCGGCCATGACGGGTTGGAAGATCTCTGCCTCGAAGTCGATCGCCTCGCGCCGGCCGTAATACACATCCTCAAAATTCTTTTCCTGGCAGACGTCGAATGTCAGACGCCGAGCGTATTCGTAAAACTTTTCGCGATCGATCTCGCCGGCTGACTTCTGGAGGCGACTGAGCAATGCCTGGATCAGTTTGTGGCTGATGTTGCCGATCTCGAGCGGAACGGTGGTGAGGTCTTTAAGGATTGCGATCTTCGCGACGTTCTCGATGTCGCGCTTGCGGTAGTACTCGTAGTAGTACTTTCGCTTGCACTGCTGGAAAGTGTTATGCCTCGAATACGACCATCCGAGGATGTCTGTGAATTCGAATTTGCGGAGACGTCTATAGTATTCGGACATGGGATCGTCGGTGATCGAGTTAAATTAGCACGGATGTTGGTGGGGTGTCATTGGTCATTGGTCTTTGGTGTTTGGTCTCTGGTCTTTGGTCTTTAGTCTTTGGTCTTTCCTGGTCAATTTCAGGCGTTTTTTAGAAGAAAAAAATATTTCAGAAATCAAATTTCAAATTTCAAATTTCAAATTTCCGCTTTCAAATTTCAAATTCTGGATTTCTGACCACCGACCACCGACCACCGACCACCGACCACCGACCACCGACCACCGACCACCGACCACCGACCACCCACTACCGGCAATACTTCTCCGTCACCTGACGGAAGTGGTAACCCATCGCGGCAAGTGTCAGGCCATGGGCGAAGTTCCCTGTGTGATGGCGAAGGAGCTGGTAAAAATAATGCCAGAACTCGCGGCGTCCGGAGTCTCGCACGCCAAGCGTGAGCACAATGTTGAAAAAGGCATGCAGATCGTCGCGTAGACTTAGCTGACGCGGCTCGATCCGGTTTTGGTGAAAGCGTGAAAGGCAATCGAGAGCACGCCGGTAATATTCCTGCGGACTGTAGATGTTTCTGACGACGTTCTTGTAACCCTCGACCAGCCGATCCACATCCATCCGCGGCACAAAATTCATAGTGCAGTCAGTGTTGTTGCCCGTCGAGACATCGAGCAGGCGGCCCTCTTTTTCTAAACGCCGCCACAATTGCGTATCCGGCAGGGCGGTGAGCAGCCCGACCATCGCGAGGGGAATGCCGCTTTCGCGAATGAACCGCATCTGGAGATCGAAGATGTTCTCGGGATCGCTGTCAAAGCCGATTATGAAGCCGGCCATAACCTCCATGCCGTAGCTCTGGATCTTGTGGATTGACTCTAGCAGATCGCGGCGCGTGTTCTGCCCTTTCTCGCGCTTCCTTCAGACTTTCCTCCACCGGCGTTTCGATCCCGAGAAAGACGCGGCGAAATCCGGCGTCTTCCATTTGTTGAAGGAGTGCATCGTCTTCGGCGAGATTGACGCTCGCTTCCGTGATGAAGGAGAACGGATATTCGTTCTCACGCGACCATTCGATCAGGTCGGGCATGAACAGGCGGACATTTTTTTTATTGCCGATGAAATTGTCGTCGACGATAAATACAAGGCCGCGCCAGCCGGTCGCTTTCAGGGCGTCCAGTTCGGCCAGCATCTGCCTATTAGATTTTGTACGGGGCACGCGGCCGTAAATCTCGATGATGTCGCAGAATTCGCAATTGAACGGGCAGCCGCGCGAATACTGTACATTCATCGCGCTGTAGTGGCGCATATCGATCAAAGAAAAATCCGGAACAGGGGTATTGGTAAGGGCAGGCCGTTCGTCGGCCTGGTATATCCGGCGGGCGATGCCGAGATCGAGGTCGTTGATGAATTCGGGAAGCGTCGCTTCTGCTTCGCCGATAAAGATATGATCGGCGTCGGGCATTCGTTCGGAGCTGGTAGAAACGTAGGGGCCACCGACGACTATCGTCTTTTCCATCCGGCGGCAAAGCTCGACGACATGCTCAAGCGATTCGTTTTGGACGATCATCGCGCTGACGAAGATCATGTCAGCCCATTCGATCTCGTCGGGCCATAGCGTCTCGACGTTCATGTCGATGAGCCGTCGCTCCCAATCTTTCGGCAGCATTGCGGACACGGTGAGCAGGCCCAGCGGCGGGAAGGCGGCCTGTTTGCCCTCGAACTTCAGAGCATGCCGAAAGCTCCAGTACGTGTCCGGAAATTCCGGATAGACGAGCAGCACTTTCATATATGTTTTCAGACTAGACCTGGAGGCGGTAAGAGGCAAGGATTTTCTTTGCTGTTTTATGGAAGAACTACAGGAAGGGAGGTGCGAGGGACGAGGGAATTGGGACTTGGGACTTGGGACGTGGGGTTATCCCCTCGTCAACATCAAACCCGCGAGTGCCGCCAGAATGCATACTACAAAACTCGCGACGCTGTACGCTGCAAACGTTCCGTAATTTTTGTCGAGTAGCAGCTCGACATTCTCGAAGGCAAAGGCAGAGAATGTCGTGAATCCTCCGCAGAAACCAGCCGTCAAAAATATTCGCCAATCGTAGTGAAACCAGCTATAGCGTTCCGCAACACCCACTGCGGCTCCCATCGCAAAACAGCCGAGGATGTTCACAAAAAATGTTCCCCACGGAAAACTGTATGGCAGGAAACTGCCGACAAGCGTAACCAGAAGAAATCGTCCGACACTGCCGAGCATTCCGCCCAGGGCAACTAATAAAATATTCCTGCTCATAGTTCTCCTATCAACAGGCGTCATCAGCCTAGTTAGGGTTGGTTCGGGAAGACACCATTTCCCGGTGGTTTGAGCGAGGTGATTGTAGCAAATGTAGTTTGGGCAGACGACCGAAGACACAGTCGTCAATGCATATGACGTTCGAGCAGGTTATCGAGCTTAACGAAATCGATCGGTTTCTGCATCACCTCGTCATAACCTGCCGCCTTCGCTCTATCTTTATAGAATTCGCCATAGGCCGTCAGGCAAAGTATCGGTGTGTTCGCAAGTTCCGCGTTCTGTCGCATCGCCCGAACCGATTCCAGCCCATCGAGCACGGGCATCGCGATATCCATCAAAATTAGGTCCGGTTTGTGCTCCAGGGCTTTCTCGATTGCCTCATATCCGTCCGCCGCTTCGATAACTTCGTACTTATTCAGTTCAAGGTACATCGCCATCATTGCGCGAATATCGGCATGATCTTCGACTAGTAAAATTCTCCTGGATCCTTGTTTTACCCCCTTTTGGCGACTAAAACGCGAGTCAGTTCGTTTCGGAGGTATTATTTTCACGCCCCCATCCACGCAACGTTGGTGCCACTGGCAGTGGTCAGTGGTCCGTGGTCGGGGGTCGGTGGTCGGTGGTCGGTGGTCGGTGGTCGGTGGTCGGTGGTCGGTGGTCGGTGGTCGGTGGCCGGTGGTCGGTGGTCGGTGATCAGTGCTCGGAACCGCCTATCGCCAACTGCCAACTGCCAATCGCGTACCGCCGACTGCCGCCTACCGTCTGCCGCCTACCGCCTCCCCCCTACCGCCTACCGTCTATGTAGTATTATTTTCACACCGATGCAAAACTCGCTACTGCAATCATTATTTGACGACGAGGAGAAGGAGCCGCTGACGGTCTCAGAGCTTAACGCGCAAGTCCGAGGCGAGCTTGAGCGGCGGTTCCGAAACGTCTGGGTTGAGGGCGAGATCGTAAATTTTTCGTCTGCCGGCTCCGGTCACTGGTACTTCTCGCTACGTGACACGTCGTCGATCATCCGCGTGGCGTGTTATAGAGGTACGAATTATCGCATCCGCTTTCAGCCTTTTGACGGTTTGCAGGTGAGGATCCGAGGCCGTCTAACTTTGTATGAGCCGAAGGGCGATTTCCAGTTGCTGGCCGAATCGCTCGAACCGGTCGGGGAAGGTGCGAGACGTGTTGCCTTTGAGCAGATCAGAACGAAACTTGCGGCGGAAGGGTTGTTCGACACGGCACGGAAACGCGCTCTGCCGCCGTATCCGCGTCGAATCGGGGTCGTGACGTCGCCGAATGGCGCGGCGTTCTTCGACATTCTTCACGTATTGTCGCGACGCGCTCGTTCGGTCAGCATTATTCTCATCCCTACTCGTGTACAGGGCGAAACCGCGGCGTTCGAGATCAGCCGCGCGGTGCATCTGGCAAACGAATATAACGAACGCTCGGGTGTGGGAGCGCAGATCGACACACTGATCGTCGGCCGCGGTGGCGGATCGAGTGAGGATCTGTGGGCGTTCAATGAAGAGCCGGTCGCGCGTGCGATCCACGCGTCGGCGATCCCCGTGATCTCGGCTGTGGGACACGAGGTTGATAATACTATTGCTGATCTGGTCGCGGACCTTCGGGCTCCGACGCCCTCGGCGGCCGCTGAGATCGTCGCACAACGCGAGGAGGATATTTGCTCCGCGCTCGACCGTCGGGCGGACGACCTGATGCGGATAATGAGCTATCGTCTGCTGGAGGCTCGTTCACTTGTCCAGTCTCTATCGATATCGCCTGTGTTTATCGGCACGCTGCAACGGGCGAACGCAAGACTCGACGCAATCTCCGCGCAACTTTCACCGATGCGGATCGCATCGAAGCTTAGCGATCGAAAAGCTTTGGTCGGTATGCTGAGCCAGCGTGCGAGCTCGGCGGAGCGAAGTTTACTCGATTCGAAACTGGAATCGCTGAACGTCTCGATGGCGAAGCTGGACGCGCTTTCACCGCTTTCGGTACTCGGACGCGGATTCGCGATCATCGAGAACGAGAAAGGCGAGATCTTGCCGCGATGCCGCGAGGGTAGCGGTGGATGAATTGGTTAAGATCAGGCTGGAGAAGGGAAGTTTGACGGCAAAGGTCCTTTCCAAATGATCGTGTTTCGTGTGTTTCGCGAATTTCGTGGTTCAGTTTTTTGGTTACAAAAGCCACGAAAGACACGAATCAACACGAAAAAGAAGATTAACGAATGACGAAATTTCTCGATAGTGCGGATGCCGAAACTGAATCGCCGGGTTTCGGTGGGTATAACGAAGCAGCGGCTTCGCCCTCGCGTGTACGCAAGGTCGTTCTGTCGATCGCCGGTGTGCTGGGGTTGGTGGTAATCGCCATCGTGATCGGTGGTTATTTCTATTGGCAAAGTTTCAAGAACACGCCGCAATATTCGCTCGCGCTTCTGGTAGACGCGGCACGGCGCGATGATCAGGCGAAGGTCGATCAGTTTGTCGCCGTCGATAGTATCGTCGACGAATTTATGCCGCAGATCACAAGCCAGGCGGTGGAGCTTTACGGACGCGGATTGCCGCCGCAGACGATCGCTCGTGTCGCACGCGTGGCGACTCCGGTGATGCCCGCACTGAAAGAGCGTGCGCGGGTGCAGCTCCCGAATTTGATTCGAAAAAAGACAAAGCGTTTTGAGAGCGTACCCTTTGCGGCCATGGTACTCGGGGCGGATAGGTATCTGGATATCAAACAGTACGGTGAGACCGCCTATGTGCGGAGCAGGTTGCCGGAGCATTCTTTCGAAGTTAGAATGCAGCTCAACGGCAGCGAATGGAGGATCGTCGGCGTACGGGACGAGACGCTCGCCGCCGAGATCGCCCAAAAGGTCGGACAGGAAATAATTGCGGTGGCGGCAAACGGTGGAGCCAATGCGGCCGGCGAACGCCTGGGAATCAGGAATCTCAACATTTTGTTGCAACAGGCTGAAGAGCTCTTTCGGTAATATATGCAGAGACCGCGGAGGAAAGGATCATTCCATTTCTCGGAGCCCTCAGCGTGCTCTGCGGTAGAATAACTCCCGTTTATGGCAAAAACTTTTGAATCATCCCTTGCCGAATTAGAGAAGATCGTCGGGCAGCTCGAGAACGGCGAACTACCTCTCGAGGAAAGCCTGAAGCTTTTCGAATCGGGCGTGAAGCTGTCGCGTGAATGCCGCGAGCGCTTGAGTGATGCCGAGCGCCGAATCGAAGTTCTGATGAAGGACGGCGACGGAAAACTGAGCCTCTCGGAGCTTGGCGATTCGTCGCTATCGGACGAGTCTCCGAAGAAGCGGTACGTCTTTGATGAAGATTCTTAACGCCAGAATCCCGCGCCGTTTTAAAGGTCAGAACCGCCTGCGGTAGCGGGCGGTTGACTGGTTCGGAATCGATACTCTAAGAGGTCAGAACCGCCTGCCGTAGCGGGCGGTTGAATGAATTGGAATCGATACTCATGGAGGTCGGAACCGCCTGCGGTAGCGGGCGGTTGAAGTTTAGAATTCAAACTGCCGGTCTTGCGACGGTTGAACCGCCCACAGCCGCGGGCGGTTGAATGGATCGTAATCGATACTTTAATAGGTCAAAACCGCCTGCGGAAGCAGGCGGTTTATTGATTGCGGAATCGAACACGCGTAGACCTTTCAACCACCCGCTCACGCAGGAGGTACTGATGAGTCACTCTAATCCCGCGAACTGAAAATGCTCAGAATGTACCAGAACAACAAAGCGATACTCGCGAACAACGCCAGCGAGGCGGCGACGTGCTGGTTTGTGTTGAACCTGTGCAGCACGTTGGATGTTTCATAGAGAATCGCCGTGCCGGCGAACGCGACCATGATGAATGCGAACACGTTGCCGAGTGTAAAGCCAAACAATGCGCTTGCGACGATGAATCCTAACGCGGCGAATCCGCCGATCGCCAGGATCGGGGCGAGAAAAGAAAAGTCGCTGCGTGTGATAAACACGGTGGCCGTGATTCCGAGAAACAACCCGAGAGTCACGATACCGGCTTTCGCCAGCACCGACGCGTCACCCGAATAGTACGTCGCCAGCAAGATCATCGGGACGAAGATAATCGCTTCTGCGATAATAAAAATGCCGAGTCCGAAAAACTGTGTCGCCGTGGACGTTTCCGAGGTTGCCCACCGATTGGCGAGGTACGAGACGCCCATAAAAAGACCGAGCACGAGCAGCCAGCCCATCGCACCGCCGCTAAAAATTACGGAGGCGATCAGGTTTGCCGCACCGCTCGCGAACAAGAACCCCTCGACGGCGATAAATGCGAGAATCGCAGCCGCCAGTAAAAGATATGTTTTGCGGATGAACTGGGCTCGCTGTGCTGGCAGAGCGTTCGCCGCCGAATTGCCGAATGTGGATGTAAAGTCTTGCATAGTGATGTTTTGATTAGAATCAGTCCCGGTTAGTTTGCCGGTGTAATTATCATACGACGGCCGCGGTCGCCGCGTTCCCGCGCCGGACAGAATCGACACTGATCGGACCCGATCCGCGAGCGGCGATATACAGGAAAATGAAGGACAGCAGAACCGCCGGCTCGCCTCCGTTCTGGATCGGCCAAGTGCCGTTCGGCTGGTGGACCATAAAGTAGGCGACCGCCAGCATTCCGCTTGCGATAAATGCCGGTACGCTAGCGAACAGCCCTATCATGATCATCAATCCGGCGACGATCTCGAAAATGCCGATAGCTGTAACCATTGTGTCGGCAGGCATTGGTAAGCTGAGCGGCCAGTTAAGGATCTTTTGCGTACCGTGCATGAACAACAAAAGCCCCGCCACGATGCGAACAAGCGCGTAGATGTACGACGCGTAGCTGCCTAATAACCGCTCCATTTCAATACCTCCGTTTTCAACTGAATTTTTAGATTTTCTAACACTTGCGCTACCGTCAAGTCAACGAACTAAACCGTCGGCTTGCGAAGCTGGGCGCACAGTTCCTGTCCGAGCGACGGCACGAGCGATGCGCCGATCTGATTAAACCGGATCCAGGCGGCATAATCCTCGAGCCTGCTGCCTTTCTTTCGGATGAGGGCGGTACCCGTCAGAAATTCGACCTTAAACCCTGTGTATTCGGCGAGGTGTTTGAGCCGCTCCCTGTCAAAGACATGAATATGCTGGCCGTGAACCCGGCTGCCGTTGGCGATCTGCTTTTGAAATTGTTTCTCACGCAGCCGCGCGATGAATTTCGGCGCAGTCGGAACACCGACTAAAAGCAGCCCGCCCGGTTTCAGAATTCGAAAGATCTCTCGCATCGTGAATTCGGGACGCGGAAGATGCTCAAGGACGTGCGAGCAGATCGCGATATCGGCCGTCGCATCGGGAATCGGCAACCCTTCGTCGAAGTCGGCCTGAATCCGTTCGTCGTACTTTGCCAGTTCTACACCGGGACGGTGTATATCGATGTCGAGACCTATCCATCTCCCGCCATCGATAGGGGGAATGAACCGTTTGATGATCCCCCGGTCGCATCCGACATCGACTATCGTCGATGCATGATCCAGCCGCCGCACCTCTTCATCGATCACACGGCTGAGCCACCAATATCTCAGAGCCCGGACCGGATATCGACGCGTGTTCAGTTCTGCTGAGAATGGGAAGTCGGCGCGGTGCGTCTCCTCGTTTTTGTCGATCGAGTCGAGCGATTCGCGAACGAATCGAAAGCGAGAATAGTTTTTTCCGTTAGTTGTAGACACGCTTGAAGTAGTGCTCGAATGATAAAAGAAAAAGCGGGCTGAAACAATGTCAGCCCGCTGGTATTCAATTTCAGATCTCAAATTTCAATTTCAGATCTCCAGTAGAATTTCAGATCTCGATTCTCAAACTCCGCTTTCAAATTTCAAATTTCAAATTTGAAATTGCAAACCTATTCGCCCTTCGCCACCGCCTTGACCTCTTCCTCCTCGGGCCGTGGTGCAGCAAGTCCGAGTTCCGGCGAACGCCAGAGGTTGGAGACAAGCAGCTCGCGGATAAAAGTCATTTCCTTAGGAAGGCGATCGTAAAGCTTGAAGAATAAGCTCGTCGTGCATGGCGATCTCTTTCAGCCACATGTCGCGGTCGATCTTCATTACCTTTTCGCACTGTTCGCGGGTGAAGTCGAGACCGCGCCAGTCGATGTGCTCGTATCGCGGCATCCAGCCGAGCGGTGTCTCGCGTCCGATCGATTTTCCGCGTGCACGTTCGACGATCCATTTCAGCACACGCATGTTCTCGCCGAATCCGGGCCATGCGAATTTTCCATCCTCGTCCTTGAGGAACCAGTTGACCGAGAATATCCGCGGCGGATCGGGCAGCTGGCGGCCGAAGTTGAGCCAGTGCGAGAAATAATCGCCCATGTGGTAACCGGCGAACGGCAGCATCGCGAACGGATCGCGGCGGACCTCGCCGATATTTCCGAATGCGGCGGCGGTCATCTCCGAACCCATCGTCGCGGCCATATAGACGCCGAACGCCCAGTTGAACGATTGCTGGACGAGCGGCACGACCGAGTTGCGGCGTCCGCCAAAGATAAATGCCGAAACGGGAACGCCTTTCGGATCGTCGAAATTTTCGTCGACGACCGGGCACTGCGTTATAGGAGCGGTAAAACGTGCGTTGGCGTGTGCGGCTTTCGCTTCACTCGCAGGTGTCCAATCGTTGCCCTGCCAGTCGATGGCATGTGCCGGCGGATCGCCATCCATGCCTTCCCACCAGATGTCGCCGTCGTCGGTCAAGGCCACGTTCGTAAAGATCGTGTTCTCCTTGATCGACTCCATCGCGTTCGGATTCGTCTTGTAGTTCGTGCCCGGAGCGACGCCAAAGAATCCGAATTCCGGATTGATCGCCCGAAGCTTGCCGTTCTCGTCCGGCTTGATCCACGCGATATCGTCACCGACGGTCGTCACTTCCCAGCCTTCTTCCTGAAACGGTTTGGGCGGGATGAGCATCGCGAAATTCGTCTTACCGCACGCCGAAGGAAACGCCGCACAGACATAATCCTTTCGTCCGTCGGGCGATTTCACGCCGACGATCAGCATGTGCTCGGCGAGCCAGCCCTGTGCACGCCCGAGAGTTGACGCGATGCGAAGTGCAAGGCATTTCTTGCCAAGCAGTGCGTTACCGCCGTAACCGGAACCGTAGCGAGACGATCGAGTTCTCTTCGGGAAAATGAACGATGTATTTGTCCTTCGGATCCGGTGAGCACGGCCATGCGACATCCTGCTGGCCGTCGGCGAGCGGCATCCCGACCGAGTGCAGGCACTTTGTGAATTCGCCATCCCCGAGCGCGTCGAGAGCCTTCTGCCCCATCCGCGTCATGATCTTCATGTTCACGGCAGCGTATGCCGAATCGGTGATCTGCACACCGAACTGCGATATCGGCGAGCCGATCGGGCCCATGCAGAACGGCACGACATACATCGTGCGGCCCTTCATCGCACCGGTAAATTTCTTTTTGAGGATCGCCTTCATCTCGAGCGGGGCCATCCAGTTGTTCGTCGGGCCGGCGTCGCCTTTGGCTCGCGAACAGATGTATGTACGGTCCTCGACACGAGCGACATCCGACGGATGCGAACGAGCGAGAAAGCTGTTCGGGCGCTTCTTCTCGTTCAGCTTGATAAACGTGCCGGCCTCGACCATCTCCTGGCACATCCGGTCGTACTCTTCCTGCGACCCGTCGCACAGATAGATCGCTGTCCGGCTCGCACAACTCTGCCGCGTCTTTTATCCACACCCGCAGCTCTTCATTCTTAATATTTTCAGGGATCGTATAGTTAGGCATATACCCTCAGATATCGTGAGACAGCTCCTAATTAAATTGTTTGAATTGCTTATTAAATAAAAATAAACGAGCAATAAGAACTCGTTTTCGAAAGTATGCCGATAGGTTATCACAGGATTCGGGAAAGGTTAAGACTTTACAGGCGATGGCTCAGCACCGTTCCGGTTTCGGTACTGTACAAGGGTGTGGGTGATCACAGTCGCGATGATGATCGTTCCGCCGAGAATCGCCCAGGTGGACGGGCGTTCGCCGACAAATAGAAAGACCCAGACGGGATTCAATAGCGGTTCGATGAAGCCGATGATGCTGGCGTCGAGGGGGCGTGTGCCGCCGGTGACGCCTTTGATGAAGAGGATGTAGGCGATGCCGATCTGGATGATGCCGAGGAATGTGACGGAACCGATATCGAGTGAGGTTCATGACCGGGATCGCGGCGATTCCCGAGGGAATAGTGAGGAACGCGAGGAGGAAGTTGCCGTAGATTACTGCTATTGCTGGATTGGTCCTTTGTCCTTTGTCCTTTGTCTTTGGTTTTTGGTCTTTGGTTTTTGGTCTTTGCTCGATAACTTCGTTCGTCGGTTAAGGGCGACCCGGTCGCTACCGCTCGCGGTTCTGACTCTTGGCTCCCGTCTCCGATCTCCCGTCTCCCCGTCGCGCGAGGATGCTTTAAGAGCATGATGTAGAGGCCCAGAAAAACGCCTGAGAATAACGCGGCGATGTTGCCTTGATAGTCGGTGATCTCGAGCTTGCCGACGAAGAACAGACTCATCCCGCCGATGCAGAAGACGACGGTCACGAGATCTCGCCAGTGGAATTTTTCGCCGATGACGAATGGTGCGAGGATCAGAATGTAGATCGGAGCGGTGTATTGAAGGAAGATCGCGTTCGCCGCCGTCGTATGTTTCGTCGCCCACACGAAAAGGAAAAGGAGGACAGCGTAAATGACCGAAGTTAATACACCGAAGGCGTCGATTCTCAGCCCCTGTTTGCGGGTCAGGATCGCGACCGTGATCCCGGCGAGCAGTGAACGGAAAAAAGTTACTTGATACGCATCCAGCGTAGTAAGCTTTATAAAAAGCCCGCCGGTGCTCCAAAGCAGGACGGCTATTAGCACAAGGGCTGCGGGCGGGAACCGGGTTTCAATGTTCGCGGCGGTCATTTTAGAGTGAAAAAAAGGTGCAACGTGCGAAAAGTTTTAAGCTTCATACGCCTGTCAATCACAATTTTTCCACAACTAGCTCAGAAATTGCGTTTGACCAAAAGACGTAATTATACAGGTACTCGACCGGCCCACGCGAAGCCTTAGAGATGCCGGTCGAACAGGCCCGAAAAAACCCAGACGAAATAACTCACATCGGGCTGCGGAAACAATCAACCTGGGTTTACCCAACTTCAGAGGAAGAAAAACATGATCAAAAAAACCTTACGCCCCGTTGTTGCCTCGCTCGCTCTCATGCTCGGACTCGTATCGATCTCATTCGCACAGACCGAAGTCAAAAAAGATTTCTCTAACATAAATATTGGAAATTTCGGCCAGATGGACGAACGCTTTTACCGCGGAGCTCAGCCGCTTGTGAGCGATTTTCAATCGCTAAAAGACCTGGGAGTTAGCACCATTATCGATCTTCGTAACGATCCCGTGGCTTACGAGAAAGGTGCCGTCGAGGCTCTCGGTATGAAATACGTGAACATTCCGATGAGCGGCTGGAAGCGACCTAAGCAGGAAGATGTCGACGCGTTTCTCGCGTTGGTCAATAACCCCGAGACCGGAAAGTTCTTTGTTCACTGCAAGGCTGGCATCCACCGCACAGGTGTCGTCGGTGCGGCATATCGCTACACGAACTATGGCTGGGATTACGGCCAGGTCTATAAAGAGATGAAGGACTACAATTATTCGAACGGTTTAGTGCATGGAAGGCTGGGATCGTTCGTTAAAAAGTGGGGAGCCCGTCTGGCGGAGGAGAAAGCTGCCAAGGCCGCATCCGGTGGACACGCAGCTGCTATGGCTCAGGGAACCGGTCACTAAACAAATATCGAAAGAATTAAGATGAGGCTGTCTGAAGAAGGCAGCCTTTTTCCGTGTCGGTAAAACGGACTTCCGATTGTAGCCCGAGGTTCATTCAGGTCCTGTAGGGCGTTGAAACTCTGTCGTCCCTACGGGACTTCGGCGGAAATTCACAACGTTACCCCGCGATCAATCGCGGGGCTATTATCAGGCGTACCTTCGGGACTTCCAGGCGACTCATAGAACGCGCGCTTAAGAGCCATCGCTTTCGGTTTGATCACTGATACACATCGCCTGCCGATTTTGTCTTCGACCACTGTATCTTTTCAATGTTCGGGTCGGCTCTCAGAATGCGATCGCTCATCGAATCCGTTCGCAAACTCAGAGGAAGACTGAGGTAATACACGATCCGTCCGATGTCACCCTCCTTTTCCGGATCGGGCGGGTTGAGCTCCCGCACCTCGGCATCCAGTTTTCTTCGCTTGAAAATCTTCTGGAGAACCTGTTGCGTTCGGTCGGTGTTACTGGTCTTTATGGTCAATTCCATCGACCGGAAAATGCTTTGCTTTTCGTTAAACTCCAACAGCCATAGCAAGGCGAGAGCGAATAGACAGAGTGCAATACCCAGCTCCCAACGACCGACTCCCGCGGCAAGGCCGAGCGCCAGGCTGATCAACAGTACGGTGATCTCTTTCGGATCGCGAATATTCGTACGGAACCTGACAAGCGACGCGGCGGCGAAGATCGCAAATGCACGAGCTGCGCTGTCGCCAACGACCATCATCAGCGCGGCAGCGACCACGGCAAGCAAGATCTGCGTCTGCGAAACGAAAAGACTGCGGCGAAATAGGGGAACGTCCTGGCGTGGGCGAAAAGCCAGGATTCCCGACAGGATAACCGCCAACAGAAGACGTAGGACGATCTGAAGTCCGGCTTCGGATCGGGTCATGTTTTCAAATTCGTTATCACCTGAGATTACCTCGTTCGCCGCCGCGAGAAACGGATTATCCGAAGGTTGGGATACGCTCGCGGGCGGACGATTCGCAGCCGTTGGCTGCGGCACACCGCCCGATTTGTTGAGCATGAATATGATCGCGAGCAGAATCCCGCCGACGATCGCAATGAGAACCAGGCGTCGTGTGTTTTTCATCCCGTTAGTTTAGCGCTAGATTCGGGCCCACGGCTCTATCGAGCTCGGCGATCTTGTTTTTTACTGCACGTGAAAAAAGGTCGACGTCGGACGGCCCGTAATTCGCGGCGCGAAAAATATCCCGAATCTGCTGGTCA
The DNA here is from genome assembly GCA_963772405.1 of uncultured Acidobacteriota bacterium. Lineage (GTDB taxonomy): Bacteria > Acidobacteriota > Blastocatellia > Pyrinomonadales > Pyrinomonadaceae > OLB17. The sequence continues at coordinate 1,354,384 of CAVYWT010000001.1, read as the reverse complement.
CTCAGCCGATTGAGAAGATTCGACAGCCAACGTGCCTCTGCCACCGTAATGCCTTTCATCAAGCTTCGGTTCTTTCCCTTAAACGCGATTTTGACCTCGCCATCTTCCACTTCCTTTATGAATCTTGTCTTGACGTAATGCTTTGGACTTCCAGTCTTTCGGCCAAGCCGGAAAAAGATAGGCAAATTATTATTTCCCAGTTTTCCAAAGGTCGCACCGAGATCGCTGATGACATAGTGATTTTCGCCATTCGTATGCAGCACCTTGTTCTGAAGATCGAGAAGATCCCAGTTGGTCATAAAGGCCATCATGATCTTCAAACCCTGCAGCTCTTTCGTTCCAACGAAGGGATTGCTTCGCCATTTCCATTCGCCGACCCGCTTTACGTCGTTGGGTCGAGCTTCAAGGCGAACGTTCTTGAAGGTTCCTTTGCCCGGGATCGTTATCGATGGGACAAGATAGTTGATCTCGGTTTTGTATCCGAGCCCGTAGAGTAGACGTACGGCCGCGGTTTCCGGCTGAGCTTCGCGCCCAAGTTTCGCGATCCATATCCGGCCGCTGCCGTCGCTGATCCGGAACTTCTTGTTATGTCCGCTTTTCTCTTCTTTGATGAACTTGATTCTGCTTAGATCGGGTTGCATTTGCTGACTGCCGGGACCTGCGTAAAGATCCATCGAGCGAATATTCACGGGCTCCCAAAGTATCGCGGTTCCGCTCGGAATCGCGTCCGCAGCCTTACTCTTTTTTTGAGCATAGCCACTTGTTACAAGCGACAGTAAGATTAAGAAATAGAAAGCCGCGTGCCACGGCATCCGATATCTATACATTACATTCCCCTCCTCGATCCCTGTTTCGTTACTGGACCCGGTTGTCAAAGGTCACTACGTTCGAATGTTTTTGAAACGAAAGCTGAGCGTTGAACGGCTCGGAATCCCTTACCTCGGGCCGCCGATAACTGCCATCAGGCTGAAGCTCACTCGCCATCTGGTTGTCACGCAGATACGACTCTAGATAATGTTCCTTCAGGAACCAGCGCATACGGTCGTCCCCGATCGGTGTCAACACCTCGACGCGACGATCAAGATTTCGCGGCATCCAGTCGGAGCTTCCGAGATAGACCTCGCCGTGGCCGCCGTTCTCAAAATAATAGACCCGGCTGTGTTCGAGTAGCTGTCCGACGATGCTGCGAACGCGAATGTTCTCGGACATTCCCGGGACGCCCGGACGCAGCGTGCAGATGCCTCGGACGATAAGATCGATCTGAACACCGGCTCGCGATGCGTCATAAAGCGCGTTTACGATCTCAGTGTCGGCGAGGCGATTGAGCTTTGCGATGATACGTGCCGGTTTTCCCTGATTAGCATTCTCGGCTTCACGCTCGATCATCTCCAGCATCTGCTGTCGCAGATTGATAGGTGCGACGAGAAGCTTGTTGAAACTCTCGCGCTGCGAATAAACCGTCAGATAGTTGAACAGCTCGGTCGCGTCCTCGCCGATCTTTTCATCCGCCGTCAGAAGCCCGAGATCGGTATAAACGGTCGAGGTCGCCGGATTATAGTTTCCCGTCGCAAGGTGCACATACCGGCGAAGCTCGTCACCTTCGCGGCGAACGACCAACGTCGTCTTCGCGTGCGTCTTGAGTCCCAGTAAACCGTATACGACGTGTACGCCGGCACGCTCAAGCTGCTTGCCCCATTCGATATTGTTCTCTTCGTCGAAACGCGCCTTGATCTCGATCAAAGCAGTGACTTGCTTCCCTTTTTGACTCGCCTCCATTAGCAGAGGGGCGATCGGCGAATCGGAACCGATTCGATAGAGACACATTTTGATCGCCAGGACATCCGGATCTTCGACGGCTTCGCGTAAGAAGTCGGTGATGATGCTGTACGGCATGTAGGGATGATGCAAGAGAACATCCTGTCGTCGAATGACATCGAACTTGGACTCATCCGTCGCGAACGCCGCCGGGGTAGAAACGGTCAATGGTTTTCCTTTCAGATCGGGCCGATTAAGCCCGGTGATCTCGAAAGCATCGGTGATCTTCAGCGGACCATCGATCGCATAGACGTCGTCACTTGTGATCTCGAGCGACTCGATCAGATACTCGACCATCTCGGCCGGCATGGACGATGACACTTCAAGTCTTGCGACATCGCCGAATCGTCGCTGTTTGAGATTTTCCTCCATCTCCTCGAGCAGGTCCCGTGCCTCGGTCTCGCGAATTTCGATGTCAGCGTCGCGAGTTATCCGAAATTGATAGCACGCCCGTGCGTCCGCCTCCGGGGCGAACAGCTTAACGTTAGCCGCCGTGAGATCTTCGATCAGCAAATATCGACCGTCTTCTCCGACCGGCACAAAACGCGGGACAAAGGCCGGTATCTTGATCCGAACAAAAAACTCATCGACGTTGTGCATCGCTCGCGCGACCCGCTTGTTGAGTTCGGGCCGGACCATGAGCGCAATGTTAACGTTGCCGCCTGATATGTACGGGAAGGGGTGTGTCGGATCTACGGCTTGAGGGGTGAGGACCGGATAGACGCGGGATTTAAAGTATCGATCCGCTTCAGCCCGTTCGCGGTCGTTGAGCGATTCGTAGTCGACCAGAGCAATCCCGCTGCGACCGAGTTCGGGAATGACATCCTCACGGAGACACTTCATCTGCCTTTCGATCATCTCGGAGACCCGTGTCTTTATCTCGGCCAGCAACTCAGGCCGCGTATAGCCGTCCGGAGATACCTCAGCCTTGTTGCCAGTCTTTTCTTTCAAACCCGAGACGCGGATCATAAAAAATTCATCGAGGTTCGCGGAGAATATCGCCAGGAATTTCAGGCGCTCGAGAATCGGCGAACTTTCGTCCAGAGCCTCGTCCAGCACGCGTCTAAAAAACTCGAGAAGGCTCAAGTCTCTGTTTATGAGGGCCACCGTTACCGGCTGTTGGGCTTCATTTAGATGATCCGCCGGGGACGGAGTCGCGTACATCTGCCGAATTGTTGTAGTCATAATTTTTCCAATCGGGGAGAGACCGGATCGACGGACAGCTCCGTACTGAGAATCTTTTTTTGCAATAGGCGTTCCAGATTCAGTTCCCTTTGAAAAATGGGAAATTTGCGAATGAATTCGGCAAGAAACAGACACTTACGCCGGATTTCGCGATCGACGCCGTACTGAAACGATGCGCGGGGTGATTCGGAGGTAGATAAAGAGCTGCGGCGGATGTCAATAAATAAAAAGCGGCCCATACGAGCCGCTTGTTTCACTGCCAACGAGGATCGTGTCGTCGTCTATGTCGATGATTCGCCCGCTGCCGCCTCTCGGACAGCCTCACGAAGGGCCTTTGCTGAGGTCGTTACCGGCTCAAGCTCTAGCTCTTCGATATTGCCATACACCTTTTTCCCGAAAACTGCATTCCAGGGTGGAATGACTATGGTTACATTTCCATATGCCTTTGTCTGACAGGCGAGGCGAATTAGAGGCTTTGAGTTTTCAGTCTGATCGTATCCGAATACCTTCACGGCTCGTCGCTCGCGTCGGTCGACCTCGGAAAGCTTGTCGCTGCCGGCGATCACACCGACCCAGCATGTTCCACACGAAGCGGACGTACACTCGACGGGTACAGGACCTTCCCAGCATCGTGGATCCTTAGCTTGCCAGTTCTGCGAACGATCGTTGGCCGAGGCCGAAGCAATTTCCTGATCGTTTACGATATCGAAGCGGCCGTCCTTGAGTTCATCGTAAATGACCGAGTACTTTTTATTTACCGTCTTAAGAAAACCAAGGAGTCCCTGCGAGTCGTCCTGCTGACGGCTTGCAACAATTGCATTAGGCGATTTTCTCAATATTCCCGACGGTTTTTCGATCTCACCGGTCGCGGCCTTGAACTTCTCTAGCCCGACTTGCACAAAAGTCATAAACCCAACTGCGGTAATGCCGATCAAAAGTGATTTATCGGCTTTTACCTTCTCTGCGACCATCGTCGCGATCTGGGTGATCTCATCCGCAAGGTCGATATTTTCGTTTTCAAATATTTGCGATTCCGCCTCGATGGCAGCCTTGACGGCCTTCCAGTAGCGGTGGCCATACAGAAAAGCGTGCGAGGTGTCGATCTTGTCGTCGAGTCCGAATTCGCCTTGCATCGCCAGATTCCGTTTCACTTCGGCGGCATCGTCGGCCGAAGAAACGTATTGTTGCAAGGCGAGCGGGTAAAAGTGAAACCATATCTGCACGGCGCTACGATCTACTTCGTGAGTTGACGTCATGAGAGACGTAATTACGGTCTGCCAGTCGGACTCACTGAATTGTCTTAGATAGGTTTGAAAATGATTGCTGTTTCCGATACTCATAGTTTGATCCTGCGGTAGTTCGATCCTGCGGAACGAATGAAAAGGAAAATACTACAAGAAACTTGTCGGATTCTGCAAAGGCCGCTTGACTCAACTAGTCGAAATTACTAATATCTAGAGTTTCGGACTTTGACGTCTGGCTCGCTATGTAGTTGCGAACGCAAGTGCAGCGTAGTTTTTTGAAAGCTGAAACAGGAATTGTAGCGTAATCGGTGCGAACCAACGCTCCGGGCAAAATCGATTCACTTCTATTATGCGCCACGCTACAGCAAAGTTTTTGCTTTCGGGTTAACACAACGATTGCTTAATTAAGTCAGCTAAATGCTGCTTGATCTAACTGCCGAAAAATATTTCGGCAAGAGTCAGGTGAGACGTTAGTTTTGCCTTTTAAAAAAGGGAATGCCGCCATCTTGGGGGCAAAGGGAATAAGAAAGAAGCCGGCCGGATGCCGGCGATCCAGTTATGCCGACTATCAACCAACTAGTTCGCAAAGGACGCCAACGCGTTAAGTATAAGACGGCGAGTCCTGCTTTGCAGTCGAATCCGCAAAAACGAGGCGTGTGCACCCGTGTTTACACCTCGACGCCTAAGAAGCCGAACTCGGCTTTGCGTAAGGTCGCACGCGTGCGTCTGACGAATCAGATCGAAGTGACGACCTACATTCCGGGTATCGGGCACAACTTGCAGGAGCACTCGATCGTGCTTATTCGTGGCGGACGTGTCAAGGATCTTCCGGGTGTTCGTTATCACGTCATCCGCGGAACGCTTGACGCTTCGGGCGTCGCGAACCGTAATCAGGGTCGTTCGAAATACGGCGCGAAGCGTCCGAAGGGAGCTAAATAAATGCGGATTTGCGGAATGCGGATTGCGGATTGAGAAATCCACAATCTAAAATCCAAAATCCAAAATCAAAAAGTTATGGCTAGAAGAAGAGTTGCAAGCCGCAGAGATGTTTTGCCGGATCCGATCTATAACAGCACGCTGGTGACGAAATTCATCAACGGCATGATGTGGGGTGGCAAGAAGAGCGTCGCTGAAGAGATTTTTTACAGTGCGATGGAAAAGCTCGGCGAGAAGACGGGTGAAGAACCGCTGAAGATCTTTAAGAAAGCTGTTGACACCGTCGCTCCGACCCTCGAGGTTAAGTCCCGTCGTATTGGCGGTGCCACCTACCAGGTCCCTCTCGAGGTGACAAAGGACCGACGCAACACGCTCGCGATCCGTTGGATCGTCTCGAATGCCCGTGGCCGCAGTGAAAAGACGATGCGCGACCGATTGCTCGGTGAGCTGCTCGATTCCACTACTGGGCGCGGCGGAGCGGTAAAGAAGAAGGACGATGTCCACCGCATGGCAGAAGCGAACAAGGCGTTCGCACACTATAGGTTTTAGTTGTTAGGGACGACGGACGAGTGACGAGTACAGGCTCTCATCACTTGTCACTTATTGCTCGTCACTATTTGTATGGCAAACATTAGCTTAGACAAATATAGAAACATCGGCATCATGGCCCATATCGACGCGGGTAAGACCACGACGACCGAGCGCGTGCTGTTCTACACCGGTGTTTCGCACAAGATCGGCGAAGTTCACGAGGGAACTGCGACGATGGATTGGATGGAGCAAGAGCAGGAACGCGGCATTACGATCACGTCGGCCGCGACGACCTGTTTCTGGAAACGCAACGGCGTCGAGCACAGGATCAATATTATTGATACTCCCGGCCACGTGGATTTCACGATGGAAGTCGAGCGTTCGCTTCGCGTCCTTGACGGTGCGGTTGCAGTTTTCGACGGCGTCGCCGGTGTTGAACCGCAATCAGAAACGGTTTGGCGTCAGGCCGATAAGTATGGGGTTCCCCGAATCTGCTTCATAAATAAATTAGATCGCGCCGGTGCATCGTTCGAGCGATCGTTCGATTCGATCCTGAAGCGCCTCGGCGCAAACGCGGTCGCTTTGCAGCTTCCGATCGGTCTCGAAGACAAACTGAAGGGCGTCGTGGATTTGATCACGATGAAAGGCCTGATCTGGAATGACGAGACAAAGGGCGCCGAATACGAAACGACGGACATCCCGGCTGATCTGGTCGACCAGGCGAAGGAATGGCGTGAAAAACTTGTCGAAGCCGTTTCGGCGATCGACGATGATCTGATGGCCAAGTATCTCGAAGGCGAAGAGATATCGGAGGCCGAAATTCGGAAGGGCCTCAGAAAAGGAACACTCGAGCTGAAGATCGTTCCGGTTGTCACCGGCTCCGCGTTCAAGAACAAGGGTGTTCAGACGCTCCTTGATGCGGTTGTCGATTACCTTCCCAGCCCGCTCGACGTTCCGGCTATCGAAGGCGTCAATCCGAAGACGGACGAAACCGAGACGCGCGAGCCGGATGCGAAGGCTCCGTTCTCAGGACTCGTTTTCAAATTGATGGCCGACAAGCATCTCGGCCAGCTCGCTTTCGTAAGGATCTATTCAGGAACCGTCAGCTCGGGCTCTTACGTCTACAACACGATCAAGAATACCAAGGAACGCGTTGGCCGTTTGATGTTGATGCATGCGAACAAGCGTGAAGACGTAGAATCGGCAAGTGCAGGTGAGATCGTCGCCATCGGCGGCATGAAGAATGTCACGACAGGCGAGACGATCTCGGATGAATCGAAACAGATCATCCTCGAGTCGATGGAGTTCCCCGATCCGGTTGTCCGCGTCGCGGTCGAACCGAAAACTCGGGCCGACCAGGACAAGATGGGCATCGCGCTCAACCGCCTCGCTTCGGAAGACCCGTCGTTCCAGGTTTCGACCGATCACGAAACCGGCCAGACGATCATCGCCGGAATGGGCGAGCTTCATTTGGAGATCATTGTCGATCGCATGAAGCGCGAGTTCGGTGTCGAAGCAAACGTCGGTAAGCCTCAAGTGGCCTATCGTGAAACGATCACGCTTGGCGCGCCGGGTAAAGAGATATTTAAGAAACAGACGGGTGGCCGCGGACAGTTCGCTCACGTCGAGCTGACGATCGAGCCGGCACCGGGCGAAGGCTTCGTTTTCGAAGACAAGATCAGCGGCGGTTCCATTCCTCGTCAATTCATTAAGCCAACCATGGAAGGAATGCGGGACGCGATGCGTCGCGGATTTCTTGCCGGCTATGAGCTTGTCGATATCAAAGCCACGCTCGTATTTGGTTCATTTCACGAAGTCGATTCCGATGAGCGTGCGTTCCATATCGCCGGCAGTCTCGCGTTTCAGGACGCGGTGAAAAAGGCAAAGCCCGTACTGCTTGAACCGATCATGCGGATCGAGGTGGTGACGCCCGAAGAATACATGGGTTCGGTCAACGGCGATCTGAATCGTCGCCGCGGCCAGATCGACAAGATGGAGCCGCGTCCGGGTAATGTTTCGGTTGTGACGGCGTTTGTGCCGCTTTCTGAGATGTTCGGATATACGACGGACCTGCGTTCGGCGACACAGGGTCGTGCGACTTCGTCGATGCACTTTGAGCGTTACGCCGAAGCGCCGCGAAATGTCGCAGAAGAGATAATTGCCAAGGTTAAGGGAGCAAGCAACTAAGCGATTGAAATTTCAAATTTGAGATTTGAGAGACAGGAGAAGCTATGAGCAAGGAAAAATTTGATCGATCTAAACCGCACGTGAATATCGGGACCATTGGTCACGTAGATCACGGGAAGACGACGCTGACGGCAGCGATCACGAAGGTGATGTCGAAGCACAATCCGAAGATGATCGTGCGTGCGTTCGATTCGATCGACAATGCGCCGGAAGAGAAGGCTCGTGGTATTACGATCGCGACGGCACACGTTGAATACGAGACGGCTAACCGACACTACGCACACGTCGATTGTCCGGGCCACGCCGATTATGTGAAGAACATGATCACGGGAGCGGCCCAGATGGACGGAGCGATCCTGGTGGTTGCGGCGACGGACGGACCGATGCCGCAGACACGCGAGCACATCCTGCTGGCACGTCAGGTTGGAGTACCTTCGATGGTCGTGTTCATGAACAAAGTGGATGCGGTCGATGATGCGGAGCTGCTTGAGCTGGTCGAGATGGAAATTCGCGAGCTGCTTTCGAGCTATGAGTTCCCGGGCGACGATATTCCTGTCGTGCAGGGATCGGCGTTGAAGGCACTCGAAGGCGATGCGGCATGGGAGCCGAAGATCGACGAGCTGATGCAGGCGGTGGATGATTACATTCCGACACCTGCACGAGAGACGGATAAGCCGTTCCTGATGCCGGTCGAAGACATCTTTACCATTCAGGGTCGCGGAACAGTTGCGACGGGTCGAATCGAACGCGGAACGATCAACGTCAACGAGCCGGTCGAGATCGTCGGCATCAAGGACACGCGGAACTCGGTAGTAACGGGCGTCGAGATGTTCAAGAAGCTGCTTGATTCGGGAATGGCTGGAGACAACGTGGGGCTTTTGCTTCGCGGTGTTGAGCGTAAAGAGATCGAACGCGGACAGGTTATTGCCAAGCCGGGCTCGATCACACCGCACACGAAGTTCAAGGCCGAGGCCTACGTCCTGACAAAGGAAGAAGGCGGACGACACACACCGTTCTTCACCGGATATCGCCCGCAGTTTTACTTCCGGACAACGGACGTGACGGGAGTCGCGAACCTTCCGGCGGGAGTCGAGATGGTGATGCCGGGCGACAACATCCAGATGGAGATCACATTGATCGCTCCGATCGCGATGGAGAAAGGACTTCGGTTCGCGATCCGCGAAGGCGGCCGAACAGTCGGTGCCGGCACGGTATCGGAAGTAGTTGAATAGCGATAAGCGATAAGCAATAAGCAGTAAGTAAAAATGCTGCTTCTTGCTGAATGCTTATTGCTGAGTGCTTATTGCTAGAATTATGTTAAACGAAAAAATTCGCATCAAGCTGAAAGCTTACGATCACCGCGTGCTCGATCAATCGACGCAGGAGATAGTCGATACGGCGAAACGCACCGGAGCCCGGATCGCCGGCCCGATCCCGCTACCGACGATCAAGAACAAGTGGACGGTCCTGCGTTCGCCCCACGTCGATAAAAAATCACGTGAGCAGTTCGAGATCAGAACGCACAAGCGTTTGATGGATATTCTCGATCCGACAGCGGAAACGGTTGACGCACTGATGCGGCTTGATCTGCCGGCCGGTGTGGATGTCGAGATCAAGGCTTTTGGCAGAAACTAACCGATTTTAGATTTTAGATTTTGGATTTTGGATTGACGGAAGTCGATCGAATCCAAAATCGCAAATCCAAAATCCAAAATCGAAATATATGATTAGCGGAATCATTGGTAGAAAACTCGGAATGACGCAGATCTTTGCGGAAGACGGAACGGTAACACCGGTCACCGTCATCAAAGCAGGACCCTGTGTTGTCGTTCAAACAAAAAGTGCAGCGGGCCGCGATGGCTATAACGCGGTTCAGCTCGGCCTTGTCGAGGATGTGCCGATCCGTTTGAAGAATGTGACGAAGCCGCTTCGCGGACACTTTGAAAAGACGGGAGGCGGCGTACCGCCGACGCGCGTTTTGAAGGAGATCCGTTTGACGGGTGAGCCCGAAGCCGCGATCGGTGATCAGGTAAAGGTCGATGTATTTGCAGACGGAGACAAGATCGAGGTCGTCGGCAAGTCGAAAGGACGCGGATTCGCGGGAACCATCAAGCGCCACAATTTTAAGCGCGGTCCCGAGTCGCACGGTTCGATGAACGTACGTGCACCCGGTTCGATCGGCCAGTCGGCATACCCGTCGCGTGTTATCAAAGGAACGCGTTCGTCGGGCCACATGGGCGACGAACGAGTGACCGTAAGAGGTTTAACTGTCGCTCGCGTAGATGCCGAGAACAATTTGTTGATGGTTCGCGGTGCCGTGCCGGGAGCGAATGGAAGTTTGGTTGTTGTGAAGAAAAGTCATAGGAAGTCTTTCGAGTCTGTCGGGTCTATTGAGTCCGACGTTCACGACTCAACGGACTCGCGAGACTCGAAAGACTCGAGGACTCGAACGGAGTGAGAAATTATGCCTACCGTAAAGGTTCGCAATTTAAAGAATAAAGAAGTCGGGGAAGTTAGCCTGGCGGATGCCGTGTTCGGCGTCGAGCTGAACGAGTCGCTGATCCACGCCGCTTTGATGAATTTTCAGGCGAATGGCCGTCAGGGAACGTCCGCGACAAAAACCCGCGGAAACGTTTCTGGTTCGGGCCGCAAGCTGTGGAAGCAAAAGGGCACAGGCCGAGCTCGCATCGCATCGCTACGCTCGCCGTTGTGGAAAGGCGGCGGTAACGTTCACGGCCCGCAGCCGCGCGATTGGTCTTACAAGATGCCGAAGAAAATGCGCCGCGGGGCTCTGCGTTCGGCTCTTTCGGAAAGGCTTCGCGAAGGCAACTTGATAATCGTCGAAGAGTTTGGTTTCAAAACCCCAAAGACGAAAGATTTTCTCGAAGCAGTGGGAGCGCTTGGTCTGGTTGAGAACCGAAAACGCACAAAAACACTGATCGTGGATTCACTCGATAATGCAAATTTGGTTTTGTCGTCGCGTAATGTCGAAAAGACAAAAGTAACGAACAGTTTCGGGCTGAATATCTACGACATTCTTTATCACGAGAAACTTTTGATCTCGAAAGCGGCGATCGAAGAGTTGAATCAGCTTCTCGATCCAAAAGCGGAGAGTGGAAAGTCTACTGAAGCTTCTGAAGAAGCTCCGAAGGCGAAAAGTCCTGCAAAAGCGAAAGCCGAGAAAGTCGAAAAGGCTGACGCCGTCGACGAGCCGAAGCCGAAGAAGGAAGCTAAACCGAAAGCTGAAAAAACTGCTGACAAACCGGCTGCACCGAAGAAGGAAGCAAAGCCGAAAGCAGTGAAAAAGGAGGCGGGCGAAGATGAGTAACTTTACTGTTTGGGACATTCTGAAATCGCCGGTCGTTACCGAAAAGAGCGTGATCCTGAAAGAGGATTCGACCGATGAGAATAGCGGACGCAAGGCGGGTCAGGTCTTGACGTTTCGCGTCGAGAAAACCGCCGGCAAGCTGGACATCAAGAAAGCTGTCGAAGAAATTTTCAACGTCAAGGTCTCAAGCGTTCGTACTGTAAATTACGAAGGCAAGATCAAAAAACGCGGCCGACAAGAAGGGCGACGACCAAGTTGGAAAAAGGCTTACGTCACTTTAAAGAAGGGCGAGCCGATGGTTGATTACGCGGAAGCGATCTAACGATTTTGGATTTTAGATTTTAGATTTTCGATTAGCCTCGCGGCTAGATCCTAAATCCAAAATCCGCAATCCAAAATCCAAAATGGAAATATGGGAATCAAGAGATTAAAACCGACATCACCGGCCCGACGCTATCAGACGTATCTGACGCGCGACGAGTTGACGCCGGGAGCAACCCCCGAGAAGTCGTTGCTCGAGCCGAAAAAGAGAATCTCCGGTCGGAACAACGATGGCCGGATCACCATCCGACGCCGCGGCGGAGGCCACAAGCGTCATTATCGGATAATCGATTTCAAGCGTGACAAGGCCGGCATTCCGGGCAAGGTGTCGCAGATCGAATACGATCCGAACCGATCGGCTCACATAGCATTGATCACGTATCTCGACGGCGAGAAGCGTTACATCATCGCCCCGGTTGGCTTGAAGGTGAATACGATGATCCACAGCGGAGAGGACGCGGATATTCTTCCGGGAAACGCGTCTGCCGATCAAGAATATCCCGCTCGGAACGGAAGTTCACAATATCGAACTGCGACCGGGAAAAGGCGGGCAGATGGTTCGCTCGGCCGGTGGCTTTGCGCAGATCGTCGCCAAGGAAGGTGATTACGCCCAGCTTCGTATGCCGTCAGGCGAAGTAAGAAAGGTTCCAGTCGTTTGTATGGCGACCGTCGGCCAGGTTGGGAACACCGAGCATGAGAACGTTTCGCTTGGAAAGGCGGGACGCAGCCGTTGGATGGGAAAACGTCCGAAGGTTCGCGGCGTAGCGATGAACCCGGTCGATCACCCTCACGGTGGTGGTGAAGGAAAAACTTCCGGCGGACGTCACCCGGTAACGCCGTGGGGACAGCCGACACGCGGATATAAAACGCGTCGCAACAAACGCACGACCAATATGATCGTGAAGGACCGTAGAAGGAAATAGATTCCGATTTTGGATTTTAGATTTTGCGATTTTGGATTGAAAGATAATCCGGATCACGAAATCCGAAATCCGAAATCTAAAATCCAAAATTGAAATATGCCTCGTTCATTAAAAAAAGGACCGTTCATTGACTTGAGTGTTAGCCGCACGCTGCAGCGGATAGCGGATGGTGGGAAGAAACCGCCGGCGATCAAAACCTGGTCGCGTCGTTCGACGATCTCGCCTGATATGGTCGGCCTGACGTTTGGCGTACATAACGGCAAGCGGCACATTCCGGTTTTCGTAACCGAGAATATGGTTGGGCACAAATTAGGGGAATTCTCGCCGACGCGGATGTTCAAAGGACACCCTGGGACTAAGGCCGAAAAGATGGCCAAGCGTAAGTAATTTGGGATTTGGGATTGCGGATTGCGGATTACGTCCACGATACGCCCCACTTCCTCGTGAGACTTGAAGCGGTAGGATAACGGCAAATCCGAAATCCCAAACCCGCATTCCGAAATTGGAATATGGAAGCGACAGCAAAGACAAAACATCTGAAAGGCAGCCCGCGGAAGGCACGGCTGGTGATAGACATGATCCGCGGACAGAACGTTTCGCGAGCATTGGCGATTCTGAAATTCACTGATAAGCGAGCCGCCGATCCCGATCGCGAAGTGTTTGAATTCGGCGATCGCAAACGCGACGTACTCGGCCGAGCAGCAGAATATCGCGATCGATCCGGACGGACTGTGGATCAAATCCTGTTTCGTCGACATGGGACCGACGAAGAATCGACGCCGTGTGCGTCCCGCTCCGCAAGGCCGTGCGTATCGCGAGCAGCGTCACTACTGCCACATCACGATACACGTGACCAGCGAAGAGCAGGCTAAGAGCGAGAAAGAAATCAAGGCCGAGGCCGCCAGGGCCAAGAGGAACGCAGCGGCCAAGACCGATGGCGTAGAAAAGAAAACAAAGGCTCCGGCGAAAAAGGCCGCTCCGAAAAAGGAAAAAGTGGAAAAGGTTGAAGCCGCACCGGAGGAGATAATCGAAACACCGACGCCGGCTGAAACGGCAGAAGCTGTCGAGGCGCAAGGCACGTCGGAAATCGCCGATGCGAAGAACGTCGAGACTCAGACGCCTGCGACGTTGGACGCAACGAAACCCGCTGACGAAGTTCAGCAGGACACGAACGAGGAACTGGAGAGACAGTAATCTGGAAGGCGGATTGCGGATTTCGGATTTTCAATCCGCAAATCCGAAATCCAAAATGGAATATATGGGACAGAAAGTTCATCCATACGGTTTTAGAGTCGGGTACAACAAAGATTGGCATTCTCATTGGTTTGCCAAACACGACTTTGCAAAATACCTTGCCGAAGATCTCAGGCTTAAACGCGACCTGAAGAGACGTTTCAGCGGCGGTGGTGTTTCGCACATCGACATCGAGCGTGCCGCGACCCGTCTGAAGATCATCATCTACACCTCGCGACCGGGCATTATCATTGGCCGTAAGGGTTCTGAGATCGAAAAGCTTCGTGAGGATCTTTCGCGAAAGACCGGGCGCGAAGTTCTGATCTCGATCCAGGAGATTCGTCATCCCGAGCTGAACGCGCAATTGCAGGCTGAAAAGATCGCTCAACAGCTTGAGAAGCGTATTGCATTCCGTCGGGCTATGAAAAAGACGATGGAAGAGTCGCAGCGTTTCGGTGCTCAGGGTATCAAGGTGATGATCGCCGGACGACTAAACGGAGCCGAGATCGCACGCACCGAATGGTCGCTGCAGGGGCGTCTGCCGCTGCACACGCTGCGAGCTGATATCGATTACGGTTTTGCGGAAGCGTTGACGACTTTTGGCATCATCGGTGTGAAAGTCTGGATCTATCGTGGTGAGATTCTCGATCCGAATGCCTCGATGGCTCGCGGTACGACGACGGATCCGATGAATGAAGTTAAGGTCGAGCGTGGAGCTCGCCGACCGAGAAGAGACGATCGGGGCCGATAGTGGTAAACGGTGAACGGTGAACGGTGAGTTTGAAGAAGCCGCAACCCACTATTCACGATTTACGATTTACGATTAACGATTTACTGAGGTTTTTTAGTTATGTTAATGCCGAAAAAGGTCAAGCACCGAAGGGTAATGAAGGGACGCATGCGCGGGAAAGCAACGCGCGGCGCGAACCTTGACTTTGGTGACTTTGGACTGAAGACACTGGAAGCAGGATGGATCACCGACCGCCAGATCGAAGCGGCCCGTATCGCGATGACCCGACATATCAAACGTGGCGGTAAGATCTGGATAAGGATGTTCCCGGACAAACCGATCACCAAGAAGCCGGCCGAAACTCGCATGGGTTCCGGAAAAGGAGCTCCGGATCACTGGGTCGCAGTTGTTAAGCCCGGTCGTGTGCTTTACGAGATCCAGGGAGTTGATGAAGCGTTGGCGCGAGAGGCGATGGAGCTGGCGGCGCAAAAGCTTCCGGTTAAGACTAAGTTTGTGACGCGTGCGGACCTCGAGGGAGGCGTTGTTTAAGTTATGAAACGCAAGGAACAGATAGACCAGCTTCGGGATATGAATCTTCAGGAGCTTAGTGACCAGGCAGACGCGTTGAAGGAATCGCTTTTCCGTCTGAAATTTCGAAAGACGCTTGGCGTCGGCGACACGATCAAGGACATCCGGCGTGAAAGACGAACCCTCGCCCGGGTTCACACGCTGATCGGCGAGAAAGCAAAAGCGGAGAAGGCGAATTAAACTAAATGGCTACAAAGAAAAAGACAGACGAAACGGAAAATGCCGTTGAAGTTACGGCAGCAGAAACCGAGGCAGTCGCCGAAGTAAAAGCTGACGCAGCCGAAGAGGCTCCGAAAAAAGCTCCTGCGAAACGTGCGAAGGCTGCGAAAGCCGAGGCTGTGGTTGCAGACGGTGATGTCACTGATGGTGATGCGAGTACGGCAAAGAAAGGAAAGCGTGCCGAAAAGATCGGTGTCGTCACATCGGACAAGATGACGTTGACAGTCGTCGTCCGGGTAGACCGTTTGGTAAAGCACCCGATCTATCGCAAGTATGTTCGTAAGCGCAAGAAGTTCATGGCGCACGACGAGAAAGGTGCCAAGATCGGCGACAAAGTCAGGATCGTTGAAACGCGGCCGATGTCGGCTAGAAAGCGCTGGCGCGTGGTTGAGATCATTCAGAAAGCAGAACTATAAGTTTCTGGTTTCTAGTTCCTGGTTTCTGATCTGCGTATCGCACTGAGGAAACTAGAAACTAGAAACAAGGAACCAGAAACTGGAGAGAAGATATGATTCAGATGCAGACCTCTTTGGCGGTCGCAGATAATTCGGGTGCGAAACGTGTCGTGATGATCATGCCCATCGGCGGATCGACGAGCAAGATCGCTCGGCTCGGTGACAAGATCAAGGTGACCGTAAAGGAAGCGTCGCCGGACGGAACGGCAAAGAAAGGTAAGGTCTACAACGCCGTGATCGTGAGGACGCGAAAGGAAATTCGCCGCAAGGACGGAACGTATATTCGGTTCGACGAGAATGCGGCCGTTCTTATCAAGGACGATGGAACACCGGTCGGTACACGCGTTTTCGGACCGGTAGCTCGCGAGCTTCGCGAAAAGAATTTCATGAAGATCGTGTCGCTGGCACCAGAGGTTATTTAGGTTTGGATGGTGGACCGTTGATGGTTGAGGTGGCAGCAACGAACAACGATCTACGATCAACGATCAAGATAAAATGAAAACGATTAAGACAGGAACAGTAAATAGCAAGATCAAGCGTGGCGACCAGGTCGTTTTTATCGCTGGCAGAGAATTTGCCCGATACGACAGCGCTGGAAAGCGGTCGCCTTATCGCGGCAAGGTCATCGAGGTCGACGCGCGTAACGGAAAGGTCAAAGTCGAAGGTGCGATGCTAATGAAGCGCCATCAGAAGCCGGTTCCGCAGCTCAATCGCGAAGGCGGTATCAAGGAACAGGAAGCGTGGGTGGATATCTCCAACGTCGCCCTGGTCGATCCTGAAACGGGCAAGCCGACGCGGGTAAAGATCGAAGATCGCGATGGAAAGAAAGTTCGTGTGGCGAAAAGCGGAAAGGTCATTCCGATCGTGAACGTCTTTGGTAAGAAAGAACCGAAGAAGGACAAAGAAGAGAAGACTGAGGAATAAGTTTCTGGTTTCTTGTTGCTAGTTTTCCAGTTTGTGATGAACCGGAAACGAAAAACCAGAAACTCGAAAAAAGGAACTTGAAAGAGATGGCTAGATTAAAAGACAAGTATAAGAATGAGATCGCGGGATCGCTCGCTAAGGAATTCGAGATCAAGAACCCGATGGCGATACCGCGTATTGAAAAGATCGTCATCAACATGGGTCTCGGCGAAGCGAGTTCGAATGCGAAGATCCTCGACGTTGCCGTCGAGGAATTGAAGGCAATAACGGGACAAAAACCGGTTGTTACTAAAGCCAAGAAATCGATCGCTGCGTTCAAGCTCCGTGAGGGAATGTCGATCGGAACGATGGTCACGCTCCGTGGCGATCGCATGTACGAATTTCTTGATCGCCTCATCTCGGTTGCTTTACCGCGTGTTCGCGATTTTCGCGGCATATCCGGAAAAGCATTCGACGGGCGCGGGAATTACACGCTCGGCATTCGTGAGCAGTTGATTTTCCCGGAGATCGATTTTAACAAGGTGGACAAAACTCGCGGGATGAACATTTCGATCATCACCACGGCGACAACCGACGATCAAGCGCGTTCGCTTTTGAAGTCGATGGGGATGCCCTTCAGACAATAGTCTCTAGTCCCAAGAGTCCCAAGTCCCAAGCGGAACTTGAGGTGCTCGACTTGGGACCTGGGACTCTTGGGACTAGAGACTAAGAGGTTTATGGCAAAGATCAGCAAAGTAGTAAAAAACGAAAAACGTAAGGTGCGGGTCGCCCTGTGGGCAGGGCGCCGAAAGGCCGCGAAGAAGATCATAAATAATCCCCGATCGACGCCCGAAGAAGTCGATGCCGCGGTAGTGCAGTTGCAAAAGATGCCGCGGGACGGCAGCCCGATCCGTGTTCGCAACCGCTGCTCGCAGTCGGGCCGAACCCGGGGCTACCTTCGCAAGTTTGGCCTTTCGCGCATCGCACTTCGCGAACTGGCGCTGCAGGGTCAGATCCCGGGGGTTGTTAAATCGAGCTGGTAAGTCTTCGATTGCGGATTGCGGATTAGGGAATGAGCATTTAGTGCATTCACGATGCAGTCCACAGGAAAATGGTTTGAGAGTATTCGGACGGAGTCAGGAGTAAAGGATATCGCCAGACGAAAATCCGCAATCCGAAATCTCAATTCCGAAATTGATTAACGGAGTTAATAGAAAATGACAGATCCAATAGCCGACATGCTTACACGAATTCGCAACGCGATCGCTGCGAATCATCCGCGTGTGGACATTCCCGGTTCAAAATTGAAACTGGAAGTCGCGAGAATCCTGAAAGAAGAGGGCTATATCAATAGCTTTACGATGAAGGGCGACGCTCCGAAAACTTTGATCCGCATCTTTTTGCGTTACGACGCGAAGGGAACTTCGTCGATCACACATCTGTCGCGAGTATCGCGGCCAGGCCGCCGGGTTTACGTCGGCGCAGGTGAAATACCTAAGGTCCTTGGCGGATATGGCGTAAATATCGTTTCGACATCGCGTGGTCTGATGAGTGGAAAGAAAGCTCGCTCAGAAAACGTGGGCGGAGAAATTTTGGCGGAAGTTTATTAAGAAGTGACAAGTGATAAGTGCCGAGTGATAAGAAATAATCTCACCCGTCACTCATCACCCATCACTCATCACTGAGGATTTATGTCAAGAGTAGGAAAAAAACCGATTACGATCCCGAGCGGCGTTACCGTTACGATCGGGGACGCACAGATCGAAGTTAAAGGGCCGAAAGGTACGCTGAACACGCCCGTCCCGCGCGGTGTTACGTTCAAACAGGAAGACGGAACCCTTGTCGCGGAACGTGCAGATGACAGCTACAAAGCCTTTCACGGTTTGGCGAGGGCCCTTGCGAATAGCGCAGTTGTCGGTGTCACCGAAGGCTTCGAAAAGAAGATGGACGTTGTCGGCGTTGGATACAAAGCGGACGTGCAAGGGAAAAAGATAGTTTTCTCATTGGGTTATTCACATCCCATTGAGTACCCCTTGCCCGAAGGCATAGAGGCCAAGACGGAACGTGTAAATACCAAAACATCGATCAACCAATATCAGTTGACGATCACTCTGAGCGGCATCGATAAGCAGAAGCTTGGCCAGGTCGCCGCGGAGTTGAACCGGTTGCGAAAGCCTGATGCATATAAGGGAAAAGGCGTTCGTTATTCCGATAAGTATTACAAACTGAAGCCAGGCAAAACTGGTAAATAATCGCATTTTGGATTTTAGATTTTGGATTTTAGATTGCCCTGAAACAACAAAATCCAAGATCGACGATCCAAAAGCCAAAATTGAAATATGGCACAGAAAAATAAAGCAGATATTCGCCGTGGTGTTCACAGCCGCATTCGCAAGAAGGTTCGCGGCTCTGCCAGTCGGCCCCGACTCGCGGTGTTCCGCAGTCTGAATCATATCTACGCGCAGTTGATTGATGACGACAGCGGTAAGACGCTGGCTACGGCGTCGACCACTGAGAAGTCGATAGGAGCCTCAACCGGCGGAAACATCGCCGCGGCGCAACAAGTCGGCAAGACGATCGCCGAACGCGCCCAGGCGGCTGGCGTGTCGAGCGTCGTTTTCGATCGCGGGGGTTATCTGTATCACGGACGCGTAAAGGCGTTGTTCGATGCGACACGCGATGCGGGATTGAATAAGAACGAAACCCTCGAAAAGGCAAAAAAGGAAGACGATGGCAATTAAGAGTAAACAGAGAATTTCGCCGAACGGCTTGATCCTGAAAGATCAGCTTATTTCGATCAACCGTGTAACGAAGGTCGTTAAGGGCGGTAAGAACATGTCGTTCGCGGCTCTCGTCGTGATCGGCGACGAAGCCGGCCATGTGGGCTTTGGTACGGGCAAAGCGAAAGAAGTTCCGAATGCGATCAAGAAAGCGGTCGAAGCGGCAAAGAATAATCTGATCCGGGTTCCGCTTATCGAGGGGACGCTTCCGCACGAACTTATCGGTGAATACGGAGCAGGCCGCGTTCTGCTGAAACCGGCCGCGGAAGGGACCGGTGTTATTGCCGGCGGAGCGGTGCGAGCCGTCCTTCAGTCGCTTGGCGTTCATAATGTGCGGACCAAGATCCTCGGCTCGACGAATAATCACAACGTCGTACGGGCGACCTTTAACGGACTTTCCCGAATGAAGGATCCGATTGAAGTTGCGAGACTCCGCGGTAAGGCGGTTGAAGAACTAGTGTAATTGCGGATTTGGGATTGCGGATTGCGGATTTCACTCGCATCTGGCTCCCGTTTGACATTGCGAATTCGGAGCGGCGGGCAAATCCGCAATCCGCGATCCGCAATCCGAAATTGAAACATGGCAAAGAAAGCAGAAAAAAAAGACGGCGAAAACATTACGATCCAGTACTATCGCAGTTCGATCGGCTACGCGAAGAAGCAGAAGGATATAGTCCGAAGCCTCGGCATAACGAAGCTTAATCAAACGGTGTCGAGGGCTGACACGCCTGCGACGCGTGGGATAGTTGCGAAGGTACCGCACCTTTTGAGAATCGTAGACTAGTAGATCGTGAATTGTGAGTAGACGGAACATCTATTAACGATTACACGATTCACGAGAAAACATATGGCATTATCTTTAAATAATTTGAAGCCCGCGAAGGGTTCGACGCATAAGAAGAAACGCGTTGGCCGTGGTCCCGGTTCGGGACTAGGAAAAACCGCCGGTCGGGGACACAAGGGCCAGAAATCACGTTCAGGTTACAGTAGCCGCCCGGGTTTCGAGGGTGGACAGATGCCGCTTCAACGGCGTCTACCCAAGCGTGGTTTCACGAACATATTCAAAAAGCAATGGATCGAGATCAGCCTGGCTAAGATCGAATCGAACTTTGCCGCTGGCGACGACGTAACTCCGGAAATATTGCACGAGCGCGGTTTGATCAAGAAAGCGAAACACGATCTTGTGATCCTTGGTAACGGCGACATTTCCAAAGCGCTAAACATTTCGGCGCACCGCTTTACTAAAACGGCCAAGGATAAGATCGAGAAAGCTGGTGGTTCGGTCTCCGAGATCAAGAGGGCTGCGGAAGCATCGGCTTAGCTAGTTGATCGTGGATCGTAGTTCGTTGCTCGATCCCCGTTTCGTCGAATTTTGCAACGAACAACGAACGACGATCAGCCAACAAACAATATTTATATGGAGAAGTTTCTCAACGCGGTTCAGAACATGTTCAAGGTTCCCGAACTGCGGACGCGTATCTTGTTCACGCTTGGCCTGCTCGCGGTGTACCGTCTCGGTGCGCACGTCACGTCGCCGGGGATCAACAAGGCACGTCTCGAACAGGTTTGGGGTGAAGTTGCCGGAACGCTTCTGGGCGTCCTCGATCTGTTTTCAGGCGGCAACTTCCGGACCATATCGGTTTTCGCTCTTGGTGTAACGCCGTATATTACGGCGTCGATCATCATGCAGCTGATGCCTACGCTCTCGCCGGCAATAAAGAGAATTCAGCAGGAGGGCGAGGTCGGGCGGCAGAAGATGAACCAATGGACGCGGTATTTGACCGTTGTTCTCTGCTCGGTTCAGACTTTTTTCGTCGCGACATGGCTTAGCCGGAACGGAATCATCCAGGAAACCTGGTGGGCGACCGCGATGATCGTGGTAACGCTGACGACCGGAACGATCTTCGTGATGTGGCTTGGCGAGCAGATCACCGAGCGTGGTGTCGGAAACGGGATCTCGCTACTCATTTTTGCCGGTATCGTTATCGGTTTGCCGGGGGCGGTCCTCCAGGTAGGCGAACGAGTTCGAGCCGGTGACGCGATGCAGACACTTGGCGTGATCTTTTTAGTCGTTGTTCTTATCGCGTTGATCGCGTTAGTCGTTTACGTCGAATCCGCGAGACGGAATATCGCTATAACTTACGCGAGTCGGCGGGTCGGCACTCAGACATTTCGGGGCCAGGAAACGAGCCTTCCTCTTAAGATCAACATGGGTGGCGTCATTCCTGTGATCTTTGCCTCCTCCGTACTGGCAATGCCCCAGACACTTTTCTCCGCATTTCCGCCGGCTCAGGGTGATACGACCTCGACCTGGTCCAGGATTTATGCGTTCTTTCAACAGTTCCACGGGGGCGATCCGTATTACGAGCTTGTGTTTCTTTCGTTGATCGTACTATTCACGTTCTTTTACATAACGATCATCTTTAACACGGACGAGGTGGCCGACAATTTACGAAAGCACGGCGGCTTTATCGCGGGAATCCGTCCAGGCGCACCTACGGCGGAGTACCTGAACTCGATCCTTACTCGATTGACGACCGTTGGTGCTCTCTACCTGGCCTTCGTGGCGTTTGTTCCGCAGATCTTACTGAGTGGTTTTCGAGTCGCGAGACTCCCATTTTTTGGTGACCGGATCGACGCATTCTTTTCTTCGACCCCAGGTTTGAACTGGCTGCCGACGGGTTTGGGATATCAGTTCTACTTTGGTGGAACGTCCTTGCTAATTCTTGTAGGTGTGGCGATGGATACAGTGTCGCAGATCGAAGCTCAGCTTGTGATGAAAAATTACGAGGGATTTCTCGGTGCCGGATCTCGATTAAGAGGACGGAGAACTTAGTAATCACGCGGTAAATATTGAGACGCGGTGATGCGGAGCGAATTGTCGCCGGGTCTCCGCGTTTCCAAGTCTCCGCGTCACGTTTTTCGAATGGGAAAGATTATCGTATTGATCGGAGCTCCCGGCGCGGGTAAGGGTACACAAGCGCGGCTCTTGAAAGAGCGGCTCGGTATACCACAGATCTCGACCGGCGATATGTTCCGCGAGATGAAAACGCTCGACACGCCGCTGGCCCGTCAGGTCCAGGAAATAATGGCGGCGGGTAAGCTCATTTCGGACGAAGTTACCTACATGATCGTTAAGGCCCGAACATCGCGGGACGATTGTAGCAATGGGTATATTCTTGACGGATATCCTCGGACCGACGTACAGGCTGCGCAGCTCGAGGATCTGGCAAAAGAACAGAGCTTTGAAATTCAAGCGATTGCTGTCGACATTCCGAGAGATGAGTTGATGAAACGACTAACCGGCCGCCGTTCGTGTCCGGTTTGCGGGGAAATCTATAACGTCTATTCGAAGCCGCCGAAGCGGGATGAGACTTGCGATCTACATCCCGAAACGCAGCTAACTCATCGTGCCGACGATAATGAAGAAAGTGTTTCGACGAGGCTCGCGACGTACGATGAGCAGACCCGGCCGCTGCTCGCATATTATGAATCTTCGGGTCGCTTAGGACACGTTGACGGAACCGGCGATGTCGAACAGATCAATTCGGAGATGCAAAACCTGATAGGACGATAACATGGCGGGCGGCTCGATATTTGGTGGGATCGCTAGCCAGACGACTGCTTTTTTATTCGGGAAACGGATGATCATCGCGAAATCACAAAAAGACCTAGAAAAGATGCGGGCCGTCGGCGAGTTGATCGCTGAGGTACGCGAGGCCTTGCGTAAACTGGTTATCCCCGGAGTCACGACGCTTGAATTGAATGCCGTTGCCGAAAAGATGATGCGGGATGCCGGCTCTGTCCCGACCTTTATCGGATATAAACCACGAGGAATGGTGCCGTTCCCATTTGCGATATGCGCTTCGCCGAATGACTCCATCGTCCATGGTTTTTCGACGGACACACCGCTCGTCGAAGGCGACATCATTTCGCTCGATATGGCGTGTACGCTAAACGGATTTGTCGGTGATACGGCTATGACAGTGCCGGTCGGAAAGATCAGCGATGAGGCGGCTCAGCTTATACGGGTAACCGAGGAATGTCTTGCCCGTGGCATTGAACAATGCGTACCAAACAAACGGGTGGGCGATATCGGCTGGGCGGTGGAGGATCACGCCGAAAAGTATGGGTATGGCATTGTTCGGGACTATACCGGGCATGGAATCGGTCGTTCGATGCACGAAGCTCCCCAGATTCCGAACTACGGCCGACAGGGCACACGCGAGAAAATAAGGGTCGGGTACTGCTTTGCGATTGAACCGATGCTCAACCTTGGAACCCCGGAAACAAGGACGCTTGAAGATAAATGGACGGTTGTGACGGCCGATGGCAGCCTGTCGGCGCATGCTGAACATACTATCGCTGTTACCGAGCAGGGACCTGAGATCCTGACGCTGACAAAAGAGCAAAAGCGGCAGCTAAATGGCCCTAAATCGGAAACAGTGGCAGCTTAGCTTGAGTTTTAGGCATTAAACCGCTAATATTTACGGTTTGTCCAACTAATCGACGGGTTGGTGTTAGACATATGTCTAAGGAAGAAGCGATAGAGGTGACGGCGACAGTACTGGAAACCTTACCGAACGCGATGTTCAAGGTGTCCATCGACGGAAACGAGCATGAAGTGCTGGCTCACATCTCTGGCAAGATGCGAAAGAATTTTATCCGTATTTTGCCCGGCGACAAGGTTCTGGTAGAGCTTTCGCCTTACGATCTGGACCGGGGAAGGATCACATATCGCTATAAGTAAAAAGGGTAGAAGATTATGAAGGTGCGACCGTCAGTAAAAAAGATTTGCGATAAATGCAAGGTCATTCATCGAAAGGGCGTTGTCCGTGTGATTTGTGACAATCCGAAGCACAAGCAGCGTCAGGGATAAGGAGATTGCGGATTGCGGATCTCGGATTGCGGATTTAAGAAGATCCCAGATCCGAATTCCCAAATCCCAAATATAAAATATATGGCTCGTGTAGCAGGAGTTGATTTACCGCCCAACAAACGGGCACAGGTTGGTTTGACGTACATTTACGGCGTAGGCAGATCCCGCGCAACCGCGATCCTAAACGAGGCCGCGGTCGCTGTGGATTCCAAGATCCGCGACCTGAGTGAGGATGAACTTAATAAGATTCGTGCGATCCTCGACGGACAGGGCGAGATCGAAGGTGATCTGCGGAAGCGCGTCCAGATGGATATCAAGCGATTGATGGATATCGGTTGCTATCGCGGTCTTCGGCACCGTCGAAGCCTGCCGGTCCGCGGACAGCGCACATCGACCAACGCCCGTACACGCAAGGGCCCGCGTAAGGCTGCAGTTGCTAAGAAGAAGGCCCCGGGCAAGAAATAAAGAGTTAGTGGCTGGTGGCCGATGGTCAGTTTTTTCTGACCAACTGAACATCTGAACACTGACCGCTGACAACGGAAAAATAATGGCAAAACCAGCAGCAGGAACAAAGAAGAAAACTTTCAAGAAGAAAGAGCGAAAGAACATTCCGATTGGAATTGTTCATATTTCGGCTTCCTTCAATAACACGCTGATATCGATCACGGACACGCAAGGAAACCTGATTGCTCAGTCTTCGTCCGGCGCACGCGGCTTTCGCGGATCGCGAAAGGGAACGCCCTTCGCCGCGCAGCAGGCTGCGGGCGAGGCTGCTCGCAAAGCGGCTGAAGCCGGCATGCGTGAGGTAGAAGTTCGTGTGAAAGGACCGGGCGGCGGTCGCGAGTCTGCGATTCGGGCTGTGGCACAGGCGGGGATACGCGTCACGTCGATCCGCGATACGACGCCGATTCCTCACAACGGATGCCGGCCGCCGAAACGCAGGCGCGTCTGACATTCCATTTTGGATTTTAGATTTTGGATTTTGGATTTTGGATTGCCCACGGGCAGTCTTGGTATTGGGATCGAAAGGACGAAGGACGGTAATCCCGTTCGTAAACTTTTCCGATAAAAACGAGTCGATTTTGAATTCTGATAGAGGTGAGGATTGAGGACAATCCAAAATCTAAAATTCAAAATCGCCTCTCGGAGGCAATAAATGGCTAGATACAGAGATGCGGTGTGCAGATTGTGCCGCCGCGAAGGCGGAAAGTTATTTTTGAAGGGCGATCGTTGTTTTAAGCCCTCGTGTGCGATCGAAAAACGCGGCACCAACCCGCCGGGACAACACGGCGCGGCTCGACGTAAGATGCTGGCCGGATACGGGCAGCAGCTGCGCGAAAAGCAAAAGGTAAAGCGCATCTACTTCATCCTCGAAAAGCAGTTCCGAAATTATTTCGAAAAGGCACGGCATCAGAAAGGCGTCACGGGCGAGAATCTTTTATTCATGCTCGAACGTCGTTTGGATAACGTCGTCTACCGTTCGGGTTTTTCGACTTCGCGCCGCCAGGCGCGGCAGCTTGTGAACCACGGGCACATCGAGGTAAACGGACGGAAAGTCGATATTCCTTCGTTCCAGGTAAAACAGGGCGACGTTATCAGTGTAAAAGACAAGAGTCATAAGAACGCGCACGTCGAGGGAGCATGGTCGACGGCTGCGGGACGTGGCCGACCGGGCTGGATGACGCCGGGCGACACAGATCTCAGCATCGCGATCTCAGGACTGCCGACGCGTCAGGACATTGATCAGAATATTAACGAGCAACTGATCGTCGAGCTTTACAGTAAGTAGGTACTAGACGGTTGGCTGAAGTATCCGGGTTTCTGAAAGTTTGTTCTTGCTCGCGGAACCCGGGGACAAAGCCGACCCTGATCTTATTTTAAAAAGAACACTATGACACAAAGCAATAATTGGACAGATTTTCAGATGCCGAGTCGTTTGAATGTCGAGACCGAAACCTTAACTGAGCGGTATGGTAAATTCTACGCCCAGCCTTTCGAACGCGGTTTTGGAACAACGATTGGAAATTCAATTCGTCGTGCACTCCTATCTTCTATTGAGGGGGCTGCCGTAACGGCGGTCAAGATCGAAGGTGTTGAGCACGAATTCTCATCGATCAAAGGAGTGGTTGAGGACGCCACCGACGTGATCCTGAACCTGAAACAGATCCCGTTTCTTCTTCATGGAGGCGGATCGAAAACCCTTACGATCAACAAAAAGGGCGCGGGTGAAGTGACGAGTGCCGATATCAAGGGTGATGCGGATGTCGAAGTGCTGGATTCGAATATCCACATTGCGACTATTAGCGGGAACGGATCGCTAAACGTTGAAATGCGTCTCAAGCGCGGGCGCGGATATGTCTCCGCCGAATTCAATAATGACGAAGACCTTTCCGTCGGATATATTCCGGTCGACTCCGTTCACACGCCGATCAAGAAGGTAAATTACAACGTCGACAAGACGCGTCAGGGATCTAACACCGAGTTTGATAAGCTGACGATCGAGGTTTGGACCGACGGTTCTGTTAAGCCGGAAGATTCGATAGGCCTGGCGGCGAAGTTGGTAAAGGATCACATGTCGATCTTTATCAATTTCGAAGAGGAAGAGGAAGAATACAAATACGAGGACATCGCCCGTCCGCCGCTCATGCGAAACGATCTGCTCGACAAGCCGGTCGATGAGCTGGAATTGTCAGTTCGCTCGTACAACTGCTTGAAGAATGCCGACATCCGTTCCATCCGCGACCTTATCAAGCGAAGCGAGAAGGACATGCTTGGCACAAAGAACTTCGGCAAGAAATCACTTACTGAGATCAAGGACCTGCTGCACGGTATGGGACTCGATTTCGGAATGGATTTTGATGAGCAGGGTAATCCGATACCGGGATCGGGTGGAAGAGATTTAGACTAGAAGTCCCAAGCCCCAAGTCTCAAGTCCCAAGCCTTCGGGCCGGCCTGAGACTTGGGACTTGAGACTTGGGACTTAGAAGAAATGAGACATTTAAAGGCACATCGTAAATTAGGCAGGACAACGGAGCACCGGATGTCGATGCTTCGAAATCTCGCGACATCGCTGGTTAATTCCGAGAAAGAGCACATCGTCACGACGGTCGCTAAAGCGAAGGAACTGCGTCCGTTTGTCGAGAAGGCGATCACGCTTGCGCGAAAGGCTCAGGTGTTGAGCGGCGACGATTCGAAAACTCAGGAAGTGCATCTGCGGCGCCAGGCAGCAAGATTTTTCCACGCGGGCAACAGCACGTTCAAAGTTGCGGCTAGCCGCTTTCGCGGTAAGAAAGGCGAGGAGAAGGATCCGATCGAACGGACCGCGGGCGTTGCCGCTTTGAAGCGGCTGTTCGACGACCTCGGCGCGCGTTACAAGGATCGGAACGGTGGCTACACGAGAATCATTAAGCTCGGGCGGCGTTCGGGCGATAATGCTGAAATGGCGGTGATCGAATTGGTTGACAATCCGCGCGAGATGGCGGCGAAAGGCTAGCACCTGAAGGAGTAAGTGCACGATGAGTGAAATTACGGCTTCTGCGAAGGCTCAGGAATCGGCTAAATCCGGAACGAAGAACAAACGGGCCGCGAAAAAGGATATTAGCGATCCGTCTTTCAATATGGACGAGATTCGTGAACTCGCCGACCTCGTCGATGAGTACGGTTTAACGGATTTCGAGTTTGAGAACGAGAACATCCGCGTACGCTTGAGCAAGATGTCCGGCTCGGCGTCCGCCCCGCACACAGCACCCGCGCAAATTCCTGCGGCGGATCAGAGCACTAATGCGGCGATCCAAAAGGCTGCGGAATCCGCACCGGCCACGGCTGCTGCCGCGCCGGAAGAGGATCTGTACAAGATCACATCACCCATCGTCGGAACCTTCTATCGTTCGCCCGACCCAAACAAAGAGCCCTATATAAAAGAGGGAAGCAAAGTATCTCCTGAATCGGTCGTTTGCATAGTTGAAGCTATGAAGTTGATGAACGAGATCCAGGCAGAAACCTCCGGCGAGGTCGTGAAGATCTATGTCGAGAACGGGCAGCCGGTCGAGTACGGCCAGCCGCTGTTCGGTATCAGGAAGTAAAAAATAGCCACCGAGCACACAGAGACTTTTGAGTCCGTCGTAATACGACCGTCTTTCAGAAAACACCCTCTGTGATCTCTGTGGCTAAATTCTTATGACGCGAGAAATTCGCAAAATACTGATCGCCAACCGTGGTGAGATCGCGATTCGGATCATCTGGACCTGCAAGGAGATGGGTATCAAGACCGTCGCCGTGCATTCGGAGGCGGACCGCGAAGCTCTTCACGTTCGTTACGCTGACGAAGCGATCTGCATCGGGCCAGCGCCCTCGGCGCAGAGTTATCTGAACATTCCGGCGATCATCAGCGCAGCCGAAGTCACGAACGTCGACGCGATCCATCCCGGCTATGGTTTTTTGGCTGAGTCGGCAACGTTTGCGAAGATCTGTGAAGACTGCAACATCAAGTTCATCGGTCCAAGGGCCGATGTTATTGCGATGATGGGCGACAAGGTCGAAGCCCGCCGAACGATGCAGGCGGCCGGCGTCCCGATCCTGCCGGGGAGCCCCGAGCCGATAGAGTCCGCCGACGAGGCGAAGAAGATCGCAAAAGAGATCGGCTTTCCGCTGATAATTAAAGCCGCCGCCGGTGGCGGAGGTCGCGGAATGCGGCATCGTTCGTTCAGAAGGTGAACTTGCGTCCAATCTTGAAACAGCCCAGGCGGAAGCCCTCGCGGCGTTCAAGAACGGAGCCGTTTATATCGAGAGGTACCTTGAACGTCCGCGCCATATCGAGATCCAGGTTCTGGCCGACGAGCATGGGAACTGCATTCATCTCGGCGAGCGCGAATGCTCGATCCAGAGGCGTCATCAAAAATTACTTGAAGAAGCGCCCTCGCCTGCAATTACAAAAGAGCAGCGCGAGAAAATGGGTGCCGTTGCGGTGAACGCTTGCAAAGAGATCGGTTATTCTAGCGCCGGCACGTTCGAGTTCCTGCTCGACGAGGATGGCAGCTTCTACTTCATGGAGATGAATACGCGGATCCAGGTCGAGCATCCCGTGACCGAGATGGTCACCTTGGCCGACATCGTCCGGAACCAGATCCGGATCGCATCGGGCGAAGATCTTCAATACCAGCAGAGTGACGTTCAGATCGTTGGGCACTCGATCGAGTGCCGGATCAACGCCGAAGATCCGGTAAAGTTTACGCCGAGCCCGGGCAGGATCACTGCGTTCAACATCCCCGGCGGCCCCGGCGTGCGGGTCGACACCGCGGCATATCCCGATTACATCGTTCCGCCGTACTACGATTCGATGATCGCAAAATTGATCGTCCACGCACGCACACGTGAGCTCGCGATCGCACGCATGGAACGGGCGCTCGATATGATGGTCGTCGAAGGCATCAAGACCACCATCCCACTGCACAAGAAGATCATGGCGGATGAAAAGTTTCGCAAAGGCGACTTTTCGACAAAGTTCATGGAAGAGTTTCAGCTTTAGGTGCGGTTGTTAGATAAAGGTAAATATTGTAGACTTTAGCTGGATTTTAATCTGGACAGGAGAGTTGAAATTTTTGCGGTTGTCGCGGCCCGAATGCCGCGAAGTTACTGCGAGCTAGGAGAGACCATTTAGAGTTAGTTTATTATGGCGACAGTAAAGGAATTAAAAGAAAAAATTGTGGGCGATTACAAAACTCACACTTCGGACACCGGTTCTTCACAGGTACAGGTGGCGCTTTTGACACAACGGATCAACGAATTGACCGAACACTTCAAGGTGCACAAGAAAGACAACAACTCCCGACGGGGACTGCTTATAATGGTCTCGCGGCGACGCAAGCTGCTGGATTATCTCCGGCGTACGAATATCAACGAGTACCACGAGATCATCAAGAAACTAGGATTAAGAAGGTAGAAAAGTGAAAATGTGAAAATGTGAAAAAGCTCGTCCAACACGCGTCCTTTTTCACTGTTTAACTCTTCCACTTTTCACGTTGATCTGACTGCTTCGAGTCATTGCAAAAAGAGTTCTCTCGAAGAATTTGTTGGCGGCTGCTGAACGTGACAGCGAATGGGCCACACGCAAACGAGAACGCATAATATCAAACACTCCAAAGACGGCGGGGCTTCACGACTTAAGCTCGGCCGTTTTTGTTTTATAGGAATTGGAAATGTCAAAGAAAAAATATTTGAAAGAATCGATCAAGCTCGGCACACGGGAATTGGTCGTTGAAACAGGCAGGGTTGCCAAACAGGCCGATGGTTCGGTCGTTATCAGGTACGGCGATACGATGCTTCTGGTCACCGCCGTCAGCGCACGCAACAGCGAAAGAAGGACTCGACTTTTTCCCGCTTACCGTTGAATACAGAGAGTCGAGCTATTCGGCCGGGCGAATTCCCGGTAACTATTTTCGACGTGAGGGTCGCCCGAGCGAAAAGGAGGTCCTGACTTGTCGCTTGATCGACCGTCCGGTACGGCCGCTGTTTGCAGATGGCTACCGATTTGAAACGCAGATCGTCGGTACGGTCATTTCGTCCGACGCTGAAAACGATCCTGACGTGATCGCGATCACAGGTGCCTCATGCGCACTTTATTTGTCGGATATTCCGTTCACAACCCCGATTGCGGGCGTTCGGGTTGGGCTGATCGACGGCAAGTATTTGATCAACCCGACCTATGACGAACGTCGTGACTCGGAGCTGAATCTGATCGTCGCGGGAACCGAAGAAGCGATCGTCATGGTCGAGGCGGTTGCGAGCGAGGTTGCTGAAAGCATCATGGTCGAGGCGCTGATGCTGGCCCATCAAGAGATCAAGCGACTCTGTCTGTGGCAAAAAGAATTGGGTAAGGCGCTCGAGATCACGAAGCGCGAATTTGTTCCGGCCGCGCTCGATGAGGGGTTAACCACCGAGGTCGAGAAGAATTTTGGCGACCGGCTGCGTGAAGCACTGGATACAACCGGAACGGACAAACTAACAAGCTATGCGGCGATCGATGCTCTAAAAAAAGAGGTTGTCGAAAGCTATCCGGAAGACGACCCGGAAACGCGGCAGATGGCCGGAAAAGTTTTCTCGTCCTTGAAAGAAAAGATCTTTCGCGAAGACATGCTCGGCAAACGCCGCCGTCCGGATGGACGCAAATTCTCCGAAATCCGTCCGATCACATGCGAGGTCGGCTGGCTCCCGCGCGTGCACGGCTCGGCGTTATTCACACGCGGTGAGACGCAGGCGATCGTCACGACCACGCTCGGAACCAAAATGGACGAGCAGTATCATGGACGACATCGAAAAGGGTGAGGTGAAGCGCCGCTTTATGCTGCACTACAACTTCCCACCCTATTCCGTCGGTGAGGCAGGCCGCTTTGGCGGAACGTCGCGACGCGAGACGGGCCACGGTAATCTTGCTCGTCGTGCGATCGAAGCGGTTCTTCCTGACGACGGCTGATTTCCCGTACACGCTTCGCATCGTTTCGGACATTACGGAATCGAACGGTTCGTCGTCGATGGCATCGGTCTGCGGCGGCATCCTGAGCTTGATGGACGCCGGTGTCCCGATCAAGCGTCCGGTTGCCGGCGTTGCGATGGGCCTGGTGATGGAAGGAAATCGCTACGCGATCCTTTCCGACATTGCCGGTGCCGAAGACCATTACGGCGACATGGACTTTAAGGTCACCGGGACCGAGCGAAGGTATTACAGCGTTGCAGATGGATATCAAGATCGGCGGGATCAACGCGATGATCCTGCAGGAAGCGCTCGAGCAGGCACGCAAGGGCCGGCTGCACATCCTGGAGAATAATGGAGCAGGCGATCAATACGCCGCGAGAAGAGATCTCGCCGTACGCTCCGCGGATCATCACGCTTCATATCAATCCGGAGAAGATCCGCGACATCATCGGCAAGGGCGGTTCGACCATCCGCTCGATCACCGAAGAGACTGGTGCGAAGATCGATGTTTCGGATGACGGAACCGTTCTCATCGCGACCGCCGACGGCGAAGCGGGACAGAGAGCTGTCGCGTGGATCAAGTCGCTTACGGCGGAGGCTGAAATCGGCGAAACCTATCTCGGTACGGTTTCACGGATCGTCGATTTCGGCGCGTTCGTCGAAATTCTGCCGGGGCTCGACGGCCTGCTTCACATCTCCGAGATCTCGGATCGACGCGTCAAGGACGTTCGCGACGAGCTCAAAGAGGGCCAGCAGATAATGGTCAAGTGCATCGGCAAAGAAGGCAACAAGGTCAAGCTTTCCCGCAAGGCGATCCTTGCACAGGAGAAAGCTGCGGCCGGCGGAGCAGGCGGTGGTGACGGTGATAGTCGAGACCACGGCGGCGATCGCAACGGTCACGGCGAGGAATAGGCCGCACGAAAGGTTAAATTGCCAGATGAGGCTGTTGCTTGGCGACAGCCTCTTTTGTTTGTAATTTGATAATTAATTACGAAAGTAATAATCAGAATTACAAGATCACGTAGCAGAGATATGTCGAATCGCGAAACGTTCCTTTCGCCTAGCCATCAGCGTTTTGTTCAATTGTGTCATCGCGTTTGTATGTTGAATGCCAGGACCGCTCGCCGCACTTAACGCATTTCGCGTAGTTTTTCTGATTGCCGCTCGCCTTCCACCGGATGCCGCCCATCTCCCAGAACGATCGTTCGAACGCGCAGCGGTCGCATCGCATAATCCACTTTCGTGAATCGGCTTCCATGCTCTCCGCCCAACTCGCGGGAAAGATCGCCTTGAGAAATCTCTGTATCTTGCTGTTCATATGTTCTTCGGTCCCGAGTTTCGCCGAACTGTTGCGGAGCGTCGGTCTTCCAGTTATGAGTTGAAATCATAGCTATAACAAATATTATTACCGATTCCAAAGGCCCAGGATCGCCAATGCACGAAACGAAATCGTTGCAGTTCGAGATCAAAACGCGGGTCGATGTCGAGAATCGTCAGCGCGCGTAAATTCCAGAATGTTGTCTTGGTTCGTTACGTTCCGCACCCAATCGAGCAGAGGCTGACAAAGCTCGATCGAGAGACTATATGGCCTTTCTATTTATTAGTCTCAATGAAAGACCTTACCTCGCCAATGATCGGTCCGCGGGCCGGAACGATCTGCGTATTGGTTTGCTCGAGCGCCGTCTTTTCGAGAAGTCCTGTTTCGAACCCGCCCGCGCCCTGATCGTGTAGCTGCAGTTCCAGGTCTTGGTGATCGATGGATCAGACACCTTGTCCACCTTCCATTCTTCTTTCACGGCGATGACGAGATCGGCACCAAAGCGCACCTTTTTCTGTTCGACGGAATCGACGGTCCACGTAATGAAAAAGTCGAAATCCTTGGGATCGAACGTCCAGGTCACCGGGGTCGGCGTCTGTTTGTCGCCCGCGGGCGAGCGATATTCCATTCCACCCTCTTCTTGCACGCTCATCGTCGGCCCTGATCTAAGCATCAGCTGATCCTTTAAATCTTCGTTGTCCGCCGTCGTTAGGAGGTGCACTTGGAACAAGAATCCATCGACCGCGAGCATTCCCGTATTTCGGTTTCGTAAGAGTACCCTGACGGGCTGAGGGGTCGCAGCGGCCGTCGCATTCGTCGCCGTGTTTGTCGCATACTCCGTACAATTGCTGACGGTCAAAAAGACCGCAATAGTTCCCAAGCCTAGAAACGCGTGTCGCTTAAGCATCGCTCTTCTCCTGATTTTTGTGGTCAGAGCCGTTCGCGATCACCCTGCGAAAGCTCTGGTTAGTCCGGGCTTCAATTTAGCTTAGTTGGCGGTAATGTCTGTCACGTATCCGTTTTTGAGTTGAAATGACAGCTCCGATACCGATTTGATCTTTTCCAGGTTGAGCTTTTCTTTGATCTTAACCGTCATTCCAGAAGGAGTCTGAAGTATCGATTCGATAGTCACCACACGCCATCCTCCCGGACGTCCGGGCACGGCGATGACTTTTTCCCCGGCTCGTCCCGATAATTAAGCAGAGAACCCGAAAATTTTATCCTCGTGATATAAAGCGCGATCCGGTCACCGGACTTAAGGGTTTCGAGGCTGGTCTTTTCGTGGCTGTAGCTGACGATCTCGCCTGTCTTATCGAGATTACTTTCAAACTTTACGACCACGCCGTTCTTTGAAACCGTAGATCCGGAGTTCCATTCCAGACTCCCGTTGGTGCCCATTTTCAATTGCGTGATCCGAAATTCCTGGGCAAAGATCCCGCCCGCAAAAAAGATCGTCGAGAATATCATCGAAAGAATTGTCCGTTTCATGATCTGCTGATTCCTCCTCGGTTCCTGTGATAAATCTCTTACTCCGGCGAGTCTTCTTATTGAGTGAAACGCACGATCCGCCACGCAGCTTGCGCCTTCTGGGCTTCCTCGCCGATGATCGATTCAAGCTCGACACGCTTTCCCGTGTCATCGGATTTGACGGTGCCGATAGTCGTCTCGCTCTTCTCGCGATACGGGGGTTTCGCGGAAACCTCCGTTCCGTCATCGAGCTTTACGATATAGACGATCGTCAGCTTTACCTTTTCCTCGTTTTTCGGGTAAGCGAGGGCCATGCCCTTAACGGTTCCGGTAGCTGTTCTTATCTCTGGCGTTTGAACTTCGACTGCGCCGGAGTCTGCGCGGGTTTCGCCTTCCGCACTCTCTCCGCTCTCTAGCGAGTTGCACGCGATGAGCGCTGCGAGAGCGGCAGACACGACGATAAGTCGTCGGGGCGCGCTCGAATTGTGGTTCATGCGGCGACTTATATCTCTAACCCAAAGCGATGTCAAGAGCTCAAACGGAGGCCACCGAGGCGTTGTAAAAGGACGCCGGTAATTGTTCCCGCACCGGCGCCGTTGTAAAATTAACGCTTTGCGAGAAAGCACCATTTTCATTATGTCAGCACCGAATATCGAAACGATCGTGTCCCTCTCAAAACGCCGCGGGTTCGTCTATCCCGCTTCGGATATTTATGGCGGGTTGGGATCGTCGTGGGATTACGGCCCGCTTGGCGTCGAACTCGCGAATAACATCAAAAGCAGCTGGTGGAAAACGGTCGTATACGAACGCGATGATATTGAGGGGCTGGATTCAGCGATCATCCAAAACCGTCTGACCTGGAAGTACTCGGGCCACGAAGACACGTTCAGCGACCCGATGGTCGATTGCCGGGCATGTAAGAGCCGCTATCGCGCGGACAAGCTGCTTGAAGAGCGCGGTGACCCAAACTTGCTTAGCACACTTGCAGAGGAGAATAGGCCTCCCAACGTGCTTCAATGGCAGGGAGTGAAGTGTCCGAACTGTGGCGAGGTGAACTGGACCGATCCGCGTCCATTTAACCTGATGTTCCGAACGACGGTCGGTGCGGTATCGGCCGACGACGATCCGGCCGCGCTTGCATATCTGCGTCCCGAGACGGCACAGGGGATCTTCACAAACTTCGCGAACGTTCTGAACACGTCACGTCGCAAACTGCCGTTCGGTATCGCGCAAATAGGTAAAGCCTTTCGCAACGAGGTCACGCCCGGTAATTTTATATTCCGCACCCGCGAGTTCGAGCAGATGGAGATCGAATACTTCGTTAAACCTGAAGACGCTGCCCAGGCGCATCAGGAATGGATCGACGCCTGCCGCGGTTGGATCACGTCGCTTGGTATCTCCGAAATTAATCTCAAAGATTACGAACAGAGTAAGGAAGAACTTGCTCACTATTCCGAACGCACGGTCGACGTCCTCTACCGGTTTTTCCCCGAACGTGAAGACGATACGAAACAGTGGGACGAGCTAATGGGCATCGCTAACCGGACCGACTTCGATCTCCGTGTTCATTCGAAAAAACCGGAGGATGCGGAAGGGAAGCGGATCAATACAGACTCGACCGAGGACCTCTCATACTTCGACACGGCCACTAACGAAAGGTATTACCCGTACATCATCGAGCCGTCGATAGGCGTCAACCGCACGCTGCTAGCGGTGATGATGGATGCGTACACTGAGAAGACCAATGAAAAGGGCGAGACACGCGTAATACTCAAACTCAAACCGGAGCTTGCGCCGATCAAAGTCGCCGTGCTGCCGCTCGCGAAGAACAAGCCGGAGATAGTCGAGCTGGCGCGTAAGATCAAACACGATCTGCAGCCTCATATGCGGGCCGTCTACGACGACACAGGCGGCATCGGCAAGCTTTACGCCCGTCAGGACGAGATCGGTACGCCCTTCTGCGTGACGGTCGATCACGAATCGCTCGAGGACAATGCCGTCACGGTTCGCGATCGTGACACGTGGGAGCAGGAGCGAGTCGGAATGGATGCGTTGAAAGAATATCTGGAAAAGCGCCTGTCGTAATCTGCTTATCGATTTCTCGAATCTAAAATCTAGTATCTATAATCTATTCGGAGAGCTTCTGAATAGATTCTAGATACTAGATTTTAGATTCGAGATGGATCATTCACATCGATATGAAGAAACTGATGTTGCTTTCTGTAGCTATCAACGGCGTTGTGCGCGGTCCACCGACAAAAGATGAAGGGATTGCGTTGGGAACGAAGGCGTTAGCTTGTTTCTTAATATTTAATGTGGTCATGTTTTCCTTGCCGTCACGGTTCGCGATCGTGAGAATGTATCTGAAGGATCGCGTTGGTTAATTAAGGCCGGGCGAGTCGGGACACGGGTGCCGTCGTCACTAATTTATTCCCCGCCCCCCTCCATTCACGTAACGTTTAGCGATGCTTGCGAAACTCACGAAGGAAGGCTTCCGCGCCTTCCTTGTCAACTATCTCGCGCGCCCGTTTGAGAATCGGAGCGGATTTCAAAGTCTGCTCAAATACGATAACGGCGTCTAAATCTTTTTGGCGTTCGAGTTTACGATAGACCTCATTCATAATTGCGAAAAGATGTAAATGATTACGCACAGGCAACGACTCGCCGCGGTATTTTATGAGAAGCGGGGTAGTAGTGTCAGGCAGTGATCTGACGCGGTCAGTCACATAGCGATGGAGAGTTTCGTGATAGACAAGGTAGGAAAACAGAGGCATCGGACTCACGCTCTCGCCCTGAATTGCGGCGATGAAATATCGCATATTGAGGAGTAACGGAATGCTCGTCGAATAACCGAAGCCTTTACAAAGATGAAGTGCCGCTTTGGTTTCCCGAAATTGAAACTTTACTCCCGTGATCTTAACCGTCGTTCTAAGCAACTTCGGGGCGTCGCTACGCCAATACTCTCGAAAGGAGTCAAGACGATTCTCCAACTCCTTGACTGCCTCCGGCTCAATAGGTTGTTTGGTTATTTCGGCGCACGGAGCATCAAAAAACGGGCTGTATTCAAAAGTTACTTCCGGGTATGAAATCCGTTGCGCCAAATTTGAATCAGCACAGAAAATCAAGATTGCCAAAATAATTACAGTTGATCGAAAACGCATAACGGATTCCCTCCATCAATTGAACCTATTAACGCTCTGCCCGGATCCACACGCTCCTCCGGCAGCGAGAATAGCCATCGACCGGGTCGCCGTATATGGTTGTCATGCCGCTGCTCGGCCCACACTACTCTATCCGCTTAGCTTTAGAGTCATGACAACTACCCAGCCGTAAAACGACGTCGGTCACCTGCCCTTTGTCTCCCATGGAGAAGGTCATCTCCGCGTCATTTTCTTTCGCGTAGAACCTGGTGTTGGACAGGGGCACCAACGTCAACTTCGGCCTGTTCCCGCCTTTCCACATCAGGGAGTTGCCCTCCCTTGTGACCGTCGTCACTGCACCGGGGCTGAACTCATATCTCCCCACGAAGGCGTCGAGAGCTTTAGAGTCAAGCTGGACGGGTTTGCGCTCCGGCGGCAGCCGCGTCCCCTGCACCTGTACGATCTGCCAGCGCCCGCCTTTCCGTGCATAGATGTTAGTCCCCGCGACCCCCCTCTCCAACGTGCGGAGGATCGCCACATCGCCGTACACGAGAAGCTGGTCGAACGAAGGGGTCGAGATGGGGGCGGAGGAGACCGGTTCGTTGGACATGATCCCGTTAATCTGTGTGACCTTATCGGCCACGTTCCCGGTCGTGTGCACGAAACGGAATTCGTCCGCGTAAACACGTTCGAGCGCGTCTACGGTCTCGTTTGGAAATCGCCTCATTTAATTCGGCGAATAACTTTCGCAACGCTTCCTTCGTCTCGGCTTCTGGATTCGGGACACTACTCATTTGCCCCGGCGCGACCGGAGCCAGTAAAAGAATAGCAGCGATGAAAATCAGCGTTCGCATTCTTCGTTACCTCCTTATGGTTTCCTAGAGAAGCAAAATTTCAACTCGCGCTAACGTCCGGCATCACCCCTCCGCCCACAACTGCAAGCAAGCTTTCAATCTTCCGCGTGAGACCCATGCTAATTCGGGTCGGGTGCATGCCCTTGTCAGGCACCTTTCCGGTAGCATAACGTCACGAACGTCAGAAACTAAAGCGATTCAATACCACCCTACCGTTATTGATTACCAAGATCACATCCCGCAACCCGTTAACGTCATTCAGCGGATCGGAGTCAACAGCCATGAGGTCGGCCTCTAATCCCGGTTTCACAGAGCCAACCCGCCCGCTGATCATCAGACACTCGGCGGCAACAGAAGTCGCTGCTTGGATGGCTTCCATCGGTGCCATTCCAGTGCTCACTAGATCGACCATCTCATCCTGCAAACGTCGCTCATCGTCGTACCGAGCATCACTCCCGGCCACAATCTTCACACCAAGTTTTCGCGCCCGAACTGTCATTTCACGGAGGCGGGGTGCCATCGCACGCGCACGAGCCATGACGACAGGGCTACTCTCAGGGCCGCCCGCCGCGGCGTAGCCGGTCGTGAAACTGAGAGTCGGCACGAGATAGGTTCCACGCTCTTTCATCTCGGTAAGAGTGCGGTCGCTGAGATAAGTCCCGTGTTCGATCGAGCGGACTCCTGCACGTACGGCGGCGGCGGCCCCTTCATCGCCATGTGCGTCCGCGGCCACAGCTAGCCCCGCCTTTTTCGCCTCGTCAGCCGCGGCGGCGAGTTCTTCGTCGGTAAACATCCGTTTTAGCGGGTCAGTTTGTGGTAGACCGCTCCGCTCGGTGGCCATAATCTTGATGACGTTTACGCCGCGCCCGGCCATGGCTCGAACCATGCGACGCACGGCGTCAGTACCTTTGACTGACGGCATGAGATCATTCAATTTGGGAAAGTCGAGGAAAAACATTTCGTTCGGTTTTGTGGTTATTGCATATCCGGCGGCCACAACATCCGGCAGATCAGCGACCCCCTCGTGGTTAAGCTCGCGGATGCCGACATCCGTGAACCGCTCCACGCCGAGGCACCTGAGCGTCGTCACGCCGGAGGCGAGCGCAATGCGGGCAGAGCTAAGTTCACGAATATGCGCGTGTGCATCAATGAGGCCGGGTAAAAGCCAACGCCCTTTCAGATCAATGACGGTCGCCCCCGCAGGAATCTCGACCGAACCGGTCGCGACACTCGCTATCTTGCCTTCTATCACGGTAACGGTCGCATCATGAATTGGCCGCGGTGATACACCGTCGATCAAGGTCGCATGCTGGATAACTAGCACCGAAGGTTTGTTCGAAAAGTGCGCCTTGGAGGCGGGCAAGGGAAGTAGGGTGGGAACCAGCAACAACAGAATCAAGCGAAGCTTCATAAAACCTCCTGTGCCAAACATTTTAGTACGACTAAGGGCTCAACGACCCATCCTCGGTGATGGTGCCACGAGACGTGCCGATTCGCAACCGCGACGAACTACCGCCGTTTGCTGCAGAGCATGGTTAGCTCGCGATACCTGCATGAGCCGATGTTGGGCCGGACTGCGATAGTTGCGTCAGACAGCGAGACGGGTGCGAAGGCGGAGATCCTCATAAAGCAAATCCGATATCCATTCACGAAACGTTCTCAGCTTTCTGTGGACTAGACACTAAACGCCCGGCATCATCGGCGACACAAAACTTTGGTGATGAGAGGCACGCGGGATGAGGAGCGTCCGCTGCATGCCGTTGTTCGCCCAATCCTCTGGAGGCGAGGGAAGTGACATCAATTTCCACCGTTAGATCTCCAGCAAGTCCCTGCCGACAATGATCTCTCCCTTGAAGGTGCTGCGAGCACCGTCAATCCACATCTGATCTGTGATGGAAAGGTCGTCGGGCGGCACCAGATGCGAGAGCACCAAGGTTTTCACGCCTGCTGCCTCCGCTACACGCCCAACGTCCTCGACCGATGTGTGATGGCTGAGGATGGATCGCCGTAAGGTCGCAGCACTCGGCACTCTTGCCGTCAACCGTTCTACCGCGGGGACATAAAGCGCCTCGTGCACCAGCACATCTGCCGCCCTTAGCGAGCCGGATCAGCGCATCAGAACGTCTGGTATCACCAGAGATAACAATAGACCGGTCCCGAGAATCAAAGCGATAAGCAAAGGCGGGCTTCACAGGGGGATGATCGACGACCGCGCAAGTGACTGTGACATTCTCGTCCTGCATTACCGTTCCGCCATTGTTCATTTCGTGTGCATGCACGAGGGGAGCGAGCGGTATCCTCCCCTCGTCAGAGATGCGCGTGTTGATATCATATGCGTTCATCTCAAAAAACTTTCGCGTCATCCGGCGGAGGGGCGGCGGCCCCCAGGTGTCAACGCGCGTCCCCAATCCGGCCGTCCATGCCAGGAGAAGAAGATTGCCGTAATCAGCGGTGTGGTCGGAATGGTGATGAGTGATGAAGACGTGGCGGAGCGTGCGCAGCGGCACTTCGGCGAGTGCGAGTTGGCTCGCCACGCCGTCGCCGCAATCAACAACGTAGGCAACATTGTCGGCGATGACCACCTGCGACGATGGGAATCTGCTCTTTCTAGGGCGAGGGCCGCCGCCCGTGCCGAGCAGGATGAGTCGCGTCTTGGTGGAAGGCGGAGGCTGTGCGGCGACCAGCCTGGGCTGCGTAACCGCGAGCGCTAATCGACGCTCCCGCTCGGGAGATGAATTGCCGCCGTGAAGAGTCATGCATCGTCATAGACAACTCCCTTGGCTCATTCGCCAAATTATTTTCAATACGAGAAGCGGGCTATCCCTCGGCATCACCCGCCGCGCATTTGACTGTACAAGGTTGCAAACTGACCGATGAAAGCTACGCTATTCGCGGTCGAGTGCATCCCGTTGTTAGACGAGGTCACTGGCACTTCAGCCTCGCCGCAAGCGTGTCTCTATGCTGAGGAGCAACATCGGCAGGCGTCACTGCGTCAACCTTTCCGGAATTACGATCCGCTTTCCGCACGCGCCCGCAGAGCGTCATTCAGCGCAGCCTGGCTAGTTCGACAGGGTTTGCCCATGAGTAGGTCGAATACCGGAGCAAACACCCCATGAACATCTTCGACATGCGTGACACTCACCCGTTTTTCTCCGAGAGGTGAAATCACAAATCTGCGATAGCCTTCGAAGAACCATGGCGCCACAACATGACCGCGCCAGGTAAGCAACGAACCCGGCCTTGCATCCTCAATGATGGCGGAGAGGTCCATCGCAGGTCTCCCCGGCAGCTTCAATCTCAGACTGATCTTGCAGCCAACCTCGACAGAACCCCTCGCGAATGGGATCTGAGGATTCCAATTGGCATATTCGTTAAGGTTTGCAAGCACATCCCACACGCGCTCGGCCGTAGAGTTGATTTCGAAGGTAGATTGGTAAATCGGCATTGGTTTACCTCCACGATCCAGTAAGTGACGCCCAACGGAGGCGTTGACCCGGTGCGAAAACAAGCAACGTGATAAGAAGGTAGCTTATGCCGCCTCGCGTCCAATAACTTGTTAGGCCGCCCGTCAAAGAGACTTTTGTCTTACATAACGTGCAAGCCATGGAAGATGACCGCGTAACCGTTCGGTCTTTTTAAAAATTCAAACTGTGCCGTTAGAGCACTCCACTCCTGACGAGGGCGT
This sequence comes from uncultured Acidobacteriota bacterium, assembly GCA_963772405.1. Taxonomy (GTDB): domain Bacteria; phylum Acidobacteriota; class Blastocatellia; order Pyrinomonadales; family Pyrinomonadaceae; genus OLB17. The sequence goes on along the minus strand of CAVYWT010000001.1, from coordinate 1,312,195 downwards.
CAGCGGCAGAGGCATTTTCGTCTTGCCCACCCACCGCGGTGCCGCACCCGTCTTTTCCCGAAGCACCCAGTTAAGCTGCGCCGTGTGGTGCTGCACGTGCCGAATGCTGCGCAGCACCAACTCGGCGTAGCTTTCCTGGATCCAGCCGAATTCACACTGCTTCGCGGCCGCTTCCGGTGTCACCGCCGCGATCGCCGACCGGCACTTATCGCGACATGCATGGAGATACTCGCCCAGTTCGGCACGGCTGTAGACCCGCTCGGGGAAGACGCCGGCCGGGTCCAGTTCGTCGAGCGTGAAGGGCGAAGGGGGAGCAAACCCATCGAGCGTCCCAAACGTGTAGAGATCCAGGAAGAAGAGCGTGTGGTAGGTCACGTACCAAAGCGCCCGTGGCGGTTCGCCCGCCTGCCAAGCTTCGTCGGGGCACGCAAGGATGGCGTTTTCAAGCATGTCGATCGAGCCACCAAGCTGCCGCCAGACCAACTCTCTCCACTCTTCGTCGACCATCTCCAATCTCCCTCTTCAAACCGTGAGCCTGGACCCCAAACATTTTAGGTGACGCGGGGCGAAACCGCCGCCAAGCGCTGACTGAGTTAGACGAAAGAGGTTGATCGCACAGCGTCCGGCGCTTATTTGCATGTTCCGTTGAAATCATTTATTAATTTCGTGAACTCAAGCATTGCGTCAATATCTTTGATTTTCGATCGAATAAGGTCGAGCATTTCGCCGCGATTTACGGCACTGTCCAACATCTTTTGAGTTTGGTCGCCGCTGAGCTTCTTGCCGCGCACGGCTGCGCATTTAGCCTTGAACTCTTCTTTCTTCGACTCGTATACTTTCCGCGCTTCATCAACACCGGCCTGCGTTGGGTTCGCTTCGATCTTTTTGCCCATTTCCAGAATTATTGCGTCTTGTAGGCTGATATAGTCATCGAGCTCTTTAACCGGTCCGCTGCAGGCCGTAAGTGTCAGACAAAAAACGAGACCTAAAAGTAACGCGATTGATTTCATATTTTTTTCTACTCCTGTTCAAATTTTCGGAAGTTTAGAATGCAAATCGGTAGAGCCGAAATTGAAACTTGAACGTAACTTCGTCGTCCCAATTCACCACGTTCTAATCGCGTCAGTGTTTACGCCGTCGGTAACAAGTGTCGTAGCTGTCGCCCTTGCCCGGAACTGCGGATCTAATCCGAACGTTACTGGCTCGGAGTTTTGGGTTGCCAATACGCCACATCTGGATTACACGATTTGCACTGTGTCCATGGTTGAGAGACGTTGGAGCCAACCGGCCTGCCGTGGGGCGTCCGCTTGACCGACGGGTTAGGCAGCACTCGCCTCTAACGGCAATTCCATAACGACTTCACGTCCCTCCATTTCACCTGTCGGTCTGAAACCTAATGAGAGATACAGCGGCTCGGGGCCACCCTCCTCCGGGACGTATGAGATTGCCAGCTTCTTAAAGAGTCCCTTGCGACGAACGTGCTCGATGACCAGTAGCATCGCCGCACGCCCGACGCCCTTGCCGCTGGTGCTTCGCATCGACCATTAAGCGCCAGACAGCCACGTTCGGGCTTTCCGGCATTGGGTCGAGTTGGGATTCATCCTCAAGCATCACAAAGCCGACTGGCTCTTCGCCAAGGTAGATCGCCCGGTACCAGGCCTCCGGCGCAAACAAAGCTTGAGCCAACGATACAGCGTTCGTCGCCACAAACCTGTTCTGATACTCGGTGACCGCGAGCTTGATCACCGTACGCACCGTCTCGGCCGTGATCTCTCGGAGCGTGACTTGATCTGCGATGTTTTCCATATGGCGGCCTAACAATTGAGATGACGCAGCGGCGCGAATCAAAGTACCTGCCGCCGCACCGACCGATTTACAAAACGCGCTCCCGCCGCTCGCGTCCAACGATTTGTTCGGTGCGGCGCTTTCACGGGGCCTTCAACATTCTCGATGAAGTTACGTCGCGACACCAAAAAGACTATCCCTAGCAGAAGAAACGCGGCCCCGACAAGCGTTGTGAAAACGGAAATCGGTTGAGTCAATACTCCCCAACAGACGAATAACAGTCCTACACCTATCAGGAAGAAAGGAAGAATTGAACCTACGCGACTAGCTCGCACTTGAACCATCGATAATCTTCGAGCTTGGTCCTCGTGTTTGCTTCGGCATGCGATGGCTATGTCAAGATCCGTTGCGCACTCTGGACATAACCCCTTTGAGCACGCTCGGCAGACTCCTACAGCATCTCGATCGTGATGATTGAAGCACTTCATGTTAAGAAACTACAAACCCGTTCACCTTTTGCATTTCATCACCGTTCACGCCAGGCACCGAACTACTTATTAACACCGGTTGCCGTTGATAATATAACGGAACCGGCGTACTATCAACGGAAAATAATCTCCCATATGAACACTCCAAAGCCAGACTTCTGCACCAAGTGCGCGGCTTGATACGTTAGGGCACATGAGCTACAAAACCGAACGGGTGTATGTAGCTTACACACTCGCGACTACATCCTTTTTCACAATATGCTCCATCGCTTACCAGATGGGCGTCGACGAGTGTGTAAAATTAAGATCGTATGAAAAAGCTCATTGAGTGCGTCCCGAACTTTAGCGAGGGGCGCGACATGTCGATCATCAAACAGATCACCGACGAGATCGAAAAGATCGATGGCGTGAAACTGCTCGATGTCGATCCCGGTGCGACGACGAATCGCACTGTCGTGACGTTCGTCGGAACGCCGGACGAAGTTATCGAGGCAGCATTTCAGGGCCGTCAAGAAAGCGCAGGAATTGATCGACATGCGACGGCACAAGGGCGACCATCCGCGTTTTGGGGCGACCGATGTCTGTCCGCTGGTTCCGATCTCGGGCGTGACGATGGAAGAGGTTGCTGAGTACGCACGGCAACTTGGAAGTCGCATCGGTGACGAGCTCGGCATTCCGATCTATCTTTATGAGAACGCAGCATCGGAAGAGAAACGCCGCAACCTCGCCAATTGCCGCGAAGGCGAATACGAATGCGTCAAGGACAGGATCGGATCCAAAGAATGGAAACCTGACTTACGGCCCGACTGAATTCAACGACAGCGTCGCACGTTCCGGAGCGACTGCCGTCGGTGCGAGAGACTTTCTGATCGCGGTGAATTTTAATCTCAACACAACATCGACGCGGCGGGCGAATGCGATCGCATTCGATGTACGCGAAAAGGGAAGGCCAAAACGCGAAGGCCATACAATCACCGGTAAGGTGGTCACGGACGAGTTCGGTGAGCCGGTAATGCTTCCGGGAACATTGCCGGGTACAAAAGCGATCGGTTGGTTCATCGATGAATACGGCATCGCACAGGTTTCGATGAACATCACCAATCTGTCGAAGACACCGCTCCACATCGCCTTTGACGAGGTGAGCGAGAAGGCGCAGAAACGAGGTATCCGTGTCACGGGGCTCGAGATCGTCGGTCTCGTTCCAAAAAAAGCGATCATCGACGCGGGCAGATACTATCTGCAAAAACAGAGCCGTTCGCTTGGCGTTACCGAGGCCGAGATCATTAAGATCGCGATCAAGTCGATGGGCCTCGACGATCTGAAACCCTTCGATCCGGCGGAGAAGATAATCGAATACGTTCTTGAGAAAGAGGAAAGCATGACCAGACTTATCGACATGACCTGCCGCGATTTTGCTGACGAGACCGCATCCGAATCACCGGCGCCCGGCGGCGGTTCGATCTCGGCGTACATGGGTGCGTTGGGAGCGGCGCTCGCCACAATGGTCGCTAATCTGTCATCGCACAAGGCAGGTTGGGACGACCGGTGGCAGGAATTTTCCGACTGGGCGGTGAAGGGGCAACAGATCAAGGACGATCTCCTGTTCCTCGTTGACGAGGATACAAATGCATTCAACAGAGTCATGGATTCGTTCGGCCTTCCGAAGACGACCGAAGAAGAAAAAGCCGAAAGGTCCGCCGCGATCCAGGAAGCGACGAAGTATGCGACCGAGATTCCACTCCGCACAATGCAGCGAAGTTTTGACGCTTTTGAAATTATAAAAGCGATGGCCGCAGACGGAAATCCGAACTCAGTCTCCGACGCAGGCGTAGGTGCGCTCTGCGCTCGCTCAGCGGTGATGGGCGCGTTCCTGAATGTGAAGATAAACGCGGCGGGACTCAAGGACCGTGTGTTTGCGGACGATGTTCTCGCACGCGGAGCCGAGATCGAAAAAAAGGCCGCGGCACTCGAGACCGAGATCATGGCCATCGTGAACGCGAAGATAAGCTAAGGCTGCTCTCCGACCGCGCGCTCATTCTTTTGCCCCGATAAAGACGACATGCTCTTCCGGGTGCTGGTCCCGCTCCATGAGAATGCACTTGCATCCGTTCTCTTTCATAATGTTCAAGTATTCTTCTTCGGCCAGGGAACTGTAATAGAAATCCCGACCCTGCATCTGGCCGGTTATCTCTCCGTCCACTCCACCGGCAGTAAAAAGAATTACGCCGTCTTTTGCAAGTGCATTACAGAGCTTTGCGACGACTCGGCGTTGTTCAGAATAAGGAGCATGAAAGATACTGTCCCAGGCTAGTATGAAATCATAGCGTTTCTGGGGCTCCCATTCGCAGATGTCCACAAGAATGAAATTCGAATCGGGATGACGCTTTCTTGCATGATCGAGCAATGCTCCGGAAACATCGATTCCTGACACTTGGAAACCTGCGTCCAGCAACAGCGCGAATAGCCTTCCGCCGCTTCCGCAACCGACATCAAGGGCGTTGACTTTGCCGGCCGAAAATCCTAAAGCTTTGCGAAGAAAAGCAACGCCCGCCGTTGACCGCTCCTCTTGGTCGCTCCACCAGGCGGAGATCTCACTGTATAAATTCCCCGTCTCTGTTGGCTTCATATTTAAAACGGCTGACTCCCGACTGCAGGGAAGCGGGCTCGAGTTTTAGAGACCTGGCGGCGAGACCGCCGCCACATGCCGTTGTCAGGCAGTATTACTGGCGGAACGGGTCGCGACCTCGCTATCGCGGCGCTCACGTGTCCGACGTCGAACTTACGTCAAAATGTTGCCGCATGCTAACAACAAGTAACAATTTGAGAGCAGCAAGAACCGAAAAAAGGACAGCGAAGCCCTGAAGCGGTACGAGCGGCAGATTTATCGTCAGGATTGCTGTCCAGACTAACATCGAGGCACGCCATGCTCCACGCTTCCCGTGAGCTATGCCGCCCGGCTTCAATGACTGCCATGAGACCCGCCGCAATGAGGAGCACGCCGAGTAGGACTACAGAGTAAAAATGGAAGCCATAGACAAACGAATGCTGACGCCCTCGATCAATTGCCCCTATAACGACTGCAACTAAGTGAGCCACGCCAAGTGTGCCAACGAGTGCACCGGCGAAATAACCGTAGACGGAAATAAGCAAGCGAATTACCGGGAGCGGTATGCGTCTGAGGCGAACCGTTGCAATGACCGTCGTAACGGCAACACCGACGAAAGGAACTAAATCGAGTACGAGAGCCAGGGAAAGTCGTTCGCTCGCGGGCCGAAAAAGGATCGCCACTGTGGTGGCAATCGCCGTCAGTACAAATACTGTGACCAATGGACGTAACGTTATTTCCACAAGACACTCATCGTCGTTCTAAAGGATGCAATAGGCGTGAATAAGCGTGCCGAGCTCTTTGGCCAGCGCCAATGTTTGACAACAACCGGTTGCACCTGACGTGGGGAGCAACCGAATTCGCGCAGGTTTCAGTTCACCAAACAACGCCCAAACAAAATTGCCGTTTCATCGTCACGTCGATTGAATTGCTGGGCATGTTTCAATGGCTCAGAGATCTTTACCGTAAATAGTTTTCTGCACATGATCCACAATACGTCGCGCTGTTGTTTCGGCCCAGAGTTTGTTGTATCCAACGTCAGCGCGTTCGGGTCCGGCACTCTGAGAACTTCAAATTCTTCAGCCCACCATTGAATAGAAGCTAAATCGGTTTCTTTCAATCGAGCTTTTGCGTTCCGGCGTATTCTTGCGCTCATAGATCTTTTCAGTCTCACACGTCAACCAGACGGGAAAGAATTCGGCTTTCCTCCGTTTCGCCACACGCTCGATCCGGCGATACCACGCGAGGTCCGAAGGGGTGTTTGCGTCCAAGACATTTGTAAAAACAAAGCTGTCTTCGGGCGGGCAAAAATCGCGAATAAACCGCTAAAACCGCTCGATGAATGTTTTCGATATATTCACCTGCGCCTTTCGGAAACGGGAAAGCATCCGTTCCGTCATAGCCGACGACGGTGAAAACGGGCAGATTGATGAGTTGATTGTCCACGACTTTTGCACCCGTCAGCCGTCCGATTTCCTTGGCGGTCGTGTGCTTCTCGACGGCAGGAATTCCAATAAGATAAATAATCGTGTGGCTGAGCTTCATCCGGATTCGGTTTTATTTGTTTCTTTAGATTAGAGGCAATCTATCCTTCAACCAAGAGTCCAATAGTCGTCTTCATCTCTTACAATGTACATTCCGGCCAGTCGGCCGGCGGTAAGCTCGCGATGCGCCGCACGAAGCTTGAGTTTGTCTCCGCGGTCGATCCTCTCGATCCATTCGGCGATCGGTCGAAAGACCACGTGACATCCTAAGCTTTGACACCTTATACATCCGATAGCATTTTCGCCCAGATCTATCATCCCTCCACCCAGGCAGAGTTCACACTTTTGCACGCCAGCGGCACTGAGAGGTGCTAACTCGTGCAGCTCCGGGTATTTTTGTACACCTTGGAGAAGTACCGCGTTGAGGGTCAGGGGATCGGATTCCTCGAAAACCGGGAGCGACGCCGATTCATGATCCAGACATAAAAGAACACCATCCGGGCGCAGAGCCCCTTCGCTATGCCTTGGGCACCATCATTGAGCTTGCAATTCTACCCGAGAATCCATTACCACCTTGGGCCGGCACAAGCTGCGGGGGGTACCGCTGAGGGCATGCGTCTTCGATTCTACTCAAATTAAAGGTTTCAAACAGCCACAAACTTGGTATGAGTGAGCTCGGCTTCAACCGGAGAACATCGCCGAAAGTATTCGCGAAGTGCTTCGATAGCGGTGGTTCGCGTACCCTTCCTATTGTCACCCATCGGAATATCCTGCTCGCCTGCCGCTGCTACCTGGTAGCGACGATCGGCCTTGAAAGGCTCGCCTGCAATATCGAGATGCTCGACACGAGTCCCTTTTGGATTGTTCAGCCGCACTATGGCATTCAGGCCCGAAACGCGGATCACATAACCTCCTTTTTGATTGAACGCATTCGGTGCATAAACACTTTCCAGGCTCATCTCCAGCTTCTGGCGGATTTCCGCTCCCGTCATCTCGATCACAAAGACTTCCGGGTTGGTCGGGATCATCTGCCACAGATCACCTACCTTCACATCACCGGGCAGAATCGGCGCTCCGTACCGCCAGCCGTGCGAAAATGCCACATCTGCTCCCGTCAATTCGAGGTAGCTGTCGGTGATGAGATTGTCCATCGTCGCCTCGAGGACGGTCATCCGGTTGAGGGCCGTTCGGGTCTGTCCGACAACTTCATTCAGGCGGTCTTGAAACGGGGCAAGTTGCGCCTCGATGACCCGCTCCGTTTCGGCGTCAGGAGCGACAGACTCGGCGACTTCAATCAGCCGGTGCCGAAAATCAGAAACTTGTCCGTTCGCCACTTCAACATCCAGACGTCCGATGAACGAGCCATCAAAGCCGGACTGGAAAAGCAACGTCTTGCCCACCCGAACAGGTTCAGCCAAACGATTGTGCGTATGACCGCTCAGAATTATGTCGATCCCTTCGACCTCCTTGGCCAGTTTGACCTCTTGCGGGAAGCCCAGATGCGAGACCACCACGATCAATTCGACCTGCTCGTCGCGCCGCAGCTTGCCGATGCAGCGGGGTAGAGTATCTGCACCTGAAGAAAAACGCAGGCCTTCGCCAAACTTTTTTGGCATCGTCTGCGTAACGATCGGGGACGTAATGCCGATGAAGCCAACCCGCACGCCGCCTATTTCGCGCACCTCGCTCGGTGGAAACTCGTGCTCACCTGTTGTCGCCCGCTCTACATTGCAGGCAATGACCGGAAATTTCATTTCGGCCACGCGATCACGCAGGACTTCAGGCCCAAAGCCAAATTCCCAGTTACCAGGCGTCATCAGATCGACGCCCATCGCGTTTAGAGCAGGAACGATAGCGGCGCCGTTCGTCCACATTGCGGGACCGGTCCCATGAATGGTGTCCCCGCAGTCAACTAGGAGACATTTCCCGTTCGTCTCATTTTTAATTTGATGAACGATCGTAGCCGCCCGAGCATAACCTCCGGCCTGGCGGTATTCAGGCTTGCCGTTGTGCCAGAAATGCTCCCAGTGCAGTGTCAAATGAGCGTGGGTGTCGTTTTGTTGAATGAGTGTAAATTGCCCTGTTTTCGCAGTCATGATTCCCCTTGTTCGGTTGTTTTAGATTATCTTACACCGGGGGTATCGTGGCCATTAAATGACAACCCGCACTTTTGTTAAGATCCGCCCTCGAATGTAAATTGTATGTGGCGAATATGAGTGGAGATCCGAACGTCAAAGTTAGCAATAAACGCATAAACGAGCTTGCTCGGTCTGTCGGCGCAGCCGGTGGGCGTGCAATGCTGGTAGGCGGATGCGTGCGCGACGAGCTGATGGGCAGGGAACCGACCGAATGGGATGTTGAGGTCTACGGGGTCGAGCCTGAGAAACTGAAACAGATACTCGAACCGTTCGGTGAGGTGAATGCGGTCGGCGAGGCCTTCACTGTTTACAAGGTCGGTCACGACATCGATGTGTCGATGCCGCGGCGTGACCGGAAGACGGGCCGCGGTCATAAGGGTTTTGTCGTCGAAGGCGACCCGGATATGTCGTTCGAAGAGGCTTGTTCCCGCCGCGACTTTACGGTCAACGCAATTCTCAAGGATCCACTTACGGACGAGATCGTTGACCCTTTCAAGGGCAGGGAAGATATCGAGCGAAAGATCCTGAGACATGTGTCGTCCGAGACATTCGCGGAAGATTCTTTGCGCGTGCTTCGTGCGGCACAGTTCGCGGCCCGGCTCGAATTCGATATCGCACCTGAGACTGTCGAGATCTGCAAGACGATCGATGTAACGGATCTTCCAAAAGAGCGCATCTGGGGCGAGCTTGAGAAACTCTTCCTGAAGGCCCAACGTCCGTCGATCGGACTGCGCTGGCTCTACGATCTAGGTGTCGTGGATCAGATCTTTCCCGAACTGAGATCTCTCGTCGGCGTACCGCAGGAACCCGAATGGCATCCGGAAGGCGACGTGGATGTGCATACGCTGATGGTTGTCGACGAGGCGAGAAAGCTGATCGACGACCTTCCGTACGAACGGAAGGTCGCCGTTATGCTCGGAGCCCTGGCGCATGATTTTGGAAAACCGCCGACCACGGAGTTCGTCGATGGGCGGACTCGTTCGCGCGGTCACGACGAAGCCGGCGTCGAACCGACACTTTCGTTTTTAGATCGTCTGGGAATTTTTACGCTGAACGGATTCGACGTCCGAGATCAGATCGTGCAACTCGTTCGCTACCATCTGAAACCCGGCGAATATTACAAGGCAAAGTCTCCGGTCGGCGACGGAGCGTTTCGCCGTCTGGCGCGAAAGGTCGAAGCCGATCTGCTCTATCGCGTCGCGAAGGCCGATAGTCTCGGCCGCAATCCCGACTGGCTACCTCCCGAAAAACACTTCGGTTCCGAGGCTCAGGAATGGTTTATCGAAAAGGTGCGCGAGCTGCAGATCGAAAAAAAGGCTCCGGACCCGATCTTGATGGGACGACATCTCATCGAGATGGGAATGAAACCGTCACCCGCCTTCAAACAAATTCTTGATTCGGTTTACGAGATGCAGCTCGATGGAAAAGTAAGGAACATCGATGAGGCGGTAACGGAAGCGACACGTCTTGCGAATCTTGCCCGATAGCGAGGTTGTGTTGCAGTCAGCGTCGTTCCAGCTCGGTAGGGCGAAATGATTCGTGGTAGTGCACGTCGTCTCCGTAGCGAATGTTGCATTGTAGTGCACGTGTCCCAGCTCCGTAGGAGCGAAATGTTGGTAGCGAAAGCATAAAACATCGGTCGAGCTCCGTAGGAGCGGCACGGTCGTCAGTGCCGCTCCTACGGAGCTCGATGCTTATACGTGAAATCGTTCTACCAACATTCCGCTCCTCCGGAGCCGGACGCGGGGACGAACGTAACTGCTGCCAACATTCCGCTTCTACGGAGCTTAATCTTGTTTCGAATAAAACGCTACCAACATGCCGCTGATCCTAATCTTCCAGGCTCTCGGTCTCTTTCTCGACTTTCTTCGCGATTAGATTTTCCTTCTTGATATCGACCCGCAAACGACGGTAGAGACTTATCCATTGATTCGCGATCCACGGTAAGACAAAGAACGCCACGGCATACCCGCGCCAATCGTCGATAAGAAGCCTGAAGTCGCTCACGAGCAGTACCGCGATCGTTACCCAGTGTGAGAAACAATACTCACACGTCCAGACATAAAAGAACTTGCGAACGAGAATGTTTGATGAGTCTTCGCTCCGCCGTTTTGCGGCCTCACGCCATTCTTCGAAGATAGCTTCTTGCGTGACGGTCCACGAGATCGAGGCGACGACGAGCGACAGGATTAGAAGTGTATAAAGCTGTATCAAGATCGGCATTTAAAATAAGTTTGCGATTCACAATTGTAAAAAGCAATCGTGAACCGCAAATCCCACATCCGAAATCCCAAATCCCAAAATCCCAAATCGCACTATTGTTTTACTTCGAGGGAATGATCCATGCGGCAATAACGAGTGTTCGGAGTGTCTCAGCGCGTACCGAACTGTAATGCCTTCGAAACAGAAAAACATTACCCGCACCGGTCCGTTGTGAGCCGATAAAGAACGCGGACGAGACTTGTTGTGCCTCGACCGCATTGCGGATGGCTTCTGCTTGCATACTCCGCGGGCATCAAGGATTGCAGGCGGGCGTCATCGCACCGTTGTTGTAGCCGTCAAAAACGCCTCCGAGCATCGTCATGGTTTGTCCGGCCGCCGATGATGATTTCACCTTGAAGGGTAATTTCCCGGCGAACGCTGCCAGCGATGCGTCGGCATCGGTTATCGAGGACGCGATAGGCGCCGCCGCCGCGCCATTCTCAACATTCAGTTTCGCCGCGATAAATTGTCGGGCCACGATGATGCTGGCGTCCGTTTTCGTCGAACTACTCAGAAGCGCGAGCAGCTCGGCCTTCGAATACGTCTTGCTTCCAAGCACGAGCGAATCAACCGGCCACGCAGACGGATTGTTCTTCCAGTAACCCTGCGGTTTGGGGCACGGCGACGCGTTGCACCCGCCTGCATCAAATCGAGCGACCATAAACGTCGAATCGGAAGAATTGATCGCATTGGCCCATCCGCCCACGACGATCTTGCAGTCCGTCTGCAGAGCGATCGAGTCCGCTCCCTCCGTAGCACCGAGGTCGGTCACCACCTTTCCACCAATACCGAAGACCGGATCCAGGCTGCCGTCCGGATTGTAGCGGGCGAGCGCGATATCGAGGCCATTCGTTTGAGGGTTCACGAAACCCGTAAGTCCGACAGCGACGATCTTGCCATCGGGCTGAACGACAAGATCGCTGATCCGTTCGTTATTGGTGAAGCTCGTAGTAACTTTCCCACCGGCACCGAACCCGGGATCCAGATCGCCGTTTGTGGTGTAGCATGCAAGACCGAAGTCACCGTAGTTGTTGAGATCGGTTGCGCGCCCTCCGGCCACAATTCTTCCGTCGGCCAGGATCGCGACAGCAAAAGCCTCATCAGGGCTCCCGCCAAAATCGGTAACGATTGTACCGCCCGTGCCGAATGTTAGATCGAGGTCTCCGTTCGTCTCATAACGCGCGACGCCAAAGCCTAACCCCGCTCGACCGACGACAACCAACTTGCCTTCCCCTTGGATCGCAACGTCGTGTGCGATCTCGCCCAGGCCAGTGATATTCGTATGAACCCTGCCGCCCACGCCAAACGTGGCGTCGAGATTTCCGTCCGAAAGATATCGCACGACTGCGAAGTCCGTGCCGATTGCCGGCCCGTCTGTTTGTCCTACAACGACGATCTTTCCGTCCGGCTGCAGCGTCACGGCCATACCAGTATCACCCTCCCCGTAAAAGTCGGTCCTGACCTCACCCGCGTTGCCGAATGTCGGATCGAGCGAGCCGTCCGGGTTGTAGCGAAGGGCGATAATATCGTAGTTAAGACCGGGCTCAGTCGTCCGACCGACGACGACTATCTTTCCGTCCGGCTGGATCACCATGTCGCGTATGATCGCGATCTCGTCAGCGACGAGCACACCACCGATTCCGAATGTCGGGTCGAGCGTTCCGTCCGGGAGATATCGGGCGATCGAAACCCTTTCTTCTATCTCCGGGATGCTGGTCGAATCGCCGGCGACAACGATCTTGCCATCCGACTGAATAGCTACCGCCCGACCAAAATCGATGTCGTCCTGCATGTTCGTCAAAGTCGCTCCGCCGACGCCGAAGCTCGTATCGAGATCGCCGTCTGCAGCAAAGGCGCTTGGTACAACGCTGGCAATAACAAGCACAAGGGTTAGAAAAGCAAAACTGAAGGCTCGTATCGGTGTGTTGTCCGACGAGCCGCGGAATGTCTCAAAGTTCGTGTTCATGATCTGTATGTAAACCTCCAAAAGAAATTTCGAGCCGCATGCTCGTCGAAACGTATTAAGCCCGAATCGGAGCGGCGAATCTCCACCCGTGCGGGTAGCAACTGAATATTTCGAATTCCCTGGCAAAAGCTGATAGCGGTGATCCTGCTGCGGGTGATGTCGGCGCTGAAAACCAGAATCGCCACCCGTGTGGATGGCGATCGTATTAAAGCGACTCGCGGCGATACTTAAAATAGCGGTTTCAGAACGTAGATGGTTACTGATAGGTGTACGTGGCGGTTGACTTTCGCATAGGAAAAAAGACCACCTGTTTGTGTAGTAATGTTTCGCAGCTCGACGTCTGCTCAGACAAGCCGATTTTGGAGTGCTTTGGCGACCGCTTCGGATTTCGAATGCACCTGAAGCTTTTCGTAGATGTGCCGCATATGGAACTTGATAGTGTTGTAGCTCACGCCCAGTTCTTCGGCGGCGGTGGTGTAGTTGTGGCCTTCGACCAGCAGCTTGAGCAGGCGGGTTTCGTGCGGCGTGAGATCGTAGTCGACCCTTTCGGGCGGCCGAATTTCGCGGAAAAGTTTGATCACTCGCGACGCGACCTCCGGCGACATCGGTGCTCCGCCGGAAACGGCTTCGCGGATGTTGTCCATGAGCTGAGCGGGCGGTGTCCGCTTGAGGAGATAGCCGCTTGCACCGGCGCAAAGCGCGTCGAAGATGCGCTCGTCGTCGTCGTATATGGTGAGCATCAGCACCGTCATCTCCGGGAACTTTTCCTTCAGGATCTTGATGCCTTCGATGCCGTTCATACCGGGAAGCCCGATATCGCTGAGCAAAACATCAGGGACATTTCCCGACACTCGCGGGATCGCCTCTTCCATCGAGCGATAGCTGCCCGTGCAATTGAAGCCTTCTGTAAAATTGATCAGCGTCGTCAAACCTTCGCGGATATCGCGCATGTCCTCGACGACGACGGTCCTGATGACTTGTGCGTTGCCTTCCATGTTTTCCTCGACCACCACTAAGGTACAGGATCGCAGCCGGGCGTTCGCCACCCGTTTGGGTGGGGGACGCTACGCTTCGGTGACGCGTCCGATCTCAAGCGGCAGCTCGAGCAATGTAGTAGTTCCGCGGCCCGGTCCTGAATCGATATCGAATCGTCCGCCCATCTCGGCCGCACGCTTACGCATATTACGGATCCCGTTTCCCGACGGCCCTTCCGATGAGAATGTGTCTTCGAACGACGGCGGTCCGCAGACGAACCCTTTCCCATCGTCCAGGATCTTCAGCAAAAGCTGATCGCGATTTATCTCGAGATCGATGCGAACGTTCTTCGCTCCCGAGTGCTTAGCAATGTTATTGACCGATTCCTTGAAGATCAGAAAGACCTCACGTCGGGCATTCGTTTTTATTGTCACCGCCCGGTCTTCTTCGCGAGATCGAAAATGGACGGTGATCCCCTTTGGCGAAAGCAGGTCGGCGGCGACGCGGCGCATCCGCTGAGTAAGGTCACTGAGGTGGTCCTTTGCGGGATTGATCGCCCAAACGATATCGCTCATCGTATCGACAAGCTCGTTCGAAACGTCTGTGATCCGGCTCAGCGGCTCCGCGACCGCACCGTTCCCAGCACCGGCCTTTGCCTGCGCGACCTCGCTTAGGATCGCGATCTGCGTGAGGCTTCCGCCGATGTCATCATGCAGATCGGTGGCGATCCTCGCCCGCACGCTCTCGACTTCGGCGAGCCGCTCCTCACGGGCCTTTCGAAGATTCTCTTCGGCGAGCTTCGCTTCCGAGAGTGCCAGGTTTACGCGGCGAAGGTTCGCGATCCGGTAGCGGAACAGAAGCATGACGGCGGCCGCGACTGCGAAAGCAACGATCGCGAGGAACCACCAACGCTGCCAGAACGGCGGAAGGATCGTGAAATTAACTACCGCGGGTTTTTCGCTGACCGTGCCGGCCGAGTCAACACCCCGGACCAGGAACCGGTAAGTGCCGGGACGAATGTTCGCAAAGGTAACCGAACGGTCCGTGTCGGGCGGGCTCCAATCGGAATCCAAGCCGTCCAGCTTGTACTGGTATCGAAGCGCTTCGCCGGGACGAAAGTCGATTCCGAAGAATTCGATCTGCAAATTACTTTGCCAGTCCTCGAGCTCGCCTATATGGATCTCGGCTGTGCCAAGTTCGGGCGTCGGGTGCTGATCGCCGGCGATACGCATTGCACCGAGCCAGATGCTGGGAAGATTGGCCTGCTCGTCCGGAACCGGAACGAGCCTTGCGACACCGCCATTCGTGGCAAACCAGACATTGCCTTCTGAGTCGCGGTTCGAGTCGGAAACAAAGTCTGCGGGAAGTCCGTCGGCGACGGAAAACTGTCGCACGCGTCCCGTGTCGGGCGAAAGCCGATCTACTCCGCGAGCCGTGCCGAAATAAATTCGTCCGAACCGGTCCTCTGTGACGGTCCGGACGTTGTTGCTTGAAAGGCCGGTCGTGTTTGTGTGGCGGATGAAGTTCGGGTTTCCGGAACCGGGGTTGTTTACCTGAATCGCTCCGGCGGATGCCGATGTGATCCAGAGCCGGCCGTGCAGATCGAAATGAATATCGGTGATCACCGACGTGGCCGGCAGCAGGTTTGGATCGTACTTGAGTTCGTGAAAAATTTCGCCATCGTAGCGAAGGACGCCCCCTTCAAAGAGTGCGATCCAGACATTGCCATCGCGATCCTCGGCAAAGGAAGCGGCCGATTTGCGTGATGGAAGTCCATCTCGTTCTGAAAAGGGTTGGAACCTTGTATCGCCGGCACGCAATCGCGACATGCCATTCAGAGCCGGATCGGTACCTCGCGTCGAAACCCACACGTCGCCGCGCGAGTCCTCAAAGATCTGAAAGATCCCGTCCGAGGTAAGGCCCTCCGCCCGTCCAAAGATCCCGGACGGCTTGCGTCCGGCGAGCGATTCGATATTCCCATCTCCGGAAAATCGATATAGTTTGTTACTCGTCAGGATCCACCAGTCGCCTCGCGAATCGCCCATCGCGATCCTCGACGTCCAGAGATGCTCGGTGTTTCCGGAAATGCCGGGGCGTACATTCTTAAAACGCGTCCCGTCAAACGCGGCGACATTCGAATCGGTCGTAGAGATATGCATCACGCCTTTCGGTCCGGGGAACACGGCGAGAATCCGGTCCGAACCCGTTCCGTCCTCTTTTCCGAACCCGACCATTCCGTTCCGATTGAGCCGGGCAAGGCCGCTCTGACCGGCGATCCAAAGGTTTCCGGCACGGTCCTCGGCAATGTCGCCCATTACGCTCGGCAGACCGTCGGCGTTCGTATGGACCTTAAGACCACCGGCGGAAAATTCAAGCAGCACATCCTCTCCTGCGATCCACACGGTTCCATCCGACGTCTGAGCGATCTCCTTCGCGAACCGGTTACCGATCAGCGTCGGATTTCGGTATTCGAACACTTCGCCCGCAGCCGACGGCACGGGCGGAGCCACGCCCGGCATCGCGTCGACTATTGTTGTCGGGACGATCGCGCGAGTGATCAGTTGATCGGTCTGAGAAAGCGATTCGATCGCCTCGGGTTTGAAAACGTACACCTTGTTCGAACGTGTGAGCCAGATCAAACCTCGCTTGTCGGCCAACATCCGGACAGAACTTGTGGGTGAAGATCGCAACTCCGCATCGGGGTAGAAGACCCTCTGTCCGCTCGGAAGCATACGAACTAGTCCGGCGGATGTGTTTACAAAAAGCGATCCGTCCGGCCACTCATGGACCGCACCGACGTTCAAGCCGACTCCGGGTGCGAGCGGTACGCCCAGATCGACAGCTACCGCTACCGCTTTGTCGTCCCGATACTCGATACGAAAAAGACCGTCGGCGGCGAGCCAGAGCGTGCCGCCGGCCTCAAATACCGCACCCCGGTCGACAAAAACACGCTCCGCGTAAATTGTCGGAGTTGTCGGGTTCTGCGCAGAGATCCGATTTGGATCGAACCGATAAGTTCCGGCGGTGGTAGTGATCCAGTACGCGCCGTCGCTGGACTCGAAAATACTCTCGATCCCGGGTGGAGCATCCGTTTCGCCTATTCGGTACGTGACAAATTGGAAGCCGTCGAATCGAGAAAGTCCGTCGCGTGTGCAAAACCACATGAAGCCACGCGAATCGCTCGCGAGATAGTTCACGAAGCTGCTCCCAAGTCCGTCGGCGGACGTATAGATCCGGATCGGCAAACTCTTACCGGCTATGGTGGCGACGGCCAAATGAAGGATTACCGGTGAGAGGATCAGGAATCCGAGTTTCGCGTATGTCTGCTTCATTTAAGCTCGGAGCGGGAAGCCGGACCTGGAATCGCGCAAGAGCATTCTACACGAGAACGGATTGGCTACAAGAAGTCGGAAGGAAAAGTCGATAGAAGCTTCTCAAACCGGGACTCGGCACAAAAAAATGCGATTTGCGATCGCAGGCCGCAATCGCAAATCGCAATTCGAAAATCGCAAAGTATTCCTACTGTTTTCCTTCGAGAAATGCTTTCAGCCTTCGCGATCGCGACGGGTGTCGCAGCTTGCGCAATGCTTTCGCCTCGATCTGCCGGATGCGTTCGCGTGTGACCGCAAAATGCTGGCCGACCTCTTCGAGTGTGTGCTCTGAGCCCGTATTGCCGAGCCCGAATCGCATCTTGATCACCTTCTCTTCACGCGGGGTAAGCGTCGCGAGAACCTCGTCCGTGATCTCCCGCAGATTCGAGAACGTCACCGACTCGGCCGGATTCAATATCGACTTGTCCTCGATAAAATCACCGAGATGCGAATCTTCCTCTTCACCGATCGGCGTCTCGAGCGAGATCGGTTCCTGTGCGATCTTCAAAACCTTTCGCACTTTCGAAACCGGAATGTCCATCCGCTTCGCGATCTCTTCGCTCGTCGGCTCGCGGCCGAGTTCCTGCACCAGCAGACGCGACGTGCGGATAAGCTTGTTGATCGTCTCGATCATGTGAACCGGGATGCGGATCGTGCGGGCCTGGTCGGCGATCGCACGCGTGATCGCCTGTCGGATCCACCACGTCGCGTAGGTCGAGAACTTGTATCCGCGACGCCATTCGAATTTGTCGACGGCCTTCATCAAACCGATGTTGCCTTCCTGGATCAGATCCAGAAACTGCAGACCACGGTTCGTGTATTTCTTCGCAATTGAAACGACCAGCCGTAGGTTAGCTTCGACCAGCTCGCGTTTCGCCTGGTTCGTTTCATATTCGCCGACGCTGATGTTCTGATACGAACGCTTGATGTCGACGGCCGGGAGATGAAACCCTTCCTCAATTTCCTTTAACGCGCCTTTAGCTTCACGCAGCTTTGCCTGCAGCTCGCGTTTCTGCGGCTGGCCAGGCTTTTTATCGAGCTTGTTCTGCAGAGGCTTGATCGTCTTTTCGATCTTCCGAATGTCCTCGACAACTTTTCGGATCGACGCGATCAGCACCTGCATTGAGTGCTCGGTCAGATTAAGGTTCTTGATCTCCTGCGCGATCTCCAGACGCAACCGAGCAGTCTGACGCTTGAGCTTCAGAACCTTTCTCGGTTTCTTCTTGTTCTTTGCAAGCACCTGCTCTTTTCGAAACGCCGCTAAAGATTTCAGGGCCGCATTGTATGTCTGATGGATGTTCCCGATGCCTTCGAGCGTCCATCGCATATACTCTTCGGCCTTGTCCTCTTCAAGCGAGATCTCAGCCTGCTCGGAAAAAGCCACAGTCTCGCGGATCGTCGCCCTGCCCTTGAGCAAGATCGTCGCCAAGTTTGATAAGCCGTTCGACGGCGATCGGTGATCGAGAGATCGCTTTTCGAGTCTTTAACTGTCCGCGCTCGATGCGTTTTGCGATCGTCACCTCGCCTTCGCGGGTCAAAAGCGGGACGATACCCATCTCGCGAAGGTACAAGCGTACCGGATCATTCGACTTGTCGAGAGCACCAGCCGAAAGATCGAGGTCCAGATCTTCTTCCTCAGCTTCTTCTTCGTCTTCGTCGAGCGCCATGGTCGACGCCCGCTCCAGAAGCTGTGCGTCGTTCTCGGCAACCGAGATATTTGCACCCTCCAGACGGTCCAGAACATCTTCCAGATCGTCCGCGGACATCATGTTTTCAGGTATTTCCCTGTGGAGCTCATCGAGGCTCAGAAATTTCTTGCGCTTGCCCAGGGCCAGCAGGCGATCCATTAAGTCTTCTTTTTCGTCGTAATCGGCCATATTTAGTAAACGTGTTGGATTAAATAGCGGTGTAAGCCGTTGTTCGTAAAAATAGTTATTAATTTCGACCGGTCCGCTTTATAGTGCGAAACGGGGTACATATCAAAAACGTCAATGATATCAGGTTTCAGTTATTTTATTAAGCAGGTGCTGCTTCATTTTCGACAGATCGAGGTGTTCGGCGACTAATTCCGTGATACGGCTGGTGTCTCCGGTCTGTTCGGCGGCGATTAGTTCATGGCTTACTTCCAGAATACGGTTGGAAATCGCCATCGACCTGAGCGTGAAAAGGCAGTTTTCGGCCTGATGAAGGACATCGTCGATCGCTTCACCCGTTTCGCGTCTAGCCTGAGCCATCATCAATACAGGCAGAAAGTCGTGAAGGACCTCGTCATCCCCGGTCAGCTCAGTCAGTTTCTCGAGCGAAACTTCGCCTCCGCTGGTATTTAGCTCAAGCAGCGCCCGGAAGACCGGAGCGGTCGCGATGGCCTCGTAATCGGTTTCTTCAAGCAGTGGAAGCACCCTGTCCTGAAGCTCCGAGTCGTAAACAAGCAACTCGAGCAGTTGCTGCTCGGCAACTGTGATCTTCGCTCCCGTCGCACGCTTGACCTGTTTTCTAAGAGACTCTGCGTCGACCTTGCTGCCTTGCTTGACCGCATTCCACAGATCGCGCTTTAGACCAGTGCTTTCAACCCGAAAGAAATTCATCGCCTGATCAAAGCTTTCGCGTTTCTGGATCGCGTTCTTGATGTCGGCGAGAACGGGCAAAACGTCTTCGATGGCTTCGGCCTTCTGTTTCGCGTTTGTGAGGCTTCGGCCCTGCATCGACGTATCGAGGACAAAGTTCGAGATACGGGATCGCACGGCCCCGGGCCTCATTATATTTTTCGGAGCCGTTCTGCCGAACAAAATCATCGGGGTCCTTTCCGTCCGGAAGAACCAGTACCTTGATCTCGAAATCGTTCGGCAACAGGGTCTCGACCGCACGCCGCGCCGCCTCCAACGCCGGCGACATCGCCGTCGTAATTGATGACGACCTTTTTGCAGAAACGTCCGAGCAGTTTTGACTGCTCAGGTGTGAAGGCCGTCCCAAGGCTCGCGGCGACATTCGTGATCCCGTGTTGAACAGAGCGCGATCAGATCGAGATAGCCTTCGACAAGGATCGCAAACTTCTTTTTGCGGATCTCATCCTTGGACTGGAACAGGCCGTAGAGATGCTGACCCTTTACATAGGCCGGCGTTTCCGGTGAGTTGAGATATTTCGGCTGATCGTCGCCCATCGCACGCGCACCGAATGCGATCGGGTGTCCGTCGACGTCGAGAACAGGGAACATTATCCGCCCGCGAAACCGGTCGAAGACACGGTCCTTTTCTTCGTTGACGGAGACGAGACCGCTCTGTTCGATGAGTTTCTCATCGACGCCTTTTTCTTTGAGGTGATCGAGAAGCGCATTCCATGAATCGGGTGAGAAGCCGATGCGGAACTGCTTTTGAATTTCTTCCGAGATGCCTCGGCTTCAGTAGATACTCCCGTGCGTCTTTTGCCTTTTTACTTTTGCCTTGTAGTTCGGCTTCCCAGAACTCGAGAGCGATCGCGTTAAGCTCGATGACCTGATCGCGATAGCTTTTTCTTTCTCTTCGCGTTTCTTCTTGCTCTTCTGAAACTGTTGATCGTCGACCGGTTCGGGCAACGGCACCCCGCTCATCTCCGCGACGCGCTGGATGGCCTCGGGAAAGTTCAATCCTTCCATCTCCATCAGAAACGTAAAAGCATTACCGCCCTTTCCGCAGCCGAAGCATTTGTAGAAACCCTTAGACGGCGACACCGAAAACGAAGGCGTCTTCTCCGAATGAAACGGACAGCATCCCATCCAGTTCGCACCCTTCTTCTTCAGTGCCGCATACGGCTCGATTATCCGCACCAGATCGGCACGGTCCTTGAGGTCATCGATGAAGTATTGTTCGTAGAGCACGGGTTAAGGAAGATACCAATATTCTACGATAGCCTCGTTGTGGTCTGCAGGGCGGAGACGCCGCTCGACGAAAAAGCGAAGGCGATTTCTCGGAACTCGGTACTTCGATACGAGACGTCTTCGAATCTTCGCTACTGTTCTCAACCCGCGACTTCGTTGGGTGTCTCGAACTACGACGTTTCCTCGTGCGGTCTGATTACCTCGGAGAAAGCTTGCAAACAGCTTGTCGCGATCAATATCGGGGCAGGCCTGCGTGCCGATTGTAGTTTCTACGGCGAGGACGAAAGGCTTTGAGGATGTTCCGGAGAGATCGAACCCGTCTACCCGTCTTTCGATCTGAGGACTATCAGCCCCATCCGGTATTCGCCAGAACTGTCGGACCTGTTCGGGAGCGTCTCGCCGAAAGATCTCGATTCTCTTCGCGTCGAAACCTCGAAAAAGAATGTGAGCTTCGATCATCGATTGTAATTCAGCGGTCCACACACGGCTGTCCGAAGTATCGCCTAGTACAATTAGACCTCGCGAATTCGGATGGTATCGGAGTTCGGAGAGAAAGTAGTCAAGACGCCCAAGAAAATCGCCGCACGGTGTCAAGGAATATTCGTCAATTAACACGGGTTCGCTAGCTATTTGGCCGCTAACGTAAGAGCCGCTTAACAGAAGCATCGTCACGAGGAAGAAAAATTTAGAAAATTTCATTGCTGTTTCCCGAAGAGTGCTACTAATTTTCAAGCCGTTATCCAACGATCAAGCGAAATCTTGAACTTCAATCCTTCTTCACAAAGAAAATCGCAACCGACGCTAGCTTGGCTCCTCCACCTTCAAGATCCTTGTCTCTGCCGCCGTAGACAAATCTCACCCGTCCGACCGCCTTGCGACTTTCTTGAACATCCTTTCTAAGGAGCCCTTTCACGTGCCGGTACACTCTCGGCGATCTCGCTTTGATTTGGAATTCGGCGTCGAAGGCTTCGTTGGCGTCCAAAAATTCCCAGACCAGCCAGAACCCAAGTGCGTCCCAACAGGAAGGATTGCCCGTACCGATGTAGGTATCTTTACCGTCGATTTTAACAAGCTCGATTGTATCGTCACCGAACAAAATTCTTGACCGTGGCGGCAGCGTCATATCCACATAATTCGAGGCACTCGTTGGATGTTCGCCGTTCTTTCCGACAAAAAGTTTAACCCTGATGTCCCCCGCTACCTTGGTCACAAGAACTCTGTAGCGTTCGGCTGGGAACCCACGAAACCCAACGTAATTACTTGCCTTTCTGTAGACCTTGACCGTATCGATAACATTGGTCCCTGCATGAATCACCACAATGGCGTCCATTCCCGACGGATACGCTTCCGCAAAGAGGTCGTCGAGACTTCGCTCAAGCGTTTCGCAGCCGACTCGAGGATCGAACTCACCTATCAGCTTTAAGTCGGGTGTGCTCTGGCCCAACACTAGAGAAAAAAATCCGAAGAGAAAGATTACGGCTACGGTCTTCATAGAAGTGTAACGCAAGGGAACAAGGCGAATCAGTCGTCCCTACGGGACTTTGTCCTATTTATCCAATCCACCCAGCGATAAATCGCTGGGCTATTATCAGCCGTCCCTTACGGGACGCGAAATGAATCCTCTTTAGAGCATTACGTGGCCGCGGAATCGCTAATATGTTTGACAGTCCACGGAATCGATCTCGGGGTGCTCCGCGGTGGACGGACTAACAGTCCGTCCTACATTTTCATCTCCGCGATTGTCGCGCCGTTGCCGCCCTGGTTGTCGGGTGCGAATCCGAACTTCTCGACGAGCTCGTGATTTTTCAAAAAATGATGCACATAATTCTTTAACGCACCGGTGCCGTAGCCGTGGATGATCCTGACGCTCGGAAGGGATGCGATGTACGCGTCGTCGATGAAGCGGTCGAGATCGTATTCTGCTTCGGCGGTCGTCTTGCCGATCAGGTTGAGTTCGGCGGGGGCGTCGGGGGAATCGATGGGCTTGCTTATGCCCGTAGAAGACACCCTCCCTACCGGTCGGGTTTCTGCCCCGGAGCCCGGTCGGGTTTCTGGCTGTTTATCTGCGAGTCTGAGATCTGCAACTTTCTCACGCAGACGCATTCCGCCGACGAGGACCTCGGCTGTTTCTTTGTCGAGTTTTTCGATGGTTCCGACATTGCCAAAAGTGGTTATGACTTGAGATCCAACTTGCAGCCCCTCACCCGTACTAGACCCACCCGCTACGGCAGGTGGTACTGACAAGATGTCCCTTGCGTTCCCCGCGTCTCCGTGTCCTCGCGTCCCCGCGTCGCGACTAAATCGAGCGTCACCGAGTTTCGACACCACCGCCCTATTCAATTCTGCTTTTCGTGCGGATCGTTCCTTGTCGAGCTTATTCTTGAGGGCCTTGTCCTCGATCGTCTTCATGAACGCTGCCGACTGACGCTCGAACGCATCGACCGTTTCGGCAAGCGTTCTTTCGAACTCTTTCTGTCGCGCCTTTCTTTCTTCCCCGCGTCGATGTCGAGATTCGCGTACTTCATCGCGACGGCCTCGCGTTCTTCTTCGAGCGCGATACGCAGATCTTCAGCTTGCATCGTTTCAGTTTGTAGCTTTAGCAAATACGCCTCTGCGTCCTGGGCCGAAACGTCCAGATTTTGACGAGCTTCGCTGATAACCTCCGGCAAGATCCCGAAGCGGCTCGCGATCTGAATACCCGACGATGCACCGGCTAATCCCAGCAAAAGCTTGTAAGTCGGCTGCAGAGTTTTCTCGTCGAACTCGACCGATGCGTTGATGACGTTCTCGTCATTCGCGGCATAGATCTTTAGTCCGCGATAGTGAGTAGATGCGATCACTTGAGCTCGGCATGCACGACGAAAGTGATCGACGATCGCTACGCCGAGTGCGGAACCTTCTTCGGGATCGGTACCCGTACCCGCTTCGTCGAGTAGTACGAGTGCGGGCGCTTGGCATTTGCGCATCATGTCGGCGATGTTCGACATGTGCGACGAGAACGTCGAGAGATTTGCGGCGAGCGATTGGTGATCGCCGATGTCCGCGAGGACGGATGCGTAGAAGGGAATTCGGGCCGATGCTGCCGGAACCGGCAGACCCGAGATCGCCATCAGGCTGAGAAGTCCGGCGGTCTTCAAAACGACCGTCTTTCCGCCCGCATTCGCACCCGAGATGATCATCACGGACTTGTCGCGTGTCAGAGTGAAACTCGAGGGCACGATGTCTTGAGATTGCGGATTGCGGATTGCGGATTGCGGATTTTGTTTTTCGCTCTCTTTTCGTGTTGTTTCGTGTGATTTCGTGGTTTCTGTTCCTTCTTCGGTGACCGCGAATCCGCGTGGCTAACGGGTGACCCGGTCGCTACCGCTCGCGGTTCTGACAAGAAGTTGCCCGCTACCGCAGGCGGTACTGACTGCTTGCCGTAGATTTTCTTCGAGTAGCGGATGACGTGCATCGACGAGCTCAAGCGTTTCGTCATCCGAGATCTCAGGAACCACGGCTGCTGAACTTTCTTGCGAACTCGACCTTGGCCTTTACGAAATCGAGTTCGGCCACGGCTTCGACCGCCGCTTCGACGGCCGGGAGTTGCTCGCGAAGCCCTTCAGTCAACTCGAAAAGAATTCGCGCGATCTCGCGTTCCTCTTTGCCCTTGAGATTCTGAAGCTCATTGTTCGCTTCGATAGCTTCAAGCGGCTCGACGAAGACCGTCTGTCCGCTCGATGAGAATCCGTGTGCAACGCCGCTCACCTTTCCGCGAAAGTCCGCCTTTACGGGAATGACAAAGCGATCATTCCTGACCGTAACGATCTCGTCCTGGATCGCCGCGCCGGAACTCCGAATTACAGCCTCGAGCGACTTCGTCAGCTTCTGTCGCTGACTGGAGATCTCGCGACGAATCCGCCCTAGTTCCGGTGACGCCGAATCGTCGATCTCACCACCCGGCAAAAGTTTCTTGTTGATCTGACCGAGTGCGGCAAGAAGACTCGGCGGGATCAGCTCCAACGATCTGCCACAAAACTGGGGCTGAGTCCTTCTCCGGCTGGATCGACGAGCGAGCGAACAATGCCTGATTACAGACACGTGCGATCTCCAAAAGCAGCGTAGGCTCGAGCGTGGCATTTTTGATCTTTAGGATCGCGACCGCATCTGACGGATCCTGCAGACCGCTGAACGACCACCTGACCTGCTTCTCCTCGTTCAACACGACCGTCTCCGCGATAGCGGCAAGACTGCGCTCGAGCTGCTGACGATTCGTCATCGGGCGCAGATCGGCAAACCGCAATTCGCCCATCGGCGTCTGCGCATTGCGCGAGACGAGCTCAAGCAGCTTTGAATATTCGAGTGTTTCGAGTGAGAAGCTCATGTTCTAAACTTTGCGTCTTTGCGACTTTGCGGGAAAACGGTTCCCGCAAAGTCGCAAAGACGCAAAGAAATCATTCCGTCACTTCCACGCCTTTCCAAAATGCTACGTAACCTTCGATCTCTTTAGCGTCGGGTTTCGCTTCCGGGTAATACCACGCGGCGTCCGCGTTGGTGTCGCCATTCACAACGATATCGTAATAACTGGCCGTACCCTTCCAACCGCAGACGGTGTGTGTTTCACTCGGCTGAAAGAATTCGGTTTTGATCGAATCCTTCGGAAAATAATGATTCCCTTCGATGACAACCGTGTCGTTGCTCTCGGCCAACGTCTGTCCTTTCCAAATTGCTTTCATACTATAAAAACCTTGCCTTTACCTCGGGCGTCGGCAGCATGCACTGCTCTTTCCGTCCGAATAGGCGATACCTGTATTTCGCAAACAGGCGATAGAAAAAATCGCGGATTGGAGCCGGCACGACGATGAACGCGTAGATCCAGGACCACGGTCGGGCCGAGGTGACGGGCTATCCGGAGAGCAGCCGTCGAATGTGCATATGCCTTCCCGTCTTCGATCAGGATCACCGAGTCGATCGGCCGAACATTCTCCGCCGACGGATCATCGATCTCCGATTCCAGTCCATGTTCTCGAGCCAATGCCTTTCCGCGATCGGACTGCAGCGCAGCGAATTTGAAATATCCTTCGCGGTCACGTTCGATAATAAAATTTACGGACGCGTCGCAAAAGTTGCATACCCCGTCGAACAACACGACTGCAGCCATGGGACAAGTTTAGCAAACCTTACTGTCCTTAGTCCCAAGTCCCAAGTCCCAAGTCCCAAGTCCCAGTCCCAAGTCCCAAGTCCCAAGTCCCAAGTCCCTTGTCCTTAGTCTTCTTGTCCTTTGTCCTTTGTCTTTCGGACTTGGGACTGACTGGGACTTGGGACAACGGACTAGTGGTTCCTTTCCTTTCCGAAACTTTTCAATTATCCTCTTCGGTAAACCAAATTCAAGGTTTTCACTCCGCATTTACTTTTATGAAATTTAAGTTCGCTTTCTTCGCTTTTGCGGCGACGGGTCTCCTCGCCGCGTCGATAAATGCACAGTCCTACGCGATCACGAATGCACGGATCGTTACCGTCTCGGGACCGACTATCGAAAATGGGACGGTTGTCGTCCGCGATGGTCTCATCGAGGCAGTCGGTGCGGACGTGAAAGCTCCGGCGGATGCTCAGGTTTTTGACGGAGCGGGTTTGACGGTATATCCGGGATTCGTCGATGCGCTGACAAGTGTCGGAATGCAGACGCCGCGCTCGCCGACACCCGCGCCGGCCGGTGGCGGTGCAGCCGCCGCCGCCGCACAGCAAGCAGCGACTCCGTCAAATTCGAACTATCCAGCCGGACTTCGTCCCGAGCTTGGTGCGGCGGAAGATCTTCGTGGCGGCGATGCCCAGTTTGAAACGAATCGAAACGCGGGATTCACAACCGTTGTCACTGTCGGCCGGACCGGAATCTTCAATGGCCAGTCGGCGATCATCAATCTTGCCGGCGATACCGTCTCGGGAATGATCGTTAAGGCACCCTTCGCCGAGCATGTTTCCTTTGCGACGATCAGCGGGCAATATCCTGGATCTTTGCTTGGAACGTTTTCTGCTCTCCGACAAATGTTTCTCGACGCACAGCGATTACAAGGGCTCCAGAAGATGTACGCCGCAAATCCTCGAGGCATGAAGCGGCCGGATGCGGATCAGTCGTTAGAAGCGCTCTTTCCGATCCTCGACAAACAGATGCCCATCGTCTTCAATGCGAATCGCGAGAACGAGATAATTCGTGCCCTGGATTTTGCGAAAGAGTTCAATCTCAAGGCGATCATTGCGGGTGGACAAGAGGCATGGAAAGTCAGTGACCGTCTGAAAACTCAGGACGTTCCGGTTCTGCTGTCGCTTAACTTTCCGAAGCGGACCGCTGCGGCATCGGCTGATGCCGATCCGGACACGATGGATATGCTTCGCTTTCGAGCTGAGACGCCGAAAGGCGCAGCGAGACTGCAGCAGGCGGGTGTGAAGTTTGGATTTCAATCGGGCGGGACGACGACGCTCGCGGATTTTTTTACGAATGCCGGAAAGTCGGTTGAGAATGGTCTGGCACGGGATGCCGCGGTTCGCTCGATGACGCTTGGATCGGCTGAAATACTTGGCGTGAGCGATCGGCTCGGCTCTATCGAAACCGGAAAGATCGCGAACCTGACAGTCGTAAAAGGTGACTTGTTCGGAAAAGATCGCCTCGTATCGAATGTGTTTGTCGATGGCCGTCCGTTCGAACAGAAGGCGCCGCCCGCCGATAAACCCCGAACACCGGGATCGCCGCCGAGTGCATTGCCGCAGGTCGGCGGAAATTATTCGATCACCATCGAGATTCCGGGACAGCAGCTCACGGGCACGCTCGCTCTCACGCAGCAAGCCGCCGTCGTCACCGGTTCGCTGCAGACTCAGCTTGGAACTTCACCTGTCAAGGATGGCAAGGTCACTGCCGAAGGATTCAGCTTTGCAGCGAGCGTTGAGTTCGGCGGAGCGCAGATCGAGGTATTTGTTAAAGGTACTGTCACCGGAAATCAGGTGAGTGGAACTATCGATTCACCGCAGGGAACCGTTCCATTTTCGGGGACCAGGAATCCGTGACTGGCCATAGCGGCCGCATGAGTTTTAGCCGTGGGCATCGCCCACGGCAAACGGAAAAAGAATCTCTCCGTCACGACAGTGACGGTCGAAGGGGTTCGGGCGTCGCTCACGCGACGCGGAACTTGATCCCATCGCTACCGTGGGCTGAAGCCCACGGCTAAACTCTGGTGATCGCTACGCGATCAAGTGCTTACTTTATGAAAGTTCTTACATCGGTCCTATTCCTTTTGATCTTTACGTCCGGGATTCTCGTGGCTCAAACGCGGAACGAGGTCCTCATCAAGAACGCTACGGTCCTCACCGCCGCGCGGGGTACGCTGGAAAATACAGACATTCTCATTCGCGACGGCAAGATCGCGCGCATCGGGCGCAACCTTTCGGCCAGCAGCTCGGCAATAACTATCGACGCGACCGGCAAGTTCGTGACGCCGGGGATCATCGACGCACACTCGCACGCGATGATGGATGCGATCAACGAAGGCACGCTGTCGGTGACGTCCATGACACGCATTCGAGATGTCCTCGACCCGAGCGATATCGCCGTCTATCGTGCGCTAGCAGGCGGCGTGACTGCGGCAAATCTGCTCCATGGATCGGCCAACGCGATCGGCGGCCAGAATTCGACCGTGAAATTTAAGTTCGGCAAACCGATCGAAGACTTCCTGATCCCGGACGCACCTCCCGGTATCAAGTTCGCGATGGGCGAAAACCCGAAACGTTCGAGCCAGACCTTCCAGCCAGGTCAAACACCGCGTTATCCGCGCACTAGAATGGGCACACTCGAGGTAATGCGCGATGCGTTCTTGCGGGCACGTGATTATAAGAAATCGTGGGACGACCATCGGGCGAAGAAGACGATGGTTCCGCCGCGTCGAGACCTCGAGCTTGAGCCGATCGTCGAGATCCTCGAAGGCAAGCGACTCGTCCACGCACATGGCTATCGCGCTGACGAGCATTTGAATCTTCTCCTGCTCGCGGACGAGTTCGGATTTCGCGTGGCGACGCTTCAACACGGTCTCGAGGCGTATAAGATCGCACCCGAGATCGCAAAGCGCGGCACCGGCGTTTCGATATTTGCCGACAGCTGGAGCTACAAGCTCGAAGCCTACGATTCAATTCCTTACAACGCTTACATACTCTGGAAGAACGGCGTGGTCGTCTCGATCAATTCCGACTCGGATGAACGTATACGCCGGCTGAATCTCGATGCAGCGAAGATGATGAAGTACGGCGGCGTGCCTGAGGAAGAAGCGTTGAAGATGATAACGCTCAATCCGGCAAAGCAGCTCGGGATCGACAAGCGGACAGGCTCGATCGAGCAGGGAAAGGACGCCGATATTGCGATCTGGAACGCACATCCGTTCAGCGTCTACTCGCGGGTTGAAATGACGCTTGTCGAGGGCGATGTTTATTTCGATCGTGCGACGGATATTCAAAAACGTGAAGAGATCGCAAAGGAGCGAGAGGCTTTGGAGAAACTGGACGTAAATAAAGCTCCAGGCTCCGGTGGAACGCAGCCGCGTATTCCGGCGGAGAAAAGGACCGAGGACCGGGATGATGCCGAGTATGGAGATGGAGACAACCGATGAGATTTTCGATTTGCGATTTTAGATTTGCGATCTTCCGAACGACCACGGTCCTTCCTTTGTTCGTGCTTATTGCTCACTGCTTATTGCTGAATGCTAATGCTCAGAGCGACGGTTCGCAGCAGAACAAGACCGGGCGGGCGGGTACCTTTGCGATCACCAACGCTCGTATTGTGACCGTCTCGGGTGCTGTTATTGAGAATGGAACCGTTGTCATCCAGAACGGAAAGATCGCTGCTGTCGGAGCCACTGTCAACGTCCCTGCTAACGCTGAAAAGATCGACGGCAGAGGTCTCTCGGTCTATCCGGGAATGATCGATGCAAAGACGTCGCTTGGCCTCGCCGAGATCGGCCAGGGAGCGAACGCGACAATGGATGTCGCCGAAACGGGGACAATGAACGCGAATGCAAAAGCGATGCTGGCCGTAAACCCGCATTCTTCCCACGTCAACGTGACTCGCGTCAACGGCATCACAACTGTCCACACGACACCTTCCGGAGGTCTGATCTCCGGTCAAAGCGCCGTCATCGATCTTAACGGATCGACGCAGGCGGACATGGCAGTTCTGCCGACCGCCGGACTCGTGATCAATTTTCCACGCATCTCGACCTTTGGCGGTTTTAATCCGGGAACGGGGCCGCAGTCGATCGACTTCAACGAAGCAGTTAAGCGTCGTGACGCCCAGATCGAGGAGTTGAAGAAGATATTTCAGAACGCGGAAAACTACGGAAGGGCGAAAGACGCATACGCGAAAGACAAATCGTTGCCAGATCCGGCAGTCGATCTGCGACTCGAGGCGATGGTGCCTTACATTCGGGCTGAACGTCCGATCTTTTTCACGGTCGAACGCGAGCGTGACGTGCGCGCCGTAGCTAAGTTTGTCGCCGAGATGAAAATCAAAGGCGTGATCGTCGGCGGACAAGAGGCATGGCGTGCCGCCGACGAGTTGAAGAAGAACGACATCGCAGTCATTTACACAAATATCTACAACCTGCCGGTTCGCGAAGACGATGCATATGATTATCTTTTCGAAGCTCCCTCCAAACTGCGGCAGGCCGGCGTGAGGTTCGCGATCGGAACCGGGGATAGTGGTTCCGAAGTTCGCGATCTGCCCTATCAGGCCGGGATCGCCGGAGCTTTCGGGTTGTCAAAGGAAGACGCGCTGAAGTCCGTTACCCTTTACCCCGCGGAGATCCTGGGTGTCGCGGACAAGTTCGGCTCGATCGACGTCGGAAAGATGGCCAATATCGTGGTGACCGACGGCGATATTCTCGAACCGCGGACGAACGTAAAATACGTCTTTATCGGTGGTCGCATGATCCCTCTGACGAGTCGACATACCGAGTTGTTTGATAGTTTTAAGGATCGGAGATAGTTCGGCGATCAACTCCTAAGAGCCGCCCCTTCGTAACTGACACTCACGATTCCGATGTGTTTCGTCATGCCTTGTCCGTATGCTCCTTTCGACGGAAGCCCCGATCTCGAGCAAAGACGATCGCCTGTGCCCTCGTCCACACGCCAATTTTATCGAAAAGATTCGAGACATGATTCCGGACGGTTTTTTCACTGATGAAGAGACGTTCGGCGATCTCGGCATTTCCAAGTCCATCGGCGATCAACCCGAGCACTTCGCGCTCACGCTTGGAAAGTTCGGCAAATGCAGGATCTTCGCCGGTCTCGGGAACGAACCCGACGCCCGTGAATTCGATTACCTCATCGCAAAAGCGCTTCCATGCCGGTTCGGTCTCGAGCAGCACGTGATTCTTGGAATCGAGCTCGACGAACTGAGCGTCCGGAATACCGGCCGCCAAAATATGGCCTTCGGTTATCGGTACGACATCGTCGCCTCGGGAATGCAGGACAAGTGTCGGTGTCTTCACCTTCGCGAGCAGGTCCGTCACATCAACCGAGGCACGCGATTCGAGCAGACGCGCCGCGATCTCGGGCGACGTAGTTTTACGACAGAGATCGTTGAACCAGCCGAGCTGCTCGTCCGTTCCCCCGGGGATAAACCGCGAAGTAAAAACCTGACGAAAGGTCGGGTTGTCACTGCCCCACCCGAGCCTGATAAGGTCGATCATCGCACGATACATGAGCGCCCGATCTTCGTCGCCGCGGCGAAACGGTCCGCGAGCGTAACCGCCATAGAGGACTAGATGCGGAACGTCTTCCGGATGCTTCGTCTGCGTAACCTATACAGGCCGCGGCGCCTTGGGAAATTCCAAGCATGGCAAATGGCTTTTGCGGAGCGGCCGCTTGGACGACAGATTCCAGATCTTCGACCCAACGTTCGAACGACAGATCGCCGACCTCCCAGTCCGTCATTCCACATCCGCGTTCGTCATGACGAATATAACGAAAATGATCGGTGAAAAAACGTATCCAATGACGCCAGACCGGACTCTCGAGCTCAAACTCGAGATGCGTCATCCAATTCGCGGCCTTGACGAGCACCGGTCCGCTCCCGGCATCGGCCCACGCCAGACGAATACCGTCCGCCGAGCGAACATAACGGATCCGTTGAATGGTCTTTTTCATCGCGAACACAGCATCTGGGGCGAATGTCCCAGTTTATCGCGTGCAGGATATCAAAATCGGGACTAAACACCCATTGCACGAAACCCTAAGAACGCACATGATACTGCCCGTCGAACAATAAACAGCCACCTGTGAAGACCTAAATCGACGGGAAAAATTTTATGAGTAAAGCCGTTGCGTTAATCTTTGGAGTCGTCAGCTATTTTGTATTCTTCGGTACATTTCTCTACGCGATCGGTTTTGTCGGCAACTTCATTGTGCCAAAGTCGATCGATTCGGGAGCCGAAGGATCGCTATCGATGTCGCTGGTAATAAACCTTGCCTTGCTTACACTTTTTGCCGTTCAGCACAGCGTCATGGCGAGACCGGGTTTCAAACGTGTCTGGACGAGAATTATCCCGCAAGTGATCGAGCGGAGTGTGTTTGTCCTGCTCGCCAGCCTCATTTTGCTTCTGGTGTTTTGGCAGTGGCAGCCGATGACCGGATCGGTGTGGAATGTCCAGAACACAGCGGGACGTTTTGTGGTCTATGCGGTTTTCGCCGCCGGGTGGCTGATAGTGCTGTTGAGCACGTTCATGATCAACCACTTCGATCTGTTCGGTCTGAAGCAGGTGTACGAGCACAGCCGCGGCGTCAAACCCGGGGATGCAGATTTCAAGACGCGAGCCTTTTACAAATTCGTCCGGCATCCCATCATGCTCGGATTCATAATCGCGTTCTGGGCGACGCCGACGATGACCGTCGGTCACCTGCTGTTCGCCGCCGTTACGACCGCATACATCGTTGTTGCGATCCAGTTCGAAGAGCGCGATCTGGTCAAGGCCCATGGCGAGACCTATGAAGAATACAGGCGGAAGGTGGGCATGCTTGTGCCGATCCCGCGGAAAGGATGACGATTAACATTCGCTCGGAGCGCGTCTGTTAATCAGTGTGCTGCGGTATTTCTTCACCGTCGGCGAAGAACAGTAGGGAAGCCGAATTCAGACAATACCGTTGTCCGGTCGGCGGCGGGCCGTCAGGAAAGACATGGCCCTGATGGCCGCCGCAGCGGGCGCATCGAATCTCGACGCGGCGCATTCCGTAACTATTGTCGGAGATCTCGGTGATGTGATCTTTGTCGAACGGCGAATGAAACGACGGCCATCCTGTCCCGGATTCAAACTTATGTTTCGACGTAAAGAGCGGTAGCCCGCAAAGACGGCAGGCGTAGGTTCCATCCTGTTTGTTGTCAAGCAGTGTCCCGCAAAATGCCGGTTCGGTTCCGTGGTTCAGAAGGATCCGTCGCTCCTCTTCGTTTAGGTCCTGTGCGAGGCGATCGCGTGTCTCGTCCGAGATCGGTGTGATGTCGTAACCCGAATCCGACATATTACTTTCATTCATAGATTTACTAGGGCGACTTTTTTTATCCGGTTATGTTGATCAAGCTAAATGAATATCGGCGACGGAGCTACCTAACAACTCTGATAACTCTTTTAGCTTAATTTTAAGACTACGCAGAGTCAAAAAGACCTAGCTCACACAATGCCCCCACGCCAAAAATTGTGAACTCGGGTTCCTTGGTCAGCCAGCGGGAGTCGCGGCGACTTCAAGAACAACAATAAGGGGTCAGGGAAAACATGGAAGGAGAACAGCAGATGCACGGATGTAAACGCCTATGGGCGCCGGTTCAAAAGGTATTGGGAGTTTGTATTCTCGCGAGCTTTCTTCTCGGAATTGCGGGGCACTTGACCTTTGCTATCATGCCGCCGGAGTCCTCGGTCGTGCCGGAAATGCTCAAGGACATCTTTCCAGGAGCGAGTAGTTCGTTCACCTCCCCATTGAATCTGCCGACTCCTCAGGCGCCGGTCGAGTTGAACGGCGTGATCTACTTTATCGCCGACGACGGAGTCCGTGGTAGAGAACTTTGGCGTTCGGATGGAACTGCAGTCGGTACTTACATAGTCAAAGACATTCGACCTGGTTCCACCGGTTCCCATGACCGCCCACAAAAGATTGTCATCTCTGGTGGTCTTCTGTTCTTTAGGGCAAATGACGGAACACACGGGCTCGAACTGTGGCGAAGCGACGGAACTGAGACGGGAACGTATATGGTAAAAGATGTCTTCCCCGGCGGGACTGAGCCTCTCGGATCCCGCCCCGACGAATTTACCGACGTTGGCGGAATTATCTTCTTCTCGGCGTTCACGAGTTTGAACGGTGCCGAGCTCTGGCGAAGTGACGGGACAGAGGCTGGCACCTACATGATCACTGACATCGCTGCTGGCACCACGAGTTCGGATCCGACTCAGCTTCTGGGTGTTGGCGATCAATGCTTCTTTGTCGCCGGCAATCAGTTCGGTAGGGAATTGTGGCGAAGCGATGGAACCGCACCGGGGACGTTCATGGTCAAGGATATTTATCCCTTTACGAGTAGTTCGGTAGTCAGTCCGCATAGCTTTGTACCCGTCGGCGGGATCCTCTTTTTCCTTGGTAACGGTGGCAACGGTTACAGGCTGTGGCGGAGCGATGGAACTACGCCGGGAACATTTGAGATCTCAAGCGTCGCGCTTCCGCAAGGCGTTGATCCGTTCTTTTCCACAATGGTTGATTTCAACGGCATACTGCTCTTCGCAGCGACCACACCTTCATCGAATCCGGATACGCGCGGCCTGGAGCTTTGGCGGAGCGATGGTACGAACGCCGGAACTTTCCTCGTCAAGGATATCTTTCCGGGTCCGACGAGTTCGAATCCACAAGACCTGACCGTGAGCGGCGGGAAAGTATACTTCAGGGCAAACGACGGTGTCGGGGGGGCCGAGCTGTGGCGGAGCGACGGGACGGAGGCCGGCACATTATTAGTTAAAGATATCCTTGCTGCCGGCAGCGCGCAGCCTGACTTTCTCGTCGACGTCGGCGGAATACTTTTCTTCTCCGCGAGCGGAGCTGCGGGTAACGAACTCTGGCGAAGCAATGGAACAACAGAAGGGACGGTGCAGGCGGCGGATATCTTGCCGGGCGTCGCCGGCTCGTCCCCACAGTCGATCGTCGGGATCGGCTCAAAGGTTCTCTTCACCGCTAACGATGGAGTCCACGGTCGCGAGTTGTGGGGCCTGAATCTCAATGTGGCTCCGGATGCGGTGGACGATACGGCGGTTACAAATGAGGATACGGCAGTACTGATCAATGTACTCGCGAATGATATTGACTCGAACGGTGACCTAATCAGCATCAGCGGCGTTATTCAAGGATCAAACGGTCAAACGTCGATCAATGCCGATGGCACCATCAGCTACACCCCGGCGCCAGACTTTTTCGGCGCCGACAACTTTACTTACACGATCAACGACGGCAATGGCGGAACCGATTCCGCGACCGTCTACGTTAATGTCATCCCGATCAACGATCCCCCGATCTCGTTCGACGTCGCAGTGACACTGAATGAGGACACGCAAGTTCAGATCCTCCTTTCAGCGTTCGACATCGATAGCTCATCGCTCAACTTTACAGTGATCGGCCCGCCGGCGAACGGGAACTTCACGTTGAATGGCGGAACGGTGGTGTATATTCCCGATCCCAATTTCAACGGCGTGGATACTTTTACGTTCGCCGCCAACGATGGCGGCGCCGATTCCAACATCGCGACAGTGACGATCAATGTCGATCCCGTTGATGATCCGCCGGTACTCGCGATGATTGGTGATCAGGTTGTCGCCGAGGGAGCCTCCCTCGCATTCGAACTGTCGGCATCCGATGTCGATGGCGAGCAACCGCTAACGTTCAGCTCGAGTGTGCTGCCGGACGGAGCATTACTCGATCCGATGACTGGGGCATTTTCGTGGGAACCCGAGGACGGACAGGCCGGTATTTATACATTGACGTTTACCGTCACCGACCCGACTGGCTTGGCAACTTTTGAGACGATCACGA
Source organism: uncultured Acidobacteriota bacterium (assembly GCA_963772405.1). GTDB lineage: Bacteria > Acidobacteriota > Blastocatellia > Pyrinomonadales > Pyrinomonadaceae > OLB17. The sequence goes on along the minus strand of CAVYWT010000001.1, from coordinate 1,276,204 downwards.
TAACGGTACTCGACGTCATCTATAACTCGGGGCCGGTTTGTTCGTTGGCGTATCCGAGCATCGCCGAGCTCTGGTCGCCCGACCACCGGATGGTCCCGATCACGATCCGTGGCGTGACTGATCCGGACAACGACCCGTTGACGATAATCGTGCGGCGAATTCTTCAGGACGAACCGACAAACAGCAACGGCGACGGCAATACATCCGTTGACGGTACGGGAGTAAACACACCACAAGCATCGGTCAGAGCGGAACGTTCGGCGCAAAGAAGGGGTGCGGGAAATGGACGCGTATATGAAATCTTTTTCGACGCTTCAGACGGGCGCGGTGGATCGTGCACTGGATCGATAAAGGTTGGTGTCCCGCATGATCAGCGAAGTGGGCCGGCTGTGGATGACGGGCGGCGGTATGATTCGACCGTGGCAGGAGGAGCGTGTCTTAACTGTGAACTTTAGGGAGGTGCCGGGTGGTAGGGCAGCAGATGTTTCTCGCGCCACCCGACGGTGAAAAGAACCCGCTTCATCGTGTCAGCGGTCTTCTAGCTCTTTCACCTTCTTCTCAAGTCCGCGAAGCCGCTGAACTATTTCACCGAGTTTGCGATATGCGGCAGTCGCCCGAAGCCAGTCCTTGTTATCAAAACCCGGAATGCCGGAGATGATCTTTCCGGGCTCAACGTCGTGACTGGTCGCAGACTTTGCGGTCAGTACCGCATCGTCGCCCACTTTCAGATGTCCGGCGATACCGACCTGGCCTGCCAAGATGACTCGTTTGCCGATGACCGAGCTTCCCGCCAATCCGGTCTGCGAACAGATCAATGCGTCTTCATCAACCGTGCACGAGTGTCCGATCTGCACAAGGTTATCGATCTTCGCACCTCGCTTGATCCGCGTCTCGCCGACCGACGCACAATCGATCGCCGTATTTGCGCCGATCTCGACATCATTCTCGAGTACGACACGTCCGGTTTGCGGGATCTTTACCCACCGCTTGTTTTCATCTTTTGCATAGCCAAACCCGTCGCAGCCGATCGTCGTGTTGTTATGAACGATGCAGTCTTCGCCTATTTCGCAGTTCTCGCGGACCGACACTCCTGAATGAAGGGTCGAATTTCGGCCGATCGACACACCGTCATAGATAGTCACGTTCGGATACAGTTTTACTCCGTCTGAGATTCTGCAATCTTTTCCGATAACGACGTTCGCGCCAATTTCAGAGTTTGGCGAGATTGTCGCAGACGCATCGATAACGGCCGTCGGATGAATCGATGCACCAACCTTGTCCACAGGGTGAAACAACCGTAACGCACGAGTATAGGCAAGGTACGCGTCCTTCGCTCGAAGGACGGCGATATCAGTGCGTCCTAACTCCACACCCTCGTTGAGGAAGATCGCGGTGGCCCGTGTTTCCTGGATCTGAGGCGTGTATTTTGGGTTCGCGAGAAAGGTTATTTCGCCCGGTTTAGCGATGTCGAGACCCGCCGCGCCGCCTATTTCAACGCTGCTGTCTCCGTGTTCTATGGTCGCAGAGGTCGCCTCGGCGAGTTCAGAGAGTTTCATATAAATTGCCTTGAAACATTATTGCCCGATATGCAACACTATTTCCAGCAACGAAATTACCCAAGCTGTAGCCGGCCCTTACAAAAGCCCACTCTCTCGACTTCAACGCAATAAACCACCCAGGAGTAACAATGAACGAAAAAGTCTTTGGTCAGTCTACAAAGAAAACCTCAGTCGACGATTATCTCAATAACGAGCGGCAGGGAACCGGGCGGCATGAATATGTCGACGGACGCGTTATCGCGCGGTCGGGCTCAAATCGCTGGCACAACATCTTGGTCTCGAACACCGCCATCGCCCTCGGCAGCCGCATGCATGGGAATAAGTGCGAAATTTACATCAGCAACATGCGGGTGAAACTGAAGAACAGCTACATTTGCTATCCGGATCTCGTCGTTGTCAACGGTGAGCCGTCATTTGCCGACCAGAATGCAGATATGCTTCTGAACCCCACCGTGATTGTCGAGATCTTTTCGAATCAGACCCATTCGTCCGACAAGACCAACAAGCTCGAGAGCTATCTTGCGATGGACAGCATCAAGGAATTCGTACTTCTCAAAGAAGAGGAAATGCGTGTCGAGCACTACGCTCGTCAAAATGCGAAACAGTGGATCTATCGGATATACAACGAACGCGATGATGTCATCTCGTTAGACTCGATCAACTGCAAAGTGTCGGTTTCCGAGATATACGCCCAGGTAAAAACCAAACAAGCTGAGCTTTCATCGAAGGCCGTTAATTAGTCAGCTTCAGAAGAGCGGTTTCCGCCGAAATTCTACATCAAATTTACGGGGTCGATCTCGGTATAGATATGCCGCATGTCGGCCCCGTTTTCTTCAGCCTGGTGCAACCCCATCTCCAACGTCTCGCGAAGCTTCGTACGGCTCGACGACTTTACAAGGATCTGCATTCGATACTCGTTCTTCAATCGGGAGATCGATGCCGGGGCCGCGCCGAGTATCCGACAGGCCCGGTCCGCGTTTGACGCATCGAGCGCGTTTCGAACGATATTCGCATTTCTGACGGCGCTTTCCTGATCTCGGTGCTTGATGAGGATCGACGCGAGTACGACAAACGGGGGATAACTAAGCTGAGATCTAAACCGGATCTCTTCGTTGTAGAAACCCGGGTAGTCCTGTTCGCATGCATGTCGAAGCGCGTAGTGCTCCGGATAATATGTCTGGATCAGCACGCGTCCCGGAAGCTGTCCCCGTCCGGCCCGTCCGGCGACCTGAGTCAGGATCTGAAACGTCCTTTCCGCAGAACGAAAATCCGGCAGTCCAAGGCCGATGTCGACCGAGATCACCCCGACCAACGTAACATTGTGAAAGTCGTGCCCCTTCGCCAGCATCTGAGTGCCGACAAGCATATCGATCTCGCCGGCGTCGAACGCAAGCAAGGTTTTTGTCATCTGCCCGCGCTTGGACATCGTGTCGCGATCGATACGGGCGATCTTCAGCTGCGGAAACTTCTTCTGTAAAATGTCCTCGACCTGTTCCGTGCCCTGCCCGATGAAGTACAAAAATTCGCTCTCACAGAACGGGCACTGCTTCGGCGTATTCGCGGTGAATCCGCAGTAGTGGCAGACGAGTCTGCCATCTTGTCGATGATATGTCAGGGTGATGTCGCAGTTCTTGCAACGAAGCCGCTCACCGCACGAACGGCAAAGAACGAATTGCGAAAAACCTCGACGGTTGAGAAGAATTATGGACTGCTCGGATTTCGCGTGTGTTTCTTCGATCGCGGTTACGAGTCGCGGTGACAGGACTACGTCCTTTCCAGCCTTTTTAAATACCTCGCGCATGTCGATCAGTTCGGCCGTTGCGAGCGGTCGGTTTCCGATGCGGTTTTGTAACTCGAGGTATTGATACTTTCCCGATCGGGCGTTGTGATACGACTCGAGCGACGGTGTTGCGGTTCCGAGAACGACGACCGCACCGGCGAGATTTGCACGCATTACCGCCACATCCCGTGCGTTGTAAAATGGCGATTCGTTTTGCCGGTACGACGTATCGTGCTCTTCATCGACAATGATCAATCCCGACATTTTCCAACGGGGCAAAAACGGCGGAGCGTGTCCCTATCACAACCCGGGCGTCGCCGCGCCGGATCCGTCGCCATTCGTCGAACCGTTCGCCCTGTGACAAATTGGAATGGAGAATCGCAACCTCTGAACCGAACACCGACCGAAGACGTCGGGAAAACACCGGTGTCAGAGCGATTTCCGGCACCAGCATTAAAGCCGACCCATCCGCGTCCAGAGCTTTCCGCATTGCCCGAATGTAAACCTCGGTCTTGCCGCTTCCAGTAATTCCGTGCAAAAGAAACCCTTTATATTCCTTAGAAGAGAGCCCTTTCTCGATCTCTAAAAGAACCGCGGACTGGTCGGTGTTGAGTACGATATCTCGATGCTCGGAAAGACCTGAACCGCTTAGCGGGTCGCGTCTGACTTCGGTAGTGAAGATCTCGAGCGCCCCACGCTTGGCTAGCGTACTGATCGACGAAGCTCCGACATCGGCGTGCTGAAGAAGATCCGTGAAGATCATTTCACCACCGCTCCGGTCTAACTGATCCAATATCCGCTGCTGTGCCTGGCTAAGCGGCTTGTGACCCTCAGCAGGTTCGGTTTCAGGCACGAGCCGCACAGCTTTTCGACGTTTCGGTTTTACCTTTTCGGCAAGCTCGTGATCGCGCACTGAGATATCCCCGGAACGAACAAGCTCACGTATCGAACGTTTAGCTCCCGATTTACCGAATTCCTTTTCAAGCTCAGTGACGGCAACCTCGTGGGATGCCGCGAGACGCTTTAGGATCTGGTCGCGGACGGATCTGAGGCTCTTTCGGCTGAGAAGATGCTGACGGCCCAACTCGGTTATTTGAACAAATTGTACGACAGTGACGTTTACGCCGGCGGGAAGCGAGGCCTTTAACATCTCTCCCCACGAGGCGGCGTAATAATCCGCGGTCCATTTTGTGAGTGTGAGGATCTCTTCGTTTACTAGTGGTATCTCATCAAGAACTTCGGAAATATTCTTAACGGAAGTTTCCTCGATTCCTAATTCCGGATCGAGTGTCGTGTGCAAGGCAACCGCGTAACCGGTCAGCAGACGATTTCCAAATGGAACCATAACCCGCGATCCGAGACTGATCCGTTCGGACTGTCCTGCCGTCAGCTTATAGGTGAAAGTACGTCGCGGAGGAAGCGGAAGCGTAACCTCGACAAAACTGTCAACTGTCGATGTATTTTCGTGAGGTTCAGACATTTCGAGGAACGGTTATCGAATGATAACCTATAGGAACTTTTTGGAACAATTGTCGTCAAAGTTGAGGCGACGACGTTTTTATGGACGGATTTTTGGAACAGCGAGAAGAGAAGAAGAGACTCAATATGACGTTGGTCGTCGGAGTTTTTATCGGCATCGTTATAATCGCGGGCGGGATTTGGCTTCTCACTCGCCAGCCGTCGATGGAAGATCAAAAAGCAAGAATTCTCGAAGGCTCGTTCCACGAAGGTTCGCCCGAGTTCGCCCAGATCACGAAGGACATAATTATTTCGACAGCCGAAGACACAGTCGAATCGCCCAACGCATTTGGATCGATCTCGATGTACATCGGCGGAAACATCAGAAACAAAGGCTCCCAGATCATTAACGGCCTGGAAGTGAACGTCTCCGTGGTCGACACCTTTAACCAGATCTTGAAGGAAAAGCGCGTCCTGGTAGTTCCGACGCAGCAGCCCGAGCTTGGACCGGGGGACACGATCAAGATCCATCTCGAGATAGCCGGATTTGACAGTAATGACGACCGGGCGAATATTCGCTGGAAGGTTACGGCGATCCGAGTTGCCGATTAAGAAGTTACGACGTCGTCCGAAGGACGATCGAGAAATAGCTCTTCTAGTGATTGCTTCACCGGCTGCACCGAGATCAGTTTTCCACCGGCAACCCTGACGTCTGCGAGGAGCTTTTCGATCTGCGACTCGTCGTCGATCTCTATAATTACTCCGCTCGCCGCCGATCGTGCTTTGTATCGTTCTGGCAGTTGCTCCGCAGTCAAATTCTTTAAGCTCACCTCAAAGACCTGACGCTCACCCTCCCGCGATAGCAGCTCGTCGAGATTTCCCGTTGCAGCGAGTTTCCCTCGCTTGAGGATCGCGACCTTATCGCACAGGGCTTCGACATCGGAGAGGATGTGAGTCGACATAAACACTGTCGTTCCTTTTTTGCGGAGACCGATGATCAGCTCCTTGATCTCACGTCGCCCGATCGGGTCAAGGCCGCTCATCGGTTCGTCAAAAAAAACGATCTCGGGTTCGTTGATCAGCGCCTGTGCAAGACCCACACGCTGCAGCATTCCCTTTGAAAATTTGCGAAGCTGTTTGTTCCAATCCTTTTCTTCGAGGCCAACCTGTGCGAGGAGATCGGATGCTCGCCTTGTGCGTTCGCCGCTGTCCATGCCGAACAGCTCGCCAAAATACTTCATCAGCTCGAACGCTGTCAGATAATCATAAAAATACGGGTTTTCGGGACAGTAGCCGATCCGCGTGTGCATCGAAACATCGGCGATGTCGTGGCCGAGAATTCGCGCCGTTCCCGATGTCGGAAACAGTAAGCCCATGAGGATCTTGATCGTCGTGGTCTTGCCCGCACCGTTGCCGCCGAGGAAGCCGAATATTTGGCCGGGGACCACGTTTAGAGACAAATCTTCCAGCGCCCGTACTTTCTTCTTGCGCCAAAATCCGACCTCATAATCCTTTGAAAGATTTTCGATCTCGAGAGCGTGTTTCATAATTCTAGACGACTGGTATCTTCGATCGCGGCCGATCGATGACAGCTTGACAGCTGACCGGATCGAGTTTGTATGGAATGCCGCTCGGATCGACCAGCTGGTTTTCCTTATCCATCCGCAACGCTGTGCCATCTGGTAGCCTGGCACCCGAAAGCAGCGGGAGTATCTCTTGCCACTTTGTCGCACATCGCCCATTCCGTTGGGCGAACAATTTCAGGGCGGGGTTGATCAGGTCGCGTTCATCAAGTGAATCGATCTGCATCAACCTCAGCTCGATATTTCGTTTCGAGACGTCATCCTGGGCCTCGGCGAGCAGCTGCTTGTACATGTCTCGAGCGACATCGCGTTTCCCGCCTTCCACTCTCATGCGGGCCGCCATCTGCTTGAAGAATGCAGGCGCTGCGGGAACCCGCGACCCCTCATCATAGATTTCAGAAGCCCGATCGTAGTTTCCGCGACGCCAGTAGATATAACCAAGATATTGATGAAGGCGCCATTGCGTCGGATTATTCGCAATTCCTTTTTCGGTCAGTGCGATCGCAAGGTCGGAATCGATCGCCGGAAGGATCGTCGCTCCATAGGAGTAGGGAGCGGTAAAGTGCGGATCGAGATCCGTCGCGTTATTGAGATACGGATAGAGAAGCCGAGGATTTAGCGCGGTCATGTCGTCGAGATTCAGGTTCTCGAGACCGACCGCCGTTATCTTCTTTCCGAAATACTGGAGCGAGTTCATCCAATACCAATCCGCCACCAGTCCTTCCGCACCGAATACAAACCCCTTCAATTGCTTACCCTGTACAGCGAGATCTTCGTCTTCGTACCCTGTGGGCAGAGGCGGGCGGACCCTCTCGACATAGGCGGTAAGAGCAAATGCCGCGGCGAATCCGAAGACGATCAGGGCGGCGGCGATCGCGGTCTTGTTTGCAGACGACACCATAACGCTATCTAAAATTTCGCCGGCTAAAAATTATTATCGTTGCGGCGATGAGGATCACGTCGTATACGATCGCGTAAAGGATTGAGCCGCCGACCATGGCAAGCGGCGGGAGTTCGCCATGAGCGGCATTAGTGACGAACGTAAAGTGCGAAAGGTTTGGAAGGAGATAATAGATCGCCTCCAGAACGTACCTCGCGCTTTGCGACTCCAGGCTCGCGCCGAGATCCCGGAGAGATGAGCTGAAATGTCCGATCACAAATACAAAAAAAGTAAGAAGAGCGGAGAGGGAGGGCGAGGAAAACGACGAGAAGAGGATCGCCACCGCCGTCAAGATCGTAAGCTCAAAAAAAATGAGGAAGATCGTTGCCCAGACGGGGCCGGTAAGATGCATGCCGCCTACCGACGCGAGCGCGATCGTAACCCCGACGCCCATCACGAGAACATTAACAGCGAGCGTCAGGCACAGGCCAGCATACTTGCCTACGATGAACTCGCCGCGGCCGACCGGCTTGGCAAAGATCGCGAAGACGGTCCGCTTTTCGATCTCTTTCGATACCAGGCCTATACCGACGAAAATAGCGATAAATGCTCCAAACAATAACACCGCATTTAGCCCGATGTTTACGATTGTCCGAGCCTCATGCCCGTCGGTAAGGTCACCAAGCAGGATGGCGCAAGCAATAAGCAGAAGGACAAAAACGACAAGGTTGTAGAGCACGCGGTCGCGCACGGCTTCCCGAAACGTGTTCTTTGCAATTGAGATTATTCTTTTCAAGAGCACTAAAAAATAAAAGTAAAATTGTATTGGTTTTACGTATTGAGCCGCGACGAATCTATCGCAAAACTATATTAGAACATTTAGAGTGGGCACGGGAAGTGGATTTAAATTTATTATTCGGGAGCGATTCTCACGAAAGAAAAACGCTGCTCTTCGGGGAATCTGATATACCATTCGGTCGTGAATGCATAGATCGAGCTCTCCGGATGAAGCTCCATTACCTGAAGGTATGATTTGTCTCGAGCCGCGAGGTCCGAGACGGCTTTTGGGCCCGATGTCACCATCACTTTCCACGTCGACGCCGCGCGGGCGTCAATCGCGGATGCTCTCTCGAATGCCGCTCGCGAAGCTTCGCTTTTACCGTTCCTTTCAAGAAGATCTCCATATCTCGTCAGTACGAACGGGGATCGCGGATATAGAGTTGCCGCTTTAGCCATCGTTTGCTCAGCCGCGATGTCGTCTCCTGAAAGCGAGAAGGCGGACGCAAGATATGAAAAGTCGGGCGATTCGCCCCTGCCTTTTGCAACGGATTCTTCCAGCCAGGGAATTGCCTCGACATAACGCTTCTTTCTGAGAAGGAGCATCCCCAATGTTCGTCGACAGTCGGCGTTTTCATCGTCGAGCATAGCGGCCGTTCTTAAGAGCGCGTCTCCCGATTCAAAGTCTTTCTGCTTAATGGCCTGTGTTGCGATCATCACGCTGGCCAGCCGTACACCGGTATAAAGAAAGAGTGAAAGGCAGACGACCACGCCGCCGGCGAGGACGAGCCTCGTTCTCGCAATTGATCCACCATGCGACGCTGCTCGTTCAGTCCCTTCACGATTCTTTAGCAAACCTTTCGACGCCACGGCGAGGACGAAGAAAAATAGAACACCATTTTGCATCACCCTGAAAGAGTATGCCGCTGACGACAGAGCTCGTAAGAAACATCAGCACGCCGATGAGGGCCGCCGCCGCGTGAAGAGGGATGCTGCGGAAACGGCGGACCGCTCGGAACAACATGATCGCAACGCCTGCGAGAAACCACAGAAAAATTACCGCACCCGTGACGCCAAGCTCCGCCGCGATCTGAATAAATTCGTTATGAGCATGTGCGACGATTCCGAGCTCTCCATAAATGAGATTCGGATCTTCAGGATGCCTTTGTGCATATTGTTCTCGAAAAGAATTGAATTGAAACCCGTAGTTATCGGCGCCGATTCCGGTAACAGGGGCCGATCTCAGCATCTCGAGCGAAACCGAATTCATCAGGATGCGAAAATTGTTGCTGTATTCGGAGCCCGTCGTATCGTTAAGACGCGCGAGAATGGGAACTTCAGCCGACGACGCAGCGAGAGAAAAAAGATACAACGGCACGGGAGCGGCAGCGACGAGAATAACCGCGAGAGCGAACTTCGTCCCGTACCTGCGGAATCGAGCAAGAGAGAAGATCAGAACCGCGACTGACGCAAGGACGGAGCCAAACAGGATCCAATTAACTCGCCCGGCGGTTGCGTATATGAGAAGCCACATCAGGACGATCGAGGATAGCCCGAAATACAACTTTCGGCCCGAGGACCTCAGCACAAAAACCAGGAGTAGAGGAAGGAGTGTGATGATCTGTTCACCATATTTGGCGAAGCGGACGCGAAAAGACGTTGCTCCCCCAAACGCCGTAATTGACAAAAAGTCGAATAGTGCGAGGATCGCAAATACGACGAGCACTAACGCAAACGTCCGGAGCAATCTTTCGAAATGCCGACCGGTATTTAAGAGATATCTGAAGATCAAATAAAAGATGAGGTACTCGCCCCAGATCAGCGAGTGGTGGATCGCCGATTTCCAGGAGGGTGCCCACAGCGATGAGAGTCCGCTCCAGAAGATGAAGGCAAGTAGCGGCAGCACGATAAAACGCGCTTCAGTCTTGGACAATCCCAGATCCAATCTGTGGGTGTTGAGCGTGAGATACGCGAGGGTCGAGAACAGAAAGACAGAGGCAGCGATCTCGACCCGCCACATGTGGATAAACGTCGCCCATGCGGGAAGCGGAGCGGCTAGCGCGAGCATTACCGCACCGAGGCCGACATAGAATACTATCCCGGGATTCCACGGCTTCAGAGTTGTTGGGTGGTCTGTCATCAAGCGGCTGGACGAGCGGTTAAAAAAGCGAAAGGGAAACGATTAAGTAATATAATCGTTTCCCCGTTCAAGTCCAACAAAGTTGGAGCAAGGTCTACTACTGCTGGCCCATCGGGTTAGCACTCGTACCGGTGACATAGGCACCGTTGGCTGCATCTCCGCCAACCGTGAGGTCGTCGGCATCTGCAATAACCTGAACGTAAACGACACCATCGGTTGCGATACCAAAGTTACGCGTACCCGTCGCCGTGATTCCGGTCGGTGTAAGCGGCTTTGCGGTAAGTGCAAACGAAGCAGGGTTTGTTCCCACTACGTATACGAATGACTGATATTCCAAACCGTAGCCACTCTTCGTTCCGGCCGCGAGGACGGTGTCGATCAAGTTAGCACCGGCAAGAGCTGGGCCTGCGTCTGCCTGCCAGTCAGCCGAATCGGCGTTTGAAGGAGCGTAGTTACCATTACCGGTCGTAGCCTGGTATGTAGCATTTGCACCGTGAACTGTTCGGAGCGACGAAGCTGCAGAACCTTCGTTAGCCGAGCGGCGGGCCGCCAGCAGGTTGGGGATAGCGATCGCGGCGATGATGCCGATGATCACAACAACGATCAAAAGTTCGATAAGAGAGAAACCTTTTTGATTTTTCATTTCTAATTCACAATCTCCTAGAGTTAATAAGTCTTTATCTACCTTTCCCAGGCACTGGGCCTATTACAAGGTGCGTGCCACAAGCGACCGGGCTCCTACTTGTTGGCCTATCACTAAGTATTTCTACAGTTAGCATTTTGTGGGGGCGTTGACTGGAGGTCGAGGTGAGGAGTGTCAGGGGGTCGAAATTACAGTTTTTGGTAACGGCCGGATGACACTTTTTGTCAGAAATCGAGCGAGGGTTCAGGGAGTATCGATGGGCTCGGCTGCCGGAAGCGTAAGCTCGTCGAACGGGACGGTGAGATCCGCGGTGTCCGAACGGATAACGCCGTCAATTCCGACGCCGAAACGCCTAGTTCCGGTCGAGAGTATTCCGGATACGATCGAAGGATTTGCGGCGAAATAGAAGATTTGCGGCTCGGTCGGAGTTCCAGCTATTCGATCTCCCAGAAACGTATATCCGCTTTTCTCCCCGAGCCAACGACTTGGTCGATAAATCCCGCATTCATAAGGTCTGTGAGGGATGACGTTCCCGGCGTCGAAGGCAATCCGGCGTAGCTTCCATTACCTATTGTTGCCGCGTAACTTGCGTTGGCGCCATGGAGGCTTCGCATCGCGGAGACGGTTGAAGCTTCGTTTGCCGCCCGACGAGACGAGATAAGATTCGGTATAGCAATAGCCGCAATTATTCCGATTATTACGACAACGATCAAAAGCTCGATAAGTGAGAATCCCTGGTTACTTTTCATAGGAAACGCCATCCCTGGGAGTAAGTCTGTCCCTCGCCCTATGCAATTAGAGCGCCATTCCCAACCGAGCTTCGATTTGCGTCGTTTCTAGAGCCTATTCGCCGCTGCGCATTTGGGCGGACAGGTTGCGGATGTTGTGTTTGTCGAGAAGGTGGCGGAGCGATCGAACCTGCATTTGGAGAAGGTCGGCCGCACGGGTCTGGTTTCCCGCGGTCTTGCGAAGGGCCTCGACGACATAGGTCTTTTCGAGATTCTCGAGATGGGCGGTGAGATTGAGTCCTGTGTCAGGCAGGTCGAACTCGGCATTTATGCGTTCCGGATTGTAGTTTGTGATGTGCTCCGGCAGTCGTTCCGGCTGGATCTCGTCACCGCGCTCGAGAGCGACGGCCCGCTCGATCGTATGTTCCAGCTCACGGACGTTTCCGCTCCACATGTAGTTCTCGAGGAGCTGCATTGCCTTCGGTGAGATGGATAGACGTCGACCTGATTGATCACAGAATTTTCCGACGAAATGGGTTGCGAGTTCCGGTATGTCTTCGGGGCGGTCGCGAAGCGGAGGCAGACTGATCGGTATGACCGACACTCGATAAAAAAGGTCCTCGCGAAACGTGCCGTCATTCGACATTTGTTTTAGGTCGCGGTTCGTTGCGGCGATGACGCGGGCATCGATCGAAAGCTCGTCGTGGGCGCCGACGGGCCTGACTTTCTTTTCCTGGAGGACGCGTAGCAGCTTTACCTGCATCGCCGGAGACATCTCGCCGATCTCGTCAAGAAAGATCGTGCCGCGGTTCGCCGCCTCGAATAATCCTTTACGGTTCGTGTTCGCGCCGGTGAAAGATCCTTTCACATATCCGAACAGTTCGGATTCGAGAAGTGTTTCAGTAAATGCTCCGCAGTTGATCGAGATGAACGGCTTCTCGCCGCGAGCGCTCAAATCGTGGATCGCTCGTGCGACCAACTCCTTTCCGGTCCCACTTTCGCCCATGATCAATATCGTCGACTGAACCTCGGCGACGGTTTCGATCATCTGGAAGATCGCGTGCATCTTCGCCGAGTTCCCGACGATGTTCTTGATGCTGCCCCGTTCGCGCTGCGAACGGCGAAAGGCTCGATTTTCATCGATCAATGCCTGTTTTTCGAGCGTTTTCTTGACGATCAGCTTTAGCTCTTCGACATCGAACGGCTTTTGAATAAAATCGTCCGCGCCGAGTTTGAACGCCTCGCGAGCAGTCTCGACCGATGCGAATGCCGTCATCAAAACAACGCCTAGATCAGGCTGAGTTTCGCGGACAGCGCTGAGCATTTCGATGCCGTCCATGTCCGGCATACGGACGTCGGATATGACGACATCGACAGGTCCCTGCTGAAGGAGAGCGAGAGCCTCGCGTCCGTTCGAAGCCGTTCGGATGGTATGCCCGTCGCCTTCGAACACCAGGCTCAAAAGCTGCCGATAGCTCTGCTCGTCATCAACAATCAGTATGTTAGACATTCGTAATGTGCCGGTTCAGGATCCTGAGGGTTAGCGCGTAAACCTGGAAGGCCCGATCTACAGTACCCTATTTTCACAGAAAGTAAGGCTGCGGTTCAAGAAGAAACTTCCGATTCGTTTTTAACCTGCAAGTATTCCTTGAGCGGAGTCGGTTCGGCGTCGGCGTCCATCGCCGCGTCTTGTTCGAATAAAACCGGCTCGCTCGCACGTGGCAGGACTATCGTAATGACGGTCCCCTCGCCTTCGAAACTTCGAACATTGATCGCTCCCTCGTGATCGCGGATGATCTGGTAGACGATTGATAGTCCGAGACCCGTGCCGCCGGAAGTTGAATTTGAGAAAGGTTCGAAAAGTCTTTCGACCTGCTCTTTCGACATGCCCATTCCGTTATCTTCGAAAACGATCTGCACGCGATTATCCGGGATGCTCTCGAGCGTTATCGAGATCTCACCACCCTCGGGCATCGCGTTTATTGAATTTCGCGCAAGATTCCAGAAGACCTGCTTGAGCTGTGTCGAGTCCGCAGAAACGAAAATTGGTTTTTGCGGCAGAGTTTCTCTTATTCGGTGCTTTTCCTTGACTTCAGGACTGTGCCGCAAAAGCTTGACCGTATCTCGAATCGCTTCACACGCGTCGATCTCGGAGAAGCTGCCGACCTTGGGCTTCGCATAGCTCAGAAAATTCGTGATGATGCTGTTCAGGCGGTCCGACTCCCGCAAGATTATCTTCATCAGATCCGCCTGTAGGGATTCCGGTGGTGTATTGGATTCCAAAACTTGAATTGCCCCGCGCATCGCCCCGAGTGGATTTCTGATCTCGTGTGCGAGGCCGGCGCCTACGCGACCAACGGCCGCGAGCCGGTCCTTTCGCCTGATACTTTCCTCCATCGATCGTATATCGGTCAGATCTTGAAACGTGATGATCAAGCCGGAGCGTTCCTTGTTTTCCGAAAAGAGCGGCGAAATGTTATATCCGATACGAACTGCGAAACCCTCCGGCGTGACAAGATTCGTCTCAAAGCGAGGGGGCTGCTCAGTGTCTCGGCTATCCAGGGAAAGCTCGATGGGCTGCTTGATATTTCCGAAGAGCGAAAAAATAGATCGCCCGTGCATTGCTCCGGCTTTATACCCGGTTATTTCCGCCGCCGCTGCGTTGAAGGTATAAATGTTTCCGTCGAGGTCCGTCGTGATCAATCCGGAACGGATCGATTCGATTATGCGTTCATGGAGCTCCTGCAGGTTCGCAAGTGTCTTTGTTGCTTCCTTGAGCTGCTCGCCGGACGAAAGCCTTTCCGAAAGTTTTGACGCGAGCAGACCGACCACCAGGAAAGCGACCGTATGAAAACTGACGATCTGGATAATTTTTGGAGTAGCTTGAGCGGCGCCCGAGGGTTCGAGTATCGAGAGTCCGGTGAGGATAGCTAACATCAGGAAAAGAGCGATGCAGATGACAGCCATCAGGAGCGTCGCCTGCGGACGGAGAAATGCGCTCGAGACGCCGATCAGTACAATATAAAGTGTTATGTACGGCGACGTTAGATCGCCCGTTTTCCATACCAACCATGTGATCAATAAGGCATCGATAAGAAACTGGGCACGAACCTGTACCTCCAAAGATCGCGATATCCTCGAGAACAGAAAGTAGACAGCCGTCAGACCGACCGAAACGACAAAAACAAGAAACGGACCCTCCGGAAAATTGTCGAGCGTCAGCTCGACCGAACCGCTGTACCAGATCAAGCTGGTCACCAATAAAAGGAAGATTACGACCAAACGTCCGACGACCAGTGTTTGAATTTTCTGGAGAGTGAGAGTGTTGGCGGAACCTGTGTTTTCGTCTAAACTGAACATGCTCGACGCTTGCGGTGGAATTATGAAAAAGGAAACTGCGGACTCACCTTTGTTCGAAAAACGCCCTTGGGGCAGCTTCACGATCCTCGATGAAGGCGACGATTATAAGGTCAAGCGACTCGAAATACTGCCGGGAAAACGTCTAAGCTACCAACGCCATTCACACCGTTCCGAGCACTGGCTGGTCGTCCGCGGCACTGCTAAAGTAACACTAAACGACACTGAAATCATAGTGGCAATAGGTGAGTCCCTCGACATTCCAGTCGGCTCCGCCCATCGCATCGAAAACTCTCCCGGAGACGAAGAACTTGTCATAATTGAAACGCAAACAGGTGACTATTTCGGCGAAGATGACATCGAACGTCTAGACGATGACTTTGGCCGAAGCGACCCATTTTAGATTTTGGATTTTAGATTTTGGATTTCGTCGCTTGTGGAGACGTTAAGCCTCTCAGTTGTCCTAACCAGTTCGAAATCCCAAATCCAAAATCTAAAATCCAAAATGGAACGATGTCGTTGACCATCGAAAGAAAATTACCGATCATCCTGTTTTTCGTCGTGATCGTGCTGACGGTATTGGGATTCGCGCTCTACGTGTACACAGCATCGCTCCAGGACGCCGTAGACATCCAGAAACGCACGCAGAACAGGATCTCAAAGCTCGACGAGATCTTGCGGATTACGCTCGATATTGACTCATCCGTCAGCAGTTTTATCATTACGGGAAACGATTCATATCTCGGCCCCTTTGAAACTTCAAAGCCGAAAATGCAACAGAGTATCGCCCGGTTGAGATCGACGATGACGGACACTCCCGCGGAGTTGGCTGAGCTGGCAAGTTTAGAGGCATGGACCGATGAATATGTCGCACAAGCCGAAAGCAAGATCGAGCGACGAAAGACGGACGGATTTGATGCGACGATCTCAAGCCTCGGGAATTCGTCGGAAAGGTTGATCACCGCGAACATTCGAGGCTCCATTGACAGGTTGAAAGAGGCGGAACAGGTTTCATCGCAGCAGCGCGAAACCACCCTAGATCAGAATTTTTACAGAACGATATGGGTTTTGATCATCGGATGCCTTTCGGGAATCGTCGCCTTAGGATTGGCGAATGTACTGGTCTCGCGTGAGATCGGGAAGCGTCGAAATGCCGAATCGGCCCTGACAGACGCGAATCGGGAATTAGAAGACCGAATCGAAGACCGTACGAAAGAGTTGGAAAAGGTCAACGATTCGTTGAGGCTTGTGGCGGCTGAACGCGAAGAGCTCCTGAGAAAAGAGCAGAGTGCGAGGCGCGAGGCCGAGATCGCAAACCGGCTGCGTGATGAGTTCATGGCGACCGTCTCTCACGAACTTAAGACGCCTCTCAATTCGATTCTCGGCTGGGCACGAATGCTGTCGACCGGCGACCTCGATGAAGATCAGGTCAAGAGAGCGCTCGCTACGATCGTTAAGAACTCGGAGACACAGAACCGTCTGATCGAAGATCTGCTTGATGTGGCCCGCGTCATTTCGGGTAAGCTCGTGCTCGACCTGCAACCGATCGATCCCGACGAGCTTATTCACGACGCGATCCAGAGTATACAGCCGCTTGCCCAAGCGAAACAGATCGAGATCTCGGAAGATATTGCTCCCGATGCAAGATCGCTTACGATCTCGGGCGACCGCCACCGCCTCACCCAAGTGTTTTCAAATCTGCTGACGAATGCCGTGAAATTCACTCCGCAGGGCGGACAGATCGAAACGCGTATCGATCGAAGCGCCGATCGACTGACCGTGTCCGTAAAAGATAACGGTATTGGGATCAATGCGGAATTCTTGCCGTTGGTATTTGAGCGATTCCGGCAGGACTTGTCGGGACCGACGCGAAACGGTGGCCTGGGCCTGGGTCTCGCTATCGTTCGTCAACTCGTTGAAATGCATGGGGGCTCGGTGAGTGTCCGAAGCGAAGGAGCGAACCGCGGAAGCGTGTTCACCGTAACGCTTCCCGCACAGCATCGAGCAGATTCTCAGCTAGCACATCGGGGATAGAGTCGAGTTGGTCTGCGTGGCTACGGCCATAACCCGTCAAAACAAGCGCCGTTCGGCTGCCGGCGTTATGACCGGTTTCGACATCGATCTTTTTATCGCCGATCATCCACGAGCTTGAGAGGTCGATGGAGAAATCCTTTGAGGCCGATTCGAGCATTCCAAGATTCGGCTTTCTGCACGAACATCCATCGCATGGCAGATGCGGGCAAAAATAAAATCCGTCGATCATCCCTTCAAGTTGCACCTGCATCTCCTGATGGATCGCGTTCATCGCCGCCTCGTCATAGATACCCCGCCCGATACCTGACTGATTCGTCACGACGATGATCAGAAATCCCGCGTCCTTTAAAAGCTTTAGGGCTTCGAACGTGAACGGGAAAACGCGCATGTCATCGACCTTCGAAAGAAAGTTGACCTCTTCGATGAGCGTTCCGTCGCGATCGAGAAACGCAGCCTTTTTGTGTTCTATATTCGTCATCTTGCCGCTGAGATCTCAAATCTCAAATCTCAAATTTCAAATCTCAAATCTCAAATTTCAAATCTCAAGTTTCAAAGCTATTCCAGAAGTTTTTCCTTCGCACGTTCGAATACTTCGTCGACGGAGATCCGCGTCATGCATCGATGATCGATCGGACAATCCCGGAGCATGCACGGCGAGCATTCCACGTTCGCCGAAATGACCGAAGCATCTTCCGAGAATGGCCGGGTCGTGATCTGATTCGTCGGCCCGAAGATCACGATCGTCTTCGTCCCCACAGCGGGTGCAAGATGTGCAAGGCCCATGTCATTTGAAATTACCAAGTCGATCGAGCCAAGTATAGCGGCGACACTCGCAATATCGGTTTCGCCGGTCAGATCGATCGGCCGACTCCGCGACAACTCAGCGACCTCAGCAGAAATAGGTTGGTCTTCCCGGGATCCGAGAAGGACTACGTTACAGTTCAATTCCGTCTGTAAGCGGTCGTTGAGCTCGGCGAACCGTTCGGGTATCCAGCGTTTTGCACGCGAATTCGTCGAACCTGGTGCAAGTGCGACCGTCTTTCGGTTCAAAGCGACGCCCATTCGGGTCAGCGTATTGCTCGACGCGATCCCGCTGCGAATCCGAAACAGAGAGCCGTGGCTCAAGATCGTCCACTGTCCCGACCTTGCCAAAAAAACACTTTTCGACTTCGGCGACCAGCTCAAGATAATAAAAAACTTCGTGACGCGTATCCTTCCAGTCCGGCATTTCGATCGGATCGGTAAGAAGCAGCGAGCGTCGCTCGGTGGCATATCCGAAGCTTCGCTTTACACCGGCCATTCGAACAACAAGAGCCGACGAAAATGAATTCGGAAAAACGATCGCGAGATCGAAACGTCGCTTGCGGAGCTCTCTGATCTGATCAAGCAAGCCGTCGGGAGTGATGATCTCGTCAAAAAGGCCTGAGCCGTCGAGGATCCCTTTTGCCGACTCTTTCGTCTGCAGCGTGAGCCTGGAGTCGGGAAACAATAGACGCAGTCTGCGGACCGCCGGGATCGTCATCACCGTATCGCCGATCCAGTTTGTTCCGCGAACTAATATATGCATTCTTTACCAGATGAATTTCTAGTTTCTAGTTTCTGGTTTCTGGTTTCTAGTTTCTGGTTTCCTTCCAGTTTCCAGTTTCCAGTTTCCAGTTTCTAGTTCCTGGTTTCTGGTTTTGCATCAACCTCTGATAACACGAACTCAGAAACCAGAAACCAGAAACTAAAAACCAGAAACTAGAACTAAAAGAGACGCCGCAACCCCTCTTCCACGTCGATCGTCGGTTCCCAGTCGAGCTCCTGCCGGATGAGCGACAGATCCGACACATAATTCATCGGAACCGGATCGGGGAGCGGATGTTCGGTGTCGACGATCGCCTGCAGGCCCGAAACATCTTCGAGTCTCACCACCAGATCGTTCAACGTCAGCAGCATTCGCCCGGCCGCCGCCGATATTGTATAAGCCGTGGCGAATGACCGAATCGACAAACGCTTTGCACGCGGCGGAAAAATCGTCGACGTGCAGCAGATCGCGGCGCGGACGCCCGCCAGCGGGCAATCGTATGCTCTCGCCCATATTGATCGCGTCGACGTATGCTCCGACAAAATTTGGCGTCGTATTTTCAGTCTTCGCTCCGTAAACGGTCGACATCCTAAGAATGCACGAACGAAAACCCAGCTCGTGCGCATAGAACTCGACATATCTTTCGGCGATCAGCTTCGACCATTCGAGTGCCGTCTGCCCCGAGTACAGTGTCTGACAGCTTTCCGGAACATCCGCGAAATTATCCGCGAAGCACGCCCATACACATCTTTTGTCGACGCAAAAATAAAAACCGTGTCCCGACGGCAATTTTTAAGTAAGTTGACCGTGCCTTCGACATTGGTCAGGAAAACTTGTTCGGCTGCGTCGGGGGCCTTGTCGAGATGTGCCGCGAGATGGATGACCACGTCGTAGTCGGCGGCTATCGCAGCGTCGGCCGTATTTAGAACGTCAAAGCCGGAGCTTCGGGACAGATCGTCTGCGCCAAAGTACCGACGGACATGTGTTCCGATGTAGCCGGAGCCTCCGGTGACGAGAAATTTCATCGGGTGATTTGCGATTTGCGATTTTCGATTTTCGATCTGTTCAATGGTATACGGAGCCATGTTTCTTTGCGTACTTGACGTATTCGCCTGCAACACTCGGCCGGGAGTTCCGATCTCCGGTCCGCAGAAGGCTGCAAAGATACAACGAAATCGCAAATCGCAATTCGAAAATCGCAAATGTAAGCTGGAAAATGTGATAGACATTACTTAGTTAAAGCCGTTAAAATTTTACAGGGCAACCGACGAAAACCGAAACCTCTTCTAACTCGCTGAGCCAGTAACGCAAATGCGGGATCCTTTCAAGCCGAAACACATGCCATCAAAGCGTCTGCCGAAAGGCGGCAAGGTTGTGCGCCGCGTTGCGGCGTATCAGGCTCCGCCACCCACACGGTTTCGCCGATTTGCGCGATCCTTCAAAAATCCGTGGTTTATCACATTCACACTGGTCTTTCTGCTGATCGCTTTTCTGAGCTTCACATATTTCTGGTTCGATTTCTCGGATCGCATCGATCGGCGGCTTTTGAGCGGAGAGATCTACACGCCGTCGGCCGGCATCTACTCCGCGCCGAAGACGTTGAAGAGCGGCGAACGAGTGACCCAGATCGAGCTGATCGAATACCTCAAGTCGGCGGGATACATCGAAAAGAACAATAAGGCAGACGAATCCCGAAGTCGTTATTCGGTCATTGAAGGAAAGCTCGTCATCGAACCCGGCATCACCGGCGTGCTCGATGGACGAAAGATCTTTCCCGCGATTTCTGTAAGTTTTGCGAAGGATGGAAAATCCGTAAATGGGATCGCGAATCTCGAAGAAAAAATTCAGGTCGAGAACATCAAGCTCGAGCCGAAGATGCTGAGTACCGTTGCGGTCGAAGGCAATGGCCGTCGCCGCACAGTAACGTTTGCCGATCTGCCGCCACATCTCGTTAAGGCCATAACCGTGACGGAGGACCGGGCCTTTTTCGAACATTACGGCGTGAATTTCCGCGGTATTGCGCGAGCTCTTTGGCGACGATATGAATATGCCGAGGACGATTCGCCGATCGCAAACCAGGGCGGTTCATCGATCACGCAGCAGCTCGTGAAAAATTTGCTTCTCACGAACGAACCGACACTTGAGCGCAAGGCGACCGAGGCGTTCATGTCCGTCATCTTGGAAACCCGTTTGAGCAAGCACGACATCTTTACGCTCTATGCGAACCAGATCTATCTCGGTCAACAGTCGGGTGTTTCGATTTACGGGGTTGGCGAAGCCTCAAGTGTCTACTTCGGTAAGGACGTTTCGCAACTCACCTTAGCGGAAGCCGCGTTTATTGCCGGCATCATTCGCAGCCCGAATCGCTACGGCCCGTACAAGAATCCGGAGCGCGTCGAAGAGCGTCGCAACCAGATCCTTGATTCGATGCTGGAGGCGGGTGAAATCACCGCCGAGCAGGCCGCCGCGGCTCGTGCGACCAAGCTTACATTAAAACCGGTCTCAAGCCGCAGGGACCTGCAAGGCATGCCGTACTTCTCGCAGTATGTGATCGATGAATTGCCGAAGATAGTGAGCGATCCCGAGGCGCTTCAGCATTATCGCGTTTACACATCGATCGACCCCGATCTGCAGACGCATCGCATATGAGACGTTGGCGAATCGCCTCGACAAACTCGAAAAATACTTTCCGAAGCAGCCGAAAGGGAACTTGAACGGGGCGCTTGTTGCGATCAGGCCAAAGACCGGCGAGATCGTTGCGATGGTCGGAGGGCGAGACTTTCAGGCGAGTCAATTCAACCGCGCGACGGCCGCAATGCGCCAGCCCGGTTCGGTTTTCAAACCCTTCGTGTATGCGACCGCGATCAATTCGGCATACGACACCTCGTCACGAGTTTTTACCACCGCGACAGTTTTTAAAGACGAGAAAAAGATCTTCACGTTCAATCAGGATTCTTACGCCCCGAACAACTACGGCGATTCTTTTTCGAATAAGGAGACGACACTCCGCGACGCGCTCGTGAGAAGTAAGAACACAATCACCGTCGATATCGGGATGCAGGTCAACATCGGCAAGGTCATGAACCTCGCGAATCGAGCCGGAATGCCAAAGGTCGACCGTGCATACCCGTCGATGGCGTTAGGCACGGCCGAGGCGACGCCGCTGAACGTCGCGTCAGCTTACACGATGTTCGCGAATCTCGGTGATCGTGTTACCCCGATGCCGATCACGCAGGTCACGCAGGGCGACGGCAAAACGGTTGCGGCTCCAGAGGTCGATAAAAAGAATGTCATCCGCTCTGACGTCGCGTACATCATGGACGACATGCTAAAAGACGTGATCAATCGCGGCACTGCGGCCAAAGCTCAGGGGTGGGGATTCCGCAACGTCGCGGGGAAGACCGCATTTGCGGGAAAGACGGGCACGTCGCGTGACGGATGGTTTGCAGGATTCACCCCGGAGCTTGTCTGCGTTGTTTATGTCGGGTTCGACGATAATGCAGATCTCGGTATGAAGGGTTCCGATTCGGCGATGCCGATCTGGGCGGATTTTATGAAAGAGGCGTTGCAGCGTCATCCGGAATGGAATGGCGATTGGGCGATGCCGGCCGGAGTCCGCAAAGCTGAGATCGACATTCGCAGCGGACTACTTATCCGCGAGCTTGAGGCCTTCGAAGGTACGGAAGTGAAACCAACTCCAGCGCCGACTGCGTCAGTATCGCCGACACCGGCGATCGAGGGCCTCGACGATCCAGCGTGGGCAACTCAACAGGCACCCGAAACAATTGAGATCTTCAATACTAATGTCCCGCCCGAGTTTCGACGCATCGAGTTATTCGTCGGTGGAACTGTCCCACCGCGCGAAATGATCGACACAAGTGCGCCTATTTACGACGACACTGGATTGTCGTCCGAACCCGAACAAACTCCGGCGCCTGAGTCGACACCGAGCCCACCACCGGTGACAAATACGTGGGAGGATCAGGAAAACCGCTCAAGTAATTCGAACCCATCGCGCCGATCTTCTTCCGCCACCGAACGCGGAATGATAACGGCGATGGTCTGTCCGGTGACAGGCATGCGCGTGACATCCAACTGTCCATACAGCGAAGCGCGAACATTTAAACCGGGCACCGAGCCGAAGGATTTTTGTACACTGCATCGATAAGGTCAGAGTGCGCGATTTATCCCGTTCGTCCATTGCCGAGCTAAGTGTTGAATCGGAGCTCGAATTGTCCGGCTCCGCTAGGAGCCAAATGTTGGTAGCAGCAGGCGACGAAACGCAACCGAGCTCCGGAGGAGCGACACTACCCCAAACCGTGTCGCTCCTCCGGAGCTCTATTCTCTCGTGCCGCATGTTCTACCAACATTACGCTCCTATCGGAGCTAAATCGAAGGCCAGCGATCCCCCGCTAAATACTCACGCATCACGATCGGATTAGCCGATCGTAGTCGGCGTGAGATCCGATCCAGAACCAGTATATGCCGTCAGGCTTTTCAACGCCGAGAGCTCGATGACCAATCCCGACACGAACTGTCCACACTTGTATGTAGTGCCGATTTTCTTGAAGTGAAGCGAAGGATGAGCGGGGTCGGATTTAAGAAGGTTGTAGTTCTTATCAGCGAGCAACTGGATATGGCGTGGTAGCTCGCGATAGCATTTCCAAAAACGTGGGAGAGTCAGATGTTTCACATCGGTCGTCCGATCCCCGAGTCTATTTCCGCGTCCACCTCGGAAAGTATCGAGTCGAGGCCGCCGTTTCCGAGGTCCTCGGCTATCTGTTTATCCCAGATCTCCGCATGATAACTGACGAACCAGTCCATAAGTTCGTTGACCTTTTCGGGCGGTAGGTTTTTTATCGCATTTTCTATCTCAACAATGCTCATGGTTCGAATTATGCCACAGAGCGGCAGTAAAATATTGATGCTATTTCGTGTGGATTCGTGGTTCCATCTCCTCGAACTCTAATCACGAATTTACACGAACCGACCAAAAGGCCTCGCTCCAATTCGGAACGAGGCCTTTTTCGGATGAGGTAATTATCGATCTAGTACTTCACACCGAGACTCTTCACAAGGAAGCCGTAGATGTCAGCTTGTTCCTGGATGATCTTCGTCGTTGGCTTACCGGCACCGTGACCGGCTTTGGTTTCGATACGGATCAACACCGGAGCCGCACCCGCCTGAGCTTCCTGCAAAGTAGCAGTGTACTTGAAGCTGTGAGCAGGGAAGACTCGGTCGTCGTGATCGGCGGTCGTGACAAGCGTCGCGGGATATTTCGTCCCGGGTTTGATGTTGTGCAGCGGCGAGTACGCGTACAGCGCCTTGAAATCTGCCGCATCTCTCGGATCGACCGTAATCCGACGTCCACGCCGCACCGACCGTGAATTCGGTAAAGCGGACCATGTCCATCACTCCGACCGCCGGCAGAGCCGCACCGAAAAGATCGGGCCGCTGATTCAACACCGCACCGACAAGCAGGCCGCCGTTCGATCCGCCCTGCATCGCGAGCTTCTTGTTCGACGTGTACTTGTTCTCGATCAGCTATTCGCCAGCGCCGATAAAATCATCGAACGTGTTCTGTTTGTTCAGACGCGAGCCGCCCTTCCACCATGCCTTACCGTACTCGGCACCGCCGCGAATATTCGCCACCGCATAGACACCGCCCATCTCGAGCCAGGGAACTCGTGCGACCGAAAATCCCGGTGTCTGCGAGATGTTGAATCCGCCGTAGCCGTAAAGCAGCGTCGGGTTCGTGCCGTCGAGCTTGATGCCTTTCTTGTAGGTCAGAAACATCGGGACGCGGGTGCCGTCCTTACTTTTGAAGAAGACTTGCTTTACCTCGTACTGTGATCCGTCGAACTTCACACCGGCCTTTCGGAACACCGTGCTCTTGCCCGTCTTCATGTCATACCGATAGATGGTGGGCGGTGAATTGTAGCTAGAGAAAGTGTAGAACGTCTCGGTGTCCTTTTGCTTTCCGCCGAAGCCGCCGGCCGAACCGATGCCGGGAAGCTCTACGTCGCGAACGAGCTTACCGTCCTTATCAACGATCTTGATCTGCGTGTACGCATCTTTCAGATAGCTCAGCACGAACTGATCGTTGATCATCTGAACGTTGTTCAGAGTTTCCTCGGCCTGCGGGACGATCTCTTTCCATACCGGAGTCTTCTCGAGAACGTTTACGCTGACGAGCCGTCCGCGAGCGGCATCCTTATCGGTAACGAAATAGAACACCGATCCGTCGTTGCCGATCAGGTTATAGCTGTTCTCACGGTCGGCAACGAGCGGAATGATCGGAGCCTTTTCCATGGTCAGGTTCTTGAAATAGACCATGTTCATCCGCTCGGTGCCTTTGCTGACGCTGATCACCAGCCAATTGCCGTCTTCGGTAACGTTGCAGCCGATGAACATTTCTCCGTCATCAGGGCGCTCGTAAACAAGCGTCGTCATCCGACTGCGGCGTGCCGAGTTTGTGAAAATAAAGTTTCTGGAATTTATTTGTCGCCCTTGAGCTCGGCACCCTCGGTCGCGTCGGGAAAGCGGCTGTAGAAGAAGCCGGAATTGTCTTTCAGCCACGACATGCCGCCCTGACGGTTCGGCCGGAGCGTATCCGAAAGATACTCGCCCGTCTCAACGTTCATAACTTTCCATGCCGTACGGTCAGATCCTGCGATCGCTACGCCGTAGGCCCAGAGTTTTCCGTCGTCGGTAAATGACGATCCGCTGAGTGCCGCGGTGCCGTCTGACGAGAGCTTGTTCGGGTCGAGTAGAATGCGGCCGGGATCGTCTATCGAATCGGTGATGTACAGGACGCTCTGGTTTTGCAGTCCGTCATTCTTCGAATAGATATAGTGTTTGCCCACCTTTCCCGGGGCAGAATAACGTTCGTAATTCCAAAGCTCGGTCAGCCGCGCCTTGAGCTTTTCGCGTTCGGGGATCGTTGCGAAATAGAGATCCGTGACTTTGTTCTGGGCGGCGATCCACGCCTGCATGTCCGCGGACTCGGTCTCTTCCATCCAGCGGAACGAATCACTGACCTTCGTCCCATGATAGTCGTCTACCTGTTCTACCTTTTTCGGTTTCGGATAATCGAAACTCGTCTGTGCGGAGAGGCCCGAGAAAAGAAACGCGGAAAGCGAGAGCGCGAGTAACAACTTTCTGAACATAGCGGGTATTACCTCGTCGAAATAGATTTTCAACAAGTATACAAGTCCTAAGCCCCAAAGTCCCAAGGAAGTCCCTAGTCCCGAAGTCCCACGGAAGTCCCAAGTCCCAGGTCCAAGTCCCAGGTCCGAGGTCCGAGGTCCGACGTGCTACGGGGCGCGACGAGACTACCGAATCCGGACTTGGGACTGGGACCTGGGACTTGGGACTTCCTGGGACCTGGGACTGGGACTTTGGGACTTAATTCAAAACACCGGCAGGCTGTCATCAGAGCCGGAAATTTCTCGCCGTTCGAACTGGCCCGAGACTTCCTCCGGAAACCATCGGTGCCGTTTGTAGAGAAGTTCTTCGGTCTCTTCGCGCGGTTTCGGTTTGGCGAGCAGGAAACCCTGTGCGTAATCGCACCCGAGATTTCGCAGAACCGCGAGCTGGCTCTGGGTTTCGACGCCCTCGGCAATTACGCGCATCTTGAGATTTTTCGCGAGTGAGATGATCGTCTGCAGGATCTCGGAATTTTCGCCATGCTCGCCGACACTGTATACGAACGATCGATCGATCTTTAACGTGTCGAACGGCAAACGGTGGAGGATGCTCAAGCTTGAGTATCCGGTCCCGAAATCGTCGATGCTGAGCTGGACGCCTATATGCTTCAGCTTATTGAGCACATTAATAGTGTGCTCGGCATTTTCCATCGCCACGCTTTCGGTTATCTCGAGCTTTAGAGTCCGGGCAGCTATCTGCGAAGACTCAAGGATATTTTCGACATCCTCGACGAGATCGTCGTTCACGAGATGTTTGCCCGAAATATTGACGCTGACCATTAGGTCCTTGTATTCCGGAGCGATCTTTTGCCACTCGGCCAGTTGACTGCAGGTCTCATTCAAAATCCAAACGGTGATCGGCTGGATCAAGCCGGCCTGTTCCGCGATGGGAATGAACCTGTTCGGTGGTATCATCCCGAATTCCGGGTGGTGCCATCGGAGCAGAGCTTCGAAACCGACGATGCGTCCGTCGCCTAAAGAGACGATCGGCTGATAGTGCATCGACAATTCCTGCCGGTCGATCGCGCTCCGCAGATCCATCTCGAATCTGATCCGTTCAAGAAACCGTTTACGCAGCTCTTTGGTAAATACGGCCGGCCCTTCGTTCCTTTCTTTTGCATAATGCATCGCGATGTCGGCGTCGCGGAGTATCTCTTCGGGCGTCGAGTATTCGGCGTCGCACGGGGCGATTCCGATGTTGACGTCGATATTGATGCGATTGCCGCTCAACGAGAATGGCTGGACGATGCTTCGATATATACGGCGGGCGACCTTTTGCGCCTTGCCGGTGGTCTCAAGGTTCCTGAGGACGATGGCGAACTCATCTCCACCCATGCGTGCGACGGTATCGTCAGGGTTGACGAGCCGGAGAAATCGTTTGGCGGCGATCATCAGGACCTTGTCGCCGATCGAGTGGCCGAGACTGTCGTTGATGTTCTTAAAGCTTCGTATGTCGAGGAACAGTACCTGAAAGCTGGTCGTGGGATCGTTCCTGTACTCGGTGATCAGCTTTCGCAGTATGTCGCCGAGCTGTTTGCGGTTCGCGAGCCCGGTCAGCGAATCGTGCATCGCCGCGTGCTGAAAATCCTTTTCGCTTTTCCGGAGCGCGAGGTTTGCACGCTCTTCCTGTTCCAGCGACTCCTGGAGCTGATACGAATACCGCTCCGCCTCGCGTCTGCCGCTCACGCTCGATCTCGGCCTTTTGACGCTGGGCCTCTTCGGCTTGTTCGATCGACGTGTTTATTTGCTGGATCGATTGTCGATAGGTCAGGTAAACGATACCGAAGACGATCAGGGCAACGGTAGCAGTAATCACGTCCCCGTAAATAATCGTCGTGTATATAACTCCTGCCGCGCCCGCTCCCACAAATTGAGACGTCGAGCTTGGTAAGCAATCTTTTCGCCAAGTCGTGAAGAAATCGGATTCGCCTTGAAGTGAAAGGAATATTGCAGCAAGCGCGCTCGATGCCAAAAACTGGACTATGGAAAGAATGCCCAGCGTTGCGACCAGTTCTGGAGTACCGATTTGATAATTGGCAATTTGCGTTATCCGAGAAAAAAAGATCCAAACCAGGCAGGCCGCGGCAGTTCCTAGTGCCGCCATCGCAGCATTGATCGCAAACATATAACGGCGATTAAATTTCACCGTTCCCGCTCGCTCGTTATAGACGCAAGTCGCTATCGTTTCAGAAGCGGCTAGAATGACAGAGGATGCTGGACCGTAGACCAGGAAAGAAAGGAAAACGACTGAGTCGGAGAAGCTAATTGCTACCTTAGAACTTGGTATCCCAACACTCATGCGCGGTGCAACTACCACAGAAATGACCAGTAAGCTGAGAAACCCTGTGCCAAGAGCTTCCATTGGAAAAAGAACGATGGCACCAGCGACCACTGCAGTACCTAGGGCAGTAATCAAAACCTTCGTGAAAGCTAATAATCTTTCTTTTTTGCGGATTTAGCCGGTGGGTCTTAAGTAAAAGGTAGGTATAAACCAGAACCAAGAGCAGCTTTGGTTCTCTGGAAAGATTACCACTTATTGACAGCGAAAAACTAGTAATTTCTTTTCCGACGACCGCGATTGTATAGATGATAATCGCAAAGACGGATATCCAATATCCACTCTCGGCTAAATTATTGTTTTGCTTGGACTTGACAGATCAAATCCCCCAACCGTAACCAAAGTATCCAATCCTAACGGCACCCGTTCACCAGCCTAGCCCGGTTGGACCGACGGTGTAACACCATAAAAATCAACAGGTTCGGGAGGAAACGAGCAAGAAGTAATCTACGGCACGGAACTTGAAATTGGAGTAACACGAGATTTGGAGAATCTAAACAGGAGAAAAGAAATGAATACTCTCAAAGGCTGGATTTCAACTACTTTCTTGCTTGTCGCAATTTCGATGACGGCAACATCCGCCCGCGCCGGAATAATTGTTGGAAATGTCCTCTCAACTGATCAGACAGTGCCGTGCACGGATCAAACCGGAAAAATCGATTGGGGAATAATTGTTGGGAACTTGACGGGGATTATTGTTGGAAACCTGACCGGAATAATAGTAGGAAATGGGACAGATGTTCCGAATCAAAGCTGTGGAATCATAGTCGGAAACTAAGTAGGGATCTATAGGAAGTCTCTCCACCGGGAGGCAGCGGGCTCGAGAAATCAGCCGGCTGCCTTTTTTACTACCCAAGGTCGCTGGCTTCCCAAACTCGCCGAATTAGCGACTTGAATCGCGGCTCCCTCTGGATACTTTGCCATCTTGGATCAAAGCCTAGCCCATACAAATCCATGGCTCTCTGACGGTAAGCCTCTTCTAGAAGTTCATAGGCTTCTTCCTTCTCGCCGAGAGCTAAGTGGATGCGAGCTAGATTTATGGGATCGCTCTTGTGATCCGTCGATTCGGACTGGATACGTTGAACGATGTCGTTCGCTCGATCTTTCCTTCCAGCGAGAGCTTCAACATACCCGATCATAGAGAGTGTCTCAATGCTTTGGTGACATCCATAAGAATCCTGCAAGCAGTGCAACGCCTCTGCGTAGTCCCCTAGCTCGGCATAACTTGCTCCCAAGAGCAATAAAGATTCATAGTCCCACGGCTCTAGTTCACGCGCGTCATTTAAGGGGGCGATAGACTCACGATATTGCCCAAGTTTATAAAATATCCGGCCCACCTGCCTGAAGGTAGACAATGAAATGGGATCTAGGGCAAGAATTTGATTCGCATGTTTTGTCGCTTCAGACCGCTTTCCCGATAGAATCATAAGTTCTGCATAGAGTGAATGCGCGTCCACCGAGTTAGGATTTAAGATTAAGGCATGGCGCACATGCCGTTCAGCCGCTTTTGGCTTCCAATCTATACTCAGCTTTAGCTTTGCGTACATCAGCTGGACCAGATCGAAGGATTGATTCAAATGCGACAGAATGTCCAGAATAGGCTTGATATTTACAAGGGCTTCCTTTCGCGAAATGCGATCGAGAACGTGGAGAAAATGGTAAGCTTCAACAACGGATGCATAAGAAAGGACATCAGTGGGACAATAGGAGATCGCCCTGCGGAAGTAGTCAATTGCTTTATAAACCTCGGCAGTCGTGTGTTTTCTTAATAGATACCTTCCCATTAGGTAGTACTTGTACGCTTCCGCACTTTCTCCGCTCGGACTGGTTGCCGCATCCCGCCGAAACACCGTTGCCGTCAATGTCTCTAACGTGACGTCGACGATGTCCTGCTGAATGTTCAAGATGTCGGCGAATGGCCGATTGTACTGATTTCCCCATATCTGAGTTCCATCAAAAGCGTTTATTACCTCTACTCCCACGACCAAGTTATTGCTTGCGAGCCGCACTCTGCCCGTGAGAATTCTTGAAACGCTCAGAGCTTCGCTAACTTCCTTCAGGTTGCAGCCTCTTGCTTTATACCCAAACACCGTGTTCCGCGCGATGACTCTCAAGCCGGGAACGTGTGATAGGCCGTTTATTAAACCCTCTGTCAAACCATCGGCGAGATATTCCATTTCCGGATCGCCACCCTCGTTTTGAAACGGCAGGACGGCGATTGAGTGACTCGCCGTCGTGTCCCCAGATGATTCGACAAAGGGAAAGCCGCGGATGGCGGAAGATGCAGCTTGCCACTCGTCGTCGTCTACCGTTTGCAGCGGTGCGACAAAGCGATAACCGGTGCCTTGGACCGTTTCGATGAAACGACAATCGCGACTCTCGGACAAAAATCGACGAAGCTTTGAAATGTGAACAGGCAGGTTGCTTTCTTCGACAAAATTACCGCTCCAGACGTGTCCAAGTATCTCATCCTTTGTAACTACTTTCCCGGCGTTCTCAATCAGAAACTCCAATACGTCGAAGGTTTTGGTAGTCAGATCGAGATGCCGGCGCTCCTTGATAACGGAACGCTCAGCCGTATTTAGAAGACAGTCGCGGAACTTGTAGACACGCATCGGAAATCGAGTTATTCCTCAGGGCAAATGTCCGAATCTGGATTAAAAGAAATGCTGAATACTATCAGAATTTCGGCTCCGTGTATCGCACTTTCGTCGAGATTTAGAATAATTTAGAAAATTCAAACACGCTTAAAGACGTGGTTTAACGATCGGGGTAACCTAATCTCATCCTAAGTCAGACGAGAGCAATTTCGCCCATTTGCTTAAGATAGTTTGACGATAAAGGATTATTCTCCCCGACGATCGGCGGAGAGAACTGGAAGGCACGGGAATCCGCTTAAAGTTCTCTCTGCCGATTTTCCATGTTTCGATTACCAGTCTGGCCCCGGGTTCGCTGGTTGTTTTTCCATCAGGCAATCCGGTCGATCCGTAATTTCTTATTGGGTAATTGGATAATTTCAGAAGTCAGTAATTGGTTCGAGGCAGTTCCGGCACTACTGAATTGCGCAATTACCGAATTACACAATTACTTTTGAAGTTATGCTCTCGTCGGTCCTTCAGCCGTTTCCGCGATCTTTGTCTTTGGTGAGAGCTTCCGCAGATTCTCGACGGCGACGGGAAGGGCTTCTAGGGTGCGTGTGAGGTCGTCTTCGGAATTGAATCGGCCAAAACTGAATCGGATCGCACCGCGTGCGAGCTCGTCGTCGCGTCCGAGTGCACGGATGACGGGTGACGGCTCGAGCGATCCGGACGAGCATGCCGACCCGGTCGAGACCGCGATGCCCTGCATATCGAGATTGATCAGCAGCCCCTCGCCCTCGATGCGTGTGAATGAAAGATTTGAAATATTCGGCAGTCGGAGCCCGGCATCGCCGTTGAGAATGACTTCGTCGATACGCTCGAACACGCCCTGCTCGAATCGATCACGCAGATCGCCGAGGCACGCCATGTTCGCCGCAAGCTCTTCGCCGGCCAGCTCGCACGCCTTTCCGAACGCGACGATGTTCGGGACCGATTCGGTACCGCCGCGCGTCTCTCGCTCCTGCCGCCCACCGATGCTCTGGGGATGCAGACGGACGCCGCGCCGGACATACAATGCGCCGATCCCCTTCGGTGCGTAGATCTTGTGCCCCGACATCGATAGCAGATCACATCCGATGGCTTCGACATCGACCGGCACCTTTCCCGCCGCCTGCACCGCGTCCGTGTGAAAGAAAGTCTTCCGACCGTCGGCTCGTAATTCTTTTACAAGCTGTCCGATCTCTTCGAGCGGCTGGAGAGTTCCGATCTCATTGTTCGCCATCATTATCGAGATGAGGATGGTTTCGGGTCGTATCGCTTCTTTTAGATCTTCGATACGAATGACACCGTTCTCATACGCCGGCAGATATGTGATCTCGTAACCATGCAGTTTCGCGAGGTCTTCGCAGACACTCTTGACGGCCGGGTGCTCGATGGCAGTGGTGATAATGTGAAGTTTCGCCTCTCCGTTCTCGTCGAAGTAACGCCCGGCCTTTTTATCAGGCCGCTGCTCTTGCGCTTCCAGAAGGCCGCGGATGGCGAGGTTGTTGGATTCCGTACCGCCCGACGTGAAGATGATCTCCGCCGGTCGTGCGTTGATCAATGCTGCCGCCTGATGCCGCGCTCTATCAACCGCCGCACGAGCCTCCTGTCCGAAGAAGTGAATGCTCGATGCGTTGCCAAACTTGTCTTTTAGATAAGGCAACATCGCGTCGAGCACCTCGGGTGCGATCGGCGTCGTTGCGCTGTTGTCGAGATATATCCGGCGGAGCATGTGGTCATTCTATCGCAACCGGTGGCGCGACGGAACAAGAGGCGGGGATTCGGAGTTGCGGTTCAAGCAAAAAAAAGCCGAGCTTGGCCCGGCTTTACGAATAGACAAAGGCACGCGGCCTTTGCTTAGGGTGAAATGAAAGTTATTTACCCTCGCGATAGGTTGTCCATTGTGCGTCCATTCGGGCATCCTGTCCGGATGTGAACAGGAACATGCATGCATCGTCCGTGTAGTCCATAAAGTTCTCGATCGGGTCGAGACCGGACCTGTTCCGGCATGAATCACGGCCCTGCGGGCATCCGTAAGCCGGGCTCTTTTCGGCGTTCGTATCGTCCACCAGATCGCCGCTACCGTTACATCCACCCTGAAATGTGTGATAGAGACCCATCCAATGGCCGACTTCGTGCGTCGCCGTGTCACCCAGATTATAGGGAGCGGCTGTTCCGCCCGGAAGCGACGAGTAGAGCAGGACCACGCCGTCGCGTTTCGGGTTTCCGGCATAGCTTGAGGGGAATGTCGCATATCCGAGGATGCCGTTGCTCGGGTTGCAGCTATAGATGTTCAGATCGTCGGCCGTGCCGACACGCAGAGCATTCTTGATCTGCGTCTCGGTCGAGCTGCTGTAGCAACCATTGAACCATGTGGTGTTTGTCGTCCGCGTCGTCGCAACGAGGTTGAAGGACCATCCCGTAGATGCGAACGCCGAGCGGAGAACGTTCATCTGGTCGTTGATCATCGCGGTCGTGACATCGCCATTGGCGACGCCCGAGCCCTTGTTGATCACGTGAAAGTAGACGTTGATGACGCCGCCGGTCGCTTCAGAGACGCCCGCACGGGCGAGCTCTTTGTAACGAGCAGCGAAGTCCCCTTCCATTGCGGCCTGTTCATCGTCAGACGGGTGCACCGGGCAGTAGCGTTCTCCAACGCCGGGTATTTTGTTGTTATCTCCCGACTTATCGGCCCGCGCGTCGCCTCTAAATCCAACTACGGCGACCGCGACAAGCAAGACAAGGGTAAAGATTGAAAATTTGCTCACTACACTGTTCCTCCTAAAGGTTGACTATGGAATATGAGAACGAATAAATGACGGAATGCGTCAGGAGTCTTTGCGTGTTGAGTTCCGGAATTCTACGACAAATCAGGCTAAGTTTACAAGGTATTTTTTTCGTTGAAATCAGGTCGTTCTGAAAATTCGACGTGGATCAAGTTTCAAGCGTAGCCGCGTGCTGGGATGGATCTGCTGAGAAAATCGCCAGGGTCGTTTGAACACCCTTCGAGCGGCAAGCCTGTTAAAACGGGCTCGAGATCCGTCGCGACCCGACGCACGCCGTAAACGGCGTGGCTACGCGAAGCCCTTCGATTCAGACTCACCCGGTACTTTCGACTGTTGTCGGCACCGAGTCAATCGTCTGCAGCCAAGGGTATTTCGCACCTATTTACGCTGCTTTCGGCATCGGGAAAGATCGTCCCAAGGACTACGTTTCGCCCGCGAGCCGATAAACGGATATCAGCGACCTTGTTGCTGTATTTCGCCTAAATGCGATAAATTAAAACCCGCGCAGGTTCGACAGCATCGAATCAGCCGGGCCCTGTATAGATATAGATAAGGTATTAATAATGGATTTTGCTACAAAGGAAATTTTCAAACGCTACGCCAGCATTATGGTCGGACGTCCGATCTCGCCGGTGTTCCTGAATATTCTTGTGACGAGCGTCTGCGACATGCGGTGTACGCACTGCTTTTTTACCGAAGAGCTCGACGATCGTCCGCGAAAGAAGCTGCAGATGAAGGCCGATGAGATCGGGAAGATATCCGAAACGCTTGGCGGAAATCTCGGCGTTCTCGTGCTTGCGGGCGGCGAACCGTTCACGCGTAAGGACCTGCCCGAGATCGTCAAATCGTTTTACGAAAATAACAAACTGGATTCGGTCTATCTAATGTCGAACGGCCAGATCCATCAGCGGATCTTTCCCGACGTCACGCAGATCCTCGACGAATGTCCAAACCTGAATGTCACGATCGCCCTCGGCATCGACGGTATGAAGGATGCGCATGAGAAGATCCGTCGCAAAGAGGGAAGTTGGGATAAGGCGATCCATACGGCGCGTACGCTTCAACAGATGAAGGCCGAGCAATATCCGCAGCTCGACATACAGACATGCACATGCGTCATGCATTCGAACGAGGACACGATCTTCGACTGGTACGATTTCCTGAAACACGATCTCAAGCCGGACAAGGTGAATATCAATTACATCCGTCCGCCGTCGGCCGACCCGATCGAGCTTCAGTTCGATCACAAGCGATATCAAGAGCTGTCGCAGATGATCCTCGACGACACGAAGAACGCGGCGCTCAAAAACAACTACGGCGGGAACTCCGGATTCTTCAAAGCCGCGGTCGATCTCTACATGCACGACCTGATCGCAAAGACCAAGGAAGAGAACAAGGCCCAGCTCAAATGCTACGCTGGCAGCGCCGGTGCGGTGATCTACGACAACGGCGTGCTTTCGTCGTGCGAGAACAAGGCTGATGTTTTGAATCTTCGCGATTACGACTGGAACTTCCAGTCGGCGTGGAATACGGACTTGATGAAGGAGCGCCGCAAGGAAGCAGGGGCCGGATGCTTTTGCACCCATGAGTCGAACTGCTACTACCCGTCGCTGCCGTTCAATCCGGGCCACTTGATCAAGATCAAGAAGCTCGAGAAGCAGATGAAAAAGGCGTCGAAGGAAATGGGATTCGCGGCGGCGAGAGAAATCGCATTGAAGGCCTGATAGTTACACCTGTTTGGGTCGATGTTCTGGATTCTATGGCTAAGCTTCTAAGAACAACTCTAGTCCTAGGGTTTATCATCGTCTCAAACTTGACCGTTGCCTACTCTCAAAAGGTGACGGTCAAAGCAACGACCGATAAGAAAGAGATCGCGGCAATCTTGGCTAAAGAGCGGGAGGAAACCCGTATCAATCAGGCCTATTTTGCTGAACACGACAGATGTCGTGACTTTCTCAGGGTTCAAGAGTGGGCCAAGGCCGAGTCTTCGTGTAGAGCGGCTATAACCTTAGTTGAAAAATTGCCGAAGGAACATCTTCTGGAGAGATCTTCGGTGCGTGAGTCACTCGCGATTGCGCTGCTTTGGCAGCGACGGCCTGAGGAGGCAATCGGGCTACTCGAGAGATCGCTTGAGATAAGTAAGTCAATTCTTCATGACTCTGACGCGGAGAAGGGTGATGTGTATCTCTTGCTGGGGCATGCGTATCGATCACTTAACGATATCGACCACGCTCGGTCGTACTATGAAAGGGCCGAAAAGACGTACCGGTTAGCATTTGTTCAAATTGGAAATGACGAAATCCGATTCCCTTACGGAGCCCGGATCAAAAACATAGTTGAAGCGCACTACAACCTGGTAAAGTCTGCGGGACTCGTGGACGATGCAGAGAAGTTGCGGATCCGATTAGCTCAAGTGGAAAAAGAATTTCCGCAGTACCTGAAGTAAACTAAGAAGTTTTGCCGATAGCTTGATGCAGCATAACGCACCAAAGATCCTCATCATCTCATCCGATACCGGTGGCGGCCATCGTTCGGCCGCTGTTGCTTTGTCGGAAGGGCTGCAGCGTGTCTGGCAGGGTGAGTCGATCGCGGTGCGGGTCATAAAAGCGGTCGAGGAATCGCATCACATCACAGACAAGCTGGTCGGCGTCTACAATTGGGTGCTTCGCCACAAACAGGGCTGGATGAAGTATCTCTACTGGACGATCAACCGGTTCCGGCCCGAGACCCGCGAATTCTTTCAAAGGCGCTGCATCGGATTTTGCCGCGACGCGTTTGAGAAATGGTGTCCGCATATTGTCGTTAGTGTCCACCCTCTGACACAGCACATCTTCGGCCGCATCCTCCGCGAACTGAATCTCACCGAGCAGATTCCTTTAGTGACCGTCGTTACTGATCCCTGTTACGGATTTTGGAAGGGATGGGCGTGCGACGATGTTTCGCTCTATCTTGTCGCGAACGACGACGCTCGACAGCAGTTGATCGATTACGGCGTGTCGCCGGAGAAGATAAAGATCTCGGGTCTGCCGCTCCATCCGAAATTTAAGGAAGTTACCGAAGCCGACGCGCAGAACGCACGGCGAGCATTCGGACTCGACCCGGATAAGTTCACAGTTTTTGTTAACGCCGGTTGGATCGGCGGTGGGAACATCCCGAATATCTTTCGCGAGCTTGTCCGCGGCGAGCTTGATGTCCAGGCGATCTTTCTCGCCGGCAAGAACGAAGGCCTCCGACTTGAGGCGGAAGAGATCGCAAAGGGAGCAAAGTTTCCTGTAAAGGTCATCGGTTATTCGGACGAGATTGAAAAGCTCATGCATTCGGCTAACGTCATGGTGTCCAAACTCGGCGGTCTGACGACTTTTGAGGCTCTCGCGTGCCGTCTTCCGATAATTGCCGATACGACGACACCGCCGATGCCTCAAGAGGCGGGGACCGTCCGTCTGATCGCGACCCGCGGTGCCGGCATTCTTCTCGAAAAGGCTTCGGATATCGTGCCGACGATTCAATCGCTTGTCGGCGATTCGCTCCGTTACCGTGATATGAAGGCCGCGACCGCCTTGCTCACGATCCCGAATTCGACCGAGCAGATCATAAATGAAATAACTGCGCTGCTCCCCGCCCGAGAGATGCGCCGGTCAGCGGCTTAGTGGTCGGTGGTCGGTGGTCGGTGGTCGGTGGTCGGTGGGCAGTGGTCGGTGGGCAGTGGTCGGTGGTCATTGGGCAGTGGGCAGTGGGCAGTGGGCAGTGGTCGGTGGTCGGTGGTCGGTGGGCAGTGGTCAGCTGCCACGCTTAATACTGAGCACTAGTTGCTTATTGCTTATTGCTTATTGCTTATTGCTCACTGCTCACGCTTATTGCTGCCGCGACTTGTCAGCATCACGTGTTTTCACTAACCTTTCTATTTAAGTTCAAATCAATTTTCGGAGCATAAAATATTGGGTCTTTTACTAGAAGGAAAACGTGCGTTCGTCTCCGGCGGCACACGCGGAATCGGAGCTGCGATCTGCGAAGTATTTGCGCGTGAGGGCGCGGACGTCGCGTTCAACTATCACTCGCGCGACGACCTCGCCGAAGACGTAAAGAAAAAGATCGAGGCTCACGGACGCCGTGCGCTTGGCTTTAAGGTATCGGTCACCGACCGTTTCGGGATGAAACACATCGCCCGCGAGATCAGCGACGCATGGGGGTCGATCAATGTTCTCGTCAACAATGCCGCGGTCAACAAACCCGATAACTTTGCGACGACGACCGACAAGAGCTGGGATTGGGTTGTCGATACGAACGTAGGCAGTCTGTTCGCCGTGACCAAGCCGTTCTACAAACAGATGATCCGCGAGCGGGTCGGATCGATACTTGAATATCACATCCGTGGGTGCGATCCGCAGCCTTCCGACTTCGGTTCACTACGCTACGTCAAAGGCCGCGATGATCGGCTTCACTAAGTGCCTTTCACGCGAGGCCGCCAACTTTGGTATTACCGTCAACGCCATCGCCGCCGGCATCTTCGACACCGATCTCGGTAACACCCTGCCCGAACGCCTCCTTCAAATGCACGAATTCTGGGTCTCGAAAGGCCGGCTTGGCCGTCCGGCCGAGCTCGCCGAATACGCCGCGTTCCTCGTCAGCGACCGGAACAGTTTCATGAACGGCGAAGTCGTCATCGTCGACGGCGGTGCGGTCACCTAAAGCCTCTTTAGGAGTCCTTTTGTGAAGTCGAACGTCGTGGGGATCGATGAACATAGTACATCTGCGACCACCTCCCCCCGGGGTACGTAAAAGCAACAAAAATCGGCAAGAGAACCGTCCGGAATCCCGCACTCGTTCCCTTGTCGATTTTTTGTCGGGGGAGAGATAATCAACGGCGTAACCCGGCAATGCACGTTGCTCGGCACCGGGCTCTTCGCCGTTAATCGAGTGTGAAAATGAGTGTAAGTGAAGCCTCGACGGACGTCTTTAATAATCACTATTTTTTCTAAAGAGTTCTTAATTTGTAAAGATGGCCATTTTGATTTGCCTCCCGCGGGAACGGAGGCAAAAAGACGAAGTGAGATCGACTCTACCCGCCTTTGCCAGGATCTCTGCGGCAACCCCCCGGTCGATGTTTGGCTTCACCCGCAGTCGGAGCATGATGCGGGCCAAGTTCGGCAAAGCGGACGTCACCGTGGCATGCAAGGTAAACCAGTCTGCTACATCACACGCACTAGCGCCGAAAGATTGCGATGACAAGTTCTACGAGCTCATGCAGGCATAGTGTAAACACGCCTTATTCAGCAGCCGCAACCCGCAAAAACAATGTCTCAAAAAGGCGTATGAATATAGGTATCAAGGAGGGATCGCTTCAAACCTGTAGGTGCATACGAGGACGCCTCCTGCAGCTTACGAAAATTGTCGATGAGCTCCGCCAGCTATATGTCAGCGAAAACCAATTTAATGGGTCGACAGATACCGAGAACTCTAGCTGGTACGCTTTGCCCGCCACTTCTTTAGCGAATCTTCGATACTCAAAATGTTTCCCTGACTCGCAGGCGGCGTCGAACTTTTCGCAAGCTGTAACGCTTTCTCGCCGAGGGCGACCGCCTCATCGAATCTTCCCATTTCGGCGAGGATCCCCGCTTTCAGATTCAGATTGCCCACTGTTTCTCTTCCCTTGATCGACTCATCCGCCCACCCCAGAGCCTCTCCGTAGTTATCTTTTAATTTGAACGTGCGGACATAGTTCGCGGCTTGATTGAATGGTCGGAAATCATCGCTCTTTCGATTCTTGACGGCATCGCGAAGCGCCGAAAGCATCCTGCCGTGGACATCGCCGATATCTACCGTGAACGGAACGGCGATCTTTTCCCACCTGAGATTTACAAGCGTGCTTCTCGGGGTCACATCGTCAAATTCGTAGATAAGCGTCTCCTGCATTTGCGATCGCACCGGCCTGACCTTTACGCGGAGGGCGTCGTTCTTCTCCACATAAGAAAAGCTCCCCCCTTTGTCGTTGTCTTTGCTGAATATCAGTGTCCATTCGGTTCGACCGGGAACGATATGAAAACCATATTTTCCGGCTGGTACCGGACTGCCATTGACACTCACGTCACGCGTAAATTCGATAGTCGTATTTTCGTTCGCACCCGCACGCCAGACCTGCCCGTACGGAACGACGCACGGATAGAGATTGTTGGCGATCGGGACCACGTCCTTTGTCTCGCAGCCCCAGATCTTTCTCGCCTTGGTATTGGGGCGGTGATACACGATAGAGACCTTTGCGTCACCAACCGTCTGCACTATCTCCTGCCGTTGGCTCTCACGCGGAAGTGCGACCTGTGCGATACCGACTAACGAAAAACCAAATATCATCAACGCTGTGGACAAAATACTCCGTGTCATTTCTCTAACTTCTCCTTAGCTCTTTGGATAAAGACCTTTATCATCTCACTCACCTTCTTCGTCATCTCGCTGCTGATCAGGCCTTCGCCGGCGAGCCCGGCGAGGTAATGCAGCTCGCGTGCAGACTTTCGACGAAGCTCGACCATCTGCGAAAAATGTACGAGCGTTACATTCTTTGCCTTTTCAAGAAAATCGGCGGAAAAGCGTAAAAAGTTTTGCGTTTCGAGTGCGACCGGGAACCATTCAATACGCGCTGCCGCTGTTTTCGCTCAGCTCGACGGCGAACTTTTGCATCATCTGTCCGACGAGCGGAATTTCCGCCTGGATCTTCCAGTGTGCGACGCCTTTTGCATCGGTGTGGATACTCGTAATGCCCGGCATGAGGTCCGCGAAATTTCTGATGTCGGAAAAAAACTCGCGTACCTTTTCAATATTGGTTTGAACTTCGACGTTGTCGCTATACCCTGCTTTTACTGTAAACATTATCTAGAACACCCCATTGAATAAAATAGAATTAAAGAACGGTCGCGTAGTCGATCGAAAGATCCCTCGGAAGAACGGCTCCTCGGCAAAGAGTATTACGTGCCCGGAGCCCAAAGGTTCATCGATCAAGTGCGCTGTGCCCTTCAACAAACGCTCGGTGTTGCCCTCCCAAACAAAACCCGAAATAACCAATGGTTTCTTCGGTTTCGCGTCAAACACAATGGCGTTCGTACCCTCCTTAGAATAGCGGAAAAAATAACCGCTTGAAAGCAATACCGGTAACTCATCCTGCTCCAGACCGTATGTCAGGTACGTCGTCCGGTCGACGGTCGCACGCATGATCGCTCCGGGTACACCCTCCGGCACTTTGCCAGCGTTTGCCGATGGCGAAGCGATCGGCGGCAACACGGGAGCCTGCCAGTCTTGTTTGTCCGTTTTTGGTTCGGGAGTCGCGACCGGTTCGGCAGCCGTTTCAGTGTTCGGAGTTCTGCGTGGAGTCGGCGAGGGCTCTGCTTCGGCATCCTTTCGCTTGTCCGATTCCTCAGAAGTTGTCTTACTCTTTTCCTCGTCATCGTCGCTACCAACCAGTTTCGATGATGTCATCCCGACATCCTTCAGAGCGGCGAAGACCGAAGCCCCGCGAACCGTGACAAGTGTTCCGCCGTTCGTGACCCACGTTTTGAGTGCCGCAACACCGCTCGCACCCAGCGAGCTAAAATAACGGCCCGCCGAGCCATCCGGCATGATCAGAACGTTGTACTTACTAAGGGCATTTCCGCGGGCACTGGCCAGCGTCATCGGAGTGAACTCGATTCGGTATCGGTCCAGCGTCCACCAGATCGAACCGTACGACGTTTGATCGACAGGCTCGTCGGCGATCATCGCGATCTTCGGTGCCTGCATCGGCAGGACATTTTCGCTGCCGACGCCTGTATCGCCCTCGTCGTTGTACCCGTTGTTGATCGCTATAACGTTCGAGCCTGTCTCGGCCGCAAGGCGTGAGACAGCATCGTGAACGGTTTCGGCATTGCGAGAGATCCGGATCACAAAACTCCCGCGCGAAAATGTCCTGCCGCCCGCGGTCAGTTTCTTTGTCGCAACGGAAACGCGGTGTCCGTCCTGGAGCAATCTGATCGCCATCGCCCCGGCACCGTCAGTATCGTACGGAATGATGTAGGCGATCTGTGCACGGCCCGAAACATTACCGGTCTTAAGCCTCGTCAGAGTTTGTTGCGTGACTGGTGTCGCCGAGATCGTGCCCGTATCTTCAGTCCAGAAAGCGTCGAGCCCGAATGCCAGCGGCAGGCTCCACGCGGTAATGTCATAAAATCTATATTCTTCGCGCCCCGTGGATTTTCCTCGCATTTCGTTTCGCTTGAACTTTGCGAGCTCTTCGCGCACAAACGCCTCGTCCTGCGGCGTGTCTGGCTCGAGAAGCGCTTTGATGAGCCGCTTTTGAGGCTGGTTGAGATCAATGACGAAACAACCGCTATTGCATTTCCGGGTCGTGACGGTCGAATCTTTGTCGTACGCGTGTGCCCGCGAGGACGAAAAAGCCGAGTTGCTGAGACTGACCTCGATCTTCATGCGAAGCAGCACCTCAACGAGCTCAGCCGCCTTGACCAGATCTTTGCTCGGATCGATGACGATCCGCTTCATCTTTTCGGTCCGAGCTTCGTCCATCGCCTTTCGACGAAACTCGGCATAGTCCTGCATCCGTGCGACTCGATTGCGAGCCGCCGTATCGAGCGTCGTCATCGACGCGACATAATGTTTGGCGATCGCAG
Organism: uncultured Acidobacteriota bacterium; assembly: GCA_963772405.1. Lineage (GTDB taxonomy): Bacteria > Acidobacteriota > Blastocatellia > Pyrinomonadales > Pyrinomonadaceae > OLB17. The sequence continues at coordinate 1,234,100 of CAVYWT010000001.1, read as the reverse complement.
AACGAAGCGTGACGATCGTGCCGTCATCGCGGGTCCATTTGCGGCCCTTGAATCCGCCGCCGTCCGTTTCGTATGTCATGCCGGTCGCTCCGTTCAGAGCCGGAAACGAATCCCAATAGCCAACATAGAAGAGATCGAAGATATCGCGGACGTAGTAGTCCCATTTGTTCGCATCGAAGCTCGCGGCATTTGCCCGGCCAAAGGTGTCGAGCCATTTATTCGTCACAGGTTGCGGCAGGTTTGGGTTGATGGGAAGGGCCGCGGGAGGAAAGTGAAACTGTGACGGCTGGCCGTGATGATCCACCGCGATCTGCGGGTTCCATTCGAAAAATGCGTTCTGCATGTTTCGCGTCTCGATCTGAGTTGCGGCCGTGTTGTCGCGATTCAGGTCGAAACGAAAATGATTGTAACGGCCGTGTATCGACCACGGTTCGCGGTGCTCGATCGCCGCGCGATCCGCGTTCGCGGTGGCAACCGAGTTGTACCACGTTACGAATCGCTCGTGGCCGTCCGGATTTTCGCCCGTAAGGATCAACACCACGGTGTTGTCGAGTATATCGAGTGTCTTCTGTTCGTTAGACGCGGCGAGCTGATACGCGACCTGCATCATCGCTTCGAACGACGCGCTCTCGTTGCCGTGGATCGTGTACGCGAGCCACACGATCAACGGATTGTTTTGGGCGATACCACTGGCCTCGGACGCAGAGGTTGTTCGCGGGTCGGTGAGACGGGCGTTTGTCGCCTTGATCTCGTCGAGCCGCGCAATATTTGCCGGAGACGAGATCGCGACGAGGTGCTGCATGCGGTGCTCGTTAGTCAGACCGATGTCGAAGATCTTTACGCGGTCGGGTGCGGCCTTTGCGATCTCTTCGATAACTTTTTCCATCTGCGCGATAGGTCGTGTGGTGATCGCCGACATCAAAGCGGAGGAGCGTCTGAGGCCGCGGAACGTTCGCACGATACTCTCCGCGAGTGTAGAAGTCGAAATTTGCCTCTGTCTGAGCATAGACGGAGGCGCCGAGACACAGACACGAAATCGCTGCACGAATCCACTTTGTTGTTCTCATTAGATAATGTTTTACGATCTTCGAATATGGGCGTCTACGCGACCGTTAAGGATCGTAGTGGCCGGCGTCGTTTTGCACGCTCGTTCACACTCGCGTTTCTGCCCGTATCCTAGAAATACTAAACTGAAACAGCCTTTACGCAAAAAGGGTAATGTAGGTTGATAGTGAGTAACCCCGAAATTTCGTCTAAGTCTTTGTTTGTTCGTTCCCACGTGCTTCAGCAGTCTTCCCAGTCAACCGCAAGGGCGTTTCAACGCCCAACGAAGGGTAAGCGCGTTAAAACGGGCTCGGTATTCCATCGTTACCAGTCCCACGCCGTAAACGGCGTGGCTACGCGAAGCCGTTGGCCTGCGACCTCGACACAGACGAAAAGTCCTCTTGGAGAAATTCCGGCGTCGGCGGATTACAGCCTGTTGGAAAGAAAAAAGCACCGCTTCTGTAAGCGGTGCCGGTTCAAAATCCAGGTTTGTGATATTGCAAACAGCTTAGGGAGTCATGTTCACGCCGAAGTCAAAAAACTTCGAGCCGATACCGGCGTTTACATTGGAGTTACCCGAGTTCAGCAAGTAGAATCCATACTCGCCTTTTCGGAGTTCACCGGCCGCCGTGACTTTAAAGATCCCGTTTCCAAGGTCTTCAGCTTTCAAAGGAACGACATACTCGTCTGAAAGTCCGCCTTTGCCACCCCATGAGTTTACTTTTGCGATCGTAACCTCGCGATTGTCGTCGCGTTGATTAAAGCGAACAAGAGTAAATTCATTCGGCGTCGAGGGAACTCCGCTAGAGGTGTTAAGACCACCGCTCGCTGTGTCGAGGTAGAAATAAAATACGGGGCTCGTCGTGGTGATCTGAAGAGTTGCGGTCCTTCCCGGAAGATTTGCTTTTGTCTTCACCTTGCCGAGACCGAACGGTGTAACGGCGGCCGTAAAGCCGCCACCGGTCCGGTTCTGAGCCGAAACATTGGGCTGCAGCTGAGTCATTTTTCGCTGGCCGTCTCTTTCTTCAAAGAGATAGATACCATAACTGTGTTTGGTCATCGGGTCGTTCGGGTCGCCCGACATCGACGGGCCGGAGGCCGAGGCGGTCGATCTTCCGCTTTTGGCTTCGAGCATCGCGGTAACGATATCGTCGGAAACACCCGACTGTTTGAGCTTTATCAGCGAATCTGTCGACAAGTCGAAGTTCGATTTACCGCTACGGATCTTGCCAATAATTATCGAGGCGCTAAGGCCGGCCTTGGTCAGGGTAATAACCTCGTCGTTTGTCATTACTTCGCCTTGAGCGCGGACGTTAGTGTGTGCGCCGATGCACAGCATTACGGCGGTCAACAGGCTTAAAATGAACCGAATTTTCATCGTGGTGGTCTCCTTGAGAATGTATAAAAATAGCGAAAAAAAGGGTGAACTGAAAAAGAGTTTATTTACCTAGATAGCGATCTCGTGCGGTGATCTTCAAGTCCGGGCGGTAAACCCGCACCTTTATATCATAGGTCGCGCCCGATCGCCTATCTTCTGACGGATAGTATCCGAGGCTGTAAACTTTGCGAAGCTCGTTCGCGATATTGGAGAAGGCTTCGTTCAGATTCGTCGTCGAAGAAACGCGATACACGCGTCCGCCGGTCTGCTCCGAGATCTTTGCGAAAAAAGCTCTTGCGATCAGATAGTCCTCTTCGCGCTCGCCTTTTTTCGGCGGCGCCGGTACGACATACGGCCGGTCGTTTTCGTCGAAACGGATCTCGGCATCCTTCCGGCGGCTCTTTTGCACGTCATCGAATGTGTCATAGCGGATCGGATAAACGATCACGTCCTCGGCGGCAAAACGTTTTTCAATTCCGTTCGCATCTGCCGATTCGCTGCTCGTATCGACGCCGTCGCTCAGCAAGACGATCGCCGCGTCGCCCTGAAATTCGCGACAGCTTTTCTCGAAGAACCAGATCGAGTGTGTCGTAGAGAGCTGTGCCCGACGCGATCTTTGCCCCGTCGATCGCCAGACGCAGAATTCGTCGGTCGTTTGTCGGCTCGCATAGTACGTGCGGTTTCTCATCGAACGCGACGACCATCACACGATCATGTTCGCGTAACTTTGCGACGAAGATCCGCGCCGCGAGCTGAATATCCTCGAGCTTGAACACGCTTGAATAGCTCATGTCGAGAACAAGTACGACGGTGAAGGGCTGTTCGCTATCCGAGAAGTATGCGATCTCCTGCTCTAATCCGTTTTCAAATATCTTGAATTCATTTCGTCTAACGTCGGCAACCGGCTTGCCGCCGCGGGTCGAGATACGAACGGGGATCGTCACAAGATCGGTGGAGACCCTTTCCACATCCCCATCGCCTGCAGAAGTCTCGATTTTCGTAGACGTAGTGACCGCCGCCGAAGGCCTGTCTCCGCCGACACGTGCAGATCCGCTCTCGGAATAGCCCGTTACGCGGCCCGACTGGGAATAGGCGGTGCACAGAGAGGCGAGCAGAAATGTGGTGATTGGCAAGAGCCGGTTCATAACTGTGTGCAGTATACGCCGAGAAAGCGGCATCGCCGGAAGGCAAGTGTTTCGACCCGAGCCGAAGAAATTTGGAGAACCGACTTTCTATGTCGTATACTCGACACTACCCCGAGCTCAGATGAGCATGCCAAAAAAAATACTAGTTGTTGAAGACCTGACGGATATTCGAAAAATGATGAAGATCATGGTCGAACTCTACGGCTATGAGGTCATCGAGGCACGAGACGGAGCGGAAGCCATCGAGCAGGCTCGCGAACATCGGCCGGCGCTGGTATTGATGGATCTTGCGATGCCGCTGATGAACGGAGCGGATGCGGCTCGGGCTATCAAAAGCACCGAGAGCTGCGAAAACATTCCGATCATCGCGGTGACCGCATATCAAAATATGGACGAAGAAGCCCTCGATGCGGGCTGTGCGAGTGTCATCCATAAGCCCGTAGATTTCCTCAAGCTCAAGACACTTCTCGCCGAACACGCGGTTTGATATAAGTCGCCGGACCCAAATTTAAGAAAATCCGCGAAGCATTTTTGCTTCGCGGATTTTTTTTTGCATGACGACTGCTAACGCGATCGTGCTAAGGTTCGGCGATGAAGTCAAAGTCCCCGACATTGTCGCTCATCGAAAGGGCTCGCGTCGGATTTGCAAAGCTATGACGTTTTGCCTGGACCGTTACGATGTAGGTTCCGACCGTAAGGTCTTCGACGTTGTAATAGCCCATCGATCCGGTCGCCACGATCCTGGGTTCAGTCAGGCCCCCACCCTCAATCGTGATCGTCGCATTGCGAATGCCTCTGCCTTCCGCATCGGTAACACGTCCGGACAGAGACACGCCAGCCGCCGTTGGACCGACCATCTCGATTCCCCAACCGCCGGCTATCGTTCCAGGAGCCAACTGTTTGAATGATCCGCCGTTGTCATCATAGATATAAAGCGTCCATGCGCCGTTTGCATTCAATCCTCCGAAGATCGTATTCATGAACGCCGATCGGGCCGGTGTGCCACCGGGACCCGGTTCCGCGTACGGACCGGCCGGTGCCGGAGCCGGGAACATGGAATCTGGCATTTCCCAACTCGATGGCTTGTAGCTACCCGATGCGATCGTCGACGCGTCTGGTACGAACGCCGCTGAATTGTCATTGAAGGTGATAGTCGTCTCTGGGCCGATGGCACCCGTCCCGCCGGCGTCGGCCATCAGAACGAACTTCTGGCCGCCGGGTCCGACAAGCAAGAAATTAAGATCGTCTGCAACGTCGTCACTGATGTCGAACAACGTCACGCGAACGTAACTAATATCCGACGTCGCTCCCGAAACGTTGATCACCGAACTGGTAACCGCTCCGTCCGTTATGGCGATCGGGTCCAGGTTCTGGAACTGTGTCGCAGCCTCGTTGATGGTTGCGACCGCCATCGAGGGTGAACCGAGCGTGGCATTCATGACACTCGAGAGTGTGATGTTAAAAGTTTCCGGGAACTCGTTAAGCATGTCCGCGGATATCGGGATGTTAACCGTCTGCGAAGTTTGGGTTCCGGTAAACGTGACGGTCGTGTTTTGGCTTTCGTAATCGGCTGCGCCCATGCACGTGCCGCCGGTGGCATTTCCACCGCCCGTCGTAAAGAGTACGCTCGAAGTGCCGCTGCCGGTGCCGCTTCGCTCAACCGTGACCACCATTGTCTGCGATTCATCCTGGATATAAGACGATGAATCAAGGGTGATCACCGGAAGATCATTGTCGGTGATCGTAAGAACGGCGGTGCTGGGCATGCCCAGAGTTCCGCCACCCGTAACGTTCGATAATCCGAGATTGACCGTTTCATCGCCCTCGAAAGTGGAGTCCGGGCAGGTCGGGATAACAAACGTCTCGACCGTATCGCCTGCCACGAACGTCAGCGTTCCGGAAGGCGTTATGTAATCGATGCCCGCCGTACACGACGCTCCGCCTGTCGCGGTTCCGCCGGCGACCGAGGCGTAATCTACCGTCAACTGGTTGCCCAATGCTCCGGAGCGATTGACCGTAATGATCACGGTCGGATCGCCGGCGAGACTGGAACGCGTGAGTCCTTCGCCGATCGAATAGGTTGCCGAGCTGAACTGAACGGTCGGCTGCGTGTCGTTATCCGTGATCGTCAACACTGCCGCATTCGGACTTCCCAGATTAGCGGTGCCGGTCGTGTTGCTCAGCGTGAGATTTACGGTTTCATCGCCTTCAAAGACATTGTCCTCGGTTATCGGAACGTCAAAGGTTTTTGAGACCTCTCCCGAGCCGAATGACAACGAGCCCATGACCGCTGTGTAATCGGTGCCGGCCGTCGCTGTCCCGCCGGCAACGCTTGCGTATGAAACACCGGCTGTCGAGTCGTGAGCGCCGTTTCTGGTGACCGTTATAGTAGCCATCGGCCCGGCTTCGCTCACGCTGTATGTCGGCGAGCTAAACTGGAGCCAGCTCGTGTGGCATTTACCGGCCGTGTTCGCGTTGAAGATGTCCTGGATCTCTCCGAGCGTAAGGGCCCGGTTGAAGATCTCGACCTCGTCGATACGACGGGGTGTCGTGCCACCCTGATCGCCGTTCGTGGTCGACGTACCGATCTCCAGCGGTGTCGTCGATGGTGTGCTGGCGGTCACCGTCCTCGCCATCGAGGCCTCGAGCACACCGTTGACATAGATCCTCAACGTCGTGCCGTCATGCGTAGCCGCGACGTGATACCAGGTGTTGGCCACCGGTGTTGTCGTGCTCAGCAGGACATTGCGTGAGGCGAGTCCGAAGTGGTCTATAACAAAGGCAAACTTACCGGTCGTCACATCAGTTCGAATCGAATATCCGAACTGACCCGCTCCACCGCCCCACTTGGTGACGAGCGAGCTTTCGTTTCCGACCATGCCCCCGACACCGAGGTTGACCCACGCGTCGATCGAGAACGGGTTCGATGCCGTGAACTGCAGGCTTGCCGAATTTGGCACGCTGACAACATCGTCGACGCCGTCGAAATTGAATGCCTGACCAACCTTACCTGTCGTATACCCGGCACCATTTAGTGCCATGCCGTTATTAAGGCCGGCAATATCATTTGAATTTCCCTCGCCGGGATACCAGCTGACCATATTTACCGGCGGTGCAGAACATGTGTCGCCGTATCCTGTCAGGTTTATATCGAACGGATTCTCGTCCGAGTCGCCGTTCGTGAGATGCAGTGCCGCCGCTCTCGCGCCCGGGGCTGCGGGAGTAAACGTGACTATGAACGTAGTGCTCGCGCCCGGTGCCAGGGTTGAGCTGGTACCCGACGTGTCGGCGACGAAGTTCGCCGCATTTGCACCGTCGATCACTACAGCGCCGACCGACAGAGTCGCCGAGCCGATATTCCGGATCGTAAAGGTCTTCGCTCCCGGAGTGTTCAGCGGCTGGCCGCCGTAATCCACGGTCGATACGCCATCTGTCATTTCGATCCCGGCAGGTTGCTGGACGGATATTTCCGGAGCCATGCACTTGCCGCCGCCCGAAGCATTGAAGATGTTCTGGATCTCTCCGAGCGTAAGGGCCCGGTTGAAGATCTCGACCTCGTCGATACGACGGGGTGTCGTGCCGCCCTGATCGCCGTTCGTGGTCGACGTACCGATCTCCAGTGGTGTCGTCGATGGTGTGCTGGCGGTCACCGTCCTCGCCATCGAGGCCTCGAGCACACCGTTGACATAGATCCTCAGCGTCGTGCCGTCATGCGTAGCCGCGACGTGATACCAGGTGTTGGCCACCGGTGTTGTCGTGCTCAGAAGGACATTACGTGATGCGACGCCGAAGTGGTCTATAACAAAGGCAAACTTACCGGTCGTCACATCAGTTCGAATCGAATATCCGAACTGACCCGCTCCACCGCCCCACTTGGTGACGAGCGAGCTTTCGTTTCCGACCATTCCGCCGACACCGAGGTTGACCCACGCGTCGATCGAGAACGGGTTCGATGCCGTGAACTGCAGGCTTGCCGAATTTGGCACGGTGACAACATCGTCGACGCCGTCGAAATTGAATGCCTGACCAACCTTACCTGTCGTATACCCGGCACCATTTAGTGCCATGCCGTTATTTATTCCCTGTACATCGCTCGCGTTGCCCTCGGCTGCATACCACGAGATCATCCCGGACGGTGCAGGCGTACATTCGTCGTTGAGGATCGTGCCCACGCCCTGGTTATCGAGAATAGATGCGTTGGCGGAAGCGTTGCTCAGATTGACGAAGAACGTCTCGTCCGGCTCGAATGCCGTGTCGCCGTTTACGGATACGGTCACATTCTTGCTGGTGTCACCGGGATCGAATGTCACGGTCTGGGAAGCTATCGCCGTGTAATCGGACGGCTGCGTAGCTGACCCGTCCGCAGTTGCGGCATCGACGGTGATCGTGCCTGACGACGGATTCGACAATGTCACGTTGAAGGTGAACATCGACGTTCCGGCGTTGCCCTCGACCTGCGAGACATCGGTGATCGAGACCGCCGGCTGCGGATCGTTGTCCTCGATGGTCAGAACCGCCGTGTTCGGCGTGCCAAGCGTGGCCCCGCCGGTCGGAGTCGTGATGGCGAGGTTGACGGTCTCGTCAGGTTCATCCGTCGTGTCGTTGCAAATCGGGATATCGAAGGTCTTCGATGCCGAATCGCCGTCGGTCCACGAAAGCGTACCCATTACCGCGACATAGTCGACGCTGCCGCCGCACATCGCGCCAGAGGTGGCCGTTCCGCCCGAGGTCGTCGAGTAGCTAACCCCGACGGCTCCGTCGCTGCCGCCGGTGCGGGTGGCTGTTATGGTCGCCATTGAGGTGCCTTCTCCGATCGTATAGGTCGTGGAAGACAACTGGATCGTTCCCGGCTGCACCGACGCATTTACCGTAAGGTTTATCGTCGCGGCACCCATTCGCATCTGTGCGTCGGTGATCGTCGTCGGGAGCATCTTCGCACCCGGCGTCGTCGCTATTGCAACGGTCGTCGCAAACGTAAAGATGTTGTCACTACCGGTCGTATCGCCGTTCGTGCCGTCATCATAGAACTGCTGTGTTGCTGAGCCTCCAATCTCGGTCAGGTCGCCGGTGACCGCAACACCAGTGCTGGTCGGGTTGGTGCCGGGCGTCACAGTCACGCTGAGCGTTACGGCGCCACCCTGCGCCACAGGATTCGGACTCGCGTTTCCGACACCGGTTGGATTGGTCGCTGGAGCGAACTCATCCGCACCGATGTCCGGATTAGTTACATTGCGGGTGTCACCATCGAAATCGACAGTGATACCGGCGATCGGCGTTGCGTCGCCGTCAAGCGGACTCGTCGACTGAAGATGGAGATCCGTAGTCGAAACAAACAGAGGATTCAGATCCTGTGATGAAGAATCTTGATTTAGCGTGAATTGCGTTCGCCAAGTTGGGAGATCAGCAACGACGGTGTAGGGAACGGTTGTGCCAATTCCGCCAAAAGCCATCTGTGCATTCCCGGCGTTTATAAAGTAGTCGTTATAGTCCGAACCGCCGGTGCCCCACAAGTACCCAGTCGAAGGAGCAACGACAGCATAGTGCCGCAAAGTCACTGTATTCGACGTTTGGTCTAAATGGATCGCGTTGTTCTTTAGCGTTAGATTCGCCGGCGTCGTAGACACGATTCGAATTCCGACGGAGCTCTGCGTGGCACTTGCAGCTCCCGTGGGATCGAGGTCGCCGGTCATGTAGATCGAGTTAAAGACAACCTTGTCTCCGTTTCCGCCGGCGATTGCTATGCCTGCCGAATGATCGCTAACAGTTCCGTTTGCGCGGACGTTATAAATCATATTGTTTACGACCGTGTTTGTACTCGCCGCCGTCGCATCCTCACCAATCATTATTCCGACGGCGGAACCTGTTCTTTCATCGACGATGTCATGAATCAGGTTCCGCGTGATCGTGGAGTTCGTTATCACGGTCAGGTTCGGACTCGTTGGGCCGGTTTCGCTGCCGACGCCTATGCCGATCGCCTTGCCGAAAGTTGAGCGATTCGCAAAGTCACCACCGACAAAACGGATCTCGTTGTCCGCCACGGTCGCGGTATTTTGATGTTGGATCACTATGCCGCCTCGGCCGATCTCCGTCGCGCCAAAGGCGGAGGGGCCGATCAGGTTGTCAGAAACGGAAGTCATATCGTTCGGATTGCCAGACGCGCCACGAACGAAGATTCCATAACGGGCGGAAGTAACATTATTCTCGATGAACGAATTATTGTCGTTATCGGCTCCGTCGCTAGTGATACTGATCGCTGTTCCGCCCGAGAAAATTCCGAAGGACGTGCTGGTACCGGTTGCCTGATTAGTTCCGCACGAGATCGCGGCGTTCCTGATCGTATTATTATTAGCCCCCATGCCAGAGCCCAGACTGGACAGCCAGATCGCAGCCGTGCCAGTTGTCGTCGCCGTGTTAGTGATCGTGAGGTTCGTAACCGGCGGCGAAAGATCACTACGGTCTTTCTCACCAAACATTGTGCCTGAGCCATCGATCGTCACACGATCGGCGCCGTTGAGCTTGATAAGCGCGGGTCGCACTTGACCCGGAGATCGTGCGAGCAGCACCGCTCGGCCGGATCGTGATCGTGTGCGGGGAGGCGAACTCATTGAGCGCAACTGTACCCATCTCACTAGTAAGATTCGCGCCGATATTGATCGTTACGTCGCCGGTAACGAGGTTGTTGTTAATAAACTCAAAGATCCCGCCGGTGTTAGTTAGCGAGGCGAAGTTGCCGCCGCCACCTACCCCGTCCACGGTATAGGTGCCGGTAACGGAGAAGATAACGCTATAGCCATTCGGAGTAGTCGGCGGTGTCGAAGCCGCTGGCGGATTTGCTGTAAGACCACTCGCTCCGCCAGCCGGACTGACGGCGACGTTTGGCGTCGAGGCGAGATCCTGAGCCGCTACGAAGTATTGGATGGTGTCGCCCGCGGCGACGGTTCCACCGGTTACGAGAGAGTAATCAAATGTACAGTCATAATTGCTGCCGGCCGTGAATACACACGGCGTAGAAACGTACGGGTCCGTCGTGCCCTTGCGATAGTAGAGGCGCGGCAGACCGATGCCGCTCGTCGGAACACCGGAACCGACATCGGTCACGCTGACGGACAGCATACGGTTGGCGGTGCTCGTGGTGTTGCCGAGATTTGTGTAGGTGATGATGGGCGCTGCCGAGGTCGCCCGCGGTCATGAAATTTCCAGCGTCTGCGCCGATATCGACCGGGGTAAACGAAGCTCGTGTCTGGCCGTCGAAATCGTCCGTCGGCGGCGAGACGAGAATTCCGTTGCCCTCGACACCGTCGGGTTGGTCGGATGAATGTGAAGGTCGGGGGTTGTTGCATTTGTAGCGTCAACAAATTGCGGATCGGAGTTAAAACTGTTTAGGTCTTGCGAAGTCGCAGTCCGCCAATCGGTCAACGTTATACGGTCGGAGGTTGAAAAACCGATCGCGCCACCGTTATTTGGAGTGAAGATATCGTTGTAGTTTGATGTAGGATTTCCCGATGTCGTTTGAATGCCGTAATGCCGTCCAAGATTCGAACCAGGCGCGCCCGTGCTCGCTCGGTTGTTCCAGAGGATATTGTCAGTCACAGTCATTGTGCTGGCGACGATCTTGGAAATACAAGCCGTGTTTACCGTCGCGGCACCCTGAGTTCCGTCGATATAGATGCTGTTGTAAATAATGTTGGTGGGTGAGCCGGAAGCGCTGTTGTCGTGGATTCCCCGGATAATAGGATTGTTGCCAACACCTACTCCTAGCCGCATCATATTGTTGTACATGTTGATGGTGGCGGAGCTGTTGAATAACTGGATTCCGTTGATCACGGAAGTAGCACTTGTTGACGCAGTGGTCAGATTGTAAATAAAATTCCTGCTGATCGTCGTGCCAGGCGTACTTGCGATGTAAATTCCCTGATTGACAACAGCCGTCGCTCCTGCAGTAGTACTCGCCAGATCACGAATTGTATTTGTAGTAATTGTATTTCCCGAAGTTGCAGAACCGGAGAAATTAATGCCTATGATTGAAGAGGTTGATAAAGCACCGGTATTAGTACTTGCGGTCGAAAAGTCTCGGATCGTATTGCCAGATATTGTTTGCCCGCTGATCGAACCAGTCAATTCAATCCCGCGAACCGATACTGATGTACCGGTATTCGACCCCGTCAGATTCCTTATCGTGTTGTTCGAGACCGTTCCCGCAAAACCCGTGTAAGTGCCGCTGATGCCAATCGTCGGCAGATTCGTACTATTCTGAATGCTGTTTGCGGTTGAAGTGCTACCAATTAAATTGTTCGATACTGTGTAAGCCGCAGTGGCAGTCCCTTCAAGGCGAATGCCGTACAAAGTGGTCGTTCCGGCTCCGGCAACCGTAATTGAACCTATGGTATTGTTGGAGATCGTGATGCCACCGGGTGTGCCGGTGCCTGCCAAAATCGCTGGGAAGCGTGCAAGCTGTTCCGGTGCCAGTTGACGTAATACTTCCGGTACCTGTGGCAGCGCCAATTGTATTGCCAGTTGTTGTACCAATATTCATCGCGCCGGTTACGGCTGAAATACCGGCGTTGATAGTCGAAGTTGACGAGGTGCTTATGTTGAGGTTCTGGATCGTATTGTTTTGCAAACTCGATGCGACTGACGTTCCGAGTGACATACGTATGCCGATAAATGTATGTGTAACGGCGCCGGTTTGCGTCCACGCCGTGCCGCCTGCCGAAGCCGCGTCTGCCGCCAATAAAGTTATTGCTGACAGTATTATTAATCGAGCTTGTATCACTAATAGAAATTCCAATAAAACCGCTGGCGGCAACAGTCATCGTTCGCGTTGCTGTCTGGTAAAAACTATTTCCCGTAATCGTTGCATCCGTGGTTCCACCGGAAGCAAGTACGCCGTTTGCAATTACGGCTGTGTTTGTGAAGAAGTCGAAGATATTATTGTTGGTAATTTGAATACCGCTGTTTCGCGTCGCCTGTGATGTCGTAGTACCGCTCGAAAGGATTCCGTTTGCCGGAGACGTTGCACCCACGGGACCGATATTACAAGCTGTAACTGTATTGTTATCGTTACCCGTTGTTCCGGTGGTGGTGCTGAAGATGATATTGCCCGTCGAAGCTCCGGTCGCTGCTCCGTTGATCGTCGTGTTCTGAATCGTATTACTAACTGCGTCGTTGATATAGCGGATCGTACTAGTTCCGGCTGTTGCCGCCGTACTCGAATTGGAGATCGTCAGTGCGTTGCCGCCGGTATTGAGGCCATTGATCGTAACGCCATCCGGTCCCGGGAAATCGATCAGCGGAAATCCCGCCGTCGCTGCGCCGGAGATCGTGCGGCGAGCTCCGCCCGCGGGCGAGATCCCGATCGTCGAATAGCTCGACGAGCCGGTGCCGCTTGCATTGAGAACCACGGATGCTGCGCCGACGATCGCCGCTTCAGTCGTATTGCCGCACACGTCGATCGTAATCACGCCCGTGTGCGTTCCAAGATTGATCGCGTCGAAGGCGGCTTTGAGCGTTGCGTAACTGCCGGTCGACGTTCCTGTGTCCGCGTTGAGTTCGAGATTTCCGAATGCGTCGCAGGCGCCTGGAAGGCCGGCATTTACCCCGATATTCTTATTGAATCCGAGTGATCCCGCACTGCCCGGAGAGGGCAGCGTAGTGGATGAGTTCGGCGTGGAGATGTCGGCGGACAGTGCAGCGGTACTGGCATAGTCCAGGTCGGCGACGCTCATATCCCCTACTTGAATGGTGTAATCAAAGCTGAGTGTGTCTGTGCCGCTGCCGCTCGTGTAGGTCGCCGTTTGTCCGTTGTTGAGCGCGAGGGTCGGGGTGCCTGACCCGACGGTGACCGGGGCGTTAAAAATGACATCGATTGTGATCGATTCTCCCGGACTGTGAACTCGGTCAGTGTTGGTCGAGGTAACGTCCGAAACAGACGGGCCGCCGATGGCCGGATCTAACGCCTGCGTTTCCAGGGCCGCCGCGGGTTGCTCCGGCGCGATAAACGCCGATGCGAATCGGGCCGGGAAGTCGGGGATCAGGCCGTTCCATTGGGCGAACATTGCGGCGGTGACGGTAAAGACAACGATGGTAGAAAGGGCGACGCGGAATGGCGTAAGTTGCATAGAAAGGGATTCCCCGAAGTGAGGGATAGTCTCCTAGAGTTTTCTTTTATAGAGAGGTCGAGCTTAGGGACGCGGAAAATAGAGCGTCGAATGTGTGACGGAGCGGAATTGAAGAGGCTTCCGAAGTCAGCACGCAATAAAAATCGCAACTGCAAGGATGATCAAGTAGAGGGGATTATAACGAGATTCAGCGGAATGTCAAACGATTTTGGTGGCGAAAAGGGCAGGGCCGAATTTTTTTCGCGGAGCAGCATCAGATCGTACGCATTCTTTACACCTGCAGACCGAGGCATGGCGGTTGCAAAGATTAGAGACTGCTGCGGGTGCTTGGACAAGTGGGTCGGCTTAGCCGACCCACCCTCACCTTGGGGGAGCCCCGCAGCATCTTAATAAGGAAGTGAAACCATACGATTCGGCGCAGCCATTTTGGTTTGGGGAACATTTTGCGTCGCCTGCGATACAAATTATTGAAGATCTTATTGGGTTACTTGTCGTCTCCAAGCGGTTTGATCTGCACCGATGTCCGGGTTTCAAATGCGGGCATGAAAACTTTGCGAATGCTCTTGCCGACTTTCAGAACGGCGAAGTCGTCGTCCGTGCGTACCGTCACCCAATGTCGACGATGTTTTGTAAACCCGATCGGTAACGCGACGATCAGCAGCAACGGGAACACGACACTCGCCGCACCCAAACCGAGACCGGTTTTCCATCGCGGATTCTTCGTATACGAATACTCGGCTGACTCGATCTTGTCATAGCTCCATTCCTTTAGGACCGTACCGTTCGAGTGTGACACCACGCGCATTGTGTTGTCGCCGAATTCGACGCGGACTGAGGTTTCGCGTAGTTTGTTCCCGTTCGGTTCGATGAGATCTAATGTTCTCGAAACGATCGACACGGACGGCGAGCGGTGCCGCTCCCACGGTTATCGAAAAGAGAAGTAACGTTGCCAACAGGCGCTTTAGATATTTCATAACGTGTTTGGTCCGTGTGCGGTTTGTCCACATATCCCGCGCTCCGTCCATATGATGGACCGGTCAAACCTCCGCGATATCGGTTGATGTCACAGTTTCACGACTGTCACAATTCCGGATTCAGAACATTGTCGAAGGAGTTTCGGATGGTAAGGCGATGGATCGTCAATTGCTCGGCAAGCTCGGCTGAGGATCCGAGCCCCATCCGCGACGAAACGGTGTCGAGTACTTTTTGGTGGGCAGTCGGAAGACGTGTTGTGCGACCGATCACGAGACGCAGATTGTGATCCAGGGTCGAGAGGAATCTATAGCCGTCCAGAAAGGATGTGTGATCGAGCTCGCCGAGAGAACCCCTTCGTCTCAGTTCACCGAGCATGAATTCTGTCGATCGATCTTCTGAACTGTCCGGAACATTGTCCCTCAGCTGCAGGTAACGCATCGCAAAATAGACGTCGAGCATTCCGCCCGGCCCGTACTTGATGTCGATATCTTTCGAGCGTCGCACCGGAGCCTTTTCTTTTTCAAGTAGGGACCGAACGCGGCGTGTTTCATTCGCCAGCTCAGCAGCGTCAACGAGCGCCGCCCGGGAATGAATGATCTTGCGTACGGAACTCTCGACCTCGCGTGCGAGACTCATCTCACCTGCGACGGCTCGGATTTTTACATATGCAAGCCATTCCCATATCGCTGCCGTGTCTTGAATGTATTCAGCGAAGGCCGAAGCAGAGATCGACGCTTTGTCCGTTCCTGCCGTACGGGCGCAGCCGCAGATCGACGCGATAAATGCTGCCGTCGCGTGTCATGCTTGAAAGGGTCGTGACAAAAATTTCGCCGGCTCGCGAATAGAATTCGGCGTGGCTGATGTCGCTCTCGATCGTTTTGTCGCCATCGTAGACGAGAACGAGATCCAGATCGGATCCGTAATCGAGTGCACCGCCGCCCAGCTTACCAAGTCCCATCACGGCCAGGGGGAGGGTCTTGAGCGTTGTCTTGTAACGTCGGTTCAGCTCTTGCCGTGTGATGTCGATCGCGGTCTCGACGCTCGCTTCGGCGAGAGCCGTCTGTGCGAGTTTTGACTCGCGCATATCGATCGGATTCTGAAGCTCCTTCCTCTTTATGTCGTCCAAGAGTTCCGACCATAGACGGCGAAACGCTCTGAGACGGTGGCGGAAATCCGATTCGCCGCAGACGGCATCCTGTAACCGGCGTCCGTACGCATCGCGGGTGCTGCCGACGTCAAAGCTCTCCTCCGTACGAAGGAGGGGTGGTTCTTTAAATCGCAAAATCGGATCCGATACATCGAAACTGAGAGAACCGCCCGGCTGCCGAAGCGGCACTCCTCCTTCATGAGAAGGGGAGCCAAAAGATCCGGTAGCTACTGCTTCCGGATCTGACAAGAATACCCGCTCAAAAACGCGATGAACATTTCCCGTGTGTTTTTCGATCTCTTCATCCAGTCCGAGAACATCGTCAAAGCCCATTCGCCGAGCGACCAAGCCGCGTCGGTCCAGCTCCTCCGGTACCGTGTGCGTCTGCAGACCATTTTCCATCTGGAGGATGTGCTCTAAATGTCGTAGAAACTCGTATGCGTTGAAGAGCTCGGTCAGCTCGGTCTCTGTGATGAGGCCTCTATCGCCGAGGCGAGACAGCGAGATCAGAGTATGCGGGGCACGAAGCCATTCATCGTTTCCGCCGTACGCGAGCTGCAATGCCTGTGCGACAAACTCGATCTCCCGGATGCCGCCGCGACCGAGCTTGACGTTGAAACCGCGTTCGTTGTTTTGCTCGCGGTCGATGAGATGCTTCGAGCGACGGACGCTTTCCAAGGCATTGCGGATCGCGGATTGCGGATCGCCGATTTCGTCTGTCTGATGTTGCAGGATTCGCTCGTCGACGAAAACCGCGCTTTCTACCCGGTCGAAAAAGTCTTTGAAGACGCTGGCCGTCGCCGGCACTAGAGCGAGCGGATCAGAACCTGCCGTTCCCAGTCGTGTGCTTCGCCTCGGTAATACCGGACAGCGTCGTCGACCGAGATCGCCAACGGTCCGACGCTGCCGTGCGGCCGAAGCCGCATGTCGACTCGATAGGCTGCACCTTCACCACTCTGGCTTCCGACCAGTTGGACCACTGTTTGGCTGAGCTTTATAAAGTACTCGCGGTTTGTCACCGACCCGCGGGAACCTGAGCCCGAGGTTTTGCCTTCGCCGGAATATAGAAACAACAGATCGATGTCCGAGGAGTAGTTCAGCTCGCGCGACCCGAGCTTTCCGAGACTCACGATACAAAATTCGGCGGCTGTGCTGCGGCCGTTCGCATCGATCACCAGCGGAGGTCCGAAACGATTATTCGTATCCTGCTCGGCACGGCGCAGTGCCGTTTCGAGAATCGTATCGGCCAGATTCGAAATATCTTCGGTGATCTCCGCCATCGTGGTTAGGCGTCGGATGTCGCTGAGAAATATCCTCAACAGCTCGCGTCGACGAAACCGGGCGAGCTGTGCGTGAAAGTCGATCTGTGAGTTGGTCAAGAGAAACCTGCCGAGAGATTCAAGCAATTCCTCCTTTCGGCTGACGGCGGGCGATCTGCGTTTGCGGTCCAGCCACCACAGATATTCCGGATTCTGTAGCAGTGTTGTGGCAAGGAGCGGGCTATACGAGGCAAGCGTAAGCACGTCGGAAAGCAGGCCGTCTCTCTTTCGCAGTTTAGATGAATCTGCCGGGTGCTGTTTCTCAAGCGAAGATAGGAAACGGCGTGCGGAATCCTGATCGGGAAGGTCGTTGATGAGAAACTCAATGTCGATCATATACGGAAACGCTTTGGGTCGATGTCGTAGTTTCTGATCTTATAGGCGAGGATCCGCTCGGTCGAATCGAGCTGCCGCGCAGCTTTCGCGATATTCCCCCGGGTCGATTTTAAAGTGTCCTGGATCAGACCGCGCTCGAACGCTTCGACCGCGGATTTTAGAGTGAGGTTGGTTACGGTTCCTGAGACTTCGGCTGTCTGAAGAGTTGGCGGAAGGTGATGACTGTGAATAACGTTCGAATCGCAAACCAGTACGGCTCGTTCGATCGCATTTTCCAGCTCGCGAACGTTGCCCGGGAAGTGATACGCCATAAGCATGTCGATCGCCGGCGTGGAGATCCGCCGGATCCGTTTGTCATGTTCCTGTTCGTACTTTTCCAAAAAGTGTTCGGCGAGAAGAAGAATGTCGGAACGGCGTTCGCGAAGCGGCGGTAGGAAAATCGTGAACACATTCAGACGGTAGTAGAGATCTTCGCGAAACTCACCCTTTGCGATCGCCTCTTCGAGATTCTTATTGGTCGCTGTTATCAGCCTGATATTCGTTTTGACCGTCTCAGTTCCGCCGAGCCTCTCGAACTCGCGCTCCTGCAATACGCGGAGTAGCTTTATCTGAGTTTGGAGCGGGAGGTCGCCGATCTCGTCGAGAAAAAGCGTGCCGCCTTCCGCCAACTCGAAGCGGCCCTTCTTGGAACGTTCGGCTCCTGTAAACGCGCCTTTTTCATGACCGAAGAGTTCGGCCTCGATCAGCGTATCAGGCAGAGCGGCACAGTTTAGTTTTATCAGCGGACGCTTGCTACGAAGGCTGTTGTAATGGATCGCGTTGGCGATCATCTCTTTCCCGGTCCCGCTTTCACCGCGGAGCAGGACGGTCGCATTCGACCGGGCCACCTGACTAACCTGATCGTACACATGCTTCATCGGATTTGAAGTTCCGACGATGTGCGAGAAGTCGTGCTTCTCCTTCAGCTCTTGTCGCAGATGCGAGTTCTCATCGATGAGCTTCTGCCGTTCGCCATGGACGGCACGTTCGATCCGAAGCGATTGCGCGATCATCGAAGCGGCGACATCCAGCAGTTGGCGAGCGGGAGCCAGATTCTTGCCATCGACCGTGACTGCGGCGAGCACGCCAAGCGGCTTTCCGGCCAGCACGAGCGGTGATGCGATCAGTTTCGACCGCGAGTTATCGCCGCTGCCAAGGTGAACGCCGCTCTCATCGAATGTGATGGCCAAAGGCTCTGACGTCTCGAAGACCTTTTGAAATACACCCTGGTCGGCCCGAGTATCGAGTTTGCGAAATTCAGCGATCGACAGACCGCTTGCGGCCGAGACGGTCAACACTCCGTCATCGCGTTTCTCGAGGATGAGAAAGCAGGAGCGAAGCTCCAGATGTTTGCGGAGAACGTCGAGCACGCCCTGTACGCCTGCCCGTTCATCCTTAGAACCCGAAAGCGATGCGTTGATGTCGGCAATGGTTTGGAGCGTGTCGAAAGACATTTTTGTTTGATTCGTGAAGAATGGAGTTTAACAGATGGTCATAACTGGGAAAAGGGAAGGCCGAGAAATCCGACAAAATTGGCAGACTGGGTAAGATGCCGGCTTAATTCCGCTGGCGGGACTGTGTCCCGACCGAAAGGGATGAACGCCTCGAATCCTCGAAGATTGTGTCGTGCTTCGCACCCATGACGGCAGGATGCCGGCGTTTCAGTCATGCGTTAGAATCGTTACGTGAGTCGTATTGAGATAAAAGTACCGGCGGGCCAATCCAGAACGCGGCTTGAGGAATTTCTATTTGATCAATTCCCGGGACTAAGCCGGATGTATCTGCGGCACGATCGTCAGGGACGAAAAATGTGAGGTCAACGGTCGATGTGAAAATGTCGGCTTTCGCGTCCGCGGCGGAGATTTTCTGGAGATCGCCCTCGACCCGACGCGCGAGACCTCGATGCGGCCCGAAAATGTTCCGCTCGACATTGTATTTGAGGATGAGCATTTGGTCGTCATCAATAAACCGGCCGGCATGCTCGTTCATCCGACGAACAGGGACAAGAACGGGACGCTGTTGAATGCGTTGGCATTTCACTTGAACGGATCGATTGCGGATTGCGGATTGCGGACTGCGGATTTCGATGCACGAGATATCGAGATGTGCGATTCGGTCACAGGAGATGACTGCTCGAAATCCGAAATCCGAAATCCGAAATCCGCAATCGAAGGCTCCGCCTTCATTCGTCCCGGCCTCGTGCACCGTCTGGATAAACAGACTTCCGGTCTGATCGTAGTCGCGAAATCGGTCCGGATACATCGCTCGTTGTCCCGTCAATTTCAGCGCAAGTTTGTTGAGAAGACGTATCTTGCATTAGTCGACGGAACCGTTGAAAAAGATACCGGCACGATCGTTGCCGCGATCGGTCGATTCGCCGATCAAAAGCGCTGGGATGTAAAGGTTGGAGGTAAGTCTGCCGAGACGCGGTTTCGAGTTATAGAACGACGGAGTGCTACGACACTCCTGGAACTTGAGCCGGTCACGGGACGGACGAATCAACTACGCATTCACTGTGCGTCGATCGGGCATCCGATAGTCGGGGATATTACACGCGGCGGCAGTGAGTTCGAACGGCTGTGTCTTCACGCATGGAAGCTCGCGTTTCGACATCCGGTAACTCGTGAAGATCTGGAATTTCAAGCACCCCTCGATCTCTGATTGAGCTACGTGTGCGTTCGTGTGAGTTATTGGTTCCAGGTTTTGTTTGACGGAAACTGAAACCACTAACTCGCACGAACGCACACTAAATCAGCCCGGCAGGTCCCACCATACAAACGAAAACTCGAAAAAAAACTCTGAGGCGATTTAATCAGCTTTTCGTTTGAGAGCCTGACCCGGCATTTCACCAGTCATCTTTGCTCCATCGAAAACGATTCCGCCATTTACGATCACGAATGAAAAGCCTTCGGCATATTGGTGAGGCTGCTCGAACGTAGCTTTATCGGTGATCTTCGTCTCATCGAAAATAACGATATCCGCGGCAAAGCCTTCGCGGATCTGGCCTCGGTCGCGAAGACTGAATGTCTGAGCCGGAAGCGATGTCATTTTTCGGATCGCATCTTCGAGCGTAATGACCTTTAACTCTCGGACGTAATACCCCAGCACCCGGGCATTGTTTCCATAACCGCGCGGATGCGGAACGCCGGCGTTAAATTCACGCACGCTGCTATCCGAAGCGATCATCGTGAACGGCTGTCGCATTATGTTTTGGACGTCTTTCTCATCCATCACCCGATAGACCATTGCGGCACCGCCCTTGTCATACATTTCCAGTATCTGATCGATCTGCGCGTCGACATTCTTTTTACCACGTACCGTCTGTGTGATCTCGGCGATATTCTTGCCGTTGAATTCCGGATTCGGGCGATAGCTCGCAACGTAAGCGTAGCTGTAATCCTTAAAATGTTTTTTCTTCAGATCAGCTTTCATTTCGGTAACGATGCCGCTTGCGGCTTTCAGGATCCGCAACCCGTTTGCGTCCCTCGGCCCGGCCGCCCGCGACAGCCCAGTTCGGTAGCCTTACATCGAGCGAGGTCGACGAAGCCGTATACGCATATTGATCGACCGTGACGGTCAACCCCCGTTCACGCGCGGCCTTTACCAAGCCGATCGTCATCGGAGATTCGCCCCAAAGAGCTTTCGCGGAGATCTTGAAATGCGATATATCGACCGGCATTTTCGCTTGTTCGCCGATATTGATCGCCTCGGTGATCGCCGCCGCTACGCCGTTCCCTTCATCGCGTATATGGCTCGCGTAAGTACCGCCATATTTCGATGCGGCTTTTGCCAGTTCGACAACTTCGTCCGTCTTTGCATATGTGCCCGGCACATAGATCAACCCGGTTGAGAGTCCGACCGCGCCGTCTTTCATAGCTTGTTCGACGAGAGCGTTCATATTCTGCTGTTCTTCCGGCGTTGGTGCACGATCGTCGAGGCCCATGACCTTCGCACGAACCGAGCCATGGGCGATCAACGTCGCAAGATTCACCGCCAGCGGTGTTTTATCGATGCGGCCGAGGAACTCGCCGATGTCGGTCTCGGAACCTCCGCAGTTTCCGGTTATCAACGAGGTGACGCCCATTCGGACAAAATTCTCAGCTTTCGGATTTGTGAAGATGTCCTCGACATGTGTATGAACGTCGATAAACCCGGGGGCAACGATCCGATCAAGGGCGTCGATCGTCCTGCTTCGCCGCACTCGGATCGATGTGCCCGACCTTAACGATCCGACCGTCTTTGATACCGATGTCGCCTCGAAACCATGGATTACCGGTGCCGTCGATGATACGAGCGTTTGTGATGACGAGATCGAATTGCTGCGGCGGGTTGTGGCTCAACGACCGTAAGTGGGAACGAGATGCTGAGCATCAAAACTAATGAAGTTAATTTCATAAAAGTATTGAGTTGGCTCCGTCGCAGACTGGAACGCCGGCATCCTGCCGGGCATGAGTGCGAAAACGAAAGGTCGTACTGCATTTTCGAGTCGCTGTCATACCACGCCGCTCACGCGGCGTTGCGGCATGATGCCGGCGTTCCAGGAACGCGAAAAAAGCCAGGACAGGACTCTTTAAAAGTCACGAACCTTTCTATGAATTCGCCGGGGCGTTCTCTTCCTCCTGTGAATACGCGCGATGCAAATGAATCGGTTCGGCCGTTTTTCGAAGCCGCATGTTTAGGATCTCGACCAGGACGGAGAATGCCATCGCGAAATAGATATAACCCTTCGGAATATGCTGGCCGAACCCTTCGGCGACAAGCGTAACGCCGATAAGCAGCAGAAACGCGAGGGCAAGCATCTTGATGGTCGGGCGCCTTTCAACAAACTCCCCTATGGACTGAGCAAAAAACATCATGGCGACGATAGAAATAACAACCGCCGCGATCATGATCCACAGATTGTCGACCATTCCAACGGCGGTGATCACGGAGTCAAGTGAAAAGACTATGTCGAGCAGCGTTATCTGGATTATGACGCTGGTGAACGACGCGTAAACGCGCTTCGAAGCACGTCCCTCCTCGCCCTCGAGCGAGCCGTGGATCTCATGCGTACTCTTTGCGATCAAGAACAGTCCACCGATTAGCAGCACGAGATCGCGCCCCGAAATGTCTTTTCCAAAAACTGAGAACAACGGTTCGGTAAGTCCGATTATCCACGACAGTGAAAGAAGCAGAAGGACACGCATTACCAACGCCATCGTGAGGCCAATAAAACGCGCACGAGCCTGTCGTTCGGGCGGAAGTTTGCCCGACAATATCGAAATAAAAATTATGTTGTCGATGCCGAGCACAAGCTCGAGCGCCGTGAGGGTCGCAAATGCGATCCATATTTGCGGATCAGCCAGCCATTCCATCAGTTATTTCCTCTCGCATGTAGTTTCAACATTTCTTAACCGCAGAAATCAAGCCGCAATTCCACTCTGATCGTTCACCGCGGGTCCCGATCGGCTTACCAACCGGCCGCCGACAAACGTGGCAACCGCCATCCCAAGAAAATCGCGGCCATCGAATGGAGTATTGCGTGATTTAGAACGCGACTCACTATTTTTATACGTCCACTTGCGTTCGGGGTCGATGATCGTGACGTCGGCGATCGAGCCGGGTTTAAGAGTGCCGCGATCTTTTAGTCGAAAGATCTTCGCCGGATTGGTCGAGCACAGCTCCACGAGACGTGCGAGATCGATGATGCCTTTGTGGACGAGTTCATTAAACGCAAGTCCGATCGCGGTCTCGAGTCCGGTGATGCCGAACGGTGCTCGGTCGTATTCGAGCGCTTTTTCGTCTGCGTGGTGCGGGGCGTGATCGGTCGCGATCGCATCGATCGTTCCGTCACGCAATCCTTCGAGGATCGCTTCGAGATGTTCCTCGCTTCGAAGCGGCGGTGACATCTTGGTGTTCGTATCGTATCCCTCGACGACTCTGTCGGTCAGTGTGAAGTGGTGGGGCGTGACTTCGCAACTGACGTTTATACCTTCGTTTTTTGCGCGACGAACTGCCTCGATCGCACCTTTCGTGGAAACATGTGCGATGTGAATATGGGCTCCTGTCTCATTCGCTAGAATAATGTCGCGAACGACATCGATCTCTTCGGCGAGCGCCGGCATCCCTTTCAAACCAAGCAGCAGGGACAATTTTCCTTCGTGCATTACTCCGCCGGACGACAGCGATTTGTCTTCGCAGTGATCGACTACCGGCAGATCGAAATCTTTTGCGTACTGCATAGCGCGGCGCATGATCCCGGCGCTGGGAACGGGACGGCCATCATCCGACACCGCGACAGCCCCGGCTGATTTCATTTCACCCATTTCGGCAAGTTCGCTGCCATCGGACGATTTAGTTATCGCCCCTACAGGAAACACGTTTGCCAAAGCAGCTCGCTCAGACTGCTCGATCATGTAACGCGTGATCGCCGCATTGTCATTCACCGGTGACGTATTCGGCATCGGACATACACTCGTCCATCCGCCTGCAACAGCCGCCGCGCAACCTGATGCGATCGTCTCTTTATGTTCCTGACCCGGCTCGCGAAGATGCACGTGCATATCGATAAAGCCCGGGGCGACCAGCAGACCCGTCGCATCGAATACCTCGCAGCCTTCGGGCGGCTTCTCGTTCGGCCTTAGCCACGCCGATACACGTCCGTTCTCGATGAGAACCGACATGCCTGTATTTTCTGGTGCGGCCGGATCGATGAGGTGGCCGTTTGCGATTAGAAGTTTCATTTCAGTTTTTGCTCATACTTCCGCCGGTCGCGAGATACAACACGGCCATTCTGACCGCAACGCCGTACTTTACCTGATCCAGTATCAGCGATCGTGAACTGTCGGCGACGTCGGACGAAATCTCGATGCCGCGGTTCATCGGGCCGGGATGCAGAACGATCGCGTCCTTTTTTGCGAGATCGAGGCGTTCGTTCGTCAGGCCGTAGTGGATCGCGTATTCGCGCAAGGTAGGGAAGTACGCTGAGTCCTGACGCTCGCGCTGGATGCGGAGGATCATCACGACATCGGCGCCTTCGATCGCGTCTTCGATCTTTGGCACAACGGACAATTGCGGACTGCGGATTGCGGATTGCGGATTCGCAGAATTGTCATGGCCGATCATGTACTCGAAGTCCGAGGGCACCAGAGTGCCTGGTCCGGCGACCCGCACCGTCGCACCGAGTTTGGTCAGCAGATGAATATTCGAACGAGCGACGCGGCTGTGAAGAATGTCTCCGATGATCGCTACGCTCAGGCCCTTGATCTTCTTCTTATGTTCACGGATCGTCATCGCATCGAGCAGAGCCTGGGTTGGATGTTCATTCGCACCGTCCCCTGCATTTACGATCGCCGCTTTGCTGACTTTCGCGAGTTGATGCGGAACGCCGGCGCGAGCCGTGACGCACTACGATGCAGTCAGGCTGCATCGCGTCGAGATTCAAGGCAGTGTCGAGGAGCGTCTCGCCTTTCGAAACGCTCGAAGACGAGACACTGATATTCACGGCGTCAGCCGAGAGGCGTTTGGCGGCGAGCTCGAAAGACGTACGTGTTCTGGTCGAGGATTCGAAGAAGAGATTGATGACCGTCTTGCCGCGGAGGGTGGGGACCTTCTTTATCTCGCGGGTCGAGATCTCGCGGAAATTTTCGGCGGTATCGAGAATGCCGATTATCTCCTCCGCTGAGAGATTTCGGATTCCTAACAGATCTCTTCTTCGATAAGGTTTTTCCATCACGATGCAAAAGCCTGCGCGTAAATATTAGTCGATGTACGCGTCATTGGAGGCGTAATAGACGACAGCCTCTAAACGTTCTTGTTCGGTTGGCAACGCGTTGTTTCGCCACTCACTCCATAGTTTCAAGGCTTCCTTTGCAAGGTACACTTCCAAAAAGTAGTGTAGGTCTTCTAGCTGGACGCCAAGCTCAATTGTGTCCTCTTCGAGAACGAGTGCCGCAGGGGCGTCAAGCTGCCACTCCTCCATTCTGGTAGCGTAAATCGTAGAATCGTCGGGCAACGTATCCAACTGGTTTATGATTTCACGCAGCGTCACCGGGAACCTATAAGGATAAAAAAAGCAAGGCGTTTACCTTGCTTCAAAACTAATCACTCGGTCTTTCAAAGATGCCGACGCCCTCGAGGTCATCGTACTCCTTTAGCATTACCTTTATTATCTCGGTCTGCTTTGTCGGAACGATCTTGCCAACAAAATCGGCCTGGATCGGAAGCTCGCGATGCTCGCGTCCACGATCGATCAAAACGGCAAGCTGAACTTTTCTCGGTCTGCCAAAATCCATCAGTTGGTCGAGGGCAGCACGGATCGTACGGCCGGTGTAAAGCACATCATCGACGAGGACCACGATCTTTCCCTCGATATCGTGCTCAAGTTCGGTACGATTCACGATCGGATTTGCACCAACGGTCGAAAGGTCATCGCGATAGAGCGTGATGTCGATAATTCCGTATTTCGGACGTTCGCCCTCTATCGCTTCGATCTTATCGACGATGCGTTCGGCTAGCGGGACACCGCGGCGACGAATCCCGACAATATAAAGGTCCTTCGCACCTTGATTCTCCTCGACTATCTCTGAGGCGAGGCGCGACAACGCCCGTTTCATACGCGCGCTATCCATGATTCGGGATTTTTCGACGAGGTTCAGTTTGTCAGCCATTCGAGTGCAAATCGTAACAAAGCGCGTCGGGAAGTTCAAAGATTGAACTGTTTAAGTTTCAAAAATTGAACGGCTTCCATTAACATCTACGATTTAGCGATGCCCGATTATTACGAGAAGATCATGCGGCCCGTCATGTTCGGTTTGGATGCGGAGAAGGCCCACGAGATAGGAATCGAGTCTCTGCGTCTGGGCCTGGCCTCGAAATTCGCCCAGCGAATATCATCTCGGCGATTTGCGGCGCAAGAATTTGAACATCTTGAAAGATTCGGGTTGAGATTCGCGAATCCACTCGGCGTTGCGGCGGGTTTCGACAAGAACGGGGTGGTCGTAAATCAGCTCGCCTCTCTCGGATTTGGGTTTGTCGAGGTCGGCACCGTCACATTCCGGCCGCAGAAGGGCAACGAAAAGCCAAGGTTGTTTCGTTTGCCCGCAGACAAAGCGTTGATAAATCGGCTGGGCTTTAACAACGACGGGGCGGAGGTGGTCGCGGCCCGACTGAAGAAGCTGGATAAACAATGCGTCGTCGGCGTCAACATCGGAAGGAACAAAGACGTTTCTAACGATGAGGCTGTCGAGAACTATCTTGCCAGCTTTAATTTGGTTTTTGACGTCGCCGACTACATTGCTATAAATATTTCGTCGCCCAACACACCGAACCTCCGAGAATTGCAACAAGTTGAGAATTTGGAAGAGCTGCTGAAAGCACTGCAGGATCGAAATCGCTTTCTGAGTTCTGCTTCTAAATTGCTCGAGTCTCCAAACCGTGTGGCAAAAGACCGAACTCAGAACTCAAAACCGGTTCTGGTGAAGATCGCACCCGATCTCAATGAGAAAGATATCGAGGCGATCGTCGATACATGCATTCGTTATAGCATTGCGGGAATCATCGCCACTAACACTACGGTTTCCCGCGACAGCCTGAGGACCCCCGAGGTCGAGAAACTCGGTGCGGGCGGGGTTAGCGGCTCACCGATCGCTGGTCGCTCCAACGAAGTTATTGCGTCCGTCTTTAAGTATTCGAAAGGAAAGTTGCCGATAATTGGCGTCGGCGGGATTTTCACACCCGAAGATGCATTTGAGAAGCTCGCGGCCGGAGCATCGTTGCTTCAAGCATACACAGGCTTTGTCTATTCAGGACCCGCATTTGCCCAGACTATAAACAACGGGGTGGCCCGGATTCTCAAGGACAGGGGCTTCACAAGCCTTGACGAGGTGGTCGGAAGCGGAGTTCGGCCGTAATTCGTTTGACAGTCGCCGGTCAGCCGCTATAATTAAAAATTTGCTTTTCGGGGTTATTTGACACAGGATTTATCTATCTGACGATGATTATCGATCTAGCCCAAATGGAAGTGCCGAAACAGTCGTTCGAGTTGACTATTGGAGTTGACGAACTAGCTCTCGAGAATCCGCATTTTCGACTCAGCGGCGACGCACGGGTGGAGGGCGAGATTCTAAAGGGTGCTGCCCAGATCGACGTGAATGGCGTGATAACCGCGCCCGCCGAGCTAGATTGCACACGATGTCTCGAACCTGTGTCCAAGGATTTGACAATCGAGATCGCCGCAAGCTTCGTCGCGTCGGAGAACTTTGCCACTGATAAGGAGCGTGAGGTTTCACCCGAAGATCTGGATGTCGATGTTCTCGACGGTGATCGCCTCGACCTGATACAGCTAGTGCGCGAGCAGATTGTGCTCAATTTTCCCGAACAGGTATTTTGCGTACCGAATTGCAAAGGTTTGTGTCCTAAATGCGGGGCAAACCGAAATTTGATAGATTGTAAGTGTGATTTAGACGAGACTGACCCGAGATGGGCAGCTCTCAAGAACTTAAAATAGGGTAGATAGTAAATCGTGAATCGTTAATCGGTCGTGCTCGATTCTAGCCAAGATTAGCGATTTACGATTTACTATTTACGATTAACGGAAAAAGATATGCCAAATCCAAAACGAAGACATTCGAAATCGCGACACGCGCCAGCGTCGCGCTCATGATGCGCTGAAAACGCCGCAATTCTATCTCGACAAAGACTCGGGCGAACCAAAGGTCCCTCACCGCGTAGATCCGAAGACCGGAATGTACAAGGGCCGCCAGATAATTGACGTAAAGGAAAGCGAATAGGTTTTGAAGTTTTAGCGCGTTTGAGTTCTAATTTATTCAATGACACAGCATAACGCGGGCATCCTCGGGATGGGACATGCTTATCCTGAAGGCATTTTGACGAATGCCGATCTCGAGAAGATTGTCGAAACATCCGATGAATGGATAACCTCGCGCACCGGTATCAAACAGCGCCACAAGGCCGCCGAAAACGAATACACTTCGCAATTTGGTTCAGCCGCGGCGAAGCAGGCTCTCGAGCGCGCCGGCTTGAAACCCGAAGACATTGACATCATTGTGTGCGCGACAACAACGCCGGATCAGATCATGCCCTCGACCGGCGCTTTGATTCAGGCCCAGATCGGAGCCGTAAACGCGGCCGGTATGGATGTTTTTGCCGCGTGTTCCGGATTCCTTTACGGCCTCACGATGGTCGAATCGATGATCAAGACGGGGCAGATCAAATACGCGTTGGTGATCGGCGCCGAGGTCCTGACCAAGTATGTCGACTACACCGACCGCGGGACTTGCGTTATCTTCGGCGACGGAGCGGGCGCAGCAGTGCTCGGTCCCGTTCCCGAAGGAAAGGGAATTCTCGCGACCAAGATCAAATCCGACGGCCGGTACGAAGAGCAGCTGTATGCTCCCGGCGGCGGCACAAAGCTCGGAACAACTCACGATACCATCAACGATGGCATGCACTTTTTTAAGATGAAGGGCAATGAGCTTTTCAAGGTTGCGGTGCGATCGATGGCGGACATATCCGCGGAGATGGTGGCAAAAGCCGGGTACACCGTCGACGATATCGACATTGTCATTCCGCACCAGGCGAATCAACGAATAACGGATGCTGTCGCGTCCCGCCTCGGTGTGCCGGACGAAAAGGTCTACTCGAACATTGCCGAGCACGGAAACACCTCGTCGGCATCGATACCGATAGGGATCGACGAGTGTATCGAATCGGGAAAGATCAAAGAGGGCAGTCTGGTATTGTTGACAGCTTTCGGCGGTGGGGTCACGTGGGGCGGAACAGTCATACGATTTTAGATTGTGGATTTCGGATTGCGGATTTCGTGTATCCGCAAGGCCGAGTTGTCGGAGAGGTGTCGAACGATAATGAGTGAACAATCCGCGATCCGCAATCCGCAATCCGCAATTGCGTACGTTTTTCCCGGCCAGGGGTCGCAGGCCATCGGAATGGGAAAGGACCTCGTCGATAACTTTCCGGCGGCGAAACGGGTATTTGAAGAAGCAGACGAAGCGCTCGGTTTTCCTCTCGCGGCGATGTGTTTTGAGGGAAACGAAGAAGATCTCCAGCTAACTGCAAACACGCAGCCGGCAATACTGGCCACTTCTATAGCCGCGTTTCGGGCGATGTCAGCCGAGGGGTTTCCGTCACCGGCATTTGTTGCAGGCCATAGCCTGGGCGAATATTCAGCACTTGTCGCAGCGGGCGTCCTGGATTTCGCAGACGCGCTTCGCACTGTCCGTAGCCGCGGAACATATATGCAGGAAGCTGTACCGGTCGGGGTAGGTGCCATGGCTGCCGTGATGGGCCTCGATCTTGAGGACATCGAACATGGCTGTGCCGAGGCCGCCGAAGGGCAGGTTTGCAGTCCGGCGAATATCAATTCGCCATCGCAGGTGGTCATCGCTGGGAATAGTGAAGCTGTCGATCGAGCGTGCGAGATATTGAAAGGGAAAGGCGCGAAGCGAGCAATTAAGCTAAACGTTTCCGCTCCTTTTCATTGCGAATTGATGATGCCGGCCGAAGAAAGGCTCGCGATCGATTTGCAGAAATTGAATTACGGTGCCTTTCGGTTTCCAATAGTACATAACGTGGACGCCGAGATTAATGATGATTCGGAGAAAGTTTCGGAGGCGTTGAAAAGGCAGGTATCGTCACCGGTGAAGTGGTTGCAGTCGATTGAAAAGTTGCGCGGCCTCGGAGTAGAAAAGTTCGTCGAAGTGGGGCCCGGCAAAGTGCTTTCCGGATTGCTTCGACAGATCGATCGAGAAGCTCTTTCCGCGAATATTGAGAATACTGAGAGTTTAAGAACAAGCTTAGGAACGCTATAGATAAACAGGAGAATATATGTCAGAAGTTCAGGATAAGATCAAACAAATCATCGTTGACGAGTTAGGCGTCGATGAGGCAGAAGTAACCGAGAATGCACGCTTTATTGAAGATCTTGGAGCCGACTCACTCGATCTGGTTGAATTGGTGATGCGCTTCGAAGAGGAATTCGATATCGAGATCCCCGACGAAGATGCCGAGAAGATCCAGAGCGTCCGCGACGCGTATGCGTACGTCGAGCAGCACAAGGGATAACTGTGAACTGTGAACGGTGAATGACAAATGATGAGTTCGCTCGGCATTCACCACTCACAATTCACCACTCACCATTAATATGAGGCGACGAGTAGTAGTAACGGGGCTCGGTTTAGTGACGGCTGTCGGAAATGACGTGCCGACGACCTGGAGCGCTCTTGT
This sequence comes from uncultured Acidobacteriota bacterium, assembly GCA_963772405.1. GTDB lineage: Bacteria > Acidobacteriota > Blastocatellia > Pyrinomonadales > Pyrinomonadaceae > OLB17. The sequence goes on along the minus strand of CAVYWT010000001.1, from coordinate 1,203,357 downwards.
TAAAGGCGAGGGCGGTGCCGATTACATCAAGAAGTTCGACACTGAGAAGTACTCGGTAAAGTTCGCATGTGAGGTGAAGGATTTTGACCCGTTGAGCTTTCTCGATAAAAAGGAAGCGCGGCGGATGGGAGCCTTTACACATTTTGCCGCTCGCCGCATCGGACGAGGCAGTAAAGCACAGTGGACTGAAAATAGACGAGTCGAACGCCGACATGGTCGGGACATACATCAGTTCCGGGATAGGCGACTTTTGGGCGATCGAGCGCGAACACGAAAAGTTGCTCAACTCCGGGCCGGATCGCGTTTCACCCTTCTTTATCGTTTCGGCGATCGTCAACCTCGCATCAGGAAACGTCTCTATTCGCCACGGTGCGAGAGGTCCCAATTCGGCCACCGCAACCGCGTGCTCGGCCGGTGCACACGCTATCGGCGACAGTTTCAGGATAATCGAGCGTGGAGACGCCGACGCGATGATCTGCGGCGGAGCCGAGAGTGCGATAACACCAATGTCCGTTGCCGGCTTTGCCTCGATGCGCGCTTTGTCGACGCGGAATGACGATCCGCAAACGGCCTCGCGACCGTTCGATCTCGAACGTGACGGGTTTGTCATAGGAGAGGGAGCAGGGATTCTGATCCTCGAAGAGCTCGAGTTTGCGAAGGCTCGCGGTGCAAATATTTTAGCCGAGATAGTCGGCTATGGAATGAGCGGCGATGCGTTTCATGTGACCATGCCGGATGAAACAGGATCGGGTGCGATTCGGGTTATGGAACGCGCGATCAAGGACGCGGGAATTTCACCTGACGAGATAGGTTACGTCAACGCACACGGAACATCGACCCCGTACAACGACAAGTTTGAAACGCTGGCGATCAAAAAGGTTTTTGGCGAACATGCAAAAAATGGTCTGGTCGTCAGCTCGACGAAATCTATGACCGGACACGCGCTCGGTGCGGCCGGTGGGATCGAAGCTGTATTCTCCGTGCTGGCAGTTAAGGAGAACAAGATCCCTCCGACGATAAATTACCAGGTGCCTGATCCCGAATGCGATCTGGACTACGTTCCGAACGAATCCCGCGATGCAAAGGTTGACTACGTTCTTTCGAACAGTTTTGGTTTTGGCGGAACTAATGCCTGTTTGATTTTTAAGAGATACGAAGAGTAGTGGTCAGTGGTCGGTGGTCAGTGGTCAGTGGTCAGTGGTCAGTAGAGACAGCTGACCACCGAACACCGAACACCGACCACTGACCACTGACCACTGACCACCGACCACCGACCACCGAAATGAAGATAATCGTCTTAATGAAACAGGTCGCGAACAAGGACGCGGTTTTGCGCATCGGGCCTGATGAAAAGTGGATCAATGAATCCGACGTCGCACAGCAGACAAACGAGTCTGACGGATACGCTCTTGAAGAAGCGTTGCGATTGAAAGAGGCGAAAGGCGAAGGTGAGGTAGTTGTTTGTACACTTGGGCGGCAGAGTGCAAAGACGGTTATCAAAGACGCCTTAGCACGTGGTGCCGATCGAGCGATACACGTCGTTCACGAACAGCCCAACGAGCTTTCAGCGTATCAGATCGCGAAGGCGATCGCCGATGCGATCCGCGAAGAGAACGCAGACCTCGTTTTTGCCGGTTTGCAATCCGATGATGCCAGTTACGGCCAGACGGGTGTGATCCTTGCGGAGCTTCTTGGAATTCCGCATGCGACGATTGTGATCGAAGTCGATCGCACTTCCTTGAACGGAAGCCTACGCGTCAAGCGCGAGCTGGAGAGCGGCTGGTATCAGTGGTTTGCCTATCAGTTGCCGGCATTGCTAACGATCCAATCGGGTATATCTCAGATACGATACGCGTCGCTAAAGGGAATCATGGCCGCGAAAAAGAAAGAGATCCGTGACGTTGACGCGAATGTCGAATCGTTCGCATCTGCGGCGAAGATCGAAAAAGTTTACATGCCTTTGAAGACAAAGCAGACGCAGATGCTGGGCAACGGAGATGCAAAGGCCGGTGCCGTCGAGTTGGTCGAAAAGCTCAAGAGTGAAGTTCGGGTCTTGTGAGACTATTATTTGGGGCTGGAATAAAAAGAGGACCGGGTCTGCCCGGTCCTCTTTTTTTTTGATTAAGGATTCGTAACGCGGTATGGCGAACTCGCCGGCTGGTCCGTGGAGGTTCCCCACTGGAGGGCCGTGAAGGAATCGTACATCCCGTTATTACTCCGGGAGAGGTACCAAAATCCGGTCGATGGCCGGAATACTGCTAGGTCGGTTCGTCTGTCTCCGTCATAATCGGCTGGTTGCGGAATGTCGCCCGCCAAGCCCCATTGGAAACCCATTCGAGCGGTATTAATCGCATTCGATGCGTTGCTGGGGATTATCTGCCAGGTTCCGTTACTGGGTCGGAAAACGCCAATGTCGGTCTTGGCGTTACCGTCGAAGTCGCCGGATACGATTCTGTCTCCCGCGGTTCCCCAGATCGTGGCAAGGGAAAATCCGAAGTTGAAATTACTCTGCATTATGAACCACAAGTAATTAGGAGCTACGCCAGCCGCATCCGGCCGCACTACGACGAAATCATTGATCAGATCTCCGTCGTAGTCACCGACGACCGGGATGTCGCCATTCCGACCCCACAGAAATTCGAATACGGTGCTGTCACTCGATCTCAGGACGTACCAGCGGCCGTTCGACGGTCGCCAAATGGCGACATCCGTTTTACCGTCGCGGTCGTAGTCTCCGGGTACAGGTATGTCGCCGGCTATTCCCCACGGAACGTACGTCACATTCGTCTGCGGCGAGCTCTGGCTTGTCGAGTAGAACCAGGTGTTAGTTGACGGTCGGTACGTGCTCACATCAGTCTGGCCATCGCCTGTGTAGTCGCCGGCGGTAATGATGTCGCCGTTAAGGCCAAACTGTAGAGTGTTCGTTCCGCCTGCCGAGTTCGCAATGTTCCATGTCCCATCGCTCGGACGGAAATACGTCGGGTCAGCCATCCCGTCGTTCGTCCGGTCGTAGCCGGCCTGACGACAGTTAGTTCGATAGCTGAGCGTGTAACTGTAATTCGTGCACAACGCGTTAGTCGGCGTTTCCAATATGTCATGCACAACGATAGTGAACCCAACACCACTGGTTACGGGAAAGGAAAAGGACGCGGTACCGGTCGTGCTAAACCCGAAATCGCCTATAACATTGCTGGCTGGCGTGGCGGGGTTGAATGATGAATACGCCACGGCCTGAGTGGTCGCTCCGCCGCATGCTAGGGCATTGAACTCGACTGTTGCACATCCCGTAACCGGAGGAATATATGTGTAGGAATCGTAATTAACAGGAGTCGAGTTCTGAAGAGTATTTGACTTACCCGTGCAGGTTGATGGTATGCCGCCCCGAACGACCCGTCCGGCCTGGGTCGGATCCGCTCCGACCAGCGAGCCAGATTGCATGATAGGTGCTCCTTGTGGCTGGCATACGAATTGGGAAAAAGCGATTTGGTTCGATGCAAGAAAGAACGTGCAAAAGAGAACCAACGACGTTAATTGCTGAACAGAAATTTTCACAGATTTTCCTCCTCGATATTCAAATGGAACCAGAAGCTTTCGATCGACCTGCCGCGTCGAGCAAAAATAGGCAGGACGATCTCCGGCAAAATAAAACGATGTAATTTGAAAATACTGTTTTTGCAAGCGATTTTCAATGTTTATTACCTGCTTGCTTCGTTACCAAGGCAACAATCGCCAGCAATTCCGTTTCTCCCGAACGGAGTCTTGAGCGCGTGGGAACAGTCTGTACCGTCGATCGATGGAAATCTAAAGAGCGAGATTCCCCAATGTAACGGATTGATGGTGCTCGATCTCGCCGTTTTTGTTTCCTTATAGTGTGAATCTGTTTATAATTGTGCGACCAAGACTTACTAATTTAACGAGTTCGGCGAGTTTTCGGGACCCTGTGCGTGGTTCCACGCGTCGACACCACTACACACAAACTTTTCAGGAGGGTTTATGACGATTTCTTCACTCGGAGTCTCTTTCAGACGAAGTATTTTCCAACTTGTCGCCACCTTCAGTGTGGTGACTCTAATTTTCTCCAGTACAGCTTTCGGCGTGATCATCTATGACAACGGAACGCTCGGAACGGGACCGACAGCCGGTGCGGGCACCGCAGCTCCGGCCGGTACGCAATGGAGCGAGGCTCAGAAGGATTTTGGCGTAACGAACTATGCCAACACGACCGCCGGGGTATCCTGCTCGGTTACAGCGACAGTATTTCGGTGTGCGGACGATTTTAACGTGCCGGTCGGACAGACATGGACGATAAACCAAGTCATCGTTTTCGCGTACCAGACCGGCTTTGCGGGAACGACAAGCCCAATAGCAGCTGCCACTCTTAGGATCTGGAGCGGCAGACCGGGTGATGTGGGTAGCACGATCATTTTTGGCGACACTACAACTAACCGATTGGCTACTTCCACCGATACGTCCATCTTTCGAATCTTCAACACAACGGTCGGAACCGGTGTAAATCCTCCGTCTCCGGCAGGAACAACTCGCCGTGTCTGGCAGAATAATCTCACGGTGAGCCCGGCGGCCGTGCTTACGGCCGGCAACTACTGGATCGACTGGAATACTCAAATCGGAGCGACAACTGCTCACTTCGCTCCGGCGACCACAATCATCGGTACACGGGCCGTTCCTTTCAATAATGCTAGACAGTTCACCGGCACGGTGTGGGTTGACTCAGTGGATGCCGGGCAGACGCCCACCGGAAATCCTGTGCCGCCTTCTATGCGTCAGGATTTTCCATTCAAGCTCGACGGAAGCATTTCGGGCGCTCCGGCGGTCCCACGGTCGAGAACTCTGGATTTCGATGGTGACAATAAGACCGATCTCGCGGTGGTTCGTGGAACGTCGGCAGTGACACAGACGACGTGGTGGATTAGGAATAGCAACGGTGGAACTGTCACCGGCGTGGACTGGGGACTGGGCGCCGGTTTTGCGGGAGGAGATCGCGTGACACCGGCCGATTTTGACGGGGATGGCAAAACGGATATTGCCGTTTGGCGCGGCGGAGCGACCCCTTCATTTTACGTTCTTAATAGCAGTACCAATTCCGCGACGGTCATTCCGTTCGGCCTTGCCGCTGATGATCCATCCATTGTTGGCGACTATGACGGAGATGGTAAAGCAGACGCAGCTGTCTATCGCCCCGGTCTGACCGCAGGTGCACAAAGCGTCTTTTACTACAAAGGAAGCTTCAACAACCCGTCAGGAAATATAACTTTCGTTCCCTGGGGAGTGAGTGGGGACCGGCCGATCCAGGGCGACTTCAATGGCGACGGAACGTTCGACTTTCAAGTTGCGAGAGACAGCGGCGGAAATGCTGTCCATTATCGGCTGCTCAACGGGTCGATGAGTCCGACATTCTTCCAGTACGGTTTGTTCTCCGATCGGTTCATCTCGGGCGATTTTGACGCAGATGCCAAGTCGGATCTGGCAGCGGTTCGTTCGAATGGCGGTGTATGGGATTGGTTCGTCTGGATGAGTGGTAACAACGCGGTCTTCAACGAAAAATTCGGATCGGCTCCGAACGATTACCTGACCCCGGGTGATTACGATGGCGACGGTAAATGGGACCTAAGCGTATGGCGGAGTGGAGCTTCAGCCTCCGACACGAAGTTTTTCAACAGGCATACGTTTGCCTCACCGCAATCAATTCCGTGGGGTTCTTCGGCTGGTGCCCAGACACCGCCCGATTATCCTGTAGCTAATTTTGCCGTGAAGTAATTATTGCGGTGTCCTGATCACATCGGCCGGGAGCTGGCGGTTGCCAACTCCCGGCCTTTTTGTCATACTTTCCCTTCCTTTTTTCCGGCCTTTTATGAGTGATATTCTCGTTTTTATCGAACACAAGAACTGCGTTTTGAATAAGACGTCGCTTGAGGCGATCACTGCGGCACAAAGCTTAGCAAACGATCTCGGCCTCAAGGTTGCGGCAGTCATCCCCTGTGATAAAGATTGTGGTTTGGCCCAGGAGATCGCAGGCTACGATCTCGAGAAAGTGATCGTCGCGAAGAACGAAAAGCTTGGGATCTATACACCCGACGCATACGCCGATGCATGGGAACATGTGATCAAACAGACGAGCCCGCAATACGTCGTTATGTCGCATACGTATCAGGTTCGGGACTTTGCACCGAAGGTCGCAGCTCGTATCGGGCGTGAACTCGTCGGAGATTGCATTCGATACACGCACGAGAATGGCAAGATCGTGCTCACACGCCGCATCTTTCTTGGCAAACTCGATGCGGATGTGACAATCGGAGGAGACGCACCGTATTTTGTTACTTTTCAGTCCGGAGCGTTCCGCGGCGACAGTGCCGCAAAGGGGAGCGCTGCTATCGAGACAATGGAGGTCACGATTGGCGATGTTCGCATGACGCCTGAAGAGCCGTTTCAAGAGGCGAAGGCATCGGTTGACCTGACAAAAAGCGAGATCATCGTCGCGGTTGGACGCGGGATCAAATCTCAAGAGAATATCGCACTCGCTCAACAGCTGGCCGATGCACTCGGTGCAGACCTCGCGGCATCCCGGCCTATATGCGACGCTGACTGGTTGCCGATCGACAGACAGATCGGTTCGTCGGGGCAGACGGTAGCGCCCAAAGTTTATATCGCCCTCGGTATCTCGGGAGCGATCCAACATATTGTCGGGATGAAGAACGCCGGAACGATCGTCGCGATCAATAAAGATGCCGAGGCTCCTATCTTTGACATAGCCGATTACGGAATCGCAGGCGACCTCTTCGAAGCCGTTCCGAAGATGATCGAGGAAATCAAAAAAGCGAAGAGTTGATCCTTTGTGACAATCGTAGAATCAAAAATGCGGCTGCGCCTGTGACGGCGAGCCGCTTATTTTTTGAGATGGTGGAAATTGATTAGACCGATGCCGCGATAGCGTCGTCAAAGATCTGCAGCGCGACGTCGACATTTTCCTTGCTTAGAATGAGCGGCGGCGACCAGCGGATCGTACTTGTCCCACACCCCAGGATTATCAAACCGCTTTCGTAGCATGCATATTCGATCTTGTCACGAAGCTCAGGAGCGGGCTTCAGCGATTCTTTGTCCGTGACAAATTCGACGCCAAGCATCATTCCCATTCCGCGGACGTCGCCGATCACATCGTATTTGTCCTGCAGCTTTCGGAGCCCGTTTTCGAGATACCCACCGACTGTTCGAGAATTTTCGACAAGCCCGCCTTCAAGCAGCTCGATGGTTTTGAGTGCGGCGGTCAGCGCGACAGGATTGCCACCAAAGGTCGAAGCATGAGCACCCTTGTGCCAATCCATAATGTCCGCCCGAGCTGTGCATGCACCGATCGGAAATCCGGACCCGAGACCTTTCGCCATACAGACGATATCCGCTTTGACCCCGTCGTGATGATCGAGCGCGAACATCTTTCCGGTGCGGCCCATTCCGCTCTGGACCTCGTCAATTATCAGCATGATGCCGTTTTCATCACAGATGCGTCTGAGTTCCCGGACAAATGATTTCGGGGCGGGGATGTAACCGCCTTCGCCCTGTACAACTTCGAGGACAATGCCGGCGACTTCCTCAGGCGGAGTAGTTGTCTTGAAAAGGCGGTTCTCGATCCAGTTGATGACGTCTTTCGTAATTGTCGCTTCGTCAGTCGGCAACTCGTTCGCGAAGTGGCGGAACGTGTTCGGATAGGGAATGTGAACGACGTCGAGGGCCTGCCGCATAAATCCAAGCCGCTGCGCCTTTTTGCTCGACGTTAGACTCAAGGCTCCGAGGGTGCGGCCGTGGAACGATCCAAAGAACGAAATGAACTTCTGTCGCCGCGTATGATACATCGCAAGCTTGAGGGCCGTTTCCACGGCTTCAGCTCCACTGTTCGCGAAGTGCGTTTTTGTCGGCCCCTCGATGGGACAGATCTCGTTGAGTTTCTTACCGAGCTCCGGCATGTGTCGATAGTAAAAATCGGTGCCGCAAAGATGTATAAGTTCGCCTACCTGCTTCTGGACAGCCTTGACGACGTCGGGATGGCAATGGCCGGTCGAGCAGACAGCGACACCGGCATTGCAATCAAGAAATACATTGCCGTCCGGGTCAGTGATCCACACGCCGCTGGCGTGATCAGCAACAAGTTTGTAATCGGGTCGGGGATAGCTCGGCGTTACGTATTGAGCATCGGCCTCGATGATCGTCCGGGATTTCGGTCCGGGTAGCTCCGTCTTGATAATCGGTTTTTGAAGTTCTGTAGTCGGTGTCATGATTTCTCCTAAGTTGAGAGTGCGCGATTTTACGCGTCCTGCGATTAAGGGTTTTACGGGCTGAAGCCCGCACTCTGAACGAATTGAGAAAATTAGTCCCCGCCGAAAAGGTTGGCACGCTGCCGGGAAGGACGAAGCTTTGCTATGGAGCGTGGCGTCATGAAGTGTCGTTAATATATCAGACGGTCGGTAAAGTTTCAAAAAAACAGTTCCCCGTGAAAGAATAAGGCTATGCAGAGTCCAAAGAAATACACAAATAAACTGATCGACGAAACGTCTCCGTATCTTCTTCAGCACGCCCACAATCCGGTCGAGTGGTATGCGTGGGGAGACGAAGCCTTTGCAAAGGCCAAAGCCGAAGACAAGCCGCTGCTCGTCAGCATCGGCTATTCGGCTTGCCATTGGTGTCATGTGATGGAGCACGAGTCGTTTGAGGACGAGGCTACGGCACGCATCATGAACGAGCATTTCGTCAACATAAAGGTCGATATGGAAGAGCGGCCCGACGTCGACCAGATCTACATGGCGTTCGTACAGCTCACGACGGGCCGAGGCGGTTGGCCGATGAACGTCTTTATCACACCCGATAAGCTGCCGTTTTTCGGCGGGACCTATTTTCCGCCATCGCCGCGCTACAACATGCCGTCCTGGCCCCAGATCCTGGTAAGCATTGCGGAGGCGTGGCGGGAGAAACGTGACGAGCTGATGCACTCGGCGAATGAGATCCTCGGCGAACTCAGGCGGGTCGGGATTTCAGAGTTCGCGTCAGGTCCCGTTTCGACCGATCAACTTGATTCCGCGTTTCACAGTTTCACGCGTTCGTTCGATAAAACGAACGGGGGCTTTGGCGGCGCGCCGAAATTTCCGCCTTCGATGTCACTTGAGTTCTTACTGCGCTACTGGAAACGTACCGGCAACGAAGAAGCCCTCGAGATGGTGAAATTCACAGCCAGAAAGATGGCGGAAGGCGGGATCTATGACCAGCTTGGCGGCGGTTTTCACCGGTACGCCGTGGACTCGATCTGGCTAGTTCCGCATTTCGAGAAGATGCTTTACGACAATGCGCAGCTGATTCGAATCTACGTTCATCTATTCCAGGTCACCGGCGACGATTTGTTCAGACGGATCGCGGTCGAAACGATGGAGTATGTGAAACGCGAAATGCTTGACGAAGCGGGTGGATTCTATTCGTCGCAGGATGCGGACAGCGAAGGCGAAGAAGGAAAGTTTTTCGTGTGGACACCTGCCGAGATAGTCGAGATCCTGGGTGAGGATGACGCCCGAATATTCAGTCTGTATTACGACGTTTCACAAGATGGGAATTTTGAAGGAAATAACATTCTGCATGTTCGTCGGAGCCGTGACGATGCAGCGAAAGAGTTGAATATCGATATTGAGAGTCTTGAGAGAGTCATTGATCGCAGTCGTGCCCGGCTCTTCGATCATCGCGAAAAGCGGGTCAAGCCTTTTCGCGATGAGAAGATCTTGACCGCGTGGAACGGATTGATGCTCGCCGCATTTGCCGAGGCAGCGGCCGTTCTCGAAAACGCAGATTACCTTGAAATTGCAAAACGCAATGCTGACTTTCTACTGCATGATCTTCAGAAGGATGAACGACTACTGCGAACGTGGAAGGACGGAAGGGCGAAATTGAACGCCTATATTGAGGACTACGCAAACCTCGCTGACGGCTTGATCGTTGTTTACGAGTCTTCGGGCGAACTTCGGTATTTAAACGAAGCCCGGCGTCTGACTGACTTGATGATCACGGAATTTTGGGACGAAGAAAGGGGTGGCTTCTTTTTTACCTCGAGCGATCATGAAGAGCTGATCGTGCGCAATAAGGATTTCTACGACAATGCGACGCCGTCAGGGAATTCCGCGGCCGCCGACGTACTTCTCAGGCTGGCAAAGTTTTTTGGTGACGAAAGGTATGAACGTTTCGCGACCACCGTGCTGCGTCTGACGGCGGCCCAACTCACACGATATCCGCAAGGCTTTGGTCGAGCGCTTTCCGCTATGGAATTTCACATCTCGCGTGTCAGAGAGATCTGCATAATCGGGGAGAGGGGAAATCCGCTGGAACGCGAAGTTATGGCGACCTACCTGCCAGATGCGATTATTGCGGTATCGGAGAAGGGAACTGAGGACCTCGAGCTACTTGCTGACAAAGAAATGATTGACGGCACAGCGACCGCCTTCGTCTGCGAAAATTTTGTCTGTCAACGACCTGTAACGGATGTCGAAGAACTTAGAAAACTCACGTCTCAATAGGTCGTCCAAAAGAAAAAGGCGTCGTCCGAAGACGACGCCCTAGATCTCTAAATAATCAAGCAGCCTTGACTATTTGCTGTTGGTGTTAGCGTTCGCGGCTGTCGTGTTGCTTTCTGCCGCCTTGTTAGCCATATTCGAGGTTGCTGCGTTAACTTGGCTCGCAGCGTTCGAAACCTGGTTAGCAGCATCCTTCATCTGGTTAGCTGCATTCGCCATAGCGGCGTTAGCATTTGCCAAAGCAGCATTAACGTTCTTATTAGCTGTGGTGTTGCTCGCAGCGTCGCCGCAAGCCATGCCCAAAGCACCGAGCGCTAAAAGGCTTGAAAGTGCAATAATTTTTTTCATTTCTAAATGGACTCTCCTGTCTTTCTCAAAGATTAAACTTACTTATTTTTACTTACTACCGCCTTTTGAGCGGCATGCTCCAGAACAGTTAAATTTTGGAACAAACGACAATATAGTCATCCGTAATACATTAGTCAACTACTAAAACATCGAAAGGTGGGTTTTGGGCAAGAATCTTTAAACCTCAAAAGCGACTGATTTTAACCCTTAAACGAGAAAAGCACCGGATACTAAAGCCGGTGCTTTTTTCGTGGCATCATTTGGCTATTACGGCCGTCGGTTTACATTCGCGTTCGCATTCGAGTTCGAGCCCGACTGGTTCGAATTCACGTTTGAGTTCGTTACATTTGCGTTCACCGTGGCGATCGGGGTCGGCATAGGTGTTGGGCTGGCCACGTTCACGTTGGTTCTGTTGGTGTTGTTAGATGTGTTCGATGCTGCGTCTCCGCACGCGGAGCCGAAACCGCCGATCACCACTAGTACAGCCATAAGTGCAATTCTTTTCATAATCCTTTGTGATCTCCTGTCTTTCTCTAAAGATTGAGTAGCTAATATCTGCTAACAGTCGAAACTGTTTGCTCCAATCCGAAAACACTATTTGGAACAAACGACACTATAAATATCTGCCTGCGTGGAGTCAACTGAAAAACGCTCGGTGCCCAACGAATTATTGGAGGAGTGTACGCTGGATTACCATACATAGGCGGCGACTGTATTTCTTATTAAATATTGACTAGATTACGTACAAAAAGTTATCTTCACTTGGGAATCCCGCCGAACGAAGCGGATTTTTAGTTTGAAGTCCGTCAAGCTCTTCGCCCTCCCTTTTCCGGTCTGTATGAAAGTCCCCAGCTCGTCTCGAAATTCTGATGTCGGCCTAAGTTCTGGCCAGATCCTTCTGGGATTGTTCGGACTGGTCGCACCGGTTCTGACATACCTGTTGGCAATTTCCGACCTCACCGATACGGCAAAGATCTTCATACTGGTAGTGATGGCTCTCGGTTATTCATTTATTTGTCTCTGGGCGTTTCGAAACTCACGGGCGAACAAGTATGCCGAGCAAGTTCTTCCGGAGGTTGCCGAAGACGATTTGGAAGAGGCGTTGTTGGCCATTGGCAAGGCAAGTGAATTCTTTGGCGCGTCGCTCAAGCCGGAGGACATGTTTCGATTGGTGTCGAGTAGGGTCTCACACGTTTTTCCGTTTTCAAGCAGTGCGCTCTTTGTCCAGACCGAGGCGGGGGATTCGCTTGAGATCGTGCGTGCCGAAGGTCTGAATTCGGAGATCTTATTGGGGGCTGTATTGCCTATCGATCGAGGCCTGGCCGGAATGGCGTGGTTAAGTAGCGAAGTGGAAATTGATGCCGAGCTCGAGCTGGAAATTGAAGCAATGCCGGATGGCACCTTGGCCGGATTGCGTTCGGCGGTGGCGATTCCGCTAATGCACGAGCGGCATCCCTTTGCCGTGCTGACGCTATACAGGGACCAGAGGCTGGCCGTCGACGCGACGCTCAATCCCATGCTTGGGGCGATTGCGGAGCGGGTCGCGCCGCTCTTTCGAAGCTCGATCTCTCTGGAGCGCTCGATCTCGAACGCCTTGACGGATACGCTCACAAAACTGCCGAATGAACGAGCATTTTTCATGGTGCTCGAAAATCAACTTGCCGAGTCGCAGAGGTTCCGCAGCGAGCGGCCGCTCACGGTTATGAGCGTCGATATTAAGAACTTCGCCGAGGTAAATAAGAATTTTGGTTTCGCTGTAGGGGATCGAATGCTTACATTCGCCGCAGAGAGTCTCGCTTCGCAGTTGAGAAAGATGGACTTTCTTTCCCGCTCGGTGAGCGACGAATTTTTGATCATTCTTCCGACGGCATCCGAAAAGTTCACCACCGAGATCGTGCAGCGGATCAGAGATCACTTCGCGGTCAAAGTTTTTTCCGTATCGGAAACCGAGGAAATAAAGGTATGGCTGAACTTCGGTTGGGCGACGTTCTGGCAAGATGGCGAAACGGCAGAACAGCTGCTTCAGCATTCACGTGTCCGTAAGCAGCAGGCAAAGGCGGAAGAGCCGAGCAAGATCCTTTGGTTTCCGAAAGAGTACGTTAACTAGAGAATGGTGAATGGTGAATGGTGAATGGTGAATGGTGAATGGTGGGAACGATCAACGATCAACGATCAACGATCAACGGTTCACTATTCCCTGTTAACGATTTACTATTCTCCCAATGGCAAACATCAAATTCTTTGGTGGCGTAGGAACCGTCACCGGTTCGAAATACCTTTTAGAAAATAGCGGACGCCGCGTTCTTGTCGACTGTGGGTTGTTTCAGGGTCACAGAGAACTCCGCGAGCGTAATTGGCAGGACCCGCCCTTTGATCCTCATTCAATCGACGCGGTCATCATCACTCACGCACATATCGATCACACCGGCTGGCTTCCCCGACTGGTCAAGCTGGGATACACAGGGCCCGTATTCACGTCAAAGGCGACCGCGGATCTTCTGAGGATTCTCTTGCCGGATTCGGCCCGCCTTCAGGAAGAAGAAGCGGATTATCGAAACCGCCACGCTCTGACCCGTCATGCCCCGGCGTTACCGCTGTATGACGAAGACGATGCGCGGCAAACCTTGGAGCTACTTCGTCCGGTCGCGAACGATGGAGAGTCGATCGAAATCGCGGAGGGGTTTAGAGCCAGCTTTCGGGTTGCCGGACATATTATCGGCGCAAGCCTTGTTCTGGTCGAGATGGCGAACAACAACGCCGGAGCGCCGTTGAAGTTTCTTTTCTCAGGCGACCTCGGACATTACGATCAGCCGATCGTAAAGGATCCGGCATCGCCTCCCGAGTGCGACTACTTGATGGTCGAATCCACGTACGGAAATCGCCTTCACGGAGAAGTTTCTTCGGAAGAACAGATGGCGCGGATCATCAATAATGCCGCAAGTAGAAATGCTCCGATCTTGATTCCTGCATTTGCCGTCGGCAGAACGCAGGAGGTTCTTTACCTGCTGAGACAGCTTGAGGACGAAAAGCGTATTCCACTACTGCCGGTAATTGTGGATTCGCCGATGGCCTCGAAGGCGACGCAGGTTTACAGCCGCTGGAACGACGAGCATGACGAAGAGTACGCATCGATCGTAAGTCAAAAGCGACATCCGCTACGGACGCATTCGATGACCACAGCTTCATCAAGGGACGAATCGAAACAGCTAAACAGCATGAAAGGAACGCGGATCATAATCTCCGCCTCGGGTATGCTGACCGGCGGGAGAGTCCTGCATCACGCTTTGCGAGTATTGCCGGACGAAAATGCCACCGTAATATTTGTGGGATTTCAGGCCGCCGGAACAACCGGCCGGCGAGTTCAAGATGGCGAAACGGAAGTTCGAATAATGAAGAATTGGATACCAGTCCGCTGCCACGTCGAAAAGGTCGAGGGCTTTTCGGCTCACGCGGATTGGAAGGGTGTGATCCGCTGGCTCGAAGGTTTGTCCGTCGCCCCAAAGATAGTCTTCACCACCCACGGTGAGCCGGACGCTGCTGCGGCGATGGCACAGCACATCCGCGACCGGTTCGGTTGGAATGTTGTGGTGCCCGAATACGGGCAGAAAGCGCAACTTGAATAACTACTTTGGAGGTTCGAAAGATGACTCGAAAGACGGCAATCCTCGCCCTTCTACTTATTTTCGTTTACTCGAGCGCTGCGCAAAGCCCGGGAAAAACGATCTCATCCTCGAGAGTTGACGATGTCGCGTGGCTGACCGGATGTTGGCAGATGTACGATCCCACAAAGAGCCTTCGAATCACCGAGCAATGGATGGCTCCCGACGGCGGTGCGATGCTGGGCATGTCGAGAACCGTTCAAAACGGAAAGATGGCGGGTTACGAGTTTCTCCGACTCGTACGCGACGAGATATCGGTCGTTTATGTTTCGAGGCCATCGCAGAATTCGACGGATACCACATTCAGGATCATGAAGTGGTCGTCGAACGAGGTCACATTTGCCAATCCAGCTCACGACTTTCCGCAGCGAATCATCTATAAGCTCGACGGCGACAAGTTGCATGCGCGAATCGAAGGGACCGTGAACGGGAAGCTGCGGGGTATTGATTTTCCTTACGTACGGGCGAAGTGCGAATAGCCTACTCGTATCGCAGACATTCGATCGGGTCCAGACGAGCAGCTTTGCGAGCTGGGAGAACGCCGAAGACTAAGCCGATGCCGATCGAAACGGCGAGCGACACCAGGATCATCCAAACCTGAACAGTAGCGGGTATCGTCGGTATGAGGATCATCACGAGATTGCTGATCCCGACGGCGAGAATTATCCCGATCACCCCGCCGATCGCGGTCAGTGTCATCGCCTCAAGAAGAAATTGAAAGATTATCGCGCCGCGTGTCGCTCCGATGGCTTTTCGAATGCCGATCTCCTTCGTTCGCTCGGTGACCGAGACGAGCATGATGTTCATTACGCCGATCCCACCGACCAGAAGTCCGAGCATCGAGATCGCAATGGCGGCGGCACCGACTCCACCGAGGATTCCATCAAACTGTGCGATAAACGCGTCTGCAGTTTTGACGTCGAAGTTATTCGGCTCACCGTATTTCACATTCCGACGCTGACGCAAAACACCTTCGATCTCTGCAACAGCGTCATTCAGCTGCCCTTGCTTTCCCTGAATGATCAGTAATAAGAAGTTGCGGAGTGGAGCGGCCTTACGCGAAGTGCGATACGGCATGAAAACTTTACGGTCCTCCTCGTTCTCGCCGAAGAATCCAGATTTTCTCTTTTCGACAACCCCCACGATTTCCCAGGTGTCGCCATTCATCCGGATGACCTTTCCTATCGGAGATTCATCCGGATTAGGAAAAAGAGCCTCGCGGGCCTGGACACCGATGACGACTACTTTCCGTCGCTGAAGATTGTCCGCCTCGGTCAACCAGCGTCCTTCGCGGATCGAAAGGTTCACGATCCGATCGTAATTTGTCGAGACGCCATCGACGTTCGCCCAGCGATAGTTCCGGCCCTCGTACTGCATATTGTCGTCAAAGCTTGGTCCGAAGTTGCCGATCCCCGGATTTATGAGGGCAATGTCGCTGATAGCTGTCGACTGCTGCATGATGGCGGACGCGTCGTCGTCAATGAGAGGCTTTCGATTTCGCTCGTCGCGGTTTGGTGCACCCATACCCGTGGTGAGGTGAAAGGCGAAGATATTATTTGTGCCGTACTCCTCGACGATCGAAACAATACTCTGGCGCATGCCGGTGAGGATCGACGCGACAACGACCGCAGTGATGATGCCGACGACGATTCCGAGGATCGTAAGCGCAGACCGGAACTTGTGCCCGGCTATGCTGTCGAGCGACATCTTCATGACTTCAAATGGTAACGATGTCGATATCCTCATAAGGTAGTGATGAATTAAGAATGGTGAATGGTGAATGTTTCAGAAGCTCTTCATTTAACAATCACCGTTCACCACTCACCATTATCTACGTCTGCGTTAGCGCAACGATCGGGTCCAATCGCGCTGCTTTCCACGCCGGATACAGACCGGCGAGGATTCCGATGCCGCTCGAGACAAGTACCGAGACGACTATATAAAACAGTTCGATCGTCATTGTTATGCCTAGGGCCATCCCGACGAGCTGCGTCGCGACAAGCGAAAGCAGAAGTCCTAGGATTCCGCCGACGATGCAGAGCGAAGCTGATTCGATGAGAAACTGAAGCAGAATCTGTTTCCGAGTTGCCCCGAGGGCCTTCCGCAGCCCGACCTCGAATGTCCGCTCCGTTACAGAGACCAGCATGATGTTCATGACGACGATGCCGCCGACGACAAGAATTATCAGGGTGATAGGTACGACGACTGCCGCGATCGCACCCGTGATCTGGTCCATCTGCGACCCGAACTCATCGACATTGACAACCCCGAACGTGTCTTCTTCGCTGCCGATGAGTTTACGGCGATTGCGCAAAAGCTGCCGGGCCTCTTCAATCGCGTCCTTGAAGTGCTCGCTCGTCATCGTCTTGCCGTGGAGCTGTATTCCACCTGTCCTATTAAAGATCTGGCCGTGAAGCGTGATCGGGATGTAAATATGCCGATCCTGCGAATCGCCGAAGAATGATCCGCGCTTGCTTTCGACTCCGATGATCCGCAATGGAACGCCCCGAATCTTTACCTGTTGCCCGATCGGCGACTGGTTCGCAAAAAATTTCTCCTTGACGTCATTTCCGATAACGCAGACATACGTAATTCGCGACGCCTCCGCGTCCGTCATGAAGCGGCCCTCGGTGATCGTTTTGTCCTCGATATCCGCCATGTTCGCAGTAACACCCATGATACGGACAGAGGGCATTTCGACGCCGTCTCTACTTATATCGGTCCCTGAGTTCACCTGTGCTCCCACTGCTGAGCAAAGCTGACAGTTATCCCGAACATACTCGTATTCTTCCCACTTGATGTCCTTGTTCCTCCGGTTCCGGCGTTCGAATTCCTCGTCAGCCATTCGGCCCATCGAAGCCATCCGGTTCATCATGAAGTGGTTCGATCCGAGAATCTTTGATGCGGTCTCGACAACGTAGGTCTTCAGACCGCTGATCGACGCTCCGACAACGACGACTGCCGCGACGCCGATGATGATTCCGATCAACGTTAGAAACGCACGCAGTTTGTGCTCGAGGATCGATTTAATGGCGATCCAAAAAGCGTCTGAATAGAATGAGTAAAGCTGCCGCATTTCAATTTTGGATTTTAGATTTTGGATTTTGGATTGGCCTTGAAGTTAGCCAGCCGAAACCCTGCGTATTGGACATCAGGGAAAACGTATCGTTCGTCACAAAGGTTCAAAAAATATGCGAGCGGCCTGGTTTTTCGGGTTTTAGCCTTCGAATTCCGCACTCCGCGTTCCGCAATCCGCATTTGCACCTGCTATACTTTCTACTTATTTCAGACCATTTAGGAGCAAACCGCTTTGGCAGTTTTAGTCGATAAGAACACACGCCTTATAGTGCAGGGCGTTACCGGTAAAGAAGGGACGTTTCACACGCTGCAGATGCGCGACTACGGCACAAACGTTGTTGGAGGCGTCACCCCCGGAAAGGGCGGGACTACGCACGAAGGTATTCCGGTATTCAATACCGTCGCCGACGCGGTGAAAGAGACCGGTGCGAATGTATCTGTAATATACGTGCCGCCGCCTTTCGCCGCCGATGCGATCATGGAAGCCGCGGACGCTGGCCTTCCGCTTGTCGTTTGCATAACTGAAGGAATTCCCGTGGCGGATATGGTGAAGGCTAAAGAATTTCTGCTGGGGAAGAATCTTGAAGGTTCTCAAATCCGCAATCCGCAATCCCCAATCCGCATTCGCTTGATCGGCCCGAACTGCCCGGGAATTATCTCTCCCGGAAAATGCAAGATCGGCATCATGCCCGGACACATTCACAAAGAAGGAAGGATTGGCGTCGTTTCACGCTCGGGCACGCTGACATACGAAGCGGTCGGACAGTTGACGGCACTCGGACTAGGACAGTCGACGGCGATTGGCATTGGCGGCGATCCGATAGTCGGAACGACGCACACCGACGCGCTGGAGTTGTTCCAAGCCGATGACGAAACCGATGCGATCGTCATGATCGGCGAGATCGGCGGCACGGCTGAAGAGGATGCAGCCGAATTTGCAAAAGACAACGTGACTAAGCCGATCGTCGCATTTATCGCCGGACAGACCGCTCCTCCAGGACGACGCATGGGACACGCCGGTGCGATCATCTCGGGCGGAAAGGGAACCGCGGCTGAAAAGATGAAGGCGTTGACCGCAGCCGGAATTCGGGTGGTTCAATCCCCGGCGGACATCGGACAGGCGATAGCGGAAGTTTTAGGATCGAAAGCGGCGGCTTAGAGTGGGCGAGATTCATCACGCGGCTTTGCCGCACGATGAACGGCGTAGCGGTGCCCTTCCGTCGGACTTCAAGAATCAAACAGAAAGAATCAAGCTAAGTAAATAAATAATGAGCACACTAACATTTGGGATCATAAAGCCCGACGCAGTTCGGGCGGGGAACCATGGGAAGATCATCGATCGCATTTTGGCCACCGGATTTAAGATCCGCGGAATGAAATTGATTCACCAGACAAGAAAACAGGCCGAAGGGTTTTACGCGGTGCATGCCGGAAAAGGATTCTACGAAGAGCTTACCGAGTTTATGTCGAGCGGCCCGTGCGTAGTTCTCGCATTAGAGAAAGATGGCGCGGTAAAGGCGTGGCGGGATCTTATGGGTGCGACGAATCCGGCCGAAGCAGCTGATGGCACACTTCGGAAAGATTTCGCTTCATCAATAGGTGAGAATGCGGTACATGGATCCGACTCGGACGAAAACGCTGCTATCGAGATCAGCTATTTCTTTAGCAAACTTGAGTTAGTTTAGGGTTACGGTTATAAAGTAAGTCAGAACCGCCTGCGGTAGCGGGCGGTTTAGTTTAGCTACCTCAACAGGTGACCTCAACCACCCGCTACCGCCGGTGGTTCTAACAAATCACTATGAAACGATGCCCGACCTGCGATAAAACGTTCGACGATAACATGCGTTTTTGCCAAACCGATGGTACGCCATTGGTGGAGGACGCACCTGTCGATCCCTACAAGACTATGATGGCAGCGTCCGGAGGATCTGGCCTCCGCCTCCGCCACAGAGGATTCTGGCGATTTGCTTGATCTGCCAGCCGCATCGGACCCTGCGAAGACGATGGTCGCCTCCGAAGCGGAGATTCGCGCCGAGATGGCGGCCCAGGATGAGCAGGTAATCGATATTCCACCGCTGGGTGAGCCGGAGTTGCCAAACTTTTCTGAGCCTGATCCGCCGCCATCGCCGTTTGCATCTTCGGACCTGGGCGGGTCGACGGCACCGCCGATCCCTTCGCCTTTCGACGATTCCAAACAGTTGACGTACGATCCACCGCCAGTTCCGTCGTTTGCGGAACCCGACGAACCTACGTTCAATCCGTTCGATCAGCCGGCAAGTGCTCCGATCGCGCAGGCAGATTGGGCACCGCCTCCCGTACCCGATGCGGGATGGCAGGATCAGCAGATCGGACACAATACACCTTTTCAGCCACCTCCCCCTGGAACGGCTGGAGTGAATCAAACGCTGCCAATCGTGTCACTTGTTTTTGGCATAGTGTCGCTCTGCTGCTATATCTCGCCGCTCACCGGAATAGTTGCCCTGGTCACCGGTTTCATGGGTATGAAAAACGCGAATAACGATCCGCAGAACTATGGCGGCAAGGGACTCGCGATCGCGGGAATGATTACCGGAGGTGTGTTTTTTCTATTAGGTCTGTTCTACTGGATTTACATAATCTTCGTCGTTGGACTGGCGGCTCTGGGCAGCATGGGTAACTTTTAGAAAAGATGTCGTTAATTTCAGACGTAATTCAATCAACGGTCGCGGTCATTAAAGGGATGAAGCGGACGATTTCAGAGATCCCGCGTGAGAAATGGACCGTTCAATACCCCGATGTTCCGATCACGGTTCAGCCGCGCTACCGGGGTCAGCATCTCCTGCATGTGGATGAGGCGGGTAAAGAGAAGTGCGTCGCATGTTACCTCTCGCGCCGCGGCTTGTCCCTCCGATTGCATTTATATCGAAGCTGAGACTGATTCGCGGCCCTATGACGAACGCATCGGCCGAGATGAGCGATACGCCAAGGTCTACAACATCGATTACGGCCGCTGTATCTTTTGCGGATTTTGTGTCGAGGCTTGCCCGAAAGATGCCATCACCCATGGTTATAATTTCGAGCTCTCAGTGTACAACCGGGCCGATCTGCTAAAGACAAAAACAGACCTGCTCATTACTTCGCAGAAGCAGTCGAAAAACTATCGCGTCGCGCTTTCGAGTGAGGACGTCGACTCGGAATTTAAGGAAGTCTAGCGATTTTGGATTTTTGATTTTTGATTTTGGATTGTGAGACGTCAAGGCTTGGTGTTTCCCCTCCAGAATTCGATCGTCTCAGCCCAATCCAAAATCCAAAATCCAAAATCCAAAATGGAAAGTCTTCCTCCAACTCAAAAGGGACGACATCATGAACTTCGCGCTCAAGGCTTACGAGATTTCGCTGGACTTCGGAGTGACGACCAGCGCCTGGATCCGTTTGAGCTCGCCGAATATGCCGGCCTTCTCGTTGTTACGTTTGGCGAGATCGAGTCGCTGCTAACTGACGAGACGCTGCGGGAGCTCCTTGGCACTGGAAAGGATAAGTGGTCAGGCGGGGCTGCTTCGAAAAAACTTCCCAACGGCAAGAAGCTGATCATTCTCAATCCAACCCACGCCCGGACGCGACATAAGGCGACTTTGATGGAAGAGATCAGTCACGTCTTTCTCGGACACAAACCGAGCCGGCTTTCGATCGAAAACCGCGACAAGCACGGCAACACCATTGCTCGCGATTACAACGCTAACATTGAGGAGGAGGCTTACGCGACCGGAGCTGCAGCGCTCGTCCCTTACCGCGGGCTGAAGAGGTTTGTAGAAGGTGGTAAGACCATCGCGGAGATCGCTCGGCATTACAACGTCAGCAGGGCGCTGGTAGAATATCGCATGAAAGTTCTCCGTCTATGGGACATGTATAAAGAAAGGATCTTCCAAGGCGAACGCTGATGAATCCACCGACCCAACCCGCCCCTCATTCAAGTTTGTCGACCGTAGACAAGCTGCGTCTGTTGCTCGACATTACAAAAACCATCAGCCGCTCGCTGGATCTCGACGAACTACTGAACTTGGTGATGGACACGCTCAGCTCGTTGCTTCCCTACGATGCAGCTGGAATTTACTTGATCGAGCATGGTAAGACCGAGGAAGATAGCCCGTATATTTTCAAGTCCAAGGCTATACGAGGTTACGAGATCAGCTTTGAGCTGATCGAGCCCCGACTGAAACTGGGCGAAGGATTTCTCGGGCGTGTGGCTCAGACCGGAAAAGCGATCATCTCGCCGGATGTTAGCAAGGATTCTCGCTATTTCGCGGCCCGCGGCAGGACGCGATCTGAGATGGTCGCTCCGATAATTTCCAACGATAAGGTTATCGGCGTGTTTGACCTCGAGAGTGACGCCGCTAAACGCGTATACCGAGGATGATCTGTCGGTGCTGCAGATGCTCACCTCGCAGGTTGCCATCATCATCGAAAAGGTGCGGCTGCATGACCAGCTCGTTGAGCAAAAGCGTCTTCAGGCACAGCTCGAGATCGCACGGCAGGTTCAGCTTGAATTGCTTCCCGACCACGATCCCGATCTCGCAGATTTCGATATAAGTGCGTATGTCTTTCCGACCGAGGAAGTGTCGGGAGATTATTACGATTGGGTCAAGGTATTTGATGACCAGATCGGCATCACGGTCGCGGATGCCGTCGGCAAAGGAATACCGGCGGCGTTGCTGATGGCATTTTTGCGTGGATCGATCCGCGCCGGCGTGCAAACCGGGTATGCGTCGCACATCCTGCTATCGAAAATAAATAATCTCCTATGGGACTCGATCGAGGACAATCAATTCGTCACCGCGATCTATGGGATCCTCGATACTACGAACCGCACATTCGTTTTCGCGAACGCCGGCCATAATCCGCCGCTCCTGATCAAACCGGATGGCGAGTACCGGTATGTCGAGTATGGAGACACGCCGCTCGGCATGTTTTATGACACACGGTACCACCAGCATTTTATCCGTTTCGAGAAGGGGCAGGTGCTTGTCATCTATACCGACGGCATCACCGAAGCGGCGAATGCGAGTGACGAAGAGTTTGGACAGGAGCGTTTTGCTATGAGTGTTCTTGCCGGCATAAACCTGCCCGCCAAGGAGTTGATCGATCACATCCGCAAGGATGTTGCCGACTTCACCGAACGGAAATTTCTGGACGATGACGGCACGCTGTTTCATCGTAAAGGCTCGGTAACTAAAACTAAAAGTGAAAAACTAAAAGTGAAAGATGGTGCTCTCACTTTTAGTTTTTCACTTTTAGTTTTTAGTTAAAAAAGGCGGAAGGCCTAACTTGCTTAGATCACCTTCCGCGCGTATTCAGTTGATTGTGAAACTTAGTTAGTGTGCCATCGACGTGGTGTGGTGCCTTTCGCCACCGGGCACGACCGGCGTCCTATAATCGCCGTAATTGATCTTTTCGTTCGTCGTCGCAAAGGCGTATATGTCAAAGCCGTATGCGTCAAGAAAATCGGTCAGCTCCTGGCAACGATCCAGATACAACGTTTCTTCAAACCCAAGCTCGGTCCTGATCTCAAGCAGGCGCTCGATCACTTCCAGCGGTGCGAAACATTTTGTGGGGTCCTTAAAGGTTGCCATTTTTGCGGTTGTCCGTAGTGCGGTACCGGACAACTTCTAAGATTACGCTAGTTCCGCAAAGGTTGTTCGACATTTTCGCCGCGAACTACCGTCTTGACGTAACTTTACAAAGTAAATTGCGAAAGTGTCGCAATATACTCTATCGTGAAGACATCACATCAACGGAGGATAAGGCCCATGAAAAACCAATTCGTTCGATATCTACTGCTTTGCTTGTCTTTCTCGCTCGGTGGCGTGGTAGCCGCGGCACAGGATTCCACGCTCGCTGCAGCGGCGGGCGACCGCTATGTTATTTCCGCCAAGGCCGGTGGCGTCAACTTTGTCGAAGGTACGGTTACCGTATTGCGTAGCGGAGGGAAAAGCGGTCAGTTGCTGAGCGGCGATAGTCTCGAGGTTGGCGACAAAGTCTCAACTTCCGAAAATGGTAAAGCCGAAATTCTTCTAAATCCTGGATCTTTCGTTAGACTCGGCGGTAATTCGACATTTGAATTCAAAACGACCTCACTGGATAACCTCGAACTGCAACTGGACAACGGAAGTGCCATCCTCGAGGTATTCGCGGCCGACGAGTTCAAGGTCAGCGTGGCCACTCCCGTGGCGGTTTATACGTTGATAAAAAGCGGTGTCTACAGAATTGACATCTCTGGCACGAGCTCTGCGACGCTCAGAGTCTGGAAAGGCACGGCCAAAGGTCGCGACGGGCGATGAGGTCAGCCCCGGACGCTCGGCACGGGCAAGGGGATCGAACGATATCTCGATCGCGAAATTTGATCGCGACGAAAAAGATGCGCTCGATGTTTGGAGTAAGGCACGTTCGAAAGAGCTGTCTAAACTGAGCGCAAGTCTCCGAGGAGAAGGCGTTCGCCGGATGTTGCTGCAAGGCTTTCAAGGTGGGCGATGGAACTTCGACACCTCATTTGGACTGTGGATCTATGATCCGCGTCTGCGCGGATTCTGCTTTGTTCCGTTCGGTTATGGATGGAGATCGCCGTACGGTTACGGATATGGCTACGATATGTCGTGGTGGTGGGATATGCCGATGAATATGCCGATGAATCCTGGTGGAGGTACGACTACAGGAGGCGGGTCGACGCCACCTGTGTCCACGCCGATCCGAAATGCCGGCGATCGTTTGCCGACACCTCCCTTCGTCCGTATGCAGCAGGTGAACGGCGGCGGCGGCCGTGGCGGGTCGGGCGGAGATACCTCATCCGATTCGGGTTCGACCTATACGCCCTCAACCTCGTCATCGCCTTCGTCTTCTTCAACTCCATCATCACCGCCACCATCAACCTCGGCACCCCAGATATCGGTACCGGTACCTACATCAGAAGGTACGGGTAAAAAACCGTAACCGATCGCAGAGTGGATTTCGGCCCGTTGATCGAGAAATCGATCCGCGGGCCGATTTTATTTAAGAATAAGGCTGGTTATAGGTTCGAGCGTCGGGCTTGGGGTATTCAAGTACGGCTCGAGGATCAACAAGATCGATTGTGTTGCATTGAAGACGGTGTGCAGCACGATGCACGGGAGCAGATTCCCGGTGCGAGCCCGAACCAGCGTCAGGATGAGGCTCAGAAGCACGAGCAAAAAGATCGTCGAATAACTCGGGTAATATTGCGGGACGTGAACGAGAGCGAAAAGGAGTGTAACGCTCGCGACGGCCGCACCTACGCCGAGGGTTCGTTGGAAGGTCGAGTAAAGTATCCCGCGATAGATAACTTCTTCGACTATCGGTGCGGTGAACGTTGCAATAAACGCGATCAGAAAAACGGCCCATCGCGAACTTCGCAAAATCCTGGTCATCTCGTTTTCCTGCTCGGGAAAGTAGTTTCCGACGACGATCAAGACCGCGAAGAAAACTACAAGAATGCCAAGATAGTGTTGCCATTTCATTCCACCCGATTCCCAGCCAAGCGTCTCTCTGAATGAAAAGCGATTCTGTTTTGTAACTACTGCCCACGCGACAGCGATCGTAAGAATGTGAGCCGGAATGATGGCGATTAACTGCAAGAAAATCGCGACCGGGTCCTGCTGGAAGAATTCGCTAAGCGCCTGCTTATCGCTGAACGGCACCCCGTTCGAGATCAGATACGGAAGAATGAACACCATCGGAACCAGGAGAATCGCGAGAACGCTGGCGATCCACACCGCAACCGCGATCGGATTGTTCCATGGCGGATTGTCCGGCGTCGGTTTGTAGACGTAGGTTTGGTTAACCTCGGAGGATTCGATGTTTGAAGGGTTTGCACTTGCACTGTTCACGCGGGAAAGTTTAGCGAAAACGACGAACATCCCCAAACTTTCTCCTTCGGCTTGTCATCGGACCATTTTCCCGCTAACCTAAAAGCCCGTGGAGCATCACGGGAATAATCCTTCAAAAATTGTTGTTGCAGTCATCCCGGCACGGTATGCATCTGCCCGCCTACCCGGGAAGCTGCTGATGCCGATAGACGGTCGCGCATTGATTCTCCACACCGTTGATCGGGTTCGAGATGCGGCAACGGTTTCCCGAGTTATCGTAGCGACCGATGACGCCAGGATCTTTGATGTAGTAGAAGCAAGCGGCGTCGAGGTTGTGATGACCTCGGCAGAACATCGCTCCGGAACGGATCGCGTCGCCGAAGTCACCGAGCAGATCCCTGAGGCGTTGATCATCGTAAATGTGCAGGGGGATGAGCCCTTGATCTCGCCCGAGACAATCGATGCGGCGGTTCAGGCCTTGGTCGACGATGACTTGGCGGATATGTCGACGACATCGGAACCGATCGAGAGTATTGAGGAGCTTCGAAACGGTAATGTCGTCAAGGTAGTAGTGAGTGATGATGGTCGCGCGATCTATTTTTCACGTTCTCCGGTACCTTTTCCGCGAGACGCTGCCCAGCGTCACGGAGGCGATCCCGGATCGGGCAATCAACGGCGAGCCGTCGCTGATGTCTTTATATAGAAAACACACCGGTCTTTATGTCTACCGGCGCGGATATCTGTTAAGGTTCAGCAAATTGCCACCGACCACGCTCGAACAGATCGAGATGCTTGAGCAGCTTCGGGCACTGGAGGATGGAGCGAAGATAAAGGTTGTCGATGCGGTGGGATCATCGATCGGAGTGGATACGCAGGAAGATCTTGATCGTGTTCGACGAATTCTAGAGTTGAAAAAGGGAAAAAGTGAAAAAGTGAAAAAGTGAAAAAGTGAAATGTTTCGCGTACGGGGTTCGACGAACAACGATCAACGATCAACGAACGCGAACGACGATCAA
The DNA here is from genome assembly GCA_963772405.1 of uncultured Acidobacteriota bacterium. Taxonomy (GTDB): domain Bacteria; phylum Acidobacteriota; class Blastocatellia; order Pyrinomonadales; family Pyrinomonadaceae; genus OLB17. The sequence continues at coordinate 1,176,853 of CAVYWT010000001.1, read as the reverse complement.
CGAACGACGATCAACTACCAACAAACCAAAATTATGACTAAATACATTTTTGTTACTGGCGGCGTGGTTTCGAGTTTAGGAAAGGGGCTCGCGGCAAGCTCGATCGGATGTTTGCTCGAGGCGCGTGGGATGAAGGTCCAGATGATGAAGCTTGACCCGTACATCAATGTCGACCCCGGAACGATGTCGCCGTTTCAACACGGTGAAGTGTTTGTCACTGACGACGGTGCCGAGACCGATCTTGATCTCGGGCATTACGAGCGCTTCACGAACGCAAAACTCACGCAGGCGAACAACTGGACAAGCGGCCGCATATATCTGTCCGTTATTGAAAAGGAACGGCGCGGCGATTACCTCGGCAAGACGATCCAGGTCATTCCGCACATCACAGACGAAATTAAAAAGGCGGTTCGGACTATCGCTGAACAGGACGAGCCCGATGTTCTGATCGTCGAGATCGGAGGTACGGTTGGCGACATCGAATCGCTGCCTTTCATGGAAGCGATCCGTCAGATCGGAAACGAAGAAGGACGCGGCAATGCGATCTTCGTACACGTCACGCTTGTTCCTTACATTGCCGCAGCGGGCGAGCTAAAAACAAAACCCACCCAGCACTCGGTCAAGGAGCTGCGCGAGATCGGTATTGCACCGGACATCTTGCTGTGCAGATCCGACCGGCCGCTTTCGATGGACCTTCGGAGAAAGATCGCACTGTTCTGTAATGTGCAGGAGAGTGCAGTCATCTCTGCTCTCGATGTGCCGACGATCTACGAAGTGCCGTTGGCATTCCACGAACAGGCGCTCGATGAGCTGATCATCAAGGACCTCAACTTGGACGAGCAGTTTCCGCATGTCGATCTGAAGAATTGGCGCGAGCTCGTCTCGACCATCAAGGATCCGAGCGGCGGTAACGTGAAGATCGCCATCGTCGGAAAATATGTCGAGCTTGAGGATTCGTACAAGTCGCTGCGAGAGGCGTTAACGCATGCTGGCGTGGCGAACAACCTCCGCGTAAATGTGACATGGATCGAATCTGAGAACCTGATGAATGACGGTTACGAAGCCGTACTTCAGGATTACGATGCGATACTCGTCCCCGGCGGATTCGGCAAGCGCGGTATTGCGGGAATGCTGCGTGCGATCAAGTACGCTCGAAAATCCGGCACTCCATATTTTGGTATCTGCCTCGGAATGCAGACGGCGTGTATCGAATTTGCGAGAGACGTGTGCGGATTACGCGACGCGGACTCGACAGAATTTAACGAAGAAACTCCGTTCCCGATCATTTTTAAACTTCGTGATCTGGTCGGCGTTGACGAGCTTGGCGGAACGATGCGATTGGGTGAATACATCTGCCAGCTGGGAGATGGTTCGCTTGTCCGCGACGTCTATCACGGAGCTGAACAGATCGGTGAGCGTCACAGGCACCGATACGAGTTCAACCCGGAATTTCGAGGCGTACTCGAGAAAGAAGGCCTTGTCTTCAGCGGCATCTCGCCGGACGGAAAGTTCGTCGAGATGATCGAACTTCCACGCGAACAGCACCCGTACTTCGTCGCGTGTCAGTTTCATCCCGAGTACAAATCGAAGCCTCTGAACGCACATCCTCTGTTCACATCGTTCGTGAAGGCGGCGTGGGAGAATCGCCTGCACAGCGAGAATCTCGAGCACGACGTTCGAAGCGACAAGGGCGTAGAGATTCCGGAGCGATCTGAAGTTGAGGCTGAAGATTGAGAGCTCTCTTTCCAAATAGATAATAGATTCCCGATACGAGATGATAGAGCGGACCGCATCGCATCGCATCGCATCTACCATCTCGTATCTATAAGTTATTATCTATTTGGAAGGATCCACAGTTAGGCATTTAATATGGAGTCGTTTCGAGTCGGCAGCGTAGAGTTTGGTGGGGGGGATCTTTCCTTCATCCTAGGACCGTGCGTCGTTGAGTCGGCGCAGCATGCTCTGTTCATGGCGCAGGAGATCAACGACATCTGCAAGCATGTCGGCGTCGGCTTCGTATACAAATCCTCCTTCGATAAGGCAAATCGCAGCTCGATCGAAAGTTTCCGCGGTGAGGGAATGGAGTTCGGACTTGAGATTCTCGCCCAGGTCAAAGGCGAGATCGGCGTACCCGTGATCACGGATGTTCACGAACCGTGGCAGGTCGAGAAAACCGCCGAGGTTGCGGACATTCTTCAGATCCCCGCATTCCTTTGTCGTCAGACGGATCTTCTGGTCGAAGCGGCGAAGTCCGGCAAAGCGGTGAATGTAAAAAAGGGTCAGTTCCTCGCTCCTTGGGATGCAAAGAACATTGTTGATAAGTTGCAGGCTGCAGGCTGCGAGAAGATCTTACTGACAGAACGTGGGGCCAGTTTCGGCTATAACAATCTCGTTGTCGATCTGCGGTCGTTTCCCATCATGCGCTCATTTGGCGTGCCGGTCGTGTTCGATGTAACGCATTCACTCCAGCTGCCGGGCGGACTTGGAAAAGCAACCGGCGGTCAGTCGGAGTACATCGAAAACTTCGCACGGGCCGGTGTCGCATGCGGAGTCGATGCGGTATTTATGGAAGTCCACGACAATCCGGCGAAAGCTCCGAGCGACGGCCCGAATCAGCTTCCGTTGTCGAGATTGGAAAAGCTGCTCGCCAAACTTAAACAGATCCACGAACTTGTTAATGAAGGGGAAACGGCAGAAACGGGAGCGCGGCGAGATTAAGCACTATGTGCTGATTGGCATTGCTTTGCTTATTGTCATGGCGGTTTCTGAAACGTCGGCTCAGCCGGTATGCAGAAAGACCTCCGTCGAGTCTGCGATCGCCTCACACGGAGCCAATGAGGTTGTTGAATTTTACAAAATTAGAAGCGTGGAGGTTTTTTACGGACGAGTACGCGACGTGAATGGCATGAACGTCGAAGTGGCGGTCGTTGATATATTTCCCGCCCCTGAGTTGACTAAGCAAGCAGCCGCCCTCGAACTATGTCGACGAGGGAAAGCGCATCAAGTCGTATCACGTTGATCGGGACGGAGCCTTTTGTATCGGCGATCTGCCCGATGGGAAATACGTGGTCAGATTCGGTTCGGACTTTGCCGGTTTTAATCACACGCTGATCAAGGTTCATAAGAAAAAGTCGGGATCCAAGAAGCCGATAGTCATAGAGTTGACGCCCGGCACATAGCAGATGACAAAACTGAAAGCGTTGTTTTTATTGTTATTACTGGCTGGCGTGATAAGAGCGCAGGACGACACTCGCGTTTCCGCCACCTGGCAAGTTGCTCGATACGACCTCACGGCCACACTGCCGCAGCAGAGTGACACCGATCGCAATCTTACGGTGAGGGCGAAGCTCGATCTAAAGAACGTATCATCTCGCCCGGCGTCGACACTGACCTTAAGGATCAGTCCGTCTGCTGAGGTTGCGTCCGTCTCGGTGAACGGGACTACGGCGGATTTCTCAAAAGCCTCAGAGAAGGTCGGAACGGGCTCGCTACAGCGTATCGCCATACGTCTGCCGAGCGTACCGCCAGATGGAGTTTTGTCGGCGACCGTAGACTATAAGCTCAACGTCAAAGAGAATTCCGGTTTGAATGTTATCTCTCCAGCTGTTTCTCAGTTCTTACCCCTGTCTTATTGGTACCCGACCCCGAATAGCTGGTACTTTGCACGCGGTGCCGATTATGCACCGTTTCGAATTCAAGTAAGTGCGACCGGCCAATCGATAGTTTCTTCCGGTGTTGAAGCGAGCGGTTCATTTGAGCAGAAGCTTGGTGGCCAGCCTTTCTTCGTGACCGGGAATTGGGACAGTGCGAATACTTCCGGTGTATCGGTGCTTTTACCAAAGGGTTCGGGGCCGGCCGGACAAAAAGTCGCCTCCGAGATCGCGACCTTCGCTTCTGATGCAAGATCGTTCACCGCGAATCTTCTGGGCCCGTCTGCGGATGTCCCGCTGCGCCTTGTTGCCGTTCGACGTGCGGGCGGTTTCACAGGCGGCGGGACTGTCTTGATCGACGAGAGTGTATTTAGACGTGGGAGGCTCGACTCACAGACAGCGATGAGCCTCGCCGACTCCATCGTGAAAGTATGGCTTGGCGGATCGGCGGTAATAACGGGCGACGGCAACGGCGTTATTCGCGAAGGTCTGTCTAAGTACATTGCAACACAGTTTCTGGAGAGCAAGTTCGGAAAGGAGATAGCCGATCTTGAACGGCAAAGACAGCGGCATCGCTTACGCCTCGGTTTCACGTCGCGATTCGCCACTGACGGTTGTTTCGTCACTCGACGACTACTACTATCCCGAGGTCGCGAATAAGGGTGCTATGGTGTGGCGGCTCCTCGCTCGAAAAGTGGGCGCGGATGAATTTTACAAAGCGGTAAGATTGGCTACGCAGGACGGAACGGTTTCGCTTTCCGAGATTCGCGCGCAGTTTCCATCGGAAAAAGAATTGCTCGATCACCTTTTCGACCAGGTTACCGAAACGAATCTCCAGGCTGGTCTGCCGCAGGTTGTAGGCGGAGAGTCGCGAATTGCTTTGCGAAATATTGGCCCCGTGGATGTGACGGTAAACGTCACGGCATCGATGGCAAACGGGGAGCGAATGTCTGCCCCGACCACGATTCGAGCGAAGAGTTTTGGAGAGATCATATTCAAGACCGCGAGTAAGATAAACCGGGTCGAGATAGATCCCGAGAAGTTTTATCCGCAGACGGATTATTCGGATGACGTTGCGCCGCGCGAATCGACGGACAGCGATCTTTTAGTTGTGGTGAAGCGTTTGTTCGATAAGCAGGAATTCGCGAATTCTGAAGTGTTAGCCCGTACCGTCATTCGCGATCAGCCGCGATTCGATGATGTTCGTGTGCTGCTTGGACGTTCGCTGCTCGCACAGGGAAAGAACGCAGATGCTGAGCGTGAGTTTCGCATGGTCCTCGACGAAAAACTTCCATCGCCGCGCAGCATCGCCTGGGCAAGTGTCGGGCTTGCCGATACCGCGTCTAAGAACGGGCAGAATGCTCAGGCGATAAAGTTCGCCACTGACGCGATCGCGGCGGATGCTGAGTATGGTGCGACTCTCGCAGCGAGAACGATCAGAAATCGACTGAACGCTGCGCCGGTTTCGGATGACAGCGTCACAGCTTTCTTTACTTCATTTGATAAGGCGGCGGTTTCGAATCGAAAGACGGATCTCGAGGCCATGACAGTCGCCGGCGAAGTTTCGAAGTTTATTGGTGGGATATCGGGACAGACAGTTGAATGGAAGACGAGCATTGTACACATCGATCAGATCGACGCGAGCAATGTTTGGGTGGAAGCATTGCTTAACGTCCGGCTCCTGAACCGCGAACCGGAAAGGGGTACGGCTGTTTACCGTCTGACTCGCATTGGCGGCGGATGGAGACTGAGTTCGGTGGATATATTCGAGGTGCGATAGTTGGATATCAAATTGCTTCTCATGGATTGCGACGGCGTTCTCACGGACGGCCGTCTTTATTTTTCTGCAAGTGGCGAAGAGATGAAGGTGTTTGATGTCCGCGACGGGCAAGGAATTGTCCTCTGGCATCGCGCAGGCTTTAAATCGGGAATCATTTCAGGTCGCGGATCCGGTGAGATCGTTCGGCGGAGGGCAGACGAACTCGGGATCGAATACGTGCGCGTTAACTCGGCCGACAAGATCAAAGATTTCGAGGAGATAATTCTGTCTCTTGGCATAGAGCCCATGCAGGTCGCATACATCGGCGATGACGTGGGAGATCTTGAGATTATGAAACGCGTTGGCTTTGCCGTCGCCGTCGCCGATGCCGTTGAAGAAACGAAAGGCGCCGCCGTGTTTGTTACCCGTGCAAAAGGTGGCCGCGGTGCGGTTAGAGAAGTCATCGATAAGTTGCTAGCACCAACCGAGAAATAGGTTGCTCGTTCAGGTAAAGCGTGGCAGAATATTCGCGTTCAAAAGAGCGGGCGTAACTCAATGGTAGAGTGTCAGCTTCCCAAGCTGAAAGTTGCGAGTTCGAGCCTCGTCGCCCGCTCCAGTTTTAGGAAGCAGGTTGTCGCACGTTCACAGAATTCACTCACCGACCAATCAATCCATCCATCACCGCTAAGCAACCTTTATCGCGAAGGCCTCATCCCAATCGGCTCGCGCAAATAAGCGAGCAGAGTCTTCCAGATTCATGTTCTTTTAGAAAGTGAATGAACTTCGAAGTCTTAAGTGGTGAGTCGCCTTGACAAAGGTGGGGGTGGCGTAGAGAATACATGTTTGCCACTTGAGAAATTTAGTCAGCTTGAAAACAAAAGTTAGTTATTTTCCCAAGTGTGCTTGACAACGATTTTCGCTTCTGTATAATCAGGAGTTTCGCTCATAGAAAGACGAGCGAATTAAAGTTGATATTTGAAAACTAGATATGTGAGAGTCCATGTGTTAATTCAAAAAGAATTATTACTGACTTCGGTTAGTAGTAGCGACAGGAAACTGTCGTACGAACAATGAACTAGGAAATCAACGAGAGTTTGATCCTGGCTCAGAATCAACGCTGGCGGCGTGCCTCAGACATGCAAGTCGAACGATTAAAGCTCCCTTCGGGGAGTGCATAAAGTGGCGCACGGGTGAGTAACACGTAAGTAATCTACCCTCGAGTGGGGAATAACGTTCGGAAACGGACGCTAATACCGCATAATGCAGCGGCACCGCAAGGTGACAGTTGTTAAAGATTTATTGCTTGAGGAGGAGCTTGCGGCAGATTAGCTTGTTGGTAAGGTAACGGCTTACCAAGGCTACGATCTGTATCCGGTCTAAGAGGACGGTCGGACACACTGACACTGAATAACGGGTCAGACTCCTACGGGAGGCAGCAGTCGGG